>JADKAN010000002.1 GCA_016719225.1 Flavobacteriales bacterium | reverse complement strand
GTTGTTGGGCGAGACGGGCAGCAACAGCGGTGGTATAGGAGTGGCGAAGTGGTCGTGACACAGATCGATGGCATCCATGTCAGATGCTTTCATGCTGGCGTTGGCCAAAGGCATGGAGTCGCAGCGGACATCAGGTCCATCGCGGTCAGTGCGTCCGGCAGATTTTCTGGCGGGGCCTTTGCACCAATAGCGTCGACGCCGACGGGTTTCGCCGCGTAGTAGCCAGGATCGCCCCTGCACGGCCATTTCCGTGCGCCAATCGGTCGAAGCGAAGCGCATACACCTCTTCGTTGCTCACCCATTACCACCGGCAGGAAAGCCGATGCCACAACCCGTGACCCGCACTGGAAGAACCCGGCCCCGCATTTCAGAACCTGCTCGTGCGTTGCGTTCATCCATGGTCAACTTGTCTTCAAGGCCGCCACCCGGATAAGCCCACACTTTTAATGCTCATCGCCTTCTCCACACCAACGCGCACGTTGAAGTGCTTCTCCAATTGCGCAGGATCATGGAGCGCAGTGAATCCCACTTCGGGATGTCGGCAGGTGTGTGGGGAGTGAAAGCTCCAGGCCCGGTAGTCCCAGCTCCTTCCTGAAAACGGCTTGTACCTGTTCAAAAACAGAGGTTTCCTCTCCGGTGGGGTCCTTCGGCATGTTCCAAAGCTAAGGATCCATTCGAATTGGTATAAACAATAACAATGCTGCATTGGCATATGCTTATTAAGCAATTCGGCGGCACCGGGCTGTCCAACACCATGCTGGGCCTGCTGACCACCTTGCCGCTGTTGGCCTTCGCCTCGACTCGCCCAGGTAGCGCCCTTGGTCACCCGGCGCTACGGCATTCCCGGCATGTTGGCAGCGGCCATGGGCCTGCTCACCATCGGCATCGCGGTGCGCTCCATCCCTGCCGTGTTCACGCTTTACATCGGCACGCTTTTGCTCAGCATCGCCATCGCCTTCGGGAACGTGCTGCTGCCCGGGCTGGTCAAGCAGAGCTTCTCCAAGAAGTTGGCTTGATGACCAGCATGTATTCCGGTGCCATGGGTTTGGTGCCGCTTTTGCCGCCGGCATCACGGTGCCGCTGGCGAGAGGCCTCTCCCAGGGCTGGCGCGGCGCATTGGCCGTTTGGGCGGCGCTGGGGGCGATGGCGCTCCTGCTCTGGCTTCCGCAAGTTTCGCGCTCCAAGTATGTGCGGCCACCGGGGAGCTACAAGCAGGCCATGAAGGCCCTTCTCGCATCCCGGCTCGCATGGAACGTGGCGCTCTTCATGGGCCTGCAATCCCTGGCATACTACGTGGTGTTGGCGTGGCTTCCGGACATGATCCAAGGGCGCGGCGAGGACGCGGTCTTCGCCGGCTGGATGCTCTCGCTTTCCCAGGCCACCGGCGTGCTCGGCTCCTTGCTCACGCCGCTGTGGGCCGGGAAGCGCCCGGACCAACGCTCCATCATCATCACACTGATCGCCTTGGAAGTGGTGGCCTTGTTCGGCCTCATCTTCCCCGGCCTCGGGCCGGTGCAGCTCTGGGTGGCCATGATCGGCTTTTCACTCGGTGGTGCCTTCGGGCTTTCGCTCTACCTCATCGTGGTCCGCTCCAGCAATACCGAGACCGCTACCAAGCTTTCCGGCATGGCACAAGCTATTGGCTATTCACTAGCGGCCACAGGGCCTTTCATCGCGGGCAGCATCTTCGACCTCACGGCCAACTGGAACTATGTGTTCGCGCTGTTGCTGGCCGTCGCGGCCATCAAGCTGTACACGGGCTTGGGCGCGGCACGGCCGGAAATGGTTTCGCTGGAGTGAGTCGTGGGAACGGGACGCCGAGGCGCGGAGGAATGCGCGATGGAGGCCCAGAGCACAGGACTTCTAATTCAATCCACATTCAATCTATATTTTAGTCTTGCCTAATCATTTAATTTCCATCCTACATTTGTCCCCATGCTTACCCGCAGCGAGGAGGACCACATCAAAGCCGTGCACGCCCTGCTGCAGGATGGCGCCACCGCAGGCACCAAGGACCTCGCCGAGCGCCTGGACATCAAGGCCAGCAGCGTCACCGTGATGCTGAAGAAGCTCGCCGAGAAAGGCCTGCTGAAGCACGAGCCCTACTACGGCGTGAAGCTCACCGCCAAGGGCAAGGCCGCCGCGCTGAAGCTCGTCCGCAAGCACCGCCTGTGGGAGACCTTCCTCGTGGAACGCCTCGGCTTCAAGTGGAACGAGGTGCATGAGGTGGCGGAGCAACTGGAGCACGTCAGCAGCGAGAAGCTCACCGACAGCCTCGCGGAATACCTTGGCGACCCGGCCTTCGATCCGCACGGCGACCCCATCCCCGACCGCGACGGGCGCATGACCGAGCGGGACACCCGGCCGCTGACGGAATGCAGCGCGGGCATGCACGTGCGCATTGCCGCCGTGAAGGACGGCAGCGACGACCTGCTGCACCTGCTGGATGGCAAAGGCGTCAGCATCGGGATGATTTTTGAAGTGAAGGCCCGCCATGCCTTCGACGAGAGTGTGGAACTGCAAAGCGGAAAGGCGCTGCACCTCACACTCTCCGCGCAAGTGGCCGCGCACCTGCTGGTGGAACTGCTGCCCAAGGGAAAAAGCCGGAAGCCATGACGCACGACCGCCGTTCCCTCGGCGACGCGCATTCCAGCGTGGCCATCCCCACCGCGAAAGGCTGGCGCCGCCTCCTCGCCTTCCTCGGGCCCGCCTACCTGGTGAGCGTGGGTTACATGGACCCCGGCAACTGGGCCACCGACATCGCCGGCGGATCCGGCCTTCGGCTACCAGCTGATCTGGGTGCTGCTGATGAGCAACCTCGCTGGCGCTGCTGCTGCAAAGCCTGAGTGCCCGCCTCGGCATCGTGCGCGGCCTCGACCTCGCCCAGGCCAGCAGGCATACCTACCCGCCCATCGTGAACATCCCGCTCTATGTGATGGCCGAGATCGCCATCGCCGCCTGCGACCTCGCCGAAGTGGTGGGCATGGCCATCGGCCTCAACCTCCTCTTCGGCCTGCCCGTGCTCTGGGGCGTGCTCATCACCGCGCTGGATACGCTGCTCATCCTCTTCCTGATGAACAAGGGCATGCGCATGCTGGAGATCTTCATCGTCTCCATCGTCACGCTGATCGGCCTCTCCTTCCTCGCCGAAATGTTCATTGTGGAACCGGTGGTGGGCGATGTGCTCCAAGGCCTCCTCCCCTCCGCGCTTTCGGATAAGGCGCTCTACATCGCCATCGGTATTATCGGTGCCACCGTGATGCCGCACAACCTCTACCTCCACAGCTCGCTGGTGCAAACCCGCCGCTTCGAGCGCACCGACAAGGGCATGCGCGAAGCCATCCGCTTCAACTTCTTCGATACCACCATCGCGCTCAACCTCGCCTTCTTCGTCAACGCCGCCATCCTCATACTGGCCGCTGCGGCCTTCCACACCGCAGGGCATTACGAGGTCGCGGAGATCGACCAAGCGCACGAGCTGCTCGGCGAGCTCTTCGGCTCCTTGGCCCCAGCGCTCTTCGCCATCGCCCTGATCGGTGCGGGGCAGAGCAGCACCATCACCGGCACGCTCGCCGGGCAGATCGTGATGGAAGGCTACCTCGACCTGCGCATCCGTCCGTGGCTCCGCCGCCTCATCACCCGCTCGCTCGCCATCATCCCCGCCATCATCAGCATCATCTACTTCGGGCCGGATTCCCTCGGCCGCCTGCTGGTGTTCAGCCAAGTGGTGCTCAGCCTGCAGCTCGGCTTCGCCGTGATCCCGCTGATCCACTTCACCTCCGACCGCAAGACCATGGGCAAGTTCACCATCAGGACGTGGACAAAGATCCTCTCTTGGGCCACGGCGCTCATCATCGTGGTGCTGAACGCGCAACTGGTGGTGCAGGAAGTGGCGGGCTGGCTGCAAAGCGACGGACCGCACGTGGTGGGTGGAATTCTTGGTGATCCCCGTGATCGCCCTGTTCGCGCTGCTGCTGCTCTACATCACCGTAAAGCCGTTCTTTGCCAAACTGCGCACCGCCAAGCAACCCCTCGACAGCGCCCTGCCCGAGCTGAACGTGCAGGAGCTGCGCCCGCCGCAGCGCATCGCGGTGACCGTGGAATTCAAGCCGCTGGACGAGCGCGTGCTGAACACCGCCATCGCCCAAGGCGGAACGATGGCCGAATACATCCTGATCCACATTACCGAAAGTGCCGCCGCGCACTACCTCGGCGCCCTCACCGAGGACCGCGAAGCGGTGGACGATGCCCTCAACCTGGAACGCTACGCCGAAAAGCTCCGCGCCGCCGGCTACAGCGCACAAGCCGTGGTGGGCCAAGGAAGCCCCGTTACCGCCATCGCCAAACTGGTGAACAGCAGCGAGGCCGACCTGCTGGTGATGAGAACCGCACGGCCACCGCGGGTTGAAGGGACCTGCTGTTCGGTGCTACCGTGGATGCGGTTAGGCACCGGGTGAAGGTGCCGGTGTTGGTGGTGAAATAGATTGGTCTGATTAGCTGATTAGCTGATGTTATTGATTGGCTGATGGACCCGCTCCAAGCAGCCATCAGCCACATCAGCTAAACCCCCACATCAGCTAATCGGTTTCTGCCGGCGTTGGTGGTGAAGTAAATTTGGGCACATACGCCCGACACATCTGTCACCAAGAACATCATGAGAACGGAGTTCAGCCAACAAGGGAATGAACAGTAGGAAGTTCGTTCTGACTTCCAACAAAATGATCGTAGAGACCAAGACAATTCGGAAAATTGAAAAGTTCGAGGTCAAACTTGATAGACTAGGACTCGACATTCATTATCAAGCCGACGACACCAGATTCGGAAAAGTCTTTTTTTGGAATATGTGCAATTTGGATTGCTGGATCCATCGTCGGATACTTCAATACCGTCGGGAAGGAGCAGGGGTCTTGGGTCATCTGTACCATTCTGGGTGTGCTCATAGCAATCATCGCCTATTTTAAGCAACACCAGGGACGACATCTTTCTGGTTGGTGGGCGATCGACCTCACCTTTTACAGGGGCTATTCCGAATGAGCAATGACGTATTGGAGTTCATTGAAAAGACCCGGAACGAGGTGAAGGCCTATTTGAAGGAAAGATATGCAGTGTTCGATGCAACAACAACGGAACTGGATTTTTACAGCCGGATAAACTGGCTCCGTGAAAAAGGAAGTGATCAGCCCTGCGGAATTCGCAGAATACAAGACCAACTTTGATACCCAGCGGTTACTTTAAACACCGTCCCGGCGCTCGGGTATTTCCCGAGTGCCACACGCTGTAAGCCTCCGGCCAACTATGTGTTTTCGAACACCAATCCGGGTTAAGTATTCAAACCGCCAGAGGCGGATGGTAAAGCCGGGCACTCGGCAGATCGTTGAAATACTGGAGAAGCCGAGCGCCGGGGTACGGGAAATTGCGGGAGCTTAGGGTCATTCCTTCGCGACCCATCTCTTGGAACACGGAACGGACCTGCGCTATATTCAAACCCTGTTAGGACACAGTTCGAGCAAACCACCGAGATATACACACATGTCAGCACTAAAGCCTTGGGCAAGATCCGCAGTCCTTTGGAGGACTTGGACCGGTAATGGCCCATTGGGCCTTACATGGCCAAATGGTGCAGTAGAACCAACTTCAAGCACAAACCAAGTCCGGAAATAAACCCTATTATGGGTACAACCGTCTAGTTCTTGGGCATGGCCTTCCCGCCCAACGCCGCACAAGGCCCAACTCCGAGCCGCCGAACACCACAAAGCCAAACACGCCACGACCAAAGAACAAAAGCCTAAGCAACATGCCCGATGCACAATGCCCAACTTCGCACGTTGCTTAGCCTCGGACCGTTCTTGGGCATGGCCTTCCGCCCAACCCCGCACAAGGGCCCAACTCGAGCCGCCGGACACCACACAAAGCCAAACACGCCACGACCAAAGAACAAAAAGCCTAAGCAACATGCCCGATGCACAATGCCCAACTTCGCACGTTGCTTAGCCTCGGACCGTTAGCGGTCATTGTAGAACGACACTCATAACAAGAAATAATTTTAGAAATGGAAAAAATATTTGAGACATATAGACCGAACGGATTTCATACCGTTACGACATACCTTTTTGTTGACAAACCACAACTCTTAATTGACTTTTTAAAGAATGCTTTTCTTGCAAAAGAAATCAATCGTTCTATAAATCCGAAAAACGAAGATATAGCAAATTGTATTTTGCAAATTGGCGACACTTGCTTTATGATTAGTCAGGCAAGAGAACAATTTGAAGGAATGAGAACATCGCTTTATCTTTTCGTTGACGATTTAGAAATAATTCATAAAAGGGCAAAAGAAAATGGAGCAAAAGTAGAATTTGAACCTCAAGATATGCCTTATAAAGACAGACAATCAGGCATTATTGACCCTTGTGGAAATTATTGGTGGATTTCTAAACGACAAGTAGAGAAAGGGTATCACGAAGAACAAAAACAATGTTG
The DNA here is from genome assembly GCA_016719225.1 of Flavobacteriales bacterium. Classification (GTDB taxonomy): domain Bacteria; phylum Bacteroidota; class Bacteroidia; order Flavobacteriales_F; family PHOS-HE28; genus PHOS-HE28. Next base: position 1,081,191 of record JADKAN010000002.1, on the reverse strand, counting down.
ATGAGAAAACAACGAACCGCTAACACGGGTTTGGCAAAAGTGGCGGTTCAGTGCTCCGCAGACACATTTGTGGTTAATCAAAGTTTGGTTTTCCGCATCAACATTTGTGGTGAAAATCGCCACCTTCGCCAAGCCCGAAAACGTTAGCCGTCAGCTTAAAAACCGACACCGTGAGACAGACAGTTTACATATTGACACTTTTAACCTTGACACTTTTTTCGTGCGGGACAGACAATTCAAAGACAACAGAAAATTCAAATACGATGCTTAAACTTTACAAACTTATAGACAACCAACTTCACTATTGGGAGACTTGGGACAAAGACGAAAAAACTGCAATTGTTCATTGGGGCGTTGTTGGACAGCGTGGACAAGATAAAGAAGTTAAGGGCGGACTTTTCTCAAATTTCAGAAAGACCGTTCAAAAAACGCATAACAGCACCTACCCAAAAGGCGGGGTTTCGTGTTCCAAAGACAGTTTTGTGGTTAATCAAACATTAGTTTTTCAAAGATCGAGTTTGTAGTAAAAGTCCCGCCCTATGGTTGGGGGCAAACCGTTCTTGGGCATGGCCTTCCGCCCAACGCCAAGGCCCAACTCGAGCCGCCGGAACACCACACAAAGCCAAACACCTAGCCACGACAAAGAACAAAAGCCTAAGCAACATGCCCGATGCACAATGCCCAACTTCGCACGTTGCTTAGCCTCGGACCGTTCTTGGCAACTTTAGCACACAACACAGACGACATTATAAACTTTAGACTTTAACCAATGACAGACAAATCAACAACACTTCAAGAACGGTTCGGACAAATTCCAAAGAAGCTGGACTCAAGAAAAATGAGAGTTCACCAAGGTTGGTGGCGGACAAATGTTCTTAATGAGGAACCGGGGGCTTCATCCAATAATTCCATACAAAATGTTTGTTAGCAATTCTAAATGGCGATACGCAGAAATAAGTTTTTCTTGCTAATAAATGCAATTAAATCAGTTAGAGAAACACTTGCAAAGCGGACAAAAGAAAATATGGGAATAATTGAAGAAGATAGGTTGTTTAATAACCTGTTATCAAGCCAACCTCTTTGTTTTAATTTCTTCGGTGAGTTGTATGCAGACCACGACTTTGGACTTTTAGTTCTAAAAACATTCTATCCCGACCTGACAAAACTTGTGAGTGTAAATTTTGAATTTGCCCCGACTATTAATTATACAAATGACAGGTCTGCGTTTGATATTGCCTTTGAAGTTGAAGCTGGCAACAAAAAAGGACTTATCGGTTTTGAGTGTAAATACACGGACACATTTTCATTTAAACCATCCAAGTCGCCAATATTTTATGGTGACGAAGGCAATAAAAATTATGACGCTTATTTGAGCATCTACAACAAATCAAAAGCAAGTTTTACAAAACCTTACTTTGACTTTGTTCGGAGCAAGGACTTCAATCAACTTTTTCGCAATCAGCTAATAAGTGAGGCACTGCTTCAAGACAACATATATGATTTTGTTCGGACAGGACTTTTCTGTTATCAAGATGACGATAGTGCAACAGAAACAGCCAAAACATTTAAGACAATGCTTTCCAATCCCGACAATTTTCAACTAATAAAATACAGCGACTTTATTAGTAAAGTTCAGCGACTTGAACTTACTTGGCAACAACGAGAATGGACAATGTTACTTTGGGCAAGGTAGATTGCGGGACAACTTTAAGTAATCACAACTGTAAAACTAAATGGACAATAATTTGAGCGGACTTCTGACAATTGACGGAAGAAAAACAGCCGATAACAGCACATTGGCAATAGGCGGGGTTTCGTCTCCTCTGCGACAGTTTAGAGGTAGCCGAGTTCAGTTCTCCCGACAAACTTTTGTGCTAAAAAAAAGCCCGCCATCGCAAGCGCCAAACCGTTAGTGGTAAGCGCTTGACGACCGAACAACAATAGACATGGCAGACAACGAACAATATTACGTTTACGTTTACATCGACCCGAGAAATTTCGAAGAGTTTTACTATGGCAAAGGAAAAGGTAGTCGCAAAGAAGCTCATCTATCTGACGACAGCGACTCCGAAAAAGCGACACGAATAAAGCAATACAAAAGCATACACCCAATAATAAAAGTTATCGCTAAAGACTTGACTGAACGAGAAGCCTTTTTATCGAAAAGACTTTGATTTGGAAACTTGGACGAACACTCACAAATAAATCATCAGGACATTTCGCTGATAAATTTCGACCGCACGACACTTTTCACGACGACCTTGCTGGTTTTGACTTTAAAAACGGTATTTACTATGTAAATGTTGGACAAGGTGAACATCGTTGTTGGGACGACTGCAAGCAATTTAATTTTCTTTCCGCTGGACAAGATAAAAAGTGGAGCGATCCAATTCGGACATTAGAACCTGGCGACATAGTTATACCCTATTTGAAAAATAGCGGCTTCGTTGGTATCGGACGAGTAAAAGAAAAAGCTGTTCGCATTGCTGACTTTAAACATAAAGGCAAGTCCCTTCGTGACCTTCCTTTAAAAATGAAAACTATGTTTAACAACAGCGACAACGACAACTCAGAATATGTTCTTAAAGTTGAGTGGTTAAAAGCAGTTGACAGCGCCAATGCAAAGTGGTTAAAAAAAGGCGGACTATTTACAACACAACTTATGTTTCAAAAACCGCCCTGTGCCTAGCCGCGGAACGTTCTTGGGCATGGCCTTCCCGCCCAACGCCGCACAAGGCCCAACTCGAGCCGCCGAACACCACACAAAGCCAAACACGCCACGACCAAAGAACAAAAGCCTAAGCAACATGCCCGATGCACAATGCCCAACTTCGCACGTTGCTTAGCCTCGGACCGTTATGCGTCACTCTAAGAAACACCCAGCGTAAATGAACTATCAGACATATAAACCGCATAAAGACTTAGAAACCATAGTCAAATTTTACTGGACTTTGGAAGTGCCTTTTGACCCAAAAAATCAAAAGCAGAAAATCGTACCTGACGGCTGCATAGAAATGACCTTCAATTTTGGCGACAATATTAAAAGATTCACTTCGGAGACTGACTTCATTCTTCACCCCAATGCAATGGTAATGGGACAGAGAACTAAATCATTTGATATTTTGCCTACCGGAAAAAGTTGAGACTTTCGCAATCTGTTTCTATCCTATTGGGTTTGCAAACTTCGTGACAATGCCTCTTGAGAACTTGGTTGACAAGGAAATACCTATTTCAGAACTTTTCGGACAAGCAGAAGCTAACGAAATAGAGCAACAGATGATTCGAGCTATTGACACTCAACAAAGAATTAATATTATTGAAACTTTTTTATTAAAAATACTTAACGAAAAGAATACGATAAGTAATACCTTAAAATCAACTGTTGATGCCCTACTAAAAACAAACGGAACAACTCATATAAGTGTTCTTTTGAAAGATGAAATTTCAAAAAGAAGACAACTTGAAAGACATTTTAAAAAACAAATTGGCATTAGCCCAAAGCAGTTAGGCAAAGCTATTCGACTGCAAGCAACATTAAATTTGTTGCTCAATAAAAAATCAGAAACACTGACAGACATTGCTTACGAGAGTCAATATTTCGACCAAAACCATTTCATAAAAGATTTTAAAGACCTTGTTGGAGTTACACCAAAGGAGTTTTTAGACAATGAGCATATGGCGTTATCTGCACTTTTCTATAAATATAATTTTGAAGTGTCGCATTTCTACTATTTTGACTTCTTTGTAACTAATAACTTTGTACTCGAATTTAAATTTAAACATCAATGACAGTCAAAAGAATAATTTTAGCTTCGATGGTTTCTGCAATGTGTTTTGTTTCGTGCAACAATTCAAGCAAGACAAATTCTGAACCAACTACAAAAGACACTTTAACAAATTCAAAAGCAATAGATATGAAAAGTTACATTTCAATGTTTGAAATTCCAGCAACGGATATTTCACGAGCAATTAAGTTTTATCAAGCATTGTTGGACATCAAAATAGAAAAAATGGATGTTGAAGGAATGCAAATGGGGATTTTACCATATGAAGGACAAATGGTAACAGGTGTCATAATTCAAGCAGACGGATATAAGCCATCAGCAGACGGAGTAACAATTTACTTAAACGCAGGAGAAAATCTGCAAGTAGTTCTTGACAGAGTTGAGAAAAATGGCGGACAAATAATATTACCTAAAACAGCTCACGCAGACGAAAGTGGGTACTTTGCAATTTTCCTTGACTCGGAAGGAAACAAAATGGCTCTTAACTCACCGAAATAACGAAGAAAGAAAAAAGCGAACGCATAACAGCGGTTTTGCGTCAGGCGGGGTTTAGTGCTTCGTTTGACGGATTTTGCGTATATTTGAGTTCGGTTCTTCGTATCAAGTGTAGTGCTATAAAGCCCGCCCGAACGCAAAGCCGCCAAACGTTAGCCGTCACCTTAGCAAAATAATCAACATAATAATTTAATAGAAAAACATGCAAGCAATAGGATTTAAAACAAGTTTACCAATTTCACAAGCAGACAGTTTCATACAATTTGAAAAAGAAACACCAGTGCCAAAAGGGTATGAATTGTTGGTGAAAATACAAGCTGTATCCATAAACCCTGTGGACTATAAGATACGCCAGAATAGTCTGAAAGATAAAATCTCAGACAATCCCAAAATTATAGGTTGGGACGCTGTTGGAGTTGTTGAAGCGGTTGGAGAAAACGCCACTTTGTTTAAAAAGGGTGACAACGTTTTTTATGCAGGAGATATAACAAAGGACGGAAGTTATCAAGAATTTCAATTAGTTGATGAAAGAATTGTAGGGTTCTCTCCTAATAATATCCTTATCGAGGCATCTGCTGCTATGCCGCTTACTTCATTGACAGCTTTTGAAATATTATTTGACAGAATGCAATTAAGTGCAGAAAAAGACAATGGGAAATCAATTTTAATTATCGGCGGTGCTGGCGGCGTTGGCTCGGTAGCTATGCAGATTGCTAAAAATATTTTAGGTTTAAAAGTAATTGCCACTGCATCAAGAGAAAACTCAATAGAATGGTGTAAAAAAATGGGTGCTGATTTTGTAGTAAATCATAAAAACTTACTACAAGAGATGAAAAGCATCGGCTATGAAACTGTTGATTTTATTGTGGACTTTGTGGACCTAAATCAATATTGGAATACAATGGTGCAATTAATAAAACCACAAGGGAAAGTTGGTTCGATTAGCGACCCGACTGAGCCTGTTAATTTACGTCAATTAAAAAGTAAAAGTGTAAGTTTTCATTGGGAGTTAATGTTTACCCGTTCCATGTTTCAAACTAATGATATAGTACAGCAACATCGCATCCTTAATCAAATTTCAAAGTGGTTAGATGATGGGATATTACAATCTACCTTAACGACCACATTGCAAGGTTTTTCGGTTGAAAACTTCAAAAATGCACATACTCAATTAGAGAGTGGCACCACAATCGGGAAATTAGTAATTAAGTATTAAAAGTATAGATGACTAATAAAGAAAGGCGAACGGCTAACATCGTATTGGCAACAGTGGGGCTGACAGTTGTAAATTCAACATTTGGTATTCTATCGGGAATTTGTGCAAATGTTGTGCTGACGTTTTTGAAATGCCCCACCATCGCCAATACGTAAACCGGTAGGGCGCCTTGTGGGGCCATACCGATGAGCCGGTCAGAGCGTAAAAGCCACCCACACACTAGCGCGAGCGTTCACGCTCGCGCTTTTCCACCCAGGCGCTTACTCTTGGCAGCATGTGCGAACGGTACGTGGGAACTACTGGAGAAGCCGAGCGCCGGGGTATGCAACCGAGCGCGGTGTTGAAGAAGACACCCTGCCGATAGCCCTCGCGGTCGCGCCTATGCCCCGACCCGCTTCCGAAATAAACCCAACCAGTGGGGCATCCCGGAACGTGGATCGTATTTTCACCGCTGCTCAACGATGGAACAGCACATGGCGTCACTTGGAACTGAATGGAGGTAATTCTTGAGTCCTTTGATCACCTCCTTGATCCGGATTGGATCATGCGGAACGGAGGGCTCTATCTGGTCCTGCTGATCATCTTCATTGAAACCGGTGTGTTCTTCGGCTTTTTCCTGCCGGGCGACCCGTTGCTCTTCATTTCAGGGATGGTCATTGCCTCCGCGGAGGAAGCGTATCCGTTCCATTCCGAGCTGCTGAACCTCTCCTTCTGGATGCTGCTGTTCATGGCTTCGACCATACTGGGCAACTTCCTGGGCTATTGGTTCGGGCATCGCTTCGCGCATGTCTTCAACCGGAAGGAGGACACATGGTTCCTGAAACGGAAACACATGAACGCCGCACACGAGTTCTATGCTAGCAAAGGCGGCTTCGCCATTGCCATTGCCCGCTTCCTACCTATCGTGAGGACGTTCGCGCCCATCGTGGCCGGAACAGTCCGCATGGACCTGCGGACCTTTGCGTTCTACAATGTGCTGGGGGCCATCCTCTGGGTGGGGAGCCTGACCTCCTTGGGGTATGCACTGGGGGACCATCCTTGGGTGAGGAGCAATCTGGAATACATCATACTGGGCATCATCCTGGTGGTGACGCTGCCGGTGATCCTAAAACTGGTGATGAAGAAGAAGTGAGCGGTGTTGGAGGACGCTGGAAAGTCGGAACCTGCGAAGTAGGTACCACTCGATCCCGCCAGTGTTCCCGGCCCCAATGAAGAGTGATTTCTAACCATACTTCCTTAAACGAAAAACTCCATGAAGGCTGTTCACATCACCCGCTCCGGAGGTCCGGAAGTATTGCAACTACAGGAAACCCCAACCCCGGTGCCGGAAGCGGACCAAGTGTTGATCAAGGTGAAAGCCGCAGGTGTCAACCGCAGCGATGTGATCACCCGCCAGAACACGGATACTTACGGCAAGGGGACCGGGGACAACTTGATCCCGGGCTTGGAGGTTTCCGGGATGATCACAGCGGTGGGCGACCGGGTAACGGACAAGCAGGTGGGCGATGCCGTCTGCGCCCTGATCGCCAGTGGCGGCTATGCGGAATATGTGGCGGTGGACAGCTCCCATTGCCTTCCCGTTCCGGAAGGGATCAGCTTGACGGATGCCGCCGCGATCCCGGAAACCGTGTTCACGGTATGGTTCAATGTGTTCCATTTGGGCAAGCTCCAGCCCGGTGAGAAGCTGTTGATCCACGGCGGCACCAGCGGCATCGGCACCATGGGCCTGCAAATGGCCAAGGCGTGGGGGTGCACTGTCTACACCACCGCCGGGAGTGATGCCAAGATCGCTTTCCTGAACAGCATGCACCTCGGAAAGGTGATCAACTACAAGAAGGAAGCGTTCGAAGAAGTTTGGAAGGCCGAGAAGATCGATGTGATCTTGGATATGGTCGGCGGGGACTACACCCAGAAGAACCTGGCCATCCTGAATAAGAAAGGCCGACTGCTCTACATCAATGGCATGAAGAGTACGGAGGTCACCATCGATCTGCGGACCATCATGAGCAAGAACCTCACCTTGACCGGGAGCTTTCTGAAGCCGCAATCGGCCGAGGTGAAGACACGGATCGCACAGGACGTGGAAGAGCACATTTGGCCGCTGTTCCATGCGAAGCAGATCCATCCTGTGATCTACAAGACCTTCCCGCTGGAGGAGGCGGCAGATGCGCACCGGCTGATGGAGAGCGGGGAGCATATCGGGAAGATCCTGTTGACGTTGGATTGACGGGGTGAGCGACAGATGAGCGACCGAAAAGCACGGACCGCAGCGGAAGTAGGCATTGGAGCCGTAGCCGAGAAGGGCAGACTCCATACCCGGAACAGGAACAGGGAGCGCTATGACCTGCGTGCCTTGATAGCTGCTGTCCCTGAATTGAAGAGCTATGTAAGGGTCCTCGATCACGGAGCGGAGTCCATCGACTTTTCAGACCCACGGGCCGTTAAGCTCTTGAACAAGGCACTGCTCAACCACTACTACGGGATCAAGAACTAAGACTTCCCGGATGACAATCTATGTCCGCCGGTACCGGGACGAGCAGACTACATCCACCACATTGCTGATCTGTTGGGTGGAAGCAATGGAGGAGTGATACCCCTTGGCGACAAGGTCTCTTGCCTGGATGTTCGCGTAGGGGCGAGCTGCATCTACCCGATCATCGGTGTTAGCGAATACGGCTGGCGCTTCATCGGAACGGATATCGATCCCCGCTCGATCGCCTCGGCAGAGCATATCCTCCATTCCAACCTTTCCTTTCACGGCAAGATCGAGCTTCGGTTGCAGAAGGACCCGAAAGCCATTTTCCAAGGCATTCTGAACAAAGAGGAGAAGGTGGACATCTTACACTCGCGCAGGGTCTCCGATTCGGGACCCTGAGCCCCCCACTGCACTCGCACAGGGTCTCCGCCTCGGGACCCTGAGCCTCCCTATATTTACCGTATTACCACCCATAAATGGCCGTACGTACTCGCCAGCGCATCGACGGCGCAACCTTCTACTGCACCTTTACCTGTTGGCAGTGGCTACCCCTCATTGCGCGAACAGCCGCCTACGATCACATCTACAACTGGATGCATATCGCACAGACCGAGGGCTTCCGTATTTTCGGCTACGTGATCATGCCAAACCACGTGCATCTGGTCATCCATGCCCCCGAAGGGAGGTCCATCAACAAGCTTCTGGCCAATGCGAAGAGATTCCTTGCCTATGAGATCCGCCACCGGCTGATGCAGCAAGACGAGCGCGTTCTACTCGAAACGCTGAAAGCCGCAGTTCGCCCCAGCGACGCTGCCCGCGGCCAGGGCTACCGGGTGTTCATGCCCTCGTCCGATATCCGCGAATGCTATGATGAAGCCATGATCTTACAGAAGCTGGACTACATCCATACCAATCCGGTGAAGGGGAAGTGGATGCTTGCGGAGAACTATCTGGACTATCCGCATTCCAGCGCGGGCTTTTATGAACGCGGTGACCCCACTTCAGCAGCGGTTGAACATTATCAAAAGGCGTTGCGCGCATGAACTGTGGAAGAGGACAGGCCGCAGGGTCCCGAGGCGGAGACCCTGCGGGAGTGCGAACGCAAGACGAAGCTCTTCCACAGCGACCGGCCCGAGAACGATGCCGAGCACAGCTGGCACTTGGCCATGATGACCATCGTGTTGGCCGCCCATGCGGATAAGCCGATCGATGTGCTGAAGGTCCTGAAGATGGTGTTGATCCACGACCTGGTGGAGATCGACGCGGGCGATACCTTTCTCTACGACACGCAGAAGGACCACACCAACACCGAGGAGGAGCTGCTCGCCGCCCAGCGGATCTTCGGGCTTTTGCCGGCCGCACAGGCAGCGGAGTTCATTGCCATCTGGCAGGAATTCGAGGACGGCCAGACCGATGAGGCCAAGTTCGCAAGAGCCATGGACCGCTTCGAGCCCTTGCTGCAGAACAGCTCGAACAACGGTGGCACCTGGGTGGAGTTCAATGTCCCCTATGAAAAGGTATACGAGAAGAAGAAAGCGATCCGGCAGGGTTCGGCGTCGCTGTGGAACTATGCGGAGACGCTGCTCAACGAAAGCGTGGAGAAGGGGATCCTGAAAAAGGGGGAATGACTTCACGCTCGCGCTTTCATCATGCGAACTCTTACATTGGCATCATGAGGGAGAGCTATCTGGTTTTACCCTCCCTAATAGTGAAATAGTAACCACTCCAAGCACAAGCCAAGTCCGGAAATAAACCACACTGTAGTTACAATCGACTAGTTAGCGGTCAGGCTAAAAGACAACCCGTAACAAAATGGAATACTTAGTAAAAGATAAGATATTAGAGTTAAAATATGAACACGGCAAAGGTGCTTGGACTTACCATATCCAAATTCCAAACACAAAGCACATAGTTGGCAAATGGGGTTCAATGAAAGTTGCAGGCACTATTGACAACTATAAAATTGAAAGTATCAACCTCGCAAAACTAGGAGACCAAGACAAACTAATTTCCATCAATGACAAAATCAGAAAAGCAATTAATAAAAGTGGTGGTGACAAGGTTAGGGTAACACTTTACTTACTCACTTCAAAAGAAAAAATTACCGAAAAGGAAATTTTAGAAACATTCAAAGAATCAGGAGTTTTGAAAACCTTTAAAAAGTTGACTGAAGAAGAACAAAAAGAAATCATTGGAAAAATTGCTGCTACAAAATCGGAAGACAAACAAATTAAAGTGATTTTGAAATTTATTGACCAATTAAGCAAAAGCAATGATTAAGCAAAGTTCACTTGACTTCCTTTCAAATCTTAAACTAAATAATTCAAGGGAATGGTTTGAGCAAAATAGGGACTTGTACGAAAATTACAGATGCGACATACTTCAATTGACTGAAAATCTTTTGAAAGAATTATCCAAGATTGACAACTCAATTTTACAAGCCAACTTAGACCCTAAAAAGTGCTTGACGAGAGTAAACCGAGATTTAAGGTTTTCAAAAGATAAGACACCATACAAAAATTATGTCTTAATAGTTTTTAACAAGAATTACCCACAGCCTAACAAGGCAGGATATTTTATTCATATAGAACCAGAAAATTGTTCAGTTGGTGGTGGAGTTTGGCAAACAACGCCCGAGTATTTGAAGAAAATTCGTCAAGAGATTGATTATTCATATACGGACTTCAACAAAACCATAACCACCTCTGAATTTCAAAAAATATTTCCAAACGGAATACAAGGTGTTGGAAAACTTAAAAAAATACCAGACGGCTATAACGAGACTAATCCAGCAAGTGAATTTCTGAAAATGAAAGGATTTTGCACGAAAGAACCGCTCAAGGACAAGGTACTAACAAGTAAAGACTGTATAAAAACTATAATGGATTTTTTTAAAACAACAAAACCAATTATTGAGTACATAAACAAAGCAATTGAGTATGACGAGTAAAAAGCCCGAACCGCTAACACGGGTTTGGCAAAAGTGGCGGTTCAGTGCTCCGCAGACACATTTGTGGTTAATCAAAGTTTGGTTCTCCGCATCAACATTTGTGGTGAAAATCGCCACCTTCGCCAAGCCCGAAACCGTTAGGAGTTCGCAGTTGAAAAATGCCCTCCAAAGAACCGCCACAGGAGAAGGGCAGACTCCATCCCCGGAACAGGAACCGAGAGCGCTATGACCTGGACGTATTGGCCGCTGCTGTGCCTGCGTTGAAAGCCCATATCCGGGTGAACGCATTCGGAGCCACGTCGATCGACTTCTCCGATCCACGCGCGGTGAAGGCCCTGAACACCGCACTGCTCCACCATCACTACGGCATCACTCACTGGGATTTTCCGGATGAGAACCTATGCCCACCCGTGCCGGGGCGAGCGGATCACCTGCACCATCTGGCCGACCTCTTGGGTGGTAGCAATGCGGGCACCATCCCCCGTGGCGATAAGATCACTTGCTTGGACGTGGGCGTTGGCGCCAGTTGCATTTATCCGATCATCGGTGTTACCGAATACGGCTGGCGCTTCATCGGATCGGATATCGACCCCAAGTCGCTCGCATCGGCCGCGCAGATCATTCGGAGCAACCCATCGCTCCGCGGCAAGGTGGAGTGTCGCTTGCAAAAGGACCCGAACGCCATTTTCCAAGGCATCCTGCGCAACGAGGAGAAGGTCGACCTCACCCTGTGCAATCCTCCGTTCCATGCTTCGCTGGAAGAAGCCCTGAGCGGCACCCGAAGAAAGGTCCAGAACCTGTCGGGTAAAAAGGTGAAGACACCTGCACTCAACTTTTCAGGGGTCAGCAATGAACTCATCTATGCTGGCGGCGAATATGGATTCATCCAGCACATGATCCGGGAGAGCAAGCTCTTCTCCAAGAACTGCTTCTGGTTCTCCACGTTGGTCTCGAAACATGAGAACCTCAAGGGCATACGGCTATCCTTGGAAAAGAGCGAAGCCCAGCAGATCAGAACGATCACCCTGGGAACCGGGAATAAGATCAGCCGGATCGTGGCATGGACCTTCCTTACCGGCAAGGAGCAAAAAGAGTGGATGGCGGACCGGTGGAAGTAAGAGCCTGTTCTGTCAAAGGCACGCTCCACGCCAGATCGCCAACCGCCCCCTATTGAATTCCCCATGGGCACGGATACCAGCAGTTCTTATCCGTGTCCATCCGTGTGCATCCGTGGTTCCTAAGAGACATGAGCGCCGTCAGGCGCGATCATCGCGCCTCCGAATGACGCACTATTTTGATGCGTTCGTCCCACCTGCGGAGGTGTTCAATAGCTCATCCGGATCTACCTTGCATCACCATGGAAACATTCATCGCTGCACGTCTTGCGGAAGGCAACCGCGTCTTTCCCTCGAAGGTGATCATTGACCAACAAGGGGTCACACTGAAAGTGCCCAGCCTCTTCAGCGGCAATGAGAAGACGATACCCTTCAGCCGGATCTCCTCCGTGGACATCGACTGTCCGCTGGTGGGTTACTCCACCATCATCATCAACACCACCGGCGAGGGGAACATCCGTGCGCACGGCTTCACCAAGGCGGAGGTATTGCGGATGAAGGCCATGGTGCTGGAGAAGATCTGAGCGCACAGGATGGAAGAGAAAAAGGCAAAACAGCTGCAGGCACTTGGCGTGCTCTTCACCGGTTGCGGAGTGACCTTCTTGGCCGTAGGTCTAAGCACCCATCGTCCTGTGTTCACCACTTTAGGACCAGCTTTCATTGCGCTCGGCGTTGTGTTCCTGGCCTATACCCGGATCCGGAAGAAATAAAGAGCTTCCTGTATCCAGCTGAACGATCGATCCACACATGAAAAGCACACTTTTGATCACACTGGCTTTCGCGGCCACTTTCGGTCTCGGCTTCGCATCCAGAACAGCTACCACTGAAAAACCCAACGACCAGGCAACGATGAAAAAAGTAACCGGCATCGGCGGCGTCTTCTTCAAGTGCAAAGACCCCAAGCAGATGAATGCGTGGTACAACACCCACTTGGGCATTGACGCTGGCCAGTACGGGGCCAGCTTTGAGTGGAGGGACGATGCCGACCCGACAAAAAAGGGCGTTACGCAATGGAGCACCTTCGCCGAGAAGACCACCTACTTTGAACCTTCCACCAAGGACTTTATGATCAACTACCGGGTGGAGAACTTGGAAGGATTGGTGGAGCAACTGAAGAAGGAAGGCGTGACCATCGTGGACACCATCGAGGCATCCGACTACGGGAAGTTCGTCCACATCCTGGATCCGGAAGGGAACAAGGTGGAGCTCTGGGAGCCGGACAAGAGCGAGTAGTTCACCGCAATTCCAAGGCATCACCGTTGGATCCGCGTACGGACCTGACTTCGAACTAAAACCAGCTTTTGATCTGTAATAGTTGATCGACCATGGCTACAAAGGACCAAGTGCTAAACATGACCCCCATTGGTATGAATTTCACGGTCCTGAAGGCATCTTCGGACACCGGTGGACGATCCTTGGACCTGCATTGGGAAGTGCTCCCCCTGTGCAACATTAAAGACCCTTTATTGCATACCCACCCGCATGCTATCGAAACATATGAGCTGTTAGAGGGTGAAATGGAATTCTTCGTGAAGGACAGATGGTCCCTCGCGAAAAAAGGCGATAAGCTCACTGTTCCGAAAGGGGTGACACACGGCTTCAGGAACCCGACGGCGCATAGCGCAGCAGTGTATAATACGCACCAGCCGGCCCTCCGAATGGAGTACTATTTTGAGGACGTGTGCAAGGTGTTGGATAAGGTCACGGAAAACAGGACCAAAGAATTCACCATGAACTTGAATAGCAAGCTCTACATGAGCGTGCTCATGAACAACTATCGGAATGAGATCATCGCCAAAAGTCCACCCGATGCGGCTATCAAACTTCTTGGAGCGATCGCCAAACTCATCGGAATAACCTATTGAGCATTTGAACGGCCGGAGAAGTTGGGCCGTGCAAAACGAACGGCGACCGAGGGCTCACGTGTTCCGATAAAGAAGGCTCTTCGATACGCTTTCCTTCCTGATCCCGTTGGATAAGAGTTCCTCACACATTCCATGAACAGATCCACCATCATCAAGGTATCGCTGCTCGCGGTGACGTTGCTTTTGTGCGTTGACCGGACTCTTCCGTGCAGCGCATACAAGGTCACGGTGGGGCCTTCCACGCGCTTCGGCATGAACTACGATACATGGTTCGAGCACCCGCGTATCTGGTTCGAGACAACGGGTCATGGGGCGGCCTTCACTGGCGCGAACGACATGGGTGCGGCAGGGTTCTCCCCTCAGGCCGGCATGAATGTGTACGGGCTTTCATTCGGTACCCTCGCCACACACACCCCTGACAATGGCGCACCCGGTGTGGGCAAGAAGCCGATACCCGGGCGGGTGCAATACCTGAAGGACATCCTGCATGCGTGCAGAACGGTGGAAGAGGTAAAAGCCTACATCGAGCAATACGACCACAGCGTGCTCAGCAACGACGTGTTCCTCTACACCGACCGCTCAGGAAAGTACTTGATCGTGGAGCCGTACACTTTGACCCTCGGCGAGGAGGCCTCCTATGTGATCGCGAATTTCTGCCCTTCGACGGTCAGCGACTTCCATAGCATCACGCAGCAACGCTACATCAACGGGACGGCGTTCCTGCAGCACAAGATCGATACGTCGCTTGCCTTCTGCACCGCGCTTTCAGACACTATGCACGTCTGCCGCGCGAAGCACGGCGACGGCACCTTGCTGACATCGATCTGGGACTTGGAGAAGGGCCATGTGGATCTGTACTTCTATCATGACTACACGCACCGCGTCCACTTCAACTTGGCCGCGGAACTTGCGCAAGGGGACCACGTGGTTGAAATACCCACCTTGTTCCCGCCGAATAAGGAATACCAGCAACTACTGGGTTTCAAGACCCCGTTGAACAGTTCCGCCTTGGATGGTTTCCTGCGCTTCTGTCTGTTCCTGTTCCTGCTTTCGGCGGTCTACTTCCCGCTCAGCTATTTCCGCAACAGAAAGGCGCCTTACGCTGGGTACAAATGGATGCTGGCTGCACTGGGCTTGGCCATGACGTATTACGTTCTACAGTTGGCGACGGAGATGGGCATCTACTTTTTCCCTTCCCCATACCGTGACCCCGGATCCACGTTGATGACCCTTGCGGGATACCTCCCGTTCGTGATCCTGATCGCTCTCATCCCACTACTCCTGCTCAACCGGAAAGTGTTGAAGGAGAAGGCATGGCACGGCGCATCCAAATGGATGCTCATCCTGAACAGCACGGCCTATGTGGCGATGATCGTGCTGTTCGTGTACTGGGGATTTTACAATGTGCTGGCTTGAATGCATTGTCCCTAATTCCATCTCCATGGTGGAGATGGAGGCTCAAGGTTCACCATTTGTATATTCGCTTAATGGCGCGATCCAGCATATCCATAACCTCCTGCTCCCTTTTCCTGGTCTCCTTGAGCGCCATGGCGCAAAAGCAGGATGCCTTCCTTTCCGCGCAAGAAAGCGACCCGGTGAAGCTTGGTTGGATGCAGGGCTTTCCCCCGCCGAAGGACAAGGTGCTGAGCGCGGTGGATGGTTCGTTCTTTCAGTTCCCCGCATTGCGCTGGGGTGTTGTACACATGCGGGAGCTGCTGCCCACCGTGGATGTTTCCCGAGGGCTGCAAGCACCTCAGCCCCTGCCCTACCAACTGGATCCGCGGATCGACTCCCTCCGTTTCCAGCCTTGGGGCGAAAAGAGCGAAATGACCTGGAACGCCTCGCTCTGGAAGAACTACACGGACGGGATCATCGTCCTGCACAAAGGTCAGGTGGTGTATGAGCGCTATTTCGGTGCGCTGAACGAGGAGCGGGTGCATGCGGTGATGTCGCTCACGAAGTCGTTCACCGGCACGTTGGCTTCCATGCTGGTGGCTGAAGGAACGCTGGACGCGAACAAGAAGGTGAGTGCGTATGTACCGGAGCTCGCGCAATCCGCATTCGGTGATGCTACGGTGCGGCAGGTGATGGACATGACCACGGCACTGCAATACAGCGAGGACTACGCGGACCCGAAGGCGGAGGTCTGGGCCTTTTCCGAGGCGGGCAATCCCATGGCATGCCCTCCGAACAGCACGGGTCCGATCGGCTACTACGCCTATTTGGAGACTGTGAAAAAACAAGGCGAACATGGCGAGGCGTTCGGCTACAAGACGGTGAACGCGGATGCGCTGGGTTGGATCATTGCGCGCGTCACCGGCAAGTCCGTGGCGACGTTGCTATCGGAGCGGATCTGGAGCAAGATCGGCATGGAGCAATCGGCTTTTTACCAAGTGGACGGGCTGGGCACTCCCTTTGCCGGCGGCGGCTTCAACGCGGGGCTACGGGACCTGGCCCGGTTCGGGGAACTGATACGGAACAAGGGAAAGTGGAACGGCGAACAGCTGATCCCGGACCAAGCTGTGGCCGACATTGAAAAGGGCGGCAGTAAGGAGGCCTTCGCAAAGTCGGGCCATCCGGAGCTGAAAGGCTGGAGTTACCGGGACATGTGGTGGATCACCGAGAATGAGCACCGGGCATTCACGGCGCGTGGCGTCTATGGCCAAACGATCTACATCGACCCCACGGCGGAAATGGTGATCGTGCGCTTGGCCTCGCACCCCGTGGCCGCCAACAGCGCCAATGATGCGTACTCCTTGCCGGCGTATGAGGCGGTGGCGAAATACCTGATGACGAGAAAGTAGAGCGCTGCGCACTGTCCCATGCGGCGGCGACTTGGATCCGTGGTCCTATATTCGACGCCGTTCCACCAAAAAAACCACCGCATGATAGCCGTAGCCGTGATCGTCGTCGTGATCCTACTTGTGGCCTTCTATGCCATCGGGATCTATAACCGGCTGGTAAAGCTGAAGAACCTGGTGGCCGAGGCGTGGAGCGGGATCGATGTTCAGTTGAAGAAGCGCTACGACCTGATCCCCAACCTGGTGGAAACGGTGAAAGGCTATGCCACTCATGAGAAGGAGACGTTCGAGAACGTGACCCGCGCACGGGCCGCGGCACAGCAGGCCACCACGGTGGAAGGCCAACAGGCCGCTGAGAATGCACTGAAAGGCTCGCTGGTGAACCTCATGGCCGTGGCGGAACGCTATCCGGACCTGAAGGCGAACGTCAACTTCCTGGACCTTCAACAGAAGCTCTCCGAGGTGGAAGGCGATATCGAAAAATCGCGGCGCTACTACAACGGCAATGTGCGCGATCAGAACACATTGATCGAAACATTCCCGAGCAACGTGATCGCCAATTCGTTCGGCTTCACCAAGTCCGCGTTCTTCGAACTGGACGACCAAGCGCAGAAACAGGCTCCACAGGTCAAGTTCTCCTGATGAGGTGCTGGCTGCTGCTGGCCTTCTCGCTAGGTGTGCTGTCGGCTTTTGGCCAGACCGAGAAGATCAATTCGTTCCACACGGACCTGACGGTCGCGCCCGATGGCCGGTTGACGGTGACGGAGGACATCAACGCGCATGTGGAAGGCATTGAGTTCAAGCGTGGGATCGTGCGGAATCTCCCAGGTTCATTCGTGGATCACAACGGCAGGGAGATCGAAGTACAGTACGCCATCATCGCTGTGCTACAGAACGGCGCCACCGCACCGTACCACACCGTAACGGAAGGCGGTGATCTCGTGCTCTACGTAGGCGACAAGAACACCTTGCTCCAACCGGGGGATTATCGTTACCGGATCACCTATACCACCAAGGGCCAGATCGGCTTCTTCCCCGAATACGATGAGATCTATTGGAACGTCTGCGGCAACGGTTGGGATTTCCCGATCGACAGCATTTCGGCGAGCATCCATTTGCCCGGGACAGCCCAAGTGAAGCAGACCGCCTGCTACACGGGGGAATACGGATCCACGGAAAGCGCTTGCACGGATTCGATACTTGATGGGCATACCGTCAATTTCCAAGGGCGCTCCTTGCAGGCCTACGAAGGCTTGACGGTGGCCGTAGGTTTCCAGAAGGGCGTGGTGGCAGAACCACCACCACCTACTTTTTTCGAGCAGAACGCCGTGCCGATCATCGGCGGTATCATCACGCTGCTGCTCCTGCTGTACTACTTCGTGACTTGGGTCCGCTTCGGCCGGGACCCTGACATGCCGACGGTGATCCCGCTCTTCGAGCCACCGGATGCCCTGTCACCGGCATCGGTAGGGATGGTGATGCGGGGGAGTTTCGAGAACACCGTGATCACGCCTGCGATGATCGACCTGGCCGTGAAGGGCTTGATACGGATCGATGAGGCAAAGGAGGAACAGTTGCTGGGCCTGATCACCAAGGAGACCTATTCCATCGTGAAGTTGAAGGAAGCTGCTGGGCTACCCAAGGAGGAACAAGAGCTCTATGGCCGCATGTTCAACACCGGGCAGAAAAGCTTTGACTTCACCGGCACGTATGACCCGCGCGTTCAGAACATGGCCACAGCGTTCAAGTCCTCGCTCGTGTCGCAATGGAACGCCTTTCTACACAAGGGCAACAACGTGCAATTCTGGCTGATCCCGATCCTCACCGTCATTACCTGCGCGGCGGTCATCTACTTCATCCGCAGTGCGTATTGGGACGAATACGATGTGCTGTACATGATCACTTTCGTTGTTGTGAACTTCATCCTTTTCCTGGTCTACATCCATCTCATTAAAAAGCCCAGCCTTGAGAAACTGGCCTTGCGGTCGCGGTTGCTGGGGTTCAAGATGTACTTGGGCGCCGCGGAGGAAAAGCAGATCCAGCATTTCAACCCGCCCACTATGACGCCCGAGGTGTTCGAGAAGTACCTCCCCTATGCCATCGCGTTCAAGGTGGAGAAGATCTGGGGCGACCGCTTCCAGGACACGATCAGCAAGGCCTTGATCGATAAGAGCTACCATCCGGGTTGGTACAGCGGCTCGATCATGAACTATGGCATGTTCTCGCATAACATCAACAACTCGTTCTCCAGCAGTGTCAGTTCCTCGAGCACGCCGCCTTCCAGCAGCGGAGGTTCCGGCGGTGGCGGGTTCTCCGGCGGCGGTGGCGGCGGTGGTGGTGGCGGCGGATGGTAGAGGACCGCAAGAGGATAAGAACAACTCCACTGCCTTACTCAAGTATGAACATGCGACCAAAGTTGCTGATCCTATCCGATATGTTCGGCCTAGATCGCTGCGAGTGGATCAAGCAATATGTTGCATTGCTCGATCCCATTTTCACCATTCAGCTGTATGACAGTTGTGCTTTGGGGGACGTGCGTGTGGCGGATGCCGCTGAAGATGATATCCATGCGGCCTTCATCGCTGGTGGGGTCGATACCGCGGCAGATAAGCTGTCAAAAATGGAACTTGGAAAGGTTGATATCCTGGCCTTCAGCATGGGAGGATCCATTGCTTGGAAAGCGGGATCGAAAGGAATGCATATCGGCCACTTGTATGCGATCTCTTCCACCAGGCTCAGGCTTCAAACCGAAAAACCGGACTGCCGGGTCCAATTGTTCTACGGTAAGGTTGACCCGTTCCATCCTAAGCCTTCTTGGTTCGAAAAGTTGAAGCTCGATCCGCCGCTCATGGAGAACGGCGGTCATGACTTTTACACCGGCCACGATGTTGCCATACGGATCTGTAGCATGATAAGATCGATCCATCACGGCCCTATGCGAGGGACGAAATGTCCACTTTAGCAGGAACCCTTTTTTGTAGAAAGAAACCGGGGATCGGACCGGATCTAATTTCGTCCCCGCAACATGGAGAAGAGCACTTCGGAACACATCCTCGGCACCTCTGCCAACCTACTCGGATTTTGTCTGTTCGTGATCACTTCGCTGCACGTTTCGAATTCCGCCGAATCCACCCTGATCGACGAATTCACCTCCGTGATCGCACTGATGTTGGCCATCTCGACCTTATTCTCCTACGTCTCCATCCGGACGCTCCATCCCAAGCGGGAACAACAAATGGAGAAATTCGCCGACTACTTTTTCATCGCATCGCTGCTCGGCATCGCGGCGATCATCCTAATGCTGGTGTTCCACTTCATCAAGTAGACCACCAATGAACGGCCTAACTTTCGCCGGATGATACACACCGGCCGCACACAGGAACTCACCATACTGCGCAACACCAGCGTGGGGCTTTTCCTTGGTGATGGCGAAGGGAACGAGGTATTACTGCCGAACAAGTACGTGCCGGACGAACACGACCAAGGAACCTCCATCAGCGTTTTCGTATACCGTGATTCCGAGGACCGGCAAGTGGCCACCACGCTGGAACCCAAGATCCTGTTGGACGGTTTCGCGAGTTTGCGCGTCAACGCTGTGGACCGTTTGGGCGCGTTCATGGACTGGGGAATGGAAAAGGACCTGCTCGTTCCCTTCAAGGAGCAGCAGCGCAAATTGGAGGATGGCCGGTGGTACGTCACCTATATGGCCTTGGATGAAGAGACTGACCGGCTCTACGGAAGCACCCGTATCGATAAGCGCTTGGATAATTCCGCACTCACCGTCGTGGAAGGCGATGAGGTTGAACTCCTGGTCTTCGGTCGCAGTGAGATGGGTTGGTCGGTGATCGTGGACCATAAGCATCAGGGTCTCATCCATGCCAGCGAGGTATTCAAGCCGATCTCGGTCGGTGACCGGATCAAAGGCTTCGTGAAGACCGTTCGCGCCGACAACAAACTGGACATCGCCCTGCAGCCCATCGGCTATGAGCACTACAACGATGCCAACTCCGCACTCTTGGCCAAACGGCTTCAGCAGCACGGGGGATTCCTACCGCTGACGGACAAAAGTTCGCCGGAGGAGGTCTACCGGGTGTTCGGTATCAGCAAGAAAGCGTTCAAGAGAGCGTTGGGGGCCTTGTACAAGGAACGCAAGGTGCGGATCGAGGAAGAGGGGATCACGTGGGTGAATGGGGAACCAAGCGGTGAAACGCATTAGCCCGGTTGTAAATCCGGCTATTTGCCGCTTCCAGTCCCCATCTTCGCGCCATGGCCGCCCCAGTGATGCCCGAGATCAAGAACCGCCGCGCGGCGTTCGAGTACTTCTTCCTAGAAACGCACGAGTGTGGCATTATGCTGGTAGGCAGTGAGGTGAAGAGCCTGCGTCTAGGGGATGCCAGCATTACAGAGGCATTCTGCACCTTCATCGGCAACGAGCTTTACCTGCGCAACATGCGCATCCAGCCGTTCGAGAAAGCCAAGAATTTCGCACACGAACCCATCCGCGACCGCAAGCTCCTGCTTCACCGCGCTGAACTGCGCAAGTTGCAGCGCAAGTTGAAGGATCAAGGAGTGACGATCGTCCCGATCCGCTCGTTCTTCGCCAAGAACGGCATTGTGAAAGTGGAGATCGCCTTGGCGAAAGGCAAGAAGACCTACGACAAGCGCGAGACGTTGAAAGCCAAGGACCTCAAACGCGATCTCGAACGTGGTAACTGAACAACCGAACTGGCGCGAAAGGCTGCGGGATGCGGCCACTACCCGCTTCCCCGGCGACGCGGCACATCGCTGGGCTTTCATCGCACTTCTCTTGCTGGCCGCCGTGCTCCGCCTGTGGGACCTCCCCCACATTCCCTTCACCCACGACGAGATCAGCGCACTGGTGCGCGTCTATCCGTCGCTGGGGGGAACGGTGACCAAAGGCGTGATCGATTCGGACACTCACCCGCCCGGGGTGCAGGTTTTCGAGTGGGCTTGGACCAAGTTATTCGGCATGGGCGAGGCGGCGGTGAAGCTGCCTTTCATCGTCATGGCCTTGCTCGCCTTGTTCCTGCTCTACCGCTTCGCGTCCGCCTGGTGCGGCGTGAACGTTGCGATCATAGCTACGGCGCTGTTGGCCACACTTCAATACACGGTGATGTACGGGCAGATCGCGAGGCCTTACGCAGCGGGCTTCTTTACCACCGCATTGCTCGCTGACCAACTGAGCCGATACCTCGGCAGTGGTTCCCGCCGCGCATTGGTGGGCACTGGTATCGCCGCCCTGCTGAGCGCCTACACGCATCACTTCGCGCTGATGCTGGCCGTATTCATGCTGTTGACCGGTTTGTTCCTTATCGACCATACCGAACGCAAGGAATACTTGGTGATGTTCGGGGCGTTCGCGCTGCTTTACCTTCCTAATATCCCCATTTTGCTGAAGCAATTCGGTCAAAAAGGCCTTGAAGATTGGCTCGCCACCCCCACCACGGCATGGGTGCCCGATCATCTCTGGTGGATAGCCCACTGTTCCGTGGCGTTCGCAAGTGCTTTATTGCTTTTGATCCTGACTTCCGCTATCCTGCGCATCAAGAATCGCGGGAATTCCGGACCGATGTGGGCCATTACGTTCATCTGGGGTCTGCTTCCACTGATCGTGGGTCTAGCCTATTCCATCTTCCGTGCGCCGGTGATCCAGTATTCGGTGTTGCTGTTCTCATTTCCTTACCTGCTCATCGGCACATTGGCCGGGCTGCGGCATCTGCGTTCCAATTGGGCGCTGCCGATCGCCTTCGCCACGGCCGCGCTCGCCGTCTTCACATTGATCACCGTACGCCTTCATTACGACGTGTTCTACCGGTCCAAATACGAAGCGGCTGTCAGGGGGATCGTGGATGCTTCCAAAAGTGACGGACGGCTCGCGTTGGTGGACGTGCCCAAGGAGATACCCGGATTCTACTTCAGGCAATGGGGTGTTGACAGCACGGCCGCACCGTACATCAACCTACGCCTGCATACAGCCGGCTTTTTGGACAGCGTTTTAATGGTCACAACGGCCAAGGAACTCTTTTACGCCGCGTCCGTCAGCGCCACACCTGAAGATCTGGCACGCATCCAACAGGCATTCCCTTTCATGCTTGAACGCCATGACATGGAGGAAGGCCAGTCCTTCCTGTTCTCCGGCATACCGACCGGCGGAACACTGGACGACCTCTCGCACATCAGCATCGTTACGCCGGAAGCGTTGAAGGGTGAAGGATGGACCGTCGACGGGGATCTCGTTTCCTCCCGGGATACCACCGATCGATCCGGCAGGGCATCGCGCACTTGGGATCTTGATGGACGCGAGTTCGGCGTCGTTTTCGAGCGATCGGTATTCGATCTCGCATCCGCTGATAACGATGTCATTGAAGCGCAGCTGGGCGTCCTGAGCGCAGCGCCGGGAAGTGAGTTGAAGTTGGTGATGGAGTTGAAGGAAGGTGATCGTTCCGTCTTCTATCGCAACAGCGGGGACAGGGAATTACATGCACCCGGCACGCTGTACGCGGCCATCCCATTGGCTGATCTGCCGCAGCACGGCCAGGGCGCACGGCTAAAAGTCTACCTCTGGAACCCCGGCGGCAAACCGGCAAAAGTGGCATCCATGGCGTTGCAGGTCCGCGAAGGAAACCCGTGGCTCTACGGATTCTTCAGACCATTGAAGGAACCGCTGCGCTTTCCTTGAACGCCATTGTCGATCAGCCTTTCCCCCGACCGGATGGGCATGAAAAAGGCCGCTTTCAGAAGAAAGCGGCCTTTTCCCAAGTTTGATCCAAGGGATCAGAGCTTCAGCATAATGCCCAAGCCGATCGACTCTTTGAACTGGGTCCCCTTTCCGATGTACTGTTGTTCCGTGCCTTCCCAAGGCTTCATGATCTGCGTGTTGTCATCATAGATCAACAACGTGCTCAAGGTGGCGGCGAACCAGTCGTTCACTTTGAAGGTGAACAGCGTTTCCCAGTTCACGTCCACGTTCTGCGGATCCTTCAGGTAATTGCTGAAGAAGTCAGCGCGGGTGAGGAAGTTGATGTTCGTAGCCAGATCGTGCGTGTACATCATCTTTACATACCCCCCGAATTCAAAAAAGGTGTTTGACCCATTGGTGAGTTTCATGCCCATCGCATCGTAGGTGGCGGGATCGACACCGAATGCTCCGGCATCAGCCAAAGGCTGGTCGCTCACAAAGGTCAATTTCGCTGTTGCTGGTGAGATGAACGCTGAAAAATGCTCGTTCGGCTTGTAATCCAGACCGAGGCCAAGGATCAGCGTGCCGGGCGCCATGAAGTCGGAGATCTTGGCGCCGGTAGCGGCGTCCTTTCCTTCGGTGAACTGTGTCTTGAACTGACCCAATGCGGCGAGGTACCAGGACTTCTTCAATTCATAACCGAACTTGGTATTGAGCTCGATACGGTCATCCGTCTTCATGGCATCCTGACCATCCTGCGCGAGCAGGCCGTAGGCCAAGGCAACGGAATTGTCCCATGCGAAGCGTCCCTTCTTACGGTTAGCGAACGCATTGAACTGTGCAATACCGCTAACCGAGCTGAAACCGCCTGCGGACCAATTGGTCAAGCTCACTTGGCTCATGTTCAACTGGACCGTACCGCCTGTAACCCAGAGCTTCCCCGTGGTATCAGCTACGGTTTTGGTCTGCAAAGCAGCCGCAGCGGCATCGCGCTCGGCCTTGTTCTCCTGCGCGTTGGCGGTGGTTGCCACAGCGGCAAGAATGCCCATGGCCAAGATCTTCTTGTTCATCATCTTTGATTCGATTTTGTGATGCGCGGCAATAGCATTTTTCGTGCCAAAGGAAGGATAGTGGGCGTTGCCGGATTCGAACCAGCGACCCCTACCTTGTCGAGGTAGTGCTCTAAACCAGCTGAGCTAAACGCCCGGAGTTTCCTTCCGGAAAAGGCCGCAAATGTATGCATTCGAATTGTTCATTCATCTGTTGATCTACTGCGATCGGCAGTGATCACCTATTCCGGACCACCGATCATGCTTGGATAGGGTTCCGTGCGTAAATTTGCGACCTTCGAACATGGCAAATCGACATCAACCTGGCGCTGGACGGATCTTTAAGAACCCCGTGCTGGAGGCGCTCACCAAAACACATATCTCGATCCCGCTCGCCCTGTTCTGGACGGCTGGCGTGCTTACCCTTTGGTATTCCATCGGCGCCCTCGGCATTTCGTGGGGCACTGCAATGGTGTTCTTCCTGGGTGGAATCGTGTTATTCACCTTGGTGGAATATGCAATGCATAGGTATCTGTACCACATTCCTGCGCAGACGGAAAAACGAAAGCGCTTCCAGTATGTGATCCATGGCGTTCACCACGACCATCCAAGGGATAAGACCCGTTTGGCAATGCCCCCTTTGCTCAGCATCGTACTCGCATTGCTCTTCATCAGTCTCTTCCGTTTGGTGATAGGTCCCAATGGCTACGCTTTCGGCGGTGGCTTTCTTTTCGGGTATAGCACCTATCTGTTAGCGCACTATGCCATCCATATCTACAAGCAGCCCCATAATTTCCTCGGAATCATTTGGAAGCACCACAACCTGCATCATTTTGTGGGAGATGACGGTGCTTTCGGCGTAAGCACACCGTTCTGGGACTACATCTTCGGCACCATGCCCAAGGAACCCCGACGGAAGGAGGCCAGCCAGGTCAACCTGCTCTGACCTGTCCTTCGGCGCTCAGATAGCGCTGCGTTCTCCGATGAGGCGCTCTTCCAGCGATAAGCCGGAAGGGATAGCATAACACCCCTTTCAGCTTCACGCCATCGTCTACTTATCTGCGTTACGGAGCAAGTGACCGGGAACGGCAACCAGGCGGTCCGGGTGATGTTCCACGGTACCGCCGAACACTTGATCGTTGTGCTATTTATCCTGGTCAGACGCTAAAGTCCACTCCACTGTGGACAATAAGGCCTCCGCTGATTCTGCGAAGTTCCTGAAGCTCTGTGGCGTTCCCTGACGCGCGATCACCCGCTTGTCCTTCCCCTTTGCGTGCATCCGGACAATTGTACTGGGCAGATCCGTCGCGTTTCCATCATACTTTTCATTCATGGAAAAGAAATTGGCCGTTTCGGCCATTTGCCAAAGCTTTTCCATGGTTTCAGCGTCCACTTTGCCAATGTAGGAACCTTCACGGGCAGCGAACCGGCCACCTACGTAAGTCGCAGTCCCGTTCTCTAAGATGGTGAGCGTGTAGGACGGACATGTACCGAAGCAGGGTGTTCGCTGCATGGAGAAATAAACACTATCCCCCACTGAACGCAGCGCTTGATCAGCGGCTTGGTCTTCCATGTTCACGGTCGGGGTAGGTGGTACGGGTGGTACCGGCACGGCAGCGACCGCCGCCGCATCCGTGGCTGGAGGAGCTGGAGCCCCAGCCGTGGTCCCGGCATTCTTCGCGCAATGGCAGGCACTGCCGAGGACAACTGTGAGAAAGGCAAGTGTGGAGAAGGCGTGTCGCATGGGTGCTAAAGTAACTGAACACCGGGACGCGAATACCGTGCCGGACCGCTGTGCAACACCAACCTCTGGTCCAGCCGACCCGAAGCCTGGGCCATGCCACCTACTTTTGCCGACATGGAGCCGCATCCGCTCAATGCTATTTCACCCATCGACGGCCGTTATCGATCACAAACGGCCCCACTGTCCACTTGGTTTTCCGAATTGGCTTTGGTGCGCTACCGGCTGGTAGTGGAACTTCATTGGTTCAGTTTTCTTTGTGAATTGCCGTTGCCGCAACTCGCCGGTGCGGACCTGTCCAAATTGGCACCGCTGGAAAAGCGCGTACAGGACCTTTCCTTGGCGGATGCGATGAGCATAAAGCAGATCGAGGCCACCACGAACCACGATGTGAAAGCCGTGGAATATTGGCTGAAGGATCGCTTGGAAGAATGCGGGCTCGGTGCGCAGAAGGAATTCGTCCATTTCGGACTCACCTCGCAAGACATCAACAACACGGCCATCCCCCTGTTGCTGCGCGATTTCACGCAGCAACACTATGTGCCCGTTATTAACAGGCTGCGGGATGAACTGCACACCTTGGCGATCCAATGGGCGCACGTGCCCATGCTGGCCCGCACCCATGGCCAGCCTGCGTCGCCCACGCGTTTGGGCAAAGAGCTTGAAGTGTTCTGCGAACGCCTGACACGCCAACTCGAGCTACTTGACCAAGTGCCGTTCACGTGCAAATTCGGTGGTGCCACCGGTAATTTCAACGCTCACTTGGCGGCCTATCCCGAATTGGACTGGCCCGCGATCGCCGACCGGTTCACCAGCAATAAGCTCGGCCTCGGGCGCCAGCGTTTCACCACGCAGATCGAGCATTACGACAATATGGCCGCGCTGTTTGACGGCATGCGGCGCATCAACACCATCCTCATCGACCTCTGCCGTGATCTGTGGGCCTATGTGTCAATGGACTATTTCCGGCAGCGTGTTAAGCCGGGTGAAGTGGGATCCAGTGCGATGCCGCACAAGGTGAACCCCATTGATTTCGAGAATGCCGAAGGGAATTTGGGGATCGCCAATGCGCTGTTGGTCCACCTTGCGGAGAAACTACCCATTAGCCGACTGCAGCGTGATCTTACGGACAGCACCGTGACCCGGAACATCGGCGTGCCAATGGCCCACACCCATATCGCGGTGACCTCCATCGCGAAGGGACTTGGCAAGCTGCTGCTGAACGAGGATGCCTTGGCGCGTGACCTCGAAGCACAGTGGCCGGTGGTCGCTGAAGGGATCCAGACCATACTCCGCCGTGCCGGATTCCCTGAGCCCTACGAGCGTCTGAAACAATTGACCCGGGGAAAAGACCGTATCGGAAAGGCCGAGATCGCGGCTTTCATAGAAACACTGGAGGTGGAAGACGCCGTGAAGGAGCAGCTCCGCGCATTATCCCCATCCACCTATACCGGGGTGGACCTTCTTCCGGATACGCGCCAGAGTGGACGGCCCATAAAGAGTGAATAACCGTGTTGAAAAGGAAAGGGGTTAAAACCTATCTTTCAATTGCCATTCAGTAAGTTCGCATCCAGAAAAATGACGGCATGATCGGCGCATTGTTCGGGAAAAAGAGGATCACTGAGGACAAGCTCGCGAACGTGTTCGTGAATGCCGTACTGCGCCTCACCGAGCAAGGTTATCCATTGGTCGTGGAAGAATTGCGTGAATCACCTGAATTCGTGAGCAAGCCCGTTTTCGGTCCCGGGGACGATGAGCTTTTCGCACAGATCGTTTTCGCAGGAAACCTGATCGAGGCACCCAAACATCTTCCTCCCGGTACTGATCACCGCTTGGCCCAACATGCGTTCTCCAAGTTCGCACCGCTCATGGATTCCAGTGCAGCGGAGCTGGAAACGGGGACCAGCTCGCTGCAGAGCTTCATGTCCCGCATCAACCATCCCAGTAAGAACACCGTCCTTGCGATGAGCAAGGCCATCTTCCACAAGTACGACCTGATCTCGTTACAGGATCCTTACTTCCGCCAGCAAAAAGCACCCAACCCCATCGTTCTGGCGCGGGTGAACAAGCTGATGGCCTTCTGCCTTTGGGATTGGGCGGTGTTGATGGAAGAGTGGAAGGTGCGCTCCTAAGCGCTGTAGCCGGATATTCGTTAACCGTCCCGCGACACTTTCGGTGCCGTGGCGCTGCATTAGGCTTCTGCTGGCAGTTATTACTATCAACGCTTTAAAGCGCTTTCAACCGAGCACTCCTTCAGCCACCGCCATGTCAACGATGTGATCCGCGATGGCCAAACAGGCGGTGGCCGCAGGCGAAGGTGCATTCAGCACATGGATGTGGCGCCCTTTCCGCTCGATCCGGAAATCATCCACCATTTCACCATCCGTGCCGAGCAACATAGCGCGTACACCCGCTCGGCCGGGTGCTATGTCGTCCATTTCGAGGGATGGTATCAACCGGCGGAGTGTTTTCAGGAAGAGCTTTTTGCTGAATGCTCGGCGATACTCGTCGATACCATAGGACATGTTCTTGAAGAAAAGCTTCCAAGTGCCACCGTAGGTGAGTGCATCCCACGTGTCGCGCAGGCTGAAATCGGTTTTCCCATAACCCTCCCTCTTAAAGGTGAACACGGCGTTCGGCCCGCATTCCACGCTACCGTCCGTCATGCGGGTAAAATGCACGCCGAGGAAGGGGAAGCGAGGGTCGGGCACCGGGTAGATGAGGTTCTTCACTTTGTGCTTGCCTTTAGCGGTAAGCTCGTAATAGTCGCCACGGAAGCCCACGATCTGCTCCTTTACGGGAACGCCATCGGCACGGGCCATTCGGTCGCTCTGCAGGCCCGCACAGAAGATCACGCACTTGGCGCGGTATTCACCACGCGCTGTGCGGACGGTGCTCACCATGCCGCTGGTCTCTGAGCCAAGCACCTCTTCACCCCTATGCACCCGTGATGCCGGATTGATGCCCAAGGCCAGCTCCGCCATTTTGTTGGTAGCCCCCCGGAAATCGATTATGCCCGTGCAGCCTACCCACAAGCCGGCGATGCCGGTACAAAAAGGTTCGATAGCCTTGATCTCTTCCGCACTGATCTTGCGCAGATCCTCGATCCCGTTGGCCACGCCCCGTTGATAGATCTTTTCAAGCCTGGGCAACTCCTCCTCTTCCATGGCCACCACCACCTTACCGCATACATCGTGCTTGATGCCATGCTCTTTGGCGAAAGCGACGAGTTCCTTGCGCCCTTGCGCACAGGTGATCGCCTTCTTGCTGCCGGGCACATAATAGATACCGCTGTGGATCACGCCGCTGTTGTGGCCGGTCTGGTGGTCGCTCAACACATCCTCCTTTTCGATCAGCAGGATCTTCTTATCGGGAAAGCGTGACTGTAGTTTATACAGGGTAGCCGCACCCACAATGCCACCGCCGACGATCACCACGTCCAGATCAACCCCGTTCTTTTCCATTTGCGGCCGCGAAGTTATCGTGCCGCCCCCTGCTGTGGAGCGATCACTGGTTCCCGGGGGACACGTAGCAACAACAAAGCCCCAACCACGAAAAAGGAACCGATGGCAATGATGGTGTTACGGATGTCGCCGGTCAGCTGGTTGACCAGACCGAAAGCCAGCGTTCCCAGCACAGTGGCGAGATAGAAGGTAACATCATAGAAAGAGAAGTACGAGGCATGGTCCTCGGTCTCCGGGAGCAGCTTGGCGTAGGTGCTCCGGGAAAGTGCTTGGGTACCGCCCATTACCAAACCGACGAAGGCCGCCAGCACATAGAATTCGTTCGTCCATTGGATGCGCCATGCCGCCAAGCAAATGACCATCCAGATCACCAGGCCGATGATCAACGCGGGGACATTCCCGAACCGTTTACTCAGTTTCACGAAGAGCAGCGCCCCCATTGCCGCAACGAGCTGGATCACCAGGATACTGATGATCAAGCCACTATCGGCGATCGCCGTGCCGTCCGGTTCCTTGATCTCCTGCTTAGCGTAAGTGACCGCGAGGTACATCACCGTTTGCACACCCATATTGAAGACGAAGAATGCCGTAAGGAAACGGCGGAGGCGCTTCAGTCCGAGCATCTGCCGCCATACTTTGCGCAATTCCATGTACCCATTGGTAAGGACGTTCACCTTATCCTCTTTCGGTGCGCGGGCATCCGGAAGATTCCTGAAGGTGATCTGTGCCCACCCGGCCCACCAGATACCCACGGTAAGGAAAGAAAGCCGCGCAGGCAAGCCGTCCCTGTCAGGAATGCCGAACAACCCGGGCTTCATCACCATCAAAAGGTTGAACACCAAAAGGATCACACTGCCGATATAGCCCATCGCATATCCACGTGCACTTACCCGGTCATGATCCTTGGGCTCGGCGATCTCCGGCAGATACGCATCGTAGAAGATCAGACTTCCGGAAAACCCGACACAGGCCAGCATGAACAGTACCAAGCCCGGCCAGAGGTTATCATAGGTGAGGAAGAAGAGGCCAGCACAGCTGATGGAGCCCAAGTAGCAGAAGAACTTCAGGTAGTTCTTCTTGTTCCCACGGTGGTCAGCGATCCCGGAAAGGATCGGTGCTATCGCCGCGACGAGCAGGAAGCCGAGGGACAACGTGTAGGATTGGAGCGAGGCATTGGGTAAACCATAGCGCTCCAAGACCAGATCCTTCCCTCCGGTCGTAGTGATCGCGGCAAAATAGATCGGGAAGATGGCCGAGGTGATGGTAAGCGAATAGGCCGAGTTGGCCCAATCGTACATCGTCCAAGCCCTGATCAAGCGGGAGTCCCCTTTTTGCATGGGGGGAAGGTATGCGAGCGCGGGATATGGCCGAATTCTTGGATCGGGACCGGGGTGTGGTGCTGTTCGTGGATCACTTCACCACATCCACCTCTACCCGCCGGTTCTGGGCCATGGCGGCTTCACTATCGCGGTCAGCAGCCGGGTCCTCCCCTTTCCTGCCCGCAGTTGTGATCCGGGCAGCGTCAACGCCTGCCTCTACCAGATAAGCCTTGACCGCCTCAGCGCGGTTGTTGTCCAATTCGCTGAGTTCAGGACGCATTTTACTACGATCCACCTCTGTAGCGTCCACGTGGCCGGTCAGTTTCACCTTGATCAGTTTGTTGGCGTTCAGCAAGGAGGCCAACGTATCCAGTGTTGCGCGCATACTGGGCGCTATATCCTTGTTATAACGCTTGAAGTAGATCGCACTGCGGTCAACGCGCGCAGCGGCGGTAAGGCCTGGTTCGTTCGTCGCGCTACGGCTGTATATGAATTCACTTTCGCTCTTATCCACCTGAGAGCAGGAGCAATCACCAAGGTTCTTCACCGGTAAAACGCTCACATCATCAATAAAGTAGTAGGCCTCAGGAAGCTGGGGACGGGTTTCGCCGCGCTGGCGCATCACCTTCCCCGTGGTGACCTTCTCCGTCGGCGCAAAATTCCCGATGATGAGGTATTGTTCATCTCCATTGGCCGTAAAAACACCGCACACGCCGGTCCATCCGTTCACATCACCATATAACGTCGTCATCAGGCTCGGTACCTGCGGCTCGTACGTCAAGGACGCCATGTCCTTCTTGTGCACCGCGATGCGACTGAGGTAAGCCCCCATATGATCGCTTGAATATTTGCTAAGGTCTCCAAGGCTGACGTAATACGCTACGCAGTACTTCTGGCCCTTCTTCAGCATTTTCTTCAACTTCACCTGCAGGTAGCTACGCGGCTCCTTGTCCCCGTAACTGTACCAACGCACGCCGGCATAGTTCAGTCCGCTCAATGCGCTTTGGAAGCCCTTCGCTCCCTTGGGGGCTGTGGCAGGGGATTCACTGGCCACCGTTTCACTGAACAGGTCCACTTTGGAGTCGGTGGGACTTTCCCAGCCCTTGGCGGCATCTATTCCCCCCAAGCGTCTCAGCTTTCCGGTGAGGTCTTCAAAACTACCATTCTCCACCAAGTTCACGCTGTCCGGCACTTGTTGTGCGTTCGCGGTGATGGCCCCGAAGAGCATCGAAATGGAGAGCAGGAGTTGAAGGTGCTTGTTCATGTGCGAAGAGCAAAGGGAATTGAAGGGTCGCAAACTTAGCGAAACATGTCCTTAGCGATCGTGAGACAAGTTCCGCGCCGTGCGGACAAACCAAAAAAAAGAAGGGCAGCCTTGCGGCTGCCCTTCTTTTCAAGAATGGGTTGGATCAACGCTGACCGAACATGTAGGCGATACGGAGGCCCAAGTAGCTGTTGGTAACCGTTTTGCTGTCGGTGGTCACAGCGAAGGTCACCGGGTTGAAGGCAACCGTCTCCTGCTTAGCGAAGATCAGCTGGTAACGCAGGGAGATATCGATATTCTCGCCAATAAGGAACCCGACCAATGGAGCCAAGGCGAAGTTGGAGTTGGTCTTCGTCTTCGAGCCGGTGCTGTTACCAAGTGCATCGTATTCAGGAACCTTTACCGAGGTCATGTGGACGCCCGTAAGCACTCCCAGATAGGCACCTTCCTGGTTGTCGGTAAAGTAGTACTTAGCACCCACTTGGATAGGAATGATCCCGGTCGCGTCGGATTTCGTCGTTACGGAACCAAAGGGGGTCGTCACAGTAAAGTCCTTTCCAGCAAAGCTGATGTAACCGACTTGGGCCATCAGGCCGAGCTTGTCGCTTACAGGTAACTCAAAACCAAGCGTACCACCGATACCGATACCGGTACCCTTGCCGAAATCACCCATTGGGAATGCAACTTCAGCTCCAAGGCTGAAGCGGCTTTCTTGGGCCATCAAACTTCCGGCAACTGCAAAAGCAGCGATCACTAGCGTAATTTTTTTCATGTGTGGTTGTTGTTCGTACGGGGCAAACATAAGGTTCTTCCCGAAGCATACAAATGACATTTTACCACCGGGATCCGCGTCAAAAAAACCGGGCAAGGCTTAACGGACTGTGATCCCGGACAATACAACACTGCCCGATCTTCACACTACCGATCAACTTCCGAAGGTGTAGCCAAGGCTGAGCTCGATCATGTTCGAGAACGACTTGTAGCGGAAGCTGGGCTGGCTGATGTCCTGCGTCGGAACGATAGCACGGTAGTAACGCAGGTCGAAGTCCAAGCCCATTTCCAGTTCGTAACCCACGCCTGCCACGACCGCAACTTCAGCCTTTTTGAAATCCTTTGTAGCAGCGGAACCCTTTTTCACTGTTGATGTGAAGGTGGGATCCTGCTTGAAAGGTTGTCCGTTGAACGTACCATTGGAGACAGTCGTGGTCACATCCTGATTGAGTTTTCCACCCATGAGGAAACCGATGGCCGGACCGACCATCACACGGAAGTTCTCGGTTGCGTTCAATGTGAGCGGGGCAGCGATCTGGAAGTACTGTAGCCGCTGGTCGGTCTTTGTTTCCACCCCGAGGTCGGCACGGCCTCCCTCTACACCATTCTGATCGGTCACAGGGACGTTGGTCGTTATGGATTGATCCGATTTCGCCCGTCGGAACGAAAAGCCGATCTCGGGCCTTAGCCCTACCATATCACTGAACGGGACCTTTGCGTACGCACCGAATTGCAAGCCCAAACCTTTGGGTGTAGGAGGAGCATCCTTCGGGGTTGGGGAAATGCTCTGCGATGTAATGAGGAAATTACCGCCCACCTTAATACCGAATTGGGTCTGGGCCTCGGCCGCTGCACTGAATGCCAATGCTGGTATGAGAAGAAGGAGCTTGTTCGTAAAATGCATCATGTTCGTGTTTCGGACAAATATATTTCGAAGTAGCGATGCCGCAATCCCCC
Organism: Flavobacteriales bacterium; assembly: GCA_016719225.1. Lineage (GTDB taxonomy): Bacteria > Bacteroidota > Bacteroidia > Flavobacteriales_F > PHOS-HE28 > PHOS-HE28. Next base: position 1,047,223 of record JADKAN010000002.1, on the reverse strand, counting down.
ATATTGGGGATTGATTGTATCGTCCAGAAATGCGAACGGCCCGCAGAACGGGCCTTTCGCAAAACACATTGGAAAAGACCCTATTTCAGGGCAGCACGGATCTCGTTCAGCGCGCTACCGGCCTTGAACCAGCCGATCTGCGCCTCGTTGTAGGTGTGGTTGCACTTGATGGTGTCCTTCGACCCGTCCTTGTGGTTCAGCACCACGGTCAATTGCTTGCCCGGTGCGAAATCCGTGAGGTCGGTGAAGTCGATACGGTCATCCTCCTGCACCTTGTCGAAGTCGCCTTCCTTGTCGAAGGTGACGCCCAGCAGGCCCTGCTTCTTCAGGTTGGTCTCGTGGATGCGCGCGAAGCTCTTCACGATCACAGCGCTTACGCCAAGGTGGCGCGGTTGCATGGCCGCATGTTCGCGGCTGCTTCCCTCGCCGTAGTTCTGGTCGGCCACCACAACGCTGGGTTGCTTGGCGGCTTTGTACACGCGTTGTGTCGCGGGTACTTCGCCATATTCACCGGTGAGCTGGTTCTTCACCTTGTTGGCCTCGCCGTTGAAGGCGTTGATGGCACCGATCAGCGTGTTGTTGCTGATGTTGTCCAAGTGACCGCGGTAGCGCAGCCAAGGACCGGCCATGCTGATGTGGTCCGTCGTGCATTTGCCCTTGGCCTTGATCAGCAGCACCGCGCCAGTGATGTTCTTGCCGTCCCAAGCGGGGAAGGGTTCCAGCAACTGGATGCGATCGCTGTCCGGTTTCACCAGCACTTCCACACTGCTGCCGTCCTTGGCCGGAGCCTTGAAACCGGGGTCTTTCACGTCGAAGCCTTTGGGCGGCATCTCCAAGCCCTTGGGCTCGTCCAGCTTCACTTTCTTGCCATCCTTGTTCACCAATTCATCGGTGAGGGGATTGAAGGAGAGGTGGCCGGAAAGCACCATCGCCGTGACCAGCTCAGGGCTGGCGACAAAGGCATGCGTATTCGCGTTGCCGTCGTTGCGCTTGGCGAAGTTGCGGTTGTACGAGGTGAGGATGGAGTTCTTCTTCTCGGGATTCTTGTTGTGCCGCGCCCACTGGCCGATGCAGGGCCCACAGGCGTTGGCGAGCACCATGCCGCCGATCTCCTCGAACTTCTGCAGAATGCCATCACGTTCCGCTGTGAAACGGACCTGCTCACTGCCCGGCGTCACGGTGAATTCACTCTTGGCCTTCAAACCCTTGTCCATGGCCTGCTGTGCGATGGAGGCGCTCCGGGTAAGATCCTCGTAACTGCTGTTGGTGCAGGAACCGATGAGGCCCACTTCCAATTCCTCGGGCCATCCGTTCTCCTTCACCGCGGCGGCGAACTTGCTGATGGGCCAGGCGAGGTCCGGCGTGTACGGCCCATTGATGTGCGGCTCCAACTTATTGAGGTCGATCTCGATCACGCGGTCGAAGTACTTCTCGGGGTCGGCATACACCTCGGGGTCTCCGGTGAGGTGCTCAGCGATCTTATCCGCCAGTGTTACGAGGTCAGCGCGACCGGTGCCGTTGAGGTAGCGGCGCATGCTGTCGTCGTAGCCGAAGGTGCTGGTTGTAGCTCCGATCTCCGCGCCCATGTTCCCGATGGTGCCTTTGCCTGTGCAGCTGAGGCTTTCAGCGCCGGGGCCGAAGTATTCCACGATGGCACCGGTGCCGCCTTTCACCGTTAGGATGCCGGCAACCACAAGGATCACGTCCTTGGCCGATGCCCAGCCGCTGAGCTTGCCGGTGAGTTTCACGCCGATGACCTTCGGCATTTTAAGCTCCCAAGGCAGGCCGCTCATCACGTCGCAAGCGTCAGCGCCTCCCACGCCGATGGCGAGCATGCCCAGGCCGCCGGCATTAGGAGTATGGCTATCAGTACCGATCATCATTCCGCCGGGGAAGGCGTAGTTCTCCAGCACCACTTGGTGGATGATGCCAGCGCCCGGACGCCAGAAGCCGATGCCGTACTTGTTCGAGATGCTTTCCAGGAACTGGAATACTTCATTGCCCTTCAGCAGCGCCTCTTGCAGGTCCTTCGCAGCGCCCACACGCGCTTGGATCAAGTGGTCGCAGTGTACGGTGCTGGGCACGGCCACATGGGGACGGCCAGTGGTCTTGAACTGCAGCAAGGCCATCTGCGCGGTGGCGTCCTGCATGGCCACACGGTCCGGTGCGAAATCGACATAATCCTGTCCTCGCTTCAGTTCCTTGGTCGCGGCTCCTTCCGTTAGGTGGGCGTAGAGGATCTTCTCCGTAAGGGTGAGCGGCTTGCCCAATGCCTTGCGGGCAGCGGCGATGCGTTCGGGATAGCGGTCATACACCGCCTTGATCATGTCAATATCGAAGATGTGGGCCATGGCTGTTCTTTGCGATAGTTAAGAGGCCGCAAAGGTACATAGCGGGAAAGGCTTGAACTAAGAGACCCGCGTAAGCCTTCCTTCACAACGTCCCCTCATCCTCATTCGCCGCCAAGGGATCCGGGGGTACGGGTGGCCCTTTCCGCCACACACGCGCTTTGCGTACGTGCAGCAGGCCGCTATAAAAGAACGCACCGATAAGAGAGCCGGTTGCAATGGCCGTAAGGATGAAGAGTAAACGCAGGATGTTGCCCGCTGTGCCCATTCCATCGGTGGCCATGGTTGTAACGCTGACCAAGCCGAAGGAGCCGGGTGCGAGCAGCCAGAACGCGGGCAGGATCGTCACCAGCGCAGGGGGCCCCTTGAACCGGTATTCGATCACCAGTGCGGTGATGGCCATCACGGCCGCACCGAAAAAAGCCGTGGAAGCCCCATCGATGAACCGGCCGGAGACGTACTGCCCCAAGTAGGCCATGAGCATGGTGAGGATCATCCATGGCAGGGAACGCCTGCGGCTGCTTTTGAACAAGTGCAGACCGATAGCAAAGAGCACCACCCCTGCCCAAGCCAACCAAGGTGCAAGGCGTTCCGTCTGTCCATTGAGTTCGGGAGTGCCATCCCCGAACAGCCGGAAGCCGCCCAACAGGCCGAATGCCAGAAGGATCAACTGGCCGAAACCGGCCACCAACCGTGATGCTCCGGAAACGGTGTTGGCAAAGGCCAATTCCACTACCGCCACGGTGAGCATACTGCCAGGCAGGAAGATGATCAGAGGTGGGATAAGCAACTGGAACGGTGCTTCCTGCACGCCGTAGCGGTAGAACACCGCTACGACCGAAGCGAGGATGAACGCGGCCACCACGGGCATCACCGCATTCCACGCCGGCTGACGTCGCACCAGCACCAAGAGCATGGCGCAGAGGAAGCCCAGTATGGCAACATAGCCGAGGCCGCTCCATGTGGGCCGCAAGATCAAGGCGGTGCCGATGGTGGTGATGAGGTATCCCAATACGAAACCGAAGTCGCCATAACGATGCTTCATACGCCAGATGGCATCGAGCTTGCGCAGACCGTTGTGCGGTGAAATACGTCCAGCCCGCGCCTCGCGGGCGATCTCCAGCACACCTTCCATCTGGTCGAAGCGCAGTTCCCCTACGCGGTAAGGCCCGGGCGTGATCTGTACACGGTGCTCCATTCCATCCTCGCTTTGCACCATCAGCACCGTGGGGAGCGCGAATACTACGATGTTCTCCTGTCCGTTACGTCGGGCGATCTGCCCTAGATCCCGCTCCACCAAGGCTACGGCATTGCCCGCAGCGAGTTCCGCTTGACCCAATCGGGCTAAAAACCGGAGCAAGGTCCGCGCCTCCTCATCCTTGGCGGTCTGTCCCGCGCTGAAGCCAGTGACCATGGGCGCAAGCTACGTGGAACGACCCGCAAACCAGGCCGACCGGAAAATGACGGGATAAAATGGACTTAATGCCTATTGCAGTGAATAAAAGCTTGATGTGGACCGCCCCAAAAAGTATGGCCTTGACCCGATCACGGCATAAGGCACGACTCGCGATATCCCGGGCCGGTCAAATACATCAGCGAACGACGAGTTTCAGTGTCCTATGAGATCCATTGGATCGATCTTCCGGTAAAAACTCAACCGAGTAGATGCCAGGAACGAGTGATATCGGATGTGCCATCTTAGCACCCGGGCGCGAAAAATAAGCGCTGAACTCGTCCACCTTCTTGCCGGCGACATCCCGCAGCTTGATGGTCGCATTGCCAAAGTAATTGGATAGGATGCCCAGCGATCTTTCAACCGGATTCGGAACAATGGTCAAATAGTCGGAGTTCGGCTTCGCGTCCACCACATCCACTGAACAACTGGGTCCTTGGACTTCCAAATACTGGTCCACCGGTACATCCAATAGTATCTGGGTGAAGCCGCAAGGCCATTTGACGATCACTGAATCCACCGTCGTGTTAGCCCCCATGCCAAAATGGATGCGCTGGTCATTCTGTGACCTATGATGTTCTCCTCCATTCTTTGTGCGTACCTGCTTAACACCTCCGGCTACAGCGTAAACCACGGCACCATATCCCCCACGCGTGTCGCTACCCCCTATTAGATCGAGGCCCAACCAATGGTTGCCGTTCCCTTGGTTCCTATACAACTTGTACCCGGCGGAATCCAAGAAAAAGATGAGCCTGCCATTGGAAACAAAGAGGTCGAGAGATCCATCGTTATCATAGTCCGCAACGGTAACCGCATCAGCTATGCCCGCCCCGCCCCCGACAGCGCCGAATCCATCGGTATCATGTCGCACCCACGATTGGTTGTCGATATTCTCCAACAGGTAATTCGGGCCGTTCGCCGCTCCCGTGCTGCAAATAACATAGATGTCCAGATCCATGTCATTATCGAAATCCCCCGCAACTCCCATTTGGCTGTTGTCGGACCCTAGAAGTGAGGATATGGGAGTAGGGGTGAAAGTGAAGTTTCCCGTGTTGGAATGGAATCTATCCAAAGTGGCTCCCGTCGGGGGGGTGAAAAATGCCGCGAAATCGGTTATCGCCGATCGGGACTTGACCGATATGCCAAGTTCCCCCGTGGCCAACGAATTGCTCGCTTCTATCTTCCATTTACCATCGACACGTCCGATATAGACATGCGTTCCCTGCTGTCCGGGTGCCACTGCTTGGATCCCCTGATAAATGGCATCATCCGGATGGATCCAAAGTTCCTGGGGCCCCGTGACATGGCGGATGGTGTCACTCCCGAGATGCAGCATGTAATCATTCTCGGTGACGCTTCTTGCCTGAATGTTGACTTGAATACTATCCGCCGTTCCCAGCGTGAAATAAGTAGGCCCGTTCACTTCAGGCCCTAGCTGTATATCGGCCTGGACCGTTGCTGTATCGACCTGTGCCATGTAAGTCCATGTTTTCCTCGCCAGGGTCAAGAAGACATCCGTTCTCAGGTCTCCATTGAAGTCGCCCATAACGTAATCGGTAGTAGTACCGGCCACGCCTATTGACCCAACAGGATCAAATACACCGGCTTGGATATCATAGATCTTCAGCTGGCCATTCACCAACAGAACAAACTCGGCCACTCCGTCATCGTTCATGTCCATCAGGGTTCCATGGGAAGCGAGAGGAACGAAGAAGCCCGCGTCCACATCGTCAAGTACGAATGCATCCCCCTCCGAGCGGATGAATACGGAAGTTGGCTGCGATAGATCAGCATTCTGCTGACAGCTCAACACCACGTCGGGAACTCCATTATGGTCCAGATCCAGCACTGACGCCATCCTACCTCGGCTGTTGTTAAAGTCAATGTTATACTCTATGCTCTGGTTGATCAAAGCGAAATTGCTGGTGTTGTCATTGACATAGAACAGGTTTCTCGCTGTACCCCCTGCAGTGATCAAAAGATCCTGGTCACCATCATTGTCAAAATCGAAGATCAATGCCCCGTGAAGGTCATTTCCGCCGGTGGGGTCAATTACAACAATGGAATCCGAGAAATGCCCATTCCCCTGATTTAAATAGATGCGCGGAAAATCCTTTCTGAAATAACCCCCCAGCGTGTCATCCGACGTGTTCATGTGGCACGAAACGTAAATATCAAGAAGACCGTCGCCGTTGAAGTCGCCCCAAGAGGAACCGTAAGTCTTACCATGATAATCCAGCCCGCTGCCAGTTGTCACGTCGAGAAAGGAGATCTGTGATATTGCACGGATGCTCGACGTTAATGCCAGTAGAAATATGATCGCTTTCATCGGTCAGTTGGGCTTAGCCGGAGCAAGTATATGAAAATCGGCAGGATGTCGCGATCAACGGATCTGATCAACTCACTTGTAAAGTCCCTTGGCTTAGAAACCCTGTGGAACCGTCTGCGATCAATAGTCTGCTAACACGATGAGGAGGCGTTTATGTGGCATCCGAGGTGGACTTGGGTATTGTGCCACGAAAAAGTCGCAAAGAACGAAAAAGGGCCGCCTCCAAGAGGCAGCCCTTTTGTCTAAGGATATTCAGGATCACTCCTCCACCACCTCGAAGGGAATGGACTTCACCACATCGCGGTGGAAGGTCACTTCGGCTTCGTAGGTCCCGATGGTCTTGATCGCTTCGCCCTTGAGCTTAATGTACTTGCGATCCAGATCAACACCCAACTGCTTGAAAGCATCGCTGAGCATGATGGTGTTCACGCTGCCAAAAATACGGCCCTTCTCGCCCACCTTAGCGCCGATCTTGATCGGCTGGGCAACGAGTTTCTCCGCATTCTTATCAGCTTCAGTACGCAGCTTGGCCTCTTTATGGGCACGCTGTTTCAGTGTTTCCGTGAGCTGTTTGCGCTCACCGCTGGTGGCGGTGACGGCCAAGCCGCGGGGAAGGAGGAAATTACGGGCATAGCCGTCGCGGACCTTCACTAGGTCGTTGGCGAAGCCCAGATGCTCCACATCTTGTTTGAGGATCACTTCCATGTGTGGTGCGGTGTTACTTGAGCATGTCGGCCACGTAAGGCATAAGCGCCAAGTGGCGGCTACGCTTCACGGCCTGCGCCACGCGCTTTTGGTACTTCTGGCTAGTGCCGGTGAGGCGGCGGGGAAGGATCTTGCCCTGCTCGTTCACCAAGCGCAACAAATAGTCGGCATCCTTGTAATCGATATACTTGATACCGTACTTCTTGAACCGGTCGTACTTGTCCTTCTTGGTCTCGATGGAGATCGGCGTGAGGTAACGGATCTCGTTGCCGGAGCCTCCGGTCTTGGGTGCAGTGGAAGATTCCGCCGCCGGGGTGGTTGCTGTTTCGCTCATTGCTGTGGCTTAGGCGTTTTCCTTTTTACGGCGGGGTGCACGCACCGGCTTGTCGCTGCCTTCCGAGTGACCGGTACGGCCACGGCGGCTTTCAGCGAAAGCGATGTGATGCTTGTCCATTGCCACCGTAAGGAAACGGATCACCCGTTCGTCGCGGCGGTATTCAGTCTCGAGCTTTGCGATGAACGACGGGTCGCTCTCGAACTCGATCAGGTGGTAGAAGCCCGAGGACTTCTTCTGGATGGGATAGGCAAGCTTGCGCATCCCCCAGTTCTCTTCATGGCGGACCTTGCCATTGCCTTCTTTGAGAAGGTCTTTGAATTTGGTTACCGCCTCCTTTGCCTGGTCCTCAGACAAAACGGGAGTTAAGATGAAGACGGTTTCGTACCGGTTGGTCATTTGCCTCTGGGTAAATTTTGGGGTGCAAATGTAGCAATCCTATGGAATTGAATGCACCGAACTATAGATCAGCCTATAACGGGTCAAAAAACGCACGTGTGGGACGGGCCCGGAAGGCTCCCGCTGATAGACCGGGGTTGAAGACCCGGACCCCGGATCGCGCATGCCGTTATCTTAGCGCCGCACATGGAACGATACGTTGTAAGCGCCCGAAAATACCGCCCCGTCCTGTTCGACACCGTAGTGGGACAGGAGCACGTTACCGGCACGCTGAAAAATGCCATCCGGAACAAACACGTGGCTTCGGCATTCCTCTTCACAGGGCCACGCGGCGTAGGTAAGACCACGTGCGCCCGCATCTTGGCGCGCACGCTGAATTGCGAGAACCTGAACGACGACCTGAGCACCTGTGGGGAATGTCCGTCCTGCAAAAGCTTCGATGACGGCCATTCCTTGAACATCTTCGAACTGGACGCTGCCAGCAATAACAGCGTGGAAGATATCCGGAACCTGATCCAACAGGTGCAGATCGCACCACAGATCGGCAACAAGAAGGTGTACATCATCGATGAGGTGCACATGTTGAGCCAACAGGCCTTCAATGCCTTTTTGAAGACCTTGGAGGAACCTCCCTCTTATGCCATCTTCATTCTTGCCACAACGGAGAAGCACAAGATCCTTCCGACCATCCTCTCCCGGTGCCAGGTGTTCGATTTTCGTCGTATCACGGTGACCGACATCGCCAAGCACCTTGCGGAGATCGCTGTAAAGGAAGGCGTGGTAGCGGAACCACTGGCGCTCCACACCATTGCCCAAAAAGCCGATGGCGGCCTGCGCGACGCCCTGAGCATCTTCGATCAGCTCGCCAGTTTTGGTGGCGATAAGCTCACCTATGCGGATGTTGTGAAGAACCTGAACGTATTGGACCACGAGCACTATTTCACCATAACGGACAATCTGCTAAAAAGAGATGCCCCCGGCGCGTTGATGGCCTTCAATGATGTGCTGTTCCAAGGTTTTGATGGACACCTCTTCGTGGCCGGACTAGCGCGACACTTCCGTGACCTGTTGGTGAGCCAGGACCCGCGCACCATCCCGCTGATGGAGGTTGGCCAGGAATTGGAGGCCCGTTACGCCGATCAGGCCGCGCGCATCACGACCGACCAGCTGGTGACTGGCTTGGACCGCATGAGTGCAGTGGACACGGTTTATAAAAGCAGCAAGGAACCGCGCCTATTGGTTGAAGTGGCCTTGATCCAACTGACGCGCGATTGGGCAGGCAGGTCTGCGGCGCCCGTTGCTTCCACCCAGCCAGCGATACCGGCCGAAAAAAAAAAGCCTGACACGGCTTTAGCTGCACAACAGCCTGCCGCTATTACGCCGGTAGTGATGAACGTGACCCCGCCGCAGCCGGTCCAAACCGGAACGCCCGTCCCGGCACCAACTCCGGAGCGCACGGGTAGGCGACTGGCATCTTCGGTTTCCATACGCGAGCACCTCGCGCCCTCTGCAAAGCAGGAGGAAACCATACGCTTGGCGGATGTTCCGGGGAACGAACCCGAACGGGACGATACCAAGCGGGAGATCAACGCGGCGCTGTTGCAAAAGAGCTGGAATGATTATGCCACGGCACGCAAACACGAAGGCAAGAACAGCCTGCACGCCACGCTTACCGCATACCAGCCGGTGATCACAGGACAGCGCACCATTTCGCTCACTATTGTGAACGACGTGCAGGAAAATTACATGCGCGAGGAAAGGCCCACCCTGTTGGGCTATCTACGCCGCGAAATGGACATGCCGCTGTTGGAGCTTTCGGTGGTAAAAGCGGAAGCAAAGGACTTGCGACCCCGATATACCCCTCGGGACAAGTTCAAGATCATGGCGGACAAGAACCCTGCGTTGTTGACGTTGCGCGACCAGCTGGACTTGGAGATCTGAGCGCACAAGCTTCCAAGAACCCCTGGGATTTTAGCGGAAGTGCGTTCCCGGTGGGTTTGAGGTTGATCCGCACGTGCAGTGTATGATCCCTCCTTTACCTTCGCCAACCTTTTCAACCGACAATTCGATACGTATGCAGAAGATCAAGGTGGCGAACCCGATAGTGGAGATCGATGGTGACGAAATGACACGCATCATCTGGCAGTGGATCAAGGAACAACTGATCCTGCCCTACGTGGACGTACCGATCGACTATTATGACCTAGGGATCGAACATCGTGACGCCACCAACGACCAAGTGACCGTGGACGCTGCCAAGGCCATACAGAAACACCACGTGGGCATCAAATGCGCTACGATCACCCCGGATGAGAACCGGATGCAGGAGTTCGGTCTGAAACAGATGTGGAAAAGCCCGAACGGCACCATCCGCAACATCTTGGGGGGAACCGTATTCCGCGAACCCATTGTGATCAACAACATCCCGCGCTTGGTCCCCGGATGGACCAAACCCATCATCATCGGTCGACATGCCTTCGGCGATCAGTATAAGGCTACGGATGCCGTCATCAAGGGCAAGGGTAAGCTCACGATGACCTTCACGCCCGAGGATGGTGGCGAACCGCAGATCTGGAACGTCTTCGATTTCGAAGGCGGCGGCGTGGCGATGAGCATGTACAATACCGATGAGAGCATCGAAGGCTTCGCGCTCAGCTGCTTCAACCTGGCCCTCCAGAAGAAATGGCCACTGTACCTGAGCACCAAGAACACCATCCTGAAAAAATACGACGGCCGCTTCAAGGACATCTTCGAGGACGTTTACCAGAAGCGGTTCAAAGCTGATTTCGAAAAAGCGGGCATCACTTACGAGCACCGGTTGATCGATGACATGGTAGCGAGCGCGATGAAGTGGAGCGGTGGATACGTGTGGGCCTGCAAGAACTACGATGGTGACGTCCAGAGCGATACTGTGGCACAAGGGTTCGGTTCATTGGGCCTGATGACGAGCGTGCTGATGACACCTGATGGCATGACGATGGAAGCCGAGGCCGCACACGGTACGGTGACGCGCCACTATCGCCAGCACCAGCAAGGAAAGTCGACCAGCACGAACCCGATCGCGAGCATTTTCGCTTGGACACGTGGCCTCGCTTTCCGCGGAAAGCTGGATGGGAACAAGGCCCTGATCGACTTCTGCCACACGCTGGAAGATGTGTGCATCAAAACGGTGGAGGCCGGTAAAATGACCAAGGACCTCGCGGTATGCATCCACGGTAGCAAAGCCGCTCCGGACACTTACCTCAGCAGCGATGAGTTCATGGCAGCGTTGAACGAAGCGCTGAGCCTGCGGATGAAGTGATCTTCGGAAAAGACCCTGATCAGCCGTGAAATTGACGGTTTGGGCTGCCGGATGGTCCCTGAATTGCTGATCCTGGAAGTCCAGCTTAATGCTGCGCAAGTGAAGGCATAAGAGGTGTCCAGTTGCGAAGAGCACCTTGACCACCGCGCCATGAATGCTCGTTCAGGTTGTGTTCCCATGCACTTCGATCCCGACAGGTGCTTCGCGGAGCCGGCTCAATTAACTGAACATGACCCCGGTCAGTTCCTCATGAACAAGGCCTTGGCATTTTTGCGGCCGCTTATTGCCCTGACCGCATGCCCACCATCACCCTAACCGCGTGCTTCCATTGCGGTGAACCCTGCACGGAGGAACAGGTGGCGATGGATGGAAAGGACTTCTGTTGCCAAGGCTGCAAAGCGGTTTACGGCCTGCTGCGCGACAGTGGCCTGAAGAACTACTATGAGTTGGAGCAACGCCCCGGCACGCGTTCCGTGTTGAACGCGGACGAAGCACGTACCGACCTCTTCGACCTGCCGGAAGTGCGGGACAAACTGGTGGAATTCAGCGAAGATGGCATTACCCGCATAAAGCTGCAAGTGCCGCAGATGCACTGCAGCAGTTGCATTTGGCTGCTGGAAAACCTGGACCGGTTGGAGCCCGCCGTGGTGCGCTCCCGCGTGCGCTTCAGCGATAAGGAGCTTACCGTGAATTTCCGCGAAGGCGACCTTAGCTTGGGAAAGCTGATCGCCTTGCTGCGCAACATCGGTTATGGACCGCAATTGACCGGCTCCGCGTACAAGCAGAACAGAAAAAAGGTGGACCGCATGCTCTACGTGCGGCTTGGCGTAGCGGGGTTCTGTTTCGGTAACACCATGTTCCTGAGCTTCCCGGAATATTTCGGTGCTACACTCGAAGATGACACCTTGGTGAAGGGCTTCATCCTGCTGAAAGTATTACTGGCGCTGCCGGTGGTATTCTTCGCTGCACGGATCTTCTTCGCCTCCGCTTGGGCTGGTGTCCGGTCGCGCAGCGTCAACATCGACCAGCCCATCGCGGTCGGGGTCTTGGCGCTTTTCCTGCAAAGTCTATACGAAGTGGCGGCACAGATCGGACCGGGCTATTTCGACTCGCTGGCCGGGCTGGTCTTTTTCCTGCTCATAGGTCGCTGGTTCCAGGATTTCACCTACCAAGCACTCAGCTTCGACCGTGACCTTGACGACTTTTTACCCTTGGTCGTGCTTCGCCGGAACGGTGGAACCGAAGAGCATGTCGGCGTGGCCGCGCTGAACCCCGGTGACACGATCATCGTGCGCGATCAGGAACTGGTGCCGGTGGACGCCATTTTGAGGCAAGGCACAGGGCGTATCGACAACAGCTTCATTACCGGAGAGCCTTTGCCTGTGCGGCGAGCCATAGGTGAGACGATCAAAGCCGGGGGACGGCAGCGTGGTGCTGCTATCGAACTGGAGGTGCTGCGCCCATTCGCTCAGAGCCATTTGAAGCGTTTGTGGGAAGAGCAGCGCGCCACGGGCTCAGAACGGCCTTTGATGCCCCGTACAATGGACCTGGTGGCACGACGTTTCATCGTGGCGGTGTTCACCATTTCCGCAGCTGCCGCCGTGTATTGGGGCTTGCATGAACCTGCACGCATTTGGCCGGTCGTGGCCGCGGTGTTGATCGTTGCGTGTCCTTGCGCGCTGGCCTTGAGCATGCCGTTCGCTTACGGCCATACCATTCGTTTACTGGGCAGGAACGGTTTGTTCCTGCGCGATGCGGATGTGGTGGAGCGCATGGCTTCCGTGGATGCTGTGGTTTTCGACAAGACGGGCACACTTACGGCCAGGGAAGCATGGGGTGTCCGTTTTGAAGGCGCCCCGCTGAGCGCCCATGAGCAAGCCTTGGTCCGATCGCTCGCCCGCCACAGCACCCATCCGTTGAGCGCCGTGCTTTATGCGGATCTAAAAACACCGTTGATCGACGCCGTGGATGTTGCTGACACACCCGGCGAAGGCGTGGGCGGAACGTTGCGCGGCGTGCGCACAACACTGGGTAATCCCGGCTTCTCCAAAGCCCCTGCCATGCCTCAAGCCAATGGCGAAGCCTACGTATACCTCGCGTTCGACGGTGTATACAGGGGTCGCTTCGCCATCCGCAAGAAAGCGCGTGCCGGGATGGCCGAAAGTGTGCTGGATATCGCGCGGCACGCCACTACGTACCTACTTACCGGAGATACCTCCGTGGATGCTGGAACGGCGCGGATGTTCACCCCAGGCAACATGATCTCTGGCTGCACGCCGCCGGAAAAGGCACGGTTCGTGAACGAACTACGGCACACCGGCAGAACGGTGATGATGGTGGGTGATGGATTGAATGACGCCGGCGCATTGCAACAAAGCAACGTCGGCGTAACGGTGAGTGAAAGCAGCGCAGCCCTTACTCCCGCAAGCGATGCCATCATTGGGGCCGATGCCCTGCACAAGCTTCCGCGCATGCTGCGCCTTAGCCGCAAGGCCCATCGGATCGTGTTGACCAGTCTGGTGCTATCCCTGGCCTATAATGTCGTGGGACTGTCCTTCGCGGTGAGCGGTAACCTGACCCCGATCATCGCCGCCATCCTGATGCCGGTCAGTTCCGTCACCGTGGTGGCCTTTGTATCCATTGCGGTGTGGCGCGCAGCACGAAGTGAGAAACTCACGGAGTGACAGCGCAGCAGCCCGTCCTACCGGAGGTGATAATCCTGACGAAGGTCATGATGTTACGGTGATGGTTATCATTTCAGGGTCGGGCGCTCGGGGGCAGTTTTGGCGCCGCAAAGCATCATGTCGGTCATCATTCTGCTCATCAGTGTTAGCACCCTTGTAGCAGGCGTGTTCCTGTTCGCATTTATCTGGGCGGCAAGGTCAGGGCAGTTCGAGGACGACCGCTCTCCTGCAGTGCGCATATTGAACGACGATACCCCAGTAACACCATCGCCTTCCTATAGATCATGATCGAACGCTTCGAATACGACAACCGTCCCGTTCGCGCCTACCTATGGGCCACCATCGCATGGGGGGCCATAGGTATGTTGGTCGGGCTCTGGGCCGCGCTGGAACTGGTGCTTCCCCAACTCAACCTGGGAGAGTGGTTCACTTTCGGAAGGCTGCGTCCCCTGCATACCAACTCGGTCATCTTCGCCTTCGTCGGCAACGGCATATTCGCCGGGGTCTACTATAGCCTTCCACGCCTGCTTAAGACGCCCATGTGGAGCCGCGTCCTTTCGTGGACGCAGTTCTGGAGCTGGCAGGCCATCATCGTGAGCGCGGCGATCACACTGCCTTTGGGCATCACCGCAAGTAAGGAATATGCTGAATTGGAATGGCCCATCGACATCGCGATCACGATCTCTTGGATCCTATTCGGCATCAATATGTTCGGTACCATTTACAAACGGCGTGAGAAACATCTCTACGTCGCGATCTGGTTCTATATCGCCACTTGGGTCACCGTGGCCATGTTGCATATCGTCAACAGCTACGAGATCCCCGTGAGCCTTTGGAAGAGCTATAGCGGATACGCAGGTGTACAGGACGCGCTGGTGCAATGGTGGTACGGCCACAACGCCGTCGCCTTCTTCCTCACCACGCCCTACCTCGGGCTGATGTACTACTTCGTCCCGAAGGCAGCCAACCGGCCCGTGTACAGCTACAAGCTCTCCATCATCCACTTCTGGGCCCTGATCTTCATCTACATCTGGGCAGGTCCGCACCATCTGTTGTACAGCTCTCTTCCGGAATGGGCACAGAGCCTTGGCACCGTGTTCAGCATCATGCTGATCGCGCCAAGCTGGGGCGGTATGCTCAACGGTTTGCTCACGTTGCGAGGCGTGTGGGACCGGGTGCGCGAGGACGTGGTGCTGAAGTTCTTCGTGGTGGCCCTCACCGCATACGGCATGGCCACGCTGGAAGGTCCGCTGCTCAGCATCAAGGTCTTCAACGCGATGAGCCACTTCACGGACTGGACCATTGCCCACGTACACGTGGGTGCGCTCGGCTGGAACGGCTTCCTCACCTTCGGCATGATCTACTACTTGGTGCCGCGTATGTTCCGCACATCGATCTGGAGCAAGAAACTGGCCAACGCGCACTTCTGGATCGGCACCCTGGGTATCGTGTTCTACACCGTGCCGCTCTATTTCGCAGGCTTCACCCAAAGCCTGATGTGGAAGCAATTCACCCCGGATGGCTACTTGGTCTACAAGAATTTCCTGGACACCGTACTGCAGATCCAATACGCCTACTGGCTGCGCGTGCTGGGTGGAACGCTATACATCACCGGCCTGTTCTTCATGGTGTATAACGTGCACCGCACCGTGCGGCAAGGCAACTTCCTTGCCCTCGAACCGGCGGAGGCACCAGCTGCGGAGAAGAGTACCGGCAAAGAATCCACGGGCGGCTATTGGCACCGTTGGATCGAGCGGCGGCCCATGCAGATGCTGCTCTTTTCGCTGGTCGCGGTGGCCATCGGTGGATTGGTGGAGATGGTCCCCACGTTCCTGATCCAAAGCAACGTGCCCACCATCAGTAGCGTGAAACCCTATACTCCGCTGGAATTGCAAGGCCGGGACATCTACGTGTCCGAAGGCTGCTACAACTGCCATTCGCAGATGATCCGCCCTTTCCGGAGCGAGACCGAACGGTACGGCGAATACAGCAAGGCGGGCGAATTCGTTTATGACCATCCGTTCCAGTGGGGCAGCAAGCGCACCGGCCCCGACCTGGCCCGTGTAGGCGGCAAGTACCAGGACAGTTGGCACTTCTACCACATGCTCGATCCGGGGAAATTCGTGAAGGGATCCATCATGCCGGCCTATCCGCACATGTTCGAAAAGGACATCGACCTGAAGAGCACCCCGCGCAAGATCGAGGTGATGCGCCAGCTTGGCGTTCCTTACGACGAGGCCTTCATCGCCACCGCCAACGATTCGCTCTTGGCGCAAGCTGGTCGGATCGCTGAAAACCTGGCCAAAGGAGGCATCGAAGTGGACAAGGAGAAGGAGATCATCGCCGTGATCGCCTACCTGCAACGCCTCGGCACGGACATCAAGGTGAAACCCGCCATGCCCTCCACCGGAAACTAAGCGACCAAGCCATGCTCAGCTCCATCACCAAATACCTCAACGCCATCAATGGAATCGAGGTGTGGCCCACCATCGCTTTCGTCTTCTTCTTCCTTTTCTTCCTGCTGATGCTGTGGTGGGTGCTCACCACCCCGAAGAGCGAACTTGAGCACATTGCCAACGTGCCTCTCGCGGAGGATGAAACCACCACAACGTACGACCACAGATGAGCAGACAGAGCAATTTCCGCCGCTTGTCCATCCTGCTCGCCATCGGTTTCCCGGCGATCGCATTGCTGGCGCAGAATGTCGCACCAGCGATGGAACAAGCGCCATCGGCAGCACCCACCGACATGGGATCCACGTATTTGTTCCTTGGCCTAGCGACGCTACAAGTGCTTGTCATCATGGCGTTGAGCAGCATCCTTTCCGCTGTGGGTGGCAATGGATCACTGTGGGCGAAAGCACTTTCTAAGACCGGGATGCGCGCTGTGATGCTGCCTGCGCTGCTATCCATTGCTGTGGCCGCTAACGCACAGGAATTCCGCGGGGCGGACAACACCATCCAGTCCGATCATCTCACCTTGCTGCTGCTGCTGGTGAACGCGTTCCTGTTCGTGGTGATCCTGACACAACTGCTCCTTTTGAAGAAACTCTCCGCGGCGTTGGTGGGAAAAACAGAAGCGCCGCTTGAAGAAGCTGATCCTGTCGCCGGTCCTTCCTGGATACAAAGGATGATGGCGAAAATGACCCGTCATGTGCCTGTGGAACGTGAGCAGGACATCGTGATGAACCACGAATACGATGGCATACGCGAGTTGGACAACTCGCTTCCGCCGTGGTGGGTCTGGCTATTCTACGGTACCATCATCTGGGGTGTGGTGTACATCGTGAACGTGCACGTCATCAAGATCTGGCCTGATCAAGCTACCGAATACCGCAACGAAATGGCACAGGCCAAAGCGGATGTGGATGCCTATCTCGCCACCATGGCGGACCAAGTGGATGAGAACACGGTGACCCAAAGCACGGACCCCGGAATGATCGCGCAAGGAGCTGCCATCTACGCGGCCAACTGCACACCGTGCCACGGTGCGGCGCTCGAAGGAAAAGAGGGACTGGGCCCCAACCTGACCGATGATTATTGGAAGCACGGTGGCGGCGTGAAGGACATTTTCCGTACCATCAAGTATGGCGTTCCGGAGAAGGGGATGATCAGTTGGAAGGCCCAATTGAAGCCGATCGAGATCGCTTCCTTGACCGACCTGATCCTGAGCAAACACGGTTCTGACCCGCCGAATGCAAAAGCACCGGAAGGTGACTTATGGCAAGGCGCAAAAACCGATAGCACTTCCAACCCCGCCGCCAAGGACACGTTGCGGACGGCCGCCTTGCCATGAACCCCGGAACCGCGCCGCATCACACCCGCCGCGAGCCCACCAACACGGAGGGTAAGGAGGACTTCCGTGACCATATCGCCACGGTGGACAAGCATGGGAAACGCCTCTGGGTATTCCCGAAAAAACCCTCGGGGAAGTTCTTCCGCTACCGCCAATGGTTCGGATACACCTTGTTGGCGCTGCTCATCATCATTCCGTGGTTGCGCATCAATGGCGAGCCGTTCTTCTTGGTGAACCTGATCGAGCGCCGCTTCGTGATACTCGGCAGGACATTCTGGCCGCAGGACATCCAGCTCTTCGTACTCGCCTTCATCATCGGCATCGTTTTCATCGCTCTGTTCACGGTGGCCTTTGGCCGGCTCTTCTGCGGCTGGGCCTGTCCGCAGACGGTATTCATGGAATTGGTGTTCCGGCGTATCGAATATTGGATCGAAGGAGATTGGAAGCAGCAGAAAGCGCTGGACAAAGCGCCGATGTCGGCGGAGAAAGCATTCAAGAAGACCTCTAAGCACCTGCTCTTCTTCGCGGTTTCGTTCTTCATCGGCAACATCTTCCTCTCTTACATCATCGGCACCGACCAATTGTTGAAGATCATTTCCGAGCCAGCATCGCAGCACCTGGTCGGGCTTGCCTCCATGTTCGGTTTCAGCGCTGTGTTCTACGGCGTGTTCGCCTTCATGCGCGAGCAGGTCTGCACCACGATCTGTCCTTATGGCCGATTACAGGGTGTGCTGCTCGACCGCGAAAGCATCGTCGTGGCGTACGACCATGTACGCGGCGAGGCGCGGGGGCTTTTCCGGAAGGGTGAGGAAAGGCAAGAGGCCGGCAAAGGCGATTGCATCGATTGCCATGCCTGTGTGCATGTCTGCCCCACCGGCATCGATATCCGCAACGGCACACAGTTGGAATGCGTGAACTGTACCGCTTGCATCGATGCGTGCGACCACATGATGGTCGCTACCGGATTGCCCACTGGCCTTATCCGTTTCGCCAGCGAAGCGGAGATCGCCGATAAACGCCCCTTTCGATGGACCACGCGGATGAAGGCATATTCCGTCGTTCTGCTGATATTGATCTGCGCGCTACTCGCCGTTGTGCTCACCCGCAGCGACGTGGAGACCACCGTACTGCGCACACCCGGGCTGCTCTTCCAACGGCAACCGGACGGCCGCATCAGCAACCTATACACCTACAAGCTGGTGAATAAGACCAACAAGGGAATACCCGTGCATTTCGAACTGCTCGACCACAGCGGTGAACTGAACCTGGTGGGTGGACCGCCCGTGCTCGAGAGAGCATCCATGGCAGAAGGCGAGCTCTTCATCATTCTCGACAAAGGACAGATGGACGGCTACAATACGTTGCTGAAGGTCGGCGTGTTCAGCGGCACCAAACAATTGGGCACCATCAGCACGTCCTTCGTGGGTCCAATGAAAAGATCCACACCATGAAATTCCATTTCGGCCATGGCGTCGCTGTGACGCTTACGGCATTCGCCTTGCTCATGGCTTGGTTCATGTACCGTGCCATCAGCACGTCGGAGGCGCTGGTAACGGAGGATTACTACGGGAAGGAGCTGAAGTTCCAGGACGACATCGACATGTTGGAACGGGCAGCCACGCATGGTGAAATGGTGCGCATGGAGATCACCGGACAAGCACTGCATATCACTTTCCCTCCAACGTTGAAAGGCGAGCCGATCACCGGCACTTTGGAACTGATGCGCCCTAACGATGCCCGGGCGGACCAACTGCTGAGCATTGAAGCTGACACCACCGGCACTTGTGTGCTGGCCGCCGCCGGATGGCCGCGCGGTCTTTACCGCGCGCGCTTGGATTGGCGCGCGAAGGGCGAGGACCACCTTACCGAACAACGGCTCGTTGTGCCATGATCGCTATGCTCATACCCGCATTTTTGCTGGGGTTGATGAGCAGCTTCCATTGCGTGGCCATGTGCGGCCCCATCGCCTTGGCCGTGCCCTCGCGAAGGCATACGGCGGCGGGAAGAATGCTGGATACGTTGCTGCTGAATTCCGGTCGGCTGCTTACCTACGCAGCGCTGGGCGGGCTCTTCGGGATCTTTGGACGTGGGCTGCATTTAGCCGGTCTCCAGCAGATCGTCAGTATCGTAATGGGCCTTTCGGTCCTTGGCGCGATCGCTTGGCCTGCGTTTATTGGTGGGCATAAGCTCACCGGACGGATCGCCAAGTGGACTTCCGGGGCACAACGTGCGATGGCCAAGGGATTGGCGCGCACCTCTCCCGCCGGCTTGTTCTCCACGGGCATGCTGAACGGGCTGTTGCCTTGCGGCTTGGTCTACATCGCCTTGGCTGCGGCATTGATGCAGGACGGACCGTTGGCGAGCTCGGCATTCATGGTAGCGTTCGGTCTGGGTACATGGCCTTCGTTGGTGGCGGTGCGCTTGGGCGGCGCGATGATGTCCAACGGGAAACGCGCTTTGTTCCATCGCTTCCAACCGTACTTGGTGGCCGCAATGGGGCTTCTCTTCGTTCTGCGGGGATTGGGCTTGGGGATCCCCTATGTGAGCCCTGTACTGTACGAGGTGTCCACTGGAGCGCAGGAGTGCCACGGAACGGCCACTCCGGGAGTTTCCCGGTGAACCCCCCATCTTCGCCCTGCCTTCCTTCCAAGGGAGGAGCTATGAACAGTACCGATATCACCACCTTTCATCGCCGCGCTTTCGCTGCAGCGGTGCTGGTCTACATCTGTACAGCATGGTCCAGCACAGGCTTCCAAAATGCGGATGAGCACTATCAAGTGATCACGTTCGCGCAATGGAAGACCGGGGATCCCAACATGGGGCCCTTGCCTTGGGAATTTTATGAGCGTATCCGTTCATCCGTGCTGCCGTGGACAGCGGTCGCCTTGTTCAAGTCTTGTTCCATCCTCGGCGTGGATGACCCTTTCACACTGACCTTCCTGCTCCGTTCCATAACGGCCTTGTTGGCGCTGCTCACCATGAAGCGCTTCGTGATCGCAACCTTGCGACCGATTGATCCATCACTCCGGAGACCCTACATAATCCTTTCCTATTTCCTCTGGTTCCTGCCTTTCCTGCTGGTGCGGTTCTCCAGTGAAACCTGGTCGCTCATTGCATTGCTTCACATTCTGGCACTGTTGTACCAGCGAAAGGAGAATGGTAAATGGCCTTGGTGGACCGGGATGTGGCTGGGGATCTTGATCTGCATCAAGCCGAGCATGCTCCCGGCCGTGATAGGGATCGGCCTTTGGACCCTGCTGATCGCCAAACCCAAAGCAGTATCCGTGCTCCAAGCAGGAGCCTCGATCGTGCTCGTCTTCTTGTTGAGCACGGCTATGGACAGCCTTTTCTACGGTGTGCCTGCGTTCAGCTTCGGCAATTACCTGCATGCCAATTTCCCAAGCCATCCGGGACATGTATTCGATAGTTTCCCTTGGTGGTATTATGCGCCTTGGATCGTGAAATATGCCATCCCTCCCATCGGCCTCTGCATGCTCGTCGGTTTCTTTATCCTGTTACGCTACCAAGCGAAGTCTTTGTTGACATGGTGCATCCTACCAGTGGTGATCGCACTATCCATCGTGCCGCACAAGGAATTGCGGTTCCTATACCCGTTGGCCGGTCTGGTCCCGCTGCTGTTGATCACGGCGTTCAGCAGCGTAAGGATGCATTGGAAAACCCACCTTGGCGCCACCGCCTTGTGGAAACCCGTGCTGCTTCTGCTCGGCGTGATCAATATCCTCGCGCTGACGGTGGTGATCTCCTCTCCTGCGGCGAATGGCCGGACAGCATTGGGCCAAGCTATTGGGAAAAAATATCCGGTGCATCCGCTGCGGGTTGAATACCTCGAAGGAGGTAGGGACATCTGGGATATCCGGATCCCTGAATTCTACCTTCCTGTAGGCACAACGCAAGGTGTGATCCAAAATGCCTGCGCGCCGATGAACACACTGACCGATACCCTTGTCGTGCTCATTTCAGACCACGCTCCAGCACCTTGCCCGAACGCGGGCTTCCCCAACTGGGAGCCTGTACAAAGCGCCTTGCCTTGGTGGACGGAGAAGGCCCTTTGGCTATATGATTGGGAGGATACGAAACCCACTTGGAGGCTCTATGAAAAACGATCCTGACCCACTTACCTTCGTCGCCATGCGCCAAGTACTTGCCGTTCTCGCTGCTTTCGTGCTTTTCCACGCGGCCCATGCGCAGAGCGATAGCGCGGCCTACGTGCGCGACGTCAATACGGAGAAACCATTGTCGTTCAAGGAACGGATCTGGTTCGGCGGTGGCATCGGCTTGAGTTTTGGCACCTTCACAGCCGTGCAGTTGGACCCGTTGATGGGTATATACCTTGACCGGAACCGGAAGCTGTCCACCGGTCTGGGACTGAGCTACTGGTATTTCCAGGACAATAGTTATATCCCGTCATTGAAGCAGAACGTCTATGGCTACCGCGTTTTCACGCGGTACAGGGTGATCGAGCAAGCTTTCCTGCATGCCGAATTCCTGCACTTGAACGCGGAACGTTACTTCAGCCTCGACAACACCATTCGCCGTACGTGGATACCTCATCTGCTTATTGGCGCGGGCTACGTTCAACCTTTGGCGGGCAGTACCTCGTTCTACATCCAAGTGCTCTTCGAGGTGTTGCAGGATCCGAATAGCTTGTACTTCGGCCAAGGTCCGATCTTTAGCGGAGGCGTTGGCGTGGGGTTCTGAAGCAGGGATCGTCACCAATGCAAAAGCCCGCCGGAAGGCGGGCTTTTGCATTGGTGGAGCCGGAGGGATTCGAACCCTCGTCCAAACGACGGCAACACGAGCTTTCCACATGCTTCTTCCTTCGTTGGTTTTCGACCGCCAGCCGGGAAAGGACACCCTACTGTCGGCTTAGGTCCTGTTGTCTCGCCAACGCTACGGACCACCGCGCTGACCAGCTTCCCATGTTGATATCCTTGGGCCGGGAAGGAGGGTTGCGGGCCTCCCCGAAGGATACTCGCCCCCGCTACTGTTGTTCACGGGGTAAAGCTTCATAGCCTGAGGCTATTAAGCAGCAAGTGCGTACTCAGTGTTGCCGGTTAAGGCTTAGGGTCCGAGATTAAAGAGCCGTTTCCCCAATGCTCTGCATGCTTACACGCACTACTCGCCGCTGTCGAAACCATGTCGGCCCCAATGCTGCATCGTGCTTTCAAAGAACAATGCAAAGATACAGTATCCGTAACGGTTCCACCGTACCTGATCCAGTTTCCGATGCACATGCTCTGACCCGTCACGGCAGACCCGCCATACATCCACAAGTGACCTGAATATATCCGCACGGCTGCGTTCTCTACTTTCGCGGCCTTTAGAACCGCCATGTACAAGAAGATCGGGATCATCCGGGAGGGCAAAAAACCCGAGGACCGTCGCACGCCGCTTACACCCAAGCAATGCCACGAAGCCATGCTGGCCGGAACCGATATCGCCGTGCAGCGCAGTGATGTGCGTGCCTATACCGATACAGAGTACGTGGCGCAGGATGTGCGATTAACCAACGACCTCACCGACCGCGATCTGATCCTTGGCGTGAAGGAGGTTCCGCTGGACATGTTGATAGCGGAAAAAGCCTACCTGTTCTTTTCCCATACCATCAAGGAGCAGCCCCACAATGCCAAGTTGCTGAGGACTGTATTGGACCGCCACATCACCTTGATCGATTATGAGATGCTCACCGATACCAGCGGCAACCGCGTGCTGGCTTTCGGTAAATGGGCGGGGGTCGTGGGTGCTTACAACGCCATGCGCGCTTGGCAGGCCACCATGGGCGGCAAGGCACTGAAACCAGCCAGCCAATGCCACGACCGTACTGAAATGGACCGTGAACTCGCCGCTTTCTCGCTGCCACAGGAATTGCGCATCGTGCTCACAGGTACCGGGCGTGTAGGTCATGGTGCCATGGAAACACTCGACGGAGCAGGGTTCACTAAAGTGGAGCCGGATGCATTCCTGAACGGGGACCATACCGGACCGGTGTATACCGCACTTGACAGTGAGGACCTTTATCGACGCGACGATGGCAACCCTTTCGATCGTAGTGCCTTCCACAAGGATCCAGCAGGCCATCACTCCGTCTTCCTCCCGTACGCCCGCAAAGCACACATCTACATCGCGTGCCACTTCTGGGATGCGCGCGCACCAAAGATCCTTACCGCCAGCGACCTTCGTGACAAGGACCTGCTACTGCGTGCGGTCGCCGACATCAGCTGTGACATTGGCGGACCGATCGACAGCACACTCCGCGCCAGCACCATCGATGCACCGCTTTACGGATACGAGATATCCACAGGCAAAGAATGCCTCGTGGGTACTCCGGGAAGCATCACGGTGATGGCAGTGGACAACCTGCCATGCGAGCTTCCGAGGGACTCTTCCAAGTCGTTCGGGCGTGACCTATTGGAGCGCGTGTTGCCCAACCTGACCGGGATCGATGCGGAAGGCATGATCCAACGGGCCACCATCGCCACCGGTGGAAAGCTCACCGAGCGCTACGCTTACCTAGCTGAATATGCCGCGCGCGGCTGAAACGCTATGCAGACTCTTCCTGAGGGTCCACCAAGTCGATGCGGAACGTAAAATTCAAATAGGCCGTGTAAGGTCCTAAAGCTTCGGAGCCCACCTCAATGGGCCGATTACACTTGCGGGCCAAGGTCAATAGACCCAACCCGGCGCCTCCATGGGCTGACCTTGAGCCGTTCGACAATAATTTCAGGTAATGCTCCCGCAGGTCTTCGCGGTGCATTTCGTTCAGCAGGCCTATACGGTGCTCCAACAAGGTGGCCGTTGCGATGGGTACGGCATTACCCGTTGCAAGCAGATAGCTTCTCGCATCGCGCACAAGTAGAATGAAGGATGCATTGCACAGTATGCCCAACGCGTGTTTTCCCACGTTGTCCACGGCCTCCATCATCACGTTGACCAATCGCTTGCGTACCGCAGTGCCATCGTCCATGCCACGGCTGAATGCTTCCGCATCCTGCACCAGCTTGGGGATCAAACCCTCTTCCGCACAACCGGCATGCTCAAGGACCTTGAAACGGCCCGGCTCGGCCAATAATCTTTCCTTGGCTCTATCCAGCCAACTGTGGCCCATGTCCGATAAGGGGATCGCTTGTTGCATGTAAACCGTGGACCGCCACATTCTGCTTCCGGTCGTCGGCTCCTCTAACGAGGACCGTGCCACAATGGTTCCATGTTCATCCTTCATGGCGATCCCACTTCCGAGGTTGTTCCCTTCCTTTGCCAAGGCTTGGCCATTGGCCTTACCGGTCCAAGCCTTTACACCCGACCCATGAAAAAACTCTTTCCCTGTGCCATCATACTGCTTGCTCTATCCGGCTGCGCGGAGGACTGTGTCGTCGGCACAGGCCAAGCCGAGCAGCGCACACTTGCAGTGGCCCCTTTCACTGCCATTGAGGTAGAGGGCTCGATCGATGTGATCATCGAGAAAGGCACAAGCCAAGAGGTGGTTGTGGAAGCGCCTCCAGCGCTGATACCGCTGTTGAAGACCGAAGTAAGGGATGGGAAGTGGACGATCAGCACCACCAAATGCTGGACCTCCATGGGCACGTTCGTCGTACACATCACTACACCACTGATCAACAATATCGACCTGGAAGGCAGCGGCAGTGCTACTGCTGCCGACGTGTTCGGGGCTGGCGATATCCAGCTTTCCTCTTCGGGGAGCGGAGCGATCACGCTGAACAATGTGGTGGCCAAAAAGATCGTCGTGGAGGCCGATGGTAGCGGAACCGTCAATATTTCCGGTACCTGCGCCCAACTATCGGCATCCCTTAGCGGTAGCGGTGACTTCAACGGTAAAGGCCTCACGGCCAACACGGCGGATATCAGCTCCGAGGGCAGTGGCAACGCTTCCATTACAGCCATCACGACCTTGGAAGCCAGTGTTCAAGGCAGCGGCACGATCAGCTATGCGGGCAAGCCTAATGTTTCCTCGTCCGTGGATGGGAGTGGCGCTGTGATCCCTGTGGAATGAGAACGTTCCCCGCGATCTTTGCATTGGTCTTAGCAGCTTGTAGTAATGGCACCAATTCCTCCGGCACGCAACCCGGTCCACAGGCTTCGGCCATGGACACGGCTTGGGGACCTGAAGCGAAAGCTTACACGCTGCTCGACCTTCCCAACTTGGACGACAATGTGAAAGGCGACACGCTGCTGGTGTACACTACGCATAAGGTGGGTAACGATCTCTTTGTCATGGCAGCTAAGAACAAGGAGGACAAGCGCGAAGGCTTGAGGCTCTACCTGTACGAACCACGCATCGACAGCACCGCGCAAGTCCTGGCCGTGAGCGCACCGGCGTACGACAGTTCCACCATGTTGCCCACTTATTTCAGCACCAGCGACACAGCGGACGGCATGGTGATCCTGGCCAACTATGGTGAGAAAGAGACCTGGGGCCAAAAGGTGTTCTGGCTGAAGGACCGCCAGTTCAAGGATCTCGGCTGGTTGGACGTAGCCCACCGCGAGTGGAGGACCCGCGATGACTCGACGATGCAGTGGCGCACGAACATCGCACCGTTCGCGCACGTTCAACGCCTCGGAGAAAAATTCCGCATCAGCTTCACCGGGGATAGCCTGCAGCTTTTCGACGACCTGGACGGGCACCAAGAGGGTATGTTCTCCACTGGGCGGATCACCTATCTGTATGATGGAAGGCAGATGGTGCTCTTGGTGGACGGTAAGGAAAGGTTGCCAAAGCACCCTTTGTAGCTCAGGGCTTTAGCCGCTGTCCGACGGCCAATGTGCGGGCCATGAAAAATGCTTAATTGTTATGCGCGCATAACTTTTGGAGCATACCTTCGTTGCATGCGGTCCATGCGCCCGGAAGACACGATCGACTTTCCCATCCGAAAGGTTTGGAACCGCATCGCCCGCCTCTATAACAACCAGGCGGGCAAGTACGGCGGCACCATGGCCATTGGTCAAGTCCTCCTCAGCATCGATCCCGACGGGACGCCCAGCACCAAGCTGGGTCCGAAAATGGGGATGGAGGCACGCAGCCTCACCCGCACCTTGAAGAACATGGAGGAGGAGGGATTGATCACGCGCGTTGCCGACCGCTCCGATGGTCGCATGGCACGCGTGCTGCTCACGCCCAAGGGTAAGCAGATGCGGGATGTGAGCAAAGAAACCGTGATCCGTTTCAATGAGGCTGTGCGCGCCAAGATCCCTGCTGGCCAACTACAGACCTTCCATAGCGTGATCGATAAGATCAATACGTTTCTCGATAACAACGAATTATTCAAGTGAAATACAAACAGCCACGGCGCGACGCAACGAAAACGCCACGAACGCATCCAATGAATACCACTGCAGCAATGATCGACACGATCGCAGAACGGAAAGGCACGTTGCGCCACCGTTGCGTCGTAGCGCCGTTGCGGTGAAAACCTGAACCGAAATGCCAAACCGTACCATCAAGAAAGTAGCCGTCCTCGGATCCGGCGTCATGGGATCCCGCATTGCCTGCCATTTCGCCAACGTTGGCGCCGAAGTGCTGTTGCTCGACATTGTTCCCCAAGAGGGTACGGATCGCAATGCCGTGGCCAAGGAACATTTGGCCTTCGCCCTGAAAAGCAACCCCTCGCCCATCTATGACAAGCGCTTCGCGAAGCGCATCAGCACAGGCAACTTCGACGACGACCTTCCGAAGATCAAGGACTGCGATTGGGTGATCGAGGTGGTGACCGAGCGGTTGGACATCAAGAAACAGGTTCTGGCGAACGTGGAGAAATACCGCACCCCCGGTACGCTGATCACCACCAACACCAGTGGTATCCCGATCAACGCGATCGCCGATGGGCGAAGCGAAGACTTCCGCCGGCATTTCTGCGGCACGCACTTCTTCAATCCACCACGCTACCTGCCATTGTTGGAGATCATCCCGGGACCGGACACCGATGAGGGCGTACTGGGCTTTCTGGATGACTACGGCCAACGCGTGCTGGGGAAGGTCACCGTGATCTGCAAGGACACGCCCGCGTTCATCGCGAACCGCATCGGCGTATTCGGTATCATGAGCCTGTTGCACTTGGTGAAAGAGATGGACCTTACCGTGGGAGAGGCGGATCGCTTGAGCGGACCCGTGCTGGGAAGGCCGAAGAGCGCGACGTTCCGCACGGCCGACGTTATTGGTTTGGACACCTTGGTGAAAGTGGCACAAGGGGTGCATGACAACTGCCCGACCGACGAGCAGAATGCGCTGTTCACCATACCCGACTATTTGCAGAAGATGCTCGAGAAGAACATGCTCGGCAGCAAGACCGGCAAGGGCTTCTTCTTCAAGGACCGCGCGAACAAGGGCGAGATCATGGCGTTGGACCTAAAGACGTTGGAATACCGCTCGCAGGTCAAACCCAAATTCGCCACGCTTGATGCGGCCAAGAAAGAGGATGACCTGGTAAAGCGCATGTCCATCTTGTACGAAGGGAAGGACAAGGCCGGTGAATTCTACCGCAAGAACTTCCACGGTTTGTTCGCGTATGTCAGCCACCGGATCCCCGAGATAACGGACGTATTGTACAAGATCGATGATGCGCTTCGTGCCGGTTTTGGCTGGGAATTGGGACCATTTGAAACTTGGGACGCAATTGGTGTGAAGAGGGCGATGGATGCCATGAAAGCCCAAGGCATCGAGGTTGAGGCATGGGTGGATGAAATGCTTGCCACAGGCCACACCTCGTTCTACAAGTACGAAGGCGGCAAGCGTATGTACTACGATGCCGCAAGCAAGAGCTACAAAGCGGTACCGCGTGCGGAAGGCACCATCGTGCTCGCCGATCTGCCCGATAGCAGCATCGTGTGGAAGAACAAGAACGCAACCGTGCGGGACATCGGTGACGGCATTCTCGCGGTGAGTTGGAGCAGCAAGATGAACACCTTCGGCGCGGAAGTGATCCAAGGCCTCAACAAAGCGATCGACATCGCTGAGGCGGGCTACAAGGGCCTCGTGGTCTACAACGACGGCGCGCTCTTCAGCGCCGGCGCCAATGTGGGCATGATCTTCATGATGGCCGTGGAACAGGAGTACGAGGACCTCGACATGGCCATCCGCACCTTCCAGAACACGATGATGCGGATGCGCCACAGCAGCATCCCCGTTGTGGCGGCACCGCACCAGCTCTGCCTCGGCGGCGGCACCGAGCTCTGCATGCACGCGGACAAGGTGGTCGCACACGCCGAGACCTACATGGGCCTCGTGGAATTCGGCGTCGGCGTGATCCCCGGCGGCGGTGGCACCAAGGAATTCGCACTGCGCCTCAGCGACGAACTGAAGGAAGGCGACATCCGCATCAACCGCATGCGCGAGCGCTTCCTCACCATCGGCCAGGCCAAAGTGAGCACCAGCGGCGAAGAAGCCTTCGACCTCGGCTACCTCCGCCACGGCCAGGACGAAGTTATCGTGAGCCGCGCCCACCAGCTCGCCTACGCCAAGGAATGTGCGCTCGACCTCTGGAGCAAGGGCTACACCAAGCCGCCCATGCGCCGCGACATCAAGGTACTCGGCAAGGAAGGCCTCGGAATCGTCTACGTCGGCGCCAACAGCATGCAGAGCGGCAACTACATCAGCGAGCACGATGCGTTCATTTCCGAGAAGCTCGGCTTTGTGCTCTGCGGCGGGGACTTGAGCGAGATCACGGAGGTGAGCGAGCAATACCTCTTGGACCTGGAGCGGAAGACGTTCTTGGAGTTGTGTATGCAGCGGAAGACGTTGGAGCGGTTGCAGTCGATCATTACGAGTGGGAAGGTGCTGCGGAACTAATTCGGATGCTAGCTGGATTCCATATAAGCCGGTCCCTGGTCACATCAATTTCAGTGGCGTTGATTTGTGCATCCTACGCGCAGGAACCGGAGCCGTTTGCATCAAGGCCGATGGCCAGAACTACATGACCTATCAAGTCCTCGTGGATTATGGGTGGGGAATTGACCCCGTACATACGAAGTACCTCGTTCTCGAATTCAATCAGGATTCGATCGTTACTAAAGCGGACCTGTTGGAATGGAAACGACAGTAGCCATAAGTGTGCTGCGTGGTATCGCACGGCCTGTGCTAGCCACGGCTGGGGAGCATGAGAGCTTTCCCGTCCGTTTCACCTTCAGACTTGTACTGGAACGGCTTGAGTCCAGCCTCGGCACGCTTGAGGTGCTCATCAAAGACGACGCACTGCGCCATGATCATTCCATTGGTCTCATCTGCAGAAACATCCTATCGGATGTCATCACAACAGGATTCCTCATCAAACTGTCGACCACCGAGGAAAACCTTCACGAAAACTTGTATGCACTGTATTACGATGACCTCAAGAGGACTGATATGGTCATTAAGCTATATGCTGAATCGAACTTGATAACGACCGAAGAAGCCATTGAATACAACGACATCCAAGCTATGCCAGATAGCATGTTCAAACTGATCAGGAACTACGTGGATGAATACAAGCCCGAGCCTTTTCCTGGAAGCACCTCTATCATCAAAAAGCTCATAGCCTCAAAAAAGGATGACCCCTGGTCAATTGAACTTCGCAGATCATATGACATCTGGATCTACTACAGTAAGTATGAGCATTTGGGATGGTATGCGTATCAGCTGACCCGAGCTCTGGATTGCAAGAAAGCTGAATCACGTTTCAAATCAGTTCTGAGGCTGGCAACTCTTCTTCTCAGTAGCTGTTTGGAAATGCTAGGTCAGAAAGATTCACTTGATAAATCGATGGCAATCTACCGACAACTTCTCACAACCCCAACCAATGCTCCAGTCGGGAATGCATAGCACCGCACTTCGCGTGAGGGATAGCAGCGGAAAGCCCGGAGGCCTGTCTTCAGGCCGAGGACTTGCAGCGGATAGCCCGACCCGGCTGCTTTTGAGCCGGGGCACGCCCAACACTTTGATAAGCTCAGTGTGCAGATGAAGAAGCGCGCGATCAACGTCAAAGGGGTCTCAGTGACTGTGGTGGAGCGGCACGAGCAGGACTACATCTCCCTCACCGACATGGTGCAAGGCTTCGATGGCGGGAGCGCGCTCATTGAGCAATGGCTGCGTAATAAGGACACGGTACTGTTCCTCGGCGTGTGGGAGCAGTTGAACAACGCCGCCTTCAATTCCCTCGAATTCGAGGGAATTGGAAACGCGGCCGGCCGCAACAGTTTCTATCTCTCGGTGAAGAAATGGATCGACGCCACCGGTGCGATCGGGCTGGTAGCAGTAGGCAAGAAGAAACCAAAGACATAAGCACACCCATCAACATGAACGCATACATCATCGCCGGATTTCGCAGCGCAGTAGGAAAAGCCCCCCGCGGCAAATTCCGTTTCACCCGCCCGGACGACCTCGCGGCGCACGTGATCAAACACCTGATGGCCTCCGTGCCGAACCTCACCAGCGACCAGGTGGACGATGTGATCGTGGGCAACGCGACGCCCGAGGCCGAGCAGGGCCTGAACATCGGCCGCTTGATCAGCTTGATGGGCCTGAACAATGAGAAGGTGCCGGGCATGACGGTGAACCGCTATTGCAGCAGCGGCAGCGAGACCATCGCCATTGCGAGCGCCAAGATCCACAGCGGCATGGCCGATTGCATCATCGCCGGGGGCGTGGAATTCATGAGCCCGATCCCTTTCGGTGGCTGGCGCATCGTGCCGAACGCGAAGGTGGCGCTGGAACATCCCACGTGGTATTGGGGCATGGGCCTCACCGCCGAAGCCGTGGCACGCGAGTACAACGTGACGCGCGAGGACCAGGATGCGTTCGCACTTAGGAGCCAGGAGAAGGCACTCGCCGCCATCGCCGACGGACGTTTCAAGGAGGACATCGTGCCCTTCGAAGTGGAGCGCGTGTTCCTCGACGAAAAAGAGAAGCGCCAAGTGGAGAAGTACGTGGTTGACACCGATGAGGGTCCACGCGCTAGCACATTGGAAGGACTGGCTAAACTGAAGCCCGTATTCGACCCGAAGGGCACCGTGACCGCAGGCAATTCCTCGCAGACAAGTGATGGCGCTGCATTCGTGCTGGTGGTGAGCGAGCGCCTGTTGAAGCAATTGAACGTAAGACCGATCGCGCGCCTCCTCTCCTACCACGTGGCCGGTGTGCCACCGCGGATCATGGGCGTCGGTCCGATCGCGGCGGTACCGAAGGCGATCGAGAAGGCTGGCCTGAAGCTGAAGGACATCGAGCTGTTCGAGCTGAACGAGGCCTTCGCGTCGCAGTCACTGGCGGTGATCCGCGAGCTGGGCCTGGACCCTGATATCGTGAACGTGAACGGTGGCGCGATCGCCCTTGGACATCCCTTGGGATGCACGGGAGCGAAGCTATCCGTCCAACTGTTCAATGAAATGCGTCGTAGAAAACAGAAGTATGGCGTGGTGACCATGTGCGTCGGTACCGGACAAGGTGCAGCAAGCGTGTTCGAACTCCTCAATTGAAAAGACCATGAGCACCGAAAGCAAGAAAGCCCTACAAGGCGGCGAATTCCTGATCCGCGAAAGCGACCCGCAGGACATTTTCATCCCGGAGGAATTCAACGAGGAGCAGCGCATGATCGCGCAGACCTGCGTGGAATTCCTGCAACAGGATGTTTGGCCCAACGTGGAGCGCATCGACCATCAAGAGGAGGGTCTCATGCAAAGCCTGTTGGTGAAAGCCGGGGAACTGGGTCTGTTGGGTATCAGCGTACCAGAAAACCTCGGTGGTTTCGGAAAGGACTTCATCACCACCATGCTGGTGACGGAGATGACCGGCGCGGGTTACAGCTTCAGCGTCGCGATCGCAGCACACACCGGCATCGGCACATTGCCCACGTTGTATTACGGCACCGATGCGCAACGTACTAAGTACATCCCCAAATTGGCAAGCGGCGAATGGAAGGCGTGCTACTGCCTTACAGAGCCGGGCGCAGGAAGTGATGCGAACAGTGGCAAAACGAAAGCTGCGCTTTCGTCCGATGGCAAGCACTATGTGATCAACGGCCAGAAGATGTGGATCACGAACGGAGGCTTCGCCGACATCTTCACCGTGTTCGCCAAGGTGGTGGATCCGAAGACCGGGGAGATGGACAAGAACCTTAGCGCCTTCATCGTGGAGAAGAATTTCGGCGGTATCACGCTGAACCCGGAGGAGAAGAAGATGGGTATCAAGGGGAGCAGCACGCGGCAGGTGTTCTTCAACGACTGCATGGTGCCTGTTGAGAATATGCTGAGCGAGCGCGGCAACGGGTTCAAGATCGCTGTGAACATCCTGAACATCGGCCGTATCAAACTGGCGGGCGCTGCGTTGGGCGGAGCGAAGCAGACCATGAACCTGGCGATCACGTATGCGAATGAGCGCGTGCAGTTCGGCCAAGCGATCAGTTCTTTCGGCGCGATCCAACAGAAGCTCGCCGACATGGCGATCTATTGCTACGTGACCGAGAGCGCCGTCTACCGGGCCGCCAACGATATGGAGCTGGCCATACAAGGCGCCAAAGCCGCCGGTGCGGACCATGCCAAGGCGTGGTTGAAAGGTGCAGAGGAATTCGCTGTGGAAGCGGCCATACTCAAGGTGGTGGCCAGCGAGTGCCTCGACTTCGTGACGGATGAGGCCGTGCAGGTCTATGGCGGGATGGGATACAGTGCAGAAAGTCCCGTTGAGCGTGCTTATCGCGACAGCCGCATCAATCGCATCTTCGAAGGCACCAACGAGATCAACCGCTTGCTGATAGTGGACATGCTTCTCCGGCGTGCCATGAAAGGACAATTGGACCTGATGGGACCGGCGATGAAAGTTGCCGAAGGACTCATGGGCATCCCGGATCTCCCCGAACCGGACGAAAGCCTTTTCGCGGAGGAGAAGCGAATGGTCGATGGTTTCAAGAAAGCCGTGCTGATGGCTGCCGGCGGCGCTGCTCAGAAACTAGGGCTCGGGTTGGGCGACGAGCAGGAGATCGTGATGCACATCAGCGACATGGTGATCGATACCTATCTCGCGGAAAGCGTGTTGCTGCGGTCCCTGAAGTCTGCATCCATGAAAGGTGAAGCGGAGGTGGCGGAACAGCTTGCAATGGCACAGGTATTCATCCGTGATGCGGCGGACCGTATCCACAAGAATGCCAAGGAAGCCGTAAGTGCCTTCGCGGAAGGTGATGAACGGCAAGGCATGTTGATGGGAGCCAAACGCTTCACGAAATACCAGCCTTTCAACAGTGTAAAGGCACGCCGCTTGGTTGCGAAGAAAGTGATCGCTGCGGGTAAGAACCCTTTCTGATCACTAAGCTATCCAACGCACATAAGTCCTTTGCATATCCAGCAGAACAGAACAGCCCTGCAACTCACGTTGCAGGGCTGTTCCTATTTGGAATAAGCTTAAGCCTTTGGCTTCATCATATGGGACTGAGCTTCTGGCTCGCGGTGCTCCTTCCTCTCTGCGTTAGGCTTCTGCTCATTGTGTTTATCCTGTGGATGCTTCTCACCTGCTTTGGCCTGTGGCTGTTCGCGCTCACCGGGCTTAGCTGTGTTCTGATGGTGCTGGCCGGTGGTCTGCTGATGTTGAGCAGTGGTCTGCTGCTTGTGGTCCGGGGTGGTAGTAGGCTTTTTGGTCAGATCTTTCGTGTTCTCCATTGTGTCGAGGAATTGTGGCGTTCGGAAAACCGCTTGGCAACCTTGCGCCGGTTAAACTTCAGTTCATTCCCGATGCAGCAACATGTGTTACAGAAGCAAGCGTTCAAGCCCAAAGTGGTGCCCACTTTGGGCGACGATCGATCGCATCCACCTTGGCACGGAAGAGGATCGATGATGAAGTGCGTCATTTCCCCGATCGGATAGTAGGAGCGGTACCCGTCCAAAACACTCTTCGACCTTTACACCTTGAAATTTCGCGTTCCGCCTGTTCAGGTGTGCGGATCCGATGCAATTCGGGCAATGTGCGCCCCATGCAATGGTTTTTTTGGGACTACGACTTATCGCGGAGTAATTGACGAGAGCCATTGCTGTCATTGAGGTTGCTACCCGATGCAAAGGCAAAAATGAATAGTGGCACTTGCTTGGTTCATAAGGATGAAGAACACAAGGCGCATGAGAACAGATAACCTATACACTTCCCAATGCACAATGGATGCGATCGATAGTGTACCCGACCCAGCGGAACAACCGCACGAGCCGACCTTACCCAAGCCTGTGCCGTTGACCCCGCCAACGATCCCTGTGGAACGGCCAGGTACTCCGGATACGCCGTCAACTCCCACTCAACATCCTGCTGATCCCAAGCCTAGCCGGCCGCAGGGTCTTCATTCAAACTTCGAAACCACCTGAACAAGCTCACGATGAAGACTACAAATACAAATACGGATCAACGGGACACCAATACCGGCTTTCATCCGCCGATGGAAACTGATGCACCTGCTACGCGGAGCATGTTCGTTATCATAATTGCTCTCTTGATCGTAGGCGTTGTTGTAGCGGTCATTGCCTACAACCGCTTCAACAACGATCCGAAATTCCCGGAACCCACCGAACAGGTGGCTCCTCCCCTTACTCCTTAAAACTTCAAGCGGAGTTCCAGCTTCAGGTCGCTCCTGCGATCACCGGAGATCTCTTGCAACCCCGAGCTGATCGCGTCCTGGTGCAGGTATGCCCATGACCCATAGCGCGCCCATACATCGATACCGCGCGCTACGGACCAACGCACCATGCCGTACCACCGTAGACCTTGCCCGTATACGGGTGGGAGACTGAATACGCCAGGCACATCCGATTCGAAGGCGTAGATGCGCGCATCGTAACTGTCGGTGGAGAACAAAGCCAAGCGGCCGGTGAATTCCAAACGGCCTTTTGAGGGGCGATGCACCACATCCTGATAGATCATGAAACCGTGTTCTACGGGGCTGTCCCCGCGTTGGTAATCCACCGTTTCGATCCGCGTCCGCAAAGTGATGCCCTTACTCACCTTGTAACTGGCGTTGAACCGATAGTTCACCTGGTCCGTGGGTACGATGGGTGATATGCCTTCTGTGACATATCCAGCATTCTTCGGCTTGTCCTGCTTACGCGCCTTCACATAAAGCTGCACTTTCTTGCTCGGCGTCCACGTGAGCTGACCCAGCACTTCATAGCCGTTACTCAGCGCATCGGTCTGGTAGCGCAACCAAGGAAAGGTGAACTGGTCGAAATAAGCGTTCAACGTCCACTTGCGCGTCGGCCTCAGTTCCAACCCCGTGTAAAGCCCGCGTTCGTTCCAAGGGTTTGAGCTTTCTGAAAAAGCGGCGCTGTACAATCCTTGGAAATCACGCTGTAGGTCGCGGTATTGCAAGGCAAGCGAGAGCCTCTTGTCCAGCGCGACCAGTAGACCGGTAACACCGGCCATGCCGCCGTTGGCGCTTCGGGCACCTTCACCGAACCAAGTGAGGTTCCGGTAAAGGACGTTCCAATCCACACCATAGGTGGTGTTCGCCTTGCCTTGGAACTCGAACTGGTTGTAGGGCACCACGCTGCTTTTCTGAAGTGTGTTACCGAATTCCTCATGCGCGGCAGTGGCGCCGATGCTCCAATTGCGCCGCAGGTACCGCATGTTACCGCCATAGATGAATTCGTCGACGCTATGCTTCTTCCGCAATTCGTTGTAGGTGCGGTGATAGCCGTCTTCCAGGAATGAACTGAACACGGCCTCGGTAGCGTCCGCTCCCGACACCGTATCCGCAATGGCTACGTTGCCATCCAGTTTTTTGTGACTGATGAAGGCGGTTGCCTCCAAGAACTTGCCCAAGCCCACTGTGGCACCTGCGCCGCGCATGAACTGGTTCTCATTCACGCTGGTATAGGGCGTCAACCCGTCGGCGTTGCGCTTGATGTTCATGGTGTACGCCGATTTCCGCGCATAGGAAAGCCCGCTGGAGAAGACGAGCCCTTGCCCGAACTGTGCTTGGTAATCACCCAGTGCCAACGCTTTCACCGGCCCGATGTCGCGTATGAACAAATGTGCCGAGTAAAAGTCGAAGCCGTTCGGCTGCGTGCCTTTGAAGAACTCTTCGCCTTCATCCTTCTCCGCAGTGATCCCGAAACTGAGGTTGCGCCGGTAACGGAAGCGATATCGTGTGTACAATTTCCAAGGACTGCCGAGATACACCTTGCTGTTCTGCCGCAGCGAATCCAGCACCTGCGGATCATTAACATCCGGCAATGGACCGCCGTCCGGATCGGTGTAAGGGGAATTGAACGGGTCGCCGCCGCCGAGGAAACCCTTGCGCTGCTGCACGCTGATCTGGGTGCGGAACAGCACCTCGTGGCTGCCGTTGGCCAGCATTTCCTTCAAAGAGGTGCGCGATGCTCCTTCCGAACGAACGGTGATGAACGGGCGTACTTCTTCCAAGGTGGCCATGTCCAACGCATCGATGGTCTGCAATTCATAAATGCTGATGAACTTGCCAAAGCGCTGCCTGTGGTCCAGTATCGCATTCACCTGGATGTCCGAGAGCATATAAAGGTCCGCTAGGTCCTGTGCGGTGGCGCGGTTCAGGTCCAACGGATAGTTGAGCCGGTCCAGTAATTGTTCCGTCAGCGAGCTCAGGTCCACATCACTGTCGTCGCCAAGCTGGTCAGCGATGGCCTCCACGCGCTGCTCGATCAGATCGCGAACTTCTGGCGGGATCTCCTGTGCCTGCAGTAAGACGACGCACGCCCACACTGCCCCGATCAACGCGAGCAACCGGTTCATTGGAAGCGGTAGTTCAAATTCACCATGGGCGTAAGGCCCAGTTGGGACCGCATCACGGCCGCGATGTCGAGCTCCAGTTGCTTGATCCGCAAGCCAGCGCCGAAGTGTGCCTTAGTGGGACCTGTGCTGATACCGGTGCGCAAGAACAGCGCCTGTATGGGCCGGTACTCGATCCCTGCATGGTATTGCTCTGTCCGATCGATATCCTTGCTCACCTCCCCTGTCAACACCACTTGATCGTTGAAAAAATAACCCAGCCCAGCGGTCAGGATCGTAGGCACTTCCTCCTCATAGGGTCCGCCGAGCTTTGCGCGGTTGGGGTTGTACAGATGTGCACCCACCCAAAGGTGCTCCGTGATCTTCGCCTGCACACCGAGTTCGGCCGTTATGGCACCGGTGCTGCCGTAGTTATCGCCGAGGCGGACGTTCAGATAGTCCAATTGAACGCCCACGCGCCAGTCATCGCTCAGCTTCATGGCATACGCCAGCCCGAACGTGCGTTGTGCATACAGGTCGTTGCCGAACGAGTTCGCACTGGCGGCGAAACAGCCTTTGCCGACCGGCAAGGCCACGGCCAGGCCTTGCATCGCCAAGTCCGGTGAAAGCCAGTGTTGTTGATAGTAAGCTCCAGCAACGGGGTGCTCCAGACCGGCCAGCCCCGCTTGGTTCCCGCTTACATTCCATAGGTCGCTCAACGTCACTCCCGCATACCCCATGCCTGCAAAGCGGGCCCCGGTGGAAACAGGTTCGCCTTGGGCCATTGCGAAAACGGGGAGCAGCACTGCCAAGGCCAGGGGTTGGATGTTCCGCATCGGGTCCAAAGTAGTGCTCCAAGACCTTCACCGCCCAATTCCCCGGTTTTTTCACTTTTAGCCGTTGGCTACCTTCGCGCCCCAGCCATGGCGAACGTCACCCTGCACGACATGCACTTCGAACCCTACTTGGGCGAAGCCGAAGTAGCACATGCCATTGATGCGCTCGCCGCGAACGTGGCAAAGGATTACGCCAATAAGACGCCCTTGTTCGTGGGCGTTCTCAACGGTAGCTATTTCTTCGCCTCGGAACTGTTGAAACGCTTGGACATCCCGTGCGAGATCACCTTCGTAAAGGTGGCCAGCTACCACGGCACGGTAAGCTCTGGCACCGTGAGCCAATTGATCGGACTGAACGAACGCATCGCCGGCCGGCACGTAGTGGTGTTGGAGGATATCGTGGACACCGGGAACACCATCGTGCACATCATGGAGGCGCTTCGGGAGCAACAACCGGCCACTGTGGCCATCGCATCGCTCTTGCTGAAACCGGAGGCCTATAAGAAGGACATCCCTATCGACTATGTGGCCTTGGAGATCCCCAACGTTTTCGTGGTGGGTTCCGGCTTGGACCATGACGGCTTGGGCCGAAACCTGCCAGGTATTTACCGGCTCGCAACCGCTTGAAATGAAAAATAAGATGCACCTTGTCCTGTTCGGCCCGCCGGGTGCCGGCAAAGGGACCCAAAGCCAATTCCTGACCGAAAAATACGGTTTGAAGCACCTTAGCACAGGCGATCTGCTGCGCGCGGAGATCAAGGCGAAAACGCCCTTGGGCCTGCAAGCGCAGGAGCTCATGAGCGCGGGTGAACTGGTACCGGACGAAGTGGTGGTGGGCATGATCCGCAACTTGTTGGAGAACAACCCGGATGCTAAAGGCTTCATTTTCGATGGCTTCCCGCGAACGCGGGCACAGGCGGAAGCCCTGGATGAGGCCATGAAGGAGACCGGGAGCGAGATCAAACTGATGCTGGCCTTGGACGTTCCCGAAGAAGAACTCGTGACCCGCCTATTAGGACGTGGCGAAACCAGTGGCCGACCCGACGACATGAGCGAGGAGGTGGTGCGCAAGCGCATCCGCGAATACGAGAAGAAAACAGCGCCACTGAAGGACTTCTACCATGCCCAGGGCAAATTGCGCAAGATCCACGGTTTGGGCAGTATCGTCGACATCACCTCCCGCTTGACGGACGCCATCGACGGGTAATTCCGTCGTCCAGACATTGGTCAGGAGGCGTTGCCATGTCAAAGCACCCATGTACCGGTGTGCATCATGCGTAGGCCTCATCCATTAGCATTTTCCAGCCTGACCTCAGCCTTGATAAGCAGTTACACCAGGGTCGGGTTCGTGGCTTCCGCTGTGTGGATCCAGATCAGATCCGGTTCGAATAGATCGTGAACAGCAGCGGTATCAGCATGCCGCTCCAGCATAACAAGGCACAGGCCATCCATCCCTCGCCTCCAATCACCACCTTTGCGACATGTCCTCCGCCAATTTCATCGACCACATCCGCATAGAGTGCCGTAGCGGCAAAGGCGGCGCCGGCAGTCGCCACATGCGGCGCGAGAAATACATCCCAAAGGGCGGCCCTGATGGCGGTGACGGAGGGCGGGGCGGACATATCATACTGCGCGGGAACCCGCAGTTGTGGACCTTGCTGCACCTACGCTATACCAAGCACGTTATTGCGAAGGATGGCGAAGTGGGCAGTGCCAACCAATGCAGCGGGCGCATGGGCGAGGACCGTTACATCGATGTCCCCTTGGGCACGGTTGCGAAGGATTCCGGGACCGGCGAGCCGATCTGCGAGATCACCGAGGCTGGACAGGAGGCGGTGCTGTTGCAAGGTGGCCGCGGCGGATTGGGCAACCAGCATTTCCACAGCGCAACCTTCCAAACGCCCCGCTTTGCCCAACCCGGCGAACCGGGATCGGAGCAGTGGGTGGTCCTGGAGCTGAAAGTTCTGGCGGACGTGGGCCTGGTGGGCTTTCCCAACGCGGGAAAGAGCACGCTACTTTCCGT
Source organism: Flavobacteriales bacterium (assembly GCA_016719225.1). Taxonomy (GTDB): domain Bacteria; phylum Bacteroidota; class Bacteroidia; order Flavobacteriales_F; family PHOS-HE28; genus PHOS-HE28. The sequence continues at coordinate 1,007,308 of JADKAN010000002.1, read as the reverse complement.
GGTGAGCGCCGCCAAGCCGAAGATCGCGGACTATCCCTTCACTACACTGGTGCCGAACCTTGGCATCGTGGAATACCGCGGTGGGATGAGCTTCGTGATGGCCGACATCCCGGGGATCATTGAAGGTGCAAGCGAGGGGAAAGGAATCGGGCTGCGCTTCCTTCGACACATCGAACGCAATAGCGTGCTGCTCTTCATGGTGGCTGCCGACAGCCCCGACATCAAGGCAGAATATGAAGTGTTGCTGAACGAGCTGCGGCAATATTCCCCGGAACTCCTGCACAAGGAGCGGATCCTTGCCATCAGCAAGTCGGACCTGTTGGATGAAGAGCTGACCAAAGCGATCCGCAAGGAATTGCCGAAGGACCTGCCTCATACCTTCATCAGTTCCGTGGCACAGACCGGGTTGGACAAGCTGAAGGACATGATCTGGGCGAAATTGCACGAACCCGCACCCGCCCCGGCGACCGGTGCCTGAACCGTGCATGACCTGGACCGAGGCCATACTCGCAGCGGACCGCACCGCTTTCCTCGCGGTGAACGGCGCGCATAGTGCGGCGGCGGACGGCTGGATGACGTGGCTGAGCGACATGCGTCTATGGTTCCCGGTATATGTGCTCTTCCTGGTACTGATCAAATTGCGTTGGGGCTGGCGTGGTCTTTGGCTGTCCCTGCCCGTGGTGGCGCTCATGATCTTCTGTAGCGACACCGGGTCCGTGGTCTTCTTCAAGGATGTGTTCCACCGCTTGCGCCCTTGCCACGCACCCGATCTGGTGGGCCTTGTGCACATTGTGGACAACCACTGCGGCGGACAATATGGGTTCATCTCCTCCCATGCGTCCAATCATTTCGCACTGGCGGCCTTCATGGCGGGCATGCTACAACGACGGCCGTGGTGGGTGCTGCCGGTCCTGCTCCTTTGGGCAGGGCTTATCGCTTACAGCCGCGTGTATCTCGGCGTGCATTACCCGGGGGATGTCATCGTAGGCGCGCTGTATGGGTCGTTGGTCGGCGGCCTGGCTTACTGGCTTTTCCGTTGGATCCATCAACGCACCATAGAAAAATGAACATCTGGGCGGCGGTCTTTGTCGGCGGCGGGATCGGTAGTCTATTGCGCTACGGTGTTACACGTTTACTGCTGGCGCTGGACCTTCGCGGCTCATTCCCATGGGCCACGTTCGCCTCGAATGTGCTGGCCACAGCGATCTTGGCGTGGGTGCTCCTGCGGATGCAGCCGCATTTTCAACAACGGCCTGCCCTAAGTGCCTTGATCACCGTGGGCATTTGCGGCGGATTCAGCACCTTCAGCACCTTCAGCTACGAGAACTTCTTCCTTATCAGGGAAGGCTTTACCGGTCTCGCGGCAGCGAACATCCTTATCAATGTATTCGCCTGCTTGGCCATTTTTTTCGTTTTTGCGCGCACCGCATGAAACTCCTGCTTCCACTTGCCGCGTTCCTCCTTAGCACCGCGGTCAATGCTCAACCCACTTGGCAGGATCCACCGCGGTTGGTAGTGGGTATCGTGGTGGACCAAATGCGTGTGGATATGCTTTACCGCGAATGGGACAATTTCGGCGCGGACGGTTTCAAGCGGCTGGTGCGCGAAGGTTCGTTCCAGCGGGATGCCCATTACAACTATGTCCCTACGTTCACTGCTCCGGGTCACGCCAGCATCTACACTGGCACGACGCCCGCGCGCCACGGCATCACGGCCAACAACATCTACGACCCGGCTTTGCGCCGCACGGTCTACTCCTCCAGGGATACCACCGTGCACGGCATTGGCAGCGATGCATCCTACGCCAAGTGCTCCCCAGCCCGGTTGCTTGCCTCCACCCTGGCAGATGAAATGGAACTCCGCTGGGGCGGTGCTTCACACACCATTGGCGTATCGCTGAAGGACCGCTCCGCCATCATGCCCATCGGACGCACGGGTGATGCATCATACTGGTTCATGGGCGGCACCGATGGCCGCTTCATCACCAGCTCATGGTACATGAACGATCTGCCCGCATGGGTCAAGACTTTCAACGCGGAAAAACGCGCTGACAAATACCTCGCCGGCAAATGGGACCTTGCGTTACCGCGCGCGCGCTACCACTCGCCATTACCCGATGATAACGTGTACGAATGGCCCACCACCGGAGCTAGAACACCAACACTGCCACTCGACATGGGCGCGTTGCGCAAAGGCGGTTCCACTTATGATCTGATCAAATACACGCCTTGGGGAAACACCATCACCACGGACATGGCGTTGGCGGCACTGGAAGGTGAACAATTGGGGCTTGATAGCATACCCGATCTGCTTGCCCTTAGCTATAGCGCCCCGGATGAAAGTGCCCACGACGGTGGCCAGCGCAGTTTGGAATTGGAGGACATTTATATCCGTCTGGATGCTGAACTCGCGCGCTTGTTCGCCTACCTCGATCAGCATGTCGGTAGCGGGCGATACACGGTGTTCCTGACCGCGGACCACGGGGGAGCGGACGTGCCCGCCTATCTGCGTGATCGACGGGCTAGCGCTGGTTATGCAGGTCCGGGCGAGCTGATGGGATTTTTGGCCCGACAAGGGTTTGCAACCAGTGTGGACACCATCGTGAAGGAGCAACTCTATCTACGCGCAAACACCTCCGCCGAAACAGCCGATTCCATAGCCCGCGCGCTCATGCGCCATCCCAAAGTAGCCGCCGCCGGCACCGCGTTACGCTTGCAAGAGAACGGCAGTGCCGGACCGCTGATGCAAGCTGCGATGCGCGGCTGGATGGAAGGCCGCAGCGGGGACATCGTATTCGCGCTGAAGCCCGCCTTCCTGATCTGGCGCGATGACGAGCCACAAAAAGGAACCGAGCATGGTACAGCGTGGAACTACGACACACAGGTGCCTGTGATCTTCATGGGCCAAGGGGTCAGGCACAATGAGGTGCTTCGCCGGACGGATATTACGGACATTGCGCCCACGATCTGCGCCATTCTCGGGATGGCAATGCCCAATGCTGCGAACGGCACGATCGTCCTGGAAGCGCTGAAAACCGCCGAATAGGGCGACCCAGTTCCCGGGTCGTTCCCGAAAAGGAACGCCCAATTCCCTTGCTACCACAGGATTTCCGCTGTTCCAGTGTGATTTTTGAAGATCGCCACTGGCGCGGCTTTCCCCTTTCCCATAAGTTGGCTGCTCCAATGCCACCGCATTTCACGGCCAAAGGGGCCTTTTTCCTGCTCGCATTCTTCATTTCCCGGCTATCAATTGCTCAGGAAACGACGTCGCTTTCCTCCACGGGTAACGCGGACAGTGTGGTTGTTTCCATATTGCAAGGTGACGGACCCGGCGCATCCCCAGCAGCCTTCGCCAATTGGTCCGGATTAAAGAGCGATGCGGTATTCTTCAACTTTTCGGTCGGGAAAAACCCAACCGGTCTTACGATGCCGTTGGACCAATTGGTGATCGCCGGGATCGAACAGTATCTGGATGACCGTGTGCATTTCACGCGTGATGGGGTACGCACGGACCTGAATGCCGCAAAATTGGGCAAAGGCATCGACCGTATGATCGGTGCAGCTTCCGCGCATTTCAACCTACCGCAAGCACGATTGTCACAACCCACGTTGGAACAGCTGGGCCGGATCTGCCGAACAGATTGGAGCCAAGCGAACTTCGGCATCGACGGTGGGGAGGATCAAGAAAAATACTTGGCGATCTACTACTACGTGCGAGCGCAGCGCCAGGAACTGGAGCGCCAAGTGCGCAACGACCTGATGGGCCTTGCCGGCACCGATGTCCTTTCGGGCCAAGCCACTGCAAACTCCGGTGGAATGAACGACGCGGTGCCGACCCTCTGCAATACGGTGTTCGATGATGAGAACTACCTGTGTGCCTTGGACCTCAAAGCGGACACCGTTCACGGTGCCGACGTGCGCCTGACCGATGCCATGCTGAGCGGCATTGCCGCCCGAGCCGAGGCGGATGCGACAAAGCAGCAAGAGCCTCCAGTGAAAATACGCAAGCGCGACCGATGGCTCAAGGCGGAACTGGATGCCATCAACGAACGCATCGACCGCATCGATCAGCGCAAGGAACTGTGGAACATCCGTGACCGCATCGACGATCTGGAAGGACGCATGGACGACATCGGACTACAGGTGCAGGAGATGCGCGACGGGCAGGTGGGCAAAGCGGTCCCGGAGCCCCCGGTAAGCGACCCCACGGCGCTGAGCGGGCGTGACATCACGTTCAATTTCGTCAAGAATTCATCCACCCTGAGCAGGGAGCAACGCGACCTGCTTTCCGAAGTGGCAAGGTCGATGGCCAAAGGGCAACGCAGCCGTGTCCTCATAACCGGCTATGCCGATTCCAGCGGAAACCCTACCGTGAACATGGCCATCAGCGAAGCTCGGGCCAAGGCCGTCCGCGATCTCCTCATCAGCATGGGAATCAACGATGAACGTTTACTCCTGAACTACTTCGGAGCCAGCCGTAGCGGCGGCACCGGACCCGGCGAACGACGCGTGGAACTCCAGTGGCTGAAATAGTGCGGCTTCAGCGGCCGATGGACCGGAACGTGACCTCCATGGTCGTACCCTCCCCTTCCACCATGCGGACCTTGCCGTCCAACTGTTCAGAGAGTGCTTCGACGATCTCCAGACCCAGAGCAGCGCGGTTGTTAGCGGCACCTGCGGAGCCTTTCCCATTGTCCTTCACCGAAAGCGTGAAATTGCCTTCGCCCACATCACGCACAATAATGTCGATGTGGCCGCCCGTGGAATAGGGGAATGCATGCTGATGGCAATTGGCCAGGAGCTCGCATGTTATCATACCCAACTGGATACTGGTGTCCGCATCCATTTTCACCCCTGCACTGTCCACGGTATGGCTCACACCCCGGCTTTCGGGAGCGTACATGGCCGCTAAGGCCGTTGCCAGATCGTTGAGGAATATGCCAAGGTCCACATGGGCCAGGTCTTTCTGCCGGTAAAGCTTATGGTGTACCAACGCCATGGAATCGATCCGGCGCTTTCCACGGATGAATTCCTTCTGTGCTTCAGCCAAGGGCACCCGTTCCGCTTGGAGGTTCAACAAGCTGCTGACCACCTGCAGGTTGTTCTTCACCCTGTGGTGCACCTCACGGTCCAATACCTCACGCTCGTCGGTTACCTGGGCCAGGTTACGCGCCTGTATGGTGGACCGTCGTGTTTGTCGCTGTACACGCATTTCCGCATTGCGGCTCTGCAGGTAAACGGTCACCAACAATATGCCCAATAAGAGCAGAAGGCCGGATACCCACCACAATGCCGTACGGCCCTCATCGTTCCAATGTTCAATGGGGCCAAAACCGACCATCACCCCACTGAACAAGCGGATCCCGTTCAGGTCATAGGGCGCCATGCGGGCCACGAAACTGTGTTCGCCCAAGGTGATCTTCACGTCGTCCGAACGCTCGAACGGCCGCCACGAAGCAAGTGCCTTCGCCCATGCACGACCGACAACGCTCGTATCCAGCAATGTCAATGGTGTCCCGCTGGAAGTGAGCATGATACTTGATACTTCCTTTCCCCATTGGGATGCTCCTGCGAACATCGCGTCCGGATCCACGTCGAAATGCACCACTTGATAGTTGGCCTTTCGTTCGCCGCCACGCAAAAGCATGGACAAATGCATAGTGCGTGATGCGGTGTCCGAACCCAAAGTCCATACCGGGCCATCCTGCCGGGCTTCCAAGGCTTGGCTGAACCACGGTGCTTTGCGAGGGTCGGTCCCCACGGCAGGATGCAACGTGTCGACGCCGTAGGCTTGACCCCGCATGGACCATTGCCTCACAATGCAACTGGCGGGCACGGTGTCCATTCGGGTCAGCGAGAATCGCCAGATGCTATCCTCATGTTGTAAGAGCGATCCATTGCCCCGGTCGTCCGCGACACCAATGCTGTTGATGGCAAACCTGGAACGTAAGACCGCTAACCAACGCTCCTGAAGGTCTTTCTCAGAGGTGCTATCGCCCCCTGTGAGATAGGCCGCCTCCTGCTGAATGTCCCATGCGTATGTCTTGAGTAATAAGTCCAGCATGGTGTGCTGGCTGTCCATCGCCCTGGACACCGCGAGGTCACCCAACTGAGCGGCGCGGTCCGTGTTACGGACGAGGCCACGGGCCAACAGTCCAAGCGCCATCACCATCAGTAGTGATACGCCAATGATGGCCCATGTTTCGGGAATGCGTCTCCTGCTCATCCGCGAATGCGTGCGCAACTTCTCATGGACATTGCACCACGGGCGTTACCTCCAATTCCGTGAGTTCCACCTTGACATCCGGACCGGCTGCTTGCTCGGGAGTCACCGTGGTGGGGATGAAATAGAAGCCGTTCAACCTGCCGTTCATAGTACGCCTAGCGCGCATGCAGGTATCGGCCGTGAATTGCTCCACCGTCCGGCCTTGGTCATACAGGTCCAAGCCCACATGCACGGACCGGGCGGAATCCGAGCTGTTCACCATTTTCAACAGCAATTCGCTCGGTTTTCCCGGTGCATGTTTCCAACGGTAAGAGACCTGGACACCTTGGGCCGCGCCGGCTTGGGTGAACTGCTGGGCCTTGCACCCCGTGAGCGCCAAGAGCAAAAATGGCAATAGGTATTTCATCGTTCCCCTATTTTTTGTACTGCCGCAATGGCCTGCTCCATTTCGGCTTCGTTCAGGTCCATATGCGTAACCATACGTACGGTGAAAGTGCCGAACTCGGAACCCAACACCCCTTCCTCCCGCAACTTGCCGAGGAGTTCGGAGGCCCGCAGAACGTTCGCCAACGTAAAGACAACGATGTTGGTCTGGACCGGTAGAACATTTTCCACGGCATGGACCTGCTGCAGGGCATCAGCGAGGAGTTTAGCCTTGGTGTGGTCGTAACGCAGCCGGGCCACATGATGGTCCAACGCATACATCCCTGCGGCGGCGAGTATCCCCGCCTGCCGCATGCCGCCGCCCAAGCGCTTGCGCACGCGACGCGCCTGCCGTATGAACTCCGCGCTGCCAACCAGCACGCTACCTACGGGCGCGCCCAAACCTTTGCTGAGGCAGATCGAAATGGAGTCGAACGGTGCTCCCCATTCCAGCGGCGTCCTGCCATCCGCGGCCATGGCGTTGAAGATGCGGGCACCGTCGAGATGGAGTGCCAAGCCATGGCGTTGGCACATGGAGCGGATGCGCTGCACCTCCGTAAGATCCCAAATGCTACCACCACCCCGATTGTTCGTGTTCTCCACCACCACCAAACGGGTGCGGGCCAAGTAAGCCGCATCAGTTGCATTGATGGCCGCTTCCACATCGGCTGCGGTGAAGCGGCCCCGGTCGGCGGGCACGAACTTCACGCTGCACCCACTGGTAGCCATGGTCCCGCCGCCCTCGTATCGGTAGATGTGCGCTCCATCTTCGCAGATCACTTCGTCACCGGGCCGCGTATGCACATTGATGGCGATCTGGTTGGTCTGTGTGCCGCTGGGACAGAACAGCCCTGCTTCATGCCCGAACAGTGCGGCCAACCTTGCTTCCAGCGCGTTCACGGTCGGGTCTTCACCGAAAACGTCGTCGCCAACCTCGGCGTTGGCCATGGCTTCGCGCATGCCGGGGGTGGGCTTTGTAACGGTATCGGAACGCAGGTCGATCATGGCGCCAGTGATGGAACGGGGTCCGGAAAGATAAAACCCCTTCGCTCGTCGGTCCGCGATCTTGTAATATTTCGGCCTTCGCCGCAACGTATTTGCTGCCTTAGCCCACCCTGCGTGCCACCAGCAAGCCGTCCCGAAGTGGCACAAGCACCGGGGCGAGCCGAGGGTCTTCGTTCACCAGCCGTGCATATTCGCGGAGCGCCTTGGTCTGTTCGCTCTGTTCCGCTTCCGGCTCCAGCACTTTGCCGCTCCACAGCACGTTGTCCGCTATGATCAAGCCACCAGGCCGCATGCGGTCCACCACGGCTTTCAAGTAATTGCCATAGTTCTGTTTGTCCGCGTCGATGAAGACCAGGTCGAAAGGTCCGGGCAGGTCGGGCAACACTTCCAAGGCCGGTGCATGGTGCATGACGATGCGGTCCTGCATACCGGCCTTTTCAACGTACCGGTCAACCATCTCAGGCAGCCAAGGGTCGATATCGATGGTGTGGAGCATACCGCCTTCGGCCAGGCCTTCCGCTAGGCACAACGCACTGTAACCGGTGAAGGTGCCGATCTCGACGATGATCCTCGGCCGCACCAAATGGCTCAATAACGAAAGGAAACGGCCTTGCAGATGACCACTGATCATCTGTGGCATCTGGACCTTCGCGTGCGTCTCTTCCGTTAGTTCACGCAGGTATTCAGCTTCCTTTCCGCTGTTTCTTTCGCAGTAGTTGTCAAGCGCCGGATCGAGGAATTGCATGAACGTGAGGTGTGATGGTAGGATGAATGTCTTCCACGTACTGGAAGGTGTGTTCAGGGCAGCTTCGTGAAGGACCCCTGATAACGCGTGGTGGTATTCCACATAAGCACCGAATAAGATCCCGGGGCGAAGTCAGAAACATCCAACCCTGCAACATTTGTGGCTTGAAGCACTGTTCTACCCGTGGCATCCACAATACGGATGGACAAGGGCGGAAGGCCTGATGGCACCGTCAGCGTTAAGTGGTCTTGTGCGGGATTCGGGAAAATATCAAGACGGGTCGGCGCAGACCCCGCCACTCCGAGTGACAGGTCCAATTTCCACCAGTCCTTCATCCGCACACTTGCGCTGTCTATGCCGAGACCCGCGTAGCAGGTGTATCCGCCTATTCCGTTGGCCTGGCCCACTGCTACCAATCCTTTTCGCGGGCCACCGCCGAAAGCGGCAACGGCTTCCCATCCAGTGGCCCCGTGCCTCCAACAGTCCGCATGTAATTCGCCCGGCTCCGATTGACCGCCGATCAAAAGCTCGAGACCGTTGCTCGCGCCGTGTAACCAGGCGCGTGCCTCGGGCAATGCGGGCACGGGATACCATTCACCCGTCTCGAACCACACCGCGTAACTCCACGCATCATTCAAAGGCGCGAACGCACTATCCGCGCCGCCTGCCACTACCACGCCATTGAAACCGAGCATCCCGGCGGCACGGTGCCTTGAAGGACCAGGCACCGGGGACAATGCATCCCACTCATCAAGAGCCGGGCGGTAACGCCATGCCTCGTTCGTGGGGACGCCGCTGGCCAACATCCCGGTGGCCACGATGCCGTAATCCCATCCTTCGGCCGCCGCGCAAGCGGAACGTGCTTCAGCCGGCAGGGAAGCTTTTTGCACCCATTGATCCAGTTGCGGATAATAGGCCCACAGTTCAGAAAGCGCTCCATTTCCGTCCTGTCCACCAAATACGTAGCCTGTATCGTTCACGGTGAATGCAGCGCAATACTGGCGAGGACTTGCAGGTAGCGATGCCACCTGAGCCCAGGTCGCGGCGCCGGTGTCAAAGCTCCACCAATCATTCGTCAATCCGAAATCCACCTGCCTTCCCGTACCGACGTAAACTTTTCCTTGGATCTCAAAAGCCGCTGCATCGTCGCGCGCTGTTCCGGGAAATTCCGGCAAAGGGGACCATGTTTGTGCTAAGACCTGAACGGTCCATATCGCTGCGGCTAAAGCCAGTTTACGCATGTGCGAATGTAGTACGACGGCACACCATTGATGAGAACGGCACAAGCCAGTATTGGGTTGTGCCGCATCAACCCTCCTCAAGCTTGCTGAGGAATGCTGACCACGCTCAGATCGGGACGTTAGATCCCACTGCCTACATCGGAGATCCGTTGATCCATGGCTCTAAGCGCCATCAGGTCCTCCATCAGGTGTTCCCGCCGTTCCTGCAACCCGCTCCTCAGCGCTGTGGTCATTGGAACTTCTTTAATGACATCATCCATGCGACCGATCAAATAGGATTCGCCCCTTTGACATTCGGAGAGCACATTCGCATCGTCCGTGCTGAAAAGCACTCCACGAGCGGCGATCCATCCCCTGTGAAGCGAGCCGAACAATGATCCACCAAGGCGATGGCGTATATCATTCCCACTTAAGAGCAGAATGTATTTGCCCACCTCCCCGGCACGCGAAGTACTGAGTTCCTGCAAGAAGTGGCGCAGTTCAATGCTTTCCACATGATGCCCTGCCACATGATAACCCAAAGCGCTGTCGTGCATCAGGCTCGTCATGCCACGAAGTTTAAGGTCGGTGCTGCGGTCCATGGTCGGGTCGGTTTTACAGGAGAAGCACAACAGTTGTACCACCTCTTTGAAAAGCGGTGCTATTCGTTGGCCCATACCATCAGTAGGTGGCTTTCCCGCCCGGAACGGGTTGACGGATCGGGGAATAAATACGCATTGGCCCCGCACGGCGTAGTGCCCTCATACCTCTCCGAGGCACTAACGACGGCATTCATCGCCTGCCATGGACCAAAAAAGATCCTTGGCATCCTCATTGGAACGACGAGATGGAGAATTCGCATGTGTCACCGAACCACATGCAACGTGGGACCGATGAGCGAAACTGATCTGACCGATAAGGCCGTGCGCGAATCATTCTTGGCAAAGCCAAGGCGTGTTCCAACGCGGCCCGATGCCTCTCGCACTTCCATCCTCGTGGTCCGGAAGGAGGTCCTACCCTATTACTACGCCATCTACGATCATGATCTGGAGCGGTACACTGAACTCCAGTATCGCTTGTCACTCAATGAGCCATTGCGCAGTGTGGTACTTTCCGCACTGATGCAACCCGAATTTTGGCCTTCCGCTCACGAAAGCGGCATAACGTAGAGGTCGTGGGCAACCCCCCCACGTGGTTTACCGACGATGTATATTCGTGGTGTGTTCAACCGAAAACCCACCTACATGCAGCGTATCACAACACTTCTCTCGTTGCTTCTCGTCACTGCAACCGTTACACGTGCGCAGTATTGTTCTCCCACGTTCGATCTTGGTTGCTTCAACTGGCGGATCCTTTCCATTTCCGCAGGTCAGGTGAACTGGAGCATGACGGATTGTTCCTTCTCCGACCAGACAGATCAGATCATTCAAGCATCTGCATCGGACAGCTTGCCCATGTCCGTGGAAACTGGGGTTTGGGCGGGTTGTTCCGTTTGGGTCGATTGGGACCAAAGCGGATCTTTTGAGGAGAGTGAGAACCTGTATCACATGTATGAAGGAAATGACCCGAGCCACATTTACTATTTCAATATCGGAGTGCCCACCGGTACTGCGTTGGGTCAATACCGCTTGCGTGTGATCGCAGGCTGGGGGTCGGACGGATTCACCAGCGGTAGCGAGAACGGTTTTGGGCCCTGTGGCGCATACCAGTATGGCAACTTCAATGACTTCACCTTGGACATTACCGCAAGCACGGCCATTGCCATTCCTACAAGCAACTCCTTGAGCCTGTTCACAGCGTCGCCCAACCCGACCAGCGGACTGATAAGCATAACGGCTCATCCTGCCCTCCAAGGTGTGGAGCATTTCATTTTGGAAACTGTTGATGGGCGCGTGTTGCTCCGCTGGAACGGGATCCTCTCCACAAAGATGGATCTGGACCTTTCCTCTTTACCTGCTGGTGTGTACCTGGTCAGGAACGTGGATGAACCCGCATTCCGACCGTTGCGCGTTGTAAAGAACTGATCACTGGCATTCCGCCCCGGTCAGTTATGATCCCTTTACCAGAAGGACCAGGTGAACATAGTGCCTGTCCAGGAATGGCTTACTTGGATACCGGCATGGACTACTTCCCCTTCTTCTTTTCCTTTTTCTTGGGCTTGTCGTCCTTGTTGAACAACTTCTGAAGGAAGCCGCGATCGTCCTTCTTCTCCACTTCTCCCACATCATTGATGGAGATGTCCTGATCGATGGCAGGTACCAGTGCCTGGATGAAGGCGTTGCGCAAGAGCTGGATCACTGCGTAGATCCCACTTGTTCTCACATCGCTCAACTTCCCCTTCAATTCAACCTTGGTGGCCACTTGATCTTTACGCGGGTTGGTCAGTATCGTTCCCGCGGTGCCGACTATGCCTTCGTAGATCTTATGGAAAAACGAGTCGTGACGATCCTCGGGGCCAAGGACATCAAGATCCTTGATCACCGGCTTCACATAACCAGTGAATTCACCGTTGCGCGTGGCGATCTCCGTATAGAGGCTCATGCTCCCCTTGTTCACATCGATGTTCGCATACGCCTGCAACATTTCATTCAGTTGCTTCAGGTCGGTCTCGGTCAATTTCAAATTCATGTCGAAGGCCGGCTGTGCTGCGAGCAGGTCGATACCCATGTTGAATGTGAGTTGACCACCGTAAAGATCGGCGCTTGCAACTATCTTCGACGGAAGCACCACGGCACTGTCGATGGCATTGGTGAGGTTGGTTGCCAGCAGATCCACCTTGCTGAGTTGCACGTCCACCTTTGGTTTTGAAGTCGGGTCCTGGTAGCGGATCGCGCTGTTCCTCACCTCCAGTCGGTTGATCTTCAACGGCATGAAATCGTGCAACAGATCCGCAAAGCTCGCCGTGTCCTTCTGCAGGTCCGCCGGTTCCGCAGCCGCCTTCGTAAAGCGGACTTCGGCGGTATCTATCACCAATTCGCCAACGATGGCACCATGGAACAACGCCTTCCATTCCACCGAAAGGTCGATCACTCCAGCCCTCAGGAAAGGTGTGCGCTTTTCGGTCACCGTATCCTTCTTGTCCAAATAGAATCCTTGTAATTGATAAGCTCCGCGGATGATCGCAAGGTCCAGATCGGCGATGTGGCCATAATAACCCTTCGTCTTTTGCAAGCGGTCGTTCGCAACGCGGAGCAGCACGTAGGGCAGGATGATCCGGATGATTACCAATGCAGCTAAGATGCCTAACACGATCCTCCACCGCTTCTTACGCTTCATCACCGGGTGCTGCTCGGTTGCGGCATTACCAAACTCCAACTTCTCGTTACCGTCGCTCATGATATGATATCACCCGTTGCGATAAACAACGTTTTGTTATAACGGGTCATAATAAGACGACGTCGATCGGGGGTTCTTTATCGCACATGCCAATTCGGGGCCATTCGTCGATGGCATCAGCTGTCGTTCAGTTATCGCTGTTGATAGGTCATTCCTTCCCCTTCCCATCACCATTCCTCCCCAAATTGGGGGAACTTTTCCACGGCGTGGAGGGCCATTCAGGTTCAAATGGTCGCGGTTCGATACGTGCCAATTAGCTGCTGAACCAAAAACCACTTCACAATGCTAAGATGGGTAGTTACATTCTTGATCATCGCGATCATTGCAGGCATCTTCGGCTTTGGCGGTATTGCTGCTGGTGCAGCTGAGATCGCAAAAGTCATTTTCTATATCTTTTTGATCCTGCTGGTGCTGTCGCTCATTTTCGGATCACGCATCTGGAAGAACACTCCATAATTCAACTACGCGAACGCGGGACGGCCTGACGGAGAAGTCATTCTCCATTGGGCCTCCTGCGTTTGAGACACTAGTGAAGCCGAACGCAGTAGTACACAGGTGAGCTTCTGTTATCTTTCGTCCAGTGAAAATGCCACTACATTGCTGACCACTGATCGTCCCGAAGCGCCTTCCGCTCGCTCTGGTTCAAGTCCTGCCCCGCACATCTTTCCGCAGACAACTCCGCATCGCACCCTTTTGATGGATAAGACCTCCATGCCCATCGCACCGCCGTTATACCAACGGCTCAGTTTGACCCTATTGGGGCTCTGTGCGTTCTTTTTCATTCTATGGGCGGGGCAATCCATCATCGTGCCCTTGCTGTTCTCCATGTTGCTCGCAATGCTGTTGGACCCGCTTGTGAAGCGCATGGTCAAATGGCATTTTCCGCGACCGCTAGCCATAGCGTTAGCCGTGCTTTTCGCTATGGCGGCATTGGTCGGCTTGGGCTATTTCATCGTAACGCAAGCCGCTCACTTCAGTGAACTCATGCCCCAGCTGAAAGAGAAATCCGCGGACCTGATGGAAGAGGCGAAGCACTGGGTGATGAACACCACGAAGGTGAAACCCCAGGAAGTGGATAATGCTGTGGACAAGGTCAAGGAGCAGAGCATGCAACAGAGTGGTTCGCTGGTAGGGCAAACGCTCACTACGGTCGGAACCCTTTTCGGCTTTCTATTCCTTTTACCTGTATTCACCTTCCTGCTGATCCTCTACAAGGAACTGTTCCATGTGTTTTTGACCAAGATCTTCCGCAAGAACCAGCACGAGACGTTGGATGATGTACTCGGCCAGACCAAGGGTGTGGTGCAAAGCTATTTGGTCGGGTTGCTCTTCGAGGCCGCGATCGTTACCGCTTTGAACTGGGTGGGACTTTTCGCAATCGGGGTGAAGTTCGCTTTGCTGATGGCCGTATTAGCTGCGTTGCTTAACCTTATCCCATATATCGGGATCATCATCGGGACCATCATCCCCATGGCGGTAGCGGCCACTACGCAGGACATGTCGGCAGCCTTTTGGGTGTTGGCGCTTTTCCTAGCCGTGCAGTTCATAGACAATAACATTATTGTGCCCATGGTCGTCGCATCACGCGTGCAAGTGAACGCGTTGATGAGCATTTTGGTGGTATTGATCGGCGGGGCACTGTGGGGTATCCCTGGCATGTTCCTTTCTATTCCGCTCACGGCCATCCTCAAAGTGATCTTCGACCGTGTCGATGGTTTGGAGCCATTTGGATATCTCCTGGGAAGTGGCGATGCACCCGGATCTGCTGAAGTAAAAGATCCTCCGCGGAAGTGATCAGCAATTTCAGAGGATCCTGTGCGGATCATTCTGGGATGCACAGATGAATTGCTCATCTGATATCTCGACCACGTTTTGCGAAGGGTAACAAACCGCTGGCACGAAGATTGGCCTCGTTGTACAGCATCCAAAATCCAAGACCATGTCAGAGACCAAACCATTACACGACGAAGACGCGATCAAGAAATTCAAGGAACTCGTGGGCCACTCGCCTATTTGCCACCTCCTTACTTCCTTGGACCAACGCCCGATCCCGAGCAGACCGATGAGCGTGCAACAAGTGGATGATGAAGGTAACTTCTGGTTCCTCAGTTCGCACAATAGCCTGAAGGATGAGCAAGTAGCTGACGACCCTTACGTTCAACTCCTATTGGCGAATACGGGCGATTCGGAATTCCTTTCCGTCTTCGGAACGGCGACCATTGTAATGGACATGGCAAAGAAGCGCGAACTCTGGACACCCTTGGCCAAGGCTTGGTTCCCGAACGGGGTTGAGGATCCCGACTTGACGGTCCTGAAAGTGAAGCCTATGCAGAGCTACTACTGGGACACCAAGAACGGCAAAATGGTGACCCTCTTGAAAATGGCGGCTTCCGCTATCATCGGTAAGAAAAGCCACAGTGGGGTCGAGGGCAAGATCACTATCTGACCGAGTGCTCTCCTAAGTGTTGCAAGCGTTTTAAGCCAGTCTGAGATACTGTGCCAGCGGCATTACGTCGTCGTCCTCCCGGTCTTGGGTGAGTCCCTTCAATCCTTTACGTTGCGTTCCATCATGGGGGCAACGTGCTTCAAACCGGGCAGTGCGTCCACGTCCATGTCGCTCTACATGATGTTGAGATCGCAACTGATGCACGCCTTATCGGATCGTATCCCGGCACGGTCCTCGTTACCATTCAAAGAAAAAACGATCATGTCGACCAAGAACACCCTCATTGCAGTGATCACTGCTGCTGCCACAGGAGCCGCTATCGCCTTGCTTTTGGCACCCGCCTCAGGCAAGAAGACGCGGAAAAAGCTGATGAAAGAAGCGGAAAGTGTAAAAGACACCGTGACTTATAGGTTGATGCAAGCTGAGGAGGAAGTTCGCCACCTGCGCGACAAGTTGGGCAAAAAGGGCGCAGCTGCCGCTGAGAAGGCGAATGCCTGACCATGGCCTTCTGTACAATTTCAAATCCAACGGACCCATGAACACTGGACATCCCATTGAAAAGGAACCCAAGACGGTTCCCCATGATCCACGCAATGAGCCTGTAACTCCCCGAAAGGACGACCGGCCTACCGAAAAAGGAGAACAGGAAGCGCGCAATGAAGAAGGTGTGGGCATGAAAGTAAAGGAAAGTGATGTGCCAACCGAACTGCGTCAGCAGGATATCATCGTGAATCCTACGGGAGATGAACATCCGGAATTGGACGCTGTCGACGCACAGTTATAACGCCTTTTTCCGGAGTCACTGGTGATTACCAGACCTTCCGGTATTGCCACCGTAGTGGCGACGTTCCGGGACGAGGAATCAGCAAGAGCTATCCTTTGAGAAAGCGTTGCGTCGAATTTGGATAGAGCCAACGATAGAGCAGCCGGATGATCACCATTTTACCACACCCCGTAGGGGACGTGGCAGCGGCAAAAGCATCCGGCCTGCTTACCACCCAGGACTATAAAGAGTATTTGCTTCCCGCCTTGGAGAACAAACTCATACGCTGGCCGATCATCGCTTGGTATTTTGAGATGAACGATGTCAGTGGCTGGGAGCCGGCGGCCCTCTGGATGGACCTGAAGTACGGGGCTGCTCATGCTCGCGCCTTCCGGAAGATCGCCATTGTGGGGAATGCCACTTGGGAGAAGTGGATGGCCCATGTCATGATGCCATTCACAAGTGCCGAGGTGAAGTTCTTTCCCTTGAAAGATAAGGAGCGAGCTTGGAATTGGGTGGGACGTAGGTGAAAAGACCCTTGGAAAGAATATATGGAGACCGACTTCGCCTGTATGGCTATCACTTTGTCCCTGCAGCTTCAACAGTGCGCGGATGAGCGCGCGTTACGCCTCGTTCCACCAGTACGGATAGTACCAACCCGAGTACCACGTATCCTGTGAACAGGTAGAACCCGAATTCGAGTTCCGTGTTATTCGTTGTCATGATGTGTGCACCCTCCATGAAATCCCGCAGGTCAGCAAGTTGCCCTGATACAACGCCATTGAAACCGAGGTAGGCCATGAACATGGCCACGACCAGCACATCGGCCATGGACCACTTCGCGCTTTTCAACAGAAAAAAGCGGGCGACCGGATGTGAAGGCATTCGGAACCGCACTGCTGTGATGAACGATAGGAGCAGCTTGGTGAACGGGAACACCACACTGAAACAGAACACCAGGGCGGCCACCAATACCAAGCCAGCGTCGTGCTCTTGCAACAATAAATGGATCACCTGCAGGATGCTCCGGCTTTCATAAAATAGCACTTGATCCTTGAAGGCTATGGGGCCGCCCAGCACGGTGAGGTCGAAGTGACTGATCCTTGCCTCTATATCCAGCATCGGCATGGCCAACGCGGTCGCTAACAGCAGAATAGCCGTCGCCACCAGTACGCTCAGTTCCAACCGTGTGGATGCAGGACCGAGCAGTAGTAGACACACCATCAGCACCAAGGCTCCGAAGATCCCCCAACCCAAGCGCATGGCATCCCCTTCCAGCGACAAGCGGTCGCGCTGCAATTGCTTTATACCATCCTCGGGGTTGGTGAAACCGCGCCGCTGCATCACATCGTCGTACAGGTGCATGTCGATCTTGCCGGAGGTCTGCGCACTCAACGAATCCAATTGGATCAACACGAACTGTTTCAACTTTTCGCGATCGTGCGGCTGGTCCACCTCGTTCAGGATACGGTCAGCATACTTCGGCACGTCCGAGCGGATCGCGTCCATGGGCACCACGGCCTTCACCACCGCCTTGCGCACTTTGCCCGATAGGCCATGGTCGTTCGTTTCCAATGTCCGGTTCAATCCGTCCAGTACTTCCCGCAGCGCATTCTCCAACTGACGTTTCAGTGTTTCCCGGTTGCTTCCTTCAATGCGGAAGTTGATGATCTCGTCGGAGATGACACCCTTCAGCGCATCCTACCACCGGTCCGGATTGAACAGACCGTAGTTGATGGAGCTCAACTCCATTTCATCCGCCTTCAGCTCATGGGCCTTCTGCACCGTGTGATAAGCCAGAAAGCAGGATACAGACAATCCGAGCGCCAGTAGTATGATCACTACGGGTCTGAAGCGTGCCAGCATGTTGGTTGGTTGAAAACGTGCTTGAACGGCCGGGAAGCTCGATAAGTTCGATGCCAATATAATTGCCGAACAAGTGCCATACCAACAGCGTTTGTTCTACCGGATCCCGAACCCACAGATCGTTGCACAAAAGATCGTGATCGGCATGGGATCGGAATGATTTCCTAAAACCTGCAGAACATGATCCGGCTCATCGCAAGAGCTCTTTTCATAAGCACGGCATTCTTCGCCTGCTGCGGCGCTTTTGCCTATTCGAATTACGATCCCGCCAGTGTGCCAGCCATGGCCGAGTCACCACGGTCCTGGCTTTTTCTTATTGGAAGCGCCGCCTCCTTCGGTGGCGCGTGCTTGTTGTGGTGGATGGGCAGGGTGGATGGTGGACAACCGCTAGCGTTAGGGGACCCCAAGCGGGATCCGAACAAGGTGGCCGGAGGTGGCTTACCGAAACCGCTTGCCTAAAAGGCAGGCGCATGGCAACTTGTCCACCCGCGCATCTCTGGCACGGTTCCAGCTAAGCGTGGCTCTCCCAACGAACCGTACCTTTAGAGATCAGCTCCATGAAAACCGCTCCTACTACCCCGCTGCGCTATTCCCCGGAAGAACTCCAGGAATTCCAAACGTTGATCAATGCCAAACTCGCGAAGACGGAAGAGACCCTGAACGCAGAGCGCGGTTCGCTCATGCGGCTCTCCTCTTCCAGCACCGATGACACCTACTTGGGTCACGTCAGTTTGGAAGAAGGGAATATGGTGATGGAGCGGGAAGATCTTGCGCGCTCCGTGGTGCGCTTGGAGAAACATATCCAAGATCTGAAACTTGCGCTGGGCCGCATCCGCACCGGTGAGTATGGGATCTGCCGGAGCACTGGCCAAATGATCCCCAAGGAACGGTTGCGGGTAGTGCCCCACGCCACGTTGACCGTGGAAGCCAAGAATCAGCGGCCGGAACCTCGTCAGGAGAACACTGTACCGCGTTCACATACTGACGAGGATCGCGAAACGGAGCAGGAAGGCTGAGGAATAACTAACCACTGCATCAGTTGCAGTGGTCCGGATATTTCAAGAGCCGTTGCACACTTCTATCGCTACTGTGCCTGCGCGAATTACGCGCAATGGCGTTCACGCCATTTGTTGCAGAGGCTCCGGTTCAAAACAAGAAGAAAGGCCGCTGATGAAGCGGCCTTTCTTCTGTCCACACGGATGGTCCGCTACCGCACAGCTGTTCTCGGGTAGAGCGATACCGCGCCCCTGAACAGTAGGAAAGCCCATGCTAGCACGAAGAGAAGATGGATCGTGCCATCAATAAAGTAAACCTTCCATACCCAACCACCCGCAGCGGAGACGATCGCCACGGTGCCCAGTATGAATGACGTGCCCATAGCAAGCTGCACTGCGCTGCGCTCTACCGCAGCTTTGCGCTGCCCCAGCAAAATACTTCCCACCAAGATCAGCAGCAAAGCGACTGTTCGCACAAGGAACTCATCATGTTTTGGCCCTGTCACCTCTTCGAAACTCTTCAAGTGCAACAGCGGCCATCCACCGCCGAACAATAAGTAAAGCGCGTGGGAGAATGATAATAGGCGTGTGTGGAAATGTGTCCGCATGGCATAATGTATCTACCACGCCTCTTCCGGGCGTAGGTTGATCGTGATGCAATAGGTCTGGTCCTCCCAAGAAGTTTCACCGACATCGCACGCGCAGAGTTGAACAAATCGCTGACTTGTGCCATCGAACAAAGCCGTCACCTCCATGCAGCGGTGCGTGAACCGCACTTTCACTTGTGCCTCACTCCTAAGCGCGCACGCGGCCTGCGCTTCTTTCTGCAAGTGGTCCTGTTGCGACTCGAAGGCTGTGCGCAGCCCGTGCAGTAGCCAAGGTGCGGTTGCAGGAAGCGGTCCGGTTTCCATGGGCTTGTTCATGTGTGTAAAGGGTTTGCCGCTCCGCCATTCTCCATGGCTTCCTTGTGTTCGCGCTGCTCCGCCGCGAGTTTTACATAGTCCGCTTTCATCTCGGCAATGTCCTCCTCCTCGAGTTCTTCCAGATCGAGCAATGCATTATCCGCCTTGCGCGTTTGTTTGATCAGTTCATCCAGCTTCACCTGCACTGCGCAGCTGTCCCGGTTCTGAGTGTTCTGGATCAGGAACACCATGAGGAAGGTGATGATCGTGGTCCCTGTGTTGATCACTAACTGCCATGTATCGCTATAGTGGAAAAAAGGTCCGCTGATCAACCAGCCGACAATGAGCGCTATCGCAATAGCGAACGCCTTTGGCGTTCCGGCGAAATGAGAGACATTAGGTGCCACGCGGGAGAACCAAGATGTGTTCGTGCTCATCGGTAGAGGCTTTTCCGATCGCATCCAAACTGAATGCCAAGGCGATACTCACACCGGCGTGGACGAGAACATCCACCAGATCAACCCTTGAATTGCATAGGGTCCCTGCGTGGCGGATAGGTGCGTTCCTCGTGGATCAGCCCAGGTTGGTCATGGATATAGACAGAAGCATCACCCACCTCCTTGGCCAGCGCGATGGTGCGGGCTAGTACCTCTTCTTTATCGGGGCCAATAATTCCATCATCGGGCTGGCTCCGTAAACGTCCGACCCATTGATCGTGTCGCGGCTCTACATGGTATTTATGCTTCATGGATCGAGGTAGTATTAAGTTCCTGTTGAGTTCCCAATGCTCAAGCGCGTGCTTAGCAGTAAAAAAAGGGCCACCCGTTGGAGGCAGCCCTTTCTCAAAAATGACCAGTGGCCCGGATCAAGACCAATGTTCAATGCTTGCCACCTTTGTTCCCACCCTCCATCGCTTTATTGGGAGTACCACCGGTGGTAGCGCCCATGTGGCTCGCGTGACCATCCTTCTCCATTTTCTTGCCTGCATGGTCGCTATCCTTCGCTTCCGGATCGTGGCTCTTATGCCCGCTCTGCCCACCTGTGGAAGTGATGTGCTTATCCTGCTCGTTCTTCCTTCCATGGTTATCCAAGGCCTCAGTGTTTTCTTGCTTGTGGCTTCCAGTATGGGAAGCGGATCCCGCCTTTTCGGTTCCACCGTGGCTGGCGCTTACGCTAACGTTCTTTCCGTGCCCACCGTGGTTGTCCTCATTCTTGTGCTGCGTGCTCATTGTTGAAAAAGGTTTTTAGGTTGGGCCGCACGGCAGGATCCGGAATGGGTCCTGATCACCGTAGGTCCATGAACGTTACGCCCAAAGAGTGTGCTATGGCGCTATCAAGCACGGAAACAAGCTCCTCTTCCAAGAACTGAGGAAGATCCTGCACGTTGTAACCCGGGTTCCGGGATGGAGTATTTCCCCAATTGCCCAAAGCGTCGAACACGACCAAGAGATGCTTGGACGATGTGCTAACCAAAGCGCGTGGTATCAGGTACAGCAAAATACCCGGAAATGGGTATTGTGGACGTAGTGCCTCACCGCTTCCTTTGCTCTCCCAAAACAGCCACCCAACTATATTCCATGAGACGAACTTCAGCACTCGCCCTTTCATTCATCGCTGGTGCGGCGATCCTAATTATTTCAGCCACTTCAACTGCTGCTTTCGCCCAAGCAGGATCGCTGGATCCTGATTTCGCAACGGCAGGCATCGGCAGTTACTTTCCCGGCAGCGAACACAGCAGGAGCTACGATATCATAGCGCTTGCGGATAACAGCATGCTCTTGTGCGGATACTCCTACGCGAACGGTCAGCAGTCCGCCGGTGTTGCTCACATCCTGGAGAACGGGGCTATTGATCCATCCTTCGGGGAGTCCAGTGGATATACCCTACTGTCTGATGGGAACCTCACCACCTATACAATGGCGTTGGCACCGGATCAAAGCATCTATCTCGCCGGTTTCTCGAACAGTCCGTTCACCATTTTCCTGGCGCACCTCTCGGCGGCGGGGATACGGGATGCAGCATTCGGGACCAACGGTATCGAGTTCACTCCCCTCGCGACAGGTCAGGGCACCTGCAGCGACATGGTGATACAGCCGGATGGCCGGATCGTCGTGGTCGGAACGGCATACGATGCGGATGCGCCGCTCAACAGCAGGTCCTTGTTCATTCGTTATCTCCCTAACGGCACTTTGGATACCGACTTCAATAACACCGGGATCCTGCTGGTGGACGGCAGCCCGGAAAATGAGGGGATGCAAGGAGTGGCGTTGATGGACGACGGGTCCATCGTGGCCGCCGGTTATGACCAGACCGGATCAACCTTGCACAACCAATTGATGATGCTGAACGCGGACGGCACGATGGATCTTTCCTTCGGCACCGGTGGCATTACTGAGCCTTCCCTCGGTGGCACGGCGGAAGGCGCCTATGATGTCCTGGTGAATCAGGGTTCCATATATGTAGTGGGCAACACCACGTTAGGGGACAATACGAACGGCTACCTCGCTAAGTTCAATGCGGATGGCACGCTGGATACTTCCTTCGGAACGGGCGGAAGCACGATCAGCGACTTCGGCGGGATCGACTTTCTACATGACCTGGCGATACAGCCCGATGGAAAGATCGTGGCCTGCGGCAACACGGGCAACTATGAAACTGTAATAACGGTGCGATACGGAACCGACGGAGCTTTGGACGCCACTTTCGGCGATGCGGGCATGTCCATAAACGACCTCAGCAGCGGTGATGATGAATTGTACGGCATTGCTGTCCAGCCGGATGGCAAGATCGTGGCCGCCGGATTCACGCATGAGAGCAGTGCGTCCACTATCGTATTGCGCTATTTGAACGACTTGGGCACGAACGTGGTTGAAGTGGCCACTTACGGGAACAACGTCGCACTGGCCCCGAATCCGGTGAGTGGTAACTTAACGATCCTCCAACTCACCGGTATCCAGGAGGCGCAAGTATGGATATCCGACCTTCACGGCCATGTGATCGCAGCTGCATTTCACGTCCCGAAAGGTGTGACATCCGCGACGGTCCATGTAAATGATATTCCGACGGGCGTCTACTTGGTGAATGTGCTGAGCGATGGCATCACAACGCGCTTGAAACTGCAGGTTTCGAAGTAGCCATTTCCGTTCGCCGTCAAACATTGTCAGGTCCATCCTTCTAGAACCTGAAGCAGTATTAAAAAGCGAGCGTCCGGGAGTTTCCCGGACGCTCGCACGAATTGGGTATCAACACTAAGGTTGACACCCCTGGCCAACGTTCTGATGAATTAGACCCTATCCGCTGCGCTGTGCACGGACTTACTTGCCTTGGCCGCTGCGCCCTTCATGGACTTCTCAGCATCATCGGCCGCATCCTTGCCTTGATCGATCAGATCCGTGAGCCGGTTGCAGAGTTTGTCGCCGCGCTTCATCAGCTTCTTGCGTGTCTTATCGCCGGAAGCGGGTGCGAGCATCAGGCCTGCAACAGCGCCAATTGCGACTCCGGCCACCAAGGCCGTCATTGTATTCTTGACTGACATGTTCGTTCGGTTTTGATGGAAGTAACGCAGATAGCGTACCAGATCCACATTCCGGACAATTGAGGCTCAACACATCCGCGCCGATCACGGAAAGCGTGGAACTGTGGAATAGATGCCCCTTCCGATCGTTGAATTTCCACGCCGGTCCATGTGCCCGAGCACCCGAACACATACCGCTCGAAATAAAATCCATTCAGCCTATACGAAGGCGTAGATCTTTAAAGGATGGACGCTACCTTATGCGTCAGCGGATCGCCAATTTCCGCGTCGATCAATGAACGAAGCCCGACTGACCGAAAAACTATCCGTGCTGGCCGATGCCGCGAAGTATGATGTGAGCTGTGCCAGCAGCGGCAGCTCGCGCAGCAATCATAACGGTGGGTTGGGTAATGCGAGCAAGATGGGCATCTGCCACAGCTACACGTCCGATGGACGCTGCGTGAGCCTATTGAAGATCCTACTGACCAACCATTGCATCTTCGATTGCGCGTACTGCGTGAGCCGGCGGAGTAATGATGTACGGCGCGCTGCCTTCACCGTGCAGGAGGTGGTGGACCTGACCATGAATTTCTACCGACGCAACTACATCGAGGGTTTGTTCCTCAGCAGCGGCATTTTCAAGGATGCGGACACCACGATGGAGCGCTTGGTGCGCGTGGCGAAGGAGCTGCGTACCGTACACAAGTTCAACGGTTACATCCACCTGAAGACAATTCCAGGCGCCAGCGAAGCGCTGATCCACGAAGCTGGGCTGTGGGCCGATCGGCTCAGCATCAACATCGAGATCCCCAGCGATGCGGAGCTGCAACGCGTCGCTCCGGAGAAAACGCACGAACAAGCCATCAAGCCAATGCGGTACCTGCACAAGACGATCGTGGGCTTGAAGGAGGAACGGGCCGTGGTAAAACGTGCACCGCTGTTCGCACCCGCTGGCCAGAGCACCCAACTGATCGTTGGTGCCACACCCGACAGCGATCATACCATCTTGGGCTTAGCGCATGGTCTGTACCAACAGCAAGGTTTGCGACGGGTGTATTACAGTGGCTATGTGCCCATCAGTACGGATGTGCGCATGCCCGCTACCGGCAGCACTCCCATGGTGCGCGAGAACCGCTTGTACCAGAGTGACTGGCTTTTGCGCTTCTATGGTTTTTCCGTGGAGGACCTGCTGACCCCCGAACAGCCTGACCTCGACCTGGACCTGGACCCGAAGACGGCGTATGCGCTGCGCCACCCGGAGCTTTATCCCGTGGAAGTGAACGAGGCTCCACCGGAAATGCTGCTGCGCGTGCCCGGCATCGGGCAGAAAAGCGTGAGGCTGATCCTGCAAGCGCGCCGCCATGGCCGTGTACGCATGGAGCATTTGCAGCGGATGGGCGTGGTGCTGAAACGCGCGCGCTATTTTCTCAGCTTCAGCGGCACCGCGCATGCCTTGGTCCATCGGCCGGACCGCTTGCGGCCCCAGCTGATAGCACCGTTGCGGCAGAAGGCCGCACAACTCGATCTTTTTGCATGAGGCCCACTTGGTTGGGCATGAATGCCCGGCACTACGTGTATGATGGTTCCTGGCCGGGGCTGCTTACGGTTGTATTCACCCTGTTCAACGAGAAGCGCCCTGCCCTATCGGTAGTACGTGATCGGCTCTTGGTCACCGACCTGTTCCACGACATCCGGGAAGTGGTGACCGATGAAGCTTCGGCCACACGGGTGCAGGGAAGCGCACGCAGCCTTTTAGGCGCGCGCCGTATGCGCGATCTCTGGACATGCCATTTGGCCGAACGTGCCGATGTGGACCGCTTGCTGGTGGAGTTCCTCACCATCGCCTTCACGGGAGGTGGTGTGAACGACACTCGCGATGTTACCGTCTTAGGCCTGCGACAGTGGCGTAAACACGTAAGCCATGAGAAGCACCAGATGGAAGCCTTCGTGCGTTTCCAAGAGAATACGGATGGGGTGTGGACGTCCACCATCGCACCGGCGTATGATGTGCTTCCGCTCATCGCCACGCATTTCCGCAAACGCTACCCGGACATGGAATGGGTGATCGCGGACAAGCTCCGCGGTTACGGCCTGTACCACCGCAACGGACAAGTATTGCCGGTGCGGTTCGTCCATGAAAAGGAACCGCTTTTACCGGCACCGCACATCGAAGCAGCCAAGAACGAAAGCGCGTACGTCGCCTTGTGGAAGACCTACTTCCGAAGCGTGGACATTCCGGAACGGCGCAACTTGAAACTACAGATGCAGCACATGCCCAAGCGGCACTGGAAGCACATGGTGGAAATGGTGGCGGGCGGCTGACCAGCGCGTGTAACACAGCGTGAACTGTCCAATTTGGGGACGGACCTCTGACAGACAGGGCACATTTTTTGACCCGCCGTGTTCCATGGAGCAACAGATGCCGACAGGCAAAGCAGGGTTTGTCCGCGTGCGCGGTGCCCGCGAGAACAACCTGAAGAGCGTAAGCCTGGACATTCCGCGCGATGCGTTGGTGGTCTTTACCGGCGTCTCCGGATCCGGGAAATCTTCACTGGCCTTCGGGACGTTGTATGCGGAAGCACAACGGCGGTACTTGGAATCCGTGTCACCGTATGCGCGGCGGCTCTTTCACCAAATGCCCGTACCGGAAGTGGATGCGATAGAAGGCTTGCCCCCTGCGGTAGCGCTACAGCAGCAACGTGGCTCGTCCACTACGCGTTCATCGGTGGGTTCGGTGACCACCTTGTCCAACCTGTTGCGGATGTTGTATTCGCGGGCAGGGGTGTATCCAAAGGACCAACCCTTGCTCTACGCTGGATCCTTTTCGCCGAATACGCCGGAAGGTGCCTGCCCACAATGCCATGGCCTTGGCCGAGTATATGAAGTGACCGAGGCCAGCATGGTGCTGGATGATACGCTGACCATCCGTGAACGCGCCGTGGCCGCTTGGCCCATGGCTTGGCAAGGCCAGAACCTGCGCGACATCCTCACTACGTTGGGGTACGACGTGGACATTCCTTGGAAAGACCTTCCACAAAAAGATCGGGATTGGATCCTCTTCACGGATGAAAAGCCACAGGTGCCCGTGTACGCCGGGTTCGATCGGGAAGAGGTGCAACGCGCCATCAAGCGCAAGATGGAACCCAGCTACATGGGCACCTTCACCGGCGCGAAGCGGTATGTGCTGCACACGTTCGCGAATACGCAAAGCACGCTGATGAAGAAGCGCGTGTCCAAGTACATGCTGAGCAGTACCTGCCCCACGTGTAACGGGAAACGCTTGCGGCAGGCATCCCTCTCCGTCACATTCGCCGGATATGATATTGCCGAGATCTCCCGCCTGCCCCTGAAAAGATTGCAGGCCATCTTCGTGCCCTATGCGAACGGAACAGCGCCGGAGCTGGCGCACACGGCGAAGGACCATCAGGAGAAAGTGATGGTGGCCCAACGCATTGCGGAAGATCTGGTGGCAAGGCTGTCCGTGCTGTTGGAACTTGGGCTGGGCTATCTGTCCTTGGAGCGCAGCACCCCCACCCTATCCCCCGGAGAGCATCAACGGTTAAGACTTGCGACACAAGTGCGCAGCAACCTGTTCGGCGTAGTGTATGTGCTGGACGAACCCTCGGCCGGCTTGCATCCCGCCGACACTGAAGCATTGCTCAAAGCCTTGGATGGATTGAAGGCCTCCGGCAATTCGCTCTTTGTGGTGGAGCACGAACTGGATGTGATCCGCCACGCGGATTGGATCGTGGATGTCGGCCCCGGCGCGGGCAAAGGTGGCGGCGAGATCTTGTACAGCGGTCCACCCCAAGGTCTAGAGAACATTCCGGCGTCAAAGACCGCGCACTATCTTTTCAATACCCTTCCCGTTGTGAAGCAGAAGCCGCGCACACCCAAGGCGTGGTTGAAGTTGGGCAAGGTGAACCGCAACAACTTGGAAGATCTGGAGGTAGCCTTTCCATTGGGTGTGTTGACGAGCGTCACAGGTATTTCCGGTTCGGGAAAAAGCAGCTTGGTGAGCCAAGTGCTGGTAGCACTTGTGACGGACCAACTCGGGAACATACCTGCGCCAGTGGCCGGTGGAGAAAATGAAGTGGATGATGCGTTGCAACAGGACAATGACCTCGCATTGGGTGGCGAGATCACTGCTGGAGCGGAGCACCTTGAACGCATGGTGCAGGTGGACCAGAAACCCATCGGCCGCACGCCCCGCTCCAACCTCGCCACCTATACGGGTCTGTTCGGTGTGGTGCGGAAGATCTTCGCGTCCACCATTATGGCCAAGGCGCGGCAGTACGACGCGGGCAGGTTCTCCTTCAACGTCGGCAAAGGCCGCTGCCCGAATTGTGAAGGCGAAGGGTTCGTGATGGTGGAACTTTTGTTCCTGCCCAGCGTGTATGCGCCCTGTCCGGTCTGCGGCGGCACACGGTACAATGCGCAGACGCTGGAGGTGACCTACCACGGAAAGAACATCGCAGAAGTGCTCGCCATGACGGTGGATGATGCAGCACTGTTCTTCGAAGAGGATGCCGCCGTAAGACGTGCGCTCACGGTACTGCAAGACGTGGGCCTCGGTTACCTGCGCTTAGGGCAACCCGCTACGGAACTTTCAGGGGGTGAAGCACAGCGGATCAAACTCTCCACCGAACTGCAGCGTTCCGGACGTGGCAATACCTTGTTCATCCTGGATGAGCCGACCACAGGCCTACATCCTTCCGATGTTGAAAAACTCGTCATGCAGCTGGAGAAACTGGTGGATGCCGGCAACAGCGTGATCGTGGTGGAGCACGACATGCAGGTGGTGGCAGGAAGTGACTGGGTCATCGACATCGGCCCCGGCGCCGGCGATGAAGGCGGCAGAGTGGTGGCGACCGGCACACCGGAAGCGGTGGCGAAAAGCAAAAAGAGCCGAACGGCGATCTACCTGAAGCACGCGATGGAGCGGACCACTTAAGCTCCAAAGTGTTTGTCCATGTAGTCTTGGTCAGGCCACCGGCATTATCTCTTTTTCCTCTATTTACCCCTTCACTTGGCGGAAAGTGAGGTTGATGCGCGGGCCCACCACCTTGATGGTCTTGGGTATCACGATGCCACGAATCTCTGTTGTACGTGAAGCGAAATTTTTCTGTTCAAAATTCAACTTTCTGGACTCTCCATTCCTGTCGGAGGGGCGGAATACGCTGTTTGCACGCTTGACCTTCTGTATCCGTTTGTAGGTTATGTTAAAACCCATGGGGGCACGACCCAGCAGTGGGTGGTAACGCCGGAGCGCCGCCAAGTTCATCCAGTGAATGGAGGAACCGGCGGCGCATCAAGCGTTGGGATCATGCCCTATGCCTTCTTCCAAATGCTGCCTCCGAAGAGCAGCGAGATAACGAGCAGTACCAAGAAGATGTAGAACACGATCTTGGCGATACCGGCGGCGGCAGAGGCGAGAACCCCGAAGCCGAGTACTCCGGCGACCAAGGCGATGATGAGGAATGTAATGACCCAGCGTATCATGATGTGTGGTTTTAATGGTTCACAGGGGATCTTGCAGGCTTCATGCCAATTGCCCATCGTGCACTGCATGGGTCTTATTGGGGCGCGGGTTACATAGTGGGTTGTGGAAAATAGTGCGAACGATGCACAGGCGATCGCAAAGGAGCGCGTGCGGTATGCACCCGTGCTACCTTCGCAACCCGGCACCGCATACGCTGTTCGGCTGGTGCAAACCCCCACTCCCCTCCCATGAAGATCGCCTTGGTCCAGTTCGATATCGCCCCTTCCGATCCGCTGAAGAATTTGGAGCGTATGGAGGAATTCGTGGCGAAGGCCAAGATGAAGGGAGCGGACCTGGTGGTGTTCCCTGAGGACGCTGTGTGCGGCCCGCTGGCGGGCCAGTCGGCGTTCGTGCAACATGCCCCCGCCTACCTGCAACGCATGCAAGCGCTGGCCGCGCGCCATGCGGTGGACCTGGTGCCCGGCACGTGGACGGTGGATGTGCTGGGGGTGCGCTACAACCAAGCCCATTACATCAACGCCGATGGCACGGTGGCCGGCGTGTACAGCAAGATCAATCTGTGGGAAACGGAAAAGGCGGTGGTGGCCCCCGGACTGGCACCGGTGGTGTTCCCCACGCGCTTTGGCAAGGTGGGGCTCACCATCTGCTGGGACATTTCCTTCCCCGCGCTCTTCGGCGCCATGAACCTACAAGGGGTGCAGATGGTGGTGTCCCCCACCTACTGGTCCTTCCCCGAAGGAACGGAGGAGAGCCGGAAGCAACGGGATGAGGAGATCTCCTTGATCGATTCGCTCTGCATCACCCGCGCGTTCGAGAACAACATCATCTTCGCGTATTGCAATGCCGCAGGCGAACTGGAAGTGGAAGGGAACATCACGGTACTCTCCGGCCGCTCGCAGGTAACGCACCCGCTGGACAAGGTGGTGGCGAAATGCACCGGCAACAAGGAAGAATTATTGATAGCCGAGGTGGAGCTCCCGGTACAGGCAGCTTAGATCATCCCACACCGCAAGAGAGCAACGATTAATCAGCGCACTGCGTCCGGTGCTGTACGGAACGGAAGTCGGCTGTGGCCGCCTGCACCGCCTGTGATGCGGGAACGCTACCCACCACGATGACCCGGCGGGGACGTGGCCGCGGACGCCGCTCGTGTACACGCACAACGCAAGAACTGAATACGGCTACGGCGAGCAAAGCTGCAAAGGCTTTCATGGTCTTGGCGGTTAAGTGCAGGGACACTGCAAATAACGCTCCCATCTCGAAACCCTTCTTTCCAACGTCGCGTCCTGCCCGCCCCCGGACGAATGCCGCTGAGGTTATTCATTCCCGTTCCGGGGAGGGGATCGGGGAGGTATGCCGCAACGCTTCCCCAGCCCTTTAGGGCTGCAACTTCCGGTATCTCCTTTACTGGTGCGGTTTTCCTGCAAGTGAATTGTTCAGGCGCGCGGCATGCTATCCCTATAAGCAAATGACAACAACGAACCTCCCCCACTTGGTCGAAGCGCTGAACGCCTTGGGCCTGATCGCGGTGCACGACCGCGTGGACACCAGCGAGCTAGAATTGCCTGCGAACGTCCCCATGGACCAACTGGACGACCTGCTCTGTGACGCGATCTTCGTTGACCCGCTAAAGCGCGAGGTTCGGAAGGACCGCTTCTTCGTGGAACTGGGCAAGCGCAGCGGATTGCGCGGCGCATCGGACATGCAATTGATCCAAGGGCAGTTCAGCGTGGGCTACGTGCTCCAAGCTGCAGCTTAATAGGTAAGGACCGACTACCATGAACAACATGTTCCGCGGGATCTTTGCCGGTGCTGCGGCTTATAAATGGGGAGGTGGTTGCGTGGGCACCGTGCTGGTGTTCATCCTGATCTACACATTGCTGGGCCATTGCTTAGAAAGTTCGTCGTCGAACAGGCCCGCATTTTGTGCGTGACCGGCCTCTTCTAACGATGGCGTTGATAGGCCCTAAGTGGGCTATCCGTTAGTTCATTCCAATGTTTTCAGGACGGTCAATATTCACAACAGGCGAACATTAATGCGCCTGAGCCGTTCACCTTGTACCATGGAACAGCAAGAAACGCGCAGTGCATTGGTACAACGGGTCAGTGCGGACCTGGTGGTGTGCCGGTATAAGCCCGGTGCGGTGGTGGATGCTGGATCGATCAAGGAGAACTTGCAGGCCCGTTTGGAATTCCACGGTTCCGAGCCCTATGGCGTGGTGGGTATTTTCCCGGAGGATGTGGAATTCGACATGTCCGTATTGGATAAGGACCACTACACGAAACCCGTGTTGACAGACGTAACGCAGGTTTTGGCCCTTGTGGCACACGGCGAGCTTTTTGACACGATCGCGCGCATGTATCTCGCCATGCACCCAACGAAATTCGCTAGTCAGGTGTTCCGTATGGAACATGATGCATTCTTTTGGGTGAATTCGCGTATCAGCGAATGGCATGAAAAGAATTCCACTGGCGAAGCAAGGCGAGTGTTGGGTTGATCGGACTGAACGGTTCCTTCACCGTTTCGTAGAGGCGAACTCCGCTAGTACCCGCTGCAGGGTATCCCTGTCCGTCGGCTTTACCAAGTGCTTATCGAAGCCGACCTGCTTGGCAAGTTCCTTGTCCTCCTCCTGCCCCCAGCCCGTTAAGGCCACCAAGTGCAGCTTTTCACCCCCTGGCAGCTGCCGGATGCGTCGGCAAACCTCGTAGCCGTCCATGCCCGGCATGCCGATGTCGAGGAACACCACATCGGGGTGGAAGCTCTCCACCTGGTCCAGCGCCTCTTCCCCGCCATGTGTGGCATGCACTTCATGATGCATGTGCTTCAATAACATGCTGAGGACGAAGGCCGCGTCCACATTGTCATCAACCACCATGACGCGCAAGGGTCGGCCTGCTTCCGGAGGCTTCACGTAATTACGGTCGATGGGGTTCTGTTCATCCGCCAACGGCAGCATCACCTCGAAAGTACTTCCCTTACCGCTGCCTTCCGAAGAAACGGAAATGGTACCCTCGTGCATCTGCACCAACCGCTGCACCACGTTCAGCCCGATGCCCAAGCCTCCCTTCTGCCGATCGGTCCGCCGGTCCACTTGGGTGAACATTTGAAAGACCTTGGTCTGATCCTCTTTCGGGATGCCCACGCCGGTGTCGGAAACGGTGACCACGGAACGCCCATGGCTCACGGTTGAGCGCACCGTGATCCGCCCACCGTTCACCGTATACTTAGTGGCGTTGTTCAGCAGGTTGGTGAAGATCTGGGCCAAGCGTGTGGGATCGCCGAAGACCATGATGGGGATGGGATGGAATTCCACATGCAGCGTTTGTCCAGCGGCTTCGATCAACGGCCGCACGGTTTCCAAGGCCGCCTCCAGCACGGTGCGCAAACGCAGGGCATCCCGCTTTAATTCGATGGCCCCCCGGTTCACACGGCTCAGGTCCATAAGATCGTCCACCAAATGCACCATCTGGTCGATCTGGCGCGCCATGATCTCACGGGCCTGTTGCACTTCGTAAGGTGTGACCCCGGCGGCCAAGAGTTCCACACCGCTGCGCAACGGTGCCAACGGGTTGCGCAGCTCATGGGCCAGCACTGCCAGGAACTCATCCTTGCGCCGGTCGGCCTCCTTCAACGCTTCCGCCGCATTTTCCAATGCGGTAACGTCACGCGTGGTCCCGGCAATGGCTTCTACTTGTCCGTCCGGTCCGAACACGGGCATGAAGATGTAGTCATAGATGCCGCCACCGCCTTTGCTCTGGAAGGGGATCTTGCCCCGCAACGGTTTACCGGTGCGCACCACCTCATCCACCTCACGTTCGTGCATGCGAGCGTGCCATTCCGGATAGCCGACATCCCGGAAACTCTTGCCGACATACTCTTCCGACGTGAGGCCGTAAAGGTCCAACAACGCCTTGTTCGCGTAGAGGAAGGTGTAATCAGCGCTCCAGATGTACGCGAAATCCGGCGTGGTGGTGAGGATGGTATCGTAGAAGCGCCGTTCCCGCTCGGCGGTCCCCAACGCATCGAACAGTACCGTCTCGTTCCGCTTACGCTCTTCAGCATCGAAGAAGAAAACGACGATCCCACCATCCTCTGCCGGGTGTGATTCCACATCGAACCACGTGCCCACCGGCGTGAAAAAGAGTTCGAGCCGCTTCACGCCCCGCTGCTCCATGGTGTAACGGTAAGCATCCTCCACAAAAGTGCCCGCGACCTCGGGATAGACATCCCATACCGCACGACCCAACAAATGATCCTGCGTGGTCTTCAGCGATGCGACCGCGCGGTCGTTCAGGTAAGTGTACCGGTATTCCCGATCCAGCTTCGCCACGCCCACAGGCAGCCGGTCCAGCAGGGTATGCTCGTCGCTGATGACCCCCTTTCCTGCCGCCAAACGCTCCCGCTCAAGTACACTGCGGTAGGCCCGCCCACCTTGTGCTGCCAAGAGCCGCAGCCGTTCACCGTCACCAGCATGAAGGTACTTGCCATCGTGGCTGGCCAACCACAACACACCCTGCTCGGGTGTGCCCTTGCCGAAATCAATGGCCATAAGTTCCGTGATCGGCCCTGCCGTCAACTTGATCTGATCCAAATACTGTTCCGACCCGGTGAGCAGGACCAGACCTTCATGGCTGAGGCAGAACCCGCTCGGACTATCCGCCTTCAGCAAGGAGAGCCCCGGGGATGTCGGCTGCGTTCCGCTGGAGGCGGCCAAGCGCATGTGCTGCTCACCTTCCGGGCCTTTTTCCAACAGGGAGATGCCCGCGGTGCACAGTCCTTGTTCGGATCCCATAGCGGCCGCACCATCCACCATGGCCTGCAGAACGCCCGCCGAGGAGCCATCAAGGCTTTCCAACAGGGCCTGCAATAACGCTTGGTTACGCGCAGGATCCTCCGCAGGGGCAGGACGCTCATGCAGTTCCGCGGTAATGTTCAATGCCTCCGGGAACGGCGAGCTGGCCATCGGAATTTCCTGGTTTAGGGTCGGCAGTAAAGATAATGAGCGGGTATTCCACTTATATTGATCGGCACAAATTCTGCTTGGAGCGGGCTATGAAGTTCAAAGAACGTTTGACGGGGTTCTGGGCCAATTTGAAGACCAGCGCCAAACTTTTCGGGGAAATAGACCCCTTCACGCAGGCGGGCTTCTTGGCCTACACCACCATTTTCGCACTGCCCGGGGTGATCATCCTGGTGATCGCCATCGCGGGTTTCTTCTATGATGCGGACCAGATCCAACAGGCATTGTATTCACAGGCCGGAAGCTTCGTCGGCGCCAGTACATCCCACCAGTTGCAAGGGATCGTGGCCCAAGCGGATAAGGACCACAGCGGCATATTGGCGAAGATCCTCGGCGTTGTCGCGCTATCCGTGAGCGCTACGGCCGCCTTCGCTGCCCTGCAACGCGCATTGAATAAGGTGTGGCGCTTGGAACCGGTGAAGGGGAAAGCGGTATGGCGCTACTTGGCCTCACGGCTGCTCTCGCTGGGCATCATTGCCGCGTTCGGTTTCCTGCTCTTGATGTCCTTGGTGCTGGACGCGCTCATGGTGACCATCAGCGAACGGATGGGCAGTTGGCTGCCGGCGGAGGACATCCTGTTGGGCGTAGCGGGAATGGTGCTTTCCTTTGGGATGGTGACGCTGGTGTTCACGTTGGTGTTCAAGCTGCTGCCCGATGCAAAGGTGCCGTGGCATTCCGTGTGGGTGGGCGCGCTCTTCACAGCGGTGCTGTTCACGGCGGGCAAATTCATCATCGGCCTGTACATTGCCAAGACCGGTGCGGGCGATGCTTACGGCGCTGGCGGCGTAGTGGTGATCCTGATGCTCTGGACATATTTCTCCACGCTCATCCTGCTTTTCGGCGCCCAGTATACCTACGTATCCAGCGGTGCCGTTCCGCAAAAAGCACAGCCCATCCTTTAATGCAGGTGAATGGCTCGCGTCGGCGAATTGCATGTGGGTACTGCGGGATGGCAACTTCCCAAAGGGTTTGAACAGCACCCTACGGAATGCACACATCTGCAGCGCTACGCGCGGCACTTCAACGCGGCGGAGATCAACACGACGTTCTATCGTCCGCACCGCATAGAGACCTTCCAGCGCTGGGCGGATTCGGTCCCGGAGGAGTTCCGGTTCGCGGTGAAGCTGCACAAGGACATCACCCACGGGAAGCGCTTGATGGAGGTGGCGCCGGTGCAACCCTTTCTCGCCATGGTGGAAGCGCTCGGCCAGAAGTTGGGGCCGGTACTGGTGCAGCTACCTCCCTCACTCCCCTACTCCATGGATGCCGCGGATTTCCTTTCCGCATTGCGCGAGGTGTACAACGGGCCAGTGGTATTGGAGGCACGCCATCCTTCTTGGGCGGAACGGGAGGCCAAGGAGACCTTGATCGAACATGCTGTTTCCGGGGTAGCCGCCGGCCCACCCTTGATCATTGATGCCGTGGAACCGTGGGGCCATCCGGACCTGGCGTACTTCCGGTTGCACGGCAGTCCGCAGGTTTACTGGTCATCCTATACCGACGAATTCCTCCAACGTCTGGCGCGGCAGGTGTCGGAGTTGTTGCGCGCAGGAAAGGAGGTCTGGGTCATCTTCGACAACACAGGCGCCGGCGCCGGTGCACCGGATGCGATGCGTCTTAAGGCCTACCTGCAGCAGCTGTAACGCAGATAGCGTGTGTACCGGACCGTTCGACAAGGTTGACAAGTGCGCTGCGCCATGTCCCCACATGACCTGTGCCCGGATCAAGGAACCGGCACCATCAAAACGCCACAAGGGGTACCAGAGTCAAAACCGTTCCACTTGAGGTTCGATCCACCCGGCGAAAGGATGCTATGGAACATCAAGCGCGGGCGGCGCGCTTTTCGTCCTTCACCTTTTGCTTTGCCTCCTCCTTTTCCTTTTCCGCATCACCCATACCCAACACATAGCCCCAAGGTGTAAGCCCCGGTACGCGGTCGAAAATGACCTTGAGCATGGCGGCCAGCGGGATGGAGAGGAACATGCCGGGCACACCCCACAGCATGCCACCAGCGATCACTACCACAATGGAGAAAAATGCATTAAGCTGCACCTTGGCCCCGACCACTAACGGCACCAGGAAGTGATTGTCGATGAACTGTACCAAGGAGTAAAGAGCGAGCACCCAAAGCGCCGCATTCAGGTCCTGTAAAGCCATGGCGATCAACACGGTGATCACCGTAGCCACGATCATCCCGACGTAGGGTATCAGGTTCAACACCGCGCCAAGTACCGCGAGCAACAGTGCGTACTGCACCCCTATAAGGAGCAGGCCCACGTAGTTCATCGCGGCCAGGATCACCGTTTCGAAAACACGGCCTATCAAAAAGCTCTGCACCACTTGCTTGGTCTCGCCCAGCACATCCCTCCAACGTTTCCTTCCCGCTGCGTGGCAACAAACGGATCAGGAAATTATGGAACAGGTCCTTGTAATAGAGGAAGAGGAAGGTGAATACGGGCAACAGGAAAAAGAACCCGAACAGCGCCGTGACCGTCAAGAGCGTTTACCCGAGGATCATGCCGCCCAAGGCCAATCCCTTATCCTTGGCCTGGTCAACCGCGGTATTGATCTGGGCAGGTTTCACGTTGGCCGTTTGGTGCAACCACTGTTGCACTTCTTCCACCATGCCCTTGAACTTGCTTTCAAGCTGTGGCACCGCTTCGCTGAAATGTGCTCCCTGTGTGGCGATGAAGTAACCCAACGCCGCCAAGGCCACCATGGCGACGGCGACCGACAAGCTGATGCCAACGATCCGATTAATGCCCCAACGCGATTGCATCTTCACCAGCGGATCCAGCAGGATCACTAAGAGCAAAGAGAATATCAACGGTAATACGAGCGTCTGCGTATAGTACAAAGCATACGTAAGTGCCACCAGCCCCACCATGATAAGGCTGAGCCGCTGTACCAAGGGTGGGATCGTGCGGGTGGATGCGGTAGGTTCCATGGATTGCATGAATAAGCGAACAGTTCAGGGCCCATTTGGTTCGCCAGCATCCGGGCACCCTTGTTGCGGCCGTTGATGGAAACCCTTGCGATGGATACGGACGAAGATCATCGGGAAGGCGGAATGAGGGACCTGGAGCCTGAGTCCGATCACCTTCAATTCGCGCTGAAAGCTTTCGAGATCACGGCGTGGTGCGCGATCTTCGGACTGTCGGGTTCCGCTTTCTGGTCGATCCTTGGTTCATAGTGCGCAACAGGTTCAGGCATTTGATGTGGCAGCTCCTCTACGAGCCATCTGCACAGATGGGCAAATGGATGCCCAAATTGAGCGCTTCCTGCTTCGGAATATATAGGTATGACATTCGCTAAAGTGTAATGACCGAATAGCTTGGTACAGAGACTATCGGAAGAATGAACCACAAACAGATCACCATGAAACCCATGAAGCTCTTCGGCGCCGCACTCATCGCTGGCGCAATAGTTACCGCTTCCTCTTGCGTTCAAGATCCCATGAAGGACCAAGTGAAAGATCCGATCATCCGCTCCGTCGATACGGCGCGCAGCGACAGGCAGGATCCGAACATTTCACCCATACCGGATACCCTCGGAACGATGAACTCACAGATCTCTCCAAAGAGCGAATAACGCGGCGGAAGTTTTCTATCCCTGTTCCACCCGTCAGGGAATGACATACCAACTTCAATATCGGATCCGGTCCCATGACACATTTGGACAATCAATATGCTACCCTGAGCGAGGCCATGACCGACCTTCAACGCCAAGGCTATACGGATGAATTGACCTTGTTGCCTGAAGGTTTGTTCAACGTCGAGATGCCGATGGACCCGGCGGAATTCAAGATCGACTCGTACCACCGCTTTGAAGGACCAAGCGATCCAGGGGATCTGAGCATTCTATATGCCGTCTCGTCGGAAGCCAACGACTTGAAAGGTCTTCTCGTAGGAAATTATGGTCCCGAAGCCCAAGGTGTCCTCCAGCGCATGGTGAAGCCCTTGGAAATCCGCCAAGTTGACGGAAAGGTGAAACCGGTTCGACCAGCTGAGCCGGGTACCAACGTAAAGCGCTGACGGATGCGGCCACTATGGAAAGGCACCATCGGCTTCGGCTTGGTAACCATTCCGGTAAAGCTCTTCAGTGCTACCCAGGACAGTGAACTCGACCTGGACATGCTGGATGGAAAGGACCAAGCACATATCCTCTTCCAACGCATCAACGCGGACACTGGTAAGGAAGTGCCTTTTGAACGCATCGTGAAAGCGTTCGATCTCGACGGAAAATACGTGGTGTTGGAAGATGCCGACTTCAAGAACGCGGCAGTGGAGAAAAGTGATGTGATCCTGATCAAGGACTTCATAAAGGAAGCCGAAGTGGAGGCGAAATATTATGAGAAGCCGTACTACCTGGCACCCGACCAAGGCGGTGCACGGGCCTATGCTCTACTACGCGAAGCGCTGAAGAAAAGCGGCAAGGTGGGCGTAGCCAGTTTCGTGATGCGCACCAAGGAACATCCGGCGGTCCTTCAACCGGATGGCGATGTCCTTATCCTGAACCAAATGCGGTTTGCGGAAGAGTTGCGCAAACCCGATGAGCTCGACCTGCCCAAAGTCCAGAAGATCGCTCCGGCTGAAATGAAGCTCGCCATGCAGTTGATCGATCAAGGAGCGGGATCCTTCGACATCAGCAAGTACAAGGATGAATACACCGCCGCGTTGATGAAGGCGATCAAGGCGAAGGCAAAGCGCAAAGGCAAAGCCAAGAAAGAGACGGGTATGAAAGTGGTGCATAAGAAGCCGTCCACGGACCTGATGGCTGCGTTGAAGGCTAGCCTGGAAGGAAAGACGAAGACCAAAAAAGCTTCATGAACCATGGGTTTGGAGCACTACCGCGCGAAACGCGATCTGAAGAAGACGCCGGAACCTGCAGGAGGTAAAGCGAACAAGGGAGCACCCCTGATCTTTGTTGTCCAGCGGCATAAGGCCTCCCACCTCCACTATGACTTCCGCTTGGAAATGCGCGGAGTGTTGAAAAGCTGGGCCGTCCCCAAAGGCCCTTCACTGGATCCTTCCGATAAGCGCCTCGCCATGATGGTGGAGGATCACCCTTACGATTACAAGGATTTCAAAGGAGTGATACCTGAGGACAATTACGGAGCGGGTATCGTAGAGATCTGGGACCACGGGACCTACGCACCCTTGGACCTGCCCGAAGACAAGGACCCGGAGACCTATTTGATGAGCCAGTTGCATAAGGGCTCCATCAAGATCCGCATGAAGGGCCGCAAGCTGAAGGGCGAGTTCGCGCTGGTCCGCATGCACACGAAAGAACAGAACAGTTGGCTGCTGATCAAGCACAACGACCGTTTCGCCAAAAAGGGATACGACAGCGAAAAGGACACGCTGAAAAGCTCTCCCATCAACAAGGCACTTGCCAGCGAGCGTAAGGACGGGAAGCCTCGGAGAACGAAGAAGGCAAAACTCCCGGACGCTACACCGGAAGGAGCCGATGCGAAGAAGGGCCACGCGGTAAAAGCCAAGGAGGTTGAACGGGTTTCCTCGTCCGCAACGCCCACAAAAAAGCACTTCAGCGTACGCGGGCTCAGCAAAGCGGCAAAGGTGAAGGACCCCGTTCAGCCCATGCTCGCTTCGCCGGACACAGCGGCTTTTGACGATCCCGAATGGTTGTTCGAGATCAAGTGGGACGGATACCGCGCCATTGCGGAAACGGGTGGTAAGAGCGTGCGGCTGTATTCGCGGAACGGCCTCTCGTTCGCAGAAGGCTATCCATCCATCACTGACGACTTGCGCACCATCCAACGGAACATGGTATTGGATGGAGAGCTCGTTGCCATGAACGATGCTGGCCGACCGGATTTCCAACTTCTTCAACATGCGGCGGCAGTGCCGGACACGCAGCTGGTCTATCAGGTCTTCGACCTGTTGTCCTTGAATGGACAGGATACGACCAGCCTGTCATTGATCGAACGGAAAGAGCTCTTGCGCAAAGCGCTTCCGGACCTCGAACACATCAAATACTGCGACCACGTGCTGAGCCGCGGCAAGGACTTTTTCGCAGCGGCACAGGAACAGGACCTGGAAGGTGTGATAGCGAAACGCAAGGACAGCATCTACCAACCGGGTGTTCGCAGCAAGTCCTGGCTCAAGGTCAAGAATCACCACGCACAGGAAGTGGTGATCGGCGGATACACGGCACCGCGCAACAGCCGGAAGCATTTCGGTGCGTTGCTGCTCGGTGTATACGAAAAGGACAAGCTTCGGTACGTGGGTCACACCGGCACCGGCTTCGATGCACGCACGCTCAAGGAGCTGTCCTCCACCATGAAGCCCCTCGAGCGCAAAACGTCGCCTTTCGCGGATAAGGTGGATGCCAACGGCCCGGCCACTTGGGTATCGCCGATATTGGTGGCCAACATCAAGTTCACGGAATGGACGCGCGACGGACACATGCGTCATCCGGTCTTCCTCGGCTTGCGCACCGACAAGGACCCGCAGGATGTGCACAAGGAAAAAGTGGTGGCACACACATCGGGCACCGGCAAAAAGAAAAAGGCCGTTAGTCCTAAGAAGCCGAAGTCCGCCGTGGTAAATGAAAACAAGGCACGTGAGCGCATCGTGAAGGACGGTCGTCACAGCGTTCAGCTTACGAACTTGGACAAAGTGTTCTGGCCGAAAGAGGGATACACCAAGGGGGATGTATTGGCCTACTATGAGCGCATCGCACCGCTGCTTTTGCCGCATTTAAAGGACCGCCCCGAATCCCTGTATCGTACGCCGAACGGCATCAAGGGCCCCGGATTCTTCCAAAAGGACGCCGGTGGTAATGCCCCTTCTTGGGTGCCTTCCGTGAAGATCGCATCCGACAGCCGCGGCGGTGCGGACATCGACTACATCCTTTGCAACGACCTCGGCACATTGCTCTACTTGGTCAACCTCGGATGCATCGAGCTGAATCCATGGACATCGCGCAAGCAACACTTGCTC
Source organism: Flavobacteriales bacterium (assembly GCA_016719225.1). Taxonomy (GTDB): domain Bacteria; phylum Bacteroidota; class Bacteroidia; order Flavobacteriales_F; family PHOS-HE28; genus PHOS-HE28. The sequence continues at coordinate 966,379 of JADKAN010000002.1, read as the reverse complement.
AAACCCGATCACATCGTGATGGACCTCGACCCGTCGAAAGGAAACACATTCGACGAAGTGGTGAAGGCGGCCTTGGCCGTGAAGGTGATCCTGGACCGCATCGGCATTGCCGGATACTGCAAGACATCCGGATCGACCGGGATCCATGTTTACATCCCCACAGGTGGGAAGTACACCTTTGAGCAGTTGGCGCCCGTGGCGAAGAACATCATGCGTGTGGTCAATGGCATGCTACCGAAAACCACCACATTGGAGCGGTCGCTCGCCAAACGGAACAAGAAGCAGATCTACTTGGACCATTTGCAGAACCGCAAAGGACAGACCTTGGCGAGCGTCTATAGCATTCGTCCCAAACCCGGTGCAACGGTGAGCACACCCTTGGATTGGGACGAGGTGCGGCCGGGTCTGGACCTACGGGAATTCACCATCCACACCGTGCCCACCCGGGTGGAGAAAGTGGGGGATCTATTTCAAGGTGTGCTGGGAAAAGCGTCCTTTCCGTTGACCAAGGTCGCGCGTGTACTGGAGGACCTGCTGGTGGACGAGGACGCTTGATCCATCCCGCGGTGCAACCTATCGCGCCCATGTGATGTGCACGCGTGGATCGATCAGAAATTGGACCGTGGATCAAGACCTCAATGCTCCGCTTTGGCGGCCCGGAAAGCGCCGAACAACGTTGAGCGCTCAACCGGTTTTACCAGATGCGCGTCGAAACCGGCAGCTTTGCTCTTGCGTTTGTCCTCCACTTGGCCCCAACCGCTGAGGGCTATGATGCGGGCCGCTTCGCCCCAAGTAGTAGCACGCATCCGCCGGCAGGTCTCAAAGCCGTCCATGCCGGGCATACCAATGTCCATGAAAACGGTGTCCGGTAGGAACACTTCCCCCATCTTGAGCCCTTGCTCTCCTGAAAAAGCCACTTCCACCAACGCTCCCTTCGCGCGCAGCAGCATGGATAACATCATCGCGGAATCCTTGTTGTCGTCCACTAAGAGCACCTTGGCATCCTTGATCATCCCATGTTGCGCGACCGATGGTCCTTTACCGGCGATCGCACGCTTCACCAACGGCAGCGCCACCGTGAAGCGACTTCCTTTCCCTTGTGTCCCGTCCGAAACGGATACCGTACCCTCATGCATTTCCACCAACCGTTTCACCAGGTGCAGGCCGATACCCAAGCCACCTCCGGTCTTCGCGCGTTCTTCGGGATCCACCTGCGAGAACATCTCGAAGACATGGGCTCGTTGATCCGCCGGAATACCGATGCCACTGTCATTAACATGGATCTCCACTGATCCGTTTTGGACGGAGAAGTCAAGCTCGATATGCCCGCCTTGCGGAGTGAATTTGCTTGCGTTGTGCAACAGATTGGAGAACACCTGGGTCATGCGCACAGGGTCACCGTTGATGTGGAATGGTTCTTCCGGTATGTTCAATGTCAGCACTTGGGACTTCGCCCGCATCATCGGCTCGATCGCCTCGGCAGCATCCTGCAAAGCCTTCTTGGGGTCCATGGTCTCGCGGCGCAGCTTCAAACTCCCCGTATTGATCCGTCCAAGATCGAGCAGGTCCTCCACCAAACGGGCAAGGTGATCCACTTGGCGTTTCATGATACTGCGCGTGCGCTCGAACACCTCATCCCCTGTGATGGTCTGCAGTACTTCCAACCCGCTGCGCAACGGCGCCATAGGATTGCGTAGCTCATGGGCCAACGTTGCCAGGAAAACGTCCTTCCGGTGGTCGGCCTCCTGCAACGCCTCTTCCGCCTTCATCATGTCCGTGATATCCGTGCAAGTGCCGAACCAGTGCAGCCCTTTGCCGGTGGTGTCCATTTGCGGAACGGCACGAGCCAGCATCCAACGGTATTCGCCGTCGCTCCGCTTCAACGGGAACGTACATTCCCACGGTTCGGCGCTTTGGGCGAAGGTGGCCATGATCTTTTGAACGCGTTCATAATGATCCGGATGGTGCAGGCCTTTGAAGTTCAGCGCGATCTCGTCCTTGGCTAACCCAGTGAAGTCCGACCAACGACCATTGAACCAATACTCGCTGCCGTCCTCATTGCTGATCCAGGCCAATTGGTCCATGTTGTCCGTCAATAAATGGAAGCGCCTTTCGCTCTCCATCAACGAAGCAGCAATTGCCTTCGCGCTGGTGATGTCCCGTTCGATCTTGGAAATGCCGATGACCTCGCCCGTGGCTGAACGCACAGGAGAAACAGTGAGGGATACCGCGATCCGATGGCCATCACGGTGCAACCGCTCGGTTTCGAAAAAATGTACGCGTTCCCCGGCACCCACCCTTTGTAATAAGCCAGGCACTTCACTCGCCCTGTCAGAGGGCAGTAGGCGTTCAATGCTCTGACCCACCATGTCCGGAGCTGTCCAGCCGTAGAGCTGTTCCGCACCGGGATTCCAGCTCAATACCCGGCCTTCCAGATCCAAGCTGAGGATGGCATCACTGCTATTGGTAACGATCGCGGCCAGGTTCAGGAGGGCATTGGTGCTGCGGCGCTCTTCGGTGATGTCCTCGAGCGTGACCAGGATCCGCTGCTTGGGTCCCAGATGCACGATGCGTCGGGCGCTTAACAGGAAGGTGCGCTCATCCTCATCCACATGGTCGTGCTTCACTTCCAAGGCCTGCATGTCCGAGCCATGATGCAGTACATCCAGCAATTCCGCGCGCAACTTGGGCACGTCCCACTGGCGATTGCCGAGTTCATGCAACAACACACCTTCCGTCGCTTCCTTCGTGGTACGGAATGCTTTGTAGAATGCCGCATTGGCCCGCCGCACCCGCAGGCTGGAATTAAGCACTACTAAAGGCGTGCTGATGGTACTGATGATGCCCTCGGCGTAATCACGCGATTCCCGGAGTTCGTCCTGGCGCTGTATCAGTTCGTCGTTGATGGTGGAGAGTTCCTCGTTCGTGCTTTGCAACTCCTCTTTGCTGGTCTCCAATTCCTCGTTCATGCTTTGCAACTCCTCGTTGCTGGAAAGCATTTCCTCATGCGCGGTCTGCAATTGCTCGCTCTTGCCTTCAGCCTCCTCCAGCAACAAGCGCATTTGCTCACGCACCTCCCGGACTTCGCGTTCGAGCAGTGCTATCCGGCGGTCCTTCATATCCTGATCGCCTTCCTGACCACTGATCGGCTCTGGTCGGGAGCGGTCGGCTATCCCACTTTCATCCAAGAAAACAACGAGGAAATGTTCCGCGCCCAACTCGGAACGCATCGGGGAGATCTCGATGCTCACTGACCGTGTCATGCCGTCCACCTCGATCTCCAACCCGGAACGTGAAACGGGTACATGATCTTCTTTTACCTTGTGGAAGAGCGCCCGCAATTCAAATACGAGGTCCTCACGCACGAGCTTCAGCAAGTTCAAACTCGCCTTTCCGGACTGCGGTGCCAAGTAGGTCGCGGTGTAACCCCTGAACCGTACAACGTCCAAGTTATGGTCCACGACCATACTGGCCGGAACATGGCGGTGCAGCAGCAACCGTTCCGCCTCCATGTCCAGATCACTTCCCTTGGTCCGGGAAATGCCGGGGTGGGAATGCTTTTCACGGGCATGTGTTCCTGCGGCTCCATTCATTGCGCCGATCGCACTGAAATGGACCGTGGCCTTACCGCTCCGTTTAGTGTATACCTTATCCTCGTTCACCCCGGAAGTGAACAGGTCCCCCGCTGCATTGACCGATTCGGAACGGCCCAACGCCAAATAACCATCCGGTAAAAGTGCATAATGGAAATTGTGCAGGACCTTGCGCTGTGCCGCGTTGTTGAAATAGATCAACACGTTCTGGCAACTGATGAGGTCCATGCGCGAAAAAGGAGGATCCTTCAACAGATCGTGCTGGGCGAAGACACACAGGTCACGTATGGCTTTGATGACCTGATATCCGGCTTCCACCTTCGTGAAGTAACGGGACTTGATCGTCGACGATACGCTTTCCATGGCCGCTTTGCCATAGATCCCCATGCGGGCCTTTTCCACCATCACGGGATCCAGGTCCGTCGCGAATATCTGCACCATGGGAGGTCGTTCAATGGAACGGTAGAATTCCAGGACGGTGATGGCAATGGAGACCGCCTCCTCTCCGCTGGAGCAACCCGCCACCCAAATGCGGAGCGTAGGGCTTCCTTCGCGTTCTTTCACCAGCTCTGGAAGAATGCGAAGCTTCAAGGATCCGTGGAAACGTCCTTCCCGGAAGAAAGAGGTAACGTTGATGAGGAGGTCTTCGAACAACGCGTCGGTTTCCCGCGGTTGCTCCTTCAGCAGCTTTGCATAACTCTCATAGTCCAAAAGCTTGTGCAGCACCAAACGACGCAGGATCCTCCGCATGATCGTAGCGCGCTTGTATTGTGTGAAATCCACACCCGTCCGCATGTGCAGCAGTCCGAGGATCTCTTTCAGGCCTTGCGCCGTTGACGCTTCCAGATGCTGTGAGGCCACCTCGGCGACCGGATGCTTGCGCAGAATCCCCAACTGGGCCGCGATCGCAGCGGGAGGCATCACGAAATCCACCGGTACTGCTTCCTGCGCATGGCGGGGCATATCCATGAATTTCGCACTGTCGTCCTGTGCGAAGGTCCATCCCCCACCGGCTTTGATCGCCTTTATGCCAAGCGAGCCATCCGTCGCGGTCCCGGAAAGGATCACGCCTACCGCATTCATCTGATACGCTTCGGCCAAGGCCACCATGAATTCGTTCACCGGATGGAAGCCCTTTTTGGACAGGCTCCGGGGCTTGCGCAACGTGAGCACCCCATCCACGATCCCCATGTTCGAGTTGGGGGGGATCACGTAAATATTGTTCGGCCTGATGCGCAAGCCGTCCACCACGGTATGTATCGGCAAGTTGGTCCGCTTTTGAAGCAGTTGTGGAAGCAGGCTTTCGTGGTCAGGGTCCAAATGCGAGATGTAGACGTAGGCCATTCCCAGATCGGGTTCGAGGGCGCCTACGAATTCGAACATGGCTTCCAACCCTCCGGCGGATGCGCCGATAGCGACAATAGGGAACGGCTTGGGTGCGCCGCTCCGTTGACCGTCCAATTCCTGCAGCAAAGCGAAAAGACTGTCCCGTTCAACAATAGATCCATTGGACCCGTCGACAAGCTTCAGCTTCGACCCGCTGATCCAAACCGCCATTTGCTCATCGTCCACTTTCAATAACTCCCTGGCCAATTCCACAGGGATGTCTTCCGGAAGGATATCGTCGTTATGCTCTGCGTTCATCTGTTCCTCACTAAACAACATGGACCTCACACCACATGAACTGCTGTGGGGGGCCTAAAGTAAAATACCTGACATGAGGTTAACGTGATGCACCAGTTCCACAGATCTTCAACAGCACACGCTCCGAGCGCCGGAGGTCGGTCTCCTGCTTTCTATGATGAACGCCTTTCGCCAGGTCCGTCAACGCAGCCTCCTCGAAAGCTTTGACAACACCTGGATGCACATAGTGTGCTTTGCACACGGCACGTGTATTCCCCAAGTGCTTCGCCACCTCGTCCATGGCGTTGTTCACACATTGTGCGCACTCCGTCTTCGTCGGTGGCACTTCAATATCCAAAAGGACCGCGACGCAACAAACACTGCCCATCCATGTCCGGAGATCCTTGCTGCTGAAATCGCCGCCGGATGCCTGCCGTATGTACTCGTTCAACATGCCCGAGTCAACATCGTGAACGTTGCCATCATCGTCAAGGAATTGGAAAAGCTCCTGCCCGGGAAGTTCCTTGCAGCGCATCACCAAGCGTGCCAGCTTCGAGCTGGTCAAGGGAATGTCATGTACAATGCCGGACTTCCCTTTAAAACGGAGCTTGAGCACGCCTTTCTCAAGCTTCACATGCTTATCCTTCAACGTGCTGAGGCCAAAGCTTCCATTGCTCTTCTCATAAGCCCTGTTGCCGACCCGGATGCGCGTGCGTTCCATCAACGCAACCATACCGGCCAGCACTTTTTCCTTGGGCATGCCAGGCTTCCCCAGATCTTCCGCTACTCGTTTCCGCAGTGCGGGCAAATGTTTTCCGAAGGTGTGCAATCGGTGGAACTTCACCTGTCCCCGGGCAGATGCCCAACGCCGATGATAACGGTATTGCTTCCTGCCTTTGGCATCCTTTCCGGTGGCTTGCAAATGGCCGTCGGCATCGGCACAGATCCAAACATCCGTCCATGCAGGAGGTATGGCCAAGGCATTCGCGCGTTCCAACGTTGCTTTGTCCTTGACCAATTTTCCTTCTTTGTAATAGCTCCAAGCTTTACCTGATGCTTTTCTTGTAATACCCGGGCGAAGACCCGTGACGTATTTCAAACTTGCGGCCTGGGCCAATTTGCGGGGGCGGTGGTCCAATGCACGCAAACGTGCTGGAGCCATGGGTATATGTTCCTGTTTATTCAATGCCGGCATGGTTCTCTCCGTTTATGATCAAACGTGCTCCGCTATAATATCAAGATCCGAGCCCGCACCTGCCTTTGGCGCTTCGGATCCTCCCATCTGCGCTTATTCCGTTGATGAGTGTGTACCGTTGTAGATCGCATCCTGCGGAATGTTCTGTATGGTGTCCTCAGGGCGAGCGGAACGTTCCGGGAGCTCGATCACCGGGTCCGCAACTTGTCGGTCCGTGATATCCTTCTGATCTTTCATTTTGAGTTGTGCTGGTCGCCTTTCCCTTAAGCCATCGCTGTGCCGCATTGCATCAAGTTATATAATGCCCTATTTGCATGGGCTGTAAGCCACTAAGCGGACGCTCAATTCCGATCCATGTGGAAAAGACACCTCAGTGGAATGACACCGTTTCCCATGTCCTCGCTGTCACTAAGCCGCAAAATGCAGATGATGTGAGCACACAGACTGCTTGCCTATTAACCTTGTACCATGAACTTCTGGAAGCCAATGGTCGCCGTCCTGCTGATGTCGCCCTCCACCGCTTCGGCTTGGGGGCCCACCGGCCACCGCGTTATCGGGGCCATCGCCGAAAACCACCTTTCGCGGAACGCCCAAAAAGCGGTACGTGCAATACTCGGCGACGAAAGCCTCGCCATGGCCGCTACCTGGATGGACGAAGTGCGTAGCGATCGCGCATACGACTATACCCGCGATTGGCACTGGGTCACCATTCCCGATGGAAGTACGTATGCCGCTGCGTTGAAAAACCCGAATGGCGACGCGGTGGAGGCCATTGACCGGATGGTGGCTGCACTAAAAAGTGACACCCTCTCAGCAGAGCGCAAAGTATTCTGCCTTAAGGTATTGGTCCATTTGGTGGGTGATCTGCACCAGCCCTTGCACGTTGGTCGTGGTGATGACAAGGGTGGTAATTCATTCAAAGTGCAATGGTTCGGCAAGGGAAGTAACCTGCACCGCGTTTGGGATATTGGGTTGATCGATGAGGAAGGGTTGAGCTATTCTGAACTTGCCGCTGCGCTGGACCATGTAAGCAAAGCCGGTATGGAACAACTGGTACGCGGCTCGGCGGCGGACTGGGCACAGGAGAACATCACCTACCGCCAGCAGATCTATCCACCGGAGAAAGGTGCTGACCTTGGCTACGCTTACAAATACGATAATTGGGCGTTGGTGGAAAAGCAATTACAGAAAGGCGGTATCCGGTTGGCCGGCCTGCTCAACGCGATCTACAAGTAACTTGCTTTCAAGCAGGGCTGCGTTCTTCGGCGTAACGGTTAGCCAGGTCGATGAGTACTCCCGGCTCGACCGGTTTCTGTAAATAACCGTCCGCACCGCACAACTTCGCTTCTTCCCGAAGGAGTTCCTTCGTGTGGCTGGAAACCAGCACGACGGCCGTGTTCGCCAGGTCCGGATCTTCTTTGATGCTCAAGCAGGTATCGGTCCCGTTCTGTTTACCGATCTCTACATCCAGGAAGACGACCACAGGTGCCAAGGCATTCACCTGCTCAACCGTCGGCGCATGATCCAAGGTATGCACGATGAAACCGCTTCTCTTCAGGAAGTTCGCCATGAGCCAAAGCAGGTCCTTGTTGTCGTCGACCAACAGCACCGCAGGCATGTCAACGCGGTCAAAATCCGAAGTTTCCATCTGTTCCATCGCGTCTCCCCTACCAAAGTCCGGGCCGTGCTGGTCCAAGCTCGCGAAGAGCCCGAAAATCGCGTGGATCGGGCATAATTCTGTCCTTTTACCGGAAAGCCGACGCGGAGGTTTTTCCCCATTCGGTAATGGGACTTGATGGAACGGTGGATTTTTTATGAATGCCGGATCACGTTTGGCATGATGTTGGCAAAATACAGGGCGAACCCTAAAAACCAAGGTTAAGATGAACAAACTGATGATGACGTTGGCCTTCGCCACCCTGATGGGAAGTGCGACGATGGCCCAGGACACAAAAGGTGATGGAGCGCAGAAGCCGCAGCAGCTCACCGAGCAGATGACCACACGCCTGAAGTTGAACGACGACCAGAAAGCGAAAGTGTCCGATATCAACACCCGCTACGCCAATGACCTGAATGCTGCACGCAAGGCGCGCAAGGAGAGTAACACAGCAGGTGACCATCAGACCACGACAGATGATCGTGCCGCTCTGCGATCCGCCACCGAAAAGAAAAATGCTGAACTGAAGCAGGTTTTGACCCCCGAGCAAATGACCGAATGGCAGAAGATGCAAAGTGAAATGCGCGCAAAAGCCAAGGAGCGCATGGAGGAGCGTCACGAAAAGAACCAGACCAAGACGGCTGAGTAAGGCAACTTGCCTTAAGAGGAAGCGGCCCGGGGAATTCCCTGGGCCGTTCCTGTTTCATGGTCTTTTTGGAACAGCCGGAGCCAGGGAGTCGAGCTTATCCTCGTGGGATATCGGACCCGCCAACATGAAGCTGATGGGTATGGTAAAGCGGGTCTTCACTGGACGACCGTCCAAGGTGCCGGGAGACCATCGGGGCATCGATGCCACAGCACGCAAAGCCTCTGCATCCAACCCGGGACTTACCCCCTTCTTCACCGTGATGTTCCTTACGGCCCCGTCCTCGATAACCACGAACGAGACATAGACCACGCCCTGTGTGCCGGCGCGGAATTCATCCTCCGGGTAAATAATGGCACTTCGGAGGTAGTCTTTCAACGCGGCAATTCCACCCGGGTATTCGGGCTTCACCATTACCGCCGCCGTATCCGGCCCGGGCATTCCGGGCCGTTGGAAGCCACCATTGAACAAGGTCTGCGCCTTGTCCGAAGATCCTTGGACCGTCCCCTTTCCTTCTTGACATAAGCCTTCCGTGGAAACCGCCAGTACAAGCGATAGTGAGAGCACGTAATTGGCAATGCGCATGAGCACAAAGTAAAGCGATGCTGCCTTTCGCTACACCCATGATGGGGCATCCTACATTTGGCGCTTGATCCATTCAAAAATGAGCAACGTGTATTACCCTGACTATCTGCAATTGGACAAGATCCTGAACGCACAAGAACCGGAGAGCGATAAAGTGGGCGTAAAGGCGCACGATGAGATGCTCTTCATCATCATCCATCAAGCGTATGAACTGTGGTTCAAACAAGTGCTGTACGAGGTAAGCAGCGTGATGGAGATCTTCAAGAACAAAGAAGTGGACGACAACGGTGGCGAACTGAACATCGCCGTGCACCGCTTGCAACGCGTGAAGACCATATTGGACGTGTTGGTCCATCAATGGGAGATCATCGAGACCATGACGCCGCTGGATTTCCTGGACTTCCGCGACCTGCTCCGTCCCGCCAGCGGATTCCAGAGCATGCAGTTCAAGATACTGGAAGCGCGCCTTGGCCTGCGGATGGAGGCCCGTTTCGGTAAACAGTATTATACCAGCCAGCTGCGGCCTGACCACAAGGCGCAGATCGAGGCGTTGGAACATGAACCCACCTTGCTGGACCTGGTGAACAAATGGTTGGAGCGCATGCCCTTCCTCCAGGAACGTTTCTGGCCCGGCGAAACGGATTTCTTCAGTCGCTTGGAAAAGCTGTATGTGGATAGCCTTGTGAAGGGGGAAGAAGGCAATGCGAAAATGTGGAAGAAGATCTTCGTGGAGGGTTCACCGGAGCGGCATTTCTCCCCTGCTGCCGCCCGTAGTGCGCTCTTCATCATGCTCTACCGCGACGAGCCTGTTTTCCAGCAGGCCTTCCGCTTCCTGGACTCGTTATTGGACATCGATACCGTGATGGCTTCCTGGCGTGCACGCCACATCAGCATGGTACACCGCATGATCGGCCTACGCGTAGGCACCGGCGGAAGCACCGGTCAATCGTATCTCAAGGGCGCTATGGACAGCCACCACATTTTCTCGGAGATAGCGGATCTCAGCAGCTTCCTCTTCGAGCGCCGGAAACTGCCGCCTTTGCCTGAAACGTTGAAGAAGGCAGTGAAATTCGCCAATTGAAATAATGCCGGATCAGCTCTTGAGCTGATCCGGCATTGGCCACCTTCTTCCCTCAGATCTCAAACCGCTCTCCTTGCTTCGGGATGTCGATCTTCCGGAAGCCATGCTCGCTGTAAAGGTCGCGCAGTCCGTTGAGCGAATGGTCCACACCATGGACCAGGAACACCCGCTTCACCAAACCCGGATCCTGGCAGCCGATCCATCGCAACAACTCGTTCCGGTCCGCATGTGCGCTGTAGCTGTCCATGCGCAGGATCGCTGCACGTACAGGAACGACCTCTCCGAACATGTGCACTTCGGAAGGCTTCTCCATCAATTTCGCTCCCAACGTCCCCGGTGCGCAAAAGCCAACGATCAGCACTGCGTTGTTCGCATCCGGCAAGCCGTGCAGCAAATGGTGCCGGACACGCCCCGCGTCCATCATACCGCTCGCAGCGATCGTGATACTGGCACCTTTCCGTGTGTTCAACTCCTTGCTCCGTGATGCCTCGCGCACGAACTCCACGCCGGGGAAACCGAACAGGTCGGAGTCACTTTTCAATTCTTCGCGGATGTCGGTCTGCAAAAGATCCGAGTGCTTCCGGTAGATGGCCGTGGCATTGATGGACAACGGGCTGTCAACGAAGACAGGCACGCGCGGCAGCTTTCCTTCGTTGAATGCGTGATTGAGCACATAGAGGATCTCTTGTGTCCGCCCTACACTGAAGGCGGGGATGATGAGCCGACCCTGTTGCTCCACGCACACGCGCTGCACGTGGGTGAGCAACTCCTGCACGGATCCGGCTACCTCGTTGTGGTCCCGATCGCCGTAGGTGCTTTCACAAATGATGACGTCCGCTTGCGGGAAAGGTTTGGGGTCGGGAAGCAACCGGTCCACATAGCGACCCACGTCACCACTGAAGGTAATGCGACGAACGCCCTCGCTGCTGGACACCGTGAGATGCACGGATGCGCTGCCGAGGATGTGCCCCGCATCGATGAAGGTGAGTGACACGCCGGGCAATACTTCCGTGGCCGTTTCATAAGGGACCAAGCGGAAGAGTTCCATAGCCGTTTCAACGTCCGCGGTGGAATACAGCGGGCCGATCTCCGTCATCGCACGGTTCTGCTTTTTCGCCCGTTTGGCGTCGAAGCGATAGTCATTCTCTTGAATGAATGCGCTATCCACCAGCATGATCTTGCAGAGGTCGTACGTGGCTTCGGTGGCATAAATAGGGCCCCTGAAACCCTCGGCCACCAAACGCGGGATCAATCCGCTGTGGTCGATGTGCGCATGCGACAGCACCAAGGCATCAATGCTCTTCGGGTCGAAACCGAAACGCCTGTTCTTCGCATCACTGGCAGGTCCTTCGCCTTGGAACATGCCGCAATCCAGCAGCAACCGTTGGCCATTGGGAAGGTCCAGCAGGTGCTTGCTGCCGGTTACCATGCCGGCGGCGCCATGGAAGGTAATGTTCAAGGACATGGATAAGGGATTTGTCTTGCAAGATGGAAGATCTTTCCTCTGAAAGGCGGTGGACGGCGCATGAATTTCCTACTGCAGCATGTTCACTGGGCTGCGCCAGAGTCTTGCGATCTGGTTTCCTAGTTGTGCATGGGTCACCCAAGCGGGGAACGACTTACCCAATGACAGACCGGCGAATGATATCAAGATCGGCTTTTGCCAATTGGTTTGCGGCGTTCTGGGTAAACGGCACGGTTTCAGTGGCGTAAAGGGAAAAATACCGACAATGAATCCCGGAAAAGCCATAAAACAAGATCCACGTTCCGCACCCGACAAGGCTCCGGCCGAAGCACCGGATGTGATGAGCAAGAACATGCCAGAATTCCCGATGGATAAGAATGAATTACAATATCCTGGAGGAGCAGGGCATGTTGCTTCCCACAACGTTGGCAATGCACCGCATCAGCGCGATACTCCCGCACATCCCATGGAGCCGCCCACGGAGTTACCGCGCATGAAAACGCATTTGCTTCCTACAGAATTGCACACACTAGGAGCCGTTCTGGACAAATGCATCCTGGCATGTGAGCAATGTGTGAATGGATGCGAAAAAGAAGGCGGTGAAAAGTCCCACGGATGCGTTGTCAACGCCAGCAGTTGCGGCGAAGTCTGCACGGTCCTACGGAATACGCTACACCGAGTGGAATTCTTGGATGCCGCCATCCTCGCCAAAGATCTCGCGCCGGTATGTGCGCGGGCTTGCGAAGCTTGCGCCAAGGAATGTAACAAGCATCCGGACATGGCACACTGCACGGAATGTGCACAAGCTTGCCGCGATTGTGCCGCGGAGTGCAGGCAGTTCGCACGTTGACAGCGAGTATCCTATTCTTCTTCCTTTGCGTGATTCTCTCCCAACGCGGATCTTGGCCTGATGGCGTATACCACCGCGCCCAAGGCCACAATACCCAATCCAAGCCCGGTGTAAAGTGGTTTGCTCCACAGCAGGTTGAGGCAGAACGCAGCTGCACCTGCGATATACAAAGCCGGAAGCAACGGATATCCGAGTGTCCGGTAGGGCCGCTCAGCATCGGGTTCCTTGTGCCGCAATCGGAAAAGACCAGCGATGGTGACGATATAAAAGAGCAGGGAAGCGAACATGGTGTATTCCAAGAGGTCACCGTAGCGGCCGCTCAGACAAAGAAGTGAAGCCCAAATACATTGCACCCATAGGGCGAAACCCGGAACTGCGGCCTTGTTCAAGGTGCTGGCCCGCTTGAAGAACAATCCATCCTTCGCCATTGCATAGTACAAACGCGCGCCGGAGAGGATGATCCCGTTGTTGCAGCCGAAGGTGCTCACCATGATCAGACCGGCCATGATCAAAGCGCCTTTGTTGCCAAAGATGACCTGGGCAGCCGCCGCGCCCACTCGGTCGCTTACGGCATGTTGGATGTCCGTGTTCGGCAGCAACGATAGGTAGGCGATGTTCGCTAAGAGATACAGAACGGTGACCAGCCCTGTGCCGAGCAAAAGGCTCAATGGGATGTTGCGTTGTGGCCGGTCCACCTCCCCGGCAATGAACGTGACGTTGTTCCATGCATCACTGCTGAACAAGGAACCCACCAACGCCACCCCGAATGCCGATAAGAGTGCCGTACCGAACAAGGGCGTGAGCGTCTCTCCCCCGTCCGCACCAACCGACATTCGTACCGCATCCCAGCCCATGCTGAAATTCCGGGCCCAAACACCGCTGCCCGAAGCCACCCAAAGGCCCAACACCACCAAGCCCAACAGCGCAATGATCTTCGCTAGCGTAAAAGTGGTCTGCAACAGTTTACCGTTCCGAACACCGCGCGCGTTGAATGCCGTAAGCAATACGATGCTGGCAATGGCAAAGAGCTGCGCCGCGCTGATCTTCAGGAAACCCAGGTCCAACAGTATGTTCTCGTGGCTGAGCACAGGGACGAAAACAGCCGTGTATTTGGCGAATGCCACCGCCACGGCCGCGATCAAACCGGTCTGGATCACCGTGAAGAACGTCCAGCCATACATGAACGCAGGCAGTTTCCCGAAGGCACGTTGGATGTAGACGTACTGGCCGCCCGCTTTCGGCATCATGGCCGCCAGCTCACCGTAACTCAAGGCAGCTAGGATGGTCATCACTCCCGCGACCACCCAAGCGGTTAGCATCCAAGCCGGGGACCCGAGCTGCCGCATCATGTCCGCACTTACGATGAATATGCCGCTGCCGATCATGGAGCCCGCTACCAACATCACGGCATCCAGCAGGGTGAGGGAACGCTTGAATCCGGTCATGATGATTGGTTTTGGGGTTGGCCGCAATGACTTTTCCTCTCACAGATCACACTTACAGCTGGGAAACAGGAGTGAAAGGGTGGGTGATAGTAATCATTGACCCGGTCCCAAAGATCGCCGTCCTTGCAGCTGCTGTTACGGTGCGCAATGTAAACGGCGACATCCGGTCGCAACGGAAGTATGCCAGTGGCCCCGGATCCGATGTTGAAGTTTACCGTAGTACCGGCCCGTAGGTTGAAAAATATAGTATGCACGCATAGTATTATGTACAGTTGATCCTCCTATATTGCCTGCTGAAACAAGGCCCAACACTCCACCCACTTTGCGGAAGCTCCATTCCATTTTGTTGCTCATGGCCTTGCTATGCTGCCAAGCGGCGCAGGCACAGGGCCTGAGACTGAAAGGTGTCGTCAGTGATGCTGGTACCGGTGAACCGGTCATCGGCGCCGTGGTGAAGGTGATGGATATGGTTGGCGGGACAACTACGGATTTGGACGGTCGTTTCGACCTGGCCGTGGACCGGCCTCCCCCGTTCAAGCTCACTGTGATCTTCTTCGGCTATTCTAGCAAGGAACAGGAGGTAAAAAGGTTGGAAGGCGTGGTCCAGGTGAAGATGACACCGGATGCCGTATTGCTCCAAGATGCCCAAGTGGTCCGCCAACGCATCAGTGATAAGCAGAAGCAAGCACCGCTCACCGTGGAAAGCATGGACCTTTTGGCGATCAAGGAAGTGGCCGGTGGCGATTTCTACGAAGGTCTCGGCAACCTGAAAGGCGTGGACATGACGGCGGCGAGCTTCGGTTTTAAAGTGATCAACACGCGCGGATTCAACAGTACCAGCCCCGTGCGCTCGCTGCAGCTCATCGACGGTGTGGACAACCAAAGCCCGGGGCTCAACTTCAGCCTCGGCAATTTTCTTGGGGCCAGCGACCTCGATGTCCTGAAAGTGGATGTTATCGCAGGAGCCAGCACCGCCTTCTATGGACCTGGCGCATTCAATGGTGTGATCGACATGACCACGAAGAGTCCATGGAACTTCCCCGGCCTGAGCACCTCAGTGAAATTGGGGGAACGCAACATGGTGGAAGCCGCCGTGCGCTGGGCAGAAATACTGAAACCCAAGGAAGGTCCCGCGCATTGGGCATATAAGGTGAACGCCTACGCGCTGCGCGCCGACGACTGGCCCGCTGAGAACTATGCTCCTACCGAGAACAGTCCTACCGGCACCAACAACCCCGGTGGATATGACGCTGTGAACATATACGGCGATGAAGATGTGAGCACCAACAACAACTACCTCAACAGCAACACCGCCCGCAACGACTATCCCGGACTCGGGAAATTCCTGCGCAACGGATACAAGGAGAGCGACCTAGTGGATTACAATACATTCAACGTCAAGCTCGGTGGATCACTTCACTACCGCATCGCGGATAGCGTGGAGTTCGTGGCTGCAAGCAACTTCAGCACGGGCAGTACGGTATATCAAGGGGACAACCGCTACCGGCTGAAGGATATCAAGTTCTTCCAACACCGCCTGGAGGTGGGCAAGAAAGGAACATGGTTCCTGCGGGGGTATGTGACCCACGAGGATGCTGGCAAGACCTACGATATTTATACCACCGCACTTCGACTCCAAGATGCGCAGGGCAGTACCAAGGATTGGAACACACAGTACCAGACCCTGTGGGGACAGGGAAATGCCACGTCCTCTTGGATCGGCTCACAAGTGGTTGCGCTGCCGGATTACATAACGGCCAAC
Organism: Flavobacteriales bacterium; assembly: GCA_016719225.1. GTDB lineage: Bacteria > Bacteroidota > Bacteroidia > Flavobacteriales_F > PHOS-HE28 > PHOS-HE28. The sequence continues at coordinate 950,477 of JADKAN010000002.1, read as the reverse complement.
AATGCCGCAGCCAACGGTCTGGACGCGCAGACCTGGCCCGTTTACCAGGACCAGTTCGTGCAGGACAACTTCGCCATTTTCCAAGCCTTCCATCAGGCGGTCACCGATTCGGTGAACTCCTTGAACACCTCGACCTTGGATCCGTTCTACGTGCCCGGCACTGACCGGTTCAACGCCAAGTTCGATGAGATCACCAACAAACGGTTCACGGACGGTGGCTCCTTGTTCTTTGACAAAAGTGTGCTCGCTCACGTGGCAGGGGAATACAAATTCAAACCGAAATTCGGAGTGATCACAGTGGGCGGGAATTTCAGGCAGTACATGCCCAACAGCGCGGGCACGATCTTCCGCGACACGGGGGACGTGAAGATCCGCAACAGCGAGTTCGGCCTGGTGGCTGGCTTGGAGAAGAAGTTCATGAACGATAAGCTCACGGGCACCGCTACGGTGCGCATGGACAAGAACGAGAACTTCAATGTCCTCTTCTCCCCTGCCGTTTCGCTCGTGTACGCCAACACACCCGCGCACGTGTGGCGCGTCGGCTTCAGCAGCGCCATACGCAACCCGACCTTGGCCGATCAATACCTGTACTACAACGTGGGCCGCGCGTTGCTATTGGGTAACGTGGACGGCCAATTCGAAGCGGGACGGGATTCCATGTTCACCATCTCGAGCTTCAACAACTATCGCGACACACCGCCACCGGGTGGGCTGTTGCAGGGGTTGACGAAATTGGATTACTTCAACGTGGACAGGCTGCGGCCTGAACAGGTGAAAACCATCGAGGCCGGTTACCGCGGCACGCATTGGGAAAATGTCTACCTGGATCTTGGCGCCTATAATAGTTGGTACACCGATTTCATTGGATACATCATCGGGCTCCACGCCCAGTTCGACCCTGCAAATGGTTTCCCGATCGGAGGCCTCCAAGCCTTTCGCGTGGCAGCCAACGCGACTTCACAGGTGGTTACACGCGGGGTGAACGCCGGCTTCACCTGGTACCGCCCGAAGCTCACGTACACCTTCAATTACAGTTTCAACCAGCTCACCACCGGCGCGGACGATCCCATCATCCCCGCATTCAACACGCCGCAGAACAAATTCAATGCTGGGCTGAACGCACGTGACCGCAAGATCCCTTTCACCGATCTGAAGCGCTTCGGCTATGGTGTGAACTGGAAGTTCGTGGAGGGATTCACGTTCGAGGGCTCACCGCAGTTCACGGGACCGATCCCCAGCTACGACATGGTGGACGCCCAGATCAACGTGAAGTTCTCCAAGCCCAACATCACGTTGAAGCTTGGCGCAAGCAACCTTTTCGGCTTTCTACCCCTTTGGGATAAGCAGGTTCCCGATGGCGAGCGCATCGACAGGGCGTTGAATAACGATGTCTATCTCGTCTATGGCGGTCCACGCATCGGACGTCTCGCCTACCTCCAGATCTCCTACGATCTCGTGAAACTTTAGAATGACTAACTTTCCCATGGAACCCAAAACCCAACACACATGAAACGAATCCCTTTACGCATTCTACCATTCGCGGCATTGGCCGTGGCGCTCCAAGTGACCGCGCAGGAACGTTACCTATCAGAAGTCTTTACCAACGCACAGGTCACTGTTCTTTCAAACGTGTCCTATGGAGCAAACATCGACTTCCTCACTTCGGATTTCTCGAATCCCGCCAACTACGGACCTGAAGTGACACAGCTGCAGACCGCTGTTTCAACGAACCAACCGATCCCACCTGCATTCTTCAACGTTGCGGATCCCAGTACCGTGGTGAAGGTGGCCGACCTGAAGATGGACATTTACCAGCCCGACCAAGGGGTGGATAGCGAGACCGCTAGGCCTTTGTTCATTTTCGTGCACACGGGTGACGCCCTTCCCCCGCCGATCAACGGCAGCCCCAACGGCACCAAGACGGACAGCAGCGCCGTGGAAGTATGCAAGCGTATGGCACGCCGAGGCTACGTGGCCGTAAGCATGGATTACCGTAATGGATGGAACCCCATCGGGACCACCGTGGAGATCCGCCGTGGAACGTTGTTGAACGCCATCTACCGCGCCATTCACGACGTGAAGCAGTGCACGCGTACGTTGAAGGCCAACGCCGCTACCTACGCGCTGGACCCGAACAAAGTGATCCTGTACGGTGAAGGCACCGGCGGTTACATCACTTTGGCCACCGTCACCTTGGATGAACCCTCCGAATTGTTCATCCCCAAGTTCGTGCCTGATCCTTTCCAACCCAACATCAGCTACATCGACACGAACACAGTGGGCAATCTGGACGGCTTCAACGGTGCGCTCACCCTGTACCGCCCCAATGGACAATCCAGCGATGCCAACTTCTGCGTGAATGCCGGTGGTGCTTTGGCCGATACGAGCTGGTTAGCTCCCGGTGATGTGCCCATGGTGGCTTTCCACACCGTTTTCGATCCTTTCGCACCCTTCAGCCAAGGCGTAGTGATCGTGCCCACAACCGGTGAGCAGGTGGTGGAAGTGCAAGGCAGCAACGTCTTCATGAAACTGGCGGACCAATACGGCAACAACAGCAGCTTTGCATCGCTGCCCAGTGGTGACCCCTTTACCGACCGTGCCCGTTCGTTGTACGGTACCACGCAGACGCATCTCGGCGGAAGTGTCACCATCAATACCGGTACTGAAGGCCTGTACCCTATGGTGACAACGGATTGGCCGGGTTTGGGTTTGGCCCCTTTTGAAGAAGCATCGCCTTGGCAGTGGTGGGACCCGAACAGCCCCTTGGCGCAAGTGATCGTCTCCCCAGGCCCGCCGCCTGTTACCGCTGGCCAGGCCAGCCAGGCCAGCAATCCCAATTTCAGTGGGGTGAAGGGCCGTGCCTACATTGATACCATCATGGGCTACATGAACCCGCGCATCGTTTGTGCACTACAGCTCGGCCCTTGCGCCGTGGGCATCAATGAGAATGACGCCATCGCCATCGGTGTGGAGATGGCTCCAAACCCGGCCCACGATATGGTGCGCATCAGCAGCGCCAATTCCGTGATCCGCATGGTGGAAGTGTACGATGTGAACGGTCGCCGCGTTAGCGCGGAGAACGTGGAGAACAAAGTGTTCACCCTTCAGCGTAAGGGCTTGAAGGCGGGTGCCTACTTCGTGGTGCTCACCTTCGACCAAGGAACGGTGACCCGCAAGTTGTTGCTGGATTGATCTTCTTTAGCCTTGCATTCCGAAAGGGCCGCGCTATGCGGCCCTTTCTTTTTGGCGCCGGTGCAAGCGCCCCCTGTACAGGCGCTGCAGGAGCCGAGCCCCTTGGTTTCGTCCATCATCCGTCCCGACCGTTCATCACTAAATAGTACTTTGCCTTGCATGGTACCATCCTACGCATATATATTTGCACCATCAGCTACCGGGCGACGCACCTTAACCGGACTGTAGGAAGAAGATGAAAGTGGAGAACACAAAGGCACAAATGCGCAAGGGCGTGCTGGAGTACTGCATCCTTTCGCTGATCAGCGCGGAGGAGATGTATCCCAGCGACGTCATCGCCAAACTGAAGGACGCCAAGTTGATCGTGGTGGAAGGCACGCTCTACCCGCTGCTGACCCGCCTGAAGGATTCCGGCTACCTCGCCTACCGCTGGGAGGAAAGCCGTTCCGGGCCACCACGCAAGTACTACAAGCTCACCCCGGTGGGCCGGAAATTCCTGAAAGAACTCGACGATACCTGGGCCGAGCTCGTGCTCGCCGTGAAAAAAGCCACCCGCAATAACCCCTCCTGATGAAAAAGACTTTCACCGCCAACCTGAATGGAACCGTTTTCCACATTGAGGAGGACGCCTATGACCAGTTGCAACGGTACCTCGCGAACATCCGCGCCAAGTTCAGCGGCAGCGGCGAGGCCGAGGAGATCATGGCTGATATCGAGGCCCGCATCGCCGAACTCTTCAATGAGCGACTTCAAGGCCGCCAAGCCGTTTCCATGGCCGATGTGGACCACGTGAAGCAGGTGATGGGCCAGCCGGAGGACTACGTGGACAGCGACACCGGGCCTGCTGAAGGCCATAACTCGCGCACTTCTGCCGGGGCCGACGGTCCACGCAAAGGCAAGCGCCTCTTCCGCGACATGGACGACCGCTGGGTTGGCGGCGTGATCAGCGGCCTGGCCAATTATTTCGGCACCGATCCGCTCTGGTTCCGCATCGCTTTCATCGTGGTGCTCATCGCCGGATGGGGCTCTCCCGTGGTGCTCTATTTCATCCTCTGGGCCATCGTACCCCAGGCCGCCTCCGCGGCGGAACGCCTGGAAATGCGGGGGGAGCCTGTGACCGTCGACAACATCAAGCGCGTTTTCGAGGAAGGCACGGAGCGCGTGAAAGCCGGCGGTGAACGCGTTGCCCAGGAAGCCAAGGAGTTCAGCAGGAATTGGGGTACCCGTTCACGGGCTTCCGGTTCACGTGCTGGCGACATCATCGTGAAGCTGATCGGCGTAGGCTTGGTCCTGTTCGCGTTCAGCCTGTTGCTCGGGCTGGTCACCGGGCTCATCGGGGGTTCCGTATCCCTGTGGCATGCCACTTGGAGCAGCGACAATCTCGGCCTTATCGATCTCGGCGGATACGTCTTCAACAGCCCTGCACAGGCCGTCTGGTTCGGCATCTGCCTGTTCATCGTCTTTGCGCTGCCCATCGTTGGGATCTTCCTCGCCGGTTTCCGCCTGCTGCTCGGCACCACAGCACCCAAATGGCTCAGTTGGTCGATCACCTTCGTTTGGATGGCCGCGCTGGTCTGGATGATCGTGATCTGCGCTAACCTCGCCAACGACTTCCACCGCAAGACCACGGTGAAGAAAGAAGTGACGCTGGAACAACCTGCTGGCAACACCCTGTATCTGGATATGCTTCAACCGCAGGATAGCCTGTTGAACGGATATGGCTGGGGAATGAAGTACAAGCACGGCTGGTTGCGTACGGACCTCAACGGTATCCATGTGGAGAATGGGATCATCAGCGGAGCTTGGGGAAAGTTGGACGTGCAGCGCAGCCCTGACAGCCTGTACCATCTCACCGTACTGCGCGCGGCGCGCGCCGGTTCCGTGAAGGTGGCCAGCGCCAGGGCTGAAAGGACCGGATTCGACTACCGCCAACAGGATGACGTACTCGAGCTTTCATCGGTGGTGCGCTTCGCTGCTGAGGATAAAGTGCGTGCTCAGGATGTCCGCTTCATCGTTCAAGTTCCGCTCGGCAAAAGCGTGTTCTTCCGCGATGGCACCAAGCCCATGCTGGACGACATCGACAACACCACCAATACGTACGACGGCGATATGGTGGGCCGCACATGGACCATGACAGCTCGTGGGTTGGAGGACCCGGAGCATCCGTCGACCAACGCTCCGCAAGTCCTACCTGTTCCGCTCTCTCCCCCACCTGTAACACCAGCAGCACCGGCGCCAAAGGCAGTTGCGTCGGGGGCCACCATTTCCGTTCCATCCGGACGTGAAACGTTGCCAAGCTTGTGGACCATCCTTACTTCAGCCATCAGGGCTTGATAACAGAACTACCGCACAAGTGCTGTTCCACGGCATTTGCGCGACGGGCCGGCAACGCAACGAGGGGTTTCGTTCGATCGGCCAGCAACGGCCCCGGAAGTTCCGGGGCCGTTCGCAGTTACGGCCCTGGACCAAGCGGTGCACCGCCTCTCTGGGGAACAGTGACGAACTTTGCACACCCAATTCAGGACCACATGACCAAAGCCGCCAAGATCAAAGCCTTCGATCCCAACAGCCCGGGCAACGCCGAAGCCGGCATGTACGGACTACCGTTCACGGCGGAGGAAAGCGACATTGTTCTTGTGCCCGTTCCTTGGGAGGTGACAACAAGCTATGGTGGCGGGACCGCTCAAGGACCAGCGGCGATCCATGAGGCTTCTTTCCAAGTGGACCTCTACCACCCGGAATTCCCGGACCTGTGGAAACGCGGCATCGCCATGGACGAGATCCCGGAGGCGCTCATGGACCAAAGCGCAGCCCTGAAAAAGGACGCAGGTCACGTGATCGACCTGCTCGTGAACGGAGGTGGTAAAACGAAAAAGGAGCGCTCTGTAAAGGCTTTAAAACTGGTGAATGGCGAAAGTGGCGTTATGAACCAGTGGGTGGAACAGCGCACCGGCTTCTGGCTTGATCAAGGTAAAATGGTCGGGCTTGTCGGTGGTGACCACAGCACCCCATTGGGCTTTTACCGCGCTTTAGCGAAGCGCCACAAGCGATTCGGCATCCTGCATTTCGACGCACATTTGGATCTGCGTAAAGCCTACGAGGGCTTTGAGGACAGCCATGCCAGCATCATGTTCAATGCCTTGTCCATTCCCCAAGTGGAGAAACTCGTTGCGGTGGGCATCCGTGATTTCTGCGAGGAGGAGGCCAGCGTTCTCACCAAGGAAAAAACGCGTGTGCGGATCCACCGTAGCGCCGACCTCCGACGCGAACAGTTCGAGGGGATCACTTGGAAAAAGCAATGCGACCGCATCATTGCTCAGCTGCCGGATAAAGTCCACATCAGCTTCGATATAGATGCCTTGGACCCTACGCTTTGCCCGCACACCGGCACCCCTGTTCCCGGAGGATTCGCATTTGAGGAAGCCACCTATCTCCTTTCACGCCTTGCTGCGAGCGGTAAGAAGGTCATCGGCTTCGACCTGGTGGAAGTGACCCCCGGCCCACACGGCGATTGGGATGCGAACGTGGGCGCCCGCCTGCTCTGGCACCTCTGTGGCGTTCTATCAAAAGCGCAGTAAAATTCCATAGCGAAGTATGCCATCGGCAACGAAGCACACGAGCTATTCGCAAGAATCCCTGTTAAGGACACACGGATCCCCTAACGAACTTCCGGAGCACCTGCTCCTTTTCGACGGGGTATGTAACCTATGCAACGGCTTGGTCCGCTTCATCATCCGGCACGACCGGAAAGAGCTTTTCCGTTTTGCACCCCTGACCTCGGACATAGGAAAGAAGATCGTGGCGCGGAGTCATGAGGCGGCCTCTCTCGATACGTTGGTGTATTTGCGTAAGGACCGGCTTTTTACCCGCTCTTCCGCAGCACTCTACGTGGCACGGGACCTGGGCGGCATCTGGGCTGTCGCTTTTATCTTTATGCTGGTCCCTTCCTTCATCCGCGATGCCGTGTACGACCTGGTGGCTCGCAAACGCTACGGTTGGTGGGGACGGAGTGAACAGTGCATGGTGCCCATGAGGGAACTGCGTTCCCGGTTCTTGGAATAAAAGAGGTCCAACGGCCGTGGCTCCGGCGAAAGCTGAGCAGAGCCTGTCTCTTCCTTACCCACATTGGCGCGGCTTTCGCTGATGGCGTGTTTGCCTACATTTGCTCTTAGGGCTAGCCAGTGAGCATGCAGGCACGCAAGGTTCTTCTCCGTTTCATCCCGATCTGCTATGCCGCACTGTTTGCTTTTGCAGCACAGGCCCAAGGTCCGTTGAGGAGCCAAGCGTCCAGCTCACACGGAACGGTGGTCTACGAAGACCAAGTGGACGCTGATTATAGCACTGTCACCGTTAAAAAGACCGACTACCCGCTTACGCGCACGGTCAAAATAGGTGACCATGAGCATTACGATGTCGTCGTGAACGATCCTTATGGCATCGTTCGCATGAAGGGCTCATATCGTGATCGGGCTTTGGAGATACCGGACGGGATCTTCTTTTACTATTTCGCGAACGGCCAGCCTGAATCACGAGGCCAATTCGTCGATGGGGCCAAGGTCGGTATTTGGCAGTGCTGGGAAAGCGATGGCGCACCCAGACCGGAACGTATTTATCTCGGGAACGATCGGGAGCGGATACAAGTGGCGCTTGATCTTTTGGAGAAGGCGCCCACGTTGGGGAGTGCCCGTGCGGAAGGCATACTTGGCGAAACCGGACCGTGATCCTATTACATGCTTAGGCCCGACATTCGTGAGTGGACCTAGGCAGCGGTCAATGCTGCACGGCTTGCAGCACCAGTAGCGGGATGTTCACATGCAGTGCCAACTTCTTGGCAGTGCTGTTGTGGAAAAGGGAATCCATGAAGCCCGCATGGCGGTGTAATACGGCGATCATGTCGGCCTGCTCTTCTTCGGCCAGTAGGTCCAAGGCTGCTGCGGGATCCTCGCCGACGGTTGATATGAACCGGTGCGGAACACCTGCGAGCATCCGTCCATATTCAGCCACGACGCCATCCTTGGGAATTTCGTCCTTGTTCTGCACCACATGGGCCAACAGCACTTCGGCCCGCGTCCTTGTGGCAATATCCACGAGCATGGTCAACGCTCCAGCGTCCACGACGCCTTGACCATCATCGGCGAACAGGATCCGCTTTACGGGGCGTTCGACAGAGCCGGACGGTACCACGAGGACAGGAACGCTGGAATGCTTGACCATGGATGCCGCGGTGCTCCCCAAAATACCGGCACCGGATGCGCCTTGAGTGCCCATAACCACCAATTCCGAGCTGTATTCTTTGGCTGTTTCGTTCAACATGCCAGGAAGTGGCCCATAGACCACATCCTTGACCAGGACAGCGCCTTGTGCCTCTGGCATGGCCTCCAACCGCTTACTCCATTCGGACATGCCGATGGTGGCCAATGAATAGAGCTCGGTGCCCACAGTGGGCCATTCGCTGAAACCCTCGTCCGTAGCAAGGTATGCGTGCGTCAACCGATACGTGCGGCCGGTGGGTCCGAAGAGTTTCAGGGCATAGACGCAGGCCCGCATGGCCTGTTCACTGTAGTCGGTAGCGAGGATCACGTTGGCCATGTTCGTTGTTGGGATTGTGCCATATCAGGCTGATACGAGCTGCAAAATAGTGACCCGGTCGATAGGCTTGACAACATGCAGGTTAAAACCGGCCTCTTTGGATAGACGACGGTCCTCTTCCTGGCCCCAGCCGCTTAGCGCAACGATCTTCGCCTTCCTGCCCCAATCGGCTTGCCGCATCCGGGCGCAGGCCTCATAACCGTTCAATTTCGGCATGCCGATATCCATCAATACAAGGTCCGGATCGAAAGCCGCTCCCACGTTCAACGCCTCCTGCCCATCGTAGGCGGTCGCCACGGTATGGCCCAGTTTCCGCAACAAGGCCCCCATGGAGAACACCGCGTCCCTGTTATCATCCACAACAAGGACGCGTTTCTTAGCGGGACCTTGCCCTGGGATACTATCACCTTGGGCAGCAGAACGGCCGACGGATCCCGCAAGCAGGGGGATACGAACAATGAACTCACTACCCTTGCCCTCTCCGGCACTGAGACCTTCAATGCTGCCGCCATGTAATTCAACGATCTGCTTGGCGATGCTCAAGCCAACGCCCAAGCCGCTACCGCCATGCTTCTTATCGTGAGCTGCAACATGTGCGAACATCTCGAAAACACCTGGCAGCGATGCGCGGTCAATGCCGATGCCGTTATCCCGGATGGCCATTACCGCCGATCCGTCCTCGGACGTAAGCGCTAAAGTGATCTCACCTTGTTCCGCCGTGAATTTGGTAGCATTCTCCAATAAGTGCGAGACCACTTGGACCAAACGGTGCCTGTCCCCGGCGACCATGAGCTTTCCTTTTATCCCTTCGACGTGGAGGTGATGCCGTGCTTTTGCTACAGTTGCCCGTAAAGCCTCCAACGCGATAGCGGTTACCTCCTGCAGGTCCACCTCCTCCAGCTTCAGTTCCAAATGGCCGTGGCTGATCCGGCTCAGGTCCATAAGGTCATCCACCAGCCGGACGAGTTGGTCCAACTGGCGTTTCATCATGTTCCGCGCTTCCTGCTGCAGGCCCGCATCACCCGTCGTCATCTCTAATAATTCAAGTCCGTTCTGGAGAGGGGCCAGTGGATTGCGAAGCTCATGGGCCAACGTGGCCAAGAACTGGTCCTTGCTCTTTGCCGCGGCGGCCCGTTCCTTCTCTACCAGTTTACGATCAGTGATGTCCGTATTGGTTCCGAACCACTGTTTCACGACACCGACCTCGTCCTTGATCGGCATTGAGATAGAAAGAAACCAGCGGTACCCGCCTAACTGATCCCTCAGCCGGAACTCCTTCTCCCATCTCGTTCCCTCTGCAGCGGCCTTTTCGAAACTTCCACCAATTTCCTGCATATCGTCCGGATGGACGATGGTTGCCCACCCACCTTGGTTTATTTGCTCAACCGACATACCGGTATAATCGAGCCAGCGCTTATTTACCCATTGGACGCGCATGTCACTGGTGGCCACATACGCCATTTGGCTCATATTGTCAGTCAACAACTTCAGGCGTCCCTCACTTTCCTCCAATCGTTGTTGGGCACTACCGGTCGGTGGATCCTTATCGAACTGTATCATTAAAAACCGGTATCGGGGAATAAATTCCACAGTGAGAGGTCAAAAGGATCCATTGCCTCATGGCGGTTCCCCAACCTCTGGAAGGAATACTGGCGCATGATCTTGGAACGCGAGCGCTTTGGATCGAACAAGTGAATTCAAATGTTAATTGTTGATCCCCAGCGATTCGACCCCAGTTGTGCAGCGAACAACGTGCCATTCCGGCACATTCGTCGCTCCTGCAACTTCTTTCGTCGAAACTTGCCGCGGTTAATATGCGCTCACATTAGCCGCCTCATTCGTCCTCAAGTCTCTCTCGCCCCGCGTAAGTAAATTGCGCAGCCCAAGAACCCTCTCTATGACAATTGATCAAACCGACCTAGTGGAAGAGAAGATGACACTGGATGAAGTCCGTCAAGAGATCCTTCGCGATTTCAAGTTGGTCAACCTAAGTCGCGAGGCGAGCCTGCTCGGCCGGAAGGAAGTGCTCACTGGCAAAGCCAAGTTCGGCATCTTCGGAGATGGCAAGGAACTCGCACAAGTGGCAATGGCCAAACAATTCCGGCCAGGCGATTGGCGGAGTGGTTACTACCGGGACATGACGTTCATGTTCGCGATCGGTGAGCTCACGGTTCAGCAATGGTTCGCGCAATTGTATGCCCACGCGGACGTGAAGGCGGAACCTGCCAGCGGCGGCAGGCAGATGAATGGCCATTTCGCCACGCGCAGCCTGGATGACAACGGCGATTGGAAGAACCTCGCAGAACAGTACAACTCCAGCCCGGACATGAGCCCTACCGCTGGCCAGATGCCACGCCTGCTCGGTTTGGCCCAAGCCAGCAAGATGTTCCGCCAGAACGAGGCACTCCATGGTTACACCCGGTTCAGCGATAAGGGCAACGAGGTTGCTTTCGGCACCATCGGGGATGCCAGCACTAGTGAAGGGCCGTTCTGGGAGACGATGAACGCGGCCGGTGTTCTTCAAGTACCCTTGGCCATCAGCGTTTGGGACGATGGCTGGGGGATCAGCGTGGGCAAGGAATACCAGACCACCAAAGGCAGCATCAGTAAACTCCTGCAAGGGTTCGAAAAGCAAAAGGACACCAACGGTATCCGCATCCACAAGGTGAAAGGTTGGGATTATGCCGCACTGAACAAGACCTACGAACAGGCGATCGCGCAATGCCGCGAAGAACACGTACCCTGCCTGATCCATGTGGAAGAGGTGACGCAACCGCAGGGCCATAGCACCAGTGGTAGCCACGAGAGGTACAAAACAAAGGAACTACTCCAGTGGTACCATACCGCGGATTGTAATGTGCGTTTCCGCGAATGGATCCTCGCCTTCAAGCCCGGAGGCGTTCCCATTGCAACGGTCGAAGAACTTGATGCCATCCATGCCGAAGCCAAAGCAGAGGCCAAGGCAGCACAAAAAGCCGCATGGGCGGACTTTCTCTCACCCATCCAGAACGAACGCCAAGAGGTGATCGGGTTATTGGATGTGATGCGTTCGGAAGGAGCGGCGGCTTTCGCGACAGAACTGCGCACCGCCCTCGACCCTGAGCGTAAGGATATCATGAGCATCGCCCGCCGCGCCTTGCTCGAGGCGGATCTTGCCGGTGCCGATGCCGAAGACCTACGTGCGTGGATCAACACGGCCAATGTTGCCAATTCCGACCGCTACAGCAGCCACCTCTACAGCCAGAGCGCCAAAAGCTGCCTGAAGGTACCGGAGGTGCTCGTGGAATATGGGGAAGATGAAGAAGTGGACGGACGCATCATCATTCGCGACAACTTCGCCGCGCTCTTCGAAAAGGATCCACTTTTACTCACATTCGGGGAAGATACTGGCTTTATCGGCGATGTGAACCAAGGGATGGAAGGCATGCAGGCGCGCTTCGGCGAACTGCGCGTAAGCGACGTGGGCATCCGTGAGAACAGCATCCTTGGCCAAGGCATTGGGATGGCGCTGCGCGGCCTCCGCCCCATCGCGGAGATCCAATACCTGGATTATCTGCTCTACTGCCTGCAGCCCATGAGTGATGACCTTGCCACCGTGCTGTGGCGCACAAAGGGCGGACAAAAAGCACCTTTGATCGTGCGCACGCGCGGACATCGCCTCGAAGGCGTTTGGCACAGCGGCAGTCCCATGGGGATGATCATCAACAGCCTGCGGGGTATCATCGTGTGCGTGCCGCGCAATATGCAGCAGGCTGCGGGCATGTACAACACGTTGGTGCAAAGCGACGAACCAGCGCTGGTTATCGAATGCCTCAACGGCTACCGGAGCAAAGAGCGCCTGCCCAGTAACCTCGGCGAATTCACCGTGCCCATCGGTATCCCCGAGGTGGTGCGCGAAGGTGATGATGTGACACTCGTGAGCTACGGAAGCACCTTCAACCTCTGCTTGCATGCTGCGGACCGGTTAGCGGAACTCGGTATCAGCGTGGAAATGATCGACGTGCGCACCCTCCTCCCCTTCGACCTCGAGCATCGCATTGTGGAAAGCCTGAAGAAGACAAGCCGCCTATTGGTAGTGGACGAGGACGTCCCCGGGGGTGCGAGCGCCTTCATCATGCAACAAGTGCTGGAAGTGCAGAAAGGCTTCCGTTGGTTGGATAGTGCGCCACTTACCCTCACGGCAAAGCCTCATCGCCCCGCCTATGGAACGGATGGGGATTATTTCAGCAAGCCGAGTGTGGAGGATGTAGTGGAGGCCGTGGTGGGTATGGTAAGAGTGTGAGGATAAGCACTTGGGATCGGGATTGCGGGTCAATCCCGTAGTGACGTTGTGGAGCAGTACGGAATAATGCGCGCTTAACGTCCAGCTAAGGCCAGCCGTACCGGCTGATCGGACAACTTCATCCTGGATCAACCATTTTAGAAGGTCGAGCCACACATCGAGTGACCTTTGAGCCACCTATGCTCTCTCTCCACCTCACTCCCCTTCCCACCCTCACAACGGCACGTCTGATCCTTCGAGAACTCCGCATAGAGGATGCGCTCGATCTCTTCACCATGCGAAGTGATCCCGAGGTAATGCGCTTCGTGCATCGCCTACGGGCTGAGAGCATCGATGACGCGATCGCCTTTATCACGCGTGCACAGGATGGTCAGTTCGCGGACATCGCAGCACAGTGGGCGATCACGTTGAAGGAGGAAGGGGCCGGCTCGGAGGCTGGGACATGCATTGGCGTGATCGGTCATTGGCGCATCGAGCCGGAACACCATCGCGGAGAACTCGGTTACACCTTGGCCCGCGAGCACTGGGGCCAGGGCCTGATGAGCGAGGCGGTCGCCGCGGTGGCGGACTATTCATTCGGTGTCCTAGGCTTCCACAGCATGGAAGCATGGACCGACTCCCGCAACGCAGCCTCGATGCGCGTGCTGGAAAAGAACGGCTTTAAGCGAGAGGCGTATTTCAAGGAAAACATCCTGTGGGATGGTCACTTCGTTGACTCCGTGGTGTTCGGGCGGTTGGCCCCGAAGTGATCCACCAAGCTCCTATTTTTGATCCATGCTCAAACTTCCTATCCCTTCCATGGAAGGCATCTCTACCGAACGCCTCATCTTCCGCCATCCAGTGCTGGAAGACCGCTCGTGGTGGATGGAGTATTTGAACAACGCAGAAGCCATCCGATTCATGCCCTTCACCGTGGGCAGTGAAACGAACTGCACATTTTTCATCCAGCGCTCATTGGACCGCATCCCGCACGACGGTTCCTGCTTGAACGTTGTGATCGAGCGTGCCAGCAACAAGCCCATCGGTATGATCGGCCTGTTGACACAGGAATTGGACGGCATCAACGAACTGGAGATCGGATATCATTTGTTGCCTTCTGCTTGGGGCCAAGGTTTTGCTACGGAAGCGGCAATGGCCTGTAAGGCGTTCGCCAAGGAACATGCCTTCACCTCGTCGGTGATCTCGCTTATCGATCCGGGTAACCTGAAAAGCCAGGCCGTGGCCAAGCGGAACGGTATGCACCACGAAAAGGACAGCGTGCATCGCGACGAGCCTGTCATGGTGTTCCGGGCGGAACTCAGCTGAGCCTCGCGGAACGAGGGTGGTTGGACATCAACGTCTTATGGAGGGGATACGTGCGGGAGTTCCGGTTCCTCGAGCCGGTAACTTTGTGTTCTCCATAAAGCCATCCATCATGAAAGTAAGATTGAACTATGCCTCAGCCTCACCGGGTATCTACAAGGCCATGCAAGCGCTGGAGGACCACCTACATTCCTGTTCCATCGGGATCCCGTTGATCCATTTGATCAAGCTACGGGCCTCACAGATGAACGGTTGTGCCTATTGCATCGACATGCACTGGAAGGACCTGCGTGCCATCGGCGAGGAGGAACAACGGTTGTATTCGCTCGACGCATGGCGCGAATGCTCCTGTTACACCGACCGCGAACGTGCCGCGCTGGAATGGACCGAGGCCGTGACGTTGTTATCCGAGGGCCATGTGCCGGACGCTGTGTACGAAGCGGTCCATCCCCATTTCAGTGCTACTGAGCTCGCCGACCTCACCTGCGCGGTGGCCACGATCAATGCATGGAATCGGCTCGCGATCGCCGCGCGCACCGTTCCGGGAAATTATAAGCCTAAGGCCGTACACGCTGCCGGCAAGCCCTAACTACCCCGCTTCAGCCCGATCACCCCGATGATGATGATCGCGAACCACAGCAACTGTATGCCGTTCGCCGGCTGTTTGAACCAAAGCGTGTCGATCAGCTTTGAGCTGATCAAGGCCACCGCCATCCAGACCGCGAATGCGGTGCTGGCAGGAATGGTACGCATGCTCATGGAGAGGAAGATCACATTGCCGGCGCCGAAGATGGCATAACCCAGGAACGGCAGCAGCGATTTTGCGTGCAGCGGATCGCTGAAAAGCCCGGACCAGCCCATCTCCTTCACCGCCTTTACGTCCATGGCCTTTACTGCGTAGAGCCAAACGGACTCGCTGAGGGAAGCGATGAGGAGGTAGATCCAGCTGATGCCCATGTTTTCTGTTTTCGGGGCGCAAAGAACGAAGGATCCGGCGACGCTTTGTTGTTCTATTTTCACAAGCATATTGAACAAAGTACCTTGGTCCATTGAAAAACAACCGACCTTTGCCCTCGCCACCGCGGCACCAAGCATCTAATCCACGCGTAGGCAAGCCAAGCATGTCCATCACACCCGCGGAGATCCAGCAAGCCTTGCGCATGAGCAAGGCCATTGAAGAATATTTGGAGCACGTCCGCACCGTGAATGTGAACAGCACCGAGATCTATTCCATGCTGGCGGAGCATAAGTTGGTGGAACGCGATGTTACGCGCGGGAACCAGTTCAGGGCCTACCTCACCAAGTTGACCAAGGCCAATATGCTGAACGTGATCCCGCAATGCAAGGCTATGCCGCGCAGCGGTGGCAAGTTCGACTTCATCTTCAACCGGGCCGCGAGCCGCATGCCTAGCCGCAAAGTGGTTGACGCACAACCGGACGGCACGAAGGAGGCGTAGTCTCTTCGCTTTTCTAAGAATAACCGTACAGACGCACGTTCGCGTTCACGGACACCGCAGGCCGTGCAGAAACCTATAAGGAGCGCACGGATCTGTTTCCTGCAACGTTTCTGCAATCCGTCCTGATCGTCTCGATCTTTGCCCCCTGATCGCGCCATGCACATCCACTCCATTATACCTGCACTTACTTACAATGATGCCCAGGCTGCCGTGGAATGGCTCAGCGCAGCTTTCGGCTTTGAAAAACACTTGGTTGTGCCTGGCGAGAGCGGCACCATACGCCATGCGGAATTGACCCTGGGCAACGCAATGGTGATGTTGGGCAGCACGAACAACGGAAGCGAATATGCCAGATTGACCCGCTCCCCTGCGGAACTCGGCTACCAGACGCAAAGCCCCTACGTGGTGGTGGACGACCCGGATGCCCTTTATGCGAAGGCGTTGCAGCACGGCGCGCGCATGGTGATCAGCCTAAAGGACGAGGCACATGGCGGACGGGGTTTCACCTGTGCCGATCCGGAGGGGCACTTGTGGAGCTTTGGCTCCTATGACCCATGGAAGGAAACCGTGCACGTTAAAGCCGATCAAAAAGGATCCGTACCGCTGCGGATCGCGCACGAATGGTTGGATGCTTTCAATGCGCATGATCTGGAAGCACTCCTTGCTCTCTATGCCGATGATGCTGAACACTTCAGCCCCAAGCTTTACGCGTTGAGGCCCGAGACCAAAGGCATGGTCAAGGGCAAGGCAGCCTTACGGGACTGGTGGCGCGATGCCTTTCACCGGTTGCCGACGCTGCGTTACGAGGTGAAGCGCCTGATCGCCGACAATGTGAATGTGTTCATGGAATACACGCGCCATGTGGAAGGCGAACTAGCACTGAATGTAGGCGAAGTGCTGCAGCTGCGTGATGGGGTCATCGTGGCTTCGTGTGTTTACCACGGATAAGTCCAAGCCGTCCATCACATTTTAGCGATCATTCGGAATAAGGGCTTCGATCAGGCTGGCATGGAATTGGCTTCGTGCACGCCTATCCCTGTGCAGCCCGCACTACATTGCGGCTTGTAAACCATCAGGGCAAAACCAGCACAATGAGCAGAAAAGCATTCCACCCACTGGCCCTCCTGCTATGCGCCGCACTCTTACTGGGCGGCAGTGGTTGCAAACAACTGAACAGGGCGGCCAACCCCGGCCAGCATGCCGGAAAGGGCAAAGGAGGCCACGGTGGTGGCAACACCGGCGGTAATACCGGTGGTACCAACGCTGGGACCACCTCACCGGGCACGGATTATTTCGTGGACCTGAACATGAAACTCAGCGCTGCTCCGATCCCCACCACCAACCGGTTCGCAGAGAATATCGCTTACGGAAGTGCCAATAACTCCACGTTCGACATCATCATGCCCAAGGGACCCGGTCCGGCTCCTTTGGTGATCTTCATACATGGCGGCGGATTCACCAGTGGTGATAAAGGTGCTTACTACAAGAAGTTCGCCTCGGAAACCCAGGCCATGCTGGCCGCTGGTTTAGGAGTGGCCACGATCAATTACCGCTTTATCCCCCAAGGACCAAAAGGCGTGATGAACTCACTTGCGGATTCGCGCCGCTGCCTCCAGTTCATCCGTTACCATTCCGCGGATTTCGGCGTGGATAAGAACCGGATCGGACTTTTGGGTGTAAGCGCAGGTGCTGGTACATCCATCTGGCTTGCAGTGCACGACGATATGGCGGATCCAAGTTCAAGTGATCCTGTTTCACGCGAAAGCACACGGGTACAGGCAGCTGCCGCCATCAACCCCCAAAGCACGTACGACATGCTGGCTTGGGACGACATTTTCGGTCCTGTGTACAACAAGCGTCCAAGTGAAGAACCGCGCATGCAGGAAGAGATCGCACGCTTCTATGGTTTGAGCAGCTTCAGCCAGGTGCAGACGCCCACCATGGTGGCCGAGCGCGCTGACTTGGACATGCCCCGATTAATGGACAAAAGCGACCCACCACTTTGGTTGAATTCGGACAAACCCAATGTTGCGCCTGATAAATTGGGCATTCTTTTGCACCATCCGTTGCATGTTAAGACCTTAGCGGAAGCGGCTTCCAAAGAAGGCATTCCAGTGGAAGCCACTGCACCAGGAATGCCCCAAATGGGGACTAAGGAGTCCTTCACTTCCTTCTTTATCCGTGTGCTGAAATAGCCCGGACATATTAAAAGAAGAAGCCGCATTGCCTGTTCAGGCACTGCGGCTTCTTCTTTTTCGCGAATATGAGACCTACTTCATACTGGTGGCCTCGCCCTTATAACCATCAAGCCAAGTGCGCACTTCGGCCACTTCCTTGAGCTGCTGTTCGCGCATGGTGGCCCAAGTCTCGTCCGTTGCAGCGTCCATGGCTGCCAATGCACGGTCCACACGCTCCAGGCCTTGAGCCAGATCGGCGGCCTTGTCCTGATCGGCCTTGTGTTGGTCGGCTGGAGTAGTACCCACTTTCAATCGAGCACGCACAGCATCCAGGTCGGCCATCAGTGTGGCGCGCAGCCCTTTCATCTCCGTGGAAGCCCCTGTACGTTCCTGTGTCGGGGTCATTGTAACCGTAGTTCCTGCTCCGCCAACTTGCGAATCGGCGGCTCCGTTCACACCGTTCTCATTTCCCGTCGTGCCCGTGGCTGTGTTGTTGCCATTTATGCCAGTGCCATTATGTCCATCGCCCATAGCACTGTTCGCTGCATTCGCTGCATCGTTCCCGGCGTCGGTCGCTGGGGCGGAACAGGAGACGGTAAGCCCTGCACTTAATGCAATGGCTCCCGCCCATAAGATCGGATTGAATTGTTTGGTCCTCATGGTGTGGTTTTTCCTGCACAGGCGCAAGTCATGGGCCAAAGATCAGTAACACCTCATGTAGGTGTCCGTTCTGATCGTTAGATCGGGTCACGTGGCATCCGCACCCCTTGTTGGGGAAGGATGGCACGGCTCCTAAGCTACATTGACTTCTGTTGGACCCTTACATAATTCAACTGCAGAACTGTATTTCCCGGAAGAGCGTCGAACAGGCGCAACAAGCCGGAGCGGTTCTCCTTAACGTCCTTTTCGACGGACATCCCACTCGCGGCTCTATCGATGTTTATCCGAGGAGCGTTGACACGGGTACCGATCCAAAAGTCGGGGTTCCACCATCCGATGTTGGAAAGGTTCAATTGGCCCATGGTGTAGAGCACAACGGGTTGTGGCTGTGCGCCGTTCCAATAGACATTTTCCAAGGTGATCGTGGCCTTCGAGGGCATATTCACGTAAATGCTCGCCTTAAGCGCCTGGTGCTCAACATGGAAATTTGACAGCGTGAATGATTTAACGACCGGGTTCGAGGCTGGCCTACTTTCGTCGCCGTCCAACGTGGCACTGAGGAAGATGTCGTAATCCACCGGTTGTCCCTCTGAAACACAATCCGTCATACGCACACCACCGCTGTTCAAAATGGTGTACGCGGCCGTGGTGCCTTTCATGCAATACACGCGGCACTGCTCCAACACGGTACTGTTGGATTGGCTGTTGGTGCCCGAAGCACCGGGCCAATCACCTTGACGTAGCACGAACCCCTTGCTGAGCGGATTCGTGACCAGTACGTTCTGGATCCTGGCCATAAGGCAGAACCGCAGGTCCACGGCGGCCTGCGTTTGCGCCACCAGTTCGCAGTTCTCCACCACGCTTCCCAAGGTGGCTGAAAGGTCTATGGCTTTTTTACCACCGACAATGCGGCCGAAATCCTTGATGTGATAACGACTGGAAGTGCGCACCATAGCGTCCTTCATTCCGCTGATAACATAAGTAAAGCCATTGGAATTCTTACCCAGCCGGAGCTCACAACCACGGCCATCGATCACCAGCAGGTGGCGCGTGGGGAGAACGATGTCCCCTTCACTTGAATACACGGAACGAGCGGAGAAAACCACACTGGTCGCATCATCAGGTAACTTGGCGAAAAAGGCGCCCACATCACCATCCGGCACAACATATTCGGTGGCATGTAAACCGGTCGCCAGCAACATCGGCACCGCGCATGCTCGAAGCGCACGCAATAAGCTTGGCACGGGGTTGGACATTATTACAAACTTACCATCCACCAAAGTTCGCACCCGCCGTACATGTCCAACTTCCGGAAAAAATTCGCTTTGGGCGGCTTGTTGTTCGTGATCATCGCATCAGCCGTAGCCTTTTTCGGACCTGACCTGTTGGCTTCGTTGGTGCGCGACAAAACGTTGAAGATCATGGAAGAGGCCGCAGGACCTCGCAGCCATGTGGTCGTGGCCAGCGTACAGCTCGATCTCTTGGCAGGCGATATTTCGTGGACCGGCCTGCGGATCACCCAAGCCATTGACAGCGCCGACACATCCTGGAGCTACCATCGATCCGTGCTCATCGCTGGCGACGTGGGCCGATTGGACGTGAAAGGCCTATCCATCCGCAAACTGCTGCTGGGAAAAACATTGGATATGCGTTCGGTCCGCCTGCACAAACCGCAGTTGGTTCTCATCGCCAGCGATCGGAAGCCGCGCACCACGGATGATAGCGGAACGGGAGATGCCGACATTGTGCACACTATCCGATTGGACAGTTTAATGGTGGACAGCGGTAACGTCAGGTGGCGGAACACACGTCCGGATAAGCCGGAAGCGAGCGTGCAGAAGTTCACTTTGGGCGCCTCCGGGATCGCGATCGAGCTGCCACATGGCAAAACCGGGTTCTCGTTGAAATTCGTTACCGCAGCCGCTGAAGTGGACAGCCTTCACGCCGGACTTCCACCTTTGTACGACCTTACTGCGGAGCACATCCGTATCGCGCACCCCGACAGCACGTTCTTCATCCGCAACATGGAACTCACCTCCAGAAAAGGTCCGCAGGAATACAAGAACGCACTTCGTTACGAAACCGACCTCACCACCTTCCACACCGATTCGGTCAGAGTAGGCGGTTTGGACCTCGCCGCAGGATTGAACAGCGGCACCTTGGCTGCTACCACGCTCCGTATTTCCGGCACCAAAGTGCTGGATTTCCGGGACAAGACAATGACCGATGCGCCTTACAAGGTGAAGCCCATGCCCGCAAAACTGCTCCGGGACCTGCCTTTTGGCGTGCGGGTGGATACGCTTTTGGTGGATGGATTGGACGTGGAATATAATGAGAAGGATGTGGTGACATCGGCATTCGGGCAATTGCGCTTCACCAACATCATCGCTACAGTGACAGGTCTTGACAATACCCGACCGGAAAGGAAGAACAAGCTTCGTTTGGTCGCTACGGCCCGTGTATACGAAACCGCCCCCGTGCGTTTCAAATTCGAAAGCGCCGTATTCGACAGCAGCGATCATTTCAGCGCTCGGGCGCACATCGGAGCACTTCCTTTCACTGCATTCAATGCAATGACCAACGACCTTTTGCTGGTGAAGGCAACGGCGGGAAGTATAGGCGGGATCGAATACACGTTGGACGCCGATAAGAACAAGGGGCACGGCCGAGTGGACATGGAATATAGCGACCTGAAGGTGAGGATCGCCAAGCGCGACGGGGCAAGGGAGAAGGACGGGCTGAAATCCTTCCTCGCCAACCAATTGGTGCGCAGCAAAAACCTCAGCGGATCCAATTTCCGCCACGGCGACTTCACCGTGGAACGCAAAAAGGACCGGCAGATCTTCAACTACATGTGGAGCGGTCTGCGAGAAGGCATGATGGAGACTGTTCTGCCCCAAGCCGTCAAGGACGTCAAAGCCGTTGCATCAGGGGGTGGTACCAAGGCAAAATGAACTGAGGCCGCTGTGGTATTTTCGCAAGCCAGATGCTGCGTGCCTTGTTGATCACCATCCTCGTACTCCCCTTGTCCGTTAGCGGGCAAGAGCCGCAACCCCCTACGTGGCAATTCGCACTCAGTTTGTCCACAAGCACCGATGGCCAACCTTTCTGCCTGTTCTTGGTCCGAATGAAGGAAGGACAGGTCACCGAGAGCAGGCCGCTTACACGCGAAGGTTTCATCCGCCAAGTGCAAGGACGCACGTTCTCCTTGGCGAATCCCGATGCGGATGATCTGTTCCGCACCCACGATGTTGCTCAATGCACACTACCACCGGACAGCGCCGCAATGGGCTTCTTGACCGATTGCTCCACACTGGACGATCTTTGGAAGCTGCGCTACTGGGAATACCCGCTGAAAATGGACGACGGAAGACAGATGGCAAAAGGTTGGAGCGAAAAACCATTGGCGCCGAGCCCACGCCAAATGTCCATCCTGAACGGGTATGGCATGCGTTTCTTGAGCGATCTTGTGGCTGGGGAACAAATGTTCCGGCTGCTGCGCGACATGGGCGACCGCAAATGGATAGTGGGCTATCGCAACGGGGCGTGACCATGGGCAACACATCGGACCATACCGACCTGTTCGAGCTCTTGCGTAACGGCGACCGAGGTGCTTTGGCAAGAGCGATCACTTTGGTTGAAAGCCGGAAAAGCACCGCGGATGAAGGCGTCCGAAGGCTTATCGATGCAGCCGTCCGCCTGAACAGTTCCCACTCGCTGCGCATCGGCATTACTGGCAGCCCCGGTGTGGGCAAAAGCACATTGATCGATGAACTGGGCATGCGCCTCATCGCCGCTGGGAAACGGGTGGCCGTGCTCGCCATCGACCCCAGCAGCACGCACAGTGGGGGCAGCATTCTGGGCGACAAGACCCGGATGGCCCGTTTGGCCGCTGAACCTGATGCCTTCATACGGCCCTCGCCCACCGGTGGCACCCTCGGCGGCGTTGCTCGCCGCACACGCGAGGCCATTATCCTTTGCGAAGCTGCCGGTTTTGACCGCATTCTTGTCGAGACCGTGGGTGTGGGACAAAGCGAAGCAGAGGTCGACCAGCTCACGGACATCACGCTCCTGCTGATGATCGGCGGCGCGGGGGACAGCCTTCAAGGGATCAAACGCGGCATCATGGAAACCGCCGACATCATCGCTATCACCAAGACGGATGGTGACGATACGCGCCGAAATGAAGTGGCCGCCAGGGACCTTCGCAACGCTATTGCGCTGCTGCCCGCAAGGCCCACGGGTCTGCGACCGCCGGTGTTGCTTTGCTCCGCAGTCACCGGCAACGGCATGGCCGAATTACTCGGAACGCTGAATTCCGCTGCGGAACGCGCCCGCACCAACGGTCATCTGGACGGACGCCGGCGCGATCAACGGCTACAATGGCTCGAAGCGGCGATCACGGATACCCTTGTGGACGTTTTCCAAGCGGATCCTGGCGTGAGTAAAGAATGGAAAGCCATGCGCAATGCAGTGGCGACCGGCGTGCTGAGCCCGGGGGATGCTGCCGATAGGCTGGTGCGGCTGTTCAGAACAGCTTCCTGATCTCATCCTTCAGCGAGAGCATGGCCGCCTGTGTGGGCAAGTGCGTCAGTTTGGATGCCGTTTCGAAAATGCGCTGGCTCAACGCCGTCCCGTTGCGCTCCTCCCCTGTCTGCTCGTAGGCAATGTTGATTATCCGTAGTGTTTCCTCCTTGGCCATCTTGACCTGTTGCCAGGCCTTATCGCTTACATAGACCTGCTGCGTCACATTATGCTCGAACTCCTCGCGCACCGTGGCCAGCAACTCCCCGTGCAGCATTGAGGATGTCATGTTGTGCTTGTGTACCCGGAAGACCAATGCCCCAGGTGAAATGCGCTCCAGGAACAACGCCAATCGTTCGTAGGCCTGCAACCGCATGGGCAACGTATGCTTCCGGTCTTCTTGGCGAACGGCCTGTATCGCCGCGGTCTGTGCCTCGTGCGAACGCGTCCCCAAAAATTGGCGCAGCAAGAAATAGGCGGTGAGGAAAACCACCACCGATGGCAGCAGCATCAACATCACATTGAACCATTGATCTCCAGTCATATCCGGTGATTTTGCGCGGCGAAGTTCGGGTGAAGGCCGGGAAAAAGAGCCAGCGAAGTGTTGCAACGTGTAATAACCTGTTGATAGTGCGCACGGAAGCAAAAAAGCCGATCCCGGACAAGGGCTAATTTCGCGGCTTCCTGTCCCCGCACCGTCGCGGTCAAATTGAACATATGCACCTCTCTCCCGCCGTAACGGCAATGCAAGAAAGCGCCACACTGCAAATGGCGCAACGCACCCGCGAACTCCGAGCAGCCGGCAAGGACATCATCGACCTCAGCCTCGGCGAGCCCGACCAGGACCCGCCCTCATTCGCCATCGAAGCTGCCAAAGAGGCCATCGCACAAGGCAAATGGAACAAGTATCCGCCCGTGGCGGGCTATGCCGACGTCCGCGCAGCTATCGCCCATAAGTTCAAGCGGGACAACAACCTCGACTACACGCCTGAACAAGTACTGGTGAGCACCGGTGCGAAGCAGGCCATCATGAACACCGTGATCGCGCTGGCCGGACCGGGCGACGAAGTGGTGATCCCCGCACCTTATTGGGTGAGCTATTCCGAGCAGGTCCGTTACACCGGCGCCGTTCCCGTGATCGTGCACAGCACGTTGGCCGAGGACTGGAAACCGCCCATCGCACGCATCGCCGCCGCTATCACCCCACGGACCCGGGTGCTGCTCTTCAGCTCGCCCTGCAACCCCAGCGGTGCCGTGCTTTCCGCGCAAGAGCTGGAAGAATTGGCAGCGGTAGTGCTAAAACATCCCGGCCTGATGGTGATCAGCGACGAGATCTACGAGCACATCGTCTTCAGTGGCAAGCACCACTCCATCGGGGCATTGCCCGGCATGGCCGATCGTGTCATCACCATCAACGGTATCTCAAAAGCATTCGCGCTCACCGGATGGCGCATCGGTTACATGGCCGGTCCACAATGGGTGATCAAGGCTGCCAATAAGGTGCAGGGCCAGTTCACCAGCGGTGCCAACGGCATTGCACAGCGCGTTACCAAGGCGTGTGTGGAAGCTGACCCGGGCCTGATCGCTGGACTGCGCGCGGATTTCCTTCGCCGCCGCGACCTGGTGCTGGAAGGCTTGAAAGCCGTACCGGGCTGGAAGTGCAACATTCCGGACGGCGCATTCTACGTGCTGCCTGAAGTAAGTGCCTGTTATAATGGCCAAGTGCGCAATGGCGATGACCTGGCGATGTACTTGCTCAACGATGCTGGCGTAAGTGTGGTGGACGGTGAACCGTTCGGTGCGCCCGGAACCGTGCGCATCAGTTATGCCACCGGTGATGCATTGCTGAAAGAGGCCATGGCACGCATTGCCAGTGCAGTAGGCAAATTGTGACCCGAATAAAACCCGTTTGAATACAGGACCAGCTCCTTCACTGACCGCCTGAACTTCTATCCCGAACCAATGTCTCCCCAAGAAACGCTCGCCCGCTTCGCCGCTTCCACCGCCATGGTGGTGGGTGATGTGATGCTGGATGCCTACTTGTGGGGCGAGGTTTCGCGCATCAGCCCCGAAGCACCCGTACCCGTGGTGCGCGTTACAGGGAGAAGCTCAAGACTTGGTGGTGCAGCGAACGTGGCGCTGAACCTGCGTGCCTTGGGTGCCAACACTATCCTCGCCGGCGTAGTGGGCAATGATGCCTCCGCAGCGCAAGTGGAAGAGTTACTCACCGAACACGGCATTGACAGTTCGGGGATCATGCGCTCGCATGAACGACCGACCACCGTCAAAACGCGGATCATCAGTGCGCATCAGCACGTGGTACGCGTGGATGAGGAGGAGGATGAAGACCTGAACGCCAAGGAGGAGAAAGAATTTTTGGACACCGCCCTACACATCCTGCATGCGCGTCGGCCGGATGTGCTCGTTCTCGAGGATTATGACAAGGGTGTGCTCACACCAGTAGTGATCGCGGCTCTTGTGAATGAAGCCGGTTCATTGGGGATACCCGTGGCGGTGGACCCTAAAAAAAGACACTTCTTTGATTTCAAGGGAGTGGACCTTTTCAAACCCAACCTGAAGGAATTGCGCGAAGGCTTGAAGACCGAAGTGGATGGGAAAGACTTGGCAAGCGTCCGCGCCGCAACGCTTGCTTTAGAGGAAAAGATCGGTAACAAAGCATCGTTGATCACGCTGAGCGAGCACGGTGCATACATCCATGACAAGGCAACGGACCGGCTTTTGCCTGCTCACCGCCGAAGTATTGCCGACGTGAGCGGTGCAGGCGATACCGTTATCGCTGTGGCCGCTCTGTGCCTTGCGGCCGGCTTGCCCATGCACTTGTTAGCCGCTTGGTCCAACTTGGCTGGGGGCATGGTATGCGAACACGTGGGCGTGGTGCCCGTGGACCCTGTCGCTTTGCAGCAGGAAGCCGAACGCCTTGGGATCGCTGAAGCCGAACGAAAATGACCGTGAAGCCATACGCAGACGATGCCTCCAAGCGCGAGCAGGTGGAGCGCATGTTCGACAATATCTCGCCCCGCTATGACCTGCTCAATCGGCTCTGTTCCTTGGGTATAGACCAAGGCTGGCGGCGGAAGACCATGCAGGAATTGGCCAAGGAACCTGTTGACCAACTACTGGATGTTGCCACCGGCACGGCCGACCTTGCCATCATGGGCGCGGACCTCGCCAAGCACGTTATCGGTGCGGACATTTCGCAGGGCATGCTGGACCAGGGCAGTGTCAAAATTGATAAAGCAGGCATGGCGAGCCGCATAGAATTGGTGCAGGCCGATGCAGCAGAACTGCCGTTCGCCGAAGCCACATTCGATGCCGTGACCGTCGCCTTCGGTGTGCGGAATTTCGAAGTACTGGAAAATGGTATCCGCGGAATGGCGCGGGTGTTGAAGCCCGGTGGAAGATTGCTGGTGCTGGAATTCAGCAATCCGCAAAGAGCCCCTTTCAAACAGCTTTTCCGCTTTTACTTCCACCATGTGATGCCCCTCATCGGCAAACTAGTGAGCCGCGACAATGCCGCCTACTCCTATCTCCCTGAAAGCGTGGATGCCTTTCCGCAGGGAAATGCATTCTTGGCCGTCCTGAAGCGTTGCGGGCTGAAGGAAGGAAAAGCCCGAACGCTCACCTTTGGTGTGGCCACCCTTTACGTTGCCCGGAAATAGATGGACGCCAAGGCACCGATCGCACCATTTTTCCGTTCCTGCTGCCGGATGACCCGCAACAGAACTCGCCTCCTTCTCATCCTCTGCGCCGCCGCATTGGGGACGATACCGGTTTCCGCGCAACGTGGGATCAAGGTGGAGAACCTCCAGAATTTCGACCTCCACCGCTTCCACTTCGGGTTCCTGCTGAGCTACAACACCTCGGACTTCTATATGGACCTGAAGCCCGAAGCCCCCTTCCGTGATTCCTTGCTCGTGCTGGACCACGTGAAGCAACCCGGTTTCAACCTCGGCATCGTGGCCTCGCTGAACATGACGCCGAATCTGAGCCTGCGCTTCTTGCCCAGCCTGGCTTTCGAGGACCGCATCCTGAAATACAGTTTCCGAACGGCGGACGGGAAAGTGGCCAGCTTCCAAAAGTCCGTGGAGAGTACCTACTTGGAATTCCCGTTGTTGCTGAAATTCCGGAGCGACCGGATCAACAACTTTGCTGTCTACCTGCTCGGTGGCGGAAAGTTCGGTATCGACATGTCCAGCCAAAAGGACGTGAACAATAACGTGGACAACGAGATCGTCGTGAAGCTCGCCAAGTACGACTACAGCGCCGAAGTGGGGGGTGGCGTGGACATGTTCCTCCCCTATTTCAAGTTCGGCATTGAATTGAAGACCGGGATCGGCATCCCGAACGTCCTGTTGGACGATAACACGCGCTTCAGCAGGCCGATCCAAAGCCTGCGGAACAAGACCTACGTGCTCACCTTCACCTTTGAGGGCTGAGCATTTCCCGACCGGACCGCACTCCCTTGGTCCATACTTGTCCCCACCATGAACCGCACCGTGGACATCGCCCTGCAGCCGCGTGAAGCTGCCGACCCTTTGCTGGTGCGTGCCGCTGCTGCTGAGGCCTGCTCAATGATGGCGGAAGACGTGCGCGGGTCCCAAATACTTAAACGCTCGATCGATGCCCGCAGCAAACTACCGCTTGTCCGCTTGCGCGTAGAGCTCTCCATGGTATCGGAATTTCCCGAAGCACCAGCCGCACCGCCTGCACTTCAGGATGTATCCAATGCCCCGTCGGTCATCATCGTAGGGTGTGGCCCAGCAGGGCTGTTCGCGGCTTTGGGCTGTATCGAACGTGGGCTGAAACCCATCATTCTGGAGCGTGGAAAGGAAGTGCGGGCCCGCCGTCGGGATCTGGCAATGATCAACCGGGAACATGTCGTGGACCCCGACAGCAACTACTGCTTCGGGGAAGGTGGCGCGGGTACCTACAGCGACGGCAAGCTCTACACCCGCAGCTTGAAGCGCGGCAATGTGGCCAGTGTACTGAAAACTTTCACGGATTTCGGCGCTCCGCAGGATATCCTGGTGGATGCCCATCCGCACATTGGCACCAACAAACTCCCCGGCATCGTAACGGCCATGCGCGAGGCCATTCTTGCGGCAGGTGGCGAAGTGCGCTTTGAAACCCGCGTCACGGACTTTCTCCAGCGGAATGGAAGCGTGCATGGGGTGCGGACCGCCAACGGTGACGAGGTGACCGGGAAAGCTGTTGTGCTGGCCACCGGCCACTCAGCTCGCGACATCTTCACCCTGCTACATGCCAAAGGAATCCGCATCGAAGCCAAGTCCTTCGCTATGGGTGTTCGCATCGAGCATCCACAGGCAGTGATCGACCGCATGCAGTACCACTGCGCTGTGCGCGACCCTTATCTACCTCCAGCGAGCTACAGCGCGGTGCAGCAAGTGCGCGGGCGTGGTGTGTACAGCTTCTGCATGTGTCCGGGCGGCATCATCGCACCGTGCGCTACGGCGCCCGGCGAGGTGGTGGTGAACGGCTGGAGCCCCAGCAAGCGCAATAACCCATACGCCAACAGCGGCATTGTGGTGGCCGTTGACCCAGCGACCGACATCGCCTCAAATGCCGTTTCCAACGATCCGCTCGCCGGCATGGAATGGCAAAGGCAAGTGGAACAGGATACGTGGCGTGCGGGTGGTGAACGCCAAAGTGCTCCGGCCCAGCGCTTGGTTGATTTCCTGGAAAAACGCAACAGCCGGGATCTGCCAACTTGCAGCTACCCGCCGGGGATCGTGCCCGTAATGTTACGCGAAGTGCTTCCTCCCGTGGTAGCAGAAAGTTTGCGCGAGGGATTGAAGGCCTTCGGTGAAAAAATGCGCGGCTACCGCACCAACGAAGCTGTGCTTGTGGCCGTGGAGTCCCGCACAAGCTCTCCCGTGCGCATTCCCCGCGACGCTGTGACTTTGGAACACCCGGAAGCAAAAGGCCTTTATCCCTGTGGAGAAGGTGCCGGATACGCGGGCGGTATCGTCAGTGCCGCGTTGGATGGCCTGCGTGTAGCGGAAGCCGTTGGGCATAAAGTGCTGAGGCGGGGTTGAACAGGTCCGCATACATCGATCATCGGCTCCTTTCCGAAAGCCATCGTACCAGCTTCCATACCGCTTGGCCGCGATGGCTGATGGCATTTTTCATTTTGGCGTCCAACTCCGCGAAGGTGAGATCGCTCATCTCGGGGAGGAACACAGGATCGTAGCCGAAGCCGTTGTTACCCCGCGGCTCTTTGGTAATGGTGCCGCGCACTTCGCCTTCGAATAAATGCTCTCCGCTGTCATCCACCAGTGCTACCACCGTCCGGAAACGTGCGCTGCGGTCCGACACTGCCTCCATTTCCCGAAGGAGCTTTACCATATTGGCCGTGTCGCTTTTCGCCACACCAGCATACCGAGCGGAATACACGCCCGGCGCGCCGCTCAAGGCCTTAACCTCCAAGCCGGAATCGTCCGCAATGCACATCAGTCCTGTCCGCTCGAAAGCGAAGCGCGCCTTTTGTAAAGCGTTCGCAGCGAAAGTGTCGCCGGTCTCGGGTAGGTCGTTGGGTAGACCTGCTTCGGCTAAGGAAAGCAATTCCATGGCTTCCGGAAGCATGGCACGAAGTTCGGCTACTTTTCCGCCGTTGCCGGTGCAGAGGAGGAGTTTTGACATGGGGGGCGAAGTTGGCGAGGAACAGTGGGTGAACTTGTGGAGCACGGTGGGATGCGTCGTCAGGGGCAACCACCTGCCTATGTTTGCACCACTACGCCATGGAGACCACCAGATCGATCGTCAAGGCTTTGTACGAAGCCATCCCCTTCAAGCGATCCCTGTTCAGCGCTGTGCGATGGGTGGGTGTACCACCGAACGGATACACAGGCACCTTCATTTCAAAGGGATCATCCGGGTCAAGGTCAGTGAAGGAGAAAGCTTTCGCGTGCGCCACCATGGCTACATGATCGAGAATGAACTTTTCTGGAAGGGTCTTGATGGATGGGAAAAGGTATCCATGCAGCTTTGGACACGTGTATGCCGCAGCTCTAAGGTCATCCTGACATCGGTGCCAACACCGGGATCTATTCCTTGACCGCATCCGCGGTGAACCCGGATGCCTTGGTGGTGGCGGTGGAGCCGGTGTCCCGCATCTTCGACAAGCTGAAGGAGAATGTTTCCCTCAACGGTGATCGTACGAAAACCGTGCGCGCCGCGATCAGCGAATATACCGGCACGGCGATCCTCTTCGACCTGCCGGAGGAAGAGCATGTCCTTTCCGTTTCGCTGGAACCGGATTGGAACAAGAACGGCAAGGGGATCCAGCCCGTGGAGGTTCCATGTCTTACGGTTGCTGACCTCCTGGCCCGGTTCGACGCAACGAAAGTGGACCTGCTCAAGATCGATGTGGAAACCCATGAAGCCGCTGTGCTGCGCGGATTTCTCGAGGTCCTGCGCCGG
Source organism: Flavobacteriales bacterium (assembly GCA_016719225.1). Classification (GTDB taxonomy): domain Bacteria; phylum Bacteroidota; class Bacteroidia; order Flavobacteriales_F; family PHOS-HE28; genus PHOS-HE28. The sequence goes on along the minus strand of JADKAN010000002.1, from coordinate 919,833 downwards.
GACAAACCAACGCTATTGATCGAATTGCTGAACGACAACGTGGCTGCCGAAGTCGCCCAATTGATCGGTGGGCTGGGCTACCTGTATTTCAACATCGACGATGTGACCTGGCCTCCGCTACAGACCAAGACCCTGACCAAAAGCAGTCATTTCAATTTTCTGATCTGCCAACCGGAAGTGGCCAGGTCCATCGGGCTCTGAAACTCCACATCCCCAGCGAGCCGTGGGTCGGAACATGGGACCTTCGAACTTCACTCAACGCGCGTCGCGCTCTCGATCGGCACTGGCTCGCCGGTCGGCTGGCGCTGCAACAGCGCCGAATGCACCTGGATCCCAGTAAGGCGATACTGATCTTCGCCTCCCCGCGTGGAGGCTCCACGTGGCTGGAGGAGATTTTGGCCACGATCCCCGGTTCGGCAACCTTGTGGGAACCGTTGAACGTGGATGAAGTGCGCGCATTCAAGCAGATCGGCTTCGCATGGCGGCAACATATTCCGGAGCAGGAAACGTGGCCCGAGGCGGAGCAGCTCTTCCGGCAGCTCTTCCAAGGCCGCCTCCTCTCGCCCTATTTGGCACAGGCCACCAGCCTGCAAGGTTTGAAAATGGCCGACCGGGCGATCGTGAAATTCGTTCGCGGACATCTATTGCTTCCCTGGCTCATTGGCCGGTTCTCACCACCACGGCCCGTGCTGTTGGTCCGCCATCCGTGCGCGGTGGTCTCCTCAATGCTCAAGCATGGCGCATGGAACAACTTGCCCGTGCCACCGCCCGTGCCCGCACCCCATCGCTACGATGAACGGGTGCGGTCCTATCATGCATTGGCCGGCACGGTGAACACCATCGAGGAGCGGCTTGCACTGATCTGGTGCATGGACCATGCCTATCTGCTCCAACATCCGCAGAATGATCTAGCATGGACCACGATCACCTACGAGGAACTGGTGCTCCGCACCCCGGATACCTTGGCCAAGGTCTTCGCCCCTTGGGGCATGGAGGTCCCGGCCTTAGCATTGCAACGGTCGAAACAACCGAGCCGGACCAGCCCACCCGGCCCGCATCCTACAGCGCGCGAGGAGCAACTCACCGCTTGGCAAAGGAGCCTGAGCGCAGTGCAACAGGAAAGGGTGATCGCCATGGTGGAACGCTTTGGCATCGACCTTTACGGCCGTGATGCACTGCCCCTTCAATCCTATACGCCGTGATGTACCGACCGCCAATGGTTGAGCAAGGATATTGGGCCGGCAAACGCATTCTCCTCGTTTCCCATGAAGCGTGGGGGCCGGTCCGGCTTTCCAAACACCATTACGCTTCCACATTGATCGACCAGGGTGCCCAAGTATTCTTCCTCGGTCCGGACGAGCTTGGAAGGCGGGACATCGCCGTGGAACTACAGCAAGCGGGGGCTCCAACGATCGTTCATCGTGCCCCCCCCATGCGCGGCATCCGCCATTTGCCCGTGGAACTGCGCGAGCGCATGGAAGAGCGCCAAATGCGCGCCCTCGCAACAACCTGCGGTGGCGCATTCGACGTCCTTTGGAATTTCGACCTGTTCCGGTTCCGATCGCTCAAGGACCGATCGCATGCCCGCCTGTACATGTTGCATGTCATGGACCTGAAGCATCCGGACGAGCTTTCGGGACCTGCAAAATGTGCGGATGCCGTGATCGTGGTGTCCCCAGCATGGCCGATGGCCTGATCCCGCTCAGGTAAAATGGCTTCACCTTCCACATGCATACCTGCCGCGTAAAGATCCTTCCTGTCACACTTCCCCCACTTTCCTCTAGGACCGCGCTTGGGCTATCTCGGCAATTTGGCATTGCAGGCCATCCATTGGCCTTCCTTTTATCCATCGCACGTGAACATCCGGAAGCACAACTGATCTTGATGGGCCCGCTGCACGGGGCCTTCGGTGATCCGAAACCGTTGGACCCCACCGTGGAACAAGAGCTGCGCAGCCTGCCCAATGTTCACTTTACGGGCGCCTTGCCGTATGATGAAGTGCCTATCTGGCTGGAAGCGATGGACGTGCTGCTCATCGCCTACGACCTGGAAGCGCAAGGCACCCGCGCCACCAGTTCCCACAAACTGCTGGAATACCTCGCCAGCGGCAAGGTGGTGATCAGCTCCTATTTGGAGGATCATGTACAACTCTCCGACCTGTTGGTGATGACCAAGCAGGGCCAGCGTATAACGGAACGAGTGGATGAGGCGCTGGATGATCTCCCTCAACTTAATGCGGAGAAGCTACGCTTAGCGCGCAAAGCGTACGCGGCATCGCGATCGTACAGCGGATATTTGCATAAGATCGGTGACTTGCTGCAAGCTGTCGATCAACCTACTGTTTAGCTTTTGGCTGTCACTTGACACATGAACGTATCGCGCAGCACGATCTTCGTTTTCTCCTTGGAACCATGGGGCGACATGTGGTACTCCAAGCATCATTATGCCGTAGAACTGGCCAAGAACCATCAGGTGATTTTCGTCAGCCCACCTGATCGTTGGCGCTTGTCTGACTTCTTCTCCTTCCGACTGACGAAACATACCACGCCTGAAGGGGTAACCGTTGTGGAGTACCGGAACAATCTGCCAATACGACTGCTGCCAAGACCCATGCGTGCGTTTATGGAACAGTTTACCGCCTGGAAATTCAGGCGGCTGTTGAATCCGGAAGGAAATATTTTCTGGTCCTTTCATCCCACGACGTTGGTGGAGCGTTCACCGCTCCACAGGTTTGGATACCGGACCATCTATCATGTGGTGGATCCCTATCAATCCTTCCCCGATGATCTGCGGACCGCCAAACATGCAGATGTCGTGGTGGCGATCAATCCTTGGTTCCTAGACTACTCGGAATTAAATCCAAATACGGTCTTGATCCCCCATGGCGTCCGAGCAGAGGACATGGAGCAATCACCGGAGCGCGCTGAGCATTACCGCAGACAATGGGGCAGATATGCTGTGATGGCAGCAGGGATCAATGAACGGACTCACTATGCGCTACTGCTGGCATTGGCCGAGCGAATACTGGAATTGAAACTGGTTCTGGTGGGTCCGTTGGCCCCGATATCTGGCAACCAAAAAGACTTGCGCGACCAACTATTGACATTGCCCAACGTGGTCCACCTCGGTGTCCAGCATCCTGACGAGCTTCGGCACATCATCCTTGGATGCGTTGTTGGTCTTGTGACGTATGCTTTTGAGGTGTACCAAATAAAACCATTGGCAGCTTCAGGCACACCACTCAAGGTCATTACCTATCTGGCCCAACAGCGACCAGTTGTAAGCAGCATCAATAGCTATATCCCGGAGTTGGACCGACGAGGTGTCTTTAAACCCGAGGATGTGGACGAGTTCATTGAAGTTGTTTTGAAGATCCTCGATGGAGGCTCTCGGTGGATAAAAACGCAGTGAAGGCCTACTTGGACCAGATCACTTACTATCAATTGACAAGCACCATTTTGCGATCACTTCCTCGGATAATGAGCGATCGCGCTGTCGCACATTAGGAATGACGCTCCATTGTACCAGGATGACCCGCGCAACTTTAACACAGCTCAGGCTATTCAGGTGCCCCTTGTCAGTGATGGAACAAGTGAAGAGCTCATTTCGCCGATAACCATGCACGTGCTCCACACCTTCGCCAACAACGACAGCGTGCCTTACCTGAGTTGGTTTGCCGAGCGTGCGCAGCGCGAAGGCGGCATCCGCTATTCCTTCTTGCTGCTGTATCCCAAGCCCCCAGCAATGATGGACGAGATGCACGCCTTGGGCTTTGATTGCACGTGGATTAAGTATGATCATCGGCATCGCAAACGCGGGATACTAAAGGCGCTCCCTCTTCTGTGGTGGCGGATCCTGAAGGCGAAGCCGGACATTGTCCACTGCCATCTTTTTGACGATTCACTCCCTGGCGTGATCGCCGCTTGGTTGGCGGGTGTGAAGGTCCGCGTGGCCACCAAGCAGGACACCGGTTTTCATTGGATGCATGCACGGCGCTGGGTTTTCTTGGACCAGTTGATCACGCGCCTGTCCACCCATGTGATCGCCATATCCGGCGAATGCCGCAGCTTCCTGATCGAAAAGGAGAATGCGCCGCCTTCCAAGATCACATTGGTGCATAATGGCATCCCTCCGGAACGCTTTACCAAGCAGGACCCCGCGACCATCCAACGCCTGCGATCACACTTCGGCCTCACGGACCAGCATCCGGTGATCGGCACGGTCGCCCGTTTCATTGCATGGAAAGGCTATGAACACATCGTGGATGCGGCACGAACGACGTCGGAAAACATCCGAATGCGCGCTTCCTATTTTGCGGCATGGGCGCACAAGAAATAGCGATACGGCAACGGGTTGAAGAGGCTGGCCTTACTGCGTATGTGGTCTTCACCGGCTGGGTAGACCGCGCTGACATGCCCTCGTTCTATGGCCTGCTGGACCTCTATCTCCACGCTGCGGCACTCGAACCTTTCGGCCTCGTCTATGCGGAGACGATGATGAACGGCGTGCCGGTGGTGAGCACCCGGACCGGTGCTGCCTTGGATGCGATCTAGGACGAACGGAACGGCATCTTGGTGGCGGAGCCGAGCGGCGAAGCCTTGGCCGATGGCGTTGAACGCTTGATGCAGCACGACCTTAAAGCAGTGGGCGAGGCGGGCCGCGCCACCGCGCTGCGTATGTTTCCTTTCGAGGTGATGTGGCTGGGGACGATGGAACTCTATCAGCGCGCTTTGGCGCGGAAGCGATGAGCAATCAAGAGATCTCAGTCATCATACCGGCCTACAACGCGGAGCGCTGGTTGCCGGAAGCGGTGCACTCGGTGCTCGCGCAAAGCCATTCCGACCTGGAGTTGATCATTGTGAATGATGGGTCCACGGACAACACGTTGCGGATGGCGTACAGCTTCGCCGATCCACGCATTGTGGTGGTGGACCAGGCCAATGCGGGCGTCAGCGCGGCGCGCAACGCGGGCATCGCAACTGCACGCGGCGAGTACATCGCCTTCCTCGATGCGGATGATGCGATGTTGCCCGAAAACCTCGCCGTGAAATTAGCCGGCCTGCGCAATCACCAAGTGGACTGGGTATATGGTGACCTCATCATCTGCGATGACCAGTTGCGCCCCACAGGGGAGATCATGGCAGGCACGGACGATGACGTGCTGCGGACCCTGTTATTCGCTGCCAAGCCAGCCGTACCAGCTTCGTGCAGCAACATGCTCGCTCATCGACGCTGCTTCGATGGCGGTTTGCGCTTTGATGAACACCTGTCCAATTCCGCCGATCAGGACCTGGTGATTTCCTTGTCCAGTAGCACATCCTACGCCCACCTGCCAGTAGCCATGAACCGCTATCGCTCGGTCCCCGGAAGTATGAGCAAGGATGTCGCACTCTTCGAACGGGACCACACCCGGCTCTACGATAAGGCCAAGGCGAACGGCTTCCTTGATGAACGCTTCTTCCGGCGCCGTTGCCTCGCCAATTTGGATTGGGCCATCGGTGGAAGCTGGTGGACGCTGGCCGAGGCGCGCGCATGCGCTCCCCTTCTTTGTGCGCGCCATCGGCCATTGGCCCGGCGTAGTAGTGCGCCCCATCAAGAAACGTTTGGACCCGCGCATTTGAGCGCAGCCCCATGCCCTCGAAGCCCTCAAGATCAAATGCACAACGGCCGACCCCTGACACGGGTAGCCTGAAGCGTGGCATCTTCTACACCTTCCTGACCCAGGCCCCCACACTGCTGCTGTATTTCGTGGCGAGCACGTTGATGACGCGCGTCCTGGGCGATGTGGGCCGCGGTGCATACGCCCTGTTGCAAAACCAGACAGTACTGCTCGCCATGCTGTTGGGCCTCAACGTCAGCTTCGGCATCACTTACTATACGGCCAAAGAACAGGGCGATCCCCGAATAATGGTGCGGATCGCTGCGAGCGCCTTTCTCTTGAGCATTCTTGCCACACCGGTCTTTCTCGCATTGATCTACTGGAATGGAAGTCTACGGGACATCTTCCTGCCGAAGCAAGCGATGCATTGGGCCTATCTCGCCTACATCCTGCTTACGGTGGTACTGAGCCAAACCTGCGGTTTGGTCTCCAGCATCCTACTCGGCCGAAAGCAATTCAAGACGCTCAACCGGATGAGCATCATCAACGCGGTCTTGAGCGCAGTGGGCTTTCCACCCTCTACCTACTGCGCGATCATGTAACTCCCGACCATGTGCTACCCATGGTGCTGGCGGTCTCCTTGGCGTGTGTGGTGGTGCAGACCAGTCTCTGGTGCTGGACCTATATCCGCCAAGTGGGCATACTGCCCATACCCATCTGGGACTGGTCCGTGTTGCGCCCCTTTCTGGCCTTGGTGCTGATAGGCTACCTCAGCAACCTGATCAACTTGGTGAACTACCGCTTTGATGTTTGGGTGGTGGGCAATTATGCCGGCACTGCACAATTGGGCCTCTACGCGGTGGCCGTGGGCATGGGCCAATTGCTGTTCTATATACCCGAGCCCTTTGCGCGGGTGGTGCAGCCCTTTCTCTACGGCCAGGTGGAGAATGAAATGCTGGCACGATTCAAATTCATTTCCCGGCTCAATTTCACAACGGTACTGGTCCTCGCGCTCTTGATCGGCCTCTCAGCACCGTGGATCGTTCCCTTGTTCTATGGCCCGACATTCAACGGGTCCGTGATCGCGTTGCAATGTTTACTGCCCGGCATCGTGGCCATGAGCTTCTACAAGCTCACCGCTCCTTTGGTCGTGCAAGGAGGTATGATCCGCTTCAACCTGTATGCGATCTCCGTCGCCGCTGTGATCACCATTGCGCTGGACTTCCTACTTATTCCTGCATGGGGCATCGTTGGCGCTTCCGTGGCTAGCTCGATCTCCTACTTCTCATTGATGGTATCCCTGTTGGGTGATCCGGAGGCGGATGAGGATTTCTGTTGGGGATATGTTCCTGCTGCGACTATCGGATGTCGCCAACTTCCGGAACCTGATTGGCGATCGCCTCTCCACCCACCGATCCAAATGACGGGGCCGCATGATAACCTGCCGGTACCCTTGTCCATCGGTCGCCCGTTGGTCTCGGCTATCCTGCCCTGCCTGAACGCCGCGCCCTATCTGGCGGAATGCATACGTTCGGTGATCGATCGATCTTGGGGCCATTGGGAATTACTGTTCGTGGACAATGGTTCCACGGACGGAAGCATGGCGGTGGCCCGATCATTCGCAGACCCTCCGATCCAGGTGTTCGAAGAGACCCGCAAAGGGGTGTCATACGCCCGCAATCTCGCACTGGACCGAATGCGGGGCAAGCTCTTTTGCTTCTTGGACGCGGACGACCAACTGCCCGTGGATTCCATCCGTTTGCGGCTGGACCTCTTACGTCGTTTCCCGGAGGCCCAATTCGCCGATGGCGCCATGGTAGCCCACGATGCGGCGACGCGCGCACCGATCTGGAAACGCTCTCCTTGGTTCCAAGGCGAACCATTCGATGCCTTGATGCGCTTGGATGGCTCTTGCTTTATTGGCAACACTTGGCTGATCAAACGCGCCTCCGGTGCGGCCTACCGGTTTCCGGAGCACATGACCCATTCAGAGGACCTGGCCTTTTTCTTGGGCATTAGCCGACAAGGGAAGTATGTAAGCACCCCCAGAACGGTGCTGCACTACAGGACAGGGCATGCTTCGGCGACTCTCGATTCCTTGAGCGGGCATTCCGGGTATACCGATCTCTTCCAATGCATGCGCCAACTAAACCCAGCTCCATCCGGCAAACAACTGGACCATGCTTGGACGGTCCTGAGGCGGATCATGTTCCGGGACCTTGTGAAAAGGGGGCACTTTCTGAAGGCAGCATTTGCTTGGCGCATGCCTACACCGGGTACGGATGATCCCGCACCAGGGCGTTAGCGATCTGATCGGCCATCCACACCGCCAAGTCCGTCAAGGCAAATGGCCCCCGCTTTTCATTTCGCCATATACTGCTTGATATGCCGCTCTGGCGATGTAGAAATTACGGTGCGTTTCCGCCAACGGCCGCACCTTGGCGTACAGCTCGCTTTTGGAATGCAGGGTCAATAAGCGATCGATCTGCGCGATCGCCTCCGTGTAGCTTTCCGGCCGTGCCGGGTCCATGATCGCGCCCACCCCGGCGTTTACGATCAAGCCGGAATCCTCGGAAATGTCCGGGGTGATCACCACCGGGAGGCCCCAACGCCCAATATTCCCCGTTCTTGATAGGGAGCAATAGCGCTTGGTGGGCACTGGTTTCACCGGCGTGATCGCAAAATCGCCGAGACCCAAATAGTCCGGTATTCGCTCGTGCGATACAAAGCGGATGGTGAACAGGGCCGGATCGAGCCCAGCTTGCTGCATGTAGGGTAGCAGTGCATCCGGTTGGTGTGGCGAGAGGATCAGCACGTGGAAACGCGGACCCCATCGGTCTCTGGCGACGCGAAAAAGGTCGAAGGCCTCTTGATCGAGATAGATGCCCCCGAACTTCCCCGCGTAGACCGCTACGAGCTTTCGTTCGAGACCCAACTCCTTCAACAGTGCTGGATCCTTCACATTGCGCTCTGAAAATCGGTCCAGGTCCACACAAGCGGGCTTTACCAAGAAGCGGGACGGAACGTGGCCATAAGCGCTCAGGGCATAGTCCTGCATGCCTTCCGCCGCCGCGATCACGGCTCGGGCCCGTTTTGATTGCAGCTTTTCGAACAGGAACAAGGTCCGGAAAGCAATGCCACCCTTCCTCCACGCACCGTTCTCCACCATGGCCTCCGCATGGGGTTCATAACTGTCCACCACCAAAGGGCGGCCGGTGAGCACCGAGCAAATGACCGATCATTCCCGCAGGAGTACACCAAGCATGTATGGTCTCGATCCGGGCGCTGACCACCAGGGGGACCAGCCGGAACATCAATTTGGCGATCATCCATCCAGCGCCCACGCCAAGCGGGCGATATGGGAACGAATGGTGTATCACATGGTCCGGCAACTGCACGGTCCCGGTCATCGGTGAACTTTCCAACGTAACAAGATGCACCTTGCTACCTGCGGGCAGTACCTCCAGGATGATCTTCAAATAAGGCAGCACGTACGCTTGCACCAGGCCATCGGCGAGGCTCCAATAAGTGATCACGAGGATGTTCCGTGGCTTGGCCATGTACCTTTTGGGTTCACCTGAAGTCCATATCCGTCATCAAACACATCATCGCTGCTACGCCGTATGGGGCAGGGCCGGGGCCTTCCGCTCCCGCGATGCCCCATTCCTCCCCGGGGCCAGGTGCGCCGTGCCCATGCGTGATTGCCGAAGGTCGAACCGCAATCCCTTGTTGGTACATCCTTCTAAACTTGGTCAAATGGTCAATGATGAATAAACTACTGATGTAGAATGGGACCATGGGAATCTTGAAGCGCACCAAAGCACCGAAATTCGGGGTGGTGACCCCCACTGTAAATGCGAAAAGCAGCGAAAACACCACCGACATCAACAACAACGGATTGCTCCCGATACAGCGGAGCACGAAGCGCGGGCCGGCACGCAAGAGCACAAATAAGGTAAGCCCCATTACGAAAAGATTCTCCAACCCGCTAATGGCCACAACGACACTCTTGGACTCCCATAAATAAGGTCTGAACAATGCCGCATTCACGGCCACGGGAAATTTCTTTACCACGCCGAGCCAAGTACCGTCAAACTCCCCCAATTGAAAGGAATTGGAACCGTAGTTCAATTGGTTGGAAAGGTCGCCCGAAGTGGACTGGATGGTTTTCAGTGCATCATCCAAGGCGAATTTGTCCAATTGATCGCCCATACGCTGCAACACAAAAATGGAAAGGGCCACCAAGGCCGAGCCCAGAATGGGAATCAGGACAAACTTCACCAATGCGTTACGAAGTCTCAATACTCTTAAGTAGAACACCCAGACCAACGTCGCGGGCAGGAGCACCATGAAGATATAGGGCTTGATCATTACGATGAGCGATCCGCTGAGGGCCATCAAGATCAACTTCCCCACTTGGTTCCTGCGTTTGAAGAACACCTCGTCCACTGCATGGATCCAAAGACAAGTAGCGCTGAAGGTGAACGTGTCCTTCAAGATCGGATCCCCAAAACAGGGTGGATGGCATGAATAGAAAGGCAATAGCCAATTTCCCATCCAAACTGGGGAAATAACTGACATAGGTGCGATAGCAGGCCCACACCCCAAAAAATGAAAGACTGGATATCAGTAACGTACTGACCAAATAACTGTTGAAGGTGAGGATGGCCAATAGGCTCGAGAACGCCACGATCGGATATGTTCGATCATCTCCGAAAACATATTGCAATGGCTTCACATTAAAACCAGAATAGGAAGACAATGCCCTCATGGAATTATCGCCAAAAAGCTGCCTCAAGTACTCTACAGGATCATGGAATGCCATTTCCCGCATGGCCGCTCCGGAATAAAAATAGGCCGTCGTGTCTCCACCTTTATAGTAGTAGAAATATATCAAACAAAAGAACAACCCGGCAAAATTCTTGGCCCAAAATTCCCACATGTAATATCGGTATTCGGGAGCCGATCTCAATTTCAGATTCTTCTGCCTGCTGAAGTACATATAGGTGATGAAAACATACGCGAAGGCGAGGAGATATTCCCAGTAGGCAATATCCACCTCCCCGAAGTAAGAAATGAAGATCAATGGATGACCCATCAGTCGTCAGTGGTGCAACCCAGTTGAACGGTTAATCTTAAGGAAATATCCTCAAGTAAAATGAGCACGTTCGTCCTGACATGATCATCAGGCACCATGGTCGCGATTGGAAAGAACAAAATGTTATGCATGTCCATTGCTATCGTTCCCTTCATTTGGCGCAACCCACTGCAACAACATAATTCAGCAGCATGAGCTAAACACCGTATCTGAGCAGTGCATTAAATACATTCATCGTTTCTTGAGCCAAATGCTCAATTGCATACCGGTGCCTGTCATCCCCATCCACGCCTTCAACAGCGGGGAAAGGAAGGTCGGCATATATGTTTTACAGACATAGTGTTCGTGGAAGGCGAGGTCATACCCAAGTATGTCACCATTGGCTTGGAAGCTTGGCACGCCGAATTCATAGAGATGGAATGGTGCGTGCATTGGGCTAATGTTCCCGACCAAGTCACTGCCTTGCAACCGATATGCGGCGTTGATCACCCGGTGTACAAACCATAGCGATGAGGGTACTTCGATATGGATTAATCCACCTGGGCGCAGCCAGTAGCGCCTTTGCCAGGGAAGCTGATGGATCGTACAGGTGTTCCAAAACGGCGCCGAAGGTGATGAAATCGAATTGCCCTGCATCGTAAACCGCCTCCTCAATGCCGCCACTCCGTAAACGGTTCGGATCGCGGCCCATACGGCTGATCGCGCGATCACGAAAAGGTATGGAGGGCTCGACCCCATAAGTATCGAATCCCGCCCGTTCCAAGGCGATCATGGCCTTGCCAAGTCCGGCCCCAACGTCCAGCGCCTTCATGCCTGATCTGAACGGCGCAAGAACTTTGAACCGATCGATCACACCTTTGAAGTAATGCTCTGATACCTCGAAATAACTCTCCTGCCAATAAGCTTCGGGAGGCACGCCGTAATGATCTTGCAGGTCGAAGGGCCGCGGCTGTGGGTTGGCAAAGATCAAAGTGCACCTGCGGCATTGCAGCACGGATACCGCCACTCCCATCTTCCTTTTTGGAAAGGCCCCTTGATGACCATTGAGCCGTCTACCAAGAACGCGATGCTCGGATCCGGGTGCCCCGCACATATTGCAGCGTACCACCGGCTCGAACGTATAGCGCATCAACCCTTTATCCATGCTGCCAAAATTGGGCATTATTGCTGAACCAGCTATGACATCAAATTATTCCTCGCCTCAACCATGGTGATACCCCGTCCCTTTCAAAATACTCAATGCCCGGTAAAGTTGCTCACAGAACAGTACCCGGATCAACTGATGCGGGAACACCATGGGTGAAAGTGATAACACGAGGTCTGCACGCTCGCGGACAGCATCGGTAAATCCATAGGCGCCTCCGATCACAAAAACGACATCACGCCCGCCTTGATCAGCCCAGTTCGATAATTGTTGTGCGAATTGCGGGCTGGTGAGCAGTTTACCCCGTTCATCCAATACGACCAAGCGCTCCGCAGGGCGTATGGCATCCAGCAACCTTGCGGATTCCTGTTGTTGCTGCCAAGCCGGCTCTCCACGGCCCGCATCGGCCACCACTGATTCCTCCACTTTGGCCATGCGCCGTGAACGTTCCAAGTAATGCGAAACCCCATCGGCCACATGCCCACGCTCCGTGCGGCCCACCCAGATCAAGCGGAACTTCATTAGTATTGCAGTGTTGAGAAGTGTGAGCGGCACATTCCCCCAAATGTGGCCCGTTCTTTGCAAACTTGGGCACGATGATGCAAACATTTTATAAAAGAGGTCCGCTCCTGGCCTTTTTCCTTTGCCTGTTCATGGGCGCCTTCGCTCAAGGGGACGTGAAAGATCGCGTGGTCGGTGCCATAGGTCGCGGCGATGCTTCCACTTTAGCCTCGGACCTTATGCCCAATGTTGATCTTACGCTGCCCGATGCCAGCGCGTTCTATAGCAAAGCACAGGCCCAGCAGATGTTGCGGAAGTTCTTCGACGGTAATGCGCCGCGCGGTATGACCATTGCGCATCAAGGGAACAACCAGATGGGCGAGAGTTACTACATCGGTAATCTCGCTACTGCCACTGGTGATTTCCGGGTCACGTTCTTCCTGAAGCGCAGTGGAGAGGCATTCTTAGTGAAGCAATTACGCATCGAAAACGCGAAGCCGTGAATCTGATGTTGCCCCTTGGAACAGAAGATTTGATAGATCGTGCATTGCAAGAAGATCTCGGCGACGGAGACCATACTTCGCTGAGCACCATCCCACCGGAGGCTATGGGAGCTGCCCACTTGTTGGTAAAGGCCAACGGTGTACTGGCCGGGATGGAATTGGCCAAGGCCGTGTTCGCGCACGTTGACAAGACCCTCGCCATGCGTCCGTTCCTGAATGATGGAGCGCGCGTAGCACCGCAGGATGTCGCCTTCACAATTCATGGCAGTTCGCGCAGCATCCTCATCGCGGAGCGCGTGGTCCTGAACTTCATGCAGCGCATGAGCGGTATTGCTACCTTAACACGGGATTTCACGGATGCAGTGGAAGGCACGCGTTGCAAAGTGCTGGACACCCGCAAAACCACTCCGGGCCTGCGTCAGATCGAAAAGTGGGCCGTGCGCATCGGTGGGGGCGTGAATCACCGCATGGGCTTGCACGACATGATGATGATCAAGGACAACCACGCGGATTTCGCAGGTGGGATCCCAAAGGCCATTGCGCGTGCTTTGGAATACCAGAAAGAGAGGGGCCTGAAGTTGCCGATCGAAGTGGAGACGCGTAACTTGGAAGAAGTAGAACAGGTGCTTGCGACCGGCGGAGTGCAGCGCATCATGCTGGATAACTTTACGACCGATATGTTGCGCAAAGCAGTGAAGTTGATCGATCACAAAGTGGAGACCGAGGCCAGTGGTGGGATCACTCTTGGAACCGCCCGGTCCTACGCCGAATGCGGCGTGGATTATATCTCCGTGGGCGCATTGACGCATTCCGCAGGCTGCTTGGACCTGAGCCTGAAAGCTATGGGGTGACCGCCTGAAAATGCCGGCAACCCTCGTCCGCCGTTTGCTCTTTTCGCGCGCCAATCGGCGCACCATACATTGGTTGCAGCAAGTGGTGCCACCAGGGTTCGGAGGCTTCAGCGTTTACCACATCTCGCGCTTTTTTATACATGCCTTGGTGAAGGGCAACCTGGTGAACCGGGCCGCCGCGATCGCTTTCCGCATATTCCTTTCGGTATTCCCGGCGATCATCGTACTCCTCACCTTGATCCCTTTCATTCCCGTTGCCGACTTCCAAACGAAGCTTCTGGGTGCGTTCCGCGCAATGCTCCCAGGGGAAGTGTATGGCTTCATCGAAGGTCTGCTGCACGACCTGCTCATCCGCAAGCACAGTGCATTGCTAAGCCTCAGCTTCGTGCTCGGCCTCTTTTTCGCGAGCAACAGCATCAACGCCATTTTACAAGGCTTCCGCCACAGTGCTTTCGTAACGGACTGGTACCGCCCTTGGAAGCAGCGGCTTATCAGCTTATTCCTCATGTTCCTGCTCACCGTGCTGTGTGTTGCTGCCACGGCCGTTATGACGATAAGCTCCTGGGGCCGCTCGCTGATGCACAGCAACGGGGACACGATGCACATGTTCGAGAGCGTGGGATTCGGCATCCTGCGCTGGGCCACTTCGATAATGCTGGTGCTGGTGGCCGTTGCTCTGCTGTATCATGCAGGAACTCCCGGCAAGCGCAAGTTCCAGCTCTTCACCCCCGGCGCCGTGCTGGCGATCGTGCTCATCTTCATCCTGTCGCGCGCATTGGCATTCGTTTTCGATAACGTGACCAACTACAATGCGCTCTACGGGTCGATCGGCGTGATCCTGGCCGTGCAGCTCTGGCTCTACTTCAACATGATCGTGTTGTTGATCGGTTATGAACTGAACACCAGCATCGCCAAGGCACGGAGCGATCACCGCAGCTCGTTGAGACCGGTGGACGAGACCGAGCCGCGCAAACCTTGAACGCGCGATACGCCCCACAAGGGATAAATTCGCCCGGAAACGCCGTCCGTCGTTCCACACAAAGCCGGCGATAACATGAGAGCACCCGCATTCCTGCTTGCCACGGTCCTGGTAGCCCAAGCCTTCGCGCAGCCTTTCGACCCGCTGCACCCGCCCAATAGCTTCCGCCAGGCGAACAACCCTTACTACTGGAAGAACCAACCTCCCTACCCAGGGTACTGGCAGCAGGACGTGCAGTATGATATACATGCGCGCTTGGACGAGGTGAAGGACCAAGTGGATGCCACGGCTACCCTCACCTATTGGAACAATTCGCCGGACACCCTGCGTTACGTCTTCTTCCACCTATACGCGAATGCGGCAAAGTCTGATAGCTACGAGAGCCGTTTGAACGACCCCAACGCCGCGAAGAAACCCCAGGTGGCGAAGGATGCACGGCGCGGGACGGAGGTTTCCAGCTTAACGGTGGGCGGAATGGAAGCTGTCCGCGAAGTGGATAATACCATCATGAAGGTGATGCTGCCCAAGCCTTTGCTTCCGGGTGAAAGTACCGAGTTCAAATACAGTTTCACCACCCATTGGGGAGGTATGGGCCGGATGAAGCTGTTCAATGCTTGGGGATCTAAGCATTTCGACGGCACACAGTGGTACCCGCGCATCAGTGTATACGACCGCAAATCCGGCTGGGACACACAGCAGCACCTTGGTCACGAATTCTATGGCGACTTCGGCACCTATGATGTTGCGCTCGACATGCCCAACGACATGGTGGTGGAAGCCACGGGCTGGCTGCAGAACGAGGAGGAGGTGATGCCGACCGCACTACGTGAAAAACTAGACATCAGGAATTTCCGCGACAAGCCTTGGGATGAAAAGCCTTCCGTGATCACGCCTTACGACCCCTCCGTGCGCAAAACCTGGATATACCATGCGGAGAACGTGCATGATTTCGCCTTCACTGCGGACCCTACCTACCGTATCGGCGAGGCCGAATGGAACGGCATCAAATGCATTGCCGTGGCCGAGGAACCGCACGCCTCCAAATGGCAGAACGCCGCGGATTATGCCGCGAAGTGCATCAAGGTGCACAGTGAACAGATCGGTATGTATGGCTACCCGAAGATGGTGGTTGCCGATGCTGAAGACGGCATGGAATACCCGATGTTGACGCTGGACAGTGGTGAAGAGCCGGACTACCGCGGCCTGTTCATGCACGAGATCGGCCACAACTGGTTCTTCGGGATGGTGGGCAGCAATGAAACATACCGAGCCATGCTCGATGAAGGCTTTACACAGTTCATTACCGCTTGGGGTCTGGAACATGTGGACGGCGACACACTGGTGGAGGAACCGCCAACGTCCAACTACGTGTTCAATTACAAGGAACCGGTGATCGCCCGTGAGATCAAGGTCTACGACCAATACATGAAAGCCGCAGTGCGCGACCAACTACCGCCGATCGACACGCATAGCGACGAATTCTCGCGTGAGTTCACCGGCTACCGTATGGTGTACTACAAAACCGCCACCATGCTGTACAACCTACAATATGTACTGGGCGACGAACTGTTCATCGGGGCCATGCAGCATTATTTCGCCCAGTGGAAATTCAAGCATCCCTACGTGGAGGATTTCAGGCAGAGCATCACAGACTTCACCAAGGTGGACCTCAATTGGTTCTTCGATCAATGGATCGACACGGACAAGCGCATCGACTACGCGGTGAAAGGCGTGAAACACCGTGGCGCAGATTCCGGCCAGCAGATCACCTTCAAGCGGATCGGCGACCTGCAAATGCCCATTGATTTCACGGTGACCGCCAACGATGGTCATGCTTACAAATTCCACATACCCAATTCCTGGTATGCCAAAAAGACCGATGCCAAGGTGCTTCCACGATGGATCGGGTTTGATGAACTGCAGCGTGAATACACCGCAACGGTCGATATCCCGACAGGTATAGCTAACGTGCAGATCGATCCGACCTACCGGCTTGCCGATGCTTACCAGCTGAACAACAGCTTGAAGCTGCCTGTTGAAACCACGTTCGACAGCCACATCAGGAACACGCCGGACCGCAAGACCTATGAGGGCTTTGTGCGCCCTGACATCTGGTACAACGGCTATGATGGCGCTAAGGTGGGCGTGCATTTCCATGGCAGCTACCTCAAATACAAACATCAAGTATGGTTCACGGCATGGCTCAACTCGGGCCTTGGCCAGCATTTGCCCAGCGGTGGCGTGAACACGGCATATGACCCCGTGAGCTTCAATTTCCGTTATGAGAACGGCACGGAAAAACTGCTGAAAGGTTCTTCAGTGAACGTCGCTGCGAGAATGCTTGACGGCCTGCAGCAATACCGCGCGGGTTTCAAATGGGACGTCCCCTTCTCCAACACCTCTTTCCACACGGACATGAAGTTCATGCTGCGCCGCGATAGCAGTGACCTGAACTACTTGATCTATCCGGACCGTTGGAACCTGAACGCACTGAACAGTACTTGGAATACCGGCATGGATCATCGCTATTTTCGCCGCAACCTGAATGGCGATCTAGCGCTGGAAGTCCGGACCGCAGGCATTGCCGCCGCACTGCCCTTCGCGCAAGCAAGCGCTACCAACACCATCACGGCCAAGATCGGGAAACTGCGATTGCATACGCGTCTTTTTGCGCAATACGGCACGGGAACAACTCCGCTGGAAAGCCAGCTCTATCTCGCCGGCGCCTCACCCGAGGATATGATGGAAGATAAGTACGTGCGCAGCATCGGTTTCGTCCCTTACGACTGGATGGGTTACGGAACGGGTACCAACCACTTCCAGCAAGGCGGCGGGTTGGGCCTGCGTGGCTATGCCGGGTACACAGCCCCGGAATATGATGGGGACAACAACATATTCCGCTCCTTCGCTGGTAACACCGGCACGGCAGCGAACGCTGAATTGGACCTCGACGGACTCGTGCGCTTCCGACCGGGAAAACTGGCGCAATACCTGCACCTCGATGTCTACTTGTTCGGTGATGTGGGCTCCATGGGTTACCGCGAGCTTGACGACAAAGGAAAAAGCAAGTTGCAACTGGCGATGCCACGTGCCGATGCCGGTGCAGGAGTCGCGTTAACGCTCAAAAAATTCGGTCCACTTCAGGACATCAAACCGTTAACGATCCGTTTCGACATGCCGCTCGTACTGTCCAATATCCCCGCTGGCGAGTCGGATCATTTCGCCTTCCGGTACGTGGTGGGTGTTGGGCGGAGCTTTTAAGGACCATGACCATCGTGGACGTGGGTTATGTAACACAAATGATCCATTCCGATGTGCATGGAAGGACCGCCGGTACCAAGCCGAGCAAAGTGAATGTAGGGGGAACAGTTGCACGTGCAAGGGCTCTTCCGCGATAATTACATCTCCTAAGCCAAGCTGAAATGACAAACATCGCCACGCTCGTGGGGTTGTCCCTTTCGGTAACCGTACTCGCCCGATCGTGGACGCCGAAAGCGTATGTGTAATGAACGTTGCGCTGGGGCGCCACCGGGTTTTCGATGCCACCGGACGCACGATAAGCCACGACTTTTTGCAAACCGGCCAGATCGCTATACCTACCGGCATATCCACCGGGGTATACCTGCTCCAGTTGATAAAGCAGGGATACAATCGGCTTACTCGTCGGTTCGTGGAGGTGGATCGAGAATGCCGTCGTTCAGGTCCAGCGGATGCTATGGGTCTAGGGATGAGCTTTTGAAGAATAGCCCCGGACCTTGGGCGTCGGGGATCATGCGACCGTAGCATTCCGGTCATAAGAATGCTCCACCATGCAGCTCGCGATCCTTGGCAACGTATCCGCTGCAGGACAGCCGCCGCGGTAGGTCGAAGCGGTTCGTTGGTCGCGTGCCAAGAAAGCAGGAAATAGGTCCGAACGGAGTGAAACGGAATGCGCTCTACTCTACCATGAAGCGACCGTGGAATGCACTACCTCCTTCGTTGTAAAAGCGCACTTGGTAGGAACCGCTGGTCAGTGAGGGCAAGGTGACCACTCGTGACATGGTTCCTTGAAGAACCGTTCTTCCCATGGCATCGGATACGCTGAACCTACCTGTTCCAGGGGATAGCGAACCGAGGCTGATCTGGATGCTTTGGCCGGAGGCGGCCGGATTCGGTACCACACGGAGAGCCCCCCCCGTCGCACTGCCCAAGCTCTCATCCACGGAAACGTTTTCCCCCTTCACCAACTCCCAAAAGTCATTGAAGAATTGTTCTGTTGGTACGTATTCCTTGCCAAGGCCACCGAAGGTTCTTGTTCCAATTCCAAATGATGTTCCACTCCATCCACTCCCACCCGGATAATCCGGTACCCCTACCCAGCTGTCGGTATAAGGGTAATAGCGATAGCTATCATGGTAGATCACGGTACCGCTGTCCTTTCCGCCAGCAATTACGGCTTCATAGGGGAACGCCATGACCATGGACCAGGATCGACCCACCCCGGGCATGGAAGGTTTTAAGTTCCAGCTTTGGCCTGTTGGTTCGAACTCCCACAACTCGGTGGTAAAATCCAAGCTTTGGTCACGGCCACCTTGTACATAGCCTTTTCCATCGATCACCAACGCCGTTGATCCATATCGAGCAAGTCCAGGTATCCCGGTGCTTTCGGACCAGCTATCCAGGATCGGGTCATACTGCCACAGATCATCCAAATAGGGGCCTTCCGCCGATCCACGATTACCACCACCCAAATACCCATACCCGCCTATGGCAAAAGCATAGGGGCCATAGCGTGCATAGGCCGGCAGGGATGCCTTTGTGGACCATGAATCCGAAACTGGATCGTAACAGTAAAGTGCAGTGGAGAACGTGGGTGATCCATTTTGACCACAGCTCACATAGCCTTTACCGTTGATCGCGAATGCCGCGCCGTGCCGAAGTGCCGTGGGCATATCGGCCATTTGCTCCCACGTGTCGGTCGACGGTGAGTAGCGCCAACAATCCAAAAAGATCGCATTGCTGTTCCCTCCACCCGCAACATATCCGTAGTCGCCGACAACAAAATTAAAGGAGCCATAGCGCGCTGCTGCTGGAAGAGATGCGCGCTGCACCCAATCATACCCGGTTTGTGCTGCAACGTCGCCCCAGGTAAGTAAGAATGCGACGATAAACAGTTTTTCAGCGTGGCGGATCGGCATGCGGAACAGTTTGCACGAATGTAGAGCATCCGTTACCTGTATCGAAAGGGAAAGCAACCTTGACATTCTCGGCGACGTTCGGTCCCTTTACTTGGCGGACGGCTTACTTGCCGATCCGAGGAGGTGGATCAGGGGCGTTGTCGCTCGGGGTCCGCGGATCCTCCTGGTCCTGGGATGGACTTTTGAAGAATAGCACCGACCTTGGGCGACGGGGATCATGCAGCAGCGCACGAACATTGTTTACCTCTATCCGAAGCGCTTCGCCTTCGTGGGTAAGGATATCGAAGCGCTGTCGTCCACATTCACCGTGTTGGAACACCGGTTCGACCGTGGCGGCAAATGGATGCTGCCCTGGTCCTTCTTCATCCAATTCCTATGGCTCTTGCCGAAACGTTTCAGCAGGACCCGCGATGTATTCGTCCACTTCGCCGGCTACCACGCGATGGTACCGGTGCTGTTGGGATTCCGAACGCACATCATCGTGGCGGGCAGTGATGCCTGTTCGTTCCCTGCCATCGATTACGGGAACTTCCGCAAACCCGTTCTTTCGCGCTGCATCGGCTTTGCCATGCGCGGAGCCAGAACCATCCTGCCCGTGCATGCGAGCCTTTCATACTTCTCGAACACCTATAGTGACCTGGGGCCTACGGAACAGGGCTTCGCGCATTTCGTCCGGGGTCTGCGCACGCCGGTGGAACCCATCCCGTACGGTTTTGATAGTGCGTTTTGGCGACGGGACCCGTCCGTTGAAGCTCATCGGAGCGGTCTGCTTTGCGTTGCGGCCGGGGCCCGATACGGGGATCCCGTTTTCTTCCGGAAAGGCCTTGACCTCATCTTGTCCGTTGCGTCCTACCTGCCCGAGGTGAACTTCACGATCGTAGGTGCGGAAGATCCCGGAACCTATCCGAAGGTCCCGAACGTGGTGGTCCTTGGTCGCGTAGCACCGGACCAGCTCAAGGAATTGTTGGGGCGATGCAGCATCTACTGCCAAGTCTCCGTGATGGAAGGATTCCCGAACGCCCTCTGCGAGGCGATGTTGATGGGATGCTTGCCCATTGTTTCCGCCGTCACCTCCATGCCGGAGATCGTGGAAGGCCTCGGAAAAGTGGTCCATGCAAGGGACGCTAAACTGCTGGAAGCCCGGATCCTGGAGTGGATGCAGGTCTCCGGACCGGTCGCGCAGGATCTTCGCGATAAGGTCCGCAAGCGCATCAAGGAGCGGTATACATTGAATGCCCGAATGCGCGAACTGGCCGCATTGGTAGCGCAGGCGTAAGGGTCCTAATGCACATTGGAGATCATTTCCCGGATCAACCGATCGGGGCGACTGCGCGCGGCCAATGCACCGGTCGCGCGGGGTCTGGAGAACACGATCCAGTCGTAATCGGGATCCTTGGTCCACAGGCCATACGGCTCGTATTTTTCCAATTGCAACCCCACCGCGTGGAAACGTTCAGCCATGGGAAGGATAGCCAAGGACTGATCGACGATCTGCACGAGCTCAGGGGATTCTATCCGCAAGCGGTCCAAGGCATACGGATCCGGTATGTGGATCAACACTTTCCCATCCGGGGCCAGATGCCGCGCGATCGTCTGGAACAAGGCCGGATGCTGTTCCTCGGGAATATGCTCCAGTACGTCGGGCAGCACCACGCGATCGAATTGTTGGTCCGCGGCGAAGTTGCTCATGTCACTCACCAAAAAGGACACATTCCTTCTGCGCGATAGCCGCTTCTTGGCCATGTCCACCGCTTTTGGACTGATGTCGACCGATAGCAGGCTCCCGTTCTTCAGGTACCCAGCGAACAGGTCCGAAAGCAGACCGATGCCACAGCCGATCTCCAACAAGGAATGTTCGGGCAATAGCCCTGCCTTCTTCGCTTTCCGGAATATGCTGTGATGGCGCTGGTTCAGGCCGGACCGCTCCTGTACCTCGGTGGCATGTCCATCATAATAAGCCTCTATGCGGTTCTTATCGGGATGAGGTTCCAACATGGTATCAAGCGGTCGTTCAGGTGATCAAGGTCCGGCTTCCGTCCGCAAAGATGATGCCCGGGATCGGACCTTCAGTTGGGGGCCGAAGTACATTGCGCCTCTATTTCAACGATTGCCGTATGTCCATCATCCGATTGGTTCCTGTTTGGCTGGCCAAACCCCTTTATCGTTCGCTCAATGGCCTACTTGGCATCGCGCGCGTGCGTCAAAGCCGCTCCATGCCATCCATGGAACTCGGGGCACAACACATCGCCAACTTAAAGGTAGTGCCCGATCGGGCAGCATTCCTTCAGCAAATGCCCAAAGGCGGGACCGTTGCTGAGATGGGCGTGGCCTCGGGAGATTTTTCCGCCATGATACTTCGCAACAATAAACCGGACGTTCTGCACCTCATCGACTTTTGGGGTAGTGACCGTTATGCATCCGGCAGGGCACAGGTCGAGGACAGGTTCCGGGCTGAGATCGCAACCGGCAACGTCGTGATCGACCTTGGGCTTTCCACTGAAGTTCTTCCGCGCTTCCCGAACGGGACCTTTGACTGGGTCTATATCGATACGGATCATGGATACGCGGTAACCGCCGAAGAGATGGAGATCGCACGCACCAAAGTGAAACAGGGTGGGATCATAGCAGGCCACGACTATGTCACTGGGAATTGGGATGGAGGGATCAGGTACGGAGTGGTGGAAGCCGTACATGAATTCTGCGTGAAGCACGACTGGGAGTTCATTCTCCTTACGCATGAGACCGACCGCCATTTGAGTTTCGCGCTCCGGCAGATCGCGAGAACTTAGTCCGGACGAGCGAGAATTTCTCAGTAGACCGTGTTGGGCCTGATTCAGCGCGAAATGCGTGTGATCTTTCTTAGCTGGGCTCCAAGCTCCGGAGCGATCCCAAGTAAGTGGACCAATGGCCAGTAGATCACTGCCAACAGGATACTGCGCCAGGCTATGTCGAGTAATGGCGGGCCATGATGTGGAAGCATCCAAAGCCCCAACGCCAGGACGAAAAGCACTGCCAGTGCCCGCACTGTCTTACCATCGAACGGCCACAGGGTGAACTTGTCGCGCAGGAAGACCACCCGCCAACCCACGATGAGCAGAACAGATAGAAGAGAGCTCCATGCAGCACCTACCATGCCCCACCACAGGATGAAGAAATAGTCGAACACTACGTTCAGCACCAGCATCAACATGCCGCTTACGGCATCGAACCAATAGCTCCGTGAAGTGCTTACAATACCGGCACTGAGACCTGTGGAGAGGTTGATCACATTGGTGATGCCCAATATGTAAAGCACCGGTTTGCCGATGCCGTATTCGGGCTTCAAGAAGGTAAAAAGCGCATCAGCATTTGTCCATAGGCCTAAAAAAATAAAGCCGGAGACAACGAGCTGGATGCTTGCTGTCCGGTGATAAAGCCTTTGGATCCGGCCATGATCGCGCTTGCGCCAAGCATCCGCCATGGCGGGTATCACCGGCTGCATCAGGGCCCTTGCTGGGATCATGATCACACTGGCCAGGAACATGGCGACTGCATAATAGGCCACGTAGGATAAGCCATCATGCAACATCGCCCCTACCATGACCTGGTCGATGTTCCCTACGGCCACACTGGCCATTCCACTACCGAACGTGAAGACGCCGTAACGCACCATGCTCTTCCGCATGCGCTTTCCAACACGCACCTGCGAGAGGCCAAGCTTGAGCTCCCCGGAACGCCAAAGGTCGAACAGTACCACTGCTGTGGTCAACACGAAAGTGGCCACGTAGAGTTGAAGGAAAAGTGCGAAGGACAGGTGCCAAAGAGCATGTGCCGCGATCAGCACCGTCTGCAACACGCGTAGCAGGAATTCGCGAGCAAAAACGGGAGCGATGCTGCGATGAACGGAACGACTGAAGCTACGCAGGATCAACAAGTACACCTCTGCCAGCACCAATGGCAGTACAACGAGTCCGTAAGTCCCGTAAAATCCGCTGTTATCGTTGAACCAAAGCGCGAACCGATCGTGGAACAGGCCAAGGATCAACACCGCGATAAAGCCGCCCACCGTGGCCACCAATAACGCGAGGCCGAAAAGTCCGCGATGGCCGTTGTCCTTGTCACGGAAATAAGGGAAGTAACGGATCACGGTGGCCTCACCACCAAGGGATGCCACCTGCGCCGCCACCACCGCGATACTGACGATCAAGCGCGTAAGGCCGAACTCGTCCGGGGTGAGCAACCGCGGGAAAAGCAGCGCCATGTTGACGAAGCCGAGACCCATACCCACAACCGTGAGCAGCGAATTCCACGTGGCTTGTCTGGCGACAGTGCTCATGAGCAGTGCGAAGATGATGACGACTTCACATAACGATCTTCCGTAGTGATGGAAGTGGCAATAACAACATGCCGTATCCGGGGGAAAGTCATAGAGCGTTCAATTCCTCCACCACCTGAACACAGGTGGCAGCGCGCGACCATCGCTGATCCGGGTGTGATGCTGCTGCAGTGAACATGGCCTTGATCCGCTCCCGCTGTTGCATCAGGCTTGGACGGTCCACCACGGCGTGCGGGGTATGGTCCAGTACACGCGATACATCGCCCTCCGTAGGGCCAACACCCAATATCGGCCTACCGGTGCTGACGTATTCGAAAAGCTTACCGGGAAGGATGCCCATCAGGTTCGGCGTATCGTTGACCAACAGCAACAACACGCGTGCGCGCTGCATCTGGCGCATAGCCTCTTCGTGCGTTACCCGCCCGGTGCGCTCCAAATGCGCGCCAAGCCCTGCTTCAGCTACGCTTTCCGCGATGGTGTGATCAACGGGTCCCACGAAACGGAGCTTGAACTTCGCGGCGAAGGAAAGATCCTCATCACAGATCTTCTTCAGCGATCTCCATAGTTCCGGAGCATTCCGTGTGGGAGACAGTGAACCGATATGGACCAGGCTATACGCATCATCCACGGGCTCCGTTGGTGAAGGCAGGTCATCCGGATCGTAGCCGTTGGTGATGACCTTCATTTTGGTTGCGCCCAGCTTCTGCAGATCATCCGCCCAATGCCAAGAAACGGTGAGCACATGATCCGCTTCGCGCAGCACCTCCCCTTCCAAGCGCTTGTGCTTTGCATCCGCCCATTTGGTCAATTTCAACTGCGCATAGAAATCGATGTCGGTCCATGGGTCGCGGAAGTCGGCGATCCATTTTACGCCCAAGGCGCGTTTAAGGCCCAGGCCGATGAGGTGCATGCTGTGCGGCGGCCCGGTGGTGATGATGGCGTCCACCGGATGATCGCGGAGATATTCCTTCAGGAAATTTATCGAGGGCCGCACCCACCATACACGGGCATCAGGAATGAAGAAGTTGCTACGCACCCAAAGCGCGAGATCCTCTTTCCAGCCACCCTGCTTCTTTTCGTTCAGAAAACCCACCTGCACCTTTTCCTTGGTGCTGCGGCCAGTGAAGCGTTTGTACAAATTGAAAGGCTCAGTGATGGGCCGCTTGATCACTTCGATGTCGTTGCGCACGTCACGCAATAGTCCGGGGTCATCGGCGACCACCTCGGGATCCTCGGGCGTGTAGATCACCGGCTGCCAACCATGCTCGGGTAGCAGCTTGCTCAACTTCAACCACCGGTACACACCAGCACCGCCGTTGGGAGGCCAGTAGTAAGTGATGATGAGGACGCGTTTCATGGAAGGTTCACCACGGGGACACAAAGGCACAGAGAACGTTGATCAGAGACTCCAGCCTCAAGACTCAGGACCCAGACTATCTGGATCACCTCTCCTCTTAAACTCCCATCCCATTGCCAACAGCACCAAGAGCATAAGCACGAACGAACTGATGGATGCGATCCGTCCACCCACTTCGAAGGGTTTACTCACGATGTGGAATCGCACAGTATGCTCTCCCGCCGGCACCTGCATAGCACGCAACACGTAGTCGGCACGCACATAGGGAGCGGGATTGCCGTCGATCTCCGCCACCCAATCAGGGCCATAATAGATCTCGCTGAACACAACCACTCCGCCGTTCGCGCTGCGAACCGTGTAGTTGAGATCGTTGGAACGGTAGCCCTTGAGCTTCACGCTCGCCGTGCTATCCGGCTTGGCTGCATTGGCCAGTTCGTTGTAGTACCGCGCATCCACCACCGCCGTCTTCGCAGGGTTGATGGTCCCCAGCAGCGTGACTTCCTCATTGGCGTCCTTGGCTTCCTTCACCTCACCGACGAACCAAGCCGCACCCAGAGCATGTGTATTGAGGATAGGCGCTTTGTCATTCGCGTAGATGATGTATTTCGTGTTCAGCATGTTCAGCACCGGTTGGTGCGCCAGCACACTATCGAACGTCTGCATAGTGGCCCCTGGACCGAACGCACCGATCACCGACTTGATCTCTGGTGAAAGGTGGAAGTCGATCAATTCTTGGTAGCGTTCCAGTTTTGCTCCATGGTAGCCGCCCAGACTTTTGTGGAAGTAGCTCACACGCGTGTCCTGGAAGGGATTTTGCAGACCCAGCACCCTGAAATCCGTGGTGCGCCGCAGACTGCCGAAACGCGTGATGGTCTCCTCTTCCTTGTTCACCATGCGCTGCGTGCCGCTCAACTTGGCTTTGCCCGCCTTCAATTTAGCCAAGGCTTGCTCGTAGTCGGCATCCGTGGCGGCATTGCCTTCCGCTTGCAGGATCGCCATGTCTGCCGGTTGCGGCTTGAAAGGATAAGCGTTGTCCGCAGCATTCTCCCAAGCGATGTACTGCCCCTTTTCATCCTTGTGGTTGTTCACATACCGCTGGTCCACGCCCCAGAGGTCCACAAGGACCAGCGCTCCGATACCCAAAAGCAATGCGTTGCGCCCGATCAGCCTGCGCCCGAAAGCGAACAATAGGCCGCCACCCAGAATGATGAAAGCGAAACTGCGCCAAGCATCCGTGCTGAGCATACCGATGCGCAACTGCTTCAATCCGGTGATGTAGGCCTGTACGGAAGCACCATCCTTGGCACTGCCCATCTGGGCATTCAACTGCGCCTTTTCATTTTCGCCGAAGAAATCGAACAGGCTGCCGGGGATCAAAGCGATCACCAGCACTGCGAACGCTAGAACCCCTGCCGTGATGAGGAAACGGCGCTCCTCGGCCTTCTGCCATTTCCCGGCTTCCACCATGCGGCCCAGGTAGAGCACCGCCAGCACCGGAGCTGCCAGTTCAACGATCACCAGGATGATGGTGACCGCGCGGAACTTGTTGTAGCCCGGCACGTGGTCCAGAAAGAAATCAGTGAGCGGCATGAAATTATTGCCCCAACTGAGCAGTAGCGTGAGCACGAATGCCGAAAAGAGTGCGTAGGCCAACGTGTCCTTATAGAAGTAGAGGCCCGATAGCAAGTAGGCGATCAGCAAAAGTCCAACCAGTAAGGGACTTCCGATCTGCGTCAGAATGATCACCAAGGGCACGGACGCCAGCATCCACCACCTTGCGCGGGTTTCAGCCTGCACAAGAAGAAGCAGCATCAGCAACACGATCATGGCACCGATGTAGACGGGACCACTGGTGAAATCCTGATCACCCCAATAGTTGTTCACGTAGCCGCCGGCCTGATACTTGTCCAAAATGATCTTCTTCAGTGCGGGGTCGGTGATCTTCTCCAGGTCCTCACGGGTCTGGATCAGGGATCCGCTGGCGCCTCCCTTGATGTCCGGCACCAACAAACTCAGGCTTTCCTCCTTGCCATAGCTCCAATGCGTCACATAGTCCCGGTCCAGCCCGTCCGTCTTTATTGCGGCATTGGAATCCCCTTCGGCGTTTATGGTCAGTTCGCTTTTTCCGCGGGTGGTATACGCGCCGTACTCAACAGTGCTCCATAGCAAGCCCATGTTACACAACACCGCGAACACCACGGCGACCATCGCCAACACTCCTCGTCCCAGCAGGTCCTGGACCTGCTTTTCCCGCACTGCGCGCAATACTTCAGCCAGCACGTAGAGCAATAGCAACATGCCCAGATAGTACGTGACCTGAACGTGGTTGGCATGCACCTCCATGGCTAGGAACAGCGCGAACAAGGCGGCGCCCAACATCTTCCGCCCACGCAGCAGCATATACAAGCCGCCCAGCACCATGGGCATATAGCCGATGGCCATTGCCTTGCTGTTATG
Organism: Flavobacteriales bacterium; assembly: GCA_016719225.1. Taxonomy (GTDB): domain Bacteria; phylum Bacteroidota; class Bacteroidia; order Flavobacteriales_F; family PHOS-HE28; genus PHOS-HE28. The sequence continues at coordinate 891,852 of JADKAN010000002.1, read as the reverse complement.
GCCCGCCTGGATGATCACTAGGAAATACGAAGAGAAGGCGTATGCGATGGCTCCCAACAAGGCCAACCACGGATCTGTGCGAAGGCACAACAGCAAGATGAACATGCCGGCCAGGTAGAGGAAGACGAATGAGGCCGGGCGGGGCAGAAATCCCGTGAACACCGAATCCAGCCAAGTGAGGGCATTGGTCGGCCACACCACACCGATCTGGTAGCCCGGCATGCCGCTGAACATGCTCCCGGTCCACAGCGGCTCATCACCCTCGTTCGCCGCACGATGTTCCTGCATTTCCTGCGCCATGCCCGTGTAATGCACAATGTCACTTTGTTTCAAACGCTTGCCTTCAAGGACCGGGCTGAAGTAGCCCAGTGCCAGCACGAAGAAGGCTGCCACGGCCACCCCGAGGGGCAGCATCTTTTTCCAGTTGACGGCGTTCATCGGTTCTCTTACGTGTTATTTGATCTCCTCAAAATCCGCATCCTCAACGTTCAGCGGTTCCATGGAATGGGAGGGTTGTTGCACTTGCTCGATCCGCACATCTCCCTTGGGCCGCCGGGGTTGCGGCGAGGAGGGTCCATCGCGGGGAACATTCTTGACCCTGACCATGATCCGCAGCACTTGCCAAATGACCAGCAGCACCAAAATGGTGCGGAACGTGCCGTTCGCTGACAAAAGGGGCATGGCGCGAAAGTAGCCGTACCCGGGCAACCATTGTCGGGGCTCTGCTGAATGCCGGTCCAACATGAACGACCAAAGATGGTTTGACCTTCGATCCATCCACGCACGTATTTCGTTCAACCGGGTAAATATTTTTTTGCAAGTCCCCTGAATACCAAGGAAAAAAAGAGTAATCTTTGACCAAGCAATATGGGAGGGCCGTCATAAAAAAGCGCTTCGACCAACTTGACAAAAAAGTCGACGAAACCTACTTTCGCGTCGACCAGCATACTACGCTGTCGTATTTCCTCCCATGCAAGACTTCGATCCGAACCGTTCATCCCTAAACCTGCCTTCCACCCAAGGTCGGAGCGTGCGCGGCGGTGAGGACCGCGCAGTGGAGCTGGCGGAAGCATTACGCGGAAGCGGTCAGCAACGCCCAAGTGTACGTTCCGGCCTGAACAAGGTACTCAGTTTCGAACCGCTGACCCCCGTGCGCGACCTGATCATTGTTGGGGAAGGGCCGGCCGCTGAGGAGATCTACCATTATTGCCACGACCACACTGTTCGCGGCTATCGCTTCCGGGGTGTTTTCCATGACAAGCCCATCGCAGGCGTGCTTTCCACACGGCAATTGGGCAGCATCGATGCTGCAAAAGCCTTCGCCACGCAGAACCGGATCGATATCCTCTATTGTGCCCTACCCTCCAGTTACCGTGAGGAGATCAACGGATTGATGGAATTCTGCGAGCGCAATACCATACGCTTCCGCGTAATACCCAGTACCGACAGCTTTATACCCGTCGCTGATGCCGCAGACCTCACCTATCATGGCGCGGTGCCGGTAAGTCGCCTGCGAAATGAACCCTTGGACCATTGGAGCGCCCGGTTCGTAAAACGCATTTTTGATATTGTTTTCTCCTTCCTCGTGATCACATTGATCTTCTCCTGGCTCTTTCCCATTCTCGCTATCTTGGTGAAAGTTTCATCCAAAGGCCCTGTCTTTTTTAAGCAGGACCGTCTTGGTGAACGCCGTAAGAAATTCTCCTGTTACAAGTTCCGGAGCATGCGCATGAACGATGAATGCGACATGAAGCAGGCCACCAAAGGGGACCCCCGCATCACGCGCGTCGGCGCATTCCTCCGTAAGAGCAACTTGGACGAGATGCCCCAGTTCTTCAATGTATTGTTGGGGCACATGAGCGTGGTCGGCCCTCGCCCCCACCCATTGAAGCTGAATGATCAGTTCCGCGACATCATCGACAAGTACATGGTGCGCCACTTCGTGCGGCCCGGCATTACCGGATGGGCGCAGGTGAACGGCTTCCGCGGAGAGACCCGCACACCGGAACTGATGGAGAAGCGTGTGGACCTCGACGTGTGGTATTTGGAGAACTGGTCCTTTAAACTGGACATGAAGATCGTGCTGCTCACGGTGACCAACATGTTCACCAAGGACGAAATGGCCTATTAAAATGGCGGTTCCACGCCATCTTGACCAGATTTTTAAAAAAGGGTTGCACGAACCCCGGATCTAATTACCTTTGCCGTCCCTTTTCAGGACCCTCATGGCCAACCACAAGTCTTCCGTAAAGCGCATTCGCCAAAGCGAGAGCCGCAACGAGCGCAACCGTTACCAGCACAAGACCACCCGCAATGCCGTGCGCGATATCCGCGCCAGCACTGAAAAGAAGGAGGCCGTCGAATTGCTGCCCAAGGTGAACAGCATGTTGGACAAGCTTGCCAAGCGCAACATCATCCACAAGAACAAGGCCGCCAACCTGAAGAGCAGCCTTCAATTGCACGTGGCCGGGCTGAAATAAGCCGGTCCCCCGATCTTTTGGACAGGCCCTTCCGGGGCCTGTCCGCATTTTGTGATAACCGGTTCCCCGCCAACTCCCATCTTTGGCCGGACATGGGGAACGAAGCAGCTTCTGAAGACCGACGACTCCCCATTACCGAATGGGACAAGAGCGACCGCCCGCGCGAACGGATGCTTGCCTTGGGTGCCAAGGCCATGACCGATGCGGATCTGGTGGCCATCCTGATCCGCGCGGGCACACCCAGCCGAAGTGCCTTGGAAGTGGCCCGGGAGATCCTCAGTGCAGCCGGCAACGACCTTAATAAGCTGGCTGCGGCGTCAGCCAGTGAACTCATGAAACGCCCTGGAGTGGGAGAAGCAAAGGCCCTCAGCATCATAGCGGCATTGGAGCTCGGGCTGCGCAGAAGGACGGCAAGTCCACGTGAACGGCCCCGCATATCCACCAGTGCGCACGTATTCGAGGAATTGCGGCACAAGATCGCGGACCTGCATCAAGAGGAATTCTGGATGCTGCTGCTGGACCGGGGCTTGCGCCTGATCGACTCCCGACGGGTCAGTATCGGTGGGGTGCACGGCACTGTGGCGGATCCGAAAGTGATCTTCCGAAAAGCACTGGAGGCCGGTGCTTCTTGCATCGCCGTGGCCCACAACCATCCCAGCGGCCAGCTTCGGCCCAGTGAGGAGGACATCCGGCTGACCAAAAAGCTCGTGGAAGGTGGCCGGTTGGTGGACATCATCGTACAGGACCACATCATTATCGCGGGCGACGGTTACTACAGCTTCGCCGACAACGGCCAGATGTCCTGATGACGGAACCGCTCAATATCCTCACCGTTATCGGTGCCAGGCCTCAGATCATAAAGGCCGCAGCCATCAGCCATGCCGTGCGCGGTAAGTTCCTTGGCCGCATCCGGGAAACGCTGCTGCACACCGGCCAGCATTACGACAACAATATGTCCCAAGTGTTCTTCGATGAACTCGGCATACCCGGCGCGGATATCTCCCTGAACGTGGGAAGTGCCAACCATGGTGCGCAGACCGCCCGCATGATAGAAGGCATTGAAACAGAACTGCGCACCGGCAAACATGACGTTGTGCTCCTCTACGGCGATACCAACAGCACCTTGGCAGGTGCCATTGCGGCTTCCAAGCTCCACATTCCGGTCGCACACGTGGAGGCCGGACTCCGTTCCTTCAACAAGACCATGCCGGAGGAAATTAACCGCGTTGTATGCGACCACTGTTCCACTTGGCTCTTCTGCCCTACCCCCACCGCTGTAAAGAACCTTGCCAAAGAAGGATTTGAATTGGATAACCAAGGCGTGCCCAGCTTGGATAAGCCACATGTGCTCAATTGCGGCGATGTGATGTTCGATAACAGCATGCGCTTCGCGGAGTTGGCCAAGAAGCGTTCCACCATCATTGCGGAACTGGGACTACGCATGGATGGCTTCATCCTGGCTACCGTTCACCGCGACAACAATACTGATGATCCCGAACGGCTGAATGCCATTTTCGGCGCACTCCTGGAACTGCACCGCGCACATGGGCTTCCCATTGTGCTGCCCCTGCACCCAAGGACCAAAAAAGCCATGGAGCAACGCATGGAACGCACTTTGGCTGGTGAACTCGCCGCTGCAAAGGGGTTCATGCTGGTACCCCCGGCAGGCTTCTTGGACATGATCGCGCTGGAAAGCAACGCCAAACTGGTGGTCACGGACAGCGGGGGCGTTCAGAAAGAGGCGTTCTTCTTCGCAAAGCCCTGTGTGATACTGAGGCCGCAGACCGAATGGGTGGAACTGGTGGAGGCGGGACAGGCCATGCTTGCTGATGCCGATGCGGGGCGCATTGCCCATGCGGCTGCGGTTTTTTTGAAAAATGGAATGCCAGCCTGTCCGCCGCTCTTCGGCGACGGCCATGCAGCGGAGGCCATTTGTGAGGCGCTTTTAGCCTAAAAGGAGGGTCGAAAATTTGCCTCGCGCGGGTGCTGTACCTTTGCCGCCCTTTCGGATAGCCATTTTTTCGGCTTCCACTTGATCCATTTCTCCCATGTCCTCCTTCGAATCGCTCGGCATACGGGCGGAGATCCTGCGTGCCCTCGGCGACTTGGGCTTCGCCGATCCCACTCCTGTTCAAGCTGCTACCATACCCTTACTCCTCGCCGGAGAGAGCGACATGGTGGCGCTGGCACGCACCGGTACCGGTAAGACGGCAGCATTCGGCGTACCGCTTCTTGAGCGTATCGACATCGCCGAACACGCCGTTCAGGGTCTCGTGCTCGCCCCCACCCGCGAGCTCTGCGTACAGATCGCCAAGGACCTTGATCGCTTCGCTGCGCACCTTCCCGGTGTCCGAACGGTGGCTGTGTACGGCGGAGCCAATATCCGCGAACAGATGCGCGCCATACAGCGGGGCGCCAACGTGGTGGTGGCAACACCCGGCCGCTTGATCGACCTCTTGGAACGTGGTGCCGTGGACCTCGGTAAGGTGCGCACCGCCGTGCTCGATGAAGCCGATGAAATGCTCAACATGGGTTTTCAGGAAGACCTGACGACCATCCTTGATCGCACACCCAAGGAAAAGCGCACCTGGCTCTTCAGCGCGACCATGAGCAGTGAGGTCCGCCGCATTGCACGCAATTACATGCACGATGCCAAGGAGATCAGCCTTGCCAACGACGCGAAGACCCAAAGCACCATCAATCACCAGTACACCGTGGTGATGGCCCGCGACCGCTACATAGCCCTTAAACGCTTCGTGGATGCCGACCCGGACATGTTCGCCATCGTTTTCTGCCGCACCAAGCAGGACACGCAGGAATTGGCGGAGAACCTGACACGCGACGGTTACAACGCCGATGCCATCCACGGCGACCTTAGCCAGCAACAGCGCGACCGGGTGATGGAGCGTTATCGTTCCAAGAGCCTACAAATGCTCATCGCCACCGATGTGGCAGCGCGCGGTATCGATGTGAGCAATGTGTCGCACGTCGTCCACTTCGACCTACCCGGTGAACCGGAAAGCTACACCCACCGCAGCGGACGTACAGGTCGCGCAGGCAAGTCGGGTGTTTCCCTCAGCATCATTGGCAGCCGCGATATCAACAAGATCCGCGGTCTGGAACGAACGCTCAAGGTCCACTTCACCTACGTGCGTGTGCCGGACGGTGCGGAGATCTGTGAGCGCCAACTGCTCACCCTTATCGGCAAGATCAAGAGCGTGAAGGTGGACGAGGCGACTATTTCCCCGTTCTTGAACGAAGTGGAACTGGACCTGGCCGATCTGACACGCGAAGACCTGATCAAGCGTGTGATCTCGCTGGAATTCAACCGGTTCCTGAAGCAATACAAGGACGCCCGCGACCTCAACGTGGACCTGGCCCGCAAGGATCACAACCCCAAAGAGCGTAAGGAAAAGACCGAATTCGGTCGCTCATCCAGCGAAGGCCCGATGCGTTCCATGTTCATCAACATCGGTACCAAGGACGGTTTCGACAAGGGCAAGATGCTCGGTTACCTCTGCGGCATCACCGGCCTGACCGGTCAGCACATCGGCCGTATCCTTTTGAAGGACATGTTCAGTTTTGTTGACATTGACGCTGCCCATTTCGATGAAGCCATGGGCCATTTCAAGGCGGCCAACTACAAGGGCCGCAAAGTGCGCGTGGACGAAGGCGACGGAGGTGGTGCCACAGGTGCACGTGACTTTAAAGCGGACAAGAAGACCTTCAATAGATCGCGCCGCTCGGAGAGCTAGGCCACCGAACAGGACAGCTTTCTGACAGATGGCTGACACGGTAGAACAACAAGAGGACCGTTGACGCAGTTGTATTTCCAAGTAAGTTGCGCTATGGAATACGGGGTCACCTTGCAGTTGGATCACAGTAAGGTGAACGTTCAACGCGTGGCGGAACACATCGGCGGAGACCCGGGCCGTTTTGGATCGTTGATGAACATAGTGCTCAGAGGCACACAGCGTGAAGCTCAGCTGGGGTCTTGGCCCATGTCCATGGTATGTGAAATGCATCCCGGAACATGTGGTCCGTGGGTAACCCAGATGCTTGATCTGGTGGAATGCCCGGTCCATCAAGGCATTCATCGCAATCTGATCCGGGCCATGCAGTTCTCTGCGCTTCCGGAAGCGCTACACGGTCGCATTACGAGCCTCATGTTCGCCATTGTTCAGGATCCTTCCCTGTCCATCGCTTCCCGGGCCTTCAGCATAACCGTAGCAATGCGGATGGTGTGTCATTACCCGGATCTCGCCCCGGAATTCAGCTTGATCCTTCAGCATGTGTTGCGCACCCAACCCGCTCCAGCTGTGGTTTCCCGTGCGCGAAAAGCCTTGCTTTTAATGAATGGCCGGGACTCAACCTGAACAATGCCGATCGGGCATTCTATTTGATAACTGATCCTTAGCCTTAGAACAGCTCCACCTGATGAAGATCGCACCATCCCTCCTATTGTCCATCACTCTTTTAACCGCCTGCGGCGGCGGTAAGACCGATAGCGGCACTGCTTATTTACCCCAGGTGATCATGCCGAACGATAAGGATCTTTCGCACTGCAAAAAAGCGCACTTCGCGGAGGGTTGCTTTTGGTGCGCTGAAGAGGTCTTCGAAAGCGTGCGCGGCGTGGAAGAAGTGGTCTCTGGCTATTCCGGAGGCACCGAAAAAAATCCGACCTATGAAGAGGTAGGAAGCGGAAAGACCGGGCACGCCGAAGCTGTTGAGGTATATTATGACCCCAAAGTGGTAACCTTCGAAACGCTGGTGAATGTATTCTTCGCAAGCCAAGACCCGACCACGTTGAACCGGCAAGGCCCTGATGTTGGCGCACAGTACCGCTCCATCGCTTTTTATGACAATGAGGAGCAGAAAGAGCAGATCGGGAATACGATAAAAGCATTGAACGCTTCAGGTCAATACGATGCTCCCATCGTGACCCAAGTGGTGGAATTCCAGAAATTCTGGCCAGCGGAACAGCACCACCAGGACTACATCCAGAGCCATCCGGAGGACTCTTATGTGAAGAATGTCTCCATTCCGCGTTTCGAGCGCTTTAAAGCGAAAATGCCGGAAGTGTTGAAGTAGTTCAACTTCTGATCGGAATCCAGCTTGTTGAAGGCAGCCTTTGACCACTCAGGCTCCAAACACGACATTTGCGCCCTGTAATGCGCGTGGTCCTTTCTTCCCTATTCCTCGTCTGCAGCCTCTTCGGGTCGGCCCAGGAACCTTGCGACGTCAGTATCTCTATTACTCCGCCCACCTGCCCGGATGATGCGGATGCATCCATTACCGTGACGGCCAATACGCCCGGCCTGTACACCTATTCCTGGTCCCAGGATGCCACCTTGCAGGGCCCTACCGCTACAGGCCTTGTGCAGGGAGCCTACACCGTACTCGTCTCTGACACATCGGGTTGCGTCAGTGTTTTCGATACGGCGATCGTATCCCTTGACGTACCGCCCTTGGGAACGTTCACCATTACCAACATTACCTGTGCGGGGCTCGCGGATGGCAGTATCACCCTAACATTGAACCCGGGGCCTTATACCTTCGAATGGTTGGACGACGCCACGATAACCGCCCTGACGCGCACCTCCCTACCACCTGCCCAATACGTGGCATTGATCAGCGGTGGACCCTGCCCCTCCTATATCTTCGGATCATTGGGCGACCCGGCGATCAACATCGGCGGCAGCGGGAATGGCTCTTACTGCCCATCCGACCCTCCAACGCTCTCTGCCGATCCAGTCTTTGGCTTCCAACCTGATATTTACATCTGGAGTACGGGGGACACAACGGCCTCCTTCACCGTGAACATCGGGACTGAGGGTCCCGTTGATGTCACCGCAGTGGACACATCCTCTGGCTGCACTAACACCAGCCAGATCGTGCTCACCTTACTACCGAGTCCAACGGTCACCTTCGCTGCGCCCGATAGCTTATGCCTTCATTCGGCCGGATTGGCAGGTGTGCTCCTGTCCAATGCGGATTCCCTTGTTTGGCGTTGGGGCGTGGATGGTTTCAGCAATGTGAACTTCCCTGCCGTTTCATTCGATGAACCGGAGTGGCAACCTATTTCCCTGCAAGGCTTCGACGCTTTGGGTTGCGGTAACGTTCCGGTGCTGGACAGCATTTACGTACGGCCCCGATCCCCCGCCATTTTCACAGCTGCCCAGTTGCCCTGCACTCCATCGGTCGATCTAAAACTTTCCAGCCGGGCCGATTCGTGTGCTTTCTTCGTCGGGGATAGCTTGGTACTTGGTTCCTGCTACGGGTATTTCAACGTTGATCTGGAACGCTACGGCGATTATGATCTAACCTTCTATTCCACCCGTCCGGACCACTGCGACGACACCTCAACAGTCCACATCGAAGTGCGCACTGCCCCTACCGCTTTTATCCCCAACTCCTTCACCCCTAACGGTGATACGTTCAATGACACTTGGCCGGGACCACTTGACATTCCTGACCTTGACTACCAGGTGCAGGTCTTTGATCGCTGGGGCGGATACATCTGGGGAACCAACGATACTGAGGAAAAATGGGATGGGGCCAACCGGCCCATGGGCGTTTACGTGTACACCATGCACATGCGCGACCCGTGCAACCCCAAGGACGAAGTGAGCAAGAACGGCACCATCACGCTCTTCCGTTAACGGCACTTTGTCCTTCAGAGCAATTCGCTCTGCGTTACTTGCTTCCTACGCTAGTCTACGAGTTCGGCCTCTCCCCAATTCGGGGGAGAACATGGCATTTTCACGCAACACCCCTTTACATTGGTCGTGGATCCTTCAACAAATTGGATCATTATTCCATGGAACGCTACGCCCTACTACTTCCGTCCTTCCTCCTGTTGATCGCTAACGGCTGTAGCGCAAGCCCGCAACAGAACGGCGATCCAGCGTACATGGAGATGCAGCGAACGATCGGCTCCGCAAACACGGGTGGGGATGAAAGAGTCATCATGCACCCTATTATGGACCCCAAAACGGGGATGGTGAGCCAACAGATCCCGTTACCCGCATCTTGGAAAATGGCACAGTCCGCACAAGCCAATGAACCCGGAATCACCGGTCCGGGAGGTGTGAAAGTTTTCTTTCGTTCCGGAGGGAATTATGTGTTCAGCAATGACCCTTTCACACAACAGAGCTATCAAATGGCGGGCATGGCCATGCGGCAACCCGTGGACATCGGCACCTATGTGCAGCAGGACGTTGCACAATGGATGGGCAAAAACGGATCGCGCTTCGTGAAACAGTATCCGCTGCAGCAGATCGCCGCGAAGAACGAATCATATTCGTCCCAACTGTTCAAGACCGCACCTGCGCGGGAACAGCATTCTTCCGTGGGAACAGAATGGACCAATGCCAAGGGGGAAACGCTTTTCATGATCGTCAACATGATGGTGAGCTATGGACAGAACGATGTGTTCTGGTTCACGAACATGCAGTTACTCGAAGCCGATAAGGACCACTTTGAAAGCGCAAAAAAGGGGTTGATCAACAGCCTCATTAACACACAGTATAACCCGCAGCAGATCGCGGCATACAACGCGTCGGAGCAACAAAAGAGCAGCCAGAGCTGGGCGCAGCACGGAGCACGGATGCAGCAGAACGATCAGAACTTCCAGCAACGGCAAGCACAGCATCAAAGCACCACTGACGCTGTGAACAAGAATATCATGGACTCCTACAATTCACGGATGCAGACCAACGACCAGATCCAGCACGGTTTCATCAACTACATCAATGACGAGAACACCGTGCGCGACAACAGCAGCGGCGAACGTTACCAAGTGCAGAGCGGAGCGGATCAATACTGGATGAATAACGATCAACAATACATCCCCAGCAATAACGTGCTGTACGACCCGAACGCCGACCCGAACCTGAACAACCAACAGTGGCAGGAGGTGCAGGTGGAACCTTGAAGGAACGCCCCCTCCTAAAGCACTAATTCATGGAACAGCTGTTCCGTGGTGGCATCGAGATCCCCGCACAGGCCGCTATGTGGCCGTGATGTTTGTACAGCGGTGCTCCGGACGGCTGTGAGCCAGCGGAACCGTTCAGCGGGATCCAGATGTGCAATGGGCCCTCCATCCGGGACGCCATGAGCGATGCGGATGAACGAGTCCAAATTCCCCTGCACCTGCTCCAGATCAAGGTCACTGCGGAAAGCAGCAAGCCTGGATGCGTCCATGGCCATGCGTACCTGAAGGTAACCCGTGCGTTTGCTGAACACGATGATGCCGGCATTGACGAACTCCCCGCGTTCCAGGACCGGAACCACGCGGATCACCGCATACTCATACAAATGCTTGCCGTGCATGTTGGGCTTCTTGGATGAAGACGTGGGAATGTGCCACCCGGATCAAAAGGAACTCCAAGTAAACGGCCCGTATCGCCTCCGGCGAAAGGTCCGAACCTTCCCACACCAACCAGCTGTCCGGAACGAGGCGCACGATATTGGCCAGCAACGTTGGGGATAGTCGTTGCTTAAAGTCGGCATCCACTTCGGACAAAGCGGTGGCTTGCGGCAGTAGCACGTGATCCTTGATCAATGGAAAAGGCCCCTTGGCATGCTGCTCCCAATGGTCCCAACTGTGCTGGAAATACAGGCAGGAACCGTGATCGATCAACCAAAGTTCCCTCCGCCACATCAGCATGTTCGTATTCCGGACCGTGCGGTCGATGTTGGTAAGGAACGCGTCCAGCCACACGATCCGGGAGGCAAGTACCGGCTCCACCACGGTTACTGCCGGATCGAAGGTGATGGCACCTTGCAAAAAGTGCAATGCCAAGTTCGATCCTTGACTGGCCTTCAGCAGGTCCTGGATCTCCTCATCGCCTTCCGTGCGTCCGAACGCCTCGTCCAATTCCGCGAACACCAGTTCCGGCACGCGCAAGCCCAAGGCACGCGCCACCTCCCCTCCTATCAATTCGGAGATCAATGCTTTGGGGCCATGGCCGGTGCCACGGAACTTCAACACGTAGCGGAAGCCATCATCCGCCTCGGCAAGAGCAGGCAGGGAGCCACCCTCACGCAACGGCGTGATGTACCGCGTAACGTTCACGGTGCGCAATTCGGGTGCTTCGTTCACTTGTCCCATGCTCGGGCTTGGCCGTAGGCGGCCTATAGCGGCGAGAAAGATACATGGCGCGGACAGGGCTTTGCTCGGGTTCTTGATCTCCAAAGTCTGGTGACCCGGTAGCTTCGCCACCCGATGGAAGGAAATACGATCGGTCTTCTGGTCCTTTCGCTGCGGGTCACGGCCTACGTGTTGGTGGTGTTCGCGCAGTACCGGATGATCCGCCGCGTGGCCCGTGGCCAAATGCAGGCCGTGGTACTTTCCTGGCTGGGTTGGGCCATGCTGATGGGCATCAGTGTTGTCGCCCAGCTTCAGGCGCAAGCATGGGTGTGGGATTGGGACTTGTTGAGCGTGCTGCTATCCGCGGTGGGTTGTCTGTTCATCGGTTCCACCGGATCATGGACAGGCAATTTTTCCCGTGGCAAGGGCGATGTGCTGTGCCTGCTGGCCGGCTTGGCGTGCATGGCTGTCTACTTCCTCTTCTCCGACCCGTGGATCACCACTGCGCTGGCCATAACGGCCGACCTACTGGTGGCCATACCGATGCTTCAACGGGCCTTCGTTGATCCGGCCGGGCACCGCACCGATGCATGGCCCATCGTGCTTTGCGCATGGACGCTCACCACGGCAAGTATCCTGTTCGACTTCTCTTGGTTGCACCTCCTTTGGCCGATCTACCTTATCGGCTTTAGCGGAACAATGACCTACCTGACCTTTTTCCGTCGAGGAAGGAACAGCGCGCATCAACGTCGGGTGGCCCAAGGGACCTGAACGCTCAGCCCGCGTTGCCGACCGGTCCACGGCGGCGGAACGGCCCAGCGTGGCGGTTCTTGTACGCATGCAACATAATGGCTGCTCCGAGCACGGCGACCCACAACACGCAAGTCCACTGCAGTTCGGGGATCTTTCCCCAGTGCCGCACCGCGATCGCCACGATCGCCCAAACACCAACGGATGCGAATTCACGCATGTTCCGCGTCCATATCATCAGCAGGTTCAACAAGCCGGCGACGCTGATCATGATCACCGTCCATTGTATTTCCGTGAATACGGCTGACCAGTGCATGCCCGCCAGCCATGCCGATACATTGGCAATGGTGGCCACCGCGATCCAGCCGCTGTAAAGACAAACGGGCCACCGGAGCGCCGCCTTACCACCGGCAATAACAACAGCCCTTGGGCCAAGCTCACCAACGGACCAGCGCATGCGATCCATGCCTGATGCATCACGGGCAAGCTCGCGCGGTCCAAGTGCTCGACGTAGTTGTGGTGCAGCACCGGACTGCTGCCCAAGAGGGAACCCACGATGGCATGCCCGAATTCGTGCAGCACCGTGGTGAGCAGGAATGCCAACATATAGCACACGGCGGAATTGATGACCAACATCAGGCTCCTAGTATTCGAAGTCATGAACGAATGTACCTGCAGGACAGGAACTGCAGCCAAAACGACCCCAAGCCTAAGAGTGCGGAGGGGCCGAAGACTTCACGGATGATCACCGAACAGACCTGTTGGGCTCAATGCCACAAGTGACCCAACCCGTCTAGAGCGCAATGTTTTGGAAGGCTGGAACACTTGCCGGGGGCGACGGGAATGCACCTTGGAAACCTGTATTCAGAATTAGTGAGGGAAGCCCACAGAATATTAGATCTCTTCCAGCAGCTTCGCCCAATCCCTCTTCGACTCGAACGGCAGGTTCATCATCACCATACCTTCCTCGATCGACTTCAGGTAGTGTTGCCTGCCTGCTTCACCGATCAGCGCGAGCACCAGAGCCAGGAACGAGTCGCTTTCGAGTAGATAGACGTTCATGCCGTGCTTGAACTCCCGGTCGATTCGCTTGCTCATCTCCTGCTCGTGCGATGCGTCCTTGCCGCGGATCAAGGCGAACAGTTCGCCCACCTTTTCCAAGCGGGCGTTCGTGATCGTTCCATGAAGCATCTCGATGTTGAGGTCGCGATCCTTCACCTCACAAGCCATGATCACTTCCCCATCTCGGCGACAAACGACATCCGCAGGTTTCCCCGAAGATGCATCCGACGCATTCACAGACGATGTGAGCACTTCATCGAAGATCCCCCAAGTCTTGCGCATTGCGTCGAAGACGGCAAAGCCAACAACTTGCAGTCTCGCCCCACCCGACTTGGTTTTCAGGAAGGCATGGGTCACAGCCAAGGTGTCTTGTAGCGATGCACGCTGAGGGGTGGGGAACTTTACCGTTTGCTCCTCGCGCAGCAAACGGATCTTCAGAAGAGTTTGAAGCAGCAGCGGGCGAAGATTTTTCGGGTGAGCTTGTACATGCTCAAACAACTCGACCAGTTCAGCCCATGTCTTCTTGTCCTTCTGCTTTTGCTGGAAGGTCATCGCAAAGTCCGAGACACGCATCGGATTGTTCACGTATGGGTCATCCTTCAGACCCAAGGGAGAACCGACCTCGCGTTCCCATGGTACGACCACCTTGCTACACAGCGACCTTGCGTCGAAACGCGAAGGGTCCGCATCACCTTCCAACTTCTGGATACAGCGTGCATCCTTTATCGGATCGACAAGCTTGGCGAGCAATTGGGTGACTACCGCGTACTGATAGGTCTTGGTCTTGGAGAGGAAGATCTTCTCAAGCCGCTCATTCAGTTCCTTGGAGACAAGCAGCTTTCCGATAGCAAGTGTCTGTACCTCACTCCACAGCGCGTCCAATTTCGCACGAGACCCTTCGAAGTCCCGACCAGTGATCACGCCACTTGAAGCACCCGCTTCTCCACCTGCTTTCTTACGCTTCGACATACTGCTTCGGCCAAGAGCGGTGGAACGGCGTTCCCGACTTGGGAATACTGCTTGCTCTTCGGTCCGATGAAGTCAAAGCTATCCGGAAATCCTTGAATGCGAGCACACTCTCGCAAAGTGAGCCGCCGACAGCCGGGCACGATGCCGGAATTGGCCTTACCTCCATCCAACAAGGAGGCATGGTATTTCAAGAGCACCTCGTCCTTGTCAATGATGTGCGTGCGATTGCCACCAGCACTGGCCGGTATCGTCAAGCTGGGGAGGTTCAAATTGAGTGGTCGGCCTTTGCCGTTCACCAGCATCCCCGCGTTCGGACTCTTACGGAGGATCGGGTTCTTGCAGTACACGACTTTAGCCGCATTCGGAGTATCGAATGGCGCATCGTTGATAGCATCCGCGACAGTTACCCATGCGTTCTTGCGGCCTGGTCCATGGGTGGGCTTAGGAAACTTGAACACACCATACCGCAAGCCGACGATGAACAAGCGCTCACGGAATTGAGGTACTCCGTAGTCAGCCGAGTTGAGGACGGTGTGGTTCACGTTGTAACCAAGAGCCTTCAGATCCTCGATCGCTTTATCCAAGTAGTCCTTGAACTTGATCGAGGCCAGGCCCTTAACGTTCTCCATGATGAACGCGTTCGGCTGGACTTCCGAAACGATGCGCACGAATTCGGGCACCATATCGCGCAGGTCCTCTTGGCCAAGCTGCTTACCACTAACAGAGAACGGCTGACAAGGAGGGCCACCGGCAACGAGATCAATGCCACGGAACTGCGGCCAGTCCACATCACGCACATCGCACCGAATGCCTTTGGTGCTCGGAAAATTCTGATGGTGAGTGGCCACAGCATACTTGTCCACTTCCACAGCGGCATCCACATCCCAACCAGCGTTCTTCAGTCCGAGGCTAAGGCCACCAGCGCCGGCAAAAAGGTCTATCGCTTTCATTGGCAAGTCAGTTGAACGATGGTGTTGACGAACTTTCTGTCAGCACCACGTGGCCTAACATAACATCCCGGATCTGGAATTCCGATCCAAGGGCAAAAGTTTTTCGGCATGGCATGGTTGACTATGAGTTCGCGTCTTCCAATCGCTTGCCATCTGAGCCATAGCAAGGGCTGCCTTGATAACCACTTGCCTGCCATAGCACATCGAATGATGACTTCATTGCTTGGGAGACATCAGTTGAACTGTCGCCGATTAAAACCTCCGGAAGTAGAACTCGCTCTGCAAAAATCCGTCCTTCCCCAAGTCTCCAGCGATCGTCAACCACGGCTACACTGCGCGTATGAAGTATGCTGATCAAGATGACATAGGGTGCCTCAACACCAGTATGACCAAGTAACTTGATTGCGTCCGTAGCGGATTTGATGCACTTATTCTCCAATACTCTCCCATGTATCACAACGTCACCTCCCTCCTTGGAAAAGTGCATCTGTGAAGTATAGAACTCGATCACTCCGTCACGGAACGCTTGAACATAATCATGCACCACTCCACTTCCAGGATAATAGGTCATGAGACCATCCAAATTGAATCTATGACTCCAACCAGAGCCAAACATGGGTTTCATATTAGTGCGGAGGTATTCCGCGACCGTGTGGTCCGAAATTTCCACAAGCGGCCTTCCAATGCGCCCAAACGGAATCACCTGCATAAAGAATGAAGTCTTCTTTTCAATGCCTGGGTGATACTGCCCTGTGCTGACCTGTTCAATTCTCTGGTTGCGGAATGAAGTAACCGCGTCCTTGAATCTCGCGTTCTGCGCAAATGCTTCGTTCAATTCATACACGTCCATAAGATACTTGGATGCGGAATTCCGGCGGTAAAACTTGTTTGTTTTTCCAAGGGTAACCATGTGAGGTAAACCGACGAAGCGTTCAACTGCGATAAGGAGCACTTGCTTCTGGCCAACTTCAACAAACCGAACATGCAACCCACCTACTCTGGGTTCGATCGAACTGTAAACCAGATCTTCAACCCGCTGCTTGAACTGTTCTTCGTTCTCAATCTTGAAGCCAACCACCTCCCCCGCAACACTGGAAGATCGCTCCTGAGAATCCTTTCTTTCATCAATTCCGACAATGATCACGCCGCCATCCGTATTCGCCAAGGCCGCTAGATCATATAGGAACTCCTTCTTATCAGAGTCCTTGTCAATCCTTATCTCTCGCTTATAGTCGAGAGTTTTGCTCTCCGCAATACCACCGCTTACAAGTCGCTCTATCTCTTCAGCACCTACATCACGGGCGCGTTTGTTCAGCAACATCATCTTGCCTACCTGCTCAAGTACATACTCCGCTCCCCATAAACCTGCCTAAAGAACGGATCCTTCAAATCCTTAATGAAGTAAATAGCCTCGCCAGTAGATTTCATTTCAGGCCCAAGGCTCTTGTCCACATTCGGGAACTTATCGAAGCTGAACACGGGCACCTTGATCGCATAGCCATCGAGCTGCGGCTTGAACTGGAAGTCCTTCAACTTGGCGCCGAGCATAACCTTGGTGGCCCAGTTCACGTAGGGCTCGCCGTAGGCTTTGGCGATAAAGGGCACGGTGCGGCTGGCACGCGGGTTGGCCTCGATCACATACACCACCTCGTCCTTGATGGCGAACTGGATGTTCACCAAGCCGACGGTCTTCAATGCTAGTGCGATCTTGTGCGTGTGGTCGCGCATCTGCTGGATCACCTTGTCGCTGAGGTCGAAGGGCGGGAGCACGGCATTGCTGTCGCCGCTGTGGATGCCGGCCGGTTCGATGTGCTCCATCATGCCGATGATGCGCACCATCTCGCCGTCGCAGATGCTGTCGCTTTCGGCTTCGATGGCGCCGTCGAGGAAATGGTCGATGAGGATGCGGTTGTCGGGCATCAGGCGGAGGATGTCCAGCACCTGTTCCTCCAGCTCCTGCTCGTTGATCACGATCTTCATCTTCTGGCCGCCGAGCACGTAGCTGGGGCGCACCAAAAGCGGGAAACCGAGCGTGCGTGAGACGGTGATGGCTTCCTCCGCGGTGTTCACGCCAGCGAACTTCGGATAGGGGATCTCGAGGTCGCGGAGCAGGCTGCTGAAGCGCTCGCGGTCCTCGGCCATGTCCAATGCGGCGAAGCTGGTGCCGATGATCTTGATGCCGTACTTCTCCAGCTTCTCGGCGAGCTTCAGCGCGGTCTGTCCACCCAATTGCACGATGACGCCCTCGGGCTTTTCATGCAGGATGATGTCGTAGATGTGCTCCCAGAACACGGGCTCGAAGTAGAGCTTGTCGGCGGTGTCGAAGTCGGTGCTCACGGTCTCCGGGTTGCAGTTGATCATGATGGTCTCATAGCCCATCTCCTTCGCCGCCAGCACGCCGTGCACGCAGCAGTAGTCGAACTCGATGCCTTGCCCGATGCGGTTGGGGCCGCTGCCCAGCACCACGATCTTCTTCTTGTCGCTGGGGATGCTTTCGTTCTCCTCCTCAAAGGTGCTGTAGTAGTACGGCGTCTTCGCGGGGAATTCCCCGGCACAGGTGTCCACCAGTTTGTACACGCGTTTGATACCGAGCTCGTTCCGCTTTTTGTACACTTGGCTTTCCAGGCAATTGAGCAGGTGCGCCACTTGCCGGTCGGCGTAGCCCTTTTGCTTGGCTTCGAAAAGCAGGTCGCGCGGAATGGTCTCCAGCGTGTACTTCTCCACTTCCTTCTCGGTGAGGATCATGTCCTCGATCTGCTTCAGGAACCAGATGTCGATGCGCGTGCGCTCGTGGATGGTCTTGAACGGGATGCCCGCCTTGATGCTGTCGTAGACGTGGAAGAGGCGGCTCCAGCTGGGGTTGCTCAGGCTCTCGAGCAACTCCGCGATATCGGTGGTCTCCTTGCCGTCGGCGCCGAGGCCATTGCGTTTGATCTCCAAGCTCTGACAGGCTTTTTGCAAGGCTTCTTGGAAACTGCGGCCGATGCCCATCGTCTCCCCGACGCTCTTCATCTGCACGCCGAGCCTGCGGTCGCTGCCCTCGAACTTGTCGAAGTTCCAACGTGGCACTTTCACGATCACGTAATCGAGCGTAGGCTCGAAGAAGGCGCTGGTGCCAGTGATCGGGTTCTCCAATTCATCGAGGCGGTAACCGATGGCAAGTTTGCTGGCGATCTTGGCGATGGGATAACCCGTGGCCTTCGATGCGAGCGCACTGCTCCGGCTCACGCGCGGATTGATCTCGATGGCGTAGATCTCCTCCTGGGTATCGGGGCTCACCGCGAACTGCACGTTGCAGCCGCCAGCGAAGTCACCAATGGAGCGCATCATCTTGATGGCCGTGGTGCGCATCTTCTGATACGTGCGATCGCTCAACGTCATCGCTGGCGCCACGGTGATGCTGTCACCCGTATGGATGCCCATCGGATCGAAGTTCTCGATGCTGCAGATGATGCAGACGTTGTCGTCCTTGTCGCGCAGCAGCTCCAGCTCGTATTCCTTCCAGCCGAGCAGCGCCTTGTCGATCATCACCTCATGGATCGGGCTGATCTGCAGGCCGTGCTGAAGCAGTTTGTCGAACTCCTTCGGGTCCTTCACGAAGGCCGCGCCCGCGCCACCGAGCGTGTAGCTTGCGCGGATCACCAGCGGGAAGCCGAACTCCTGCGCGACCTTCTTCCCTTCGAGGAAGCTCGCCACGGTCTTGCTCGGCGCCATGGGCACGCCGATGCTTTCCATCAGCACGCGGAAGCGCTCGCGGTCCTCGGTGACGTCGATGGCATCGATGTCCACGCCGATCATGCGCACGTTGTACTCTTTCCAGATGCCGAGCTTATCGCACTCGATGGCAAGGTTCAGCGCGGTCTGCCCGCCCATGGTGGGCAGCACGGCGTCGATCTTGTGCTGCTTCAGGATGTGCTCGATGCTCGCGGGTGTCAGCGGCAACAGGTACACGTTGTCCGCCGTGACCGGATCGGTCATGATGGTCGCGGGGTTGCTGTTGATCAGCGTGACCTCGATGCCTTCGTTGCGAAGAGAGCGGGAAGCTTGGCTGCCGGAATAATCAAATTCGCAGGCTTGGCCGATAACGATCGGTCCACTGCCGATGAGCAGGACCGACTTGATCGAATTGTCTTTTGGCATGTCCGGAAGGTTTCCGGGCCGCGAAGGTATCTCAACGCTCCCGTGCGGCATCAGGATCGTGGATAAGGTGGCGGGATCGTTGAGAAGTGTACTGCCGCAAGGCTCCAAGCCGAGAGCGGAGCGTGGCAGGCTGCAAGCTTCAAGCTTGTGGCTTGCAGCTTCAACCGACCGTCCCCGGTAAACCTCAGGCCCGGTTCTTGCGTCACCACCCGTAAGCGGCCCCGACATACCTTTCGCCGCCCACACAACCCAACAGATCGAACATGAAAGCCATCCTCCTGTCCCTCGCCTTCGCCATCGGCCTTGGCGCACATGCACAATCCGCGGACCACGCCAAGAAGACCGCGGAAGAGAAGGCCGAGCGCCGCACGGAGCGCATGACCACGGACCTGGGACTGAATGCGGATCAAAAGGCCAAGATCGCGGAGATCAACCTGAGCTATGCCAAGACCATGGAACAGGTGAGCCACATCCCGGACCAAAAATCACGCGACGGCCGCGAGACCGTCGTCAAGTCCAGCCGCGAGCGCGGTTACCGATCCGTGATGACGCCCGAGCAGTTCACCAAGTGGAATGCCATGCGTGCCGAGAAAAAGGCCAAACACGACGCTGATAAGAAGGACGGCAAGAAAGACAGCGACGGGGATAACGACTAAGTCCAACTACCCAACTCTCGAAAACGCCCGGCCTGCCGGGCGTTTTCCTTTTTCCGCCACATCGTTCGGGCCGATATCCGACCTTTGCCGCACTTTACACAGCACATGCCAACCATTTCGCACAAAGGGCAGCAAATGCCCTCCTCCCCCATCCGCAAACTGGTACCCTTCGCCGAGGCGGCCAAAAAGCGGGGCGTGGACGTATTGCACCTCAACATCGGCCAGCCCGACATCCACAGCCCGCAGGTGGCACTGGACGCTATCCACAACTTGGACATGCCGGTGCTGGAATACAGCCACAGCGCAGGTTTCGAGAGCTACCGCATCGGCTTGGTGAACTACTATGCGGAGCACGATATCACCGTGACCAAAGACCAGATCTTGGTGACCACCGGCGGCTCCGAAGCGCTGCTCTTCGCCATGATGGCCTGCTTCGACCCCGGTGATGAACTGATCATCCCCGAGCCGTTCTACGCCAACTACAACGCGTTCGCCATTACGGCGGGGATCAAAGTGGTTCCCTTGCGCAGCTCCATCGAAGACGGTTTCGCGCTCCCCCCTGAAGGAGCGTTCGAAGCGCACATCACCCGGCGTACAAAGGGAATACTCATCTGCAACCCCGGTAATCCCACAGGGCGCGTTTACACGCCCGAAGAATTGGAGCGCTTGCGCCACGTGGTGCAAAAGCATGACCTGTTCCTTTTTGCCGACGAAGTGTACCGCGAATTCTGCTACGACGGCACACAGCACATCAGCGCCATGGAACTGGCCGGTATCAGTGAGAACGTGGTGCTGATCGACAGCGTGAGCAAGCGCTACAGCATGTGCGGGGCACGTGTCGGCGCATTGGTCACCCGCAACAAGGCCCTCTACGACACCGCCATGAAGTTCGCCCAGGCCCGCTTGAGCCCGCCAACACTGGGCCAGGTAGCTTCAGAAGCAGCCTTGAAAACGCCCAAAAGCTACTTTGAGTCCGTGAACGCTGAATATCGCGAACGTCGCAACACGCTGGTGGAAGGGCTCAACACCATTCCCGGCGTGCTGTGCCCCATGCCCAGTGGCGCGTTCTACTGCGTAGCCGACCTGCCCATCGACGATGCCGACGTTTTCTGCCAATGGTTGCTGGAGCATTTCCAACACGAGGGCCATACAGTAATGATGGCACCGGCCTCCGGCTTCTATGCCGAACCAGCTTTGGGCAAGCGGCAAGTGCGCTTGGCCTACGTGCTGGAGAAGGACAAATTAGAACTTGCGGTGGAGTGCCTGCGAGTAGCCCTTCAAAAGTATCCTGGCACGGTTCCCGCGTAGTTCGTGCTTCACGAAGCCGGGATCGGATCTTCGTTGAAGCGGTAAGAACCGCAGCGGCAATTAGCATTCTTCCAACGAGCGCGATCGCCGCGTTCCGTTATCGCGAGGCCGTGCGAAGCGGTCCGGTTCGGCAAATTGCCGGGATCTTGATCACTATCCCCATAGCGGCTTTGCGAGGCTGTTAAGCCTTTCCCGGTCTTTTTGGAAACCTTTTCGCGGGAGGTGCATCTGATAGAACAGAGTGTCATCCTGAAGGGGGAAGAACCGGCCGTACGAAGATCCTTGTGCCTGTAGCCCCGATAGCTGGGGCTCCCTATGCATGGCACCAAATTATCCGGGCTTCTCATCATCTCTACGATCGTTCGGCGAAGCCTGCAAATTGCTGGCCGGTACTGCGATCCTCGGCTTGTGCCAGACCACCGCCGCCTTTGCCTGCACCTTTGCCAATGCCATCGTGATGGACACAGCGGCAGCATCAATTAGTGGCGGGGGCTGCTCCGAAGCATGGCCGGACTGCACGATCCAATGTGACTATCCGGATCCATTCAGCTTGGGACCACCGCCGCTGCCACCCAGCAATGATGACCCCTGCGGGGCCACGGCACTTACCGTCGATCCCGATATGGCCTGCACTGCCGGAACACCAAGCACTTTGGCCAACGCCACTCAAAGCCCGGTACCCGGTTCCCCCTGTGCAGGAAACCCCGACGACGATGTCTGGTTCAAATTCACGGCCACCGGGCCCACGCACTATGTATTCCTCAATAACGTGGTAGGCAACGTCACCGACCTTGTTCTTGGGGTGTATAGTGGTTCCTGTGGCTCACTCACTAACATCAGATGTATCCATGCACTCAACTTCTCGGTGACTGATCTTATCCCGGGAACTCCTTACTGGGTACGTGTGTTCTCCTATCCATACAATTCGGGCGCTACCACCACATTTGATGTATGCGTGACCACGCCACCCCCTTCTCCGCTTTGCGGTGAGATGTATTACGATGACGGGGGCTCTGCCGGCCACTATTTCGACAACACCGACGTGGCCACGACCATTTGCCCATCCACCCCGGGAGGTGTGGTCAGTTTGGTGTTCAGCAGTTTTCACCTGGATTTCTCCGATGAGTTCGCCGTTTTCGATGGGAACTCAACCGCCGCTCCCTTCATGAATGCGTACTACGGCAATGGATCCCCGGGTACACTGACGGCGACCAACCCCACCGGCTGCCTTACTGTGGCGTTCTATTCCGACGGAGACGAAAACTATGCCGGATGGGCAGCACAGGTCACCTGTTCCGAGCCGCTACCCGTGGAGCTTATCGCTTTGGAGGCCACAACGAACTACCCGGTGATCGACATCACTTGGGAGACAGCCACAGAGCGGGACAGCCACTACTTCACTGTGGAACGCAGTCCGGACAATGTCACCTTCACCCCGATCGGCACCGTAGCCGCTGCCGGCAATACCCAGTTCCCGAAGAACTACCAGTTCGTGGACGAAATACCCATATGGGGCGTGAATTACTATCGCCTGGAGCAGGTGGACATCAACGGCGCAACTACGCGCACCCGAACAGTTGTGGCTGTGCTTTCCTTCCCTGACGACCAACCGAGCATCTACCCCAACCCCGCTTCCGATGTTCTGAGCGTGGCCTTCCCCGGTCCTTTGGACATATCAGTAAAATTGGTTGTGCTCGATCCTCTGGGCAGGAGCTCGGCGGCAACCATGACCGATGCTTTGCCCGGCCAGAGAACCGCACAAATACCTGTTGAACAACTGGCCCCGGGCTGGTACACCCTGCGCATCGAAAGGAAGGATGGTGGTTTGTTGAAGAGTTCCGTTTTTTTGAAAAACTGATCGTTCCGGCTTCCCTTCCCACGTGATATTCCTCCGCTATCAGCCGACGGGGCAGCGTGTTCAAAAAGTGCTACTTCCAGTTCAACTTCTTGGAAGGACCGCCTCTTGCATTTTCCTATCATCCACATCGGAGCACGATCGGCACGCTCTGTGTGGCCATTGCGGACAAAATGAACCGCATACACAGGAGTAATGGGAGTTATCAGGCAGGCATTGGAAAAATTGAAGCGGACGCTCCTGCTTGCCACTGGAATAGCCTTACTCCCATTGGCTGGAATGGCGCAATACGTGGCCAGCGATGCTTGTGGCTACTTTGGAACGAACCGCTACCCGGTGGATGAGGGATGCACGCCAAGGCCATTCCATAAGCCCGATACCTTCACCCCCACATTCGATCCGGGCTCCTGCAACTCAGGGCCTTATGCCGATGCCTATGGCTGGTTCACCGCTATCAGTTCAACGACTTCCTTGACCTTGGCACCCAATAATTCCGAGGACGTCATTCTTCACATCCTGACGGGAGCATGTGGTTCGCTCGGTACGCTGCTCTGCGTGGACGATCTCGGGCCCGGCGGAAGTGAGAGTACGGATGTCCCCACCGTTATCGGTCAGGACTATTTGATCCGTGTGCAGACCTACGCGTCCAATGCGCCCATGCCGGACGCACAGATCTGTATCTATCCTACCCCACCTCCGCCGCCGAACGATGACCCGTGTGATGCCATATTCTTGGATGCCACAACGAACTGCACCTCCGTGGTCTCGTCCACCAATACCAGCGCCAGCGAAACGCCCGGCATCCCCGATCCAGGCTGCTATTACGTCGGCCAACCCGACGTGTGGTATACGGCGATCGCACCGCCCAGCGGACATCTGTACGTGGACAGTTACGCAGCCAATGGCGGGGGCCCAGGGGATAGCGGGATGGCACTCTACAGCGCTGCTTCTTGCGACCAGCCGATGACGTTGTTGGGCTGCAACGACGACCAGGATTATCCTTTGGACGACATGCCCGCCATCGACCGCAGCGGCTTGGTGCCCGGCGATACTGTCTATATCCGCTTTTGGGCATATTACGCCAACCAAGGGGCGTTCCTGATCTGTGCTTCCCCGGACGTTTCAACGTTGCCCGTGGAATTGCTTTCGTTCTCCGCCACCGCGCAAAGCGATGGCATACTGCTGGAATGGTCCACCGCTTCTGAGCGGAACAACGACCGCTTCACCGTGGAGCGAAGCTTGGACAACATTGCATTTGAGCCTGTTGGCGAAGTACCGGGTGCGGGAAATTCCACCGCAGTGCTGCGCTATTCCTTGGTGGACCACGTGCCTGCACCGGGCATCAACTATTACCGCTTGGCCCAAACCGATAAGGATGGTACCACCCAACGTTCGTGGACAGAGGCGTGCATAGCGGCAGTGGGTCCGACCGCCCTGCTCTACCCCGATCCGGTACATGACCTGCTCACCGTGCAGCTCGCAGAGCCCATGGCCAATGGTGCCACGCTTTGGATCAATGGGGCCGTGGACCGCATTATGGCTGAAGTACCCATCCAACCTACGGGGGATGGAAGATCCTTGACCGTGGATACGCGCAGGTTCACTCCAGGGACGTATTTCCTCAGCAGCATCGATCCAGCAGGCAACCGGACCAGCCTTGGTTGTTTCCAGAAATTCTAGGGCAACGATCAGAGTGTTTTTCAGATGGACACTTATTCTGCGAATATGGTCCGTGCCATTGGCTGCGACATGCCTTTCTTTCGGGCGCGGGGAGCGGCCCGAGCAAGAGACCTTTACCTGCATGTTGCCGAATTTCGGACGGTGTGTTCGGTATTAACTCCGATAATGGGTAACTTTCATTCAAAGGAAAGGCAACCTTTTACAATACCTGCGTCATTCATTCAAGGCTCCTCCTGCTCCCGTTGCTCAATATGGCGAAAACCACTACCCCTGCTCAAAACCCCACTAGCGAAAAACACAATACACACGGCAAGTGGTCGGCTTCATTCCGGAGCCAAGCGCTAATTGCCCAATTGTGTGGTGGCCAGGAAACTTCACAGTTTCTTAGGCCTGTGTTTAAAGCCGGACTGATCGTTGCTGTTGCATTGTTTGTTGCTATGCCTGTCAAGGCAACGACATGTGCAGGAGCGATCACTATCAATCCGGCCTCATTACCCATAGTGAACCAAGCGTTGGTCTGTGGCAGCACGAATGACCTTAGCAGTGTCAGTGTGCCGGGCACCCTTTGTGGGTCTCTAAGCAACGAAGGTTATAAAGACGGGAACGAAGCGCTATACAGTTTCACCCCGTTGACCACGGCTCCCTACCAGCTTTCTTATGCCGGGCAATCATGGGGCGCAGCCATGGTCTACATCGGATGCCCCACTTTGAATAATTGTTTGTACGGCTCAGGTAGCTCCGGCACCTCGGTCAGTTTCGTTGTGACATTGAATGCAGGAACCACTTATTACATCTGGTTCGATACTTGGCCAACGCCACAAAGCCCATGCCCTGGGACCTTTAGCCTCCGCCCGCCGCCCGCCAACGATGACCCTTGCGGCGCCACGGCGCTCACCGTGAACTCTACATACGCTTGCGCCTCGCAGACCGCCGGCACCTTGTCCGGTGCCACAGCTACCACCGGAGTAGCCACCGCCCCATGCAATGGCACCCCCAATGATGATGTTTGGTTCACCTTCACGGCCACGGGGCCGACCCATCGCATTTCACTCAACAACATCTCCGGCAGCCCCACAGACCTCTACATAGCCGTGTACAGCGGCACTTGCGGCGCACTTACGAACATCGCCTGTAGCGACCCGGAAACCATGACCCTGAACGGATTGACCGCCGGCGTCACCTATTGGATACGGGTGTATTCTTATTCCAACAGCACCGCACCCACCACTACCTTCAACGTGTGCGTGGGTACTCCTCCGCCACCACCACCGCCGCCTGCCAATGACAACCCGTGCACTGCCGCGGCGCTCACCGTTAACCCCACGTTCGCTTGCGCAGCCCAGACCGCTGGCACGTTGGTCGGGGCCACCGCTACCACCGGAGTCGTAACCGCTCCCTGCAATGGCACTCCCAATGATGATGTTTGGTTCACCTTCACCGCCACGGGTCCGGTACATCGCATTTCACTGAACAATATTGTGAACAGCCCTACGGACCTCTACATTGCCGTTTACAGCGGTACCTGCAGTGCGCTTACGAACATCGCGTGCAGTGACCCGGAAACCTTGACGTTGAACAGCTTGATCGCGGGCACCACCTACTGGGTCCGGGTGTATTCCTATTCCAACAGCACTTCGCCCACCACGACGTTCAATGTGTGTGTGGGTACCCCGCCGCCGCCGCCTACCTGTGGACAAGTGTTTTATGACAACGGCGGTGCGAGCGGGAATTACGTGGATTATAGCAACGATATCGTCACCATCTGCCCAACGACACCGGGCGACCTGGTCACCTTGACCTTCAGTTCCTTCAATGTGGACACCTACGATGACCTGACCCTCTACAACGGAAACTCCTTGGCAGCACCCTTGTTGGGAGTGTATTACGGTACCACGCTTCCACCGGTAACAACCGCCACTAACCCAAGCGGGTGCCTGACCGCTGAATTTTATTCGGGCACTTTTGACAATTACCCCGGCTGGGCCGCACAGGTCAGCTGTGCCCCTCCGCCCGCCGGTGATTGCGTGTTCGTGCTCAACATGCACGACAGCAACGGCAACGGTTGGGGTAGCTCCAAGGTGCGCGTACGCATCAATGGCGGCACATGGACCAGCTATACCGTTACCGGTTCCGGCAACACCGTACTGATCGGCGTGAACATCGGTGACCTCATCGAATTCGATTATGTGGCCACCGGTCCCGGCCAACCCCAAAACTCCTACACGGTTTCGCGCTTGGGCGATGTTCCCTACTTCACATCCGCCATCCCACCGGTGGCGGGTACCACGTTCAGTCAAACGGTTAGTTGCAGTCCGCCGCCTGCCCAACCCCAGGATTGCGCTGGCGCTATCACCATCTGTGGGTCCACCCAGATCACGAGTTCCAGCACCAATGCCGGCCAGACCAACGATCTGAATGCCGCAAACAGGGGATGTCTTTCTTCGGAGCACCAAGGATCGTGGTACTACTTCTCTCCGCAGAACAACGGCACCATTGGCTTCAGCATCACGCCGGCCAATGGTACGGACGACTATGATTTCGCCGTTTGGGGCCCCTACCCCAATGCCCAGTGCCCCGCCGGCCTACCGTTGCGTTGCAGTTATGATGCACCGGGACCCGCCGTGACCGGCTTGAACGAAACTGCTACGCAAACCACCGAAGGAGCTTCCGGTACGGGCTGGGTGAAGTCCATCAACGGCGTTGCGGATCAAGTTTACGTGCTGTACATCGACAATTTCAGCACTTCAGGGCAGGCCTTCCAATTGGATTGGCAGCTCGGCCCCGGCACCTCGCTGGATTGCACCGTGCTGCCCGTGGAACTGTTGGATCTTTCCGCGACCGCACGCACCCCGGTGATCGATGTGGACTGGGCCACCGCCACGGAGCACAACAGCGACCATTTCGCGGTGCAGCGCAGCATGGACAATCTCCACTTTGAAAGCATCGGCTTGGTATCGGCTGCAGGCAATTCCGAACAGCGATTGGAATACCGCTTCACCGATACGAAACCGGTAACCGGCTGGAACTACTACCGCCTTAAACAAGTGGACATGAATGGAAGCGCCGAGCTGAGCTTCGTGGTTTCCGCAAACATGGATGCCAAGTCCAGCGAAAAGCCCATCCTATATCCCAACCCTGTGGAAGATGTGCTGAACGTGCAATGGTCCGGCAATACGGATAACGTGCTACTGGTGGTGCGCGATGCATTGGGCCGGGAAGTGGCAAGCGGCAAGCCCGTGAACAACTACGGCGCTGCCCTGCAACTGGCGGTGGATGGTATTACCGCAGGGTGCTACACCGTGAGCATCGTACTCTCTAGCGGGCAAGAGGTCGCTGGCGGGGTCTTCATCAAGAGGTGATCGGAGAGCGGGTTTCCTTCTACGCAGGGTCCGCTGTTCGTTGCAGCCAATTCTTGGCGAGACCCGGCGGAAGCGGTGAGGGGCAGCCTGCTACCGCAGCGTCCGCTGACTCTCGCAGATTTGTTGGGAGACCCTGCGGAAGCGGAGGACGAACATCCGCTGATCCTCACACACTCACATCCGCTGTTCTCGGATCACCCAAAAAGAAAAGCCCGCCATAAAGGCGGGCTTTTTGAATTCAGTAAAGGGTGAAGCTTACTTCACTTGGCCGGGCTCGCTGCTCACGGTGAGCTTGTGGCGTCCTTGGCGGCGACGGCTCGAGAGCACAGAGCGGCCAGCGGGTGTGCTCATGCGCTCACGGAAGCCGTGGGTGTTCTTGCGCTTGCGCTTGCTGGGCTGGTAGGTACGCTTCATTGCCGTGCTGTATTTTGTTCAGGGGGGCGCAAAAGTAGCGTTTTCCGGCAGTCCTGCAAATACCTGCCGAGAATTAACAGCGGTCGCCACGCAGGCTTGGTGCCGGTTCAATTCCTGGGACCATAACGCAATCGCTCCAAGCCAAGCGCTTCCACCTTCCCGTCCGCGCCTTCCACCACCAAGCGCCCGTGCGCATCCACGTCCAATGCCCGCCCTTGCCACGGAGCACCGTCCCGGATGAAGCCGGTGAAACGGCCCTTCGCCCACAGCTCCTCCGCATAGGCCGAGGCCACCGCCCCGGGATCGCGGAACATGCGCTGCCATTCCTGCTCCAACGCCCCGCACAAGCGGCGCAGGACCAACGCTGGAGCAAGGCTTGCTCCGGTCTCGTTGCGCAAACTCGTGGCTTGCAAGTGATCGGCGAAAACGGTGCTGCCCACGTTGATGCCTATGCCCACGATGGAGGTGGACACCAGCGCGCCCCGCAGTTCGTTCTCCACCAGAATGCCGGCGATCTTCGCGCGGTCCACCAGAATGTCGTTCGGCCATTTAATGTGCACGCGGCCGGGATCCTTACCGGCTTCCGCTAGGTACCCGGCCACCACTTCATGAACGGCGAGCGCCACGGCCTTGGCCAATAAGAACTGGTCCCCCGCATCCAATTTTTCCGGCTTCAGCACAACGCTGCACGCCAGGTCCAGCCCCGGCTCCGTGTGCCATTCCGTGCCCCGCCGCCCGCGCCCGGCGGTCTGTTCCGCCGAGGTGACCACATCACCATGGCCCAACGTGCCCTCGTTCAGTCCACGCGCGGCATAAGCGTTGGTGCTGTCCACGGAAGCCAATTCCAGGATGCTTGAACCGATCGGTGCCATGGGGTTCCAGTGAATGTACCCCACGCGCAGGAAGCGCGCATGGGATGCGTACCTTTGAACCGCCCAAATTAACCGGCATGAAGAAAACCCGACGTCCAACTCCCATCACCCCCTTGGTGGACGCCGTGGTGAAAGGCATGCAGGAGATCAAGGCCAAGGATATCGTTCACTTGGACCTGCGTGAGGTGCACGGTGCGGTATGCGACCATTTCATCATTTGCCACGGGGATTCCGTGACGCAGGTGGAGGCCATCGCCCGCAGTGTGGAGCGCTTTACGGAGCAGATGATGAAAGAGAAGCCCTGGCACGAGGAAGGCAAGGAGAACGCAGGGTGGATCATCCTGGATTATGTGGACGTAGTGGCGCATATCTTCCTTCGGGATGTGCGTTCTTTTTATGCCTTGGACCAGCTTTGGGCCGACGCACTGCGCAATACTTACGACAACGTAGCCTGACAACATCGTGGAGAACAACGAAACCAAACCCCGGAAGGACAAGGTCCCGGTACCCCCGAAACGACCTTTCAACTTCTACTGGATCTATGGTGTCATCGTGGTGATGATACTGGGCATGGGGCTGTTCAATTTCAACAGCAACCTGGTCCGCATCGACATTTCCGACTACGACCGCTACCTCGCTGCTGGCGATGTGCAGGGCATCGTGGTGAACGGGGATGCCGTACTGGTGACCATCAAAAAGGACAGTTTGGCGAAAGAAGAGCACAAGAAGCAGATGGCCGCCAGCAAGCCTGAAGCGGGCGCTGCACAGTACACCTTCTATATCGGCAATACTCCCCAGATGCAGCAGCAGGTGGTGGAAGAGGCGCGCGCCAAGAAGGTGGACGTTCGCATTGAACCGCAGAATGACTTCGGTAAGGAGGCGCTGCAATGGATCCTCTTCCTCGGAGCCATTGCCCTGGTATGGATGTTCATGATGCGCCGCATGGGTGGGCCCAGCGGCCCCGGTGGACAGATCTTCAACATCGGCAAAAGTCGCGCGCAGGTGTTCGAAGGCGGAAAAAGCACGGACATCACTTTCAACGATGTGGCCGGCTTGGATGAAGCGAAGGAAGAGCTTCAGGAGATCGTGGATTTCCTGAAGACACCGAAGAAATACACCGACCTCGGCGCAAAGATCCCCAAAGGCGCTTTGCTGGTGGGTCCTCCCGGCACCGGAAAAACATTGCTCGCAAAGGCCATCGCCGGTGAGGCGCAGGTGCCATTCTTCAGCCTTAGCGGTTCGGATTTCGTGGAAATGTTCGTTGGCGTGGGTGCAAGCCGCGTGCGCGACCTCTTTAAGCAGGCCAAGGAAAAAGCACCGAGCATCATCTTCATCGATGAGATCGACGCGATCGGTAGGGCGCGCGGTCGTAGCGTGAGCATGGGTGCCAATGATGAGCGTGAGAACACGCTCAACCAATTGCTCACCGAAATGGACGGCTTCGGCACCAATACCGGCGTGATCCTGATCGGTGCAACCAACCGCGCTGACGTGCTGGACCGTGCCTTGATGCGTCCGGGCCGTTTCGACCGCCAGATCTTCGTGGATATGCCCGACCTCAATGAGCGCATGGCCATATTCAAGGTCCATCTGAAGCCGCTGAAGATGGACATCGCCGTGGACGTGGAGTTCCTCGCCCGGCAGACCCCCGGATTCAGCGGAGCGGACATCGCCAACATCTGCAACGAGGCCGCCCTGATCGCCGCACGGCATAAGAAGACTTCCGTGGAGAAGCAGGACTTCCTCGATGCCGTGGACCGTGTGATCGGCGGATTGGAGAAGAAGAATAAGATCATCACCACCGAGGAAAAGCGCGCCATCGCCTATCATGAGGCCGGCCATGCCACGGTAAGCTGGTTGGTGGAACATGCCTCGCCCTTGGTGAAAGTGACAATCGTACCACGTGGCCGTTCGCTAGGTGCGGCCTGGTACCTTCCCGACGAACGCCACCTCACCACCACGGAGCAGATGCTGGACGAGTTGTGCGCCGCCATGGGCGGTAGGGCAGCAGAATTCATCATGTACGGAAAGGTGAGCACCGGAGCGCTGAGCGATCTGGAAAAAGTGACCAAGCAGGCTTACGCAATGGTTTCCGTTTACGGGCTGAACGATAAGGTGGGCAACATCAGTTTCTACGACAGCAGCGGGCAGAATGAATACGGCTTCAGCAAGCCGTATAGCGACCACACCGCGCAGTTGATCGACGAAGAAGCGCGCGCCATTGTAGAGGGACAATACGAACGTGCCAAAAAGATCCTGTCCGACAATAAGGACAAACTGACCGCCTTGGCTACACAGTTGTTGGAGAAGGAGGTGATCTTCAAGGAAGACCTGGAGAAGATCTTCGGGGACCGCCCGTTCGCCCGGGAAGAGCAGGTATTGAAGCCAGTGAAACCATTGAACGGTTCAGGCCCCGTTGCCCCTGCTGTTACCGAAGGCGGAGCACCGGAGAACGCGGGAAATACGTCCATCGCTTAAGCGACGAGCGGCCCATGAGCGAACTGGCCAAACGCAGCCTGACCGGTGCCGGATACGTCCTGCTCACTCTGGCGGCTGCTTGGGCAGGACCCGTGACCACTACACTACTGTTCCTACCCGTATGCCTGCAGGCAGCACGCGAATTGCACGGACTTTCGCTGGATACGGACCATAGCGATCGCCGATCGGCGGAGCTGCACATGCTCATTGCCGCGGTATGCTATCTCGCGCTGGCTATTTCCGGTTTCCTTTCCTCGTTCACGGTGTTGGGCGCTGGCTGTGTGGTGATGGTGGTGCTGTTGGGCGCTATCCTGGACCTGCTGGTGCGGGGGGCGAGCCATCCCGCCCGGGAAATGGGTGCCATTCTCACCACCATCATCTATATCGCCATCCCGTTCGGCATGGTCACCTATATGCTGCAAGGCTGGTCCTACCATCTCTTCCTTGGCTTCATGGTGCTCTTATGGACGAACGATAGCGGGGCCTACCTGATCGGCAGGGCTCTCGGACGCACAAAACTATTACCTGCCGTAAGTCCCGGTAAAACGGTGGAAGGCTTTATCGGTGGCGTGCTAGTGGCGGTGGCTGCGGCCTGCGTGCTCGCTTGGGCGTGGCCGGAACTCTCCTTGCCTGTTTGGGCCGGTTGTGCCGTGGTGGTGGGCATCACAGCCACGCTGGGCGACCTGTTGGAAAGTGCGTTGAAACGCGCAGCCGGCGTAAAGGACGCGGGAAACCTGTTGCCCGGTCACGGAGGTGTATTGGATCGTTTTGACGGTTTCATCATCGCCCTGCCCTCGATGCTGGTGTTCCTGCACATCGCTGGTTAACAAGCACCCCGGAATGGGGGAACGCACCTTGGCCCTTGCGGCTATATTTGGCCGCTATGCGCCTGCACAGGGAAGGAACACCCACTATTTTACTGGTGATCGTTATCGGTAGCGCGGCACTGGCCGCCTCATGGCGTTGGTTGCCGCCGATCGCGCTGTGGGCCGTGGCCATACTGATGCTGGCCGTCCTTGGCCTTGTGCTTTGGTTTTTCCGCGTCCCGGTACGTGGGCCCGAAGAGAAGGATGCCGTGGTGATCTCCCCCTGCGATGGCAAAGTGGTGGTGGTGGAGGAAGTGGAAGAGCCGGAATATTTCAAGGACCGGCGCATCCAGGTCTCCATTTTCATGAGCCCGTTGAACGTGCACATCAACTTTAATCCCATTTCGGGCACTACCACCTACAAGCAGTACCACAAAGGAAAATACTTGGTGGCTTGGCACCCCAAGAGCAGCACGGAGAATGAGCGGTGCACCCTGGTGGTGAAACACCCCGTGCTGGGCGAAGTTCTTACCCGCCAGATCGCCGGTGCCCTCGCACGCCGCATCGTCACCTATCCCACGGTCGGCGATGGCGTGGTACAGGGTAGTGAATACGGCTTCATCAAATTCGGCTCACGGGTGGATCTCTTCCTTCCGCTAGGAACTGAGATCACTGTTCAGATCGGACAGAAGGTACAGGGGGCGATCACGGAAATAGCACGCCTGAAAATATGATCCGGAACGCATTTATTCTTTTTGTCGCTGTGTTGTTCCTTTCCGCGTGCGGGTCCCCGACCGCGGAGATCCCAACCCCGGAAGTACCGCCCACCAGCGTGCCCAATGATACGTTGGCCACCGGGGTACACAGGGATAGCACCGATGTCATCAAACTGCAGCCACTGCACGGTAGCCGGCTTCGTTTCGACGGCGTTTATGACCAAGAGGCCTCGGGGAACCTGCATTACTACATGCGCTTCTTCGAGCGGGGCAACGTGGCCTTGGTGGCGGGGGTGCAAAAACGCGGAGATCCAGGAATGCTTCAGGACCTGTTGACGCCGAACGCACAGAGCGGAGCGAACAATGTGCACAACGTACCGGTGACGTTGCGCGGGGACAGCATTCTCTTCTCCACCATGACCGCCAAGGGTGCCATCACCTATGCCGGAACCTTTTTGGGCGGCGACACCTTGCGGTTCTTGAAGGCCAGCGATGCCACGGGCAAAAAAGCCGTGCTGGATTATGTGTTCCTCCCGGACTCACCCCTGAAGTAGCAACACGCGTAGATCATCCAGCCGCGTGATCGCATACGTGGCAGCCTCATCGTGCTGGCCCGCCGGCGCTAAATGTGCGTGGTCGATGCCTGCGCCCCGTGCGCCTGCCATGTCCGCGCGCGCACTATCCCCGATCATGAGACTTTGATCCGCGGCGGCCCCGGCGGAGCGCAATGCATGGCGGAAGATCCTGGGCGAGGGTTTGGCAACGCCCGCCTGCTCGCTGGTGAGCACCACTGCGAAAAAATGGCGGATACCACTGGCGTTCAGTTTCAAGCCTTGAGTCCCTGTGAAACCGTTGGTGATGATGTGCAACATGTACTTCCCGTGCAACTCGTTCAACAGGTCCAACGCGCCCTCCATCAATCCCGGGCGTACCGGGCAGCGCTCCATGTACAAGTGCTCCATACGCATCGCCATGGCATTGTCGTGTATGCCCAAGCATGCCAAGGCTTGCCGGAACCGCAACGCCCGCAACGTTTCGCGGTCCATGGAGCCCGACTCATGCGCGGCCCAGAGCCCGCTGTTCACCGCCTCATAAGCCGGAATGAACGCTCCACACGGAACGGACCGTTCCGCTAGGCCGAACTCCGAATGCAATTCCGTGAGCACAGCGCGCGAATTGCCCTCGAAATCCCACAAGGTGTGGTCGAGATCGAAAAAGATGTGCTTGTAGTGCTTCACCGCGTGAACTTCCATGCCAAGCTCAACACGAACGACCAGACCACTACGGAAGAAAGCAGCAATGGCAAGGTGCGGCGGTCGTGCCTGTAATACTTGGCAGCAAGGATGGAGGTGATGGGAATGGAGAGGATGGGCGGTGAAAGCAAAGCGAGGCCCTTAACACCGTAGCCCCGCTTGATCCGCACGATCAGGCGGTTGGTGCGGGTGAACACGCGCTTGGGTGCCTTTCCGCGCGCAATGGCCAGCGCGCGCTTCCTCACGTGACGCAAACGGAACCATTCCAATACCCGGGAGCCGCCGAAGTAGAACGCCAACGTGCCCAAACAGCCACCGGTGGCCGTAAGTAGAACGGTCTCCAAATAGGTGTTGCCCAACCGGTATGAGACGATGGCTGAAAAGAAGAATTTCAGCACACCGGCCGTCATCACTGTTATGGCGTGCAATACATCCATTATTCAACACTTCGGGCCGTAAGCCAGGTCGCCGGCATCGCCCAGCCCGGGCACGATGTAAGCCTCCGCGGTCATTTCCTCATCAATGGCGCCCAGCCAATAGCGCGTGCTGGCAGGTAAGTGCTTCTTGGCATATTCCACGCCTTCTGTGCTGGCGATAACGGAAACCACATGCACCGCTTTTGGCTTGCCCAACCGCAACATGGCCTTGTATACCAGCACCATGCTGCGCCCACTGGCTAACATGGGGTCGTTCAATACAAGGACACGGTCCTCAATGCTTGGGCCGCTCAAGTATTCCACCTCCACATCAAAGCCATCCTCGCCCTTGCGGTGCTTGCGATAGGCGCTTACAAAGGCATTGTCCGCCCGGTCGAAATAATTCAGCATGCCTTGATGCAGCGGGATCCCCGCCCTAAGGATCGTGGCGAGCACAGGATTGTCCGCATGTAGCATCATACGTGCCTCGCCCAAAGGGGATACCACTTCCTCTTCGGTGTAATCCAAGGTCTTGCTCATTTCATACGCGAGCACCTCCCCCATCCGCTCCAAGTTCCGGCGGAAGCGCATGGCATCCTTCTGGATCCCAAGATCGCGCATCTCCGCCAGAAAGCGGTTGGCCACGGTGTTCTGCTTACTGATCTCTGTCACCATGCTCATTGCTTCAGTTTGCGTAAGATCGGCGGGAGCCGGTTCATCAAAACTCGCAAATAAACCACCGGCGCGCCACCGAAGCCCGAATAAAATCGAGCAAGATCAGCATCATTCCCGCCGGCGAGGTCCATTTGTCGGTGCGTACCCGCGCATTCCGCGATGGTCCCATCGATCAAGGCATGCAGGGCACTTACCTCGCGGCCCTTTGCATTGGCCAAACCCTTCAGGAAAACCACCGTGCCTTGGAACGAAACGAACCACGCTGCAGCGACCGGTACGCCGAGGTGCATCGCCATTCGGCCGAAACCGCTGCCATCCCTTTCAGAAGTCTTTAGGATACGGTGCATCGTGCTGATCTGTGCAGGGTTTACGCCCCATTCCCGGAATTGGACCGCGCGCTCCAGAAAACCACCGATCGTTTCCGCGGAAGCCGGCAAAGGGCCCTCCACCCCGCATCTTTCCGCTTTGCGTAAACTCCGGCGATGATTGGTGGAATAGCCGCCTCTTATCACCTCCAAGCCCGGCCGTAGGTCCACTACATGGTTCCGCCGTTCTTCGTATTTCACGTTCGGCGCAGCTGTGGCGCTCGCATGTCCGATATAAATGTCAGCGATGCGGTAGATCCGCGGAATAACGGCCAGGAACCGGCCCGCATCGCACAGTCCGGGAGACCACGGCCCCACATGCTGCACCATGAAGGGCTGATAGAGATACTTGACGCCCCACTTGCCACGCCACGGCAAAGGCATCTGTTCGCCGGAACCCTCGTCCACCAAAGCGTTCCAGCCGGGTGTAGCGGCATCCAAGGTTCCACTGAGGCCATACCAATGTGCGTTCGTAGCCGCCGCGCAACGCGCGTCCCACTGCGCTTTGTCGATCTGGTCGTGCGTGAGGTAACGGATCATGGCCGTGCGTATGCAATGACCTCCGGTGCAACGACTTCCCAACCCTGCTCATCACCATAACCGCTGAGGAAGCGTTCGTGCCAAACGGAGATGAAACGCCCATTCACCTTTCGCACAGCGTCCACCATGCGCTTGGCCTCCTGCACGGCTTCCACCGGCGACAATTCCATTTTGTATGCGAGCGCACTGTCCATCACCGCGAACGGATGGACCATTAACGCGGTTTCCGCCTTTCTTATGCGATCGAAGAAAGGGTATGGCGTACACGTCCCTGCCCGGAAGCCTGTACGGTCCGCAAGACCCATGCTGTGCTCTTCCGAGATACCGCATGCCAGCAGTTCGCGCTGTGTCTGCGGGGTCCGGAAACGCAGGAAATGTTGTCTCGAAATATGCACCGGTGCATGCGTGATCTTCTCCAATGCGGCCTTCTCCGCAGTAATGGAGCCTGCATTCACCGAACTGCCATAACCGGGATGTAAGCCCAGCTCTGCTTCACGCATTACCAGGTTCAGCACCTTGCGCATGGTGGCACGTCCGATCTCCACAGCGTGGTCGTGTTCGCCGCGTGGTGCCGCGATGAAATTGACGATGGCACGCGCACCCCCGGCCTTGGCCATTCGCAGAAATGCTCCGTGTATGGCGTAGGGATCAAGGCGCGAACCGGTAAGGGTCGCCAACCGGTCGATCAACCGGCTCGGCCTCCCTTTCCCAAGATCTCGCGCCATACCACCCAACGTTCGCCACAGCGGCCGCCCGAGGTACATAACACCGTTATCCGCATCCATGGTCGCGGTTTGGCCATAGCTCCTGTTCAACTGCGGAACGTGTGGATCCTTGGCCCGCCATGCGGCATTGATGGCGATCAGCCATTCATCCACCACGGGGCGGTGCAGGTAGTTGTGACGTGCGGCATGCATGGCGGCGGTCTCCGGCCTGCCGTGCTCATCCGTTGGCAATCGGTCTTCTTCCGTACGTGCCAGATGGAAAAAAGTACCGGCCACTGGATCGAACGGTACGTCACCGCCCGAAACGGGGAAGAGCACAGGAATGCCTTGCCATTCGCCCACATCCGGATCAAGGGAAAGAGCAGCGCCCTCTGCACCATTGATACAAGGCATCAGGTGTAAAGCACCGGCGACCCCTTTCATCCCGTAGAAGACCTTCGGGCCTTCCAGCGCTCGGAATTCATTCAGCTGCAAAACCTCCTCTGCCTTGCGGCCTGCCATGGTGCCGAACAAGTGTCGCAAGGCGTACCGCGCTTCCGCGCAGGGCTGTTCGATGTGGAAAAAAACAGTGTCCATCAAGGCGACCGCAAGTTAGCCCTAGGCGTCACCGTGATACTGATTAAGGCAGGGAACTTAAACGCCGCTTGAGGCACCCATCATCCGCTTCAACTTCGCCTTGCCATAAAGCCAGACAAAAGCCGTGTTGGTGATGAGGTACCGCTTCCACAATCGGCCGGGTTCCAAGGCGAAACGGTACAGCCATTCCAAGGAAGCATCACGCATCCACTTGGGTGCGCGCGTATCCATGCCAGCGTAAAGCAGGAATGCACCGCCTACACCCACCATCACCGCGGGCACCTTCCCTTGCTGGGCTGCCATCCATCGTTCCTGCCGCGGACAGCCCAAGCTTACCAGCACGATGTGGGCACCACTATCGGCGATGCGTTCCGCGTCACCGTCCATTTCTTCCGGGGTTAGCGGCCGGAAGGGAGGCGACCAAACACCCGCGAAACGCAACCGCGGGTATTGTACAGCAGCTCGTGAAACGATGATATCGAGCACGTCCTGCTTTCCACCGTACAAGTAGATAGAGAGCCCTTCCCGTTCCGCTTCCGCCATCAAGGCCGGCATGAGGTCGTTGCCGGCCACCCGCTCCTGTTGCAGGTTGTGGAAGCCGTTCATGGTGCGCAGCATGGGCATACCATCCGCGGTGGCGAGATCGGCATTCTCCAGTATCCGTGCAAAGTCCGGGTGATCATGAGCCTCCACGCACATGTGTACGTTCACGCAGCATACATAGGCGGACCGGTGCGCCCGGCCCCAAGCCCCCATGAGCTCCACATGCTCCTTGAAGCTGCCCACGGATAAAGGGACGCCCAAGGTGCGGGCACGCGGCAATGCTTCGGTCATTCGTCGGACAACGGCTTGGCCGTGCGGACATCGATCCGCTCCGGATGCTTCACCCCTGCGCTTTCATGGTCATACCAGGCAACGGTGGCTTTCACTCCTTCTGCCAAACTGAAGGGGGCTTCGCCCAGCGCCGATATGGTGGTATCCATGGGCGTGATGTAGTCGCTGGTCATGCTGCGGTAACGTCCACTTGTAATGGGGAAAGGCAAGCCGATGCTTTTGAGCACATCCCCCGCGATGGCCATGCCCCGCACCACGGGTCCAGGGATGTAGCGCACGGATCTGTGTACCAACTGCTTCGCCACTTCCTCTACCCAGATGCGCAGGTCCATGGGCTGATCGCCCACATAGAAAACCTTTCCATCCACCACCGCCCGTTCACTTTCCAGGATGCGCCAGATCTGCCACACCACGTTACCCACGTAGCCATACGATCGGATCACTTTTTTACGGCCGGGATGGAAGTAGAGTCCCTTGCGCATCACCTTGAACAGCACATCCCGGTAGCGCAAGCTCCATGGTCCCCAGATGGTGGTGGGCCGGATGATCGTCCATACGCAGCCCAACCCGGCCATACGCGTTTCCATTTCACACAAGCGCTTGGTCTCACCATAAAGCGTGAAGGGCTTGAAATCCATATCGCCCGTGGGCTGATGGCCCGCCTCGCAAACGAACTGTGTGCTGGTGATGATGAGCCGCTCGATCGACGGAACGTCGTTGATGGCATCCAGCAGGATGGCGGTGCCTTTGTGGTTCTGTTGGTAGGCGTCCATGTCGTCCTGGACGTCGGTATCGGTCCGAGCCGCGAGGTGTACCACGTGTGTGGGCTTGAACGCAGCCAATTCCTTGGCCGTGGCTTCCAGGTCCATCACATTCCACGAGTGCCAATACGGCCTTTGGGCGGTTTTCAGCGGAGGATTCCAGTCCACGTTGAGCACTTGAACGCCCTTGTCGAGCGCCAGTTGCACCAAATTGGTGCCGATGAAGCCGGACCCGCCGGTGATGAGCAATCGCATTTTTTCAAGGGTTCGCGGAAGCCGCAAGAAACGCATCTTCCATGGACCGCTGGAAACGATCCAACGTGAAATGCTCTGCAAAGATGCGACGACCTTCATTGCCCATCCGCACGCGAAGCGCTGGATCCTTCATAAGACGTAGGATGCTGTCGGCCACCGCGGTGGGATCCTTAACCGCAACCACAAAGCCGTTCACCCCATCGTGCGCAACGGAAGGAATGCCTCGCCAAGCGGTGGTGACCACAGGCTTGGCGAACTGCATGGCTTCGATCAGCACGAGTCCGAAACTCTCCGCCTCGAAGTGGCTGGGAAAGCAGAAAATGTCGCAACCTGCGAAGAATTCCAGCTTTTCTGGATCCCCCTTCACACCGAGGAATTCGACTTTGTCCCGCAGATCGTACTGGTCCAGGAAGCGCTCACATTCGGCTTGGAATATCGGATCGCCCCAGCGCCCCATGAGTTGGAGCCGCGCATTACCGCCTGTCGCCACTACTTGGCGGAACGCCTCCAACAGGACGCGCACCCCTTTGGAAGGAATAAGCACACCGGTGAAGAGGATGATGAGGGGTTCTCCTGGCGCTGCTGTTCTTTCGGTCACGGTGCCGCGCATATCCGGCGTGCCATTAGGAACCACAATATCCATTTTCGCACCCAACAATTTGCCATCCTCCGGATTCTGCGGAGCGGTACGGATGGCCAAGGTGGCATTCCTGTAAGCCAACCGGAAGAACGGCCGAAGCAATGCTGGAAGCTGCGACGCGAAGCCCGAAACCCCGCCGGCGTGATAGTGGAATACCGTCCACCGGAAAAAAGGACGCACCGCACATAGAAAGATGATGTCGCGCAATACGGGCACCATGTTCGGTCCGCTGGGTGGATAGTAGAGCATGGGTGTGCTGTACTTGAAACGCGCGATCCAGACCTCCACGATGGTGGTGAACAACACGAGTACTTTCTTCAGCGCGAATTTCCCCACGCTGTCCATGTCGTCGGAGTACGTGAGCCGCACATGGTGGTATACCGCCTTCGCGGGTGTGGAATCCAACAAAGCCTGCACCATCACGGCCTGACCACCGAAGGGTGGTGGCGTTTGCCCTACCACCAGCACGTGCAGCGGCTTGCCTTCAGGCATTTACCAGAGGGATCAACGTTCGGAGAGTGGCCTCGAAGGCGGTCACCAATAACATCCGCCTTCAACCGCACTGGCCATTACCGGCGTTTCGTCCGCCGAGGGGCGTACCCAATGTTCGTTGATCAATGGATGGCCCTCCCATCGCTTGCCCGTGATGCCGAACATGAACTGTGTGGAACCACCGAGGTGGACCGCTTTTTTGCCTTGGCGTTTAATATGGGCGGCCAAGGGAAGACCGTAAGCCCCGCAACCCAGTATAGCAATGTCGTAATCCACTTTGTCGACCTGCTCCTTCATGTGATCCAGCGCATGGAACCAAGAAGGAAAAGGCGAGGGCGTGTTAGCGATGG
Organism: Flavobacteriales bacterium; assembly: GCA_016719225.1. Classification (GTDB taxonomy): domain Bacteria; phylum Bacteroidota; class Bacteroidia; order Flavobacteriales_F; family PHOS-HE28; genus PHOS-HE28. Next base: position 850,381 of record JADKAN010000002.1, on the reverse strand, counting down.
TCTGCACGGCTTTCACGATCTTCAGGTCGAAATCAGGTAGGAGCCTGCGATCCTTGAACAGCAAGGCGCGCTTTTCGTACTGGCTGCGGATGGTCTTGTCGTAGGGATGCACAACGAGCACCTTCTTTCCCTCGAGCACGGTGCTCCAGGGGTCCGCATGTACGTGCGGCTCAAGGTCCGGCAAAGGCACTTTTATGGCGTGCTTCAGTTGTTCCGCCACGAACCATTCCTGGCGGTGGCAGGTGCCCAGGATATCGACCTCCGGTATGTCCGCCATCATGCGGTCACTGAACCGGCCAAGTGCTTCGGTGGTAGCCGGGAAGAAGCCAGCATTCGTGGGCATGGAAGTGAAGGTGTCCGGCTCCCATGCGTACGAGTGGAAGCGGCCGGTGATGAAGCCGACATGGTTTCCCAAAGAGGGTTTGATCCCCTTGAGCGCACCAATATGGTTCATCACCGCGTTGAGTTCCACGATGCCGATACGGGACACCATGGTAGGATTGGAGGAGCTCAAATGGTCGCGTATGAGGTCCGACGCTGCTTGGCCCAGCACCGTGGCTTGGTCGTAGGTATACCCGAAGCGCGAACTACCGGGCAATAGCTTGGACCACACTTTACGGCCAAAGTGCAGCTTTCTCAGGGTTTCAGGGCTTGGTGGCCAAGCGAGCGAACCTTTTTTTTCCTCCATGTTCAGAACATGCAAATTTAGCTTCCAAGGCGTATCCTGCCGTTCATTGTCGGCCGAATGCGCGAAAGTCCTTCAACGCATATGGGCCGGAAAAGATCGTTCATGCCAGAGCTGGGTGCCATTGGTCGATTATTCCGAACCCCAAGCGTGATTTCAGGTTCAAGGAACCCGACCAAGCACCCCCTCATGCAAGGAAACATACCCCTCCCCGTCCGCGCTGTCGGTATTTCAGCCCTGTTCTGCCTCGCCCTGGGCCAAGCAGCTTTCGCCACGGACTACTATGTTTCGCCCACGGGTAACGATGCCAACAGTGGAACGGCCCAAAGCAGCGCATGGCAGACCATCACCCGGGTGAACCAGCTTTCCTTCAGCCTGCAGCCGGGTGACCGGATCCTGTTCAAAAGGGGAGGCACCTATCGCGGCGAATTGGTGTTGGGTAGCAACGGTAACAACGCAAACCCGATCTCCGTGGGTGCATATGGTTCCGGCGACCGCCCAGTGATCAAGGGAAGTGAGACCGTAACCGGCTGGACGGCTTATCAGGGCTCGATCTGGATGGCGAACGTAGCCGGCCAAGTGGATCAGGTGTATGTCGGGGGTAACCGCATGACACTAGCACGATACCCGAACACCGGGTGGCTGCGCAACAGCCAAGGTGGGGGCACGCAAATGCAGAGCAGCGACCTGACGCAGCCCAACAACTACTGGAACGGTGCGGTGGCCGTGGTGCGTAGCTCCAGCAGCTCTTTCGATACCCTTACCATCAGCAGCTATTCGAACGCAACGCTCCACTTCACCACCCCCACCCTCAACATGGGCAGTGATCCTTGGGGCTTTTACATCACCAAAAAGCTCTCTGAGCTGGACAGCCCCGGAGAATGGTTCTTTGATGCCGTCCAGCAAAAACTCTACCTGTGGGCACCCAACGGGGGTAACCCGAACAGTTTGAACGTGGAGGCCGCGGTCCACCGTGCCGGAGTGAACTGCTACTGGCAGAAACACGACATGAGCATTACGGACATCGCGTTCCGGCACCAGCGCCTTGCGGGAGTTTTCAATGACGGTGCCACCAAGGTGACGGTCACAGGCTGCGATTTCCAGCAACTCTTCCACGGCATCCGAAGCGCAGGTGCTAACTGCACTTACAGTAACAACACGTTCCAGAACACCTATGCCACCGGGGCGCTGGTCTTCGATGACAACACCACCATCGCCGACAACACCCTCACCGACATCGCGCTACTGGACGGGCAGGGAGAAAGCACCTGGGGCTATTTCGGCATCCGCACCACCGGTTCGGGCATGATCGTGCGTGGGAACAAGTTGGAGAACATCGGCTACATCGGTGTGATCGCGGAAAGCAATGCCTTGATCGAGAAAAACGTGATCCATCATCCGTTGGCCACCATGAACGATGGCGGAGGGATCGCCATAGACCATGCGGATGGCCTGATCATCCAGGACAACATCGTGAGCGACCCGATCGGGAATTACGATAATGGCGCTGCCACCAACGCGCCCCACAACGAGCACATGGGCATCGGTATCTACTTCGGCAACACGTCCATCAAGAACACCATCGCGCGCCGGAACACCGTTTACAATTGTAAACAGGCCGGCATCCACGTGGATCATACCATGGTGGCCACTGGCATCCAAGTAAAGGACAACATGCTCTTCAACAATGGCATCCAATTGGTGATCTCAGACTATTCGAATGCAACCGGCGCGGGAGCCGTACCTCCGTACTATGTGGCGAACTTCAACGACCAGTACAGTGGCAACACCCTTTACTGCCTTACCAAGGACCAGCTCTGCATGCTGCAGTACAACACCCACGGCGCTCAACCGGTGGACTTCGGGACGTTCAGCAATAACCGATACTTCAATCCATACAACGAGCTTAGCATCAAAGTGATCAACTTCGTGGAAGGTGCGCCCAGACTGTATACACTGGAACGCTGGAAGAGCGTGCGTAACGAGGACGCGGGAAGTGAACGAAGCCCCTTGCGGCTCACGCCCTTCAGCACCGTACAGGAGTTCGGAGGGAACTTGGTGGCCAACGGTAGTTTCAATAACAACGTAACGGGTTGGACGGGTTGGCCCAACAATGCCCAAGTGAGCCGCGTTACGAGCGTGCTGGATAACGGTGCCTTGAAGGCTTACCTGCCCGATAACAGCCAGTACCCCAGTTTCACCCTCCACAACCCGGACCTGTTCACCATACAAGCACAACAGTGGTACCGCGTGCGTTTCAGCATCCAAAGCAATGCCGAAGGCGATCTGATCGCAGGCGTAAAAGGACAAACCCAGTTCACGGGGCCATATACCACTTGGCAATGGCAAGTGCCCTTCAGCGCCGAACGCCGCGATTTGGAGCTCTACTTCCAAAGTAACCTCTCTGACCAGGCGCAGGTCCAATTCGAAAACCAATGGACCGAGCCGATGTTCTACTTGGACAATGTGGAGATCAAGCGCGTCAGTGTGGCCCCGATCGATCCCGCCGATGTCAACAAGGTGCTGGTGAATGAAGAAGCCAGCGCCCGATCGATAGCATTGCCTGCCGGTTGCTGGGGCGATATCAACGGCTCTGTACTGAACGCTGACGTCATGGTACCTGCTTATGGTTCCATCGCCATTTACCAACTTCCTGCGACAGCCTGCGATCTTGCAACCGCAGTGACCGCAGCGGTGCCCTCCTTGACCACGGGGACGATCCATCCCAACCCTGCCGTGCACGGTGCGCCTATCCACTTCGCTCCCACCGTGAACGCGCAGCTAACCCTGCTGAACATGAATGGCGAAGTGGTGATGGACCAGCGTATCCCTAATGGCTCCACGGCAAGCTTCCTGCCGGAGGAACTGGCACCGGGCATGTATGTGGCACGCATCGCAGGGGAGGACCGCATCGAAACACAGAAGCTCGTGGTGGAATAGGGAGGATAATGGACCGAAAGCGACGAGAAGCTTATTGGCACGATCCTGCTTCTTGGAGATCCCCGTACGTTGTGATCAAATGGAGAATGGCCCGGGTCTTCCGGGCCATTCTCCATTTCCGGATCGCAAGCCAGCTAAGCCGAAGGCGAACGGGGGATGAAGCGCGCCGGATTACCAACGGCAATATGGTTGGCCGGCACATCCTTCAGCACTACGGAACCCGCTCCGATCGCCACATCATTCCCGATGGTGATGGCGCCGATGATCACCGCGTTGGCGCCGATGTCCACACGATCGCCGAAGATGGGCGCACGCGTGTAGCCACCTTCCTTGTTCATCTTGTTACCGATCGTGGTGCTGTTGCGCACGGTACAACCTGAGCCGAAAACCGTACCGTCATTCACCACCAACGCTTGGCCATGATCGACCCTGAAACCCGGGCCGATCCGTGTTTTCCAAGGCAGCTCTATGCCCAACAACCATTCAACGAAGAACCTATAGAACAGGAAGTAAGGAATGAAGAGTATGAACAGCAGAAGGCTACGCCGCAGGCCGTGTGCAACGCGGAACAGCATCATCACCAAACGGCCCTTGGGGTTGCCCTTGTTAGCACCCCAGTCCTGAAATATTCCGTTGTTCGCCATGCGCTATGCCTTGCGCAAAGGTGCCACCCAGGCGTTGAACCGCAATTTCGCCATGCCCGGCAGGTACAGCGCCGTGCGTACGGCACGTGCCATGAACCGCTCAAAGCCACTGAAGCCAAGCGATCTCCCCATGCGGTCGCCTTCCTCCAGTACGCGCATCAAAGGGTTCGTCATGCTTGCCCCACCAGCTGTGAAATGTGCCAAGACCTTCGGTACATACAGGAACTGCGACGGGTTTTCCCGCCAAGCCCGCAGCGTCCAATGATGGTCGCCGCTTACGCGGAAAGCAGGATCGAAAGGACGGCCTTGGTAGTAGGAACGACGGACGAAAAAGCTGGGATGATTCAACACCATTTCCCAGTATTTCAGCAGAAAGCCGGACCGCTTTGCATGCTTCACCTTGGAGCTTCCGTTGGGGTAGTGGACGAGGATGTCCCCGTGTACGATGTTCGTTCCTGTGTGCGCAGCAGCCGCTTCCATCGCAGCTTTCACAGCTCCTTCAGCGTATGCGTCGTCGGCGTTGATAAGGCCCACCCATTCACCGGTGCAAAGGGCCACGCCCTTGTTCATGGCATCGTAGATCCCCTTGTCCTTTTCACTCACCCAATAGGCAAGCTTGTCGTCGTACTTACGGATGATGTCCAAGGTACCGTCCGTGCTGCCACCATCCACGATGATATATTCAATCCCTGGAAGGTCCTGGGTGAGCACGCTTTGTATGGTGTGTTCCAAGGTGGCCGCACCGTTGTAGACCACGGTAACGATGCTCACCATTGGCTTGCTAAGGCTCGTTCCGTGGATCCGTTGTCCTGCTTCGGTCATTAGGCGGGTATTTCGCGCAACAAGCCTGTTTGCTGGGGTTCCTTGGGCTTCATCACCACCGGCCCCATCATTAGCATCACCATGCAGAAGCCGCTGTAGAACGCATAGCCCACAATGTCGATCTGCCAAGCGAACATCATATAAACGAAGGCTGCGTACAGCGGCGCCATCCGCGCATTGTTCATGTACTCTTTCCGATAGAAGCTGTAGCCGAACCAATACACCCCGTACATCAGCAGGATTCCCACGATGCCCTGGTCCACCAGCATTTCCAAGAATGCGCTGTGGCAGTGTAGCCTGTAAGATCCGGGCTCACCCCACAGTTTGGCAACGCCTTCCAGCAGGCGGAGATGATACTGGCCATTATAACCGTTGCCGAAGATCAACCCGCGCCTATCGTCGCGCACCCAGTCAGCAATAGCCGTCCAGATATACGTGCGGCCGTTGAAGGTGGTCACGTCCTCCTTGTCCACGCGCTCCATGATGGCCACGAAAAATGGCAGCGATAAGATCTCGTAGATCAACAACGCGAAACTCATCATGAGCGGCATGGTGAAAAGGGACACTGTGAACAATCCGCGCAGAGCGCGCATCGCCTGGGTGATGAACAGGACCGTAAGGATCAAGAAGATCATGAACGAAAGGCGGCTGTTGATGCTGAGAATGATGCCCATGTCCACCATGTACATAGCTGCCAACATGAACCACCGCATCGGGTCCGCCTTGAAGTCCCGCAAGTAGAAAAGCAACATCAGGTTCACCATGGACAGTATATGGGCGGTGTCGTAAATGCCCATGGCAAAAGGAGGACTGGCACGGCCGGGGAAAAAGTGCAACAGGTTGCGCATGCCTATTGCCATTCCCAGCAGGTTGAACACGAGGTAGGCCATGAAGCCCTTCATCATGAGCCAGGCCATGTCGAAATCCGGGTCATCGCGGTTGTAGACCTGCACGATGACCGAACTGAGGAAGGGCGCATAAAAAAGGACGATCAGCAGCAGTCCGTTCGCTTGGTTGATCACCGGGCTTTGATAATGCAAGCCCAGGAAGACCGATGCACTGATGGAGGTGAGCGAGGCCAGGACCCAGTAGAACTTCGCGTTCACCAGTGGTGTTACCGAACGCCGGTAGAGCAGGTCCAGGATGTAAAACGCAATGATCGCAAGGAAAGGAAGAGCGCACAGGAAAATGCCGATAGCAAAGCCCTGCGCCATCAGGCTATAAGCCCCGTACCCGTACCAAGGGAACGAGAACACGAAGATCGCGTTGATGAGCTTACGCTTACTGATCACGGCTGTAAGGAGCTTTCGGCAAGGGCCAAGTTAACCCGCCTAGTTGATGCCCAAATGCCGCTGCACCTTGGACAGGAAGGGCGTGATCTTCTGGTCCACCTTCTCCGGCAGAAGACCCTTCAGCGCATCCTTGAACTGGCGGAACAGTGAGGGTTGTATGTACTTCTCGAAGTAGGCCTTATCGCGGTGCAGATCCACCACCATGTGCTCGGGGTGGATCAAGGGAAACGCCATCTCGGACTGGTCGCGTTTGTTGCGCCGGTCCTTCTCGCTTACCGTATGCGTGCCGTCCGCACCGAAGCCGATGTTATGCACCAGGTTGACGGATGAGATACAGGTAACGCCCCGGTTGAGGATGCGGGCCAGGTCCATCTGGTAGTCCCACGAACGGATCGCCCCTTTGTACTGGCCGTCGAACAGTTTGTACGCTTCTGCCATTTCGGACTTGCTCAGGAAATGGCCGTCCAGCAGACCCGATGCACGCACGGCGGGCCAAGCTTTCATCTCCACATCGTATTTATTCCACACGCGGCGCCAACCCGCCCATCCCCAATAGGCCCCATAACCGTGGGCGGAATAGTAGTAGGAGTATGGATAGGCGGACTTCCATTCGGGCATGTGATTGTTGCCCATGATGCACCAGACACGGTCATCATTCCGGAATTTCTCCAGCATTTCCTGGCAGTACCAAAAGAAGCTTTGCACGGGACATGTATCGTCCTCCAGGATGATGCCCTCCTCTTCTTGCTCGAAAAACCAGTTCATCGCACCTGCCTCACCATGCATCACACCGTGATTCTGATCACTGAACCGGGTGAATACTTGGCAATCCCAGTCCACCATGGAGATCAGTGCACGTACTTTTTCGCAACGTTCCCGCTCGCCTTCGTTCCGAGGACCGTCACACGCAAAATACAGGCGTGGTGGTTTCGCTTCCCTGATCGCTTCCAGCACTTTGCGTGCTGGCCCTTCTCTATTGAATGCAATGAACAGGACGGGCGTATGCAGTGGCACCGTGGGAGTGAAGGAGCTCATTGCGTTGGTCAAAAGATGTTGACACGGTTGTCCAAGCGGTAGATCCCATAGTCTTTGAACATGGAGATCACATGCCGGGCAATGGACGTTGAAGTTGCGAATTCGTCGGTGAAACGGTACAGGAAGAGTTGCATACGGTCGTCGTAGCGGACGGAAATGTCCTGCACGATGTTCCCGTAGCGATCGTATGGCAGGATCTCTACGCAGCCGGCAGCGTGCGCAGTGGGCAATATCATGTTGCTGCCATGCACGCCCACGGCGACCTGGCTTTTGGCGTATGCATGGCACCATGCCAGTTCGGTCTCCAAACTCATGCGCATGGTGCGCAGGTCCTCTACACCCGCAGGCATGCCACCGGGCTTTGCCAACCCCACCACAGTGAACGTGGCTTCGGGTATTTGCCCGCGTACCTCACTGATCGCATTAGCTACCAGGCGGTCCTGCCACCACACGGCGATGTCCGCGAAAAGGCCCACCTTCTTCAAGGCGCGATGAACGAACTTGGTGAACGGCGACGAGTACCAAAGTCTATCACGACGCGCCACGAAGGTGATGTGTGGCGGGGCGGTGAGATACTCATCCAATTCCATTGGCTTTACCCGGCTGAACCGCTCAATGTCGATCTTACTGAACTCCGGATGGCTGTAACCGGGCGCGAGATAGATCTCGTCGTACCGGTGCCATTGCTCATGCACGAAGTTGTCGATCCCGGCGTTCCAGCCCCAAGCCTCTTTCAGCTTGATGTCGAACACCCAACTCTCGGCCACGCCGTCCGGCACCAGCCATTCGAACATTTTCGGCACGATGACCACCAACCCGATATCCGGGTGTTCGTCCAAATAGTGCTGTGCATTAAAAAGTTTCAGCAACACATGGCCGTAGAGGTGGTCTATCGTGTTGAGGATCACGATGCGCTTGTATTCCTTGAAGACCTTCCGCCGCCCGTTGTACCGTTCCGTGCTCGGCACTTGGTAATCCGGGTAAGCGGCCCAATCCTCCGCAATACCATTGGCAGGGTGATAGGGCTTTTTATCACTCAGACGCCAAGCGATGGGTAGGTCCACGGTGAAACCGGCCGGTAGATCGCGAACGAGATCCAAGCCACACTCGCGGCATTTGTATTCCGCGGCCGTCTGTTTCCCCAGTACCATCACCTTAACGCCTTCGGGCCTTAAGGCGCCGCATTCCGGACAGGCAAAGTCGTTGTACAATGCCGGTTTCAGCGGGATCAAATGGCGGTCCTGTAGCATCTTCAGTTCACGTTCCGCACTTTCCAAAAGGTGAGGATGCCCTTCATCATCCAGCCAAAATTGGGGCGGGCTTCCTTGAAAAAGAGATCCACGAGGAAGATGCTGACGAAAAAGGATCCGATCATCGCCCAGATGGCGCCGATGCTCTGGTAGGTCGGGATCAACAGGTAGTTCATCGTGATGTTCAAGGTCGCCCCTACTACCGCGGTCACTAGTGAGTACTTGAACATACTCTCGTTGGTGATGAAGCTGCTCTTCGCCACACCCATATTGGTGAAGAAAAGACGGATGGCGAAAAGAGACAGCAAATATCCAGCCATGCGGTATTCTTCCCCGAAGAGCAGCACCATGGCCGGTTCGGCCACAAAGTAGAGCGGCACGGAGACAACAAGGAAGAGCACGAACATCAACCGGTACTGGTTAACGAGCCGTTCCTCGTAAAGCTTACGATCGGTCGCCCGCGCCCTCGTGATGGCGGGCGCCAACGATGCGACCACGATCCCAGGCACGAACCCGAGTGCCTCGATCATCTTCAGTGCTGCTGAATATTGACCCACCTCTTCCAAGGCACCTTTTTCCCCGAGCGACTTCGTGAGAATGTCACCGATCATCACTTGGTCGATCTTCGCCTGTACATAGAGCGCCAAGCCGTAGATCACCAAAGGCCAGGACTGGTGGAGCAGGTACTTCGCTGTTTCCTTGCTGTAGCGCCAATGCTTCCAAGTGGAGCCTTCCTTGCGGTAGGCGATAAGGAAGCCGATGGCACTGGCCGCCATTTCCACCATGTAGGCCCAAGCGAACCATACCAACGGCGCATGGACCAGGATAAGCCCCAAGCGGAATAACGATGCGATGATCACCGTGACCATGTTGACCTGCGCGGCGGTGCGCCCTTTCACCTGCGAATAGAAATACTGCTCCACCACCACCAATGGCTTCAGGAATTCCGCCACCGCGATCAGGAATACCATCATGATCGTGGTAGTGTCCATGTGCTTTGCGAAAGCCAAGGACATCACGGTGATGAAGAGCACAACGGCTCCGCCCAGCTTGATGCTGGCCGCGGTGCCCATGAGCTTGTCGCGCTTTTCCGGTGTGCGCACCAGATCGCGGATGAGGATGTCATCCAAGCCCATGGAGGTCAAGGCGAAGAAGATGCCCACGAAGGCGCTGGCGTAGTTGAGCTGTCCGAAGAGTTCCGGACCCAGGTAACGGGTCACGAAAATGCTGGTGATGAGCACCGCGCCAAGGCGCACCACTTTGTCCACGAAAAGCCAGGAAGTGTTCCGGAAATACTTCAGGAACCCGGCGGAACGTCCCGTCGGGGTGGCGCCGTCCTTACTTGGGGTCATACGCGTAACCGTATCCGTCACCCGCCTTTACGTCGTTAAGCAACAGGTCGATCTTGCGCAATTTCTCGGACCGGTACAACTCGTTCACCGGGCGCAGCATTGCCCGCCGTGTATGGCCCTGCCTTACCACGTAGAGCGTAAGGTCCAAATGCTGCACAAGAACCTTGAACTCGCTTACAATGCCCATGGGTGAAGCGTCAAAAATGACCTGGTCATAGCGACCCCGCATTTCCCTGATCAACTCAGCCAAACGGGGTGTTTCAAAGAGTTCCAAGGGATTGGGCGGCAGCGGTCCGGCCGTGATCACGTCCAATCCGGGAATGTCGGTGGGCCTCACCACATCCATGAGTGAAACCTCGCCGGTCAACAGTGTACTGAACCCTTGGCCCAGATCGATGCCAAGGCGGTCATGTACTTGTGGTCTGCGCATATCCGCATCCACCAGTAAGGTGCGCTTGTTCCCTAATGCCATCACCGTGGCCAGGTTCACAGAACAGAATGTCTTGCCTTCGCCGCTCGTGCTGCTGGTAAGCCCGATGACCTGCCGGGCCATTTCCGCATTCAGGAACTGCAGATTGATGCGGGCGGTGCGGAAACCTTCTGCCAGCACAGAGCGGCTGTCCTCTTGGGAAATACGCTTGAGCTTCGATCTCGGGATCGTGCTGAGGACCGGGATCGGGCTTAAACGCTTGAGCTCTTCCAGGTCGGTGATCCGATCATCGAAGAAATCACGGATCAGGATGAAGAGCAATGGAAGCAAAAGGCCCACCGCCAAGGCAAGGCCGAAGGAAGTGCGCTTGCTGGGCGAGGAGGGGCCGCCGTCGCGTACACGGGCTGGATCCACAACATATTTGTCCACTTGGTCAGAGTTCACCGCGATCTCCGCTTCATAGCGCTTCTCCATCAAATACGTATTGATGCTGGCATTGAGATCGTATTTGCGCGTCGCAATGCTGACCTGGCGGCTGCTGCTGGGGAGTTGGTTCAGTTGATACTCCAACTGGGACACCCGCTGTGACACTTCGTCCAGCTCCAATTGCGCTCCACGTTTGGCGTCCTGCGAGCTTTGGATGATCTGGTTCTTTTCCGTTTGCACACGCCGCGCCAGTGCGATGGTGGGGGCCGATTGCTGCCTTTCGGATAAGCGCCTTGTGGCCAGGTCGTTCACATCGCGGTTGTACTGGTCAATGAGGTTATTGAGCGCTGGCGAGGAGATATTAGCCGCCGAAATAGTGCTGGGCGTGCCGCCATCGTCTCCGCTCATATGCGAGATCAATTCGCTGAGGTATTCCAGTTTGGACCGCGCTCGGCCTTGCTCATCCTTCAAGCGGGACAAGTCGTTGAAAACCGCCGCGCCCCGGTCGCTGGCGCTGCCCACCAATCCGCCGGCGGTGGTCTGCACGTTCTGAAGGTTGCCTTCGGCGGTCTGGAGGTTCTCCGTGGAAAGGTCCAATTGCTGGTCAATGAAGCTGATGGTCTTCTTCCCTTTTTCGTTCTGTTTGTCCTGCTCACTCTTGATGTAGGTCTGCATCAAGGTGTTCACGAAGTCCTTCTCCTTCTTGATATCCTGTCCTGCGGAGGAAATGGTGATGATGTTGCTGGCGTCACTTTGAGGGCTGGTGCTCGTTTTCGACCGGTAGTAAGCCGCAACATCCCGATCACTGGCGGGGATGAACATGTATTTCACATCCTTGCTGTACTCTCCCTTGGGATCGAAGGTGATGTTGAAGTTGAGGTACGGGCTACGGAAGGGCTGACCGATCGGCGTTACTTGGTCGATGTCCAGCTTCTTCACGTAATCGTCCACGGCCATCTGCAGTGCCGGGTTGAACATCGTGACGTATTCCCCTTTTGCCACAACGCGATAGTTGCCTGCGGCCATATCGGGGATCACGTGCACATGGACCCCGGTGACCTGAAGACCTGTGTCGAGCCTCACAATGAACGGTTTGTTCTCGTAGACCTCCTTCTCCAGGAAATTCCGCTCTTCATAGTAGGTGATCCCGAAATCCAACTGCTGGATCGTATTGAGGATGTTGGTAAAGGACATCAAAACGGTGACCTCATCCTCAAGTTCGGTGTTCTCGCGCAAGTAGCTCGCGCCTTTGATGAATTCCTCGCTCCTACCCCCGAAGCTGTTACGCTTCTGGTCGCTCATCAACATCACCCCATAAACTTCATATTGTCTCGGCGTGGTCTTTACATACCACACGGCTGCCGCAACGGAGATGGCGGTAACGATGCCGAACAACCACCACATGGACAACACCTTCCGGAAAATGGCCCGTAGGTCGATACTGTCGTTCGTCTGGACGCTCATTTCTTGCTGTTCTGCACCACCGTTATCACCACGGCCGCAGTGCTGACCGCGCTGAGCAGGATGGTGAACAGGTCAAGGTTAAGCCTAGCAGGCCGGGCCCGCAAGGCAGGTACATAAACCACGTCGTTCGGCAGCAAATAGAAATACTCACTGGTCAAAGCTTGTGTGCTGCTCAGGTCCACATAGACCGCTTGTGTACCTTGATCGCTTTGCCGCATCAAGGTGATATGTCGCTTGTCGCCGAACTCCGTGGGGCCACCGGACTGTGCCAAGGCCTCCAAGATCGAGATCTGGTTGTTGTACACGAAATAACTGCCGGGACGGTTCACCTCGCCTAATACACTGACCCGGAAACTCACCATCTTCAGGATCACCGTGGCGTTCGAGAAGTACTCGTTGATCTTGGCCTGGACCGCAGCCTGTGCCTCATCAACAGTCATGCCCTGCAGGTGCATCTTACCCACCGAAGGCAGTTGGACATTCCCGGTTTTTTCCACGGAGAAGCCGTTCACATAAAGGGAAGCATCAGTCAGCGCCACCCCCCCTGTCGTGGTTTCCACGTTGAATAGCCGGGCATTGGCATCATCCAAGCCGAGCACCCGGATGCTGAGTACGTCGTTCACTTGGATACGGTATTCGAATTTGCGGTTCGGAAAGAGCTTCGATGTATTGCTCAAGGAACCATCGCGGAGGTAATTGATGTTGCGTTTACTCACGCAGGAGGACATCAATGCTAGTACCATCAGCACCAGCGCGGTCTTCGTCAACTTCATTCAGGTCAGGTTCGGAACGATCGCAGGGTGGACCGAAGGGATCGGGTCCAATATGGACAAGCGGCAAATATACGTGGTAGTGCTCTCGGGGGTTGCGTTCCAAGGTGAATTGCCAGGCTTTGGAACGACCGACGACGAATGTCCGGAATAGAACGCTGAAGACCGGCAAATGCTCGACCTTTCCAACTCTGGTATCAGGCCCTTTTCTGGAATAAGGTTTTTCCATCTCCCAAGATCCTCGCCGTTTTCTGACCTCACACCTCGCCAATCACACCTTGCCGCTCACACTTCTTTCGGAAATGTGAAGTGGTAGTGCGGAGTTTTAAGGTGTGAGGTGGCTTCCTGCTTTCACACCGCACGAATTACACTTCACACCTCCCACCTCTTTTGAAAATGTGAAGTTCTAGTGCCACTAAACTTTCCTCATGTGCCTTGCATAGCGGCCAGCAAAGCGGCCCAATGCCTGCGGCTTACCAGTACCACCAAACCGGTGATCAATTTGGCGCGATGGCCTCCGTGCCGGAACAGCTGCGACACCTTGGCCAAGTTGAGCAGATGCGAGCGGTGGCAGCGGTGGAACCGAGCAGGGGGCAATTGCAATTCGAGATCGTGAAGGTTCTCGCAGACCAAGTGGGAGCTGCCATCCTGGCATTGCACCCGTGTATAACGGCCTTCCGCTGTAAGGCACACTACGTTATCGTGCTCCAAAAAAAGCAAGCCATCCTTGGTTGGAATGGCCAACTTGCTTGTGCCCTGCCCGCTAAGTGCCTTAGCCATTGCCGGACCCATTGTGCGCTCCTTGCGGGGGGGGTTAATTCGCTGATATTCATTGCTTTAGCCAATTTGCGCAACAACAACGCTGGAAAGTTATCAAAAAAACATATATGAAACGGCATTCTGAAATTTTGGCACGGCATACCGCTCATGACACAAAGGTGACCGCTCATAACGTGAAGTCGACCACTCGTAACGCCCCTATTGTGGAAGCCTGCGTCTAGGTAGTTGATTCGACGTGTTAAAGACAAGACCCGGCCAACCGCCGACCCCGCTACCACCCCGCTAAACTTTTAACGGCCCCACCCAAAATACCATCCATTGATCTCTTCGCTCGATCTACATTCGTAAAAACACCTAACAACTTTCATGGCACGCACATTTCTCCTCGCTCTCATTTGCACGCTAACACTTACAGCCAGCGCCCAACCCACCTGGCGCTTCCACTTGGCCTTCGAGGATGGTACCGGAGCACGGGATACTATTTGGATGGTGTATGATATTACGGCAACTACAGGTACCTTTCCTTATCCCGGCCCAAATGTGGATACTCTTCTTGGTGAAGGTCCAGTGATGGTGAATGACGGGCTTTTTCATGTCTTTTTGACGAATGCGCTGGGGGATACCACCCGAACGAACGCTTATCCTTATTCGGTTTATCCATCATTTGATGGAACCATTATTGATGCCATCCACTGGATTCCGCCCATGACCATTTCTTGGGATACCGCCTTGTTCCATGCGTCGTATTTGCCTTATGCGCAGGGAAGTTTTGGAGTTGCGTTCATGGATGGGATCGCATTTTCTCAGTTTGATACTGGTCTGGGGTTTGGCCAATTCAACATGCTAACAAATGACAGCGTAACCATTGATTTTTTATCGGACTACCTCTTTCAGATCCCGGTTATTTTCGGGCCAAGTGACGATACCCGTATTCTTGAAACGAGTGCAGTAAACGGCGGGCTACACATTTGGCCCAATCCGGTGCATGACAAAGTTTGGATCGCGCCATCATATGGCACCATGAAGGCGATTTCAATATGCGATATCGCGGGTAGGCTAATTTTTCATCAGGATAACCTGATGAGTTCAGAATTGATTAACACATCAGCGCTTTCTCCTGGGCACTACTTCATTCATACCATCACAACCCAAAACCACATCGAAAATGGCACATTCGAAAAGATTCCTTAGCGGCGCATTCGCCTTCTTGGTCGTATTGTCGGCTGCATTCAGTCAGGAATGCAAATTCGTGGATCCGCCCCCTCCGCCCCAGCAACTAGGCGGCGGAGGCGGTGGTAGCGCTTATGCCAGCAGTAACGGTTGGTATTTGCCCACCAGTAATACGTTGAGGTTCTTGGTGGTGCTCATCGAGCAGGATGGCGCTTGATTTGTTGCGTTAAAGACAAGACCCACCCAAAAGCCGGCCACCACACCGCCACGACATTTGAAGGTTCAAACCAAAAATACCATCCACAGATTTCTTCGCTCGATCTACATTCGTAGAAACAACCTACAACTTACCATGGCACGCACATTCCTCCTCGCTCTCATTTGCAGTTTGACCATTGGTACCAAGGCCCAGCCTACTTGGCGCTTTCACTTGGCCTTTGAAGATGGAACCGGAGCGAGGGATACCATTTGGTTCGTGTTTGACACTACGGCAACGGGCGGGACTTCGGAAGTTGATGACCACCTCGGTGAAACAGCCGTACACATGAACCTGGATGCTTTTAATGTTTGGATCCTGAACCCTGAGTACGATTCCACAAAGACAAGCGCAGCTCCATACGTAGGATATTACCCCTTCATGTCCGTTGAAATACAAGCCTTCAACTACATCTACCCCATTACCCTGCGCTGGGACACAGCGCTGTTCCGCCTTCCTTGGTTGCCCGCTCCGGGTTTCCCCTACGATGGTGGAACCATGGACAATGAGTACTTTTTCTTCTATGAAAACAACGACCCTTGGGGGCATTCTTTCATCCTCGGTCGGTCCGATTCGGTAGTCGTTCAGCCCCCTGCTGAATACCCGGACATGATCGTATTCCCCTTACTCGTGAATCTGGGTTTAGGTTCGACCACGGGCACGGATGATCTGCTAGGCATGGCCTCTTTACAACCATTTCCAAATCCGGGTAATGACAAAGTCTCCATCCGAGATGCTCAGCCCATTCAAGAAGCGCAACTGCATTCGCTGGATGGGCGCTTATGGAAGGTGCAAAAAGGACAGGGGAAGCAGTTGGAATTGAACGTCCCCGAGCTTCCTTATGGAATGTACATGCTGTGTGTGCTCCGCGCGGATGGCACTTGGCGGAAGGCACTTTGGGTAAAGTCCAATTGACGTTGATAGTTACAGAAACGCATCACCCACTAAAACTAGTTCCAATGCGCACTCCTCAAATCACTCGACGGCTGTTTACCATACTGGCATGCCTTTCTTCACTGCTGCCCTTGGCGGCCCAGGTGTGCCTGAACGACGACGAACCAATTGCTCCACAATCGATGCTCGGCGGTGGGGGTATCCTGTATGAAACCCGGCATGGCCGATAGTTACCTGCGCACGGAACGTTG
The DNA here is from genome assembly GCA_016719225.1 of Flavobacteriales bacterium. GTDB lineage: Bacteria > Bacteroidota > Bacteroidia > Flavobacteriales_F > PHOS-HE28 > PHOS-HE28. Next base: position 833,920 of record JADKAN010000002.1, on the reverse strand, counting down.
CGGGTGCTGGTGGTTTTGGTTGAAGTGGACTATCAAAATCCGGGAGAACCCGACCCCACCGGAATGAATGGCTACCCCGGATGGCCGGCTCATCAACTACCGACTTGGATAGATAATGCTGACCCGAGCGAAAACCTCTTCGACAGTGATGTACTGCTAGCTCCACAGGGATCCGTGACCCGGTACTATCATCAGGCATCTTCAGGGGGATTTTCTGTCATTGCGGATTACCTGATGGCTCCTTCAAACAATGGCATTTTCTCCGTGCCCAGTTCAACAGGATATTTCCCGATATTGACTCCTGTTATCACCGCTGTAAACACTGCATTGAATGGGAGCTTCAACACCTATTTCTCGCATTCAATAAACGATTTTGACAATTTTACCATCAATGGTACGGCAACACAAGACTTGGAAAAGATACACCCCAGCATCGAAAACCCGGCCATTTATGACCACCTTTGCATCATATTCAGAAATTCCAGGAATCGTGCTCTTGTAAATGGAGTGTGGGTTTATCCTGAAATGGACCAAACAGGGTCAACTAATTCGGGGACCCCTGGGAGCGTTGCAGGCTATAGTTCAAATACATACAGCCGATTCGCCGCGTATAATGAACGACCAACAAGCATCTTCCGTCATGAGTTCGGCCACAATTTATACGGAAGTAATAACTTTCATTATGCGGGAGGCGGAAATGGCGCGTCCGGAATGTACGGGATATCCTATTCAGGTGGCTGGGGAAACATGGGGTTACACAACTGTTCTATAGAATCCTGGAGTGCGTGGGACCGGTTGCAGATGGGTTGGCAAAATATCGGGCAGTCGAACCAGATCGCCGCACGCAACACAAGCAATACCAGTGAGGTGAATGGGGAATTGGATGCCACGGTCCCTGCACAGGCCGGCACCTATGTGCTGCGCGACTTCGTCCAAACAGGAGATGCCTTACGCATCAAGCTACCTTTCCTTCCCAGCGACAAATACCCCGAATACATCTGGGTGGAGAACCACCAAGGCCGGACCCAGAAAGGAAATCAGTTCGATAAGTTCAAATTCGAATCGGACCAACCAAGTTGCATAAGCAAAGTGGTACCGGGGCTGTACATGTACGTGCAGATCGATAGGGAACACCGGACGGACAATATATCAGGTAGTAACCTCTATGGAGGTTACGAAGAATTCGCTCGGCCGCTTTCGGCCAATGGTGCATGGGACGAACAGTGGGTCACAGACCCCAATACCGATGGGTGTGTGGGCCCTCCACCCGGCATTGCATTTCAACGCAACAGTCCCAATCCACTTACAGGCTCCAGCGATACTAATTGGGCGCGTTACGATACGAACGTGGACGGAACGTTGGGCGGCAGCGAAAACCGATTGCATTGGTCAGAGTACGATGCTGGAACAAACACCTTCGCCAATCAGTTGTATACCAACGGTCATAGTCGCCAAGCCTTCACCCCCTCTCCAGGCAATTCTAAATTGGGCGTGGGCACCAACCCGTCCTCCGCAAGCATGATGAGCCTCCGAGGATACAATCCTTCGCCTTTCAATAGTTCAGATCTCCGCCGCATCTACCTTAACGGAGTTTCCGTGGAATTGCTCAACCAAAATACGGATGGTTCCATAAAGATCAAGGTGCGCTTTGATGATGTGGATGTGAACAACGATGCACGCTGGTGCGCGGACGAGATCCAATTGAACCCCGTGGCCACTTTAACGGGCTATTCACTGAACGTAACGGCGGGCAAGACCGTCACCGTGGACCAAGGCACCACCGCGACCCGGCGGGATGCCCCTGCAACCTACAACGGCCAACAAATTTTTGTTAGCCCCACGGTGATGCGCTGCCCCAATAATACGTGGCTCAACTTGGCACCCGGAAGTAATTTTGTTGTGGACAACGGCAGCACCTTGCGCTTGGAGAACGGCAGCCGCATGGACATTGGCAACGGGGCGGTGCTGCGCGTAAGGCGCGGCGGTAAACTGGAACTGATGGGCGGCTCTGTGCTGAACGTGTGGCCCGGCGGGCAGGTGATCATTGAAGAGGGCTGGCAGATCGGCAACGATGGGCACTTGGTGTTCTTCCCAAACGCACGCATCAATTTGGAGGCTTCCAACTCCGTGCTGGAATTTGCCGGCATATTGGACATCCGGGACAACGCCACCTTCACCACCTCCCGCACCGGTGATCCCAATACCACTTACGGACTGGTGAAATTCACCAACACGGACCCTACGAGCTACAACGTGACCGCCGGTACCAACACGCGCTTCATTCTGCGCAGCACCTCCAACACGAACCGTATTTTGCATGTGCAGCAGGAAAGTTTATACGGGCCATCAAGCTTAGTGGAGTTCAGCTTGAAGAAAGGAACCGCCACTTTAGCGGATCAGGCCCGTATTGTGCCACCTGTAACCACCACTTGCAGTATCAACTTCGTGAACGCACTTGTTACAAGTTCTACCGGCGTTCGCAACCTGCATAGGGGCGTGCGGCTGAACGGTCAGCCAAATGTTGTGCTCAATGCCAGCACGTTTTCAAAAGGTCAGGTGGGCATCTACAGCTACAACACCACGTTGGGCAACGGATTGAGCATGCTGAACTGCCAATTCCTGGATTGCGACTACGGCATGCGCAATTACGACAAAAGCCTCACCGCTTCGGGCTGCAGCTATAACATCAACGGCATTGGCCTTTGGTGCCAACAGATGTCCCAGACTAGCAACTTGGTCAATTGTACAGCCGGAGGCAATGCGCAGACAGGGGTGATCGTGCAAGGGACCGCTACCATGAATGTGACGAATCCGGAGTTCGATTACAATGGCATTACGGGAATGGAAATATCACACGCTACGGCCAAGGTTGCCTGCGGAAGTGTGAGCCATAATGGCAAGGACGGTTTTGAGGTGAACCAAGGCGGTGTGCTGCGCATGGACGCGGCCGGCTTGGGCGCGCACGACCCCGTGACCGCTTTGTTGAACGGCACCACCATTCACTGTATTATCGCGCAAAATGTTTATTTGGACCTGGGCACCAATAGCCTGCGGCCGCAGGTTACAGGACTTCAGGCAAGCCTCAAGGGTACTTTCCTCTGCCAACCCTACGGCGTGCAATCGGCGAAATACAATAATTGGAACGGCACGGTGGGCACGGCACTTACCAGCGCCGATTACAATATTACCTCCTGTGGCACACCGGTGATCTTCCAAGATGCGCAGAGCAATGCCGAAACGCCTTGCGGCAGCGTACACTTCGCGCCGCCCTGCCCAGAGCCACCTTGTAGCGAAATGGAAAGTGTCCTGGCCTACTGCCCTGATTGCAGTACCGTGGAGACCGAGGCATACGGGGAGGTGCCCCTGAACGAAGCCAGCGCCCAAGCCATGGCCATGGGCGACGATGACAGCGCGCCGGATAATGAGAAAGCGGCCATCGACGGCTTGGACCAGATCTTGGCGAACGACCTAACGGACCCCAACGATGATGAGAAATTCCTGATGGGCTATGACTATGCCCTGATGAAGGAAAGTTACAGCGACGGCTTGGAGAAGGGCCAATTGGTCCCGGAAGAAGGCAATGCAGAAATGGAGACTTACCTCGGCAAGTTGGAGGTGGCCCAGGATAGGCGCATCGAAGCCGCCAATGAGGACCAGCATGAGTTTGTCTTCTATACGATGATCGAAAAGGCACAAATGTTCCGGGCAGCTGGCAAATTGACGGATGCGCTAGCCATACTGGACGGCATGGAACTGCCCTCCGGCGAGACGGAACAAGCTGTTCTGGCCCAAGTGCGCTGCTTTACCCAGATCGAACTTGCCGTAAGAACTGGCGCGCTGCAATGGGATGAAGTGGAAGCGGCCATGGCAGCATGCCAAGGTGCGAACGGGGATACGCGCAGCCTGGCCACCGCGCAGGATGGCTCGGGAGCATCGGATCAAGCCAAGATCTTGCTGGTGCCCAATCCAGCCCAAGACCAAGTACAGGTGCAAGGCTTGGGTGATGCAGTATACACGTTACGCCTCGTGGACGCCATGGGCCGCGTGGTCTTGAAGCAAGGATCGGTGAAGGAAGGTTCAACCATTGCGCTTGGCTCCGTAGCATCCGGCGCGTACCTCTACGAGGTGAGCACGGGAACGGGCGCGATCCAACGAGGGCATCTGGTAGTTGGCCGATAGGTTTGTTGTAATTGGAATCCGAGTTCCATTTTACCCCTGAACGACGAAAGCCGGACATGCGTCCGGCTTTTGTTGTTGTAGCACGTAGGAGCGGTCAAGCGGGCCGTCCAGTGGACGGTCCGAGAAGAACAAGCAATTCTCCGAAGGTCATAACAAAAAAAGCCGGACTCGCGTCCGGCTTTTTTCTAGTAGCCCGTAGGGGAATCGAACCCCTGTTTCATCCGTGAAAGGGACGCGTCCTAACCCCTAGACGAACGGGCCATGATGAGAATCCCTAAAACCACGATAGTTCTTTGGGGGCGCAAAAATAGTACGTTTCGCCATATCACCAAATCCTTCTTTCATGTCACATCATCCGCATCCGCCTGGAAGCGGAAACCGAGCCTCTTTCCGGTGCTCAGCACTGAGTGCGCTCCCAACTGTTTCATATCCTCCACGGTCACTTGGCTTACTTGGTCATATGGAGGGGCCAATAGGTCGAAGTCCAGCACGTAGAGCACGATGGAGCAAAGCAGGGCTTTCATCTGGCCGCGTTCCAGCACGTTATCCGCGAGGTCGTTGTAGAGAAAGCCGAGCTGCTTTTTGCCTTGGACGAAAAAATGTCCCTCCTTATTGAGGAAAACGCGCGCTACGAGGTACCCCAAGTCCCGCTCTCTGTCAAAGGCGAACGAATCGCTGAGGAAGTTGTACACGTTGATCACGCCGAAATAACCGCGCATATCGTCGTCGCCGAGGTAGCTGGTTTTCCAAAGACTGTTGCTTTGGTCCAGCAGGAACACGTTGGTGTGCATGGTGAAGATCACCGTATCACCCGCCGTCTTCAACCGGCATGAAAGAGCACCCTGGTCGGTGTATTCAACTACGAGCCGGGGGTCTTTCTTTGCAATGTCATCCGCAAGCTCCCCCGCCAATTCCTGCAATAGCTCCTTCAGCAAGGCAAAAGCTTCTTTCGTCCTTGCGAACACATCCTGCTTCATGCCGGATTTCCCGGCCATCACCTCGATGATCAGGTCACGCGGGTCCCTCGCTTTCTTTTTTGCCTCGTGCACCATCAATAGGCTTTTGCGAAGATCACGCGCTGGGCGCTGGGGTTCCCGGTAACCATGCACTTACCAGGCGTTTTGTCGCCGGTAAAGGGGATGCACCGGATCGTAGCCTTGGTCTCGTTCTTCACCCGCTCTTCGGTCTCTGCGGTCCCGTCCCAGTGAGCCATGAAGAAGCCGCCTTGGCCGATACGGTCCTTGAACTCCTCGTAACTGTCCACGACGTGGGTGTTCTCCTCGCGCATAGTGAGTGCCTTGCGGTACAGGTTGTCCTGAATGGCCTGAAGGAGATGCTCCACCTTCTCCGCGATGTCGGCCGTCTGCATGACCTGCTTTTCCAAGGTGTCACGCCGGGCTACCTCGACTGTGCCATTCTCCATGTCCCGCGGCCCTACTGCAATGCGGACAGGATAACCCTTGAACTCGTACTCCGCGAATTTCCAGCCCGGTTTGCGCTTGTCGTCGTTGTCGTACTTCACAGTGATGCCTTTGGCACGAAGTGCATCCACGATGGGCTTCACATATCCGTCGATGGCGGTGAGCTGTTCGCCATTTTTCGCTATGGGTACGATGGCCACTTGCACCGGTGCCAATTTCGGGGGAAGCACCAGCCCGTGGTCGTCGCTATGCGTCATGATCAATGCGCCCATAAGGCGGGTGCTAACGCCCCAGCTGCTGGCCCAAACGTATTCCTGCTTGTTGTCCTTCGTGGTGAACAATACGTCGAACGCCTTGGCAAAATTCTGTCCCAAGAAGTGGGAGGTTCCCGCTTGAAGGCTTTTTCCGTCCTGCATCATCGCTTCGATGCAATACGTGTCCACCGCTCCGGCGAATCGCTCACTGGCGGTCTTCACCCCTTTGATCACCGGCATGGCCATCCATTCTTCGGCGAACGTTGCATAAACATCCAGCATCCGGCGGGCCTCTTCTTCCGCCTCCTGTTGCGTGGCGTGTGCCGTGTGCCCTTCCTGCCACAGGAACTCGGCTGTACGCAGGAACAGCCGGGTGCGCAACTCCCAACGCACCACGTTGGCCCATTGGTTGATCAGCAAGGGCAGGTCCCTATAACTCTTGATCCAGCCGCGGTAGGTATTCCAGATGATGGTTTCACTCGTTGGCCGTACGATCAACTCTTCGTCCAACTTGGCATCAGGGTCCACGATGATCCCTTTCTCCGGATCGCTCTTCAGGCGATAGTGGGTCACCACCGCACATTCCTTCGCGAAGCCCTCTACGTGGCTGGCTTCCTTGGCGAGATAGCTCTTGGGAATGAACAGCGGGAAGTAGGCATTGACATGGCCGGTGGCCTTGAACATACCGTCCAATGCTGCCTGCATCTTTTCCCAGATGGCATAACCATGGGGCTTGATGACCATGCACCCTCGGACCTCGCTGTGCTCGGCCATATCGGCCTTCAGTACCAGGTCATTATACCATTGCGCATAATCCGCATCGCGCTTGGTGAGTTGATCGCTCATGTTTTGGGCGTTCTTGGTATTATTTTTGTTCCTGAAGCAGGTGGGCCGCGAAAGTAAGTCCGGCCCCGGCTGAACGAACGCCTGAACCGCCATGAAAACCTTCATCCCGCTCCTTTCCTCCCTGCTCCTACTTTCCGCTTGCGGCACGCTGCAGGAAACGGCCCGTGTGTCGGATGATGTGTATGACATCCCTGACCGCCAAGCTATGGCGGCCGCTACCGCCGAAAAGAAGCAAGCGCGCGCCACGGAGCCTGCGGGATCCACGGATGCCTATTACGACCCCGCACAATCGCAAACAGGGAACAGTGCCTACCGCGATTATTACGATATGGCCTACAACGATCCGTACTACTACAATTACGGTAGGTTCGGCTTCGGCAGCGGCATTGGCTCATTCGGACCCAATTACGGAATGGGCCTCAGCTATGGCTGGCCCACGAGCTTCGGATCGGTAAGTCTCGGCTATGGCGTAGGCTACGGTTCCGGGTATGGTTACGACCCCTATTGGAGCAACAGTTGGATGAGCGGTTATGGTTATGGATACAACCCATACAACTCATACGGATACTATCCATATGGGTACTACGGGTATGGCAATTATGGCTCGGGCTATGGCGGCTACGGTCAAGGGTACGGCCCGTACCAAGGACCATGGGGTGGCTGCAATGGCTGCTATGAGCCGGTGGGTTATGGTAATACGACTTATGGCCATCGCTCATCCATCAGCTCCGGCAATACTTCAGATCCTTCACCGGACTACGCTCCTCGGAATATGCGCAACCCGGCCGCTTTGATGGCCCCTCGGACCGCAACCCCACAAACGCTGCGCTCCCCTGAGCGGACGACACGTCCGGAGCGCATAACAGCACCACAGCGTGAAAGGAACGCCCGCCCAGTAACCCCGGCACGGAATTGGGATAACACGCCAGCGGCTCCTTCGCGCGGCGGGAACGACGCTGGCGGGGGCCGCACAAACAGCCCTAGGCCCCGCTAACCCATGAACATACGGATCGTCGCCGCATTCCTTTCACTTGCCCTGGCAACGGGTCAGGTATTCAGCCAGAATGAAGAGGACGCATTGCGCCTTTCCAACACCCTTCCCGGCGGTACCGCTCGTAGTTGGGCTTTGGGTGGTGCAATAGGCGCTGTGGGTGCGGACCCGGGCAGTGCCACCACCAACCCCGCTGGATTCGGACTGTACAATACGAGCGAGATCTCCTTCACGCCTCAGTTCGAGGTGAACACCGCAAAGTCCTTGTATTACGGTACGTCCACTACCGGTACGGACAACCGTTTCAGCTTCAACAATCTGTCGCTCATGCTGAGCTACCCAAGTGAGAAGGGTGGCGATTGGCGCGGCGGCATTTTCGGCGTTTCGTTCGATCGGCAGGCGAGTTTCCACTTTGACGAGCATGCAGTGGGCACCAACATTCCTTCATCGCTCTTAGATAAGTTCGTGAACGATGCCAACGGCATTCCGCCGGGCAGCCTTGCTGGCTCTACAGGTTCTAACGCCTACTTAGCATACGAAGGGTATGGGATCAACCCCTTGGATACGACTCTTAACACGTATTCATCGGCCATCCCTGCAGGTTCCACGGTAGATCAGGATCAGCGCATTTCCGGTGCAGGTAGGGTGAACACCACAAGCTTTTTCTACGCTGCCAATTACAAGGACCGTTTCTACATCGGTGGCAGCCTTGGAATTGCCGGGGTACGTTATGAGCGCGAAAGCACGCACAGTGAAACGGTGAATGATCCCTCCAGCGACCTCAACCGGCTGGCGTACACGGAGCGCCTGCTTACCTCCGGGAGCGGGATCGACCTGAAGCTGGGTGTTATCGGAAGGGTGGCCGACAACCTGCGGTTGGGCTTGGCGTTCCACAGCCCCACCTGGCTCCAACTTTCCGACGCCTACAACTATACCCTGTCCACCGGCTTCAACACAGCCGATGCGAATGGTAATACCAGTTACTCCAATGACTCCCCCGACGGTTCATTCAACTACAGGGTACGCACTCCTTGGCATGTGCTGGCATCCGCCGCTTACGTAGCCGGGAAGCATGGTTTGATAAGTGTGGATTACGAATACACGGATTTCCGGCAGATGAAGTTGAACAAGAGCTTGGACGGTTTGGATGATTACAGCTTCGGCAAAGAAAACACGTCCATACAGGATGACCTCCGCCCTGCGCACAGCCTACGCGTGGGCACCGAGTGGCGTAGCGGAAGCTGGTATTTCCGCGGCGGAGCGGGGATCTGGCCCAATGCATATGCGGACAGTGATGCACGTCAAGGCACGGCCTACCTGCGCTATTCCGCCGGCATCGGCTACCGCACAGGGCACATCAGTTTGGACCTGACCGGTGTATATGGAACCGGGGAGACCAACTATTTCCAGTATGATCCCGCACTGGTGCAAGCCACCAATGTTACCCGCACGGACACGCGCGGCATGGTGACCTTTGCTTACAGACCATAACATCCGCTGTTGTTCCGGAATTTCCTGGCCTGATATGAAAAAAGCCCCCGGATCCGGGGGCTTTTCAGTACAATAGGTCGGTGGGACTTACTTCCCTTCGCTCACGGTCTCCACTACGGTGTCATCCACAAGGATACGGCCGCAATGCTCACAGACAATGATCTTCTTGTGGCTGGCAATATCCAACTGGCGCTGAGGAGGGATGGCGTTGAAACAGCCTCCGCAGCTACCGCGCTCCACGGCCACTACGGCCAAACCATTACGGGCATTCCCGCGGATCCGCTTATAGGCCTTCAACAAACGCTCTTCGATCTGTTTGGCAGCGGTTTCGCTCTTCTTGGCCAGGTCTTTTTCCTCCTTCTCGGTCTCAGCGATGATGTCGTCAAGCTCCTTCTTCTTCAGGTCCAGGTCCTTCTTGCGCTCACTGTACAATTTCTTGCTCTCCTCAACTCCGGCGGTCTTGGTCTCAATGGAGAACTTACCCTCCTTGATGCGCTTTTCGGCGAGTTGGATCTCCAAGTTCTGGAATTCCACTTCCTTGCTCAGCGAGTCAAACTCCCGGTTGTTCCGGACTTTGCTTTGCTGGGCTTCATACTTTTTGATGTTCGCCTTGGCGTCCTTGATGAAGTTGTTCTTGTCCGTCACAGCCGTTTCGGCCTCCTTCAGATCCTCGGCAAGCTTGTTCATGCGGGTCTCCAAGCCAGCGACCTCGTCCTCCAAGTCCTGTACTTCCAAGGGAAGCTCACCGCGCTGGGTGCGGATCTTGTCCACCAACGAATCAAAATGCTGGAGGCGGTACAGATCGATCAATTTACCGGCCACCGTTCCTTCCGCACGCACGGCGGGGGCTACAGTCTTCAGTTCCTTCTCAACGGTCTTCGTTGCGCTCTTGGCCATGGTCAATGGAAATGGATTGGATTGGTTCCCGTTTTCGATAAACGGGTGGCAAAGGTAGGCAGAATTCGGGCTAACCGGCTTTGAATGAGGGCGGGAGTGAATTGCTCGCTCTCGAAATGCCCGATATCGGCCAACAAGATCCGGCCTTCCGGCTGAAAAAATTCATGGTATTTCACGTCCCCCGTCACATACGCATCAGCCCTAGCCGTTATGGCTTTACCGATCAAGAAAGCCCCTGATCCACCGCAAAGCGCAACACGCCGAATAGGCTTACCCGTGAAGGAGGTATGGCGGATCACGGTTGTTCCGAAAACCGACTTCAATTTCTCCAAGAGAACCGCTTCCGCGATCGGCTCGTCCCATTCACCTAACAATCCGCTGCCGATCCCTTGATGGGTGTTCGCCAACGGATAAAGGTCATATGCTGCCTCCTCGTACGGGTGTGCGACGCGCAGGGCCCTGACAACGGTATTTTCCAGCATAGCAGGACACAATACCTCAACACGCACTTCCGCCTCGCCATGACGCTCCCCTTTTTTTCCTACAAAAGGCGTGGTGCCTTCCCCTGCCCTGAACGTTCCCGTGCCTTCGGTATTGAAGCTGCACTCATCATAGTTGCCCACGTGGCCAGCTCCGGCTGCGAACATCGCATCCCGCACCGCGTCGGCGTGGCCGCGCGGAACGAACACCGCCAATTTGCGCAATTGCCCTGGCTTCGGGTTCAGCACACGAAGCACCTTCAGGCCCAGCCGTGCCGCGATCTCTCCGTTCACCCCATCGATCACATTGTCCAAGTTGGTGTGGATGGCATAGATCGCCACATTCGCACGGATGGCGGCCAAAAGGGTGCGTTCCACATCGTTACGGCCGGTCAAGGACCTGATGCCCTTAAAGATCACCGGGTGGTGCGCGATGATCAGACCACAGTTTTTCCTGATCGCCTCAGCCACGACTTCCTCCGTGCAATCCAGGGTAAGAAGTGCCTCGTCCACCGCAGCCTCCGGATCACCGGTCTGCAGGCCACAATTGTCGTATTCCTCCTGTAGGATGGGCGGTGCCCATTGCTCCAATACCCGAACGATGTCCTTTATCCTCATGGCCGATCTTTCCGGTGGGCAAGGTACCAACCCACAAAGCACATTGGCTTTGCATCCGGTTATTCCGACCGCCCTACGCTTCAGCCGACATCCCTCATCTTTGGCCGCAATGTCCGCCCTCCGCCTGTTATTGCTTCCCATTGCACGGCTATATGCCTTGGTCTTACGAGGTCGGCATAAGCTGTTCGATAATGGGACGTTTAAGAGCACCGAACCGGAAGTGCCCACCATCGTGATCGGCAACATCGCCTTGGGCGGTACCGGGAAGACCCCACACGTGGAATTGGTGCTGCGCATTTTACTTGATCAACAAACGGATGGCCATCAGATGCCATTGGCCACGCTGAGCCGCGGTTATGGACGATCAGGCAACGACTTCGTGGAAGTGGAACGCATGAGTGATGCCCACGACGTGGGCGATGAACCATTGATGCTCAAACGCAAGTTCAGCGGCGTGCGCGTCTTCGTGGGCGCTGACCGGGTTGCAGGTGTAAAGCAGATCGTAGAACGCCTACCTGATGTACGTGCTGTAGTTCTTGATGATGCCCTGCAACACCGGGCGCTAAAAGCCGGCCTGAACATCGTGCTCACCACTTGGCAACGGCCTTGGAACAAGGACCATCTGCTTCCTGCGGGGAATTTGCGCGACCTACCGTACCGTGCTCGCCAAGCTGATGCGGTGATCGTTACCAAATGCCCAACATTGCCAACGCCGGACGACCAGTTCCGCTGGCGGAAGGATCTCGGGCTGCGCGATGAACAAGATCTCTTCTTCAGCGGCTTGGAATACGAAAGGCCGCGTTCATTGATCGACAGCACGATGACCGTGCCTTCCGGGCCCGGATCGGCCGCGCTTTTGGTCACTGGCATCGCGGATGCAGCTCCGTTGGAAACACATGTCCGGTCGCTGTTCGGCACCGTGCGGCACTTGGCCTTTGGGGATCATCATGCCTTCACCGCTGCGGACCAGGCCAAGGTGGCCCGGCTTTTCAGTAGCTTCGCTCCCGATACCTATCGGGACGGTCAAAAAACGCTGATCACCACGGAGAAGGACGCGGCCCGGCTCAGCACCGCGCTCATTTCCGGCCCGCTGGAGGACCTTCCCATCGCGGTGATCGGCATCCGCGCCGTCATACTCAACGAACCACACGCCTTCGAGGCCTTGATACGATCCCATGTTACAACGCATCCAACGCATCGCTGAACACCTGAAAAAGGCCACTGACGGCTTCATCCCCGAAACGGGCATCATCCTTGGCACCGGCCTTAGCGGCTTGGGGAAGGAGATCGACGTGAAGCACAGCATCGCCTACAAGGACATCCCGGAATTCCCGGTGAGCACCGTGCAAGGCCATCCCGGCAAATTGCTCTTCGGCCTACTCGGCGGAAAGCCCGTGGTGGCCATGCAGGGCCGGTTCCATTACTACGAAGGTTGGACCATGCCGGAGGTGATCCTGCCTGTGCGGGTGATGAAGTTGCTGGGCATCAAGAGGCTGTTCGTCAGCAACGCCTGCGGTGGCGTGAATGCCGGCTTCAACACCGGCGACCTGATGATCCTGAACGATCACATCTGCCTCTTCCCGAACCCGTTGATCGGTGCCAACATCGACGAGTTCGGTCCGCGTTTCCCGGACATGAGCGAGCCATACGACCATGCCATGATCGCCCGTGCGCAAGCCATTGCCAAGGCGAAAAACATCCTTGTGCGGACCGGGACCTACGTAGGGCTCACGGGCCCCACCTTGGAAACGCCTGCGGAATACCGCTACGTGCGCATCATCGGCGGCGATGCCGTTGGCATGAGCACCGTGCCGGAAGTGATCGCGGCGCGACAGATGGGCCTACCCTGCTTCGCCATGAGCGTGATCACCGACATGGGCGTGGAAGGACGGATCGAGAAGACAACGCACGAGATGGTGCAGCGCGTGGCCGAGAAAGCCGAGCCGAGCTTGACGCTGATCATGCGGGAGATGGTGGCGGGTAGCTGAGGACTAAGAGTTGAAGATGTTCACCATAGAGGCATGGAGGACACAGAGCGATGATATCCGGAAGTGGAACTCAGATCACGCTGATCTTCATGATCTGCGCTGATCTGATAAATGACCGGAACAGGTCCCTACCGTGCCTGAAGCTTACCGCTGAAGTCACGAACCTGTCGCACCTTTGTGGCCCTAATGCCGGAGTGATAAGTGACGGTGGACGATGAAGCCAAACGATAAGGAAAGCATGGCAAGCACTGCGCACTGGAGCGAAAAATGGGAGTTGGTGGTGGGCTTGGAGGTCCACGCACAACTACTCACCAAAAGCAAGGCGTATTCAAGTGACCCCAATGCCTACGGCGACAGGCCAAATACCTTGGTGGGGCCAGTGACTTTGGGATTGCCGGGAACCCTTCCTGTTCCGAACACGCTGGTGATCGACCATGCGATCAAGCTGGGCCTCGCCTGCGGATGCACCATTGCGCCGCGTATGCACTACGCCCGCAAGAACTATTTCTACCCCGATCTACCCAAGGGCTACCAGATCACCCAGGACAACACGCCGATCTGCACCGGTGGCACCATCACCATCACCATGGCCGATGGCGCCGAGAAAGCGATCGAGCTGACGCGCATCCACATGGAGGAGGATGCCGGCAAGAGCATCCACGACGTTGACCCGTTCAACACGCTCATTGACCTGAACCGGGCCGGGGTGCCACTGGTGGAGATCGTGAGCGAGCCGGTGATGCGCTCTTCACAGGAAGCGTACGACTATCTCGTGGAAGTTCGTCGCCTCGTGCGTTATCTTGATATCTGCGACGGCAATATGGAGGAGGGCAGCCTGCGCTGCGACGCCAACATCAGCATCCGACCCAAGGGCGCTACCGAGTTCGGGACACGCACCGAGGTGAAGAATATGAACAGCTTCAAGAATGTGCAGCGCGCGATCGAATACGAGGCACAGCGGCAGTCGGAAGTGTTGGATGCCGGCGGGTCGATCAGCATGGAGACGCGCAACTTCGACGCAGCGAAAGGCATCACCACTTCGTTACGGAGCAAGGAGATGGCCCATGACTACCGCTACTTCCCCGAGCCGGACATCCAGCCGTTGACGGTGAGCGAGGCAAAGAAGGAAGCGGTGCGGAAGACCATGCCGCCATTGCCGCGCGAGCTGCGGGCGAAGTACACGAAGGAATTCGGGCTCAGTAGCTATGATGCGGAGATCCTGACGGACGACAAGGGCACAGCGCTCTACTATGAGGATGTAACGGCCAAGCTTGCCGTCACCGCAGGTTCGAAGCCCTATAAGCAAGCCGCCAACTGGGTGATGGGCGATGTCCGTTCCTGGGTGAATGAGAAAGGGCTTTCTATCGCAGAGATGCCCATCTCCGCGGAACGTCTTGCTGGACTGGTTGTGCTGATCGAAGGTGGCAAGATCAGCCACTCGCTGGCCTCGCAGAAGCTCTTCCCACTAATGTTGGAAAAGACCGGTACGGCGGAAGAACTGGCACAGGCCAATGGCTTGCTCTCCGATGCCGGTTCCGACGTTATCGAAGAGGCCGTGCGTAACGCCATTGCACGCTTTCCGGACAAGGTGGAGGCCTACCGCGCTGGCAATAAAGGACTGCTCGGCCTGTTCATGGGCGAGGTGATGAAGGCCACCAAGGGGAAGGCCGACCCGCGCAGTGCCAATGAAATCGTAAAACGAATGCTCGAAGCCTGAACGCCATGTGGACCAAGACACTCTTCATCATTATTGCTTCAGCGGCCCTAGGCTGTTCGGCCACCGGGCAACAGCAAGCCAACAAAGGCGGTATTCTTTCAGCCACCATTGCGGATGGCGCAGGAAAAACACTCTTCTTCAACCGCTTCACGAACAATGCACCCGCCGCGGTGGATAGCGTTGTGTTGGATGCCAACGGAAAAGGTTCGATCCAGTTGCCCGCCCTGCCAATGGACTTTTATGCATTGACCATCAGCGGAGGAAAGGACCTGATGGTCCTCCTGCTTGATAGCACCGAGAGCCCTACAGTGGCAGCCAAGGCGGATTCCATGGCCATTCCCACCAGTTTGGAAGGCTCGGTGAACACGGTGCTCCTACAAGGCTACTTCGAGCATACCCGCGCATTCGACCGCCAGCGGGAAGTACTTGTTGACCGGTTGAACACGAACAGCCAGGACACCGCGGCGATGGCCCAACTCAACGCCCTCTCCATGGATTTCAACGGACGCACAAGGAGCTTTGTGCAGGACCACATTTCTTCCCCCGCTGTACTGGCCGCGTTGAACCGGCTCGATATCCGCAGTGAAATGCCCCTGTTCTCCCAAGCCCGCGAAGCCTTGCGCACGGTGATGCCCAACAGCGCTTACTACGCCAGCTTCAACGAGCAGGTGGGCCGGGCCGAACAACAGACCCAAGCTGCCAAGTTGCAGGAAGATCAGCAAGCCAAATTGGATAACCTCATCCCCATCGGGAGCGTTGCACCGGATTTTTCGCAAAACTCGCCGGACGGTAGGCCGATCTCGCTGAGCAGCCTGCGGGGTAAGGTCGTCCTCATTGACTTCTGGGCCAGCTGGTGCCGCCCCTGCCGAATGGAAATGCCCAATGTGAAGAAGGCATACGCAACATTCCATCCCAAAGGATTTGAGATCCTGGGTGTGAGCTTGGACCGCGATAAAGGCGCATGGACCGGTGCGATCCAGCAGGACGGATTGCCGTGGAAACACGTGAGCGACCTTGCCTTCTGGGATAACGCTGCTGCACAGCTGTACGGTGTTTCCAGCATACCCTACACTGTGCTTTTGGACCACGACGGCAAAGTGATCGCGAAGAATCTTCGGGGTGCGGCCCTTGAGTCGAAACTTGCCGAAGTGTTGAAATAGCCCATGCACGCGGCTGTCCGTTGCCTAATTGGTGCCATCGCAGCCGCACCGTTCACCGCAAAGGCACAGTCTTATTTCCAACAGCAAGTCGACTACCGCATCTCGGTACGGCTTGACGATGCTACGAACGAACTGTTCGCCCACGAGGAATTCGACTACACGAATAACGCACCCCAAGCGCTCGACACCTTGTGGTTGCACCTCTGGCCCAATGCCTACCGCGACCGCAACACCGCGCTCTGTCGGCAGAAAGACGCCCAGGACGACTTCGATCTGCATTTCGCCAAGGCGGAGGAACGCGGCTACATCGACAGCTTGGACTTCCGCAATGATGGGGTAAAACTGGCTTGGGGACTGGACACGGACAACCCCGACATCGGATGGGTGGCGTTGCCAAAGCCTTTAGCCACAGGAGAAGGGATCACGCTTTCAACACCGTTCCACGTGAAGGTCCCGGATGCGAAATTCTCACGTTTGGGGCACACTGGGCAAGCCTACTACATCACTCAGTGGTTCCCGAAACCGGCGGTCTTCGACAACACCGGTTGGCATGCTTTCCCATACTTGGACCAAGGCGAGTTCTACTCTGAGTTCGGTTCATTCGATGTTGATATCACGTTGCCTGCCAACTATGTGCTGGCCGCTACGGGTGAGCGTATCGACAACACGGCAGAGGACGCTTTCATGGACTCGCTCGCGGCTGTCCCACCTTCTTTCGTGATGAGCGAAAGCCTGAGCGACCCTTTCCCTGCTTCGGCGAAACGCATGAAGACCGTCCGCTTCAAGCAGGACAATGTGCACGACTTTGCGTGGTTCGCCGACAAACGCTACAAAGTGCGGAAGGGGGCAGTGGTGCTGCCGCATTCAGGACGTTCGGTCACCACTTGGACCTTGTTCACCCCACGGAATGCAGCGCTTTGGTCCGATGCCATCACCTACGTGAATGAAAGCGTACGCCTGTACAGCAAATGGGTGGGCGATTACCGCTACGCGAGCTGTACCGCCGTGGATGGGACCATCGCTGCGGGCGGCGGCATGGAGTACCCCATGATCACCATCATCGGAAATGAAGGTTCACGCTTCGACCTGGACGATGTGATCGCGCATGAAGTGGGGCACAACTGGTTCTACGGCATGCTCGGCAGTAACGAGCGTGATCACCCATGGATGGACGAAGGCATGAACAGCTTCTTCGAGCAACGTTATATAGAAGAGCGCTACCCTGGAAAGAAGACACGCTACTACACCGGACTTGACCTCAGTGGCGCGTTACTGCGCCATCCACTTGACTTCCGCACACGCAATGAACAGGACTACCGCTTCAATGCGCGCAGGAATTGGGACCAGCCACCGGAAACAACTTCCGCAGCGTTCACCGAGACAAATTATGGTTCCGACGTGTATTCCAAGACCGCGCTGGTACTGGACCAGTTGTTCCACGACTTGGGCTCCGAACGCTTTGATTCCTGCACGCATACCTATTTCGATGCTTGGGCCATGAAACATCCACAGCCAGCCGACGTGCAGGCCAGCTATGAAAAGGCCAGCGGCGAAAAACTCGACTGGTGCTTCAACCAGTTGCT
This sequence comes from Flavobacteriales bacterium, assembly GCA_016719225.1. Classification (GTDB taxonomy): domain Bacteria; phylum Bacteroidota; class Bacteroidia; order Flavobacteriales_F; family PHOS-HE28; genus PHOS-HE28. The sequence continues at coordinate 816,296 of JADKAN010000002.1, read as the reverse complement.
CCAAACTTCGGACAAAGTGGATGTGATAGCGTTGCGTTTGAAAAGCGATATGCTCACCTACCGCTCCACAGCCACAACCGGTTTCCCTTTCCCGCTAACGGCTTGGAACGGAGCGGACAACTTGGGAACAACGTGGGTGAGCGGTGTTCAAGGAAAGAACAAGGTCGCGCTGCCTTGGTCCAATGCCACCCGCATTCGCATCGATGACCAAGCACGCACCATGGATATCGACCGGCGCAACAACGAGGTACGCTCCTTCGGACTGTTGAAGCGCACACGTCCGCCTGCTTTCAGATTTCTCGGTGGACTGGAACGCGATGATCGACGGAGCATCTTCTGGACGCCGGCCGTCGGCTATAACACGCATGACGGTGTCATGGCCGGGCTAGCCCTTTACAACACCGTTTATCCTTCGCAGCGGTTTGAATGGGCACTTCTACCGATGTATGGCTTCACCAGCGGAAGGCTGGCGGGCGGCGGGAGGTTGATGTGGAACGATGACCGCGTGCAGTCTTCTTGGTTGCGCAACATTCATGCTGGGGTTTCCGGTTTCGCTGCTTCGCTTTACGGCGTGAGCGAAGTGGAGCAATGGTACCAGCGTTTGGTGCCAAGCATACAGTTCGACCCAGAGCTGAAGCCCACCGGACCCCAGGCCTACCTGCGCTACCGCAGCGTGATGCTTTGGGACCATGCTGAGGGAACCTTACGGACATCGAACAACGACGTTCCGATCAACAGCGCAAGCCGATCCATCTATCACGAAGTGAGCGGTAACATCTCTCGCGTGAATGGATTCAATCCTTTCGACATCACCGTGACCTCGCTGAACAGCGACGTGTTCAACCGCGTCTCGCTCGATGCCAATTGGAGCTCGATCTACGATGCTAATAAACACCGCGTTTCGTTGCGCCTGTTCACAGGTACTTTCCTGAGCAGGGACCGCGCGTTGATGCGCCCCGAAATGGGCTGGCGCATGTATTGGGGCAGCAGCGACCTCCTCTACGACCACCTATACACTGACCGGCAATATGTTGGTGAGAACACGGCCATCCAGACCAACATCGACCAAGGGGGATTTAGAACACCGACGGCCATCGGCACTTCGGATACTTGGATCGCCGCAATGAACATGGAAGTGGATCTCCCGTTCGCGCTGCCGCTTGTGGCCTTCGCGAGTTATGGTGCGGCACCTTTCAGCACCATCACACAAGATGGGAAGACCACGGACTGGAGCGGCAACTGGGAAGCTGGCATCGGCATCCGTTTCTTGCGCGACATAGCGGAAGTGTGGGTCCCATTGACTTTCTCCAAGGATATCCAGAATGAACAGGACCTGCGCGGCTTTAATTTGACGGACCGCATACGCATCGTGCTGGCACTGGAAAAGCTGGACCCCACGCAAACTTTGCGCAAGCTGCCGCATTGAGGTGATGGCGGTGATACGGCAACAGCTCGGGACCACTTGCCGTTCACAGCGTTTCTTTGCGGCCAGGTGAACTGCACCGACCCACATGCTCGCCGAACAAAAGATCTACTTTCTTTCCGACTTCCACCTCGGCGTGCCAAACCATGCGGGCAGTCTGGCACGGGAAAAACGCATCGTGCATTTCCTGCGCTTGGCTTCCGAGGACGCGGCGGAGATCCACATCCTTGGCGACATTTTCGACATGTGGTTCGAGTACAAGGAAGTGGTGCCGCGCGGTTTTGTCCGTTTGCTGGGCACGTTGGCGGAACTTTCGGATAAGGGCATTCCGGTGCATGTACACATCGGGAACCACGATATGTGGATGTTCGACTACCTGCCCAAAGAGGCCGGCGTGGTCTTGCACCGCGAACCGATCAAACGGGAATGGAACGGTAAACGCTTCTACATCGGCCACGGCGATGGGCTGGGTCCAGGTGATCGCGGTTACAAGGTGATCAAGCGTGTGTTCCGGAACCCGCTGATGCAATGGTGTTTTGCCCGTTTGCATCCCAATTTGGGGCTGGGCATCGCGAACTACTGGAGCGGGCGAAGCCGGAACAAGAACTACGAGAACGACAAGAAATACCTAGGGCCAGAAAAGGAATGGTTGGCACAACATTCCCGTGGTGTGCTTCAACAGGAACACTTCGACTACTTCGTGTTCGGGCACCGGCATTTGCCGATGGAGCTACCCCTTTCTGGAAATGGTGCCGCAGGCGCCAAGAGCAGCTTGAGCTCAGGGTCCACTTCTCCAGAACCGCGCCTGGCGAGTAAGTACATCAATCTCGGAGATTGGATGTCGTGGTACACCTACGCCGTGTTCGACGGCCAGGAACTCAGGCTAAAGCGGCGTGTAAGCGATGGACCGCTTACCGACGATACGCGCCTAACAGGCGCGCCCCCGTTCACTTCCTGACGTTCCCGAACAGGACGACAAGATCCGCCAAGCGGCTACTGAACCCATATTCGTTGTCGTACCAGCCCATCACCTTCACGCTGCTACCGATCACGCTGGTGAGCAGACCGTCCAAGATGCAGCTGTTCGGGTCGCCCACGATGTCGATGCCAACAATGGGGTCCTCGGTGTAGCGCAAAATGCCTTTCCAGCGGCCTTCTGCCAGTTCCTTGAACCGGGCATTGATCACGTTGGCTTCCACCACCTTGTTCACGTGGCAGGTAATGTCCGTTATGGAACCATCCGGAACCGGGACGCGGATACCACATCCGCCAAGCCTGCCCTCGAGCTCCGGAAAGATCTTGGTGATGGCCTTGGCGGCACCAGTTGTGGTGGGGATCATCGAGACCGCTGCTGCACGCGAACGCCGAAGGTCACGGTGAGGTGCATCGTGAAGGCGCTGATCGCTGGTATAGGCATGCACGGTGGTAATGTACCCGCTCTCAATGCCGCACAACTCTTGGATCACCTGTACCATGGGCGCCGCGCAGTTGGTGGTGCAGGAGGCATTGGAAATGATGTCCTCCGTGCCGTCGAGCTTGTCCTCGTTAACCCCGAGAACAACGGTCTTGATCCCTTCTTCCTTTGCAGGCGCCGATAACACCACTTTCTTAGCGCCAGCCTTTATGTGCCCAGAAGCCTTTTCGCGTGTGAGGAAAAGCCCGGTGCTCTCGATCACCACATCGATGCCGAGCTTGCCCCATGGCAATGCAGCCGGATCTTTCTCTGCGTATGCATTGATCCGCTTTCCATCGATGATGAGAGCATCAGCGTCGTGGCCCACCTCGCCCTTGTAAACGCCGTGTACAGAATCATACTTGAAAAGATGGGCCAAGGTCTTTGTATCGGTGATGTCGTTCACGGCCACCAGTTCCACGTCGTCGCGTTCCAGGAGGATGCGGGCGGTGATGCGGCCGATGCGGCCGAAGCCATTGATGGCGATACGGATCATGAGCTGGGAGTTTTTTTTACCACGGAGAGCAGAGCGCGTGATCGGTTTAATAGCGAATGCTGCGCTCCTGAATACTTTGGATCAAGGAACGCACAGCTTTTGTCGCCACTTTAAAGGACATGCTTTTCAGCATGATAACTACTGCGTACCAAAGGGCCGCTTTCCACGAACCGGAAGCCGCGCTTAAGGCCTTCCTCTTTGAAGAACGCGAACCGGTCCGGATGAACGAATTCAATGATCGGCAAGTGCTCTTTACTGGGCTGTAGGTATTGGCCGATGGTCGCCACATCGCAATTGACGCTGCGGAGGTCGTCCAGTGTTTCCAGTACCTCCTTTTCGGTTTCGCCCAGGCCGAGCATGATGCCGCTCTTGGTGCGCAACCCTTCCTTCTTGGCTCGGAACAGCACCTCCAAACTGCGGTCGTATTTGGCCTGCACGCGAACTTCCTTGCTGAGGCGGCGCACGGTTTCCAAGTTATGGCTCAATACCTCGGGGCGCTCTGCGGTAACGATAGCGAGATTCTGCCATTCACCCTTGAAATCGGGGATCAGCGTTTCCAATTTCGTTCGCGGACTTCTGCGGCGCACGGAGCGGATGGTCTTTGCCCAAATGTTAGCGCCACCGTCGGGCATGTCGTCACGGTCCACGGAGGTGATCACACAATGCTTCACGCCCATCAATTCCACCGAACGCGCCACCCGCGCGGGCTCGAAGGGGTCCGCAGCCTCCGGCCTGCCCGTGGCCACGTTGCAAAAGCCGCAAGAACGCGTACAGATGTTGCCGAGGATCATGAAGGTGGCGGTGCCTGCGCCCCAGCATTCACCCATGTTGGGGCAGTTGCCACTTTGGCAAATGGTGTGGAGCTTATGCTCCGTCACCAATGCCCGCACTTTCTTGTAGTTCTCGCCATTGGGCAATTTCACCCGGAGCCACTCCGGTTTCCGTCGCGGTGTTGCAGCTTCCGCCACCAAGATGCTTTCTCCGTTCATCGGATCTTTTTACTGCCGAAATGCAGCGCGATATAGAATTCCAGGTAAAACTGCTTGTTGCTACCGATGCCTGCCAGATCGGCCATGATCGGTAAGGCCTCACCATAGGCATCCAACGAGGTGCCCACTTCCAAGGCGCGTATGCCCGTGTTATCGCCGGCATATTCGAAGTTGAAGGCAAAGCGACCGAAGGCACCGGGATAGATCCGCGTTTCGCCGAGACCCTTGAACCAGGAGGCCCGGCTATAGATGTTGTTGGCAAAGTGCTTTTCCGGGTCGTACCGCTCGGTGGTGATGGTCTGCGAAGGGAACTCAGCACCGAGGATCTGTAGGTACACGGGCTTCAAAAACCCGAACGAAGGACCGATGCCCCACACGTAGTTCACCTCCACCCCGCTCTTGCGCAATTTCTCGGTGATCCGGTGCTTTTTCCCGTAGGTCGGCCGCATAATGAACAACGTATTCAGCTTCCCATAGAAATAACCTCGCGCATCCTGGTAGCTGGGGTTAAAGGTCTTGATCTCCTTCGGATGCTTCATCGTAACGATGTCCAGACCGAACATCGTGCGGTCCTTGGCGGTGGTGTATTTGCCGTATTGGAAAGTGCCGCCCCAGCCGTCACCATGCACTAAGGGCCCTCCATAGATCTCACGGGAATAGAGCGTCCGTCCAGCATCGTCGTAAACGCTTTGCTCCTGTGCCAAAGCCGAATGGCCGAGGATAAGCAACAGCAGGAGTGGGAAGAGGCGCAACATACCGTGGGGAGCCCAAAGTTACGGTGGATAAAGGAGCGTTGAAAATCCGGGTTTCGCGGCCATGGATGACGAACTTTGTCCTGGAAAATAACCCATTCAATAGCCCATGGACACTGCACACGTCACCTACCTCGGAAACCTCCGCACTTCAGCCACCCATGTCCGGAGCGGGGAAACGATCATCACGGATGCGCCTCTGGACAACCATGGCAAAGGAGAGGCGTTCAGCCCCACCGACCTGATGAGCACATCGTTGGCCTGCTGCATGATGACCTTGATGGGCATTGCGGCTGAGGCAAAGTCCATTCCGCTGAACGGCTTGAAAGCGAGCTTAGTGAAGCACATGGACCGTGATCCGCGCCGCGTGGGACGGATCGAGCTCCATTTTGAACTGGACGGAAAGGTGCTGGATGACCGCCAGCGCAAGATCCTGGAACATGCCGCGCGTACTTGCCCGGTGGCGATGAGCCTGAGGCCGGAGTTGGTGCAGGAAGTAAGATTCTCCTACGTTTAAGGGAGGTCCTGATAGTTCCAAAGCAGGGACTAACGCGATGGGATCGCTTAGGAGGCATAAAGAAGTGCGCCTCAAGGACCAGGACTTTGGTTGCCGGCATCATTTCCGCTACACGTGATACATGCAAGAATGCATTAACATTGAAGCTGGCGCAGCATTCTTATCATGCATTGGCGATACCAAAACACGAAAACCCGGAGTTTCCTCCGGGCCGGTGCGGTAAGGTTTGGTGCTTAGCTAGCGCGCTCAGTGGAGGCGGGAGCCTTGACCACTTTGCCATATGCAGGACAGGCGTGCGTGGACTTGCAAGCACTGAAGAGCAAGCTGGATACGGCTAATGCCGCAAATACCTTGAAGATCTTTTTCATCGTTCCTAGTGCTGGGAATCCGTTTCAAAATTAACCCCTGTTACCGGAATCTCCCCGAAAAAGTTTCAACGATCCGCCGAACGACCTTTGGCCCCTGATGCAACAGCAACGAGCAACGCCCGTTCCGGACATCGATCCCGGCTGGCTGGAACGGCTTCACCCTGAACTGAATGCGTCCTATTTCGCCGAGCTTAAACGCTTTTTGCGCGCAGATATGGCGACCCACACGGTCTATCCTCCACCTGGTCGGATCCTGCATGCGTTCAAAGCAACGCCGTTCAACGATGTGCGCGTAGTGATCTTGGGGCAAGACCCTTACCACGGCCCCGGACAAGCCCACGGACTCAGTTTTTCAGTTCCGGAAGGAATACCCCCACCACCATCTCTCCAGAACGTGTTCAAGGAGATCTCACGGGATCTGGGAGGTGATCCGTCACGATCGGGGGATCTATCGCGATGGGCTGCACAGGGAGTGCTTTTGTTGAACACCGTGCTCACTGTGCGTGCAGGCGAGGCAGGAAGCCACCAGGGCAAAGGCTGGGAACGCTTCACGGACGCGGCGATCGGTGCGCTTTCCCGGGAACGGCAGGGTATCGTCTTCCTGCTTTGGGGCCGGCATGCCATGGCCAAGGAAGCGTTGATCGATCCTGAGCGGCATCATATCCTGAAGGCACCCCACCCTTCACCACTTTCCGCGCACCGGGGCTTTTTGGGCTCCGGGCATTTCGGAAAAGCCAACGAACTGCTCGAAGCGAATGGCGGCGGGCCGATCAATTGGACCCTATGAACATTCGGGGCCGGCATAGCTCGCGTTGGTCCAAGAAAACCATTTTCACCACTTTGGTGCTCCTCGGTGGTTGTGTTTCAATTGGGACTGTTCATGCGCAACAACAATTGCTGCTGATCGAGGCCGATACCGTACTTCCACGGAAATGGACCGGGCCTTTTAAAGTGGACCCCGGGATGTTGGACTCACGCACCGCGGAGTTGCGCGCGGCCATGATCACGGAAGGCAGGCTGGAGGCTTCGCGGGATACGTGCATCCGCTCAGCCGACACCACGCACTGCCGCTTTCATTTAGGCCCCGTGTATCGCTGGGCAAAGCTCTCCGCGGGCAACACCCCGAAGGAATTAGCCAGCGCCACCGGTTTCCGGGAGCGCTTTTACCAGGACCGACCCGTTACACCGCGACAGATGGCCAAGCTCTTCGAAGGCCTGCTCGATGCCTGCGAAAACAACGGTTTCCCATTCGCAACCGTAGGCCTGGACAGTTTACAGCAGACCGGGGATGGGCTGCAGGCGACCATACGGATGGACAGGGGCCGCTTCGTGAAGTTCGACAGTGTATTGGTACGAGGCACAGCGCGCATGGGTCCGCGCTACCTGCAGGCGCATATCGGTATCCGTGCGGGAGACCCGTATAACGAAGCGCTTGTGCGCGCGCTCGGCACGCGCCTGCGGGAGCTTCCTTTCGTCGCCGTGAAGCAGCCGTCCTACGTGCTCTTCTCCCCTACTGAGACCAAGCTTTACCTCTTTATCGATGATAAGAAGGCCAGCAGCTTTAATGGGATACTCGGCGTGGCGCCGGACGTGCTGACCGGCAAGGTGAACGTGACCGGCGACATCGACCTCAAGCTCCGTAATGCGCTCCATCGGGGCGAAGCCATCGATCTGGCTTGGCGAAGTCTGCAGGACCGCACCCAGGACCTTCGCGTAGCGCTGGGCCTGCCTTACCTTTTCAACACACCGTTCGGAACGGATCTTTCGCTGAAACTCTTCAAACGCGACACCACCTTCATTGAAGTCTCCTCGCGCGCCGCATTGGCCTACCTCTTGCCCAAGGGAGATAAGGTCAGCGTGTTCGTGAACAACAAGAGCAGCCAACGTTTGGGCCAACAATTCACCTCCACGGCCGGTCTCGCGGACGTTAAGCTCACGTCCTACGGCTTGGGGCTGCAGCACGAACAATTCGACTACCGATACAATCCGCAGAAGGGTTTCGCTTTGGATGCTGAAGGCTCAGCCGGGCGCAAGCGTAGCAATACCGGCATCCTTACCGACAGCTTGAGCACCACGGTAAGCAGCGTGCAGTATGAACTGGTGGGAAGCGCTGTGTGGCACATCCCACTAGGCCGCCGCGGCACCTTGCGATTCGCAGCGCAGGGTGGCTCCATGATGAACGACCAACTTTACAGCAACGAACTGTTCCGCATCGGGGGCATAAAGACCATGCGTGGGGTGGACGAGGCCAGCATCTATTGCTCCAGCTTCGCCATCGGCACCGTGGAATACCGCTTCCTGTTCGAAGAGAACAGCAACTTCTTCCTCTTTATGGACAACATGTGGTGGGAAGATCAAAGCCGCGAAACCCTGTTGACGGATACCCCGCTCGGCTTCGGTGTGGGCACCAGCTTCGAGACCAAGGCCGGCATCTTCGCGCTGACCTACGCGCTGGGCCGGCAATTCGACAACCCGATAGAGCTGCGTGCGGGCAAGGTGCACTTCGGTTTCACGAGCTTGTTCTAGTTTTTGACGCCGAGGCTCAGGGAATACAAAGTCGATCGGGCCAGGAATGACCGCCACGGCCGAAATAAAATGCCGCGTGCCGGGAAGATCCGCTGCTGTCGCCTCTTACGTTGAATGGTGCTGATGCCAATGTTATTTGAAACCGGCGCATTACTCGGGCCGTATACGCCGCGATGCACGCGTTCAAGGCTTTTCTGCTTTCACTGTTCCTGATGTCCGGGAGCACGGCTTTTGCGCAGCGCGAGGACCTTGCCATGGTGGCCCCTTCAAGTAAGCAGGCTTTGGCGGACTTTCTCCTGGAATGGATGCAAGCCCGTTACCCTGAAGCGAAAGTGGAGGGCAACGTGCTCTACGTTTCGGTGCGAAGTCAGCGCTTGTACTACGTGGTGAGCGGGGAAATGAAGGCGGAGTACGTGATCTCCACGTCCAAGAACGGCTTGGGTGGACGCGCTAATAGTTTCCGCACACCGGAGGGTCTGCACCGTGTGGTGCGAAAGATCGGCCAAGGCGTGCCCCCGTTCGGGGTCTTTGAAAACCGCCAATTCACGGGAAGAACGGCTATTGACAGTGCGGGCAAGGACGACCTCATTACTTCCCGCATCCTTTGGCTGGGTGGAATGGAACCGGGCGTGAACGAAGGTGGAAAGGTGGACAGCATGCAGCGTGGCATATACATCCACGGAACCGGTGATGAAGCCTCACTCGGCAGGCCCAGTTCCCACGGCTGCATACGCATGCGCAATAGTGATGTGATCAAGCTCTTTGGGCAAGTGCCTACGGGTGCCTTGGTGGTGATCCTGGATAATTGAAGACACTGAAATCCCATTGCAGAGTAACCGGGTGCATAGAGGCATTGTTCTTGACCGGTTTGATGATGTAGGCATCCGCGTATAGGGTACCGGATGTTGCCGGGCGTTCCGACATGCTTCCAGTTGAGGGCTTCTCCTGCTGGCTGCCTAATGCCACAGCCTACCTTAGCGGCGTTTAGCCCTGACACCTTCGGGCGCCCCTTCCATGCAGTGGACCACCTTGTTCTTGGGACTGTTCGCCGGGTTGATCCTGGGCGCAGTGATCGTGTTGCTTTGGCGACGCGGCAAGGGCAGCGAGGCGCTGCATCTGCTTCAACAGGCCCGTGAACAGGAGCGCGCTGAAATGTCGCAACGCATCGCAGAGCGTGAAAGGCGCCTCGCGGAATTGCAGGAAGAAGTGGTGAAGCTGAACCGCACACTTTCCGCTGAAGAACAACGCAACATCGGTCTGGCCGAGAAGCTCAACACGCAAAAAGCCGAGCTGGAAACGCTGAACGATCGCATGACCAAGGAGTTCAAGCAGATCGCCAATAGCTTGATGGAGGAAAAGGGCAAACAGCTCACCGAGCGGCAGGAAGGCACATTAAAGCTCTTACTTGATCCTTTCAAGGACAGGATCAAGGAATTCCAGGAGCAGGTGCGCACGGCCTACGACAAAGAAGGGAAGGAACGTTTCCTGCTGAAGAACGAAGTGGCGAAACTGGTGGAACAGAACCAACGCTTGAGCCAGGATGCGGACAACCTGACCAAGGCGCTGAAGGGTGATCACCAAAGCCAAGGGGCTTGGGGTGAGATGATCTTGGACAAGATCCTCGAAAACTCCGGACTGGTGAAAGGCCAAGAGTATAGCATGCAGGAAAGTTCCACACAGACCGACGGCACTCGCCTGCGCCCGGATGCGGTGGTATTCCTCCCCGACGAAAAGCACCTCATCATCGACTCCAAGGTGAGCCTCGTGCATTACGAGAAATTCTGCAATACGACGGACGAGGGCGAGCGCACACGCTTGCTGCGGCTCCATGTGGAAAGCATGCGTGCGCACGCCAAAGGGCTCGGCGAAAAGGACTACACAAAGCTCTACGGTGTGCAAAGCGTGGACTTCGTTCTACTGTTCGTGCCCATCGAGCCCGCGTTCCTACTGGCATTGCGCGAGCGGCCTGAGATCTTCCAAGAAGCTTACGACCGGCAGGTGGTGATGGTGACACACAGCACGCTGATGGCAACGCTGCGCACCATCCATGGACTTTGGAAGAACGAGCGGATCGCGCGGAACCACATGGAGATCGCCAGCAGGGCCGGTGCGCTCTACGAAAAATTCGTGGGTTTCTCAGAGGACCTTGGCCGCATCGGGAAATATGTGAAAGACGCACAGGACAGCTACGAGAAGGCCTTGAACAAACTTTCCGAAGGTCCCGGAAACCTCGTTCGCCAAGTGGAAATGCTGAAAGATCTGGGCGCTAAGACCAACAAGGCGATCCATCCCAAGTTGCTCGAACGCTCCCTTGAAGAAGACCAGGACGCATGAAGATCCCGCTCCTGAAAGTCTACGCGGCCGCGATGTTCATAGCGTCTGCCGGTTGCAGTACGTACGTGCCCGTCGCCGCCGGTGACAACCTGGCCTACCTCTACGGTAAAGGCGCCGCCGCGATCCGCTTGGATGCGCGCGTTTACGAGCCCGCTGCTATGCGTACCACGCTCTACTTCAAGCTGCGCACGGCCGACCTGTTGTACAAAGGCACCGGTGGCGGCGGGCCCTACCATGCCCGCGTGATGATGCACTACGAAGCCTGGCCCGCCACCGGCAAAGGCGATCTGTTGGACAGTGCGAGCACTTTGGTGAAGGACCAGCGCGCTGACCAAACAGAAGATCGTGAACTGATCGGCAGCATGGTCGTGAATGTCGCTGGTGACCAGCCCTACCTGCTCCGCATCACCGCGCACGATCTGAACCGCGATGCCCAAAGCACCGTGTTGGCACGTGTGGAACGCGGCATGGCGACGCATCGCGACGAATTCATGCGGACCGCAGCCAATGGACTCCCGTATTTCGACGACCGTGTTCAACCGGGCGCAATGGCGCACGTCCGTGCCGATCAATTTGCCGGTCAAGCACTTTTCGCTGCACATTATCCCGCTTCCCAGAAACTGCCCGCACCGGTGTTCGCCGAAGTGCCTTCCGTAGCGCTGGGTACCACACCCGACAGTACCTTCTTCGTTCACGTAGATACCGATGGCACCTTCGCTCTGCGAACGGGAAGTTCGGGTTACTATCACTTCCGCCCGGACACCAGCAGTATGGAGGGTTATACACTCTTCATCGCCGATGGCAGTTATCCGCTCGTAGCGTCCGCAGCGGACATGGCCGGGCCGTTGCGCTACATCACCAGCTTGAAGGAATGGGACGCCATTTCCACCGCCAAGGATCAGCGAAAGGAAGTGGAGAAATTCTGGGTGAACGCGGCCGGCAGCCGGGATAGAGCGCGGGAAGCCATCGCCGGATATTACGGTCGGGTGGAAACCGCCAACCGTCATTTCACCTCCTGCATGGAAGGTTGGAAAACCGACCGCGGCCTCGTACACATCATATTCGGGACGCCCACCAGCATCCGCCGAGGGTCGGATGGGAACACCGAAACATGGACGTATGGGGAAGAGACCAACCTGATGAGCCTGGTCTTCGAATTCGTGCGCAAGCCCGGACCCTTTTGCGATAATGAATTGGTGCTGTTGCGCAACCAAGGATTAAAGAGTGCTTGGTACCGCAATGTTGAAAGCTGGCGGAATGGCAGGATCCTGCAGAATTGAGGATCCAGGGAATGAGGAAGATGGTCGCCATAGAGGCGCGGAGTAATGCGGGCGACAATGATCAACCACAGAGGCAACATGATAATAGACAAGATCCTGGTTCTCTTCATGTCTGACTACCGCACCGTCAGCCTATGAGGTCGAATTTCACAACCATGAAAAAAGACGAACTGATCTGCGGGGTACACCCGGTGTTGGAAGCGCTGAGGAGCGACCTGCACGTGGAGAAGCTATTGATTCGCCGCGACGCGGGTGGGGACGGCATCCGCGACATCAAGAACCTTGCGCGCGAACAGGGAGTGCCATGGCAGCCCGTGCCCGCCGACAAATTGGACCGCCTCACGACCACCGAGCACCAAGGCGTTGCGGCCTTCATCAGTCAGGTGGCCATGCAGGACCTCGACGGTGTACTGGCCCAAGCTTTCGACAAAGGGGAAGACCCGCTGATCGTGGCCTTGGATGGTGTTACGGACGTGCGTAACGTTGGCGCTATCGCCCGTAGCGCGGAATGCTTCGGCGCACACGCCATGCTGGTGCCCAAGACCAACACGGCACGCCTCGGCAGCGATGCCGTAAAAACAAGCGCCGGCGCACTTTTGCGGAAGCCGGTGTGCCGCGTGGATGACTTTCTTGAAGCGCTGAAGCGTGCGCGTGCAAGTGGCTTGCGCGTGGTGGCCGTAACGGAAAAGGCCGATACCGAACTGACCGGCACGGATCTCCGAGGCCCTTTGGTACTGGTGATGGGGGCTGAGGACACCGGCATCTCCGAACCCGTGCTCCGCATTGCCGATGCGTTGGCCCGGATACCCATGGCCGGATCCATAGGTTCCCTTAACGTGAGTGTGGCTGCCGGAATAGCATTGCATGAAACCATGCGGCAGCGGAATTGAACGTTCGACCCTTGAAGGCGATCGGAGAACAACCGTTCGGAACGGGCGGCAGGATTCAAGATTTGCCCGATTTTCCATGAAGGCGTAGATTGCTCTCACATAGGGTGGTCACCGCCTACCCGACTTCAAATGCACATGCGGAAACTCCCGCTCCGATCGTTCCCGTTGCTCCTTCTGTTTTCCGTCCTTTCCGCGTGCGGACCCCAGCGGCTTATACAGCAAGCTGATCACAAAATGGCCGTGCTCGCCTATGCGGATGCCCAGTCGTTCTATGAACGGGTGTTAGCACATGGACCTGACCGGCATGCTTCTCTAGGCGCGGCGGAAGCGGCACGGAAGCAGAATTTGCTTGATGCGGCAGCTACCCATTATCAGGAAGCCGAAGCTTTGGAGCCACTTGCTGGCGATGCGGCCTACCAATATGGCAGGCTCCTGATGGGCTTGGGCGATTTCCTGAACGCTGAACAGCTTTTAGTACGCTCTGTACCGGATCTGCCTGAAAGGAAGGTTGCCGTGGACCTTATCGGTTCCTGCCAAGGCTACCGGTCATTTTATTCCGACAGCTCGCGGTATGCGGTTTCGCCACTCCTGCTACCGGGATTGGCCACGGCATTTTCCCCCGCCCCCTACAGAACGGGTTTGATGTTCACTGCCGCGACACCGGCCAATGGGAACGACCTCGACCCGTGGAATGGCTTGGCCTTCCTGGACCTCTACTTCGCCGCCCTACTTCCAGGAGGCGATCTTGGGAAATGGACCCCTGTGCAAGGAACGGTGAACGGACCTTATCACGAAGGCCCCGCTGCGATATCACCTGACGGAAGATCGCTTTGGTTCACACGAAGCAATTCCAACGGAACTAAATTGGTGAAGGATCAGCTGCACATCAGCAACCTGAATTTGTACCGCGCCCAACTGCAGGCGAACGGCGATTGGGACGAAGCACAGCCCTTTGCCTATAACAATGACTCCTATTCCGTTGGGCAGCCCGCACTTTCGCCGGACGGCAAAACTCTGTATTTCACCAGTGACATGCCAGGCGGACTTGGTGGCAAGGACCTTTGGCGATCGAGGAATAACGGTATAGGCTGGGAACCTCCAGTGAACATGGGCCCCACCATCAACACCGCCGGTGATGAGATGTTCCCCACCACCGTGGGTAATTCGCTCTATTTCTCCAGCACCGGGCACACGAACATGGGCGGTCTGGACATCTTTGAGACCCATCTGGAAGGTCCGTGGTGGAGCGAGCCACAGAATATGGGCTATCCCGTGAACACCACCCGGGATGATCTCGGCCTTTGGCTGGACAGCACCAGTACCAGCGGATACTTCAGCAGCTCGCGCAGTGGCACCGACCAGCTCTATTCGCTGAAAGTGCAACCCCCGTTGTTCTTCGCCGAAGGAAAAGTGACCAATGCCCGCACGGGTGAGCCGCTGCCCGGTGTATTGCTTACCATGCATGACCTGGATAAAGGCACGGACACCACCTTTACTTCAGGAGCCGATGGCCGGTTCCATATCGCAATGGCACCGAATACCGATCACCGATTGATGGCCGATCGTGAAGGCATGCTGAGCCAAAGCAGGCCATTGAGCACCAAAGGACTGGGGCTGAGCACCACCGTGCAGGCCAATATCCAAATGGAACCCATACCCATGGCGCAGCCTATTATCGTTGCGGACATTTTTTACGATTATGACAAGTGGGACATCCGACCGGACGCTGCCGTTGAATTGGACAAAGTGGCGGTGATCTTCACGGACAATCCCAAGTTCTACTTCGAGCTGGGCTCGCATACGGACAGCCGTGGCGGCGATACCTACAACCTGGTGCTCAGCGATGCAAGGGCGAAAAGCGCAGTGGACTATTTGGTGCGGCATGGTGTTGACCCGGATCATATCACCGCAAAAGGGTACGGGGAAACCATTCCTGTGAACGGTTGTGTGAACAATGTGCCCTGCACGGAGGTGCAACACCAGGCTAACCGACGCACCGAATTCAAGGTGGTGGAAAAACGGGACATGCTTCCAAGCCTGTATTGACCATCAGCGAAAAATCCGGTGGAGAGGCGGATCGGAAAGCGATCGTGGCAACCCTGGCCGTCAGCCTATTTCGCAGGACGCATTTTAGCAGCGCCCATGCTCACTGCCTCTGCCATCGATACACCTTGAACCTTGGAACGCACCCATGCGCAGATGTCGAAATACTTCAGCACCGTGCTTTCGTCGGGATCCTTCATCAATTCGTTCAGTTTAGCCTGAAGGGAGAGGAAGAGCTCCCGTTTGGCTTCCGAAGCCGAGGCCTTCGCCAATTTTCGTACATGCTCCACCAACGCCGCCTCCACGCCGTAAGCCCGGCTGCGCTTGGTTAAAAAGCGTTTGGTGCTGCGCGAAATGTATTCCACCAACTCATTGTTGCCCATTTCATAATGGACCACGAGGTTGAACAGCTTGGCATAAGTGAAGAGGTCCTGGCGCAATGTGGGTTCCGGATCGTTGAGCAGCCTGTTCAACCAGTGCAAAGACCGGCTAAGATCACCGGCCCCGAAATGGGCGGTCGACAAGAGAAAGCGGAACTCCAGCTCGTATTCGCGCTGCATGCGTCCCATCTGTTGCATGATGGTCTTTTCCACGGCGATGGCCGCCTCGTATTCCCCCTTGCGGTCCAGTAAGCGCATTTCGCCCAGCCAACTGCTGTTGAAGATCTGCTGCTTGATGTCCACATCATTGAAACCTGGTTCACTTGCGAGGGAACGCAAGTGGTTGATATTGTCCTGAGCGTCCGCATACTCGCGCAGCTCGATCTCGCACTGCACGATATAGTAGCAGGTACGGACGTATCGCTTAGGCAGGTCCATGCGTAGTAACGGGCGGTTGTCCAAGATCTCCTTGGCCCGCTTGAACTTCGCGTAACTCGTGTCCCAATCCCGGCGCGCCCAGAAGCAGAAACCCTGTGTGTAAAGGCAAATGCTTGCGGCGCGATCGCTTAATGCGGTGTTCTTCCCTTTGATCAACGGGTGATCGCTGATCTCCTCCACGATGGCGTGCTCCTCCGGCGTACGCACATATCCGCCACTGCGGAACACGTAATTGATCTTCGCATACAGGATATGGTAAGCAGCCAGGTTCCGCAGTTTGGACAGGACCATGTCCTCCTCTTCGATCAACCCGCCCACATCGTTGCTGAAATTGCCGCTTTGGTAAGCCTCCTCCAACAACATCTTTTCCCAGCTCAATAGCTCGAACCAGAGGTAGTAGCGCTCGTTTTCCTTCGCCACCTTCTTCGCACGGACCAACACTTTGGAGGCCTCCTCGTAAAGCGACTTATTGTAGAGGATCTCGATGTTGCTGACCTGTTGTTTCAACTGTCCGCTCACGCTGGATTCGGCATGGTACGCCCGCAATGCTTTCAGCACCAACTTATACAGGTGGTTCTTCTCCGACGGCAGGTGCTGGATGAAGGTCTCTTTCGCGAACTGCTTTTTCAAGGCCGCTTCATCGTATCCTGCTTCCTGGGCATGGATCGCATCGAACAGCCGGAGGTAGTTCTTCTCCCCGCTTTGTAGCGCAGAGTGCAACTTGAAGAAGCGCTTCTCGGACTTCGTCAAGGAATGGATCAGGTCGTACAACTCCGGACTTGGCTTCATGAGCGATGGAAAGGTGCAGCAACTGCACCCACCAAAGATAGAACCTTGGATTGCCAACTGACACCAGTTCGGGGAACGTGGCTCGTGCTGGCACCGCTGGATACCTTCGCCGCGTCGCCCGCGGAATACAACGGCGTAACATGAATGCATAAGATGCGGATCCACCTCTTAGCCGTGCTCACGGCCCTTTCTTTCCAAGCGGCCCTCGCGCAGAACTCATCCGTGGGGAGTGCCACGCGCAGTGATAGCATTGATCTTTTGAAGACCACTTTGCAACTTGACCTTTCCAACACCTTCTCGGGAATTATCGCAGGCCAGGCCGACATCCTTCTTCACCCCAAAGTGGAAGGCTTGACACAGTTACCCTTGGACCTGTTGCTGCCTGCGGATTCAGTGCTGGTGAACGGGTCCTCCCGAAGTTTCACCCAACAAGATGAAGTGTTGCTCGTAGATCTTGGCGGGACTTATGGCACCGGTGATACCCTGGTTGCCTCCATCTTCTATCACGGTAACCCGCTTACCGACCCGAGCGGCTTCGGCGGGTTCTACACGTTGAATAATTACCAATACAACTTGGGGGTGGCCTTCGATGCCGTACCGCATTCCTATGGGCGCGCCTGGTTCCCCTGTTTCGACAACTTTGTGGAACGCTGCCCCTTCGAATTCCTGGTACGCACCACGGGCAACCGCACTGTGCTGGCCAACGGCGCCTTGATCGGAACACAGGACCTTGGTGGCGGTGAACGCATCACACATTGGCGCCTGGATGAACCCATCCCCTCCTACCTCGCCTCCGTGGCCGCTGGCAATTATGCCCTGCTGCATGACGCCTTCCCGAGTTTGGGAGGCGACACCATCCCGGTGATCCTTGCGGCCCTGCCCAATGACACCACCGACATGCGCGCTTCCTTCGCCACATTGCAGGATGCGTTCAACACGTTTGAACGCTGGTTCGGCCCGTACCGCTGGAACCGGGTCGGCTACGTGCTTACCTCCGCCGGTGCCATGGAGCATGCCACCAACATCTGCTACCCCGATTTTGCAGCGGATGGCACGTTGGGCAACGAGGACCTCATAGCGCACGAACTTTCGCACCATTGGTTCGGGGATCTCATAACCTGCGCCCGCCCCGAAGAGATGTACATCAACGAAGGCTTCGCTGACTTCTGCGCGCGGTTGTTCGTAGAGGACCTGCACGGCGAGGACAGTTACATCTCCGGAACGCGCATGAATCACCACTTGGTAACGGGCACGACGCACCTGCGTGATGGCGGTTGGTTCGCGCTCAACGACATCCCGGAAACGATCACCTACGGTTCACACTCCTATGCCAAGGGCGCGGATGTGGTGCGCACATTACGCGGCTACCTGGGTGACAGCCTCTTCAGCGCGAGCTTTAAGACCGTACTTGCTGACCATGCCTTCAGCGCCATTAGCAGCGAACAACTGCGCGATGCACTTACAGCCGCTACGGGAAAGGATATGACGGACTTCTTCAACGATTGGATCTTCCAGCCCGGTGGTGCCGCATTCATGGTCGACTCCTTCAGTGTGGCGCAGAACGGTGGTGCTTATGACGCGACAGTATATGTCCGCCAGAAAACCCGAGGTGGAGCGGCACTGTTCCACAACGTGCCTGTTTCCGTGACCTGTTTGGGTCCGAACGGTGATACCGCGCGTTCAGTCCGCGACCTCGGTGGTGCGGCATCCATTGTCACGGTGAGCTGCCCTTTCGTGCCCACTGCGATCCGCTTGAACGATGATGAGCGCCTCGCACTGGCCACTACCGTGGATGACCGTGTGATCGGCCCCTATGCACAGGTAACGCTTGTGAATGCTGACATCACCGTGAGTTCCTCCGCTTCCTCCGTACCGTTCCCGTTGCGTGTGGAAGAATTCTGGACTCCCGCGGACGAACTTGCCGGCTACACCGTTTCGCCCGACCGGTGGTGGCGCGTGGAAGGCCAACTCCCCATCGGCCAGGCCAACGGGTTGAAGTTCACCGTTGACGGCAGGGATGGCCAGCTCTCTGCTTTCGATACCGGACTTACACAAGCTGCGGGCGGGACCGCGTTCAATGAGGACAGTCTTGTTGTGCTTTACCGTCCCAACGCAGCTGTTGCGTGGAGTGTGCGGTCGGCAACGGTCAACACTATCGGCAGCGCCACTGACAATTACGCACGTTTGGACATGCCGGGACTGGTTTTAGGCGACTACGCCATAGCATGGCGCTCTGGCGCGGTCGGGATCGCTGAAAGCCGGAAGGATGGACACGGCTGGCGTTATTTCCCTGATCCCGCTAATTCTTCCGTTTCCGTTTTCCCACCCGCTGATCTTGCGGCCGGAGCATACACCATCATTCTGATCGACATGCAGGGCCACCCCTTGGCCTCCTATCGTGGAACTGGAGCGCAGACCCATCTGGATGTTTCCAAGATCACCGCCCAAATGGCTCTGCTCAACATCTTACCAGCGACCGGCGATACCATTACGCTTGGCCGTTTGCATATCGTCCATTGAACGTGAGGTCATTCTGGCGCTTTTCCGGGCTTGTGGCCGCGCTATTCATGGCGATGTTCACTGTGCAGCGGCACCTCTTCCTGGCGTTCAGTCATCAGCATTTGGTCGGTATAAGCTGGCGGGATATCCTTCAAAGCCACCTTCACGGCTTACCCATGGACCTCTCCGCAACGGGGTACATGCTCCTGCTGGCGAGCCTTTTCGCCGTGCCAATGCTCTTCAGCAGATCGAAAGCGCTACGGAAGTCCTTTCGCTTTACGCTGGTTGCGTGCATCGTATTAAGCGCCCTTGTGAACGTGGTGGATATCGGCCTCTTCGATGCTTGGGGAGTGAAGATCGACCGTAAGGCGCTGAGCTATTTGCGCTACCCGGCCGAAGTGGCCGGGGCAACATCCGTTGGCCGTATGGCCATGCTGCTGCTGGTTGCGGGGGTGCAATGCCTTTTCTTCCTTTTCCTGCTGAAGAAGATCGACCTCTTGGAGGAGGATTTCCGGAAAGTCAGGTCCCGCGCACGCATCGTAACAGCTGTACTATTCCCGGCCTTGTGCTTGCTTGCCGCGCGCGGTGGCCCACAAGACCTGCCGATCAGTAAGAGCTGGGCGTGGTTCTCACGATACCCGGTGCTGAATCTCGCCGCCATGAACAGTGTATGGAACCTGCTTGAAACCACCGTGGAGCCCGCTGAATTCTCCGAGAATCCATATGCTTTCATGCCCGACGCGGACGCAAAAAAGCTCTTTGCGCAAGGACATCGGCATACCGGAGGCCCTGATGATCGGATCATTGAAGTACAGCGGCCGAATATCCTGCTGATCATGCTGGAAAGCTGGACCGCGGACGTGATCGAGCCCCTCGGTGGTGACTCCGGTGTAACCCCACAATTCACGCGCCTTTGCAAGGAAGGAATGCTCTTTACCAATTTCTACTCCACGGGTTTTCGAACGGAACAAGGGCTTTGCGCGCTCATCAGCGGCTTCCCCTCACAGCCAACTACCACCATCATACGCAAATACGGGAAGTTCGACCGTTTGCCCAGCGTTGTGCGCACGTTGGACAGCGCCGGCTACACCTCTCGCTACTACTATGCCGGCGATGTCTCCTTTGCCAACACGCGCGCCTATCTGGACGCTATGGGTTTCGACAAGGTGTACGACGAGAACGCCTTCCCCATCGAGCGCCGAACGCGCTGGGGTGCTTATGACGAGGAGCTTTTTAATTTCCACCTCCGCGATGCCAGAACGGCGACCGTGCCTTTTTTCCAGATCATCATGACCTCCACCAGCCATGAGCCCTTCGACGCACCCGTGCACGAGGGCTTTGAGGGTAGTGACGGCAACCTCTACCGCAACACCGTGCACTACACAGACCGCTGCCTTGGTGCATTCCTCGATTCGGCAAAAAGCCAGCCTTGGTACGCCAACACATTGATATTCATTGTGGCGGACCATGGGCATTACCTGCCGCATAACCTGCCGCAGTACAGCGCTGCCCGCCACCGTATCCCCTTCCTTGTTACCGGCGGCGCGCTTAAGAACGACCTTCGCGGCTCAAGCAACGCGACATTCGGTAGCCATGTTGACTTTCCCGTAACGCTGCTCGCTCAATTGAACTTGCCGCACAGCCAATTCCCTTGGGGCCGTGACCTGTTCAGCAATGCCACACCGCACACGGCCTACTGGACCTTCAACAACGGTTTCGGCATCGCCGACAGCACTCAACAGGTTGTCTTTGACGACCGCAGCAAGCGTGTTATCGAAATCCGCGACAGCAGCCGCACCGCTGATGAGCAACGGCTGTTGAACGCTGGCAAAGCAGAGCTACAGCTACTGCTGGACCGATATATGGAATTTGACCAGTGACCTGATCAGCGCACGTACTTCAAGCTGCGTCCCGGATAACGAGCACTACGGCCGAGCTGCTCCTCTATGCGCAGCAACTGGTTGTACTTCGCGATCCTGTCACTGCGGCTGGCGCTGCCGGTCTTGATCATCCCGCAATTCGTGGCCACGGCCAGATCAGCGATGGTAGTGTCCTCGGTCTCTCCGCTGCGGTGGCTCATCACGGCCGTGTAGCCCGCACGTTGCGCCATTTCTACGGCCTCCAAAGTCTCGGTCAGCGTACCGATCTGGTTCACCTTCACCAGGATGCTATTGGCGATGCCATCCTTGATCCCCTTAGCGAGCCGTTTAGTGTTGGTGACGAAGTTGTCATCGCCCACGAGTTGGATCTTATCGCCCAGTGCCAGCGTCAACTTTTTCCAGCCGGCATCATCGTCCTCCGCCATACCATCCTCGATGCTCATGATCGGATAGCGCTTGCTCCAGTCCTTCCACATGGCGACCATGTCCTCGGCGGTGAGGCTTTCACCGGTACTTTCCAGCACGTAGCGCTTCTTCTTCGCGTTATAAAACTCGGTGCTAGCTGCATCGATGGCGATCATGATGTCCTCGCCGGGCTTGTATCCGGCTTTCTCGATGGCCTGCATCACGAGCTTCAACGCGTCCTCGTTGCTTTTGAGGTCCGGCGCGAAGCCGCCCTCATCGCCTACGTTGGTGCTGAGCTTCTTGGCCTTGAGTACGCTCTTCAGCGCATGGAACACCTCAGCGCCCATCCGTAGCCCTTCAGCGAAAGTACTTGCACCCACGGGCATCACCATGAATTCCTGAACATCCACCTTGTTGTCGCCGTGCGCGCCACCGTTCAGGATGTTCATCATCGGCACAGGTAGTGTGCAAGCGTTGGTACCGCCCACGTAGCGGTACAACGGGAGTCCGGCCTCGCTGGCCGCTGCCTTGGCCACCGCAAGCGATACAC
Organism: Flavobacteriales bacterium; assembly: GCA_016719225.1. Classification (GTDB taxonomy): domain Bacteria; phylum Bacteroidota; class Bacteroidia; order Flavobacteriales_F; family PHOS-HE28; genus PHOS-HE28. The sequence goes on along the minus strand of JADKAN010000002.1, from coordinate 794,284 downwards.
CGAGTATGGCGTTGGCACCGAGGTTACCCTTATTGGGTGTGCCATCAAGGGCGATCATCACCCGGTCTATGGTGGCTTGATCACCCACGTATGCGCCGACGAGCTCATCGTTCAACGCACCGTTCACGTTGGCCACCGCCTTTTGGACACCTTTGCCGAGATAGCGCTTTTTGTCGCCGTCCCTCAGTTCAGCGGCCTCATGAGCACCAGTGCTTGCACCGCTGGGTACAGCTGCGCGTCCCATATGCCCGTTCTCCGTGAAAACGTCCACTTCAAGCGTAGGGTTGCCGCGTGAATCAAGGATCTCGCGGGCTTGGATCTTGGCAATGATGCTCATAATGGTAAATAGTGGTTAGTGCACCGATACATATCGGTTGGTTATTGTTTGTTGGTGACAGGTGACTGGCTGTGTGCTGAGGCGCATTGAACGGGATACCCTTCAAGCATGTTGCACACTGCCCTTCACCACTTTCCGCGCGGCGGCCATGTTGGTTACGAAATCATCGAAAAGGTAATGTGCGTCCAATGGGCCGGGACCTGCCTCCGGATGGTATTGCACACTGAATACCGGACGGCCTTTCAAGCTTATGCCAGCAACGCTACCGTCGTTAAGATGAATGTGTGTTATCGTGACATCCGGATGTTCCTCCGCCTGTTGCTTCGACACAACGAATCCATGGTTCTGCGAGGTCACCTCATCCTTTCCGGTCATCAGGTTACGCACCGGATGGTTGATGCCCCGGTGGCCGTGGTGCATCTTTTCCGTGCCGATTCCCAAGGCCTGTGCCATGAGCTGGTGACCCAAGCAAATGCCAAAGACGGGTAACCCGCTTTGGAGCACATCCTTTACCAAGGCAGTGGAGCCCGGCATTGCACCGGGATCCCCTGGTCCGTTGCCCAACAGGATGCCATCGGGCTTCCAGCCAAGGATCTCCGTGATGGCCGTACTCATCGGGAAAACCCGGACTCGGCAATCGCGTTCCAAGAGACAGCGTATCGTATTCAATTTGATCCCGAAGTCCACCAGTGCCACCCGGTAAGCAGCCTGTTCCGGCCCCACTTCATAGGCACTGTGCGTGGAAACGGTGCTTGCCAGCTCAAGCCCTGCCATGTCCGGTGCCAATGCCAATCGCTCACGCAAGGCTGCATCGTCCAACCCTGTACTATCGATCACCGCATTCTGGGCGCCATGGTCGCGGATGTGCCGGACCAACTTACGTGTATCCACATCGCTGATACCGGTAACGCCCGCAGCAATGAGGTAGTCCTCCAACGACCCAGTACCGGCGGGCCTGCTCCACACCTCGCTGAACTTCTTCACCACCAGCCCGGCAATACTCAATTCGGGACCTTCCGACTCCCCTTCCAAAGGGTCGCCGGGGTTCTCCACCACGCCGTAATTGCCAATATGGGGCGAGGCCAACACCATGAGTTGTCCTGCGTAGCTCGGGTCGGTGAAGATCTCCTGATACCCGGTCATTCCGGTGTTGAAACATATCTCGCCCACAGTGGTACCCATTGCCCCGATGGCACGGCCTTCAAAACGGGTACCATCGGCAAGCAACAATACGGCAATGGGTCTTCGGCTTACTAACATGTTCGATGCAACGGTTCTGGATTGACTTCGGCAAAGCTACCGATGCGGCAAAAAAGAAGGGCGCCTTTCAGCGCCCCTTTTTTCACTTTCGTGCCGATCGGGTTCATTCCCCCTTGGCCTCTTCGTTCTTTTCCGGAGCGGCCTCATCCTTCGCCTTGGCGGTCGCTGGCTTACGGCTGCGACGGGTGCGCTTCACTTCAGCGCCTGCCTTGTCGTTGGGTGAATAGATCGTGTTGAAGTCCACCATTTCGATCATCGCCAATTCGGCGGCATCGCCCATGCGGTTACCCAGTTTGATGATGCGGGTGTAACCACCGGCGCGTTCAGCCACTTTAGGTGCCACATCGCGGAACAGGACCGCGGTAGCTTCCTTGTCCTGCAGGTAGCTGAACACCGTACGACGGCTGTGGGTGCTGTCAACCTTGCTCTTGGTGATCAAGGGTTCCACGAAGATCCTCAGCGCTTTGGCCTTGGCCAACGTGGTCTCGATGCGCTTATGCTCGATCAGCGAGCAAGCCATGTTGCTCAGCATGCTGTCGCGGTGCGCCTTCTTGCGCCCGAGCGCGTTGTTCTTGTTTCCGTGTCTCATTTTCTTCCTTTTATTGGGGCGGGAGTTCTCCCGGCCTTACATCAGGGTGATGCACGCATCACCCTTTCCGCTTAGTCGCGGCCCAGTTTGTATTTGCCCACGTTCATTCCGAAAACAAGGCCCTTGTTCTCCACCAGGTCCTCCAGTTCGGTCAAGCTCTTCTTGCCGAAGTTGCGGAACTTCAAGAGGTCGTTCTTATTATAGCTGACCAAGTCCCCGAGCGTCTCGATGTCAGCTGCTTTCAGGCAGTTCAGGGCACGGACGCTAAGGTCCATGTCCACGAGTTTGCCACGGAGCAGGTTGCGCATGTGTATCCCGGTCTCGTCCAGATCGCCGGTCTCGGCGGAAGCTGCACGCGTCTCGCTCACAGTTCCCGGACGGTCCTCGAACTCCATGGAGATACGCTCATCGCTGAAGAGCATGAAGTGGTGGATAAGGATCTTCGCGGCTTCTTGGAGCGCGTTCTTCGGATCGATGCTACCGTCCGTGGTCACTTCGATGGTGAGCTTCTCATAGTCCGTCTTCTGCTCAACACGTGTGTTGTCCACAGTGTACTTCACGTTCTTGATCGGCGTGTAGACCGAGTCAATGAAGATGGTGCCGATAGGGGAACCTTCCACCTTGTTCTCGTCTGCTGGCACATAGCCGCGACCCTTACCGATCGTAAGTTCCACGTGCAATTTCACGTTGCCTTCCATACGGCAGATCACTTGGTCGGGGTTCAGCACTTGAAAACCCGTGGTGTGCTTGCCGATGTCGGCGGCGGTGAAGCCGTCCTTTCCACCCACCGTCAAGGTGACCTTCTCATTGTCCACGTCCTCCAACTGACGGCGGAAACGGACCTGTTTGAGGTTGAGGACGATCTCGGTGACGTCCTCGATAACACCCTTGATGGTGCTGAATTCGTGCTCGACGCCTTCGATACGCAGGCTCGTGATGGCGAAGCCTTCTAAGCTGCTCAGCAGGATGCGGCGGAGGCTATTGCCGATGGTGATGCCGTAACCGGGCTCCAAAGGGCGGAACTCGAAGGTGCCGCGGGTATCGGTGGACTCGATCATGGCGACCTTGTCCGGTCGCTGGAAATCTAGGATAGGCATGTGCTCTTGCGTTGGGTTCTTGGTTGAATGCGTTGCCGACTTGCTACCGGACGGCTTACTTGGAGTACAATTCCACGATGAACTGCTCGCGGATGTTCTCGGGGATCTGCGCGCGCTCGGGCATGGCGATCAACTTTCCGGACATGGTGGCCGGGTTGAATTCGATCCAATCGAAGCGGTTGCTGTTAGTGGAAAGGCTATTGGTAATTGCCTCCAAGCTGCGGCTGCGCTCACGCACGGCCACCTCGTCGCCTGGGCGAAGGATGTAACTGGCAATATCCACCACTTCCTTGTTCACATTGATGTGCCCGTGGCCCACCAACTGACGTGCAGCACGGCGTGTCGGGGCAATGCCCATACGGTATACCGTGTTGTCCAAACGGGATTCGCAAAGGCCCAAAAGGATGGCACCGGTTACGCCCTTTTTGCTGGCAGCCATGTAGAACATCTTACGGAACTGGCGCTCCAGGATGCCGTAGGTGTATTTAGCCTTCTGCTTTTCGCGCAACTGCAGGCTGTATTCACTGTCCTTCTTACGGCGGCGAGCGGTAAGTCCGTGCTGGCCGGGGGCATGGGGCTTACGCTCCATCCATTTATCGGGTCCGAAGATCGGCTCCTTGAATTTGCGGGCGATCCTGGTCTTGGGTCCTGTGTATCGTGCCATTTTTTCTTCTTTTCGGGTGCGGGTCCCGCACCAACAACGGGGTGCGGTCGTCGCCCCCTACGGTTTATTTCAATTCTTACACACGGCGCTTCTTGGGTGGGCGGCAACCATTGTGGGGCATGGGGGTGAGATCGAGGATCTCGGTGACCTCCACACCGCTGTTGTGCAGCGCACGGATGGCGCTTTCGCGTCCGCCGCCTGGACCCTTCACGAACACCTTCACTTTGCGCAAGCCAAGATCGAATGCCTCACGAGCAGCCTCTTCTGCACTGACCTGACCGGCATATGGCGTGTTCTTTTTGCTACCGCGGAAGCCCATCTTCCCGGAACTGCTCCAGCTGATGACCTCTCCTTTGTTGTTGGTGAGGCTGATGATGAGGTTGTTGAAGGTGGCGCGGATGTGGGCCTGCCCGAAAGCTTCCACCACCACGTTCTTCTTCTTCTTCTTACCTGCGGCCGCGCCGCCTTTTCCTTCTTGCTTTGCCATGTGTGTCTTTTATTGGCCCGTCGCCAGCGTTGCGCACACTGCCCTATTCGTGGGCAATGCCTGCATCGCAACTACTTGGTTACCTTCTTCTTGTTAGCCACGGTTTTGCGCTTGCCTTTGCGGGTGCGTGCGTTGGTGCTGGTACGCTGGCCGCGCACGGGCAGGCCGTTACGATGGCGCGTGCCACGGTAGCAATTGATGTCCACCAAGCGCTTGATGCTCAGTTGGACCTCACTGCGAAGTGCACCTTCCACCTTGATGTTCTCGTTGATGATCGTGCGGATCTTCGACTGGTCCTCATCGTCCCAATCGTCCACCTTCTTATCGGGGTCAATGCCTGCCTGTTCCAGTATGGACAGGGCAGTGCTGCGGCCGATGCCGTAGATGTACGTGAGGCCGATGGCGCCACGCTTGGTCTTGGGGAGGTCTATGCCTGCTATACGTGCCATGTTCGTGCTTTTATCAGCCTTGGCGCTGCTTGAACTTCGGGTTCTTCTTGTTGATGATGTACAAACGGCCCTTGCGACGCACCAATTTGCAATCCGCTGAGCGTTTCTTTATCGAGGCCCTGATCTTCATCTTTCCTTTGTGTTCGCTGTTGGTCCTTGTCCTCAGGTCTTATACCGGAAGGTGATGCGCCCTTTGCTGAGGTCATAAGGGCTCATTTCCACTTTCACCTTATCACCGGGGAGGATCCGGATGTAGTGCATCCGCATTTTCCCCGAGATATGGGCGATGATCACATGGCCGTTCTCAAGCTCCACACGGAACATCGCATTGCTCAGCGCCTCCTTGATCACGCCGTCCTGCTCTATGTTCCCCGTTCTGCTCATGCCTTGTCCTTCTTCCTTTTATTGCCGGCCCGTCGGGTCGGTGTTATCGTTTTTCTTCTCCTTTCGTGTCCACCTAATGGGTCGACGTTAAAATGGCATACCTCTTTCTTTCAGCACATCCTCGATGTAACTGAACGTTGATAAGACCTCCGCTTGGCCGGCGCGTATTGCCACCGTGTGCTCGAAATGTGCGCTGGGTTTCCCGTCCTGGGTCACCACGGTCCAGCCGTCCTCCAGCTGGCTCACATCCTTTCCACCCATGTTCACCATGGGTTCGATGGCGATCACCATTCCTGCGTGCAACCGGGCACCATTGCCGCGCCTGCCATAGTTGGGCACTTCCGGGGCTTCGTGAAGTTTCCGGCCTACACCGTGCCCGACCAATTCGCGAACGATGCCATAACCATGCGCTTCCGCATGATGCTGTACCGCGTAACCGATGTCGCCCGTACGATGGCCGGCAACAGCCTGCTCTATACCGAGCCGCAGACATTCCTGTGTTACCCGGAGCAATTGCTTCGTTTCCGCTGCCACTGTTCCAACTTGGAATGTATAAGCGCTGTCACCATAGAAGCCGTTCATGAGCACGCCGCAGTCCACACTGGCCACGTCGCCGTCCTTCAGCTCCCTTTCGCCAGGCAACCCATGCACCACTTCGGAGTTCACGCTGATCAGCAACGTACTTGGGCAGCCATAAAGGCCTTTGAATCCCGGCAACGCACCATGATCGCGGATGAACTCCTCCGCTAATTGGTCGAGCTTTCCGGTGACCGCCCCTGGGGCGATCATTCGGGCCACTTCAGCCAAGGTCTTACCAACAAGTAAAGAACTCTCCCTCACCAACTCGATCTCCTCCTCGCTCAATCGAACGGCCATCCTATCCTGCCAAGCCAAATGCCGAGCTGGTCCTGCCTTTGATGCGGCCCGATTTCATCAATCCGTCATAATGTCTCATCAACAAGTGGCTCTCGATCTGCTGGAGCGTGTCCAACAATACACCCACCATGATGAGCAGAGAAGTACCACCGTAGAACTGCGCAAATCCTTGCTTCACCCCTGCCATCACCGCGAAGGCCGGTAGAATGGCGACCAAGCCCAAGAAGATGGAACCCGGTAAGGTGATGCGGCTCAACAGGTCGTCGATGTAACCTGCCGTCTGCTTACCCGGCTTGATGCCCGGTACGAAGCCACCATTGCGGCGCAGATCGTCGCTCAATTGATTCGGATTCACCGTAATGGCCGTGTAGAAATACGTGAAGGCCACCACCATGAGGAACAGCGTAAAGTTGTAAGCGAAGCTTTCGAAACGCGTGAAGTGAAGCAGCCACTGTGGCGGATTACCGTTGAACACCGGCAGTTGCGCGATGTACATCGGTACCAGCACGATGGCTTGGGCGAAGATGATGGGCATTACGCCCGCTGCGTTCACTTTCAAGGGGATGTAGTTACGCACCCCACCGTATTGCTTATTTCCCTGCACGCGTTTAGCGAATTGCACGGGTATCCGTCGTGTGCCCTGTACGAGCAACACGTTGAAGCCGATGATGATCAGCCAGATCACTACTTCCACCAGGATCACCACCAAGCCACCCCCGCCTGTTGTACGGCCGATGAACTCCTGAAGGAACGATTCCGGCAGCCGTGCCAGGATACCGATCATGATGATGAGTGACACACCGTTGCCGAGGCCCCGCTCCGTGATGCGCTCGCCGAGCCACATTACAAATAGCGTACCCACGGTAAGAATGATCACACTGGTCACCATCCAGAACTGGCCCTCCGGGCGAGCACCTGCGTCCACGTATGTGTAGAGGTATCCGGGAGCTTGGAAGATACAAATGATGATGGTGATGTAGCGCGTCCACTGGTTGATCTTGCGGCGACCGCTCTCCTCCTTCTGCATTTTCTGCACCATGGGCACGGCGATACCGGCCAACTGCATGATGATGCTAGCGCTGATGTATGGCATCACACCCAAGGCGAAGATGCTGGCACGTGTGAATGCTCCACCGGTGAAGATGCTCAGCAGATCCACCAGACCGCTACCAGCACCGGTGCCGCTGCCGAGTTTAGCGCTGTCCACGCCCGGCAATGCAATGAAGCTGCCGATGCGGTACACCAGCAACAAGCCGAGCGTAATGAGGATGCGGTTCCGCAGTTCCTCGATCCGCCAGATGTTCTTTACCGTATCGATCAAGTTCTTCATCCGCGGGTGTCCACTACCTCGGTTTTTCCTCCTTTGCTTTCAATGGCCGCCTTAGCGGTCGCACTGAATGCATGTGCTTTCACTTCGATGCCTCCTTTCAACTCACCGCGGCCCAGGATCTTCACCAGGTCGTTGCGGGCGATCAGGCCATTCTTGCGCATGGTGGGGATGTCGATCACCTTCACCCCGATCTTGTCAGCCAAGGCTTGGATGGCGTCCAAGTTGATGCCCTTGTACTCCACCCGGGTGGGGTTGGTGAAACCGAACTTGGGCAGGCGGCGCACCAAGGGTGTTTGACCACCCTCGAAACCGCGGCGACGGTTGTAGCCCGTATCGGCTTTTTGACCTTTATGGCCTTTGCCGGCGGTGCCGCCGTAACCGCTGCCTTGGCCACGGCCCAGACGCTTGTTGTCCTTCACCGCTCCTTTGGCGGGCTTCAATTTGCTCAGGTCCTCCATTCTTCCGCTTATTTGGGCTTACGCCTCTTTCACTTGAACCAAATGCTGCACTTTGGCCACCATGCCACGAACCTGGGGGGTACCCTCAACTTCGTTATGCTTGCCGATACGACCCAGGCCCAAGGCCAACAAGGTGTCCTTTTGGCGCTTAGGGCACTTGATCTGGCTCTTCGTCTGGGTGATGATGATCTTGCTCATTGCTCGAGGTGCGTTACCGTGGCACCGTTATTATCCGTTGAATACCTTGTCCAGCTCAATGCCGCGTTGCTTGGCTACTGCCGATGCGTCGCGCAGACTGGCCAGTGCTATGATCGTCGCCTTTACCACGTTCTGTGGGTTGCTGCTGCCCTTGCTCTTGGCAAGTACGTCGGTGATGCCGGCGCTTTCCAACACGGCGCGCATGGATCCTCCGGCGATAACACCGGTACCCGCTGCGGCCGGCTTCAGCAGGACATGTGCCCCTGCGAAACGACCTTCTTGTACGTGAGGGATGGTGCCGTTGCGCAAGGGGATCTTCACGAGGTTCTTCTTCGCGTCGTCCACGCCTTTGGCGATAGCCTCCTGCACTTCCTTGCTCTTGCCCAGGCCATGGCCCACTACGCCGTTCTCATTCCCCACCACCACAATGGCGGCAAAGGTGAAGGTGCGGCCGCCCTTGGTAACCTTGGTCACCCGGTTGAGGGCTACCATCCGGTCCTTGAGCTCGAGGTCGCTGCTTTTGACCTTCGTGGAATTGTTGTCCATCATGCTTGAGGGTTGCATCAAAAATTGAGGCCTGCTTCGCGGGCGGCTTCGGCCAAAGCCTTCACACGTCCATGGTACAGGTATCCGTTACGGTCGAACACCACTTTCTCCACACCGGCGGCACGGGCCTTCTCGGCAATGCCTTTGCCTACCAGTTTGGCCTTTTCGGTCCCGGCGACTTTCGCTGCCGCCTTTTCCTTCAGGCTTCCAAAGCTGGCCAGCGTATGGCCGCGCTCGTCGTCGATCACTTGTGCGTAGATCTCCGTATTGCTGCGGAAGACCGTTAGGCGGGGCCGTTCGGCGGTGCCGCGGATCACTGTCCGGATGCTGGTCTTGATCCGCTCCCGGCGTTTGAGTTTGTTGTTGCTCATCTTCTCGTTGTTGCGGGTCGTTGTTCCCAACGCCCCGGCGTCTTCTCTTACTTACCTGCGGCCTTACCTGCTTTGCGGCGGATGTTCTCGCCCACGAAGCGGACACCTTTGCCTTTGTATGGTTCCGGCTTGCGCAGGCTGCGGATCTTCGCGGCCACTGCGCCAAGCACCTGCTTGTCCATGCTCTCCAGTTTCACGATCGGGTTCTTGCCCTTCTCCTGCGTGGCCGTCACCGTGACCTCCTTAGGCAGTTCAAAGATCACGTTGTGCGAGAAGCCCAATGACAGCTGGAGCTGCTGGCCCTTTGCGGTAGCGCGATAACCTACGCCTACCAGTTCCTGTTGGGTGGTGAAACCCTTGGTAACACCTTCCACCATATTGGCTACCAACGCGCGGTATAGACCGTGCATGGAGCGATGGTGTTTCAGATCGGTCGGGCGGCTGAAGGTGAGGACACCGTCCTCCTTCGTCACTTTGATGGCGGGATCAAGGGTCTGGGTCAACGTGCCTTTTGGGCCCTTGACCGTTACCACGTTCTTATCGCTGATGCCCACTTCCACTCCCGCGGGCACTTGGATGGGTTCTTTTCCTATGCGGCTCATTCTGTTCCCTGTTCTTAGCTCACGTAGCAGATCACTTCTCCGCCCACACCCAAGGTGCGTGCTTCCTTGTCCGTGATCACACCGCGGCTGGTGCTGATGATGGCGACACCCAGGCCGTTCAATACGCGCGGCAACCTGCTGGCGTCCGTGTATTGACGAAGGCCGGGGGTGCTTACGCGCTTGAGCTCCCGGATGGCGCTGCGACGGTCCGGACCGTACTTCAGCGCGATCTTGATGAGGCCCTGCTTGCCATCCTCCTCGGTCTTGTAGCTGAGGATATAACCCTTATCGTAAAGGATGCGGGTGATGTCCTTCTTCAGGCCACTGGCGGGAACCTCTACCACCTTCTTGTGCGCCATGATGGCGTTCCGCAAGCGGGTGAGGTAGTCTGCGATCGGATCTGTTGTCATTTTCTTTAGTTGGGGCGTAGGATCCAGCGCCTTTGATTACGGGCGCCTTTTCTAACGGTGGGGTCTATCTTACCAGCTGCTCTTGGTTACACCGGGGATCTTACCGTCCAAGGCCATGTTGCGGAAAACGATACGGCTGATGCCGAACTGGCGGATGTAACCCTTCGGACGACCGGTGAGCTGGCAGCGGTTGTGCATACGCACCCTGCTGCTGTTGGCCGGCAGCTTCTGCAAACCTTCCCAGTCCCCGGCGGCCTTCAACGCTGCACGCTTGGCAGCGTACTTCTCCACCATCTTGGCGCGCTTACGCTCGCGGGCCTTCATCGATTCTTTTGCCATTGTCTGTCGTTGTTGCGGCTGCGCTTACTTGGTAAAGGGAAATCCGAAGGCGGCGAGAAGCGCCTTTGCCTCCGCATCTGTCTTGGCGGTGGTCACTACGGTGATGTCCATGCCCTGGATCTTGGGCGTTTTGTCGATATCGATCTCCGGGAAGATGATCTGTTCCGTTACGCCGAAGGTGAAGTTGCCGCGGCCATCGAAGCCGGATGCCTTCACACCACGGAAGTCACGGGTACGTGGCAGGGCCACAGCGATCAAACGGTCCAGGAAGTCATACATCTTCGCACCGCGCAGTGTTACACGGGCACCGATGGGCATGCCTTTACGCAGTTTGAAGTTGCTGATGTCCTTGCGGCTCTTGGTGGCCTGCGCGCGTTGACCGGTGATCATGGTCATTTCCTCTACGGCATGGTCGACGATCTTCTTGTCGCCCACGGCGCTGCCCAAGCCTTGGTTCACCGCGATCTTCACGAGGCGGGGCACCTGCATGGAGCTTTTGTAGTTGAACTCCTTTTGGAGCTGCGGAACAACCTCGTCCGCATATTTCGCCTTCAGGCGGGGAGCGTATGTGCTCATTTCTTCTTGGTCGTTTTGGCGCTGTCGCCCGTTTTCACGAAACGCTCCAGCTTCCCGTCCTTACCGGCCTTGCGGCCCACACGGCCCGGCTCTCCGGTCTTCGCGTCGATAAGCATGAGATTGCTGATGTGGATGGGGCCCTCCTTCTCCAGGATGCCGCCTTGCGGGGCTGCCGTAGTGGGCTTGCTGTGCTTCTTGTTGATGCGCAGGCCTTCCACCAGCGCGGTACCATGTGTGCGGTCCACCTCCAGCACGCGTCCCTGCTTGGAGCGCGCCTCGCCGGCGAGGACTTTCACCATGTCGCCTTTCTTGATGTGCGTCTTCTTCTGCATCTGTTCAGAGCACTTCAGGTGCCAGTGAGATGATCTTCATGAATTTCTTGTCACGCAGTTCGCGGGCGACAGGGCCGAAGATGCGCGTACCGCGCATTTCGCCACCGGCGTCGAGCAACACTACGGCATTGTCGTCAAAGCGGATGTAGCTGCCATCCTTGCGACGCGTCTCCTTGCGGGTACGCACCACCACTGCTTTGCTCACGGTGCCTTTCTTGGCACCACCGTTCGGCAGCGCGTTCTTGATGGTCACCACAACGGTGTCGCCGATGCGCGCATAACGGCGGGCCGTACCACCAAGCACGCGGATCACGAGCACTTCGCGGGCTCCGCTGTTGTCGGCCACGGTGAGCCTGGATTCCTGTTGGATCATGGTTGTTCCGTTTTCCGGTTACTTGGCGCGCTCGAGCACCTCCACCAGGCGCCAACGCTTCAGTTTGCTCATCGGGCGTGTCTCGGAGATCTTCACCGTATCGCCCACGTGGGCATCGCCCTTCTCGTCGTGCGCCATATACTTGGTGCTCATCTTCACGAACTTCCCATACTTCGGGTGCATCACGCGCCGCTCAACGGTCACGGTGATGCTCTTGTTCATCTTGTCGCTGGTGACAATCCCCACACGCTCCTTGCGGAGGTTGCGCGGTTCCATCGTTGCGGTGGTCTCGGTGCTCATGCTTGGGCGGTATTGGCGATTTCGCGACGGCGCATCTCTGTGAGGATCCGTGCAACGATCTTGCGCTTCTCGCGCAATTGTGCAGGACTTTCCACTGGGCTCACGGCATGGTTGAAACGCAGTTTCACCAACGCGCTTTGCTCGCTCTCGAGCTTATCCTTCAGCTCAGGGCCTGTAAGGTCGATCAGTTCTTGCTTCTTCTTTTTCATGGCCGTTGTTATTGCACGTCCAGGTCTTCACGCGTTACGAACTTCGTGCGGATCGGCAATTTCGCCGCTGCCAAACGAAGGGCTTCCTTCGCCGTTTCGATCGGCACGCCGTCGGCCTCGAAAATGATCCGGCCAGCACGTACCACCGCCACCCAGTGGTCCAAGGCACCCTTACCCTTACCCATGCGCACCTCTGCAGGCTTACTGGTAACCGGCTTATCGGGGAATACCTTGATCCATACTTGTCCTTCACGCTTCATGTGGCGGGTAAGGGCCACACGGGCGGATTCAATTTGACGGCTGGTGAGCCACACACTCTCCATGGCCTTGAGGCCGTAAGAGCCGAGGGCTACACGATGGCCGCGCTGGGACTCGCCCTTCATGCGGCCCTTGTGCATATTGCGGCGTCTGCTACGCTTGGGTTGCAACATCAGGCTTGGTTATTGGGTCGGTTCGTTCCACGTGCTCCTGCTCCTCCTCCACCACGGCGTTCTCCGCCGCCACCGCGACGTTCTCCACCACCACCGCGGCGTTCTCCTCCTCCTGCTCCTCCTGGGCCACGACGTTCACCGCCGCCGCCACCTCTGCGCTCGCCACCAGCGCCCGGGCCTCCGCCCATGCGCATGCCGCCAGCACCTTTCACTTGTCCTTGGTTCGGGCTGAGGTCACGCTTTCCGTAAACCTCGCCGCGCATGATCCAGCACTTCACCCCGATACGGCCCATTTTGGTATGCGCCTCGGTGATGGCGAAGTCGATGTCGGCGCGGAGCGTGTGCAGTGGAACACGCCCTTCACGGTACTTCTCCGTACGGGCGATCTCGGCTCCGTTCAAGCGTCCACTCACCTGTACCTTGATGCCTTCAGCACCCATGCGCATCGTGCTTGCAACGCTCATCTTCATGGCGCGGCGGAAGCTGATACGTCCTTCCAACTGACGGGCGATGCTGTCGGCCACCAAACGGGCGTCAAGTTCAGGGCGCTTGATCTCAAAGATGTTGATCTGAACGTCCTTGCCGGTGAATTTCTTCAATTCCTCACGAAGCTTGTCCACTTCGGAACCACCGCGGCCGATAATGACCCCTGGGCGCGCAGTGTTGATCGTCACCGTCACCAATTTCAAGGTGCGCTCGATGATGATACGGGCCACGCTTGCCTTCTTCAGGCGCGCCATGAGGTACTGGCGGATCTTTTCGTCCTCCACCAACTTGTCGGCGTAGTTATCTCCGCCGTACCAGTTGCTGTCCCAGCCCCTGATGAGGCCCAGGCGCTGGCCGATCGGGTTTGCTTTCTGTCCCATTATGCGTTGTTCTCGGCGGTTTCTGGCGCGGTGTCCACCACCAGCGTCACGTGGTTGCTGCGCTTCTTCATGCGGTACGCACGACCCTGAGGTGCGGGCAGCATGCGCTTCAGGCCGGTGCTCTCATCAACCATCACCGTTTTCACGATGAGCTTGGTGTCGCCTGCCTTCTTTTCGTTCTTGGCCTCCCAGTTCGCGATGGCGCTCATGAGCAGCTTCTCCAACGGCTTGCTCGCCGTGCGGGTGCTGAACCGGAGGATGCCCAAGGCACGCTCCACTTCCACACCACGGATGTTGTCCGCCAACTGGCGCATCTTGCGCGGGCTGGTTGGCTCCTTGCGAAGGGTGGCCACGGCCACTTCCTTTTGGGCCTCTTTGCGCTTCTCAGCGGCTATTCTCTTGCGCGATCCCATGTTACTTACGGTTGTTGCCCGCGTGGCCGCGGAATGTGCGGGTCGGTGCGAATTCACCGAACTTGTGGCCCACCATGTTCTCCGTGACATACACAGGGATGAACTTGTTGCCGTTGTGGACGGCGAAGGTCATGCCTACGAATTCCGGGGTGATGGTGCTGGCACGTGACCAGGTCTTCAGTACGGTCTTCTTCCCGGACTTCAGCATGTCCGTGACGCGTTTCGCCAACTTGTAGTGGACGAACGGGGGTTTCTTTAGTGAACGGCTCATCGGTTATCGGGTTCAGGCCTTTTTGTGGTTGGCCCGCTGAATAATGAACTTGTTGGAAATACGCTTCGGTGCGCGTGTCTTTTTGCCTTTGGCCAAGAGACCCTTACGGCTCCGGGGATGTCCGCCGGATGCACGACCTTCACCACCACCCATTGGGTGATCGACAGGGTTCATGACCACAGGACGTACGCGTGGACGACGGCCCTGCCAGCGGGTGCGACCGGCCTTACCACTGCGTTGCAGCATGTGCTCGGCATTACCCACGGTGCCCACGGTGGCCATGCAGCTCACAAGGACCATGCGCACTTCACCACTCGGCATCTTCAGTGTTGCATAACGGCCTTCGCGGGCGTTCAGCTGGGCGAACGTGCCTGCACTGCGTGCGAAGGAACCGCCTTTGCCGGGCTGTAGTTCCACATTGTGCACCAAGGTGCCCAAGGGAATGTCGCTCAATGGCAAGGCATTGCCAACCTCGGGAGGAGCACCTTTGCCACTCACCACCACTTGGCCCACTTTCAGGCCGGCAGGTGCGAGCATGTATCGCTTCTCACCGTCAGGGTATTGCACCAATGCGATGCGGGCGCTGCGGTTAGGATCGTACTCGATGGTCTTGATCAAGCCGGGGATGTTCGCCTTGTCGCGCTTGGTATCGACTGCGCGATACACCTTTTTATGCCCACCGCCGATGTAGCGCATGGTCATCTTACCGGAACCGTTACGGCCACCGGATTTGTTCGCGCGACCACGCAACAGGCTCGCCTCAGGCTTGCTTGCGGTGATCTCCGAGAAGTCGAGCGCCACCTTGTGCCGGGTACCGGCGGTGACGGGGTTCATTTTACGGATGCCCATTTTTCTTGGTGTTCCGGGGTCAGAGGTTGCTGTAGAAGTCGATGTTCTCGCCCTTCTCCAGTGTTACGATGGCCTTCTTCCAGGTGCTCGTGGCCCCTTTCAGAATGTTGCTCTTGGTGTAGCGCGTGCGCTTCTTACCGCGTACGATCATGGTGCGAATACCGATCACCTTCACGTTGAATTCCTTTTCAACGGCAGCGCGGATCTCCACCTTGTTGCTTTTGCGGTCCACCACGAAGCCGTAGCGCCCTTCCTTTTCGCTTTGGGCGGTCATCTTCTCGGTGATGAGGGGACGGATCAAAATGGCCATGGCTTACTTGGTCAAAGTGGTTTCCAGCGGAGCGATCGCGTCTGCCGCGATCAGTACCCGGTTGGCATTCATGATGTCGTAGGTATTCACATCGTTCGCAAGCACCACACGGGCGCCTTGCAGGTTGCGGGTACCCAACAGCACATTGTCGTTCTTCTGCGCAAGCACCAACAGCGTCTTGCGGCCCTCCAGCCCGAAGGCCTTGAACATGGCGGCGTATGCCTTGGTCTTGGTGGCCTCCATACCAGTGCTGTCCAAAACGGAGATGAGGTTGGCTCCGGCCTTGTGCGTCAATGCGCTGCGTCGGGCAAGGTCCTTCACCTTCTTGTTCAGTTTGAAGTGGTAGTCGCGGGGCTTGGGGCCGAATACGCGGGCACCGCCTTTATACAGTGGGCTCTTGATGGATCCCTTACGGGCTCCGCCGGTGCCTTTCTGACGGTGCAGCTTCTTCGTGCTGCCGCTAACTTCGCTCTTCTCCAAGGTCTTGCTGGTACCTTGGCGACGGTTGGCCAAATGCTGCTTCACGTCCAGCCAAATGGCATGGTCGTTCGGCTCGATCCCGAACACCGCCGGGTTGAGCTTGGCCTTTTTGCCGGTGGACTTGCCGTCCGCGCTGTGGATCTCTAGTTCCATTTTCTTTTATCGTTGGGGTGCAACACCTCGCGCCCTTACGCCCAGATGATTATCGTAGCTCCTTTCGGGCCGGGTACCGCGCCGTGGAGGACCATGAGGTTCTTCTCTTTGTCGATCTTCACTATCCGGAGGTTCTCCGTTGTGATCTGGTTACCACCCATGCGACCCGCCATGCGCAGACCTTTGAACACGCGTGCAGGATAGGACGAACCACCCAATGAACCCGGTGCGCGGCTACGATCGTGTTGGCCGTGTGTGCCTTCGCCCACACCGCTGAAACCGTGGCGTTTAACAACACCTTGGAAGCCCTTGCCCTTGCTGGCCGAGGTAACGGTAACGAAACCGCCTTCAACGAACATGTCGCTGCTTACGGTATCACCAAGCTTCAGCTCTTCCGTGAATTCCTTGAACTCATGCGTCTTCACCTTCGGGGTGGTACCGGCCTTTTTGAAGTGGCCGATCGCTGCTGCAGGTGCGCTCTTTTCCTTGCGCTCACCAAATGCCAATTGAATGGCGCTGTAGCCGTCCTTTTCCTTGGTCTTCACCTGGCTCACTACGCAAGGGCCAGCTTCCACCACGGTGCAGCCCAGTAGATTACCTGCCTCGTCAAAGAGGCTGGTCATCCCTATTTTCCTTCCGATCAGTCCGCTCATCTCTCTTTTTTTGTTGCGGCGATACCTGTACCGCCCTTCCTCTTACCGTGTTCTTGGGGCGGGAGATCTCCAGCCCATTGCTTCTTTACTATCAGACCTTGATCTCCACGTCCACACCGCTGGGCAATTCCAATTTCATCAGCGCATCAATGGTCTTGCTGCTGCTGCTGTAGATGTCCATCAGGCGCTTGTAGCTGCACAGTTGGAACTGCTCGCGTGCCTTCTTGTTCACGTGCGGGCTACGCAGCACGGTGAAAATGCGCTTGTGCGTTGGCAAGGGAATGGGTCCGCTTACCACGGCACCCGTGCTCTTTACCGTCTTCACGATCTTCTCGGCGCTTTTGTCCACGAGGCTGTGGTCGTAGGAGCGCAGTTTGATCCGGATCTTTTGGGTCATCGCCTGTTGTGGGGGTCTGCTTATGCTGAAACTTTACCGCGAACCTTCGCCAGAACGGCTTCGGTGATGTTGTTAGGAGCTTGCTCGTAGTGGCTGAACTCCATGGTGCTGCTGGCACGGCCAGAGCTGAGTGTACGCAACGATGTGACGTAGCCGAACATCTCGCTCAAGGGAACGATGCCTTTGATGGCCTTCGCACCGCTGCGATCTTCCATGCCCTGGATCTGTCCACGACGACGGTTGAGGTCGCCTACGATGTCTCCCATGTTCTCTTCAGGAGTGATCACCTCGATCTTCATGATCGGCTCCAACAGGATCGGCTTGGCTTTAGGCACTGCCGAACGGAAGGCGCTCTTAGCCGCGATCTCAAAGCTGAGTGCGTCGGAATCCACGTTGTGGAAGCTTCCGTCGTACAAGGTCACCTTCATGCTTTCGATAGGGAACCCTGCCAACACACCGTTCTGCAACGAGGCCGCAAAGCCTTTCTGCACGGAGGGGATGAATTCCTTGGGGATGGAACCTCCCTTGATACCATCGATGAACTCCAATCCGATCTTGGCGGGGTCCGTCTGTGGCTCGATGCGTACGTGGATGTCAGCGAACTTGCCTCGGCCACCGGTCTGCTTCTTGTACAGTTCGCGGTGCTCCACCGTTCCGGTGATAGCCTCCTTGTATTTCACCTGGGGGGCACCTTGATTTAGCTCCACCTTGAACTCGCGCTTCATGCGGTCCACAAGGATCTCCAAGTGAAGTTCGCCCATACCGTTGATAACGGTCTGGCCTGTCTCCTCATCGGAATTCACCTTGAAGGTCGGATCTTCCTCGGCCAATTTGGCCAATGCCTGTCCCATCTTATCAAGGTCGGCCTGGGTCTTGGGTTCGATAGCGATACCGATCACCGGCTCGGGGAAGCTCATGCTCTCGAGGATGATCTGGTTGTTCTCATCGCAGAGGGTGTCGCCGGTGCGGATGTCCTTGAAACCAACAGCAGCTCCGATATCACCAGCCTCGATGACGTCCACAGGATTCTGCTTGTTCGAGTGCATCTGGAAGATGCGGCTGATGCGTTCCTTCCTTCCGGTGCGCATGTTTTGCACATAGCTACCGGCATCAACCTTACCGCTATAGCAGCGGAAGAAGGCCAAGCGGCCCACGAAGGGGTCGGTAGCGATCTTGAAGGCCAAGGATGCCATCGGCTCGGTAACGCTGGGTTTCCGCAGCAATTCCTCTCCCGTATCAGGGTCGGTGCCGACAACGGCTTCGAGATCCATCGGGCTGGGCAGGTACGCCATCACCGCGTCGAGCATGGTCTGGACGCCCTTATTCTTGAACGCTGATCCGCAGAGGATCGGCGTAATGCTCATGTTGATCGTGCTGATGCGGATAGCGTTCATGATCTCCGCTTCCGTCAAGCTGTCCGGATCTGCGAAGTACTTCTCCATCAGCTTGTCGTCGCTCTCAGCAACGGCCTCGATCAAGTTGTCGCGCCACTCCTTCACCGTTTCCTTCAGATCCTCGGGGATGGGAACTTCCGTCCAGGTCATGCCATTGTCGGCCTCGTTCCACACCATACCGTGGTTGTTCACGAGATCAACAACACCCTTGAAACCCGCCTCAGCTCCAATAGGGACTTGCAAGGGAACCGGATTCGCACCCAAACGGGACCGGATCTGCTTCACCACATTGAAGAAGTCGGCTCCGCTACGGTCCATCTTGTTGACGAAACCGATGCGTGGAACCTTGTATTTGTTCGCCTGACGCCAAACAGTCTCGCTCTGGGGCTCCACACCTCCCACAGCACAGAATAGTGCCACGGCACCATCAAGCACACGAAGGCTGCGTTCCACCTCAACGGTAAAGTCCACGTGACCCGGTGTATCGATCAGGTTGATCTTGTAGGTGTCGCCGCGGTATTTCCAAGCGGTCGTGGTAGCTGCGGAAGTAATGGTAATGCCACGCTCCTGCTCCTGGGCCATCCAGTCCATGGTGGCGGCGCCATCATGCACTTCGCCCAGCTTGTGGGTGAGGCCGGTGTAAAAAAGAATACGCTCCGACGTGGTCGTCTTGCCGGCATCAATGTGGGCCATGATGCCGATGTTGCGCGTAAAATGAAGGTCGCGTGACATGTTCTGTTCCTGTTGGCTTAGAAGCGGAAGTGGCTGAATGCCTTGTTGGCCTCGGCCATCTTATGCACTTCCTCTTTCTTCTTGAAAGCCGCGCCTTCTTCCTTGGCGGCGGCCATGATCTCATTGGCGAGCTTTTGCTCCATGCTGCGCTCGTTGCGCTTGCGGCTGTAACTGATAAGCCACTTCATCGCCAAGCTCACTTTGCGGCTGTCGCGCACGGGCTGTGGGATCTGGAAGTTGGCTCCGCCTACACGACGGCTGCGGACCTCCACTTGGGGGGTCACGTTCACGATGGCCTTGCGGAAGATCTCCAGGCCATCCTCGCCGGTCTTCTCAGCAACCATGTCAATGGCGCTGTAGAAGATGTCGAAGGACTTGCTCTTCTTGCCGTCGTACATCAAGTTGTTCACGAACTTGGTCACCGTAACATCGCCGAACCGGGGATCGGGGAGCGTGGTGTGCTTGGCTGCTTTCTTACGCATCGTTCAATTTCGTCTTTCTGTTCCTACGGACGCTCTTACTTCTTCTTGGCCGGTGCGGCTGCACCCGCCTTTTTGCGCTTGGTGCCGTATTTGCTACGACGCTGGTTGCGGCCTTCCACACCACTGGTATCCAATACGCCGCGCACGATGTGGTACTTAACGCCTGGGAGGTCCTTCACCCTGCCGCCGCGTACCAGCACGATGCTGTGCTCCTGCAGGTTATGGCCTTCACCACCGATGTAGGCGATCACCTCCATTTTGTTGCTCAGGCGCACTTTGGCCACCTTGCGGAGGGCCGAGTTCGGCTTCTTTGGCGTAGTGGTGTATACCTTGGTGCATACGCCGCGACGCTGTGGGCATTGCGTCAAGGCCACTGACTTGCTCTTGTAAGTCGGCGTCTTGCGGCCTTTGCGGATCAACTGTTGGATCGTTGGCATGAAGTTCCTGTTCTTCCGTGGTCGTTCGCCTGTTATACTCCTCTTCCCCCGGCGATTTTGGGGCTGCAAAAGTAACAGAATGCACTTACCAACCAACTGCTGTGTACATAAATCTTTTCCGCTGCCCGATCAAGTGCTCCTAACAGGGTTGCTCGCGAACCTTCCAAACAGCACGCAAGTCACTGTGGATCCGGCATTCAGGAATACAATATGCCCACGTAAGAATGGTTAGGGGCCTCCAATGCGGCACCACCCGTATTTCTTTACAATGTACCTTTGATAGCATCATTTGACATTATCAATGGTTCCTGTCTACAGTCTTTCACCCCGTACACTTTCGTTGCTGGCCTCCGTTTCCGAACGCATAGGCGAGGTTCATGCCGCCCACTTACACCATCCGTCCCCCCTGCTACGCCGTGCCCACCGTGCCAGCACCATCCACGCCACACTTGCCTTGGAGGACAATCCCTTGGACCGCGCAACCATCGCTCAACTGCTGCTGGGCAACACCACTGAAGGTTCGAATGCGGCCGAGCTGGAGGTGCTCAATACCATGCGCCTGTATGACCTGCTGCCCACGTTGAACCCATTCCTGAGCCAAGACCTCCGCCACGCACACGGTGAACTGATGCACGGCCTGGCCTTGGAGCCGGGCCGCTACCGCACCGGCGACCTGGAGATCATCTATGGTAACCGACCGGGCAGCCGTAAAGCCACCGGTAGGAACATTTCCAGCCAAGTGGAGCAATTGCTGCATTTCGCCGATAACGATGAAGGGCCGCTGCTCATTTCCAGCTGTGTGCTGCATTACGGCTTGGTCCACATACGCCCCTTCACCGCCGGCAACGGCCGCATTGCACGCCTCTGGCAGAAACTGCTTTTGCTACGTCAATGGCCCGTGTTCGCATACCTCCCTTTGGAAGGCTTTATCCAGCGTAGCCGCACCGGCTATTACGCCGCATTGGAACATGCTGATCGGCAGGAGGATTGCGGCGGTTTCATCACCTATATGTTGGAGCGGATCGATGAAGCCTTGCACGAATTGTTGTCCCGCGAGCGTCCCATACTCAACGCTCCCGATCGGCTATCCACCTTCCTGTTGGGCAAAAACCTGCATCACTTTACCCGCAAGGATTACCGAAGGGCATTCCCTGAGCTTTCACCAGCTACTGCCAGCCGGGATCTGGCGAAAGGGGTTGCGTCCGGAACGATCGAATGCAAGGGTACCGGGCGCGTGGCTTGGTATAGTTCAGCTGATCAGTAGCCCTATGCATCCAGCTGTACCAATGACCGGTTCATATCACCTATGACGTTGTTCTATACGAAGGTGGTTCAAACTTGATCCAGGTCCGAGATCCACTTCTTCGCCGAGATAGGTTGATAGGCCTCCATCTTCGCCAACAGACCGTCCACGGTGCTATCGATCATGATCATATCGCGGTTCCCCTGTTTCAGCAATCCGTTGAGTACCATGTGATCGAGTTGTGCCAATAACGGGTCATAGAAACCGCCAACGTTCAACACCCCGATCGGCTTTTGATGAAGTCCGAGCTGCGCCCAGGTCACCACCTCAAACAGTTCCTCCAGAGTGCCGAATCCTCCGGGAAGCGCAATGAACGCATCACCCAGTTCGAACATCCTGGTCTTCCGCTCGTGCATGTTCTCCACGATGAGAAGCTCTGTCAAGTGCTCGTGCGCCACTTCCTTTATCGATAGGAAGCGCGGAAGGATGCCGATGACATCAGCGCCTTTTGCCAGCACTTCATCCGCTATGCAGCCCATCAGACCGACTTTGGCTCCGCCATAGATCAGGCGCGCCTCTCGCGATGCGATCGCATTTCCCAACTCCTTGGCGAGGATTTGGAATTCGGGATCGTTACCTGAACTGGAACCGCAGAAAACGACGATGCTCTTCATCATGCCGCGAAAAGTACGGATGTGAGGTCGTATTCGGGATTGTGTCAAAGGCCCACTTCCACCCTTGCACTTCAAGGACGGACAGATGCTGGAAGGCCTACTTCTTCCGACCAACGAAATGCTCCATCGTCCTATAGATCCCCAGGACACTGCCAGCGAACCAATCAAAAACAGCCACTGGCATCAGTGCTTGGCCGAAGCGTGTCACCCGATAGATATAGCCGGGAATGGTCACCATCGTTTTATTCCGCTCAATGGCTTTTACGATCGTTAGCGACGCTGCCTCGGGTTCGAGAATGGGGATCCGGGACCGCACGCCCTCGAACATGCCGGTATGGATGTAGTACGGCATGATGGTGGTGACGTGCACGTCCTTCTTCATCTGCTTCATTTCCAAACGCAGGCTGTCCGACCAGCCGATCACGGCCCATTTACTTGCTGCATACACCGACATCTTCGGATTTGAGATCAGCCCTCCGGAGGAGGCGATATTGCATATGTGCCCGGAATTTTGAGCCAGCATTCCATCGAGGAACGCTTTCGCGACAAACATGGATCCAGCTACGTTGATGTTCAGGGTATGCGCAATGTCCTTGGCACTGTGGTCACTGAAGAATTTACCCACTACGATCCCGGCGCTGTTGATCACTACATCCACCACGCCTACTTCCTTTTGAACCCTTTCAGCGCCTTCTTGCACCTGATCAGCATTGGAAACATCCACCTTGAAGCCGGCGATGGCTCCTTGGTTGGAGAACTCGGAGATCGTTGCATCAATGCTTGCTCTATCAATATCCCAGATCACCACCTTGGCTTTGCGTTCCAGCATGAGACGGGCCATGATCTTGCCAATGCCGGAGGCTCCACCTGTGATCAATACGATCTTTCCACTTAGGTCTTTCATAGCGTTCTATTGATGCTATCGTGTCAAAGCTCTAACGCGAAGCTCGCCATTGCGGGTGGCTTTGGTTCAGCATCGCCTATTCCGGCTTCCAGTTCTTGTAGGGGTTCGTGGTCAGGTTCGAATTGTAGTACTCCTGTTTGGTAGTGACCTCTTCACCTATCCAATCAGGAACATCGAACACTTCATCCTCACTTTCCAGTTCGATCTCCGCCACAAGAAGGCCAGCGTTGTCACCCTGGAATTGATCAACCTCCCACACCTTATTCCCGATAGGCAATTTGTATCTGACCTTCGATAACTCCGAGACTGCAAAATGGGATAGTAGTTCCTCTGCTTCCTTGAACGGGATCTCATATTCGTACTCCAGCCTTCTTGCGCCGACTGACGGGCCCTTTATCGTTAGGAATCCCTTACCCCAAGCTTGCCGGACCCGGATCGTCTTGTTCAGGTCTGTAACAAGGTAGCCTTGCCTGTACAGTTCACCTTCAGGCTTAGCGAGCTGTTTCCACTTGCTGTGGTTGACCAGATACTTCCGTTCTATTTCCTGTCCCATTATGCAAGACTTCAGTGTGTGCTATCGATCCGGTACCTCACCCTTAGCGCGTGATCCTATTATACTGACCACCATATGGCCTCCTTTAGTTTATAGGTATACCAAACCAGGTGTATTTGTAGAACATTGATCTTCTACCTGTTCTGCCTTTACTGAAATACAACGTCAACCACTCTTTTTGGCCTTTGACCTGTGCCGACGCACCATCGATCGCTTTCGTCAACTGATCGATCATGGACCTGGTGACCACATCAGGTTCCGAGATCCGGGCAAGCTGGCTAGTGGCCTTATCAAAACCATCATCCGCAACGTCGATCATCTGTTGTATTTCAGCGTCGTTCACACTGGGTGTGAACTGTTTGTTCCTGAAATTAATGAACTCGTTTAAGTCCAAGATCGCGGCATTATAACTTGCGACCGCTCCATTGTACAAGTCAAATATTCTTGCCTGTCGGTCATTCTCTATCTCCATTTTAATATACTTAAGCTCGTTATATATTAATGAATTATTGACCCCGTTCTTCTCTATTCGATATGCTGATGCGAGCAATTGACCCGTACGATCCTAGTCCTCAAAACCATGAATGGAATCGATGAAGTTGAAATAAGGTTTCGTTTCATTTTGCGCTGTCCTACCATCAGCGAATTCTTGATTTGATATGGGGTAGTTCAGGAACTGCCAAAGATGATCAAATGGCATATGGGATCTGATCAGGACTGATGGATCTGTTTTGTAGTATACGTTATTTATATGCTTGAAGAATCTCCTATCCTTTACGTAGCCAGAACCCCAGGTAGGGTCAAATAAGAACCATGTACTGTCGATGAGGGATGCACTCCAAGCGTGAGGTACATAATCGACAAAACCATTTTGTTTTGTGTAGCCTTCGATCACATAAGACCTCACCCCTGACCGAATACATAGGTCAGTAAATAATTCGGCATAATCCTCACAGATGCCCCTTCTTGAATTTAATGCTTTAGCAATCTTATCCTCTTTGGTTCCGTGAAAATTCAGAGCAAACATATTTTCAATGTCGAATTGAATATTTGAAGCGATCCAGATAAATATCGCTCGCGTCTTATCAAGGTCATTTGTAAAATTGGAATTAATGTAGTCCGAGATCTGCTCCGTCGACTTCGATAAGGAATCCGGAAGCTGCAAGGCTTTTTTGTCTACTGCTGAGTATTCCTTCAATGCTGACGTCTGTGCCCGTATTGGTTGTATGGCTAAAATGAACAAGAGTGCGCAGTAGATCGGTTTCATTTTCATTGATCTGCTATTCTATCATGTCTTTGCCCGACTGGAGCCACCGCGCCGGGTTGGAACGGCATATCGAATACTCCTGCACTGGGTCTGTGATCGACCGATCCGCTATTGGGTGGAGTAAACACTATTATTTCAACGTATCAGCTCCATTTACAGGAAGCAATTTTGTCTAGGTTAATTCCGCTATCGCTACAAGCTCCCCGAAAGTAGACGTGCAGGGGACACCGTCGCGGAATTGGTTAACTCAGAAATGGACGGGTTCTACTCGCCTCAGCCGTGGTACTGTTAAGCCTCCGCGGTCCGCAAGCGGATCACGCCCATTTTATTCAACACCCAGATCACCGGCCAAGTGGGATCGAATTCCCACCAGTGGGTGCCGAAGTTTGCGCGGGCGGCATGGGTGTGGTGGTTGTTGTGCAGGCCCTCGCCCATCATGATCACGTCCAATGGCATCAGGTTCTTGCTGGTGTTGTCCGTGGGGTAGTTCACGTAGCCATAGCGGTGTGCGTACCAGTTGATGATCATACCGTGCAGTGGACCCATTACGAACTGCAAGGGGAGAAGCAACCATTGCCACCAAGCTGTAGCGAAGGCGAAGTAGAACGCGGCGTAAAGCACTCCCCAAGCCAGGCGCGAGATCCAACTTTCGCCGATCTTCTCCATGGACTTCCAGTGCGGAAGGTCACGCGTGAACCGCTCCTCGGGTTGCTCCGTGCCATATAGCAGACCATTGTAATGCCCCGCGGTCTTCCACATCATCTTGAACGGGTTCTCGTCGTACTTCGGCGAGTGCGGGTCCTGTTCAGTATCAGCATATACATGGTGCGCCCGGTGCATCATGCCATACACCGCGGGATTGAGGTAGCTACTGCCCTGCGCGATCCATGTTAGCACATGGAACGCTTTCTCCCAAAAGGGACTCATGGTGAACATACGGTGCGCCGAGTACCGGTGAAGGTAGAACGTCTGCACGAACAGCGACAGGTACCAATGGGCGATGAAGAAGAGGACGATGATCATGGGGATACAAAGGTACCGCGCTCCTAGAACGCTGAGGACGCTAAAAAGCAGGGTGGCAGCTTACAAAGCGATCGCATTATTCAGGAGTCGGACCGACACCCTTCACCGTCCAAAGTGTATTCCTCCGTGCCCTCCGTGCCTCATTGGTGAGCGGAAATTTCACACTCAGGTCGCGAACATCTCCCGCACCCGCTCGAAAAACCCCTTGTCCTTTCCGGTGGGATGAGGCTGCATGCCCGGGCTGTCACGCAGCTTCTCCAAGGCCTTCTTCTCGTCCTTGCTCAGATCGGATGGTGTCCACACCATTACGTGCACGAACAAGTCGCCGTGACCATGCCGATTGATGCTGGGCAAACCCTTGTTCTTCAAGCGTAGAATATGGTTACACTGGGTTCCCGGTTCGATCTTCATCTTCGCCTTACCAACCACCAATGGCACTTCTATACTGGCACCCAAAGCGGCATCGACCATGGTGATGAATGCTTCGTAGTGCAGGTTGTTACCGTCGCGTTTCAGCTCGGCATGGTCTTCTTCTTCAATGACCACCAAGAGATCGCCGGGAATGCCACCAGCGGGAGCCTCGTTGCCCATGCCGCTAAGGTTGAGTTGCATTCCTTCTTCCACGCCGGGCGGGATCTTCACGGTGACCACGCTCTCTTCCCGCACCAACCCTTGCGCATCGCTACCCGGAGCGCGCTTGCTCACCGTTTGGCCCATGCCACCGCAAGTGGGACAAGTGGCAACGGTCTGCATCTGACCGAGGAAGGTGCTTTGCATACGATGGACCTGCCCCTGCCCTTTACAGGTGCTGCAGGTAGCATATTCGGTGCCCTTAGCCCGCACCAGCTTTTGCAGCTTCAGCTGTTTCTCCACTCCATCGTGGATCTCGGCCAACGAAAGCTTCATCCGCACGCGGAGGTTGCTGCCTTTCACCGTGCGCCGTTGTTGCCCCCCTCCACCAAAGCCGAATCCACCGCCAGCAAAGCCCCCGCCGAAGATGTCGCCGAACTGGGAGAAGATGTCGTCCATGTTCATCCCGCCGCCGGAACTACCTGCGCCGCCCCTACCCGCACCCGCATGGCCGAAGCGGTCATAACGTGCCTTCTTGTCCGGATCGCTCAGGATCTCATAAGCACTGGCAGCTTCCTTGAAACGATCTTCAGCGGTGTGATCTCCCGGATTTTTGTCAGGGTGATGCTTGATCGCCAGTTTGCGATAGGCCTTTTTGATCTCGTCCGCAGCGGCATTGCGGCCCACGCCCAATACTTCGTAAGGGTCTTTCTTGCTCATTGAATAGCTATGGCTTGTTCGGGGCGTGGCACACAACCCCTAGGCGCCAACTACGACCTTCGCGTAGCGTAATACTTTATCGTTCAGCGTGTATCCGTTTTCAAGCACTTCGAGCACCTTTCCCTTCAATGCCTCGTTGGGGGCGGGCGACTGGGTGATCGCTTCGTACTTGTCCACATCAAAGACTTCGCCTTTGGCGTTCATGGGTTTCAACCCGTGGGCCATCAGGATATTCGCGAATTTCTGGTGCACGAGCTCAAAGCCCTGCTTGACGGCATCAATGTCATTCACCTCCACATTGTGCGCAATGGCACGCTCCATATCATCCAGCACCGGCAGGATGCTTTTGATGGTATCACTGCCTGCACTCATCAACAATTCCATCCGCTCCTTCGAGGTGCGCTTCCTGAAATTATCGAATTCCGCCACGAGCCGCAGATATTTGTCGTGCAGTTCGTCATACTCGGTTTTCCGGGCATCCAGATCAGCGCGCATGCGCTCCACCTCAACGGCACCATTCGCCCCTTCAAGGGTATCGGTCGGCTGAGCGGCTTTGTCAAAATCCTCCACGCCGGGAGTATTGCCCTGAATGTCTTCTTTCAGGTTCTGATCGGGTTGGTCCTGCATGGGTTTGCGGCTTTTTCTGAACGGATTCCGCATGGGGCAAGATCAATGCCGTGGTTGTTTACCGGACATTGCGGCGAAGATGAGGGACTTTTTGGCAGGAAAAAAAGAAGCCGGCAGGACGCCGGCTTCTTTTTTTGTTCGGATGGGCGGTCAATGCGCTACCACAAGGCGTTGGACCATGGAATTCTCTCCATCCACCACGCGCAGCAGATAGAGCCCGTTGGGCAACTGCGGCAAGGCCAGCTCAATGGAATTATCTCCTGCGGCTACCAAGGTGCTGTTATTGTAAACAGTCTTTCCGACCGCATCCATCACAGCGATCTCCACTTGACCATCTCCTTCCGAAGTGTACTCGAGCAGTACATCCCCGGCCGTCGGGTTCGGGTAGAGCGAAAACTCACGCGTTACTTTATCCCCGATCAAACGCACATTGCCAAGACCGCTTTCCCGGAAATTGTTAGCACTGACGGAAGCGCGCAAGGTGTAGCAACTGGTGGCGTTGAACGCCTTTTTGTAGCCATACACCTGCACCGTGTACGTCCCAGGACTTCCGCCGTTGTATACGATCTGTTCATTACTGGTACCACCGGTCAAACTGGAACCGTAAGAGGTGCTCCCCTTGAACAACTTCAGGTCATAATCCGCTGGAAGGTTGGTAAGGTCGATGCGGATGTTCGGTTGGGCGGAGGTGGTGGTGAACTTGAACCAATCCTTGTCCGTACCGGAGCTGATAATACCCGTAATATCCGTATTAACAGGGATAAGGGCAGCAGCAGTTTTGCTGGCATTAGGCTCATAGATGTCCGAGCAACCACTGCCTCCACTACCCAGCGTGGTGAACGTGGCGGAGCCCGACCAGTTGGAAGTTCCACTAGCGCAATTGCTGCGCGACTGCCATTCGTAGCCGGTGGTCGCCGTCAGGCCGGTGAGCGAAGCGCTGTTGGAAGAAACGTTACCGCTGGTCCAACTGCCGCTACCGGTAGTGCGGAACTGCACATCGTAGCTCGTAGCCCCGGACACCGCGTTCCAAGTGATCGATGCAGCACTCGAAGTGATGGCACTGGTGCTCAGTCCCGCTGGCGTTGCACAGGTGGTGCCACCTCCCGTGGTTACGCAGCCCAAGGAGTTAAGGATGGAAGCACGCGCTCCACCAGCGCCGAACACCGATTGCATGCGGTCGGCCTGGCCGTTGGTGAAGAGGTTCATGCACAGGTCGTCCGAATAGTCCATGTAGTTCATGAACATATCGCCATTGGGACCGTTGCTGCACGAAACATGCGGGAAGTTCGGGCAACCGTAATTCTCGTTGGATTGGTTGGGAGTGTCCGCCACTTGGTCCGTGCCGGAGCAACTGTTGCCGTCATCACCCCAGATGTGGCGCAGGTTCATCCAATGGCCCACTTCATGCGTTGCGGAACGGCCATATTTGTAAGAGGCGATGGTGCCCGGCACGGTCATGCTGCCCACGGAACTGTAGAGGACAGCTACACCGTCAGTGCTGGCCGGGCCACCGGGGAACTGCGCATAACCGAGCAACCCGCTACCAAGGTTGCAGACCCAGAGGTTAAGGTAACTGCCACTGGGCCACGCGTCCAACCCGCCATTGCTGTAGCGCTTCACATTGTCGTTGGTGCTGAAGCTGGTCACCGTGGTCTGGCGCCGCTCAATACCCGTGGTGGCGTTGCCAGAAGGGTCGCGTTGCGCCAAGCAGAACTGGATGTCGGTGTTAGCCGCCAACCCGGTGAATGCGCTAGGCGTATTGCCCACATCGCTATTGGCACGGGCATAGTCCAAATTGAGCTGGTCGATCTGGGCGATCACGCGCGCATCGCTTACATTCTGGGTACTGTTGTTCCATACCACATGCACAACTACCGGTATGATCACCAAGCTGCGTTCTTCGCCATGCCCATGATCGAGGGCATATTGCACAGCTTGTTCATCGGCTTGTTGCAAGGCGGCGCCTCGCGCCGGATCGGCAGCGATCTGTTCTTGTAGGTACTCCATTGATCCACACGTTCGTTGCGCCTGCACTATTCCTGCAGTACCGATGGCGGTACATAACAGGATGGACTGGAACAGTGAACGGCTAGCGGAATGAGCCTTCATCAGGAAGCGGTTTTACAGGGGTCGGCTCTGGGAAACGGCCGATCAACCGAAAGCAAGTTTAGCGGGTGCGCGTATTCATCGCCCAGCAAAAACTTTTTTTTCGACGAACACCCTATGGGGAATAACCGGTACCCCGTCCAAGCCCTTGGACCGCCTCTGCCTTCAGAAGCTCTTCACGTAAGTATCCAGCGCCTTATCGAGTTCTTCACCCCGCAGGTTCTTGGCAACGATCACACCATCCGGATCGATCAAGAAATTCATCGGGATGGAATTCACCCCGTAGATGCGCGCTCCTTCAGCGCCCCAAGCGGCCAGATCGCTAACATGGTTGGGCCATGCAAGCTTATCCTGCTCCACGGCTTTTTTCCACGAATCACGGCTCTTGTCCAAGCTCACGCTGTAAATGGTAAAGCCCTTTCCGTACTTGAACTTGGCTTTGCTATATTTTTCATAGGCCCGCACCACTGCTGGATTTTCCCGACGGCAAGGGCCGCACCAGCTGGCCCAAAAATCGAGCAACACGTACTTACCCTGTAATGAGGAAAGCTTGACCACTTTCGTGCTGTCCAAATTGTAGAAGGCCAGCTCCGGCGCTTTGTCCCCGATGGCGGTGCCCGTCTTTTCACCTTTTTCAACGCGAGAAGTAAAGCCGTATGCAGCGAGCAGCACAGTGGCGGTTACAAGGGCGATGCGTGTCTTCGAGAGCATGGTGCACAATTTCATGGCACTAAATTAAGTGTTCGTCGGGGCACAGCTAACTCCATGCCGAAGATCAGGGATGCTAAAACAAGCGGGATCGTTGGAATGGCAGTGGGCGAGTGAGCGCCATATCCCTCCATTACTCAAGGCAAGCGCTCGATCTTTGCCCCGATCGCGTTCAAGCGCTGGGCAATGCGCTGGTAACCACGGTCCACTTGCTCGATGTTGTGGATGGTGCTTGTTCCTTCCGCACTTAATGCGGCGATGAGCAACGACACACCCGCACGGATATCGGGACTTGTCATCGTTATCCCCCGCAAGGGTTGTTGGAAATCGTGTCCGTTGACCTGCACACGATGGGGATCGCAAAGCGTGATCTGTGCGCCCATCTCGATCAGCTTGTCCACGAAGAATAAGCGGCTCTCGAACATCTTCTGGTGGATCAGGACGCTGCCCTTCGCCTGTGTGGCGGTAACAATGACGATGCTGATGAGGTCCGGGGTAAAGCCCGGCCATGGCGCATCACTGATGTTCATCAGGCTGCCATCGATGAAGCGCTGGATGACATAGTGCTCCTGTGCAGGGATGTGGATGTCGTCGCCCCTCCGCTCAACCTCGATCCCCAAGCGGCGGAAAGTGTCCGGTATGATGCCAAGGTGCTCATAGCCGGTGTCCTTGATGGTGATCTCACTGCGGGTGAGCGCAGCCATTCCGATGAAGGAGCCGATCTCGATCATATCGGGTAGCAGCCGGTGATCGGTACCGCCAAGCTCCTTCACGCCGTCAATATGGAGCAGGTTGCTGCCAATGCCTTGGATCTTCGCTCCCATCCGCACCAGCATGTTGCACAATTGCTGCAAGTAGGGTTCGCAGGCGGCATTGAAGATCGTGGTCCGACCCTCAGCAAGTACGGCCGCCATCACGATGTTGGCGGTGCCGGTCACGCTGGCCTCGTCCAGCAGCATATATGCGCCTTTCAGCCGTTTCGCCTCGGCTTTAAAGAAGCCTTCCTTGGCGTCGTAATTGAACGTGGCACCCAGCTTTTCAAAACCGATGAAGTGGGTATCAAGCCGTCGTCTACCGATCTTGTCCCCGCCCGGGGTTGGGATGTATCCGCTGCCGAAACGCGCGAGTGAAGGCCCAACCACCATGACGCTGCCACGTAGCCCTCCACCCATCTGCTTGAACTCGGGCCGCAGGAAGAACTCCAGATCCACGGTCCTGGCCTGAAAGCGCCAATCGCCATCACCGAGCTTTTCCACCTCCACGCCCATGGCGCGTAGGAGATCGATCATCTTGTTCACGTCCACGATGTCCGGCACGTTGCGGATCGTTACCTCTTCACTGGTGAGCAGGACCGCGCAAAGAACTTGCAACGCCTCGTTCTTCGCACCTTGTGGAATGAGTTCACCTTTCAAACGGTGCCCACCTATGATCTTGAAACTTCCCATGTTGCGAAACAAGGAAGGGAAGTCCGGCTTCCGGAGAGGCAAGTAGGAATGCTTTCAACAAGTCGATGTAGGTGACGCGGTGGCTGGAACGATGCCGGTCCGGGCCTAACCCACCTGAATACCTGCAGCAGGATCCTAAGATCACCGCCGTCTATCGCAGAAACGCAGGTAGGTAATTCCACTTTTCTTGTATGGCCGCTGACCCGAGCACGGACCGTAGCAGTTCACAGGACGCCGGTGGAACCGCCAAGGCTACAGCACTCTATGGCCTGATCAATAACGACAGGGCTTAGTAGCGGTTCTTCTTCCGGTTACGATGCCTCTTTTTGCCACCAGCGCCGCTACCACCATTGTTGTTGTTGCTGTGCCGTTTGCGGGTGGGCTCCACCGCGTTGCGTGGACCGTTGCGCTGAGCCTGCAACAGGGTGTCGGTATGTGCCAATTGTTGTTCGGGGGCCAGTTTCAACTCGCCTTTCCCCAGATCGGCCAGATCTTTCAAGATCGCACCATCGCCCACGCTGTCGCGGTTCCACGTGAGGAACTGCTTCTTCATCTGGTTGGCGATCACCAAGGTGAACGCAGCCCTTTCCGGCCCATCCTCCAAGGCCGCACACTGCTCGATCATGCGCTCCACCAATTTTCCGTAATGTCCAAAGCGTATGGTGGTCTTTGGATAGGCCACGGGTTGTGGCTTCGAGCGCAGCCCTTCAGCAGTCGGCGTAGGGTATGGACTGTCCACCTCCAAGCTGAAGTTGGACATGATGTGTACATGGTCCCAGAAAGTGCGGTCGCTATTCTCGTTGCTGCGTAACTGCGGATTCAACTTACCCATCGCCTGCACTACGGCGCGAGCCATGCGCGTGCGCTTTTCGCGGTCTTCCTCCTCCACGCAGGTTTCCACCATCCGCTGCACTATACGCCCGTATTCGGGGATGATCAACAAGTTGCGCTGGGTGTTGTAATCGAAGTTCGTCGGCATGTTAGCGGTGATCGTCGAATTTATGGAACACCCGGGGCGAAATGTGCGTCCCAAGGGCCAACCACGAGGATAGCTTGCGGCGCCAAAGGTAGGAGTTCCACCATACGCTGCACACTCCACAAGAATAACCCTGACCATGAGAAAACCAGTCCTCCTATTTGCCTTATTCCCCTTGTTGGCGACCGCTCAAGTGGTTTTCCAGGATGATTTCGAGGGATATTCCCCAGGAACCTATGTAGCGGAGAACTCGAACGGCAATTGGAGGACTTGGGATAACTCCCCGGGCACCCCGGAGGATGCCACGGCCAACGGCCTTATCGCCCATGGCGGCTCGGTATCCGCGGAGATCTTTGGCCCTTCGGCCAGCGGACCGGTGGATTTCGTGCATGATTTTGGCGGACTTACCGGTGGCCATTACCAGCTCTCGTTCTGGATCCGGGTGGAGAACAATGCCGGCGGTTACTTCAACCTGATGCACAATGGGGATCCAGCCAACCTGAGTTTCGCGCTGGAGAGTTATTTCAGCAACGATGGAACGGGTTACATGATGGTGAACAGCGTGCAATACCCATTCACTCACACTCAAGGTGAATGGAATGAGGTGAAGTTCGACATCAATATGGCTGATGACGAAGCCGAATTCTTTATGAACGGCACTTCCATACACCAATGGCAATGGAGCATGGAGGCTGACTCGCCAAGCGGACTGAACCAACTCGATTGGGCCGATTTTTTCGCAGCCGCTGCGGGTACTGTCACTCCTTCGCACTATTATATTGATGACTTCACTTTGGAAAATGTCGCCAACGTCGGTATTGCGGACGTATTAGCCAACACCTCGGGAGTGTATCCCACGCCAGCCCGTAACCAAGTGACCATTGACCTCGCCACCACCCTGAGCAGCACCGCCACCGTGGAAATGTTCGACATGGCTGGCACACGCACGGAGGTTCCTGTTATCCTGAACGCTACGGACGTCTCCTTCAACATCGCCCGCCTTCAACCAGGCGTCTACTTCGTGCGCATCAACGACGGCGGAGAAACACTCGTGAAGAAGGTGGTAAAGAACTGAGCCGTTGCACGCTAAGCAGAGGTCACCTGGAGGCAGGTGGCCTTTGTTATTATCACCCCTCGGTTTAGACCAAGTCAGTCACCTTAGCTCACCACACGCAACTTCGCGAAGCGTAAAAGCAATTGTTTCTGCCCAGCGCTGGGAAAGAAGATAGTGGCCTTGATATCCGGGACCTGCCCTTCCAACTTTACCACCTTGCCCTTACCGAAACGCTCGTGCTCCACGGTCACTCCCTCAACGAGCTCCTCCGGTGTGGCGTAGCCCAACGTGCTGGTCGCTTCCAGAGGTGCTCCTGCTGAATCGATCTTTTTCAGGTTGCGTTTGGCCGGTGTTGGTGCCGTACTGCGCGTTACGCTCCGGGGACGCTCCTGTAATGGTGCCCTTCCTACCGCGGCTGCAGCTGTCGGGCGCTCCACGAACCCGTTGCGCTCAGCGAACGAAGGCCCTCTAGCAAAGCTTGGCATCTCGTGCCGCGAAGGCAGTTCCAAGTACTTCTGATCGATCTCCTGCAAGAAGCGGCTCGGCTCAGCGCTCTGCAACGTGCCCCATTTGTAGCGGCTGATCGCATAGCTCAACGTGGCGCGCTTTTCTGCACGGGTGATCGCCACGTAGAATAAGCGGCGCTCTTCCTCCAGGTCGGCGCGGCTTTGCACGGCCATCATGTTCGGGAAGAGGTTTTCCTCCATCCCCACGATATACACGTAGGGGAACTCCAAACCCTTCGCGCTGTGGACGGTCATCAGGCTCACACGGTCCTGGTCGTTCGGGTCATTGTTGTCGGCGTCGGTGAGCAGCGCCACATCTATGAGAAAATCCGGCAAGGTGCGCAGTACCTGCTCGCCATCAGCCAATACCTCCGGATCCGTTCCTGGCTCCGTGGTAGGGGAATTTATCGTGGGGTCGCTAAACTCCTTCATCCCGTTCAGCAAACCTTGGATGTTCTCGTAGCGGCTCACACCCTCGGGGGTCTTGTCCGCGAAAAGGTCCTGCAGCAGACCGGTTGTGCGCGCGATGTATTCGCCAAGAGCGTATGCGCTCTGCGTCTCCAGCATCGTCCGGAAACTGCGGATCATCATCACGAACTGCGCGATCTTCTTCTTCAATCCGTCGTGCAGTCCCACCTCGCCGAGGTGGTCGTGGATGATGTCCCAAATGCTTTTGTCGTGCTGGTTCGCGGCCACCATCAACTTGTCGATGGTGCTTTGTCCGATGCCGCGCACGGGGTAGTTGATCACACGCTTTAGCGCCTCTTCGTCGTTGGGATTGCAGGTGAGGCGGAAGTAGGTGATGAGGTCCTTCACCTCCTTACGCTGGTAGAAGCTGAGTCCGCCGTATATGCGATACGGGATGTTCATTTTCCGCAACGCTTCCTCCATGCTGCGGCTCTGCGCGTTGGTGCGGTAGAGGATCGCGAAGCCGTGGTTCGGCACGCGCTCATGCATCTTGGTGCTGAAGATGTCGTTCGCGACGAAGCGTCCTTCCTCGTTGTCGCTCACACTGCGGACCACCGGCAAGGGCGTGCCTTCATCGTTGGCGGTCCATACGGTCTTGTCCAAGCGCTCCTTGTTCTTCTCGATCAAGCTGTTCGCGGCGTTCACGATGTTCTTCGTGCTCCGGTAGTTCTGCTCCAGCTTGAAGACCTGATGTTCGGGGTAGTCCTTTTGGAAGTTGAGGATATTCTGGATGTTCGCACCGCGGAATGCATAGATGCTCTGGCTGTCGTCGCCCACCACAGTGAGGTTCTCGTGCCGAGCAGCAAGCGTCTTCACAATATTGTACTGCGCGAGATTGGTGTCCTGGTACTCATCCACGAGTATGTATTGGAAGCGTTGCTGGTACTTCAGCATCACATCCGGATGATCGCGGAAGAGGATGTTCGTCAGGAAGAGCAGGTCGTCGAAATCCATCGCGCCGGCGCGGAAGCAGCGGGCGGCATACTGCTGGTAGATCAAGCCGATCTGCGGGCGCATGTTGGCGGCATCGCTGCTCATGAGTTCCACGTTCTCCAGATAGGCCTTCGGGCCAATGAGGTTATTCTTCGCGATGCTGATGCGGCCATGCACCAAGTTGGCTTTGTACAACTTCTCGTCGAGGTTGAACTCCTTCACGATCGTGCGGATCAACGAACGGCTGTCGTCGCTGTCGTAGATGGTAAAGTCTTTTGGATAACCGATCTTATCGGCCTCGGCGCGAAGGATGCGCGCGAAAACGCTGTGGAAAGTGCCCATCCAAAGGCTCTGCGCCTCGCCACCGGGGACGAGCTTGGCGATGCGTTCCTTCATACTCTTCGCGGCCTTGTTCGTGAAGGTGAGCGCGAGTATGCGGAACGCATCGACGTCCTTGGTAAGCAAGTGTGCGATACGTACGGTGAGCACGCGGGTCTTGCCGCTACCGGCCCCGGCGATCACCATGGTGGGGCCTTCAGTGGCCTCAACAGCGGCGAGCTGGGCTGGGTTCAGCCCTTTTAAATGGTCCATGGGCTGCCAAAGTTAGCCGCACGCGCCGAGGCTTTTCGTTCTGTTGAAAAGCTAAGTCGCGGTCTGCCAAAAATATCCGGGACACTCTAACACGAGCAATGAACGGCCCCGACCTGGAACACCACGTTCTGCTCAAACGAGCATGATCAATTCAGCCTGTTCCGGATGAATTGAAGGATCACCTTACCCTTTGATGTCTCTCCGTTCGTCTGCGGGCTTAAGGCTGTGGTGTTGTTATTCTTCCCGGCATTGTAAAGTATCTGGTCAAGCAGGTAATCGCCCTGCCGCAAATGCTTGATGATGTTCTTGTAATGCGCCACCGCCGTTTCGCCTGATTGCTGGAGTGACTGGCCGGGGTCGATGACACCTGCCTCTGTTATGGCGATGTGGCGCCCTGCAGGCATGTCCTTGCGCACTTGGTCGATCTGGTCGTAATCGAACGCATTCAGGTCCGAACTTCCTCGCAAGTACAAGTGTATCGTTGCATTCAACTGACGGTCAGGATATTTGTTCTTAAGCGCATCGGAAAGCACTTCGTTCCAGTGTTCCGAGATCTTGTCAGCGTTCGCATGGCCAGGCTTCGAGGGTGCAAAAATGACGTAATACGGCAAGTTGAAACGGTCCAATTCCTTCCAGAACGCTGGAAGTATCGTGTTCACGTATTTCTCCGGTGTCACTACCTCCTTCACTTCCTCCTTGCTGAGATCACCCTTGGCATACTTGGGCAGGTAGTATTCATTCATCATTTCAATGAAGTCGAAGCTGGCCCCGGCATCCATCCATCTTTGGATCATAGCGGCCTGGTTCGCCGGCGTGTCGTTACCGTTCACCACGTAGATGAAGCGTACACCCTGCTTCTTTTGAAAACCCACCCAATCGTTGATCATATCGGACGTCCAGTCCTTGGCATATGCCAGTTGGGATTGTGTCCCCGCCGTTACGCGGACCACCATGTTCTTCTTGATGGAGCCGGGTATTTGATCGAAGAAGGAATTGGCGTAGCGTGTCTGCTGTTCCACGTCCATCATACCTTTTGCATTGAAGCCGAAAAAAGGCAGGTGCCAAGCACTCGTATCCTGATCGTCCGCGGCGGCTTGGGAACGTTGTTCGGCCATAGGTGGTCCTTGCTCGGCTGTAGGCTTCGTTGACTGCGGCTCGTTACAGCTCTGTGTCGTCGTGCCGGAAAGGAAAAAGAACAATAAGGGAATTGAACCCCATCCCATCATTCGGTGACCTATCATTTGCGTGCAGATTTAGTGTGCTGTGCAGGGTATGGTAGTGATTACTGTAGCGATGAACACCTCAGGTCTGATAATCTAAGGTTGTTCAGCAACCTTTGAATGATACGAATGTACGCCCACATCCCTACCCCCGAATTATGGTCAATGCCAACAAAGCCAACCGGAAAGAACCTTCGTATAAACAGCACAAGATCCTCCTGATCGCTCAAGCTCTATATCGATCTGGAGTGTTGGGATGAAATTCCACGGGTCCAGTAAGTGGAACGGCATGGACTGATGGGAGCTGCAAAGGCAGTTCACTTTGGATCGTCGTTAAGTGATCCCGCATGGTGGCCCAGCTGAAAGCTGATAACGATGGCCCTTCAACTGTTCACCTCCCTTACTTTGTACCCATGGAAGATACCATTATCAAGGGCAATTTCGTGGATATTCCCGCCCGCCGCATATTCCCAGCGGAGTTAGTGATCCATGAGGGTCGGATCGAGCGGATCAAGGAGCTGACTGAACCTGTCGATAGCTTTATTCTGCCGGGCTTCGTGGATTCGCACGTTCATGTGGAAAGCAGTATGTTGATACCCAGTGAGTTCGCACGTTTAGCCGTTACACATGGCACCGTGGCCACGGTGAGCGACCCCCACGAGATCGGCAATGTACTGGGCGTGGAGGGTGTGGAGTTCATGATCGCCAACGGCAAGAAGACGCCTTTCCATTTCTATTTCGGAGCGCCGAGCTGCGTCCCTGCGACTGTATTCGAGACTGCCGGTGATGCCATTGATGCCGTACAAGTGAGCGCCCTTCTGGAGAAACCGGAGGTGCTTTACCTCAGCGAAATGATGAATTTCCCCGGTGTGCTGAGCGGCGAAGCAGAAGTAATGAAAAAGATCGCACATGCGCACCGCCTCGGTAAACCCGTGGATGGCCATGCGCCCGGCCTGCGCGGCGAGGATGCCCGCCGCTACATCGCCGCTGGCATCAGCACGGACCATGAATGTTTCACCGAAGCGGAAGCACAGGAAAAGCTGAAACACGGTATGAAGATCCTGATCCGCGAGGGCAGCGCAGCGAAGAACTTCGAAGCGCTGATCGACCTGCTTCACACGCATCCCAAAGAGATGATGTTCTGCAGCGATGACAAGCATCCGGACAGCTTGGTTGAGAACCACATCAATGCACTCTGCGCACGGGCGGTGGCCAAGGGGATCGACCTCTACAACGTCCTTCAGGCCGCCTGCGTGAACCCGGTGGAACACTACAAGCTACCCATCGGCAGGCTCCGTGTAGGCGATGCGGCGGACCTGATCGTGGTGGAGGACCTGGTGCACTTCCGTGTCCGACAGACCTATCTGGATGGCGTTCTGGTGGCAGAGAATGGCAAAAGCCTGATAACCAGCGTGAAAGAGGATCGGCCGAACCGCTTTCGTTGTACAGCGAAGAGGCCAGAGGACTTCGCCGTGCCTGCGACCCAGGATGAACTGCTGGTGATCACCGCGTTGGACAGCCAGCTGATCACCGGAAAAGAGTTGATCCCGGGTAAGGTGGAGGACGGGTACTTCGTGGCGGATCCTTCCCGCGATGTATTGAAGATCGCCGTGGTGAACCGTTATAAGGATGCGGAACCAGCCATCGGCTGGATCAAGAACTTCGGGCTGGAACGCGGAGCCATAGCAGGTAGCGTTGCGCACGATAGTCACAACATCGTGGCGGTCGCTACCAATGATGAAGACCTGTGCGCAGCTATCAACTTGGTGATCAACGCGCGAGGCGGGGTGAGTTTGGCGGATGGCGCGAATACCAACATCCTGCCGCTACCGGTGGCCGGGATCATGAGCGATGCCGACGCTTACGAAGTTGCCAAAGCCTACTCGAAGATCGACGCACAGGCAAAGGCACTCGGTTCCCCCCTTGGTGCACCTTATATGACCCTGAGTTTCATGGCGCTGCTGGTAATCCCGCACCTGAAAATGAGCGATTTAGGCCTTTTCGACGGAGATGCCTTCCGGTTGGTCTAGCATCAGCATCGCCCCCCGGCCGTTACTGACCCCACCCCATCGGGACTACTCCGGCATCTATGGTGAAGCCGACATGATCGGGAGTCAACGCTAGAGAGCTGATGGAACGTATCGGACACTGCGAAGTGTTGACCTTTGTTCCGAGGCCAAGACTCTTTCCATAGTAGCCGGTTGATGACAGGCCGACTGCACTGGTCCGGGGCGTGAAACCGAAAGATAGCTTTCGCCGTGCGCCGGTCTTTTCCCCTCCCTTTTTTGGTCCTCATTGGTCTTGGAATAGGATGTTCCACTCCACGGAATTCTGCCCGTTATGGATGGCTCCGGAAGCAGGGTGAAGTGCGACTCGTCACTGCGGATATCCGATCGGACGCGGAGCACGTGTTCGTAGACCAAGCGCCGGATCCAAGCCTTATTGCCAACCAGACCCAGTCACTCCTGTCAGGCGCGCGGGGTTCGCCAGAACCTCAGCTATTCACTGCGGTAGAAGTGAGTGCCGCTCCAAAGTCTCACTCCGATATTTTAACAATTACCGAGAAATTGACCTCTGGCCCGGATACTGCTTACTACTCCGGGACGGCTCACAGATGGAACGTAAAAGCCATCGCTTCGTTGCCTTTAGCGATCGCCACGGTGATGATCGGCATCGGCACCCAAAGCATCTATTTACTGCTCATCGGCGGCGCGATCTCTTTCGGTTTGGGACTTATCGGTAGCCGCCAATGCCGCGATCGGGAAGACCATGGAAAAGGATTCGGCATCGCCGGAATGGCCTTGGGCGCAGCCGCGCTCTTCTTCAGCCTCATGGTGCTGATCTGGGCAGCTTGATGTCGTTGCCTCAACGATTAAAACTCTTCTCATGCCAGTGCCGTAGCAAATATTTCGCTATTCCATACATTGGACATTCATCCGGACATCTTAATGGACATTCTATCGTGCACAAAATGGATACTATTAGTGTTTACAATAGTTTATGGTAATCGATATTCGCGACATTAATGCGGTCGTATGAGCAGTCACATCCTTGGATCTCTTGTCGGTGGGATCCTCAGCTCCTGCCAAGAGCAGTATGGTTGCTTTTGGGCGAAGCTGCCACCTTATGCACCCGGCTCAATACGCTGTCATTAGGAGCTAAGGAAGCCGAGTTAACGGGTTACGTGTCCTTGTTACACGGCGTGGTGGCGAATGCCACAATGGAGGGCAATACGTTGGGCGAGGACCAGTTGGACCGGCTCTTGGAAGGAACGCTTCACCTACCCCCGTCACAGGTGTATCTGGGGCGTGAACTGCTCAACTTGGTGAAGGCCGTTCAATGGACCGAAGCACGCGCAAGAACCGGCGACAGTGACATGGGGCCTTGGACGTTGCAGGTGATGAATGCCCAAGTGATGAAAGAACTTCCTTCGGGTTCGGAGGCTGCTCCCGGGGAATTTCGAACTGTCCGTTCTGAAAAAGCGGATGCCGTTCCTTCAGAGGATATCGGGTATCTGCTGGAGCAGTCCGCGGAATGGCTTAGTGGACCTGCCTTTCTTTCCGAGCATGAAGAGGAACGCATACCCTACGCGATCATTCGTGCGATCCTGGCGCAGCTCTATTTCCACTGGATCGCCCCTTTTGCCGAAGGGAATGGCCGCACGGCCCGGTTACTGGGTCACCAATTACTGCTAAACGCTGGCATCCCGGCGTCAGCAGCCCATCGTTTGGTGATGCACGCCGCGGCCACTCCCAGCGAACATGAAAGGCAAGTGAGGCAGGCAGAGCGTCCAGGAGGGGACGTGGCTCCATACATCGCTTACATGGCAAGGGGTTTTGCCGAAGGCCTGCGTTCGCTTTGGGACGAGGTGCAGCGCTCCCAGGCAGAAGCCATCGCGCATGCAGGGTTGGCGCCTTTGGTGGATCCCGATAATACCGAGGCGGGTCGTCGGCAGATCCAGCTCGCCAAAATACTTATTGCCCATTCTGAGACGCTCCAAACGGCTCAGGTGTTGCGCTTGGATCCGGACCTGACGCTGATGTATTCCCGCCTTTCGCCCAAAACCTTACAACGCGACCTTGAACATTTGGCCCGCTTGCATTTAGTGGTCAGAAAGGGTCGGCAAGTCACGCCCTTGCCCTACCCGGCCTATCCGTTCCGTGCGGTGAAGGGTTGAATGATCCAGAAGGCTTGCGGCAACCGCGGTTCAGGGTACCCTTATTTCTGGCCGAGCCGCGTGATCACTGTGTATCTGCTATATACCGTCCAAGGAATTGTGCCGCTAATACATGCACCGCTTCCGGACCTTGACCGTTCTCACGGGCGTGACGCAGTGATGCTGACCCTTCCGACTTGGAAAGCTTTGCACCGTTCCGGTCGGTGAGCAATGGGTGGTGTAAAAAGCGCACTGAATTGAACGTCGGCAAACCCAGTAATTCCGCAATGTGAAGCTGCACGGCAGTGGAGGCCAACAGATCGGTGCCGCGGACGATGGCATCCATTTGGAAACGCAGATCGTCCACCAAGGAGGCGATGTGGTAGGCGGGCCTGCCATTCCGCTGCAAAAGGACGGGGTCCCCTTGGTCAAGCGTTATCTTCTCCGTTTCTCCACTTGGCCAGGTCTTCATATCCACTTTTCCACCGGCAGGCAGCTTCAGCCGCCACGTTATTCCGGGGGTATCGAGATCCAACCCGCGGTACCGGCAAT
Organism: Flavobacteriales bacterium; assembly: GCA_016719225.1. Lineage (GTDB taxonomy): Bacteria > Bacteroidota > Bacteroidia > Flavobacteriales_F > PHOS-HE28 > PHOS-HE28. Next base: position 751,933 of record JADKAN010000002.1, on the reverse strand, counting down.
GGCCATCGTACTCCGTGCTTCCGGTGCGGTCCAGCACCTCCTTACGTGAGCACGTACAAGCGTATAAGTTACCGGTCATACGGAGCTCTCGCAGCAACGCATGATACGCAACAATGCGGTGTTGTTGGCTCCATGTGCTTGCTAGGTCCATGCTGTTCCGCGGCCCATTATCCCATGTGATACCCAGCCATTCCAGTGTAAGAAAAACATCCTCCACATGATCCGGACGGACCCGTTCCTGATCAAGGTCGTCGATGCGTAGGAGCAGGCTACCCTCTTCCTGCCGTGCCAATTCATGCGCCAGCACGAAGGCCGCCCCATTCCCTGCATGGAGAAATCCACTGGGTGTTGGAGCGATCCGGGTGCGCATATCAGATCCGGAATTCGGGCCGGTTGTGAAGAGCCGCTAGGCACATTCATGCGGCAAAAGTGCCCGGGGCGGGACTTGAACCCGCACGGCCCTTACGGACCAAGGGATTTTAAGTCCCTCGTGTATACCATTTCACCACCCGGGCGGGGGCATGCAAAAGAACGCAATCGCGGAGTGTTATCCGACTTTAGGCAGAAACAAGGGAGAGGCGTACAGTGCGTCAGGGAGGTAAGGGGTGTAAGAGCCAAGCTTCTTGGACGGCATCTCATCCTTACATTCAAGTAGCCTCCATCTACCTATGAAAAACAAAAATGCCTTCCGGAGGAAGGCATTTGAGCGAGAAACGGGACTCGAACCCGCGACCCCGACCTTGGCAAGGTCGTGCTCTACCAACTGAGCTACTCTCGCTTGAGGGCTGCAAATATAACCGTCTCCGCGATACGGCCAACACCTTGGAATTTTTCACTCAAGCTTTGTGCAACCGGGCCTTCCCGGCCCCTGCCATACGCTTGATCTCGTTCAGCTTCATCAAGGCTTCAACGGGCGTGAGCGCATTGATGTCGAGGGCCTCCAACTCATCACGGATCCCTTCCAATGCCGGGTCGTCCAGTTGGAAGAAACTCAGCTGTGGCTGATGGCCAATGTCGGCCGTATGGGCCTTCTTGACGGCCGGGACCTTACGTTCCGCAGGTTCCACCTCTTCGCCGAGGTCCCCTGCGTGGCTCTTTTCCAAATGTCGCAGCACTTTTGTTGCGCGGTCCACCACCTCGCTAGGCATACCGGCCATGCGTGCCACGTGGATCCCGAAGCTGCGGTCGCAGCCACCCGGCACCAGCTTGCGAAGGAATAGCACTTTGCCATCCGCTTCGCGCACGGCCACATTCGCGTTGCGGATGCGTGGAAAGATCTCCGCCATATCGTTCAGCTCGTGGTAGTGCGTGGCGAAAAGCGTTTTGGGGCGGGTTGGATGGTCGTGGAGGAATTCCGCAATGGACCAAGCGATGGAGATGCCATCGTAGGTGCTGGTGCCCCGACCGATCTCGTCCAATAGCAGCAGGCTGCGTTTGCTGAGGTTGTTCAGGATGCTGGCTGTTTCATGCATCTCCACCATGAACGTACTCTCGCCTGTGCTGAGGTTGTCGCTGGCACCCACGCGGGTGAAAACGCGATCCACCAAGCCGATAAGAGCTGCTTGCGCAGGAACATAGCTACCGCACTGTGCCATGAGCACAATGAGTGCCGTTTGCCGCAGCAGCGCGGATTTACCGCTCATGTTGGGCCCCGTAATCACCAACAACTGTGCATCAGCAGGGTCGAGTGTGAGGTCGTTCGCCACATAGGTTTCACCCGGTGGCAGTTGCTGCTCGATCACCGGATGGCGGCCCGCTGTGATATTCAGCATGGTGCCTTCATCCATCTGTGGACGTACGTAATTCCAAGCAGTCGCCTGTACCGAAAAACCGCGTAGAACGTCCATCGCGGCCACTTCGGACGCTAAGGCCTGCAGATCTGCGATCTCCTTACAAACACGCTCCACCACTTCGCCGAACAGCTTGACCTCCAAGGAAAGAATGCGCTCCTCCGCACTGAGGATGCGCTCCTCCAATACTTTCAGTTCATCCGTGATATAGCGCTCGGCCCCGGTGAGTGTTTGCTTGCGTACCCATTCCGCAGGCACTTTGTCGCGATGCGTGTGCCGCACCTCGAGGTAATAGCCGAACACATTGTTGTAACCCACTTTCAACGATGAAATACCAGTGCGCTCCACTTCACGCCGCTGAACATCAAGAAGCAGTTCCTTGGCGTGGGTGGTAATGTGCCGAAACTCGTCGAGGTCCGCATCCACTCCAGGTCTTATAACCCCACCTTTCTGGATATTTACTGGTGTTTCAGCTTCAATTGCCGACTGTATGTGTTCTGCCAGTTTTTGGGGAACTCTCCAGGTAGAACAGACCTTTGCTAAAGTGCTGCCGCCTTCCTCCAAAGTAGCCTGCACCTGTTGAGCTGCCCCGATAGCACGGGCCACCTGGAGCAATTCACGAGGGTTGACGCGGCCGACAGCGCACTTCGCCACCAACCGTTCCAGATCGCCTATGGCACGCAGGTATGGCCCGGTGGTTTCTCGCTTTGCCGTATCAGCCATGAACGCCTCAACTTGGTCCAGCCGGAAGCCGATAGCGTCCTTTTCCACCAGTGGGGATAGCAGCCAGCGACGCAGGAGCCTCGCGCCCATGGGGGTTTCACAGCGGTCCATGGCGGACAATAGTGTTCGCCCTCCTTCATTCACCGGGGCTACCAGTTCCAAGTTGCGCACGGTGAACCGGTCCAGCCAAACGCAGCCTTCCTGCGCCAGTTTGTGGATGCTGCGCACATGGCCCAACCGGTGATGGTGTGTTTCGCCAAGGTAATGTAACACGGCACCGGCCGCACGTTGTGCCAAGGCCAGACCATCGATGCCGAACCCTTTGAGTCCGGCTGTATTGAATTGGCGCTTCAGCCGTTCTTGCGAAAAATCATCGGTGAAAACCCACGGCTCCAGCGCGAAACCGCGCCAACGTTTCAGTTCCTCGGCGACCAATGGCAATTTGGAACCGCGTGGATAAAGCAGTTCGCTGGGTGCATGGCTTTCAAGCGCTTTTGCCATGGCGGCGGCCGGACCTTCCCCGGCAATGAACTCGCCCGTTGTGACGTCCACGAAAGCGACCCCGTAGCGATCACCGTCCCCGCACAGTGCTCCAAGCCAATTGTTCACCCGACCGTCCACCACTCCCTCCGAATAGGACACTCCGGGGGTGGCTACTTCGGTAACGCCGCGCTTCACGATCGTTTTGGTGAGCTTGGGGTCCTCCAGTTGGTCGCAGATGGCCACGCGGTGGCCTGCCCTTACCAGCTTGGGCAAGTAGGTATCGAGCGCGTGGTATGGGAAGCCTGCCAGCTCGATCTCACCATCACCGTTATTCCGTTTGGTGAGGGTGATGCCCAGCACCCCTGCTGCCAGCACCGCATCCTGCAAGAATGTCTCATAAAAATCGCCCACGCGGAACAGCAGGATGGCATCCGGGTATTGGGCCTTTATGCTCCCGTACTGCCGCATCAGCGGGGTTTCGGGGCGGCTGGCCTTGCTCATGGTTGGTGTTGCCGACCGGTGCACGGTCCGGGCAGCCCGAAATGTACCTCACCTTTTGCGTCCTTTGCAGCCTAAAGCATCATCCTTTTTCAACGATCGTAAAATGACTTATACCGACCGCAAGTTGTTGCCTGATGAACTGGGACGGTTAGCACCCGATGCTTTCCGATCTGCGGAAAAGAGGCAAGTCCGCCTGGTGCTGGACGATCTGCGCAGCCGGCACAATGTTGGGTCGCTATTCCGCACGGCGGATGCCTTCGCTTTGGACGGGCTGGACCTGTGCGGATTCACTCCGCAGCCCCCGCACCGCGAGATCGAGAAGACCGCTTTGGGCGCCACTTCCACAGTCCAATGGGCCCATCACGAACATGCGCTGGCCGCCGTGCGATCCTTACGCCAAGCCGGCTGGCAGGTCTGGGCGGTCGAGCTTACCGAGCATGCTGTACCGCTTACCGCTTGGAGGCCCAAAGGGGAACTTGGAATAGCACTGGTACTGGGCAATGAGCTCAATGGGGTTTCCGAGGATGTGATCGCAGCCTGCGATGGCGTGGTGAGCATTCCGCAGGGGGGCACGAAGCACTCCTTGAATGTTTCCGTTTGTGCGGGGATCGTGGCGGCGTGGGTTACATTCCGGCCTTGGGAACAAATGAGCTAGGCAACCCTTTCGGCAAGTGATCGTTAATGGGGAGTCGGCCCTATCCGTTGCGCATTGGCCGAACCGCCTATATTTGGCACGTACCCCTATGGCAGCTCCATCCAAGGTCTCGCGTTCCGCGCTTTTCGTACTGGCCTGTGCCGTGTCCACTTGGGGACAAGCGCAGTATTACCGCAACGCGAGCTATTGGAAAACGCACCGGCAGGAACTGAGCTTAGGGCTGGGCGTCACCAATTTCCTTGGCGAGCTCGGCGGAAGAAATACCATCGGTTCGCCATTTGTGTGGGACTTGGAATTCAGCCAGACCAAGCCCGCGCTGAGTTTTGCCTATCGCTACTATGTGGCCAAAGCAATCGCCATACGGGCCGAGGGCACTTACGGCATTCTGGCCGGTAACGATAACCTCACGACCGAGCCTTTCCGGCAAAACCGGAACCTGAACTTTCGATCCTCGATCATTGAAGCCCAATTTTGCTTGGAGGTCATGCCTTATCAAGAGCAGCCTGGGCATATTTACGACCTGCGCGGTGTGAAGGGCCTTTCCCCTACGCGTATGGGTCTTTATTTCTTCGCCGGCATAGGCGGTTTCCATTTCAACCCAAAAACCACGTTCAACGGCGCGCAGGTCGAGTTGCGGCCCTTGGGTACCGAAGGTCAAGGTCTGCCCGACGGGCCGAAGGAATACTCCCTCAACCAGTTCTGTATACCCATGGGCCTAGGGATCCGAAAGGCATTGAATAAGACCACCACCATCGGTTTGGAGCTGCAGTACACGAAGACCTTCACGGATCATATCGATGACGTAAGCGGCCTCTATTACGATAAGCAGGCTCTTGAGGAAGCCAGAGGACCTTTGGCCGCTTACCTGAGCGACCCCAACCTGGGGGAGATCACCGGACAGACCAGTACCGGCCAGCAACGCGGCTATTCCAACCACAACGACGGGTACATCTTCTTCAAGGCCCAGCTGCACTACAAGATCTTCAAGACCCGCACGAACAACAGCAAGAAGTATCGTACGCGGATCCGGAGACAGAAGATCGTGTTCTAAAACGCTTCCTCGCGGCATCGCGCATCGGGCGTTCGAGTCTTCAGTCTCGTGTTTAGAGGAAAATGCCCTTGGTATCGCCATGGACCAGAGGCGGCTTACCACGACTCCTCCTCTACCATATGATGAGCACGACATCCGGAGGAGTGGTTCCACACTGGTGGTTCGGTTGCCCGATCTTCAGTTCCTTGTACGGCCTTTCCGCTGTTCGCAGCGAATTACAATGAGAAGCACCTTCCATCCGTGAATATCGGAAGCATTTCCGAAAATGGATCCGCCTCCGTAGGACCGTATCAACCTACGCAGCGCACCACTGGACCGGTGCCCTGTGAAGGGTGAGCGCAAGTGCACCTTTTTCCGTGTACCAGCAAAAAGAAGCACGGTCCTTGAGGACCGTGCTTCCATACTACATTACCGGCCTACCTAAGGCACCAACTTCATGGCCTCGATGGTCATGGGCGCCGTAGCGTTACCGCCGTTGGACTTACCGATCACTGAACTCAGAGGAACGGCTTGCCCAAAATCGAGTACCAGCTGAGCGTATCGGACACCCGCGACCACATTACCCAGCACTTGGCCTGTCACCGAATCCTTGATCTGGCCCGAAGCGCCTTGGAAATAAACGCGACCGTTGATCCATTTGCCACTGCTCACGTCGCTGAATGTTACCCCGAGAAGCACCACTTTTGACACATTCACGGAGACGGGGAATGAAGAGTTATTCGTTGTTATGATCTTGCCACCGTTGACATTGGCACAGCGGCCGCTAATGTTCTGAAGCACATCGGCACCTACCGTGGCCTTCAACTTACAGCCATCGGTACCGGCAAAAGTTGACTTCCATACCAGCGAATTGGGCGGTGGAGCCACGGACGGGCTCCACGAAATGTGGGCTATCCCGTACCCTGGTAGCGTTACATCGGAAATATCGGTGGCAGTACCCGTGACGGGCAGGACATTCCCGACGGAGCGCGCGTAGTTGGGACCGCAACCTTCAGCAATGTCCGAGCTCCCGAGCGTTGTATACGACACATTGGTAGCCGCGCCTTGGAACGAAGAGAGATCCATGGCCGTCCCGGAGCGGTTGATCACGTAGAGGTGCTGTTTCCCATCCGCCGATCTGAATGCGTACGCACGGACACCATTCATGCCGGTGATCGTGACCGGTTGGGGCTGGTTGCCCGGCTTGTAGAAGTCCTTGAAGAGCATCCCCGTGTGATAATTGATAAGCGGTGCATGCACTTCCCATCCACGCTTCACAACGTTATAACCGTCATCGTAGGAAAGCAAATTATGATAGGTGCTAACGGTCACCTTGGGCTCGTTGGCCATGGAAAAACACATGTCCGCATAGAAAAGGGACTGTGCAACTGAATTGCCGTAGTGCGTGTAGTCTCCATCAATGTTCCATTCGGTGATCCAGATCTTCTTATTGCCCAAGGAAGCGAGCTCGGCCAAAGCGGACGGTACTTTGTCATTGGAATAACCGCGGCTGAAATCAGCGCCGCAATTGAAGTTGGCCGTTGCGTTCCCTTGGTTGCAGGCATCCGAACGACTGTAGCAATGGATGATGAGGGCATTGCCGAAAGCCGCGTTGGAGCAGGCGACGTTCCAATCGTGGGCGCGTTGCGTACCGGCCGGGCCCAGGTCTTTGAGGATACCGGGAGGATACGCATCCAGGCCGATGCTCATCCCAGGGAAGTTCGCAGCGATGGCATTCGCATAGGGTTGTGCCACTTGCAGGTAAGTCTCCACCGAGCCAAAGCGCGATTCATAGGCCTTCAGGTGTGCCTCATTCCCAAGTTCCACACCGGTGACCTGTACGCCAGCATCGACGAACGTTCGGATCCCCGTGATCATTTCGGCCACCGTGCCTGTGAACAGATTGGCCACGTAGAGCACCGAACTGTTGTTCGCTTGGGCCAAGGTGACCATTTGATCGATATAGTTTCCGGGAACGATCCCTGCCGCTATATCCGCCTGCTGGGACGTGAACGTGAAGTTGATGTTGTCAAAAACGGTGGTGCCGGCGACTAGGTTTACATCCTGTTGGCGCACTCCGTAGCCCAAGGCACCGGGATGGTAGAAGTTTGCGAGCGTGCCCCCGGGAAAGCGCAGGGTTTTCGGCCCCAGTTCAGCGATGCGGTGCTGCAACGCAGTGTCCGCACCTTCGGCCATGGAAAATAACATACTGGTGTTGTAACCCCATTGCAGGTCGGTTTGCGCTGTGCCGCTCAACGTACCAATGGAGATGGAGGAACCGCCGGACTTCAAGGTGCCTCCATAAAATGTGGAATCGGTGGGCAGCCCTTGGGAAACGATGAAGCCATCGGCGCATTGGGTCGGCAACGCACCGGGCTTAGCACCGGGCGACCAGCAAAAGCCAAAGGGTTGCGCTGACTTGGAAGCGGGTGTGTAGGCCGTATGTAGATCCGTGTCGTAGAGCAACTGGCGCACACCGGCGACCAACAAGATGTCCGTGCCACTGATGCGTGATCCCTGCACTGCCTGTTCTGCTTCGATCCAAGCTGTGATGTTACCGCCTGCCATACGCACCCCGTTGAAGTCGACCTGGACGGCGCCTTCCGAACTGAACAACCGTCCTTCCGTTGAACGTGCGTCAGTTGACGCATTGACCTCCGTGATCTGCCAGGTATTGGCAGCGGCCACAGCTCCCAAAGGGCCCATGTGGAACCAAGTACCATTCATTGAACCGGAAATGCGTTCCGCAGTATGATCAGCGCCAGTGCAACCCAAGAGGCTGACGCCATACGTGTTGTTGAACAATTGAAGATCCTGAAGGTCGGTGGACCGGGATCCTTCCACTTCGATCGCTGTACCGGTGAATCCCGTGGCGGAGAGCCGCTGAAGAGCAACCTTCTCTCCGGCCCAGGCCAAGCGGATACCAGTAACACCAGCACTGGTCAACGATCCGGAAACTTGCAGGACAAGATCGGAAAGTGCCAAGGTGCGGTCCGCAGCGGTGCCTGGCCAAACCTGCAGCAATGCATCACCATCTCCCTTGTTCAGCCAGTTCGGCAGGTCCATAATGAGTTGGGTGCCGCCGTTACCAGCACCGCGGGCACCACCGTTCATGACATACAGCGTGTGGTCCACCCGGTATTGACCTGCGGGGGCATCAATGGTCAGCGTTGCACCCGCAAGGCGGGCATAACGGGCCACCGCATCGTTCCAAGCACAGGTGAAGACAGAAAGCCCGAGCAGATCATCCATGCTCTTTCCATCCTCCTCCCATCTCGCTACCCAAGCGGGGAACGCCTTGCGCACGGCGGCCACATCGGGGTAAGCCTTTCCCACGGTGATGGATCCGTTACGGGCATCAACACCGTATGTGCGACCGAGGTCCACCACAGCATTGAGACCGGTGGGCGCTTCGCTGAACGCAGGTACTGCAAGGAATAAACCGGCAGCCAGGGTGACAAAAGGCTTCAAACGCATGAGGTGGGTGTGGTGTGTTGCGTGGTGGAAATTCCTGAATGCAGGTGGCTGACCGGCGGCGAAACTATCCGGTAACCCAGCCTTCCGATGGTGAATTCGACAAGGGCAATGTTTTCCCCGACGAGTGCTTGGCACGGGAGTTGAATGACTATCAGGTTGGTCAGCTTTTGATGGTGCAAGCGACCGTAACGCCAATAACAGCGACGTAGTTCAGCAAATTCGACCAACATGATGATGGCCCATACCAAAGCAGTCAAGACACTTACGATGGCGATGATGCTGGTGTGCATTCCAGGGCGGTCATTTTGTACTTCAGGCCAACCCTTAGGCGGGGAACCTGCTGACCTGCACGCCGGTTGGGAAACACTGCTGAAGGGGCATGTGAAGGAAGGCTTGGTGGATTACAAAGGCTTGGTGCAGGAGAAGGATAAGCTGCATGCCTACTGCAAGCTCTTGAGCAGCACGCCTCCAACCGATGCTTGGAGCAAGGATGAACAGCTCGCCTTCTGGCTCAATACTTACAATGCATTCACGGTCCAACTCATCGTGGACAATTACCCGGTGAAGAGCATCAAGGATCTCAACCCATCCCTCAGCGTACCATTGGTGCACACTGTTTGGACCAGTACGAAATTCAAGATCGGTGATAAGGAATACAGCTTGGACGATGTGGAGAATAAGGTGCTGAGGGGAAAATTCGCGGATCCGCGGATCCACTTCGCCATCAATTGCGCTTCGATGAGCTGTCCGCCGCTCCGTAACGAGGCCTTCATTGGTGCGCGGGTGCAGGAACAGTTGGATGATCAAGCACGCAACTTCATCAATAACACGCACTACAACAAGATCACCAAGGGCAAGTCGGAACTCTCGAAGATCTTCTCTTGGTTCAGTGGGGATTTCAAGAAGCAAGGCACATTGATCGAATTCCTGAATAAGTACAGCAAGGTGAAGATGGATGCAAACGCGGAGCTGAGCTATTTGGACTACGATTGGAGCCTGAACGAGCAGAAGTAAGCCGAGCGTTGTGAAGTACACCATGGAGGCACTGAGGTACTGAGCTACACGGAGCCGTGAGCCGGCAGCCTGAAGTCAGCAGTCTTGAGTCCTTAGTGCGGATCGGAAGGCTCCCGATCACGATCCACTGATCACCGGTCCTGGGTCGGGAGTCGCCGTGGTTCATCATCTTTGGCGAATGGCCCTTTTCCTGCTCCGGTATGTATAGACTGCTGAGAGCTAGCATACACGCGGCATTACATCTGTATTGCGGGCGGATCCACTTGGATTTGCGTTACGCGCCTCCTGCGGATGCCGTCCTGCTGCTCGCGAGCAATCACCCCAATTCATTCTTCGATGCCTTGATGATCGCTACGCATCTGCCTCAGCGCATGCGTTTCCTGGCACGAGGGGATGCTTTCCGCGATCCGCGTGCGGCCAAGCTGTTACGCGCTTTGTTCATGATCCCGATATACCGCATGAGCGAAGGCCGATCGGAGCTGAAGCGCACAGCGGATAGCTTTGATCAAGCACAGGAGGATCTTGAACGCGGCGGTTCCGTGCTTGTCTTTTCCGAAGGACTCTCGGTGAACGAGCCGGGGCTGCGCGCGTTGGGAAAAGGCACCGGTAGGATCACTTACCGGGCATGGCAAAGCGGCTTGAACGTGCAGGTGCTTCCGGTATGGTTGCGTTACGACACCTTCCACCGACCATTCATGGATGTGTGCATCGGCACCGGTGGGGTCATGGAAAAGCGCGCTCTAGGTACCGGGCCGGAAGCCATATTCCTACGGCAGTTCAACAGTGATCTGCGTGAACGTCTTTTGAGCACCTCCGCTACAGTGGATCTGGCCAGAGCGCACGTACTCGCTCAACGGCCACGTACCTTTCGTGGGATTGACCGCAGCTTGCTCGCCTTGCCCGCGATCGTTGGGCTGATCCTTCACGCCCCTTGGTACTTTTCACTCCGCGCATTCACGGCAGGAAAAACACGCGGCAGCGTATTCTTCGATTCCGTGCTTTTCGGCCTGTTGTTCCTCACCTATCCTCTTTGGCTGCTCGCCTTGGTAGGCATCGGCTGGTGGACCGGTCTTGGATGGTGGGCTTTTGCGGTGGTCATATTGGCACCGTTGAGCTTACTGGCGCTGCGCGGCTTCAGCCTGCGATGAATCAACCTTTCACTTTATTCAATGCCAGCAGGCACACGATCCAGTCGGGCAACGGCTTGTGCCTGTCACGCTTTTTGAGGTTGAGGAAGAGGCCCCACTTTTTCGCTAGGGGCACGCGGTGCGTCTCCACGAGCTCGATCAATGTGCCGTCAGGGTCTTCGATGTAGCAGAACCTTCCACCCGCGTTTTCCATTGCGAAGGTCTCCTGACTGTCAACCGCGAACCGTACCCCTTGCGTTGCCGCGTGCCGCTTCAAGCCATCCATGTCGAGCACATCCATGCAGAGGTGTATAAAGCCAGGATCGCCCCATAAGCGGTCCTTATCGATGTGGCTACGCGGTCCGGTAAGGTCCTGCACCAACTCCACCTGCACAGAGCCGAGCAATCGGCCGAATGCGCCTTCTCCTTTTGAACGCTTCCGTAACAGTACGCGTCGCAGTCCCGGACCATTCTCGTCAAAAGTCCGCGTATCATAAACTGTCTCGGATATGCCGAGCACATCACGGTAAACTTGCAAGGAGCGGTCCATGTGTGATACGCCGATCACCACCCCACCCACGCCCCCGGTCGCATGTCGTGTTCTTGAGAAGCGCTCTGTCGCCACCATCACCTCGAATGCGTTCCCGAAAGGATCCAGAATATGAAAATGTGGATCACCTTTCAGATCCTTCATCAACTCACCGACCCTGCATTTCCGCAGCATGGTGAGTTGTTCGTGTGCCGCCGGAACGTTGCTACAATTGATCTTCACGGCCGTGATGCCGAGGTCGCCGGTGCGAGTTGGCGTTGAACGAAGTCGTGGTGTCCCATTGAGGTGCTGCCATAACTCGAATCCGCCTCCACCCTGCATGTTCAGCGTGAGCGTGGCTCTTCGTCTGCGCAGCACATTCCCTGTGAAAAGCATCATCAACGCAGCTTCCGCGACGTCGTCGAAAACGAGCGCATCCATGCCTAAGAGATCCCGGTACAGCGGCAACGCAACGTCAGTGTCCACCACACCGATGCCCACTTGTTGGATGCCGCTGATGAAGCTTTTCATGATATGCACCGCGCGCGCAGGCTGAACCGCGGATGAACGCTGTTGCACGCTGTTGATGGTCCAACCATGTATCTCATTTTCCGCCCAGACGTCCGGCCAATTTCCGGTACAGCCCGGGTATGAACCACCACACCCACAAGAGCATGCGTTCCTTGCCGCCGATGAGCACTTGATGTTCCTTCCGTTCCATGGCGCGGATAATGCGCCGGACACATTGCTCCACCGGCATGCCATTCTTTTGGCCGGGATCCATTATTCCATGGGCCACGCCGGTGGCGGTGAGCGCGTTCTTGGAGATCCCCGTGCGGATGCGGCCCGGATGGACGATCAACACGTGAAAGCCGGGGATGTCGTGTTCCACCTGAAGAGCTTCGAACCAACCGTGCAGGGCATGCTTTGCCGCGCAGTATCCGCTGCGAAGGGGGAAGCCCATGAGGCCTGCAACACTCCCGATCGCCACCACCATGCCGCCGCCCTGCTTCCGGAATTGCGGAAACAGCTTGTGCGTGATCGCAGTAGGTGCGAAGAAGTCGAGCTCCATGATGCGCCTCTCCACTTCCGGATCCGTTCCCTCGGTAAATGATCGTTGACTGATGCCAGCACTGTGGATCACCACATCCACACGACCGCAAGCCGCAACAGCCGCTTCAGCGACCCGCACACGTGCGTCGGCTTGGAAAAGGTCAGCGGCCAGGACGATAGCTTCGGCACCACGCTGGCGGCAATTGGCAGCCACATCCTGCAACCGAGCTTCGTCCCTTGCGGTGAGCAGTAGACGAGCGCCGGGCACCGCAAGTTGACGTGCCATTTCCTGACCGATACCTGATGATGCCCCGGTGATCCAGACCACTTGGTCGTTAAAAAGCATTCTTCCTATAGTTGAGCATGGTCCGATAGGTCCGCAACATCACTTCCTGAGAGGCGCCTTGACGGTACATCCGGACCACTTTCAAATTGGCGAGCTGAACGCGCAACCATGAATTGTCAGCGTATTTCCGGGCGGAGATCAACGTGGCTTCGGGGGCTAAATGGAAGTTACCCAACTCGCGTAAACGATCTAATAGATCATATTCCTCCATGATGAGCATCTCTTCCTTGTATCCGCCACTGTGCTCGAAGAGTTCACGCGTTACCCAGATGCTCTGATCGCCACCGCGAAAAAAGGGCTTGTCGAAGCGGGTGAACCAAGCATTGATCCTCAGGATCAGGGGACCATATCCGAAGCATGTCCGGAAACTTCCGTGATCATGTCCGGCGGTGATCGCCTTTTTAATGATCTTCGGAAAGCTACTTGGTGGGCGCGTGTCAGCGTGAACGAAGTAAAGCACATCGCCGCTGCTTTGCTTCGCTCCGTGATTCATCTGACCGGCCCTGCCTTTGACCGGCGAAAAATGCACTGCTGCACCTTCAGCGGCAGCGATGGAGCAGGTATCATCGGTGCTTCCGGCATCGCACACGATCACTTCGAGATCAGCTCCGAGCCCAACACTCTTCAGGTGTTCCACAGTTCCTGCTATATGCTCTGCTTCGTTGTAGGCGGGAATAATGATGCTGATGCGCATGGGACGGGAAAGGTAGTCGGGGCGGACAAGTCGCACTGTGTAAGGCGCTCGAGCCTAAGAACCGTGCTATACATCGAGGGCCACGTTCGCAATTCTCCTTAAAGCGGCAGTTCGAGCGTCCGCAAGGCGCCGTTGACACCGGTGGACCTTGAGTGCAATTTTCCCGTATGTACGGCACTTCACCGACCATGGACCGCAGCAGCCCACCTCCCTCCGCATGAGGTATTTTCTTTTGTGCTGGGTGCTCGTGCTAGCCCCGTGGACCGTGAGTGCTCGATCGGACAGCGCAAGTGACGCGCATAAGCTGAAGGTGATCGCGTTGCCGGGCATTTTTTCTTCGCCTGAGACCAGTGTTGGCTTTGGCGCGCTGGGGATCGGCACGTTCCGCTTCCGTGGTGAACCCGATAACAGCCGCGCCTCTCAAGTAAGCATCGGGCTCAGCTACACCTTGTTGGACCAAGTGCTGGCCTACGTGCCCTACCAGTTGTTCTGGGACCAAGAGAAGTACAAGCTCTATGGGGAACTTGGGTGGTACCGTTATGTATACCGCTATTACGGCATTGGTCCGAACCACGGCTATGGGACGCGCGAGGACTACGACGTTACCTACCCGAGGATCCGGGTAAACCTGCTCCGCCGGGCCGGGCGAAGCACCTACGTTGGGATCCGCTACTGGCTGGACGACCGTACGGACCTGCACTACGACCCGATCGGTGGGCTCAATGATGGTACGATCATCGGTACTGCGGGCGGCATCACGTCAGGGATCGGCCCCGTGGTGAACCTGGACTCGCGTGACAACATATTCCTGCCCTATTCCGGAGTGCTCGCGGAGGCATCCGTGTTGGTGAACGGTGACGCCCTCGGAAGCGATCAAGCCTTTGTGCAGACCTCGTTGGAAGTGAGCGGATTCATTCCGTTGAGGCAAATTTCAATTTCGCCGGGCGATCAGCGCTTGGACCAACCGGTGCTGGGCCTCAACCTGGTGGCTACCGCCACGGATGGCGAGGTGCCCTTCTACGCATTCGGGCTGCTCGGCGGAGCCAAACACATGCGCGGCTATTATGAAGGTTTCTTCCGCGATAAACGGATGATCGAAGGGCAGGCTGAAGTGCGTTGGCCCTTGTTCAACCGTTGGAAAGGGAATTGGAAACGCTTTGGTGTGGCGGGGTTTGGAGGCTTGGGGACCGTAGCTCCTTCAGTGAAGGCCCTAACCATGGATAACGTTGTTTTCAGCTACGGCGCCGGCCTGCGCATCCTGTTGGACCGCGAGCAAGGCATCAACTTACGTGTGGACTATGCACGCGGTACCGGCACTTCGGGCTTTTACCTCACTATCGGCGAGGCATTCTGATCGGTCCCATATATCGCTTTCCGTAGGCACCAAAAAAATGAACAGGGGGCCCGAAGGCCCCCTGCTAGTGCGCATCGCACCTCTGGTGGAAGGTGGATGCACTACTTCCGCATGCTATTGAGCACCGTATAGATCTCATCGCTATGGTGCGGGTCCGAATAGCCCGCCATCTTCTTGAGGAAAGCCTTGCGCGCCGTCTCATCCGGCCAAGCCGCCTTTTCGAGTGCTTCGAGCTCGTCGCTGAACTTATCCAGGTCATCCCACTTCTCGAATTCCATGGTGCGGACATAAGAGGCACCCATGCTTCCCCAAGCGTGGATGTAGATGGAGAAATGTTTCACCAATTTGCTCTTCGAGATCACCTTGTCGTAGTATTCTTGGAAAACACTTTGAACGTCCGCCCTGGTGGTGCCTTCAGGAATGGTGAATTTGCTGGTGGTCTGTGCGACGTAATTGTATGCGGGAGCCTCTTGCGCAACAGCAGTGCTGCTGGTGACGCAAGCGGCGAGCAGGGTTGAAAGGGCGAGGATCTTCAGCTTTTTCATGGTGGTGAATTTTGGTTGTTGGTTTGATCTCCTGTGGTAAAGGTGCATTTGTGGTCGTGCGTGGCAACTGGTGGAAATACCGGTTTTATCGAAGCAGGAAGAATGGACCTGGGCGGTGGAGGATGTGGTAGAAGTGGAAATGAGGAATGACGAGATCCATTCCTCACATCACAGGCGTTGGCATTCCCAGATCAACCGGCAGACCACCGCTTTTTTCCAACGCCTTTCGCGCAGCGCGTTCGGCAAAGTTCTCCTCCAACTTGTCCACGGAGTCCCTGTGTTTTGCCAAGCGCATGAACTGCCACAGGAGCAGCGCGCTCATTAACAGTGCAGCCAGAACAAGGAACATGCCCGACCAGCTCAAATGCGCGTGCAGCGGACCCAACAGCACCGCGCCAAGAGCGATGCCCACATTGTTGCACACCATGTACAGCGTGAATTGCGTTGCGGCGATACGCGCCCAGCACAGGTTCATGGCGGTTGCAAGAATGGCCACCGTACAGAAGGTCTCCACGAATTGGAGCACGTATATGAACCCGGTGATGTAACCGGAGGCGGACCAGTAGCCCGGTGTCAGGGCCAGTGCCACCCAAGCGAGCGCCATCACTACGAGATAGATGCTGATGACACGGACCTTGCCCACGCGATCGGCCAACCATCCGGCCAAGAACATGGCGGATATCGCCGCGATCACGTTGGCTCCCGCCACGAGGTTCGCATACGCACTGTTGTCCCAACCCAGTTGTTGAATGGTGAAGATCGGCAGTTGCGCATCCTTCAATCCGATCACCAAGCCTCCGATGATCATGCACAACCCACCGATGAGGCTGTAGCGCAATAGGAACACGTTCTTCAGAGTGAACAGGATGTCGCTCCAGTTCTCCACCTTCAGGGCCTTTGCTTCCGGCGATATCGCCCCGGAGGTCCACGGAAAAAGCCGTTCCCCTTGCCGTTCGCGCAGGATCGATGGCAGCACCAACACCAGCAACATTGCGAAGGCCAGGCCGATCACCGCCACCATGAAGCCGTAGGTATTGATCGCCCAAGTACCCACGGTCAACGTGATCCCGATGCCCACCACTTTCGAACCCCACATTACGCCGTTAGCGCGCGCTTGTTGATCAACGGGAGTGATGTCCACGGCCATGCCATCGGTGGCCACGTCCTGCATTGCACCGAAACAGTTACCAACGAAGGAGACCGCCATGAAGAGGCCCATGTTGTGCAGCGGGTCCGGCACGCAGGCCAACACGAGCATCGTGATCAACAAGCCCAACCCAGCCGTGAGCAACCACGGTCTGCGCCGCCCCATGGGCAAGTAGCTGTAGCGGTCCATCAGCGGACCGGCCACGAGTTTGAATGCCCAAGGCAGGGTGCAGATGGCAACGTAACTGCCAACCAATGCGGCTCCAGCGCCGTTGAGCGCCATCCATGCCGGGATCGCATAGAGCTGCAAGCCCTGCGGGATGCCTTGGGCGAAGTAGAGCGTTCCGAAGGTGAAGTAGCGCAGGGAGGCGCTATCGCTCAATGCGGGAGTGCGGTGGTTTGGCATTGTGGTGAACATGGTCGAAAGGTTGACCTTACACTACACTCTTCCACTGGTGGAAATACTGGTTTTAAGCCCTCACCCCCGGCCCTCCACCGAGGAGAGGGATGACGCTTTACTCGCTTGGTGCGGACCTACTAGTGCGGTGCTTTCCGCGGAACGCTCTCATTAGCGCTCACCCCTTGCCAATTCCGGAGGGAGAGAGGTCAATGCGGTCCAATCTGTTCAGGTCGCAAGCACCTTTTGGGCACTTCGCTTTTTCAGTTGCAAGGAGCCTGCGTACAGCACTGAGAGGACAGCGACGAAAATGGCCATCGCGACCCACTCTTGCTGTTCGAGATTCGACAGAAGCCAAAGGATACCGGATGCGGCAATGATCGGCAACAAAACACCACCCGGTGCGCGGAACGTTCCTTTCGGCGTGGCCTCCTTCCGCAACCTGCGCTTCAGTAGCACCGAGACCACGCCGAGATATACGATCAACACGGAGGCACTGGAAAGGATGGCCAATTGTCGGAAGTTCCCGGTGATGGCAACGGTGCAACCGATCAATGCATAAGCCATGATGGCGATGTACGGGGTGGTACATCGCTCGTGCACGCGACCCAATTGTTTCGGCAATGAACCATCGCGCCCGGCGGCGTAAAGAATGCGCGGTGTGCACAGCATATTTCCGCCCATGGTACCGGTCATGGAAACGAACATCACGAGCGTTATCGCAACAAGACCTGGACTCCCCATGGCCAATGCTGCCACCGCTCCCAATGGTGAGGCCGTGTTGGCCTGCAGTTCATCGCCCAAAACTCCTTGAATGACCAACTGGATACTGATATACAATAGCAGCACCATGGCCAAGCCCAACAAAAGCCCGCGAGGGACAGTGCGTCGCGCATCCTTGATCTCCCCGCCATTGATCAACGGTGTTTCCAATCCCAGGAACGCATAGAACAGTAGCAACGACGCCCCACCAACTCCGCTCCAGGACGGTGAGATGTTCCATCGCAAGTTCGCGGGATCCACGAACCATGCGGCCACCACAACGAGGATGATCAGCGGGACCAGCTTGGCCAACGTGGCGAACTCCACGAAACGTATGCCGTGCTTAACACTGCGGATATTCAGCATCGCCAATAATGAGAAGAGACCCAATATGAAAAAGATCCGCACCATGCCCGAGCCCATAACAGGGAAGAAGCCTGAAAGGATATCCGCCAATGCATTGGCGATCGCCGCATCCGCCAACATGGAGCCGCCAAACCAGTATATGTTGCTCCCCAGAAAACCAGCGTAGGGCCCGAAGGCTTCTTCAATGTAGGCATAGAGCCCACCGGTCCGCGTGGTGCCACTGCCCAGCTCCGCGAAGCAGAGGGCGATCATGAATATCAAGGCTCCGCACACGAGGTATGCCAAGATCGCTGCAGCTCCCAACCGCAGGCTCACCAACGCCGGCAGCACAAAAATGCCCGAGCCCACAATGGCATTCACCGTGGCGAACGCCAAAGTGCGCGGGCCGATGGCGCGTTGTAATTGTTCTGGACCGGATGCAACGCTCATGTGTTTGTAGCTGTGGGATCGTCCTTCTTAAGGCGCTTCAGGTTCAGGGTACGGGGCAGTGGTACAAAGCAGTGATCAGTAGCTCCGTCGCCACCACGTGGAAATACGGGTTCTGCATCCGGGCCGTTGCAAGTCGGCCACACTACTTGCGCGCTGCGAGTTCCTTGTCGATCATGCGTTGCAGCACAAGGATCCGCCGTTCGACCCCTTGGTACATTTTGACCATCCAAGCCCTTATAAAGATGTTGGTCCGCAACAAACCCTTGAACGTGTCATCTTCCATCAACGCTTGCTCATTGATGGGGTGACCGCTCACCCACATACTATCCACCACCACCTTCGCGTGTATCTGCGGCAGTAGCTGGTCCCATTGGATCTTGCCATCCACCTCGAATTCCATATTGTGGAGATAGGGGTAGCGTTCGGAGTATAGCTCTGTAATGAGCGTGCGCAGGCTGTCATTGCGGATCAAGTTGAATCCGATGCTCTTCAGGTTATCATAGGCGGAGGTATTGGCCGTGAGCGTGGTTTCTCCTTGGATGCTGCCGTAATGCACCCGCAAGGAATCTTGGAAGGGCGTGCGTTCCGTGAGCTGCTTCAACACAGCCTGATTTCCGCGCAGGAGCTGCTGGTTGGTGGCGATGTTGAACCGGCAGTCGCTTAGATCGCGGTCGAGGTTTCCGCGCATCTCGCGCAGCACCTTCAACTCCTTCACGCCGTCCTTGCGCTCATCGTTCCAGTTGTTCACTTGCAAGGCGATGAGGATGCCCACAACGAGCATGAAGATCTCCCCCACCCCACGCACGAGCAACTTGGTGAGGCGCTGCTCGGGCTGTAGGTTATCGCGAAGCTTGCGGAAGTTGCGCATGCACAGGGTTGGTTCTGCTTCCATCCGTTCACGCGGGCGATCATCAATTGACCGCCCGATCGGACCGAGGATGTGGAGGGTTTTCTACTTGGTGGCCGGTGCCGCTGGGGGTGCTATGCCCAACTGGTTGTACACCGACAGCACATCGTAGTAGATGTAGGACCTCATCAGCTTGCCACCCTATACCTGGGCATCAAAGAAGAAGGGAACCACAAAAGACTTTCCCGTGGCCTTGTCCGTGGCTTTGTATTCACCCCAGTAGTTTACCCAATCGCCCTGCCACTTCCCACTGGCATATCGGTTTCCTTCCGCCGCGTTCGTAGTGAGCTTTTGATCGGTGCGCGTGGAATCGATCCTTCTCCAGTCGGATATCACCTGCTCCACACTGCTTGAATCGATCGGTGTTGTTTCGAGGATCCCATAGTAGCCCGGATCCATAGCAGCACGCATGGCCACCGTATCGGCTTTGACGCAAGCGTTCAAAAAACCTTCCACAACGGCGATGTTCGCATCCGCTTCCGGCGGTATGGAGAGCAAGCTGTGCGTAAAATGCTCCGGTGCGGGTGGGCAGGGTTGCGAGCAGGCGAAGAGCAGTGTGGAGCCGATCGCGACAAGAGCGATGTTGTGTTGTAGGCGCATGTGTTCGTGGATCTGTGGTCGTTGGTGATCACTGATCGGTATTTGCGTTATCCCAACAGCGGCGAAGAAGCGTGTATAACCATGCTTTCACCCTCGTGCATCAAGCCACGCTCTTCAGCCGCTGTCAGGTGAGCAAAACTGCGGCGCCCGCCTGGCGCTGTACCTCGTGGAAATACCGGTTTTCATCACATTCCCGACTTATGCACTTCCAGCTCGATCTCGATCATGAATTCCGGAAGCGCAAGTCCTTTCACTTCCAACCAGGAACCCGCTGGGAAATGCTTGGTATAGATCTCGTTCCGATACGCGGCATTTTGCAGGAAGCCGGCCATACTGGTCGTGAACACATTCTCGACGATCACATCATCGAAGGTGCAGCCGTAGTGCTTCAGCACCTTGTCCAGGTCGCCGTAGCAGTTCTTCATTTGTTGCCCGAGATCGCCCACTGCGGTCGGGTTGCCCTTGTCGTCCATGCTCACGGCACCACTGATGGTGATGGTATTGCCGATGCGTACGCCATGAGTGTACCCGTATGCTTTTTCCAATTCGGGCCGCAGGTTGAACCATTCCGGTCCCTCGACAACGGGACGCTTTGTTTCCACCTCCTCGCTGGCCACAGCATGGCCGCAACCAGTGATGAACAGCGGTGTCGCAAGGATCACGGCCAGAATGGCGGCGGTCGGATGGAGTTTCATGATCGTCTTGTGTTGGTTCGAAATTGCCTTATGCAGAGTGCACCACATCGTGTGGGAATTCCGGTTCTTCAGTGGTTGTCGCTCGCTATCGCCATTGCTGGTTTCTCCAGCGCCTCCACGGTCTTCTTCGCCTTGGCCAGACGCAATTCCACATTCTTCTCCACCAAGCGTTTGGTGGCCCACTTCTCCAAGCGATGATGCAAGGGCACCAGTAGCGCCGCGATGCAGACCAAGGCCAACAACATGAGCAAGGGCGTGTGGTGCGTGATGGAGCCGATCACCGGATGCAACACGAGGTTGAGGAATTCGAAGACGATCAAGAGCGCTACCACGCTGAGGAAGCTGATGACCTTGGCGCTGGCGATGTAGCTGCGGCTCAGCACCAGGAAGAGCAGGATGAACACCACGATGCCCAACGCGATCAATGCATATTGGATGTTCTCATGGCGCTGTTCGTCCTCTTGTGCCTTTACTACCGCGAGCTCCTGTTGGCGCGCATCCTCCTCGAAGGTCATAAGCTGCGTTTGCTGGATCGCCTTGAAGTTGTACAGACTGTCGTTGGCCACTTTGTACATCTCGGAATATTTGAAGGCACTGTCCACGTTCGTACTGCGGTAGAGGTCGGTGAGCAATTGCGCGGGCTTCATCACCATGGTGGAGAACGGCGTGCCCTGCACGATGGTGATCGCCTTTTTCGCGTAAACGATCGCGGAATCGCTCCGGCCTGCTGCCGCGTGGTACTCAGCGAGTGCCGTATAGGGTATGTTGATGTACTTGGGCGAATTGATCCGGTGGCCTTCCTCCACGGCGAGCTGGATGTAATTCTCGGCGAGCCTGGCATCACCCATGCGCGCTTGGATCATGCCGAGTTGGCCATAGATGGCCCCGAGGTAGTCCTTGATGCCACTGCTCATGGTGAGTTCGTAGGCCTTCTGTGTATAGATGAGCGCGGAGTCCAGCTTGCCGGCGGCGAGGTAGGTCTCGCCGAGGAACATGGGGCCCACGATGGTGAACATGTTCACCTCGACCTTGGCCGCGTTCGCCACTGACCTGCGGCCGTAAGCAATGGCCTTGGGATATTCCTGAAGGTCGAGGTAGTTGGTGGAGACGCCTGCATACGCGCTGGCGAGCAGCCGTGGGTCGCCGGTCTCTTCAGCCAACGCCACGCCCTTGATGTTGTACTCCAGCGCCTTCGCCGTGCTGCCGAACTCGCGGTAGTCATACCCCAAGCACAACAAGCCCAACACCTGCGAGACCTTGTCGTTGTGGACCTGTCCATGTACCAGCAACACGTCGGCGTTATGCATATCCAGCACAGGGTTCGTTTCCGAAACTGTGAGGCCGCTGAAGGCGAGGTAAAAGCGCGCGCTATCGCTCTTCTCCGCTTGGATCTTCGGTAACAGCTCCTCCATGCTTTGGGCGGAGGCGCTGCTTGATCGCAGCAGAACAAGTACACACGCAAGTGCGGTAAGGGTATTCGACCGGTGGCGCATCAGGAAGGAGATTGATCCGTTCAAGGGACAAAACTCCATGGCCATCGGGATCCGGAACCTCGTAGAAATACCGGTTTTGAGGCCTCATCCCCCGTCCCCTTCTCCCAGGGAGAAGGGGTGACTCGCTTTACCTGATTGGTGCAGACTTGCTGTTGCGGTGCTATCTGAGGAACGCTCTCATTAACTCTCACACCCGGACCCGGACGTAAGAACGATTGACTCTTGCAATGATTTCGATGTAGTGCGCTTTTCCAGTAGTTCCACAAAATCGGACAACCGACTGCCTCTCTTCAACCGTCCCTGAGCTCGGGACAGTTGGCCACGGATCACTCATTCCCTTCCGCTTCAGTGCAACCCCAGCACCCTCCTGATCGCTTCCACCAACTCCTCCTGCTTGAACGGCTTGGGAACGAATCCATCCATCCCCGCTTCCATGCACTGCTGCACTTCGTGCTCCAGCACGTTGGCGGTCATCGCCAAGATCGGTGTGAGCGCTTTTATGCTGGGCAATGCACGGATCGCACGCGTTGCCTCGTAGCCATCCATCACGGGCATCTGCACATCCATGAGGATGAGGTCGTAGGTGTTCGCTTGAAGTTTGTCCAAGGCGATCTGCCCGTTCTCGGCCACGTCGATCTTCACATCAGGGATGGCATTCCGCAGTTCCACTTGGGCGACCATCACGTTGAGCTTGTTGTCCTCGACCAACAAGATGTGGAGGCCCGACATTTGCTTCTTGGCCGGTTTCGCTTCCGTCGGTAGAACTTGTTCCTGGGGTGCTGCAAGCGCATACGGGATGTTCACCGTGAACACGCTTCCCTTTCCCACTTCACTTTCCACGCTGATGGTTCCGCCCTGCATGTCCACCAAGCGTTGGCAAATGGTGAGACCCAGACCCGAGCCGCCATAGCGCCTGGTATGATCGCTTTCGGCCTGCATGAACTCATCGAACACCCGCGCCAAGCGGTCGGGTGCGATGCCGATGCCGCTATCCGTGACGATGCAGCGCAGACCGATCATATCGCCCGTTGCCCTGCTGTCCTCCACATGCACCGTGGCAGCAATTTCCACGCATACTTCCACGGAACCTTTCTCGGTGAACTTGATCGCATTGCCCACCAGATTCATGAGCACCTGTTGCAAGCGTGTGGGATCACCGATGACCGCTTCCGGCACATCATCTTCCACGCGGAAAGAGAGTTCCAATCCTTTCTCCTTGGCGCGGTATTGCATCACCGCGATCACATCCGTCAAGATCGTCCGGGGTGAAAAACGGACCCTCTCCATCTCCAACCGACCCGCTTCGATCTTGCTCAGGTCGAGGATCTCGTTCACGATACCGAGCAGGTTTTCACTGCTGCTCGCGATCGCGTCCACGTAGCGTTCCCGCGTGCTTGGATCCGTGGGCGCATCGCGGCGCAGGGCGTTGCTCATACCCACGATCGCGTTCATCGGCGTGCGGATCTCATGGCTCATGTTGGCCAGAAACTGTTGCTTAACGCGTTCGCTCTGCTCCGCCCGCTCCTTGGCAGTGCTTAGTTGTGAGGTGCGTTCCTGCACGGTCTTCTCCAGGAATTGCTTGTGGTGCCGCTGCCTCCTCAGGTACAGCACGACGGCACCACCCAACGCCAGTGCACAAAGTGAATAGAACCACCACGTGCGCCACCAAGGCGGCAATACCTCCAACTGGAACGACGTGCCTTGGGTGTCCCAGATCCCATCCCGGTTGTCGCCGCGAACATGGAAGGTGTATTTGCCGGGATCGAGGTTGGTGTAGATCGCGGTGCGTTCATGGCCGGACATGATCCAGTCCTTGTCGAAACCGTCCAGCTTGTATTGATAACGATGTTCCACCGGGGCGGAGAATTCCATGCTCGCGAATTCGAAAGTGACCATGTTGTCGCTCATCGGAATGGTCATTCCTTGGCTGAGATAGGCCGGTGCCTTCAGCGGTGAATCCGCTTCGCGATGGTCCAGTACTTTGTTGACCAGCTTGATGTTGGTGATGCGGATGGGGCTGGCCGTGCTGTCGTCCACGATGTCTTTCGGGTTGAAATAATTGAAGCCCTTCACGCCGCCGAAAAAGAGCGCGCCATCCGGAAGAGCGCAGTACGCGTAACGGTTGAACTCGTTGCTCTGCAAGCCGTAAGTGGCATCGAAATTCCTGAAGCTGTTCGTAGCGGGATCGAAACGACAGATCCCTATATTGGTACTGAGCCAGAGCCGTCCGGCAAAGTCGTTCAATATCCCGTAGACCACATCATTCGGCAAGCCGTCCTTCGTGTTGAAGCGCTTCACCTTTCCCGTGCGCAGGTCTATCCGGGCGAGGCCTCCTCCATTGGTGCCTGCCCAAATTTGGTTCTCATCCTTCTGGTCCAACGCCAGTGAGTATATCATGTCAACCGCCAACGAGGAGGTGTCCTTCGTGTCGTGGGCAAAATGCCACCACGTTGCCTTTCGCGGATCGTATCCACATAGCCCCCTTTGGGTGCCGATCCAAAAAATACCGTCCCTGTTGCGTATGATCGCGTTGGTGAATTGTCCTTCCGTGATGCCCGAGGTGATGGGCCAGGGGAACCATGTATAGGTCGAAGACCTGCGATCGTATCGACCAAAGGCACCTTCGCTACCGAACCAGATCAGTGAATCCCCATCCAGGAAAATGGGCACCGTGCTTGATTTGGTCACGTCCTCGGTCAAGCCATCGAAAGCGCGATGGCTCACCGGTGCCTGATCACCTACTGTGTAGCTGACCAAACCTCCATAATTGAGCCAAAATGTGCCCGTTCGATCTTGCACCGTGCCCATATTCCACTGGCTGATCACGTGCATCACAGGCAGTTCCTCGAATTTCCCCAGCGGGACGGAAAGCGAATATTCCCGCATCGCGGGATCATACACCGAGACGAAGACCTCGTTCGCGGCGACCACCACTTTCCCGTTGTTGCCGGGTGACAAGGAATGGACACCCGGTCCCGGAACAGTGTGGAAGCGCTCCATTTTCGGATCGTAGATCAGCACCCCATACCCACGCGTCCCGATCCACAACAGACCGCTCCGATCACGGAAGACCAGACCTGCACTCAATGCGCTCAATCGCAGATCGGGGTCGCGAGCCACCAACTTCTGGATCTTTCGATGCACGGGGTCGAAGCGGAACAATCCCTGGTAGAAGCCGAACCAGATGCGCCCTTCACCATCCAGCGTGGCGCGGTTACCGTTGATGCCTCCTTTGCCCTTGGAGAACTGGAACAAGGTCTTCAGTTGATGGTCTGGTCCGCCCCGCTCCAATATGCGTGAGGCTTCGATGACATAATGTCGGTCCCTTAACGTGTCATCGACCACGTTACTGATCGACCGCACGCCGTACAGGATCAAGCCATCGTTCGTGGTTTGAAGTCCGCTGAGGTCCAAGGTATCCACTTGGTCGAAGCCTTCATGGTCCGGCTTGATGGTAAAGCTGCTCGCCCATTGCTCCGAACCCCAAAGCAGTCCATCTGAATCGATGTTGATCCCGGTACCACTGCTGAAAAATCGTTTCACCGTATAACCCGGTGGTCCGACGGTGCTATCCGGAGCACTGAAGGTCAGCTTTGCAAGGCCCGTGGAACAGCCGAGCCAGAGATCACCATGGTGGTCTTCCACGATGTTCTGGATGAAACCCCGCTCCACTTCCGAACGCTCCACGGAGAAGTGCGTGAACTTCTCCGACATTGGATCGAAGAGGTCCAAGCCGATCCCGGTGCCTACCCATAAGCGACCTTGTCGATCCACCAGCAGGGAATAGATGTAGTTATCACGCACGGTGGTACTGTCCGCCGGGTCATGCCGGTATACGGTGAAGTGATATCCATCATAGCGGTTCAATCCATCCTTGGTGCCGAACCACATGAAGCCATACTTGTCCTGAACGATGCTCGTGACCATGCCCTGCGAAAGGCCGTCCTCGATGGTGAGCGTTCGGAAACGTAGCGCGAGCGTGTCCCATTGCGCATTCGCCTTGCCCGCCAGAAAGACGAACAGCAGCGCAAGCACCGGGACGAACAGCTTCATAACGGGATGTAATGTCCGTTGGCCATGGCGTACACCACCAGTCCGGCACTGTTGCGCGCACCCGTTTTCAAGAGCAGGTTGTTCCGGTGGAATTCCACGGTGCGCGGACTTACGAAGAGCTTCCCGGCGATCTCCGCTGTGGTGCGTTCCTGACAGATGCCGCGCAGCACTTCCAGCTCGCGTTCGCTGAGCGGATCGATGTCCTCGAAAGTGGGTTTCACCTTCTTCCCTTTCACCAGGCCGTGCAGCATCGCATTGCTCACCTTGTCGCTGAAATAATAGCCGGTGTCCGCCACGGAGCGAATGGCCGTATCGATCTCGTCCGGCTCCGCGTTCTTCTGCATGAATCCGTTCGCGCCCAGCTCCATCAAGTGCTTGATCACGTTCTCGCCTTCGTGCGAGCTCAACACGATCACCTTCACATCGGGATGTTCCTCGCGCAAGCGATGCATGGTCTCCACGCCGTCCATCACGGGCATTTCCAGGTCCAGCAGCACGATGTCGACGGCGGTTTCCTTCAGGCCTTGCAGCAATTCCTCCCCGTTGACGCATTCCAATACCACACGCGCACCGGACATATCGCGTAGTAACATGAGCAGTCCCTTTCGGAACAGTCTTTGATCGTCAGCGAGAGCCAATTTGATCATCGTGCAAAATTGAGGCTGACCTTTGATGCACCACCTCGTATTACCACCGGTTCTTTCGGGTTCTACGTTGCCCGGTCTTCACGTAACTCGGTCTCTATCCGCCGCGCCAGTTCCAAGAGTTCTTCAACCGGTCCTTTGCACGCGCGAGCCCCTTGGTCATCGGCCGTTCCACCGATCAACGCCAGCAATTCCAGCAATTTCGAAGCACCCAGGTAATGGGCTTGCGGGCGCAGCTCATGCACCGCGAACGTCATCGCTTTCGCATCATCGGCTTTCAATGCGTCCTCCACGCGTTGGAAATAACCCGGTGCCTCCTCCAGATAAAGTGCGATCCATTCCGTCACCAGCGCACGATCACCCTTGAACAAGTTGCTCAAGATCGTAAGGTCCGTGCTGCGGAGTGACATCCTTGGCAGATTGGAGGTGCAAGTAAAGTGGGAATAGGGTTGCCCGGTGAAAAAACTTCAGCCCAGCCTGCCTGCCAAGAACCCCGTGGTCCAAGCCGCTTGAAAGTTGAAACCGCCCGTGATGCCATCGATATCCAGCACTTCGCCAGCGAAATATAAACCCGGAACTTTTTGGCTTTGCAGCGTATGTGGATCCACTTCATCCAAGGAAACGCCACCCGCTGTGACAAACTCCTCCTTGAAGGTGGTCTTACCTGCCACGGCATAGCGGTCGTTGGTCAACAGGTCCACCAAGCGGTTGCGATCATGCTTGCCCACATCGCCCCACGTCTTTTCCAATGGGATATCCGCCTTGGCCAGCAGGAATTCCCAGAGGCGGCGCGGCAGTGTGAAGGGATTCGCGTTCTGCGCCTGCTTGCGCTGGTGGTCCTCATCGGCCATGGCGGTGCGTGCGTCCTCCTCTCCCATTCCGCCAAGCCAGTGGAGCTGTAAGGTGAAGCGGTAGCTCATGCCCTGCACAACCCGCGCACCCCACGCGCTGAGCCGCAGCACCGCCGGACCGCTCATACCCCAGTGCGTGATCAGTAGTGGGCCCGTGCTTTCCAATTTGGAGCCGACGATGCGCGCCCGCACCGGATCCGCCACTACGCCCATCAACGACCGGATAGCTTCTCCGGGCATGTTGAAGGTGAAGAGCGATGGTGCCGGTGCAACGATGGTGTGGCCCAGCTGTTTCAGCCATACGTAGCCTTCCGCCTTGGGATGGCCGCCGGTGGTGACGATCACGCGGTCCGCCGACAACGCTCCTCCGTTCTCCATCCGCAAGAGGAAGGTGCCATCCGGTTTCCGTTCGATCGCGTTCACGTCGGATCGCAAAGCGATGCGCACGCAGCGTTCTTCGGCCTCGTGCATCAAGCAGCGGATGATGGTACCCGAATCATCTGAAACAGGGAACATGCGGCCGTCAGGTTCTGTCTTCATTTGAACACCGCGTTGCCCGAACCAGGCGATCGTATCCTTCACGCTGAAGTGCTCGAACGCCTTCTTGAGGAAGCGCTCCCCGCGTGGGTAATGTCCGGAAAGCTCACGGATGTTGCGCTGATCATGCGTGACGTTGCAGCGCCCGCCCCCGCTTACGCGCACCTTGGCCAGCAGCTTGTTGCTTTTCTCCAGTAAAGCCACCTCGGCATCGGGATGATGCTGCTTGGCGCTCAAGGCCGCGAAAAAGCCCGCTGCACCTCCGCCGATCACGATCACACGCATGGCACAAAGATGAACTACGTCGGATCCGCGGCGCGTTGAACCACTTAAGGCTCCGTCCTCAACTTGGCATCCTGCCAACCCGTGATCCCGGCGAGCATGGAGTAGACATGCGTAAAGCCCAGTTGCAAAGCGGTCTTGGACGCGTTCGTCCCCGCCGGGCATTCCGGACTGTAGCAGTAGAATACGAGCGTGGCCCCGTGATCCTTGGGCAGGTTCGTTCCGTTCACTTCATCGTAGACGATAAGCACGGCACCCGGTACGTGCGCTTCAGCATATATCTCCGGCTCGTTGCAGTCGAACACGAATACGTTTCCAGTATCAAGCATAGCTGAAAGTCGCTCCGGGGTGATCACTTCTGCGTCTTGCTCACCATGTGTGGCCGAAATGACCAAAGCAAGCTCATGCATCGTATCCTGGCCGTGCAGGATCCCGAAAGAGATAACGCCTGCCAATGGTAGGATCAAGGAAAGAAGAGCTCGTGGGCGAACCTCAGTTCCGCCTCTGGACCAGGTGCAGTTCAAGCTTCTCATGTTCGTTGTGTTCATTACCCATTTTTGTTCTTTCCAATGATCGCTGTCTGGGTTCCGGGAAGGATCGGCTCAATGCAGATGGCCCGCATCAAAGGTCAGGTCCGGTCCCGCGCGCATCAATACCCACAAAGGGTGAAATGAGTTACTACCTATCTGCCGGGAAAATCCACCTTAGCCCCTTCGGCTTGTAAGTTCCGCGCCAAGACCAGCGCAACGATCGCGGTTTCACCGATCTACCTTAGCCATGGCTTTTGTCAACGAAGTACATTTCCATCACACCCTTCCCTTTCGCCTGCACTTTGCCGCGTGGTGTGAACGTGAATGCAGGTAGGATCGCAGGTTGCTGTGTTGCGGGTTGCGCGTTGTGTTCTTCCATTACCTCCTTCACTTCCCTTACCTCCCTCACCAACGCATACGTCGCCTCGCTGATGTTCACTTGCCCTACCTCACCGGAAGATTCCATGCGGCTCGCCGTGTTCACCGTGTCGCCCCAGATGTCGTATGCGAACTTCTTCACGCCAACAATTCCTGCGACGACGGGACCGGTGTGCACCCCGATGCGGATCTCGAAGTAGGGCAAGCCCTTCGCTATCTTCAATGCTTTGCCCTGCTCAATGAAGTCGCGGATCTCCAGTGCGGCCTTCACCACATCCAGCGCATGGGTCGCGTTCGGCATTGGAAGACCGCCCGCGGCCATGTACGCATCGCCGATGGTCTTGATCTTTTCGATGCCGTGCGCAGTGATGATGTGGTCAAAGGCGCTGAAGCATTCGTGGATGTCGCGCGACGAGTTCTTTGGGCGTTAGCAGTTCGCTCATCGCGGTGAAGCCCTTGAAATCCGTGAAGAGCACCGTGACCTGATCGATGAGCTGTGCATCCGCGCTACCCATGGCCTTCAGCTCTTCCGCGACCTCCTCTGGCAGAATGTTCAACAGCAGTTCATCGCTGAGCTTGCGGGCCTTGCTGATACGGTTGCGTTGGAAGAAGAACACCCCCGCGAAAAGCGCCACCAGCGCGAAGCCGCCCATGAAGCCGTTGCGCATGAGCTTCTGCTTCTGGATCTCCTTGACCTGTACTTCCTTGTCCTTGCCCAGTAGTACGATCTGCTCTTCCTTTTTCTCGGTCTCGTACTTTATCTGCAATAAGGCAACAGCTTTCGCCTTATCCGTATCCAAGACACTGTCCTTCACGGCACTGTAGCGTTTATGCAAGGCGTAAGCCCCGGCCACGTCGCCGTCGTGCTCCGCGATGCGCGATAGTTCGTACAGCGCCTCCTGCTTGTATTTCATGAACTCCCGTGCGGAGGCCATGGCCAACACCTTTTGCAAATGCACCCGGGCCTGCGCCCAGCGCTGGGCAGGAATGAAGCCGTGGGTCCGGAGCGACTGCTCATCCGCGTGGAGCAGCACACGCGCCATGTCGAGTTCGATGTCCAAGGCAAGTTCAAAGTAATCATCGAGTTCCTTCGTAGGGGCGGTGGCCTTCATTAAATGGTCCAGTGCCAAGGACCATTCCTTGCGCGCTGCATACACCTTGCCCAAGCCTACCTCGGCATACCCGGCCTGGGAGGCGAATGTCCGGGAGAGTTCCTCGAGTTGCTCGTTCCAATAAAGCGCACTGTCCAGGTCTCCCAGGGAAAGAAAGGCGGAACCCAAGGAAGCATAGCTGTTGGCCAGGTCGGACTTCGCGCCGGAGCGCCGGGCGCCGGCCAGGATCTGACGGTAATAGGGCAAGGCGCTTGCTGGATCACCCAATTCCTCATAGACGGTGGCCACGTTCCCCATCGATTGGTCCCTTGTTACCGTGCAACCTGCAGCACCCGCGATGTTTATGGCATCGAGCCCGGCCAGCAGCGCGCCCGCATAGTCGGAAGCATTGAGGGCATGAGCGCAACTATTGGCCAATAGTCTGGCCTCGAGGGCATGATCGTCCACGGAACGGGCCATGCGCAAGGCATTCCGCATATATGCTTTTGCCAGTGCCGCATCATTCGCTACTGGGAGGAAGCGCATCTGCATGTCCAAGCATTGGGCGATACCGCTGCTGTCGCCCACTTGTTCAAAGAGGTATTTGGCCGTGTCCAAGTGCAGGATGTACCCGTCCACGGAAGAATATTCGATATTCGTCCAGAAGTGGGCGGAAGCAAGCTCACGATAGTAGGACGTATGGCGAAGGAGCGGGAGCGCTTCCGTTATGTACGTAATGGTACTGTAGTCGCGAGCATTCGAGACGATGGTGAGCCGTATGCAATCCACCGCGATGGCATGCGTATCGTTCCGCTTGCGATCGATGGCCAAGGCATGGTGTAAAAGTGTGTCAGCTTCAGGAATATCCCCGGTTTCCAACAGGCCCAATGCGTGCATGCCCAAGGACTGCGACAAACCCTGGTCGCTGCCCATGGACCGTGCGATCGCCTCGGCTTCCTTCGCCGCTATGATCCCTTTCGGGGGTGCCATGTGGACGTAGCATTCCGCGACCGCCAAGAGCGTGTTCATGCGCTCGATATGCGCATCGGGTTGATGCTATAATACTCCGATCAGGCTGTCCAGCCGGGCTTTTTGCGCCTGAACTGCCGTTCCGGAAATGCTCCAGATCAGAACAACGACCAAGCCCCTTATCATTTCGTGGCGACAAAGTACAGTGCTCCATGTCCTTCACCTGCAATTTTTCAGTCGAAATGGGAACCGGCCCACCTTCACCCTTCACTGATTGGAACGCCGCTCCCGCAGATATACATCTCGGAAAAGGTAGGAGAATTGCGTTCCTAACATCGGTAAGCGGCGCGTGTGCGCATCGCAATGATCCGGAGGATCATCCAACAGCCCGCTCCACGAAGTACATCTCCAAGACCCCTTTGCCCTTCGCCTGCACTTTACCACGTGGCGTGAACGTGAAGGCCTTGGGGTTTGCGCGTTGACGTGTTGCGTGTTGCGCGTTGTATTCGCCCCCGATCTCTTGTGCATCCTTTACGAGCGCGTACGTCGCCTCGCTGATATTCACCTGTCCCACTTCCCCGCTGCTCTCCATGCGGCTCGCCGTGTTCACCGTGTCGCCCCAGATGTCGTACTGGAATTTCTTCACGCCTACGATGCCGGCTACCACCGGACCGGTGTGGATACCTACGCGCATCTCGAACGAGGGAAGTCCTTCTTCATCGCGTTGCTTCTTCCGCGCGATCATGAACGTTTGCATTTCCAGCGCGGCATTCACCACGTCCACAGGTGCCGCACTCCTCGGGTCCGGAAGGCCGCCTGCGCACATGTAGGCGTCGCCGATGGTCTTGATCTTCTCGATGCCGTGTGCGGTGATGATGTGATCGAACGCCATGAAGCACGTGTTCAGTTCCTTCACCAATTCCTGTGGCGAAAGTTGCTCGCTCGCCTCGGTGAAGCCTTTGAAATCGGTGAAGAGAATGGTTGCTTGATCGAAGAGTTTGGCGACCGCGCCCCCGGTGTCCTTCAATTCTTCGGCGACCTCTCCCGGCAGGATGTTGAGAAGCAGTTGATCGCTGCGTTCCTTCTGCCTTACCACCTCATGCTTTTCTGCCTCGAGCTCGGCCGTGCGCTCCTGCACTTCCTGGTCCAGCTCATCGCGCTGCCGCGCCACCAGCCTGTTGTTCTTCGCGGAGCGCAAGGCCAGGTAGATCGCTATGGAGAGGGGCAGGCTTAGGTAGAAGATGTATGTAGTGATCAAACCCAGCCAGCCGAAGGACGTGTCCATCTGTTCCAGCACAACGGAAATGACCGTGATGAGCACGAACGCCAATGCACCGATCGCGAACCAGCGTTGCGCTCCCTTGGCGCGCATCAAGCGGAAGGATGCACGCACGACCTCGGTCGTCAACCCTATGAACAGCAACAGGGAGAGGCTGCCCAAGACCCATCGGGTCCAACGCAGGTCCATGGTCGAGGGCATGAGCGGAATGACCAGATTAAGAACGGTGAGCGCAAGTGCGGGTCCGGCCCACCACCGGAAGGTGCGCCCGATCGCATCCCCGCGCAAGGCACGCAGTACGAGCAGCACGAGCAATATCCTCCAGGAGAATAAGCCGGACATGGCCCGATGCATTATCGTGGAAAGAAGCGGCGGGTAGCCCATGTGATCCAGTGGCCCGCCGAGATGGCAGATAGCTGCGATCACCGTTACAAGGGCCAAAAGCGCAAGCAGCCACCAACTGCGCTCTCGGCGGTCCCAACGCCAAGTGAGGAATGCCAAGAGTGCGATGATGAGATTCACCCCGATAAAGAGGCCGAAATGGATGCCCAAGCGTGAGGCTAACGCATGGTTCCGCGCCGTTTGCAGCACCAACCTCAACGGCGGGTACGCCGGCTCATCCCCCGGAAGGCTCTGCACGCGTGCGGAGAGCACTTCGGGCTTCCCATCGCATGCGAACGTGATCTGTACGACCAAGGGTTGGAAGTCCGGCTCAGGGACCAGCGGTCCTGTGCGGCCAAGGGGGCGTTGTTCGGCGACCAGCACGCGGACCCCGTTCAGGTAGAGATCCACAGGTGCACGTGCCACGATGCTGAGTGACAAGGGCACGCCCTTCAACTCCGGGTCCGGCGTGATCGGGAAGCGGATCCAATACGTCGCGCCTGCTGGGATCATGGGCACGCTGTCCACCAGCAATTCCGGCCATCGGTGATCTTGCGGAACGCGAGCCGCCAGCGCCGTATCGTCCGCCAGAATGATGCGTGTGGCCCCTTGTTCCAGTAGATCGATGCCCCGATCCGAACCGGCCATTCCGGGCATGCTGCTCAGATCCTTTTGCAGCACCGCATCATCAATGTGGATCGTGCTATTCCCTTCCGGGGACCGGCTTTGTGCATGTGCCGTGGCAACACCCAGGACCATGGCCACGCAGGAGATCACGCGACAGACCGGACCGAAGCCCCGCTGGCGCATGTGTTCCCTTATCATCCGTAAGGTTCAGCTCTTCCGTTGCACGAAGTACATCTCCAGCTCCCCTTTCCCCTTCGCCTTCACTTTGCCTCTCGGAGTAAAGGTGAATGCTGGCCTGGTCGTCAGTTGTTGGTTGTCAATATTTAGGCTGCCGACGGACAACGGAGGTCCGATACGTATCGGACTGACAACTGTGCCCTTCACCAATGCGTACGTCGCTTCGCTGATGTTCACCTGCCCCACTTCTCCGGAGGATTCCATCCGGCTCGCGGTATTCACCGTGTCTCCCCAGATGTCGTACTGGAATTTCTTCACGCCGACGATACCCGCCACCACCGGGCCACTGTGGATCCCTACGCGCATCCGGAACGCAGGAAGTCCCTTATCATCGAGGTCATTCTTACGGGCGGTCATGAACGCCTGCATTTCGAGCGCCGCATGCACCACGTCCGCCGGGCTACTGCTGCCGGGATCGGGCAGGCCACCCACGCACATGTACGCATCGCCGATGGTCTTGATCTTCTCGATACCGCGCGCGGTGATGATGTTATCGAAGGCTTTGAAACAATGGTTCAGCTCCGCCACAAGTTCCTGCGGGGACATGAGCTCGCTGGCCCGCGTGAACCCTTTGAAGTCGGTGAACAGGATGGTGGCGTCCTCGTACTGCTTGGCCACCGAGATGCCGGTGTCCATTAATTCCTGTGCGACATCCGCTGGAAGGATGTTGAGGAGCAGGTCCTCGCTCCGCTTCTTTTCGCTGTTCAATTGGCGCGTGCGTTCAGCCACCTGTCCTTCCAGTTCCTTGTTGCGCGCGATCACGCTTGCGTTGGTCATGTACTCGCCTTCCCGCAGGCGATAATCCGGCTCGGAACCGTGCACGTGCACCACCTGCCATCTGCCGTCGCGCATGTGGAACACGGTGGTCTGCCGCAACAGGTCGCGCGACACGGTCCCCTCATGTTCCTGGATCCAATAGGAGTCGCATTCCGTCCACGCTGTGTCGCCCAGCACATGCACGTCCAGCCACAGGTTCTGGATGATGAAGGGCCACGGGTATTGCTCCACGCCTTTCTCGTTCATGGCGCGGTAGGCCGCCTTGGTGGTGGCCCGCTCGTG
The DNA here is from genome assembly GCA_016719225.1 of Flavobacteriales bacterium. Lineage (GTDB taxonomy): Bacteria > Bacteroidota > Bacteroidia > Flavobacteriales_F > PHOS-HE28 > PHOS-HE28. The sequence continues at coordinate 716,899 of JADKAN010000002.1, read as the reverse complement.
CTGGGCGGTACCGAAAAAGGTGATGTCCTCGGCACACACGCTGAACCGAACGTCCATATCGCGGCGCGCATAGCTCTGCCAGAACGTGTCGTGCGTGGCCAGGACGGCGGCCTTAACGGCATCCCCGGCGGCATCCTTCACTCCTGACCCGACCTGCCCCGCTCCTTGTTCCACCATCGCAGCCGAAAAGTAAGCCACTGAACGCCGAACGTTGCAGCCGGGACGTGCTATTTCTCCACGCCGTGTTCCACGAAGTACATCTCCAACTCGCCCTTTCCCTTGGCCTGCACTTTCCCGCGTGGCTCGAACGTGAATGCCGGCACCTCTTTTCCTTCCTTCACCACCTTCGCCATGTTCACCAGTGCATACGTCGCTTCGCTGATGTTCACCTTGCCCGCCTCTCCGCAGCTTTCCATGCGGCTGGCGATGTTCACCGTATCGCCCCACATGTCATAGGCGAACTTTTTCATGCCCACGATGCCCGCGACCACTGGACCGGTGTGTAGGCCGATGCGCATTTGGAACGCGGGCTTGCCCGCTGCTTCACTCTCCTTCTTCCGCGCTTCCATGAAAGCCTGCATCTCCAGCGCCGCATGCACCACTTCCGCTGGGTTGCTGGTGGATGGATCGGGCAATCCGCCGGCGCACATGTAAGCGTCCCCGATGGTCTTGATCTTCTCGATGCCGCGCGCGGTGATGATGCCATCGAACGCCATGAAGCAGGCATGCAGTTCACCCACAAGCTCCTGCGCGGACATGGTCTCACTGATCTGCGTGAAACCCTTGAAGTCGCTGAAAAGGATGGTGACGTACTCGAAGTCACGGGCCTGCGCGGAGCCGTTATCCTTCAGCTCTTGGGCCACGGGGCCGGGCAGGATGTTCAGCAACAGTTGGTCGGAACGGTCCCGCTCGCGTTGGATCCGGGCGCGCGATCGGCGCATGTAACGCAGGCGGCTCCACAGGCCGCCGGCCAAAGCCAGTATGGCCACCCCGCTGAAGAGGGCGATGTTGCGCGCTTCACGTTCTTCCGCCACTTCGGCCTGGTGCTGCATCTCCACTTCCACCCGGCGTTTGGCTTCCGTGAGGCTGTCCGCCAATTGCTGCTGCTCGAAGTCGTGGTCCATCTCGATGCGCGTGATGATGGTGGCATTGGCCTGCCCGAAAAGCGAATCGCGTAAGGCGGTGGATCGCTTGTAAAGCGGGAGTGCCCGGCGGTCATCGCCAAGCGCTTCGTAGGCACCTGCAAGGCATGCGCAGGCTTCTTGTTCCAAGGGGTCCGTTGCGCATCCGTTGCGCATCCGCGAGAACAGCGCCGCACCAGTGCAGGGCTTCACGCGGCCTTCCGGCATCGCGCTCGTTCAGGCCGTATTGGATGCGCGCCAGGTTCAGCTGGTATTCACTGCCCGTACCGGAAAGGTTGTGCATGCTGGCCGCGAGATAGGTACGCGCGCTGTCCGAGTTGCCCAGTTGCTGGTAGCAGGTGCCGAGGTTCAGGTAGCTGATGGCGGCCCAGCCCGTATCGTGCAAGGCTTCCCAGGTCGCGAGGCTTTTCTGGAGCCAGGTGATGGCCTCCCGTGGCAAGCCTTTATCCTGGTAGAGCGTGCCCATGTTGTTCCAGTACTTAGCGGTCTCCCGCACCAAGCCCAGCCGCTGCACGATGGCGCCGCTGCTCCGGTAGAACTCTTCCGCCTTCGCGTAATTCTTCTGCGCGTGCTGGATCGCGCCGATGCTGTTGTACACATCCGCCAAGCCGGGTTCATCGCCGCGCTGCTTCGTTAACGCGAGCGCTTGGTACAGCACGGTGAGCGCGCGGTCGTTGCCGCCGAGCATCTGGTATTGCATGGCTTGCTGCAACAGCGCCTTGCCCCACGCTGCCGGGTTCTTATCCACCCGCGCAAGCGCCACCGCCGAATCCATCAGCGCCAAAGCGGGCGCCACCGCACCCGCTTGCTGTAGGCTGTCCGCGCGGTCCATCTCCACCTTCCAAAGCGGAGCAACGCCTTGCGCGTGCGCCGGTGCACCGAAGCCCATCAGCGCAAACGCGATCACTGCTCGCCAATGAGCTGCAGCGCTTTGCATCCGCTCCACCCGTTCGCGATATTCACTTGGCATTGGGCAAGAGGTAAGAAGCCCGTAGGGTGAGGTTCGTGGTGAATGCATTTATGGGAAAGCCATCCAGGGGAGCCGAATTCAGCCACGTTATCCGATCCATCATCCGCAACGTTCATTCGGCTTGCAGCGCCTTGGCGCAAGGTGAACACGAGGGTGGGATGAGCACCACGTAGTTCTACCGGTTTCCTTGATCACGGCAAGAAGGAAAGGACCAGTTGGATCTGAACGAACGGACCCCAACGGCTGCATCCCAAAAACGCCCAACGCTGCCGCTTTATCCATACACTTCTCTTTTCCGTGCACGTACCTTGTCCTGAAATAGCACCACTATGCACACCCTCCTTTCCGCAGCCACTCTTGTGCTGGCCTGTGCCTTCGCACCTGCGTTGCCACATCTTGATCCCCCTACGACCGTGCCGTCAGCCGAGGGCGATGATGCCGGTTTCCAGCAGGCCGTGTTCAGTGCCGAGGCGCTGCAGGAACTCATGGCCGATGCCAGCGTGATGGGCATCCGCTTTTACAACGTGATGGCCGCGCCCGGCGATGCTACCGGAAGCGTGATGGCGGTGGGAATCGTGATGGACGGCAGCGAACGCAACCCGGGCAAGAGCTACCTCATGGATATGGGACTACGCCAAGGCCAGTTCAACGGGGTGATGGTGGCTGCGGCCAATGCGACGAAGTACTGCCGGAACATGTCCGCCGCCGGACATGCTTCCTATTCCGCCGCCTTTACGCGCACGGATATAGAGGCGCTGCTGGACCAAGAGGGTTGCACCGGGTTGATGGTAACACCCGCTACTGTGGACAAGGGCCTGTCCATGCAGATCACGGCGATGAAGATGGAAGGTGAACGCGCGGTGGCATTGGGCAGCGGCGGCGCTTACCAGCGGCAGTGCGGCTTTCCCTGCCCCAGTGTTTGTGGCCCGAAGAAGAATTATGTCAACATGTAGGGTCTTTCGGGCATGGAATTCAAGCGCACGTTCCTTTGCCCCCGATACCTATCGGGGCCGGGTCGATCCCAATGGCATTCAATTAGGACGTAGCGGCTAGGTCTGCACCGATGCACGCGTCAGCCATTTGTGGCTGGCGTTCTCCGGCACTGGCGGTTGCGATGCCGGGTCCTCCAACCCTGCGGGGCGGCCCAGCATGACAACGTAGTGCCATCGCTTCTGTAACGTACTGACCCCGTCCTTGCGCCGGGTCGCACTCGTCGGGCATGAGTTGTAGACTTCCTATCGGCCCGTTCTTTGCAGCAGTGCACACATGCGATCCCCACTCCCCTTTTTCTTTCTGCTGGTGCTGGCCGCTACCGTGGGCTGCGCCAACGTGGATGATGTGACGCTTGGTGGTCCCGCTGTACACGACCAGCTGAACAGCCGGGGTTATATCGCCACACCCACGGACACGCTTGCCCCGGTGGACACCACCGGCAATGTGCTCGATTCCATGGGCACCGAGTGAGCCACTCCCTGATCGTTCAGTAGGCATAGCGGCCAAGGCGAGCCCAACGGGCAACCGCTTAACACTTCCTGCGTCTTCCGGGTACCCATGGTAGGGCGCGGATCGCCCCGACCGTATGTTTTCCTGCTCCATGCTGCACCCCGTGTTTCCTTCGGTATGTCTTCATTATTGGTACCAGTTCTCCATGAAGGAACGCACAGCCGTTCCACACTCATTCCTATCCACGCATGATGAACATCCAATTATTGAAGGTGGCCAAACGAGCAACGGCCGCGATGCTCATCACCGCTTTCTACATCGTTCTACCCGGGCGATGCCTCGCGGACGACGTTTGGTTGGTGGTGGTGAACGAGACCTGTGGCAATGCCAACGGATCGATCGAGGCGCAGTATTCTTCGGAAGTATTGGCCCAACCCGTCACCTATGAATGGTCCAATGGAGTGACGACACGGAACAACACCGGTCTGGCAGCAGGCAGTTATTCCGTGATGTTGACCGATGCGCTGGGCTCCTCTTACTGGGCGCAGGCGGATGTGCTGGATGTTCCGTACCTCACCGGGGTCGGCGGTGGTTCGTACTATATCCAGACCGGCGAATTCAATTACCAGAACGGTGTGGCCTGTCCGGGGCAGTGCAACGGTTCCCGCTCCTTCGCGTTCGTGGACGGAACAGGACCGTACACCTTCAGCTGGACCGATCCGGGCGTCTCGTACCTGAGCAGCTACGCCGGGCATCCAGCTTACACGGGCTTCTGTCACGACGCGACCTACGACTATACGGTGACCGACACATACGGCTGCCCCGGTAGCGGAAGCTTCACGGCTGACCTCATCGATCCCACAGCCGAGCCATTCATCATCTCGGTTGAAGGTGCATGCGGTGGCGGCGCGAACGGCTCGTTGCTGGTCGATCAGAATTTTGGCTGGTTCCAAGGCTATACCACCTCGATCGGCCTGTACCAGAACGGGGTGTCCTTCCCGTCGTCGCCCATTTTCCAAGGCTCAGGGGTGTGGCTCTTCAGCGGGCTCCCACCGGGCCAATATGCCTACCGCCAGGATGCGGGGTCTCTTTCTGAACCTTCGCAATGTGCATTGCTCATCCCCTTCGTGATCGAGGATCTCGGCAGTTCCTGCGGGAACGTTTCGGGCACGCTCTTTCTGGACCATGGCCAGGACTGCCAGCAGGATGCCATCGATCCGGGCATCGCGTACCGCGTGATCGATATCGGCCCCGGAGCTGATCTGGCGATCACGAACGCGGATGGACGCTACACGCGGAACCTGCCCTTGGGCGCCTACACGCTCTTGCCCCAAGGGAACGACCTGTTCCCCTTGTGCCCATCGGTCTCCCCGGCTCCGTTCGACCTTACCGTGGATGCCCCGCTAGCCGTTATCGATCTGGCGGACAGCAGCCTGATCGACCTCGACATTGCCGCTTGGCTGCAAGCGGGTCCGGCACGGCCGGGGTTCATCCATACCGTGATCGCCGAAGCGCGGAACAACAGCGGACAACTGAGCGGCCCGCTCCACCTGACCCTCACGTTCGATCCCTTACTGTCCTTCCTATCCGCGACGCCGATCCCCAGCACGGTTGCCGGCAACACCGTCACTTGGTCGGGCTTGGCACCCATGAACGGCTACGGCGCACAGCATGTACAGGTGGATCTGCAAGTGCCTCCGGACGCCGGGCTTATCGGCACCCCGGTCCAACATAGTTTCTCGGTTTCCCAGTCGCTTTTGGAGACCGCCCTGGCGAACAATGCGACCACCTTGTCCGGCATCATCGGCGGAAGCTTCGACCCGAACGAAAAAGTAGCCACAACAAGCTCTAACAACAGCGCGGAGCTCTACCTGATCGAGCAGGACGAATGGATCGAATACGCCATCCGCTTCCAGAACACGGGTACCGATACGGCGTTCACGGTCACCGTTACGGATACACTGAGCCCCTCGCTGGACATGGCGACGTTTGAACAAGGGATCGCGTCGCACGCGTTCACCATGCGGTTCAGACCGGATCGCGTGATCGAATGGAAGTTCCAAAACATACAACTGCCCGACAGCAACGTGAACGAGCCGCGCAGCCATGGCTCCGTTTCCTTCCGCATCCGCCCGCAGCAACCAGTCGCTCCTGGCACATCGATGGTGAACACCGCCAACATCTTCTTTGACTTCAACGCGCCGGTGATCACCGAGCCGAGCGTGCTCACGGCGGAGTTCACTACGGGCGTGCCGGCGCATCCATCAGACCGCAGCCTCTGGCTGCTGCCCAACCCCACCAGCGGATCACTGGAGGTGCGCGTGTCTGGCGCTGCGGGCAGCGGCGTGTTGCACGTGGTCTCGGTGGACGGCCGCATGGTGTTGGAGCGCCGCATGGAAGGACCGCGCATGGTGCTGGATGTTTCAGGCTTGGCGCGCGGGCTGTACACCTTGAATTGGAACGGTGCGAACGGGGCCACTACTACGCAACGTTTCGTGCGCGAGTGAACTACTTGGACGAACAGCCGGACCTTACCAGAACAACACATCCCCATACATGCATCACACTTTACACCAGCAACCATGAAGACACTTTCCACCTTCGCTATCGGGTTCCTCATCACCGGCGGCCTGCACGCCCAGATCGCCTTGGATTCCGGGCTCGTCGCCCATTGGGAACTCGACAATAATGCACTGGATGCCGGCCCGAATTTCTTCAACGGCACCGCCGTTGGCCCCGTGGCAGCCGAGGACCGCTTCGGGGTTCCCGCCAGTGCCTATCAGTTCAACGGCACGTCGGATTATGTGGACCTCCCCACGGTCTTCACCACGCCTCCGGAAGCGGTGACCTTCTCGGCTTGGTTCCGGGTGCCCATCACCTACCCGGAGGGCAAGTTGATCCATCATGCGGACAAAGGTGAATTCTCGATGTATACCGACAGCAACGCGCTGGTGGTGGCCGTTCACCTCGGCACGGACCTGCCCAATGGATGGATCTGGACCAGCCAGAAATTCGGGAACGACCATTGGCACTTCGCCGCTGGCAGATGGGAATACGGCCAATCGCTGGAGCTCTACTTCGACGGCGTGATCGTGGCCTCCGTGCCCGCACCCGACATGGCCATGATGGATCCGGGACCGAACTTCCTGGCCTCCTTGGGCAAGTACCGCTACAGCGGTGTCTCTTACTACGCGGGCCTCTTGGACGATGTGCGCATTTACGACCGTGCCTTGAGCAACGCGGAGCTGGATTCGCTGAACGGCAATTTCTCCACTGCTGCTCCGCAGCAACCGGCATCCACCGGGGTGGAGCTTTTTCAGAACCAGCCCAATCCTGCTAGCAGTTCCACCACCATCACCTTCGAACAGCCCACCGCCGGGCCCGTATCGTTGCGCGTGTACGACCTGAACGGCAAGCTGCTCACCGAACTGGAGAACGCAACGCTCCCCGCCGGAAAGCACAGCTACACGGTGGACCTGAGTAACGTGGGCGCTGGCGTATACTTCTGCGAATTGCGCAGCAACGGTTCCGTGTTGACGCGCAAGCTATTGGTGGAATAGCACCTACGCTAGCGCCGTCATATCGGATTGACGGCGCTAGCGCGCTCCGGCACTTGGCAACCGGGATACAGCATGCGCCGTCTTCTTTTGGACGGATACCTTTCGCAGAACTCCACCTTCCTTGCACCCCGACCCATGAACACCAGGACGATCTTGTTCGCGCTCGCATCCGCCTTCATGGCACTGCCCTGTTCCGCGCTTACCGTAAGTGTGGAGTCCATGGCCAGCGCGCCCTGTGGTGAAAGCTTGGGCGTGCTCAGCGCATTCGTGCAAGGGGGTACGCCGCCGTTCAGCTATGGGTGGAGCACTGGCGCGACCGGCCCCTATATCGATTACCTGCCGCCGGGAACTTACTCCGTAACCGTTATGGATGCGATGGGTGAAATGGCAACGGGTTCCGGCACCGTGGTATCCTCAGCAGCGCACGACTTATTCGATACCGGTGTCCCGAACTTGGTCCACTGCGCCGGCGACGATCCGTATGCGTTGATGAATTTGGACGACCCGCACAATGGCCCGGGCCCGCATGGAGTGACCTCTCCCGTTACGCTGGCCGGCAACTTCTCCGACTTCTACAACTCCCCTGCCACCTACATCGGGATCTGGATGGATACGCCACCGGGCAGCACCGTGCTGGTGAATTGGGTCGATGGCGCAGGATGTCCGGGATCGAGCTATGTGCAGTTCTCCGCGACCTTCGTACCGCCCACTGTGCAGATCACCGGTGTGGAAGGTGCCTGTAACGGAAGCAACGGACGCATCAGCATCGCGGTGAGCGGGACCACACCCGACCAGAAGTTCCGCGTGAACATCCGGACCATCGACGGGCAGGTGCCTCCAGCCCAACAACTGGAAGGCGGCAGCCGCCTCATACAGAACAACCAGAGCTATACGATCCCGTATCTGGCGGCGGGTGCTTACTGGATCATCACGGATCCCGACAGGGTGGGCACCATTCCCAACGGCCCCGGGCAACCGCTGAACTGCGTGGATTCCATGTACGTGGAAGTGCCGGACCTCTTAGGGCAGTGCGCCTTCGTGGGCGGCACGGTCTACATCGATCATGACCAGGATTGCGTGCAGGACCCCAACGACCCGTCCTTGGCGTACCGCCTGATCCAGTTCCAACCGGGATCCTATTACGCCATCTCCAACCCGGGCGGCACCTACGGCTCCTTCCTGCCGAACGGCAGCTACACCATGGAGATCCTTGGAACCGGAACGGACCTGCTGCCCATCTGCCCAGCCGTTCAACCCATCCCCGTGGAAGTGAATGGCGTGCCCCAGACCATCAACGTGGCGGACAGCAGCCTCGTCCCCTTGGACCTGACCACCGCCATCGCTGCGGGTCCCGCCCGGCCGGGCTTTGTGCAAAACGTGTGGATGCGCGTATCCAACCCCGGTGGGCAAAGCTCAGGGCCGATCACCGCCATGCTGGAATTCGACGCACAGCTGAGCTTTGTCAGTGCGGTGCCGGCACCCTTGTCCGTCATCGGCAACACCGTGACCTGGGGCCTGCAAGCCCTCAACGGCTCCGATCACGTTGACGCATCGTTGGAGTTGCAGGTGCCTCCCGATGTCACGCTCATCGGTATGCCCTTCAGCCATCAGGCCAACGCCAGCCAAGCCATCACCGAGACCACGGTGACCAACAACACGGCCGCTTGGAGCGGCGTGTTCACCGCGAGCTTCGATCCGAATGCGAAGTCGGTCCGTACCAGCTCCGGCGCCAGCGACAGCCTGTACTTCATCAACCAGGACGACTGGATGGATTACACTGTACAGTTCCAGAACACGGGCACCGACACCGCCTTTACCGTGGTGGTCCGCGATGTGCTTCCACCCACATTGGACCTCGGCACGTTCGAGCAGGGTATCGGCTCCCATCCATTCACGGTGAGCTTCAAGCCGGGCCACACGGTGGAATGGCGCTTCGCGAACATCCTGTTGCCGGACAGTGGAACGAACGAGGCCGGCAGCCATGGCCTGGTGACCTTCCGCATCAAGCCGGTGCAGCCGTTGATGATCGGGACCACGATCACGAATGCCGCGAGCATCTACTTCGATCACAACCCGCCGGTGATCACGGAGCCGAGCGTGCTGACGGCCGAATCCAGCACGGGCGTTCACGCCACCGCTCGCGGACAAGGACTTTGGCTGATGCCCAATCCCACCAGCGGATCGCTGGAGGTGCGTGTTCCGGACAACTCAGGTGATGCACTAATAGAAGTGGTATCGGTGGATGGTCGCGTAGTGCTGGAGCAACGCATCACGGCACCGCGCACGCTGTTGGATGTGTCGCACCTCGCAAGCGGGCTCTACACCTTGAGCGTTCACGATGTGAACGGCACCACTTCCAGCAAACGCTTCGTGCGGGAGTGATCGGTGATGCGCAACGCCTTCCGATCGTACCGGCTGCGCATCGGTCCGGCCGCGTGTGCGAACAACCGGCCCTTTGCCCTGTTCTACCTTTGGACCCTACGAACGCACAACGCAACAACAACCCATGATCCGATCGAGCAAAGCCGTATGGAAAGGCAGCGGTAAAGAAGGCAAAGGTGAACTCACCAGCACCAGCGGCGTGTTGAAGGCCACCCCCTATTCGTTCCACTCCCGCTTCGAGAGCGAGGACGGCAAGGCCGGCACCAACCCCGAAGAGCTGATCGCCGCGGCGCACGCCGGCTGCTTCAACATGAAGCTCAGCTTCCTGCTGGGCAACAAAGGCTACACGCCCGACGAACTGGATTCCACCAGCGAAGTGAAGATCGGGGATGTGCCCGGCGGCAAAGGCGTGGTGGGCATCCACCTGGTGCTGAAGGCCAAAGTGCCCAACATCTCCCAAGCGGATCTCGATGCGTGCGCAGAGGACGCGAAAGTGAACTGCCCCATCAGCCAGTTGCTGAGCGCGGTGCCCATCACCCTCAGCGCCACGCTGGTGAGGTGAGCTGTATTTCAAGCAATGCAAAAGGCCCCGGAGTTTCCGGGGCCTTTTTGTTTCGTCATCGCGAGCTCTCCTGTCGTTATAGCAAACTATATCCTCACCGTAATCGCGAGGCTCTGCGAAGCTATCCCGTTGTGAACCGGCATCGCGAGCTCTCCTGTCGTCATCGCGAGGCCCTGCGAAGCGCCCCGATACGTATCGGGGTCATCTCGGCGTCCGCGACCTTGATCCTTGATCAAGCTTTCGATCATGCGCACTAACACGAGATCGCTTCGCCCCAAAGCGGGCTCGCGATGACGGTCCGGGTTTTAGCGAGCACCCCCACGTAATCGCAAACTAAATCTCCCGTCATCGCGAGGCCCTGCGAAGCGCCCCGATACGTATCGGGGTCATCTCGGCGTCCGCGACCTTACTCATTGATCAAGCTTTCGAACATGCGCACCAGCACGAGATCACTTCGGCCCAAACCGGGCTCGCGATGACGTTCAGGTTTACCGCAAAACGAAAACCCCCTGCCAGGAGCGGCAAGGGGCTTCGCTTTAACTGAGCAGGCAACGGCCTGGATCAGCGACTTTCCATCGGTAACGTCGTCCTGGTACCCGGCGCGGCAACACCGTGGGTGCTGCTCCACTGCTTGTATTGCTCCGGGGTCAAGATACCTTTCACGTCGTTGTTACGCTGCTCCGTGAGCATCTTGTACTCCGGGTTGGTCCATGGCGTGGTGCCCATGCCCGTGTACCGCTCCTTGTACCGGTTGTCCACATCCTGCAAACGCTGGAACTGGTCGCCTTGCAGCTTCAGGTCCGAACTGCTCTTGTCGTCGAACATCATCCAACCCTTAGCGGGAACAGGCTGTTGCATGGGGCGCGCCGTCGCTGGCGCTTGGCCGGGCATCGGTTTCCCGGTGGCCGGGGCCATCTCCGGCTTCTGCGGCGTTGCCGGTTTCGTGGTCGGCTGCTGTGGCATGGAAGGTGGCGGCGGCGGCGGCGTGGTCTGTGCGAACATCATCGTGCCGGCCAACAGCGCCGTTACCAAGAAGCCACTGCGGACCGCTTCCACTTCATGTTTGTGCGGACGTTCCGGCATGCGCGGGGTTGCTTCCTTTTCCGTCTGTGTATCCGTGTCGGGCGTGCCCGGGTCCTTGGTGTTCGTGTTCATGGGATCAGGTTTTGACCTTGGTACTGCCAACCAAGGGCCGAAAGACCGGATGACCCGTAAAGCTGCGGCAGCGCGGCCTTTCCTGCGGTCGCTGCCCTCGTAGCGGAACCGTCTTGAGGAACACCCGCCCCAAAACAAGTGGGGTTTTGATGTGGGATGCGGACAGGGACCCCGCGGGTGCCACCTCCAAGAACGCGAACGCCCCCGTGCGGCGGCACGGGGGCTGTTCACATCAGGGGTGCTTCGCAGCCTTACGCTGCACGGGCCAACAGCGGCTCGCTCTTGCTGGTCTCGCCCGCGGCACCCACGGCGCTCACGGCAAACCAGTAGTTCACACCGGACTCCAACCTATCGGCGTGGAAGCTGCGCTTCGTGGTGGCTCCGATCGGCTCCCATTTGAAGGGGTCGTTGGAGGAGCTTTTGTACACGAGGTAGGTATCCGCACCATGCGCACCCTCCCAGAAAATACTGGCGCGACCTGCCATGGTGGAGAAACGGGAGCTGAGCTTCTGCGGCGGGTTCAATTCGCCGTAGGGACTTGCCCGTTTCACTAGTTCAAAACCGCTGCTGAGGATCTTGTCAGGATCGCTTCCGGAGATGGCCTGTACATAGGCCAGCAAGGTCTTGAGGTCCGCCTTCACCACTTTCAGCGCCTCGCGCTTGGCCTGGTAATCAGCCTTGCCCCCATTTACGTCCGCCGCTGCATTGGCCGCCGCCAACGTATCGATGTTCGCTTTAAAGGTAACCAGCGGGGGCACTGGATCCGTATAGAGCACACTGATCTTGAGCTTGTCATAGATACCTTGTGCTTTTGCCACGATCGCCGTGGCGGCGAGGCCGAGAAGACCCATTTTTCCTGTTGCCATCTTTTCTGTAGTTTGTGGCGGTGGCCCGCCTGGTTAGGTCCATTGAAACGACCCTTTTTCGGCAGAGGATATCGGCTATTTAGCCGACATTGCTCCTATCTTACGGAAAACCAAGGACTTAACAGGAATAAAGATCCAAGTAATCGCGAAACAAAGGCTGCATCCGCTGGGGATGTGGATGCAACGCAGCTCGTCGTGCTCAGGTTTCCTAAAATCTCGATCGATATTGCAAGATCCCCGATCGACATTTCGGGAATCTCGATCAACACTGCGGAAATCTCGATCGACATTGCGAGAATCTCGATCGACATTGCAGGAATCTCGATCGACATTGCAAGATCCTCGATCGACATTGCGAAATACTCGATCGACATTGCGAGATCCTCGATCAACTTGCCGAGAATCTCGAACAACATTGCAAGATCCTCGATCGACATCTCGGGAATCTCGAACAAGATTGCAGGATCCTCGATCGACATTTGGGGAATCTCGAACAAGATGCCGCCCCTTTGGGGACCGGACCAGCAGCGCTGGACCGGTCCTTTCGGTGCGTCGCTTCGGTAACAGGCCTGCCTCAAGCAGTAGGTGCGGACCCTTCGGGTGCTTCGCCCGCCATGCCACGGCACTGGCAAGGCACCAGTCCGCAGCGAACGGCCTCGAACTGCAACTCCATACGCCTGTTCAACTTGAATTTGAAGAACAAACTCTCCTTGTGCGTCTTAAAGCTGCTCAACGACATCTTCAGCAGGTCCGGCATCTCCTTTTCCACCCAACACTTGGGGTGGCACATCAATACCAGCACTTCCAGTTCGCGGAGGGTTAAATGGGGGGCGGTCATTCCGGGGTAGGGGTTGGTGGAACAGGCAAGCGAAATTGCCCGCCATGTTCCGTTCCTACAATACCCGGAAATGGGGATTTTGGGGGGCGCGTTGCTCACGCCACGAAGCGGAAGGGGCGCGTTCAGGCCGTGGGCCTATACCTTATATATAGAGAGCTGCCTGCTGAGGGAGGCTCTTCGGCTTTTGATCCAGGATTCATTCCTCGGGCAAGCGGTCCGACTTTCAGGAGGCTTCAGGCGGTTCCGGCGCTTGGCGGTTCTTGGCCCCTGGTATCCGGCGGATTCAGGCATTTCGGCTCTGGGGTAGTTCTGTTAGGTGTACAGGCGTTCCGGCTTGGGGTCCGTGGGTCCTGAACCGGTCCCTGAGCCTAGGTCGGCGGGAAAGGCTTTAAAGGCTTCGGCAATTTCCTGATCCGTGCGCTCCCCTACCTTGCTCCACATGCCAGGTCCACTATTGCCCGACTACCTGCGATTGAACCGGGCCAATGGTCGTGCGCCCCATAAGCCTGTGCTCTTGCTGGCCGTGCTCAAGGCCATGGATGAAGGAGTGATCACCGAAAACCGGATCACCCCTTGCGCCGAACTGATCAACCTATTCAATGGCTACTGGGAGGCCTTGGTGAAGGACAGCAATTATAATCGCCGGTTCTTCCTTCCCTTCTACCACTTGAAGAACGAACCCTCGGGCCTGTGGAAGCTGCATACGTTGCCGGGCTTCGAGCACGGACTTACCCGCTCCAATTCCATCAAGAGCCTCAGCGCGCTCATCGCCTTCGATGCCTATGCGGAATTGCGCGCGGATGTTTTCGACCGCTGGCAAGATCGGGCGCATCGCGCTGCCGATCAGCTCATTCTTGTAGCGAAATACTTCACCGGCCAAGCCGTTCCCAACGAGTTGCCGGGCCACCTCCGCGAGATCGAACGCCAGATCGAGCACGATACACCGGAAGCCTATGTGGCACGCCAACTCCAACACCTGCAGGAAGAGGAGGAGGAAGAACAAGTGCTGCGCGGTGCCGCCTTCAAGCGCAAGATCCCTGAACTATACGGCTACCGCTGCGCCATCACGGGCCTGCATATCCAGCACAACAAACGGGCAAGCCTGATCGATGCTTGCCACATCGTACCCTGGGCCGATTCCTATGACGATACCATCACCAATGGAATAGCACTTTGCCCCAATATGCACCGCGCATTCGATCGAGGCCTCATCAGCATCGCAGCGGACTATACCGTGATCGTGGCCAACGAACTTCGGGAAGCTGATACGGCTTATGCCATCCGGCCCTTTGCCGGGAAGCGTTTGACCCTGCCGGATCACACACTATACCATCCCGCCCTGAAGAACTTGGTGATGCATCGGGAACGGTTCGGGTTCAATTGATGTAGCGGTCAATCGCACGTGCCCGTCTCACCCCGTGTACCTTCCTCGAAGATCCTGACACGATGCCATGCCAAGTACGCTTCGCCCGGGCCGTCCGATTCCGCAGGTACCCGCAAGGCTTTGCCTTCAAAGGCTTTGAAATTCCGAGCGATCTCTTCTTCACGGAACCGTTTCCGAAGATGCCTGCCGCAAACCATGCGGAGATCGGTATCGAAGGTGATGTATCCTTGATCGAATGCGCGATCGTGCAAGGCGTTCAAGGCGATCCCATTGCGCACGTCCAAGCGATGCCCCGTACCCAACTTCCCTGTGAGCAAGGACAGGCTCTCCTCAAATCTCGATACGCTCAGATCCGGGAACACCCATGGAACAATATGGGATGCGACCAATAAACTGCGCACGCCAAGGCCGGTGAGGGCACAGTGACCGCCATAGGCATTCAGTACCACGGAACGGAAATAGCTCTGCCCAAGGCGCACCTTCACGTTGGCGGTCCGCTCAGTAGGTCCATGGGGCACGTCACGGATCATGCCTTGCTCCGGATCAACATCCCAGTCCATCTCTGAAAGCGGGTCAAGCAGTTCACTTAGCAGGCCTTCGCTCTCTACCGCGCGTGCATCCGAGTGCTCCCGATAATCGGCCCATACTTCACGGTCCAAGGCGCTCGCCCCTGTTAGACCCTTGATCCCGCGTGCCGCTAAGCGCTCGTCCAAGGAGGCCAGGTTGCTCAACTTCATGGCCACGCTACCCGGCGTGCGCCCCATCGCTTCAGCTACTTGGATAAGCACCGGATTGCTCTGATCGAACTTGCCGAAGGGGATCTTGTCATATAAGTTGAGCGCAATAAGTAGGTGCTCATGCGTCCATGGGACATTTGGGGTCTTGGCCATATTGTAAATGTTGGGTGTTCTGGCTTTTCCGCCACAATATCGCTAACCTGGCCGAATGCCGATCGACAAAGAATACATCATCCGCCTAAACGCCTTCGACCTCGGCCAGCTGCTGGACGGGCTGGAAGTGCGCGCCCGTGCTTGGCGCGATACCGCGAACTACCTCGAAACCGGTGAAGCTTCCAGCCCGGACTTTGTTGCCGAGGAATGCAACGATACGGCCGAGGCCCACAAGCTGGCCGAGCATTATGAGTGGATCATTGCATTGGTGTTGGAACAGCAAACTCAACAGGACCGACCATGAAGGAACACGTACACGCTGCTTATTTAATGTACGGCTTTCCTATACCGGAAGAGCATCACTATACCATCCTATGCCGTTGGAGGCCCCCGAAGGAATTATGGCCAACGCATGGAAGGCGATGGCGGGACATCGCGGTAGAGGTGCTCGGCGCGAATAAACCGGACATCCTCGCCGATGAGACTTGCCTCTTCCTTATAGCCACCTACTGCGGCACCGCATTGGCTCATCATGTGATCGGACCCGGCAAGGAACTCATCCCTGTGCGGTTTCCCACTGAATACAACCGGACATGGTTTCGCGATGTGGTGACATTCGGGGTGGATGTCATCCATTGCCCGGATCATGGGCAGCAGCACACGACGAGGATGCAGATGGGCAACTAGCACAGCGCCCTCACAAGTGACCCAGCCATAAACTTGAACGCACAGTCCCAGAGTGGCTAGAACTAATGCCAGAGCGGGGGTAGGTAATCCACGTGCTTAGGACCCTGTGTGGTAATTGGCGGCGACATTAAGTTAGGTAACCCTCCATACTTCAAAATAAACTTATCACGATCGTACTTCCTAAGTACGCCATTATTGAATCTGCGGATCTTCATTCTGTAGATCTCATCAGTACCGAAGTCAAGAAAAATGGGGCGGTCGGCACTCGACCATGCTTCTCGCATTCGCTTCCA
The DNA here is from genome assembly GCA_016719225.1 of Flavobacteriales bacterium. Classification (GTDB taxonomy): domain Bacteria; phylum Bacteroidota; class Bacteroidia; order Flavobacteriales_F; family PHOS-HE28; genus PHOS-HE28. The sequence continues at coordinate 700,727 of JADKAN010000002.1, read as the reverse complement.
TCGAAAGCTGAACATGTTCTTCAGGTTTTCCTCGTCGTAAATAACCTTCTTCGTATGGTAGTCGATGATGCGATCACCAAGACGCATCTCAGGCCACTCCGTCTCGTAGGGATTCAATTCAAGATTCTCCCTAACTGGGTAAGCATTTATTACCCATAGCATCCTTTCGCCATAAAAAGCTTCACGGCGCAGAACAACATCCGATGCGATCGGTGAATTCTGCAACTCGATTACCACCCCTTTGTCTGTCTTAATATCCGCAATATGCCGAACGCCATTGTCTGTCAGAACCACCTCTATCCAGTCTGCGGGAAAAGGTCGCTTCCATGAACGATGCCATTCCGATTCGGGCTCTGACCATTGGTCGCAAGATGCCCCTTTCTCATGCGCCCAATGCCAAGTGTAGATCGCCCCACACTTTGCCAACATATTTCCCACGCAATACGGACATGTACCCCGCAAAGTCGGTTGAGGAGCTAATCTCGTTCCATTCACATTTGCATACAGCATACTGCAGAGTCAGATTGTCTATTTCAACCTGATGGCAACATCAATGCCGCAAATCCATTAGAGATTTTGTTCTGCTACCTTTTGCCCTACAGCCAGCATCATTTAGAACCCATTCTGATTAGGCACCTGCTTGTACGGCTTTGACTGACGCTCGCCGAATTCAAGTCCGAAACCGACCCAAAGGCCTAGTCGCAACCCGCTCCACGTCCCATCGATGGAAACCGCCGTGACCGTGGTGATGAACGACTCTTCGTCAGTCATGCGGATCCTATCGCGTTGGATCTCCGCCTCCCCTATGGCCCTTCCATTACGATAGGAAAGGTTTCGCGCGCTCCCGAAAGTATCCCCCCCCCCGGAGGTCTGCGACCCACCCCGGCTGGACCACTTATGGGTTGCCTCCTAACCACCCCAGCCCAACGTTCCGCATAAAGTATTCAGACTCCACCCTACCGGGATGCCTTTGGCCGAGGGCCAGCATGCCGAATGCGCTGAATACCCCACGAGCCGGAACAACCAAGAAGCCTGAATGCGCCTGAGCCGAGCAGGCCGAGAGCCTATGCCCTGCACGCGCCTGAACGGAATTCACCTCCATCCAGCTCCGAAAAAATGAGGGCATCCCTGCGCAGGAATGCCCTCATCACCATGTGCCTGCGCTACTGCATCACCACCAAGCGCTGCGTTTGCAGCTGCGCACCGGCCGATACCTGCACGATGTAGACGCCTGGGGAAAACTGCTCCGACCCTTCCAGGTGGAGCTGCAGTTGCCCGGCCACCACAGGGGCCTTGCCGGTGTACACCAGCTGGCCGTTCAAGTTCAGCACCGATACGTCCGCCATGCGCGTTCCCGCATCCAGGCCGGTCACTGTCAATTCCACCTGTTGGCCCGCTACCGGGTTCGGGGCCAAGCCCACGCGGATCTCCGCCACGGGCAGTGCAAGGGGTCCGCTCCTACGCAGCACAGGGCTTTCCAATTCCACTACAGCGAAATAGTCATCGTATTCCGTAAAGGAGAGGGTCTCTTCCCCAAGGCCCATCAGGAGCTGGTTGCCGGAAACCACCATGGCGTTCACCTCTCGGATGGGGCCCAGGTCGAGGTCGGTGAGTTCCTTGGTATCCCGGTTGAACGCCGCGAGGTTGTACCGTGTGGTCCCTTCCACATCGTTGAAGTAGCCGCCGACGAGCAGTGTGGAATCCGTTACGGCCAGTGAGCGTGCCCTATCAAAACTGCTTGCGGAGGGGAAGACGTTCCAGGGGTACATCGCCTTGGCCGTGTACGTGTTCAATGCGGCGAACACGCGCCGGTTAAGACCCCCCACCAGGGAGAATTGACCACCTGCGAATATCGCCTCATCCGTTGGCAGCAGCGCATAGATGGGTCCGTTCACATCGGGGTCCCAGCCGGTCACGGAGCCATCCACGGTTTTCACGGATGCCGCATTGTTGCGTACTACGCCTCCCACGGAGGTGAATGCGCCCCCAAGAACGGTGGTGTTCCCGGAAAAGGCCAAGGCATGCACAGGCCCGTTCACGTTGGGATCCCATGGCCTTAGCGCACCGCCGACCCCCCAGACCGATGCCGCATGGTTCCGTTGAATTCCATTCACCTGCAGGAAGTCACCGCCGAAATACAGCGCGCTTCCTTTCGCCATGATGGTGTTCACCGGTCCGTCCACCACGGGCGCAAAGGTCCGCAGCGTGGCATTCTGTGGGTTCAGTGAAGCGATATGGCTCCTTGCTTGGCCACCTATCGTGGTAAAATCCCCGCCAATAAAAAGTGAACCATCGGATAGCGCCAGGGTACGTACCGTGCCATTCGCATCGGGATCCCAGGCGGTCACCTTCCCGGTGGTGGCATTCAAGGCCACGATGTTGTTGCGTTGTTCCCCACCGATCTGTGTAAAATCCCCGACGATCATGGTCTTACCGCCGCTGGGGGCAATTGCTTTTACCGGGGCGTTCGCGTTGAACTTCCAGGAAGTGGCGGTCCCCGTGGCCAGGTCCACGGTGCCGAAATTCAATCGGGAGGAGCCCCCTAGCAGGGTGAATGAACCGCCAATGGCCACCCGCGGCCCTATGTGTGCAAGGGCGAAGACCGTTCCATTAGGTTGTGGGTCCCAGGGTAGAATTTGGCCGGTGGCGGTACTGACCGAGGCGGCGTACGTGCGTGAACTCGCACCTACTTGGGTAAAATCACCGCCCAAATACAAGGTATCCTCCCGGGTGGCCATGCAGCGCACCATTTGGTTCGGCTTAGGCAACGGGGCCAAAATGGTAGCAGTACCCATGCTCACGGCAGCAAGGTTCTTTCGTAGTTGCACCCCTATCTTGGTGAATTCGCCACCGAGGAAGAGATCATCTCCGTTCCCGGCCATGCAGGTGATGGTCCCTGTAACATTTCCCGGGTTCCATGTGGATAATGCACCGGTATGGATATTGAAGGCGGCCAAGCCGCTTCTTACATAGGGTGCGGGCACCGAAAAAGTCCCTCCTGCATAGATCACATCCCCCGCGATCATCATCGCGTTCACCTTTCCTGTCATGAAGGGATCGAATCGTGCATCGTAATTGCCCGTGCTCAAATTGAAAGCCGCGATCGATCGACCATATTTCCCGATCACATCGTAACCTGCCCCCAGGTAGTACACTTCGGTATCGGAAACCGCCATCGTTCTTCCCCCATAGAGTGGGGTGACCGGGCTCCATGTGCTCCGCTGCGCTGTGGCGGCATTGAAACTATAGACTGGGCTGTACCAAAGGTTGGTATAGTCCACATACCCCATGGCATATACTTGGCCGTTCTTGTATACCACGGTGCTCATCGATTGGCTACTTTCGGGTGCCAATTGCGCGTTCCAAGCCGTAAGGTTCCCGGAGGCCAGATCGAACGCCCCGATGCGATTACGCGTTTGGCCATTCAACGTGGTGAACGAGCCACCAACGAACAATTGCGTTGAGGAGGCCGATAAGCACCTGACCTGCCCATTGATCACCGGTGCCCAAGGATCAAGCGCGCCGGTCACCGCGTCCACTGCTGCAAGACCTGCCCTCGCCGAACCAGCGACCGAGGTGAGATAAGCCCCGGCGAGATAGACCTTTCCTCCGTACGGTTCAAAATTCTTGACCCATGTATTCGGCTGGGGCGCCCAAGGGGTGAGCATCCCTGAGCTCAGATCGAATGAAGCAGCATACGAACGCGCCTGACCTGCGATGGTAGTGAAGCCACCGCCGACATACAGGCTGCCCCCCCTGATGCACAAGGACTGGACAGTCTCCGAAGCACCGGGGTTCCAGGGCGTGACCAGCCCTGTGTTGAGGTCCACGGCCGCTATCCGCGACCGGGGTTGGCCACCGATCGCGGTGAATGATCCGCCCACATAGAGCGTATTCCCGTCCAAGGCGAGCGCGAACACGTTGGAAGGACTTGGCTGCATGCCAAGGTTCAGGCTTTTTACCGCACCTGCAGCGTCCACCCAGGCCAAATTGGTCCGTGCTTGGTCTCCGATCTGGGCAAAGTTCCCGCCTAGGATCCAACCGCCAGCGCCATCCGGGATAGCTGCTCCAACGGAACCATCATCCCCCACTCTGGGGAACGTGCCGGACAACGTTCCCGTTGTGATGCTCACAGGCTTCGGACCGCATTTGTTCCCCACCTCGAAACTACCACCGATGTATAGGTTATCAGCTGTTACTGCCAAGGCCTTGATCTCTCCATTCACGTACGCATCCGAACCGAAGTCGGTGAGTTGTTTGCCCGCATCCAGTTGGTAGAGGCTCCTGCGAAGGGGGCGGAAGCCCGGCCCTTGGATAGAGCCCTGGACGAGCCAGCCATTATCCCCATCCGCGATACTGTTCCATACCCTGTTGTATGGCTGCTGCGTGTATGGTTCGGGAATACCAGCAGTACCGGTGCCGGTGCTGTTGTCCACTATCGTGGAGTAGGGTCCTGTCCGGGGGCCCACATAGTCAAAGTCTCCTCCGAGATAAACCACGTTGTTCGCACTGTCCTTCAGCACGGCGTTCACCGGTCCGTTGGGGAAGGACCATCCAGGGTTGAAACTCTGTGCGGTGGCTCCAACGGTCCAAAGTGTGCCGACAAGCGCGGCGATGGGTAGTACATTTTTCATGATCCAGCTGTTTTGGGACGGGACCGGCAACTCGACCAGTACCGACAGGTTCACTACAAACCTACGCCTTACCCAGCTTACCCTGCACGTCCCACCGTATGCGAACATTTCGCGTACGCTAGCCCCGCCGCTCCTTATGTGTTTGCTTTGGTCGGTCATGCTTTACCCCCCAAGCATCAAATCCCCCCCAAGCAACGTCTACCCTTCCATGAAAGCATTTCTCCCCCTCCTCTTGGTGTGCAGCTCCTTTGGCTTGCAGGCCCAATGGACGCAACGCCCCAGCGGCACTACGCAGGGCTTGCAGGCCGTGCAGTTCCCGGAACCCAGCAGCGGCTTTGCGGTGGGCTACTACGGCACGGTGATCCGCTCGGTGGATGCAGGGCTGAGTTGGGCGGCGGTGGACGCGCCTAGCAGCGGCGACCTGCGCAGCCTGTACTTCAGCGATGCGCTGCACGGCTTCGTGGCCGGCGATAGTGGCCTGTACCGCACCGCGGATGGCGGGAATAGCTGGAGCACGGTGGCCACCCCGGTGGAGCGGCCGTGGCGCTGCGTAACCTTCGCTACGCCACTGGTGGGCTTTTGCGCCGGGGGCGATTACGGCTACGGGGTGCTGCTGCGCACCGATGATGGCGGCGATAGCTGGGCCGCGGTGGACCTGGACCCGGCGAACCCCCTCAGCAAGGTCTACTTCCCCACGGCGGAGGTGGGCTATGCGACCTTCTATGGCTACGATTGGACGGTGCTGAAGACCACGGACGGCGGGCTGAATTGGAACGGGCTGCCCATCCAACCCATCGAGGGCTACAGCAACCTGGAGGGCCTGTGCTTTCAGGATGCGGACACCGGCTATGCCGGCGGCTGGTACCTGCAGGCGTTTATCCGCACCACGGACGGCGGTGCCACGTGGACCGAGGTGTCCCCGGCCTTCAACGTGTACAGCATTGCGCTACACGGCGCGCTGAACGGGATCGCCGTGGGTGGGCTAGGCATCATCCGCCATAGGACGAACGGCACGGACTGGGTCGATGAGACCTGGGGCGACATCACGGAGGTGCTGTACAGCGTAACCTACGCCAGCGAGGGCGTGGCGGTAGCGGTGGGCGAGAACGGCTTGGTGTTGCGCTGGACCGCCGAAGGCACGGGTCTAGCGCCGGTGGCGGAGAGGGCGGCGTCCATTACGCTGGGGCCGAACCCGGCCACGGACTTCCTTGAATTGCACAGCACTTCGGCGCTGCCGCCCGCTGCCCAATTGGAACTGCTGGATGCGTTGGGCCGGGTAGTGCAACGTTCAGCCGTGCACGGTCAGGCGCCGATCGATGTGTCCGGCCTGCAAGCGGGGCATTACACCTGGCGTTGCATTTCCACGGATGGCGCGGTGGCGCAGGGTACGGTGGTGATCGAGTAAGAGCGTTCCGTTTGGCTCAGGGCAAGCTTCGCGAGACCGGTAGCGGGCAGGCTTCGCTCAGGAGGTCTCTTCCTTCAGCCGGCCCTTCTCGCTGAGCAGCACCGCCGCCCAGCGCGTGGCGGGGAATTGCGCCATCACCAGCACCATGACCACCGTGATCGGCACCGAAAGGAACATCCCTAAAATGCCCCACAACCAGCCCCAGAAGGCAAGCGACAACAGCACCACCAGCGGACTTACGTTCAGCGAATTACCCATCAGGCGCGGTTCCAGCATGTTGCCTACCAGCAGTTGTATGGCACCCACACTGCCGAGCACCCACAGGGCGGGCCCTAGGGAACCGAATTGCACGGCCGCCACCAGCGCCGGGAACACCGTGGCCAACAGGGAGCCCACCGTGGGGATGTAGTTGAGGAGGAAGATGAGCATGGCCCAGAAGAAGGCGAGGTCCACCCCGATGATGAGCAACGCCACGTAGCTCACCACGCCCGTCAACAGGCTCATTCCGGTCTTCAAGGTAACGTAATGGCTGAGCGAGGCGTCCACGCGGTCGAGCATTGCCCGCGTGCGTTCAATGCCGCCCCCGTTGTGCATGGCCACCAATTTTTCCCGGACGTGCCGTTCCTCCAGCATGATGAAGGCCACGTAGATCAGCACCAACGTACCGTTGCCCAGTAAGGAGGTAAGGGCGTTGAGCACAAGCGTCAACACCATCCCTACGTCCATGCCGCGCAGGTAGGTGTCCAGTTGGCGGCCCAGGTCGAAACCGGTGAGCTGCTCGATCTGCGAGCGCATGACCGAAAGGTTCTGCTCGTATTGTGGCAACAGGTCCGCCACGTTGTTGATGTTGGAAATGAGCAGGCTGATGAAGAGGGAGAGCACCCCCGCGATGGTGGCGAACGCCAAGACCCCACGCAACCAGCGAGGAAGCGCTCTGCCCCGGAAGGTGATGCGCTTGAACCGGACCTGCACCAAGCGGATCATGTACCAGACGATCAATGCCAGCACGAAGGGGATGAGCACCGCCTTGGTTTGATCGAGGATCAGCACGCTGGCGATGATAACGAACAGCCCCATGGCAAGACGTGGAAGACCCATGCGGCGAAGGTAGGGGGCGGCAGGATGGGGGATGGACCGAACGCCGGTAACGCAACATGCACTTCCCCCCTGTACCGATGGCGGGGGCATGATACTCACCCGATCGCAAGGGTACCCCGCGCCCCTGCTTCCCTCCTGCCCATGCTCCCTTTCTGCGGGAAGCAGGACCCTTGAAAGACCGGAGTTCGTTGGGGTGGCATAGTGGTTCCCTTTGCCCTACCCCTAACCAACGTTCTATTGCGCAGGCAGGGGCATCGCCCGTGCTTTGTCCCCATGAGCACCTCCCTATTCTCCCCCCGTTCCGCAGCGATCATCCTTGCGCTTTGCACCTTGGGTGCTCACGCCCAGACATGGGTACAGAAAGCCAGTGTGCCCGGGCCGGGCCGGTATCGGGCTGCGGCTACGGGCAACAGCACCAAAGGCTATGCGGGCACCGGCAAGATCTCGAACGATTTTCCACCCAACCAGCAGTCCGACGTCTATGAATACGACCCACTTACGGATGTGTGGACTCCTTTGCTTCCCTATCCCGGTGGTGTGCGGGAGGGCATGGCCGCCTTCACCATCGGGGAGCGCATCTTCTTCGGTTTCGGCAGTCCGTTCATCCAACTCAGCAACGAGTTGTTCGAGTACCTGCCCAGCACGGGGCAATGGGAGCCGCGCGCCAGTTGTCCCATGGGCATGGAAGATCAGAAGGGCTTCGTGATCGGCGACAATTTTTACATCGGCCCCTTCACCGATGACGGGCAGATGTTCCGCTACAACGCCACCACCGATGCGTGGGACTCGCCGGCACCCTTTCCCGATATCTATCGCACCAACCAGATGTGGTTCTCCGTGGGTGGCAAGGGGTATACGGGAGGCGGCTACTCACCATTCGGCGATACGGACCTGTGGTACATCTACGATCCAGTTGCGGATACGTGGACCGATCTGGGGGCTGTCCCCCAACAGCTCCCAGAGCAGCGCCACGGGCATCAACGGCATCGGCTACGTGTACAACGTGGGCGGGGACAACGGCAACCAGATGTACAGTTTCAACCCGGCCGTGAACGATTGGGAAATGCTCGGGAGCTACGGCGATATCCGCACGCCGAACGGGAACCTGTTCACCATCGGCAACAAGGGCTACCACGTGTTCGGCCAGCAAGAACAGCCCGACGGCATTGTGTCGATGAACGACCTGTGGGAATACACACCCGCTTCGCCCAATGCCGTTCCGGAACGCCCGGCAAGCACCTTCCACGTGCGCAGCGCGGCCGATGGCAGCGCGTGGTTGTTAGGCACCGCACCGATGGACGCCGGGAACACGCTAACGGTCCTGGATGTGGACGGCCGCTTGCTGCACACCCGCGCCCTCCCGGCGGGCGTGCCGCTGAGCATCCACCTTACGGCAAAGGAACTGGGGGTCGGCCTGCGCATGGTCGCCTTGCGCGGAGCACAGCCGTGGACGGATCGCGTGTTGCTGACGCAGTGATCCGCGGAAGAAGGAGGAACGTGCTCGGTGGGCTAACGGATCCGTATTCGTAGTGGAGATCCCTCGACCACCGCTTACGAGCGCGCCTTGCGCCAGATGGAGCCGTTGCGCGTGTCGGTGCGCAGCAGTTTCCCTTCCTTCACCTGTCCGTCGAGTTGGCGCGTGGCTTCCGCCGGGGCCGTGTTGAGCATCAGCGCGGCTTCCTGCGCACACCAGCTGGGGTACAGGGCGAAGAGCGCATCCACCGTGGTGGGCAGCGCGGCAGCGGATGCATCCGGCGCGAGCTGCTTCAGGGCTTCCACCAGCTGCTCGTAGGAGCGGGCGCCGTAGACCACCTGCCGCTGGCCCTCCGCGTTGGCCAGTATCATCGTTGGGAAGCCGCGCACACCGGAGGCCCGTGCCAAGGCGAGGTCGGCCTTGAAGAGGGCATCGCCTGCGCCCTTCATATCGCTTTCCAAACGTGCGCTATCGGTTCCCACTTGGGTTGCCGCTTCGTTGATCACCTCCTGCCGTGCGATGTTGCGCTTCTCCAGGAAGACCATTTCGCGCATGCGGCGCAGGAAGGCGTGGGCCAGCTGCTTGTTCTGCAGTTCCGCGGCCTTGAAGGCGATGCTGGGCGGGTAGCTGCTGGCCAAGGGATCCTCCAGCCACACATCCCCGATGATGGGCATCTTGTAGTGCTGGCTCATTTCATCCCAATGGGCGGCCACGTCGCTCGGGGTGCTGATGCCGCCGCCGTTGAAGCCTTCCCAGCCGGGCAACAGGCCGCCCATGTGGTATTCCACGTTCACCGCCGCGCCGTATTCCACCGCCAAGCGGCGCAGTTGCGGCTCGATGCCCCAGCAGCTGGAGCAGATGGGATCGGTAAAGTATTGAATGGTGACGATGCTGCCGGCGATGGGCTGCATGGCGGCATCTCCAACAGCGCCTTGCGGAACAGCACCAACGACCTCACAGGTCCCGGTCTCGATATCACAAAGCAGGGGGTTCGTGGCTTTCACAGGCGTAACGGGTGTTTGGGCGCATGCGCCGAACGTGGTCAGTAGGAGGAGCAGGGAAATGGGACGCGACATGGTATCAGCTTGCACACAAAGGTCGCCCACCAGACCCGACCTACCAATAGATCAGTGAAAGTTGACCACTCGCACCCGCAGTGGGGCCTGCCCGGCGGAAGCCCGGTTGCAAAGCATCTCGGGCCTATGGAAGCCGGGCATTATGCTGCTCGCCTCGCAAGGGCCCCGTGCGTTTCAGGGCCCAGCAAAAAGGAGGGCATCCCTTCGCAGGGATGCCCTCGTACCAATGTGCCTGCGCTAGTGCAGTACCACCAAGCGCTGTGTTTGCAACTGTGCACCGGCCGATACCTGCACGACGTATACGCCTGCGGAAAACTGCTCCGACCCTTCCAGATGGAGCTGCAGTTGCCCGGCCACCACAAGGGCCTTGCGGTTGTACACCAGTTGGCCGTTCAAGTTCAGCACCGACACGTCCGCCATGCGCGTTCCCGCATCCAGGCCGGTCACTGTCAATTCCACTTGTTGGCCCGCTACCGGGTTCGGGGCCAAGATCGCGCGGATCTCCGCCACGGGCAGTGCAAGTGGTCCGCTCCTACGCAGCACAGCGCTTTCCAATTCCACTACACCGAAATAGTCATCGTATGGCGCAAGGGCGTAGGGCTCGTCCCCAAGGCCCATCAGGAGCTGATCGCCGGAAAGCACCATGGCATTCACCTGTCGGATGGGGCCCAGGTCGAGGTCGGTGAGTTCCTTGGTATCCCGGTTGAACGCCGCGAGGTTGTACCGTGTGGTCCCTTCCACCTCGTAGAAGTGGCCGCCGACAAGCAGTGTGGAATCCGTTACGGCCAGTGAGAGTGCCCTATCAAAACTGCTTGCGGAGGGGAACACGTTCCAGGGGTACATCGCCTTGGCCGTGTACTTGTTCAATGCGGCGAACACATGGCGGTTAAGGCCCCCCACAAGGGAAAATTGCCCACCTGCGAATATCGCCTCATCCGTTGGAAGCAGCGCATGGATGGGTCCGTTCACATCGGGGTCCCAGTTGGTCACGGAGCCATCCACGGTATTCACGGATGCCGCATTGTTGCGTACTACGCCTCCCACGGAGGTGAATTCGCCACCCAGAACGGTGCTGTTCCCGGAAAAGGCCAGCGCATGCACAGGCCCGTTCACGTTCGGATCCCATGGCCTTAGCGCTCCGCCTGTAGCCCAGACCGATGCCGCATGGTTCCGTTGAATTCCATCCACATGCAGGAAGTCACCCCCGAAATACAGCGCGCTTCCTTTCGTCGCGATGGTATTCACCGGTCCGTCCACCACCGGCGCAAAGGTCCGCAGCATGGCATTCTGTGGGTTCAGTGAAGCGATATGGCTCCGTGCTTGCCCGCCTATCGCGGTAAAGTCCCCGCCGATAAAAAGTGAACCATCGGATAGCGCCAGGGTCCGTACCGTGCCGTTCGCATCCGGGTCCCAGGCGGTCACCTTCCCGTTGGTGGCGTTCAAGGCCACGATGTTGTTGCGTTGTTCCCCACCGATCTGTGTATAATCCCCGGCGATCATGGTCTTACCGCCGCTGGGGGCAATTGCTCTTACCCGGGCGTTCGCGTTGAACTTCCAGGAACTGGCGGTTCCAGTGGCCACCTCCACCGTGCCGAAATTCAATCGGGAGGAGCCCCCTAACAGGGTGAATGAACCGCCCATGGCCACACGTGTCCCTATGGGGGCAAGGGCGAAAACCGCTCCATCGGGATGTGGGTCCCAAGGTAGAATTTGGCCCGTGGAGGTACGGATCGAAGCGGCGTAGGTGCGCGAACTCGCATCCACCTGGGTAAAATCACCGCCCAAGTACAAGGTATCCTCCCGCGTAGCCATGGATCGCACCAGTAGGTTCGGCTGAGGCAACGGGGCCAATATGGTAGCTGTACCCATGCTCACGGCGGCAAGGTTTTTTCGTAGTTGCACCCCGATCTGGGTGAATTCGCCACCGAGGAAGAGATCATCCCCGTTCCCGGCCATGCAGGTGATGGTCCCTGTAACATTCCCGGGTTTCCATGGAGACAGTGCACCGGTATGGATATTGAAGGCCGCCAAGCCGTTCCTTGCATGGGGCGCAGGCACCGAAAAAGTCCCTCCTGCATAGATCACATCCCCCGCGATCATCATCGCGTTCACCTTTCCGGTCATGAAGGGATCGAATCGTGCATCGTAATTGCCCGTGCTCGAATTGAACGCCGCGATGGATCGACCACATTTCCCGATCACATCGGAACTCGACCCCAAGTAGTACACTTCGGTATCGGATACCGCCATCGTATTTTCTCCATAGAGCGGAGTTACCGGGCTCCATGTGCTCCGCTGCGCTGTGGCGGCATCGAAACTATAGACCGGGCTGTACCGCGAGGAATAATTGACATACCCCATGGCATATACTTGGCCGTTCTTGTATACCACGTCGTTCAACCATTGGCTACTCTCGCTTGCTAATTGCGTGTTCCAGGCACTCAGGTTCCCGGAGGCCAGATCGAACGCCCCGATGCGATTACGCGTTTGGCCGTTCAACGTGGTGAACGAGCCACCAACGAACAATTGCGTTGCGGAGGCCGATAAGCACCTGACCTGCCCATTCGTTACCGGTGCCCAGGGATCGAGCGCGCCGGTCACCGCGTCCACTGCTGCCAGACCTGCCCTCGCCGAACCGGCGACCGAGGTGAGATTGGCCCCGCCGAGATAGACCTTTCCTTGATAGGGTTCAAAGTTCTTGACCCAACTATTCAGCTGGGGCGCCCAAGGGGTGAGCATGCCTGAGCTCAGATCGAATGAAGCAGCATACGAACGCGCCTGCCCTGCGATGGTCGTGAAGCCACCGCTGACATACAGGCTGCCACCCCGGATGCATAAGGACTGAACACTCTGCGAAGCACCAGGGTTCCAAGGCGTGACCAGCCCCGTGTTGATGTCCACGGCCGCTATCCCCGCCCGGGGTTGGCCACCGATCGCGGTGAATGATCCGCCCACATAGAGCGTATTTCCGTCCAAGGCAAGCGAGAACACATAGGAGGAACTTGGCTGCATGCCAGGGTTCAGGCTTTTCACCGCACCTGCAGCGTCCACCCAGGCCAAATTGGTCCGTGCTTGGTTTCCGATCTTGGCAAAGTTCCCGCCTAGGAACCAACCGCCAGCGCCATCCGGGATCGCGCTGCCTACGTAACCAAAATTCGCCACTTTGGGGAAGGTACCGGACACCATTCCTGTCGTAATGCTAACAGGCTTCGGACCGCATTGATTGCCCACCTCGAAACTACCACAGATGTACAGGACGTCATCTTTTACTGCCATGCCCTTGACGTCACCACTCACGTATGCATCCGAACCGAAGGCAGTAAGCTGTTGGTCCGAATCCAATTGGTAGAGGCTTCTGCGCAGGACGCGACCGTTCGGCCCATTGATATGGCCAAGAACGAACCAGCCGTTGTCCCCATCCGCGACACTGTTCCACACGCTGTTGTATGGCACCTGTGTGTAGGGTTCAGGTATACCAGCTGTGCCGGTGCCGGTGCTGTTGTCCACGATCGTGGAGTAGGGTCCTGTCCGGGGGCCCACATAGTCAAAGTCTCCTCCGAGATAAACCACGTTGTTCGCACTGTCCTTCAGCACGGCGTTCACCGGTCCGTTGGGGAAGGACCATCCAGGGTTGAAACTCTGTGCGGTGGCTCCCACGGTCCAAAGTGTGCCGACAAGCGCGGCGATGGGTAGTACATTTTTCATGATCCAGCTGTTTTGGGACGGGACCGGCAACTCGACCAGTACCGACAGGTTCACTACAAACCTACGCTGTATCCAAACAAGTAAAGAACGCCGGGTACTAGCGTGCTCCCGACTGGTTGCAACAGCCCCGAAGTTCTCGGCATGGTGGACAAGTATGCCCTTGGATCCAGCCACTTCATCCGTGCAGTAATATACTTCTGAGGACCGATCTAAAAGCCAGGTGGACCGATCCCGCCACAGGCCAAAGGCCAGTAAGATGTATTTGACCTGTGATCTTCCAGACCCGGGATATCGAGCCTGACTAAGCAACCGGTCTGGGATAGCCGAAGCCTAACTGGCCGATAAACGCCATGACGGGCCTTGACGGCTCTTGGGCAGTGCGCTTCGAGCAATTTGCACGAGTGGAATGAAGCATTACCACCCCTGCTATCGTACAACTCCGAAGTACCGGCTCACTTGGAGCAAGTAAAACGCCTTTACCGGAGGGACTGCAGACCGAATGCACTGAATGCCTGAATAGCTTAAGGCCTAAAAGCACCTAAGCCGAACCGGTCGATGTCCTTCCGTCCAGCGGGATGCCATAGCACCACCTCCAAGTCTCGGATCCTGCCCGCGAAAACGTCTTCTGCTCCCAGGCACAACCGCTCAAAAGCCCTTCGGCACCGGGTCCGGTTCCACGTCCTCGTCGTTGCCGGGCTGTGCCACGGGATCCACGCCGAACTGGCCGGCGCGATGGTCGTGGTAGGCGCCGCCACCGGTGCTTTGGTCCGTGCTGTAGGAACCGCGTGCGGTTTGGCCTGTTTGGATGCCGATGGACAAGAGGTCCTCATCAGCCAAAGCTTCCCGGTCCGTTATCTCCGGCTGCTCCGGCTGGTCCTTGGTCAGTGCCTTCGCCACCAACGGATCGGCCGCGGGGTCCGCCCCTTCCCCATCGGCCTTCAACTTCGCTTTATCGGCATGCTCGGGAATAAAGCCGCCCTCCACTTCGATACCGGCGTTGGTGTGTGCGTTCTTCGGGGTGCTCTTGTTCTGCGTGCTCATCGGTCCGTGGGGTTTGTTGCTTTAAAAAGAAGGAACTCGTTCGCGGTACAGCGCCCAAGTATCGTACCACGCCGCACAGGGACCGGCATCCCGATGCATCGTACATCCGAGCAGCTTACAACGGGTGCTGTTGTGCACGCGCAAGGCCGACGATACCGCCCGTAAGGCGATCGCGCAGCCTATGGAAAAAGTGTGCGGGAATGCCCCATTTGCGGACCGTTCCTACCCGATCGGCCGCCGTGTCGGCGGAACTGTGAACGCCGGATCATTCGGATGGATGCGGACTTCCCGTGCATCCACCGTTCCGGGCATGGTTTTGCCATACGGTCCGGTGGACCACCCAAGCAGCCAGCCCGGCCAAGATGCACGATACCTCTCGCACCGTACCGGGGGCAACTGCGGAAAACCAACAATCTAAAAGCACCCATGAAAGATCCGAAAAAGAAGGCCGCTAAGGCGGCTAAAGCGAACAAGCCCACCGCAGTGAACGCTAAGAAAGGTGGCGCACGGAAAGCCGGGAACGCGGCCAAGGCGGCGGCCCGCAGCACCCAAGAGGAACCGAAGCTCTACAAGACCGGCAATGACATTAAGAAAAGCGCGCGTGTGGAATTGATCGGGCTGCTGAACAAGCGCTTGGCCGATGCCGTGGACCTGCACATGCAAATGAAGCAGGCGCACTGGAACGTGAAGGGCCCGCACTTCATCGGCCTGCACAAGCTGTTCGATGAGATCCATGCCGACACCGGCGAATACGTGGACCTGATAGCGGAACGCGCTGTACAGCTCGGGGGCGTGGCCGAAGGCACGGTGCGCACCGCGGCGAAGCGCACGCAACTGGGCGAGTACCCGCACGACATCGCCGATGGACCGGCGCACGTGGATGCGGTCTCCACCGCGTTGGCCACCTTCGGGCATGCCGTGCGCACCAGCATCGATGAAGCGGACGACCTGGAGGATGCCGACACCGCGGACCTCTTCACGGAGGTATCCCGTGGCATCGACAAGTGGCTGTGGTTCGTGGAAGCGCACGCACAAGCAACGAAGTAACCGGTACGCTAACGGTGCGAGTCGCGCACCTCGGAACAAGAAGAAGCCCACGCGCTGCCCCATGGCAGCCGTGGGCTTTCCTACGTTGTGCTTTACCTAGCAACGCTGGGGAGGCGAAGTGGCTGCGTTAGGCCGGCGAATGCTGCGCCTTCAGCCGCTTTTCAATGAGCGTGCTCAACAGCAGGCCGAGCAGGCAGTAGCTGGCGAAGAGGTAGAAGCCCGCTTGCAGCACGGAGTTGTTGGTGGTGAAGACCTGCACGTTGCTGCTGTAGGAAGTGATCTGCGTAAGCTGGCTGTTGATAACGCCGTTGAAGCCGATGTAGGACATGAAGATGGCCACCACCATTACATCCGCCATGCTCCACTTGCCGCTCTTGAACACCAGGAAGCGATGCAGCCCGCTGCGTGGGCATCCGGTTGCGGGCAATGGTGACGATGGAAGCCACCAACTTCGCGAGGGGGAAGAGCACGCTGAACACGAAGACCAACGCGGACACCAGCACCAGGCCGAAACCGCCGTTGCGCAGCAGCAGCCAAACCACTTCCAAAATGCTCTTGCTTTGGAAGAAGAGCACCTGGTCGGTAAAGGACACCGGCTCGCCGACGAGGGTGAAGGAGAAGCTGGCGATCGTGGCCTCGATATCGATCATGGGCAGCGAGAGGCCCGTTACCAAAAGCAGAAAGGCGGCCGCCACCGCGACGCCCAGCTCCCACGCGCCGTAGGCCTTGCCCGCGATGATGAGGGCGGCCAACGCCCCGATCCCCAGGACCAAGAGCACGATGAAGACCAGCTCGGCGCGTTGGATGTCCGCCGTCCGCTCCGCGATGGTGGCCAAGCAAACCTCCTTGGTCGGTGCTTGGTACTTCGCCAAAATGGCATTGTACTCCGTGTAGTCCACTTGGCCCACGGTCTTGTCGGCCATTTCGTTGAACTGCCTGATGAGATAACCCTTTAGGTCTTTCCTGTTCTTTGGGTCGTTCAACAAGTCGAGGACTTGATCCGCATACTGTGGCACTTGGGCACGCATTTGATTACTGACCCCGACAATGCTCGAGATAAAACTTTTGAAGAATCCCGAGATCGACCGTTTACCGCCCTGCTTTATTCCTGCCTCTATCTGGTCCACCACACCCTTGGAGGACGGCAACACGGTGAGCCATTATTGGGTGGACGGACAACATTATTTCAACAAGTACGCCGCGGATGGCAGCTTGCTCTGGTCCAAGGCCATGGAGGGCACTGAGGTACCCATGGAGCAATTCCAACAGGAGCCCGTGATCGCCATGTTCAAGGAGGGATCGGATGGGTTCCGCGTCGCGTTCCTGAAAGAAGTGGCAACAGTGCCGGGCGATACGTTGGACATTTTTATGGACGACGACTCCACGAAGTACGTGGTGCAGTGCGCGCACGTCAGTGGCGATGGCGTGGTCAGTAATGGCTTCCTGCTTTCATGCACCTATGGGCCGTTCCCTTCGAGCGGCTATACGCTTTCCGGTCTGGATGCGGCACCCACCGCGGACAATGGGATGGTACTAGCACTTAGTTTCTTCGAAGCGATCCCTGCGACCGACATATTGAAGTTGAATGCCACAGGTGAAGTGATTTGGGCCCAAAGTGTAGGGCTTCCAGATCCCGGCTTGTACGGCCATCCTACATCGAACTACACGAACAACGTAACACGCCTTGCGGTCGCACCTTCGGGAAGGATCTATCACACGGAGGCCGCTTCCTATTTCGGCAACTATCGCCTCGCGGAACTGGATGCGGACAACGGCGGAATGCTTTGGATGAAGAACTACATCTACGACCCTGCTCCCGTTCCTGCGCGCATCCATGACATCCAGGTGGATGCGGGGGGCAACGTGCATGCCGCGGGCACGATCAACACGAGCGTGGGATATTTCCATTATCTCTTACGCAGCAATGCCGATGGCGTGTTGGACCGCACGGACTTCTACCGCTCGCAGAATGCCTTATTGAACGGCCAGTTCGTCATCGATGCGCAAGGCAGGCGTATCCAAATGGTCCGCAACTCCATGGCGGGCAGCATCTACAACTTCAGCGGCATACTCGTAGCGGACACCTTGGGCTCCCCGGCGCAATTCATTCGGAAGGATGATCAACTAGTGGTACCGAACAACGCGCTCCTAACGCTACAGGGTATGGACCTCTCCGGCGGCGCCCTCGCACTGGACGGCCTGCTGGTAAACGAGCACATGGACCTGGCCACCACCACCCGCTATGGGTTCCATTCCACGTTGGTCACCGATGAACTGGCATCCTGCCTAATGGACGATACCACGTACGCCGATATCCCGGTCCCCTTGGACCTCATGACCACCGAGCTGGTCGCAAATGCCGTGGCCATCGATGTGGCCTACAAGTACAGCTCCGTTCCCACGGCGTTCACCTTAACGGATGTCGGCATGGACACCCTGCAAACACTCTGCAGCTTCGTGAACGAGATCCTGCTGAACCAAGTGGGCATCCGGGAAGAAGATCCTTCTTTGGAAACACCGTTGGTGATGAACACCTTGGTGGCGGCGGGAACGCCCATTTTCATCAACGATGCCCGCGCAAGCACCGTGGCCGTGCACACCAGCGGAGGGACTTTGGTGCACCGATCGAACCTAGCAGCAGACCGCACCTTGCCCACCACGGGTTGGGCGCCCGGTGTGTACCTGCTTCGTGCCATGGACGCGCAAGGTGCGCAGCTGCGTACCGCTAAGGTGGTAGTGGAATAAGCCGTGCATGCCGGAATGCGCAGGGTACAAGGAGGTTATATTCGTGTGATCAAGCAAACCGTTCGCGCCATGAAAAGATCCTTGCTGCTGCTCCGGTTGTGCGGTCTCCTATTTCTTTGCTCATCTGCTTCCGTCGCGGAAGCAAAGGAGTGCGTGGGCGCCCTTTTCGTCTTCCTCAAACAGGCTGATGGCACACTGGTCGAGATCCAATCGAACGACCCGAATACCTTGGACTATCCCGAATACTCCGCGACGCTTTCCAAGAACGGAGCGGTAGCGTGATGGTGCGATCCTCCCAATCGCCCCACGACAGGCCGCAATCCATTTGGACCAGCTCGAAGGGAACGCGTTCCACCCATCCACTATCGGTGCGCATCTCCATGCCGAAGAGCGGCATTGCGAGCGAGGCGCTGATCCTGACCAACTGTGTTCCTTTTCCAACCGCCGTGACCCGATACAGCGCGAGGCCGGAGACCACCTGCGTGCCCTTGCTCACGGCGGCACCTTCAGGTGCGTCCGCGCTGCGTGCCACGGCGAAGGCTCCCCCGTCAGTATGGATTCATTCACACTGAAATCGTTGCTCTGTAGGATCACGCCATCGGCGGCGAGCAGGCTGCCCTCCTCGACCACCATATGGTCGCCCACCACCACATCCTCCACCGGGATCTTCACCACGGCGTTGTTGCGGACCACCGTGGCCTGTGCCTCGCTGAACACGCGCAAGGCCGTGAGCGCCTTGCGGCTTCGGGAGTCCTGGTAGGTGGAGATCGTGGAGACCACCACGATCGCGCCGGCCATGAAGTAGGCTTCGCTGCGCTCGCCCAACGCGAAATAGATGATGCTGGTGGCGAGCAGCAGCAGGAACATCGGCTCCAGCACCGCGCTTTTCACCGCCGGCCAGAAGGCGCCGTTCACCTTGTCATCGATCGCATTGCGCCCGTGCTTGGCACGCGCTGCGATAACTCCCTGATCGTCGAGGCCCATGAACGGAAATGGGTTGGTCGGCATCCGCCGTCAAGGTAGGCCAGTGCTTAGGCTCATGGCCCTAAGTGTGTACCGACGACGCAGTGGTCGGCCTGAAAATGATGGCTCACCGCGCACGCATCCGTAACGGAAGGCCCGCTTCCTTGGCAATGATCCCTGCAAGTGCATCTCCACCGGCGGTGAATGGCCAGCAGAACAAGGAGGTGATGGCGTGGTCCTTGCGGATCTGTGCCAGTGCATCCAATGTCATCTGCTTGGCCAGTCCGGCCCTACGATGTTCTTCCAGCACCATCGCACTGCAGAGGTAGACCGCATCGTATGCGGCATCCAACGGAGTACGATCATAGAGCGCCTGCTCGGTGATCTCGCCGTCTACGAATGCTTCCATCAATGTCGCCGTGGTAGGGATCAGCAGCACCCAAGCGATCGGTCCGTTGGCATCCGCGCGCTCGCCCACCGTGGCCGGATGCAGGCGCCGCAAATGCTCCAGCACCTCCGGGTCCACCTGCAACTGCGCGGGGTCCTCGTTCATGGCGAAGACCTCATCGGCAAGCTGCATCATGCGGGCATAGTTGCGCATGGGGCAAAGGTGGGGTGCTTAAGTGTGGCTACGGCGGAGGATCAAAGGCTGGAGCTCGGAGGATCGCGGTTCCACGCGCGAAGCAAAAGGAGATCACTCGATCTCCCCAGCCGGGCCAAGGCTCTTCAGGTCATCGAACTTCGCCGCCATGGTCGGGTTGTTGCGCGTCAACTTCTTGATCGTTACATCCTGTGCCTTGTCGTTCGCAAGCCGGAGGTTCCGGTCCGTTCCCAGAAGCGCCTCTTTCGTTTTCGTCAGATGGTCGATCGACTTGTCGATCTCCTCGATCGCCGTTTTGAAACGACGGGAGGCCAGCTCATAGTTCTTCCCGAACGCGCTCTTGAACCCATCGAGCTCGTTCTCGAAGTTGGTGATGTCGATGTTCTGTGACCGCATCAGCACGAGCTCTGTCTTGTACTTCAACGAGTTCTGGGCAGCATTGCGAAGCAGGGTGATGATCGGGATGAAGAACTGCGGCCGCACCACATACATCTTTGGGTATCGGTGGCTCACGTCCACGATGCCGCCGTTGTAGAGTTCGTTGTCGGGTTCCAACAAGGTAACAAGCACCGCGTATTCACAACCCTTCTCGGTGCGGTCCTTATCGAGTTCCTTCAGGAAATCCTCGTTCTTCTTCTTGGTCGCCGTTCCATCGTTCTCGTTCTTCATTTCGAACATGATGGAGACGACCTCCGTGCCGGCCTCATCCGCATCGCGGAAAATGTAATCGCCCTTGCTCCCCGTCCTGGCATCGTTGTCCTTCTCGAAGTAGGCCTTCGGAAATGCCGTGGCGCGCAGCTTATCGAACTCGATCTCGCAGTGCTGCTCCAGCGTTTCGCCAACCATCTTGGTGCTCAGTTTCGCCTTCATATCCTTGAGGCGTTCGATGGTATCATCCCGGTCCTTGAGCTGCGTGTCGTACTTGTCCTTGAGGGCCGTCACCGCGAGGTGCTTCTCCAGTTCCACGTGCTTCAGTCCGTTCTTCAGTTCATCCCGCTCCTTCGCCACCACCTGCACCGCTTCGGTCACCGCGAGCTGCTGTGTAACCCCCGTGTTCTCCAGCTTTGACCTCAACGCTTGGATCTCGGAGTCCTTCGTGGCCGCAGCTTTCTGTAGTTCGTTCACCAGCTTCTCCTCGGCCAATTGTGCAGCGGAACGTTTGGCTTGTTCCAACTGCCTCAGCTCGTTCGCGAGCCCATCGCGCTCCTTCTCCACGGTGCCGAGCGCTTCCTTCAGCGCAAGTTGTGTTGCTGCATCCGCCGATCTCAGATCATGCTTGAGCCGCTCGATCTCTGTATCCTTCTTCGTGGCTTCCTTCTCCAACCGGCTCGTTACCTTGGCTTCCGCCAGTTCGATGGCCGTCTTCTTATCCTGGTCTGCCAGCTTCAGCCGCTCGTTCAGCGCGGTGTCGAACTCGGCGTTGCGCACCTGTTTCAGGATGTCCGCGTAACCCGCCTCATCGATCTTGAATGCTTTGCTGCAGTGGGGGCAGATTATTTCGTTCATGGTGCGTAATAATTGAGTTTGATCAGTAAGGACGTTGCACAAGGAAGGCAACTTGCCATCGGATCGCTACTTCGGCGAAAGTTTTTTCCAGAGCATGCGAGGAACATCACCACGTCATCTCTTCGGGATCCTGTCGCGCGTCGAAGATGTCCGAGACGAGGATCAGGTCATCCATGATCCGGTACACGATCTTGTAATGGCCTGAACCCGGACTGCGGTGCTTCAAGTCGAGATGTTCGAGCAACGGTTCGTATTGACCTCCGCGTGGATGATCCACAAGACAATCGATATCGTCAACTACTTTCTTGGTGATCCGGTCAGCAACTCGTTCACCGGCTTCTGCGGCGTAGTTGTCCCGGATGCCATCGAGCTGCTGGGCGGCATATTCGGATACCTGGACCCTCACTTCTTCTTGCGAGCTTCGATCCTGGTACGAACTTGACCGGTGGTCAGCACCCGCTCATGCGCGAGGTCATCCTCCGCCTTCAAGGCACGGGAAGTGAGTTTGGCCTTCAACAGAGCGTTCTTAGAGCCGCCGCTCAGGATGTCACGAAGCACTTGGAGCAAAGAGTCGTTCTTCTCTTTGGCGATGAGTTCGGCGAGTTCAGTGCGGAGGTGGATCGTTGCCATGATACAAAGCTAAAGGATGTGCTAGGTGTTCTGGAAAAGCTCCGAAAGTTGGTCTTGGTTCAGCTCCTTTACACTTGCTCCTTGCGATCGACGCACTTTCGTCAACCGCGTTCGGACAAGACAGTGGCGGGGTGGTGTGTGATGGCGGCCTCTTGAGATCGCATCCCACTTCCAACTTGACAGCAAGCCTAAAGGTTGGAGTTCACACGAACGTGGAGGCTCGCGTGAGTTGCGTTCAGCCCCTGTGCCCTGCACATCCCCATTCCTATTCTTCCGGACCGTATCCCCCTTACCCCATTACTTCTTCCATCGCAAGAACAAGGTCTTGGCTCTTACAACGAAGGAAACCGGATGCCCACCGAACGGGTCCATTCGCGGCCTGCCTGAATTACCTTGGTAGCCGGCACAATGCCTTCACTGAATCACCGAACAGCTTCCCTGCCCGAAAAGATGCCTTTGGCCCAAGAAGGAATTCCTTTCCCGGCCAACAACATACCGGCGCATAGGTTCCGAAGACCTTCCCCGCACAGGAGCATTGGCTTGTGCGTCATTGTAACCATGGTCCACCCTGAACCGTTCCAGTGCTCGCAAACAAGAACCGGATGGCTACGCTCAAACTTGGACTGGAGGATGTATCAGCGCTCGACCTCGTGCCTTATGCACAAGGCATTCATGACGCCATGCAGCTTGCCCCGCACTTCCCCGCTCCCGTGCCGTCATTCGCCGTTTTCCAGGCGACCATCAATGCTTTGATGGTGGCGAATGCCGCAGCGATCAGCGAGGGTGGCCGGTCCGATTTCCAAGCTAAACGGATCGCCCTGAGCGAACTGCGCCACCAAGTAAAACGCATGGGTGCCTACGTCAGTTTGGTGGCGGATGATGATGAGTCCATCATCCTCAGCAGCGGCTTCGGCGTAAGGCGTAAAGCAGCACCCGTTGGCGAGCTGGAGCGCCCTTCCGGCCTCATCAGCCGCCTCACACGCACCACCGGAAGAGTGGACTTGGATTGGGCGGTGGTCCCCAGCGCGAAAATGTACAACGTGTACATGTGCACCTCCGGTGATCCATTCAACTGGCAACTGCTCTCCACGACCACTAAAAGCCGCTATAACGCGAATGACCTCGTCTGCGGCACCTATTACTGGTTCGCCGTAACGGCCATCGGTACGGCCGGAGAAACCAGCAAGAGCGAACCGCTGCGCGCCATGGCCGCCGCATAACCCTTGGATGACATGAATGCGCGCACCGACTTTTTGCACAGCAAGCTGGCCAAGGTGCGCCGTGCATGGAACCATGTGGAGACCCACATGCAACTGCGCACCAACCTGATGCGGCTGGGTATGGAGCAGGATCCCGAGCGGAAGCCGGTGCACCATGCCTTCGAATACAAGCACAACGGGCACAATTGGCTCTGCGTGGTCCACGTGGAAACGGACCACAGCAGCCAGCAGGCCATGCACTGGTGGACGCGCAGCAACGGCGCACATGCGCGCTACAATAGCGTGGAAGGGATCGTGCTGCGAGGTGACGAGCGCCCGCTTCACTTCGACACCCACCTCTTCGGCCGCTACGGCAAGCGCCACCTGTTGCTCCGCGATAAGCTCACCAACCTCTTGGCATTCTTCAAGCAACACCATGCGATGCCGCTGCGTGGAACGGGCAAGCTGCACAAAGGCCTCCCCGCCTTTGCGGGAGCCGTGCAAGAAGGGCTGATCCACGCCGTGCTCCCCAGCGAGCGGATCATCACCTGCACCACGTTCCTGGACCATGACAACATGCGCCCGGACGAGCGAGCGCTCTGGCTGAAGCTCATGCGCGAGCGCGGCCTGCCTGCGGAGTTCACCCTCCCTGCAACACAGGACAGGCACCTCCCGAATGATGGGCGGGTGGTGAATTGGTAGGAGGCATCATTGGGCCGGTGGTAGGCTCTTAAAGGCTCAGGGGCGCATTCTGGTATTCAGGCTTGGGCGAAGGCCGTTCGGCTCTCTTGGCCTCTTCAGGCTCAGTGGTGCACGCAGGCATTCAGGTTTGGGCGAAGGCGGCTCAGGCTCTAGGCCTCTCCTTCCGGCGCTCGCCTTAGCTGACCAAACGATCTGCGCTTGTGCCATCGGTTCGAGGGTCTTCGGGCTGCCCCACGGTATATCAACACTTCTCCTTTACTCATGCTCCCCGCGATCGACGCACTTTTCATCAATTGCGTTCGGACAAGATAGTGGTGCGTGGTATTTCTCCAACAACCCACTCCAGCCCAATGAGGTACCCGGTTTTGGAGCCAGCGTACGTCATGCAGGATCAATACCACCCAGCCGCTTCCGCAGCTTTTCCAGCTCCAACTTGGGCAACCATTTGTTGATACTCTCCAACGTATCAAGGATCGAAAGACACTGCGACGCGTCGAAGTGACCTATACGATGCAGTTCCGAAATACACCACAGGATGCCGTGGCATTCGAGCTTCATTTCGCCGCACTCCTTTCTCATGTCGCTATCCCCGCTCACAACCATGCCCTTCAACTCCAACGCATGAAAGAGCACGCTCCGGTCCGCAGGGCGAAGTCCTTTGCGACGACCTGTGGATTCCACCACATTCACTTCCTCCACCGTGAAGGCCCTTATTCGCAGTTGCCCTGAAACAACGAACGCTTGAAGTTGCTCGATGTCCTCCGGGTCACACTCATACATCACCAACTCAGTGGTGTGTATCTCATACTCCAATTGAAAGAAATGAGCGAGCGCCCCGATGCCGATCAAGTCAAAGAAAATGTTGGCATCGGTAATGATGATCCTCATGCAGGCTCCAGGATGTACCTTCTGAAAGCACCCATCTTCATGTTCGTAAGGCCGGCTGCCTGACCCAATGAAATGGCCTCATGGGCGAGCGCGTGCAAGAGCATCTGCTTGAACCGGACTGCGCGCTCCCGGTAGGCGAAAGCGCCCGGCTCGTTGGTCCGCCAATGTTGCCGGTTGTATTGAATATACAACCACTTGTACAGGTTCGGGGTGATCACTTCAAGGTCCAAGGCGCGGCGCATCAGGGCGGCCACAGAGATGCCCCAGTACTCCTTCAAGATCACCAATTCCTCCAACCAGAGCTTGGGCCGTTTCGCGCCGATCTCCCGGATGAACTCATCGCCCGGAATGAGCAAGGCCGCTGCGAAACGATGGCAGAGCGCTTCCGCATCTTTCTCCGGCATGTCCTCCGGCGGGTTGATCAATGCATGGCCCAACTCATGCGCCGCCGTGAAACGCCGCATCACATTGTCGTGGATGCTGTTCACCACCACCACAACGTGGCCGTCCACCTTGGCATGCAAGCCGAAGAACTTCGCGGGACCTTCCCATTCCACCACCTTGATGGCGTGCTCTTCCAACAATTCGTACACGCTGATGATCGGTTGACGGCCCAACTTCCAGGCCTTGCGCACATCGACCGCAAGCTTCTCGGCATCTTCAGGCGTGCGGCAAGCACGGCCGGCCAACGGATCCTTAAAGCGCTGCACATCGTTCACAATGCTCTCCAGTTCGATGTAGCGTCCCATCCGATCGCGCACCGTGGTCTTGATCGCCACCTCCTGCGTAGCGGTCAACGCCTTTCGCTTTCGGAAATCGACCTTGTCCAACTGCACGGTTTCCTTCCGAAAAAAGAAGTCGACCGTTACGTTAAGGGCATTGGAAAAGGCGATCAGCTTCCCGCTGTCCGGCATCATGGTGCCCTGCTCGTACTTGTGCAAGGCCTGTTTGGTCACGAGGCCTTCCAGCTTATCGGCCAGACCTTGGTAGGAAAGCCCAGCCATTTTGCGCGCCAGTTGAAGACGGGGGCCGAAGGTGCTTGGTTGAGGCATGTGGATGAATGTTGAAAACTGCGTTTGGAGAGGTTGACAAATATAACTATATCTTTGCATGTCGTCAACCTTGTCGATCAAAGGCGGGAGATCGTCGATCAACACATCTAAAGTGTCGATCAGTCTAAAACCCGCGCCCAGAGCGACTTAGGTTTGTAGGCGAAACACTATACGAAGATGAGTAAGAAGAATCAACATGTGGTACCGCACGGCAACGATTGGGCCGTGAAGCGCGAAGGCGGAAAGCGCGCGACCGTTGTCGTCCCCACTCAGAAAGAGGCGATCGATGTTGCCCGCGAGATCTCAAAAAGGAACAGCTCCGAGCTGATTATCCATCGCCCGGATGGAAGGATCCGCGACAAGGACAGTCACGGCAAGGATCCATACCCACCCAAAGGCTGACAACATGAACAACTCGTACTCATGGGCCGTTCACCACGGCCTACAACCCGGCGACCGGGTACTCACGCACAAGAGCTTCTTCGGCATCGTCCAGCATCACTCCCTGTATGTCGGAATGGACACTGACTGGAACGCCTGGGTGATCGAGAACGTGGTTGGAGAAGGTGTGCGATGGACGCGATTGGATGATCTCATCCAGAGGAACGGGGCCATCTCTGGAATTGAACGCTTCTTTGGATCAGAGGTCCAACGCAGCGCTTCGGTCAACAGAGCGCTGGCGCGGATAGGCCTTCCCTACGATGTCCTTTCTTACAACTGCGAGCACTTCGTGAATGAAGTGCTGCACGGTCAACGCAAGAGCAAGCAGGTAGAGGTCTTCGGTGGATTGGCTGCGTTGCTGCTCGCCGTTGTTGTCGTCCGAAGCCTTTGAGAACCAAGCCCAACTTGAAATAGCAGACCAATGGAACGATACAGAAGCAACAGCGGTAAGGTATCAGGCGCTACAGGCTTTGAGCTAGGCGATGACTTCATCATCGTCGCTTTCCCAGGTGGCCGCTATAAGTACACGCATGGTAGCTGCGGTCCGCGACATGTGCAGGCCATGCAACGCCATGCACTCGCCTCGCGTGGATTAAGCACCTACATCGCGAAGAACGACCCACGGTATACATCCAAATGGTAAAGACCGCTGACCATCGATCGCCTTTCTGGCAGGCTCACCGTGTCGATCGGCGCATGTGCAATTGCTCCAACCACCGTTTTGTCAGTCTCGATTTCATGGCACGGCCGTTGATCCGCCCTACCCATACGCATCGACCCTTCGGATCCCTGCGGCTAACCAATAACCAATGAGCGCATGGATCCATATTCTACCCTTGAAGTACCGCACGACGCGACCATAGAAGAGATCAAGAAGGCTCACCGCAACTTGGCCAAGAAGTTTCACCCAGATGCAAATGGGGGGAGCAAGTTGGCGGAAGAGAAGTTCAAGAAAATTCAAGCGGCTTATGATTGTCTCGTCGATCCGACGCAACGTGCTGCCATTGATAAAGAGCGCTACTGGCGACGACAACAAATCGAGACTGCTAAGCGAGCTGAAGCTGAGTGGCAAGCTCGTGTTGTAGCACAACAACAACCGTCGGTGACTTCTGAAGGCACGAATTGGGGGGCAGTGGGATTAGCATTTCTGGCTCTGGCAGGAATTGGTGCTGCATTATCACGACGAACTGTTCCAAGAAAACGGAGTCGACCAACAAACAGAAAGCGGCGGCGCACCTACTAATTCATCGAACAATCATGAAATTGAACAATACCCAGCTCGGAAATTTCATCAACCGCATCAAGCTTCAGAAGGATGCGATGCCCAAGTACAGGAAGCAGATCGAGTTCATCAAGGAGCGGTTGGAGGCCAAGATCAACGAAGACAAGCACACAGGCCTTCGCGTTAGCAAGTATCTTCTTGCTGGGTCTTGGAAGAAGCGCACCATTCTTCGAGCTACCGGCGACCATCCCATTGATATTGACCTTGTCCTATACGTTGACGGAGACGAAGCGACCGCCAGCGACATGAAAAAGCTCCACGACTTCTTGGTCGGATATCTAGAAGAGATATACCCCAGCAAGGACATCAGCAAAGACGTTGACGCCGAAGGCAACACGAAGTCCATCAAGATCACGTTCACGGGAACAGGCCTCGAACTGGACATAGTACCAGTCGTAGCGCTAGCGAGCCCTAAAGACTACGTGTGGCAACCAGCAAGAGGGGGAAGCGACAAGAAGTACATCACAAGTGTGACCAAGCAGTTGGACTTCGCTTCGACCGCAAAGGAGAAAAACCCCAACTACACGTCCATTGTGCGGGCGCTCAAGTGGTGGCGGAATTACAAGGAGTTAAAGCCAGATGACGACAACGGCGGACTTTCCTCGTTCGCCATAGAGCTAATCGTCGCCTACCTGGATACGACGCATGGGTTAGCGGGAAGTATCGAAGAGGGCATCATCCGGTTCTTCCAAGCGGTCAGTGCTCAGTCCTTCCCAGTGATCAAGTTCGCTGGTGCTATCAATACCGTTCCTGCCTATACGAGCGCTGTTTTCATTGCGGACCCGACGAACAATGAGAACAACGCGGCCAAGAAGGTGGACGCCGATGCATGGGCAGAGATCCGCAAGCAAGCGGATGATGCTTTCGAATCACTGAACATCGCACAGGCCAAGAACTACGAGGGCGAAACCGTCGACGAATGGAAGCGTGTGTTCGGCCCATCCTTCAATATCACCGAATCATGACCCAGACAACGACAGCCACCCAGACCTACACTGTATTGGACATCCGCAAGACGTTCGAATCCTTCGAGGCCGACCTCCGGATAATCGCGAGGCGAACCAACAAGTGGAGCATGCCATACGTAGATGATATTTTCCATGATATACTGGCACTCGCAGAGGAGAAGCACCTATCCACCGTTGACATTGTCCTAAGTGCTGCCGACGGAGCCGTGGTCAAGGCCACAAAGTTCCGGGTCAACGCAGATGGCTCAGCCATGTCCGGCGATCGGGCTGGCGGTAACGATTGGCAGGACTTGGCGGGCACTTCACTATCGGTGGTCCTCAGCTATTCGTCGTCATGGAGGAACCTGAGCGACGCCGCCAAAGTTGAATTTCGAAGAGGCAAGGGCTTCAAAATTGGTTGGGGGCCTTCGGGCATTGATACAACCTACGCCCACCTCAAGAAGGCAAGCGGGCAATTGTACGCGAGCACGGGATACGAACTGCAAAAGGAGAACTATAGCTAATGGCCACGAACGTCTTCGACAACATTCTGGAGTTGCCCAATTCCGCGATCGCTGCTCGCCGCGAGGCTCTTGTTGGTTTCGAGCCTCGATTCGTTCGGGTTCATGCAAACCTTAAAATGCTTCTTGATCCCGACGGCCTTAAGGCTTGGAGCTTGAAGCACCATCATGTTGAACTGCCGATTGTCGGGCACATGGCCGATCGTCACCCTTTGGTGATCCTCGCGGGTGATGCGGGTACCGGCAAGACGATATCAGCGGAGGTGTTATCCGATGCGATCGCTCGTGAGCTAGGCAAAGAAGGTTTCTTCCTGCGACTGAGCACACGCGTTCGCGGTGAAGGGCTTCATGGACAGATGGGCAACTTGGTGAATGATGCCTTTGAGAAGGTAAAGGTCGAAGCCGGTAAGAAGCGTTTGGCCTTTCTGCTCATTGATGAGGCTGACGCCATTGCCACATCGCGTTCAACCCTCCAGATGCACCAAGAAGAGAAGGCAGCGGTGAACACACTCATCCAAAAGCTGGACGAACTCCGGGAACTCAGAGGTCGAGCGGTGGTCTTCATGTCCACCAACCGGATGCACCTCCTGGATGAAGCGATTGTTCGGCGCGCGGCTGTGGTGCTCCAGTTTGAGCGTCCCTCAGAAGAAGAACGCGTCGAGTTGTTTCAGAAGGGGCTCACGGGATTGAAGTTGACCAAGAAGGAACTTCACGAACTAGCAGAACTTACTGGTCCAGACCAGAACGACGGTCTTGGACACTCGTTCTCGGACATCAGACTGCGGCTCATACCTGAGGCTGTGGCATCATGCTACCCGGACCACCCTCTGTCTTTCGCGGCCTTGAAACTTGCTGCTGAACTTACCCGGCCAAGCCCTGCTATACAATGACGCCAAAACAAGCACGGCTCACGGTTCTGATCATCTTCGGTCTGTTCATCTTCTGGCGCCTGTGCTACCCGCCGGTAGTCAATGTGGACAAGTGGAACACCGCGATAGGGATTAGTATTGAACTAATCGGCGGCATCGTTCTTCTAGGCCTGTTGAGCTTCTTACAGAACGTTCATCGGCTTTGGTTCTACTTTCAAACGACCGTTCTTCTTCGCAATGAAGAAATACGCCTGTCAATCGCCTATCTCTACAGAATCAAGGTGGATGACAAGTACTTGCTCGTGAAGAATACGAGGCGAGAACTTTTTCAGCCAGTCGGCGGTGTTTACAAGACGCTACCTGGCTCTGAGAAGATCTTTCGTGAGCTTGATATTCGGCCAGACCGCCACATCAACACAGAACTCGGCATCGCCAAGGGTGACCTAAGAGTACATGTTCCCGGCAAGCATGTTTTGGAGTTTTTGGATTGGTTCGATTCGAAGCAGGACCGAGAAACATCCCCGTGGAGAGAATTCTGCGAAGAACTTCTGACTACGGGAATACTGAACCACACCAAGGCATTCCGATACATCGACTATCACTTCCGAGGCACCATCCGAACCCCAATCATCGAATTGGATACAGGAGGCAAGGGAATGTTCCAGTTCGACATTTTTGACCTCGAGATAAACGACGAGCAACGTCCGGTCCTTGAAGCTCTTCTAGCAGAAGGCGACAAACCGGATTACATATGGGCGTCATCATATTTGATTGATCGCCTTGGCCATGACGAAGGAACAAGAACACGGGTGTACGAGATTGCGAAGCACACCAAGTGGGCCCACAACATGAAGTGGAGCAAAGGCTGATCCGCATTTCGCGTTAGGGATTGGACCGGAAAGCCCGGAAGCCGGTAATCCGGCTGAGGACTTGGAGGGAAAAGCCCGACGGCGAGTCTTCGAGCCGGAACGCCCAAACCTTAACCTTGCCTCTTACTACGCGCCACGACCAAGAGGTTCCTGATCGGTAGTCCGAAGCAGAGCAGGATCACCGCGATCAGCAGCCAGTTCTCCCACTCATCCCATCGAAAGCGGAAGGTGCCGTGTACGCCTGCGCTATACATCAACCAGAACCAAATTGCGGCCACGCCCAGCACGATCAACGTGAAGTAGATCAATGTCATCAGCGGGCCTTTCATCGCACTCTACATATTCCTCCGATACTACCCCCCACCTCGAACATCGCTGCTGTCAGCTGCCTCAGCGACCAATACTTCGTGGCTTCCATCAGTTCCACACTACGATGTGATCGTTCGGTCCATGCAATACCATGGCCTCAGGTCCGATGAAGCTCTCATCGCGTAGATCGATCTCCAACTCTAGGTCGCCATTGAATCCGATCAGCGCCTTGCGCTCGTTCTCTTCAACCCGGCTTGCCATCATTCCTACCAAGGAGCTCAGTTCTGGAGAACCATCACTTCGAATAACGCGCACTGGGTTGGTTATGCTCAGTTGATAGTCTACGAATGCAATCACCCGCACGATCACAGCTTGACCACTCTCCGGAAAAGGTAAAGGACTGTCCAATGGGATGTAAGTAGCTATATCGTCCGACACTGTCAGCACGGTTTGCCCCACAAGCCTTTCAAGTAGCGACATGGTCGGCTACATGTTCCGGCGGTACTGTCCACCCACTTCAAACATTGCGGCGGTCAATTGGCCAAGGCTGCAATACTTGGTAGCCTCCATCAAGACAGCGAACATATTCTCATTCTTGATCGCCGCATGTTGCAGTTCCTTCAACGCCGCAGCGCTTTCCGTGGCGTAAGCCTTCTGCAAATTCTCCGCCGTCTTGATCTGCGCTTGCTTCTCTTCCTCGGTCGCGCGGATCACCTCCTTCGGCAATACCGTGGGTGAGCCCTTGCTGCTGAGGAAGGTGTTCACGCCGATGACGGGGTATTCGCCGTTATGCTTCAGCGTTTCATAGTAGAGGCTTTCCTCTTGGATGCGGCTGCGCTGGTACATCGTCTCCATGGCGCCGAGCACACCACCGCGTTCGGTGATGCGGTCGAACTCCTTCAGCACCGCGTCCTCCACCAGGTCCGTCAGCTCTTCGATGATGAAGGAGCCTTGCAGCGGGTTCTCGTTCTTGGCCAGGCCGAGCTCCTTGTTGATGATGAGCTGGATGGCCATGGCGCGGCGCACGCTTTCCTCGGTGGGCGTGGTGATGGCCTCGTCGTAGGCGTTGGTGTGCAGGCTGTTGCAGTTGTCGTAGATGGCGTAGAGCGCCTGCAGCGTGGTGCGGATGTCGTTGAAGTCGATCTCCTGCGCGTGGAGGCTGCGGCCGCTGGTCTGGATGTGGTACTTCAGCATCTGGCTGCGCTCGTCGGCGCCGTAGCGGTGCTTCATCGCCTTGGCCCAGAGGCGGCGCGCCACGCGGCCCATCACGGCGTATTCGGGGTCCATGCCGTTGCTGAAGAAGAAGCTGAGGTTGGGCGCGAAGGCGTTGATGTCCATGCCCCGGCTGAGGTAGTACTCCACGTACGTGAAGCCATTGCTGAGCGTGAAGGCGAGCTGGCTGATGGGGTTCGCGCCGGCCTCCGCGATGTGGTAGCCGCTGATGCTGACGCTGTAGAAGTTGCGCACCTTCTCATCGATGAAGTACTGCTGCACGTCGCCCATGAGCCGCAGCGCGAACTCCGTGCTGAAGATGCAGGTGTTCTGCGCCTGGTCCTCCTTGAGGATGTCGGCCTGCACGGTACCGCGGACCTGCGCGAGAGTGTCGGTTTTTATCTTTTCGTAGACGTCGGCGGGGAGGACTTGATCGCCGGTGATGCCGAGGAGGAGTAGGCCTAGGCCGTTGTTGCCTTCGGGGATCTCACCGTGGTAATGCGGCCTCAAGCCGCTAGCTCCAAGCTTCAAGCTTGTGGCTTGTGGCTTAGAGCTTACAGCTCCCCACCGCTCCGCGATCTTCTTCTCCACCTCCTTCTCCAGCTTGTGCTCCCGGATATACTTCTCGCAGTTCTGATCGATGGCGGCATTCATGAAGAAGCCGAGCAGCATGGGCGCAGGGCCGTTGATGGTCATGCTGACGCTGGTGGTGGGTGCGGTGAGGTCGAAGCCGCTGTAGAGCTTCTTGGCATCGTCGAGGCAGCAGATGCTCACGCCGCTGTTGCCCACTTTGCCGTAGATGTCGGGACGCCTTCCGGGGTCGTGGCCGTAGAGCGTTACACTATCGAAGGCGGTGCTGAGACGCTTCGCGGGCAGGCCCTGGCTCACGTAGTGGAAGCGCTTGTTGGTGCGCTCCGGTCCGCCCTCGCCGGCGAACATCCGCGCGGGATCTTCGCCGGTGCGCTTGAAGGGATAGATGCCGGCCGTGTAGGGGTAGAAGCCGGGCGTGTTCTCCTGCATGGCCCAGCGCACCTTGTCGCCCCAGCTGCGGAACTTCGGCAGCGCCACTTTCGGAATCTTCAAATGCGCGAGGCTCTCCGAATGGTTCGGCACTTTGATCTCCTTGCCGCGCACGGTGTAGGTGTAGAACTCACCGCTGTAGCGCGCTTCCTCGGCTTTCCACCCGCTGATCATGCTCCAGAGGTGGGGGTCGAGGTCCTTTTTTATGTCGTGGAATTTCTTGGTCAAAGCTTCAAGCTCCAAGCTGCTAGCCTCAAGCTTATCCACGGTCGAGCTTGCAGCTTGTGGCTTAAGGCTTGCAGCTTCTTCAAGCAGATCCGGTCCACCGAACGTCAGCACCGCACTGTACAAACCATAAAGCTGGTCAGCGATGTTCGCTTGTGCGTCCACTTTCGAATCGTACCTCCTGTTGCTCTCACTGATCTCACTCAAGTACCTGCTCTTCGCGGGCGGAATGATCCAGACCTTCTCGCTCATCTCGTCGTGGCCGTGGAAGGTGCTGTGGAAATCGACGCCGGTCTTCTCCTTGATCTTGCGCATCAGGCGCTCATAGAGCGTGTTGGTACCGGGATCGTTGAACTGGCTGGCGATGGTGCCCACCACGGGCAGGTCCTCGTCCTTGGCTTCGAAGAGGAGGTGGTTGCGCTTGTACTGCTTCTTCACGTCGCGCACCGCATCCAGGGCGCCGCGCTTGTCGAACTTGTTGATGGCCACCACGTCGGCGAAGTCGAGCATGTCGATCTTTTCCAGCTGGGTAGCGGCGCCGAACTCGGGCGTCATGATGTAGAGGGAGACGTCGCTGTGGTCGAGGATCTCGGTGTCGCTCTGTCCGATGCCGCTGGTCTCGAGGACGATCAGGTCGAAGCCCGCCGCCTTGAGGATGCTCACCGCTTCCTGCACGTACTTGCTCAGCGCGAGGTTGCTTTGGCGCGTGGCGAGCGAGCGCATGTACACGCGTTCGCCGCGGATGCTGTTCATGCGGATGCGGTCGCCCAGCAGCGCGCCACCGGTCTTGCGCTTGCTCGGGTCCACGCTGATCACGCCGATGGTCTTCGTGGGTTGATCGATCAAAAAGCGACGGATCAATTCATCCACCATGCTGCTCTTTCCGGATCCGCCCGTGCCCGTGATACCAAGGACCGGCGCCGTGCTGGCCTTGGCTTTTGCATGGACGGCGTCCTCGACTTTCTTAAAAACCTCCGGATGGTTTTCCGCCGTGCTGATCAAACGCGCGATGGAGGGCCAGTTCTGCGGCGACAGGTCCTTTACCTCGGCTTTCACATCGTCGCTGATGTCGAAATCGCACTGCTTCAGCATATCGTTGATCATGCCTTGCAGGCCCATCGCGCGGCCGTCGTCCGGATGATAGAGACGCGTGATGCCATATTCCTCCAGCTCCTTGATCTCGCTCGGCAGGATGGTCCCTCCTCCCCCGCCGAAGATCTTGATACGTCCCGCTCCCTTTTCCTTCAGCAGGTCGTGCATGTACTTGAAGTACTCCACGTGCCCACCTTGGTAGCTCGTCATCGCGATGGCGTGCGCGTCCTCTTGGATCGCCGTGTTCACCACGTCCTCCACGCTGCGGTCGTGGCCCAGGTGGATCACCTCGGCGCCAGTGCTTTGCAGAATGCGGCGCATGATGTTGATGGAGACATCGTGGCCGTCGAACAGTGAAGCGGCGGTGACGATGCGGATCTTGTGGGTGGGGACGTAAGGCGGGATAACGGTATGGGACATGGCGCGAAGATATTGGAGGGGATGCAGGTCTCAAGCCGGGCATTTCAAGTGACCTCGCGCGCCGGTATCGCGATGATCTCCCAATGGGACCCTTGCTCGCCCCACCTGCTCCGCATCCTGCTTGGGCACGCTTTGGGACCGGAAGCCGAAGCGCTGGATACCTTGCTCCGGAACGACTTCATGGAGCACCTGCACCGCTGGATGTGATAACCGATCGGTCCGGCGAAGAGGGAACATGTAAGTCCTGGGACCGAGCAGGCAGCGTTCCCTCTGGCGCGACCGTCTTCATGGATATACCTTCATCGCATGGTGCGACAATTACTCTTCGTCCTTGTGGCGCTGTTCACGCTTCCTGGCCAAGCCCAAAGCTGGTGCGCGCCGGGTGCTACATGGACCTATAATGCGGGCATGGCCCTCGCAGGATTCCAACGGCTCACCTACACGCACGATACGCTCATCGGCGACTTCAATGCCCAGGTCATTGATAGATACTCCGCGATCCAGTATCCTCAACCTCCACTGGGGCAGACTTACACCGAGCCTTATACCAGCTATACGCCCGTTGCGCTGATCACGCGATCGGACAGTGAAGTTATCTTCTTGTTATCAGGAGCTGCTTGGGATACGCTTTACTGGTTCGGTGCCGATCCGGGGGAGCATTGGTTCCCGGCGCATGTCAACGACACCACCTGCGCACCCATTACGGTCGCGGATACCGGCACGACCGTGGTCGACGGTGTGCCGCTGCGTTGGCTTCACACCATGGACGGCATTACCGTCATGGAACGTGTCGGCTCCAATTGGGATATTTACATGTACTGTCCGAATTGGTTGATCGATGGGCCAATGGGCCTGCGCTGTTACAGCGATAATGAGACCTCCTATCAACTCGTCTCCGGGGAGTGCGAGGTGCTGGTGGGCGTCGGTGAGTTCGCCTTTGCATCCGACCGGATGATCCATCCGAACCCGGGCACCGACCACTTCACCCTTTCACTTCCTGCCGGCCCGCACATCGTCACACTGTTCGATGCCACGGGCCGCGTGGTGCAACAGCAACAGATCCAAGATCCGCTGACAATGATCGACGCGGCGCACTTGCCTTCGGGTATCTACTTGGTGAAAGTGGATGAGGGATTGACGCCGGTGCGTTGGGTGAAAGAGTAAGCGATCGCCCACCGGGAGAAGCAGCGTTTTTCCCGTGCAGCTGCCGTAGTAACTTATACCATCTGCATAACGGGTAATCGAGCCATGATCGATCGCAGGTCCTTTCTCTTTTAAGATCGTCAAGAGGTGTGAATGGTGGACCCATCGCGTAGAACCAGTAGACATCGCCTTCCCTGCTGCGGGAGTAAGACGATCCGGGCTTTCCAAACTCACTCCTCGCGCTCCAGCGCCAAGCGCGCAGTGCCGGACCGTTCGCCTGCAACCACCCGCACCAAATACAGGCCGGGTGCGGTTCCCTTTGGAAGATCGAGCCCTGCTTCCACCCGTCCCTCGCTCACCGGCACTGGATACTCCATGAGCATCCGGCCATCCGTGGAGAACACGGATACCAATGCATTCCGTGCCTCCGGGTCCGCACCGGCCCACACTAACCGCACGTTTGCGCCCGCAGTGGGGTTTGGCAGGAGAAGCACTTCCGCACCACGTTCAGGTACTGTCGCCATGGCCGTGGATCTTTGTCCGGACTCCTGTAAGGAATACACCTGAAGATCACCAAAATCGCTTTGAGAGAAACTCCCTTGCCCTACGAACAAGAGGTCTCCTGCCACCGCCAAACAATTGCCCGAACTGCTAAACACACCTTCGAATTGATCGAAGGTCCGCTCTCCAGTAGAGCTGTTCCAGGCCGAGACCGGTTTACCATAGTAATTCGAATCGTCCCCAACGTACTCGAACCCTCCCGCGAACAAGTTGGAATTCCATTTCGCGAATGAACGTGCCGTAGCGTAAGGCGTAGGATCCGCATTCCAATCGGTGGCCTGGCCCGTTACCAGGTCCAAGGCGGCCACATAATTCCGATCGGCAGTGCCCACTTTCGTGAAAGCTCCGCTAATGAACAAAGCATCATCATCGACCAGCAAAGCATCTAAACCAAAGGAATGATTATCGCTACGGGTCAACTCAGGTGTCCAAGAGGACAAGATCCCTGTGCTTGCATCGGCAGCAGCAATGCTGGAGCGCAGTTCACCTGCCGCCTTTTTAAAATATCCGGCCATGTATATCGTATTGTCGTTCACGGCCAAAGCGTTCAACCGTGATTTGATTGCTTCAGCACTATCCAGCGGGACATGCCATGGCAGCAACGCCCCGGTAGCCGTTGAGAAAGCGGCGGTGCGCAGCCGTTGCAGCCCATTGATGTCGGTGAACGCTCCGCCCACATACAACGTGCCGCCCTTGGTGACCATGCTGGCCACATTGTTATTCACCACAGGCGACCATGGGTTGGCTTGGCCCGTTGAGCGATCTATCGCGGCAAGATTGCTACGGGGTTGCCCTGCGATAGTGGCAAAAGTGCCGCCGACCACCACTTTATTTCCATTGGCCAACAGCGAATAAACATCACCATCGGGATCTGGGCGCCAGTCGGTGGGCGCTCCGGTGGACATATCGAAGGCGGCAAGATTTTTCCGCATCACCGCGCCAAGGCTGGTGAACGCTCCAGTTACATAGAGGCGTGGTCCACTGAAAGCCAAACTAGCTGCATCGCCATTGAGATCCGCCGTCCAGTTCAGCGCGTCACCGGCCACTTTATCCAAAGCGGCCAAGCGCAAGCGTTCGGCACCTCCGCAATTGGTAAAGGTCCCGGCTGCGAAGATCCGCCCCCCTTTTGACGCCAAAGCCTTGATCGAATTGTTCGCACGGGGATCCCAATCCTTTAGCGCACCGGTGGTCAGGTCGATCGCGGCACCCCTGCCCCGGGAAATACCCGACCGCACCGAAATGAAGTCGCCACCGATGTACAAAGTGCTTCCAACGCTGCACAAGGTGTAGACACTTGCATTTTGACCGAGCGTGAACTCCGGTAGCAGGGTTCCATCCTCTTGGAAGGCTGCGAACCCGCCGACCGGCACTCCATCAGCCTCGCTAAAACCGCCTGCAACGTAGACTCGGCCATTGCGCACAAGAAGGGCTCGGATGCTCGGAGAGAAATTGCTACTAATTAAATGCGCGTTGAATGGCAACAACGCCCCCGATGCGGCATCGATCGCACAAAGCTTTCTTCGAAATAGACCGTTCACCCATTTGAAGGAGCCTCCTAAATACACCACATCCCCGCTCACTTCCACTTCGGTCACATAATCATCGACCGACACGTTCCAATCTTGCACCTCACCTGTAACAGCGTCCAGCGCAGCGGTATTAAGCCTTTGCACCCCACCCAAATACTTGAAGCCTCCGCCCATGTAGAGCGACGTGCCATCCGCTGAAAGCGTTTTCACCGTTCCTATTGGTTTTAAAAGAGCCCATGTCGTGGCTGATCCATCGGAAGCATTTACAGCGGCCAAGCCTAAGCGTTCAACGCCGCCCACCTGCGTGAATTCCCCAGCTGCATAAACCACCGACCCTTTCACAAGAAGCTGTTCCACCGCACCATTGGCATAATTCGCGGCCGGCCAGGGGATCACCGATCCCGTATTCAGATCGAAGGATGTCAAATACGGTTGAGCCAAGCCACCCGCGTTCGTGAAACTTCCGCCTATAAAGAGGGTCGATCCGGAGATGTCCAGATCCGCTACATTAAAATTGGGGTTCGGGTCCCATGGTTCAAGCACACCGGAGGATCCGTCAATGGCCACTAATTTTGAATGGATATTATCAGAAAAACGAAACGACCCCCCGAGGTACACTGATCCCTGGTATGCGATCATATCCTTGACTTCACCGGAAGTGAGCGGAATTGGCGACCAGGGGGTCAACGTTCCCGTGGCCAGATCGAAGGAAGCAAATCCTCCGCGTGCCTGGCCTCCGATCGTTTGAAAGGATCCCGCTAAATAGAGCGTGGTCCCGCTTGCGCACATCACACCGCTGGACCCATCCATTCCCGGGTTCCATTCCGTGACCAGAGCGGTAGTAATGTTTACCGACCCCAATCGCTGACGGACCGCTCCACCGAGTTCGCTGAAGTTACCCATGACATACAAGCTGTTACCGCGCAAGACCATACTGATCACACTGCCATTGGTTCCGGGGTTCCAACTATTCAGGCTTCCATCTGCGTTCAAGCGCGCCAATCCCTTCCGCTGCTCGCCACCCACCGCCGTGAATTCGCCGCCAATGAACCATCCACCGTTGCCGTCCGGAATGGAGGTCAGCACCCTGTTATTGGGCTCGGCGGATGCCGGAGAGACCAGGCCCGAACTCCGACCGACCACGCCACCATTCTTCAGGTCCATGCCGACACGGTCGAAAAGACCGCCGACGTAAAGCGTATTGTTCTTCAAGGCTATGTCATACAAAGTTATATAGCCGTAGGAAGGCGAGAAGTATGGTATACCGAATGTCATGTTCCTAAAGAATGGCAGCAGATCACCCGCCGAATCGACCCGCGCCAAACCGTTGCGCGTTTCGCTGCCCACTTTGGTGAAGGACCCTAAGAGGTACCAACCTTTATGACCGTCCGAGATCACTTGGGCCACCGGACCGTTGGGTAGATCGGCATTGGGCAAAATTGCTCCATTCGAACCGCGGAGAAGTGCCACGCCCTTCGCATCTTCCACGATTGGACTTACCGCATCGAAGTGACCACCGACGTACAGTACATTATGCACCGTATCCACGGCCATGGCACGCACCGCACCGTTAGGCTTCCACCAGTTTTCTTGAAGTACCTGTGCGTGCAGTGCCGCAGTACACAGCAACGAAGCGACGATCAATAAACGAGGATAAATGCGCATGGTGAATGGGAGGTTATGTTCAAATGTATGTATTCTCCTGTGCCAGGGAAGCTTGAGAAGCACCTCTCCGGCATCATGGCCACCACCCCACTGGGCGTCCGATTTTGCGGCCTGCAAATTGCACCCCATGACCAACCTCAACTCTCGATGGTCCCTCAAAAAACAAAGCCCCGAACGCTTCGTCCGGGGCTTTGCAGCGAATTCAGGTTCCTGTTCAACGCACAACAATGCGCCCTACATGCGCTTCGGCACCAGCGAGCACACGCACTATGTACACACCCGGTGCAAGGTCGCGGGCCATGTCACTTTGCGTATCCACCAAGCCGCCCCGTACCACGCTTTGGCTAGTGGATAACAGCTTGCCATCAGGGGTGTAGATCATCAGTTCGGCATTCCCATCCTGTAAGGTGAATCCTTCCGAGCGCACGCGCACGGTTCCGCCATTCACCGGATTCGGCTCAATGGTGATGCTGTTGCGCAATTCCGATGCCTCCGCTACCAAGGGGCTTGCGGGCATATTGAAGATCTCCGGCATACGGAACGCATAGTAGTTATGCATGTAACGTTCCGTCAATGTATCGGGCCGGGCTCCGGTGTAGTAGTTCTTGAGACCCAGACTGAGCAGGTCGCCCGATACGGTTATGGCGTATACGGTCCGGTTCTTACCCTGTATGTCGAAATCGCGCTGTGTACCGGTCGCAATATCCAAGGCGATCACACCGTGCTGATAACCGATCGGAGCGCCACCTTCGTTGCTGAAAAGATACCCGGTGGTAGGCCCACCGATGTAGATGGTATTCGCGCTCTTCGCCATGGAATAAAAGGTCGGGACGCCGGCGGTGTTCTTAAGCGCATAAATGCTGCGCGTCTTTCCCGTGTACGTGTTGATACCAACGAACGACTTGCGGTAAGCCCCTGCGATACCGATGAAATTACCACAAACGAAAATGGTCGTGTCGTTCGGAAGGATCGCGTTGATCGGTCCGTTCGGATCGGGTGCCCAATCGTTGAGCACGGGATCCGCAATGCCTGTAATGGACGCGAGGTTGGCCCTCGGTGCTCCGTTCACCGTACTGAACTGGCCACCGAGGTAAACAGTGGTGTTCCGATACCCGATGGCGTACACGGGACCGTTCGTGGTGATGGGCCAGTCCGCAAAGCCACCGAACCCGCTATAGCCTGCAGGGACCAGCGCTGAATAGGGCCTGGATCCGCCGTTCACATACAGGAAGTCACCACCCAGGTAAACCCGGCCCTGCTCCACATGGATGGCCCGCACGGTATTGTCCACGTTGGGCGCAAAGGCGGTCAGGTTGAAATAGTTGGTATTGAACGAAGCAACGCGGTTCCGAACAACCCCGGAGATATTCGTGAAATCACCGCCGACATAGATCCTTCCTTCGGAAAGGAACAGGGCGCGCACGGCGCCGTTCATATTGGGAGCAAAAGCCAAAGGACGACCGGTATTGGCATCGATGGCCGCAAGGTTGTGCCGCACCACAGGTGCCGCGCCAGGTCCTGCACCCGCGTAAAAAAGCGTATCGAATTGGCCACCCAGGTAGATCACTTGGTTCACATCGTCATGCACCACCGCGTAAACATCGCCGTTCGGCTGCCAAGGCCTTTGTATCGTTTGCGCTGAAGCGCTGTTCACGATCACCGCGCAAGCGATCGTAAAAAGGAATATCAGTTTTTTCATGGGTCTGATGTTTGGTTATTGAGTGTTACGGATACGCGTATCCATTCCAAGATCTTCCAAGGTAAGCCAACCGATCGAATATGCGCGCCAGGGTATTCAAGCAGAACGGCCCCGGACACATTGCCCGGGGCCGTTCTGCTTGTTGGTCATCCGACGCATTACTGCTTCATCACTTTGAAAGAATGCATGTAATTCCCTTTTTCCATCCGAAGAAAGTAGGCGCCTGCGCGCAAAGCGGAAAGATCCTGTCGCTCGATATGTTCACCGCTCCACAGCTGCCGGCCTGTCGCATCACACAGCACAAAATGTTCATCGCCAAAAACCGGGCTCACCATGATGCGATCCGTGAACGGGTTGTTCACGACCGTGGAAGACATGGTCGAGGCAATATGGTGAATGCCCGTCGGGATCTCCCACGTTATGGAGCAATAACCTCCAGCGCCCATGCCTGAGCCCGATCCATTTCCATTGCCGCCACCACCGCCCCCGCCATACGTGATCCCGCTACCGGCGGGATTGGCGGCGACACAATTGACATCCGTGAAGCCCGCTCCTTTTCCGCCGGCACCACCGGGGGCCCCTCCACTGGGCCCCGCAGCCCCTCCGGGAGTAAGACAGATGCCTGTCCATGTGATCGTGTTGCCGCCAGGGATGCCATTGCCAATGGGGCCTGCCGCTCCGCCACCACCACCGCCGAAGTAGGTGTAGAAGCCACCACCGCCGGACCCTCCGGTCCGGTTGACCGTTCCACCTGTGCCCGAGCCACCATTCCCTCCACCACCCACATTCGGGTTGTCAACTATGCTACCGTTCGTACCAGCTCCGGCCAAGATGCCAAGGCCACTGATACTCGTGCCCACACCACTCCCTCCTTCGCCGATGGTGATAGCATGCGACGTACCCGGGATCACTGCGAAAGTGCCTGCAGCATAACCCCCACCGGCACCGCCACCGCCACCATTCGAATAACCATTACCACCAGCGCCGACCAATTCAACATCGATACTTGTGACACCAGCCGGCACCAGGAAAGTGCCTGAGGTGGTGAACGCTACTTGTGCCACTGCGCATGCGCCAATAAGAACAGAAGCTGTGAGGAAAAGTGCCTTCATATGCGGGATGGGATCAGCTGTTATGCCCTTTCAGGCAGGCCAATTCCCCACAGAGATATGGATTTAATGGCCGCGCCTTGCCACGTCATCGAATAAAGAGCATCGGTGGATGCATACCAGGTCAGCACTTTGCTCAGCAAGAAGTTGAGCTGGTAGCACAGCTCATTCAGGAAGGTGCCCTTCAATGCACGAACTTCCTACGCATCGGTCTGGCATTCTCCGGCGCCAGTTCCACAACGTAGGCGGCATGTGCAAGACCGTTCAGGTCCAACGTGAACGATGCGGCACCCTTCGGCATTTGCACGGTACGCAGCAGCCTGCCGTCCATGCCCATCAGCCTGACCGACGCATTGTTCATCAGTGCGGAACCGAGCAGCAGGTCCACCTGGTCAGGACCGGAAGGAACCAGAAGAAATCCATTGTCGTGGGCATTCACTACGGACACACCAGCCCCACTACAGGAGGATGGCACGTCGAACGCCTCCACTTGGTCGTTCACCGAATTCGATGAGCCTTGGCTGGCGCCGTACCCGAGCCCGCGGCGAGCGAAGGCATGCCAGATCACGCAGGAATAAGCACCACTGTAGTCCAATTCGTCCGCCAGCAGGATGGCATCCCGACCATCCACGAAGCCCGGTGAGCAGGGCTGCAGCTTCAAGCCGTCCGTCACCAATTGCATAGCGATGTTGTTCCCACCGGCGCCCGTATAAACGTCCGGATCGTAGCCGACTTCATCGATCAAAGCCCAGGTGACATCCCAAAGCATGGTGGCCCAAACAAAGCCGAGAGCATGCGTCTCTTGGAAGTTGGACGTGTTGGTGATGCCATACGTGTAGGGGTTCACGCTAAGATCCGTGCTGTATGGGGCCGGCCGGATACCCGCACCGTCCGGGCCTTCGTCCGTAACAAACGTTCCCACGGTCCGGCTTCCTTCCGCCACATCGGTAGGCTGCATGGTGAGCACGATGCTCATCCAATCGCTCCAGCCCTCGCCCATCTGCTCGTTGTTATAAAGACAATCCGCATTGCTGGGACCTCCGGTCAGCCTATTGGAAATGCCATGGCCGTATTCATGTGCGATGATGCCGTTGTCGAAATCACAATCCCGCAAACTGGCATAACCCGCGCCTTGCAGCGTGGCATTCACTGCACCGTTCTGCAGCGCGTCCTTCATCACCTGTCCGTCAGCAGAGGAGATCATCACTGCGGGTATGGTGATCGTGCCAGGGTCGGAACCACCCATGGAGATGGGCGGGCCACCGGTGTTGTTCACCACAACCACCGCTACTGCGCCTTGGGCCTGCAGCGCGACCACTTTGTCCACGAAGAGGCACTGGCCACGATCCACAAGGACGATCTTTCCGACCAGGTCGGCGCCATTCAGGATCACGTCACAGCCATCGCTTTCCGGAGCCGTATCGTCCTGCACCAGTACCACATCAGCAGTGAGCGGTTGGGCCGGAGGCAGCGGCCCGAAACCGGCCGGCACGATGCCATATTCCCCAGCGATCAGCGAAGGGCTGTTCACCTTGAAGGTGTCCGCATCGCTCGTGCGCCAGATGTACATCTGCATTTCACCCGGCGAACCGTCAGGCGGTGTGCCGAAGTTGGCGTTGTTGGTGCCGCCGCCATCCTGCGCTTGGGCATATACCGCATCGTTCCCAGAACCGGCGCCGTTGGCGTTGAACTCTTGGAAGTTGCCGCTTGCTTCATCGAACCCATAGCGGTACCAAACATCGTGCAGCACGTTGCAGGTGTAGAACAGGTTGGTGATGGCCGCATCCAGGAAATCAGCCGGTGCCTGTGGGGGCGTGTATGCGAAATCGAAATTCAGGCCACTTCCGCCATCGGGGCTATAGCCGATGATGTCATCGTTGTTGAGGTCCTCACCGGCATAGACGTTATTGCCGCGGGTGATGGTGTATTCCGCTCCCGGCACACCGTTGGTATCGTGCCAACCGTTGGGCGAGGCAACGGCATCCGCGGGATCCGTGACCAAGGTCCGGTCACCGTAAACGGGGCTTTCCAAGGGGAAGGCGAACACGCGGTAGCCCGCTCCGTCCGGAGGAGGCATTGCAGCGGCAGGTGCCGGTGGTGCAGCCATGAGGTCTTCAGCAGCATCGTGATCCACTTCTTTACGGCCTGAAGGCACAGCGCACTGCACCATCCAGTCGTTCTTGCGCAGCATCGCGCCGGTATGCGCATCCACCGCGACGT
Source organism: Flavobacteriales bacterium (assembly GCA_016719225.1). Taxonomy (GTDB): domain Bacteria; phylum Bacteroidota; class Bacteroidia; order Flavobacteriales_F; family PHOS-HE28; genus PHOS-HE28. Next base: position 655,828 of record JADKAN010000002.1, on the reverse strand, counting down.
GCCACCAATGCTGTCCACTTGTTTCGCGGATCACGAGGTCCCACGCCAAGGGAATGGTATGCCCGGCCACGGGCTGGTAGATCAACATCGCTGGAATGGCTTCGCGGGAAATGCCACACTTGCCCAAGACCTTTTCCGTTCTTGAAATGCTGCGCTCTACGCGCACATCACTTGGCGAGAGACCCAGATCCCGGGCAGCGGCACGCACTGCGTCTTCCACTGAAATGCCGGCTACACGCGTCCCCACCCTACTGGAAACATCGGCCTGCAGCCGGTTCCCGAAGAACAACACCTCTCCGTTCCTCATTACGAAGTTGGCGACCGCACCATCCACTGGCAGACCGTTGGCCTCCTGCCGGATGTAGAGTATGGTGTTCCCTGCCTTGTCCCTGCTTTGGTCCGTAACAGTCCAATCAGTGGCATCCTGTGCGGTCAGCCCATGCTCGGCACGGTGCTGCTTCAACCAATCACCCACGGTGGTTGCGGCATCCTGCGCCAGCGCGCCAGACCCGGACAGGGCCAATAGAACAAAGGGGAAGGCATTGCGGAAAGTCCGGATCATGGGGCGAGGGGTTCGTGGGTTCGGCCGGAGCGGCCCTTGGGAGTACCAAAGGTCGGTCGGCCAGTTGCGGAAAGGTAGGCGATTCCAGTACAACACGCTACGCCAGCGGAGCTGGACGCTCGCAATTCGGCCAAGCAATATTGGGATCCCGTCCGTGAGCCGTTCAGGTGGCCTGAGGTTGCCACCAGCGCTCGTGGAAAGTGGCCAGCGCATCCAGTGCGACAACATCCCCGATGCGCGGCGTGATGATCGGCATGCCCAACTCATCCGCTCTTTTCGTCACCCGCTCCACGGGGTCGGTCCACGTATGCATGGCCAGCACGAAACTGGCCCAGTGGATCGGCATCATCACCTTCGCTCTCACATCCAGTGCAGCCTGTGCTGATTCCTCCGGCATCATGTGGATCTTCGCCCACTTTTCGTTGTACTGCCCACACTCGATCATGGCGAGATCGAAAGGTCCGTACTTGGCGCCGATCTCCGCGAAATGAGGTCCATAACCGCTGTCCGCACTGAAGTAGATGTTGTTCCTCTTCCCTTGGATCACCCAGCCACCCCAGAGCGTGGAGAAGCGGTCCGTGAGCCCGCGGCCGGAGAAATGGCGCGCTGGTGTCAATGCGAGATGTAAGTTTTCAAGCCCGGCTTCCTGCCACCAGTCCAACTCGTGGATCCGCGATGCTTCAACACCCCACGCCCGCAGATGCATGCCCACGCCCAAGGGCACGAAGAACTTCTTGGTCTTGGACTTCAGCGCCAGGATGGATCCATGGTCCAAGTGATCATAGTGATCGTGTGAAAGCAGGATGGCATCGATCTGTGGCAGATCGTCGATGGCGACGGGCAGGCCATCGGTGAAGCGTGACCTGCCCATCCATGGATAAGGCGCTGGTGTGGATCCGAACATGGGATCGATCAACAGGTTCTTACCGTCGATCTGCAACAAGAACGCCGAGTGACCGAACCAGACCAAGCGCGTGCCGCCATTCGGTGAAGCGATGGCAGCGGGATCCGGATGCCGCACGTGGATCTTCTCCTTCGGAGCAAGCCCTTCGCCCCCCGAAATAAATCCCGCAATGGTCTTCATCATGTCCTTCGCGGACATCGACATGCTGGTCGGCAGGATGTTCTTGAATTTGCCGTTCTCGAAATTGGGCGAAGAGGCGTACTTCGTTCTGTCCATCTAATGCAAGTGGCGGCGGTTCACGGCCGGGGTGCAAAGTTCGTTAGCGAGCGGATGCGACTATCCGGTGTTCAAGCCAATATTGATCATTGATGCGGTGAATTAGAAGACCCCACATAGGCAGCATAATGGACGGACGCGCTTTTGCCAACCTTATTCTCCATTCCTACTTTGCACCTCCTATACCTTCTATTCCCCATGGACATCACGCGCATCCGCACCAAAGCCGATTACGACGAAGCCTACCGCCTCAGCGTCGAGGACCCCGAAGGCTTCTGGGCAGCACAGGCCGAGGCCTTCACCTGGCGGAAGAAGTGGGACACCGTGCTGGAGTGGGATTTCACGAAGGCTGAAGTGAAGTGGTTCAAAGGCGGAAAACTCAACATCACCGAGAACTGCCTGGACCGGCACTTGGCGAAACGCGGCAACAAGCTGGCGCTGATCTGGGAGCCGAACGATCCGCACGAGCGCTTCGTGCGCTACACCTACCGCGAACTACATGAGCGTGTGTGCATGTACGCCAACGTGCTGAAGCGCAACGGCGCGAAGAAGGGCGACCGCATCTGCATCTACATGCCGATGGTGCCCGAGCTCACCATCGCCCTGCTCGCCTGTGCGCGCATCGGCGCCATCCATTCGGTGGTGTTCGCCGGCTTCAGCGCGAAGTCCATCGCGGACCGCGTGATCGACGCCGAATGCTCCATGGTCCTCACCACCGACGGCCTCAACCGCGGCCACAAACAGATCCCCGTGAAACGCGTGGTGGACGAGGCACTGGAGCACTGCCCCAGCGTGAAGCGCGTGATCGTGGCCGACCGCCTAGGATGGGCCGTGGACATGAAAGAAGGCCGCGACGTTTGGCTGCACGACGAACTGAAGGAGGTGGGCAAGGATTGTCCTGCCGAGGAAATGGACGCCGAAGACCCGCTGTTCATCCTCTACACCAGCGGCAGCACCGGCAAACCGAAAGGCGTAGTGCACACCTGCGGCGGCTACATGGTCTTTTGCGATTACACCTTCCGCAACGTGTTCCAATACGAGGAAAGCGACGTCTACTGGTGTACCGCCGACATCGGCTGGGTCACCGGGCACAGCTACATCGTCTACGGTCCGCTGTCCGCCGGCGCCACCACCCTGATGTTCGAGGGTGTACCCACCTTCCCGGACGCCGGCCGCTTCTGGCAAGTGATCGACAAACACGGCGTGAACATCTTCTATACCGCGCCTACCGCCATCCGCAGCCTCATGGCGCAGGGTCTCGATCACGTGCTGGCCTATTCACTGGATTCGCTGAAGGTGATCGGCAGCGTGGGCGAACCCATCAACGAGGAGGCCTGGCAATGGTACAAGTTGCACGTGGGCAAGAACCGCTGCCCCATCGTGGATACGTGGTGGCAGACGGAGACCGCCGGCATCATGATCTCGTCCATCGCTGGCGTAACCGATGAGAAGCCGAGCCACGCCGCGTACCCATTACCCGGCGTGCAGCCCGTGCTGTTGACCGCGGAAGGCAAGGAGATCACCGAGAACGAGGTGGAAGGGATGCTCTGCATGAAGTTCCCTTGGCCCGGTATCCTGCGCACTACTTGGGGCGATCACGAACGCTACAAGCAGACCTACTTCAGCAGCTACCCCGGCCACTACTTCAGCGGCGATGGCGCCAAACGCGACGCCGATGGCCGCTACCGCATCATCGGTCGCGTGGACGATGTGATCAACGTGAGCGGCCACCGCTTCGGCACTGCGGAAGTGGAGAGCGCCATCAACCTCAGCGAGCTCGTGGTGGAAAGCGCCGTGGTGGGCTATCCGCACGACATCAAGGGCCAGGGCATCTACGCCTACGTCATCACCGCCTTGCCGCTGGACCTGAACGACAAGGCCGCCGTGGACCGTATCACGGGCGAGATCGTGGAATCCGTCGTAGCCAGCATCGGCCGCATCGCCAAGCCGGATAAGATCCAGTTCGTGAGCGGCCTGCCGAAGACGCGTTCAGGCAAGATCATGCGCCGCATCCTGCGCAAGATCGCCGAGGGCGAAATGAGCAACCTCGGCGACATCACTACGCTCTTGGACCCTGACGTGGTGGAGGAGATCAAGGCTGGGAAGGTGTGAGGGTGAATGGAGCACCATTCCGGACCAATGCCGGATGGATGGTCGGAAGTGAGTAAAACGACGTACTTCCCAACATTGGAAAATAAACCCCGACAAAGCGGCGCATTACTTAGCTTCGTATTCCAATTAACAGTACAATGGCTACAGGCACAGTAAAGTTCTTCAACGAGACCAAGGGTTTCGGATTCATCACCCCGGACGAGGGCGGTAAAGATGTGTTCGCACACAAGACCGGCCTTAAGGAACCCATCCGCGAGGGTGATAAGGTGAGCTACGACGTAGAAGACTCCCCAAAGGGTCAGAACGCGATCAACGTACGCCGCGCTTAAGCAGCAACAAGACAACGCAGGTTCTTCGGCCCCGATCGTCCCCGATGCATATCGGGGACGATCGGGGCCTTTTACTTTCGCACCATCCTGAACGAACGATCCATGAAACTGATCTCCTTTAACGTCAACGGCATCCGGGCCTCCGTGAAAAAGGGACTGCCTGATTCCATATTGGCCATGGACGCCGACATCATCTGCTTCCAAGAAACCAAGGCCACGCCCGATCAAGTTTCCGAAGCATTGGCCGAGGTGCAAGGCTACCACATAGCTGCCTATTCCGCCGAAAAAGCAGGCTATTCCGGCACGGCCGTGCTTTCGCGGGAAAAGCCAATGCGCGTGGACCATGGCATTGGAGGCGATGAGCACAACAACGAGGGACGCGTGATCACTGCTACGTTCAAGGACCACATCGTGGTGAACGCCTACATCCCGAACAGTGGGCAGGGTCTGAAGCGGCTGGATTACCGTCAGCAATGGGACAACGCGTTGCGTGCCTACTTGGTGGAACTGGCTTCCGGAAAAATTCCTGTGATCTTCACCGGTGACCTGAACGTGGCACACCAGGCCATCGATATCGCACGGCCGAAGCCGAACTACAACAAGACCGCGGGATACACGCAGGCCGAGATCGATGGCATATCCACATTACTGGAAGCGGGCTTCGTGGACACCTTCCGCCACTTCCACCCGGAGGTGGTGAAGTACAGCTGGTGGAACCAACGCTTCAACTCACGCGCGACCAATGTGGGCTGGCGTATCGATTATGTGCTGGTGAGCAAGGGATTTGAGAAGAAGGTGAAGGCTGCTTTCATCCTGAACGAGATCATGGGCAGTGACCATTGCCCGGTGGGGATCGAGTGGTAGTGTCCATCAGACGATCAGAAAATCAGATGATGGAATGCCTGTGCCGCGACGGTCAGATGAATAGCCCCATCAGCGGTCTCCCGAAGGGCCCCCTGGTGCAGAGTGCTTGTAGTGCGGTCAAGTAGCCATGACGGGAAACAACAGTGACCGAAGTATCTGCTGAAACTGGAGGAACTGGCACAGTTACTGATCTGTATCGTGGTGCTCGTCCTGAATGACATGCCATGGTGGGCTTACTTGCTATTGGCAATGGGTCCTGACATCAGTATGCTGGGCTATCTGGCCGGTACGCGTACAGGGGCGTTCACCTACAACATCTTCCACCACAAGGGTCTCGCATTGGTGGTCGCAGGGTTGGGAATGGCCAGCGTGGAACTCAGCTTGAAATTCGGCACACCCCTGCTCGGCCATCCGCTCATCATGGCGAGCATCATTCTCTATGGCCACTCCAGTATGGACCGCATGTTCGGCTATGGCCTGAAATTCAGCAACAGCTTCCAGCACACGCACTTGGGCTGGATCGGTAAAGGCCTGGAAAAAAGTTGAACGGACAAGTGGGACCGAAGTACGGCTACCGGACCTTCATCATGCTCTGCACTTGCTGCAAAGCACCGTTCTGCAGGCGGCAGAAATACATGCCCGTAGGCATCGCCCCCATGTCCAGATCCAGCTTGTAGGTCCCCGGTGCCATCGTGGCATTCACCGGTTGGGCCACCATCTGTCCCATGGCGTTCATCACCTGTAGTTTCACGTTACCCGCAGTGGCGCAGCTGTAGGTGATCACTGTGCGTTCCGTGAACGGCGAAGGCGCCGCTTGCAGGAACAAGTTGCTCGACAGACCGCTGACAGAAGCAACACCACTCGTGCAATCCTGCGGCGTCACGATCGGGAGCGTGGCATGATCCCCCAGCAGCACTGTTTCCGCTTCCGCTTGGGAAAGACAGAACCATTGCTGCAGAACGGATGAATAAACACTGCGGAAGTCGTACCCCATGGGCACGTTCGTCTGGTTATCCGTACCGGGTGCGATCTGGGGGTTTCCGCCCAGCATCCCCGGCACTACAGGGTCCCCGAACAGGAATAACGGTGCCGCTGCGCCGTGGTCGGTACCACGCGAATTATTGCTACTGATACGACGTCCGAATTCACTGAAGGTCATGCCCAGCACGCGGTCGGAAACTCCCAGTTGCTGCAGGTCGTCCTGGAAAGCATTGATGGAATCGCTCACTCCCTGTAAAAGGTCCGCATGGGCTCCGTTCAGCACGTTCCCGTTCGTCACTTGATTAGAGTGTGTGTCGAAGCCGGTGGTGCTCACCCAATAGATGCGCGTCCCCAGACCGCCGCAGATCAGGCTGGCAACGATCTTCAATGCATTGGCCAGGTCAGCACCCGGCGCAGATCCGGTCGGATACAATGTGCTGTGGACGCATGCCGTAGCGGCAGCCGCTTGGATCACATCCCCATAGAGATCGGTCTGGCGCTGTATGCTGCGGACATAGGCTAATTTGTCACCACTGCAGTTGGCTTGGACAGGGTCCGTGTAAATGTTGCCCGCCAAATTGAGCGCATCTTCGGTATTGTTGATGGATACGCCCATGGAAACACCGTGGTGCTGCAGTCCCAAGCCGATGGCACCGTTCACACGCACAGCGATCGGATAAGGCACATCAGCGTTCGGATAAGCATCCGGGTAATTCGGATACACGCCGTTCAGGTATCGGCCCAACCAACCCGTGTGCAGCAATTGGTTGCCACTGGAGCCGGTCTCCCAAATGTCCGTTGAACGGAAATGCGATAAGCTGGGATCCGGGTAGCCCACGTTCTGTACGATGCCCAACTTGCCGTTATCCCACAAGTTGCGTAAGCCCGTCAACCTCGGATGCAGCGCCGTAGCACCATTGGTGCCGGGCAGGTCCAAAGTCTGGTTCTCAGGGATCAGGATGTTGGAACGCAAGGAAGCGAGTTGACCGTACTGATCCAAGGGGATGACCGTGTTCAGCCCATCGTTACCACCGAACAACTGCACGATCACGAGGATGCGATCACTGTTGTCCGCTGACTTGAGCATGTTGCTCAGGACCGGGTCGGCCCAACCTCGTATGGTGAGGCCGCCAACGGAAGCTAGTGCCGATGTGCGAAGGAATTTCCTGCGGTCCATGGTCATCAGTAAAGTTGGCACTCGGCGGCGCCCATCATATCCAAAAACAGGTTCTTCAACTTCTGGGGTACCAGCATCGCAGTGGGATCCGTGGTAGCCGGATCATTCACGTAGACAGTATAGTCGTTGCTCCAATAGTAGTTGCTCAACTGGCCTTGCAAGAGGTACTGCACCTTCAACTGCTGAAGAACAGAAGCGGAAACCGGAACGCCGAAGAGCAGATCCGCCGCCTGTTGAACCAACATATCCGGGTCCGCAGGCTGATCGAACTGGCTGACCACCTGAATAAAGTCCACCTTGAACTGGAGGTTCCTGTTATCCGGCAGCACGAGCTGTTCGGGCGTACTGAAACCGAAGACCATGATACGCTTCTTGATCTCGATCCGGGCCGCTGTAGTGGAACTGTCGACCCAACTCAGGTCGTACTGCGGCTGTTGATAGTAAGCGGGCCATCCTGCCACATTCGGCACTTCACCAATAGCTTGCGCTGCGCCGTCCATGATCTCGCGCACCCGGTTCCAAACATTGTACTGCGCCTCGAAAAGGTCCGAGGTTGGAGTGGGCATCCGCAATTCGCGCATCCAGCCGATGGTAAGGTCCGCCGCGCTTTTCACCATGCAGCCGCGCACGTCCGCACTGAAGAAATGCTCGCTCGTCAACAGTGCTTGCAAAACGATGGCGATCTGGTCCTGTGAATCCGTCTCGTCGCGGAACAATTGTGCCAATGGCGCGATCACGTCGGCCTCCACTTCCGGGCTAAGGCCGTTCCCCACGAACCAGCGGTAGAGCTTACGGCAGATGAACGTAGAGGACTCGGGAGTTGAGAAAATAAGGTCCACGAACTGACCGATCTCGCCATAGGCCCCCACTTCCGTGCTCTGTCCGGATACAACGGCATTGTCGAAAAAGCTACTGAACTGTTTGTCGTTCTGGTCGTGGTTGCCAATGGTAAAAACCACCGCCGGCAGCGCTGGCTGACCACCGGAAAGCTCGGTAACGCTCCATCCGGTAAAGATCCGCGCGGCCGTGGCCACATCCTCCTGCGTGTAGCCGCTGCCTTCCCCCAAGGTGAAAAGCTCCATCAGCTCGCGGCCATAGTTCTCGTCCGGGGTACCGGCCATATTGTACGCGCCGTTCAAATACAGCAACATAGCCCCATCCGTGGAAAGGGACTTCAGCAGTTCACGGACGTTGCCTTTGCACTTATCGCGCAGCAATTGACAATACGAATAGCTCAATTCCGGCGTGAATACGATGTTCACCTGGATCGGCATATGGTTGTACCAGAACAGCGTGAGCTTTTCCCGGAGGTTCCGTTCTTGGTTCACCAAATTCCCCGTCCACCAATTGCGCAAGCTCTCATTGCGCTTCGGAATAGGGTTGGGCGGGATGCCCATTTGACGCACGATGGTGGGCCATGGTGACCCGAAAGGAACAGTAACATCGATCAAAGCGGGATCATAAACGCCGCCCGGCCCTGCACTGCTGTACGCCTTGATCGGCGGTGTTGTATTGTTCGTAAAGTTCAGTAGTTCGGCTACCACGGCTTGCAATGGCATGCCGGTAAAATGGTTCAGGTCGTCAACACTGCAACCGAATAAGGTACGCCGAAGCAGGTGTCGCAATTCAGCGGTCCCGAATGGTCCGGTGTATGGGGCAAGCGCCATGTTTTATTTCTGATAACGTACAAATATCGGTATTTTACCGGAACCCGTCAACGCCCGTTAGTACGGGTTTCCCATGTGAAAGTTCCCCTTAGGTGAAAGTCTTTTCCCGGACCGCCGATCCTACACCACATTTGCCCCATGCGTGTGATGCTTCTTGATAATTATGACAGTTTCACTTGGAACTTGGCACAGCTCCTGGGCGAAGGAGCAGAAGTGACGGTGATCCGCAATGATGCCATCACCGTGGAAGCGGCCCGCGCTTATGATCGGATCGTCCTTTCACCCGGGCCGGGCCTTCCCGCCCATGCGGGCATAATGCCCGAACTGCTGCGCGAATTGATGCCCTCCCATCCCATACTTGGCGTATGCCTCGGCATGCAGGCCATCGTTGAATGCTGCGACGGAACGCTTTACAACCTGGACCGGGTGCGGCACGGCATAGCCGTGCCCTGCGAGATCGAACCACCTGCCGACCATCTGTTCAAAGGCGTCGCTTCCCCGTTCGCGGCTGGGCTGTACCACAGCTGGGCGGCAAAGCCTGGAACATTACCGGCTCAATTACGCGTAATCGCAAGGGGTTCTGATGGTGTCATCATGGCCGTGCGCCACCGGGAATTCCCGGTCTGTGGTGTGCAGTTCCACCCTGAAAGTGTGCTGACACCGGTCGGGCCGGAGATCGTGGCCAATTGGCTCGCGCACGATCAACATCCCGATCGTTGATCCCGGAGGCTTCGCACGTTGCCCAAAGCTCGCCGTGCCCGGTAGCTTCGCGCCATGTTTTATAAAGCTTCCTTGCTCGCGTTGTGCTTGGTCCCAATGACGCTGCCCGCACAGAACATCCTGCAGCGCACGTTGAACAATGATACCATGCCGAACCTGCTGACCAATCCCGGGTTCGAAGAGGTGTTGAAGGTGCCTTGCGCTTGGACCCAACAGGCCGAAAAATTCAATACCGAGGTGATGGTTGGCTGGAACTCACCTACCGAGACCACTCCGGACCTCTTCTCCACGCGTGCCGATGCGAAGTGCTGGAGCAATCCAGCCAAACGGACCAACGGAAAGACCTCGCCGCACGGGGGCAACAACATGGCGGGTATCAAGACCTGGGGAAAGGGTGCGACGCCCAGCTTTTGGCACGAGTACCTGCAGATCGAACTGCCGAAAGCCCTGGAGCCCGGCAAACGCTACGTGGTGGAATGTTGGGTGCAGCGCGCCAATTTCAGCAACGAGGCCAGCAACAACATTGGCTTGGTACTCACGGCACAAGCTGTACATACACGGGACAACCTGCCGCTCTACATCACCCCGCAGGTGAATGAGGAAGAGCTTCTGTCCGCTTCACGGTGGAAAAAGGTGGGCGGCGTCATTGATGCGCAGGGCGATGAGCGCTTCCTGATCATCGGTAATTTCTATAGCGATGACGCCACATTACATGAGCGGCAACCCCAAGGTGAGCGCGGGGCCTATTACTTCATCGACGATGTGAATATCCGGTTGGCCCCGCCGGGTATGGAACTCACTCCGAGGCCGAAGGAAAGTCTTCCACCGCCGCCGAAAGTCGTGGTTGCTGACCATGCCAGCACCAAGGAGACGCCGTTGGCGAAGGTGGAACCACCACCGGTGGGCAAGAGCATCCGCTTGGATAACATCGGATTCGATTTCGGAAAAGCCACGCTAACGCCAGAAAGCAAGACCGAGCTGGACGAACTCGCCGATATGCTTACCGACTATCCACGCATGCACATCGTGGTGGAAGGGCACACGGACGACGTGGGAAGCGATGCCAGCAACATGACGCTGAGCGAGGACCGCGCAAAGGCGGTGTTCACCTTTCTCCGAGACAGGAAGGTTGAAGCGGAACGATCGGCTTGGAAAGGATATGGGGAAACGAAGCCGTTGGTACCGAACGACAGTGAGGAACACCGCGCACTCAACAGGCGCGTGGAGTTCAAGGTAGTGGAACGCTGACCCGTACCCGCTTAAACGGCGACCCGCTGGTCGTTCAGCATACGCTTGGCAAGGTCCAGGATGCGCGTATCGTCCAGTGCCACAACACCGCCATCAGCCCCACCCTCCAGATGCACGCCCATTGGCTTGCCCTCTGGGTGCGTATATCCACCGAAGTAGTTCCACACCGTTTCCACATTCAGGTCCAACTCTTTTGCGATCTGGTGGATGCTTCCGTCCGGAAGACTGTCCTTGATGTCGCGAAGCTCATTGAAGGTGATGTTCATGGCCGGTAGTTTAGGGGTTGGATGGCCTGAAGGTAGCCCGTGAAAATGCCGGACCGTGCGATGCTTCGCTATTTTTTGCATTGTGATCAGCGAGGAGTGCCCTTCTACTTTTCAACCATCTCCACTCCTATTCCTAGAACCTTAGATGCCAAAAAAGGGTTGACATAACCCCCTTGGCCGTGCAATAATGGTAGCCATTGCCGGATGACGAACGGATGTGCTTAGTGAATGCATTTTCTGGCACGGGGCCTAGGATACTGAGTCCCGAGTACCGCCGACGTAAACCTCCTCCTAAAGACTTGAACCACTTCTCTGTGCTCTCCGTGCCGGAGCCGGCCCCGGCGAAGGCCGGAGTGGTGAACCCTTATCGCCCCACCACGTCTACCAGCTCAACCCACTGATCACGCCGTTGGCATCGATGTCCATGCCTTCACTGGAAGGTATTTCCGGTAGGCCGGGCATGCGCATCATCTTGCCGAGGATCGGCACCACGAAGCCTGCTCCTGCCGCGATCTCAATGTCGTTCACCGTGATCTCGAAATCGCTGACAGCACCCAACCGTGTAGGATCGTCGCTGAAGCTGTATTGCGTCTTGGCGATGCACACTGGCAGGTTGTCCAGCCCCAAGTTATGGATGCGCCGCAAGGCTGTCTTCGCCTCACCGCTGTAGGCGATGCTCTTGGCGCGATAGATCTCCTTTGCGATGATCTCGATCTTCTTCTCGATGGGCTGCTCCAGGTCGTACAGAAGCTTGAACTTCGTCTCCTTCCTATCCACCACCTTCACCACGGCCTCGGCGAGTGCGGTCATGCCGTTGCCACCTTCGGCGAAGCCCTTGGCAACCACTGCTTCCACACCCAATGCCTTGCAGCGCTCCTGCACCAACTCGATCTCTTCCGTTGTATCCGTCGGGAAGTTGTTGATGGCCACCACGGCCTTCACGCCGAACTTGGCGGTGTTCTCGATGTGGCGCTCCAGATTGGCCATGCCCTTCTTCACCCGTTCCATCGAAGCATCGTTCACCTCCTTGATGGGCGCACCACCCTGGTAGCGCAGGGCACGGATGGTGGCGACGATCACTGCGGCATGAGGCTCCAAGCCCGCAGCACGGCACTTGATGTCGTAGAATTTCTCTGCGCCGAGGTCCGCACCGAAGCCGGCCTCGGTCACCACGTAGTCCGCCAAGCTCAGGCCCATCTTCGTACCCAGGATGCTGTTCACGCCTTGCGCGATGTTGGCGAAAGGTCCGCCGTGCAGGATCGCGGGATTGCCCTCCATCGTCTGCACGAGGTTCGGCTTGATGGCGTCCTTCAGCAACACGGCCATAGCGCCTTGCGCATTGAGGTCGCGAGCGTAGACGTATTTGCGGTCCGCTGAGCGGGAGTTGCCCACGAAGATGTTGCCGAGCCGCTGCTTCAGGTCGTCGTAGCCGGTGGCCAAGCAGAGGATCGCCATCACTTCGCTCGCGGCAGTGATGTTGAAGCCGTCCTCACGTGGGACACCGTTGCCGGTGCCGCCCAGGCCGATCACAATGTCGCGCAGCGAGCGGTCGTTCATGTCCATCACGCGCTTCCATGCGATGGTGCGCGGGTCGATGCCGAGACTGCGCGTCTTGCTCTGGATGTTGTTATCGATCAGCGCGGCGAGGAGGTTGTTGCTCTTCTCGATCGCGGCGAAATCGCCGGTGAAGTGCAGGTTGATGTCCTCCATGGGCAGCACCTGTGCATAGCCACCACCGGCAGCACCGCCCTTCATCCCGAACACGGGCCCTACGCTTGGCTCGCGCAACACCACCATGGCCTTCTTGCCGATCTTGTTGAGGCCCTCGCACAGGCCGATGCTGGTGGTCGTCTTGCCTTCGCCAGCGGGCGTGGGCGAGATGGCGGTCACCAGGATCAGCTTAGCATTCTTCACCTTGGCCTCATCGATCAGATCCAAGGGGAGCTTGGCTTTGTAGCGTCCATAATTCTCCATCCGCTCGGCGGAGATGCCGAGCTTTTCGCCGATGGCGATGATGGGCTGCATGGTTGCGTGCTGTGCGATCTCGAGGTCTGAAGGAAATGCCATTGGGTTGTGTAGTTGTTGCGTAGCTCCATTGCTTAACGGATGCAAGTAACGCGATCGATGTGAATGATGGACGAAGGAGGACTTTATGCTAATGCCTCAAGGCGAAGCGGAGAGCGGATAAACCGTCAGGACCCCTTCCGCATTGGCGGTGACCAATTCCAAAATCCCGTCCAGATTGATGTCCGCTACGCTGAATTCCGTGGATCCGGCCATCGGAAAACCGGGCCACAGCTCCCCTTCCGCAGTGTAAAGCCGCACTTGGCCCTGTTCCGGCAGCACCAAACCTACCGCCTCCTTCCCGTCCGGCAAAGGCACTGGAAAGGCTTTCGCGGATGCGGCATCCGGGAACGAGACGTTGAAAAACGCTTTGTCGCCGTTGGCGGCAGCAAGTGTGGAACCGGTGGTCCGTAATACGCTCAAGCGGCCGTCCCCATTGAGGTCCAGCAGTGTTGCCGTTCCGCTCTTGGGCCGGTCCAATGTGTCCGTGGTGCCGTTAAATGCACCGCTGATCACAGCGCCTGTACTGTCCTCCCACAGCAAGCGCCAGTTGCCGATGTCCATTGCCTTACGGGAGCCCCGGATGGCGGCCACACCGTGCATCACCAATGGGGAATTGAAACGGTCTTCACCGCGCCGGTCCAGAACGACCACACTTCCATCGCGCAGCGGCACGATGATGTAGTCCTTGCCTTGAATGCGCGCATGTTCCACGCCTGCGAGGGCGGACGCGCCCTGTCCGGGCCCTTTAAATCCCTGCACGGCTTTACCATCGGGTCCGAAATTCAGCAAGCGTCCGTCCTGCATGGGTGCAAGGATCCGATAGTCCTTGTTGTTGTCATAATCCAATACGGCTATCGGTGCTGAAGCGCTGCCGCCCAAGTCCACCGGAAAGCCCTCCACATCGCGTCCCAGCCGGTCCACCATGTAGATCTTTCCCGCGGTGCCAAAGACCATTTGTAGCTTGCCGTTGCGGAAACGGTCCACCTGCTGCACGCCACCGAGCAACGGACCATCCAGTTGGCGTTGCCAAAGCACTTTGCCGGTGCAGCTCACCAAACTGATGCGGTGGTCCTTGTCCTGCGCGAGCACTTGGACAGTCTTGCTGAGGTAGTCGCGGACCAGGATCGGCGGGCCTTCCAAGGGCGCTCCCAGCGCAGTGGTCCACAGTGCGCCGGCTTGCCCGGGTGCAGCGGGGCCGGTTGTTTCCGGGGCGTGCTGTATGCACACTGTTGCTGTAAAGGCGTCGTCAGCGCGCGCCGAAAGTTGCAGCAGGCACACACCCGTGGCCCTTCGCATGGCCGCTATCATACCTTGGCCAGTGATCTTGTTATGCGCGGCGTCCATCCACCAGCTGTAGTTGGCATCGGTCGCGTAGCGGTTAAAGAAATCGCCCGAACGTGGGTCCAGGGCCATGGCATTACGATCCGTCCACGCATCGATCGCGGAGCGCATCGCCCCCGGCGTGGAAGCGAAGACCACTTGATCTCCCAGCGCACACCAGAGGGAGTTCCCAAAGCCGCTGAAGTCCGCACCGAAACACTTCGCCAGCAGTTCATCCGCAGGCAGTTGGCGGATCTGCACGCTGCGGTATTCCGTGGCGGGACATCCGTTGTCCGGGCACAAGCTGGTCAGCCCTTTTTCCGCTTCCTCCGGACCCTCCGTGCTCAGCACCGCCCACCGGCTGACCGTACTGTCGGAATTGGTCAACGAGGCGACGCCGATGGAGCCCTTTACCCAAGCACCACAGGCCTCGAACGCAGGACCTTCTGCCAAGCCGCCCGTGATGTCCTTCACGGCCTGTGCCGCATCGGTGATCGTGAAGGTCCGCAACTGTTCCACCCCTGCCGGCAGCACTTGAAGCAACGTCGCCGGTCCAGCGTTCTGTTGCCGCAATCCAGCCAAAGCTGCGTCATCCTCGGGGAAAAGCAACCCGTTCAGTAGCAACGCCCCGGGACGCAATCGCACATCGAACGCCATCCATCCACCCGGTCTTGCGCCATTGGGAAAGATGCCATCCGTGCCTCCGAAGGTGGCGGAGGCCGCACCGGAACGGATCAACAGATGCGCGTCGCTGCCAGCGCTGAACGTCGCTTTGGCCTTGGTGAAAAGTGCTTCAGGCGGCGCTCCGCCAGCCAACCGTTGGCGCGCCTTGCTGATCCCGTCCGCATCGACGCTGATCAGCAATACACCTTTCACCCACCCCAGTACCATGGGCGGGAAAGCACTGTCGGGACGGACATCCAAGTTCGTACCCGTCCAAAAGCCGTTGGGCACTTCCACTTGGAACCCTGCACGGAGCAAGGATGCCGCCTCGGGCGTATGCGGCATGTTCATCGCCACCAAGCGTGGGAGGCCATCGTCCCCTTCAGAAAAAGCGAGCAGCACGGGATACTTACCGATCCGGCGTGCCCATGCGGGGGCAGCCGCCAAGTTCTCCCCGAGCCGGGCGAACAGTGCGGCCCAAGCCTTGCCTTGGCGTGTGGAGTCCATTTCCCCCCAGAACTGGCTGGTACCGGTGAAGCGGTCCCAAGCGGTGAAGGGCTCGGCTACTTGAAGCACCGCCACGGCTTCCACCGGCAGGGCGTTCCAAGGGTCGGCTTGCTCCACCGCAACGTTTTGGAAGTGCAACAGCCACCAGCCCACTGCGGCCACAATGCCGACGAGAAGGAGAATGATGAGCGGGCGGCGCATGGCGAATGCCAAAGGTGGGCGTACCACACCCATCGGTAAGGGCCATTGTCAACGCCTTTCGCACAAGCGTGTGTGGAATGGAAAGACCAAAGAACGGACACCGTACGTCAGGCAAGAAGTTCAGCCGCCAAAAGCGTGAACGACATGCGGTGATGGACCACGGGGCCATGCCTCCCGATGGCTGCCCGATGCGCCAACGTGGGATAGCCTTTGTTCACGGCCCAACCGAAGTGCGGATGTTCTTCGTGAAGCGTACACATCAATTCATCACGATGCGTTTTTGCCAGTACGGAAGCCGCTGCGATGCTCCGGAATTTGCCATCCCCTTGAATGATGCAGCGATGCGGGATGTCCGGATAACGGTTGAAACGGTTGCCGTCCACCAGCAGGCTTTCCGGCCGGGTGGTCAAGCCCGCAATGGCCCGGTGCATGGCCAAGAATGACGCTTGGAGGATGTTGATGGTATCGATCTCGCGAACATCGGCGATGCCGACACACCACGCGATGGCATGCCTTTCAATGAGCGGCCGCAGGCGCTCCCGGGATGCTTCGGACAATTGCTTGGAGTCGTTCAGGCCCGGTAGCCGAAGCCCCAGTGGCAGGATCACAGCAGCGGCCACCACCGGACCCGCCAAGCAGCCACGACCGGCTTCGTCGCAACCGGCTTCTACGACACCGGGTGTATGGCAGGCAGTTAAACGGGCCATGAACTGCAAGTTTAACTCCGGATGAAGGGATCAGTACTTCAATTCTTCACTCACTCGTTAGCGATGCAGCGGCTGTAGCCCATCATCTTATCGCTGTTCCAAGAGCATCTTTTCCATGCTTCTCCACAGCCCTTGCGCGGTGCGGTCCCAGGTGTAGTTGGCTGCGCGAGCGATGCCTGTGGCGGCGAGTTTGTTGCGCAGGTCGCCATCGGTCCATAGCAGCTCCATGGCCGCGCAGATGCTTTCCGCGCTGAATGGATCACAGTATACCGCCGCGTCGCCGGCAACCTCCGGAAGGCTGGTGCTGTTGGCCGCGATCACCGGAACGCCGCACTTCATCGCTTCCGCCACCGGTATGCCGAAGCCCTCGAAGTAGGATACGAAGACCAAGGCCAGCGCGCTCGCTAACGTATTGTGCAATTGCGTCTGCTCCAACCTGCCGGTGAACGTCACCTTGTCGGCATGGCGCATTTTCTTCCATGCGGCCTTCATGCGATCATCCCACCAAAAGGCCTCGCCAACGATCACGAGGCGGGCATCGTTGCGTTTCTCGGCGAATTGATCGAACGCCTCCAGCAAGCGCGCGATGTTCTTCCGTGGATGAAGGGAGCCGACACAGACGAAGTAGGGCAAGCCGCCGGTGTGCTGCTGCCGCACCGCTTCCTTCCCCGCTTCCGCCAGCGGCACAAAAACGGAACCGATGCCGTTGTAGACCACATCGATCTTCTCCGGAGCTATCCCATAGGTGGATACGATGTCCTGTTTGGAGAATTGCGACACGGTGACGATGCGCGCGGCTTTCTCGGCGAAGCGCGGGAAGAAGGTGCGGTAGAAGCGGCTGTAGGCGCGTGGTAGATCCTCCGGGAAATGCTCGAAATTGAGGTCGTGCATCACGGCCAGCTGGGGCACGTCCGTGCGCAGGCTGAGGTAGCCATCGGGCGAGAGGAAGGCATCCGCGCGGTGTTTCCGTAGGGCACGGGGCAGCATCAGGTCGAACCAGATGCGGTAGAGGATCGGATGGCGGGTGGGCGGCGGGATCACCACGGGCGTCACATTGGGGCTGTGGACGAACTGTGCCGCATACGGCCGATCGAAGAAGTAAATGAACTGGTGCTCCGGGTGCGCGGCGGTTATACGTTTCAACGATTCGTGCGCGAACCAACCGATGCCTTCCAGCTTTCCTGGAAGCAGCAGGCGGGTGTTGACGGCGATGCGCATGGGGGTAAATGTCGGGAGAGATCGGAATATTGAGAGGGGTAAGGTTCAGCACAGGGGCACGGAGAGCACGGAGTCTTGAAAGGGGAAAGGTCCACCACAGAGGCACGGAGGCACAGAGGAAGGGTGTATGCGGCAGCGGCGTTCGGCAGCCTTTCCCCAAGATGCATCGGGGCACCGATCACTGAATGCATTTCTCTGCGTCACCGCGCCTCTGCGGCTTTCGCTCCGATCTTGATCTCCGTGTCCTCCGTGCCCCTGTGGTGATTCTTCAAAAGGTGCCGACCTTTCGCCCGCCCTCGATGCAACGGAAGTTCCTCACCAACCTGGCCCTTGTGCTGGCGCTGAACCTGTTGGTTAAGCCCTTCTACATCTTCGGCATCGATGCGGAGGTGCAGGTGCGCGTGGGCACTTCGGCGTATGGAGGCTATGCGGCTCTGCTGAGCTTGAGCTTCCTGCTCAACATCCTGCTGGACCTCGGCATCACCAATTGGAACACGCGGCACATCGCGCAGAACACGCACCTTATGCGCAAGCACGTGAGCGGCATCGTGGCCGCTCGTTCCTTGCTTGCGGTGCTTTACGCCGTGGCCATCTTTTGCGCTGGTTGGCTGCTGGGCTATCGCGGTGGGCAACTTCACTTGCTGGGTATTCTCGTGCTGAACCAAGTGCTCGTTTCCACTATCCTCTACCTGCGGAGCAACATTGCCGGGTCGCAGCGCTTTGCACAGGATAGTCTACTTTCAGTGCTGGACCGGGTGCTCCTGATCGGCATCTGCGCGTGGCTGCTTTGGGGCCGTGTGCAGCAGGGACCTTTCCTCATCGAATGGTTCGCTTGGGCCCAGACCGCGGCATACGGCACCACGGCCGTAGTTGCGTTAGTGATGGTGGCGCGCCGCGCCGGTGGGCTGCGACCGCGTTGGGACCCCGCTTTCACGTATAGCGTTCTGCGGCAAAGCTTCCCCTTCGCCCTGCTGGTGCTGTTGATGAGCTTTTACTACCGCACCGACACGCTGATGCTGGAACGCATGCTGCCGGACGGTGACCTGCAGGCGGGCATCTATGCCCAAGGCTTCCGGTTCTTCGAGGCGTTCAATATGTTGGGCTTCCTCTTCGCGGGCCTGCTGCTGCCCATGTACAGCAGGATGCTGAAGAACAAGGAGGACGTCGGGCCGCTCACCGGCCTGGCGCTCCGCTTGGTCCTGGCCGGTACGCTTGCCGTGGCCATCATCGGGAGTTTCTATGCGAAAGAGGTGATGGACCTGCGCTATCACGAACACACGGCGGAATCCGCTCCGGCGTTCGCGGTATTGATCTGGAGTTTCGTGGCTGTTTGCACCACGTACATTTTCGGCACCCTACTCACTGCCAGTGGCGACCTGAAAACCTTGAACATG
The DNA here is from genome assembly GCA_016719225.1 of Flavobacteriales bacterium. Classification (GTDB taxonomy): domain Bacteria; phylum Bacteroidota; class Bacteroidia; order Flavobacteriales_F; family PHOS-HE28; genus PHOS-HE28. Next base: position 636,645 of record JADKAN010000002.1, on the reverse strand, counting down.
ATGGCCGCATGCGGCATGGTGTTGAACATCGGCCTTAACCTGGTGTTGATCCCGCGGTGGCAGGTCTTGGGGGCGGCGACCGCGGGCTTGATCACGCAGATCGCCATGGCGTTGGCCCAAATGACCGTTGCGGGTAAGCGGTATTCCATGCGTCCCGGCTTTGCACAAGTGCTCGCACCCTTGGCCTATGTTGCTGTGCTGGCAGCCTTGGCCGGCTGGTTGCGCCTCGAAGGGACATCCTTGCTCAAGGCCGCGCCGTTGCTCGCCGGGACCGCACTTTTGACCGCGTTGTCCACCGGTCTGCTACCCGTGAAGGACATCCGAAGCGCGCTCCAACCGCCGCGGCATCCGTAATGGCCTATTTTTGGCGCCGTTTTCAACCCACCTGACCATGGCCGAACCCATCCGATCCACGAAGGAAACCGCTTTCGACCCGCTTGAATTCCTTTGGAACGGCAGGCGGTTGCTGGTAGGGATCACCTTGCTCGGGTTGATCGCAGGCATTGTGGCCACCTTGGTGATAACACCGCTCTACCGCAGCGAGGTGATCCTGTTCCCCGCCATCACGAACAGCGTCTCCAAGGCATTGCTAAGTGAACAGTCCACCGGACGCGACGACATCCTGGCGCTGGGCGATGAAGAGGATGCCGAACAATTGTTGCAGATCCTGAACTCCGACATCGTCCGCGACCGGGCCTCCACGCGGTTCGACCTGATGAAGGTCTACAAGATCAAGCCGGACGGTGAGCACCGCAATTCCGAACTACGCGATGCCTATGAAGGACACGTGAAGTTCCAGTACACGAAGTTCGGTAGCGTGAGCGTTGAAGTGATGGATGCCGAGCCCCAGCGCGCCGCGGACATGGCGAATTTCATCTCTGCACAGGTGGACAGTGTATGGAACGCCATGGCGCATGAACGGGCGTTCAAGGGCTACAACATCGTGAAGGATGGTGTGGAGAAGCTCACTGCGGAGATCGGGCAGATCGAGGACAGCATGTCCGTGCTGCGCTCGCTCGGCGTGCAGGACTACCATACCCAAGCGGAACGGTATAACGAATACCTCGGTGCCGCCATCGTGAAGGGCGACCAACGCGCCATCGATGCTTTCGATGAGCGTTTCAAAGTACTCGCCAAATACGGCGGTGCTTACGTTACCCTGCAGGACCGCCAGTTCAACGAGGTGAAGCGGCTCAGCGCTTTGCGCCTCAAACTGGAACAGGCCAACGCCGATCTCCACAGCGACCTGCCGCACAAGTTCACCGTGAACGACGCTTATCCTGCGGACCGCAAGAGCTATCCGGTCTGGTGGTTGCTCATTCCCGGTTTCACGCTGGCCGCTTTTATCATGGCCGTTGTGCTGCTCGCGGTGAACGAACGCATTTCACGGATCCGCCTGGACCATGGCCGGTAGGCTCCATTTCGACCGCACGGGCAGCCTGTTGGGCCGTCATTGGCGCACGTTCTTGTGGGTGGGCGTGGCTGGAGCGGTGCTTTCCGCGATCTTTTCCGGTCCCTCGTTCATCCCTCCGCGCTACCGTTCGCAGGCCGTGGTCTACCCGGTGAACTTGAACAGCTATTCCATAGAGACGCGAGCCGACCAGCTCCTGCAATTGTTGGCCAGCAACAGCATCCGCGACAGTGTGATCGCCCGCTTCGGGTTGGCCGCGCGGTATAAAGTGGATACCGCTTCGGCGGAAGGCCGCGCCGCCCTGCGCGACATGTGGAACGAACGTGTCAGCATTGAAAAGACACGCTATGAAAGCGTCGATCTTGAAGTGACGGACGAGGACCCGGTAGCAGCCCGCGACATGGTGGTGGAAGTGCTGCACCAGGCCGACCTGCTGGCACGCCGTCTTCAACGCGCGAACACCGCGGAACTGCTCACCATTTCCAGTAACACAATGGCCGGGACCGGCCGCCAGCTCGACAGCGTCGAGGCCCGGATGAATGTGCTGCGCGCCTCGAACGGGTTGTTGGATTACGATGCACAGGCCAAGGAACTCACCAAAGGGTATGTGCGGGCCATCACCGACCGGGGCAGCGCCGCCCAGCGCGAAGAGATCCGTGGCATGCTGAAGGCGTTGGAGGAAAAGGGCGGTGAGTTCGGCCGGCTCGCTGAGCTGACGAAAGTGCTCCAAAAGCAGTACGGTAAGCAACAGGCGGTAGTACAACAGCAGACGATGGATATGGGCAAAGTGCTCTCCTACACCGATGTGGTGGTGAAGCCGGAGGTACCGGACAAAAAGATCTATCCCGTGCGTTGGGTACTTGTGCTCGCGGGCACCTTGGCCGCGCTGCTGTTGTGCTACGTGCTCCTGATGCTGCGCGACCGTGGTTTTTCAAGGCCAACGGAAAAAGCATAAGCGATGGGCCGCGCGATCCGTTCCTGGTGGGTACCCGCCGTTTGCGTGGCCTTCGTACTGGTGAACGCATTGCTCACCGCGAACGAGTTCTATTGGTTGAACCTGCTGCCCTTGGCATTGCTTGCCGCATGGGCCTTGTTGGTTTCGCCGGACAAAGTGCTCCTGTTCATCGTGTTCGCCACGCCGCTCTCCATCAACCTGGAGCAATTGGATCTTGGCGGCATCGGCGTGTCATTGCCCACCGAGCCTTTGATGGTGGCCCTGATGGCCCTGTTCATCCTGAAATTGACCTTGGAACGTGATGCCATCGACCCGCGCGTCTGGCGTCACCCGGTAACGCTGGTGATCTTGGCGCAGTTGGCTTGGATGGCCATTTGCGTGGTCCCTAGCAGCATGGTGCTGGTCTCCGGTAAATACCTGCTGGCCCGGTTGTGGTTCGTTTCCACCATGTACTTCTTGGCCACACGGCTCTTCACCGACAAGCGGAACATGCACCGCTTCTTCTGGCTGTACCTCGGTGGCCTGTGCATCGTAGTGTGCTACACATTGATCCGCCATGCGAGTTACCGCTTCGCGGAAGACCCCGCTCACTGGGTGATGTCGCCTTTCTTCAAGGACCACACCAGCTACGGCGCTATCCTCGCTTTCTTCCTGCCGTTCGCGCTCACCGCGGTCTCCATGCCGACCTATTCGTTCACCCGGCGTACCGCTGCGTTCTTCGCGCTGTCCATCCTGGTGGCCGGGATCCTATTCTCCTACACCCGCGCCGCTTGGGTGGGCGTTGCCGTGGCCGCGGGCGTGTTCACCATCATGCGTTTGCGCATCCCTGCGTGGGCGATCTTCTCTGTGGCGGCCTTGGGCGGCTTAGTGGCCTACGTCAACATGGAACAGCTCACCATCGCTTTGGAGAGTAACCGCACCGAAAGCAATGATGATCTGGCCAAGCACGTCAGCTCCATCGGCAACATCAGCTCGGATGCCAGCAACCTGGAACGCATCAACCGCTGGAATTCCGCGTTGCGCATGTTCGAGCAGCGACCGGTGACCGGCTGGGGACCCGGCACCTACATGTTCCAGTACGCCCCTTTTCAAGCAGCCCGCGACCGCACCATCATCAGTACCAACTTCGGACTGAACGGCAATTCACACAGCGAGTATTTGGGGCCGTTGGCCGAGCAAGGCATTCTGGGACTGCTCTTGGTGATCACCTTGGTGAGCGTGGTGACGTGGACTTCCGTGCGCTTGTGGTCACGGCTTCCTCCGGGTGTGGAGCGAAGGATCGTCGGAGCGGCTTTCCTCGGCTTGGTGACCTATTACGTCCACGGCGCGTTGAACAACTACCTCGACCTGGACAAGGCCAGTGTGCCGTTCTGGGGCTTCACTGCAATGATCGTGATGCTGGACCTGGAATTTCCGCAGGTGAAGGGGTTGGTGCCGAAGAGCAGCTCGGAGGGAACGGCTGCTTAGTTGTCGGTTCTTAGTTGTCGGTTGTCAGGCTGCCGATCGACTGCCTTCCGCCTGCTTTTCTGTGGTCTTCACTTGCGCACGCACATTCGGCCTTGACGGATCGGCCATTGACAAGAGGCAATGCGCCCGTCCCGACAACTGACAACCGACATCTGAATACTTCTTACCGAAAGCGGCAGGTCAGCAGGGCGATGTCGTCCAGATAGGGCAAGCCGCCACGATGGGCTTCGAAGGTGGCGATCAAGGCATCGTTCACCGCGCGGGGGCCGCTCGATGCCAGCAGTTCCAAGTGCTTTTTCAGAACACCGGTTCCGAGGTCATTGCCTTGGGAATCCTCCTGCTCCACAAAGCCATCCGTATAACACAGCAGCGTTGCACCCCGAAGGTCGGCTTTGCCTTTTTGAATGAAGGGCAGTTCAGGCAACATGCCCAGCGCGATGCTGCCGGCGGAAAGCTCTTCCACGCGACCATCGCGCAGTAGCATGGGCGGGTTATGGCCTGCGTTCACGTAAGTGAGTTCGCCTTTGTTGAGGTCCGCAAGAGCAATGAACAGTGTGATAAAGCGCTCCCCTCGCGCCCGTTCCATCACGTTGGCGTTCAAGTCGGACACCAGTACGTCCAAGCCGATCTGATCGCGTTGTACCATGGCCCGCAACGTCGCTTGGAAGTTCGACATCAGCAATGCGGCGGGGATGCCCTTGCCGCTTACATCGGCCACGCACACCACGTACTGTTCAGGCCCGGTCTTGATCACGTCGTAATAGTCACCACCTACTTCTTGATGGGGCTGGTACCAAGCGGCCGCCTGTACGCGGCCTTCCGTGGGCAGGTCCCGCGGCACCAGCATCTGCTGCATCTCCGCCGCCAATTCCAACTCGCGCCGATCACGTTCCTGGGCCAGTGCACGCACCGCGAAGCGCCGGTTCTCCTGTGCTACGACGATGAGGTTGGTGAGCGTCTGAATGAAGTTGAGGTGCTTCACCGTGGGGCTCATGCGCTGCTCCGGATCGTCCAGATCACCGATGAGCAACAGGGCCAAGGGTTTGCCGCGGTGGTAAACGGGAACAGCAATGTCGAACGCATCCACGCCTGCGCCGGATTCTCCACCGATGAAAGTGATGTCCTTGCAGTGCTCGATCAATTCCGCGGCATCCGGGATCGCTACGCCTTCCGCACCGTATGCATGGGTGAGCCGCCAGCTGCCATCGTTCTCGTACAGCAGGATCCGGGTGATGCCCAGTTCATCGCGCATGATCGAGGCGTACAACTTCAGCAGAACGGTGTCCGTCGAGTTGTTGTTGATGGCCTTGGTAAGGTCCAGCAAAGCGCGCAACTGGAACTCTTTCAAGTTCAACCGTTCCGTAAGGCGGTCCAAGCGGGTCATGGGCAAGGGGTTAGGCGCTGAAGCACGGGAGGTTGGTGGTCTTGGGTTCTGAGGCGCTTGGGTCTAAAGTCAGTAAGTCGTGAGGCGTGAGGCGTGAGGCTTGAGGCGTGAGGCTTGAGGCTTGAGGCTTGAAGCTTGAGGCTTGAAGCTTGAATTATTACTTATCCATCTTCTTCAACATTTCAGGCAAGCGCCCCATGCTGGCCACTTCCCGCATTTTCTGTTTCCATTCCCCTGCGGGTGACCCAAAGTAGGTTTTTCCTCCTTCCAGATCACCGATGAGGCCGCTTTGGCCCAACACCACTGCGCCATCGCCAATGGTGAGCTTGCTGGGCACGCCGACCTGTCCCCACAGCGTTACGTTATCGCCGATGACGCATGCACCGCTGATACCGACCTGCGATGCGATCAAGCAATGCTTGCCGATCAACGTGTCGTGGCCTACCTGCACGTGGTTGTCGATCTTGGTGCCTTGGCCGATCCGAGTGTCCGCGCTGATGCCCCGGTCAATGCTGCTCATGGTGCCGATCTCCACGTCGTCCTCGATCACCACGCAACCGGCCGTCACCATTTTCTCGTAGCCACCCGCGCGCTTCTTGTAGTAGAAGGCGTCACTGCCGATCACGGAGTTGGCGTGAATGATGACCCGGTCGCCGATGATGGTGTTGGGATACAGCACTACGCCCGGCATGATGGTGCAGCCGCTGCCGATCCGCACATTGGTGCCCACGGTCACGCTAGGATGAACAAAAGTATCCGCACCTATGGCGGGCCCTTCCGCTGTCCACGCGAACGGGGCCATGAAGTGGCGCACGAGCGTGTTGTAGTCCCGGCAGGGATCGTCGCTGACGAGGATGGCCTTGCCTTCCGGCACTTCCACGTCCGCCTTGTCGATGAGGATCGTGGTGGCCGCGCTGTTCAGCGCTTTCGCGTAATACTTCGGGTGGTCCACAAAAACGAGGTCGCCGGAGCGTACGCGGTTGATCTCGTTGATGCCGGTGACTTGCCGGGCCGTGTTGCCTTCGGCGCGCGCGCCGATCAATTGGGCGATCTCAACTGCGGTATGGGGTCGGTCCAGGTCCATGGTTGCGCGCTAAGGTAGCGGCGCAACGACTAGATCAGCGGATCAGCTGAACGGCGCTTTACGGCACACCACCCACTGAACGAACGCCTCATCCGGGCAACAGTTCGGCACTACTTCTTCACGCGGTCCAGATATGCGCCGGTCTCGGTGTCGATGCGCACCACGGTGCCGATCTCCACGAAGCTGGGCACGTTCACCTCCTTGCCGGTCTCCAGCGTGGCGGACTTCATCACCTTATTGCTGGTGTCACCTTTCACAGCGGTCTCGGTGTAGGTCACCAGGAGTTCCACGATCTTCGGGGGGCGCGCCATCATGGGCATATCGCTCTCAAAGCCCACTTGCACCAGCATCTCTTCCTTCATCAGGCCCATCGCATCGCCGAAAAGCTCTACCGGGATGTGGGACTGCTCATAATTGCTGGGGTCCATGCACACCAAGAACTCGCCTTCGCGATAGAGATACTGCATGTCGCGGATCTCCACGCGCAGCACTTCCATCGGTTCGCCACTGCGGAAGCGGTGCTCGTTGAGCTTGCCGTTGCGCAGGTTGCGCATCTTGCCTTGGTAGAAAGCGCGCAGGTTGCCGGGCGTACGGTGCTGCCATTCCACGATCTGGCAGATGTCGCCGTTGAAGCGGATGTAGGAACCGAGGCTGATGTCGCCGGTGTTGGCCATGGGGTGGGAAATTGGGGCGCGAAGGTAGGAGATGGGAGGAATTGCTGGAGATTTTCACCACAGAGAGACGGAGGGCACCAGGAAATACAGGGATCCGGGTTGTCAGTTCTTTCTTGTCAGTTGTCAGTCTGCCTTCCGCCTGCTTGGCCTCTCGCCGGTCTTGCTACTTCGCGATCGTTGATCCACTCCACTGTTACTGCCTACTAACAAAAAACAACGAACGCCAACCACGACCTTTGCGCCCATGCTGAAACTCAAGATCATCCTCGCCAGTACGCGCGAAGGACGCAAAGGCCCTGCGGTGGCCCAATGGATCATGGATGCCGCCAAGGCCCATGGCGCTTTCGAAGTGGAGTTGCTGGACCTCGCCGCCATCAACCTGCCCTTCTTGGATGAGCCGAACCACCCACGCCTTAAACAGTACACCCACGACCACACCAAGGCGTGGAGCGCCACGGTGGACGCTGCTGACGCGTTCATCTTCGTGATGCCGGAATACAACTTCGGCTATACCGCGCCGCTGAAGAACGCGCTGGACTTCGTTTTCCAGGAATGGGCACTCAAGCCGGTCGGCTTGGTGAGCTACGGCGGAGTTAGTGGAGGCCTGCGTGCCACACAGGTGCTGAAACCCGTGCTGGGCGCGGTGAGGCTGACGGTAGCGGGCGAGCTGCCCATCCCCTTCTTCGCCCAGTTCATCGGCGAGGATGGCGTGTTCCGGCCCAATGAGGTCCTCACCAAGGGCGCTACGGGGATGTTCAACGGCATCGCGCGCTGGGCGAAGGTGTTGGAGCCGATGCGGGCGGGTGGTTGAGCGACAGGTGCGGATCGGCGAAGCGAACGCTGGTAGGTAGCGGAGTGTGGCCCTACTCCACCACTACTCGCTCGGAACAAACTCCGTCCCTATCCGAGAACCGGATCAGGTACATCCCCTTGCCATAGCGGGATAGATCGACCTCCACCTTCTCGGCGCGCTGTGCAAGGGGCCGCTGGAACAAGAGCCTGCCGGTGGCATCATACACCGAATAGAAGCTATCCACGGTGAGCGGATCAAGGAACTCCACCGTGAACTGCCCGGTGCTCGGGTTGGGATGGACCTTGGGTGGCCTGGCATGCGATAACGTTTGCGCTATGCCTGTAGTGAAGGTGCAGCCATCGTATACGGTTATGGCATCATACGTGGTATCCTGCACGTATGCAGGATAGGCAGTTGCCCCATCAACCGAAGTGAGGGTTAAGCTGCTGTCGGTGGGGAAAAGATCGTAGACCATAAGAAACGGTGACGACTTCTCAAAACAAGGCAAATGCCCCAAAGAATCCGTCTTGAATAAGTAGCTCGCACCCGACCAGGATCCAAAATCTCCGAGGGCCATGCCGTTGTAAAGTATGCCGCCATCGGAACTGGCGAGCAGGCTGGATGTCTGATAGGAATAACCCGACTTTCCCGCAGAGCGGACCCAAAGCGTGTCCCCGTTCGTGTCTGTCTTCATCAAAAGGGGAAGGGACGGCAGGTTGTACCCTTGAACGTTGAGGTTGGCCAGCAACGCATAGTTCCCGTCCAAGGTCTTCACAATGCGCTGCCCTTGCCGCGTATACCAAGTGGTGAAACCTTCATAACCTTTGCACCATTGCACGTTACCAGTACCATCCAACTTCATCATGAACAACTTTGGATGGAAGGAAGGTTGCAATGGTGCAAAGCCGTTCGTTGAAGCAATGCTATCCGTATAACCAGTAATGATGAAGGAACTGTCCGACTCGATAATGCAATCCTGCACCATTCCTCGGGGTCGGATATAACTCTTGCACCAGAGGAAATTACCATTCGCGTCCATACGCGCCAAAACTGCACCCGCGGTATCCATATTGATACCCGCCAGCATGTCGCCATTCGACAATTCTCGAATAAATCCAAAGCTTCCGTGACGCGCGAATTGTTTGGACCAGAGAAGCGCTCCCGTTGGATCGACCCTCAGGGCAAAAAAACTCTCTAAACGCCCCCAAGCGATCGCTCCCCCATCACTTGTGATCGTCAGGTCTTGGGCCGTGTTATTACATGTTACTGCATTCAGTTGGTAGCGATGCACGGCAAGAATGTTGCCTAAGGAATCCATTCTACCAATGACAGGATCAACCCCGAGACCTTGACCCGCCGTGCAGCTATCAACAAGATAACCGGCGGCGAAGTAGATTTCATTGTCCGTGTGTTTGCGCACCGTTTGCACAACGGTTAGAGGAAGGCCATCGAAATAGTGCGAGTAAATGATGTTGCCTTGTGGGTCTATGATTGAGAACCCTGAATACCCGATTCCAGTGAAAAGATTACCACTCTGCTGTTCGCTTATCGTGAGGGTGGCAGAACCGCCGGTCTGATAGTATTTCTCAATTGTCGGCTGGGCTTGGGTGCTATCGACAAAGACCCAAACCATGATGAACAGAACAGCTTTTTTCATGGTTCAGCGGATGATCAGTTCCTTAACCTTGGTATGTGTGCCATCGGATGCCCGCACGGAATAGACACCCGGGCACAGCTTGCCTATGGAAAGGCGAACAAGCGGGCCGCTTAAACTGCCCCAGCTACTAACGCGCCTACCAGAGAGGTCATAGATGGTTATGTCCGCGGGTGAATCAGGTAGGGCTACATTCAGTTCATCATCGGCGGGGTTGGGATAGAGACCGAAATCCCAGCCGCCATCCAGCGTATCCGTCTCATCCGAATAGGTCATGCTCTTGTACTCCGCAGTGGGAGTAATAATGAAAGCATAATCCGAATGAAGGGTATCCAGATAATTGTTCGCGATGCCGTGCAGCGGGTCCGTTGAAAGGTCCAAGGTGACCTCCCCTCCCAAGGTACTGGTGGTATTAGCAGGGGGAGGCACCGTGCCATTCATGCGGGTGGGATAATAAGTGATCTGGAACCCATGGTCTTGGGCGAAGCCCGGAAGTGATATGGACTGCCCATTGGGCGATGCGCAACCGAGGAAGTTTATCCGACTTCGATATTAAGGTAATTTCTGAACAAACACACAACTATTGCGGGTATGATATTTGCATCACGCTGATTTTTTTGTAGAGGCTTACTGAATTCATCCGATGTGGATCGAGCTGTGTCAGGCGAAATCCAACAATTTTGACTTATACAGCGATCGGCGAAGGCTTGGATGCGGATCAGGCTGTGACGTAACTGAGTTGTGGGATCGAGACACCTACTTCCACTTCATCACTTCCACACTCCTATCGCAAGCGAAGGTCTCTTCCGCTTGGCGATTGCTGGCAACCAGCAGCGTACGTCCTTCCAGGTGCACCAGTAACAGTTCACGGTACCAAGCGATGCCTTCCGTATCGAGGTTGGAGGCCGGCTCATCCAACAGGAGCAGCGGTGTGTCGCTGAGGATGGCGAGGGCGAGCTTGAGGCGCTGCTTCATGCCGCTGCTGAAATTACTCACCGGCTTTTCCAAGTGCTTTTCCAAGTAGGCGGTGCGTGCGACGGAAGCCACCGTTTCCCCGGTGAAGAAAGGCTTGAAGCGCGCATGGGTCTCCAAGGTTTCGCGTAGCGAGAGGTCTTCGTAGAGATCTAAATACGGGGCCGCGATGCTCACTTGCCGGTACACCAGCTCCTGTTGCAACGGGCTTTCGCCCAAGGCATGTTCCACTGTTCCTTTGGTGGGGACCAACGCGCCTGCGACCACTTGCAACAAGGTGCTCTTTCCGCTTCCGTTCGGGCCGAGCAAGGCCGTGCGGCTCCCGGCTTGGAACACGTGATCCACCCCGGTGAAGACCTTCTCCCGCGCGAACTGCTTGGCCACATCGGTCAAGGTGATGCGCATGCCTGATCGCGTGGTCGGTAGCCGTTCCGGCATTGTTCCTTTCGCGTGTCACTCGCCCAGTCCGCGCATAATGCCTTTGGGGCTGTTGCGGATGAAGGTGAGGATCAATTCGCGCTCTTCTCCCTGTGGGAATTGCTGTTCCACGTTCTGGATGGCGCGCTCCAAGTTGGCGTTGCGCACGAAGATCTCGCGGTAGATGTCCTCGATACGGGTCACGGCCACATCGGCGAAACCCCGACGGCGCAGGCCTACCACGTTCACCCCCACGAAGCTGAGCGGTTCGCGCGCGGCCTTTACATAGGGCGGCACGTTCTTGCGGACCAACGATGCACCGGCGATGAAACTATGTGCACCGATACTGATGAACTGCTGCACGGCCACGTTGCCTTCCAGGATGGCCCAGTCGCCGATGGTGACGTGACCCGCGAGGTTCACGCTGTTGGCCACCACCACATTGTCGCCCAGCAGGCAGTCGTGCGCTAAATGCACGTAGGCCATCAGCAAGCTGTTCTTTCCTACCGCGGTGCGCTGCCGGTCCGAGGTGCCACGGTTGATGGTGACGCACTCGCGCACGGTGGTGCCGTCGCCCACTTCCGCGGTGGTCTTTTCACCCGCGAATTTGAGGTCCTGCGGAATGGCGGAGATCACCGCGCCGGGAAAGATGCGGCAGTTGGCACCAATGCGGGCGCCGTCCATGATGGAGGCGTTGGGGCCGATCCAGGTGCCATCGCCGATGGTGACATCCCCCGCCACGGAGGTGAACGGTTCGATCACGACGTCCTTGCCGATCCGTGCATCGGGATGGACGCTGGCCAGTTTGGAAATGCTCATGCTTCCGCTTTCACCTTGGGTTTCGCGGCTTCTTCCTTAGGCGCCTTATCGCGCGCGATCTGGGCCATCATTTCGGCCTCTACAGCGGGTTGCCCGTTCACGTAGCCGATGCCCTTCATATGTACAATGCCGCGTCGGATCGGCGTGATCAACGTTAAGCGGAACACCAACGTATCGCCCGGGACCACTTTGCGCCGGTAGCGCACGGCGTCCGTTTTCAGGAAGTAGGTGGTGTAGTGCTCGGGGTCCGGCACTTGGCTCAGCGCGAAGATGCCGCCGACCTGTGCCATGGCTTCCACCTGCAGCACGCCGGGCATCACCGGATTGTCCGGGAAGTGGCCCGTGAACTGCGGCTCGTTCATGGTGACGTTCTTCACGCCCACGATGCTGGTGGCGTCCATCGTCATCACCTTGTCCACCAACAGGAACGGGTAGCGGTGCGGCAGCATCTTGGTGATGGCGTTGATGTCGAACAGCGGCTCGGCCGTAAGGTCGAAGCGCACGGTCTGGTCCTTTTCCTCCTCGCGGATCTTGTCCTTGATCTTCTTGGCGAAGGTGGTGTTTCCGAAGTGGCCCGGACGCGCTGCGAGGATGTGCCCCTTGATCGGTCGGCCCACCAAGGCCAGATCGCCGATGATGTCCAGCAGCTTGTGCCGTGCGGGCTCGTTGAAGAATTTCAGGTCGGTGGTGTTCAGCACGCCGTTGCGGCGGATCTCCACATCCTGGTATTCGCGGCCGATGCTCTTCGCCAATGCTTTCAGGTCGTCCTTGGTGATGTCCTCGCGGTCTTCCAGCACGATGGCATTGTCCAGATCGCCACCCTTGATGAGTCCGGCCTTCGCGAGGTGCTCCAATTCCCGCAGGAAAACGAAGGTGCGGCACGGCGCGATCTCCGCCTTGAACTCGCCGTTGTTGTACATACTAGCATGCTGCGTGCCGAGTACGGGGCTGTTGTAGTCCACCATCACCGTGAGGCGGAATTCGCCGCCGGGGGCGGGAACGCCAAGCATTTCGGTGCCGCGCTCCTCGGTCTCGAACCAGATGGGCTCCTTCAATTCGTACCAGTTGCGCGGCGCGTCCTGCTGCTGTAGACCTGCTTGCTCGATGGCTTCCACGAACTTCAACGCGCTACCGTCCATGATGGGGACCTCGGCGCCGTCCAGTTGGATCAGGCAGTTGTCCACGTTCAGGGCGTAGAGGGCGGCGAGCACGTGCTCGGTGGTGTTCACTTTCACATCGCCCTTGCCCAGCGTGGTGCCGCGTGCGGTGCTTACCACCAGGTCGGCATCGGCATCGATAACGGGTTTACCTTCCAGGTCGGTGCGCTGGAATTTCAGGCCGTGGCCCGTGGGTGCCGGGTTCAGCGTCAGGTTCACCTTTTCGCCGGTATGCAGGCCCACGCCGGAAATGGTGACGGAGCTCTTGAGGGTGTGCTGGTGGTCGTTCATGTGTTGTCTTCCGCGTGGGATGCGGCTTCGCTGCGCAGGGTGGCCAGTTCGCGTTCCAATTGTTCGATGTGTTGCTTCAATTGCGGCAGCCCACGGAATACCACGTAGCTGCGTTTGTAGTCGCCGATGGCGAAGGCCGGCGAACCCTGCACCACGGCGTCGTCGGGGATGTTGGAGCCGATGCCGCTCTGGGCCGCGATCTTCACCCGGTCGCCGATGTGCAGGTGCCCGGCGATGCCCACTTGGCCGCCGATGAGGCAATGGCTGCCGATGCGTGTGCTGCCGGCGATACCCGTTTGGGACACCACGATGGTGTGTGCGCCGATCTCCGCGTTGTGGCCCACCTGGATCAGGTTGTCCAGTTTGGCGCCCGTGCGGATGATGGTGCTACCGAGCGTGGCGCGGTCCACGGTGGTATTCGCGCCGATCTCCACGTTGTCCTCGATGACCACGTTGCCGATCTGCGCCATCTTGATCTGTTCGCCCTGTGCATTGGGCACAAAGCCGAAGCCGTCGGCCCCGATCACCACGCCGCTGTGCAGCACGCAGTTCGCACCGATGATGCACTTGGCATGGATGCGCACCCCGGCATGGATGCGGCAGCCCTTGCCGATCTGTACGCCCTCGCCGATATAGCAATTGGGAAAGACCTTGACGTCCTCCCCCACCACGGCGCCTTCGCCGATGTAGGTGAACGCGCCCACATACACATCGTCCGCCAGCTTGGCCCGCGGGTTCACGAAGCTCGGCTGTTCGATCCCCAAGAAGTCGAAACGCTGCGCTTCATGGATCTCCAGCAAGCGGGCAAAGGCCGCTCTTGGATCATCCACCCGCACCAAGGTGAGGTGCTTCGGGATGGCTTTCGTGGGCTGGAAATCGCGCGCAACGATCACCACGCTGGCGGCAGTGCGGTACACGTGCTCTGTATAGATCGGGTTCGCCAGGAAGGTCAAGGTGCCGGAACGGCCTTCCTCGATCTTCGCTACATCATGCACCAGCACCTGCGCATTGCCGTCCACTTCCCCTTGGAGGAATTCGGCGATCTGTCCTGCGGTGAATTGCATGCTTCGGTCCGCGCTGGCCGGTACGCCTGCGGCAGCGCGAAGATAGTTGCGGGCGGGGATGCCTCCGGGGCCGCGTGCCGGGCATTTACCCGCCCCGTCCCGTGGATAAGAACGCCCCGCCCCTCACACTGCGGGCACCGCATGCAAAACGTTCGGAACTTCGCGGGCCGCCGTACCATGCCCGCCGAACACCGGAAAACGCCCTACCGATGATGCGCGCACTGCGCTCCGCACTCTGCTGCGCCGCGGTGTGGCTGTGCCTTGGCGCGGCCGCGCAAACGGACAGTGTACCGGCGCTCTACCGGGACATCCATGAATATTCCCTGAAGCACAAGGTGACCCGCTGGATCTACAGCGGGCTCTTCGTGGAGCCGAAGGCCGCCGAGGAGGCACCCATCGCGGCGCCGCGCAGCGAACGGGTGGATCCGTTCAAAATATACAAGGGGAAGATCGTCCGGCACATCGACGTGCGCTCGCAGGACCCTTTCGGCTTTTCGGTGGACGATACAGCACAAGCACCGGTGAACGTGCTGCAGACCTGGGGCAACCGGTTGCACCGGAAAACACGGCCGCGCGTTATCCGCAACCTCCTACTGGTAAAGGCGATGCAACCGTTGGACCCGTTGCAGGTGAGCGAATCGGAGCGCGTGCTCCGCGCTTCGCCCTTCGTGAACGATGCCCGCATCCTGGTGCAACCCGTGCAAGGCACCCGGGACAGCGTGGACCTGCTGGTGCTGGTGCACGACAAATGGTCCATTGACGTTTCCGCCGAAGCCGACCTCAGCAGTGCCAGCGCCACGGTGCGCGAAAAGAACCTGCTGGGCTGGGGTCAAAGCGTAGAGCAACGTATTGGCTACGTGCTGGGGGAACCGGACCTCTACTTCAGTGGCGCGCACCAGGTGTACAACATCCGCAACAGCTACATCTCCTCCTATGCGCACTATTCCCTCAGCCCGGACCTGGACGACTTCGGCTTCAGCTTCCAGCGACCGTTCTATTCCCCGTTGGCCAAGTGGGCCGCCGGCTTTTCGTGGGGCCAGGCCTGGAGCCGCTATCGTGTGTTGAGCACCGAAGGCGCGGTGCTTTCCGACTACGCACTCTCCCCCGCCACCTTGGACCTGTGGGCAGGACGCGCCTTCCAACTGGGCGATGGAACGGAACCCGGCAGCCGCAACAGCAACTTCGTGCTCGCCGCGCGCTATGCCCAAACACGCTACGCCACGCGTCCGCCGCGCTCGCTGGACCCGCTCGGTTTCTATGGCAATAATGCGCTCTTCCTGGTGAGCACCGGCCTGAGTGTCCGCCAGTACTATAAGGAACGCTACCTGTACCGCTTCGGCAATTCCGAGGATGTGCCGGAAGGCCTGCTGCTCACCTTCACCACCGGTGTGGAGAAGCCCGAGTTCAAAGCGAACAGGCCTTACATCGGCGCCGATATTTCCCGGGGCCGCAATTACAAGGCCTTCGGTTACCTCAACGTGGGCCTGGGCTACGGCACGTTCTTCCAAAGTGGCGATGTGATCGACGGTGCCCTGAACATGCGTGTGCTCTACTTCACCGACCTGCGCAACTGGGGGCGTTGGCACTTCCGCCAGTTCTTCCGCTTCAACGCGGTGTACGGCTACAACAAGCCCAGCTACGTGCGGCTTAACCTCAACGGCGCCCAGCTCTACGGCTTCAACAGCGAAACGGCCACGGGCACCCACCGCGAGTTGTTCCGCAGTGAAACGGTGTTCTACGCACCATGGTCCTTCCTCGGCTTCAAGGTGGCGCCGGTGATACTGGCGGGTTTCGGCACGCTGGGTGATGAGGGCGACCCACTCTTTTCCGGACGCATTCAAACGGCCTTCACCTTGGGCTTCCTGGTGCGCAATGAGAACCTGTTGGTGAGCACCTTCGAACTTTCCGTAGGCTTCTACCCCTACCTGCCCGATACGCACGGCGCCGGTTTCCGCTTCAATAGCTTCGACTCCTTCTCCGCCGATGCGCCGGGATTCGATTTCGGGGAACCCGGGGAAGTGACGTATTACTAGGATCGGAAGTGAGTGTGCAATGCCGCGTTTTCACTCCGAGTTTCAGCGCGTGAAGTAGGAATGGTTTAATGTCCGGCGGTACCTGAAAGAGAACGTCTGTCATGCCGGGCTTGACCCGGCACCGCAATAGAACGCGCACTATGCACGTCGAAGCGAATGCCATTCTGGTGCGACCCCGGGTCTTCGCCCGGGGTGACAACGCTGTTAGGAGCTAACTACAAAGTCTGAGAGTTCCGGAACGACTACGACTGTCATGCCGGGCTTGACCCGGCACCGCAATAGAACGTGCGACATGCCCTATTGAGAGCATACCAGGATACATTATTACCCGTTAGCACCGCAACTCGCGCTATGCCGCAGAAGGAATAGCAGCATCTACATTCGTTTCATGCGGCAGTACTGGGTCTATTTCATGACCAATAAATGGAACACCACGCTGTACACCGGTGTGACCAATGATCTGGAGGTCCGCGTGAACCAACACAAGGAAGGACGGGATAAAATGGCATTCACCGCTATCTATGGGTTGAACCGGTTGGTGTGGTATGAGGAGCACAATGACATCAATGTGGCCATTCTAAGGGAGAAGCAGATCAAGCGCTGGAAAAGGGATTGGAAGAACGAACTGATCCGCGCAATGAATCCGACGTGGCGGGATCTTAGCGATGATTGGCTTCTGCCGGCAGATGGTGCGCCTCGGGTACCACCATTGAAGGATGCATAGCGAATACCGTTCTGGTGCGACCCCGGGTCAAGCCCGGGGTGACAACGTGGGTAGGACAACTTTAATAACTGAAAATCCCGAAAGAGAACGCCTGTCATGCCGGGCTTGACCCGGTACCGCAATAGAACGCGCACTATGCACGTCGAAGCGAAGGCCGTTCTAGTGCGACCCGCGGGTCTTCGCCCGGGGTGACAACGCTGTTAGGAGCTAACTACAAAGTCTGAGAGTTCCGGAACGACTACGTCTGTCATGCCGGGCTTGACCCGGCACCGCAATAGAACGCGCACTATGCACGTCGAAGCGAATGCCGTTCTGGTGCGACCCGGGGGCTTCGCCCGGGGTGCCAACGCTGTTAGGAACTAACTACAAAGTCTGAGAGTTCCGGAACGACTACGTCTGTCATGCCGGGCTTGACCCGGCACCGCAATGGAACGCGCACAATGCACGTCGAAGCGAATGCCGTTCTGGTGCGACCCCAGGTCTTCGCCCGGGGTGACAACGTGGGTAGGACAACTTTAAGAATTGAAGTTTCCGGAACGAGAACGTTTGTCATGCCGGGCTTCACCCGGCCAAGCGCGCAGCGCATTCAACCGTATACTGTGGAACCGAACTTGACAAGATCCCCGCCGATCCCATGCAACCCTTCCCCGTTAAGGGACTTGTGCCCTACCTCGGCCAGATCGTGCCCATCCAAAGTGTGCGGCGCCATCCGGGCCATGGGTTCACCTACTGCGTGCATACCCGCGCGGCGGACCGTGAGCTGCTCATACACGGCGAGGTGCCGCATGCAGTGCTGCTCGCGTCCATCGGAGCGGTGGCGCACTACGCGGTGGGGCAGCAGGTGTTGGTGCAAGGGAGGCACGCGCTGCACATCATGCTTCGCACCTGGTCCTTCCGCCAAGGCACCGTGGTGTACGGCTTGGCGAAGCCGGGCGCCAAAATGGGGATGAAGACCTACACGCAGGAAAAACTCTTCCAGCTGGTGGAGGCCGATGACGTGCCTCCTGCTTTCGAAGGTAAGCGGAGCGAACTGGAAAACCTGTATTGAAGAAGACTGCCCATACCCGGCCCCTTCGTTCCTTCGTGCATCCTAAACACGCTGTTACATTGAACGATGAGCGACCTGCACGATCTTTTTATCGGCGAGGACAAAACCTGGCTCTTCCTCTTGGAGTGCGGCTTGCGCGCGGTGCTCATGTTCGTCTTCGCCCTTGGGCTGATGAAGGTGTCGGGAAAAAAAGAGGTGCGCCAGTTCAGCGTGCTGGAACTGATGGTGATCATCGGGCTGGGTTCTGCGCTGGGCGATCCGATGATCTACGCCGAGTCGCCGCTCTTGCCCAGTTTGGTGGCCATCAGCGTGGTGCTCCTCTGCTATTGGGGATTGAACAAATGGACGAACCGCTCGCCCGCGGTTGAGCGCTTCGTTGAGGGCAAGGTGACGCGCGTCCTTTACGATGGCATATTGGATCTACCAGCATTGAATTCCGAAGGCATGTCCCCTTCGGAATTCTTCGGCGACCTGCGTGGCATGCACGTGGAGCACCTCGGGCAAGTGAAGTCCGCCTATGTGGAGATCGATGGGAACGTTAGCGTCTTTTTCCGCGACGACGCCGATGTGGTATCCGGCCTGCCGCTGGCACCCGAAGTGCTGCACAATGGAGTTCCGCGCCGATCGCTCGGCTCCGCGCCATGTTGTTGTGCGCGGTGCGGCTCCGAAGCGGATACACCCGCCGGTGAGACCTGCCCGGCATGCGGTGGCGACGCATGGGTACGGACGGTGGACTTCAAGCGGGTAAGCTGAAGCAAACCCTACCGCGCCGCTCGCGCCAAGCTCATCATTTGGAGGGCTTCAGCAAAGTCACTTCCAAGCCCGGGATGGTCCGTAGCAAGCGCTCGAATTCTTCTTCCTGTCCCGCTTGGAACGAGCGCTTCGGAAGCAATATCGCGGTGAGCGAGTTGTGGTGGATCATGAACCACGCCGGCAGTTCCACCACTTTGAAGACGTTCGCCCAGGTAAGCTCCGTGTAGTAGGACGCGCCGCGCTGCCGGATCTGTTCCGCGGTGAACTCCATCTCCACTTCCTCCTGTAGGTGACCGCTGCTTCTGTACGTTTTGCGCGTGATGAGAAAGAGTGCCACCGGCTGCACCACCGCGATCAACGCCAAGGTGGTGTACTGGAAGTACTGCGGCTTTGGCAGGAATGAAAGGCCCATGTAGTAGCCAACTATCCACAGCGCCATGATCACCCCCACGCCCACGATCAACCTCAAAACGGGTTTGTGGTAAGCCCTGCCCATGATCAGCTTCACGTATTCCTTTTCCCTGATGCGGGTGGTGACCTTCATGCGGATGTTGTTCCCGGGGCCAAATTAGCTGTTGCGACCCTCGGCTTATGTGTGCATACTATCGTGCGTCCGGTAGCCGGGAGTTGGGTCATTTCCGCAGGATGCCCTTCTCAACACTCTCGTTGATCAGCTTCTCCGCATAGCTCCAAATGGCGCGTGAGCCGTCCTTGATCACCTTCTTCTTTTCGAGGACCTGCGCATGGGCCACCCCGAATTCACTCCACGTACCACCGTTGTTCGATGTGTTCTGTAGCAAAGGTTCCAAGCGGTCCATGGCCCTAGCGAATTTTGCTTCCTCGCTCTGGCCGCTTTCGAACTCTTCCCAGATCGCGATGAATTCCGCCGCTTGCTCCTCGGGCAGCATTCCGAAAATGCGCTGTGCCGCTGCACGTTCCTCCTCCGTATTGGAATGGCTTTTGGTGGTGTCGTAGAGGAACGTGTCGCCGGCATCGATCTCCACGATGTCGTGTATCAATACCATTTTCAGCACTTTCAACACATCGACCGGAACGTTCGCGTGTTCGGCCAGGACAAGGGTCATCATGGCCAAATGCCAGCTGTGCTCGGCATCGTTCTCAGCCCTGTCACTGTTGAACAGTTTTGTCTTTCGCTGGATGTATTTGACCTTGTCGATCTCCTTGATGAAATCGATCTGCCGCAGTAGTTCGCTTGTCTGCATGATGGGACTTGTTGGGACTATGCGGCGAAGGTTCGCCATCGCTCCTCCACTCGGGTGTATTTACACGGCCTGAAGGTAGGCGGGAAGGACCTCGGCACCCAGTGGCGCAAGGCTCCGCCGCTCCGACCCGCCTAGCGAGGAACCCGGAACGGCCCACCCAGAACGCACAAACCCCGGCATACTGCCGGGGTCTGTGCATGGTGGAAGGGAAAGGCTTACGCCGCGGCCATCACGCGCACGGGCTCGCTCAGGCTGCTCTCGCCTGCGGTGCCTACCGCGCTGATGCTGAACCAATAGAACTCACCGGGAGTAAGGCTGTCCACGTTGAAGCGGCGCTTCGTGGTGGAACCGATGGCCACCCAGTTAAAAGGCTCGCTCTGCGTACTCTGGTGCACGTTGAACAAGCGTGTCCCGTCCTCGCCGTTCCACACCAGCGCAGCGCGGCCGGTGGTCTTGGTAAGGCGGTAGACCAACTTGGTGGGCGGATCAAGCTCCCCCTTGGGCTGGGGCTCTTTGCGCAATGGAAAGCCGCACGTCACCAGCTTGTCCATATCGTTGGGGGCCACCCCGTTGATCGCGGAACAAAGAGCGTTCAAGCCCTCCAGCACCACGCCCTCCGCCAACTTGCGTACGGCCACCTTCTCGTGGTCCCCCGTGTTGGCGGCGGTAATTGCGGACTCCAGCGTGTCCGTTGCGGTTTCCAACGCGGTGACCTGACCGGCCAACGTGGGGAAGTTAACGTTCGCATGCATCTTGCTCACCGTGAACCGTGCTTGCTCCATCTTGGCCAGGGCGCTCCGCCCTTTCAACCGTACCACTACCCGTATAACCTGTTTCATGACCTTGCGTTTAAAGGGTGCGTTAAGCCCGGTTGGTTTGAACGCCGGGCCGGACGAGAAGTCCGGTTTGCCGGGGAGTGGAGGTCGGTCCACTTTCCGGGGATTTTAACCCGGGAGGCCGGGGACGGGGTTGCGGTGGATCCGTCGAATCGCTGAAAGGCCTGCCAGCAAAGGGATCCAACCGGAATAATGGCCCGATGTTGCCACCGGCACACACACTTTACTCCTCCGGAATACGGCTTTACCGATGAGGAATTAGCGATCCCTGACCAACAACACGGCTGTTCCCATCACGAATAAGGCATTCCTCATCGGCATCACGGCAGTTCCCATCAGGAACGGAACATTCCTCATCGGTATCCTGTTAGTTCCCATCGGGAATGCGGCATTCCTTATCGGTAGCGCGGCAGTTCCCATCGGGAATGCGGCATTCCCTATCGGTAGTGTAGCGGTTCCCATCGGGAATGCAGCATTCCTTATCAGCATCGCGGCAATTCCCGTCGGGAACGTGGCGTTTCCGATGGGCATTATCGCTGTCCCGGTGTACCGGATGCGAAAAAGAAGGCCAATATCCCCATTTCCGGGTATTCCCACGGACTTGCTACTGCTTCATTTTGTCCGCCATGGAGCAACTGGTCAGCTTCGCCATGGGCATCGCTTTCAGCGGCCCGGCGTACCCACGCGTGGAAGGCATCCTCCTGAACCGATGCCGACGCGTTTACGCGGGCAAGCTCGATCCCTGCGATGTGCATGCCGGGTACCGCACCCACGGAAGGAAAGCCATGTGCCGCCAGTGGGACCAAGGACCCGACGGTTTCGTGCGCCGCGCTGATCCCTGCCGGTCGGGTCCGTTCACATTCTATGGCTGGCAAGCCAAGGCGGTAGCCGGCGGCGCCTGCGGCGGCCTTATGTATCCCGACGGCCTCGCTGGCCACTTTTACTTCAAGGTGCGCCTTTGCCGGATCCGTTCCTTGCAGGAGGATGTACCCTTCTGCTTCCACTATAAAGCAGGGATCTCCGCCGCGTGCGGCGCCACCGGCACCCGCCTGGTGCCGCCCAAGCTCTGGCTGCCCGTGCCCAATGAATGCCTGCACGTGCAACGCAGCCTCAGCCGCAGCGAGCGCCACTGGAACGTGGAGTGCCATTGGCTGAAGGAGGCGGCATGGAAGCTCGGGGTGCTTGGGCTGGGCTTCGGGGCGCTTTGGGGAGAGGCGTTGGAGACGGTGGTGTTCGGGCTTTAGGCTCAAGGGTTATTGGGCTCCGGCGTTCAAGGAGGGTCCAGGCCTCTTCGGTGTTCTGGCTCTTTCGGTGGTCCGGCACAGGCGGCTTTTAGGCAAAAGGCCTTTGGGGTTGGCAGCGGTTGGCTCAGGCGTCCTTGGCATTTTGGCGTTGGGCTGGGTTTGGGCTTTTGGCTTTTCGGCCCCTGCGCGTTCGGCTTCTACAGGCATAGGCCAGAACCAGGAGTCGGCTTTTAGGCCAACTCACGCAACTGGCTTACAAAGCTGAGGGCGCGGGAATTCGATCGTGCGCTCACGATATATCCGGTACAGTATGTAACCGAGCGCCGCGAGTATCACCAGTATCCCTAAGCGATGGAGATAAGCCGGGTCCACCGGTTTGTACCGGGCGTAAAAGGTGATGCAGATAAGATAGGTGACGTTGAAGAGATGCAGCATGATGCCGTAGTAGAGCACCTTGCTCAATGTGTTGAAGCGCCATAGCAGGATGGGCGCGGCCACGATGAACAGGTAGGTGATGAAGCCATGGAGGTTATGGGAAATGTTCAATTCCAAAAGCTTGTCCTTGAAATAGTGGGAAACAAAGAGGAAGTGCACCAAGTGGTTCACCGCGAACAGGGTGATCAGGACGCGGAAGACGTTCTTCCTCTTTTCATCCGCATAGATCGACTTAAGGCCATAGTGCCCGACCATGAATAACATATAAAGGTTGATGGCTGCTGAAGTCCTGCCGGAATTCCGGGCACATTCCCCGAAGACCATGTCCACCGGTACGATCGTGAGCGAGGCCCGGATGTAGATCACCACATTCAGGCACAGGATGAGGAAGATCAAGAGTGGTAAATTGGAGGCCTTGAACATGTGCTGCGCTGGTTGGACTGCACAGTAACGCGGATATGCACGGGTTATTCCTTTTTTATGGACTTGGCGCAGCAAAGCGAATGCGGACAGCGAATACCGTTCGCGTGCGGCCCGATACGTATGGGGAACGGGATCGCACTAGAACGTTGAAGGACGTGTGTTGACATACAAAGCCACCTGCATGCCCTCCTTACCAAGTGATCAACGATCTTGCAAGCCATGACCGGTCGCTACCCGCCCATATTGAAGATGATACCCGGACGGCACGACCGCCGGTTGAAGTTGATCTGCAAGGGCCACGAAGAACTGAACGGCTTTATGGGCATAAGCGGGCGGATAGCGCGCGAGTTGATCCGCTGGGGCTTGCTGTATCGGCTGCCTGCCGTGCATTACCTCGACGCTTATGAAGGGTTGAGGCCCACCAGGCTCGGAACGACCTACTTCATCCACGACGAGGAATTCCATTTGATCTTCGTCCGTAAAGGCAAGGCGGATGAACTGCGCAAACGTTCGAAAGATCAGCTGGATATCGAGCTGGAAGCCTCATCGGTCAACTGGGGCTACCAGCTGGATCTCGCTAAGGTGAAAGGCTTTCATTTTGCCCCGATCGACCCTGCGTTCCAAGAGATGCAGGTCCAAACCGAACAACGCTACGTGAAACGTGGCTATCTACCGCTGTATGAGTTCATAGCACGCTATGGGCTCACCTTCGACACCTTGGTGGTACGGCCAAGGCCTTGGCTAAAAACAGTGTGCCTTACATCCAACTTGGCCTGCGGAAGCATAACGCCGATCCCAACGCCACGGCCCATTTGTGGACAGCCTGTGTTACCTGTATAGGCAGTGGAAATATGACTGTTGGAACCGGGTACACCCTGAAGTGTCCATTCGCAACCAGAGAGCAGCGACGTGGGGTCGATCCATTTCACGATCCCACGATTTACGCTCGTACCCGGCGAATCGTCCACCACCATTATTTTATAAGGCTCTGTGGCTGCTGGATCATCCGGTAATTTCCGTATGCGCACCTTACCCGTCAACACATCCAACCGTTGACCCGGATTGGTCCCGGCCGAATAATAATCGCCCAAACCAAAATAAGCTTCGTTCCCGCCGACGGCAGATATGAAACGTCCAGCCTCCAAGCCCGACAATGTGCCGGCTATACCCGTTCCTCCAGTGGGATGTGCAGAAAAGACAAATTGGAGCGCATCCGCACTGATCTCACCCAGGGGATTGTCGCACCAGGCAACGACCGTGTTCTGCGAAGCTCCTGATGCATCAGACCGTATGCCGAAATAGCTCATGTCACTGCCTCGGGTCGCCATCATACCAACGCGCATCCAAGGACGGTAACCTCCAGGGCTTACGCCATATTCATTCAAGTGAAGCAAGGTATACGCCTGCTCCACGGCATTAGCGGCGCCGCTATATGTACCTATGCACAAATACCCACTCAGGTCCAAACCGGGATAACCGTTGATCGTTTGCCCGGTCAACGTGGGCGATAGGCGCATCCGTTCCAGCGAATTGGTATGGAACTTCATGTATCCTGCGGTGGCATTTAAGTTCCAATCATTCTTGGTGGTAAGGTTAAAGATGTTGCCATACTCCTTGCCGCCTCGGAACATCCGCCAGTACGTATCCTTATCGTCAGGGCCGTTCGTTTTGAACACATTGCCCAATGGCGGGTTCATTTGTTCGCCATGGACATCCAAAGCAAACCCGGTGGTAGGGGCCGTGCCCACAGCGAAGGTGGAAGGAGGAACCGGTGCAAAAGAATTGGGGGAAAGGTAGGTTCGACCTATTCCATCTGTGATGGTGTGGTCATCATCATTCTGCGCGACACCTTGTAGTGCCAGAGCCAACATTCCCGCGACCAAACTTGTCCGTACTATGTACTTCATCGTTTTGGGGGTTTTAGGGTGAAACAAGAACGAGCGCATAGGAATGAATCATCCCTTGCGCATTAATTACCAGCAGCGTATAATAGCCAGACGTGAGCCCGGAAAAATTGAATAATTCTTCAGTCTTTCCTTCAGGCCAATCCTCCTGCATGACAGTGCGGCCGGTGGCATCAAGCAGGCGAATTAAGTGGGACCCGGATTGCTTGGAATTCAAAGATACCAGAAGTGTATTGAAGAAGGGGTTCGGACCTACCGTAGTAGAAAGTTCGGGAATGACCTGAATGCTACTCCAGCGTGAGCAGTAATCAGGGTCATAAGTCACAGCAACTTGATCAATGAACACATACGCTGCATTTGACACACCATACCCCCAGGTGTCAAAAATTTCCGGATTGCTCAAGGAGTCGTCAAAAAAATTGCCGATCACCAATTGGGTGTATGCTGAATCCGGCACATACATTCCGCTTACCGTAACCCAGGATGAAGTATCCGTTATGGCTTCCTCTAAATGAATCGCAGCCGAATTTGGGTATTCCGGTTGGAGGTAGTCATACCAAGCATTCCAGCCTTGGGGCAACGCATTGAAGAATTTCATCCCCACCCCGGAACAGGTAAAGTTCGCTGAATTTGCCGCTGTCGATCCAAATCCGCCAATGGCTATTTTAAAACACAAATAGACAGGAACTCCAGGCTGTAACGGTTCGGAAAGTTCTGCGGAGATAAATTCCCGATAAGACGGATCCCCAAGTGCGTAAGTGTACAAACCCATATATCCAGCACCATCAGCTGGATATTGCTCTCCCATAGCGTTTAATGGTACACCGCCGTTGCCTGTGCCCGCACATTCATTAAAATAATCCGCAGAGTGGTTATATGGACTAGTCCAATCCACTACCTCGGCCCATTGGCCAAAATTTATGGGGCAATCGTAGTAATCCTCGAAGCTCGGATTGGGTACAAGGTTCTGGGCAGGTGCCGTTCCAAAATTGACCAGTAAAAGTGAAAGGAGTAACATTCTCATACCTCACAAATCAGATGTTGAAAGTAATGCAATGAGGAAGCAAAATGGAGGAAGTTGAAAACTTAGTGGTGTAGTTGTAGATGTGCCCATACTCCGCACCACCCGGGAACATCCGCCAGTACGTGTCCTTATCATCCGGGCCGTTCGTTTTGAACACATTGCCCAAGGGAGGGTTCATTTGCCCCACTCTCGCGCGAGCGTCTTCGCTCGTGCGTTTATCGATTACACTATTCGTAGGCACGAGCGCGGACGCTCGCCCTCATCTGGCGCGAGCGTCCACGCTCGTGCCTATTTCCATTGCGCACCACATTGGTCCATAGCGCGAGCCCGATGATCCGGAGCCTTGCGCTGAGGTGTGCGTGAAGGGAAGCGCACGAGCGTGGACGCTCGCGCGAGTTGAGTTGGCTTCAGAGAGGAAAGCACGATCATGGACGCTCGCGCTAGACGTGGGTCCTTAAGCACCACAGCTTGAGTCGGGCCAGAGGCCCTAGGATGCCACCCAATCGGGAAAAACCACATCTGGCGCGAGCGTCCACGCTCGTGCCTATTTCCATTGCGCACCACATTGGTCCATAGCGCGATCCCGATGATCCAGAGCCTTGCGCTGAGGTGTGCGTGAAGGGAAGCGCACGAGCGTGGACGCTCGCGCGAGTTGAGTTGGCTTCAGAGAGGAAAGCACGATCATGGACGCTCGCGCTAGACGTGGGTCCTTAGGCACCACAGCTTGAGTCGGGCCAGAGGCCCTAGGATGCCACTCAATCGGGAAAAACCCGAGCGGGTGCCCGCGTCAATGATGAGTCGGCATCCCTGTGGAGCAGTGCCGACGCGCATGTGGAGTTTGAGTTTGATGAAGCATAGGAACCCAAGAGGCGACAAAGAGGCACGAGCGTGGTCAGATGTGAATTGGTCCGATATCCATCGGACGCTCGCCACAGTTTGGGGATCATAACATCTTTAGCCGTCATTCTGGCGCGAGCGTCCACGCTCGTGCCTGGGGATCCTACTTCAGACTGGTGAAGGGAAGCGCACGAGCGTGGACGCTCGCACGAGTTGAGGCCAGCATGTGCTGCAAGCATATTTCACGATCGATGCCGTGCATACCGCTCAGCAGAAGTGCAGTGTAGCAGTCTGAAGACTGCTGGTAGCTTCAGTGCCTTGCTCGACCGCATACCGCAGACCCACAAGTCGACCGGCCTGTTCCGGTCAAGAGCTCCCTTTACTGTTGGGCCGGAAGACTTGCGGGAGCGAGAGGTAACCGGCCTGGTCGGTGATCGCTATCGCGCAGCGACCGATCCGGCCACGGTCCCTGACATCAACCGGGCGATCACCTGAGTCCTGGGGAATTGCTCCAGGATGATCTTCAGGAATACGGTGATGGGTATGGCCATGATCAAGCCGGGGATGCCCCAGATATAGCTCCAGAGCATGAGCATCACCAGCACCGTGATCACGTTGATGGAGAACGTCTTGCCGAGGAATACCGGTTCCAGTATGGACCCCATGAGCACCTGCACGCCAATGATGACCAGGATAAAGGCCAGCAGCGTACCCGAAGAGTCGATCTCCACCATGGCAAAGAGGCTCAGCAGCACAACGGAAACAATGGAGCCCACCATCTGCACGAAGTTGATAAGGAAGGCAAAAAGCCCCCAAAGGATCGGAAAGCTCACATCGAAGAACAAGCACGCCAAGGTGAACCCGAGACCGGTGAAAAAGCTGATGATGAACTTGACCCGGATGAATTTGATGATGTCCTTTTCGATCCTCCGGAACACCTTGATGGAAGCGTACTTCTCCGGAAAGATCGTGGTTTGGAGCACGTCCTGTAGGTTGAGGGAACCGGCCAACAGAAGAACCACATAGAACACGGTCATCAAGGTCATGGTGAGTGTATCGCCCAGCATGCCGATCACCGGCCCCAGGTTGTCCACCAGGTCGAAGTCCTTGAGGTAATGACCCAGCACATTCACCCCTACCACGCGCTCAATACCGAAGAACGATTCGATCGAGACCACGATGCCCAGTAGTTTGGCCTCGGCCATTTCCACGACAGAGCCGTACATGGAAAGGACCTCGCGCACCGCGATCCTGACCAAGTGACCACCCAGGTATAAGGTGGAGATAAGGATGCCAACGACCGCCGAAACACTGAGCGCGGCCGGCACGTTCTTCTTCTTGAACCACCGCATGAGCGGAAGGAAGAGCAAGGCAAGGAACATGGCGAAGAACAGCGGCACGAACAGGAAGGCCAACTCCTTCAGCAAGTAGAAGATGAAGGGAACAACAATGATCAATAAGAGCCTGTTCGTCGTACCTAAGTCCTTCATCACCACTTGTGGATGCGCGCCGGTTGTTCTGTTGATCCCGGACCCCTGCAAGGTCGTGAACTATTTCCCGGTCAACAGCATGGATCGCTGTCGTTACACTTTTTTGGAGCCAAGGACACGCATCTGCAGGACGTCCACGATGAAGGCGAAGGCCATGGGGCCATAGATGTATCCTTTCGGCAGGTGGTGGCCCATGCCCTCGGCTACCAGCGAGACGCCGATCACCATGAGGAAGGAGAGCGCCAGCACCTTGAAGGAGGGGTGTTTGGTGATGAATTCAGCGATGGGCTTCGAGGCCACGAGCATGATGCCTACCGTGACCACCACGGCGACGTACATCACCCATAACTGGTCGACCATCCCGACAGCGGTGATGATGGAATCCAGGGAGAAGACCAGATCGAGCAGTAGGATCTGCGCCAGCAAAGAGCCGAACGTATGGCGTTGCGTATCCTTCTTCCCTTCCACAACGGTCTCGGTCATGTGGAAGATCTCCCGCGTGGATTTGTACAAGAGGAATACACCGCCTATAAGCAGGATCATCTCCTTTCCGCTGAACCCCTTGCCCGCGATGGTAATGAGGTCGGTCTCCAGCTTCATCACCCAGGAGATCACCGTAAGCAGGCCAAGGCGCATCACCATGGCCAGCCCGATGCCCAACTTCCGGAGCTTATCACGCTGACCTTCCGGCAGCTTGTCCGATAGGATGCTGATAAAGATGATGTTATCAATGCCGAGCACCACCTCCAAAGCGATGAGGGCGAGCAGGGAGATAAGGATATCGAGCACTTCCATGGCCGCGAAGATGCCGCCAAAACACGTTACAGCCGCGACGGGTCCCCCATCCCTGCGTCAGTGTGTTTCAAGCTTCTGGGTGAAGTGTCCGGACTTCGCGCGATCAAATGCAGGGTGCTGACGGCCTTTTAACCACGATCACCTTCGGCATCTACTCGCCGAGGTCCGTCACGGTGACCAAGTAGGGCCGCCAGTAGTTGGCGCTAGCGACCGATGTCTATCGGACCGATACAACCGCGATAACCTGATACCTGATACTCTGAATGCGTTCTGATACATGCCGAGGGTGCATCAGGGCCGAATAGCCAAGAGGCTTACAGCCGCCACGGAACATATCGTGCGCACCTGAAAGCCGAATGCACCGAACGCCAGGTAGCCGAAGAGCCGGAACAGCCCAAAGCCGAATGCAAAGGCCTTGATCCACCAAAAGCCCAGAAGTCGATGCGCTGCTATTTCCCTTCGGGCTCCGCGTCGAAATTCACCATCCAGTTGATCCCGAACTTATCGGTGAACATCCCGAAGTACGCGCCCCAGAATGTATCCGTCAGCGGCATGGTAACATTCCCCCCTGCGGACAGTCCGTTGAAATACCGATCGGCCTCCGCCTTGCTGTGCGCGTTGATGGAAATGGAGAAGTTGTTGCCTTGCGTCACTTTCGGCATCGGGCTCATGATGTCGCTCCCCATGAGGGACGACCCTTGGCCGATGGGATAGGATACGTGCATGATCCGTTCCTTATCCGCTTCTGCCACAGGTCGCTCGGGATCAGGCGGATTTTCGCCAAAGCGGCTGATCATGGCGAACTCACCGCCGAACACGCTTTTGTAGAAATTGAACGCGGCTTCACAGTTCCCGTTGAAAGTGAGGTAGGTGACGAGCTCAGGCATGATCGTTGTAATTCGGTTCAGGATGAACGAAATTATACCATTTCCAGAGTCATCCTCCTGCCGAGGTTGGATCCTTGGGTGTAGTTGGCACATCGGCCATCTTGCGCTGAACCCAGTGATGTGTAATAGCAATTGCTAATCGATCTCTTGACGTACCGCAGCCAGCAACTTGGCCAGCCCATCGTCAGTGCAGATCGCCTTCGCTGGCAGCCTCCTCGTCATCCAACATCTTCAGCATCGGCTTCTGCTTGAAAGCGCGCGTCGTCAACCGCTTGTTGAAGGAGAGCAACATGGCGGGCAGCACGAGGAGGTTGGTGAGCATGGCCACCAGCAGGGTGATGGAAGTCAGCGTGCCCAAGGCGCGAATGCCGCCGAACTTGGAAGCGGCGAACGTGATGAAACCGCAGAACAGCACTACGGAAGTGTAGATGATGCCCACGCTCACTTCACGCACAGCCTTGTCCACGGAGCGCGCCAGGTCCTGGCCGCTGAGCTTCAACTCCAAGCGATAGCGGGCCAGCAGGTATATGGCATTGTCCACGGCGATGCCGAGCGCGATGCCGAAGACCAGGATGGTGCTCGGCTTTATCGGCACGTTGGTGAAGCCCATCAGCCCGGCAGTGATGATCAACGGAATGAGGTTCGGTATCAGCGAAACGATGAGGATGCGCACCGAGCCGAACAGCAGGGCCATGAGCGCCACAATAATGACGATGGCCCAGAACAGGCTCACCGCGAGGTTGCGCACGAGGTAGGAACTGCCTTTGAGGAAAACGATGCTGGTGCCCGTGAACGTAACGGTGTACTTCGCGGGGTCGAAGATGCTGTCCACTTGGGGTGTCAACTTCTTCAGCAACGCGTCCATGCGCGTGGTGCCGATATCCGCCATCTGCACGCTGAGGTGTGTGATCTGCCGCGTGCTGTCCATGAAGGCCTTCGCCATGTTCTGTTTCCGGTCCGCATCACCGAGGTAGGGAGCGATAAACGTCTTCTCACTACTTTTCAGAAGCGCGTATTTGTCCGGGTCGCCTCCGTAGAAGCCTTGGCGCATGAACTTGATAGCGTCCACGATCGCGAGCGGGCGCGAGAATTCGGGATAGGTGGCCAGCGTGTCCTCCAGCTCTTCGATCCGCTTCAAGGTGGCATCCTTCAGCACGCCGCCTTTCTTGTGGGTGTCGATGAGGATCTCCAGCGGCATCACGCCATTGAAGTTGTTCTCGAAAAAATGCAGGTCCGTCAGCACCGGGTTGTTCTGCGGCAGATCGTCCACGATGCGGCTCTCATTCCGCAGCAGGGACACGCCGAACAACGCCACGACGACACAGGCAGCGGTGACCGCGTAGATCACGGTGCGGCGGTTGTTCACCAGCCGTATGATGCGCTCCACCACACTGTCCAGCCAGCGCCGTTCCAAGTGCTGTAGTTCGCGCGCACGGGGTGCGGGCAGGTAGCTGAAGAAGATCGGGATCAGCGTCATCGACAGCACATAGAGCGAGAGGATCCCCAAGGTGGCCACCAAGCCGAACTCCTTGAGCACCGCGCTGTAGGTCACGATGAAGGCGGCGAAGCCGGCGGCCTTGGTGGCGTTGGTCATGAAGGCGGCCACGCCCACGCGCGATATCATGCGGCTCAACGCCTTCATCTTGTTGCCATGCCGCACGTACTCGTAGTGGTAGTTGTTGATGAGGAACACGCAGTTCGGCACGCCGGTAATGATCACCAGCGGTGCGATCACCGACATGAGCAGCGAGATCTTGAAGCCCAGCAGGCCCATGAAGCCGAACGCCCAGATCACCGCCACGATCACCACCACCATGCTGGTCCAAACCACCTGCATGGAGCGGAAGAAAAGATAGAGCAGGATGGCGGACACCAGGAGCGAAAGGAAGAGGAAGAGCGGCATCTCCGCGCGCACCAGCGAGGTTACCTCCGTGCGGATGTACGGCAGGCCGCTGTAATGCAACTTCAGGCCCTGCTCCTGCTCATAGCGCGTGGTGCGCGCCAAGATCTGCGCGATCATCGTTCCCCGCTTCTCGCTGTTGAACTTCACCGGGTCCACGAACACCATCATCAGGCTGGTCTTCGTTTTCTCATTGTACAGCAGGCCCTTGTAGAACGGCAGCGCATGGACGCGCGCCATCAGGGTATCCATCTCCGCGGTAGTCCGCGGCGGATCCTTCATCACGGGCACCACGCGGAAGCGCATCAACGAGTCGTCGCGCAGCAGCGTGAACATGTGCGCCTCGCTGAAGACGGAATCAATGCCGTCGATCGTCCTCAGGTCATTCCCCAACGCGTTCCAGGCGTTGAATGCCTTCGGGGTGTAGAAGCCCTCGCCCTGAACGCCCACCACCATTACGTTACCATCCTCACCGAACTGCTTGCGGAAATTCTCGTTCTCCACGTACGCACTGTCCGTGCTCGGAAGCAGCCCACCATGTTCGTAGCTCATACCCACCGTGGTGGCTTCATAGCCCATGAAGCCGGTGATGAGGCCGATAACGATCAAGATCGCCATCCGGTTCCGCAGTACGCGGCTTGCAAGCCAATTCCACATGTGGTTCCCTGTTCTACGGCGCTGAGGTGAATGCGCGGTGGCGCTGGCTTTTAAACAGATGGTCGGCCAACCTTGGAGGCGGCCAACGCGGTTTTGTGCAACACGGGAACAATGGATGCTTATAAAAGTTCGCTTGGTGTGAATATGAGCTTGGAAAATGCTGCGTGTCTCCAAAACATGCAGGACATTGCAGATGATCCCGGCATAGGGGAGTTCTTTTCCCACCATACGTGTCAAGGTGAATGGCGTGCCTCAATTTGCTCCTGTGCAGACCCACGGAATGATCGGCACGGAACTGGAAGCCGGAACGAATAAATCCTACACACATGGACGCACAAAAAGCATCATCGGACCTGATCGACCTATACCAACTATTAGGCGACAGCATCAAAGGGTATAACGAAGCCGCCGAAAAAGTAAAAACACCTGAACTCGCTTTCTTTCTGGCCAACATCGCTACGGAACGCCGTACGCTCCGGCATGAGCTGGGCGAGGAAGCGCGTCGCTTGCGGCCGGACGCGGATCTTACCGACGGTACGCTGAAAGGTGATGTGCACCGCGCGTGGATCGGCATCCGAGAGGCGCTCTCCAGTTCCTCCGACAATTCCGTGTTGCAGGAATGTGCACGTGGCGAGGACTACCTCGCGGATCGTTTTAAGAGCGTGATGGAAGATGAGGACACGCCGGCGGAATATGTGCCAATGCTCCGCGAGCAAGGAACGAAAGTGGCCATGACCAAGGCGAACATCATCGAATTGGGTAAGTCCATTAAGTACAATAAGGACCAAGTACACTCCTCTTAAAAGGGCTGGCTTGGTGTTGGCGATAGAATAAAAACCAGCCGCCCAATATCCTGCCCGGAACTTCCGTCCCGGCGGATGGCAATAAGGCTCTCTGCGTCGCAGTATGGAGAGAGCCTTTGCCGTTGTGGTGCAGCATGCAAGTGCGTTGGCAAGCCCGAAGCGCGGACTAATTTTGGGCAGAAGCAAAATGCCGGATATCGAAATATTAAGGGTCTCAGGGGAAGACCTTGACGTGTTGAAGGAGCTTTCCGAAAGGACCTTCACGGAAACCTTCGCTTCCATGAACACGGCTGCTAACATGCGTGCGTATTTGGCGAATGAATTCGCCACCGAGAAGCTGGAGCGCGAGTGGGCCGATCCGGATTCCGAGTTCTACTTCGCATTGCTCGAACAGCAGGTGGTTGGCTACTTAAAGGTGAACATGGGTTCCGCACAGACCGAACTCCAGGAAAAGCATACGCTGGAGGTGGAGCGCATCTATGTGTTGAAGGAGCACCACGGCAAGCGCCTCGGACAGATGCTTTTGGACAAGGCATTCGCCATCGCCCGCGAAAGAGGATCCGACCACGTGTGGTTGGGCGTGTGGGAAGCCAATGCACAAGCTATCCGCTTTTATACGAAGAACGGCTTCGTTGCATTCGGGAAGCACACCTTCATGCTTGGTGCGGATGCGCAAACGGATATGCTGATGAAAGTGGGCCTGCACCCTACCGCGACCGGAGCTGATACGGACCGCATTTCTTCATGAGCCTCCGGGGCGCTAGCTCCCCTCTTTGAGTACGTGACTGCCGATGGGAACCGGCGCCCAACCCGGTGATGGGTTCAGGACCAACCGATTGGCTTCCGGTACGATTTTGCGCTCCCTTCTCGTTACCAAACAACAAGAACAATGAGCACGCAGATCAAGAAACAATTCGGTGTATGGATGGATGGTCAACACGCCACGATCGCTGGACGGGCAGCCACCGAAGGTGATGGCTTCGTGATCCTTGGACATGTGAAGAATGAAGGTGCTGCCAACAACAGCAGCGAGAATGCCGCGAACAATCAAGAGATCGCGCTTACGCAGAAATTCTTCAAGCAGATCGCCGCGCACATGCAGAATGTGGACGAGTTGCATGTTACCGGCACTGGCCAGGTGCAAGAGCAGTTCATCCACTATCTCGCGGAAACACCACAATACAAGAACACCAAGACCAGCGAGAGCACTTCCAACAAGATGGGTGACGAGCAGCTGCTCACTTTCGTGGGCAAGCACTTCGGTTGATCGCGCAGCCGCTGGAGTGGCCGGTGGAAGAAGTCCACAACTTCGTGGCTTTCGTTCCTGGATCCCGTTGGATCAAGGTGCACTTGGCTTTGTTCCGATGCTGGCATGGTAATGCGGGCATTCTACGGACGATGAATTAGTACAACAACCAGAGATGAAACCATTCCGATCCGTGATCTTCCTTTCTGCCATTGCCGTAAGCCTTCTTTCCGCTTGCCGTGTAGAGGGGAAGGGCACGCCTAAAGAACCAAATGATGTAGTGGTGCCTTCTTCAACGGACAACAATAGGGAACTGGATATAGCTGATACCCTGGACCGCAGGGACACGGCCAAATACCCCATGATCCATGGTAGACCGTGATGTGTCATGATCAACAACAGATCAGGTGAAGAAGCGCGGGCCGCGCCGAGAATATCTCGGAGTGACCGTGCCAACTGATGTGGTCCTGACGTGAAAACCCGATAGCACTGAACATCAACATCAACCAAAGTCAATGACCCGCAAACCACCCCCTATGCCTTGGGGCTACCGCCTCATAGCGATCTTCCTTTTTATCGTCCTGATCGGGTGGATCGTCTTCGTGATGCGCTAAGGTGGTTGTCGGATCCACAACGATGAATTATCGGTCCCGCTTTGAGAGCGTGGAATTTCTTCATGGACAATCGGGCATCATTTCCACAGATCGTTCGCCACATGCTGTTGTTCTGAAGAGGATAAGGCCGTGAACACGTGGAAAAAACGAAAGTGTACTTCTGGTACGCTATCTGCCATAGTGGGAGCGAAACCTAAAACGAAACACGATGTCCAAGCAGAATTCATTCTTTGCCCTTGTTGCCGGTG
Organism: Flavobacteriales bacterium; assembly: GCA_016719225.1. Classification (GTDB taxonomy): domain Bacteria; phylum Bacteroidota; class Bacteroidia; order Flavobacteriales_F; family PHOS-HE28; genus PHOS-HE28. The sequence goes on along the minus strand of JADKAN010000002.1, from coordinate 601,379 downwards.
TAGCCATTGGTGCACTCGCCGGTGTTCTACTCGCGCCTGATTCCGGGGAGAAGACGCGGAAGAAACTGATGAAGAAGGGTGAAGGCGTCCGCGATCAACTCATGGACCTGGTACAACAAGGCAAGGACATGTTGGATGAGGCGGGCATGGTAGCGAGCGATGCCACCAACAAGGCAAGCAGAACGGTGCAGCACACCATGGATAAGGCCAAGGATACTTACGACCACGCTAAGGCCGCCACGGAAAAAGTCTGAGCTACATAGGGCTAAGCTCTCCGGGATGTGCGCTGTATGCTCAGCCATAGGCGATCCTGTTCACCGCATAATTGAAGAGTCCCTGTCCGCTGGTATGCGGTCAGGGACTTCATTTACCCCACTGGCAAACCATCGTGCCCCAGCGGTGTTGAGTATAAAGACAAACCAGTATACACATGGCCAAACGCAAGATCACCAAAGCCGCCCCCACCGCTAAAGCGGAGGACCTTCAACGGGACACCAGCGACGGAATGGAGCAACAGCTCACCACCGCACAAGGACTTCCCATCGACGACAACCAGAACAGCCTGAAGGCCGGTGTGCGCGGTCCGAGTTTGTTGGAGGACCATATCCTTCGCGATAAGATCACGCACTTCGATCATGAGCGCATCCCTGAACGTGTTGTTCACGCTAGGGGATCGGGCGCACACGGTTATTTCCAAGTGTACGAGCCGCTGGCGAAGTGGACCAAGGCCGGCTTCTTGAACGAGCCTGCACGCCGCACACCGGTGTTCGTGCGGTTCAGTACCGTGGCTGGTTTCCGTGGCAGCACCGATCTGCCGCGCGACGTGCGTGGCTTCGCCGTGAAATTCTACACGGAAGAAGGGATCTATGATCTCGTGGGCAACAACATGCCGGTATTCTTCATCCAGGATGCCATCAAGTTCCCGGACCTCGTGCACAGCGTGAAACCTGAAGCGCACAATGAAATGCCGCAGGCGGCCAGCGCGCACGAGACCTTCTGGGACTTCATCTCCCTGATGCCAGAGAGCATGCACACCATCATGTGGCTGATGAGCGACCGAGCCATCCCACGCAGCTTGCGCATGATGGAGGGCTTCGGCGTGCACACCTTCCGCTTCATCAACGAAGAAGGCGAAAGTTGCTTCGTGAAGTTCCATTGGAAGCCGCTGCTCGGCGTGCATTCCGTCGCATGGGACGAGGCTACCAAGATCAGCGGGAAGGACCCCGACTTCCACCGCCGCGATCTTTGGGAAGCCATTGAGAACGGCGACTTCCCCGAATGGGAACTGGGCGTGCAGATCGTTTCCGCCAAGGACGAACATAAGTTCCCTTTCGATCTGCTGGACCCCACCAAGTTGATACCGGAAGAGCTGGTCCCCGTGCAGCGCGTTGGTAAGATGACGCTGAACCGCAACCCGGTCAACTTCTTCGCCGAGACGGAACAGGTGGCCTTTCACCCGGGACATCTAGTGCCCGGCATCGACCTGAGCAACGATCCCTTATTGCAGGGCCGTTTGTTCTCCTACATCGATACGCAGCTCACGCGTTTGGGCGGTCCCAACTTCAACGAGCTTCCGATCAACCGGCCGTTGGCACCCGTGCACAACAACCAGCGCGATGGCCACATGCGGCATACCATCGATAAGCGGCATATCAACTACGAGCCCAACACGCTGGGTGGTGGCTGCCCGTATCAAGCTTCGATGGCCAGTGGTGGCTTCACCTCCTTCCCGGAACCGATGGAGGATATGAAGATCCGCGCAAAGAGCGAAAAGTTCATGGACCACTTCAGCCAAGCAAAGCTGTTCTACAACAGCCAGAGCAAGCCGGAGCGGAACCACTTGATCAATGCCTTGCGTTTCGAGCTGGCCAAGGTGGACACGGCTTCCGTGCGCGAGCGCATGATCGGCATGTTGGCTTATGTGGACGGCGACCTCGCCCACTCCGTGGCCGAAGCGTTCGGCATCCCGGTGCCGGAGGTAAAGCTGCCGTTGAATCACAGCATACCTGCGGACACGCCACCGGAAGACGTGCAACCGTATGATGCGGAACCGCTGGTGAAACGCTCCAAGGCATTGAGCATGGCAGACACCATCAAGGACAACATCCACACCCGCCGCGTGGCGATCCTGGCGGATGCGGACGGCGCTCCACAAGCAAAGACGCTGAAGGCAGCGCTTCAACGCGAAGGTGCCATGGTGAAGGTGATCGCCCCGGTGATGCATCCGGACGCGGACCACACCTTGATGACCACGCCCTCCGTGGTGTTCGATGCCATTGCGGTAGTGGGCAGCCAACCGTGGGAAGACCTACCCGACGCACAGGATTTCGTACGTGATGCCTTCCGCCATTGCAAGGCCATCGCCTTGATCGGGGGTGCCGATGCGTTGTTCAAGGTGTGGGGCATGCCGGATGCGCTGAAAGCTCCGGGTGTGCTGATCGGCTCCACTGACAAAGTGTTGGTGAAGGACTTCATCCAAGCCATTGCCGCACACCGGCACTGGGCGCGCGAGAAGGATCCCGTTACCGGAAAAAAGGGTTGAACTTATTCTACTGGCCGGTCAAGGAGCATAGTTCCTTGACCGGCCGGAGGATGAGTGCTGGTCTTCTCCATGACCGCGGCCCGCGCTTTTTTGTTCGCCAGCTAGTCAACGTTTGGATCAGCGCAAAGGCACTTCCACTTTCGTCCGGTCCCAAGCCAGCACCAAGGTCGGCAGGGGATCTTCCAAGCTGATGGTGAACTGTTCCAGTTCTTCCGGTAGCATTTGCACAGGCACAGTGGTGATCATCGCGTCCGCATCCGTGTCGCGGCTCGCCTTGCCCTGCATGTTGATCCCCCAGCCGTACATTTTGGTATTGAAGATCACATCCCAATTCTCCCGGTGCGGCACTACCCACAGCGTGTACTTGCCGGCCGGTAGCGTCTTGCCGGCGATCATCAGGTCCTTGTCCGTGAGAAAGGTGGTGGGCTCATTCGCCCCGGTGCGCCACGTGGTGTCGAACGGGACCAGACCCCCGAAAATGGTGCGTCCCTTCTTGTGCGGGCGGCTGTAATCAATGTCGATCTTCAGGCCACCGTTGGTGTAGGCCACTTCGGCTTCCGGGCTGGCCTGCTTGGTCTGGTACTTCATCAGCTCGAAGGTGGCGAAGGCCAGGATGAGCAAGGAGCCGATGATGATAAGGGACCATTTCAGGAATTTCATGGGCGGTGGGGTTCGGTGCCAATTTAGGGCTACGGGCCATAAGTTGGAAGATCGAAAAGCGTTCCCTGCAACTGTGCTACTTTTCCACCATGCGGCGCGTCCGGTTCCTTTCTTATGTGCTCGCCGTTCTGGCGTCGGGGTGGCTCCATGCACAAACCGACATCGGCATCAAGCCCGGTCCGAAGTTGAGCTCGTGGGACCTGGAGAACAGCGCCACTTCGGTACCCGGAATGGGCACCATGCCCGGGGCGGAGTTGGTGCAGCAGTCGAAAGCACGGTTTCATTCCGGCGACGACCCGGCATATGCATCGCGGGACTTCGTTGACTCCACTTGGCAGAAGCTCAGTGAAGAGCTGGATACGATCGCCGCCCCTGATGGTGTGCATTGGCTGCGCTTCCGGCTGTTACCGGACAGCACGCTGCGTGGCAAAAAAGTGATCCTGGGCCTTGGGAACGAAATAGGCGCGCAGGTCTTCCTGAACGGTGACGCTTTGTTCAGCACCACACCCGGAGGGATCGATGCCCCGTTGAAGGGCGGCGCCGTTGTCCCGATCCTCGTGCCCTTCTCCTTCCGTTGCGATGGCAGGACGGAATGTATCGCCATCCGGCTGGACCCTTCCGATGCCAAAAGCGCCCGGGTCTTCGCGAGGAAGACCACGCTCCACGCCGGCGATATGGCCTATGCTAACCAGCGCAGCATGGCGCAGTACGGCGTCTTCATCGGCATCAACCTCGTGATCCTGATCCTTGCCTTGGTGATCTGGTCCTTCGAACGCCGCGAAAAGCATTGGCTCTATTTGGCCGGCCTGTCTTTCTTCTCCGCGCTGGACACGTACTGCGATCTCGGCAGCAACGTCGGCATGGGTGGATCGACCCCAATGGTGTCGAACATCCTTGGTGCGGTCCAATTCGCCATTGCTCCATGGCCGCTCTTCCTGCTGGTGCTAACCCTGGGCACGTTGCATGGTCAGATCAGCGCGAAGCGGTGGAAATGGTACCGTATCGCGGTCATCTCCGCCTCGGTATCGTGCATCGCATTCGCCATCGGCATTCTCATTGCCAAGATCAGCGGTGGCTCCAACTCCTATGGTATGCGCTTCGAACTGCACGACCCGGACCCCGTGCTGATCGGTGTCGTGATCTTTTTGGCCCTGTTACTGGCCACTGCGATGGGCTGGTTCGTCATTGAGGTGATCCGGCTCGGCTTCAAGCTCATACGCACCAAGGGCTATGCGCGCTGGATCGGTGCGGGTGCGTTGGCCTCCAGCCTGTTCGCCTATCTGCTCAACATGTTGGCAGGGATCGAGAATTTCGAGGGTACGTTCACCAGCTTCCTCAGCGTGGTGGGCGATTACTGTTCGCACGCGGCCGTTCCCCTTTCCGTAGCGATCTACTTGGCCATCCGCTCGGCGCACCACAACAAATTGGTGGCCCGCCAGCGCGACGACCTGGACCTGGAAGTGAAGCAGCGCACCGCTGAACTCACGGTGGAAAAAGAACGCTCCGATGAGCTGCTCCTCAACATCCTGCCAGCGGAGGTGGCCGAGGAACTGAAGGCCACCGGCGCCGCCAAGGCACGCCACTTCGACCAAGCCTCCGTGCTGTTCACTGACTTCATGGGCTTTACCGGCATGGCCGCGCAAATGGGCGCGGAAGTGCTGCTGAACGAGCTGAACACCTGTTTCGAGGCCTTCGATGCCATCATCACCCGGCATGGGGTTGAGAAGATCAAGACCATCGGCGATGCCTACATGTGCGTGGGCGGCCTGCCCGACCCGCACACTTCCAGCCCGAACGGCGTAGTGCATGCTGCGTTGGAAATGCAAGCATTCATGGCCGCGCGGAAACGCGAGCACGATGCGTTGGGCATACCCGCCTTCGAGATGCGCGTGGGCATCCACACGGGTCCGGTGGTGGCGGGCATCGTTGGGGTGAAGAAGTTCCAGTACGACATCTGGGGCGATGCGGTGAACACCGCCAGCCGCATGGAGAGCAGTGGTGCCGTGGGCCGGGTGAACATCAGCGAAAGCACGTATGCACTGGTGAAGGATGAACCGGGGTTGATCTTCACGGCGCGCGGCAAGGTGCAGGCAAAGGGTAAAGGAGAAATGGAGATGTACTTCGTGGAAACACGCTCGCCGTCCCACGCCGTGGTCCAGGAGCGGTGAGAAGCCCTGCCGTCTTTTGGCGGAACCCGTATTTCCACGGGCGTGGAGATCCATCGCGCTTCGCAACTTGCGCCGACAAGGTCCGCGGCATTTCCTGAACAGGCTTGCAAGCATCGACCTGCAATTGACACTCATCGCTCGGTCCCCCACCTACCTTTCACTCACCATGAAGAACCACCAGCTTCTCCCTCTTGCCCTTCCTTTCGCGCTTTGTTTCGGCTGCAGCAGCAACGATAACACGGCCACCGTGCATCCACCGGAAACCGCCCAGCACCGCACCGACAGTAGCGATGCCGCCTTCATGCGCTTGGCGGACGGATACTTCGACACCTACTACTTTCCCACCAACCCAACTATCGCTACCTACAACGGGATCCACACCTACGACAGCAAGCTGGAGGACTTTTCGAAAGCCGGCATCGATGCCAACGTGAAGGCACTGAAAGAGTGGGAAAAGAAAGTGGCCGCCGTGGACTCCTCAGCGCTGAGCGAACAGGTGCAAGGAGACCGCATGCTGGTGTTGAACAACATCCGCACCACCCTGCTCACGTTGCAGAGCATCCGGCCGTGGGAGAAGAACCCGGACTTCTATTCCAGCGGCATCACCACCAGCGCGTTCACGTTGATGGAGCGCAAGTTCGCTGCGCCGGAAGCGCGCTTGAAGGACCTCATTGCCCGGGAACGCGCCATGCCCGCCTTCTTGGGCCATGCCAAAGACAACCTCCAGGATCCGCCGAAGATCTTTACGCAGATCGCCTTGGACCAACTGCCGGGGTTGGTGGAGTTCTTCAAGAACGATGTACCGAAGGCGTTCACCACCGTCACGGATGATGCCCTCAGGAAAGAGTTCACCGCGAGCAACGACAGCGTGATCGCCGCCTTGCAGGATTACATGGCCTGGCTGAAGAAGGACGTGCTGCCGAAAGGCAATGGTGATTTCATGATCGGTGCGGACACCTACCGCAAGAAGTTGGAGTACGACGAGATGGTGACCACTCCGCTGGACCAGTTGATCGCACTGGACACCGCCAACATGCACCATAACCAGCAACAGTTCGCCGAGGTGGCCAAGCAGCTGGACCCGAAAAAGACGCCGCGGGAGGTCCTTGCCGAACTCGCCACGGACGGCCCCAAGCCGGACAGCCTCCTACCCGCTTTCCGCGCCACCTTCGACCACCTCATCAGTTTCATCAAGGACAAGAAGATCATCACGTTGCCGTCCGATGTCCGGCCGATCCTGGAGGAGACGCCGCCTTTCATGCGCGCCATCACCTTCGCTTCCATGGACACCCCCGGCCCGTATGAGCAGAACGCTACCGAGGCCTACTTCAACGTGACGCTGCCGGAGAAGGACTGGACGCCGAAGCACACCGCCGAGTTCATGGCCCAATTCAGCTACGCCGTGATCAGCAGCGTGGCCGTGCACGAAGCCTACCCCGGCCACTACGTGCAGTTCCTGTGGATGCACAAGTTGGATGACCGTGTGCGCAAGATCCTGGGCTGCAACACCAACGCCGAGGGCTGGGCGCACTACTGCGAGCAGATGATGTTGGACGAAGGACTCGCCACCGCCATGTACCCGAACGACGAGCGCCAGCAACTGGAATTGCGCCTCGGCCAACTTCAGGACGCCCTGCTGCGCAATGCCCGCTTCGTGGTGGGCATCAAGCTCCACACCGGCGAAATGACGATGGACCAAGCGATCCAATACTTCGTGGATGAAGGTTACCAGAGCCGCGCCGTGGGCGAAGTAGAGACCAAGCGTGCCACCTCGGACCCCACCTACCTCTACTACACACTGGGTAAGTTGGAGATCTTGAAGTTGCGGAAGGACATGGAGGCCAAGCAGGGAAAGGACTTCGACCTGATGACCTTCCACGACAACTTCATGAAGCAGGGCTTCGCGCCGATCAAGATCGTGCGCAAGGCGATGCTGGGGGATGACTCGCCGACATTGTGAAGGCAGGAGGCGATCACGCATTCCTTACGATCGATAGCTGACCCACACGGGAAAGCCAAGTAGTGCTGCATCACTGTACTACTGAACGCAACAATGCCGAGGTCATCGCAGACCTCGGCATCGCATTCCGCTTAAGCGCATCAGATCGATCCGGTGCAATTTTCTGGATCACTTCAAGGGCACGGAGACCTGCATGTTATCCCACGCCATCACGAGCGTTGGCACTTTCGCGTCGCTCATACTGATGGTGAACTGCTCCATACTTGCAGGAAGCACCTCTACGGGAACGGTTACAGAGACCGCATCCGCATCCGCTTCCCGGCTTGCAGCACCATCATTGCCGACACCCCATGGATACATCTTCTTGTTGAAGATGACCTCCCAAGTATCCTTGTGTGGAATGGTCCACAGCGTGTACTTCCCGGCAGGGAGCTTCTTGCCACCGATGGTAAGTTCCTTGTTCGTCCCGAACGTGGCGGCCTCGTTCGCTCCGGTCCTCCACACTTGATCGAAGGGGACCAAGCCGCCGAAGATCACCCTGCCTTTCTTGAACGGACGGCTGTAATTCACTTCGATCTTCAGGCCATCCTTGTCATAGCTGACGGTAGCGGCGGGACTGGCCTTCGGCTTTTGCACCGGCGCACCAGGGTTGAAAGCAAAGAGGAGCGGCGCTGCAGCGAGTGCCAAGGCGGGAAGTAGTTTGTTCATGTCCGGTAGGTTTTAATAGCGTGCCCGAGAGAACACATTGGACTTGGGTTTCGTTCGCGAACGGGATCAGAACGCGATCGCCACAGCCTTTGCGTTCCAGGTTCACTCCGCTTTATCGAACCACGTCTTCGATAGCCAGCGCGGAAACGCCAAGTAGTGTTTCTCCACGGCACCGCTCATCGCCGCTATGCCAAGGTTGTCACTGGCCTGGGCGATGTCCACCAAGCGACCGTCCTTGAACAAGAGCAGGATGCCGCCGTCGCTGTTGTCGTACGCATTGTTCTCCAAGCGCCCGGTAAGGACGAACAAACCGGCGTCCTGTTCCGTGATCTTCAGCTGCTGCGCCACGTCCTTCCGGATGCGCGCCACGTGCGCTTCCGGCCAGGGTTCGTTGCGCAGGCGGATGCGGAGCGTTGTCCGCGCCAAAAGGTCGGACGCCAAACGCGCAAGCACCGCGTCGGGATGGTCGGCCCACACCTTCACCGCACCCATGATGTCGTGGTCGTCCAACCGCATGAAGTCCTCCAGCACGCCGGGTTCATTGAAGGAAGCGCGGTCGCGCCGGTGGTTGAGGAAGCCCAGCAGCGCGGGTGAACCGAAGAGCGGAACGCCTTCCAGGCCCAACGCTTTTGCACGGCAGAGGGTTTGCACCAGCATCTGTTCGCAGGCCACCACCGTTTTGTGCAGGTAGACCTGCCAGTACATCAGGCGGCGCGCCACGATGAATTTCTCGATACTGTAGATCGCCTTCTCCTCCACCACCAGCCTATCTTCCACCACCTGCAACATTTTGATGATGCGGTCGCCGCCGATCACGCCTTCGCTCACACCGGTGTAGAAGCTGTCCCGGTTCAGGTAGTCCATGCGGTCCATGTCCAACTGCCCGCTCACCAACTGGTGCAGCATGTGCTTCGGGTGCCGGTCGTGGAAGATGGAGATGCCGAGGTCCAAGGCGCCGTCGAATTCTTCGTTCAGCTTCGCCATCACCAGTGCGCCGACGTCCTCGTGGCCGATGCCTTCCACCAGGCTGTGCTCCAACGCATGGCTGAAAGGTCCGTGCCCGATGTCGTGCAGCAGGATCGCGATATGTGCGCCTAACGCTTCCTCCTCAGTGATCACATGGCCCTTGCCGCGCAGACTTTCGATGGCCAAGCCCATGAGGTGCATGGCGCCCAGTGCGTGGTGGAAACGCGTGTGCAGCGCACCGGGATAGACCAAGTGCGAAAGGCCGAGCTGTTTGATGTAGCGCAGCCGCTGGAACCACGGATGGTCGATCAAGCGCAGCAGCAACGGATGCGGAACGGTGATGAAACCGTAGATGGGGTCGTTGAGGATCTTGGTGGCCACGGTGAATTGTGATCTCTTACGAAACGCTTCATACGAAAGGCCGTAATTTCACGGTCCGAATGTACGCGGAACACCCTATGGCGCTGCTGCCATAGCGGTTTTCCCCGCTGCCGGAACACCTGCATGAGCATGAAGATCCTTTGGGCCGATGATGAAATAGACTTGCTGAAACCCCACGTGCTGTTCCTTCAGCAGAAGGGCTACACCGTGCAGACCGTGAATAACGGGCTGGATGCAGTGGACGCCGTGGGCAAAGAGGAGTTCGACATTATTTTCCTGGACGAGAACATGCCCGGCTTGAACGGCCTGGAAACGCTGAGCCGCGTGAAGGGCATCACCCCGCGCACCCCGGTGATCATGATCACCAAGAGCGAGGAGGAATCCATCATGGAGGAGGCCATCGGCAGCAAGATCAGCGATTACCTCATCAAGCCGGTGAACCCCAACCAGATCTTGCTCGCGTTGAAAAAGCATTTGGATGGAGGCCGCTTGGTGAGCGAAAAAACCACCAGCAGCTACCAACAACAGTTCGGCCGCCTGAGTATGCGCCTCGGTGATCGCCTCACCACCCAGGAGTGGAAGCAACTGTACGACGAACTGGTGCGCTGGGAGCTGGAACTCAGCGGCAACCCGGACCAAGGGATGACGGAGATCCTCCGCAGCCAATGGTCGGAGGCCAACGAGCTCTTCAGCCGTTTCGTGGAGAAGAACTACGTGGACTGGGTGAACAACAAGGGCAACGACGTCCCCTTGCAGAGCCACCAACTGTTCAAGACGAAAGTGGCCCCGCTGATCGACGAGAAGCAGGCGCCGCTCTTCATGCTGTTGATCGACAACCTGCGGCTGGACCAGTGGCGCGTGCTGGAGCCCGTGATCGGCGAATTGTTCAAGGTGGTGGAACAGGACCAGTTCTACAGCATCCTGCCAACGGCCACGCAATACGCCCGCAACGCCATCTTCAGCGGCATGATGCCCGGTGAGATCGAGCGCCGATTCCCCGGCAAATGGCTGACCGAGGACGCCGAGGGCAGCAAGAACGCCTTCGAAGAGGAGTTCATGCTGGAACAATTGAAAACACTGGGCAAGCGCGTGAAGAGCAGCTACCACAAGATCACCAATTTCGCCGCCGGCAAGAAGCTCGCGGAGAACGTGGCGAACCTGATGGAGAACCCCTTCAACGTGATCGTCTACAACTTCGTGGACATGCTGAGCCATGCCCGCACGGAGATGGAGGTGATCCGCGAACTGGCCGAGGACGAAGCGGCCTATCGCTCACTCACCCTCAGCTGGTTCAAGCACTCGCCCCTGCTGGACATCATGCGCACCATCGCCGAAAAAGGCGGGCGCATCCTGCTGACCACGGACCACGGTACCGTGCGCGTAACACAGCCCAGCAAGGTGGTGGGCGACCGCAACACGAACACGAACCTGCGTTACAAGCACGGCCGCAACCTCACCTACGAGGCGAAGGATGTGTTGGCCATCAAGGACCCCGCCCAAGGATTCCTGCCGCGTGCGAATGTCAGCAGCACGTTTATCTTCGCGAAGAAGGACCTCTACTTCGTGTACCCCAACAACTACAACCACTTCGTCAACTTCTACAAGAACACCTTCCAGCACGGGGGCATTTCCTTGGAGGAGATGATCGTGCCCGTGGCCTACCTGAAACCGCGCTGACCGGTGCCTCCCGCGTGGAGGATCGACCGAGCAACGCGGGAAAGCCCCTGCACAGCACATGCCCATCCGCTTCGAGCTGCCCCGCCCGGAAGACGCCCCGGAAACCGCTGACGCGTTGTTGGCCGCCTACCCCAAGGCCCGCGTATTCGCCTTCGAAGGCCCGTTGGGTGCCGGTAAGACCACCTTCATCAAGGCCCTGTGCCGCCGCTTGGGCGTGGCAGGCGGCATGGGCAGTCCTTCCTTCGCCATTGTGAACGAATACCGGTCCGGCAATGCGGAACCCGTGTACCATTTCGACCTTTACCGCCTGAAGAAAGAACAGGAACTCGACGGCATCGGCTTCACCGAATACGTGGACAGCGGGCACTATTGCTTCATTGAATGGCCGGCGTTGGCGTTACCCTTGCTGCCGCCGGACCATGTAGCCGTGCACATCCTTCCCCTGCCCGACGGCACGCGCACCTTAACCACCACCGCCACATCCACCGCACACCCCGCATGAGCACCAGCAGCGAACTATTGAAACAGCTGGCCCGCGAGGTGTCCATGCTGCCCCAGGAGCAGACCATGGAGGTGGGCCGCAAGGGCAAGGAATTGTTCATCGGCATCCCCAAGGAGGTGAACCCCGAAGAACACCGTGTGCCCTTGACCCCCGCGAGTGTAGCCGTGCTCACCGGCCGTGGCCACCACATCGTGGTGCAGCGCGGGGTGGGTGCCAGCGTGCAGTTCCAGGACAGTGACTACAGCGAGGCCGGGGCCCAGCTAGCCGACGATCCCCGCCAAGTGTTCGAGGCGGACCTCATCCTGAAGGTCAGCGCCCCCAAAGAGGACGAGATCGCCCTTTTACGCCACAAGCAGATCCTCATCAGCGCCCTGCAGATGGGCCCGCAGCACCGCGAAACACTGCGCAGCATGATGGAGAAGAAGGTGACCGCCGTGGCGTGGGACTTCATCAAGGACCGCGAGGGCATCTACCCCATCATCCGCGCCATGGGCGAGATCGCCGGCACGGCCTCCATCCAGATCGCGGCCGAATACCTCAGCACGGACAAGGCCGGGCAGGGCTTGATGCTCGGCGGCATCAGCGGCGTGGCACCCGCGGAAGTGGTGGTGATCGGCGCAGGAACGGTCGGCGAGTTCGCTACCCGTGCCGCATTGGGCGTGGGCGCCAGTGTGAAGGTGTTCGATAAAAGCATCTACCGTTTGCGCCGCCTCCAAAGCAGCGTCGGCCAACGGCTGTGGACCAGCATCATCCAGCCCGATGTGCTGAAGCAGGCACTCGTGCAGGCCGATGTTGCGATCGGCGCATTGCGCCCTGAACATGGCCGAACCCCGATGGTGGTGCCGGAGGACATCGTAGGGCAGATGAAGAACGGCAGCGTGATCGTGGACGTCAGCATTGATCGCGGCGGATGCTTCGAGACCAGCGAACAGACCACACTGACCTCCCCCAGCTTCAAGCGCTATGGCGTGGTGCACTACTGCGTGCCCAACATCGCCAGCCGCGTGCCCCGCACCGCTTCCTACGCCCTCACCAACATCTTCACCCCCATGCTGCTTTCCATGGGCGAGATCGGGCGCTTTGAAGACTTGGTAAAGCGGAACCTCGGCCTACGCCACGGCGTGTATTTGTACAATGGTGCGCTAACGAGCGAGATCTTGTCGGAGGCATTCCGACTTCCGTTCAAGGATCTGGACATTATGCTGGCAGCGTTCTGAATTTTCACCACGGAGACACGGAGGCACAGAGCGTTGTTTACGTGTGAGTCGTGAGTCTTGAATAGTATTTGCATTCCTCTATGCCTCTGTGACTCCGTGTTAAAACAACCCCTGATCTCCCTTCACCGCCCATTTGCATTTATCAGCGCCGGTGCGCCTCCGCGGCCAATACCTAGCTCATAACCTCCGTGCCTCCGTGGTGAACCAACCTTTTCCCCAACATGCCCTTCAAACGTCGTCTCTTCCTTTTCGGCATCGGCATCTTCTTGGGCTGCCTGCTCGCTTGGGGCATCTTCGGCAACCGCTTGGACAACACCGACTGGATGCCTAACTACCGCGTGAAGCTCCGCTTAAAGAGCACGTTGATCAAGGCCACGCCCGAAGCACAGGCCATGCTGGCACCCCTGAACCTGGATCTCGCCGCCCTGCGTACCGCCATGGACAGCTGCGACATCGACTTCAGCGACAGCAAGCGCAGTAAGGATAGCTTGGTGTACTACGTGCACGGCACCGTGCGCGGGCAGCAGGTGCACTACATGGCCGCCACGTTGCGCGATTTCCGGACGGACAGCACGGCTACGCTGGTGAGCATCGCGGCGGGCGGACGGTGAAGTGATCGCAATTCCGCAGCGCAGCCAGATCCCCTCACCGGGGCTCCACTTCCTTTACCAGGATATGCTGGAAACGCAGGTCCGGCTTCCTGCCGTCCACGCTATCCAGCATGGCTTGGCTGCCCCCGGCACTCGCTCGCGTGTCCCTAATGCGTGCAACAGTGGGAGGCCTGGTTATTACGGCTGTCATGCCGGGCTCCCCCGTCATCATACCCAAACGTGCGCGAATGCGCACCGCTGAATGCCGTTCGTTCGCCACCCCCGCTCCGATAGTATCGGGGCAAGGCCGGGTTGACAAAGCGTGTGCAATGCAGAGCCTCCTCTTAAAGCTTGATCAACTTCCGGAAAGCGACCTGGCCATTTTCTTCTGCCCGGAGGAAGTAAGCTCCAGGCGCCATGCCACTCAGGTCCAGCGTAAGGCCTTCCGCAGTATTGAACTCCGAACTCTTCAACACTTCGCCCATCGCATTTAGCAATTGCACGTGCGCTGTACCCATTCCGTGCGCTAATTGGATGCGAACCGCATTGGTAACGGGGTTCGGGGATGCCTGCATGGAAAGAATTTCCGCCGTGTTCGCGGTAATGCCGGTCGGGATCAGGGCTTTTTCGCCAGCCGTAATGGAACTGTCGGGCATGGATTGATACCCATACGCCTTTACCGACACGTGAAAAACACTCTCAGGCACGGTCAATTCCACCCAGCCGTAATGTGTTTGGCCATCTCCGGCGGTAAAACTCAAGCCTACAAAACCGGTTTGGCCCAGCCAGTTGCCCCTGACGAAATAAGGACCTTCCCCATCTATTGTGAGTATGGAAATGAGGTTACCCACATACGTGTGCCGGAAATTGGTATCGTTGGGTGCAAGGACCGCTCCGATCGGCAGCACGTCCGCATTGACCAACGGAGCAGCATCCCCTTTGACTTTCGTGTCTCCCGGCAAAGGCATGTACGCATCGCCATAAAGGAGACCGGTTCCGTAAGAATAAGGAAGGTGAACTATCGAAATGTCCGTTATGCCGTCACTATCAAAGTCGATGTCCAAGGTTTCATTCATCAGCACCGCATCCGGGTCGATGTCCACGTATACGGCTTGTGCTTCGGCTTTTTGGCACAATGCCAAAAGTGCCGTTGCCATGGTGGAATAACCGAGCCATTGGCCGATGTTCTTTGATGCGGGGGTGGTATGTTCCATGGGGTAATAACCTTAACGCTTCGCAATATACAAGAACGATGTCGGGCTTCCGCGACCATGGTTGCAGAAGGCATGATCTTCTTTCTTCTGCATGTCCTTCGTGTTCTTCGTGCTAGAAACCGCATTCCTCCATGCCTCTGTGCCTTCGTGGTAGACCACCGGACAGTTGCGACATCGATTTCAGCGACAGTAAGCGCAGCGAGGATAGCTTGGTGTACTACGTGCACGGCACCGTGCGCGGCCAACAGGTGCACTACATGGCGTCCACCATGCGCGATTTCAGGACGGACAGCACGGCTACGCTTACGGGGATCTGTGCGGGGGAATGAGCCATGGTGGTGTAGCTTCCTTCCGCTGAGCGGATCATGATCCGCTCTGAAATGGCTGTGATATTCAGCATCGTGTAAGTGATCAAGGCAGGAGGAGCAGCCTGCCCTGATGCGTTCTGCCATCCACAAGCACCCGGACCAGATAAACTCCCGGAGTGAGCTGGCCCAGTTCAACACGGTGAACAAATGAACTCCCTTCACAGGTCTTCTCTTCGGTGAAGACCGTACGGCCCAGATCGTTCAGCACGCAGATCCTTGCGGTCCGTGTACCCAGCTCCTCTAGGCTCCTGATCGCGATGGTCACTCCTCCTGTGGTCGGGTTCGGAATAAGCGCGAATGCATTCCCTTCGTCTTCAAGATCCGTCCCTTCAATGGCGACCGTATCCATCCGGAGTAGACCTGCTTGCACGGTGATCGAAGCACTCGCACCGAAGGAGCCCCACGCATTGTTCTTATACGCCCGGACCCGCACATTCAGTGGCAAACCGACCGGCAATGGCCCCGTGGAAAGGCTCTTAAGAGCAAGTGCATTCGTTGATCGGACTTCGTGATGACTGAAGCTTCCATGGGGATCGAACAACCAGAACTCGTAGCTCGTAGCCTGTTTCACCTTCACGCATTGAAGCGTGCTTTTCGCATTTACGGCGCTGTTATTGGTCCATTTCGATTTCAGTTTCACGGTTCCTACCGGCACGCAGAAATCGGCATAGTCAGCATCACTGATAGAGCTTGATCCACCGAAGGACCCATCTGCCGTGATGAGCCGAACGCCGTCCAACGTGCTCAGCGTGTAACCGGTGGAATTAAGTCCATTACCGCCAAGGTCCGTTACACTGACCGAATAACAGCCCGGGGCAAGTTGAACGGTATCCGATACCAGCTTACCGCCTCCGTTCGTGTAGGGTCCACCCGACTCCATGATGGAGCCGCTCAAGTCAGTGACCGACCACTGGGTTTCGATACCGTTCGCATCCTTGCGCAACTTCAATACGACCATTTGAGCCGCTGTACCCATGCATTGGCAATTCGCACCGATAATGTCGTTGACGGTGTTACCATCCATATCATCACAAAGACTTCCCGGTTCCAATTGTCCGCATCCGCAAGTGCCTGGTGATGTCTTCAACGGGTCGGTGGGACAGCCGTCAAGGCAATCGGCTGTTCCGTCTTGATCCGTGTCCGTATCGGCAACGCCGCAACCGCACGTGCCGGGAGCGGTCTTTAATGGATCGGTAGGGCATAGATCGTTACAATCCGCTGTTCCATCCAAGTCCGTATCCATGTCGGCAACGCCACAGCCGCAAGAGCCTGGCTCCGTCTTATTCGTGTCATCCGGGCAACCGTCGATGCAATCCGCAGTTCCATCCAAGTCAGTATCCGTATCGGCATAACCGCAGCCACAGGTGCCCGGCGCGATCTTGTTCGGATCCTCTGGGCAGCCGTCAAGGCAATCCGCAGTTCCATCCAAGTCAGTATCCGCATCGGCAACGCCGCAACCACACGCACCTGCTGCGATCTTGTTCGCATCATCAGGGCAACCGTCGATGCAATCCGCTGTGCCATCCAGATCCGTGTCCGTGTCGGCAACGCCGCAGCCCGCCGATCTTGTTCGCTTGACCATGTACCTGCTGCGATCTTGTTCGCATCATCAGGGCAACCGTCGATGCAATCCGCTGTGCCATCGAGGTCCGTGTCCGTGTCGGCGACGCCGCAGCCACATGTACCAGCTGCGATCTTGTTCGCATCATCAGGGCAACCGTCGATGCAATCGGCTGTTCCATCCAGATCCGTGTCCGTGTCGGCAACACCGCAACCACACGTGCCTGCTGCGATCTTGTTCGCATCATCCGGGCAGCCGTCATCGCAATCCGCCGTGCCGTCAAGATCCGTGTCCGTATCGGCAACACCGCAACCGCACGTGCCTGTTGCGATCTTGTTCGCATCATCCGGGCAGCCGTCATCGCAATCCGCCGTGCCGTCAAGATCCGTGTCCGTATCAGCAACACCGCAACCACACGTGCCTGCTGCGATCTTGTTCGCATCATCCGGGCAGCCGTCATCGCAATCCGCTGTGCCATCGAGGTCCGTGTCCGTGTCGGCGACGCCGCAGCCACATGTACCTGCTGCGATCTTGTTCGCATCATCAGGGCAACCGTCGATGCAATCGGCTGTTCCATCCAGATCCGTGTCCGTGTCGGCAACGCCGCAGCCGCAAGCGCCCGGGGCGGTTTTAGATGGATCATCAGGACAGCCGTCGTTACAGTCATCCGTAAGGTCCCCATCGCTATCGCCACCCGAAACGCCGCAACCGCAAATGCCGGGAGCGGTCTTCAATGGATCGGTGGGACATAGATCAATGCAATCCGCTGTTCCATCCAAGTCCGTGTCGGTATCGGCAAAGCCACAACCGCAGGTACCTGCTGCGATCTTGTCCGGATCTTCGGGACAGCCATCGATGCAATCCGCTGTGCCGTCAAGATCCGTGTCCGCATCGGCAACGCCACAACCACACGTACCAGCTGCGATCTTGTTCGCATCATCCGGGCAGTCGTCAATGCAATCCGCCGTGCCGTCAAGATCCGTGTCCGTATCGGCAACGCCGCAGCCACATGTACCTGCTGCGATCTTGTTCGCATCATCAGGGCAACCGTCGATGCAATCGGCTGTTCCATCCAGATCCGTGTCCGTATCGGCAACGCCGCAACCACACGCACCTGCTGCGATCTTGTTCGCATCATCAGGGCAGCCATCGATGCAGTCCACGGTGCCGTCAAGATCCGTGTCCGTATCGGCAACGCCGCAGCCACATGTACCTGCTGCGATCTTGTTCGCATCATCCGGGCAACCGTCGATGCAATCGGCTGTTCCATCCAGATCCGTGTCCGTGTCGGCAACACCGCAGCCACATGTACCTGCTGCGATCTTGTTCGCATCATCAGGGCAACCGTCGATGCAATCCGCTGTGCCATCCTGATCCGTGTCCGTCGGCAACACCGCAACCGCATGTGCCAGGATCAGTCTTTAACGGATCGCTGGGGCAGCGATCATTGCAATCAGCCGTTCCATCCAGGTCCGTGTCCGTGTCGGCAACACCACAACCACACGTGCCGGGATCGGTCTTTAACGGATCAGTAGGACAGTGGTCGTTGCAATCCGGCGTGAGGTCACCATCCGAATCCGTTGCACAATCATCGCAGGGAAGGCTGAGCGACTTGAACCAAGCGTACGCTTGCGGCCGGGAAAGTGCGCCGCATTGTTCATGCCCTGCCGTTGCCGAGGATTCGATCAACTCCGCATGCTGGGCTCCACGAGCGACCAACGAATCAAAGGCGATCTTCGAGCAGTTGGGTGGGACGAGCACATCACCACCACAGTAGTACAACCGGATCGGATTCTGCGGGGTCCAGGTATAGGTATTGTTCTCCCGGATCCTCAAGTTGACAGCATAGCCCGGATCGGCCTGCATCGCTTGCTTCAGAACCGGCTGTAATATCGAGCCCGGGGCATTGGGGATGGCCTGATTGATCTCTTGGGAATCATGTGTCCCATCGAAGTAAGGGAGGATCGAAACATCGTAGGGCGGAATGAAAATGTCCGAGATGGTACTGAACAATTCCGGGTAGGCCTGCTTGTAAGAAAGCCAAGCATACACCGCTGCCGATCGCCCACCATATGCCTGCGTTTGGAGGAAGACCGAACGCATCGTGGGATCCATCACGAGCGGGCCACTGATGGAGACGGAGGCAGTTACCTGGAACTCCTCGGGGAATTGCTCTTGCATGGCTTGGTTCGTCGCCATGCAGGTCTGGCCTCCAGCGGAAACACCCATCAGGAAAAGCTGACCGTTCAACGGCCGTTCCAATTGCGCTTGGAACTCCCTGGCTGCGCGCACCGCATCCATACTGGTCCGCGCCGACGTAGAGGCGATCAAGTAAGGATGCAGTCCGGGGGAATCCCCCAAGCCCAAAAGATCGGGCAATACGCAAGCGAGACCGAGGGCACCGAGAGTTAGGCCACTCTGTGACGTTCCTGTGGTATTGTACCACTGCGACGGTGCGTTCTCCTTGAGGAACATGGTACCATGGATAAAGCACACCAACGGCACAGCACAAGGCAGGTCCGGGCTTACCATGGCGGCGGAGGCAATGCTCAAGTTCCCATCCACATCGGGCGTCCAATAGCGGAGCTTGTAAACGGCTACACCGTTCTCCGCATTCGGGATACCCAAGCTTTGAAGTCCCTGCACGTCATACTGCTCGATCAACTGAGCAGATTCCAGGACCTGCGCCTGCGCGGAGAAAGCGAAGGAAACCGTGCAGAGCAAGAGCACCACCCGCAGTAGCCGGTTCATCGCAACAGAAAGTGGACGTACGGAAAGGAATATCGAGGACAGCGCATAGTATGGACACAAGAAGCGCATGGGAAAAATGGATAACGCGAAGGAAGTGAGTGGAAACGTGGAGCGGGAATGGGCGCATGCTGGAAAGAACATGTGCCGGGGCGTGTTAAAAACATCGGCAATCTAACCTATCTCCTTATTCCGTTCATATTTGGGAATGTTTTTTCCAGCGGCCCCAATGACGTGCCCAAGGCTTACCGGAAGGCCCTGAATGGCGGCACCCGGATCCCTGAACTTCAGGGATTAAAAGAACACCGGTTTTCGAACCTGACTCTATCCGCCTGTCCATCACGGCCACAAGCCCTATTGTCTTTGCTGGTCGCATAAAAAAGCAGCCGTCGGCTCCGTTACCTATCGGAGCCGACGGCCGCGTTCTTAGTGTTCTTACTTCACCTTAACGGCGCGCTTCACCACCACCGCACCGTCCAGCATGAAGGTACAGAAGTAGGTACCCGCCGCCAGTTTGGTTGTGTTCCACGCATAATTGTAGGCACCGGCCTCGGCCAATTCCTCACGAAGCGTAGCTACCGGCTTGCCATCGCTGGTGCTCACTTGCAAGCTCACTTGGCCAGCCGTGGGCACATAATATGCCAACGTGGTAAGATCCGCCACCGGATTGGGAATGATAAGCAGGCGTTGTTCCTGTACATTGCTCTCCACCGAACTGCTGCGTTGTTCGCCGTTGCTCGGTGCCATGCCTGAACCGTTCGCAGCGCAGCATTGGTTGATCTGGCTACGGAGTTGGTCTATGGTGGCCTGTTGCTCCTGCATACCCGCGATCACCCACGGCAGAAGCCCATCCTGGTTCACCATTTTAAATTGCACAGCCGAAGCTATCTCATTGCCCAAACTGTCCACGGCAGCCGGTTGTTCACCGTCGCGCACTAATTCGGGGAATACTTCCTCCAGCTCCTGGGCGATCACCCCGAAATGTACCGCATCGTCCAATCCCATGGTGGGAAACTCCGAAGCCTTGTAGGTGTAGGATTTCGGCCGCAATTGGAGAAGTTTGTCCATGGCTCCCTCCAACGGCATTACATTCTCCTTGAGCTGCGCATCGGAAGGCCCCCAGATATTTAGTGAACAATACGTGTAACCATCGAACCAACCACCATATCCCCACCCTCCGGGTTGTGGTCGGCGAGCGATACCCCACACACCACGTATGTTACTTGTGTTCACCATGAAGTTGCCATCAGCGAAACCACGGACCCCTACCACCTTAACTCCGCTCCAGAGCACCGTACTATCCAGGGAATTATACGCCGCGTTGCCGTCCAATGCCCAATTCCGTGTACCCTTCCGAACATCGCCCCGCCAGCCCACATTTACCGTGGGGCTGACCAAATTTGCGTATCCACCCAAATTATTAAGTGCAGTAGTGCCCATGCGTACGCTTAAGCCAATGTCGATCGGGGTACCACTGTTCACTTCCTTATAGATGTCCAGTTTGCTGAATGGGTTCATCGTGCCGATGCCCACATTGTTCGTTGCTTGCGGCGGGCATGGATTGCCGTTGTAGGCCGTTACTGCGTTGTTGCCCATGAGGCTCCACCCGGAACTGCAGCTGCTACCCAATGAGCTGGCATCCCGCCACTTTACCACACCGTATTCGGGTGATGTCGGGTCCGTATCGTCCACCACCATGATCTTGGTCAGAGAATCATTCCCAAGGTCTTGTGGAAGTTGCCGGATCCGGACCCGGCCGTCCAACACGTCCAACCTTTCGGTGGGGTTCCCATTTGACCCGGTGGTGAACCAATCGCCGATACCGAAGTAGGACTCAATGCCGCCCGGAACAGGCCGGATGCGCATCGTTTCCAAACCATCGAGCGAACCCGCTGTACCCATGGTGCCGGGGTTGGCCAAAAACACGATCTTGAACAGGTCGGGGCCGTCCATTGCCGTATTATCCGCCCAAGCGAGCGTGAGGTGGTTGAGGTCGCCGCCCTCGTTCTTCAAACCGATCCAACCCAGATCACTGCCGTTGGTGATGGTCATCCCCGGCCGGAACCAAGGCCGGTAGCCGGAGAATTGGGTACCTCCATTGTCCAAGTGCAGCAGCGAAAAGGGCCGCTGCACGTTGCCGCTGGTGAACGCACCAATGCCCAAGTTCCCGCTCAGGTTTTCATTGATGTAGCTGCCGATGACCTGCCCTGTAAGGCTCTCGGTAAGCCGCATCCGCAGTATGTTGTTCGTGCGGAAGTTGATGGGAATTCCATCCGTGGTGCCCAGAAAACTAGTGCCAGGAAGCCCTAAATTCCCCGCCGTATTCCAATCTTGCCCGTGCAAGTTCAATTGGGTGCAGGCTATGGCGGCCGCAATTCCCCATACGATGCGCTTTTTCATATTGTTGTTGTTGCGCCCAACACTAGCCGCCCGACCAAACGAACCGAGCAACTCCCCTTCCTTCCTTTGACAGAACGTTGACCACGTAAAGTCCATTGGCCATGTCGAGTCCCCCAAAATCCAGATCAATGATTCCATTGCTTGACGATGCAAGCACCTCCCGGATCAACTTTCCGCAAACATCCAAGACCCGCACCGTAATCGGTCCGTAAGGCAACTTGTTCAATCTAAAGCTTCCGTCAGCCAATTGAACTATTCCAAACTGGACCTCCCCAATTCCTGATGGTTTTATTGCAACTACGGATACGTCATCGTAATAGTAGTAGCAGTAGTTGAAGGAACCGGTCGGTGCCATAATACCGTTCACCTGAGAGCTATCGAGGAATGATCCGATTGTCATGTAACGCTCATTCCCCGTGGCAACAAACGAATCGGCCAAGTATGTCCAATTAACTTCGTCCGTCAGGTATTCATGTTCAGGGTCCATCAAGTCTACTTGCGGCTGTAGTGGCAGCGTCCTATAGTCCTGAACAAAGAAGCTGTCCGGTCCGAAATAGGCACTAATTCGATCCGTGGCCAGTTTATAGCCGTCCGCCCTGCTATAATAGAGAGACACGGAATAGTTAGTTCCATGTATCAGGTCTTGATCCAGCCGTACCGTCAGATACTCTTTTGTGTCCGAACTGTTCACGCCATACCAATGATAGGCACCTGCGAATCGGGTACCAGACCTTGCATATTGGTATCCACTCGCTTGCACATCTGAATCGGCAGGGTCCCAAACAACTCCACATCTGCGCACCAGATCGCACTCGTACACATCGGGTGTGGCCCAATTCACATTGAACCACCGAGCTGCCTGCAACCGTACCGGGTCGTAGGTGTTGCAAAGTGCCGTATCCTCGAAGCTCGGGTTGGGCACGAGGTTTTGTGCCGTCGCCGTCCCGGCGAGAGCCGCCGCCATGGCCAAAGGGATGGCGCGGGCGGCACGCTTTGTCAAGGAAAGAAGGAGTTCGTTGAGCATGTTGTTTTTCTCCTTACTGGTTCGCCGCATCTTCGGCACATGGAAGACGGAACACGATGCGTGTTCGCTGCCTTCCGCTTCCGGCCCGCTTGCGGTGCCGGGTGCTCACCACCCCGCCCGGCATGCGACTGGCTCCGGGCGGGGTCGGTACCTTTGTTCAGCTTTGTTCATCTTACTTCGCGGTTTGGTGGGACATGAGCAACAATGGTCCCTCGGTGTTGCAAGCACCGGGGGCTTTTTGTTCAAAGGGATGGGCGGCATGGAATAACTTTATGGCTACCGATCGCTGAAAATAAGGTGATCATGCCGAAATGGGGGTGGTTGATAAATTGCTTGAGCTCTTCAACTCCGGATTATCACTCCACTGCACCACAAGATCCGTAACATCGTTAGCACCGTATTTCTGGCCCATGTAGGCCTGATCCGAATTGCCGGTGAAGGTGACACCATTGCGCTGCCAAGACCGGTACCCGAAGTTCTGGGTATCGTGCGTGCCATCCGCTAAGTGTAAGCGGCTGAAAGGTCCATATGGGGCTGTTGCCAAAAAAGTGGCACTCGGTGTTAGTAGCCCGAAGCCATCAGCAACTATTGAACTGAACCCGTTGAAGGTGGGGTAAGTAATACGCGGGTTCAGCCGCATACGGAAGGTGTTGGATGTGTAGAAGTCGATGGGCAGGATGCCGATCGTTTTTAGTTGCAGTGGCACGGTGCTGGTAATGTTGCAGCCCACATAATCTGAGGGTGTGGTCACTGGATTTCCAACAGTTAGCCACTGTGCTGTCGCATCGTGTAAGGCAAGTGTTAACAACCCTGCGGTAATAAGGTGTAGAGTTTTCATGGTTTTTGAGTTTTTGGGTTTAGGTCTCTCCTGTCAATGAATCACTACGAACTTTTTTTCTTGCCTCCCATATGGACTTTCTAGAATGAGATGATACACCCCTGCTGCCCAGCTATCTACGTGTAGCACCTTTTCATTCAGTTCTACAACACTATCCACTAATCGGATCCGACCTAATGCATCCAATACCACCAACTTTGAGACATTCAAATTACCCCATATCGCTTTAATTTCATGTTGCGCAGGATTGGGTGTCAACGTAATTGCTCCTGTAACCTCTTCTATTATGGCAGTTGCCAATGGGCAGCCGAGCGGACTATGAGACAAGCACACAGCATCAACCAAAGTGTACGCACGGTCATATCCAGGCCCGAGCATATCGACGGCTGTGTGCGCGTTATCAAAGTGATTTCCGAGCACTAGATAGCGAAATGCGCTATCCGCTACAAAGCTTCCACTTACCAGCGTCCAATTGGCAGTGTCGGAAATGACTTGAGAGCTATAGACTTGTGCTCGATTGGGTAATGTCAAGGTCTGTGGGTACCCGACAAATGCCGGTTCAATTGTTGAAAGCAGCATACCGAAATTGCTACACCCATAACCCACTTGTTGGGGACCACCGTAGGCGGCATTGACCCAAAAGCTACCATAGTAGGTTTGTCCGACAATCAAAGCTTCTGTCAATTCAACTTTAACCATCTCTCGCAGGTCAAATTCTAAAAAAGAGGCCATGCCGATATAAGCGCCCCCGTCCTGAGCATACTGGTATCCAAAGACATTAAGAGGAATGCCCGGTAGGGTGTCTACGGAACCAATACAAGACGCGTAATAGTCCGGCGTGTCTAATCGCTTTGACCAATATTGAGGCGAGGAGTTCTCTTGAAATCCGAAGTATGTCGGATACTGTGGACAACTATCAATTTGCTCAAAGCTGGGGTTTGGCACTAAATTCTGCGCTTCACAGCGTGGTGAAATACCTAACAACAGGCAGCCCAAGTACCAAAATGCCCCGTGACACCTGCTGCCTTTTGTAGAGAGAAGTATTGGCATTGCAATGTTTTTTTGTCGAAGTGTTGTTCAAATCGAGGTACTGTGGCACAGGAATGTCCGGTCAAAAAAAGCCGCTCCTTCATTATGCCCGCTTACCTCGCGGCTGTGGTAGAGGCATGCCAGGGGTGGGTCCGGTGGCTACGGTGGCGGGGCTGACCCTCCTTGGGCCTTCGCCGTACCTTTCTTAGCTCTGTTTCATGTTCATTCGCGTGTTTGTGGAACTTGAGCGAATTGCCCTCTGTGTAAAAAGCGCCGGGGCTTTTGCTTTTTCCGGGGATGAAGCTAATGGCATTTTGCACACTCTCCTAATTTTATTTAAGGCTAGGAGCTCTTTCATTCACTCCTGAACTGAATACCCTTGAAAGAGCCAGCCTTCCTGTGCGAATGCCAGAACGCAGCGATGCTACGCAGCGATAGACTTAGTAATAGTCGGCGATGAACGGACCAACCGCTCCGTGCCTTAACGCTTACCACCTCCTAGCTTAATGACCGCCTGTCGGCCCAATGCCAAATTGCGTGTGATACCCTTGTCGATTGCTCAAAAAAGACTTGGACAATAAGCGCCGTGCCCGCCGGTGCCGACCTGAATGCCAAGAGCCCGAATGCGCCTGAAGCCAAGCGCCTTTCACCCCGAGCTATTCCAGCTTCCTTACTTTCACCGCACCATGCTTAGACCCTACACCATCGTCCTTGCCGCTTCCCTCCTACCCGCATTTCTTTCCGCGCAGGAGTGCGGCACGGGCCGGTACACTACGGCCAACTACTTCACCACGATCGACAGCTTCGCGGCGGTGACCTACGGCTCCAACACCGCCGTGGGCGGCGGCACGCAGACCTTGCGGATGGACGTCTACGCCCCCGCTAACGACCCACTGCAACTGCGGCCCGTGGTGCTGGTGGCGTTCGGCGGTGCCTTTATCCTGGGCTCCCGCGCGGACGTGCAGCCCATTTGCTCGGAACTGGCGCGCCGCGGCTACGTGGCCGTTGCGATGGACTACCGCGTGGGCTTCTTCTTCCCCACCACCAACAGCACCTACAAGGCCGTGCAGCGCAGCATCCACGACCAGCGGGCCTGTGTGCGTTACCTACGCAAGACCGTGGCTGAGGACGGCAACCCGTACAACATCGATCCGGACCGCATCATAGCGGGCGGCATCAGCGCCGGTGCCATCGGCGCGGTGAACCTCACGTACTTGGACCAACCTTCCGAACTGCCCGCACCCTTGGTACTGGACAGTGCCCAACTGGGCGGCTTGGAAGGCAACAGCGGTTCGCCCGGTTATTCCAGCGATGTAATGGCGTGCTACAGCCTCAGCGGCGCCGTGGGCGACACCAGCTGGATGCAGCCCGGCGACCAGCCCCTCTGCGCGGTGCATGAAACGGGCGACATCATCGTACCGTGCTTCACCCAGGAGGTGAGCTCACTCGGCATCCCTACCGGCATCATCGTATCCGGCGGGCACGACATGCATGAACGCATGAACCACCTCGGCATCAACAATTGCTATTTGGAATACGATACCACCGGCCAGCACGTGGGCTACCTTACCTACGACCCGGAAACAAGCCTCGGGTTGGTGTACAATTTCCTCGCGGACATCGTGTGCGGCAATGCGCCCACGTGCCAGACCTCCATGCCCACCGGTATCGCACAAACCACCTCCAGCGCTCGGCCATGGCTGTACCCGGTGCCGGCGGATCACAAGGTGACGGTGGAACTAGCACAGGCAGGGAATCTCCGTGTGCTGGATGGCAGCGGCCGCGTGGTGTTGCGCGCCGCTGTGCTGGCCGGAACGGACTTGTTGGACGTGTCCGCGCTGAAGAACGGCCTTTACGTGGTGATCACCGAGGGCGCGGTGCCGCAGCGGGCTTCCTTGGTGGTAGCGCGATAGCGTTATCGCCTAGTGTTCCGCTTGGAATAGGACCGTGAACTAACCCCTGCGCTTGCGCTCCGCGATGATCAGCGCGAGCTCGCGCCCGGTCTGGCCACGGGCACTGGTATTCTCTTGGGCACGGCGGATGAGGTAAGGAAGCACTTTGCTTACCGGTCCGTAGGGCACGTACTTCACCACGTTGTAACCGGCAAGGGCCATGTTGAAGCTGATGTTGTCGCTCATGCCCAACAGCTGCCCGAAGTGGATCCGCGGATCGTTCTTCGCCAAGCCGTTCTGCTGCATCAGCCGTGCCATCAACAAGGTGCTCTCTTCATTATGCGTGCCCACGAGCACCGCCATGTGGCCGATGTGTTCGGCGGCATAGCGCAAAGCATTATCGAAGTCCGCGTCCACTACGGCTTTCGTGGCACCGATGGGGTCCGGATAGCCCTTGGCAGCAGCGCGCTCCCGCTCCTTTTCCATGTAAGCACCGCGCACGTATTTCAGCCCGAGATGGTAGCCTTTCGCCTTGGCGGCCTCCGCCTCCTTCCGGAGGTAGGCCAAGCGGTCGTGGCGGTACAGTTGCACGGTGTTGTACACGATGGCCCGCTGGGTGTTGAAGCGCTGGATCATCTCCGTGGCGAGGTCGTCGATGGCCTGCTGGATCCAGCTTTCCTCCGCGTCCACCAGAACGGGGACACCCGCCGCTTGCGCTGCCTCGCAGATGCGTTCAAAACGCCTGCGTCCACGTGCCCAGGCCGCTTCCTCTTCGGTGGACATGGTCGCGCCGGCGGACTTCTTCTCCAACACATCGAAGCGGATGACGCCCGTCGGCTTGAACACCGAGAACGGGATGTGCGCGTTGTCTTTCGCGGCCGCGATGGTGCGCAGGATCTCCTCCGCCGTATCGTCCATGGCGGCTTGGTCGTCCTCACCCTCCACGCTGTAATCCAGGATGGTACCTACACCGCTCTTGGCCAAGTTCTCCGCCGTGCGCAGCGATTCCTCGATGGTCTCCCCGCCGCAGAACTGCTTGAAGATGGTCGCCTTCACGATGCCCTTCACCGGCAGGTGCAGGGCCAGTGCGAACTTGGTAAGGGCGCTGCCAGCACTGGTGAGCCAAGGGGTGCCGATGACGCGGAAGAGCCAGTATGCACGCTGCAGGTCGCGGTCGCTTTTGTGCGCGAAGGCGGTGCGGGTGTTGCCGAGGTCCGGTAAGGTGTCGGATGTGCGTGGACTTGGATCAGCTTGTTGGAGCATGGAGCACCGCTTGCTTGTAGTTCGTTCCTTTGGAAACCTTTGCACCACCGGATCACCGGGACCGAAGGCGGCCAAAAGTAGCGATGCCCATCCTGCCCACACATGAGAATTGTTTGATGGCCGGTGCCCGACCGGTGCACTTGGGTGGCGATGCGCTGGGCCAGTTGGAACGTTGGCTGATCACTGAGGCGCCGGGTGCGGATGTCTTCTTGCTGGGCGACGAACACACCCTGGTGCAGTGCCTTCCGGAACTCCTGGCCCACGTACCTTCTTTACGGGAAGCCTCCAACCTACAGGTGCGCAGCGGCGAGCAGAGCAAGGATCTCGAGGTGTGCCGCGCGCTGTGGTCCCACCTCGCCGAAAAGGCGGCTTCGCGAAAAGCGGTGCTGGTGAACCTGGGCGGCGGTGTGGTCACCGACGTGGGCGGATTCGTTGCGGCCTGCTACAAGCGCGGCATCCGTTTCGCGAACGTGCCCACCACGCTGATGGGCATGGTGGATGCGGCCATCGGAGGCAAGACGGCCATCGACCTCAACGGCGTAAAGAATCTCGTGGGCCTGTTCGTGGACCCCGTGGGCACCTATGTGCATCCCACCTTCCTGCGCACCTTGGGCAAGCGCGAGGTGTTGAACGGCGTGGCCGAAATGGTGAAGCATGGCCTGGTGTACGATGCCGACCACTGGAACGCCGTTCGCCGCGCTCCCTTACACGACCTGGATGCACTGGCGCCGTTGATCCGGCGTTCGGCCGCGATCAAGGCCGAGGTGGTCAGCCTGGACCCCACGGAGCAGGACCAGCGCAAGCTGCTGAACTTCGGCCACACCATCGGCCATGCGCTGGAGGCTTTCGCGCTGGAGAGCCAGCAGCGATCGCTGTTGCACGGGGAAGCCGTGGCCATCGGCATGGTGTGCGCCACGTGGCTCAGCTGGCGCACCGGCCTGCTGGACCGCGACCGCATGAACGCCGTGGAGGAACACCTCATGGGCCTCTACCCCATGTTCCACCTGCAGGAAGCCGACCACCACCGCATCATCGACCTGATGCGCAACGACAAGAAGAACCACGGTGAGGGTTTCCGATTCACGCTGCTCACCGGCATCGGTTCCGCCCGCGTGGACGTGCCGATCAATGCCGCACAGGTGGCCGAAGCGTTGGACCATTACCGCCTGCTGACCCCGGATGCACACCTGCGTCACCATCCGCAGGCCTAGCGGCCCATTGCGCGGAAGCATCGCGTTGCCACCCAGCAAAAGCGTGGCGAACCGCGCATTGATCCTGGCGGCACTGGCTGGCGACCCGGACTGCGTGAAGAACATCGGCGAGGCCGAGGACACCGTGACCTTGCGCGACCGGCTGCGCGAGCGGTCCGCCACCCTGCACTGCGGCGATGGCGGCACCACGTTGCGCTTCCTGCTGGCCTGGGCCTGTGTGCAGGAGGGTGCGGAGCATTTCATCACCGGAAACGCGCGCTTGTTGCAACGTCCGCACGGAACGCTGGTGCAAGCCCTCCGCGAACTGGGCGCGGACATCACGGAAGTAGCCACCGGATTCCGTGTACGCGGAAAACGGATGAAGGGCGGAACGATCACGCTGCACGCGCCGGAAAGCAGCCAGTTCATCAGCGCGTTGTTGCTGGTGGCCCCGTCCTTTTCCGAAGGCCTTCACTTGCGATGGACGGGTCTGCGGCTCAGCACACCCTACGTGCGGATGACCTTGGAGATCCTAAAGCACTTCGGCGCTAGGTTACACGCCGACGACGTAACGATCGGCGTGGAAAGTGGCACGTTGGTACCGAAGGAATTGAGCGTTCCGGCGGATTGGAGCGCGGCATCCTTCTGGTATCAAATAGCCGCATTGGCAACGGATGCACACTTCACGCTACCGGATCTGGACCACAACGGCTTGCAAGGTGATCAACACATCGCTGCGCTGCTCGGATCCTTCACGGAAACAGCCCTGCTTGCGAACGGCACCGTCGTTAGCCACAAAGCCAGCGGACCAAAAGTCCTTTTCCAAGCCGACCTGAAAGACACACCCGACCTCTTCCAGCCACTGGCCTTCACCTTAGCAGCCTTGGGGCGTAGCGCGGAATTCACCGGCCTCCACAACCTCCCGCTGAAAGAAACCGATCGGTTGAAAGCTGTTGCCGAGGCACTGGCAACGCTTGGGTGCGAGGCGCATTACGAAGGCGGCCTCTTCAACCTACAAGGACCCATAACAAACTTGGACCCGCCACCCTTCGATCCGCAAGGTGACCACCGCATGGCGATGTCCTTGGCACCGCTGGCACTGGTCTGCAACGCCATCACCATCCTGCATCCGGAGGTGGTGGCGAAGAGCTATCCGGGCTTTTGGGAGGACTTGCGAAGCGTAGGGTTCTCGGTTTTTTAACCGCGGAGAGCGCAGAGAGCGCGGAGAATGCAACACAAAAGGCTTTCTGGACCGGAACGTTGTGCCCATTGCGGTGAAAACAGAAAATCCCTCCGCGCCCTCTGCAGTTAAAAAAGGGGGGGCTTTGTGCCCATTGTGTCCTTCGTGGTCTACTTCTCTTACTTGTGCTTCCGCAGCCACACCTTCTGCCCTGCCGTCACCGGGTCCGCGATGCCCATGTTGTTGTACTTCGCCAACCGCTTCAACTTCACGCCGGTGCGCTGGCTGATGCCCCACAAGGTTTCGCCCTTCTCCGCGGTGATGCTTTCCTGGTCCTTGCTCTTGTTGCGCTTCGGCTGGATGTAGACGACCTGCCCTTCCTCCAACCGGCTGTCCTTGTCCATGTCGTTCCAATTCGCCACCAAGCCCGGCATCTGCTGGATCTCCGCCGCGATGTCCTTCACCGTTTCGCCCTTCTTTGCCCGCACGAACTTGATGCGACCATCGAACAGTTCCACGTTGCGCATGCCACCGATGGTCACGATGTTGTCGTCGTTGCGGCCGTGCTTACCGCTCTTCCCGCTGGGCTTATCCGCGGGCTTGTCCGCCTTGGCATAGCTCACGTCCACGCCTTTGTCCAGGTTGTCCAGCTTGTAACGCTCGATCAAGGTGATGAGCTTGTCCGGGTACTTGGGGTCGGTGGCATAGCCGCACTTCTTCAGCCCGTGAGCCCATCCCTTGTAGTCCGTGGACTTCAGCTCGAACAAGCTCGCATAGCGCGGCCGTTCCAAGAATTTACTGTGGTCCTCGAAACTCTGGTCGGCACTGCGGTATTTGCGGAAGCAATCGTTCTTCTTGTCGTCGTCGTGGTACACCTTACCACCGGTCCAATCGGGCGTGCATTTGATGCCGAAGTGGTTGTTGCCCTCCGTGGCGAGCACGCTGTTGCCGTTGCGGCTTTCCAGCAACCCTTGCGCCAGTGTGATGCTGGCCGGGATGCCGTGTTCCTTCATCTTCTTCACCGCCACCGTCTTCCACTGCTCGATATATCCTTCCGGCGTCTGGCTATTGCTGTCCGGACCGCCTTGGGCACTGGCCAAGAGCACCGGCAAAGCCGCCAAAAGGCAGGTTTTCAACAGGTGTTGGATCTTCATTGGGAGCATCGCGGTCT
Organism: Flavobacteriales bacterium; assembly: GCA_016719225.1. GTDB lineage: Bacteria > Bacteroidota > Bacteroidia > Flavobacteriales_F > PHOS-HE28 > PHOS-HE28. Next base: position 570,130 of record JADKAN010000002.1, on the reverse strand, counting down.
TCTGCAAGGGCCGAAACTATTGGGTTTCCGAAGGGTTTTCCACGATCCATCCACCGGCCTTTGCACCGTCCGTTGTGGAAAAACGCGGGGGACGCGAACTTCGTGCCCTCCAATGCCAAAGCCTCCGCCTCCGCATCCCGTCCCCCCGGCGGACGATCCGCGCACCAAGGACCTGCTGCGCTTGGGATATGCCTTGGAGGACTTCTACTTCACCCCGGAAGGATATGTGGCGTGGACGGAAACTTACCACCTGAAGCGCGGCTATTGCTGCCAAAGCGGCTGCAGGCACTGCCCGTACGGGAATTCGCCGGCGGACAAGAAGAAGAAGCGTTAGTTAGCGGTGCTCACCCCCTTCTGGCATCCCGACTTTTCGTGATATACCCGCTGGAACGGGGTCCCTAGTTTTGTGAAAAGACCGACACCTATGCGACCGATCTTGCTGCTCCAGGCACTCCTGGCCCTGGTTGCTTGTGCCAATTCCACCCCGAAGGACCCGGGAAAGGGCGATCAGGGCCCGGCCTTGGCCGCGACCGGGGCAGGTGCGCAGAAACCCATCAGCAAATTCACCGAGGGCAAGGACTACCTGGTGCTGGACCGCTTGCGGGTGATCGACCCGACCGGATTCGCGCAGCCGATGGAAGCGTACTCGATACTTGTTCCCAAAGGTTGGAAAAGCGTGGGCGGTATCACTTGGAACGTGGGCAGCGGCTGTATGGCCGGATCCGTCCGCAACCGCGTCACCGTTACCTCCCCGGACGGAGGTTACGCGCTGGAGATCTACCCGTTGCAGGAATGGGATTGGTGGGATGACCGGATGATGCTGCAGTCACAGATCCAGCAGGCGCAGAACCCGGTGTACCGCCGCTGCCCCATCGCTCAGCCGATGGACGCCGGGCAATTCCTGCAAGGACCCTTGGCGCAGGAGATGGGTGCCCAAGTGGTGAGCGTGGAACCCAACGCGGAACTGACAAGTGCGCTCCAGCAGCAGGCTCAAGCGGCGAACCAACAATTCCGCCAGGCCGGGGTGAACCTGGAAAGCAGGCCGAGTGCGGCAATGGCAAACCTGCGCTACCCCGATGGGAGCGCGGGCGTGGCACTCTGCAGCGTCGCCATGCAGGTAGCATGGATGCCGAACTTCATGAACGGTGGCCAAAGCGCGAGCTACACCTGCCAAGCCACACAGAAGGTGGCCCTGCGCTGTCCAGCCGGCAAAGAGGGCGAGGCGCGCAAGCTCTTGAGCGTTGTGATGAGCAGCTTCCGCATCAATCCGCAATATCAACAAGGCGTGCAGCAGATGATGAACAACGTGGCGGCCGTGGAGCAGCACGAGACCGCCAAGCGTGCCGCCATACAGCGCGATGCAGCGAATTATTCCGCGGACCTACAGCAGCGGACATGGGAAGGTGGACAGGAAAGCCGGGACCGCATTGCCGAGCAGTGGGGACAGACCCTGCGCGGCGTGGAAAGCTGGCGCGATGCGACCGGCGGCAGCGTGGAACTGAGCGCAGGCTACAATGAGGCTTGGAGCCGCCCGGACGGCAGCTACATCCTGAGCAATGACCCGCTCTTCGACCCGAGCGTGGTGTTGCAGGAGAATTGGAAAAAGTTGGAGAAGGGAAAGTGAACCTACCAAGCAGCGTTTTCTGCCCTTGCCCTATCTTGTCCTGAAAGAAGCCGTTATGCGCAAGGCCTTTCTTCTTGTCCTTGTCCTTCAATATGGACTTCTTTCCGCCCAGAACTGGGTATTACTGAATCCGGACTATAAGTACAACTATTCCGATGATGGAACGGACACCATCAGCAACCAGATCTTCGTTACCCACATCGATACGCTGGGGGTGGACAGCTTTCGTTATGAGATGAATCGCATTGCAGTGGTGTGTGACACATGCCCGGCCAGCTTAGGAGGACCTTGCGATGGTTGCTTCGTTCGTGTTGACCAACCGCAGTTCCTCGGATACGATTGCACACGATCGGGAAGCAATTGGCACTTCAATGGACCTGACACTTTGCTGATCAATAATTCAGGATCGATCGGGAGCACTTGGGTATTCGACGCGTCCACTGGCATCACTGCTTCCGTGGACGCGGAATGGTCAGCCACACTGTTCAATGTGACCGACACTTTGCGAAGAATCCTTCTCAGCAATGGCGACACCTTATTGCTCAGCCGTTCCTATGGCATCCTTCGTTTCGAAAATGGTGGCGAACACTATGACCTGCTTGGGGTGGAGGGAGCAAACGTGGGCCGACTGTTCCCTGATCCACTTGCCTATTTCGATTATCAACCCGGAGATCAACTCACTTATCATGTGAGTTCTATTTGGTTGGCCGATCCACCGGGATGGTTTACGTTCCCATTTCAAGTCAGCCGCTATTGGCAGGTGGTTATTAACGGGCGAACTGAAACCGCCGACACCATAGACTACACGACATCGGTGGCTCTTACCAACTACAACAGCCCATATCCGGGATTGATGGATGAGCAGCCCAACTGGCCAATGCCTTTGACTCATTGGTCGTTCAACAGAACGGATGTCCATTCACAGCACCCTATTCTCAGCGCGTATCCCGGGCAAGTGATGGATACCTCCATTTGCTGGCCCGAAGGTCCCCCAAATGGCACTCGTTACCTTGCTCATTACGGCATAGCCGCGGATGGCCACGCAAGGATGTTTTCCCAAGCCCTTGGACAATCTTTCGGCGTTCCAAACAGTGGGTTCGATGCCTCCCAAGAAGTGGCGCCCGGTGTCTTTCCATTTGCGACACAGATCGCTATCAATGTCTGGTATGAAGAAGGCGTTGGCATTCGTAACGTCCAATTTCGAACGCCCTACCCTTTCGATGTACGTGTCGAACTTGTCGGGGCCATCATTGGAGGAGACACTATAATCCCGCCACCAGTGATCAATTGGACGACGTCCATCACCGAGTCAAGTATAAGTATGTTTTCCGTTTTCCCCAACCCGACAGCCGATCAGATCACCGTGATCGGCTCAGGCAGGAAACACCATTCGTATCCAGAACATCGAAGGCCGCTTGATACGAAGTACCAAGCTGGTCTCGAAGAATGACATCATCGATGTCAGTGGCCTGAAGCCGGGCATGTATTTCCTAAGGGTGGAAGACTCCACACCCATACGTTTCGTGATCGCCCGATAAAAACCGCGTAGTAGCGAACTTTGCGGAATGCCTACTGCACCCGCCATCCTCTCCGACCGTTTCCAAGCCTCCATCCGCGAAGGCATCCCGGACGAACTTCCTTCCGCGAAGCCGTTGGATCCTTCCGTCCCCCACGCGCCCAAGCGCAAGGACATCCTTTCCTCGGAAGAGAAGAAACTCGCGCTGCGCAACGCATTGCGCTACTTCCCTAAAAAGCACCACGCCGTCTTGGCACCGGAGTTCGCAGCGGAGCTGAAGGAGTACGGCCGCATCTACATGTACCGCTTCCGCCCCAGCGAGCCGATGCATGCAAGGCCGATCGAGCAGTATCCGGCGAAATGCACCCAGGCCGCAGCGATCATGCTGATGATCCAGAACAATTTGGACCCGGCCGTGGCGCAACACCCGCACGAGTTGATCACCTACGGCGGCAACGGCGCGGTGTTCCAGAACTGGGCGCAGTACCGGCATACTATGCAATACCTCAGCGAAATGAGCGAGGAGCAGACGCTGGTGATGTACAGCGGCCATCCATTGGGCCTTTTCCCCAGCAACAAAGAAGCCCCACGCGTGGTGGTGACCAACGGCATGGTGATCCCCAACTACAGCAGTCCGGATGATTGGGAACGCATGAACGCATTGGGCGTTTCGCAATACGGCCAGATGACCGCTGGCAGCTACATGTACATCGGCCCGCAGGGGATCGTGCATGGCACCACCATCACCGTGCTGAATGCGTGTCGGATGCTGAAAGGCGCGGACAAGACCACCAAGGGAAAGCTCTTCGTGACCGCCGGTCTCGGCGGCATGAGCGGTGCACAACCCAAGGCGGGCAACATCGCCGGCGTGGTAACGATCTGCGCGGAGGTGAACGCCACCGCAGCACACAAGCGCCAGAGCCAAGGCTGGGTGGATGAGGTGATCGAGGACGTGGATGCGTGTATCGATGCCGCACTCGCTTGGCAGAAAAAAGGCGAAGCGCACAGCATCGCCTTTCTCGGCAACGTGGTGGACCTGTGGGAGCGCATGGCGGACCGCAACATCCACGTGGACCTCGGCAGTGACCAGACCAGTTTGCATAACCCTTGGGCAGGAGGCTACTATCCCGTTGGGCTCAGCTACGAAGAGAGCAATGCCTTGATGGTGAAGGATCCCGCAGCCTTCAAGAAGTGCGTGGAAGAAAGCCTGAAGCGTCAAGTGAAAGCGATCAACACGCTCACCGCAGAAGGCATGTATTTCTTCGATTACGGCAATGCCTTCCTGCTGGAAAGCAAACGTGCCGGTGCGGAGATCGGTGGCTTGCATGGCGAAGAGTTCCGCTACCCGAGCTACGTGGAGGACATCATGGGGCCGATGTGCTTCGACCACGGTTTCGGGCCGTTCCGTTGGGTGTGCAGCAGCGGCGACCCGAAGGATCTTGCCACCACCGATCGCATTGCCGGTGATGTGTTGGAAGCGATGCTGAAGGACGCGCCAAAAGAGATCCATCAGCAGATCGCGGACAACTTGCATTGGATCCGCAGCGCACAGCAGAACAAGCTGGTGGTGGGCAGCCAGGCCCGCATTCTTTATGCGGATGCCGAAGGACGCATCCGTATCGCGGAAGCATTCAACAATGCGATCAAGAGCGGGGAAGTCACTGCTCCCATCGTGTTGGGCCGCGACCACCACGACGTGAGCGGAACGGATTCACCCTACCGCGAAACGAGCAACATCCGCGATGGCAGCCGCTTCACCGCCGACATGGCCGTGCAGAATTTCGTGGGCGATGCCTTCCGCGGCGCTACCTGGATCAGCCTGCACAACGGCGGCGGCGTGGGCTGGGGCGAAGTGATCAACGGCGGTTTCGGCATGGTGCTGGACGGCAGCGCGGATAGCGATCGCCGGCTGAAGAGCATGCTGCACTGGGACGTGAACAACGGCATCGCGCGTCGTGCTTGGGCACGGAACCCGAATGCGCAATGGAGCATTCAGGAGGCGATGAAGCGCGAGCCGAGGTTGAAGGTGACCGTGGCGCAGGAAGCGGAGGATGCGTTGGTGGAGCAGGCGATCGGCGGGTGAACCTCCGTGCGCAGGTTCCGCAATGGGTCGGAGCTGTTTTTTGGCGTGATCTTACGCGGACTTCCAGCATTTTTCAACACGACCCAACCCATGCTACATTTATTCCGTGTATGTCCTTAAGGACCAAACCCACAGCCTTACGATGAGATCATACCGAGGTATTCGCGCAACGCTTTCATCCACTGCGGTTTTTAAGCATGGTGGCCTTTGGCCAAGGGCCGTATTCGGTGTTGCTCCACGGCACCATTGCGGGCTGCACGGCGAACAGCGTGGCCACCATCAATTCTACAACTGGATCCCTGCCGACGATCACGGACATGGAGTCCTCTGTTGGCTCGAATTGCACGTTTGACGTTTCATTCTTTATGGACACACAGTCCGGCGGGTTCGTGGTGAGCACGCTTTGTAGCGGTCTGATCGTGGCGGATTCGGTGTTCTACACGGCATCCGAATTCGATTCCACACAGGTCTTTATCGTCTTGAATTGCGGAGGTAGCAATGCGGATTGCGAAGGCGTGGTCGGTGGTCCGGCCTTACCTGGTACGCCCTGTGATGACGGCGACCCCAACACCGTTTACGACCAGTGGACACCGAGTTGCGAGTGCGTGGGCGGTCCGCTGCAACCCTGCAATGCCTGCTTCTACTATGATTCCGTATCGATCGGCAACGGCTCCGTTCCCTTCACCATTGCAAGCACCAATTGCTCCAGTGGCGGCGTGACGCCATACACGTACCTCTACGACTTCGGTGACGGCGAAACCAGCATTGGTGAAGATGTGGTCCACACGTACGCGACCGGTGGCAATTACAACATCTGTATGACCCTGAGCGATGCAAATGGTTGCACCAATACGACCTGCGACAGCGTGGTCATTGGCGCGAACGGATCCATCAACCCCGTCTTTTTCTACGACTGCGAAGGCCTTTTGAACGGCCCGAATACGTACGGCACTCCTTGTTCCGTTCCCGGAACCAATGAACCCGGTGTATGGAACTACGCATGCAGCTGTATCCCGGACTCCATCTACTACACATGCCAAGCGGGCTTTTACGCCGTTCAGGCCTATGCCGAATGGAGATATTGGGTACGCCCATCCCCAAGGGTGTGGGTTTGAATGCGAGCGGGCATGGAACGCCCACCTATAGCTTGGGATTTCGGCGACGGGACCATCTCCTCCGCGGAATGCCTACCGTACCCGATTAGTATACGAGCGGCCCTTACCAATTTTGTCTCAATCTGACCAGTGGCACGGCATGCACCAGCACACATTTGCGACAGCGTGAGCGGATGAGGCCCGGCAGCCTCTTGGAACGGCCTGATGATCGCTGGTGGGCACGGTGGGCAACTGGTCAACGGATCTCGAGCGGGGCTTTACCTTGAACGTGTTACAGGAGATGCCCACAAGCATTTCGACGGTGCCGGATATTGCTGAGTTGAACGTTTGGCCTAACCCCGTGGGCAACGAATTGAACCTCGACTTCAACAGCATCCGCGCCGGGAGTTCCATCTTTTCCGTGATCAACACGGACGGCCGCACCGTGCTCCAAGAAGAGCGCACGGTGGTCCTGGGCAAAAACACGCTTGAGCTGAACACGGCCTCACTTGCGCCCGGCCTCTACCTGCTGCGGATGGGCGTTGGTGCGCAACAGCTCGCGCATCGATTCTTGAAGGTGCAGTAGTGGGACACACCGTTACGGAAAGGGTGCTCGCGCGATCGCAGGCACCCTTTCATTTTCGGGAACGGTCTTGCATAGGGAATTGTTTTTTCGCACCACCCAACCGAAACGCTCGATCTTGCGTGTATAGAGGTGAACCCATTCTAGGCGAACTCAAAAACCTCCTTACCATGCTACGACTGATCCGCTCGCTCACTTTCGGAATCGCTGCAACACTTGCGGGTGTTGGCATGGCGCAGTATACGATCACTGCTCAAGGCCAAGTGCTGAATTGCACACCTGGCGATTCTGTCACAGTGCAAACGGCTTATGGTGCTACTCCTACACAATCCGTGACCATACCCGTGGACTCGAATTGCACCTACCATCACACCTTCGAATTAGCGACCGATTTTGGCGGATTTTTGGTCACGTTGGTATGTGGAAATGATACTTCGCAGGCTGGCGGATACTATAATGCATACCCCGATAGCACCGGGACTGCTTATATGTACTTCTTGGAATGTGGCGGAAGTCCTTGCACGCCGCCTACAGTCAACTTAACGAATGGCAATCCATCGCCGTGTTCCAACGATAGTTTATGGTTCACGGTTTACCCCACGGGTTCGGAACCATTTTACACTCAAGTTACGGAGAGCTCCATTTTTACTTACATCGATGGCACATCTTTCGTGATGCAGAATGCGACTTCTGGAACTTATCACTTTACTGTGCAGAATGCCTGTGGATCTTCAGATACAACAGTCACGGTGCTGGTAAACCCAACCCCAAGTGCAGGCACTGGTGGAGGCTTTAATATCTGTAGTCTCGGCGGACCAACAAGTCTGTTCTCTTTCCTCACCGACTCGCCGGATGCCAGCGGAACTTGGACCTTTGCCGGAAATGTGCATGCACCGGTCTTTGATCCTGACGTTGACTTGCCGGGCACGTATATATACACTGTCGTTGGCAGTTCTTCTTGCCCGGATGATATCGCCTTTGTAGGAGCGAACAGCCCCCCATACTGGTGGGCAGACAGCGATGGCGATGGTCTTGGAGACCCTGATGTCAGTTTGACCGCCTGCACACAACCCACTGGATATGTGAGCAACAACAGCGACTACTGCCCTACCCTCTTCGGGACATACGGCTCCGCTTGCGATGACGGAAACGTCCTCACCGTTAACGATACCATCAATGCGAATTGCGTTTGCGTTGGCACATTGAATGGGATCGTGGACTGCCTCAACATTCCAAACGGCCCTAACCAACCAGGCACGGCCTGCACCGATTCCATCGGTAGCCCCGGCACATGGAGCGCGGCATGCGACTGTGTAGGCGACACGATCCACATTACCCTTGCTCCGCTGGTTTCTGGGTGGCACAAGCATATTCCATCGACAGCCTGAACCCGCAAGACACGACCATTGTACTACCTATTCCCAATGAGGTTTGGGTATATAACCTCAGCACCGGCGGCAACGGCACCTACCAATTCACGTGGGATTTCGGTGACGGCAGCAGTTCCACCGATGCCTACCCGACACACAACTACGACGGACCAGGACCTTGGCTGCTCTGCCTCACGATGAATTCCGGCGGATGTACCGACACTTTCTGCGACAGTGTGAGCGTGGATGCGAACGGCATCCTCAATGGCATGATCGTGGATGGCCACGCCACGGCTGAGGCGGACGCAGGAAACCGTGATAGCGGCTTTACGCTGAATGTGATCCAATCCATTCCTACGGGTATCGCCGTTGTGCCGACCATTGCGGCGGTGAAGCTGTGGCCCAACCCGGTGCGCGATGAACTGGACCTGTCGATGAATTCAAGTTTGAGCGGAACGTTGCCCATTACGGTGATCGACCCCAGCGGCCGCATCCGGATCACTACCGAACACGCCTTCACCACGGGTGCGAACACCCTGCGGATCTCAACGGGAACGCTGGAACCCGGCCTCTACATGGTGCGCATCGGCAACGATGTGCACAGCACGGTCCAGCGCTTCATCAAGGTGCGCTGACACCCCATTCGATAGCTTTGAAAAGGTGCCCCCAACAGAGCGGGCACCTTTTCCGCAACACAACACATGGTCCGCGATTCGCTCTTGGCCGATTGCATCCGCAAAGACCCGCGGGCGGAACATGAACTGTACACGGCCCTGTACCCGATGATGATGTCCATCTGTTCCCGTTACGAGCGCAACCGCCAGGATGCTTCGGCGCGGATGAACGATGGCTTCTTGAAAGTGCTGCTGAATTTGAAGAACAGAAAACCGGAAGTACCCTTTGAACCCTGGGTGTGCCGGATCATGATCAACACGGTGATCGACAACTTCCGCAGGGAACGCGAGCGCAAAGCACACGAAACGATGGATGCTCCAGTAAGTGAATACGCAGTTGCAGAGGTGAATGACTATCTGCGGAACATGGAGGCCGAGGCCTTCGCGGCTTTGTTACAGCGCGTGCCGGAAATGTCACGCAAAGTGTTCAACCTTTTCGCTATCGACGGCTTCAGCCACGTAGAGATCGCCAAAATGCTCGGCATCAAAGAAGGCACATCGAAATGGCATGTTTCGCACGCACGGCAAACGCTGCAACAGGCCATCGCACAGATCGCAAGGAGCACAACCGCATCAACCGTATTGCCATGAGCCACAACGAAGAATTCGACGAACTGGCACGGCGCAAGCTGAACGAGCGCCAATTCAGCATGCAGGATGCGGATTGGCAGGATGCTCGTCGCCACATCGACACGCAGCGCGGCGGGGGTGACCATGCCATGTGGATCATCGGTGCCGCTGCATTAATGCTCGTGGGCGGTCTGGCGTGGTACGGTATGGATACTCCGGGAACAGGAGTCAGGGACGCAGCAGCGCAACACCAAAAGGCACCATTGGAAAATGATGAGCCACTTGTAACCACTTTCCCGGTAGCAAAGCCGGACTCTACGATACCGGTGATCACCGAAGAATTCAACTCATCCTCCAACAGCGATCAAAACGTGAAGTCCGTTACCCGCCGTTCAGGCGTGCAAGAACGTGCAGAAGAGCCGGCAGCGAACACAACCGCAACCAAGAGCAACCTGCAACAAGAGCGCGGCACCAACGTCGCGCCCACCCGCTTGGATATAGCTGTTCCATCAAGCGTAACCGCGATCCGGATCGCTGAACGATCATCATTGAAAAAGGGAAGCGGGACCGTCCAGAACGCCGCAATGCCTATGGATGATGACGTGGATGAGATCCCCATGGCAGATGTCCTTACACCGATCCATGCGGACGCCCCGCCTGAGCAGTTGGCCGCAACAAGCCGAACCGCATCGCCAGAGGGATCAACAACATCCGAAAACACGCAAAGCGCGGAAGGCGATCCGGCCGGAACATCGACCCCAAAGAGCACTTCAATCCCGGCGCCTGCGACCGGTGCGACATCATCTTCCACTTCTTCTCCGCGCCTCAGCGACTCTGCGGCCAACAAGCCCAACGAAGCATCAACCCCTTCCACGTATACCACGACATCCATCGCTACCAGCAACAGCGTAACTGATGACACCGCAACCGTTGCGCCTTCAGCCGCAGTGCCACTGCTGGTGCCGGAACGCGCGCCGTGGGAGATCAGCGTAATGGGCGGTCCGTTCTCTTCCACCACTGATTATACGGGAAGCAACAGCGCGGAATGGAACGCTGGGATCAGCAAAGAGAACAGCCTCGGCATCGGCACGGAACTGATGCACATGGGACGCAACTTCGGCATTGGTGCAGGCCTGCACTTCTCCACGTATGCGGAACGGCTCCGCACGGACGCCGTTTATCGCACCACCAACACCTTGCACGACTTCTGGTATTTGAACCCGGTGGATACCACCATCCTCGTGATCACGGACACCCTCCCCGGCACACCGCCGACCTATACCGGCACTTCAACGACCACCACGGTGAATGTGCTGACACAAGGCACCGACACCACTTCCATAACACAACGCATCCGTGAAGCACGCAACGAAGTGAACCGAGCGAGCTACTTGGAAGTTCCGATCTTATTGGATGTGCACTTGGTGCAAGGTCGTTGGAGCTTCGGTCTCCGCGGCGGACCTACGGTCGGGTTGCTCACCGGCCGTCGCGGCACGTTACCTGCTCCCGACAATGAAGGCTACGTGGCCTTCGCCGATCAACCATTCCGTGAGCTGATCTTCGGCTACACGGCAAGGGCCTACGTGCGGTACCGATTCAATGCCGCATGGTCCGTGGGTGTTGAACCAGCACTGCGCGGGCAGTTGATGAACAGCTTGGGCATTGGAGAATTAGAGCGGAAAGCAAGCGCGAAAGGCGTGATGCTGAGCTTGAGCTACCGGTTGCGCTGACCGCAGTGGACTGGTCGTTGTGTCCTAAAGCACGTTGGCTCCTGTTGCTCAGCAGTTGCTGATCGGCATCATTAAGCCATTTCGCCCCTTTCACGCGGGCCGCCACAGCGTTGCCCCATGCGCTCCTTGAACTTAGCGCGCTCCGCCTCGTCCATGCCGGCCCACTTTTCGCGCATCGCTTCCTTACGTTCCATCCACTTGCCGCCCATGCCGCCACGTCGCCCCCATCCAGGACCTCCGCGCCGCCCGGGGAAGCCGCCGAAGAGGATCTTGCTGAGGATAAGCAGGCCGACAGCCTTCCAGTAGGTGAGCAGTGCCCAGCCGGTAAGTGCGGGGATGATCTCGTTCCACAGGAGCATCACCACTAGGCCGAAAACGGCGATGGCAGCAATTGGGATCAAGGGGAATAGCCAGCGACGGCGAGTTTGATGGTTCATGGGTTTTGATCTTTCAGTCTGGGGTCGTGGGTCTTAGGTTTTGGGTCTTATGTCTTAGGTCCTGGGTCCTGGGTCCTGAATTCATTGCGTCAGCTCTTGGTAGATGGTCTCGAGGCGTTCGCGCAGGTGCTGCACTGCGTAGCGCTTGCGGGAGATGATGGTCTTGATGTTCTCTCCTTGCTCCTCGGCGATCTCGCGCAGGGTCTTATCCTCCAATTCATTCTGCACGAAGACAAGCCGTTGCTTATCCGGCAGTTCCGCTAACGCGGCTTCCAATTCCGCCCAGAACAGGTCGCGCAGCATCCGCAGATCCGGGTCGTCCTCCACGGCGAGGAGCAGTTCACCGAAGTCGAATTCGCCTTCTTCATTTTCCACGGTGAAGTCCTCCAGCGCTTCAGTACTTCCCTTGCGGTAGCGGTCGATGATCTTGTTGAGGGCCACACGGTAGAGCCAGCCGCTCACCTGCTCGATCGCCTCGAATTCCGGCTGGCTGCTGAACTGCGCCCAAACGTCCTGTAGCAGGTCTTCCGCATCGGCGTCGCTGCCCACACGGGAGCGGATGAAGCCGAACAACGCCCGGCCATATTCCGCCACCACCTTGGTGATGCTACCCTGTTTCCGGGTCATGGGTTCCTGCACAAGTTCCGCTTCCACATCAGCGTAGACGCATGGGAACACGAATTACGCTTTTTACGGAAGAACATTCCCGGATCGCTTCACGGACAACGCCCACTAACGCTGCCGCATACGCACCTATAACCTTCGTTCTATTGCCCGCCGTTGGCACCGAAGGTTGCTTTGCATCAAACTTCCACGATGAGCAAACGCTACGCACTTCTTCTTTCCCTCGCCCTTCCGATCGTGCTCTGTGCCCAACCTGTGAACGACCTGTGTTCCGATATCACCCCGGAGGCTTTGGCCGTCGGGGCTTCGCTCACCTTCAGCGGCACGCGCACAGGCGCCACCAGCACTGGTGATGGCGTGACCGGAAATATCCTGGTGACCACGACCGGTGTAGGAACGGTATGGCATGCCTTCACTACCACCGAGTGTAGTGACCTTACTGCACTGTATTGCAATACTGCACTGCCGGCCACCACCCAGTGGGCCTTCCTCAATACGACCTGTCCAGCGGATGACTACATCGGCTTCTCCTACGCCAACTTCGGAACCTTCTGCACCAATGGACAGTTCGGGGTTCAATTCCAGAACTTGCCGCCGGGTACGTACTACATGCCGATCTACGCTGCAGCAGGTTCCGGGAACTACGAGGTCCAGGTCAGTGCCATTGCGTGCACGCCCGGACCGGTGAACGATGATTGCTCCACCGCCACCGTATTGTCTGTCAATACAACATGTGTGAACGTTACCGGCAACGTGGGCCATGCAACGCCTTCCGATGTGCCCACGATAGCATGCAATGGGAATACCGGTTATGCGAACGATGATGTTTGGTTCGCCTTCACCGCCACTGGCAGTGAACACACCATCATCATGGACGGCAACGGCGACTTGGATGCGGTGATGGAATTGTTCACCGAGGATTGCGGATCGGATCCGATCGCTTGCTCCGACGCCACGCTGGGTGGTGGTGTGGAACAGATCATCGCCACCGACCTCAACCCGGGGGAGGTCTACAAGGTGCGCGTGTTCCATTGGTACTCGGAACTGGCCTATACCACCAGCTTCACCATTTGTGTGACGGGTGACATCGGGACGAACGTGACCGAAAGGGCGGTGGCTTCGGTGCGCGTGCAGCCGAATCCCGCGAGCGACCGCATCAGCCTCACCGGCGCTGGTCTAGGCGTGGTGCGCATCTTGGACATCACGGGCCGCATTCAGTGGACGGGCACCTTCGTGGATGTTACCATGATCGATGTGAGCGCATGGCCCCGCGGCACCTACATCGTGTCCGTGGAGTTCGATCGCCAAGTGCGCACCGAACGCATCATCCTGCAGTGATCGCGTAGTTTTTCTAATGGCAAGCGCGGAGGACTTCCCTCGGCGCTTGCTGTTTTCTCTGGATATCGGAACGTTGACAACCACGTTGCACGCGCCGTGGGCGATCGCGATCCGGAAAGGCTTGCCGGCGCGTTGGACCGGTGCTCAAGATCCTATCTTTCGCATCGGCGCAGCTTCATCAATGCCTGCGCGAAAAATGAAGAATGGGAACGAACGATACGGAATTCGCTCAGGCCATCCATAGCTTTCCAGCACCGGTGCAAGGGTTGGCGCAAGAGGTCCGGCAGCTCATCCACCGCGTACTTCCGGAAGTGGTGGAAGTAGCGTGGGTGCAACAAAGGAACATCGGCTTCGGCACCGGGGTGAAGAAGAACAGCGAACACTTCTGCTGGTTGATGCCTGCTTCCGCACACGTCACGCTCGGCTTCAACTACGGCGCGGAACTGCCCGACCCCACGCAGTTGCTCGAGGGCACGGGCAAGCTCTTCCGGCATGTGAAGATCCGCTCGGCAGAGCAGTTGAAGGATCCCGCGCTGATCGCGTTGTTGCGCTTTGCCACCACCTACCGCGTACCGGCGGTGAAGCGCGGTTGATAGTTGCCGATCAATCCAGCCTTAAACGCCCTTGGCGCAGTATGGAAAGCTTGTTATTTTATCTGCACGGCAACGCACGGGAGCAGTAAGTCACTACATAACCGCGCCTCGACCGACCCTCACCCGCGCAACTCCGCCCCTACCTCTTTTTCCATCGCGCCGCGGATGCGGCCCATGGCCTTGTCCACTTGCTCGTCGGTAAGGGTCTTCTCACTGTCCTGCAAAATGAAGCTGAGCGCGTAACTCTTCTTGCCAGCGGGCAATCTGTCGCCTTCGTACACGTCGAAAAGGTCCACGGCGAGCAGCAGCTTGCGTTCCGCTTGGTAAGCGATCTGCTCCAGTTGTGCATAGGCCACGGAGCGGTCCAGCAGCAGGCTGAGGTCGCGGCGCACGGATGGATATTTGGACACTTCCTGATAGGTGGTGCGACTATTCAGCAGGAGATCCACTAACGTTTCATCGTGGATCTCCGCATAGTAAGCGGGCTGATCCACATCAAAGGCTTTCGCGACGTTCGCCGCTACTTCACCCAGGGAGGCCACGGCCTTCTTCCCCACCTTCACTTCCACAGTGGAAGCCAGTAACGGACTTTCGCCCACGCTGAACTTCGTGCTCCCGCCCAGCCCCACGCGCTGGAGCAGCAGTTCGATCTCCTCCTTCACATCGGCGAGTTCGGCTTTGCGGTCCTCACTGCGCCAATTATCGGTCCTGCGTTTGCCGGTGATCAATAGCGCGACGCGTTCCTCCTCGATCGTTCTGCCGTTCGCCACTGTATAGACGCGACCTTTCTCGAAAAGGCGTAGGTCGCGGTGTTGGCGGGCCAGGTTGTGCGCGGCGCTTTGCAACAGCCCGAAGAGCATGGTGGGGCGCATCACGTCCAGCTCGGCGCTCAACGGGTTCTTCAGGCGGATCAATGTTTCTTCTTGCGCTGCCTTCAGCTTCACGGTGCGTCCTCCGTTCACGAGCGAGGGCGTCATCACCTCGCGGAAACCGCGCGCCGCCAAGTGCTGAGCCAGTCGCTGGCGGAATCCTTCGGACGTGGTGCCGGGTTGCTGTACGGCGGGCACCATCAAGCGCTCCGGAATGGGCACTTGATCGAAACCGTGGATGCGCAATACTTCTTCCACTAGATCGGCCTCGCGCAACACGTCCACGCGATAAGGCGGCACGTGTACATGTATCTTTTCCGTAGTGCGATCGCTGATGCGGCAGTCCAACATTTCGAGAATGCCCACAACAGCATCCGGCGCTATGGCCACACCGCAAAGGCGGTCCACCGTTGCGAACCGCAGCTCCACATCGGCCCAAGGGCGCGGCTGCGCGATGTCGATGATCGCGGAGCTGACCTTCGCTCCGGCCACTTCCTTCAACAGCAGGGCCGCGCGTTTCAAGGCATACACCGTGATCTCCGGATCCACGCCGCGTTCGTAACGGAAGCTGGCATCGGTATTCAAACCCTGGCGGCGCGCCGTGCGGCGAATAGTGACCGGATCGAAGCAAGCGCTTTCCAGGAAGAGCGCACTAGTACCGTTGGAAACGCCGCTGTCGGCACCACCGAAAACCCCGGCCAGTGTGGCGCCTTTCTCCGCGTCGGCGATCAGCAGATCCTCCGTATCAAGCGTCCGGTCCTTTCCGTCCAAAGTGATGAGGTGTTCGCCCACATGCGCCTTACGCACGATGATCTTTCCACCCTGCAACTTGTCGGCATCAAAGGCATGCAAAGGCTGGCCCAGCTCGTGCTGCACGAAGTTGGTGACGTCCACCACGTTATTGATCGGTTTGAGGCCGATGCTCCTCAGGCGCTCCTGCAACCAAGCGGGAGAAGGTGCTACGGTGACGTTCGTGAGCGTGAGCCCGGCATAACGCGGTGCGGCTTCCGGTGCTTGCACGGCCACTGCGGTGGTGCGGACATCATCATCCTGCTTGTAGGCTTCCACGGAAGGCAGCACCACCGTGTGCCGGCTGCCCGTACGGTGGTTAAGCGCAGCGATCAGGTCGCGTGCCACGCCCCAATGGCCCAAGGCATCGGACCGGTTCGGTGTAAGGCCGATCTCCATCACATGGTCGCTCTTCAACTGAAGTAGTTCGGCTCCCGGGGTACCTGCTTTCGCGGCGGGATCGAGGATCAGGATGCCATCATGGTCCGTGCCCAGGTCCAGCTCGTCCGCGGCGCAGATCATACCGTTGCTCTCCACTCCGCGGATCTTCGCCTTTTTGATCGTGAACACATCCCCGCCAAAAGGATGCAACGTGGCACCCACCGTAGCCACGAACACCTTCTGCCCCACAGCCACGTTCGGCGCACCGCAAACGATCTGCGAGGGTTCCCCGGTGCCGATATCCACGGAACAGATACGCAACCGGTCCGCATCAGGGTGTTTCCTGCAGGAAAGAACCTCGCCCACCACCACGCCCGCCAACATACCCGGCACGGACTCCACCGCCTCCACGCTTTCCACTTCCAAGCCTGTGCTGGTAAGGATGTCGGCCGCTTCGCGCGGCGAAAGGGCATCGGTATCGATGAGGGTCCGGAGCCAGTTCCAAGAAATGCGCATGGAGGAATGAATAGGCCGCGAAAGTAGCCAAGGGAAGGGCGTGGCAAGCCTGACCGGATGGTGCGCGCTTACCTTCGGCGCATTGATGGATCCGAAAAAGAGTTTGCTCCTGAACGGTGTCATCTATGTGCTCGCACTCCTCGGCACCTGCATCGCGCAAGTGCAGGGCTTGCACGTCTTGGAGTGGATCTGCAAGCCACTGCTGATCCTCGTTCTTTCATCCTGGTTCTTCTTCAACAGCCGCCGCGTTGGCGACCGCTTCACCTTGCTGATACAGGCAGGACTCTTCTTTTCGCTCATCGGCGACATCGCGTTGATGTTCACCTACAAGGACGACTTCAATTTCCTCATCGGGCTCGGCGCCTTCTTCCTGGCCCAGCTCTGCTATGCCTTTGCCTTCGCGCAGAACATCGTGGACGTGGGTGGTATGGATGGCTTGTTGGTGGCCGTGCTCATCGCTTTCGGTATCGGAACCTATGCCTTCTTCTTTGCTTGGGACCTTATGCCGCACTTGGATGACGGTTTGGGCATCCCCGTGATCGCCTACGTGGTAGCGATAGCGCTGATGGGCATCTTTGCCGCTTTCCGCTACCGGCGCACCTATCCGCGCAGTTTTTGGCTCGTGCTGATCGGCTCGCTGTTCTTCATCGCATCGGATAGCCTGCTGGCTTGGGAACGTTTCCGCTCGCCGATGGCGGGAGCACAGGTCTGGATCATGGTCACCTATGCCCTCGCGCAATTCATGATCGCCGGCGGTGCATTGGCGCATGTGCTGGACCCGGATAACCTCAGGCGCAGGCAGGCATTAACGACCTAGGTCCGTATCCACCGCAAAGGCTCAACGACGCTACGCGAACGCCACGCTCAGTCTCCATTCGGGACGTTGAATACTGTTGTGTAACCGCGCCACTGCGGTTCAACTTCTCACCCGATCCTTCCCCAGACCGCCTTCTCCTTCATCTGCTCCCGCAACGTTCCTGCGATAGGGGCGTTCTTCGGGTCTTGAAGTTCCGGGTCCTCATCCAAAAGACGTTGGGCCACGCGCCGCGCTTTTTGCAACAGATCGGCATCCTGCACCAGGTCCGCGAGGTGCAGTTCCGGGATCCCGCTCTGCTGGGTTCCCATGATGTCGCCCGGTCCGCGTAACCGCAGGTCCACCTCGCTGATCTCGAAGCCATCCTGTGTGCGCACCATGGTGCTGATGCGCGTGCGGGAATCATTGCCGAGCTTGCCACCCGTCATCAGGATGCAGTAGCTCAGCTCCGCTCCACGCCCTACGCGGCCGCGCAATTGGTGCAGCTGCGAGAGCCCGAACCGTTCCGCGTTCTCCACTACCATCACACTGGCATTCGGCACGTCCACACCCACTTCGATAACGGTGGTGGCCACCAGCACATTCGTCTCGCCCTTCACGAAGCGCGTCATCTCATATTCTTTCACCTCCGGCGTCATGCGGCCATGTACAATGCCCACTGCATATTTCGGCAACGGAAAGCGGCGTGACAGGCTTTCGTAACCATCGGTCACGTCTTTCAGGTCGCTCTTTTCACTTTCTTCGATAAGCGGGTAGACCACGTACACTTGGCGTCCCTTCTCGATCTCCGTCTCCAAGAAACCGAAGACGGCGTTGCGCGCATGATCATCGCGGTGCACGGTCTTGATGGGTTTCCGGCCCGGAGGGAGTTCGTCGATCACGCTCACGTCCAGGTCGCCGTAAAGCGTCATTGCCAACGTGCGCGGGATGGGCGTTGCCGTCATCACGAGCACGTGCGGCGGCACTTTCGCCTTGGCCTGCATCCGCGCGCGTTGCGCCACGCCGAAGCGATGCTGCTCATCGATCACCACCAAGCCGAGTTTCTGGAACACGACACGGTCTTCCAACAAGGCGTGGGTACCCACGAGGATGTGCACTTCGCCAAGCTTCAACGCGGTGAGCAGGCTCCTGCGGTCAGCGGCCTTGGTGCTCCCGGTAAGTACGCGCACCACTACGGGCAAGCCTTCCAGAAAACGGGAGATGCTTTTGTAATGCTGTTGTGCAAGGATCTCCGTGGGAGCGAGCAGCGCCGCTTGGAAGCCATTGTCAAGGGCGATGAGCATGCTGAGCAGGGCAACGAGCGTTTTCCCGCTACCGACGTCACCTTGCAACAGGCGGTTCATCTGCTGGCCGGTGCCCATGTCCTTGCGGATCTCCTTCACCACCCGCTTTTGCGCGCCGGTAAGTTCGAACGGCAGATGGTCCGTGTAGAAGGAATTGAAATGTGCGCCCACATGCCCGAACACGTTGCCCTTCACATCCTGTTGCATCAATTGCTTCTGCTTCAGGAGCTGCAGCTGGATGTAGAACAGTTCCTCGAATTTCAATCGTATTATGGCGAGGTCCAAGCGCGTTTGATCCTGCGGGAAATGAGCCTCCATAACAGCGGCCTCCCGGCTGATCCCGCCAAGTTGCTTCACCAAGCCGGTACTAAGCGTTTCTGGTAATGCTCCCTGAAGTTGCGGCAAAAGCGCCTGCACCAGCTTGCCGATGCCGCGACTGTTCAAGCCCTTAGCGGATGCCTTTTCAGTGGTGTTGTATACCGGTTGCAACGGAGTGGCCGCACCTTGGTCCCAGGTCGAAGCGGATTCTATTTCAGGATGCGCCAAATTGAAGTGGTCACGGAAAAACGTTGGCTTACCATAGACGATGTACTCGCCACCGTCCTTCAAAAGCGGCTGCAGCCAACGAAGTCCCCGGAACCATACCAGTTCGATGGTACCCGTGGCGTCCGTCAGTTTCGCCGTGAGCCGCCGCGCCTGCTTCTCGCCGATCATGCGCACTTCCTTCAACACGCCACGCAGCTGCACTGCGGTACCCTCTTCCGCGATGCCGCCAACCGTGTTGAAGCGCGTGCGGTCCACATAACGGAAAGGGTAGTGTAACAGCAGATCGCTGTAAGTGGCGACGCCCAGTTCCTTGCGTAGGAGCTCGCCCCGCTGTGGACCCACGCCCTTCAGGTATACGATCGGCGTTCCAAGCACCTGCACCATGGCCCGAAAATAGGACCGCCCAGCGCTTCTTGCGTTAGCCGGGCGCGGCTTACTTTACCGCCGAATGAGCCCGTACACCACTTTGATCATCCTCTGCGGATTGGTCATCTTCTCCTACCTGTTCGACCTGTTCGCCAAGCGCACGCGTTTCCCATCGGTCGTGCTGCTCATGGTCCTGGGCATCGGTATTGCCCTGCTTACCAAATACCTTCACATGGAGGTGGGCGACACCAGTAAGCTGCTGGCCGTGCTCGGGAATGTGGGCTTGATACTTATCGTGCTGGAAGGAGCGCTGGAGATCCATTTCGACAAGGGAAAGGTCGCCATGTTGAAGCGGGCCTTCAAGTCCGCCCTCTTCGTGCTGCTGGGTACCGGGCTTTTGATCGCCGTGGTCCTCAAAGTGTTGAGTGATGAAGGTTGGTACGTCTGCATCCTCAATGCGCTCCCGTTCGCAGTGATCAGTTCGTCCATCGCGATCCCGAGCGTGGCACACATGCGCAAAAAGGACCGCGAGTTCGTGATCTATGAATCCTCCCTGTCCGACATTCTCGGTATCGTGGTGTTCGATTTCGTACTCTA
The DNA here is from genome assembly GCA_016719225.1 of Flavobacteriales bacterium. Classification (GTDB taxonomy): domain Bacteria; phylum Bacteroidota; class Bacteroidia; order Flavobacteriales_F; family PHOS-HE28; genus PHOS-HE28. Next base: position 549,733 of record JADKAN010000002.1, on the reverse strand, counting down.
TAACGATTCGGTCACATCCAAGTCCATCCTCGGCCTCGGCTTCGACATAAGCGCGATCGCGATGATCTCCGTGGTCTTCTGTCTCGGGTTGCTTTTCATCATGGGGAAGCTGAAGCACCACATCAAGTTCTTCCTCATCATGTCCGTGCTGGTGATGGTTTATGCACTGGCAAAGCAGTTCCACCTCAGCTCGCTCATCATCGTGCTGGCCTTCGGCCTTTTGCTGAACAATGCGGACCGTTTGCACAACCCCATTTTCGCACGCATTTTCCACTACCCGAAAATGGGCGCCGACCTGGACCAGATGAAAACGCTCACCGCTGAAAGCGCCTTCCTTATCCGCACCTTTTTCTTCCTGCTCTTCGGCTTCAGCATCAACCTCCCGGAACTCGCTCGATTGCCGGTGCTCGCGTTAGGCGCATTCATGATCGCCGCGATCTATTTCGCACGCATCGGAGTGATGGAACTAGTGGCGAAGGAGGAACGGCCACATGTGCAGCTCATCGCACCACGCGGCCTCATCAGCATCCTGCTGTTCTTCAGCATACCCGCCGTGCATGCGCACCCCCTCGTGGGCAACGGCGTGCTCTTCGTGGTGATCCTGTGCAGCAGCTTGCTGATGTCCTACGGCTTGGTGAAGGCGAAAAAGGAAGAACCGGAGGGAGTGGGTGCGTGAGAAACCGGAAAGGCCCGTTTCACCAAACTCCCGGCACCAGCCGTGCCACGCCCCTCATCAGTTCGGGATATTCCGGATGTTTCTCCGTGAGCCGGCGCTCTTCGTGGTGCACTTTTACCACCAGGACGAGCAATGCCACCGAAAGAGCGGCCCAGCGCCAAGGTGAAGGCGCACCGAAGGCCATCGCTGATCCGCACAGCAGCACCGAGAGGTACATCGGGTGCCGAACGATCGTGTAGATCCCGCGCTTGCTCAAGGTGTTCCCCTCGCGCGGCGCTGGCATCACGGTGAAATTGTTCCCGCCCAAGGAAGAGGCTGCCAGCAGAAAGACCAAGAGTCCGAGCGCGAACAACGCCCAACCCCACCACGGCAGATTCCACCCACCGCCGACCAACAGTACAGCAATGCACGCGAATTGGCCGAACACCAGCAGCGCGCCGATGGTGTCCTTAGGCGCAGTGGGCATTCTTTCAGATGGAAGCCGCGCCCAACATCAGGACGGGGTTCTCCAAGGAGGCACGCACCGTTTGCAGGAACGCCGCACCCGTGGCCCCGTCCACCACACGGTGGTCGCAGCTCAACGTCACCTTCATAACGTGGCCCGGTACGACGGAACCGTCCTTCACGATGGGCGTGTCCATGATCGCACCCACGGCAAGGATGCACGCATCCGGCGGATTGATGATGGCGGTGAATTCATCGATGCCGAACATGCCGAGGTTACTGATGGTGAAGGTGTTGCCTTCCCAATCCTGCGGCTGCAGTTTCTTGTCCTTAGCGCGCTTGGCGAGATCCTTCACTTCTGCACCGATGGTGCGCAAGGGCTTCGTATCCGCGAAACGGACCACGGGGACCAAGAGCCCCTCTTCTACCGCTACGGCCACACCGATGTGCACGTGCTGGTTGTAACGGATCTTGTCACCAAGCCAACTGCTGTTCACTTTGGAATGCTGCCGAAGTGCCATGGCACAGGCTTTCACCACCAGATCGTTGTAACTGATCTTATCGGGGGCGACCGCCTTGTTGATGGCCTCCCGGGTCGTCATCGCATTCCCCATATCCACCGCGATGGTGAGGTAGAAATGCGGAGCGCTGAACTTGCTTTCGGCCAAGCGCTTTGCAATGGTCTTGCGCATCTGGCTCACCGGTACGTCGGTGAAGGCTTCCACCTGTGCGGCCGCGGGGGCCGTGCCCCCGGCGAGGTAGCTCTCTATGTCGTGCTTGGTGATGCGACCATCGTCGCCGGTACCGCGCACACGGGCAATGTCGATGCCACGCTCTTCCGCCAACCGCTTCGCTAAAGGGCTGGCCTTTACCCGTCCACCCGCGGGCGCAGCTTCCGCCGTGGCCGTGCGCATGGGCGCGAAGGCTGGGGTAGGCTGCGGAGCCGTAGTGGCTGTTAGGGCTTCTGTTTTTTGCTTATCAGGTTGTTGATCCGATGACCCGTTGCCACCGGTGGCAACGTTCTCCGCCTTTACCTCCTTTACCTCCTTCTCCTCCTTTACCTCCTTCTCCGCCTTTACCTCCTTCTCCTCCTTTACTTCTTTCTCTTCCTTCCCAGCTTGGGAACCGGACTCCGCATCCTTGAGGATCTGGCTTATGTCCTCGCCCTTCTTGCCGATAACGGCCAGCAGCGAATCCACGGGGGCGGCCTTACCTGCAGCCACGCCTTGGTAGAGCAACACACCATCGAAATAACTTTCGAATTCCATGGTGGCCTTATCGGTCTCGATCTCCGCGAGGATGTCCCCGCTTTTCACCGTGTCCCCCACTTTTTTATGCCACGCGGCCACCACACCTTCGATCATGGTGTCGCTCAACTTGGGCATCGAAACGATCTCGGCCATGCTTGTTCGTTACAACGTTCGTGATCCACCGGCAACCGGCGGACTGCTTATTCTTTGATGAACGGATAATCCTTCTCCTTGTACACGTCGATGTACAGCTCGTCCAACGGTGGATACGGGCTTTCCTCGGCGAACTTGACCGCATCCTCCACTTCCTTCTTCACGGCCTCTTCCATTTTCTCCACTTCAGCCTCGGTGGCCCATTTCTGTTCCAAGAGGCGGCTCCGCACATCTTCCAACGGATCGCGACGCTTGTATTCCTCCACCTCTTCCTTGGTCCGGTACTTACCGGGGTCGCTCATGCTGTGCCCCCTGTACCGATAGGTCTTGATCTCCAGCAGCATCGGGCCGTTGCCAGCGCGCACGTGGGCAGCGGCATCGGTAAAAGCGTTGTGGACGTCTTCGCAGCGCATACCGTTCACTGGTGCTCCCGGCATGGCATAGCTGAGGCCCAACTTGTACATCTCGTGCACATTGCTCGTGCGCTCAACGCTGGTGCCCATGGCGTAATCGTTATTCTCGATCACGAACACAACGGGCAGCTTCCACGTCATGGCCATATTGAACGTTTCGTGCAGGATGCCCTGCCGCGCGGCACCATCGCCCATGAAGCAGAACGTCACTTGGTCGCCACCCCGGTATTTATCAGCGAAAGCGATGCCCGCGCCTATCGCGATCTGTGCGCCTACGATGCCGTGGCCCCCGAAGAGGTTGCGCTCCTTGTCGAAGAAGTGCATGCTACCACCCTTGCCTTTGCTGCTGCCGGTGATGCGTCCGTAGAGCTCCGCCATCACCTCCTTCGCTGGCGTGCCCAGCATTAATGGATGTGCATGGTCGCGGTAGGCCGTAATGATGCGGTCACCCTTTTGCATCGCGCTGCTCAGGCCCGCCAAGATGGCTTCCTGGCCGATGTACAGGTGGCAAAAGCCACCGAATTTCTGTTGGGTGTAGAGCTGACCTGTCTTTTCCTCGAAACGCCGCATCAGCAGCATTTCCTTGAACCAGCGCAGCTGGATGTCCTTACCGAAGACGGGCGCTTGCGCGATCTCTTTCGTTCCCTTTTTCGCCGTGATTGAAGTGGTCTTGCTCATTGCCCGATCGCGGATTTCGAGGCCCAAAGATAGGCCCGGTTTCAACGCGGCTTCCTGCCCAGCTGGCTGCTGTCGAAGGAAAGGGGCAGCAAGGTTTCTGCACTGAAAGTCTCGATCACGGGTCCTTTTACGATCCCCATAAGCAGGCGCATGGGGCCTTTCTGGCGCCGCTCCTGCTCCACCAAGGCCTGCCGGCAAATGCCGCAAGGCGTCACCGGCTTGCTGCCTTTCACCTGTGGCACAACGATAGCGATGCTTTCCACTTCGCCCTTGGGCAGGACCGTCATGGCAGCGTGCAGTGCGGTGCGTTCAGCACAGATACCCGCTGGAAAGCTGGCGTTCTCCTGGTTGCTTCCCGGTATGATCTCCCCGCTTTCCATCCGTATGGCCGCACCCACCTTGAACTTCGAATACGGGGCATAGGCGTTGCGCGCCGCTTTGGCCGCAAGCTCCAACAGTTCCCTGTCTTCCGCCGGAAGGACCGACCAGGAGGAATGCTGCAGGTAGTGCAGCGCGATCTTGCGAGTGTTTGCCATGGATGGATCAAGGTGCCGAAGGTAGCGCCTGCAGGTATTGGTGGACCGGAGTTTCCCGCGCTTGGGAACGGGTCCACCGTAACGGCTAATGTTGCCCGGATCATTTTAAAGCGCCAGTGCCGATCGCATCTACCGCTCCCAACTGCCACTCTTGTTGAATATCGGAAAGTCCGCTCCCGTTCATCACTTCACTGCTTTCCTTAGCTTGCCCCCGCGTTACCGATACATGAAGGAATTGGACATCCTCCAGCGCTTCGCCCCCATCAAGCTGGCGGAAATGGATGCGGTGCAACTGCAGTTCCGTATGGATACCAAGTATGTCTTCGGCACACACCGACTGAACGGGTTGCTGGAGGAATTGCTCCCCGGATACCGGTTACTCGAGGTGAACGGAGCACGTGGGGTTGATTATGAGACACGCTATTTCGACACGAACACGTTGAGCCATTATCTCGACCACCACAATGGGAAGCCCTTGCGCACCAAAGTGAGGGTCCGGCGGTACGGTGGAAGCGGGCTTTGTGTGTTGGAGGTGAAGCGCAAAACAGGCCGTGGTGGCACCGACAAGCGGCGCACGCCGTTGCAGGATTTCCCGGAGCGATTGGCCGGCGATCACCAAGCCTTCGCGGTCCTCCATTCTCATAGCACCGGGCATTTGGAACCCGTGCTGGGCAATACGTTCCACCGCCTCACACTGGTACACCGCGAACGCTTGGAGCGCCTTACCATCGATATGGATTTCGCCTTTTCGCTCCATGGTACAACGAAGGAAATGCCCGGCCTTTGCGTGGCAGAGTTAAAAGAAGGCCGCACCGGGCATGGCTCGCCGTTTTCCGCCATCATGCGCCGCTGGGCCGTTCCGCCCGTGAGCTTCAGTAAATACTGCGTTGGGATGGCGCTCATGCGTCCCGATATCAAACGGAATACTTTCAAACCCGTGCTGCTCCAAGCCGCCCGCGCCGCAACACCCGCTACCGCAACATGAAGATATTCGGCATGAACATGTTCCACGAGGACCTGTGGGAACTTGTGTTCAAATTCGGTTTGGATGCCTTGGTGGTGTTCATCCTCATCCGGTTGATCTACTACCCGATCCACCGCAAAAAGGAGAATCTCTTCACCTATTTCGTCTTCAACTTCCTCATCTTCTTCCTCTGCATCCTGATGAATAACGTGAAGCTCTCCATGGGCTTCGGGTTCGGGCTGTTCGCCGTGTTCAGCATCATTCGCTACCGTACCGAGCAGTTGGAAGTGAAGGATATGACCTACCTCTTCACATGCATCTGCCTGGCCGTGATCAACGCATTGGCAGGCAAGAAGATCAGTCTGGCGGAGCTCTTGTTCACCAACGGCATGATCCTGCTGCTCGTGTTCCTGCTGGAACAGGTGTGGCTGACGCGCCATGAAGCCATGCGCCAACTGATCTATGAGCGCATCGAGCTCATCAAGCCCGCCAACCGCGATGCGCTGCATGCGGACCTGCGCGAACGCTTGGGCATCAACGTGAGCCGGGTGGAGATCGGGCGCATCGACCTGCTGCGCGACACCGCCATGCTCCGAGTGTTCTATTTCGAGGACGAGCAGGACCACCAAGGCTTCCGCGAAGCCATCCCTGATGATGGGGATGATTAGTCGATCAGCTAAGAACCCTCTCCCCTCATCCGTACAGGACTACCTGGACATTGCGGAATGAGGGATCAGGAGTTAGCAGATAAGCACTTTGCGGCAAGACCCAATGGTCTTAACGGATGACCCAGCTACGTGGAGCGGGATTACTTCTTCTCAAGTAACGCCACAGCGTACGCGCAAACGCCTTCCTCGCGCCCGGCGAAGCCCATCTTTTCGTTCGTTGTGGCCTTTACGGATACGGCGTCCTGCGCCAAACCCAACAATTCCGCGATGATCCTCCGCATGGTATCGATGTGGGGCCGCAATTTGGGCCGTTCGAGCACTACGGTGCAATCCACATTCCCCACGGTCCAACCTTTGCCTTGTATAAGCGCCACCACGGCAGCCAGAAGTTCCCGGCTGTCCGCGTCCTTGTAGGCCGGGTCAGTGTCCGGGAAATGTGACCCGATATCACCCATCGCGAGCGCACCGAGAAGCGCATCGCATAAGGCATGCAGCAGCACATCGGCATCACTATGGCCTGAACTGCCTAACGTATGCGGCACGTGCAATCCCCCAAGCATCAGTGGGCGGCCTTCCACCAAGCGATGGCTGTCATAGCCAAAGCCTACGCGCACGCTCATCCGTTGATGTCGCTCACTTTCTTCTTGGCCTTACCGTCGAAGTTGAAGCCCAAGGTGAAGCGCAAGGTGTTCGCCAGCGGACTGCGCTGTGTATTGGCGATGAGATAGCTGAAGTCGAGCGAGAAGATGCTGTACTTCACACCGAGACCCATGGTGAAATATTTGCGGTCGCCCTTGGTGGCGGCTTCCCAGAAGTAGCCCGTGCGGAAAGCGAACTGCTTAGCGTACCAGTACTCAAATCCACCACCATAGTAGAACTCCCGCAACTCTTCCTTGAATTTGCTTCCATCCACCACGTGCTGCACGCCATCCGCGTCCGTGTATACGATACCGGGTGCATCGCTGAAGGAGCCGAAGATCCCTGCTGCAAGACCACGAGTGGGATCTTCGCCGCTGAAGATGGCATAGGTGCTGTCCGGGTTCTTCACCGCAACAGGATTGCCGTTGGCATCCGGTGCGGTTTTGTAAACAGGCGGTGTAGGGACAAGAAGCTTGTTGATGTCCGCGTTGAACGTAATGCTGTTATACTCGTCGATATCAACCGTGATGGATGGGCCGAAGCGCAGGTTCACAGGCAGGAAATCCGTGCGGGAACTGGTGCTATAAGCGATCTTGTTACCGATATTCGAAACATCCACACCGAAGGCGAACGTGGCATCCTTGGAAGCGATCACCATATCGGTGTTGTGGTAGAAGAAGGAGACGTCCGCTGCCACAGCTTGGCCGGCCTTGGTCTTGCCGGTGCTTTCCGTGGTGAGACCACCGGTCAGGTTGCTATTGATGTAACGCAGGGAGATACCACCAGCGAAACGCTCGCTGAACTGCTGCGCGAAGGTGACATCCACAGCGAATTCGGCAGGCTTGAAATCGCGGATAACCCCGCCATTCTGGTCGGTAAAAGTGATGCTGCCCAAGTTGAAATAACGCAACGAGCCACCTACAGCAGCGCGCTTATTGATCTTTTTGTAGCCCGCCAAGTAGGAAAGGCTCATGTCCGGCACCAAGGTGCGCAGCCACGGCGAAACGGAAACGCGGAATTCCCCTTCATTCTCCGCAAAGGCCAGTTTGCTCGGGTTCCAATGCAGGGCATCCGCATCAGCCGGAAGCGCCACCCCGGCATCGCCCATACCGCCGGAACGTGAATCCGGCCCGATCAGGAGGAACGGGACCGCGGTGGTGATGGTATTCAAACTCGGCCCGCAGGCCTGACCGGTGAGTTCACCGATGCAACCGGTACTAACGCTGCTTTGGGCACTAAGGGCCATACTGGCCACAACTGCGGCGAAAAGGGCCGGTTGGCGTATTGATAAGGTCATGTGTAGCTGGCGTTCGCAAAAAGGGGCGGCAAATATACGCGGCTTACCGGGGCTTATTGTGTGGCGCCCGCGGTTTAGGGTTGGGAGACTTCCGTGTTGGTGGGTTACGGGTGATCGGATATTGGTTATCAGTTACGGGCTGTGGGTTATCCGTTGATCGTTCTCGATCACGGTATACGCGTTCCGCATCCCTGCCCTTCACGACCCGGATCCATTATCGCAAGATCACCAATTTCTCCAATTTGTCCGCTTTTTCACCGGTGGCCGTGGTGATGCTGAGGCGGTAGATGTAAACACCGCGCCCGATCTTGTCCCCTTCATCGTCCAATCCATCCCAGGGCAAGGGTTCGGAACGGAAACCGTTGCAGGTCAGGCGCCTGTTGATGGTTTTGACCAATCTGCCGGTCACGGTGAACACCTGTACTTGTGCGTCCAGCGTTTCGCACGGCCGGTTGTGCTCGAAGTAGAAATCGGTGTGGGTCGTGAAGGGATTAGGGTAGTTGAGCACGTGCGCTAGGGCGAGCTCCGAGCTGGGAGCCACAATGAACTCCGTGCTACGGATCGTGCTGTTGTTGTAAACGTCCCATGCTTTGAGGTCCAAGGTGTGCCGGCCTTCAGGAAGGTCACTCAGTTTATACCGCACCTGGCCTTTCTGGTAGGAATCCTTTTCAGCCTCGTACCAGTCGTTCAACACGATGGCGTTCTCCGTGTTGGCGTCGATCACAGCACTAAGGTCGTGGCCGATGCTGCTACCCAAGGTGTTGATCCCGCTTTGATCGAACAGCTTCGCATAAAGCAACGGCGTGGTATTCGTGATACCCCCCGGCACGAAGCTCTCGTCGTTGAGGTAAAGTTCGACAGTGGGACCCGTCACGTCCAAAGCAGCATTGGGATCGGTACTTCCCACCAGTGGGTCGTTCGTGTAGCCCACCGCATTCGTGGTAGCGCTTTCGGCATATATCGAGATGCGTCCAGCACCCACGGCATAGTCTATATCCTTGGGCACCACGAAGGTGAAACTGTACGTGCCATTGGTCACCGTGGCGCGGCCCTTGTAAATGATGTTCCGGCGCAATGGGAAGGAAAATGGAAGCCCACCCGGATCATTCTGCAAGGTCTGCACGTTGCTCACCTTATCATATACGGTAGGCACCACTGTTCCATTGAAATCGGTGAGCACCGTTCCCCCGGGGCCGTTCACCGTACCGGTGATCCGCACCACCGCCAGTGCCTTGATAGTATCCATGGGGCTGCCCAAGGTGTCGGTGATCGCGGTGATGGCCGCGCTGTTCCGGGGCAGGGCCAAGCGCATGGAAGGATCGCCCAGCAAGCTGAAGTTCCTGTGGTTCACCGACGTGCTGTTGCCGCCCGGCGTTGCGGCCACTTTCGTCCTGCGGTATACATCGCCGATGCGCTGTTCACGCCCTTGCTCATCCGTGGGCAGGAACACGTAGTCGTAGAAGTCGTTACTGATGATCTGGTTGCTGCTCACATAGGCGATGCGCGTGGTGGTGAACAGCCCGATGCCTCCACCGTTAGGGTTCAGCAGCACATATTCCCCGGCGGAAGTACGTGCCGGGTCGTCCCAACGACTGAATTCACAGGTCGCCGTCATGAACAAGGGAAGCCTGAAGTCGTTCGTCCAGCCGAGAATGGTGCTGTTATCCAAAAAGCGCTCGTGCGCCCAGCCCACTTCGCCACCATGGCCCACATAATTCACCAGCAGTGTTCCCTTTTGCACACGCTCCTGCAGTTCCCTTGAAGCATCGGGGTAGCGCTGACCTCCCGGCGTGCTGTATTGTTGGTAGGCGTCCAAATAGACCTTGTTGATGTTCAAATAGGGTTCCGCCGTATCCACGCGGTTCGCCAATTGTTCACTGTTGGCCATGTGGATGGTCCCATCGCCATTGGTGTCACCGTCGCGATCATCGGAGCAAAAAAGGACGGACGTCCGCCAATCCGCAGCCCCGCCATCACCACCCACCGTGCAGGTTGCGGCCACACCGGCACTCGAAAGCTCGAGTTTGTCGTAATTCAAAAGCTTGTTCACCAATTCTTGCGCCTGCGCCAAAGTGCTCACCGGAAAGCGGCCCACACCCATGTCCACCAGGTCGGTCGGGGACTCCCCTTCGTTATCGTCCAGTGTCACGAAGTAATCATCGGAGGTGAAGGAATTCGCCAGTCCCCATGAATTAAAGCTTTCGTAGCTGGGCACCAGATTCTGGTTGCTCGGATCCAAGGAGAAGTTGTTGTAAGAGCCATCGCCGAACATCAAGAGATACCGGGGGGAAAGCGAGGGATCGTTCCCGGCACGGTCATACAGCATCTTCATGTAGCGCTTGATCGCCGTGCCATCACGCTGCCCCGAACTGAATTCGTTGAATACCTGCTGAGGTGTTACCACGGCCACGGTCAAGCCTTCGTCGGTCCTTCGTTGCGCCAAACGGCCCGCCTCCCCCAGGAACTGCGGAGGACAAACGATCACCAAGTCGGTCGGCAGCACCGTTCCGTGAAGGTCCTGCGCCGCTACAGGGCCGATAGCAACAGGTACTAGCAGACCGCTGCCTTTGACCGCGACGAATTCCCGCAGGCTATCGGTCGCCATGGTGAAATCCAGTGTGCCGTTGTTGCTCGCCGTGGTCACTTCGCGCACGTTCAACGGATCCGTTACTTCCCAAACGTGCTGCACTGTGGAGCCGCCGGTCAGTACATAGTGGGCAACGCGTCCCGCACCGACGCTGCGCGGGTCGCGGAACGCCATCTGGTCCCCGTTCATCTGGAGGTTGCGCCGTGCGTTCACCTCCAAGTAATCCATGTAGCCCAAGGCGGTCACAGGGTTGTTCTTGATATAGCTCACAGTGATGGGTAAGGCCCCCGAAACAGCACCCGTCTTCCATGCCGTAACCACGTACTTGCCGAAGTCAGCACCGGGATCAGTGCCCGTGGGTGAAATGGATACGAGGCGGTCCACCCCGCCTGCCTGTGCCTTGAAGCTACTGGAAGAACCCAGTGAGCGCCCCAACACCGCCATGCGCACGTTCACCGAATCGTTGGTGGAATTGGGCAGTGGGAAGTTGTAGTTGTAGCTGGTCACTTGATCGTACAGCTCGCTGAACATGATGCGCCCGGACTTGATGACGTTCACCCCGTCCTTGTCGATGACCTGCCTGTCGGTAAAGGAGGTGACCTCATCGGTTGCAGGGTCCGTGGTTTGAACAGCAGTGGTGATGCGTTTGGGACCGTCCGTACCGATGCCGATGAAGTAGCTCGCGGAATCCGTCCAAGCGTTCTTAACGTGATTGAAAGTGAGCCCATCAGCATTCATTACCCAGCGCTGCGCGTCCTTCGCATAGAAGAGGATCCGATCTCCGGGGCCGAAAACACCGTCACCGCCATCCTCCATCAGTACCGCGTTCAGCTCTAGATCGGTGGGCAGGAACGGCAGATTCGTGTAAGGAAGTACGCCGGCTTGGTTACCGTACACATTGACCTGATCGGAATTGAGCCCCGCCACGTCCACACCAAGCTGCTGGAGGAACTCATAGGTCAGCGAATACACGCCCTCTTTCGCCACAGTGAAGCGGTACCATTCCCCCGAGGCCAGTTTGGAATGGTCAGGGTAGGTAGTGCCGCGGGCATCGCGTCTTTGTGCCCCCTGCACTTCATTAATGGACAACCGGTAGTTCTTCAAACGTTCCACTTGTCCTGTTGCGGGGTTGGTGCGGTAGGGTTCGATGTCCACCAAAGCGTAGGGTCGTTTGCGCGAAATGCCTAAACTGGAATGCACCACCGCGTCAGGGCCTGGACGGCCCAATCCCGGAAGCGCCAGTAATTGCGTCGGTGTCAGCACCTCCCATTCAGGCTCCACAATGGCAACAGTGACATCCGTGGTGCCCATACCCAGTTGTCGCTCCTCATGCACCAAGGGCAGGTCCTGCCGTTCGGGATCGGAGATCATGTTGCGCCACCAGCTAGGTAGTACCTCGGTCTTGGCAGCGGCACCCTGTACCCTTTCGGCCGCCACTGCCGTACGAGCCGGTGCGGGAGTTCCGCGCTGTTGCACCTGTGCGAGTACGGGTGAGCTTAGGATCGCAAGGAATAGACAGGGGACGAATGATGCGCGCATGCGGCTATAAGTGCGGTTGTACCAACGGTGTGGGCGAAAATATACCTTTGGCCGATGTCATCGGTGACCGGGGGTTCAACGACCCGTTGTACAAATTATTGCAGCTACAATATCAACGAACTGTTCCACGCTGCGTATACTTGGCGGCCTTAATTGACGTAGAACGATCGGGAGCATGATGATACGGACCGGCAAAAGGATCGCTGTAGTGTTGGCTATGGGTCTCTTCGGGACCCTTGCCACATTCGCCCAAGACCCCCAATTCACCCAATTCTACGCTAATCCGCTTTACCTGAACCCGGCGTTCGCCGGTACGGCACGTTGCCCCCGTGTGTCCTTGAACTACCGCAACCAGTGGCCCGCCCTCAGCGGCACTTTCGTCACCACCAGTGCCAGTTACGATCAGGACGTGCGTGGCATCCTTGGTGGCTTGGGCGTATTGGTCACCAGCGACCAAGCCGGGAAGGGTACCCTTAACACCACCACTGTCAGCGGCATCTACTCCTATACCCAGGCGGTCAGTAGGAAATTCTCCCTGAAGGCCGGCTTCCAAGCTACCTACTTCCAAAAATCGCTGGATTGGAACAAGCTCACCTTCGGCGACCAGATCGATCCCCGGCGCGGTTTCATCTATTCGACGAATGATGTTCCCCGCGGCGGCAGCATCGGCAACGCTGACTTCTCCGCAGGCATTCTCGGCTACACCGACGTGTTCTTCGTGGGCTTCGCCGCCAACCACCTCACGGAACCAAATGAGAGCTTGATCGTAGGACAGAGCAAAATGCCCATGAAGCTCACCGCTCATGCCGGTGCCGCCATCCCCTTGGGCGTGCGCGGTAAATACGGTGAGCCCAAAACGCGCCTCAGCCCTAACATCCTCTATCAACAGCAAGCCGATTTCCGCCAGCTGAACCTTGGCCTTTACGTGGATCACGGCCCGATCATCGCCGGGGTGTGGTACCGCAGCAAGGATGCGTTCATCGCGCTTATCGGCTTCCATACCGAGCGTTTCAAATTCGGTTACAGCTACGACGTTACTACTAGCAAGCTCACCACTGCGACCGCCGGCAGCCATGAGGTGAGCCTCACCATGCAGTTCGATTGCAAGAAAAAACGCCGCCGGGTACGCACAGTGCCCTGTCCCACGTTCTAAGACCGGAACCGCAACCTCTCCCGCACATGCACATCGCCAAAAAGATAGCCCCGCTGGCCGCCTGCGCCGCTCTGCTCTTCAGCGGCTGCCGCTTTGAACAAAGCACCGCCACTGGTTGGAATTACAACGATTCCAAGAATGGCGGTTTCGAAAAAGCTCCCTTCGAGGACCAAGAGACCGGCCCCGGACTGGTGCTCGTGGAAGGCGGACAGTTCACGATGGGCCGCGTGGTGGATGATCTCACCCACGAGTGGAACAACATTCCCCGCACGGTCACGGTGTCCTCCTTCTATATCGACGAGACCGAAGTAACGAACATGCATTGGCTCGAATACCTCTACTGGTTGGACCGTGTGTACGGTGCCGATTATCCGGAGATCTACAAAAAGGCTCTGCCCGATACGCTCGTGTGGCGCAGTAAGCTGGCCTTTATGGAGCCCAAGGTGGAGTACTACCTACGCCACCCGGCCTATCGCGATTACCCCGTGGTGGGCGTGAACTGGCTGCAGGCGAATGACTATTGCGCATGGCGCGGGGACCGCGTGAACGAGGCCATCCTCATCCGCGAGGGCCTCTTTGAGCATTACCCCAACCAGATCAACGAAGACCACTTTACCACGGACAGCTATTTGGCCGGCCAGTACGAAAGCGGCAAGAAAGTGGATGGCGTTCAGGATTTCAACCCGAACCGTGACACCCGCAACATTCGATTGGAGGACGGAATTTTGCTGCCCCGCTACCGCCTTCCAACGGAAGCGGAGTGGGAATTCGCTGCCTACGGATTGGTGGGCAATACGGTGGACGAGCGCATCGTGGAACGCCGCGTTTATCCTTGGAACGGTCACTTTGTGCGCTATGACAACCGTAAAAAGGGCGGTGCCTTCTTCGGCGACTTCCGCGGAAACTTCATGCGTGGGCGTGGGGATTACATGGGTGTAGCGAGCAGCCTGAACGACAACGCCGACATCACCGCTCCAGTGTTTACCTACTGGCCGAACGACTACGGCCTTTACAACATGGCCGGCAACGTAAGCGAGTGGACCATGGACGTGTACCGTCCCCTGAGCCCTGAGGATGTGAACGACCTCCAACCTTTCCGCGGGAATGTGTTCAAGACAAAAGTCCTCAATAGCGACGGTAGCATCGCCGACAAGTATGACAAGGTGATCTACGACATCGACGGCATCAAATACTGGCTCACCGAGTTCCAGACCAAGATGCAGGGCCGCGCCAGCGAGGAGGAGGCTACGTTGATCGACAACCTGATGACCAAGGTGGACCAAGCCGTGGAACAGAAGGACGCCCGTAAGATGGACCCCGCGAACCAGAACATCCAGGACATGGTGGACATGATCAAGGCACAGGACCTGGAGATCTGCCCGAAACTGCTCGCCGGGCTCAGCGAATACCAGACCCAGCAGCCCGGCGACATCAAGGAACGGAACGTGACCTTGGAAGAGAACATCGACCGCCGGAACTACCGCCAAAGCGACAACATCGACTACGTGGATGGTGACGTGGAGAGTAGCACCTTCTACGAACAGGCCGATTACACCGGCAACGCCATGTACGACTGGGGCAAGACCACCCTCATCAATGACCATTCCCGTGTGTACAAGGGTGCCAGCTGGGCGGACCGCATCTACTGGGCAAATCCAGGCACGCGCCGCTTCTTGGACGAGCGCCAGAGCACCGCTACCATCGGCTTCCGTTGCGCCATGACCCGCGTGGGCAGCCCTGTCGGCTTGGGCGACGACAAACGCCGCAGCAAGCTGAAGCAGTAATTTTTGACCAACTCCGAGAGGCCCCGCAGCTTGAATGCTGTCGGGGCCTTTTCTTTGAGGTGATGTTCATTGTCAGTTGCCAGGCTTCGCCACTCACACATCACTTCATCACGAGGTGGTTCGCAGCGCCCCGATACATATCAGGGCTAACATCGGTGCCTGTCACGAATAGATCACGTCATCTCGTGGCTCTGCGAAGCGCCCCGATACATATCCGGGTCACACCGGTGTCCGAGGCCAAACTTCTGATCTCTTGATCATCACCCATGTCCACGCTCCTCTCTCACTTCCTAGCCTCCACAGGCGTTTGCACCGATACGCGTAAACCCTTACCGGGGAGTATGTTCTTCGCCCTCAGCGGCCCCAACTTCAACGCTAATGCCTTCGCCGCGCAAGCGCTCAAGAATGGCTGCATAGGTGCCGTGGTGGACGATCCTGCTGTCGCTACCGACGACCGCTTCCTGCTCGTGCCCGATGTATTGATCGCCTTGCAGGAACTGTCCCGGGAATACCGCCGCACGTTCGATATCCCCGTGATCGCCATTACCGGCACGAACGGAAAGACCACCACCAAGGAATTGACACACGCTGTCCTGTCGGCGGACCGATCAACCCTGGCCACAGAAGGCAACCTGAACAACCACATCGGCGTGCCGTTGACCTTGCTTAAGTTGAAGCAGGAACATCGCATTGCCATCATTGAGATGGGTGCCAACAAGCTGCGCGATATCGAAGAGCTGTGCGCCATCGCCGAACCCACGCACGGCCTCATCACGAACATCGGGAAGGCCCACTTGGAAGGTTTCGGAAGCGTGGAAGGCGTGATACGCACCAAGACGGAGATGTACGCCTGGCTCCGCGGTATTAAGGGCACCTGCTTCGTCAATGCCGACGATGCACTGCTCATGGAAAAGAGCGCTGGTCTCACCCGGATCACCTACGGAACAACCTCCGCCAGTGATGTGCAAGGCGGGGCGGAAGCCGGTGAAGGACCGTGCATGCACCTCCGTTTCTTCGATGCTGCCAAAACTGCAGAACATCACGTTGCGTTGCAGCTTATTGGCGATTACAACGCTCCCAATGCATTGGTAGCGGTGTGCATAGGCAGGCATCTCGGGGTGAGTGATGCCGTCATCACCAAAGCACTTAGCGATTACAGGCCGGCAAATAGCCGGTCCCAATGGATGGATACGGGCCGGAATGAATTGGTGCTCGACGCCTACAACGCCAACCCTACCAGCATGGCAGCAGCGCTGGAGAATTTCGATCACCTGCGCACCGACCGGAAAAAGCTCGCCATTCTTGGCGACATGAGGGAACTCGGGGAAACCAGCATGGCAGAACACGCCGCCATCATCAACCTGGTGCAGGAACTGGAACTGGACGCGCTTTTCGTAGGCAAAGAGTTCATGCAGGCCGCACAGGAAATACCGGTGCGGCGCTTTACCGATGTGGCCGCCGCTTTGGATACTTTGAAAGCCGATCCGCCAAAAGGCCGAATGATCCTCGTGAAAGGCTCACGGGGAGTGAAGTTGGAGGAGGTGGTCCGCGTACTGTGAATCGCTGCCGCACAACTGCTGGAACGGAACTGTGCTACCTTCAATCCCTTTTGGGGGGTGTACCGTATATCCCTTTTAGCTCAGTACTAAAAAAAGCTAAGCCCATGCCCGCTGCACCAGTCCCATGTACGTGAACGAAGCTATGCAGCTGCCGATAGACTGATAAGTTCCCGGCAAGAGCATTAGGGATCCATCCATGGAAAGCGAACAATCGGCTGAGATCCTGATCATCGGTGGAGGCCTGGCCGGTCTGGTCAGTGCGATCCACCTGCTGCGTGCCGGTCGTTCGGTGATGCTGATCGAGCAGCATGCCTATCCTCGGCATAAGGTCTGTGGCGAATACATCTCGAATGAAGTGCTGCCCTATCTGAGGTCGTTGGGGCTGGATCCATTTTCATTCGGGGCCACCTCCATCGACACCCTTCAATTGACGACCATCAAGAACAAGGTGATCGAAGCGGCGCTGCCCTTGGGAGGCTTTGGAATATCCCGGTACACCTTGGACCATGAGCTGTATAAGATCGCATGTGATCAAGGGCTTCAATTCATCGAGGACAAGGTCACCGCTGTTGATTACAACGCCGACAGATTTTTGGTGACCACGCGAACAGAAAGAAAGTTGGTGGCCACCATCGTCATCGGTGCTTTTGGCAAGCGCTCGGTATTGGACAAGAAGATTGACAGGGAGTTCGCCAAGCACGACGCGCCCTATCTGGCGGTCAAAGCGCATTATGAAGGCGATTTCCCGGATCATCTGGTGGCGCTCCACAACTTCAAGGGCGGATACTGTGGGGTGTCCAAAGTGGAGAACGATGCCATCAATCTGTGCTATATCACAAACTATCAGGCGTTCAAGAAATTCAAGAACATAGAGGAGTTCCAGGCAGAAGTGCTCTGCAAGAACAGCCACCTGAACGAGATACTGAAGCATGCGAGGATGACCTTCGCATCCCCGTTGAGCATAAGCCAGATCTCCTTTTCTAAAAAGAAGAGCATCGAGCAACACATGCTGATGTGCGGGGACAGCGCAGGGATGATCCATCCGCTCTGTGGCAATGGAATGAGCATGGCCATCCACAGTGCTCAGATAGCCAGTGAAGCGATCATCGACTATTTCCTATCCCGCGATCGGGACCGGTCCACGCTTGAAATGACCTACGGCACCCGTTGGAATGCCGCATTTCGGTCCCGGCTACGCACCGGGCGCATGCTCGCTTCCTTGTTCCGCTCCGAGCGGATGTCGGCCCTTATGTTGAGTGGATTAAAAGCGGTCCCGGCCCTCTTACCCCGTATCATCAAGGCGACCCATGGTGAAGCGCTCCAACCTTTCGCACGATGTTAGTGGATACGCGCTTCCGTAGTGATCGGACAGAGCTGATGGATGACCTGCAAATGACAGGTGATCTGCTGGGTGATACGCTCGACAAGCTGGCTATCATCAATAGGCAATTGGGTGGGGATCGGGTCACCACCTCCGGTGTCGAAGCGCTTCTCAAGGACATTCCCCTCTCCCGGGAGATCACCTTCATAGACCTTGGCTGTGGCGATGGATCCATGCTCAGGCTACTGGCCGATATCGGCAGGAAAGCGGGAAGGTCATTCAAATTCATCGGCCTCGATGCCAATGCATACACGGTCGCTCATGCGCGATCGTGTTCCAAGGCCTACCCGGAGGTCAGCTTTCAGCAGATGGATGTATTCTCAAGCCAAATGCATGGACTGAGCTATGACATTGCGCTAGCGACCTTGTTCATGCACCATTTCAAGAACGAGCAGATCGAGGAAATGCTTCGGACCATCGCATCGAACGCCCGGATCGGCATCGTCATCAATGATCTTAAGCGAAGTAAAGTGGCGTACTACCTGTTCGGGATATATGCTTCCTTCCTGCGGAACCATATGATCAAACACGACGGTGAGATCTCCATCCTAAGGGCATTCAAACGCGTTGACCTGGAACGCATATCCACCAAGCTCGGCCTGAAGAGCGAGATCCGCTTCAAGTTCGCCTTTCGTTATCAATGGATCATCAGAACAACATGAGCGTAAGGATCACGTCCGTTGCTAAACAGCTTCCACAGTACAGTCGCAGCACGGCTGAGATCATTCCTTTTGTACAGGCTTGGATGTCCGGACAGGACGAACGGTTTCAACGAAAGGTGCTCAAGATCTTCGAAGGTGCGGGAGTGGATATCCGGTATAGCATCATGGATCCACACGAGGTCTTCACGGCCACTTCGTTCGAAGAGCGCAACGACATCTATGCGCGTGAAGCCGTCAACATAGCGGAGCAGGCTTTAACCAAGGCGCTGGATAAAGCGCAACTCCATCCACGCGATATCGACTACATCATCACCGAGAGTTGCACCGGCATCATGATCCCCTCGCTGGATGCCTACCTCATCAATCGGCTGAAGATGCGGCAGGATGTGGTGCGCTTACCGGTCACGGAAATGGGTTGTGCAGCAGGGGTGTCCGGCATCTTGTATGCCAACAACTTCCTCAAGTCCGATCCAGGAAAACGGGCCGTTGTAATTGCAGTGGAATCCCCCACGGCCACCTTTCAATTGCAGGATTTCTCCATGGCCAATATTGTCAGCGCGGCCATCTTCGGGGATGGGGCGGCAGCGGTGATCCTGTCCTCTCACGAGGAGGACATCGGACCGGAGATCCTCGCAGGGTCCATGTACCACTTTTTCGATGCGGAGCATATGATGGGCTTCAAGCTGACGAATACCGGCTTGCAAATGATCCTCGACAAGACCGTTCCCGAGACCATTGCAGCTCATTTTCCAACTATTGTCAATCCATTTCTCGAGAAGAACGGGGTCGATCCGGCAGATCCCCTGCACTTGATATTCCATCCGGGTGGTCGCAAGATCCTGCAAACGGTGGATGAGATCTTCGGGACGATGGGCAAGAACATAGATGACACCAAGGAGGTGCTGCGGCTTTACGGCAATATGTCCAGCGCAACTGTTCTCTATGTCCTGGAGCGCTTCTTGGACCGGGGCGTGGCGAAAAGAGAGAAAGGATTAATGCTGAGCTTCGGGCCGGGGTTCTCAGCCCAGCAAGTCTTGCTCCAATGGTGAAGGAATTCAAGGACACCAACCAGTGGGCGCTGATCATAGGCGGGTCCAGCGGATTAGGCTTGGCGTCGGCCAAGAAGCTGGCTGCGCATGGCCTTAATATCTGCATCCTCCATAGAGATGGTCGGAGTGCAATGCCAGATATCGAAGCTGAGTTCGCAGCCCTCAAAGAAGAGGGGGTCTCCATACTGACGCTCAATCAGGATGCGCTCAAAGCAGAACTTCGGCAGTCGGCGCTGGGCGTTTTGAAAGAGGCCATGGGAGCCGGTGGCCGGGTCCGCATGCTGCTGCATTCGGTCGCCAAGGGCAACCTGAAACCCATGCTGAGCGCAGATGGGAACGAGTTGAGACATGATGATCTACTCTTGACGCTCGATGCCATGGCCGTCAGTTTGTACGACTGGACAAAGGCGGTCCACCAAGCAGGGCTCTTCGCTACCGATGCCCGGGTGCTCAGTTTTACTTCGGAAGGAAGCAGCAGAGCGTGGAGGAATTATGCCGCGGTCTCCGCAGCGAAGGCCGCCTTGGAGGCCATTACACGCAACATCGCCTTGGAATTCGCCGGGGAAGGCATCAAAGCCAATTGCATACAAGCCGGCGTGACCGATACAGCCTCCTTCCGTGCCATTCCGGGTGCTGATCTCCTGCGATCACATAGCCTGAAGCGCAATCCCCACCAGCGCCTTACCACGCCGGAGGACGTTGCTGCCGTGGTATACCTCTTGGCGAAGGACGAAGCCGCGTGGATCAACGGTGCGATCATACCCGTGGATGGTGGGGAGCACATCCATTGAGCATGACGACCCAAGAGATCATAGCAAACTTGCCCTATAGCGCACCGTTCCACTTTGTGGATGCATTGAGCGAAGTGTCCGAAGAAGGGGTAACGGGGTCGTATCGCTTCTCGCAGGACGAGCACTTTTATCAAGGGCACTTCAAGGACCATCCGGTAACGCCCGGGGTCATCCTTACGGAAGTGATGGCGCAGATCGGGGTGGTATGTCTGGGTATCTATCTCCTGCGTGGAATGCTCGATCAAGGAAACCTCCAAGTTGCCATGACCTCCAGCGAAGTGGATTTCTTCATCCCAGTCCATCCGGGTGAGGAGGTGCAGGTCATCTCGCGGAAGCAGTACTTTCGATTCAAGAAGTTGAAATGCAGTGTGGAGATGCGCAATGAGAAGAACGAACTGGTCTGTCGTGGGCACATAGCAGGCATGTTCGCTCATGGAGCATAGGCGAGTAGTCGTGACCGGACTTGGGGTCGTTGCACCCAATGCCATCGGCGTCGAGGATTTTACGCAAGCGCTGCGCGAAGGACGTTCGGGTATCCGGTTCCAGCAAGAATTGAAAGATCTGGGTTTCTCCTGTTGCATCGCAGGCATCCCACAGATCCCGGATGGTATGGCGGAACGCTATCTGAGCCCGCTTCAACTGCGTAACTTCAATAGCTCCGGCATCCTCTATGGGTGCATAGCGGGGATCGATGCATGGAAAGATGCGGGCCTACCGTTCAGCCCGGATAGCGCGCTCGATCCCGATTCGGGTATCGTCTTCGGGACCGGTCAGTCGGGATCGGAGAAGTGCAGGGAGGTCATCTACGCGATCGATGACCAAAAGGTAAGAAGTTTGGGTAGCAATGCCGTGGCCCAGACGATGGCCAGTGGTGTGAGCGCCTATCTGGGAGGGATCCTCGGCGCGGGCGATCAAGTAACGACCAATTCATCGGCTTGCTCCACCGGTACTGAAGCGGTGATCATGGGTTTCGAGCGGATCGCATCCGGCAAGGCCGAGCGCATGCTGGTCGGTTCTTGCAGCGACCATGGCCCCTACATTTGGGGTGGCCTCGATGCCATGCGCGTCATGTCATACAAGCACAATGAAAGCCCTGAGCAAGGTTCACGACCCATGAGCGCGACCGCTTCCGGCTTTGTGCCCGGAAGCGGAGCCGGAGCATTGCTGTTGGAATCGTTGGAGAGTGCCCAGGCCAGGGGCGTCCCGATATATGCGGAAGTCCTCGGAGGTGCGGTGAATTCCGGAGGCCAGCGGGATGGCGGTTCCATGACCGCTCCGAATGCGGATGCGGTGAAACGCTGCATCCGTCAGGCGATCGCATACTCCGGTATCGAAGCAGGCGAGATCGATGCCATCAATGGACATGTCACCGCGACCAGCAAGGATGGCCTGGAGATCAGAAACTGGACCGAAGCCTTGGGCCGTTCGGGTACGGAATTTCCATACATCAATTCGCTGAAGGGAATGACCGGTCACTGCTTGGCCGCCTCCGGTTCAATCGAATGCGTATCCACGGTGATCCAACTGAAAGAGGGCTTTCTATTCCCTTCGGTCAATAGCGAGGACCTGCATGCGGACGTAACGGAACTCATTAGTGCCGATCGCATTCCACAACGTGCTCTGCCCATGGAGCTGGATATCATCGCAAAGGCCAGCTTCGGTTTCGGGGATGTGAACGCCGTGGTGATCTTTAAGAAATGGAGTGCCTGAACAATTGAAGGGACAAGATGAAGAAAGAAGAGATCATAGCGAAGTTGAAGGGCATTGTGAAGCCCTATGTACAAGATGAACAGGCGTTCGAGGATCTCACGGAAGAAACCGACTTTATAAAGGACCTCAAGATCAACTCGGCCAATCTGGTCGATGTGATCCTGGATGTGGAAGATCAATTCGACGTGATCATAGACAATGACTCCATGGAGGAGATGCTTTCCGTAAAAGCAGCCATAGCCGTGGTGGAACGGAAGTTGGCCGAGAAGGCATGATCGGCAACGATGTCATCGATCTTCAATTAGCGGCTGTTCAAAGCAATTGGCAGCGCCCAGGTTTTCGGGAGAAGATCTTCACGGAAGGAGAGAACCGGCTCGTAGATGATGCTGAGGATCCGTTCGGAACCGTTTGGCGCCTGTGGAGCATGAAGGAAAGTGCCTACAAAGCCTACGTGCGTTTGCATCCAACCCGCTTCTTCGATCCTAAAAAGCTGCACTGTTCCCTACTTGGGAATGGCTGCGGTGAAGTTCAGGTCGGAGGGTATTCCTTCCGGACAGAGACCAGTTGCGAGCAGGAGCGGCTATACACCACGGCAGTTGCCGGGAAGGAACCGCTACTGATGGGAGCGTGTTTTACCATACCGGATAGGGAGGATGCTTCAAGGTATTGCCACCAACGATTGAGAGCGCACTGCGCAGACCGTTGGTCGGTCTTGGAGGAGCAGTTGCGCATCGAGAAAACGGATCAAGGCGTTCCTACCATCACCTGTGGATCAACGCATGAGAGCAGGGCCATTTCGATCTCCCATCATGGAAGATTCGGGGCCTATACTATTCAGCGATAGCGGCCTACTGAACGCCGCGAAAGGCTCAAGAGGGATCTACCTGGAAAAGATGGACGGGGTGCTGTGAGTGCATGTGGCCACAGCGAATCGGTTCGGTCCGTCGATCTCATGAAGGATAGGTTGGCTATCTTGAGCGGATCATGCCCGACGAGAAGACCGTCGATCGGAAAACGCTCAACTTGGAAGCGATGGTCCATGATGGCCAGCGTCGGATCGCCTTGCGCTTTCCATACAACAGCGAGTTGATCGCCACCGCAAAGTCCCTCGGAGCACAGTGGAGCAGTAGCAAGAAGTGTTGGCATGTGGAAAATGGGAGCGCGAGCATGAAAGCCATCTTCGCCGCATATAAAGGCCAAGCTTGGGTGAATGCGGATGCCCTGTTCGGCAAGGCCGAAAATGCTTCCCCACCAGTGAAACCTGCAATAAAGGCGCAAGTCGGCAATCCGCAGCAAACGCCAGAGACGCCCTTGAGTCCCGCAATTGAGGAAGCATTGCAACGCATGCAGCAAAAATTGGAGATCGCTCGCTACAGCCCACGGACGATCAACACCTACCTGAGCGCCACAAAGAAATTCTTCCAGCATTTCCACGGAAAACCTCCGAACGACATTCGCACAGAGGACATCGAGCGCTATCAACATCACTTGGCATCCACCCGAAAAGTCAGCAACAGTTACTTGAATCAAGTGGTGAACGCGGTACGCTACTATTACAAGGATGTTCTGAATGATCGCAACCGGGTGAACTTCATAGAACGGCCGCGCTCGGAACGGAAACTACCGAACGTGCTAAGTGAAGCAGAGGTCACGTCCATCTTGCGCTCCGTGGATAATCTCAAGCATCAATGCATACTGATGGTCATCTATTCCGCCGGCCTTCGGCTTGGTGAATTGATCAGCCTAAATCGCAGCGACATCATTCCGGAGCGCCATCAGATCGTGGTCCGCGGCGGAAAAGGAAAGAAGGACCGCATCACCGTGCTCAGTCCCAAGGTTCTGGAACGCTTGGACCGATACATCACTGAATACCGGCCCAAGGTCTTTCTGTTCGAGGGCCAGAACGGAGGATCCTATTCGGCCACCAGTGTACAGGCCATTTTCAAGCAGGCCAAAGCCAAAGCGCGCATTACCGCTCCAGCCACGGTGCATACGCTCAGGCATTCCTTCGCGACCCATCTGTTGGAGAAAGGAACCGACCTGCGTTATATTCAAACCCTCTTAGGACACAGTTCCAGCAAAACAACCGAGATCTACACGCATGTCAGCACAAAAGCCTTGGGCAAGATCCGTAGTCCCTTGGAGGACCTGGACCTCTAAAACCCTATTGGGCTTTACGTACCCCAACAGTGCGATAGTAACCACTCCAAGCACAAACCAAGTCCGGAAATAAACCCCACTGTTGTTACAACCGACTAGTTATCGGCTATTCTATTACAGACCATGCTAACAATAAACAGACAGACAATGAAATTAAGAACATTCTTATTTTTTAGCATATTGACCATATTTACATCGTGCAACGGACAGACAAAAAATAAAGCATCAAACTCTGACGATTTAAGCCAAAACATTGCACAAGGCGACACCGTAAATAAACTTGGCGACCATTTGTGGTATGTGTTTCAAGACAAAAAGAACAACTATTGGTTTGGGAGTAATGGCGAAGGTGTGTATCGTTATGACGGCAAAACTATTGTCAATTTTACGACCAAAGACGGACTATGCAACGATAGTATAAGACAAATTCAAGAAGATAAATTTGGCAATATATTTTTCTCAACGCTTGGTGGTATCAACAAATTTGACGGAAAACAATTTACGACTTTGCAACCTATAAAAAGTAAAGACTGGAAATTAGAACCAAATGATTTGTGGTTTAACATATTGGGTAAAAGAAACGAAAACGGACCTTATCGCTTTGACGGAAAAAATCTGTTTCAATTAGAATTCCCAAAACATTACCTACACGATGAAATTTATGCAAAAGGCATCAATCCATTTTTTAGTCCTTATGAAGTCTATTGTATTTATAAAGACCGAAAAGGTGCAATGTGGTTTGGCACTTCAGTTTTTGGTGCTTGCCGTTTTGACGGACAATCCATCAAATGGATGTATGAAGAAGATTTAACAATAGGTTTAAACGGTGGAACATTTGGTATTCGTTCAATATTTGAAGACAAGGAAGGTGGTTTTTGGTTTTGCAACACTTGGCATCGTTATATTTTTGACTTTGACAAAACAACAAAAAGCGACAGACTTCAATATCAAAAGACCAACGGAATTGGAGATGCAAAAATATTTGGCGGTGACGAATACGTTTACTATTCATACATCATAGAGGACAATAACGGAAATATTTGGCTGACCACATGGGACAAGGGAGTTTATAAATATGACGGCAAGAACATTACAAATTATTCAGTTAAAGACAGCACGAAAGACGTTAATTTAGTTTCAATGTATAAGGACAATCAAGGCGAATTATGGCTTGGGACAACTGACAACGGAACATTTAAGTTCAACGGAAAAACATTTGAAAAATTTAACCCATGACGACAGAAAGAAGAACAGCCGATAACACGGGTTTGGCAAAAGTGGCGGTTCAGTACTCCGCAGACACATTTGTGGTTAATCAAAGTTTGGTTCTCCGCATCAACATTTGTGGTGAAAATCGCCACCTTCGCCAAGCCCGAAAACGTTAGCGGTTATTTTACGACCGACACCAAAGACTGACATTAAATGAATAAACAAAAGACATACAACATAATTGCAGTCATTTCGACTTTAGGAATACTTGCTTGGATGGTGACCGACTATTTCGGAGGAATGTTTATTTACCTTATATCTTACGGACTGATAATAATTCCTATTATCATTCTTTATCTTGTTTCATTTGGTGACACCATTATTTCATTGACAAAGAGAGGTATTAAACAAAATAAAATCAAAGTTATTTTTCACGGACTTGTTATATTGACAATTATACTGACCAACATTTTACAGTCTGACCTTTTAAAATCAAAGAGAATTTTGACAGCTACATTAAAGGACGACCAATTCTACTACACTTTAGTGTTTAGAGAAAATGGAAGTTGTGAAAATCAAGTTTCTGGAATATTCGGATTTCAAGAAGTATTTCACGGAAAATACAAATTTCAAGGCGACACGATTATTTTTTCTAAAAAGCCATATGACAATGATTTTATTCCTGACACATTACTAATCGACAGAAAAGAAAAAGCTATTTTTATTAATAAGGACAAACAAGGAAATTTTAGCACGACAAAGGAATGGTTAAACCACTTCGAGATACAATAAAAACAACCGCTAACACGGGTTTTGCGTCAGGCGGGCTGAAGTGCAAAATTCAACGGCAGTTTTTCAATTGAACTTTAGTAATAATATCAACTTTTGTGCTTCGAAATCCCGCCCGAACGCAAAGCCCCAAAACGTTGAACACCATTCCGCGAAAGCGCGGAACGGCGTTCAACACTGAATTACCAAGCTGTTCAAGGAACTCGCGCAGTGACCAGTCTTCCTGTATTGGTCCTTTTGGTCCTAGGGGATCGATAAGATGGCCGTTTGCGGAGCAGGGTGTGATGGGGCCGCATGACCGGATCGTGCCAGCTTGCCCAAGATCGCTTCACCTGCGTTGCGCTTCTCCGCGCCTCACAGGTTCGCAACGCGGGTGTGTTGTAGCGAGCTTGGCGGGGAAAGTTGAGCGTCCAGGCTTGTCCTTTGTCCTATATCCCATGTCCTATGCTCCGACGCGCAGCGCATAGGACATCATACGACCCACATAGGTCAAGAAGCCGAACCTGCGGCTCTACCCTTCCTTCAGCACGCTCCGCCCGATCACGATGCGCTGCACCTCGCTGGTACCCTCGTAGATCTGGGTGATCTTGGCGTCGCGCATCAAACGTTCCACGTGGTACTCCTTCACGTAGCCGTAGCCGCCATGCACTTGCACCGCTTCCACGGTGGTCTTCATGGCCGTTTCGCTGGCGAAGAGCTTGGCCATGCTGCTGGCGCGTTCATAGTCCAGGTGCTGGTCCTTCAGCCACGCGGCTTTTAGGCAGAGCAGGCGGGCGGCCTCGATCTCCGTGGCCATGTCGGCCAATTTGAAGGCGATGGCCTGGTGCTCACTGATGGGCTTTCCGAAAGCCTTGCGTTCCTTGCTGTAGGCCAAGGCGAGCTCGTAGGCTCCGCTGGCGATGCCCAAGGCTTGTGAAGCGATGCCGATCCGCCCGCCGGCCAAGGTCTTCATGGCGAATTTGAATCCGAAACCGTCCTCGCCGATGCGGTTCTCCTTCGGCACTTTCACGTCCTGGAACATCAGGGTGTGCGTGTCGCTACCGCGGATGCCGAGCTTGTCCTCCTTCGCGCCCACCACGAAGCCGGGCATGCCTTTTTCCACGATGAGGCAGTTGATGCCCTTGTGGCCTTTCGCGGCATCGGTCTGCGCCATCACCAAATAGGTGGTGGCGGTGCCGCCGTTGGTGATCCAGTTCTTGGTGCCGTTCAGCAGGTAGTGGTCGCCTTTGTCAATGGCGGTGGTGCGCTGGCTGGTGGCATCGCTGCCGGCCTCGGGCTCGCTGAGGCAGAAGGCACCGATCACCTCCCCTTTTGCCAAGGGAACGAGGTATTTCTGCTTCTGCTCTTCGTTCGCGAATTCCTCCAAGCCCCAGCACACGAGGCTGTTGTTCACGCTCATCACCACGGAGCAGCTGGCATCCACCTTGCTGATCTCCTCCATGGCCAGCACGTAGCTGATGGCATCCATGCCGCCGCCGCCATATTTCGGGTCCACCATCATGCCGAGGAAGCCGAGCTCACCGAGCTGCTTGATCTCTTCCTTCGGGAAGCGTTGTTCGCGGTCGCGGTCGATGACGCCGGGTTTCAAAACGTTCTGTGCGAGATCGCGGGCGGCATCGCGCACGGCTTTTTGTTCTTCGCTGAGTTCGAAATCAAGGCCGGAAGTGGTAGTGGCTTGCATAGAGATGGACAATTGTTGTGATGACCGCAAATGTAGCGGATACCTTCGCGCCATGCCTTTGATACCGGTAAGGAAATGAAGGACCTGCGCGAAGCTACCCGCATCGTGGGCGTGATGAGCGGCAGTTCGCTCGACGGGATCGATCTGGCGCTCTGTTCCTTCAAAGCGGAGGACGGACACTGGGCGTTCACCTTGGAAAAGGCCGCTACGGTGCCTTATTCCACCGCGCTCCATGAACGCTTACTACACGCCACTCAGGCCAGTGCGGTGGAGCTGACGCGCTTGCACCGGGACATCGGAACCGCCATCGGCAATGCGTGTGACGACCTGTTACAAGGCAGCTCCGCGGACGCCATCGCATCGCACGGTCACACCTTGTTCCATCAGCCCGACGAAGGCCTGACCTTCCAAGCCGGGTCCGGCGCGCACATCGCCGCGATCACCGGACTGCCCACCGTGTGCGACTTCCGGACCATGGATGTGGCGCTCGGAGGGCAAGGCGCACCGTTGGTGCCCTTGGGCGAGCAAGTGTTGTTCCCGGGCCAGAAAGCCTTTTTGAACCTTGGCGGCATCGCGAACATCGCCCTTCACGGCGGCGAGAAGCCCATCGGATATGATGTTTGCCCTTGCAACCAAGTATTGGACGGGTTGGCGCAAGAGGCTGGATCAGCGTACGACACCAATGGCGATCTGGCGCGCACCGGCACGGTCGATACCGCCTTGCTCGCACGCTTGGACGCACTACCTTTCTATACCTCGCCGCCGCCACGTTCCTTGGGCCGCGAATGGTTCGAGGAAAACATCAAACCGTTGCTCGCCGCTACCATTCCACTGGCGGACCGCATGCGCACCGGCGTGGAGCACATCGCCGGGCTGGTGGCGAAGGAACTGGATGCCTCCGGAGCGGAAACCGTGCTGGTGACCGGTGGTGGGGCACACAACGGCTTTCTGGTGGAGCGCATTGCGGCCTTGTCCACCGTGCGACCGGAACTGCCCTCCAAGGAACTGATCGACTACAAGGAAGCGGTGATCTTCGCAGTGCTGGGCCTGTTGCGACTACGCGGCGAACACAATACGTTGGCCAGCGTGACCGGTGCGGCGCGTGGCTCCATCGGCGGGGCGGTATATCTGCCCTATTAACAGCCCCACCCGGATAACCCCGGCATGGGCATCCGGGGCCAAGCATAACGCCCCGTTACTTTTGTCACTTATCGCGGAAGCAGCTATGAGGAAGGCGTTGAAGGAATTCGAAGAGCGGGAGCCGGAGATCGTATTTGAATGGCATGATGCACCCACCGGCGCCCGGGGCTGGACGGTGATCAATAGCCTGCGCGGCGGCGCGGCGGGCGGTGGTACTCGCATGCGCAAAGGCCTGGACCGGCGCGAAGTGACCAGCTTGGCCAAAACGATGGAGGTGAAATTCACGGTGAGCGGTCCGCCCATCGGTGGTGCCAAAAGCGGGATCGACTTCGACCCGTCAGACCCGCGGAAATTGGAGGTGCTGGAGCGGTGGTACAAAGCCGTTACGCCAATTTTGAAAGCCTACTACGGTACGGGAGGCGATATGAACGTGGACGAAATGCACGAGGTGGTGCCCATTACGGAGCATTACGGGCTGTGGCATCCGCAGGAAGGCGTGGTGAACGGGCACCTTGGCAACAACCAAGGCGCCAAGGTGCGGATCCTGGGCCAACTGCGCACGGGTGTAAGCAAGCGCGTGGAGAACCCGGCCTTTACGCCGGTACCGGGGCGCTTTGCCGTTGCCGACCTGATCACGGGTTGGGGCGTCGCGCAAAGCGTCATCCACCAATACCGCATCAAAGGCGGGGACGTAAAAGGCAAGCGCGTGGTGGTGCAAGGCTGGGGCAACGTGGCGGCTGCGGCCGGCTATTACCTCAGCCGGGCAGGCGCGCGCCTCGTGGGCATCATTGACCGGCATGGCGGCACCTTGGCTCCTGACGGCCTGAGCACAGCCGCCGTGGAAAAGCTTTTCCTGGAAAAGAAGGGCAATGCACTCCACATGCACGACATGATGCCTTTCGATACGGTGAACGAGCGCCTTTGGGACTGTGGCGCGGAGGTGTTCCTTCCCTGCGCTGCGTCCCGCTTGGTCACGGGTGCCCAAGTGGACCGCTTGTGCGCAGCCGGCCTGGAAGTGATCGCCAGCGGTGCCAACGTGCCGTTCGCGGATCTCGAGATCTTCTACGGTCCTATCGCCGAACATGCTGACCAGAAAGTGGGCGTGATCCCCGATTTCATCGCCAACTGCGGCATGGCCCGTGTATTCGCCTATTGCATGCAGGACGGTGCTGAACTCACCGACCAAGCCATTTTCAATGACGTGAGCGACGTGATCGGAAAGGCGCTGGAAAAGGTCCATGCCAAACACGCTGGCAAGACCCTGGTGACCAGCACCGCCTTCGAGATCGCGCTGACACAGCTTATACGATAAAATTTCCTGCGCGTTCCCGCGTTCAACTCCAACCAAGCACAACACATGCCCTTCGAGCTTCTCGCACAAGTACAGGACAACGCCGAGGCCGCGCGCCAAGCGTTGGAACAGGCCGCACAGCCCGTTACGCCCGTCATGGAGACCATATCCGTGTGGGAGTTGATCCAGAATGGCGGTTGGTACATCATGGGCCCATTGGGGATCATGTCGCTCATCGCCGTGTACATCATCATCGAGCGCAGCCTGGCCATCCGCCGGGCATTGCGCGAGGAAAAGGACTTCATGGAAAAGATCCGCGATTATATCCACGACGGCAAGATCGATTCCGCCAAGAACCTGTGCGCCCAGAACCCTGCCCCGGTGGCACGCATGCTGGACAAAGGCATCAGCCGCATCGGCCGCCCGCTGAAGGACATCGAGGTGAGCATTGAGAACGCCGGTAAACTGGAGGTCTACAAGCTCGAAAAGGGGCTCAGCGTATTGGCGACCATCGCCGGTGCCGCGCCCATGCTCGGGTTCTTGGGCACCGTGATCGGTATGATCGTGACCTTCCACACCATGAAAGTGAGCGGTGCCGGGGTGGAGATCGGGCAACTCTCCGGCGGCATCATGCAGGCCATGGTGACCACCGTGGCGGGCCTGATCATCGGTATCATCGCCTACGTTGCTTACAATACGCTCGTGGCACGCGTCACCAAAGTGGTACAGAACATGGAAGCCTCCACCGTCGCCTTCATGGACGTGCTGGATTCACCAGCCAAATAACGCATGGGACTTCGCACTTCACATAAGGTGGACGCCGGGTTCAACATGAGCTCGATGACCGACCTGGTCTTCCTGCTGCTGATCTTTTTCGTGATCCTGAGCACGATGGTAAGCCCTTATGCGCTGCCCGTGGACCTGCCCACCAGCGCCAACAAGACCAAGGAGAAGGCCAAGGTGGCCGTGCGCATTGACGCGGACAAGCATTTCAGCGTGAACAACCAATTGATCGAACCCGATCAGCTCGAGGGTGTACTGACCAGCGAAATGGCGAAAACACCCGGCGACCAAGCGATCATCCTGCATGTGGACCAAAGCGTTCCCACCGGCATAACGGTGAGCGTTCTGGACATTTGCAAGCGGAACAAGTGGAAGATCATCCTAGCCACTAAACCGGATTGAATTCCGCAGGGGCGCTAAAGAGAATGCAGCCCATCAGATCGATCACCGGTGAAAAGTGAAAGGCGATAGGAAATGAGCACCCTCGCAGTAGATCAGGAACAGCATGACCGGCGCACGGGGGTGATCTTCACCATCGTGTTCCACATCCTGTTGCTGATCCTGTTCCTGTACATCGGGTTGCAACAGCCGGATCCCTTACCGCAAGAAGAGGGGATCGAACTGGCCTTTGAGGATGCAGGTGGACTTACCGGCGGAGGCTCGCCCGCGCAAGCCCAGACCACTCCGCCGCCACCGGTGGAAGCCGTGACACCCGAGACGCCCGAACCCGTAGCAACGCAGGAAGAAAGTGATGTGGCCGTGCCGAAACCCACCACACCTAAGCCCAAGCCCCAACCCAAGCCTCCTGAGCCCCGTAAGCCGGACCCTCGCGCTTTGTTCAATCCCACCACGGGAGGCGCACCCGGCAATTCCCCTAGCACCACTGCAGGTAACGGCCCGCCCAGCAGCACCCCAGGTGATGGAGGCTCCGGTAGTTTCAAGGGTAAAGCGTTCGAAGGCCGCTTGGCCGGAAGAGGCTTGATGCGCGGGCCCAACATTACTGAAAAACCGAGCGAGGGAGGCAAGGTTGCCTTGGACATCTTCGTGGACCGCACCGGCAAAGTGACCCACGTAGGCTTCAATTTGGACCGGAGCACCACGACCAGCCAAGTCCTTTTCAATCTGGCCAAAAAGGCCGCACTGCAATGCACGTTCAGCCCGAAGCCGGATGGACCGGCGGAGCAGAAAGGGGATATGACCTTCATCTTCATCCTTGAATAAGGTGGACTATCCGGAGACGCTGGCGTACCTGTACGAGCGGCTTCCCATGTTCTCCCGCATCGGCAAGGCCGCTTATAAGGCGGACCTTTCCAATACCCACGCCCTGATGGATGTGCTTGGGCATCCCGAGCGGGGCTTGACCTGCATCCACTTGGCCGGCACCAACGGCAAGGGCAGCACCGCGAACATGCTGGCCAGCGTGCTCCAAGAGGCCGGCTACCGGACCGGCTTACATACTTCACCGCACTTAAAGGATCTCTGCGAACGCTTCCGCATCAACGGAAAAATGGTGCCCAAGGAAACCGTGACCCGTTTCGTGGAAGTACACCGCGCTGCCTTCGAGCCCATCGCCGCTTCATTCTTTGAATGGGGCGTTGCATTGGCACTGAACTGGTTCCGGGCCGAGCATACGGACATCGCCGTGATCGAGACCGGCCTGGGGGGAAGGCTGGACAGCACCAACGTGGTGACCCCTTTGGTGAGTGTGATCACCAACATCGGGTGGGACCATGCGGACCTGCTGGGCGGATCACTGGAAAAGATCGCCGAGGAAAAAGCCGGGATCATCAAGCCTGGTGTACCGGTGATCGTGGGTGAAGCCGAAGGAGTGATCGCGGAAGTTTTCCGACGTAAGGCGAAAGATGTCGGTGCACCGATCACCTTCACGGATCAAACCGCTACTTTGCCTTTTGCACTGGACCTACCGGGCGCACACCAGCAGCGCAATGCACGTACCGCGCTTGCCGCGATCCAAGAACTTCGCAGTCAAGGCTGGACGATCACGGATGACCAGATCACTGCTGGACTAGCCAACGTGCAACGCAACACTGGCTTTGCAGGCCGCTGGCATACCATCTCCAACAAGCCTCTTACCATCGTAGACATCGGTCATAATGCGGACGGGCTGCGCATCGTGAACGACATGCTGAAATCGACACCGCATGAAAAGCTGCACGTGGTGCTGGGTACCGTGAACGACAAGGACATCGATGCGATGTTGAGACTACTGCCGAAGCACGCGCTGTACTATTTCTGCAAAGCGGATATCCCACGCGGCTTGGATGCTGGAGAATTGCAACAACGCGCACGAACAATCGGTTTACAAGGCCAAGTGTACCCGTCGGTAAAGGCTGCCTTGGCCACAGCGCAAAAAGCGGCCGTCGGAAATGATCTGGTATTGGTGACGGGAAGTGCGTTCGTAGTGGCCGAGGTCGTGTAACAGATAAACGGTACGTTCGACCGGAAAAACCGTCGCTGTACATGCGGTTTGGAACCAAGGTCTATATTCGCAGCCCCAATTCGGGGTTTTGAGTTAAAAACCGAATCGGGAATTGGGAGCATAGCTCAGCTGGTTCAGAGCATCCCGCCTACGGGCGGGAGGGTCGCTGGTCAGAGTTCTGTTCTTTGGGGGGAAGAGTGTTTTGGGAGCATAGCTCAGCTGGTTTAGAGCATCCCGCCTACGGGCGGGAGGGTCGCTGGTCAGAGTTCTGTTCTTTGGGGGATGAGTGTTTTGGGAGCATAGCTCAGCTGGTTTAGAGCATCCCGCCTACGGGCGGGAGGGTCGCTGGTCAGAGTTCTGTTCTTTGGGGGGAAGAGTGTTTTGGGAGCATAGCTCAGCTGGTTTAGAGCATCCCGCCTACGGGCGGGAGGGTCGCTGGTCAGAGTTCTGTTCTTTGGGGGAAGAGTGTTTTGGGAGCATAGCTCAGCTGGTTTAGAGCATCCCGCCTACGGGCGGGAGGGTCGCTGGTCAGAGTTCTGTTCTTTGGGGGATGAGTGTTTTGGGAGCATAGCTCAGCTGGTTTAGAGCATCCCGCCTACGGGCGGGAGGGTCGCTGGTCAGAGTTCTGTTCTTTGGGGGATGAGTGTTTTGGGAGCATAGCTCAGCTGGTTTAGAGCATCCCGCCTACGGGCGGGAGGGTCGCTGGTCAGAGTTCTGTTCTTCGGGGGGAAGAGTGTTTTGGGAGCATAGCTCAGCTGGTTTAGAGCATCTGCCTTACAAGCAGAGGGTCGCTGGTTCGAATCCGGCTGCTCCCACGGAAGTTTGACGTATTGGGATGTTAGCTCAGCTGGTTTAGAGCGCATGCTTCACACGCATGAGGTCACTGGTTCGAATCCAGTACGTCCCACGTTCTTAGCCCCCGGCGCAAGTCGGGGGCTTGTTCGTTGAACTTCCCCGGAGTGCGTCACCGTTGCTTTGAGCTTACGAACGCACCTTTGCACCCATGTTCCGCCAGCTCCGCCCCTTCTTCGTCTTCGCCACGGTGTTGGTGTTGGCGGCCTTGGCCTTGGAGCACATCAACGGCCGCTTTTGGTTGAACGACTTCCGGGTGTACTACATGGCCGCGACCAACCTGAGGGAGGGCCTGCCCATTTATGGTGTGGTGTTCGGCGAGGACACCGGCCTCTACAAATACTTGCCGTTCCCGTTATATTTCTTCATTCCCCTCACCTATTTGGACTTCCAGACCGCGGCCACCGTCCATTGGTTGCTTATGGGTGCGATGTTGATGGCTTGCTTCGCCGTGATGGAGCGTGCCCTTGTGCGCGCAGTGGGGCCGGTGCCGAAGCCCGCGTTCCGCGCTATGCTGGGCCTGCTCTGCATAGCCGTGCTCTTGGTCCGTGAACTGCATTTGGGGAACATCAATCTCGGCCTGTTATTCTTGGTGCTGTTCGGCGTTGAACGCCATTTGTCGGGCAAACCATGGGCTGCCGGCATTTCCTTGGGCATCGCTTGGCTGATCAAACCCTACTTGTTGCTCATGATCGTCCCCCTGGTGGTACGACGTTCATGGAAAACGCTGGGAGCCGCGTTGGCTGCGATGCTGGCCGGGCTGTTGTTGCCGATGATGCAGGAAGGACCCGCTCACTGGTGGGAGATGCTGAAGGAATGGGGCTGGGCCGTGGCGCGCCATAACTTGACGATCGAGAGCCCGGACCGCCTCGGAGCCATCATCACCAAGCTCTTTTCTACCGCTCCCTCCACCACCTTGGACCTCGCGCTTATCGCTTTGGCCGGTGCCGTGTTGGCCGCTGCAACGTGGTACGGAATGCGTCATGAAGTTGAAGGGAACGTAGCCGCCGACCGTGCTATGGAGCTTTGGACCGCCTGTGCGATAGTGCCCAACTTGGTCATCACGGATCAGCAGCACTTCATGTTCACACTGCCGCTGGTGCTTTACATCCTAGCTAGGCTCTTCGAAAGGAATGACCGACTTGTTCTCGTACTATTCCTGTTGGCACTCATTCCCTATGCGACGCGAAGCAGTGATCTAT
This sequence comes from Flavobacteriales bacterium, assembly GCA_016719225.1. Lineage (GTDB taxonomy): Bacteria > Bacteroidota > Bacteroidia > Flavobacteriales_F > PHOS-HE28 > PHOS-HE28. The sequence goes on along the minus strand of JADKAN010000002.1, from coordinate 514,253 downwards.
GGGGCAGCGCGCTGGAGGACACATTCACGGGGCATGGTGTTCTCGGATCGGGGAATTTGTTCCTTGTAAGTGTGGCCTGGGTCGCTCACATTCGTTACTTGCGGGTTAAGCCCTGACGCGCTGTGCCATTGGATCCGGGCCGGTTCCGCAGCGCAGCCACTCGCTAGACAACTAGTAGTGCTGCCTATCGGACCGGGGTTTGCATGGCTGTGTGAAAAACCACTCTGCACATGTCAACCTATGATTTCCAACAGCAATTGGTAGGTCTTCGCAGCCAGCTCTATTATTTCGCATTGAGCCTCACCCACGACCGTGAGACCGCGGACGACCTCTTACAGGAAAGCATGTTGCGTGCGTTGACCTACAGCGACAAATTCCGTGACAATTCCAATTTCAAGGCGTGGGTGTATACCATCATGAAGAACACCTTCATCAATGCTCACCGTCGCAACAAGCGGACGGACCGGGTGATGGACCATGTGGAGCGCGTTCGGGAGCGTAGCAGCTTAGTGGAAACACCTGCAACGGCCGAATCAAGTGTGAGGATGAGCGAGCTGCAAGGTGCTCTCGGGAAATTGGACAATACGTTCCGTACGCCCTTCCAAATGCACCACGAAGGATACAAGTATCACGAGATCGCGGATCAGCTTGCTATTCCGGTGGGAACGGTGAAGAGCCGTATCCACCAAGCCCGTCACCGTTTGATGGGCATGCTGAGCGATACGCCGGCAGTCCCGAACTGATCGCGGGGCAGTCGATCGCAACATTTTTGATCTACCTTCCGGAAGCGAAAATGTGAGCATAGATCCAGGTTGTTCAACTTTTTCGTACATTTGTTGAACAAACATGATCTCGCCGTGTTCACAGACCGTTCTTGCATAGTGATCGGTGCCGGTATATCCGGGTTGGCCGCTTCCGCTATTTTGGCGCAGAAGGGGCTAAAAGTGACTGTATTGGAGAAAAACGAATCCGTAGGAGGAAGAGCAAGCACTTGGAAAAAGGACGGCTTCACGTTCGACATGGGGCCCAGCTTTTATTGGATGCCCGACGTTTTCGACCGCTTCTTTGCGCGGTTCGCGACCAAAGCTTCGGATCATTACGAGCTGAAGCGGCTGGATCCGTCCTACAGGGTTGTCTTCGGGAAGAACGATAGTTGGCCTTTACCGGCGGGACGTGAGGCAGTGGCTGAGCTTTTTGAAAAAGAAGAGCCGGGCGCTGGTCAGGCGCTACATCACTTTCTGGATGAGGCCCGCGTGAAGTATGCCATGGGCATGCAGGACATCGTTTATACTCCTTCGTTAAGTTGGACTGAGTATCTCAGGCCTGAGTTGTTATCCGGCCTGATGAAGACCACGGTGCTCTCCTCGCTGCGAAAACATGTGCGAAAGCATTTCACCAGCGAGCGCATCAGGCAGGTAATGGAATTCCCGGTATTGTTCCTTGGTGCCACACCACAGACCACACCGGCACTGTACAGCTTGATGAACCACGCCGACATCGATCTGGGCACTTGGTATCCCATGGGCGGTATGGGACAGGTGATGGATGCCATGCGCACGGTCGCTGAACAAGAGGGGGCCGTCGTCAAGACCGGTATGGCCGTTAAGCGCATCATTGTGGAAAATGGAAAGGCCACCGGCGTGGAGACCGCAGATGGGACCTTGATGGCGGATATCGTGCTGGCCACTGCTGATTACCACCATGTGGAACAAGACCTGCTGCAGCCTCCGGAGCGTTCGTATTCCGCCAGCTCGTGGGAGAAGCGCACCATGGCACCAAGCACGTTGCTTTTCTATATCGGTCTGGACCGAAGGCTGCCGAATGCAGAACACCACATGCTGTTCTTCGATGCTTCTCTGGACGAACATGGCGAAGACATTTATCGCTACAAGCGCTGGCCCCGAAAGCCGCTTTTCTACTTGAGCTGCACCACTGTAACGGATCGATCCACCGCGCCAAGCGGATGTGAGAACCTTGTGGTGTTGATACCCATCGCAAGCGGTTCAGTGGACACGACGGATCTGCGGGAGGAGTACTTCAACATCGTGGCGGACCGCCTCGTAGAGCATCTGGGCGTGGACATACGCGAGCATCTATTGGTGAAGCGTTCCTATTGCGTGAACGATCTGAAGGAGGACTACAACGCATTCCGCGGCAATGCGTACGGCTTGGCCAGCACCATCGCCCAGACCGGTCCGTTGCGTCCGAAAGTGAAAAGTGCAAAGGTGGATGCCCTATATCTGGCAGGCCAATTGAGCGTCCCCGGTCCGGGGCTTCCGCCAGCATTGATCAGCGGACAGATCGCCGCCGACCTCATCTTGAAAGAACTGCACAGCAAATGAACACCGTAGAACTTTACGACAGCGTGTGCAACGAGCTCAGCAGCCGGGTGGTGAGCCGCTACAGCACCTCCTTCTCCATCGGCATAAGTGGGTTGCATCCTCGGTTCAGGGGTCCGATCAAGTCCATTTATGCCTACGTGCGCTTTGCGGACGAGATCGTGGATACTTTCCATTCGCATGACAAACGCGACCTTTTGCAGCGCTTCCGTGCTGAAACCTACCGCGCCTTGGAGGAAGGCATCAGCCTGAATCCGGTGCTACACAGTTTCCAACGCGTTGCCCATACGAGCGGGATCGGCCTTGAACTGATTGATCCGTTCTTGGACAGCATGGCCATGGATCTTGACCAGGAGGTCCATGACACCACCAGCTTCAACGATTACATCTTCGGTTCTGCCGAAGTGGTGGGGCTGATGTGCCTGCGCGTTTTTTGCGAGGGGGACGATGCGCGGTACAACGCATTGAAGCCCGCGGCAAAGAGGTTAGGTGCGGCGTTCCAGAAAGTGAACTTCCTCCGTGACATCCAGGACGACCACGCCGCGTTGGGCCGCACCTATTTCCCAGACATTGACGTGAGCAATTTGGACGAAGCCGCCAAACGCAAGGCCGAGGACGACATGAACGCCGACTTCCAGGCCGCTTTGGCAGGCATTAAAGAATTGCCCAATGGCTCGCGTTTCGGCGTCTACGTGGCCTATGCCTATTACCTCGCCCTTTTCCGCAAGATCAAGGGTTTGTCCGCTGGCCGCATCATGCAGGAGCGCATCCGGATCGGCAGGCGGGCGAAGATGCGGCTGCTTACCACCAGCTTTTTAAGGTACCGCTTCAATAGCCTCTGATCAGCCGTGCAGCACGTTGACACCTCCCACGTTGTGCTCGTTGATGAGCACGATCAGCAGATAGGCACCATGGAAAAGATGGAGGCCCATAGATCGGGCACGCTCCATCGCGCGTTCAGTATTTTCCTGTTCAATGCCGAAGGCCACATGCTCCTTCAGCAAAGAGCAATGGACAAATATCACAGCCCGGGGCTATGGACCAACGCCTGCTGCAGCCACCCGCTCCCCGGTGAACTTGTTGGCGCAGCAGCCCAGAGGCGGGTCCAGGAGGAACTTGGGATCTCGCCATCATTCGAGCCCGGGTTCCAGTTCACTTATCGCGCCGAACTGGCCAACGAACTCGTGGAGCACGAATTCGACCACGTGTTCTTCGGTCGTTGGGATGGCGGATTGAAGCCCGCTCCCGCCGAAGTGATGAATACACGCTGGATCAGTATCGACGAAATGCAAAGTGAGGTAGCGAATGCACCGGAACGGTTCACCGCTTGGTTACTGGTCTGCTGGCCACAGGTTCTTGCGCATTGGGCAAAAAACGTTCTACCATGAGTAACCCAGAGCGCCCACAAATAGCGATCCATTGGCTGCGCCGGGATCTCCGTTTGGAGGACAACCACGGTTTGTTACGTGGCCTGGAAGAGCATGGTGAAGTGTTGCCTTTGTTCATTTTCGATACAACGATCCTCGACCGCTTGGAACGGAAGAACGACCGCCGGGTGGATCACATCCACCGGACACTAGCTGCATTGAAGACCAAGCTGGAGGGGTTGGGTGGCACGTTGCTGGTGATGCACGGGGAGCCCATGGAAGTTTGGAAGGAACTTACCGAACGCTTCGCGATACTCGCCGTTACCGCTAACCACGACCACGAGCCATACGCGCTGGAACGCGATGCAACCGTCGCAGCATTCTTGGGAGAAAGAGGTATCCCATTCCGGACATACAAGGACATCAGCATTTTCGAACGCAGCGAAGTGATGAAGGACGACGGTGGCCCATACACCGTATTCACACCCTATGCCCGGAAATGGAAGGCACTCTTCACGCCGGAAATGGCCGCAGCTTTTCCCAGTGAAGAACGACTGGACCGGCTTTGGCAACACGCGCCCCTGCCGATGCCAACTTTGGACCGGATCGGATTTTCGGCCACTGATCTGGCCTTGCCTCCTGCGCATTTGGATCTTGATATGCTTGCCCACTACGCCGAAACCCGGAACCTGCCCGGGGTATTGGGTACTTCACGGATGAGTACGCACTTGCGGTTCGGTGCCGTAAGTCCAAGGGCCTTGGTGCGGCAAGCATTTCTGTCCAGCGAGACCTGGCTCAATGAACTGATCTGGCGCGAGTTCTTCATGCAGGTGCTCTACCATTTCCCGAGTGTTGTGGACCACGCCTTCAAACCGGCTTACGAGCATATTGCTTGGCGTAACAACGAATCCGAATTCGCGGCTTGGTGCGAAGGCCGCACGGGTTATCCGCTGGTGGATGCGGGGATGCGCGAACTGGCCGCAACCGGCCTGATGCACAATCGTGTGCGGATGGTAACCGCGAGTTTCCTCACGAAGCATTTACTGATCGATTGGCGCTGGGGAGAGGCCTGGTTCGCTGAACTTCTCTTGGACTTTGAATTGAGCAGCAACAACGGCAATTGGCAGTGGGCAGCAGGTACCGGATGTGATGCCGCTCCCTATTTCAGGGTGTTTAATCCCACCCTGCAACAAGAGCGCTTTGACTCCCGGTTAACGTATGTTAAACGATGGGTACCGGAATACGGGAACGCAAACTATGCCGCGCCCATTGTCGTTCATAAGATAGCTCGCGACAGGGCTCTTGCAGCTTATGCAGCGGGACTTGCCGAGAAAGTCGCTCTCCATTAAAAAAAACAACAACACAACGATGCCACGCAAAAAACGCCAACTCATTCTCACCCAACCCGTCCGCGACGGTCTGAAGACTTTCAAAGTCCGTCTTGACGCCCGAACGGTGATCACGCTCGCCAGCAAAAAGGCTCTTGATTTTTGGAAGGAGAGGTACCCGAACGCAGTAGTGATAGGATGAGGCACGTGCTGGAGCGACACCAAGTCCTGCCGATCCCGCTTCAGCAAGCTTGGGATTTTTTCAGTGACCCCAACAACCTTTCCCGCATCACACCGCCCGAAATGGGTTTTGTGATCCGGGAACCCCGTCCCAAGCCGCCTACGCATGCAGGCCAGCGCATTACCTACACGGTGCGCCCTGTCCTTGGGATCCCTCTTACCTGGGTCACGTTGATCACTGTTGCTGAAGCGCCGCACCGCTTTGTGGACACGCAGGAAAAAGGACCTTATGCCTACTGGCATCATACGCACACCTTCGAAGAAAGTGAAGGAGGCACGGTGATGCGGGATCTCGTGGAATACGAATTGCCTTTGGGCGTTCTGGGTGAATTGGCCCATCGTATCTTTGTAAAGAACCAACTGGACGGTATTTTTAAGCATCGCGAGCGGGTTTTACAAGAGCTTTTCCCCTCATAGAAATGAGCGTTTGGGCGATCATCGGCATAGTGGCAGCTACTTTCATGGGCATGGAGTTCGTGGCATGGGCCACCCATAAGTTCGTGATGCACGGCTTCCTATGGAAGTTGCACAAAGACCACCACCAGCGGGATCACCAACACGTGCTGGAACGGAACGATTCATTCTTCCTGTTGTTCGCTGTGCCTTCCATGCTCCTCTTCCTTGTCGGCTCCATTCAGGGCTTGTCAGCTCCTTGGCTATGGATAGGCTTGGGAATATTGATCTATGGCATTGCCTATTTCTTTGTCCATGAGGTATTCATCCACCAGCGGATCAAATGGCTGCGCAATTCCAACAATACCTATTTTGTCGCATTGCGCCGCGCGCACAAGATCCATCACAAACACCTCGGCAAGGAGGAAGGTGAGTGCTTCGGCATGTTGATAGTGCCAATGAAATATTATCGGGAGGCGGTTCGATCGCTGAATGCGAAGAACCGCACTGGTGATGTTCGTGAAGCAATGCCGGCCAAGTAGATCTTGGCAAGCTCCCGGGCAGCATTCACCCATTCTGTCCTTCGCTACGTTGAGGAAAAACAAGCATGTCCACCTATCTCTGGATCGACCTCGGTGCGTTCATCGTCCCTTTCCTGTTCAGCTTCCATCCGCGCCTGCGCTTCGACCGCACATGGTTTGCACTATGGCCCGCCCTGCTCGGCATGATGCTCATCTTCATCCCGTGGGATTCTTGGTTCACGCATCTCGGGATCTGGGGCTTCAATGAAGACCATCTCTCGGGGATCACCTTTTTCGGTCTGCCATTGGAAGAGTCCCTTTTCTTCATCTGCATCCCCTACGCCTGCTTGTTCACCTACCACTGTTTCCGGGCACTCGGCGTGAAGGACTATTTCGGGCCATGGTCCGGCCGCATCACGTGGTTCCTCGTTTCGGCCCTGCTGCTCGTCATCGTCTTTTTCCCCGGTAAAGCATACACCACCAGTGCTTTCGGTGCGCTGGCGCTTTGGCTCTTGCTGCTGCAGCTTTGGCTGAAGCCCATTTGGCTCGGCCGGGCGTACTTCGCCTATCTCATTTTGTTGCTACCCTTCATGATCGTGAACGGGATCCTTACGGGCAGCATGCTCGAAGAAGCCGTGGTTTGGTATAACGATGCGGAGAACCTCGGGGTGCGTATCGGCACCATCCCGGTGGAAGATATCTTTTATGGCCTGCTTATGGTTTTGGTACCCATTACGATCTATGAAGGGCTACTGAAACGCAGGGCGATGGCAGCCCAGTGATCAGCCTATGCTGCGGCAGGGCTGGTCGAGATCAGCTCCGTATTCCTTGTGCCGACGAAGAAGCCCTCCGACATTTTTTTCTCCTTTTTCTTCTTCCCTTCGCGCCGTATGCCTCTGATCCCTTATCCCGTCCGCGCGTACCTGAAGCACCTTCGACATGGCGGCAACCGGCATGATGTGCATTCGCCGTTCGTGTTCGCATTGGTGGAGAACGTGCTGCGTAAACGGACACCGCCCCATGCATTCGCGGAAATTGAAGCGCAGCGTTTGGCATTGCTGAAGGACAACCGGATCATCACCGTTACCGACTTCGGCGCTGGATCGCGTCAGGGCAGTGGCTTTCAACGATCCGTGTCCTCGATCGCGCGCACCGCACTCAAACCCAAGCGGCAAGCAGAAATGCTGGCGCGTCTTGTAGACTATTCCGCCCCGAACACGATACTTGAATTGGGCACGAGCCTCGGCATCACCACGCTCTATCTGGCCCGTTCCGCCGCATCGGCTCAAGTTCACACCATTGAAGGATGCACTGCGATTGGTTCCATCGCACAGGAAAATTTCACTACGGCAGGGACACAGAACATCCATCCACATGTTGGGCGCTTCGAGGACCAACTGGACGTTGTACTCGCCACCCTGGGCCGGTTGGATTTCGCCTTCATCGATGGGCACCATGCGAAGGAGCCTACGTTATCCTACTTCGATCAATGCCTCGCTAAGGCACATAACGATACCGTGTTCATCTTCGACGACATCCATTGGAGCCAAGGAATGGACGATGCTTGGTCCGCTATCAAGGCGCATCCCAAAGTGACCGTGACGATCGATCTATTCAACTTCGGGATCGTCTTTCTGCGGAAGGAGCAACAGCGGGAGCACTTCGTGCTGAGGTACTGAGATGTGGCGCTTTTTCACCACAGAGGCACAGAGAGCACAGAGAACCGTAAGTGTAGAGCCGGGAATCCAGGGATCGGGAAGTGTGCGTCGGCATTAACCCGTACCGTGTGCGATATACCCTATACCAGAAATTCCATTCACTAAAACTTACCTTCGCGGAAATGAAGATCTACACCCGCACGGGCGACAAAGGCCAGACCTCGCTGCTCAACGGCAAGCGCGTACCGAAGGACAGCCTACGGATCGAGACCTACGGCACCATTGACGAACTGAACAGCAACATCGGCATGTTGCGCGACCTGTTGGAAGGTTCCAATGCACAGTTGCTCTCGGACATCCAAGTACGGTTGTTCGACATCGGCTCCACGCTGGCCGCAGGCGATGAGGCCACCGTGGAAAAATTCAAGGTACCGGTGATCCACGATGCTGATGTGGAGGCATTGGAAAAAGCGATGGATGGTTTCGATGCCGACCTGCCTACCATGCGCAACTTCATCCTGCCCGGTGGGCATCCGGCCATTTCGCAGGCCCACATCTGCCGCACCGTGTGCCGCAGGGCGGAGCGGATCGCCATTCGCTTGGCTTCTGAAGAACCCGTTCCGGAGATCACTATCCGCTATTTGAACCGCCTCAGCGACCTGCTCTTTATGTTGGCCCGCTGGACAGGAAACAGGCTCAACGTACCGGAGATCCCTTGGAAGCCGCGTGGCTGATCCTTGTAAAACCTTGGGCTGTAGCGGGTTTCCGTCATTCCATCACCTTCTTGGGAAAGATCGTCGCAGCCTGTCCCTATCCGGTTATATTTGCGGCCGATTTGAAAAAACCGTCTAAAGCGGGCTGACATGTATTGGACACTTGAACTTGCATCCTACCTAGAAGATGCCCCTTGGCCCGCCACCAAGGACGAACTTATCGATTTTGCCATGCGCACGGGCGCTCCGCTGGAGGTGGTGGAGAACCTCCAAGGCATCGAGGATGACGAAGAAGTATTCGAAACCATCGAGGACATCTGGCCGGATTACCCAAGCAAAGAAGACTTCTTCTTCAACGAGGACGAATACTGAGCACTTGCTTCCTTGGAAGCACAAAGCCCTGCCTTGATCGGCGGGGCTTTTTCGTGCGCTCGGCCCAATAGAAGAAAAGTGGAACAACAATGTTCACTTGGCAGGCTCTATGGCTTGGCAATGCCATCCAACCCTGCCGATCCGGCATAAGCCGCATTCCGGCACGACGGTTGACGGTCCGTACCGGTTAACTTTGCCGACCTTTTCCGCCCCGGGCGGATCGGCCCATCGGCTTTAGGCCGCACCACCATTCGACACTGACCCACCCATGCTCGGCACCATCATCAAGAAAGTTTTCGGGGACAAGGCCTCGCGCGATCTCAAGGAAATGCAGCCTTACGCCGAACAGGTGAAGGCGGAATATCCCAAGCTGGAACACCTCAGCAACGACGAACTGCGCGCCAAGACCGCCGAATTCAAACAGCGGATCGCAGCCAAGATCGCCGGAGAACAGGGCCGCATCGACACGTTGCGTCAAGAGACCGAGAACGACCCTACAATGGCGATCGCCGAGCGCGAAGGCCGTTACCAGGAGATCGACAAGCTGGAGGAGAAGACGTTGGTGCTCATCGAAGAAGTGCTGGTGGAACTCCTGCCGGAAGCCTTCGCCGTGATGAAGGAGACGGCACGCCGCTTCAACGACAACAAGGAGATCACCGTATCGGCCCAGGACCTGGACCGGGAGATCGCCGCGAAGCGTGACAACGTGCGCATTGAAGGGGACAAAGCCATCTGGAAGAACTCCTGGGATGCCGCCGGAACGCCCATCACTTGGGACATGGTGCATTACGACGTGCAGCTCATTGGCGGCGCCGCCCTGCACAAAGGCAAGATCGCCGAGATGAGCACCGGGGAAGGAAAAACGCTCGTGGCAACGTTGCCCATGTACCTCAATGCCCTCACAGGGCGCGGCGTCCACTTGGTGACCGTGAACGATTACCTCGCCAAACGAGACAGCGAATGGATGGGCCCCTTGTATGAATTCCATGGCCTTCGCGTGGACTGTATCGACAAGCACGAACCGAACAGCCCTGCGCGCCGACAGGCATACATGGCGGACATCACCTTCGGGACCAACAACGAATTCGGCTTCGACTACCTGCGCGACAACATGGCGCACGCTCCCACGGCACTGGTGCAGCGCAAACACCACTACGCCATTATCGATGAGGTGGACAGCGTACTGGTGGACGATGCGCGGACACCGCTCATCATCAGTGGCCCCACCCCGAAAGGCGAGATCCACCAGTTCGACGAGTACAAACCACGCGTAGAGAAGCTCTATAATGCACAGCGCCAATTGGTGAACAAGCTGATCGCGGAAGCCAAGGAGCTACTGAAGGAAGGCAGCAACAAAGAGAAAACGGAAAAAGCCGGACTCGCCCTGCTCCGGGCCCACCGTGGACTGCCTAAGTATGGCGCGTTGATCAAATTCCTCAGCGAACCCGGCGTGCGTTCACTGTTACAGAAAACGGAAAGTCGCTACCTGCAGGATCAGCAGAAGGAAATGCCCTTCGTCGACCAGGAGATCTACTTCACGATCGACGAGAAGCAGAACAGCATCGAGATGACCGAGAAGGGTCTCGACCTCATCAGTGCTGATGTGGAGGATACGCAGTTCTTCATCCTCACCGACGTAGGCGGTGCTGTGGCGGAGATCGAGAAGAGCGAAGGTTCCTTGGAGGAAAAGGCGAAACGTAAGGATGAGGTCCTGCGCGATTTCGGCATCAAGAGCGAACGTGTGCACACGGTGAACCAGCTGATCCGTGCCTATGCCCTGTACGACAAGGATGTGGAATACGTGGTGATGAACGGGAAGGTGATGATCGTGGACGAGCAGACCGGCCGCATCATGGACGGCCGCCGCTATAGCGATGGGCTGCACCAAGCCATTGAAAGCAAGGAGAAGGTGAAGGTGGAAGCGGCCACACAGACCTATGCCACAGTAACATTGCAGAACTACTTCCGCATGTATCACAAGCTGGCCGGCATGACCGGTACGGCGGAAACCGAGGCACAGGAACTGTGGGACATCTATAAGCTGGATGTGATGTCCATTCCCACCAATCGCCCGATCGCGCGCAAGGATAACGAGGACATGGTCTTCAAGACCAAGCGCGAGAAGTACAACGCTGTGATCGATGAGATCGCGAAGCTGCAGGAAGCGGGCAGGCCCGTGCTGGTGGGTACCACGAACGTGGAGGTGAGCGAGCTCATGGCGAAGATGCTGAACATGCGCGGCATCAAACACGACGTACTCAACGCCAAGCAGCACGCCCGCGAGGCCGACATCGTGGCGCACGCCGGTTCGCCGGGCACGGTGACCATCGCCACCAACATGGCGGGACGTGGTACCGACATCAAGTTGGGCGCTGGCGTGAAAGAGGCCGGTGGTTTGGCCATCGTGGGTACAGAGAAGCACGAGAGCCGACGCGTTGACCGCCAGTTGCGCGGACGTGCCGGTCGCCAAGGTGATCCCGGCTCCTCACAGTTCTATATCTCGCTGGAGGACGACCTGATGCGGATGTTCGGTAGCGAACGCATCGCGAAGTTGATGGACCGTCTCGGCCTGAAAGAAGGCGAGGTGATCCAACACAGTATGGTGACCGCAAGTATTGAGCGGGCGCAGAAAAAAGTGGAGGAGAACAACTTCGGCATCCGGAAACGCTTGCTGGAGTATGACGACGTGATGAACAAGCAGCGGCAGGTGATCTACAAGCGCCGCCGCAACGCACTCTTCGGCGAACGCCTGAAGCTGGACGTGTTGAACATGTTCCACGACGTGGCCACCACCATCACTGAAGAATACCAGCCTGAAGGTGACTTCGAAGGCTTCCGTATGGAGCTTTTCCGGAAGCTTTCCATCGAATCGCCTGTGAACGAGGAGAAATTCAAGAGCGGTAGAACGGCCGACATCGCCGATACGGTTTTCGAAGCCGCAATGGAAGGTTATCGCCGCCGCGGACAGCAGACCGCCGCACAGGCGCTTCCCGTTATCAGCGACGTTTTCCTGAACCAGGGAAAGCAGTACGAGAACATCGTGGTTCCCATCACCAATGGCATGAAGACCATGCAGGTGGTGACGAACCTGCAGAAGGCTTACAAGAGCGAGGGCCGCGACATCATCGACAGCATCGAGAAGTACATCACGCTCGCCATCATCGACAACGAGTGGAAGGAACACCTGCGTGAAATGGACGATCTGCGCCGCGACGTGCAGAACGCCAGCATCGAGCAGAAGGATCCGCTCTTGATCTACAAGCTGGAATCCTTCAAGCTGTTCGATGCCATGATCGACCGCATCAGCAATGAGGTGGTGGAATTCCTGGTCCGCGCTGGACTGCCCACTGCCGAACCCGCCGTGCAACAGGCACAGGAGCCCAAGCCCACACGAGAGGAGCAGCGCATGCAGACCAGCCGCACCGAAGTACCTGCGTACGCTGGCGCATCCACCGGTGCCGCAGCCCAACAAGCACAACGTCCCACGCCCACGGGCACGCAGCGCATGCCACCACCACAAGGTCCCCGTCAACCGGTGCAACCGGTGCATGTGGAAAAGAAAGTGGGCCGCAACGACCCGTGTCCTTGTGGGAGTGGGAAGAAGTATAAACAGTGCCACGGGGCAGGCGCTTGATCCGGACACGATAAGGGCTGGATCATATGTGCGTAGGCCGGGCGTGCCTAACGTCGAGTCCGATCAGAGATGACCCTCGCAATTACCGTGTAGTCCGGGCGTTCATTCGTTGCTTGCGATGGGCCACCTCCCGTTATATGGAGCGTGTTTTTTTGATCATTGCACGGCCTATCGAACCAGATCCCCCTGTCCGTGTTCTTGTTTGCACCGGAACTTTGTACCTCTGAATGGCCGATCTGCTCACTTTCACGCCGCAAGGCATGTACTGCCCTGCTGCCGGCGTACACATCGATCCATGGCGTGGTGTGGAAAAGGCCATCATCACCCACGCGCACAGCGATCATGCTCGTGGGGGAAGCAAGAACTATTTGGCCCATCCCATCACTAAAAAGTTGATGCACGCCCGCATAGATCCGGAGCTGAACATCGAAACGTTGTCACCCGGTTCCACGCAGACCATCAATGGCGTGCGATTCTCCTTCCACCCTGCGGGTCACATTCCGGGCAGTGTGCAGGTGCGGGTGGAACATCAAGGCGAGGTCTGGGTGGCCTCCGGCGATTACAAACGCCAAACAGATGGTATAAGCGGGGGTTTTGAACCCGTGCGCTGTAACACCTTCATCACTGAATGCACGTTCGGCCTACCCATCTACCGCTGGAAGGAGCCCGCTGACGTCTTCGCGGAGATCAATGCCTGGTGGCGCGGGAATGCGTCGCAAGGGATATGCTCCATTATCAGTGCCTACAGTTTGGGCAAGGCCCAGCGGGTATTGAACGGCATTGATACGACCATCGGTCCTGTGCTTGTCCATGGGGCGGTAGCCAACATGAACACGGTGCTCCAAGAAAGCGGGCTCCAACTTCCTCCGTGGGAACTGGTGGACAAGGACACCCCGAAAGAACGTTTCCGCCAAGCGCTCGTCATTACACCGGGCAGTGCCATCGGTACGCCGTGGACCAACAAGATGCGCCCCTATTCTTCTGCCATGGCGAGCGGATGGATGCAACTGCGTGGCCGACGGCGCCGTGGAAACATGGAAAAGGGATTCGTATTGAGCGATCACGCGGATTGGGACGGCTTATTGCGCACTGTGAAGGAAACGGGAGCGGAGCGTATCATCGCTACCCACGGCTATACCGACCTGTTCAGTCAATACCTGCGTAGCGTCGGTTACGATGCCCATGTGGAGCAGACCGAATTCACAGGTGACAGCGGTGAAGAAGCCGCTGCACCCGCAACCGTTGCGGAAAGACCGATCTGAACAAGAAGCTGCATGGAACGCGCCGCGCAACTGTTCGATGAGTTGGACGCCACCACGAGCACCAATGCCAAGGTGGACGCGTTGGCGCGGTATTTCGCCGAAGCCGAGGCGAACGATAAACTTTGGGTGATCGCGCTGTTGAGCGGCCGTCGCCCCAAGCGCCCGGTCACCAGCACCCAACTGCGGCAATGGGCCGGTGAGGTCAGCGGGATCCCGGATTGGCTCTTCGAAGCCAGCTATCATGTGGTGGGCGATCTGGCGGAGACGGTCTCGCACATCGCAACCCTGGAGGAACCCATGCGCAAGCCGCTCTCGGAATGGGTGCGCTATGTGGAGGATCTTCGTCGTTGCAGTGAAGAGGAGAGATCCGAAAGGGTCAAAGCCGCATGGGCCGGTCTTACGGGCATGGAGCTGTTCGTCTTCAACAAGATCATCACGGGCGGTTTCCGCATCGGGGTGAGCCAGAAGATCATGGTGAAAGGGCTGAGCCGTGCCACCGGCGTGCCAGAAGACACACTGGCACACAGGCTGATGGGCAACTGGGACCCGCACGATACAGGGTACACGGAGTTGGTGATGGAGGCTAACAGCGGCGACAGCGATTCCCGCCCCTACCCTTTCTATCTGGCTTATGGCATAGAAGGTGGGACCGGCAGGGCTTCCGGTGCGGGCCTCGAGGAGCTCACTGCATTGGGTGACCCGCGCGAATGGCAAGCGGAGCATAAGTGGGACGGCATCCGTGGACAGCTCATCGTGCGCGGTGGCAAACATTTCGTATGGTCCCGCGGCGAAGAACTTGTTACGGACAAATACCCGGAGCTTCAGCCTTTGATATCGCTGCTTCCCGACGGCACCGTTCTCGATGGTGAGCTACTGGCATGGAAAGATGGCGCTCCACTTCCTTTCGCGGAAATGCAAAAGCGTATCGGGCGCAAGACGGTCGGGAAGAAACTCCTCGCCGATGTCCCGGTGATCTTCATGGCCTACGACCTATTGGAACACCATGGAGAGGACGTTCGCCAGCGGCCGATGATCGAGCGGCGCGCCTTCCTTGGAACGTGCGTGGCACAAGCGGACTTCCCGTCACTGGCGATCTCATCCACTCTTCCATTCGATTCATGGGAAGAACTTGTGGCACACCGTGAGACCGCGCGCGCGAACGCTGTGGAAGGCGTCATGCTCAAGCGACTGTCCAGCATCTATGAAGTAGGCCGGAAACGGGGCGATTGGTGGAAATGGAAAGTGGATCCCATGAGCATCGATGCGGTGCTCACCTTCAGCATGCAGGGCCACGGAAGGCGTGCCGATCTTTACACCGACCACACCTTCGGACTCTGGCAGGACGGCCAGCTCGTCACGTTCGCGAAAGCGTACAGCGGACTTACGGATCAGGAAATGCTGAAGGTGGATGCGTTCGTGAAGAAGCATACGGTGGAACGGTTCGGCCCGGTGCGGCAGGTCACTCCTGAACTCGTATTCGAGCTGGCCTTCGAGGGCATCAGTTCAAGCAGCCGCCATAAGAGTGGAGTTGCCGTCCGTTTTCCACGGATCGTTCGTTGGCGGCACGATAAAAAGCCGGAGGACGCCAACACGTTGGACGACCTCAAGGCGTTGATAACATGAAGGGACAGCCACCTGACAAAGGGATACTGCCCAAGCGATCCAGTAAACGGAAGAATGGAAAGGCAGCACCGTCCCCCGTTGACCGATGGTTCGCCGAACAAGGATGGACCGCCCAACCTTTCCAGCACGAAACATGGCAATACATGTCCCTTCAGCGCAGCGGTCTGTTGAATGCGCCGACCGGCACGGGGAAGACGTATGCCATCTGGGGAGGCGTCGTGAATGCTGCATTACTCGATACCGCTCGCGCCAAGGCTCCCGGACTTCGCGCCATTTGGATAACGCCGTTGCGTGCATTGGCGAGCGAGATAGCGGAGAGCGCACAACGGATGTGCGAAGCGACGGGCCTGCCGTGGACCGTTGGCTCGCGTACCGGCGACACCACTGCGAAGCAAAGGGCTGCGCAGAAGAAACAGTTGCCGCACCTGCTGGTCACCACGCCGGAGAGTTTGCATGTCCTATTGAGCCAGAAAGGAAGCGCTACGCTTTTCAAGAACCTGGACTGGTTCGTGGCCGATGAATGGCACGAGCTGCTGGGCAGCAAACGCGGCGTGCAGGTGGAATTAGCGCTGAGCCGGTTGAAAGCACTAAGACCTCGGATCGGCATTTGGGGCGTGAGTGCAACGATCGGCAACTTGGAAGAAGCCATGGCAGTGCTGTTGGGTGTTGATCCCGATGCGGACCCGGACCTTACAAGCGAAGAATTTCCGACCGGGCGATACGATCGCGGTGTGCTCGTACGTGCGCAGATCAGCAAGCCGATCGAAATGCACACACTGCTTCCGGAACGTGTAGAACATTATCCGTGGGCGGGGCACTTGGGATTAAAACTGGCGAAGCAACTATTGCCCGTCATAGAGGCAAGCACCAGCACCTTGATCTTCACCAACACGCGTGCGCAAGCAGAGATCTGGTATCACCACCTGTTGGAGATCGCACCGGACCTGGCCGGCGCGATCGCACTACACCACGGTTCGTTGGACCGCAAGTTGCGCGAGTGGGTGGAACATGCGTTGGACGAAGGGCGGCTTAAGGCCGTGGTGTGCACGAGCAGCCTCGACCTTGGCGTGGACTTCCGCCCCGTGGAAACCGTTGTACAGGTCGGTGGCCCGAAAGGCGTGGCCCGTTTCACGCAACGCGCCGGACGAAGCGGCCACAGGCCTGACGCGGTGCCACGCATCTGGTTCCTGCCGACGCATGCGCTGGAACTGGTGGAAGCGGCCGCCTTGCGCACGGCGATCGGGACGAACAACGTGGAACCACGCCAACCCATGGTGCGTTGTTTCGACGTGCTTGCGCAGTACTTGGTCACGTTGGCCGTTGGCGATGGGTTCTATCCGAACAAATTGTTCCGCGAGGTGCGCTCCACATTCTGCTTCCAAGGCATCAACGCAGAGGAATGGGCCTGGATGCTCACCTTCATCACTACCGGCGGTAGCAGCTTGCAGGCTTATGATGAATTCCGCAAGTGTGCTATGGATGAAGATGGCCTGTTGCGCGTCACCGACAGGCGCATCGCGTTGCGCCACCGCATGAGCATCGGCACCATCGTGAGCGGTGCCAGCCTTTCAGTAAAGTACCTCAGCGGTGGCCACATCGGTACCATCGAAGAGAACTTCATCAACCGCTTTCGAGCGGGAGATGTATTCTGGTTCGCCGGTCGCTCGCTGGAGTTCGTTCGCGTGCGTGACCTCACAGCATTCGTGGTGAAAAGCAAGGCCACCAAAGGAAAGATCCCGAGCTGGCAAGGCGGGCGCATGCCGTTGAGCAGCTACATGGCCCATATCCTCCGCGACCAGTTCGCCCACGCCTCCCCCACCACCGGTGCTGCGCCCGAACTGATCGCTGTGCAACCGTTGATCGAGCGTCAGCGACGTGACAGCATCGTGCCCGCGGAGAATGAGCTCTTGATCGAGCGCTTCAAGAGCCGTGCGGGGCATCATATTGTGGTCTACCCGTTCGAGGGTCGCGTGGTGCATGAGACGATCGCTGCACTCTTGGCCTTCCGCATGAGCCTTTTGAAACCGATCACGTTCAATATGGCGATGAACGATTACGGCTTCGAACTTTTGAGCGACCAGCCGATCCCCATTGAAGAGGCCATCGACAACGACCTGTTCAGCGATGCACACTTGTTGGACGACCTTCAACGCAGCCTGAACGCCACAGAACTGGCCCGCCGCCGCTTCCGTGATATTGCCACCATCGGCGGTCTGGTGTTCGAAGGCTTTCCGGGCCGGCACATGAAAGAACGCCACGTACGGGGCAACAGCGCCCTGTTCTTCGAGGTGTTCAGCGAACACGAACCCGACCATCTGCTGTTGCGGCAGGCCTATGATGAAGCTTTCAATGTGCAACTCGACCTGCCACGCTTGCAGGCAGTGCTCCAACGCATCGCAGGCCAACGCATCGTGTTGAAGGATCCCGAACGTTTCACGCCGTTCGCGTTCCCCATCGTCGTGGACCGGCTAAGTGGCATGAACCTCACCAGCGAGCAGGTGGAGGACCGGATCAGGAAAATGACTGAAAAACTGGAAAAGCCTTGACCAATTCCGATCAGCTTCACGCCATGTCCCTTGCCGAAGTCATGGTCGCGGGTGAGCGGCTCTTGTTGCACCCCTACCGCGCCTTGTACTGGCCGCGCCTTCGTTGGTTGGTGGTGAGCGATCTTCATTTAGGAAAGGCCGCACATTTCCGCAAGGCGGGTGCCGCACTGCCCGAGGGACAGGATGAAGCCACCTTGAAGCGCTTGGATCTTTTGGTGGGGCATTTCCGTCCGGAACGCCTGTTGTTCTTAGGTGATCTGTTCCACAGCCACCATAACAACCAGTGGGAGCCGTTCCTTCAATGGGCCAACGCGCAGACCATGGAGTTGCACCTGGTGGTTGGGAACCACGACATCCTGCCCGAGGAGTATTATACGGAAGCTGGGTTGCGGACAACGATCGGCACCTTATCCGAGGGACCTTTTGCATGGGCGCATGAACCCGTGGAACATCCTGGAGCCTTTTCCCTAGCGGGTCATATCCATCCGGGTGTGGTGTTGCACGGAGCTTCACAACAGCGGATCAAATTACCCTGTTTCTGGTTCGGCGAAAAAGGCGCGATCCTCCCCGCCTTCGGCATGAGCACGGGCCTTTTCCGCTTGCGGCCTGAAACACCGGACCGCGTTTTCTGCTGCACGGATAGAGCGGTAATGGACGTTAGCAATTCCTTTGACCGCGCGAGGAAGTGGAAGGAAAAAGAATAGTCCACACGCTTACCTCAAAAGTCGAAGGCCCCGGTTTTCCAGAGCGCTCATGCTATCGGTCCCAGTCGGTTGGATCAGTTGAGTGGCACACGCATTTTCACGCGTACCGGCTGACCATCCTGTACGCCGGCCTGCCAGCGCGGAGTGCTGATGGACTTGGCGATCTTCTCCTTGAGCGCTGGATCTTCCACGCCCACGATCACCACGTCCCCCACTTGGCCATCCTTTTCCACCACGAAGGTGGCAAAGGAGTTCTTCGGGGTCTTACCCACTTCATCCTTCAAATAATGCACCATTGCTTTCTCCCCCCCGGGGTAGTCCGGCATGGTTTGCGCCATGGTGTAGACCAAGTTCGCAAGGTGGCTGATGTCGTACACCTTTTCGGCCAATTCACCACCCCACTTATCATAGCGTTTCCATACGCCATCTTTTTTGCCGTTAAGGAATTTCCCGGAGCTTTCCACTTTGCCCGTGGGCCAGTAGTAGGTGAATTCGCCGTCGGCGATGCTGTACTCGGCATCGTTGTATGTTCCTTCACCCTTTAAAGTACCGTCCAAGTTGAAGATCTTGGCTTTGTGATGCATGTCCTCCATACCGTTCCCTTCCAAATAGAAAGTGGCTTGGGATCGGGCGCAGGGCTCCAGCCCATTGTCCAGCCACGTGCGCTGGGCGGGTGCAGCGGCGCACAGGCCGATGGACAGCACCAAGCTGGCAAGAATGCGTAACAGGTCGAGACGTAGCATGTATCAGGCCTGTTACGGCTGGACAGCATAAATGTTCCGAAAAACATGGTGCGGATCAAGCCTATTGCCTGCGCAGATCAACTCGCCCAACCTTCCCGGTCCAAGCTGCGGTACTGTATCGCCTCGGCCAAATGCTCCGTGCGGATGTCGGTACTTTCTGCGAGGTCTGCGATGGTGCGCGCCACTTTAAGGATACGATCGTAAGCCCGTGCACTTAGCCCGAGGCGCTCCATGGCCTTTTGCAGCAGGGCTTGGCCGGTATCATCGATGCGGCAATACTTACGAAGCTGCTGGGTAGTGATCTGTGCATTGCTGTGCATGCCAGTGCCTTTGTAGCGTTGTTCCTGCACATGGCGTGCCCGCACCACACGTTCACGTACTGCTGCACTTTTCTCCGTCTCCCGCTCGCTGGAGAGCTCGGAAAAAGCAACAGGTGTCACCTCGATGTGGATGTCGATGCGATCCAACAGCGGCCCGCTGATCTTGTTGATGTATTTCTGCACCACGCCCGGCGCACACACGCAATCGCGTTCCGGATGGTTGTAAAAACCGCACGGGCACGGATTCATCGCCGCCACCAGCATGAAGCTCGCAGGATACTCGACGGTGAATTTCGCGCGGCTTATGGTGACAACGCGGTCTTCCAGCGGTTGGCGCATCACCTCCAGTACCGTTCGTTTGAATTCGGGCAGCTCGTCCAAGAACAGCACACCGTTGTGCGCCATGCTGATCTCTCCCGGTTGGGGGAACGAGCCACCGCCCACGAGCGCTACATCACTGATGGTGTGGTGCGGCGAGCGGAACGGGCGCGTGCTGAGGAGGGAATCATCGGTGCGCAACTTGCCCGCCACGCTATGGATCTTGGTGGTCTCCAACGCCTCGTCAATGTTGAGCGGAGGCATGATGGTGGGCAACCGCTTCGCGATCATTGTTTTGCCCGCACCCGGCGGCCCGATCAAAATGACATTGTGACCACCCGCTGCGGCGATCTCGAAGGCACGCTTGATATTCTCCTGGCCTTTCACATCGCTGAGGTCCACCGAATAATTACTGCTGTGCGCCGCGAATTCGGCCGCGATATCCATCTGAGTCGGCTCTATGGTGATGCGGCCTTCAAGCAGATCCACCACCTGCCCCAAGTGCTCCACGCCGATGACGTCGATGCCCTGCACTATGGCGGCCTCGCGTGCGTTGGCCACAGGTACCACCACGCCTTTGAAGCCTTTCTTCTTCGCCTCGAGAGCAATGGGCAATGCACCTTTGATCGGCCGCACTTCGCCGTCCAAAGACAGCTCTCCCATCACTACAAGATCCGCGAAACGGCCGGTCTCCAATTGTCCGCTTGCCGCTAAAATGCCCAACGCGATGGGCAGGTCGTAGGCCGTTCCTTCCTTGCGGATGTCGGCGGGTGCCAGGTTGACCGTGATCTCCCGGCCGCGTGGCATGTGGAACCCGATGTTACTGATGGCTGCGCTCACGCGTTGGTGGCTCTCTTTCACGGCATTGTCCGGAAGGCCGACCATGAAGAACTTCAGGCCCGTTGCGATGTTGGTCTCCACCGTGATGATCGTGGCATCCACTCCGAACACCGCGCAACCGAAGTTCTTTACGATCATGGAAAAGAGGGATTCACCACGGAGACACAGAGGCACGGAGATCTTGACAAACGAGCGTGCGAAGAAGAGCAATTCAGGAGACCCCTATCCCCGGTAAAGGCATTTCTCTGGATCTGCATTTCTCCGTGTCTCTGTGCCTCTGTGGTGTAGATCCGTTCACCTCACCGTTCTCTCGATGTGATCGATCAACGCATGGATCACCTTGATGTGGACCTCTTGCACGCGATCAGCGTATCCAACGTGCGGCACACGGACTTCCACATCGCAGAGCGACGCCAATTTGCCGCCGTCCTTGCCCGTAAGGCCCACCACCTTCACACCTTGTTGCTTGGCCACCTCCGCTGCGCGCAGCACATTCGGGCTATTACCGCTGGTGCTGATCGCGAGCAGCACATCACCCGCTTTGCCATGCGCCTGCACGAACCGTGCGAAGACCTGCTCGAAACCGTGGTCGTTGCCCACGCAGGTCAAATGGCTCGGATCGCTGATACTGATGGCTGCGATCGGTGGCCTGTCATCGCGGTACTTTCCCGTAAGCTCTTCGGCGAAGTGCATCGCGTCGCACATGCTGCCACCATTGCCACAACTCATCAACTTTCCACCGCTTTGCAATGCGGCCACCATCAGATCACCAGCGCGCTCAACGGCTTGAAGATTCCGAGGATCGGAACGAAAGCGTTCCAAGATGTCGGCCGCTTCGCTGAAATGGCCGGTAATGTGCGCGTTTGCCATGCTTGCCGCGAAGATGGGAAGGATTCTGGAACGGAGTTCAAGTTAGTCGTGAGTCCCACCGGTATGGGTCATCAGCCGCGAAGTCTTAAGTTCAGACCCACGACTTTAGGACCCACGACTACTTGCTGGCTCTTTTGTCCAGCTCCTTCATGGCATTCATCCCGCGTTGCAGAAAGTCACCATAGTCCTGTGGATCCGGTGTGTAGCCTACCGGGTCGGTCAGCAGCACGCCATCCGGACTGATAAGCGCGTAGTAGGGCTGGCTGTTGTTGATGAAGGTCTCGGTCTGGAGCGTGCTCCATTTGTTGCCTTTCGTGACCAAGCGCTTTTGCTGGCCCGTACACGTGGTATAGTCGCGCTGCTCGGACGCAGGAAGCTCCGTCTTGTCGTCCACGTAAAGGGAAATGAGCACGTAGTTCTTCTCGATCTTCGATTGTACGATGGGAACGGGCCAAACGTGCTCCTCCATTTTTCGGCAGTTCACGCAGGCGTACCCGGTGAAGTCCAAAAGGATGGGCTTTCCCGTGGCCTTTGCCTGTGCCAACCCGGCGTCCAGATCATGATAGCAATCCAGACCGTTGGGGCAATCCTTGGGCAGGAACCAGCTATAACCCACGGGTGGCGCCAATCCGCTCATAAGCTTCATGGTGGTGAAAGTCCCCGCACCCTTGTCCACCCGGAAGCCCAAGAGCAGGTATACGGCCATGGCAGCAAAGAAGACAGCGAATACGCCGCGGATGGGCGAAAGGCCTTTCATCGGGCTGTCGTGCGGGAAACGGATCTTGCCGAACAAATAGAGCGCAGCACCGATCGCGCACACCACCCATACGGCCATGAACAGTTCGTAACGCACCAGTCCCCAATGCTTCACCAGATCCGCGTTGCTGAGGAATTTGAACGCCAGCGCAACTTCCGCGAAACCAAGAATGACCTTCACGCTGTTGAGCCAGCTGCCCGAGCGTGGTAGCGAGTTCAACCAACCGGGGAACAAGGCGAAGAGTGCGAAGGGCAACGCCAATGCCAGGCCGAATGCACCCATGCCCACGGTGAGCTGCCAAGCACCGCCGTCAGCAGTAAGCGCGCCAGCAAGCAATGACCCGAGGATGGGGCCAGTGCAGCTGAATGACACCAGTGCCAAGGTGAGCGCCATGAAGAAGATGCCGATGGCCCCGCCGAACCGGCTGGCGTTACTGTCCATCTTATTCACCCAACTGCTGGGCAGGGTGATCTCGAAATAACCAAAGAACGAAACGGCAAAAACGAGGAAGATCACGAAGAAGAATACGTTGAGCCACGGATTGGTGCTGATCTCATTGAAGATCTCCGGGTTCACGGAGCCAAGCAGGTGGAACGGAACACTGAAGAGCAGGTAGATGCCGAGGATGAATGCGCCATAGGTGAGTGCGTTCCGTAGACCCTTCGCTTTATCGTCGCTGCCCTTGGTGAAGAAGCTCACCGTGAGCGGGATCATCGGGAATACACACGGGGTAAGCAGCGCCAAGAGGCCGCCAATAAAACCGAGGAAGAAGATGTTCCACAAGGAGCCGCTGCTGCGTACTTGGTTGTCAACTGTTTCCGCATCGCCGCGCAGCACCGGGTTCACCAAGTCCACCTTGGCCAATTTCAGATCACAGTTCGATCCCCCAGTGCTTGGTTGCAACGGCTTCCCGCCGAGTTCCACAAGACCCGTGGACGGCACGATGCTGAATTTCAACGGATCGGGAAAGATGCATTTGCTGTCATCGCAGGTCTCATAGTAAATGACGCCTTTCACCTCTTGTGCAGGGTCTTTCACTTCAACTACTCGACTGAACACCGCCAGGCCTTTGTACTTCCGCACATTCACCCCGAACATGTCGTCCATGCCTTCGTGCATGTCGGGTCCGGTTTCCGTGGCCTTGCCCACTGCGGTGGCGTTACCCGCGCTGTCCAACACGATGCTGGTGGGGATGGGGCCGTTGCCAAAGGATTCCTGAGAGTATATCGCCCAGCCATCATCCACTTTCGCGCTGAAGTCCAATCGCCATTTCCCCCCATCGAGAGCGGCGGCGGCGACGTTCCATTTCACGGGCTCCAACAGCGCCGGGGCCACCGGGGTACCTGCTTTCGGGAAGGGCAGTCCGGCCATTTCCGACACGTTGGTGCCGGGTACGATACGGAAGTAGACCGGGTCAGGAAAGATGCACGCCTCATCATTGCAGGTCATGAAGTCGAAACGGCCGGTAATAGGCTGGTCCGGGGTATCCGTGTTGATGCGCTGCGTGAACAGGGCCCAACCGTTGAAGGCCTTCACCTTCATGTTGAAGATGGGGTCGATGCCCTCGTGCATTGTTTCCCCGCTTTCGGTGGATGTTCCGGCCAAGGTGAAGTTGGGCACGGTGTCAAAGCTGAACTTGGTGGGCATTGGCCCCTCGTCGCCGAAATTCTGCTGCGAGTAAACGTGCCAGCCGCTTTCAGCAGTGGCCTTGAAGGCAATGTCATAGACACCTGCGCCTTGGGAGGTGGCCGTTATGGTCCACTTCACGGGATCCTTAGCTGCGGGCGTGCCAGGCTGTTGCGCGAGCGCACCGATGCCGAATAGCCCGAAGATCAAGGCTGGGAATGATCTGATCATGTTTACTTGGCTGGCACTTCAACGGTGAACGGCTCGGTGCGCGGTGGCAGGCATGTCTTGTCGTTGCAGCACATGTACTCCACTTCGCCGGAGACCTTGAATGCGGCTTTGCCCTGCCGATGGAGCACCGAAGTGAAGTTGGCAGTACCTGAATACGTGCCTAATTCCATGGCGAAGTTGGGATCATAGGCTACATCAGGCGCTGGCGCCTGCAGGCTATCCACTACATAGAACTCGCGCCCCGGGGTTATACGGATACTGGTAGCTATGGGCCCATCGTCGCGATCCAAGTGCAGCGCATAGATGTGCCATCCATTCTCGCATACTGCAGTGATCTCCACTGTCACATCACCGTTCGTTGCTGGCTGGGCCCTGGCCGTCCACTGCACCGGACCGCTCGCGATCAGGTGTGGTGCGATCAAACAAAGCGCCACATTCAGCGCGGATCTCATTGTACGCATATCCATCTTGTCAAAAATAGGATGTAACACGCTGGCCCGACCACTTAAAGCCGGGTATCCTCGTATTCCTGTGCCCTTCTAGAGCACTTGCACGTCGATCACCCGGCGGAAGGGCACGGTAACGCTGGCCTTCAGCACGATATGCTCACCATCGAACGACCAGACAGTGGTATCGACGAACTTCAGTCCATGATCATCCTTGAAGAGGATGCGGCACTTGCTGTGCTCGTTGTTGCCCAAGGCCAATGCATGACGCACCTTCTGCTCCAAGGCTTCATGGTGAGCTGCATCCAGTAACACGGGATCATTGGGGAAATGCAGCAAAGGCACTTGCTCTTTTTTCACTTCCACTGCTTGGGATGGTAACATGGTATCGTTCACTTGGGGTGCGAAAGTTATCGCCGCCGCAAGGAACGTTCAATGCGCTTGTATCCGGAAGACACGTTCGGCATCCTCCCCTGCCGGATAACCATCCCCTATCCGCACCCCGACCAGCCAAGCGATCTCTTCCCCACTGAGTAGCACGCGCGCCGAGGCTCTTTGTTCGTGCGGCACCTTGGAATCGGTAAGGATATCGCTGATGAGCTTGCTCCCCGATAGGCCGACAGGCCGCATACGATCCCCATGCCGCCACGGGCGTAGTACCAGCGGGAAATGCAATCGGTCCGCATCCAGCCAAGCCGTGCGCAGGCCCGTGCCCAGGTCGATTCCTGCAGGTGATACCAGCCCCCAGGCAAAACCGTTCGAACCGCCCGTTGTTGCCTCCGGAATGGTCACCGGTTGGATCTCTTCCGCAGATGGGGCCTTCAACACCAACAGGTGATCGCGTTCAACGATAACCTCCTTCTCCCCGATAGCAAAACGCTTACCCACCGAACGCCCATGCACCGCTGCCAGCAATTGCGCCAGTTCGTCAGGATGTGCATCCTCTCCCGAGAATAGAGCGCCCAGCAAAAGCAACGGGGAATTTCCTGTTCCAAGCTCAGTGAACGGGATCAGCAAGTTCCCGTCGGTATCCCTTGGTAGCCGGGTGATCCTTTCGCTTGTTGCGACCATGGCCAAGTCCGCCATTTCGCGCAGCACGTTCAACGAACGCCCCAAGGTCCGAAGCGACCCAGGGCGCAGTTCCTCCACCAGTGGAAGTATTTCGTGCCGGACACGGTTCCGCAGGTATTTCGGGTCGCTGTTGCTGCTGTCCTCCCGGAAAGGGATACTGTTCTCCAAGGCATACGCTTTGATCGCTGCCCGGCCGATCCCCAATAAGGGACGAACGATCTTTCCCGCACCCAAGGGCATTTCCCATGGAATGCCCGCCCAACCCGCAGGTCCGGTGCCGCGCATCAGGTTGAGCAATAAGGTTTCCACGGCATCGTCGCGGTGGTGGGCCAAGGCCAAGCAGCCGCCGTTGTCCAAAAGATCGCGGAATGCCCTGTAGCGCAGTTCGCGTGCGGCCATTTGCACAGAAGCTCCGCCCTCCGCATGCCGCCCGTTAACATCGGCTTCCACGGCCGCATATGGAATGCCTTCGCTGCTTGCGAATGCTTCCACGAAAGCCCTGTCACCAGCGCTTTCATCGCCCCGCAAGCCGTGATCCACATGGAAGATGGAAACCGAAAAGCCCAATTCTTTCAGCAGATGTGCCAGCACCATGCTGTCCACTCCCCCGCTTACGCCAACCTGCACGCTGCCCCCCGGGAGCACACCGGAACCGCGCATTTGGGCCCTGACCTTGTTACGCATGGCCAAAGGCGTTCAGCACGGACCGCGCCTTCAGTTCACATTCCTCCCATTCCTGTTCGGGTATGCTCGCCGCTGTGATAGCACCGCCCGTGATGAGCGAAGCGTCACCCGTTGCGGCATTATACGTGAGGGTCCGGATCACCACGTTAAGATCAGCAGAGCCGTCCGGCAGGAAAAAACCGAAGGTGCCACTGAAGATGCCGCGCGCCATGCCCTCCGCTTCATCGATAAGCTGCATGGCCCGCACCTTGGGTGCTCCGGTCATGCTGGCCATGGGGTAGGTTGCCCGCAGCAGTTCGTCCGGTGAAACATCCGGACGCAATAGCGCTGCCACAGTGCTGACCATCTGATGCACGGTTGCGTAACTCTTCACGGCGCGCAGTTCTTCCACCTGCACACTGCCTTGCACAGCAACGCGGCCCAAGTCGTTGCGCGCCACATCCACCGCCATTACGTGCTCACTGTTCTCCTTGGCGTCGGCGGCAAGTTCTGCGGCCAAGGCAAGATCCTGTGCCGGGTCATTATGTCGCGGCCGCGTGCCTTTGATCGGTTGGGTGATCACACGACGTCCTTCGATATGAAGGAAACGTTCCGGGCTGGCGCAGAGCGCAAAATTGTCGCCGTGCCTCAAAAAGCCTGCGAACGGGGCATCGGTGTGATGCAGCAAGCCAGCGAATGCATTGAAAGGATCGAAACCGGGCAAGTTGGCCTTGCGTTGCGTGCAATAATTCACTTCGTAGATGTCGCCTCGGTGGATGTGTTCCAATAATTTACCGAGCTCCGCGAGGTATTCGCCTCGCGGGGTTTGTCGCTTCCATTCAACAAAGGGCAACGCGGAACGGGCCGGTGGTTCCCGTAACAACGCGTCCAGCAATTCGCCACCTTCGGAAATATGCTCCCTTTTCGCGCTCAAGACCGCTGTGCTTCCTTTAAAAATAACACTATGTCGCGCGTTCCACCAATGGCTTTCAGGGAACCCATCCATAGGCTCATGGCGCGATGACAGTGCCTCGAACCTGTTCTTCGCCTCATAGCAAATATGACCGAAAACGCCGGTTCCATCCACTTGCGGCATGGGCCCTGCCGGCGTTAATGAAGAAACCCCCAATACCCATTCGCCCCGATCGCCGACGCGCCTCGCCACCACTTGTGGCCACTTTTTCACGGCGCGCCAATCAATCGTGCCCGTCCAAGGACGCTCCAGTTCAACGATCGTGCTATCCATTGCAACAGGGCGGAAGGTAATTCCGGCCGCAAAGTTCACACTTCATGGAATTCGCACGCGAGAGGCTTCCGGGGCAACCGCTCCGGAAAACAGCTTGAATAATAGCTCTGTGCCTGTTATCCTCTGCCGCCTTGTGCTGCAGCGCATGAATAATATGGACATCGGATCCGTTTTACTTACTTTTGGTGAACAAGGCAGACATGAAAAGAGCAATACTCTTCTTGGTCAGTGGTATTTCGATCATTTTTTGCTATGGCCAAGCGGCACAGTTGGTGTTCAACTCCACGGGCTTAGGCGTTGGTCAGCATCCTTGGGTTGTGTTCGATAACAACTTGGCACTTGCCAACCCGATCTATCTGGTCATCGACAATCCAGCCACGAATGCCATTACCCTTACAGGCGGTTTTCCCGTGGTACCCATCATAAAAAGCGAAGGCGAACAGCGCATGATCCGTTGGGCCACGGGCACTGGTGCCGGTAGTCTGGGCACACACACGGTGCCCTTTTCCACCTCATCCGGTATCGCCATTCCCCTTTCGGTGAACATTACCACATCGGGAACAGTGGGAACAAACCCCTCACTGATATTTTCCACCTACAACTATTCCGGGTACTCCCCTACCGTGGTCGCAGCGGACTTCTGGAATAACGACCTCTATAAGCCGACGGGCGTAACGCACATGAACAGTGCGCCCGCGAACGTCGCGAACTCACAGAATGCCATCGATCGCTTCTGGCTCATCGATGCGGGCGCGACAAATTTCAACTACGCCTTAAAGCCAAGGGTCAGTATCGATTTCGGGTTCGACCCGGCGGAAGCATTGCCGAACGGGACGCCCGGCAATACTCCGGGGTTGGCTTCCTTACTGGTCGCACAGCGGTTCAACACGAGCTCCAACCTGTGGTACGACATTGCTCCCATGGGCACGCTGGGTACCAATTCCGTGAACGCAGCAGTGCCTCCCTCCGCAGCTGACTTCTACCGCGCATGGACCTTGGCAAGTTCCGTCACGCCACTCCCCATTGAGCTGGTGGATTGGCGCGGCAAGTGCAACGGAAGTGATGTACAGCTCTCATGGACCACGGCCACGGAGAAGGACAACGACCATTTCACGATCGAGAAAAGCAGTGATGCAGCACATTGGGAGGCCATCGGCACCTTGCCGGGCGCTGGCAACAGCAATAGCATGTTGGGCTATGCCTTCATTGATAATAATGCTTGGGCCTCGGCCTATTACCGGTTGCGCCAGACCGACTTCAATGGCACTTCGGTCCTGAGCGATGTGATCGCTGCAGGTTGCGAAGCCACGGGATCCACCGCCATCGTGAACGCGTGGGACGGCGATGGGATGTTGTACCTGGACGTTTCCTCCGGTGTCGTCGGCATTTATGACCTAGTGCTGCTCGATGTGGAAGGCCGCGTTATCGCGACCAAGCCAGCGCAGGCGATCGCATCGGGCAGCACCTTGATCCAAGTTGAGACACGGGGCATCGCGACGGGCATCTATGTGGTGCGCTTGGTCAACGGCACAGGTTGCATGGCGCGCCGGGTGCATTTGAATTGAACGTTCGAAAGGTCCGCACGCGCCGCTAGGAATTGCCCGGACGTGCGCATTTTTGTTGTCGACCGCATGGCTGATAACATTGGACCCATACATGGGCATGCAACTTCGAGGCATCTCCCTCTACCGCGATACATGTGGTGGATCCTCACCGCGCATTCATTACTTCTGCTGGCCATCTGGGTACAACACGGTGTTCTCTTGGACAAAGAAGCACTCAAATACACAGAGTGCGCGGAACAGGTCCTTCGTCGCGACCTATCCGGATTGGCACATTACCGGCTCTACTCCGCTTTCGTACTTTTTCTCGTCCCGTTCTTTGCCCTCGGGTTACCGGTCGCTGCCGTGATCGCCCAAGCAGGACTGGGTGTTATGGCTGCATTCGCCATGCGCCGCATCGTGCATGCACTGGATGGAACAGCGTGGCAGGCCGACATTGCCTTTGGGATCTTTCTGCTATTGTATCCCTTACAGACCTGGACCTTGGCGTTGTATAGCGAATCGTTCTTCGTGAGCGTCTCCGTGCTCTTTCTGGCCGAGGCCATGCGCCAGAAGATCACTTGGTGGCGCTTTTCCGCTTTGGCCTTGGTGGTTCTTTTCGCCAGACCTGTGGGCATTCTTTTCGTTGCGCCTCTAGTCGCTCGAGCGGCATCCATTCAACTTGGCCTGGAACGAGGGCACCTCATCCAGGCTACCTCGCTCGCATTGTTGCTTGCGCTGCTTGTCCTGCCGATCCTGGATGCTGATCTGCTCGGCGTGGTGGAGGAAGGTCACGCCATCGGCGGCTTTCCAAAATTTCCGGGCATGGGGCAACCCGTCCAAGGATCATCCCTGGCAAGTGCTGAAATGCAGTTGATCCACGATCATGGTATCGGTGCTTGGTGCGCGCTTGTTTTTGAACGCATCGGATGGCTGCTCTTCGCCGGGCGGCCATACTTCTCGACTTTGCACAATGCATTGATCGCGCCGGTAGCGTTGCTTTATCCTTTCGCGCTCATCACCGTGTTCCGGCGTAGGGGACAGACCCTGATAATGGCACTATCGGCCATGCTGCTATTGAATATCGTCGTAGTTGCGCTCACCTTCGCGGAGTGGAACGGCCGGTTCCTTGTGCCGATGTTGCCTGTATTCATCGTGTTGGCCGCATTGAGCCTACCGACCCGGCCAAGCGTTACGGGCGGGATCACCCCTTAGTAGGAAATAGCTCGTACATCAGCACACATCATGATCCGTCAACCGTTCCGCACTTGTTTTCCCCTTATCGCGAGGCCAGCGGCCAAGATCAGCAGCAAGGCTGAAACGCCGTACGAGCCGATGCCGATGTAGTCGCCGTGCCGTGCATAAAATGTGAGGTCGCTGCGCACATGCACAGTACCGCGGAGCGTTGCCTTCACCCACCAGCCTGAACGTTGTATCACATCACCCCGCTGGTTAAAGAAAGCGGATATCCCGGTGTTGGCGCACCGCGCCACATCGCGTCGGGTCTCTACCGCACGTAAGCGACCATAATCGAAGTGCTGTTTATAACCCGGGCTATCGCCCCACCAGCCATCGTTGGTCATGATCACGATGAGATTGGCGCCGTTGCGGACGTGCGCGGCCACGTGGTCGCCGTAAATACTTTCATAGCAGATGGTGGGCGCAATACCGATGCGCTTGTCCGCCGTCCACATAACGCTCCGCTCCTCTTGCGTGCCTAGGCTGCCCGTGGTTCCGCCAAGATCCAATGCCAATCCGGCAAGCGGCCCGAGCACGTTCTCGAACGGCATCAGCTCCACACCGGGCACCAGCTTGCTCTTGTTGTAACTCTCGTGGCTTCCGTCCGAGCGCACCAGCAATGCAGCGTTATAGGCATCGAACGCACGGTCCATACCGTCGAGGATGCGCGCTGAAATCGGGAAATCCGCACCACGCGGATATAATCTGGCCGAGGACATGCCAGCGATCACATTGGCGCTGCGATGGCGTTGCAGGAATTCGCGTATCCGTGCCACACTTTCGGCGCGGTCCATATCATTCTCCCAAAGACCGTGGAAGACGATCCTACCATTCTCGTTCTCCAACGTTGGCGGCTCCTGTAGGGCCGTCTCCGGCATCACCACCAACGAAACGGAGTCGTTCATCAAAGGCCCGGCCTGTGCCAACATCCCATCCAATTGCCCAAGCGGGTCCATGGCGCCGAACTTTTCCGTGTACGGGTCGATGTCCGGCTGGACCAGCACCACGCCGGCGCGCACACCTGTTTCCCGGAAGGTAAAATAGCGGAGATACGAACCGGCCAAGGGCAACGCGATCACCGAAGCAGCCAGCAGCGCCCTTACCGTCACCGAACGCCGCGTCGTTCCGGTCCGGTCAAGCGCCACATAAAGCAAAGCCAGGTTCGCGGCCCATACCCAAATGGTGCCGCCCAAGTGGCCAGTGACCTCATACCACTGGATCCATTCAGGATGCTGCGCGAATACGTTCCCCAGCGTAAGCCATGGCCAACTGAGGTCCCAATGCATGTGGAACCGCTCGAACGCTATCCAGAACACAGGTAGAGCGAGCCGTGCTCCCCAACCGCCCAAACCCCGCCGTGCCAGTCGGAACGCCACCCAAGGAACCGACATCACCAAAACGTTCCCGACGTTCGGGCCGATCAACGTGAAAAGACGTGTGCCTGCCGATTCGCTCACGAAGCCCAGCCACCATGTAGTAAGCAGGTTCCATATGAGCAGTGCCAACATCACGAAGGGCATGAAATGGCGGGGACGTTCCGCCTTTGCACTTCGTGCGTATCGCTCTTCCGCCCACAGCAAAGGCACCCAGGCAACGAACGCCAACGGAGTGATACCGCCGATAGCGGGCCACGCCAACGACCACAACGCGCCGGTGAGCAACGCACAGAGCACATAAAATGAACGGTTCCGCATGGCCGCCGAAAGTAGCGATCAGCCCGTGTTATTAGCGAAGCACGATCGCCGTTGCTCCAGCTTCGTTACCGCAAGAGATACATTTTGCCGTAGCCCTTCTTGAACCACTGGTCAGCACCACTCTCGCGCATTTCAATGTCTTCGCCGTGTAGCTGGGCGCGAACGCGGTACAGGTAAACCCCACGCGCCAATCGGTCGCCGAACTGGTCGGTGCCGTCCCATGCGAAATCGCTGATGTTCCTACCGATATGCAAAAGGCCGAGCTCCGACAACGATACCTCGCGTACCACGCGTCCGCTGATGGTCATGATCTGTATCTGCATGGCCGTGGGCACCTCGTGGCCGGTAAGTGTGAACACGAAGCGAGTGCTGGTGGTGAATGGATTGGGATAGTTGAGTACGGAAGTGATCGTGGGCTTGTTCACCACCTCGAAGGTGATGCTGTTGTCCCGGTCGCCACTGTTGTTGTGGCTCTTGTCACTCGCACGCACGCTCAGCTTGTACCTGCCATCCTGCGTGAACATCGGCCGCCAGAAGAGTTTGCTCACGTTCGCAGGGCCGTTGGCCGGCACGAACTGCAGCACTTCCTGCCCTCCCTCGCGGAAATAAATGCGCTTCAAGGTACCGGACGGATCGGTGAGGAACACTTTGAACAACGCCGTGTCCGTGGGCTGGTCAACGAGCAGGGTGGTGTTCTCATCGTCCAAGGTCACCTGGATCTCCGGTCGGGCCGAAATGATGTCGCCGTCAAGGATATGAAGTCCGTCGAACGTAACATCCAACACAGGGTTCTGGAGGTCCTGGAGCGTAAGGAAACGCAGCTCCGCGATGTTATTGAAGTGGTATTGCTCTGGTTGATCGTAGAACTGGGTGAGCGTGTCCACCGGATTGGCTTCGATCAAGATGGAATTGGGTCCGGGGAACAGCTGGGTGTCGAAGCGTATGGTGTCCAACAACGTGGAACCCACCGGCAGTGGTGCATTGCGCTTGTAATGCACCAAATGCCGCTGGTTAGTATGGTCCGTGACCCAAGCCGCCATCAACAGACTGTCCATGGGCACTTGGCCGATGTTCCGTACAGCCACCATAACCTCACCCTGTTGACCTTGGAAAATGCTGTCGAAGTGGGCGAAGTATCCAGCAGGTGGGTCCAGTGCGCATTCCGGCGCGGGTACGCCAAGCAATTGCCAACGTTCCAGTTGTGCGGGTTCCGGAAAGGCCACCGAATCGTTCCAGACCAAGCCTTTGAGCCGTAGCTGCGGATATTGAGCCGCTGTTAACAACGGCTGCAAATCGATGTCGCCGGAGTAGCCGGACTGTTGCAACACGGGTTGCTCATCACTCTGCGGTGTGATGCCGAAGAGCTCGACCCGCAGGCTGTCGTAGGGGTTTTGGTGACTTGCTTTCCAGCTAAGGCCTTCCCACGTGAGCGCAGAACTGCTGCGCGGCGCCAGGATGGCACCACTGCGTCCACTGAGCAAAACATCCGCCGTGATGTTGAGCAACGACGTCTTCGTTTGGCCCCATACTTCCTGCACCGAACCGGGATCGCCTTTGCGACAAAAGAAAATGTATGGTACCGTATCCGGCACGGTGCCGTTCAACAGGTTGGTAGCACCCAATGCCCCGAGCGCGCCCAAGGCATTGCTCGCATCCAGCACGGGCCGGTTCAGGATCAAATAGGTGTATACCAGGATGTAGTTCCCGTCCGGAACGCCGTTGGTGAGCATGTTGGCCATGCTGTCCATCATAGCAGCGTTGTTGCTGTAGAACATGAAACTCTTTTCCAAATAGGGATGGCATGCTCCGTCCGCATTCTTCTGCCCGAAGTAGTAGCCTACGCCGTTATAGCGCGAATTCCATGTTGAAAAATCGAACGGGTCCACTACGGCCACTTGCATGGAGGCATAAGGACCGCATCCTTGACCCGACTGCGTGATCAGGTCCTTCGTCCACTGGCACTGGAAAAAGCTATTGCCTCGGACTTCGCATCCGATGGTGTGGGCACCACTGGAAAATCCGAATTTCCGGTCCGGCCGATCGTAGCCCACTAAACTAAAGCCGTCGTCCTTGAACTGGAAAAAATGGGACTGTCCCCATCCCTGCTTCCCGTTCAAATGCTGGAAAGAGGAATTGTGCCAGTTGTAGCCGCCTTGGCCTGCGCTGTCCAAGCTGCAACGCCAGAAGAACACCGTGCTATCCTGTGTGGAGTTGATGGTATAAATGGAGCCGGGCTGCCATTCCAACACACCACCAGGAGCGGTTACCGCGTGCTGTTCGAACAGCGGACTGTCGAAGGTGTCCGTGGTGTCGATCTGGAACAGGTAGGTGCGCGGCGCAGCGAAAGGGTCCCCCGTGCTGGCTTTCAATATCGGCGTGGCTAATGGTGTTATCGCGAAATCATACGGTTCCACCGGTAGAAGATCGCCGGTGCTGATGTTGATCCTCAACGTTGTGCTGTTGTTCAGCTGGTCCTCCGTTTCAGGGATGAGGTCGGGGTCCAGGTCCAGGCGTACCTCCAGATCGTTCAGGCCCGTGCCGCCAGCCGCGACATGCGTGGGAACGTTGAAGTAAACGGTGTCCTGATAGCTGGACATGCTCACCGCTTGGGATTGTAGCGGAAGCAATACGCCTTCCGTGACCAAGGTGCGCTGCAACGAGACTTGGAAGGATTGGTTGGTACCCCGCCCGTTGTTGCGGAAAATGGCGCGCACGCGGAAAGTGTCCACATCCGCCGAAACCTGTGCGGGTACCAGGCTTACGTCCGCCAAGCGGATGTCCAGGTCGGGCAGCTCGGGCGAGTTCATCACCACGCTGGGATCACCATGCAGCGTCATTTCCTCCGCTGTGGTGATATCGTAGAACCCGGCCTGCGCAAGCGAGCTGTTCTCCGCGTAGCGCATGTGCTCCCCGATGCCCTTGCCATAGTTCACCTGGCTGAAACTGGTGTAGAATGCGCTCGTGAACGTCGTTAACGGCTGGGTCAGTCCTAGGTCCACGGAGGAAATGAAGGCGATAGCGCCTGCGTTATGGTTCAGTATGAACTGCTCACTTGAACTGGTGGCATCGTATTGGTGGATATTCCCCGTGTAGCACGAGTTACCGATGATGGTGGGGAACTTTCCGTGCCAGTCATAGTTGGTGGGAACGTCGATGGTGATGTCGAATCCGGCGCCGTATGCATGGCCGAAGAAGGTCATCAAGGTGACGCCCTCATTGATCAGGTTGTTCACGCTGTCCGCGGCCACCTGCTGGATCACAGAACCATCGGTCTTGACGAACTTGGTGACATGCCCGAAGAAGGATGTGTCCTCCGCGATGGTTTGGTACTGCGACAGTGCGGCATCGAACTGTGCCCAGTCCGTAGCGGTCTGGCCGCCCCTGAAGTGCAGGATGTTCTTCATCCACGCCGCGGGAGCCTGGCTTTCCACTGAATCCACTTTCGCCAGATAGTCCAAGACCTCAGTCCCGTTCTTGGCTGCCAGCCGTCCTACAGGCACATGGATGAAACTGTTCCCACCGCCGGGCACCAGGTTCAACCCGAACAGCATATCGCTGCTCGGGAAGCCCATGGTGGGGACCAAACACGCGGCACTGGCCAACGGATCTTTCCGGTAGCCTTTTAGGTAATCAAGCCCGCCGGTGGCCGGGGCCTTTACGCTTTTACCCAACAGGAATAAGGACTGTGGCTTCGAAGGTGCCTGCTCATAGACATAACGCAGGAAGTTGCGGATCGCCATGGGATGTTGCCGCACGCCACCGCCGAACTGACCGTACAGCTCTTCAACATCCATCAATATGGTGTTGTGCCGGTTGTAAAGGTTGGTCTCCCGGTAGGCCGCGTACTGCGCTGCTTCTGGCATCAACCGGGTCTGGGATACGATCACCATGGCTGAATCCACCAAGAGCGGCGCGGGATCGGTGAAATAGCCGGTGCCGTTCACCAGGGTTACCGGTCCCGCTGCCAACACCGATGCCGGGGCGGTGATGAGCACACGCATGTCCGCAGGCGCGGGCGGAAGCACCGCTTGGTGGATATTCCCGCTGGATATGATGTCGTTGACACGGTGCAGACCGTCCGTTGCCCATGCGTACACCACTGGAGCGGCCCCGCTGGCGAAGCTGACCAGCACACTGTCGCTGCCAACTTGGGCAGGCACTTCCACATCCGCCACAGGCGTTGATGCGAAAGCGAAGTCGCGCGGATAACGGATGTCCTGCCAAGCCAGTGCGGAAGCATCCAAATAGTCCGAAGGCAAGGTTGGGCACAGCGTCGAAAGGTCATGCACCACCACGATGTTCACAATGGCATTGGGCAAGGTCAAGGCCGCGTTCGGAAGCATAAAAGTCTCCTTCAACAATTTGTAGCCGGCAAACATTGTATCCGATAAGATCGCGGACCCTTGCATGAACCGCAAATGGTGATCGTTGCAAGCGCCCAACCCGGGATTGATCAACCCCGCCAGCGAGATCCGATAGCGTGCCGCAGGCGCTCCAGCGCCTTGGAATAAGCCCGGTATGGCCAATGTTTGCGGCAGGGTCGCGTCCGCTCCGGACGATGCGATCAAGCTGGTATGAAAATAGCCTTCGCCTTCCCCGATCACCGAGGTGGAGATCCCTGCCGAAGTGCGCGTTCCCCCTTGGTACAAATTGCCATACTGAAGCCGTGTAGTGCCCCAAGCCCATGGCAGTGAGGTGTGCGCCGCCCAGTTCGTACTGCCACTTTCAATAGGATGCAACGCTTCCGAGGACGGCCCCCAGGTGAGGTAGTACCGGATGGTATCGTTGTAGAGCGAAAAGAACGGATTGTTGATGTGCGCGGGGTCGTCCCACAAGGTGCTGTCCAGCCAGCCATCGTTCTTGGCCCCATAGAATTCCAAATAGTCGCCGGTGTTCAACACGCCATCGTCGCCACCTTTCACGTACGTAGGCACCTGCCTTCCACGGGCAAAAAGCTGAATGTCTCGTGGATCCACCGACTCCAGCGGAAAACCCGCTGTGGCCAAAGCGAGCGAGTCGATCTTCTTAACTCCATCCGCCCAAACTTTAACGGCCCAGTACTGCCGGTCGTAATGGATCCACTCGTTGCCGTAAGGTGTTTGCGCGGAGACCTGTGCGGTAAAAAGAGCAAGGACGACCAAGAGTATGGGTTTTCGCATGCTCAGCCGCCTTTCTTGAACAGGTCGAACTTCACGGAGAAGACGTTGGAATACAGACCTGTCTCACTGCCGATGTTCGTCAATGCATAGTCCAGCGCGAAGCTCTTGATCTTCAGCCCCACACCGATACCGGGCTGCACCGCCAAGGATTCCTTACCGCTGATGTCCGTTACATATTGGAACTGGCTGATGCCGGCTCGAATGAATACCACGCTCGCGTAACCCAGTTCCAGACCGAGACGGGGGTCGCCGCTCCACGTGCCGGTAGCCAACAATGTATTACGCTTTCCGTCGAAGGTGTTCTCCAGATCGGCCTCGGCGATCAACTGCACCTTTTCGCCGAACTTGAACTGCCGCGCCACGCCCAGCACCAAGCGGGGCAAGGTCACTTCCAATCCGTTCACCGGCAGTTCGTTGTTCGTTAGTGCGAAAACGTCCTGCGTGCGCTGGTCCAAGGAATAACTCCAAGCATTGAACGTGCCGGTGATGTCGCGCCCCATCGCTGCGAAGCGCCACTGCCCGCGGTCGTACTGTAGACCGGCATCCAAGCCGAAGCCCCATGCCTTGGCGAAAGGGCCCACACTGCGGTACACCACCTTGGCATTGGCGCCCAAGCGCAGGCCGGGCACCTTCAATTTGCGGGCGTAGCTAATGATGAAGGCATTGTCCGCAGCGGAAAAGCTGGTGATCCGGTCGTAATCGATGTTGCCATTGTTGTCGATCAACTCGGTGGTATTGGGGATATCATCCACCCCGAAGCGGATGTAGCTGAAGCCGATCACGCTTGTGGAATCGATCGGTTTGGCCACGGCGAGGTAGTCGTACTTGGCGATACCTGCGAAGTATTCGCTGTGCATGGCCCCTACTTGTAGGTCACCTTGCACACCCAACAAACCTGCGGGATTCCAATAGCCGCTGGTCACGTCGTTCACCGCGGCCACATTGGAATAACCCATGCCCAAGGCGCGGGCCCCAACACCGATGGCCAGGAATTCGTTGCTGTACTTGGGGGCGTCCTGTGCCTGTATGCCGGCAATGAAAAAGAACATGGCCACAAAAGCGATGGAACTGCGCAAAAGGGAACGGTACAATAGCATGCTGTAAAGGTTAGGACGCAACAACTAACAAAAGGTGGCCTGATTTATTGCGTGAATTTTAACCAACTTCGGCCCGTTCCATGCGCCTACCCCGTTTGCCCGACCTGTTGACCACCGCGAACCTATGCTGTGGCACCGCCTCCATTTTGCTGGCTTCCCAAGGACAATTGACAGTGGCCTGTTGGTTGGTCTTCGCCGCAGCCATTTTTGATGTGTTCGACGGATTGGCAGCGCGGGCGTTGGGTGGAGGCACCCCACTGGGTGCACAATTGGACAGCTTGGCGGACATGGTGAGCTTCGGTGTGGCGCCCGTTTTTGCTTTGTGGTCCTTGTTCCCTCATGACCATGGGCGTTCGTCCATGCCTGTGGCGTTAGCGGTAATAGCCCTTTGCACAGCCTCCGCATGGCGTTTGGCCAAATTCAACGTGGACACCCGGCAGACCAAGGGATTCTTGGGGTTGGCCACACCCGCGAACGGACTATTCTGGGCTGGTGCCGTGCTGTCGGTGGAAGGCCAAGCTCTTCCATCCACCAACTTGGCTGAAGGTCTTCAGACCATGTTCGCCGGGCTGATCCTCGAACCCGTTTCGGCTTTGGTCATCGCCGTTGTTCTCAGCGCCCTCATGGTCTCCGAGCTTCCGCTCCCCAGCCTTAAGTTCACCCATGGCGGGTGGAAAGGCAACGAAGTGATCTTCCTGTTGACCGGTATCGGCGCAATACTGGTGCTGCTGTATGGGATCCTCGCCGTTCCTTTGTTGCTGATATGCTACGTGCTGAGCCCGCTGTGGGGCAAGCTCTTTCCCAAGACAACATGAAAACCTTCCGCGCCTCCATTGACGTTATGCCGCAAGACAACCTGCTCGATCCGCAGGGAAAAGCTGTCAGCGGCACCATGGCCAACCTCGGTTTGCCAGGCATTTCCAGCGTGCGCATCGGCAAGCACATCACACTGCAGGTCGAAGCCAAGGACAAGGCCGCTGCCGAAGCGCAGGTGGACGAAGCCTGCAAGAAACTGCTCGCCAACCTGGTGATGGAGCAGTACAGCTTTTCGGTGGCGGAGGCGTGAACCCAACGACCGGTCCGAGCTACGGATCGGAGTTCAGCAAGACCACGACCTAGTCCTTAGCCAAGAACCGGGTTGTGCGTTTTTCTTACAGCGGTAAGGCTTTACTCCCCGCAGTTGCAAGGCTGGGAGTAATAGATCTTCACGCTGGGCAGCAGGGCTGATATGCGGTCCATTTCGCCTTGCGAGAACTGGATGACGCGCAGGTCCATGAAACGAAGGGCCTTCATACCACTGATCTCGTCCGGGAAGTCGCCAAGATCGTTGCTCCACAGGTCCAAGGAAAAGAGTTCCTTCAAATTACCCATGCATGCGGGCAGGCCCTCGATCTCGTTCTGGTGCAGGTCCAATCGCTTTAAATTCTTCCACTGGCACACGGTGTTGGGTACCGCGGTGAATTTGTTCCGCCCCGCACTGAATTCCTGCATGTAGCGCAGTTCGTTCATCCAGCCGGGCAGCTCTTTCAACCTGTTGCGGCCTAGATCCAGTGCATTGAGGTTCTTCAGCTTCCGAACATCATCCGGCACTTGCTTCAGTTTCTTATGCGAAAGATCGAGGCGGTAAACGCTATCCGGATCTTTCAATGCGCTCTCTAGGCTGTGAAAGGTGCGCACGGTGTCCAACGCTGTTTGCGGCAATAATTGGGCACTGGCCAACGACGTGAAGAGCATCGGCACGAGGAAAAGGAGCAGTTTCCGCAGGGTCATCTTTTGCTGAGGCTTTGCATTGCGGCTTCTTTGTCCTTGGCGAGCTGTGCTTTGAGCTCCCCCAACCCGGCGAAGCGCTTTTCATCGCGCAGCCTTTGCCATAAACGCACCGATATGGGTTCACCGTATATCTCACGGTCCAGGCCGAACAGGTTAACTTCCACGGTGCGCGTACCGTGGGCTTCAACGGTGGGCCGCACACCGATGTTCAGCATGCCTTCGAATTCCGTGCCGGCAACAGTAGCAACAACCGCATAGACCCCGTTCGCAGGGATAAGCTTGTATGGGTCGATGGCGCCGACATTGGCCGTGGGCCAGCCGATCGTCCGCCCACGCTGG
Organism: Flavobacteriales bacterium; assembly: GCA_016719225.1. GTDB lineage: Bacteria > Bacteroidota > Bacteroidia > Flavobacteriales_F > PHOS-HE28 > PHOS-HE28. Next base: position 473,583 of record JADKAN010000002.1, on the reverse strand, counting down.
TCACCTTTCACCACCACGCCATCCAATCGGTATGGGTAGCCAAGCCATTCGTGGGCGCGTTCCACCGCACCGTTCAGCAATGCTTCGCGCACCTTGGTGCTGCTAACCTGTACGTGCTCCACCTCCTGCGCGGGAATCTCTTCCACCCGGAAGCCGAATTCCTCACCCTGCTCCCGCAACATGCCAATGCCACCTTCCCGGTCGCGGCCGAAGCGGTGATCGTGCCCCACCACCATGGCATGCACATGCAACTTTTCCACGAGTACGTCACGCACGAATTCCCTCGCATGCAAGCGACTGAAATCGCGCGAAAAAGGAAGGACGAGCAAGTGATCCAAGCCGGTCCTTTCCAACAACTCCTGCTTTTCCTCCACGGTGTTCAGAAGCCGCAGACTTTTATCCTCCGGGTTCAGCACCAAGCGCGGATGCGGGTGGAACGTGAAGAGGACGGACTCCCCTTTCTCACGCTTCGCGATCTCGTTCAACCTTTTAATAATGACCTGGTGGCCATGATGCACCCCGTCGAAGGTGCCCGTGGTGAGCACCGGGCGGTTAACGCCGGCGAAGCTGTTCAGGTCGGTGTGGATCACCATGAGGGCGGAAATTTAGCTTATGCCGAGCGGGTGCTCTCACTTAGTCCCAATACCGAAGGCTTATGGCCGGACGACGCAAGCCCCAGTATGCGGGAGTTGGGGCGGATGTGCCGGTAAAGGACCTAATTACACCTTGACCTCCGGAGTCCACCATTTCAATGGGTGATCGGGTGTTGACAGCTCACCTTGGCGAATCGCTAAAAATCATCCATACATCTCATTATCAATAGTTTAACTGTGAAATACACCAGCCGATCATCAACACCCCTTCCTTCTTGTGTATGCACCGCTTACCTTCGCGGCCCTAAAACCGGGGTTCTACCCCATCAACCGTATTCCATGGCCCAGCATATCGGTAAAGTCGTGCAAGTGATCGGTCCCGTTGTGGACGTCCGCTTTGAGAGCGGCAACGACCTGCCCAACATCTATGACGCACTGCACGTTACCCGCGCCGACGGTACCATCCTGGTGCTCGAAGTGCAGCAGCTTACCGGCGAGGACACCGTTCGCACGGTGAGTATGGAAAGCACGGACGGTCTGGCACGCGGCGTTGAAGCCGTAGGTCAAGGCAAGCCCATCAGCATGCCCACCGGCGAAGGAGTGAAAGGCCGCCTGTTCAACGTGGTAGGTGCCCCGATCGACGGTATGCCCGCCGTTACCGGCACCAAGGAGGCTTGGATCCACCGCTCAGCACCGAAATTCGAGGAACTCACCACCAGTACCGAGATCCTGTTCACCGGGATCAAGGTGATCGACCTTATCGAGCCTTATTCAAAGGGCGGTAAGATCGGCCTGTTCGGCGGTGCCGGCGTAGGTAAGACGGTGTTGATCCAAGAGCTGATCAACAACATTGCCAAAGGACATAGCGGTTACAGCGTTTTCGCCGGAGTGGGTGAGCGTACCCGCGAGGGGAATGACCTGCTCCGCGAAATGATCGAGAGCGGTATCGTGAAGTACGGTAAGGCTTTCACCGAGAGCATGGAGAAAGGCAACTGGGAACTTGACAAAGTGGACCAGGAAGCCCTGAAGACCTCGCAGGCCACCTTCGTATTCGGCCAGATGAACGAGCCTCCCGGAGCCCGCGCCCGTGTAGCATTGAGCGGTCTTACACTGGCGGAATATTTCCGTGATGGTGATGAGGAGAGCGGCGGTCGCGACATCCTCTTCTTCGTGGACAACATTTTCCGCTTCACCCAGGCCGGTTCCGAAGTGAGCGCACTGCTCGGTCGTATGCCTAGCGCCGTGGGTTACCAGCCCACGTTGGCCACCGAAATGGGCGCCATGCAAGAACGCATCACATCCACCAAGCGTGGTTCCATCACCTCCGTGCAGGCGGTTTACGTGCCTGCGGATGACTTGACCGACCCTGCCCCTGCGACCACCTTCGCTCACTTGGATGCTACCACGGTATTGAGCCGGAAGATCGCCGAGCTCGGCATCTATCCTTCCGTTGATCCGTTGGATTCCACCAGCCGTATCCTCACCCCGGCCATCGTCGGCGCCGAGCACTACGACTGTGCCCAGCGCGTAAAGGAGATCCTTCAGCGTTACAAAGAGCTGCAGGATATCATCGCCATCCTTGGTATGGACGAATTGAGCGAGGAGGACAAATTGGCCGTGAGCCGTGCCCGCCGGGTGATGCGCTTCCTCAGCCAGCCCTTCTTCGTGGCCGAGCAGTTCACCGGCTTGCCCGGCGTGATGGTCTCCATCCAAGATACCATCAAGGGCTTCAACATGATCATGGACGGCGAAATGGACCAATATCCAGAGGCGGCCTTCAACTTGAAGGGTGGCATCGAAGAAGTGATCACCGCCGGTAAGAAGATGTTGGCCGAGGTGGCCTAAAGGCTTCAGCGGAGTAGAGAAGCAGATGACCGGTGCCTTTCGCCGTGATCGCGCAACGCTTTAAAACCGACAACGGACAACCAAGCACGATGCAAGTACAGATCATCACCCCGGACAAGGAACTCTTCAAGGGCGAGGCGAAACGTGTGACCGTGCCCGGAGTGGACGGCAGCATGGGCTTTTTGGACAACCACGCCCCGTTGATCACGGTGCTTCGTGCCGGTGATGTGAAGCTGACCATGGCGGACAACAAGACCAAGTCGTTCGCATTGAAGGGCGGCGTAGTGGAAGTGAGCCACAACACGGTGATCGTGTTGGCGGAGTAACCCTATTTTTACACCAAAGCGTGAACGGCGCCCACTGCAAGGTGGGCGCCGTTCTGCATGTACACCATTGGGCATTGGCCTGATCCACCGCAGGACCTTCTTGCAGCCTTCTTTAGTGGCGTGATCGTCGACCGTGTACATTTCCGATGAAATGCGCTTTTTGGCTACACTTTGCGGTGCCTGCATTTGGCCGATCTTGGCCTTGGGCCAAGGAGCATCCGTGCCGTTTGAGCAGATCTCCACGCTGCAAGGGCTTTCAGACAATGCCATCACCAAGCTCTTCCAGGACCGCGACGGCTTTCTCTGGATAGGCACCGAATATGGCCTTGACCGCTACGATGGCCACCACATGCGGGTCTGGCACAAAAGAGACGGGCTGGCCGGTGAACACATCGTGGATATAGTACAGGATGGCAAGGGCACGATATGGGCTGCCGCCCGTGAAGGAGGCTTGGCCAGCTTCGATCCACAGGGAACGCTGCTCCGGACGTTCAAACCGGATCCCAAGATCCCGCATTCGATCGCGAATGTGCGCATCACCTGCCTCTTCGACCTAAACGACAGCACCATGTTGATCGGCGCTGAACGCACTCCGTTGATCTTCTTGGATAAGCGCTCCGGGGATTGTCGATATTGGAAAGGTGAAGGACCTATCCTCGCTTCAGATGGCCTCTTGAAACCGGTGTCGGGCAACGATTGGTGCCATTTCATCAGCGATCTGGGCGATGGGCGGCTGGCGATCGGATTCTTACTGACGTTCCGCCAATTGCTCGTGGAGAAAAAGACGGGAGCCATCCTGGGTTCCGCTTTTAACCTCGGACTGCCGGAAGACCAGACGATCATTGATGCCGTGCGGATCGGCAACCGGCTCTTCGGCGGAGGATGGCAACATGATCTGCATGTACGCGATCTTACTTCAGGTGACGATACGGTATGGGCCATGCCGGATGAATGCACGACGCTCCTTGCGGCCGACAGTGAAGAACTCCTTGTGGGCACGGCTTCCAGTGGCTTGCTGCGTATCGACCTGAGCCATGGTGCACAGGATCTGCTGCGGCACAGCGTGAGTGACGCCAATTCGTTATGCGATGACCGCGTAACGGCCTTGTTGATGGACCGGGAAGGTCGGCTTTGGGTGGGCACGCGGAACGGACTTAGCGTCCATGCGCCGGCACGGTGGTGGGCGAATAGCTTCCCGCTGGGAGTTGGCGCTGAGGAAGGTCGGAGCAGCAATGCTTTCAGTATTGCCGAAATCACGGATGGGGAGCTCTTGATCTTCACTAGCGCGGGGCTCTACCGCAAGGAGAAGGATGGCCCCCTGCGCTACATTCCACTGGAGCTGGGCTCAGTCAAACTGCGGCCCACCGGGGTGGTCCGAATGGGGGACCACTTCATTCTTGGGGCGGAAGAAGGGGTCTTCAGCTGGAACCCGACTGACAATGCTGTTTCGCCTTGGCCGATCGCTTCCAGTGGATCTTGTGAAAGCGAAAGGGATGCGGACAGGACCGGCATGAAGCCGCCCTCGCTTTTCCAAATACGGGGAATGTTCTCCGACACATTGAACGGTCGGCCCGCGTTGGTGATGGGAGTCCGGGGATACGGGATCGCCACGCTTGATCCGGAAAAGGGCCGACTGGAATGGTATGTGAACAACCCGACCGCAAAAGGCAGCATCGGCAACAACCTCACCAATGCATTGGCGCGGGACCGGAATGGCGAGTATTGGGTAGGGACCACCTACGGACTTTATCGCTGGAACCTGGACAGGATATTGCCAAGGAACACCTTTACCGCCTTCCTCGCGGATACCGGAAAGGGCGCGCTTCCGGCGAACGACGTCACTGCGTTGCTCGCCGTTGTGCGCGGCCCGTTGTGGGTGGGCATGCGCAACGGTGGCTTGGCCCGCTGGGACGGCCGGTCCATGCACGCATTTCCCTTGCCGGAACCCGCAGGCAACAGTGTATTCGGAATGGCCTTGGACCGGATCGGCAGGCTTTGGTGTGCCGCTCGGGGCTGCTTTGCCGTCCTGGATACGGCCTCCGCAACGTGGACGCTGGTCCCACTGCAGGGTAACTCCGGCATCCCGGCCACGCCTGCATGCACCCGCACCTTGGGCGATGGTCGCATCGCGTTCACCGCCAACGGATCCTTGCAGCTCTTCGATCCCGAAAAGGTAAAGAGCCCAGCGGCACCTCCACTGCCCTACCTCACCGCATTGGACCTTGCCGATTCCACCGTTCTTTCGCAGCTGATCGGCGGTGTGCTGCACTTGGGTTCACAGGCTGGCATGCTGCAGGTATCGGTGAGCGCCTTGGAACTAGTGCCATTGTCGCCGTTGCGCTACACGTTGGAGCTCGAAGGCGTGAACAGTGCACCCCGCTTCACCGATGTAAGCGGCAGCATCGTTTTCGCCAGCTTGCCTTCCGGAAAGTACCGGATCCTGGCGCGCACGGTATCAGCCAACGGCTTGGTGAGCCCAGCGGTGGAAGTGGCCATCGTGGATAAGGCTGCGCCGCTGTGGCAGAGATGGTGGTTCTATTTGGCACTTACAGCACTTGCGGGAGCGATCGCTTATGCCGCATCCCGCTACAATTACCACCAAAAGCTGAAGTTGCAGCTCGTGCGGAACCGTATCGCAAGTGACCTGCACGACGAAGTGGGCTCCTCCCTCAGTGCCATCACCATCGGCTCGCAGCTCGCCAAACAACTTGGTAACGGCGAGGACCAACGTATGCAGGCACTGTTGTCGCGCATCGGTGAGACCAGTAGTAAAAGTCTGCGTAGCATGAGCGATATCGTGTGGGCCATCGATCCGAAGAACGACCAAGGTGAGGCCTTGGTAAAACGGATGCGCCGCATCGCCAACGAGCTACTGGAAAGTAAAGGAGTGGAGGTTTCGTTCAGGGTGATCGGTGGCGTCGAGGAATTGAAATTGCCGATGAACGCCCGTAAAGAACTGCTGTTGATCTACAAAGAAGCAGTGCATAACGCGAGCAAGTACGCTGAGGCGCAGAGCGTGGTGATCGATCTGTCCTATGCCCACAGCAGATTATCACTTATGGTGAAGGACGATGGTATGGGTTTTGACGTGGCATTGCATCCCGATGGACACGGGTTGGGAAGCATGCAACGACGTGCGACCACGCTTGGCACTGTGCTTCACCTTCTAAGCGCACCCGGTTCCGGGACCGAAGTCGCCGTCCAATTGGATCTTGCCCGTTTGAGGGACTGAATGCCCACGACATATGTGCACTGACCCAATGAAATGGGCGTCCACCATCGCACTCTGTGATCCTGCACCTCACGAGAATTCGCGATTGATGCGCGTGTGCGCCCCCTGTTGCTTTGCACCCAGATACAGCCAGCATGAAAAAGCTCATTGCCTCATTGGTCCTTGGAACCATCGCGATCGCCACAACGGCACAGCTTCCACGGATCGTTGTGCAAGGCAATGGTGCACCGCAGGTCTTCACGGAACCCAGCGCCGCCATCAACGCAGCACAATCGAACGACTACATCTACCTGAGTGGTGGGACCTTCAACGCTCCGGACAACCTTGTCTTCGACAAGCCCTTGCATTTCGTGGGGGCGGGCATGCACCCGGATAGCACAGGTATCACCGGGGTTACTTCTATCCAGATGATCTGGAGCGGTATACCTGTGCGATATACCGTGACCACCGCCGCCTCGGGCAGCAGCTTTACAGGTATCGCGTTCGGCGGTGCCAGTTCGCCGTTCCAGTACGGCACCAGCGGCGATGATGACGACCCGACCGGCATCATCTTCCAACGTTGCTCCTTCGTGGCCGGCCTTACGCTCAGTTATGAAAGCACAACGGCCATGTCATCCACCACCTTCGACGAGTGCATCTTCATCAACTCGGCACCGACCGAAGGTACCGCTGTCCTTACGCGCTGCATCTTCAGCGGCACCTACTCGCCGTACAACTTCGGCAGTAACAGCCCCCTGACCATGCAACATTGCGTGTGCATCGCTACCGGAGGTCTCAACTACGTGACGGGAGGCACGTTCGAGGATTGCGTTTTTTATGGCACGTTCTACGGTGTAGCCTCCAACTTCAATAACTGCCTTTTCGTTGCCAGCGAAATGCCTCCCGGCAGCACCGGATCCGGCAATGTGTTCAGTCTTACAGTGAACTCGATCTTCGTAAATGAAACGGATGGCTCTTACCAGTTCACTGACGATATGCATCTGGCCTCTGGAAGCCCCGGGCATAACGCGGCGACCGATGGCACCGATGTGGGCCTTTACGGCAGCAGTTCGCCCTACAAGCCGGGCGCGGTGCCTTACGCGCCGCACTATCAGCTCGCGAACATCGGCACCGCCACCAACGGGGCTCTTCAATTGCCGGTCAGTTTCAAGGTTGCCGCTCAATCGCATTGAAGCATGCGCAACTTCAAACACCTCTGGCGCGCGTTGTTCGCACTCGTGCTCATCGCGCCGCTGGTCTCCCGATCCCAGACCATCAACAGTTACCGTTACTGGTTCGATGACATTGCCACCGGAGCTACCACGGTCGCCGTTCCCGTTGTGCAGGACCTCACACTCAACGCGAACATCGATGCTTCAATGCTCGGTAAAGGCTATCACCTCGCCACCCTACAGTTCAAGGACAACTACGAACATTGGGGCGCGCCTGTCACCCGCACTTTCGTGCTCACCGCCGCGGACCTGATAGCACGTGAATACTGGTTCGACGATGACGTGAGCACCTTGCAAACCGTGAGCGTTAGCGCCACACAGGTATTGAATGTGACCACGCTGATCGACGCTTCATTGCTTGGCGATGGTCCACATACCATCACCTTACGCAGCACCGATGCCATCGGCAATTGGAGCGTGCCTCTTACACAAGCCTTCGATGTGACGGTCGGTATCGCTGAGATCCCGGGTCTGGAACACGTGGTCCTGATGCCGGATCCTGCGGATGATCAGTTGCAACTGCGGTTCGATGCGCGCACCGCTGTGGACCTCACCTACGATGTGATCGATGCCTCGGGTCGCAGCGTTCGGAGCCTTGAGCGCGTGACCATATCGGCATCGGCCTTCCGGGCCATCGATGTATCCAACTTCGCGCCGGGCGTCTATCAACTGCGAGTGATCGGCAGGAACGGTGTGAAATGCATGCCCTTCATAAAGCGCTGATCGACGTACATTCCTCCCATGTCTGCAATCCGCGTCATCGCTTTCGACGACAATAAGGACCTGCGGGAGATGTTCCGCATGCTCGTGGACGTACAGGAGGACATGGTGTGCGTGGCGGTGCATCCGGACCTGAGCCAAGTGATGCGGGACATTTCCGCTGCCCAACCCGATGTTATCGTAATGGACATCCAGATGCCGGGCATGGACGGGATCGAGGGCGTTCGCCTCATTAAGGCACGTTATCCCACAGCACGGATCCTGATGCAGACCGTTTTCGACGATGAAGCCAAGGTCTTCGATGCGATCCGCGCAGGCGCCAGCGGGTACATCCTGAAGACCGCCGGAACGGAGGACATGGTGAAAGCCATCCGCGACGTTCATGCCGGTGGGTCGGCCATGACGCCTGCCATTGCCGCCAAAGTCCTGGACCATTTCCGCAGACCGGACAAACACACCCAAGCCTCTACCGACCCCGGCCTGAGCGACCGTGAAAAAGACGTCCTGACCCTGCTGGTGAAGGGCCGCAGCTACAAGATGATCGCGGACGACCTGCAGATCAGCCACCATACCGTGGGGAGCCACATCCGCCACATCTACGAAAAACTGCACGTGGCCAGCAATACCGAAGCCGTGAGCCGCGCGATAAAGGACGGCTTGGTATAAGCGCTTCTGGAAGCCCCTCCGGTGCTTACTTTGCCGCCTGCATGCCTAAGCCACCAATTCCCCGCATTCCTTTATTCGCGCTCCTTCTACTTTCCTCCGCCGTATCCGCGCAGCAGGACACCACCACACTGCAGCCGGTCACCGTTACCGCCACACCGATCGCTAGCCCGTTGCCACGCATCGGGCGGCACCTGCAGGTATTGGACAGTGCCGCGTTACACGGTATTGCAAGACCCGAACTAAGTGAGATACTACGCATGGCCACCTTGGTGGATGTTCGCCAGCGGGGACCTTTCGATGTGCAGACCGACCTCAGCATCCGCGGAGGCACCTACGACCAAGCGTTGGTCCTGGTGGACGGCACCCCCATGGCCGATCCGCAAACAGGACATCACCTGATGGACCTGCCGATCGCCGTGGATGCCACGGAACGCGTGGAAGTTCTCTATGGCGGAGCCTCGCGGACCTTCGGAGCCGGAGCGTTCAGTGGCGCGGTGAATTTGATCACCCGCCCGCCGACCCAGACCCGTGGCATCTTCACACTCGAAGCCGGGGACTTTGAAATGATCAACGCGCGGGTGATGCAGGACGTGCTCCTCGGCAAGACAGGTCTGCGGGTCGCTGCCATGTACGGCAGCAGCGCTGGTCAGGTAAAGAACAGCGACTACGGCCAGGAAGGAGCACAGTTCGAGCTACGGCATGCTTTCGGCGCACCTGTACTCCGGGTGCAAGCAGGCTATTTGCACAAGCGGTTCGGTGCGCAGGATTTTTACTCTTCCTTATATCCCGACCAACAGGAGATCACCGGAACGCTGTACGCCAGTGCGGACCTTCGGAAAACCGGCGGCAATTGGGACTGGAGCGTGCGCGGATATGGCCGCCGGCATGCGGACCTGTTCGAACTCTTCAGGGAAAGCGATGACCACTACCGCTTTGAAAATGGATATTTTATCAGGGGCGACGCTGATACGGCGCGCTTCGGGCCCACTGCTTTCTACACCTTCCACAACCGGCACCGCACCGATGTGGCCGGTGCGCAGGCACAGCTAAAGCGCCATTGGAAAGCAGGCGTCACGGCGGTCGACTTACATGCGCGCTTGGAGCACATCTACAGCAACGTGTTGGGCGAGCCCATGGCGGAACCACTCTTCGCACCGGGAGAGCGCGATCCATTCACCCGCGCGGACGAGCGGCGGAATGTGGCGTTGACGCTTGACCATCGTTACGAGCACGGTCGGTGGACCTTGGACGGAGGCGCATTGCTAAACATCAACTCCGCTTTCACACCCGAATGGGCACCCGGCGTGGATGCAGTTTACCGCTGGAAATCTGGGCAAAGCACGTACTTCTCCGTGGGCCGCGCATTCCGCTTTCCAACATGGACCGACCTGTACTACAACCGTGGCGGCGCTGTGGGCAGCTTGGACCTGCGTCCCGAACATGCCGACCAAGTAGAACTGGGCCAGCGCATGCAGTTGGGGACTATTCCTGTAAAGATCAGTCTTTGGCGGCGACAGGGACGGGACCTTATTGATTGGGTGGTACTTCCCGGCTCCACCATTACGCAAGCGGCGAACCTTACCGAAGTGGACTTGAACGGGATTGAGGCAGAAGCCACCTTCGCCTGCGGAAAAGGCCGTGGCGGCGCTATGTATGCCTATCAATGGGCGGACCAGAACACATTCGACTTCCGTTCGCTGTACGTGCTGGACCACCTCACGCACAATGCCGTTGCATGGTGGCAGCAACGGATCTACAAGAACCTCCGCGCACAGGTCAACCTTTCGTGGCGTAAGCGTATGGGCTCCTACGTACAAGCAGAAACAGGCTTGGCGATGGCCTATCCAGACCCGTTGCGCGTGGACCTGCGGGTGGACTACGACTTCGGCAGGATAACCCTGTTCGCGAGCGCATACAACCTGCTGGACGCTGACCAAGTGGACCGCGGTAACGTGCAATTGCCTGGCCGCTGGGTGAGCGGCGGGGTGCAGGTGCATTGGGGGTCTGAATAGTGCAGCTGTTCCAGCGCAGGGTGGGCTGGGTGAAGTAGCGCATGGTCGAGGAACATCGGGGCGACGAATTAAGAACAGCCCGATCGTTCACCTTTTCAGTTGCTTGCCGATGTATGGGCAGGATACAACTAAAACACCTTCCATGAGATCTCTTCCACTCTTGTTCTCTATCGGCCTACTTGCCGCAACCGCCAACGCAGAACTACCACGCATTGTGGTACAGGGCAGCGGGGCTCCACAGGTATTCACAGACCTTGCAGGTGCAATTGCGGGTGCCCAAGCCAACGATGTGCTCTATTGCAGCGGTGGCACCTTTTCGATCGAAGTCGGGCTCATATTGGACAAGCCCCTGCACTTTATCGGGGCGGGCATCCATCCGGACAGCACCCAGGCCACCGGTACCACGTCTTTTGTAACGCAGGGTTCCACTGCCCAATTGAGCATCACTAATGAGGCCTCGGGAAGCACTTTCACAGGCATTTACTTCGCCAATTCACCTACCGGCTACTTTCCATTGATCTCCTACGGAACGAGCAGCGATGATGACCAGGTCACCGACATCCTGTTCCAGCGTTGCCGGTTCAGCAAGGGCCGCGTCTCCTTGGCTTTCAACGCGTATGGCACGTCCATGCCCGGACTTATGACCACGTTCGATGAATGCCATATCAGTTGTAAGGTGGAAGGGAACAAACGCGGCGCGGTGTTCACCCGGTGCATCGTGGATGCCCATGATATCGGGGTATACGCGATCAATGAATTCAACGGTGGCAGCCTTTTGGTGGAGAATTGCGTGTTCCTGGACGCCCTGTTAGGCAACTGCCAATTCGCCACGGTGCGCAATTGTATCAGCACCGCTCCAAACTACCTCTGCTTGGATTGCACCGGCGGCAATATCAGCAATGTGGTGTCCGCCGCCACGACCAACTGGTTCTACACCGGCGTTGCAACCATCACCAACAGTGTATTGGGTCAGGATGCGTCCACCTTCTTTGTTGCGGAAACAGATGACCTGTACCAATACTCCGACGACCTGCACATGGCACCCGGCAGCCCTGGTATCAGCTATGGTAACGACGGCAATGATGTGGGTATTTACGGTACGTCCTCGCCTTACAAGGTCGGAGCAATCCCCTTCAATCCTCATTACAAGCAAGCTGTCGTTGCCCCCGCCACCAATAGCAATGGCGAACTGCCCGTGAACCTGCGCGTGGCCGCACAACAACACTGAACCATGAGAACCTTGCTCATGAGCGCGTTGCTGCTCTCCACAGGACTGGCAAGCGCACAGCAGATCAACAAGTACAGATACTGGTTTGATGATAACGTTGCCAGTGGAATCTCGACCACCGTGGTCGCCTCGGACGAACTGGTCCTGAACACCATGCTCCCTACTGGTAGCATGGCACCGGGCTACCACCGGATCTCCATGCAGGTGCGCGACAGTGATGGCAATTGGTCGGTTCCGCGCACAAATATTTTCGTGCGCACCAACGGACTGGTCAACGGATATCGGTACTGGCTGAACGATGACCCCACCACGCTGGTCACTGCCGCGGTAACAGCAACGGCAACATTGAACTTGGCCAACGACCTTGCCATGGGCAACCTGACCAGGAACTTCAACTGGGTGACCTTTCAGTTCAAAGAAACTGATGGTGGCTACAGCGTGCCGAAGACGCAGGCCTTTGTGCGCGGCACCGGTGCGGTGAATGGCTACGAGTACTGGATCGACGATGCTATTGAAGACCGGGTGACCAATGCCATCGGCCCCAATGCGGTGGTGGACCTTATCGCCGACCTACCGATGAACACCACGCCGGGAGATCATCTCTTTACCGTCCGCTTCAGCAGCATGAACGGCACATGGAGCGTACCGATCACCACTGAATACTCCTTTTTCATCGGCATAGAAGAAATGCCAGGTGTTTCGAACGTGCTGCTTTTCCCTAATCCGGCCACCGACCAGCTGGGCCTGCGCCTGAGCAGTGACGGCCAACGCATGTTGCACATGGAAGTGCTCAACCTTGCCGGTCAGCGAATAATGGATCTGGAGGACTGGAGCGTGCAAGGCAGCACTTGGCGCAATTGGGACATCAGCGGGCTGGCCGTTGGCACCTATCTGTTGCGAATGACGAGCGAAAAGGGTGCGCGGAACATTCCCTTTGTGAAGCACTAAGCAGCGGTTGCCTGAAACGACCAATGAAAAGCCCGCTCCGGATCCCGGGGCGGGCTTTTCTGTTCATAGGATCCCCGCCCTTGGAATCACCGGAACACATCGCGAAAGGATCCGCGGCGACAAGTCCAGTCCTATTTGACTAACCACGGTCAAGGAACAGCGTGGTACCCATACATTAATGTGGACCATGAATTCTATGCGGCCGGTTGCGGCATTGAACTTCCGGCCGCATCGCGTGTACCGCAGTGAAACACGATCATTAAGCGGCTAGTTTCGCACAATTCCACTACCATGAGAACCGGACGCATCCTTTTCCTTCCATTCTTGGCCTTGCTTGCTACAACCGGCTTTGCCCAAGGTGAAAAGCCCGTGGCCAGCACTATCTCAACGGCCAAGGTCTTCCTTAATGGCGCGCAGGTGGAGCGTACTGCGAAAGCCTCAGTGACCGCCGGCAACAGCACATTGGTCTTCACCGGACTCTCGCAAGACATGGACCCGCAAAGCATCCAGGTCTCCGGAAAGGGTGCATTCAGCATTCTCTCCGTGGCGCACCGCATCAACTACCTCACGGAAAGCCCGAACAAGGCTGAGGTAGAGGAATTGCAGGCCCGCATAAAAGCAAAGGAGCACGACTACAATACCGAGAACAATGCCAAAGGGGTGTGGGACCAAGAAGAGCAGTTACTGCTGAAGAACACCGCGATCGCCGGGCAACAAAGCGGTGTGGCGGCCAACCAGCTCCAAGCAGTGAATGATTATGTACGTGAACGCTTGAAAGCGGTGAAGGCCGGGCAATTGGCCCAGGCGGAAAAGCTTGGCACCTTGGCCGAGGAGCTTTCGAAGCTGCGGCAACAACTCCAACAGAAGCAAAGCATGGCACCACGCCCCACCAGCGAGGTGGTGCTGGAATTGGAAGCTGACGCAGGCATCGCAGCCACATTCACTATTGGTTATTTCGTTGGCAATGCATCTTGGACACCCGCCTACGACCTGCGCGCCACTGGCACCGGGAAGCCCATTGAACTGGCCATGAAGGCGCAGGTGGTGAACAATACCGGAGAGGATTGGAACAAGATCGCACTGGCGCTCAGCAGCGGAAACCCTACTCTGGGCGGTGTAATGCCCCAGCTCTATCCGTGGACATTGGCACAGCCGTATCGCTACGATAACCGTGTACAGAGTATGGGCCGGGTAGCCGCCGGAGCCCCTATGGCGAAGAGCATGGAGGAGAGCGACATTTCCATACAGGCCATCACACAAGTGCCCAATACAGTGCTCCAGCGCGCTACCACGATGGAATTCAGCATCGACATGCCGTTCAGCATTCCGGCCGATGGCGTGGCACACAGCGTGAGCGTGAACAACCATACTATTCCTGCCACCTATAAACACTACTGCACGCCTAAACTGGACCGCGATGCATTCCTCTATGCCCGCACCACCGGCTGGGAGGACCTGGACCTTTTACCTGGTGAAGCCAATATCTTCTTCGAAGGCACCTATGTAGGCAAGAGCTTCTTGGACCTGGACCAGCCGCAGGACACCTTGGATATTTCCCTTGGCCGCGATAAAGGCGTTACCGTGGAACGGGTAAAGCGCAAAGTGACCAATGAGAAGGCCGTGATCGGCAGCAAACGCACGCTCTCCGTTGGTTGGGACGTCACCGTGCGCAATACCAAAGTCGTGCCAGTGGAATTGGAGATACACGACCAATATCCTTTAAGCCCGCGCAGCGAAATTGAAGTGAAGCTGGAGGAAAAAGGCGGTGCCGAGGTCAATGAAGGGTCCGGCATGCTCTCGTGGAAGCTCACCTTGGCACCCAAGGAAACGAAGAAGGTCGGCTTCGCCTATTCGGTGAAGTATCCCAAGGACATGCCAGTGGTGGTGGAATAGCGGGGAACCATCCGGATCGCTGCCATCCCTATGGCAAGCCGCTATCTTTACGGTATCCCCTATTGAATGGCCACTTCCTTCCTTGGCTTGAGCTTTGCTTCGATCACCTTGTGCTGTGTTACCGGAGCCGTTTCGGCGCAGATCTTCGATGGCAACAGTGCCCCTATTCCGGACAATGGTGACACGCTGGAAATACCATTGGAGATCATGGGGCTTACCACGCCCTTGAACGCCCTGGATCTCGGACTGGAACAGGTTTGCTTTACGATCCAGCATGAATGGATTGGTGAACTGAAGATCGCATTGGTCGCTCCGGACGGGACCACTGTGCTGCTGGCGGCAGCACAAGGCGGCCCGAACAACAGCTACGCGAACACATGCTTCAGACAGGATGCGGTTTTGCCGATCACCCAAGGCATTCCACCATTTTCCGGCACCTATAAGCCACAGCAGGACCTGGGCACTATAAATAATGGGCAGGACGGCAACGGCGAATGGCGCTTAAGTGTGCTGGACACGATACCCGGTGTGAACAGCGGCACAGTGATCGCTTGGGCGCTCACCTTCGGCGACCAACCCGCAATTCCATTCAGCTTTGTCTCCTCAGACCTGCCCATCGTGCTGATCAATACCGACGGCACCAGCATTCCGGAGGATGAAAAGATCACAGCTTCCATGGGAATCGTGGATAACGGTGTGGGCGCGCTGAACCATCCTGGTGATCCGTTCAACAACTACGATGGGGTCATCGGCATCCGTGTACGCGGCAATTCGTCCAACTACCTCTCTCCAAAGAAATCGTACAGCGTGGAATTGCGAGACATCTTTGGCGAAGACCTCGATGCATCCATACTCGGGATGCCCGCTGAAAGTGACTGGATACTCTTGGCCAACTATTTCGACAAGTCGCTGATGAACAATACGCTCACCTATCACTTGGCCCGCGCCATGGGGAACTATGCGCCCCGCCAACGCGATGTGGAAGTAGTGCTGAACGGTGAATACCTGGGAGTTTATGCTTTGGTGGAGGAGATCAAAAGGGACGGCGACCGCGTGGACATCGCCAAATTGAACCCCGACGAGATCGCTGGCGATGACCTTACCGGCGGCTACATCCTACGCGTGGACTGGTTCGATGGAATGGACAATGGCTTCGTTTCCCCATACGCTCCTGCAGTGAGCGCGGATGGACAGCAGACCTATTTCGAGTACCGTTACCCAAAGCCAGAAGACCTGGTCCCAGAGCAGAAAGCCTACATCCAAGCTTATGTGGACAGTTTTGAGACCGCTTTGGCCGGCCCGGGTTTCGCGGATCCCATGACCGGCTGGCGCGCTTACGCTGAGGAGGCTTCGTTCGTGGACATGTTCCTGATCAATGAATTGAGCCGGAACGTGGACGGCTATCGGCTCAGCAGTTTTCTCTACAAGGACAAGGACAGCAACGGTGGCAAGTTGCACGACGGGCCCGCATGGGATTACGATATCGCATGGGGAAATGCCAATTACTGCTTCGGCGACTCTACATGGGGTTGGGCCTATGCGTTCGGCGATGTGTGCCCGGAACAACCCGTGCAAGTCCCGTTCTGGTGGCGGAGGTTGATGCAGGACAGCGCTTTTGTTGACGCCGTGCGTTGCCGGTGGAACGAACTGCGTGACAGTGTGCTTTCACCCGACTATGTTTCAGCTTATTGTGATTCGGTAGCTGATCTCTTGGACGGTGCACAGCAACGGAACTTCACCGTGTGGCCCATACTGGGCGTGCCCGTTTGGGCCAACCCGGTCCCTGTGCCCGCAACCTATGCGGGCGAAGTACAGGAGCTGAAGGATTTCATGGACGCGCGTTGGGCGTGGATGGATGCCAACCTACCCGGTTCCAGTAATTGCCTTCCCTCTGCAGTAGCACAGTTGGGAACAGCGGATATCGAAGCCCCTTATCCAAATCCTTTTGCCACCGCCATCACGTTCCACACGTTAACGGGATCACCACTGCTGGTGAAGCTAATGGATCCGCTGGGGCGAACCATTCTTCAAGCCGGGTCTTTCCAAGGGAAAGGAGATCATCACCGGATCGACCTGCCGAACGACTTGGTTCCCGGAACTTACATCCTCGTCGTAACAACCGCCACTGGTACTACCTCAGCGTTCCGGTTGATCCACTGATCAAGCCGTCCCCGTCAAAAACGGCCGCTATTCGTCCTAAACCGTTCCTCAGGCCATACCTACCTGCCGGAGGTATACCAAGTGTGACCACAGCGCACTGCGGAATGTGGGGAACTCGCGGTAGTTGATGTTGAATTCAGCACATACCTGCTTCAGGCGCTTGTTCAACTCGGGGTAGTGCACGTGGCTGATCTTCGGGAAGAGATGGTGTTCCACTTGGAAATTCAATCCGCCGAACAGCCAATTCCACATCTTGTTACGCGTGGCGAAGTTGGCGGTGGTGGCAACCTGGTGGATGGCCCATTCGCTCTCGATGTTCGAGCCGTCCATAACCGGATCCACGAACTCAGCGTGTTCCACGACGTGGGCCAACTGGAACACCACGGCGATGAAGACGCCCGTTACGAACACCATCACCCCGTAGCCCACCAGTGTGGGAACCACTCCTGCGAAAAACATCGGCACCACCAGGAAAACGGACACGTAGAACACCTTGGTGACCCAGAAAATGATATGCTCCTTCAGGTCCATCGGTTTCATGCGGGTATTGTCCGCGATCTTACCGGTGATGTACTTCTTCAGGTCGTTGTAGCTGATCCAGAACAAATAGGTGAGCCCATAGAGGAACAATCCATAGATATGCTGGAAGCGGTGGAACCAGTATCGCGGTTGCCCTTCGTGGACACGCACCCAAGGCTTGATGTCGATGTCGTCGTCCATACCCTCGACGTTGGTGAAGGTGTGGTGGTTCACGTTGTGCTTCAGCTTCCAGAAATGGACGCTGCCACCCAACAGGTTCAAGGAATGGCCCATCACTTCGTTCACCCATTTCCGGCGGCTGTAGCTTCCGTGTGCACCATCGTGCATCACATTGAAGCCCACGCTGGCCACGACCAAGCCCAATAACGCACACAGCGAAAGGGAGATCCAAACGGATGCAGGCGTGAAAAAGACAAGTAGCACGTAAAGACCCACCAGGGCTGTGAGCAGAATGGCGGTCTTCCAGTAAAGGCGTGCGTCCCCGGTCTTGCGCAGGTTATTCTCCTTGAAGTAGGCTTCGGTTACTTCCCGTAAACGTTGAAAAAAGACAGGAGGCGTCTTGGCGAAAGTGGTCTGGGTCATATAGGAATGCTCCTTAAAAAAGGGAGGACAAAGGTACGTTAGCGGGTGTCGCGACGTTCCTGACAAGCGTCCTGACCCATGGAAAATTTTCAGGAATGCTTGACCGATCACTGAATCCTGCTAATTTCGCCCCGCTTTGGCCCGAGGGGTTCTTTGGCGAGAATCCACCGGAGGCAGGCTTAAACCTCAAAACACTCACTCAGTAGTAGACCTCATGAACATTTACGTCGCCAACATTGCGTACTCCGCACAAGACCAGGACCTCCAAGAGCTTTTTGCGGCTTTCGGCGAAGTGACCTCGGCCAAGATCATCATGGACAAGGCCACTAACAGGAGCCGTGGCTTCGGTTTTGTGGAAATGGCCGACGACGACGGCGGACGTGCCGCTATCGAAGGTACCAACGGGAAGGCTTTCCATGGCCGTGACCTCGTTGTGAACGAAGCCCGCCCCCGCACTGAGGGCGCAGGTGACCGTGGCGGCTTCCGCGGCGGAAATGGCGGCGGCGGCGGAGGATACCGTGGCGGCAGCGGTGGAGGTGGTGGCGATCGCGGGGGATACCGTGGTGGCAATGATCGCGGTGGTAACGACCGCGGTGGTGACCGTGGAGATCGTGGCGGATACCGTCGCGACGAGTATTAAGAGCAGAACATTCTTCGTTTGAAAGCCCCCTGAGCGATCAGGGGGCTTTCCTTTTGTTGAGAGGCGTGCCGTTCACTTGCCTCCTATTTGAATTTCTTCAGAAAGTACCCTGACGTCACCCGGTACCTTTGCACTCCTCATGGATCTCCGCATCGTACTGCTCTTTTTATCGGTTTCATCGTTATCCGCATTCGCGCAGCGCCCCTCCGGTAACGGCATGGCGATAGGTCGGGCATATGGCCGAGTGTTGGACGCGGATAAGAAGCCTGTTGCCTTCGCCACCGCCAGCGTACTTCTCGGAGACAGCGTGGTCGGTGGCGCTTTAGTGCAGGAGAACGGTGAGTTCGACATTCCCAAGCTGCCGCTACGGAAGCTGCACCTCAAAATAGCGGGCATGGGCTACGCCACGTTGGAGAAGGACTTCACGCTTTCCATGGGCATGCCTGAACAGGATCTTGGGAACCTGCGCATGGAGGCGGACGCCTTGGTGCTAAAAGCCGCGGAGATCACCAAGGAACGCGCTACGCAGGTGCTGCAAGTGGATCGCCGCGTGTACAATGTGGAGAAGGATATCAGCGTGGCCGGGGGCGATGCCACGGACGTGATGAAAAACATACCCGGCCTTAGCGTGGATGCGGAAGGGAACGTTGCCATGCGTGGAAAAAGCCCCACCGTCTTCGTGGATGGCAGGCCCACCACGATGACCCTGGACCAGATCCCAGCGAGCGATATCGAACGGGTGGAAGTGATCACCAACCCCAGCGTGATCTTTGATGCCAGCTCCACCGGCGGTATTGTGAACGTGGTGCTGAAGAAGGATACCAAGCCCGGTTATAACGGACAGGTGCAGCTCGGAGTAGGAACCAACCAGCGGTACAACGCGAACGGGAGCCTGATGATGCGCCAAGGAAAGAGCAACTTCAACCTCAGCCTCGGCTTCGGGCACGGTGCGCCGCCGGGCACCAGCTACAATTACCGCACAGACCTGGCCGACGGTCTGCCTACGGGCTATTTCCGCCAGAACGCCACGGGAAGCAATGATCACCTGCGACAGAACGCGCGCTTGGGCTGGGACTACCAACTGAGCAACCGCAATACCATCAGTCTTTCGCAAAGCGTGAACATCGGCACACGCACGAGCTTGGAGGACCAGACCTACACCAGCACGGACGCCGCGAGCAACGTGATCGGTAGCGGAACGCAGCATAATACCAGTGATGGGAGGTACACGAATCTCACCTCCCGGGCCGGGTTCAAACGTACCACCACGAAGCCCGGCAAGGAATGGAGCACGGACCTCACCTTCAATCTTGGCGACCGCACCTCTCCCGCACGGACGCAACAGTTCAACCAAGGCGGTGACGGTATTTTGCCCGGCACTAGTTTCCAGAACCGCGATTCCAAAGGGGATGACCAAGAGTGGACATGGCAGTTGGATGTTGCCGACCCCTATGCGGACGGCCGCAAACTGGAATGGGGCTTCAAATCGAACTACGATCAAAGCAGTTCGAACATGGATGTCACCTACGGGAACGATACGCTTTCTAGCGCCGTTCGCGATACCGGATTGAGCAATGCCTTCAACATCGACACTTGGGTGAACGCTGGATATGTGAATTGGAGCACCAAGCTTTCCAGCCACTGGAGCATGCAGAGCGGCTTGCGCGTGGAGCAGAACATGATGGATGCAAAGCGCGCCGACAAGAATATCGATTTCAGTTACCGGTATCCGGACGGCACGAAGGACATCGGGCGGATCCTGTTCCCCGCTGTGTACCTGAGCCGGAAGTGGGATGCGGAAGATGGAGCACTGCAGCGCGAACTTCAAGTGAACGTTTCGCGCAAGGTGGACAGGCCCAACTTTTACCAGCTGATGCCCTTCATCATGAGTACGGATGCGCGCAGTTATCGCATCGGGAACCCCGTCCTGCGTCCTGAACTGAGCACCATCGCAGAAGTGAACCACTTGCTGCCTTTCGGGGAAAAGGGTAACTGGCTCTCCTCGGTCTACGGGCGCTTCACCACCGACGTGATCACCAGCTATACCTCGCCTTTGGCGAGCGACCCCAACATCCTGGTGACCACGTTCGTGAACGGGGAACAGAACCAAGGCTTCGGCTGGGAGAACACCGTGAAGCTTACTTTATGGAAAGGTTCGGAGGTAACGTTGAACGGCAATGTGCAGTGGACACAGATCGGCCTTTCCCAAGGCGGTACGGACTATCTGAACACCGGTGTGAGTTTCGATGGCAAAGCGAATCTTTCCCAGAAATTGCCGAAGGACTTCACGCTACAAGTCAACGGGGATTACGACGGTCCATCGATCATTCCGCAAGGTCATACACTTGAGCGCTATTCGATGGACATTTCATTACGCAAGCAGTTCAGCAAGCGCTTTTTCATGACCGCCAGTGCGAACAACATCTTCGATTCACGCGGATGGGGCTCGATGTACGAAACGCCATCGTTCCAGCAGGAAGGCTTCCGCAGTTGGGGAGGACGCGAGTTCCGCATCAATGCTTCTTGGCGGTTCGGGAAACAGGACACGCAACTGTTCCGGAAGAGATCAACAGGCCCAACGGAACGAACTGTACCCGGCCGCAGTGGCGGGGACGACGGCGGCGGGGAGTAAAGCGACGCAGGGAATTATGCCGAGGCGCAGAGGCGCGGAGAACACCTTTTGTAAAGGCAACCTTCGATTGGAATTGCAGCTCCTCGGCATTGAACACGCGATACGAGAACCCGCATGCCTGCTGCTTCCCTGTGCGCCTTAGCGTCGAGAGCTTACAACGGCACCACTTCGAACTTCGGTGAGCCGCGCTGTCCTTGCTCGTCGTAGTAGTCAATGAAGTGGAGCTTGTAGAAGTAGCCTTCGCGATCCTGCACGATGTAGATCTGGTTGCTGTAAACGACGTAGGTGCCCGTGTCGAAAGAGTAATCCTTCCAGTCGTACCCGATGATGTCCTCATCCGTACTGAACGGATGGTTGATGGTATCCGCCAAGGTGACACTGGCGAAATCGCCGTTAAGTTGCGCCACACGGGCGCCGCTGTATCCGTTCACCGTTCCGGTAACAATGTATGAGAGATAGGGATCAGGTGCATAGAACTGCTCTGTGTACTGTGTGAAGACCATGTCATACGCCCCGAGCGGCGGCGCGATCGTAACGGTACCTCCACTGCTGAAGCTGAAGTGTGTGTAGGCTCGTGTGGGATCTTTCTGAACGGTGTAGGTGTGTACGTTCGATCCGTTAAGGTCAGCCGTTCGAAAGTCGAACGAGGTACCTGAAACACTGGTCATCTGCACCTTGCGCAGTCCCATCGGCACGCCTTGCACATTGTAACCCATGTCGAGCACGAACACGGGTTGCTGCGCACGCCAATCGCCGATCGCCATGCTGTCCGGTCTGCCGTTGGGCAGGTCGATCTTCCAGGTATTGCCGTAGCCCGTGGTGTCCTCGGCTTGCTCTATCCCGGATCCTACGGCCCGGTGGGCGCGCATCAGCCGGGAATAATTCAAGCGCACCTGCCAACCATCCGGTGCACATTCGAATGCAAGGTCCCAGTCCATCTTGCTGTTCTGCGCCACCACGCTATGTGTGCCTAGATCGAACCACAATTGGTTCGCATAGTCCGTGCCCACATGCGCCACGCATTCCACAGCTCCTCCCCGCAGTTGTTTGGGCACGGGCAATTCTTCCTTCATGCATCCGCTGAGAACGAACGCTGCGGCGAGCCCTGCTATCACGACGTTCGTCCTCATGGTGTGGTCGTGTTCGCTTTTCCCTTCAGATCCAGTGCCATGCGGAGGAAGAAAGTACGCCCCGTTGCCAACGGGACGCTGCCCGCTCCGGGTCCGCTGTGTGCGCCGCCGTTGCCCAGCGTGGCGTTGAGATCGGTGATGTCGCCGATGTTCTTGCAACCCACGGAAACAGTGAGCCGTTCCTTGCAAAGTGTCTTTGACACGGATGCGTCCGCCATCACGTAGGAGGCGATCCGCCCGCGCGAAAGGCTTCCATCGTCCAAGTAGATGTAGTTCTGTTGTTCTCCCTGGTATTTGGCGAACGCGGTGATGCTCCACCCCTGCTTGCGCCAGTTGCGCGTTGCGTTGAGGTTCACTTCCGGCGTGTATTCATACACGGTGCCTCCCGTGCGGACACCCAAGGTGTCGTAACGGCCGGTGATCGCAGTGCCCGTATTCAACGACCAGTGCCCCGCTTCCCATCCCAAGCTGAAGCTACCGCCTAACGTGCGGTATTCCCCGACATTGATGTAGCTGTACAGCGTTGGACCTTCCTCCGCTAAGGTGATCAGGTTGTGGACGCGATCATGGAAACCCGCTATCTCTCCGCGCAGTACGCCCTTTTCCATCGCTTTACGATAGTTCAGCGAAAGCGAATAGTTGTTCGATGTCTCAGCCGTGAGGTCCGGATTGCCGTGGATATCGTGGTTCACGTCGACGAAGTAGAGGTAAAGTTCTTTCAATGACGGGGCACGGAAACCTTCAGCATACGAGGCCCGCAAGGTGAACGCGGTGTCGAGTTGCAACCGCGCATCGATGGAAGGCACTATCGGTGCATTGTACTGCGTGTTGTACGCATAGCGCAATCCCGGCCGGATGATGAGGCGTTGCACCGGCCGCCACTGCGCGCTTGCGAACGCGGCGTAGTCGCCGATCTGTTGGGCCGTGCTGTCGGCGATGCGTTCGCCTGCCGCTGTCTCCAAGTTGAGATCGGTGCCCAGTTCATAGCCGAGTTTGGCGCTATCATTCGCATTGGCGTAAGTGCCGCGGATGTTCGTCAAGGTGAAGCGTGAGTCATCGGCTTCGCCCGGCACCGGCTGCATTTCCAAGGTGGTGAGATCGCGCACCGACAGGCTGCGTGTGCGCTGGTAGCGATCGTGCGCGATGAGCGCATCGATGTGCCGGCCTTTGTTGAGCTTTCCGGTCGCAAAAAGTGCATTGTCAAAACGCTGCGTCAGGAATTCGGAGTCGAAGGCCCTTTCCTCGTATGGAGCAAGTGGCATGCCGCGGTCGATGATGCGGTCCTGCATGGCCTCGCCTTTGTAGTTCAGTGTCCACCGGTCGGTAAGCGCATAGCGGTAGTTGAGCCGACCGAAGTATTGCTCACGCGGCTTCCATGGTTGGTAGCGCGTGGAATCGGCCAAGTGTTCCTTGAAACTGAAAAGACCTGACTGACCCGGAGCCCAACCACCGAAGAAATTCCGGCCTGCGGAAACGAGCACATCACTCTTGCCGAAATGCTGGCCCGCCGCGACCGAAAGGTTCAACCGGCCCATGGGTTCAACATAGCCGATCGCCTTAAAGGACGAACTGTTCCCGGTGTTCTTCCGCGTTATCAGGTTGATCGTGCCCGCCAAAGCGTTGGTGCCGTAGTTCACACTGAGCGGACCTTCCAGAACTTCCACGCGATCAATGCCCGTAAGATCGATCTGTGCCAGGTCCAAATTGCCATCCTGCCTACCGATCACCGGTACACCGTCCACGAGGATCTTCACATTCTGACCGCCCATCCCGCGCATGCTGAGCGAGGTGCCCAACACATTGTCCTGGGTCAAGCGCATGTTCAGTTCCTGCCCGAGCACGTCGCCGAGGTTCTGCGCGGCCATGCGCTGGATCTGCTGGGCACCGATGACGTGCATGCGTTGCACCGCTTTGTCAGCGGTAGTGGGCCGGTACTGGCCTGTCACCACCACTGCATCAAGATCGAAGAGTTGCGCATGCTTCAGCCGGAAACTGCGAGGAGCCATCGAATAGACCGTATCCAGTAATGGCACATAACCGATGAAATCGATCCGCAACGCCACGCCACCTTGCACGTCGGACTGATCCAAGGGCAAGGTGAGCTTTCCCTCCGGTCCCGCGACCACCACGCCCTTTGTGGGTGCGTTCAACACCTGCCACACCACATGGGCATACGGCACACCAGTGCTGTTCTCATCCTGCACGGACACGGCCAATTGCGCCTTGGCGGAACAGGCAATGGCAAGAGCGAAGAACGCGGCGGAGATGCGGATCATATCTGTCTTCCTGCGCTTCGCCTTCCCGCGATCACGCTTGCTTCAAACGTTTTTCCAAGTCCGCGATGAGCGCTGCCCATTCAGGAAGCTCAGGGATGCCCGGCTTGCGCTTACCGAAGAACTGTACCACCAGCGTACCCTTCACATCAAAACATTCCAGTGCCGTCACCATGCCATCCTCGCTGGGTTTGCGGACCACCCAACTTTCGGTGATCGCTCCTTCCCGCACGTGCATATTGAAGTCCGGGTCGATCACATTGAACCACTCCGGAACGTCCATGATGTTCTTCACCGCGCCGGTGTGGATCTGGATCATGCCCTTGTTGCCGATGAAGACCATGATCGGCAAGCCGCTCTTCGCTGCTTCACCCACCATTTCGCGCATGGCATTGTTCCCCAGCTTGGTGGAGAAACCTTTTGGCGCCAAACGCAAAGCCTGCACACGGGATACGCCGTATTTCCGGGTCATCCCGTAGAAGTCATGCGTGTCCTTCATGGCCTTCCATTCAGTCTGGAAGTTTTCCACGTCGATCCCGGCATCGGGCTTTTCGGCGGGTTCGGCCGGCCAGGGTTTCACGCTTTGCACCGGACTCTGGTCGTCGCTCTTGTACTTTTCGATAAGCCCCTCAAAAGCGGTGACATTGCTTTCCGGCAGCAGGTAGACCTTGTGGATGGCCTCACCGTCCTTGGCGAAGAACTGCAAACTGCGGCGCGGGCCATCCTTACCCTCTTCGATCACAGCGAAGGCGGAATTCCAAGGTCCCCAGAAGATGCGGAGGTCGATATCGGCTCCAACAAAAAGGCCGACGTGCTGGCCGGTGAGCGAGGGATCAAGGTATTCACCCTTCCGCTCGTGCACGGCGTCGCTGTTGCGTGAAAGAGCCATTACCCGGCCCAGCGTGGGGACTTCCGCCATCAGATCGCGAAATTCCGGACGCAGCCGCGTAACTCCGTCACCGATACGTAATACCAACAGCTCAACCTCGCTCACGCCCAGTTCGATGGCGGCATTGCGGATGCGCATTTTCGGGTTGGAGGCCAAGAGGTCTGTATAGCGTTGTTGGAGGTCTGTGCCTGCGGTGGTCGATGTTTCCATGGTTATTGGGATCAAGGGCTCGGAATGTCGCGCCTATGGGTTTATGGTTTCTGGTTCAGTGGTCTTGGCCCCTGCCATTTTCGGCGATCCATCGAAGAAGACCAGCGGGCAGGAATGGCAAGGATGAGGCATTACTTGTGCGGACAGTCCGTAGGCCTCGCTCAGTATCGGAGCGGTGAGCACTTCGTCCGGTAAACCGGAAGCAGTGATGTGCCCGGCATTCATCAGCAGGATGCGGTCCGCGTATTGGGCCGCCATGTTCACGTCGTGCAGTACTGCAAGCACGCAATGGCCGGCCTTTGCGAAGCTCTTGGCGGCATCCATCAGCGCATGCTGGTGGCGGATGTCCAGATCGTTCAGCGGTTCATCGAGCAGGAGCAGACGAGGGCCGGGTGCGGAGTTGTCCACTTGTGCAAAGGCACGTGCTATATGTGTTCGCTGCTGCTCACCGCCGCTCGTGGTATCCAGTATGCGCAAACGGAGCGGCCCGAGATGGGCCGTGTACATCGCCCGGACCACCGCTTCCGAATCGGTGCGCGAAGGTGTGTTGCCATAGTAGGGATAGCGTCCCATGCGCACCACCTCCTCCACCGTGAAGGCCAGGCCGATCGCATTCTGCTGGCCCAGTACGGCGCGGCTCCGGGCGAGGTCCTTCGCGTCGTGGGCATGCATGTCCTTACCGTTCCATCGGATGCCGCCCTGTTGTAATGGAAGATCCCCCGCGAGCAATCGCAGCAACGTGCTCTTGCCCGCTCCATTGGGTCCCAGCACCACCACCAATTCGCCCGGTCCAACTTCGAACGTCACGTCATGCAACAAGCGTTTGCGGTCGCGCGGGGTGTGCCAAGTGAGCTGTTGGGCGGCTAGCATCTCAGGCGAATTGAAGGCTGCGTTTGCGGCGCACCAACAGGTACAGGAATACCGGCGCTCCACATAGCGCGGTGATCACCCCTATGGGTACTTCCGCCGGCGCCGCCACGGTGCGTGCAAGCGTATCGGCCGAGCATAATAGCACTGCGCCACCCAATGCGGAGGCGGGTAGCAGGAAACGGTTGTCGGCACCGCCGGACAAGCGGAGCATGTGTGGCACTACCAAGCCCACGAAGCCGATCACGCCGCACAGGGCCACGGTGGCACCCACCATCAGTGCCGTACACAGCACAACGGTGCGTTTCATCGCTTCTGCGTTCACGCCGATGTGCCGGGCCTGGTCCTCCCCGAGCGCCAGTGCATTCAACGGTTTATGCATCCTCAGCAGGATAATCAATGGAATGGGCACCGCCAACAGCAGCACCCATACCGCGTTCAGGTCGGCGCCACCCAAACTCCCCAGCATCCAGAAAACGATGCTGCGCAATTGCGCATCGTTGGCGGTGAAGGTGAGCAAGCCCGTGAGCGCGCCGGTGAGGGCCGCGATCGCAACGCCGGCCAACAGCATGGCGGCCACGTTGGTACGGCGCCCTTCACGGGCAATACCGAAGACGAGGAAGGTGGTGCCCACTGCACCGATGAAGGCGGCGATGGGCAACGCGAACTGACCCGCCCAGCCACCGAAGAATGCGCCGGCCCAATGCGTCATCACGATAGCCACCGCCGCCATCAGTGCCGCTCCCGATGAGATGCCGATGATGGAAGGATCCGCGAGCGGATTGCGGAAAAGCGCCTGCATGGCCGTACCTCCCGTGGCCAAGGCCGCGCCCGCAAGCAGGGATACCAACACGCGCGGGAGGCGTACCACCATCAGCACGGCCTGTTGCATGTCGCTGTGCACGCCTACGGAGAGACCCATGCTGGAGGCTATGGAGGAAATAAAGGCACCTGGTGGAATGTGCACCGCACCGGCCTGAAAAGCGACCAGGACCGCGATGATCAACAGGCCACCCAATACCACGAGGATGATGCGTTGCCTCGTGGTCATTTCTTTACGTACCGGGCGAGGTCGGTGTTCAACAACGCAATGGCTTGCCCTATCCGGGGGCCGAAACCCGCCATAATGACCGGGTCCAACCGAACAAAAGCCCCCGTGCGACCTGCGCCCGTACTGGCCATGCCGGGCACGCGCATCAACGCATCATTTCCTTGCAGATCGTCAGCACCCGTATTGAAGTAGAGTACCACGTCCGGATCGGCAGCTACCAGCGCTTCCGGTGTGAGCGGCTTAAAGTCGCTGAAGTCCGTCACCGCGTTGGTGCCCCCGGCCAGCGTGATCATGCTTTGAACCGGTGTGCCCGCGCCCGCTACCAAGAGCGTACCCGCACCGCGCGCATAAATGAAAAGCACTTTCGGGGAAGGCGAGAGAGGGACCACCGCAGCGAGGTCGCTGTCGATCCGCGTTGCGACCGGTCCGGCTTCGGCATGGCGCCCGATGGAATCCGCCAATTGTGCGATCAAATGCTTGGTCCCGGCGATGCTGTTCTCGGGTGTAAAGAGCATCAGGCGGACCCCGGCCTTTCGTAACTGACCTTCAACGGTCGGATCCAGCTGGCCCACATTCGCCAATACAACGTCCGGTGAAAGCGAGAGCACGCCCTCCGCGCGGATCGCTTTGTCGTGTCCCAGTTTTGGCAGGTCCTTTACCGTGTCAGGGAATTTGCTCGTTACATCCGTTCCCACGATGCGATCTTCAGACCCCAAGGCGGCGACAGACTCCGTGAGCACGCTGTGCAGTGATACGATCCGCTGAGGGGAGGCCAAGGGAGTGGCCGCCGGCGCCGCATCCTTCGCGGGTGCGGTACAAGCGGCCATGCCGAGAGCCAACAGTACTGAAAGGAACTCCCGCATGCCGCCTAATCGATCATGAGCTTACCGGTGGTGCCGGAATTCGGAGAGTCGAAGCGCAGGATATACATTCCCCTGGCCAAGCCGCTCACGTCAAGGCTCTTCGTTACCAAGCCGTTCAGCCCGGTCCATTGCTGTTCCATCATCTGCTGCCCCGACAGGTTCAGCACGCGCAAGGTGCCGTTCTGTTCCGGTACATCGACCATGAACTGCGCTTGTCCGTTCGTAACAGGATTCGGAAAGGCCAGCAACGTGCCCTTTTGTGCCCGGCTTTCGCCAATACCCACAGCGCTTACGAGTTCTTGGTTGAAGCTCATGTCGCCCGTGGAGCTTCCACCGTAAGCGGTAAGGACGATCTTCCAAATATTGCCGGGCAGGTCTTTCACGAAATAGGTGCGATCGGCAGCGATGGTGTACTGGTTCAGGTCGAAATCATATGCCTTCCAATCGGATCCGATGATGTTCATTTCGGTGAGCAAAGGGCCGGATGTCCATTCCGCGTCCGCCGTGGGTACATTATCCACCTGCAATGCTGTAACACCTTTGTTCTGGAGAACGCCGCTCACTGGATAAGGCGTGGGCACGAAACCGGTGTACTTCGTGAAAAGCAAGTCCCATACGGCGGTCAAAGGCTCGCGGTCCAGGGTGCCGTTGGTGCTGAAGGACCAGTAGCCGAAATTCTTGCCGGTGAAATCGGATTTCAGCAGTTCAGCGTCGAAATTCCCGCTTCCGTCCAGGTTGGCATAGGTGAACGAATAGACACCGTTCGCCAATGAATTGATGCGCAGTTTTTTCCAAGTGGTGCCGTCAGCCAGAGCGATCACGTAGATCTTGGCGCCGGTGATCACGTGGGTCACCACGTTATAATTGCCCCAGCCCACATTGAAACCGTCGGGATCCTGCAGGTTATTGCCATTGTTCAAGGCACTCACTGACCAGCTTGTGTCGGCATTGTCCACACGGATCCAGTTGGCGGTATCCACGCTATTCACCGCATCCCAAGCCCCGATGGCTGAAGGCGTCTCATATACCACCAAGCCTTTGGCCGTGTTCACGCGGATGGAAGAGGAGAAACCGGTCATTTCAAAAGCGAGGTCCCACTCGGCCAAGGCCGCGCTGCCCACCTCTCCATTCTGGAGGCTGTACCATACCTGCTGGGCGTTGCCCGCTTGGGTGGAGACCGTGACCGGTGTTTGGGCATGCACAGCGCTCGCAAGAAGCACTGCGGAAAACAGGGTAAGGAGGTGTTTCATTTTGGGTGCAAAGGACCGGACCAAGGCATGTTGACACCATACCACGATCAGGGTATTCCGTCCGGTAATTGTCACGGTAGCGTATGCCCTGCTATTTCCCGCTGTACACCGCAGGTCTTGAACAACTGTGAAAACCGCCGTGGCTTGGCCCTTCACCGCCTTAACATTGCGCTCTATGCGCAGACGCACCCTTGGCACCCTGGTCCTCTTGGCCACCATTTGCATGGTGGGGGTGGTGCTCATCCAATTGAGCTGGCTTCGACACGCCCAGCAAGTGCAGCGTGAACAGGTGGCCTTGCAGGAACAACAGCAGGTACAGTTGGACAAGCAGTTCAACGACCGCGTGACCATTGCCCTTACGGATGTCACCGAGCGCATCCTTTCCATCACCAAGGACCCCAGCGACCTGTTCGACGCCGTGAAGCAGGAACGCCCCAACTACTTCGCCGTAACGATCAACGACACCATTCACCCTTACCTACTGGAAGCATTGCTCAAGCAGGAATTCAAACGGCGCAACATCAACGACGACTTCGAATATGGCATTTATGACTGCTTTACGGATAGCATCGTCTATGGCAACTACGTGAGCCTGCACGATAGCGCCGTGGCGGACACCGCCCGCCATTCCAAATTGTTGAAACTCAACAAGGACGGGCACTACTTCGGTGTTTACTTCCCCAAGCGCACCAGCAGTAACTGGGCCGCACAGCAGGAAAACACCATCACTTGGGCCTACCCCGCCATCGTGAGCCTCATTATGTTCGCCTTCTTCACCTATAGCCTGTGGGTGATCATCCGCCAGAAAAGGTTGGATGAAATGAAGAACGATTTCATCGGTAACATGACGCATGAGCTGAAGACACCCATCAGCACCATCGCCCTTAGCAGTGAAGTACTTTCCGAACCCGGGATCGCGCAGGAACCGGAACGGCTCCGCAACTATGCACGGATCATTCATTCCGAGAATGAGCGCCTCCGCCAACAGGTGGAACGCGTGCTGCAACTTTCCACGTTGGGCAAAACCGCTGCGGACCTCCGCCATGAGCCGGTGGACATGCACGCGCTCGTGAAAGAGGTGGTTGTTTCCTTTGAACTCCTGATGGCAGAACGGAAGGGCTCCTTCCAACTGGACCTGAGTGCTATCAACGCCACTGTAAGCGGCGATCGTGTGCATTTGGCCAGCGCCTTGCATAACCTGGTGGACAATGCCGTGAAGTACACCCCAGGAACACCGTTGGTCCGCATTGCAACGGCTCTTCACGGTGATCGCCTGCGCATCTCCGTGACGGATAATGGCATCGGCATCAAACAGGAGGACATAAAACACATTTTTGAGCGTTTCTTCCGTGTACACACCGGCAACGTGCACGACGTGAAAGGCTTTGGTCTAGGGCTACATTACGTGGCCGCCATCGCCCGTGCCCATGGAGGGAAGGCCTCCGTGGCGAGCAAGCCCGGTTCCGGAAGCACGTTTACCTTGGACATGCCGATCCATTCCAATCCGCACTGATATGACCCAACGAACAGCCACGAACGATGAGATCGCCAAGATCCTTTTGGTGGAGGACGACGAGAATCTTGGCTTCGTGGTGCAGGACTCACTGCGTCGCAAAGGCTACGGCGTGCACCTGAGCCGCGACGGTAAGGACGGCCTGCTCCATTTCAACCGCAACAAATACGACCTGTGCCTGCTGGATGTGATGCTTCCCCAGAAGGACGGCATCAGCTTGGCACAGGATATCCGGTTAGCCGATCCCTCAGTGCCCATCATTTTCCTTACCGCCAAAAGCACGACCGAGGACCGCATCGCCGGCCTCAAGGCGGGAGGTGATGACTACATCACCAAGCCCTTCAGCAACGAGGAGCTCTTCCTGCGCATCGAAGCCATCCTGCGCCGCACGCAAAAGCGCGATGCCGCTATGCATGCTGACACCTTCGAGATCGGTGAGTTCATCTTCGACGACCGCAACAAGCTGCTGAAGCACGCGAACGAGGAACGCAAGCTCACCAAGAAAGAAGCCGCTGTGCTGAAGTTACTCTGCGCGCATCTTGAGCAGACCCTTCCCCGCGAACTGGTGCTCAACATGGTGTGGGGTGACGATAGTTACTTCCTGGGGCGCAGCCTCGACGTGTTCATCAGCCGCTTGCGCAAATACCTCTCCCACGATCCACGTGTGCGTATCCTCAACGTTCACGGCGTGGGGTTCAAGCTGCAGGTGGAATAGTCCTGAAAACAGCGGCGACGCCCGTTTCGCAACGCGCGCCGCTACCGTCCCTACCCAACTCCCTCGGCTCAGCCCCCGCTGAGCAATGCTTTTACCGCAGCGGCGACTGAACTGCCATCCGCTTTACCCGCCAGTTTTTCGTTCACGGCCTTCATGGCACGGCCCATATCCGCCATGGACACGGCCCCGATCGCGGCCAATGTTCCCTTCACCACGGCCTTCACCTCCGCATCGGCCATCGGCGCGGGCAGGTAGGCTTCGATGATCTTCGCTTGTGCATCATCCTCCGCGGCCAGGTCGGCGCGTCCTTGTTGATGGTAGATGGTGGCGGCCTCCGTACGTTGCTTGTGCAACTTCTGCAGGATCTTCATGCCTACCTCATCGCTTACGGCGTGAGCTCCGCCCTCCTTGGTCAACTCCAATAAAAGCGCGCTCTTGATTGCGCGGAGCACATTGAGCTTGTCCTTCTCACGGGCCAGCATAGCGGCCTTGATGTCGGCATCGATGCGGGCTTGGAGCTCCATTCCGGATCAGTCCACGTTATCGTGCAGGAACGGGTTGTTGCGGCGCAGTTCCACTTGGCGCTGGCCATTCTCATCGCTGCCCTCGCTGAGGGTGTAACGGCTTACGTTGCTGTCGGTACTGTGCGGACCTTCTTCCAACATCACGTTACGGCGCTTGTAGGCCGGTTCGCGCTCCATGTCGGCCAAGCCGTTCGGCGTGCGCAGGCGCATGCTCATTTCGCGCATCATGCTAAGGCGGTGCTCCACGCGGGCCTGATGCTCCGCAGGGGTGGCGTTCGGGGTGCTATGGTCCACCAATGGCGCGAGTGGATCACTACCGAGGCCCAATTCCGTTTCCAATCCGAGGGAGTCGGTGATCTCGTGCAGGTCATGCGTCACTTTCTGCTCCGGCTGAGGCTTGGGCGTTTCCGCGGGCCGGGGGCGCTCCATGCGGACAGGCTCCACCTCGAACTGCAGGCGCGGCTGTGGCTGTTCCTTTACAGCTTCCACCGTCTTGATGTAGGGCTCTTCCGGCGCAGGTGCCATAGGCGCTTCGGCCTTCGGCAAATTGGCCTTCACCGGGTTGGTGAGGGGCATGGTGATCATGGTGGGCAGCTCGGCGTTGAGGTCGGTGACCTTGCGTTCCGGCTGGCGCTGTTCCAACGTGGTGGTGAGGTCGTTCTTGTTGAACCCCGTCGCGATCACGGTGACCCGGATCTTATCGCCCAGTGTCTCGTCGGTGCAATAGCCCCAGATCACGTCGGCGGTGCTGCCGGCGGCATCCTGGATATGGTCCGTCACCTCGTTCATCTCATCCATGGAGATGGCGCGATCGCCCAAGGCCATGTTGAGCAATACGTATTTGGCGCCTTTGATGTCGTTGTCGTTGAGCAACGGTGAGGCCAATGCCTCCTGTGCTGCACGGATGGCGCGATCCTCGCCTTCAGCTTCCGCCATGCCCATGATCGCAACGCCACTGCCGGTCATCACAGTGCGTACGTCCTCGAAATCCACGTTCACCTTTCCACTCTTGGTGATGATCTCCGCAATGCCACGGGCCGCCGTGCTCAACACGTTGTCCGCGTGGGCGAAGGCCTCGTCCATGTCGAGGTTACCGTAAAGGTCGCGCAGGCGATCATTGTTGATCACCAGCAGTGTGTCCACGCTTTGGCGCATCTCCTCGATGCCTTCCGCTGCCTGGTTCTTCCGCTTGCGACCTTCCCATTGAAAAGGCATGGTCACGATGCCCACAGTGAGGATGCCCATTTCCCGTGCAACACGGGCGATCACCGGTGCGGCCCCCGTACCCGTACCACCACCCATCCCGGCGGTGACGAACAGCATTTTGGTACGCGTACCCAACAGCTCGCGGATCTCCTCGATGTTCTCTTGGGCCGCCTCGTTGCCCTTTTGGGGGATGCTGCCTGCGCCAAGACCCTCGGTAAGGGTGGCGCCCAGCTGCAATTTTACCGGCACCGGGCTCATGTCCAGCGCCTGTTTGTCGGTGTTGCAAATGAGGAAGTCCACACCTTGGATACCCTGGGTGTGCATGTGATTCACGGCGTTACCGCCGCCTCCGCCCACTCCGATCACTTTAATGATGGAGGATAACTCGGAGGGCATGTCGAATTTCATGGCTGGGGGTCGTTTCGTTTGGGGGGGCAAATGTCGTTACTAGGCTTCGTCGTCCTTAAAGATCTCAGTGGCACCTTGGACCACTTTATCAAAAAAGCTACCCACCTTGAATTTTTGGCTGTGTGCCTTCACCTTGGGCAGCTCCAATACTTGGTTGCTCCGGCGGCGCTCCAAGAAGTCGAACCCCCGCAATACCAAGCCTACGCCCGTGGCGAACAAGGGGCTGGTAACGGCTTCCACCTTGCTGTTGGCGAGGTGTTCGTTGGGGTAACCGATGCGCGTGCTCATACCAGTGACGTATTCCGTCAGCTGGCGAAGGTGCTTCAACTGGGCACCGCCACCGGTAAGTACGATGCCGCCGCTGAGCTGCTTTTCCAGACCGCTGTTCTTGATCTCGAAATATACGTGGTCCAGGATCTCCTCCATCCGGCTTTGGATGATGTTCGCCAAGTTCTTCAGGCTGATCTCCTTCGGCTCCCGGCCACGCAGCCCTGGGATGCAGACCACTTCGTTATCCTTGTTCTCGGCCGCCAACGCGCTGCCGAAACGGCTCTTCAACAATTCCGCCTGATCGCGCAGGATCGCGCAGCCCATTTTGATGTCGTCCGTGATGACGTTGCCACCGAAAGGGATCACGGCGGTGTGCCGGATAATATGATCGCTGAAAATGGCGATGTCCGTGGTGCCGCCTCCAATATCCACGAGTACTACGCCGGCCTCCTTCTCTTCGGCGCTCAGCACGGCATCCGCGCTGGCCAAAGGCTCCAGGATCAGTTCGGTGACGTCCAAGTTGGCGCGCGCAACGCACTTGTTGATGTTGCGTGCCGCAGTGACCTGCCCAGTGATGATGTGGAAGTTCGCTTCCAAACGCACTCCGCTCATCCCGATGGGGTCTTTGATGCCCTGCTCGCCATCCACCATGTACTCCTGTGGCAGCACGTGGATGATCTCTTCACCCGGGACCATGGCGAGCTTGTACATGTCGTCGATCAAATGATCGATGTCCGCCTGGCGGATCTCCTGTTCCAAGCTCTGCCGGGTGATCATGCCGCGGTGGTGCATGCTGCGGATGTGCTGCCCGGCGATGCCGACGTTCACGGTGGTGATCTCCACTCCCGCGCTGTCCTCAGCCTCCTGGATCGCGGCCTTGATGCTGTCCACGGTGCGCTGGATATTGGTCACCACGCCACGGCTCACCCCGTCGCTGCGGCTTTTGCCCATGCCGAGGATCTCCAGCTTGCCCTGCTCGTTCTTCTTGCCCACGATACAGGCGATCTTGGTGGTGCCGATGTCCAGGCCGGCGACTATTTCCTCGTTATGCTCCATGTGAAATGCGCGGCGGTGCGCGCCTTGGGTGTTGTTATGGCTGGGTTCGTTTGGTGCAGACCACTTGGTCCTTGAAGCGCAGGTCGATGGCGGAATAGCGCCTCCAATCCGCTTGAGGGATGCCTTGTGCGTAGAATTCACGGAGCTTCTCAAGGCGCTCTTTCGCCAGTTCGCCGTTGCCGATGCGCACTCGCACCATGCCCACGCTGGGGATCAGCTCAAAGCCACCGTCCGCGTCCACTACCACCTGCTGGAAAAGCGAGGACCACAACGGGTCTTTGCCCAGCACTTGGGACAACCTGTACATGGCCTTGCTGCGGCTCACGGTCCCTGAACTGTCGCGCAGGTAGGTTACGTTAATGGGGGCACTGTTGAAGTACGGCTCTTTCAACTGTCCGGTGAATACTGGCACCCGCGCAGTGAACTCGCTGCTCAAGGGCATGGTGAAGCCGTTCTTGTCGATGTAGAAACCGCTGCCGTCGGCATTGATCACGCGTAATACGGGTTCGCGTTGCGTGGCATTCACGTGCAGGATGCCGTCCAAGCCGTGGTATACCTCAACGTCGGCGATGCAGGGGATCGCTTGGAGCTTGTGCTCGATGCCGGCCTCATCCAACTGCGAAACGGGTGTTCCGATCACCGGACCGGTGCCACCGACGACCTGCTTCAACAGCATGTCCTTGTCCAAAAAGCGCACGCCGCTGGCCCCATTCACCTGCACGGCGATGTCGCGGACGGGCATATTCGCTCCTCCCCGCTCTACGAAGCCAAGGCCCGCAAGCACGCCAAGGGCCACCAGGGCCATGGCCGTAATGCGCAGGAAAGCCTTGTACTTGCTCATTTTTCCTTCTGTTCCACCAATGCCGCGATGTCAGGGACGAACCGGTCGATATCACCCGCGCCAACGGAGAGCAAGATGTCCACATTCCGACCCTCTAAAAGCGCCATCAGCCGGTCCTTTGTGCACAGTTCCTTGTTCATCATGGGTACTTGTTCCAAGAGCCACTCCGAGGTGATGCCCGGCAACGGCTCTTCCCGGGCCGGATAGATCTCCAAAAGGATCAGTTCATCCAGTTTCGACAGGCTCTGCGCGAAGCCTTCGGCCAGGTCGCGGGTACGGCTGAAAAGGTGCGGCTGGAAGATGCCCGTGATCCGCCTTCCGGGGTACAGTTCGCGCACGCTGGCGATGCAGGCATCCAGCTCTGCCGGATGGTGCGCATAGTCGTCGATGTAAACGCTTTGGGCCGTGCGTTTGCGCACCTCGAAACGGCGGTGTACGCCTTGGAAACCCGCCAGTGCTTTGCGCAGGTTCTCCGGCGTTACGCCCAAGTGCAAGGCCATGGCGGATGCCGCCACCGCGTTCTCCACGTTATGCCGTCCGGGCATCCCGAGACGTAGGCCACGCAGTTCCTTCCCCTCGGCAATAAGATCGAAAACATAGACCCCGTCCTCCACTGCAACATTTTCAGCATGCGGCCCCTGCACGTTGTGCAACGCGTACGGTACCGCATCCAGCGGCCCTTTGGCATGCTTCTTCAACTGGCCGAGCACACGTTCCTGCACAAGGATCCGCCCTTTGACGAGTGCGGCGAAATCCGCGTAAGCCGCGTACATGTCCGCTGCCGTGCCGTAAATGTCCAGGTGGTCGGGATCCATTGCGGTGATGATCGCCTCCTGTGGACTTAGGGCCAGGAAGCTCCGGTCGTATTCATCGGCTTCCACCACATTCACTTCGGCATCGCGGTGCAGCAGGATGTTGGTGCCATAGTTGCCGCTGATGCCGCCCATGAAGGCATTGCAGGGCACACCACCCGCCGTGAGCAAGTGTGCCAACATGGTGGTCACCGTGGTCTTGCCATGTGTGCCCGCCACCGCGATGGTGCGTCGGTCGCGCGTAACGAGGCCCAACACTTCGCTGCGCTTTTTGATCGTGGCGCCGCGGCTTTCCCAATAAATAAGTAGTGGATTGTCCGCTGGCACGGCAGGCGTGCGCACCACCAGTACGTCCGCCGTGGGCGCTTCGCGGAATGCTTTCGGGATGTCGCGCGGATCGGTACCGTACATCACATCGATGCCTTCTATGGAAAGCTGGCCGGTGATCTCGCCCGGCGTCTTATCGTAACCGGCCACTTGGGCTCCTTGGCGACGGAAGTATCGTGCCAGGCCGCTCATGCCGATGCCACCGATACCGATGAAGAAAAGAAGTTTGGGGCTTTCCATCACTTGTTCGCACTGTTCCTGTTCAACGCGTGTTGCCTGCCCAACCGTATGACTTCGGCCGCGATGGTCCGCGCTGCATCTGCTTTGGCCATGGCCAAAATGCTTGCGCTCAGCCGTTGCCGGAGTTCGGGATCCCCGACTAATGCTACGATGGCGGCACCGAGCTTTCCGCGTGTTTCCGCGTCGGCAACCAACACGGCGGCATCCCGCTCCACCAGCGCTTTTGCATTCTGCGTCTGATGGTCTTCAGCGGCGGTGGGCAACGGCACCAGAATGCTCGGCATACCCAGCAGGCACAGCTCGCTCACGCTGATCGCACCCGCGCGGGCCACCACCACATCGGCCACTGCATAAGCCAGGTCCATGCGGGCGATGAACGGCATCACCTTGCAGGCTGCATAGGTGTTGGCCTTTACAGCTTCCTCCGCCTGTTGCTGAAAAGGGATGCCCGTCTGCCAGATCACCTGAACGCCTTTGGCTTTCAACACGGGCAATGCTGCCGCGATGCCGAGGTTGATGCCCCGCGCGCCCAAGCTCCCTCCGGTGATGAACACCACGGGTGCACCATCGTTCAGTCCGAAGAAGGCCATTGCCTCCGCGCGTTTTCCGGCTACCTGCAACACTTCGCTACGCACCGGATTGCCCGTGAGCAGCACGTTGCCCGCTGGGAAGTAGCGCTCCATGCCCGGATATGCCGTGCACACGCGGCTGGCCCTCTTGCCCAACATGCGATTGGTGGCGCCTGCCAAGCTGTTCTGCTCCTGCAGCACAGTGGGTACACCCGCACGCTGCGCCGCAGCCAGCACGGGGCCGCTGGCATATCCGCCGGTACCTACCGCCACGTCCGGGTGGAAGGTGCGCACGATGGTCCGTGCGCGCGCCAAGCTCTTCAGCAGCCGCCAAGGCAAGCCGATGTTCTTCAGCAACGACCCACGCTGGAAACCGCGGATGGGCAGACCGGTGATGGCGAAACCCGCGGCCGGCACCTTTTCCATTTCCATCTTGCCTTCAGCGCCAACGAAGAGGAAGCGCGCGTCCGGCACTTCGGCTTTTACCGCTTGTGCAATAGCAACGGCCGGAAAAATGTGGCCGCCCGTGCCCCCGCCGGAGAGCAATATGCTAAGCGGCTGCATGGGCTGGATCGCTCGTAGTGCGTGCGCGTGGGCCATCCGCTTGCTCAGAAGCGGGGTCAAGGCTCTTGCTAACACTTAGGATGATGCCGAGGGACAAACAAGTGAACCACATGCTGGTGCCACCCATGCTCACCAACGGCATCGGCTGGCCCGTCACCGGCACCAGGTTCACGGCCACAGCCATGTTCACCAACGCTTGAAGGACCAAGCTGAGCGCCAGTCCCACGGCCACTAGCGAGCCGAAGCGTTTGTCGCAGCGGTTGGCGATGCGCATGGAACGGAAGAGCAGGATCAGGTAGAGCAGCAAGAGGCCCAGTCCACCGATCACGCTACCGTATTCCTCGATGATGAAGGCGTAGATCATGTCGCTTTCGGGATGCGGCAAGAAGTTGCGCGAGGTGCCGGTGCCCGGCCCATTAGGCAGGAAGCCACCATGCACGATCGCGATCTTCGCGTTGTTCACCTGGTAGTTGGCATCTCGGTCGTCGCCGCCGTGGGTCGTAAGGCGGCTCTCCCAGGTCTGCAGGCGCGGTAACAGTTCCGGGCTGGCTTTGGAAAGCACCAGTAGTAGGGCGAACGCCGCCACTGCGATGCCCACCAACGAGAACAAGTGTTTCAATGGCACTTCACCGATGAACATCAGCACCATGCACGTGCCGAAAAGCAGCGCTGCCGTACTGAAGTTGGCGGGCAGTATCAAGCCACATATCACGCCGACGGGCAGCACCAACTTCAACAGGAATTCCTTGAAGGTCCACGCTTCTTCGCGCTGCCGGCCCAGTATCCTGGCCAAGTAGACCATGATCACGACCCGCGCAAAGTCACTGGTCTGGAAAGTGATGCCCACCCCGGGAATGGCAAGCCACCGCGACGCCCCGTTCACATTCGATCCGACGAGCAGCGTGAGCAGCAGCAGTCCAGCCACAGCGACGAGCAGCACTTGGGACAGCTTGGAGTAGACCGTGTAGCGCAGCTTGCTAGCGGCGTACATGATGCCACCGCCGGCCAACAACATCATGCCATGCTTCACCAGGATCCGGAAAGTACCTCCATCACTGCGCCATCCCATCCAACTGCTTGCGCTGTACACGGCCAAGAGGCTCACCACGCCCAGCACCAGCGCGACCATCCAAATGGTCTTATCGCCTTTGAGGTGGTTGTTGAAGAGGTGGTCCATGCCTTTCATCTCCGGTCGTTTTCAGAGGTCGGACAGCGCCTCGTGGTATTTCGCACTGTTGCCTTCGTCCATGTTGCCCGCGACGGCCAACAGCACGCGGTCGCCATTGCGTGCGAGTTCCCGGGCGTAGAACACCGCTGTCCTTAGATCACCCGTATCGTGCAGGTTGCGGCCATTGGCCTGCATTTCGAGCATGCGCTTCCGGTCCACCGCACCAAAGACCACTGTTTCACTCACTGTCGCTCCAAGGCCCTCGCAGCCTTGGCCGGCCACCTCCTCCAAGGTGGCTGAATCCGTCAACCAGATCAAGGGTCCGCCGATCATGGTAAAGGCGGCGAGCACTTCCTCGGCACCGTGCGGTGCAAGGAGTTCCATGTATTCCACGCCGTCGCGCACGCCCGCCGTGCGCAGGCCGCCCGCATGGGCACGTATGCCTTGCAGCGATAGCTCACGCATGGCAGCCAGGCGCTTGCCCAGGTCCGTTGTGGTCATCCGCTCCATGGCCCTCTTCACAATGCACGTACGGCCTGCTTGAAGCGGCGTCCGCGGTCCTCGTAGTTCTCGAACAGGTCGAAGCTGCTGCAGGCAGGGCTCAACAGCACCACGTCGCCGGGCTCGCTAGCCTCGTATCCGCGGGCTACCGCTTCTTCCGCGCTAGAAGTCTCCACAAAGTGCGGGACCAGATCGCCGAAAGCCTCCTTGATCTTGGCGTTGTCCGTGCCGAGGCATACGATGGCCTTCACCTTCTGGCGCACCAGCTCGCGCAGTTCCTTATAGTCGTTGCCCTTGTCCACGCCGCCCATCACCAGCACCACCGGCTTCACCATGCTTTCCAGCGCGAACCACACGCTGTTCACATTGGTGGCCTTACTGTCGTTGATGAACTCCACACCGTTCACCATGCCCACACGCTCCAGGCGGTGTTCCACGTTCTGGAAATCGCTCAACGCTTCGCGCAGCGGATCCTTTCGGACCTCCAGCACACGCGCCACGATGCCCGCGGCCAATGAATTGTAGGTGTTGTGTTTACCGTGGAGGGCGAGTTCGAGGATGCTCATGTCGAAGGTGGTTTGGTTGATGGTGATATGGAGGTTGTCGTTGAGGATGCAGCCGCCCTGCTCTATGGGCACGCGGATGGAGAAGGGCCATTGGTGGGCGCGTATGTTGTGCCTTAGGAGACCCAACCGCGTTTGCGGATCATCCACGTTGTGGATGAAGTGGTCTTCCGGCCCTTGGTTCATGGCGATACGGAACTTGGCGTTCGCGTAGTTCTCCATGCGGTGGTCATAGCGCTCCAAATGATCCGGCGTGATGTTGGTGAGAACGGCCACATGGGGCTTGAGGTTCTTCACCCCGTCCAATTGGAAACTGCTCAGCTCAAGCACGTACCAATCGTGGCCGCCAGTGGCGACCAAGCCTGCGAAGGACGTGCCCACGTTGCCCGCTAGACCCGCGTCGATGCCCGCTTTCCGAAGGATGTGGTGCACGAGCAGAGTTGTTGTTGTCTTGCCGTTGCTGCCGGTGATGCCGATGATCTTGCCTTTGGTATGCCGCGCAGCGAACTCCACCTCGGCGATCACCGGCGTGCCCTTGTTGCGCAGCGCACGGACTATGGATGCGGTATCGGGTATGCCCGGGCTTTTCACCACTTCATCGGCCTGTAGCACTTTGGCAACGCTGTGTCCGCCTTGCTCATAGGCGATGCCAGCCTCATCAAGCATCCGGCGGAATCTTTCAGGTACCTGACCGGCGTCGCTCACGAACACGGGCATACCCAGTTTCTTCGCCAGCAGGGCCGCCCCCACCCCGCTTTCCTGCGCGCCCAGTACCACCATCCCGCTCATCGCAGTTTCAGTGTTACAAGGGTGATCACGGCCAGCATCACGCCCACGATCCAGAACCGCGTCACGATCTTGCTTTCGTGATAACCGAGCTTTTGGAAGTGGTGGTGCAACGGCGCCATCTTGAAGATCCGGCGCCCTTCACCGTAACGCTTACGGGTGTACTTGAACCACGACACCTGCATCATCACGCTCACGTTCTCCACCATGAAAACGCCGCACAGCACGGGGATCAACAGTTCCTTACGCACCAGGATCGCCAGCGCCGCGATGATGCCGCCCAGCGCCAAGCTGCCGGTGTCGCCCATGAAGACCTGCGCCGGATAAGCGTTGTACCACAGGAAGCCGATGCAAGCGCCCAACAACGCACCGATGAACACCACCAGCTCACCGATGCCGGGGATGTACATCACGTTGAGGTATTGCGAGAAAACGATGTTGCCCCCGATGTAAGTGAGCACGCCTAAAGCCAGCACGATGATGGCGCTGCTGCCCGCCGCCAAACCGTCGATCCCGTCCGTTATGTTGGCCCCGTTGCTTACCGCCGTGATGATGAACACAACTACCAGCACATACAGGATCCACGTATAGTTGCGCGCCTCCCGGCCGAAAAGGCCCATCACGCTGGAGTAGTTGAATTCGTTGCCCTTCACGAAGGGAATGGTGGTATTCGGCAAGCGCCGGTCCAGCAGGTAATGCTCTCCCCCGTCCTCTGCGGTGTATGTGCTCACTTCTTCCGGCTGGAACTGTTCCGCGATAACCTGCGGCACCTCCACCTTGGTCCGTACAGCCGGATGGAAATACACGGTGAACCCGATCACCAGTCCGATCCCTACTTGGCCGATCACCTTGAAGGATCCCGCCAACCCGCGCTTGTCCTTCTTGAACACCTTGATGTAGTCATCAATGAAGCCGATGGTACCCAACCAGATCGTGGCCAACAGCATCAACAGGATATAGATGTTGTCGAGCCGTGCGAAGAGCAGGGTCGGGATGACGGTCGCCGCCAGAATGATGAGACCGCCCATGGTGGGCGTTCCTTGTTTCTGGATCTGCCCTTCCAACCCGAGGTCGCGCACGGTCTCACCCACCTGCATGCGTTGCAACAGCTTCACGATGCCCTTGCCGAACCACAGCGAGATCACCAAGGAGATGAATAACGCCATGCCCGCGCGGAAGCTGATGTAGTTGAACACACCGCTTCCGGGTACCGCGGTGCCGAGCCAATGGAAGAGGTGGTACAGCATTACTTCTTCAGCAGTTCAAGGGTTTCACGCAATACTTCCGCATCGTCGAAATGGGTGCGTTGGCCGTGTGCCTCTTGGTAGGTCTCGTGGCCTTTGCCCGCCACAAGCACCACATCGCCAGCGCTCGCCATACCGACCGCTTGGCGAATGGCTTCACGCCGGTCGGCGTTCACGAACACACGCGACAGGTCGGAAGGCAACAGGCCTTGTCGCATCTCATCGATGATCGCCATGGGGTCCTCACCGCGCGGATTGTCACTGGTCAGTACTGTTACGCGGCTCATGCTTGTCGCAATGGCCGCCATCAATGGACGTTTGGTGCGATCGCGATCGCCCCCACAACCCACCACGGTGATCACGCGCTCGCGGTCGCCGCACACGTCAGCGATGGTGGTGAGCACATTGCGCAAAGCGTCGGGCGTGTGCGCATAGTCCACAATGCCCAACACAACCCCGGTACCACGCAATACTTGGAAGCGCCCGCGAGGTGGACCAAGGTCGCTGAGCGCGGTGAGCACGTCCATCACCGGCGTGCCCAAAAGCACGGAAGCGGTATACGTCGCCAACAGATTGCTAGCATTGAATTCGCCCACCAAGCGCGAGTACACCTCGTGCCCGTCAATGTCCAAGTGCAGGCCTGTGAGCTGGTTCTCGATCACCCGCGCCCGGTGGTCAGCGAGGTTGCGCACAGCGAAGGAACTCTTGGTAGCCTTGGTGTTCTGCACCATCACCGCGCTGTGCGGATCGTCCGCGTTCACCGCAGCGAACGCCTCAGACGGAAGCATGTCGAAGAAGCCTTTCTTCGCCTTGATGTAAGCGTCGAAGGTGCCATGGTAATCCAGGTGGTCATGGGTGATGTTGGTGAAAACACCGCCCGCAAAACGGAGCCCGGCGATGCGGTGCTGGACCACAGCGTGGCTGCTCACTTCCATGAAACAATGCGAGACGCCGGCCTTCACCATTTCCCCCAGCAGGGCGTGCAGGCTCAAAGGGTCGGGCGTGGTGTGTGTAGCGGGCACCACGCTGTTCCCGATGCGTACTTCCACG
Organism: Flavobacteriales bacterium; assembly: GCA_016719225.1. Taxonomy (GTDB): domain Bacteria; phylum Bacteroidota; class Bacteroidia; order Flavobacteriales_F; family PHOS-HE28; genus PHOS-HE28. Next base: position 429,465 of record JADKAN010000002.1, on the reverse strand, counting down.
GTACTGAGCAGCCCGCTCTTATGCCCCAAGGTCCGGTGCAGGCGGTGCAGCAGCGTGGCAACGCTGGTCTTGCCGTTGGTGCCGGTGATGCCCACGAGCTTCAATTTCCGGTCCGGATGCCCATGGAAGTTGCCCGCCATGATCGCCAGCGCGAGCCTACTGTCCACCACGCGCACGTAGGTCACACCGTCGCGCAGCATCTTCGGAAGTTCTTCGCACACTACGGCCGTGGCTCCCTTTTCCACTGCCATTTCAATAAAGCCATGACCGTCACTTGCGGTGCCACGCACGGCCACGAAGGCGGTGAAGGCCGTTACCGCACGGCTGTCGAAAGCGACGTGCTCGATAGCGACGTTCGTGTCGCCCACCACTTCTTCCAGGTTGGCCTTGTAGATGAGGTCCTTCAGCAAGATCATGTGGCCAGTTCAATGGTGATGGTGGTGCCCTTCACTGCGCGCGTGCCCGGTGCGGGCCATTGCTTGCGTACCATTCCGCTGCCCACGGGGCGCACGCGCAATCCTCGGTTCTCCAGGATGTAGAGTGCGTCGCGCAGGCCCATGCCCTCCACGTTGGGGATCAGTCCACTGTTCTCCGCCGGTAGGTTGCGGGATACTATTTCCACGGCGCTGTCCCCGGCATTGGTGGCCGCCCAATCACCTTCGCCGTGCACCACAACCGGGATCCGGAGTGCTGCCATGGAGGCCAAGAGATCTTTGCGGTCACCGCCGAAAGTGATAGGGGTCCGCTTCAGCGTGTCGGCCAGTGCCAACGTTGTCTGCATTTCCAAGCGGTTGCCGTAGATCTTCTCCGCGATCTCCTTGAAGACCGGGCCCGCCACCACGTTGCCGTAGATGCCACGCTGGCTGGGCGAACTCACCACCACGATGCAGCTGTATTTCGGCGCCTGCGCCGGGAAGTAGCCCACGAACGAAGCTTGGTAGCTCACGCCGTTCACTTTGTAACCCGCCTTGTCGGAAGCGATCTGCGCGGTCCCTGTCTTGCCTGCGATCTGGAAATGCGCGCTGCGCAGGTTCACCGCGGTGCCGGAATCCACCACTCCCTCCAGCATTTTCCGGAGTTTCTGCAACGTGGCGCCGGAGCACACGCGTGGATTCAGCACCACCGGCGGGAAGCTTTCCACCTCCTTTCCGTTGCGCGTTACCGAACGCACGAACTGCGGCTGCACCATGCTGCCGTTGTTGGCGATGGCGTTGTAGAAGGTGAGCATACGCAACGGCGTTTCACCCACTTCATAACCGATGCTCATCCAAGGCAGGCTGGTGCCGCTCCACAATTTCTTGTCCTCCGGGCCTCGCAGCACCGGCACGCCCTCCCCGGGGATCCGCAGGCCCAACGTGCTGCCGAAGCCCAGCTTCCGCAAGCCTTCCACGAATTTCGCCGGCTGCTTCTTGTAGGCTTTGTCGATGACTTGGGAAATGCCGGTGTTGCTGCTCACTTCCAGCGCACGCGCCAGGGTGATCAGGCCGTATCCACCTTCATGTGAATCGTTCATGGTGCGGTCGTAGTATCTGCGCTTGCCTCCGCGCGTGTCCACGGTGTCGCCCGGTTCGGCCAGCCCATCCTCGATGGCCACCATAAGAGCCGCGGTCTTGAACACGCTTCCCGGCTCCGTCACTGCGCCGATGGCATAATTGAAGTCTTCGTTATACGTGCTGTCCGCTCCGAGGGTGAGGTTGCTGATAGCCTTGATGTAACCGGTGGCGGTCTCCATCACCACCACACAACCGTGGTGTGCGCCGTTCTTGCGGAGCTGGGCCTCCAAGGCAGCATCGGCAACGTCCTGCAGGTTCAGGTCGATGGTGGTGTGCACGTCGCTTCCGGGCACCGGGTCCAAGCCGTCGTCGTTGTCGATGGGCATCCAAACACCACCGGTGAGCCTGCGCTCTAACCGTTTGCCCTTCACGCCCCCGAGCCATTTCGCGAATCCGCCTTCCAGGCCTACCGCCGTGGTGTCGTTCAGTTCATAACCCAAGGTGCGGCCGGCCAAGCGACCGAAGGGACGGATGCGCACCATGTGCTTGTCCGCGATGAGACCGCTCTTGTGCTGGCCCAACCTGAACAATGGGAATTCGCGCAATACGCGCAACTGCTCATAGTCGCATTTACGCTTTACCAAGTAGTACCGGTCGCCACGGATGAACGCGCTTTGCAGATCCGAGCGGTAACCGGCCGGCGTGCGGTCGGTGAACAGTTTCGACAGGCAATACGAAAGTGAATCGATGTTCTGTGCGAAGGAACCCGCGGTGAGGCCGTCCGCACGCATGTCCATGCGGACCTCGTATTCGGGCACGCTGGTGGCCAACAACCGGCCGTCGTCACTGAGCAATGCACCCCGATCGCTCGGTACCGTGCGCATGGACGTGGCCACGTTCACGGCCTTGGCGCGCCACTTGTCGCCTTCCACCAGTTGGATGGTGAAAAGCTTCACGGCAATGGCGGTGCTGAACAGCAACAGCGTACCGTACACGATGGTGGCGCGGAAACGAAGGCCCTTTTCCTCGTTCATTGGCCGTCGTCCGTTTTTTCCAATTGGTCCTTGTCCACCGTGATGCGCATGGGCGGCTGCTTGTTCTCTGTAAGCCCCAGCACACCGATGCCGTCAGCCACTTGGCTCTGCCGCTCGGCCTTTTCCAGATGGCTGCGCACGGTGACGTACTCGCTGCGCATTTCCTTCAGTTCGCCGTTGACGCGGTCCAGGTCGCGCACGGTACGTTCGGTCCAATAGCCGTAGCCGATGTAGAACAGCATCAGGCCTGCCAAAAAGAGCAGGAAGGACATGTTCGCAAGCACCTTTTCCCGGGTGAGGAATGTGCCGTTCAACACATTCACCAGCCCGCGCGTGAAGGAGCGTCCGCCTGCGGACTTCTCCTTCTTCTTCGTTATCACGGGCGCTTCTTCAGCCTTTCGCTTGTTCATAGGCGTTCGGCGGTCCTTAGGCGGGCGCTGCGTGCCCGCGGGTTCTCTGCCTGTTCCACGGGCGATGCCTTTATGGCCTTTCCCACCGGCTTGAAGGGGCGCTCACTGCGGCCGAAGAGGTCCTTCTTCTCCTCACCTTGCAGGTCGCCACTGCGCATCCAGTCCTTCACCAAGCGGTCTTCCAACGAATGGTAGCTCATCACCACCAGCCGACCGCCGGGCTTAATGGCACGCGCACTCTCCAACAGCAGCCGCTGGAGCGATCCGAGTTCGTCGTTAACAGCGATGCGCAAGGCTTGGAAGACCTGCGCCAAATAGCTATGTTCTTCTCCGCGGCGCGACATGGGCCGCAGGATGTCCGCCAGTTCCTTGGTGGTCTCTATCGCCTTTCGTCCGCGGGCATCCACCAGCATGCGGGCTGCCTTGTGGGCATTCTCCACCTCGCCGTATGTGCGCAGGAGTCCGGTCAGTGCGCGTTCATCCAAGCTGTTCAACAGGTCTGCCGCGGTGCGTTTGGCCCGCTGGTCCATGCGCATGTCCAGCGGCGCATCAAAACGGAAGCTGAAGCCGCGATCCGCAGTGTCGAACTGGTGGCTGCTTACCCCGAGGTCGGCCAACAGCCCGTCCACCGGGAGTTTCCCGAGGTAGCGCAGGTGATTGGCGATCCAGCGGAAATCCGAAGGCACCAAGGTGAAGCGTACATCATCCGGTACGTTGCGCTGTGCATCGGCATCGCGATCGAAGCCGACCAAGGAGCCGTTCGGCCCTAGCCGCTCCAAGATCGCGGCGCTGTGTCCGCCACCTCCGAAGGTCACATCCACATAAACGCCATCCGGCCGGATGGCCAAGGCGTCAATGCACTCACGAAGAAGGACAGGTGCGTGATATGTCTCATGGGGCCGTGTCATTTCCCAGACTTCCCATTACCTCTTCGGCCAGTGCGGATAGATCCACCTTCTGCTTGCGCATTTGCGCGTAACCCGCCTTGCTCCACACTTCCACACGGTCCCCAAGGCCGATGAGCTTGAGCTCCTTGCCCAGCTTGGGTTCGTCCATCAATGCCTTCGGCAGCAGCAAACGCCCACTGCTGTCCAGCTCCAAATGCGTTGCCCCGGCCGTAAAACGCCGGATGAATTCCATGTTCTTCTCCACGAAGCGGTTGAGCCGGCCCAACATCCGGTTGGTGCCATCCCATACCGACTGCGGATAAAGCACCAAGCACGGACGGAACACGTCGCGGTTCACCACGAACCCCTGCGAAAGCTGGTCCGCCAACTGCTTCTTCAACCCGCTGGGCAGCACCAAACGCCCCTTGGCGTCCAGCCGCACATCGTATTCCCCGAGCAGGTTGAGCATTGGTTTTCATCAGTGGGCTTGGTGGCAGCGAAAGTAGGACCACTGCCCCACTTTGCTCTACTCTAACCCACTTTGTTCAAAACTATTGTCCGACAAAGCTAATCAACATCCTCTACAATGCACGAAAAGCCTTGTTATCAGTATAAAAAGCAATGGTGGGGGAATGTGGGTGAGAATAACGTCATTGTGGATAACCCTGATCCGCAGGAAGCAGGGAACGAACGCACCGCCAAGGCGAACGAGGACCGTGACGTCTTCGCGAGATCGCCAGAACGAATGGTGTGGCCCGCACTATCGATGGAACAGGATCCATGGGCGAGCGCGTGGAATAATGTGGCGTCCATGCGGTGGGATCCGCTAAAAGGAAGCGCCACTTAAAACCCCAGAGACACCCGTCCACGTGTTCCGAAGGGCAACGACAGTTGATCAACAAAACACAAGTGCAGCAACAGCTCCGGAGCATTTTCGCGCACTCGCATTCTGATGCCCTACATTTGGGCATCCACGAGCAAGCATGGCGCAAGAGCTGAAGGAGGCGGGAGAATTCAAGTACATCGATGCGGGCCAAGGCCCGACGCTGCTCTTCCTGCACGGGCTTTTCGGGGCGCTGAGCAATTTCGAGGAAACCATCGCGCACTTCTCCCCGAACTACCGCGTGGTGATGCCGATGTTGCCGCTCTATTCATTGCCGATGCTGAACACCAACGTGAAAGCGCTGGCCTCTTTCCTGCAGCGCTTCATAAAGAAACTGGAGCTGACGGACATCAACCTGTTGGGTAATTCCCTCGGTGGCCATGTCGCCCTGGTCTACTCCAGTCGGCATCCTGAATCGGTGCGTACCCTCATCCTTACGGGGAGCAGCGGATTATACGAGAACGCGTTCGGGGGCAGCTTCCCCCGCCGGGAGGACAAGGAGTTCATCCGTCAAAAAGTGGCCGTCACCTTCTATGACCCCAAATTCGCTACTGATGCATTGGTGGACGAATGCTACGTAACGGTGAACGACCGCGCGAAGCTGATCCGCATCCTCTCCCTGGCCAAGAGCGCCATCCGCCATAACATGGCGGCGGAGCTGCCAAAACTGAAGATGCCCGTCTGCCTCATCTGGGGCAAGCAGGACACCATCACACCGGCGGAAGTGGCCGCGGAATTCCACACCTTGATCCCACACAGCGAGCTGTTCTGGATAGACCATTGCGGCCACGCCGCCATGATGGAGCAGCCGGCTGCGTTCAATGGGATCTTGGACGGGTGGCTGGGAAAGACCTTAAAAGGGTAGTGCCAGCTCCACTGCGGTTTGTTTTCCTGAGCATATACAAGTCGTTCTTGTGCGGGGAAGATCCCGTGGGATCCACTCCAAACAATTCTTGTCGACTCTGGACTCGCGCCCCGAAACGGATCTTCGAACACAAAAAAAGGCCACCCTTGCGGATGGCCTTTTTCACTGAATGGGAACTTTGTTCAACGCACCACCTGAACGCCGAAGGACTTGACCATTTTGGCGCTACGCAACGTGAGGTGGTAAAAGCCTGTGGCCATGGACGCCACTTGCAACTCGCCACGCTCGCCGGTGAACACACCGCTTTGCAGCGTGCGGCCCTGGAGGTCCGTTAGCGTGTAGGAAACACTGGTGTTCGCGGCTTGGCCCAGGTTGACCGTGAGCTGCTCCGTAGCAGGGTTGGGGCCCACTTGCACGGTGGCGAGCACGCCTGCGTCGGCAATGCTGCTGGCGATCTCCACATCGCTGGCCATGCGGGGCTGGATGGCATATTCATCGAAGCCGAAACTTACTATGCCCGTTACGTTATAGGATTGTCCCAAAATTGGAGCAGGAGTGGTCGTATACATCTCCTTTCCGATAATGGCATCACCACTGCCATCATCTGCATTCCACTTGCCGAAAGTGGCCCCGCTCGGAATTACAGTGCAGTTCGCATTCTGCACTTGGACAAGTACACTTTCAAGCGCTTCATTGGCAACCTCTCCGGACAAAATAACCAAGGGTGCATGGGGAGCAAGCCCGCTCTGAACAGTTTGGAAACTAGTAATGTTGCTCAATTCAGTGATGCCAAAATACTCCGTCACCGAAGCGCTCAATACGATGGAGTCGCCGATCTGCGGGTGGTTCGGGGAACTCGGGTAGTCAAACACGTAAATACCGTTCCAAGCTCCGGGGGCATCTTGCAGGTAGTATACATTCTGTGGCACAGGAGTAGCACCGTTGGTCACAGAATCCACAGCACTTACGATCCCACCGACCAAAACGTTCTGACCCGCAAGCGGTGAATCCCCACTAGGGTCCGTGGTGAATTGGATGGAATAGATTGAGACAGGCACAGCAGCACCGTTCTCTGTGATCGTTACATCATCCACCACCACATCCGCAGGAGTGGTCGTTGTTCCTTTGGTGGAAATAATAAATTCGGCCGCGGCATAATCGTTGTCCGCGAGGATCTGTTGCGTTACCAATGCCCAAGTTGAAGTGGCATCCACATAGCTGCCGTAAGCGTATCCAGAAGCTGTAACGCGGTTATCGAACAGACCTGCACGAATACTTCCCGTGCCCCGTACCCAAAAGGAAACCGTGTATTGGTTGCCACTTGTTACGGTAAGCGGCAAAGTGGTCAAGCGCTGGTGGCTCTCATTCGCAACATGGATACTTGCGGCACTTGTGCCCGCGTGCGGGTCGGTGGTGGTTTCCGTGTACGTAAAGGTCGGCGTTGTGCTGGTCTTGGAGCCGCCCCAGCCTTCCGGCACACCGGCGTTCCAGGTCTCGAATCCGCTTTGGAAAAGCTGTGCTTGGCTTGCTCCGGCCGTAAGTGCCAGTGCTAAGAGTAATGCGTTCTTCATGTTCTACGGGTTTTTTCCGCCTGCATCAGCGGAGTTGGGTCAAGGGTTTACTGTACGGAGACGTTGTCAATGCGGTAACGAGTGGCCTGGCTGGCAGGGTTCCCGCTGTATTTGAAGGCGACCACAAAGTTATCACCTGCGGTGAGGTATGCCGAGAGATCGATGTTTCCCGAAGGGACCCATGTCCCAACTGTTGACAACGTACCTGCAGGAGTGGCACTTCCCGCAAGCGTTGCACCGGTGACATTCTGCCAAGGCGCCGCCAATACGGAAGCGGCGTTGGTGAGGTTGATGTCCGTGCTGATCAACACTTCCACGCCATCGTGCTGCCAACCGCTGCCCAACGAGCTTATAAAGCTGAGCTGCATACCTGCACTGTACTGAAGCGGTGCGGAAATAAGCCAGCTGACCGTAGAGGCATCGAAGCTGGGCGGGGCCACTTCGGCGAACGATTCGCTGCCGATGATCTTTCCTTTCCACTTTCCGGTCCCAGTGGTGAACAGGTCCAACCAGCATTCGGCATTGACGTCCGCGTTGTTCACCACGCCATCGAAATTCTCATTCAGCGAATTGGCTGGATCGCAGGAAGCCATGCCACAACGCGGCCCGGTCAACTGCACTTCATTGATGTCTCGCACGTAAAGCTGTGCGGCGCTACCGAACCAACTCGCGATGCCGGTGAAATTGCCCTTGCCCGTGGGGAGATGCTGTCCAGCGAAATTCGAATAGCCGCTGCTGCGCACCACGGCCGTAGTGCCGAAACAGTTCTCCAACGTGCGGTTTAGCGTTAGCTGGTTCACAGGGTCAGCGTACGTAAGGGAGGTGTCACCGGCGACGAATTCAACCCCACTAAGGGTGATCAACTTGCTTTGGAGCGCCCCGCCCAAGCCGGCTTGTGTGGCGAGCTCGGTCATGGTGGTGGGCGTTGGAGCCACGTACACATTGGTAGCCTGCTTCACGATGTTGTTATCCACGTTCACGCTGTCCAATTGCATCAGGCCGTTATAGGGACTGAGCACTGTGCCTGGCAGGTAGATGCGGATGGAATCACCCTGGTAAAGGCCGCCGGAGAAGAGCAAACGCACGGCAATGGCACCGGTGGCGTCCTGCACGTAGACGTTCTTGTAGAGGTTGCCGTTCTGCTCGTCGGCGGTCACTACGGCGTATACGGTGTTGATCGCGTTGGCGCTGTCGCTGAAGTGCACCGGAACGCCTTGGTACATCGCCTTCAATTGGGCTATGGTGACCACGTTGCCACTACCAAGCGTGCGCACGGGCGGCGTGTCGTATTCCTTTTTGCAGCCTACGGCCGTGGCGAGGATCAGGGGCACTGCGAACAACAAGGTGCGGCTAACGGGGGAAAGGGATCTCATGGGTGTGGGGATCAGAAGCTGAAGGTGACCATGCCGAAGTACGTGCGGCCATACATATAGCTGAGCTTGGGCGGGAATTTACCGATCTGGGTGGGGTCGTAGCGGAGCTGCTCATACCCGCCGGTAATGAGGTCGGTGTTGTCCAGGACGTTGCTTACGGAGAGGTTGAAACCGATGCGGTATTTCTTCTTGAAACGCCAGCTCTTGGTGAAGAAGATGTCCACGGTGAAGCCATCATCCAGTTTGGTCTGGTCGAGCAGTTGGTTCCACTGTGGATCCTCGGCTACGAAGTTGCCGAGCGCCTCCGCGGTGCGGCGGTCCGGGTTCGGGTCCAGGTAGATGTTGCCGAAGTAGTTGGCGTTGGCACCGATGCTCCAATACTTGGGGTCGCTGTAGCGGAAGCCGATGGATGCGGCGCGCTGTGGCATCCCGCCTACACGATAACCTTTCCAATACACGGTGCGGTCCACCGCGAGGGCGGTATCACTGTTGTCCCGGGTCACCGTGGCGCTTGGGCGGCTATTGTAGGTGAAAAGGCCGTCCGCATAAACGGCGGTGAGCTGCCACGTCGGGCTGAGCTTCACCTCTGCGGCGAGTTCGATGCCGGCGTTCTCCACGCTTACCCCGGTCATGGAGTAATTCACGAAGGTCTGGTACACGTCATGGTAGAAGCTGCGGCTCCAAACGCCATCGGTGCTGCTGATGTAGTACAGGGTAGCGCGGCCCTTCACGCGGGCCATGCGCACTTCGTAGCCGATATCGCCGCCTAGGGACTTTTCCGTTGTGAGGCCCGGAAGCAGAGCGTCCCGTGTGCGTGGGCTGAGGTATGCGCTGCGCGCGGTGGGCGCATCACTTAAGAAGGCGGCGTTGGCGGTGATGTAATTGCGGCCGTCGATCTTGTAGACCACACCGCCTTTAATGCCTCCGTGGATGAACGACTGCACTTCGCTCTTACCGAGTGAGGTGGTGGGGAAAAGTGCCTTTTGGTAGTTGCCTTGGCGGAAAAAGCTGGTGCTGGAGGCCGATACGCCCACGTAGCCCTCCACTTTCTTCCAGCGCTTTTCCAATTGCCCGAAGGCGTTGATCACGTTGGTCTTGATGTTATAGTCGTATCCGAATTCATCGCCCACCTTCACCACGTGGTTCGGCGTGGCGAGGTTGTTCTGCGCAGCGTTGGGGTCGTCGCTGTCGCGGGCTGCGAACTGGTCCAGGTCCACCCAGTAGTCACCGCCGAGCAGGTCCTCGATCACCTTGAAGTAGTGCGTCTTCTGGCTGTTGTAGCTGGCCCCGACGGTAAGGTCCGTGTTGTCATCGAGTTTCCGTTCCATCACGCTGTTCACCGCGATGCGCGTTGGATCCTGACGACGATCCTCCACGATGTATTTGCTGCGATCGCCGGTGATGTTATTACCGCTGATACCCTCGGCATCCTTTACGGTGTATAGATTCTTACCGTTGGCGAAATAGAGCTGCGCCCAGTCGATCTGGCTGGTGTTGGTGCTGTTCTGCCATGCGCTGGTGATGTCGTTCGCTATTCCGGGATCCGTGTCGCTATAGTAGCTGGGCAGGTAGCGATAGTAATCAGGGCGCGGGTCGGGGGCATCGTACCAGTTCAGCGCGGTATAGCCATCCCGGCCGAAACTGTAGAGCAAGCTGGTGTTCACCTTAGTGCGATCGTTCGGCTTCCAGTAGTCGCTGAGGATGAAGAGCGGCTTGTGGTCGTTGCTCACGTTGGCATTCCGCTTTTCGCCGTCCTGGAAACCCCAGTTCGGGTTGTAGTAATGATCGTCCGTGAGGGTCTGGGCCTCTGCCACAGCCAAGCCCGCCCGCCCACTGATGATGGGCGCACCCAAGCCGACGAAGCCGATGCTGTGTTTGGCGTTGATCTTCTTCTCCACGGAAAGGAAGTAAGCGCCCGCATCATAGAAAGTGCCCGGGACGTAGCCCTCGTTGCTCCACCGGCGGGAAGCACTGAAACTGAACGCCCAACCGCTTGGTAACACTCCCGTGTTGTAGGTGGCCATGGCGCGATGGCGATAGGTGCGGTTGGTGAGCGCGTAGGAGATGCGGACACCTTTGCGCAACTGGGAGGCACGCAGATCGATGTTGCTCCAGCCACCCATTCCTCCGAAACCGAACCGGGAAGAACCTACACCGGTGCGGCTTTCGCTCCAGCGGGTCACATCGTTCAAGCCGCCCCAGTTGCTCCAGCTTGCATAGCCGTTCTCCAGGTCGTTCACCACGATCCCGTTCAGACTGACAGGGCTGTTCTCACCTCCCAAGCCACGGATCCGGAAGCGTGCTGCCCCGAACGTGAACCCTGCGGTGGAATTGAACACATCACGGGAGGAACGTAGGATGCCGGAAACGTCCTGCCCGGCGATCTCCGCATCCAGGTCGCTGCTGGAGACGGTGAAGCCGGCTGCTTGCAGATCCTGATGAAGTGCGGACGTGTCGGGCCGGGTGATGAGCAACGAACTATCCGCCGGAGTGAGGGTACTGTCCCGCTGGGCGAAGGATCCCGCTGAAAAGAAACCGCAAACTGCGAGCACCGCGGAAAGACGAAGGAATACGGATGACGTTGGGTAAGGTCTGCTCATCGGCCGGTGGCCCACCCCGGCTTGTTCCGGGCGAAGGGGGCCAAATGTAGGGTAGCGCGGGCAACTTGTACATAGGCAACAAAGTGGCATTCGGGCCCAGCCGAAAAGCAGCATTTGATGCCGCCAATAACACACTTTTCCGAAGCCGCGAAAGTGCGCCGGGCCAACTTTTTCCCCGTAGACATGGTGTAGGAGCGAACTCTTTTGTTCCCGTTTGGAGCAGCACCGATAAAGACCGGCGACAAATCGGGAAAAGCGCCCGTTGTATCTGGGCGCTTTTCCCTATGTTTGAAGGTTACCTACGCGGATCTCCACTGCTCGCTCCATGTCCTTCTTCCACCGGATGCTGAAACCGTTGCTGCGCTTTGCCGTGGCAACGTTGCTGATCGCATCTGCATCGGAGGCCCGGGCGTCGCACTATCTCGGCGGGAACATCACGTGGGAGTGCCAAGGTGGGAACAACTACTTGGTCACCGTCGACCTCTTCTTCGACTGTACTTCGGGGGCCGTGGGTTTTCCGCAATTGCTTCATGTCGCCAGTGCTTGTGCCAGCTTCGACACGCTCCTTCTTCCACCCCCGCTGGTGGAGGTAAGCCAAGTGTGTGCGGCCGAACTGCCGAATACGGTGTGCAACGGAGGTGGCCTGATGGGCGTTTGGCAGGGCAGTTACCAAGTGTTGCTGAACCTGCCGCCTTGCGCCGGCGGCTGGCGGATGTGGTGGGCCATTTGTTGCCGGCCGCCCACGGTGGACCTCGTAGGTGCGCCGGGTATCTATTTGGAAGGCCTCTTGCGCAACGACCTCGCGCCCTGTAACAGTTCACCCACCTTTTCGCAGAATGTGGTGCCGAACGTGTGCATCGGACAACCCGTCTACGCCAACTTCGGGGCTGTGGATCCCGAAAGTGATTCCTTGGTGTATTCCCTGATCGGGGCACGGGGCTTCGCGAACTCGTCCGCTGCCATCGGCTACCAAACGGGCCATACCGCCCTTCAACCCGTGGTAGGTGCCACGATCGACCCCGTGACGGGACAGCTGCAATTCACACCCACAACGATCGGCTTTCTTGTCTTCGTTGTGGCCGTGACCCAATACGATGCCGCAGGCAACTATATCGGCACAGTGATGCGGGACATGGCCTTCGTGTGCATGCCTTGCTCCGGCAGTGCCCCCCAGCCTAATGATGCCACGTTGAACGGGCCCGGCGGACCGGGTACCAATGCGCTGCCCGGTTCCCTGCTTTCCTCACCGAACACCATCGAAGTATGCAATGGGGTGCCTGTCTGTTTCAGCTTGGTGTTCAACGACCCCGACGCCGGTACCGTACTCTCCGTGCAAACACAAGCTGCGACCCTCCTACCCGGATCCACTGTTAATATAACGGGCACAAACCCGCTCATCATCACGGTATGTTGGACCGGTAACGTGGCCAACAGCCCGGTGAACGTGGTATTCCAAGTGAACGATGGTGCATGCCCGGTAGAGAACATCACAGGCGTGGCGGTGAACATCACGTCAGTGCTGCCGCCCATCTCGGTGGATGCAGGCACGGATTCCGTGATCTCCGTGTGCACCGGCACTGTGGCCTTCAGCCTGTTAAGCCAGCTCGGTGGAACTCCACAGGCCAACGGGCATTGGAAAGCCCCGGGGGGCGTCGATCACACCGACCAATTCGATCCTGCAACGGACCCTCCCGGCGTGTATACCTACCGCGTCGGCAATGCTTGTGTGAACGCCACTTCCACCGTGACCATTTCCGTGGTTCCGCAGCCTATGGCCGGTACGAACGGAACGTTGACACTTTGCTCCAACAGTGCATCGGTGGCACTGTCAACAGGTTTGGGTGGAAGCCCGGACGCTGGCGGCTCTTGGGCACTTCAAGGCGGCGGAGCCGTGGCGGACACGTATGATCCCGCAACACAAGCGTCGGGCATCTATGTCTACACGGTAACCGGAGGGATCGGTTGCGTATCGGCCGCGGCCAATGTGACCGTTACCGAAAATGCAGTGCCCAACGCTGGCACGGATGCTTCCACGGCTATCTGCGCGAACGGTGCGCCGGTGAACCTCTTCTCAGTGCTCGGAGGAACACCAACTGCCGGTGGAACTTGGAGCGGTGGACTCGTCGGAGGGATGTATGACCCTGCGGTGAATGCGCCCGGTAGTTTCGTCTACACCGTAAGCGGAACCGCACCTTGCGCGAATGCCACTGCGACCGTCACGGTCACGGAGCCCGCGCCACCCAACGCTGGCAACAATGCAACCCTTTCGATCTGCGCGAATGGCGCACCCGTGGATCTCTTCCCGATCCTAGGCGGCACGCCAGCCTTGGGTGGGTCTTGGAGCGGCGGACTTATCGGCGGAATGTATGATCCGGCTGTTAACTCACCCGGAAGCTTCGTCTACACCATCATTGGTACAGCACCCTGCGCGAACGCAACGGCGACGGTCACTGTTGCACAAACAACAGCCCCTGATCCGGGGGTGGATGCTGTCCTGAATACATGCGCTAATGGCACGCCGGTCGCACTTATCTCCGCATTGGGTGGAACACCGGACGTTGGCGGAACGTGGAGCGGACCGAGCGGTGCCATAACTGGGCAATATGACCCAGCGACCATGGACCCGGGTATCTACACCTATACCATTGCAGCCACTGGATCCTGCGCAGCCGTCCAATCCGAGGTTACGGTGAATAGCTCTGCTGCACCGAACGCCGGCACGGACGCCGTGCTTTCACTCTGCTCCGTCAATAGCACCACCAATCTTTACTTCTTGCTCACCGGTGCCGAATTCGGTGGATCATGGACCGGGCCGAACGGCTTTTTCGATGGCACATACGAACCGGGGACGGACCCGGCGGGAACCTACACATATACGGTAAGCGGCGTTGCACCGTGCCAGGATGATCAGGCTACGGTGATAGTGAATGAAACACAAGCGCCGGTTGCTGGTCGCGATACCACGGTGATACTCTGCTCCAACGGAAGTCCCGAAAACCTTTTTCCTCTCTTGCCGAATGCCCAAGCGGGCGGCACATGGCTTAGCGGGTTCAGTGGAACGTACTCCCCAGGATCCACCTCGCCTGGCACATTCGTTTATAGCGTTCCAGGTACACCGCCTTGTTTGGCCGATCAGGCCAGCATCACCATCGTCGAATCCACACCACCAAACGCCGGGACTGATGCAAGCATTATCCTTTGCGATCAAGGATCTGCCGTGAACATCTTCACAACATTGGACACAGCGGATGCTGGTGGGTCGTGGAGCGGACCCAGCACAGTGGTCAGCAACATGTATGATCCGGCGACAATGCTCGGCGGTGCATATGTGTATACCGTTGTGGGAACTGCGCCTTGCGCCAACACGAGTGCAACCATCACGGTAACAGAGACCGGCAGCCCCGATGCTGGCAGCGATGGCACAGTCTCACTCTGCAGCAACGGCGCCCTCACCGACCTTTTCGCCCAGCTTGGCGGAAACCCCGATGCTGGCGGATCGTGGAGCAGCGGCATCATTGGTGGCATTCTTGATCCCTCGTCGCTGTCAGCCGGAACACACACCTTCACCTATACGCTTGCCGCGACAGCGCCCTGCACCAGTGATGCAGCAAACGTGGTGGTCACCATCTCTGCGCCTCCCAGCGCCGGGGCCGATGCAAGCATTAGCGTATGCGACCAAGGATCTGCGGTGAACATCTTCACAGCACTTGGCGCAGCGGATAGCGGTGGAACGTGGAGCGGACCCAGCACAGTGGTCGGCAACATGTACGATCCCGCGACGATGAACGGGGGTGCATACATGTACACCGTTGTGGGAACTGCGCCTTGCGCCAACACGAGTGCAACCATCACGGTAACAGAGACCGGCAGCCCCGATGCTGGCAGCGATGGCACAGTCTCACTCTGCAGTAACGGCGCACTCACCGACCTTTTCGCCCAGCTTGGCGGAAGCCCAGATGCTGGCGGATCTTGGAGCGGTCCGAGTGCGATCGCGGGCGGGGTTTTCGATCCTGCATCCGACCTTGAAGGAGCCTACACGTACTCCATCAGTGGCACTGCACCTTGCCTTGG
This sequence comes from Flavobacteriales bacterium, assembly GCA_016719225.1. Classification (GTDB taxonomy): domain Bacteria; phylum Bacteroidota; class Bacteroidia; order Flavobacteriales_F; family PHOS-HE28; genus PHOS-HE28. Next base: position 414,278 of record JADKAN010000002.1, on the reverse strand, counting down.
AGCTTCTTCCCAAGTGGTTGTTAGCGTTGAAATTCTGCCTTACGCGGGTGGCGACGGCGTGGATTCCGTTTGCACAGGTGAAACCCCCTTCGATCTTTCGACCGTGTTGCAAGGTTCGCCTCAACCGGGCGGTACGTGGACGTTGGGCAGCACTATAGTCCCCTCCACATTCGACCCTGGGAGCTCCAGTGCAGGCACCTATACCTACACCGTGCAAGGAAATGTTTGCCCTGCTGCAACTTCCACCGTCACGATCGACGTGGCCCCCGGCCCCAATGCCGGACAAGACAATGCGATCGCGCTGTGTTCCACCGGCCCCGTGGTGAACCTGCTGGGGCTGCTTTCCGGCACGCCTGATGCAGGTGGTACATGGGCCGGACCGGACGGTTCCTCGGCCAATGGAACCTTGGATCCTTCAGCTTCACCCGCGGGTGCCTACACCTACACCGTGGCGGGTAATGCCAACTGCACCGCGGCCAGCGCCACGATAGTGGTTTCCATCAGCCAAGCAGCCAGCGCCGGCGGCAATGGCGCACTTACGTTGTGCAGCAGCCAAGCGCCTTATTTGCTCATCAGTGCGTTGACCGGCTCGCCCGATCAAGGTGGTAGCTGGACGGGTCCTTCACCCGTGAATGCGAACGGCACGCTTACACCAAGCAATTCCGGTTCCGGCGATTACATCTATACCGTTACACCTGCACTCCCCTGCCCTGTTGCTTCAGCGCAAGTAGCGGTGGTGATAACGCAAGCGCCGAATGCCGGGCTCGATGCGGATGCTACCCTGTGCAACACTTTCCCCGCCCTGCCATTGATCAACCTCTTGGGCGGAACGCCGGACCTGAACGGCATTTGGACGGATCCGAACGGCCAGATCTCGAACGGCTCCTTTGCTCCAGGTATGTCCGTACCCGGTCAGTATACTTATGACGCGCCAGCGATCGCCAACTGCCCCACGGAAACCTCCATCGTCGATATTTCCGTCGCTACCGCAGCTTTCGCTGGCCTTGACGGGGATACGATCGTCTGCGCTAACGGCGCTGCATTCGCCTTGGAAGGACTTCTCCAAGGTCCGTACGACACAGGCGGCCAATGGTCCGGTCCTGCAGGCCCGCTGTCCAACGACTCTTTTCATCCGGCCTACGACCCCGCAGGAACCTACCTCTATACCGTTAGTTCACCTCACCCGTGCCTTCAAGATATCGCCCAAGTGGTGGTGCAGGTGCTCGCCGTTCCTTCCGCCGACCCCACGTTCACCATGGGTTCCGGTTGCGTGCCAACGGAGGTCACCTTCAACAGCGGATATACTGGGGAGGGCAACTGCGCATGGGATCTCGGCAACGGCAGCACTTCGGATAGTTGCGGCACCGTGACCGTTACCTACACCGTTCCAGGTCAATACTTCGTGACGTTCACAGCGGATCCGGGGAATGGTTGCACCGTGGAACACCCGCTGGGCACGGCCATCGTGGTCGCCAATGAACCCGTTGCAGCATTCAACATGGTACGGGACCATATCGGAACGCTCGATCCGGTGGCGGCGTTCAGCAACCAAAGCAGCGGCGCAACGACCTACGCGTGGGACTTCGGTGGCCTGGGTACTTCAGAACTTTTCAGCCCGCAATTCAGTTTCCCGTATGGCGTGGAGGATATCTACACCGTTTGCCTCACGGCTTTCGCAACGCCAACTTGCTCTGATACCGTCTGTGCCGACCTCTTGGTGCCCGCCAACGCTTTCACGTTCGTCCCCAACGCATTCAGTCCGGACGGCGATGGACACAATGACCTGTTCATGCCCATCAACACGGCGGTGGACCGCAACGACTACAACTTCATCGTGGTTGACCGCTGGGGGCATTTGGCTTTTATCACGGAGGACCCTGATGCGGGGTGGGACGGGAATTTGCCCAACGGCACAGCGGCAGCGATAGGGGTGTACGTGTGGAAACTCTACGGGACCGAAGCTATTTCGGCAACGAAATTCGAGCGGATCGGGCATGTGACCTTGTTGCGCTAGTTCCAAATCGTAGGCACTCCTGATCCCCTTCCGGGAATTCGCCGATCTTTGCCGCCCGCATGCCTGAAAGGCTCGTCATCATTCCCACCTACAACGAGAAGGAGAACATCCGCGACATCGTTGCGCATGTGCTCCGTCTGGAACCGGAATTCCATGTCTTAGTGGTGGACGATGGATCGCCTGACGGCACGGCGGCGATCGTGCGCGACCTGATCGGGGCAACACCCGGACGGGTGCATCTGTTGGAACGAAAGGGCAAGCTGGGCTTGGGCACCGCGTATATCGCAGGTTTCAAGTGGGCATTGGAACACCGGTACGGCTATATCTTCGAGATGGACGCTGATTTCAGCCATGCACCGGACGACCTGTTGCGCCTTTACGCAGCTTGCGCCGATGGCGGTGCGGACATGAGCGTGGGCTCACGCTACGTGAAAGGCGGCCATGTGCGCGATTGGGCCTGGGACCGCATTCTGTTGAGCTGGTGCGCTTCGCAATATGTGCGCACGGTTCTCTGGCTCGGCGTCCGGGATACTACGGCAGGCTTCGTTTGCTACAAGGCAGCAACCCTACGCGCGCTGCCTTTGGACGAGATCAAATTCATCGGCTACGCGTTCCAGATCGAGATGAAATACCGCGTGAAGCTCGCCGGTCTTCGCATCGCGGAAGTGCCCATTACCTTTATCGACCGGGTGAAAGGCAAGAGCAAAATGAGCGCGAACATCTTCCACGAGGCCTTTCTGGGCGTGCTGAAGATGCGCTTCAACATCAAAGCCCCGGAGACCAAGGCATGAACAACTGGCTGATCCGCGATGTCCGCGTGGTGAATGAAGGAACCATCGTGGCAGCGGACGTGCTGGTGCGTGGAGGATATATCGAACGCGTGGCCACGGAGGGTATCGGAAATGCCAGGTCCGTGACCGAGGTGGACGCGAAAGGCAAGCATTTGCTACCCGGCGCCATCGACGATCAGGTGCATTTCCGCGAACCCGGCCTGACGCACAAGGACGATATCGCCCATGGTTCGGCCGCGGCGGTGGCAGGTGGTATCACCACCTTCATGGAGATGCCCAACACGATCCCGCAGACCTTGACACAAGAGCTGCTGGAGCGGAAATATGCGATGGGCGCGGCCTCCAGCGTGGCGAACTACTCGTTCTACATGGGTGCCTCCAACAGCAACACCGACGAAGTGTTGCGCACTGATCCGAAAACCGTTTGTGGCCTGAAGGCATTCCTCGGCAGCAGCACCGGGGACATGCTGGTGGACAACCCCAGAACGCTGGACCGCCTTTTCAAGCATGCACACATGATACTCGCGGTGCATGCGGAGGATGAGCCGACGATACGCCGCAACATGGACGAGGCAAAGGCTCGCTTCGGTGACAACATACCGATGGAGCAGCACCCGCTGATCCGCAGCGAGGAAGCGTGCTGGCTCTCTTCCAGCCACGCCGTTGACATGGCGAAGGAATACGGCACGCGTTTGCACGTCCTGCACATCAGTACCGCCCGCGAGCTGGAGCTATTCGCGCCAGGGCCATTGGAAGGAAAGCGCATCACTGCGGAGGCCTGCATCCACCACCTCTGGTTCACCGATGCCGACTATGCCTCCAAGGGTGCGCTCATCAAGTGGAACCCAGCAGTGAAAAGAAAGGAGGACCGTGACGCCATCCGCCAAGCCGTGAAGGACGGTCGCATCGATGTGGTGGCCACCGACCACGCGCCGCACACCGCGCAGGAAAAAGCGGAGCTCTATCCGCGATGCCCCAGCGGCGGGCCGTTGGTGCAGCACGCGCTACCCGCCATGTTGGAACTGATGCACCAAGGTGTTTTCACGTTGGAACAAGTTGTGGAGAAAATGTGCCATGCCCCCGCAAGGATGTTCCAAGTGAAGGACCGCGGCTTCATCCGCGAAGGCCAACATGCGGACCTCGTGCTGGTGGATCTCGATGCGCCATGGACCGTTACCAAGCAGAACCTGCTTTACAAATGCGGCTGGTCACCCTTTGAAGGCCAGAAATTCCGGGCGCGCGTGTTGCGCACCTGGGTTAACGGTCAGCTTGTGTACTTGGATGGAAAGGTGGACGGCAACGTGCGCGGGATGCGGGCAATGTTCGACCGATGAAAGGCAGCTTCGCGATCGTAGTGGTATGTTTCCTCGTTGCCTGCAGCACAAAGCAAGAGCCCCCGAAAGCGCCGTTGTCGCAGGAGAAATTCAGTCAAGTGCTCTTGCGCTCCTTGCTGATCGAAGCCCATACCGGGCAACGGATCGCAGGTGATCCCGGAATGGTGGACGTGAACGCGGAGTACGATGCGATGTTTGAAAAGGAAGGCGTTTCACGCGCGGAGTTCGATAGCACTTACAACGCCTATCTGCGCCAACCCGAAGCGTTGAAAGCGGTATACGAAAAGGTGCTCAACGACCTGCAGCAGCCCGAGAACAAAGGGCATTGAAACGGTTGAAGGGGCCTGCTACAATGGCCGATCACCACGGCCTTTCAGAACGGTAACGGCACATCATTCCCGGTCCAGGAAAGCCGCCACGTTCGCAACCGCCTCTTCCGCAGAACGGAATTCAATTCCCAACAGACGTTCCACTTTGCTGCCGTCATAATTACGAATGCGTGACGCCGTGCGCGCCGTATTGCGCGTTATCAAGGGCCGACCGCCGAAAGCCGTTCGCAACGCTTCTGCGCGCCAGCCTAATTCCAGCGCCCAAGCAGGCAATTCCATGGAAGGAACTGCCTTTCCAGCACTTTGGGCGATCAACGTGAAGAGTTTCTTGTAGGTGAGTCCTTCGCCGATCAGGAGATAGCGCTCGCCGGTCCTGCCTTCCGTGATCAAGCGCGTCATCGCGGTGGCAACGTCCCGTGCATCCACCACTGCATTGCTTCCACCGGGGTAGAACCGGCTACCCTTGCGAACGCGCTCCACCATGGTCATGCTGCTACGCCCGGCAAGACCGGGCCCCAACACTACGCAAGGATTGACAATAACCGCGTCCAGACCCTCCGCTATGCCGCGGTGCACTTCCAACTCTGCCTTTGCCTTGCTGATGGCATAGGCCGATGAATCAGCATCTTGGACGAACGTCTTGTCCTCATCACCCGTGCCACCGTCCAGACCGCCGCCAATGGTGGCTGTTGAACTGACGTGGCACAAACGCTTTACCCCCGCCTCGAGCGCAGCATCCACCACATTCCCCGTCCCTTCGGCGTTCACCTCTCTCATCGTTTGAGCATCACGCGGGTCGAACGAGACCAGCGCAGCACAGTGGTAAAGGTGTTCCACGCCCTGCATCACGCTACGCAGGGCTTGCACGTCGAACACGCCGCCTTCCACCCATTGGATACGCCGGAAGCGCTCGGCACCGTCAGCGTGGTAATGTTGCAAAATGCGCTTCACCATGCCCGGATCAGTGCCGCTCCGTAGCAATGCGCGCACCGGCCGACCCTTTTCCAGCAGTGCGTCCAGCACATGTGCGCCCACGATCCCCGTTCCTCCCGTTACCAGATCCATTTGTGCGCTGATCGGCGCGGGTGCAAGTTATCCCCTGCTTGGTCGGGATCCCATTTCCCACCATCGGCCTGGAACAGCATCCGCTGTTGAATGACATGTTTCTTTGCGCCCGATAAGTATCGGACCTTTGCGCCTTTCGCGATAGAAGAACATGGCAGTATTGAACTTTATGGAGGAACTCCGCTGGCGCGGATTGTTGCAGGACACCACCCCCGGTGTCGAGGAGCATTTGATGAAAGGCCCGGCCAGCGGATACATCGGCTTCGATCCAACGGCGGATTCGTTGCACGTGGGCAACCTGGTGCAGATCATGATCCTGGTACATTTCCAGCGGTGCGGCCATAAGCCGGTGGCGTTGGTCGGCGGTGCCACGGGCATGGTGGGCGACCCCAGCGGCAAGAAGAGCGAACGGAACCTGCTGGACGAGGATGCGCTGCGCCACAACCAAGCGTGCGTACAGAAGCAACTTGAGCGCTTCCTTGATTTCAACAGCGGGCCGAATCCGGCGCGCTTGGTGAACAATTACGATTGGTTCAAGGACATGGGCTTCCTGCGCTTTATCCGCGAGGTGGGTAAGCACATCACGGTGAACTACATGATGGCCAAGGACAGCGTGAAGAGCCGCTTGGAATCCGGGTTATCGTTCACGGAGTTCAGCTATCAACTGGTGCAGGGTTACGACTATTGGTGGCTGAACCAGCACGAGGACTGCACCGTGCAAATGGGCGGCAGCGACCAGTGGGGCAACATCACCACCGGCACGGAACTGATCCGGCGCATGGGCGGCAACGAGGCTTACGCCATCACCACGCCGCTGCTCACCAAGGCCGATGGCAGCAAGTTCGGCAAGAGCGAAAGCGGCAACGTGTGGCTGGATGCGGAACGCACCTCACCCTACAAATTCTACCAGTTCTGGCTGAACGCCACTGATGTGGATGCGGCCAAGTTCGCGGCCATCTTCACGCCGTGGAAGCAAACAGAAGTAGAGACGCTTGTGGCCGAGCATTCAGCCGCACCGCACGAACGGAAATTGCAGAAGGCCGTCGCTGGCCACATTACCACACTGGTGCATGGCGCTGCTGAATTGGAAGCTGCGATCCAAGCGAGCACGATCCTTTTCGGCAATGCTGCGGAAGGGCTTAGCACGCTGAGCGAGAAGCAATGGCTCGACGTTTTCGATGGCGTACCACAGGCGGAAGTAGCAAAGGCAACCATCGCATCGGGCATCGGCATTACCGATCTGCTCAGTGATAGCACCGGATTCCTAGTGTCAAAGGGTGAAGCCAAGCGCGCACTGAAGGAAGGCAGCATCAGCGTGAACAAGGCAAAGGCGGGAGAGGACCGCACCGTGAACGTGGATGACCTGATCGCTGGGAAGTTCATCTTACTGCAACGCGGCAAGAAGAACTACTTTCTGGTGAAGGCGGTGTGATCTACTTACCCGATCCAAGTTGCTCCTTCTGAATGGAGCATTCAAACGTTGCGTAACCTCCCGATACATATCGGGAGCGTCGTCGCGTCGTTGCGGTTGTCCTGATTCACTCCACCAACAAATTGCAACCCCGCAGGTCGCTGTTGTCAAAACGTCCCAGCACCTCGAAGCTTCCGTCCGCGTGCACACGCCCTAGGTCCTGCGTGGAAATGAACGGGCAGCTCGCGATGTTGCAGAGGTCGATAATGTTTATTCCACCGGTACGCCCTGCATTGGCCCTTGCAAGCGGGTCGTTCACATCCCGCGTCAGCACCCGTATCCAAGGTGGGCAGCGGTAGAGCCCATCACCTTGCGACCACGCCTGCGAAAGCAGTTCCGTCATGCCGTACTCACTGTGGATACGGTCCACGGAAAATGCTTTCTTCAAGACCTCGTGCAGTTCCGCGCGCACCATTTCCGGCCTTCTCCCCTTCATGCCGCCCGTCTCCATGATGATCGTGTGCTCGAAGGGCATCGGATGTTTTTCGGCCAGGTCCAACAGGGCAAAAGGGACGCCTAAAAGCAAGGTCTGTACACCGTCGTCCTCGCCTTCGCGCAACAGCTGCGCCAAGCCATCCAGGTCGTGCAGCCAAGTGCCACTGCGCGCATCGCCACTCTGGGCAATGAGCTTTTCCGCCATGTAGACCAGCGAACTGCCGGGACGCTCCAAGTACGCTGGCAGCAACGCCAACACGCGCCAGCGGGATGGCAGACCGTATTCAGCACTGAACGAGGAAAGGAAGGAACGTTCGTACAGCTCCGGCCACGGTACGTAATGCGTGCTGGTTATGCTTCCCGTTGTACCGCTGCTGGTGAATTGCAACGTAGCCTCCAGACCGTCCAGCAACACCTTCCGGTTGCGGAAGAGCCCGATGGGAAGGAACGGGATGTGGTCCACTGTTCGCACTGCAGCTACTTCCACGCCCAACGCCTGCACATATTCCCTATAAACGGGGTTCGATAACGCGTGCAAACGGAACAGCCGGATCGCCAAAGCATCGAAGTCCTTGGCGCTACGGAGCCGGAAAGGTTCCTCCAGCAGTGAGGAGGGGACAATGGATAGGGGCATGTTCCGTTCCTACCTTTGAGCTTCCATGCAGAAGGCGTTCATCTCAACGGCAAAAGTATCCGGGGCGGCAATGGTATGCGCTTTGTTGCTGGGTGGATGCCTGAAAACCGAGCAATTCCCCGTGGAACCGAGCATCGCGTTCAGATCGTATGACCAGAACACCGAGCCTGCACGCCTTACGATAACGTTCACCGATGGCGATGGTGATATCGGCTTGGACCAAGGCGATACGCTGGCCCCATACAACCCCGGCAGCGTGTGGTACCACAACTTCTTCGTGGACTACTACAAGAAGCAGAACGGTGCTTGGGTGTTGCAACAGTTCATCCTGCCGCTGTACTACCGGATACCGGTGATCACGCCGACCGGCCAGAACAAAGCGCTGCAAGGTGATATCGCGGTGGACATCGCGCAGCAGGTGCTACCGCAGACCCCCGGCGATACCGTGCGTTTCAGCGTGCGCATCGCGGACCGTGCCTTGCACGAGAGCAATACCGTGTTCTCGGACGCCGTCGTGGTGCAGTAGATCGGGTAGGCCTCGGTTCTGCCTTGTCCGTTGGCTAACCTTATCAGGGTCCACTATTCCGATCATTGCTCCGTCTCCCCCCTCACCACGTCCTCCCATAACGTGATCTCGTTCTCGTTGTTGATGCTGATGCGTGCGATGTCGTTGAACACCGACACCATGCCCGTGACGCAGACTTTCCGGCCCTGTAGGAAAGTCTCCGGGTCATAACTGAAGTTGGGGCTATTGCTGTCCCAAACAGTCGCGTAGAAATCCTGGTTCGGATACATGCGGTCGAAGTTGAGGTAGAGCGCATTGGCCTTCTTGGTCCGGCGCGTGCTCACGATGGTGCCGCAGATCGTGGCCTTGTTGCCGATATGGTATTTGGCCTGCGTGGTGCTGAAGCGGCCACCGGGCAACGGCGGCACCAGCGGAGCCACCTCGCCCATTGCACGATCACCTTCACCATACCAGTCCTGCGTGTTCTTCATGGCCTCGATACGGTTCTCCAACGTGTCGTCCAATGCTGGATAGAGGTCAAGCCCGGAAAGCTTCTCGACGCTGTCGATGGAACAGGCGTAGGTGAGCAGCCCGTGGTCGTTCAGTCCATTGCTCATTACGAAGGCGATGCCCTTCTTCACAGGCCCGTCGATGTCCACCATGGCTTTGAAGAAATAGGGCGGTGCGCTCACGTCCGCTACCGACTGTGGCTTGTTCAACAACGGCATGTCGGGGCCGAGAATGGGCGCCGTCACCACGTAAACGCGGTGGCCGGAATAGTGCACGTAGCGGCGCATCCAGTCCTCCAGATCCGCCCATGACCCACGGTTCAACTCGGGTTTTTGCGGTGAGATATTACTGTAGAGGTAGGTCGCCTTCAGGGCGTCCATGCTCCAGCGCATGTCGGCGCTCGGCACCATGTGACCACGGTCGTAACCGCTGTACCAGTAGCTCGTTACCAATGCCGTGTTGCCATGCACCAACGGGTCCGGTAGGAAGGTGTCGATGCGTGCGAGGTTACCTTCCATGATGTCCGGCATGATGATGTGCGCGGTCCACTTCGGTACATGGTGCACATCGTCCCAGACCAGCGCGTGGCCGGGATGCACCACCACCGTGTCGCCTGCAGCCAGTGCAGGATAACCCCATTGGGCAAGGTCGTGGCCCATCACGTCCAACTTCGCCGTTTCCATCTTCCCACGCAGTTGTTCCAGCTGCGTTTGAAGTTCAGCGTATTGGGCTTGTACGGCGCGGAGTTTTTCGTCCTGTTTGGTCTGTGCGGATCCATTGGTGATAGCAAGGAGCGCGAGCAACGGGACGATAAGTCGGATGTTCATACGGAGCGGGGAATGGAGCTGCGCCGAAGCGCGATCAAGTGTGCAAGTTCGGTCAAAGCCGGGAGAAATGCAGCGGATCTTTGTGAGGGCGCGAACGAGGGAGGCGGATCCGCCAGCATGGTCGGAATATCCAACCGGTGCTGTTCCTGCACGCGATGCACTCCTGCGGCACCGTGCAGCCGACCGAGGTATTCCTGTTCGGGTTGACCCGGCGTGGGTATAAGAAGCGCACCGCGACCGATCGCATCCAGGTCCATCAGCGTGGAGTAACCTGTGCGACCAATGATCGAGCCAGCGCCTTTCATCACTCGCGAAAGCTCATCGGTTTCCAAATGACCGACGGTCCGGATGTTTCCTTGCTGGCTGCTGGCAGCACCCGGCTTTCCAGTGATCAACAAATGCGTGCCTTCGATCCGTCGTAGTTGTTCCGTCAGGGCCGTTTCCAAAAGTGTGCGCTGCGGCTCCGGTCCACTGATCACGGCCACCACCCGGTTCTCCGGTACGGCGGAACCAGCCATTTGCTGTTGGAACCGGCTCACCGGCCCGATGTAACGGATGCTTGCAAGCCGTTCCATCCCGTGGGAAAGCGCGCCAGCTAGCCCCGGTGTATCCGCATGGTCCGGGACCCAGCATAGGTCAAAATGCTTGATGTGCCAGCGGTTGATCCGTCGCGCTACCTCTTGGGCGAACGGAGCAAAAGGGTGCAGCTGATGGGTGATCAGGACACTGGGAAGATCCATGGAGCGTAATCCGAAGCGCTGGTCACTGATCACGGCATCGAGCCTGTGCCCGCGCCACATCCGCTGGAACATCCGATGTTCCTTACCCACCTGGCGCAGCATGGAGGGGAATTGACGGGCCATGGCCAATGCTTGGGAACGCCCTTGCGCATAGCGCACTTCCATACCCGGAAGGTGCACGTGCTCCAATTGCGGGAACTCCTCGCGCAGCAACGCCAGCGGCGCTTTGTCCGCGCCGATCACCGGTTTTGCACCGTGTTGCAACAACGCGCGGACGATCGGCACGCAGCGCGCGGCATGGCCCAAGCCCCAATCAAGCGGAGCCACCAGTATGCGCGCACCATTGAACATGCCGCGAAGTTGGAGCGGAATCCCGCCGGATCACGAACTCTTCGTTCTTTCGCGGACTTTTTAACCGCATCACGATCTTCGTTCCCTATCCATGGGCAAGAACAAGCTCTCCCGATTCGCCGAGAACGCCACCTACGACCATGTGGTGCAGCCCTCGTTCACCGAGCTTCAGGCCGCGGACCTTCCGCAGAAGGGCAAATGGAACAGTGATTTCTTCAAGCGCGATGCCCCGTTGGTGCTGGAATTGGGTTGCGGCGGTGGCGAATACACCGTGGGCCTTGCCCAGCTCCGGCCGGAAAAGAACTACATCGGCGTGGACATCAAGGGCGCACGGATCTGGCGCGGAGCGCGCACCGCCAAGGAAAAAGGCTTGAACAATGTCGGCTTTTTGCGCACGCACGTGGACCACATCCTACGCTGCTTCGGTAAGAACGAGGTGGACGAGATCTGGCTCACCTTCAGCGATCCGCAGATCGGGAAAGCCCGCAAACGCCTCACGAGCCCACTTTTCCTTGCACGGTACAAAGAGATCCTGAAGCCTGGCGGCATCATCCACTTGAAGACCGACAGCCCACTTTTGTATGAATACACGTTGGAGCAGATCGCGGAGCAAAAGCTGCGGACCGAGGAAAGCAGCGCCGACGTTTATGCCGAACTGGTGCCGCGCGTTCCCCCGGAGGAACAAGCCGTCCTGAACATCCGCACGTATTACGAAAGCAGGTGGCTGCAAGAAGGCCGGACGATCCATTACGTGCGCTTCAACATGAGCTGACCGTTGTGGCAGATCACTACGAAGAATATCAAGGAAACAAAGGAATTCGCACCGCCGCAAGAGATCCAGAAAATGGATCCCTTCGTGTTTTTTGGAGTCCTTTGTGGTACGTAGAACACCATGGCAAAGCGCACCGAGCAGAAGGGAACGATCATGGAGCGTGATTTCTTCACCGACGTCATGGACGTGGTGAGGCAGGTCCCGCGCGGACGGGTCACGAGTTACGGTGCCATCGCGAAATACCTTGGTGCCCCGCGGAGTTCGCGCTTGGTGGGCTGGTCCATGAACCGTGCCCACGACGTGAAACCCAACGTGCCCGCACACCGCGTAGTGAACCGTAACGGGCTGTTGACCGGCAAACATCATTTCGCCACCGCTTCCCGCATGGAGGAACTGCTGAACGAGGAAGGCGTGAAGGTGAAGAAGGACCAGGTACTGGACTATACCAAGAAGTTCTGGGACCCCGCGGTGGAGCTGGACATGTGAATAACCAGCGATCCTCCTTCTTTCGGGGTAATTTCGCACCGCCATGCCCATTACCGAAGAAGCCCTGCAAGCCGCGCTCAGCCGCGTGATCGAACCCGACCTGAAGAAGGATATCGTGGAGCTCGACCTCGTTCAAGAAGTCGTCATCGACGAGGACCACATCAGCATCATCGTGGAGGTGAGCAACCCCGCCATGCACAGCCGGAAGCGCATGGAAGAGGCCGTGATCTTCCAGTTGAAGCAGGCTTTCGGTGACAGCATCACCGTGAATGTGAGCGTGCGACCCATCAGCGGAGCACGTGGTGGGCTGCGGAAAGTGCTGCCCTACGTGAAGCACATCATCGCGGTGGCGAGTGGCAAGGGCGGCGTGGGCAAGAGCACGATCACCGCCAACCTCGCGGTAGGGCTGGCGCAACGCGGATTGAAGGTGGGCCTGGTGGATGCTGACATCTACGGACCCAGCATGCCGCTGATGTTCGATGTGTTGAAGGAGCGTCCACGGGTGAAGGAAGTGGATGGCAAGAACCTGATCGTGCCGGTGGACAGCTACGGCGTGAAGTTGCTCAGCATCGGCTTCTTCGCCGACCCCGGACAGGCCATCGCATGGCGTGGGCCGATGGCCAGCAAGGCGCTGGACCAGCTCTTCAAGGATGCGGATTGGGGCGAGCTCGATGTGATGCTCGTGGATCTTCCCCCAGGCACGGGTGATATCCACCTTTCCCTCGTACAGGCCGTGCCGCTCAGCGGTGCCATTATCGTAAGCACACCCCAGCCGGTGGCCTTGGTGGACGCACGCAAAGGTGTGGGGCTTTTCAACATGCCCAGCGTGAACGTACCCGTGCTCGGTATCGTGGAGAACATGGCGTGGTTCATCCCCGCGGAAAGCGTCGGTGGACGAAAACTCGCCGACATCCCCGAAAAGGAGCGGATGTACATCTTTGGCAAGGGCGGCGCACAAGCCTTGGCCGAAGAACTGAACGTACCCTTCATGGCCGAGGTCCCGTTGGTGCAAAGCATCCGCGAGGCCGCGGACGTGGGCAGGCCCGCCGTACTTCAGGGTGAAACCCCGGCAGCGGAAGCCTTCACACCCTTGCTGGATGCCATGCAGCGCATCTTAGCCGAACTGGAGACCGCACAGCAGGAAAAGAAAGCGCATTCTGAGGAACAACTTGCCGCAAAGCCATGAGTGCCAGCACCCTCATCGACCCCCAAGGCATGGAGCGGCTCACCCGGCGCGTGAAGGATGCGCTTACCGAACTGCGTCCCTTCCTCGAAGCCGACGGCGGCGACATCACCTTGGACGGCATTGGCGAGGATGGCGTGGTGCGCGTACGACTCCATGGCGCATGCATCAACTGCTCCATGAGCGCCATGACCATGAAAGCCGGTGTGGAAGAAGCCATCAAGCGAGTGGCACCTGAAGTGGTGAAAGTGGAGGCCGTGGCGTGATGCGCCTACGCGTGCTCCGTCCCCGCCATTGACCACGATCAGTTCACCCCTGATCCCGCCCCCCGTACCTTTGCACGCCAATATGGACACGATACCAACGCCCCGCCCGAAAACGGTGGAAGCCCGCGAAAAAGTGGTGATCCTCTTCGCGGGGGACAGCGGCGACGGCATCCAGCTTACTGGAAGCCAATTCACGGACACCAATGCGCTCTTCGGTAACGATGTGAGCACCTTCCCGAACTATCCGGCGGAGATCCGCGCACCGCAGGGCACGCTCGCCGGCGTCAGCGGCTACCAGCTGCACTTCGGCAGTGTGGATGTCTTTACCCCTGGCGACGTGTGTGATGTGCTGGTGGTGATGAACTCAGCTGCACTCAAAGCCAATCTTCCGAAGCTGAAGCACGGTGGCACCATCATCGCCAACAGCGATGGTTTTGACACCAAGAACCTGCGGCTGGCCGGCTATCCGGACGAGGAGAACCCGCTTACGGACCACTCGCTGGACAACTACGTCCTGCACACGGTGGACGTCACCAAGCTGACGCGTAATGCGCTGGAGGGCACCACCCTTGGCATGAAGGAGAAGGACCGCAGCAAGAACATGTTCGTGCTCGGTTTCATCAACTGGATGTACAGCCGCTCGCTGGACCGCAACAAGAAATTCCTTGAGGCGAAGTTCAAGAGCAAACCCGAACTCCTCGAAGCGAACCTGAAGGTACTGCAGGCGGGCTACAACTACGGCGATACCAGCGAGACCTTCACCACGCGCTACGAGGTGAAGCCCGCGCCGATGCCCAAGGGCAATTACCGCAACATCACCGGTAACCAAGGCATCGCCATCGGCCTCGTTGCCGCAGCCCAGAAAGCCGGACTGGAACTGTTCTACGGCAGCTACCCCATAACGCCTGCCAGCGACATCCTGCACGAGCTTTCACGGAACAAGCATTTCGGCGTGAAGACATTCCAAGCGGAGGACGAGATCGCCGCCATCTGCTCCGCCATCGGTGCGAGCTACGGTGGTGCTTTGGGCGTGACGGCCAGCAGCGGGCCCGGCATCGCACTGAAAGGTGAGGCATTGGGATTGGCCTTCATGTTGGAGATCCCCTTGGTCGTAGTGAACGTGCAGCGCGGCGGTCCCAGCACCGGGCTGCCCACCAAGACCGAGCAAGCCGACCTCTGGCAGGCCCTCTTCGGCCGCAATGGCGAAGCGCCGATCCCGGTTCTGGCCGCGACCAGCCCGACCGATTGTTTCGATATGGTCTACGAAGCCGTGAAGCTTGCGGTGGAACACATGACGCCCGTGATCCTGTTGAGCGATGGCTACATCGCCAACGGCGCGGAGCCTTGGCGCTTCCCGGAGGCGAAGGACCTGCGCCCGATCACGCCCCCGTTCGCCAAACCGCGCGAGACCACGGATGCGGAACCGTTCCTCCCCTACGCCCGCGACGAACGCGGCGTGCGTCCTTGGGCTATTCCCGGAATGAAGGGTTTGCAGCACCGGATAGGTGGCATCGAGAAGGAAAATAAGACCGGCAACATCAGCTACGACCCACAGAACCACGAACTAATGGTGAAGCTGCGTGCCGAAAAGGTGCAGCGCATCGCCGACACGTACCGCCCCATCCGCTTGGACAGTGGTCCTGAAAATGGCGAGCTATTGATCATCGGTTGGGGATCCACCTATGGCGCCATCCGCACGGCGGCTTTGGAATTGCAGAAAGAAGGGCATAGCGTGGCACACGTGCAGTTGCGGCACATGTTCCCGTTCAATAATGGCTTGCGTGGGCTTTTGAGCAAGTACCGTAAAGTGTTGGTACCCGAAATGAACAGCGGCCAGTTGCGCCAGCTGCTACGTGCCGAATTCTTGGTGGACGCGCAGGGATTGAACAAGGTACAAGGCATGCCGTTCACCTCCGAGGAGATCCGTGTTGGCGCGTTGAAATTGTTGAAGTCATGAGCACTTTGCAACCACCTGCCCCTGCGGCGAAGATCGATTATAGCAGCGATCAGCAAGTACGCTGGTGCCCGGGCTGCGGCGACTACTCCATCCTGAAGCAGGTGGAGAGCGTGCTCGCGCAGCACGGCCGTCCGAAGGAGGAGATCGTCTTCATCAGCGGCATCGGCTGCTCGTCGCGCTTTCCGTACTACTTGGACACGTACGGCATGCACAGCATACACGGGCGCGCACCAGCGATCGCCAGCGGTATGCGCAGCGTGCAGCCCGACCTCAGCGTGTGGCTCATCACCGGCGACGGGGATTCGCTCAGCATCGGCGGAAACCACTTGATCCACATGCTGCGCCGCAACGTGGACCTGAACGTACTGCTCTTCAATAACGAGATCTACGGTCTCACCAAAGGCCAGTATTCGCCGACCTCGCCGGAGGGCGCCATTTCGCGCAGTACACCGATGGGCAGCACGGACCATCCGTTCAATCCGCTAGCACTGTGCAAGGGCGCCGATGCCACCTTCATAGCCCGCGGCATGGACCGCGACCCGAAGCACCTGCGTGAGATGCTCCAACGTGCTGACGCGCATCGCGGCACCAGCCTGCTGGAGATCTACCAGAACTGCAACGTCTTCAACGATGGTGCCTTCGAGGTCTTCACAGAGAAAGCCAGCAAGGCCTCGCACACCGTCTTCGTGGAAAATGGCAAACCCCTGCTTTTCGACAACGGCACCAAGGGCATCAAGCTCGACGGCATGACGCCGGTGGTGGTGGACATCGCTGGGGGCGAAGCTGCCGTGGAGGACCTCTGGGTCCACGACGAACGCGATTCCTTCAAAGCCAGCATCCTCGTGCGCCTCTTCGACGACCCGCGCCAGCCAGGGGCATTGCCACGCCCGTTCGGCGTGTTCTTCGTAAGCGACCGTCACACGCACGAGACGAAGATGAACGCGCAAGTGGCCTTGGCCAAGCAGAAGAAAGGTCCCGGCGATCTGGATGCGCTGCTGCGCGGGGAGAATGTGTGGACGATCGCGTGAGGGAGAGACCTGCCTTCAGAACGACACGCCCAAACCGGAACCGACATATGGGAAGTAGTGGTTCTTCACATTGTGCCATTGTCCATTCTCGTAGATCCGCATAGGGCCGCTTGTGGAAGATCCCCCGATATGCGCGCGCAGGATCGCGCCCCATTGAGGCTTGGTCCATACTTCATAACGGAGGCCCATCTCAACATAAAGTGTGAGGTCGACAGCACCTTCAGCAGATTCTTTCCATGATCCCAGAACTGTTCCAAGCCGACCATCGAGACGCAGCCTTTCCAAAGGCTTGAACGGCTGCACGCTCAGCTGGAAGTACACTGGATAGACCGTCTCTGCACCCCAGCGCATGATGCTCACTCCACCGCCCATCGCGCCCGGAGATCCCCAAAGGCTATCCTTTTTCGACGTCCACATCCCGTTGAACTCATACCGGAACGATACGTTGTTGATCGGCGTGGTGAGGTCCGTTATAGGAGTTGCCCAAAGCGTCATTCCGGATACGGAAGCAAACCCTTCCGCGTGAAACCTCCCATCGCTCTTTTGAGCGATCGCGATCTGGCCGGCGAGCAGGGCGACCAACAACGAACCGAGGTGCCGCATGCTGACCGAAATTAAGGGCGCATGAATGACCCGCCAAGAACGGATCAGGAATATCTACTTCCTCAACTTCGCCGGTATCTCGCACACCGGTATCGGCAGCCACTTGTGCGCGTTCACTTTGTGCAGGCGATCATAGATCACGATCACTTCGCGTTGGCGTTCGGTAAGGTCCTGATCATTCACTGCATCATCGTTCTCGCGTATCGCCATCGCCCATTCCAGTTCTGGATAGCTGGCTCCCAATTGGTCCTCGTCGCTGCGGTCGTCGCCGAAGAGGCCATCCGTGGGCTTTGCGTTCTGGATGCTTTCTATGATGCCCAATGCCTTCGCGAGGGCGAACACTTCCGTCTTGCTGAGGTCCGCGATGGGCGAAAGATCCACACCACCGTCGCCATACTTGGTGTAAAAGCCCACGCCGAAGTCCTCCACCTTGTTGCCCGTGCCTGCGACCAAGAAACGTTCGATGCCAGCGAAGTAGTAGAGCGTGGTCATCCGCAGGCGGGCGCGGGTGTTGGCGAGTGAGAGCGCGAGCGTTGCAGCGTCTTCATGCGAACGCAATTCCTTCACCAAGGCATCGAAGACCGGCGTTAGTTGCACACGTTCCATGGAAACGTCCGGATACATTTCTCGCAGCCAAGCGATGTGGTCAAGTGCTCGCTGCACTTGGCTCTCGGCCTGATGTATCGGCATTTCCACACAGAGCAGCGGCAGGCCCGTGCGTGCGCATAATGCACTGGTGACGGCACTATCGATGCCACCACTGATACCGATCACAAAGCCGCGTTGCTTGTTGGCCGTGCAGTATTCGCGCAGCCAGTCCGTGATGTGGTCGATGGTGCGCTCCGCGTTCAGCATGGTGCAAAGGAAAGCCCCGCTCCGCGAAATCCTGCGGTAGCGGGGCGTTCAGGAAGGGTCACGCTCAGAAGAACACGCCCAATGAAAGCTCGATGTAATCCGCGTAGGTCTTGGGGTTGTCCAAGCCGCTGAAGGAATCCTTTTTGTACAGGTTGGTGAACCCGCTGTGGTAGGTGATACCCGCCATAGCTGAAGTGCTACCACTGAAGTTGAACTCCAGGCCACCGCCGATAACGAGGCCAGCCTTGAACGCGTTCACTGATTCCTTTACATCGATGTCGGATTCCGTGGTGGTGCGCGACGTGCCAGAAGTCGTGGTGACCGTTTCAGCATCGGACTTTGCACGGATGTTCACCCCCATGTCAAACCCGAGCTGGCCGTAGTAGCGCATGTAGCCGATCTCGTTCGTCATCAACTTCATCGTGAGGGGAAGCTCGATATAACGTAGGTATACCGTGGAGGAATTCAAGAGATTCGTGGTAATGCCTGAAGTATCCGCCCTGGAGGTGGTCTGCTTCGATTTACCGCCCACGTTGTTCAGGAAGAGGCCGGTGGCAAAACGATAATTGCCGTTCGTGCCAAAGGGGAACTCTGTCATGAGGCCGAAGCTGTATCCGATCAGCGTACCATCGCTCTCCAGACCTTTGGTGTCGGAACGGATCCAGGACAGGTTCGGGGCCAGCTTGATGCCCAAGCGCACGGTATTGTCGGTTTGGGCGGCAAGGTGCGAGGCGCCGAACAAGAGAACGACGAACGGTAATAGGACCTTCTTCATAGGTTTGCAGCTTGTTGCTGTTGCCAAAGGTATGTCCATCCGCCATTTCTCCGCCTCCGCCCTTACGGGCTTCGTCGTTTTTCTTTCCGCGTGCGGGAATGATGGACCGAAGAATGACCAACGGATTGTCCCGGTTCCAGGGTTGAAGATCGAACGGCTGGACCAGGACCTGTTCCACAGTGTGGACGATACAACGGGTAATTTCAATCTGAGGCTCTACGCCAAGTATGGAGAGTTCTACCGCCTGTACGTAGAGCAGGTGCTGCAGGCTGCGCCATTCAACGACCCACGCCTTCCCATCGCCCTCGGTCGCTTCGTGCATGATCCGGTCTGGGCCCGCGTGCAACAGACCGCGGACAGCGTGCTGGGGGACATGGCCGGGCAGCAGGCCGAATTCAATTCCGCCTTTTCACGGTTGAAAGCCGAATTCCCGGATAGCCTGACCCCGCGCATCATCGCTTTCAACAGCGGCTTCAACTACGGCGTGCTGCCCACCGACAGTGTGCTGGGCTTCGGTGTGGAATGGTTCGTGGGTAGGAACAGCCCGGTGGTGCAGTACCTATCGCCGGATGTTTTCCCGCAGTACCGCAAGGACCGCATGCGTCCGGAGATGCTGGTGCCAAGCGTGGTGAAGGGCTGGCTACAGGTGCATTACACGCGCGACGTGCGCGGCGAGGACCTGCTCACCAACTTCATCGTGATCGGCAAGGTGATGGCCTTGTTGGACCATCTGCTCCCACAAACGGATGCCACGTTGAAGTTCGCCTTCACTCCGCAACAGCTCAAATGGTGCGAGGACAATGAATTCACCATCTGGAAAGCGGTCGTGGCCCAAGAGCTGCTCTATTCCAAAGATCCCAAACAGATCGACCGCTTCATGAACGATGGGCCGTTCACGCCCGGCATGCCGCGTGAAAGCCCGGCACATATCGGCGAATGGATCGGATACCGGATGGTGGACAGCTACATGCGGGAACACCCCGAAGTCACTTTTGCACAGCTCTTCGCCCTGCGCGACCCGCAAGCGATCCTGAAAACCTACAAACCCCGGTGATATTGAACAGTAATAATTGAGCGGACATGGATGGGCGCTGAATGCCTTGGCACCACCTTCCGGCCATCCTCTTCAGTTCTCCATGTTCTTTACGAGCGTTGTGGAGCTGGCACCTGTCACCGATCACCCGCACACCTCACAACCCGATCACATGAAAGGATCCGACATTACGATCAGCCTCCAACTTGACGAGAACCAAGTGCCCGAGCGCATCGTTTGGAACGCCGAAGGCGGTGCCGGGAACGGCGTTGGAAAGGCCATGCTGCTGAGCTTCTGGGATGCCGAAGAGCTGAACACCATGCGCATCGACCTGTGGACGAAGGAGATGACCACCGATGAGATGAAGGCCTTCTTCCACCAGAACCTGCTTACGCTTTCGGACACGTTCGAGCGGGCCACGAACGAGGGTAAGATGGCCGAACAGATGCGCGATTTCGCGGCCTATTTCGCGGAGCACATGTTACCGGATCTGAAGAAGAAGTAGTTGTCCGTTGGTAGGCTTTGCATCGCCACCGCCGATCGTGCGTGGCCCGCAGAAGGCTACCACTGCCTTCGTCAACTATGAGCCCCACCGCGAATTCACGTCGGTGATGAATGCCAACAGGTCCTCACGGCCCTTTCCACTTTCTGACGAGGTGATGATGAGGTGCGGCAGCGTATCCCAGGTCTTCTTCAGCGCACGCTTGAACAGCGCGATGTTACTGACTATGGAAGGTTGTTTCAGCTTGTCGCTCTTGGTGAAGACAATGACGAATGGGATCTCTTCCCCTCCCAGCCACTGCACCATTTCCAGGTCGCTACGCTGGGGTTCCAAGCGCACATCCACCAGTAGGAAAACACACTGGAGGCTCTCGCGTTCGCGGAGGTAGGTGCGGATCATCGTTTCCCACAAGGCCCGTTCATCCTTGCTGGCCTTGGCGAAACCGTATCCCGGCAGGTCGGCCAGCATCCACGCCTGCCCTTTGCCTTTGTGCGGCTCCACGCGGAAATGCTCCACGTTGCGCGTGCGGCCCGGCGTGTTGCTCACGCGTGCCAGCCGGTGGATGCCCACCATCATGTTGATCAATGAGCTCTTGCCCACGTTGCTCCGCCCGATGAAGGCGAATTCAGGTAATGTGGGCTTCGGCCAATGCTTGGCTTCGCGCCCACTGCCAAGATGCTCCGCCTTCAGGTTTTCCATGCGTCCACGGCTACAGCCCTGCTCGCTGCTGCTTCCAAAATTGAAGGAGCCGCTGGCGTGGGCCGTGCCGGACAAAGGTGCAACCGGATCCCTTGCTGCGCCACGGACCGCTCGAACACTTCGGCCGCGTGGTATGTTCGCCTTGGATAAGCCGGGACAAAAACAACTGGGAACATGAGCAATACAGAAATGGTCATCGCGAGGGGGAAGGAACTGCTGCTCACATTCGGGCCCCGGGTGATCGGGGCGGTGGTGGTCCTCATCGTCGGCCTCTGGATCATCCGGGTTCTGGTGAACGCCACCGGGAAGCTGATGGTGAAACAGGGCGTTGAGCCCAGCATCGTGCCGTTCGTGAAAGGCATTCTGGGCGCTGTGCTCCGCGTAGGCCTCATCATCAGCGTGATACAGATGATTGGCATCGAGACCACCAGCTTCATCGCCGTACTGGGAGCTGCCGGGCTGGCCATCGGCATGGCGCTCAGCGGCACCCTGCAGAACTTCGCAGGCGGCGTGATGCTCCTGCTCTTCAAGCCTTACAAGGTGGGCGATTTCATCGAGGCGCAAGGCCACACCGGTACGGTGCACAGCATCCAGATCTTCAACACCGTGCTGAAAACGCCGGACAATAAAACGGTGATCCTGCCCAATTCACCCATCAGCACGGGGCCTATCGTGAACTTCAGCACGGAGCCGCAGCGAAGGGTGGACATGTCCTTCGGCATCGGTTACGACGATAATATCGACGAGGCCAAGCAAACACTCCAAGAGCTGATCAATAAGGATGAGCGCATCCTGAAGGAACCCGCACCATTGATCGTGGTGGCCGAACTCGCGGACAGCTCCGTGAACATCACCGTACGCGTATGGACCGCCTCCGGAGATTATTGGGGCGTGTTCTTCGACATGCACGAACGGGTGAAGAAAATGTTCGATGCGAAGCAGATCAGCATCCCGTTCCCGCAGTTGCGGGTGCACACGAAGTAGGAAGGAGTGGGGCCAAGTGCTGCGAGGTCATCACCATTTCCAGAAAACCAAGCTCCTGCTCTCATGGACTCGCCGGTAAAGCAAAACACCCGCTCGGCAAAAAGCCAAGCGGGTGTTTGCGTTAATACGCGCAGCGATCAACGGATCAACGTGACATGCCCGGTACGTTCCTGCACTTCGCCGATCGCGCTCTTGTTCGCATCCAGGTAGAAGCGGTAGAGCAGCTTCCAAGCATAAACCCCTACCGGGCTCGGCCCGCCATTCAGCGTTCCATCCCAGAAAGCATCTGTTCCTACACCGTGCCGGATCACCCCGCCCCAACGGTCGAAGATGTACAGCTCCGTGTATGCCAGGTTCCAGCCATCCGGGCCGAACACGTCGTTGCGGGTGTCGTTGTTCGGCGAGAAGCTGTTGGGCATGAAGAGTTGGCTCGGGCAATACTCGTTCACCAGGATGGACTCGGTGATGGTGCAGTTCTCCGGCGTGGTGATATCCACTGAGTACTGGCCGTAATTCTTCACCGTGATCGTCCGTGACGTCTCACCGCTCGGATGCCATACATAGCTGCTTCCGTCGTTCTGGGCATCCAACAGGAGCTCATGCGGTGGATCGGCGAAGCATGCCGCGATCTCGTGCGCAGGCAGTTCGTTCGGCAGCGGATCGAAGGTGACCAGGATGGTGTCGCGGGTGGTGCAATAGCCGTTGAACACCTCCACACCCATGTTGGCTGTTTGCGTGAGCGTGATCTGTTGCGTGGTGGCGCCCGTGCTCCACAACACACCGAAGGCCGGGTTACCCGCATCTAGCATCAAGCTCTCCAGGTCGCACAAGGCCGTGTCCGGGCCGAGGTCCACCACGGGGAAGGAAATGAAGTTGAGCTGCGCATGCGCATAGTCGACACAGATGGTGGCCGTGGTGACCTGTACCGAGTAGAGCCCGCTGGCCGCGTTCACCGCGATGGTCTGTGTGGTCTCCCCGTTCGGTGACCAGAGGTAACTGCTTCCGGGGTTCCCGGCATCCAGTACCACGGTCTCGCTCACACAAACAGAGGTATCCGAAAGCACGATCACCGGCAGCGGGTCGAAGGTCACCAGGATGGAATCCACGCCGGTGCATACGTTCCCGTCGATCACGGTGGCTATGTACAGGCCGGCCGTGTTGGTGGTGAACGAATGGGCCGTGGAACCCGTATTCCACAGCACGGAACTTGCGGGGTTCCCGGCGTTCAAGGCCCAGAACTCACCGATGCACAAGGATGTGTCCTGGCCGAGCTGTACCACCGGCAGCGGATCCACGGTGACGTTATACACCGCGTCCGCGGAACAGGCCGCCAATACGTTCGTAAGCGTACAGGTGTAGGTGCCCGCCGTGCCCACCGTAATGCTTTGCGTAGTGTCACCGGTGCTCCACACACGCGGCGCGCCGGGGAATCCAGGGTTCATCACCATGAGCTGGCCTTGGCAAAGCGAACTGTCCGTTTGGAACGCCAGCTGCGGAAAGGCCACCGTTACCACGATGGTGTCCAGGGCGGCGCAGTTCACACCATCGCCAACGGACACCACGTAGGTCGCGGTGCTATCGAAATGGATCGTCGGTGTCGCGGTATTGGCCCCGATCAGATTGGCCGCTGGTTGCCATTGGATAATGGGGTTCACCACGTTGTGCGCCACGCTGAGCTGGAGTCCGAAAGCGTTACATACAGTAGTGTCATTACCCGCGAACACACCGCCCGTGTTGGTCACGGAGATGAAGACGCTATCCCGCAGGAAACAGCCGCTGGCCGTATCGTTGGCAAGCACTTCGTACCACGTATCCTGCAACGGCGTCGCGCTGGGGGACTGCAATGCCGTATTGTTCAGGCCGGCGGACGGCTCCCACAGGAACACCATGTTCGCTGTGCTGGAAACGGCCGCGTTCAAGGTCACCACCTCGCCCGCACAGATGTCGTTATCCGTAATGGTGGCGTTGATGCTGAGCGCTGCCGCCACGACGACGTTGACGGTGCCTGTGGCAGAACATCCCTCACCGGTGGTGGCCACCACCGTGTAAGCGGTGGTGCTGGTGGGTGTCACCACGGGAGTGGAGGAATAGATGCTGCTGATCGCCGTGTTCGGCGACCACAGATAACCGACGTTGGTCCCACTGCTCGGCACGGCCTGTAGCTGGATGCCCGCGATGTCGCAGATCGCCGTGTCCGGCGTCAGGTCCAGAACGAATTCCTGGCCCACGGTGATGTACACGCTGTCCGCATAGGAGCAGCCGTTGCCCAGATCCGTACTGTTGATCTGGTACCAGCCCGTTTGCGAAGGGGTCGCTCCAGTGCTCGCTGCGCTAGGGTTGAAAATGTCCCCGGCAGGTGACCATGCGAAGCTGATCCCAGCGGTGCTTTCCTCCGCGATCGCGACGTTGTCCAGCGACCAGTTATCCTCCCCTGCCCCCGTAAATACCGGTTGGGACCAGCGGAAACGCGTGGACGCGGTCTGGGCGGCCACGGGTATGGCGAGCTCTAATTGGGTCCACGTGGCGTATTGATATTCGTAGCAGGTGAAGAAGGTGGTCCAAGCAACGCCACCGTTAGTACTGAACTGTACGAGGATATTCTCACCGGGATCGATGTTGTCGCACGGAGCCGTTCCATCCGCCAGCTTGATGCCGAAACGCACCAGGCCGCCCGCGGCAACGTTCAGGTCCACGGTCTGCGCTTGGCGCAAGGGCGTGGGTCCGTTGAAGTACAGCGCATTGCCGCCTAGGGAGCCGCATGCATTGCTGATGGTACCGCCGGTGATGGTGGTCCACATTGCCGCATTCGGCGTGGTGTCCAAGGTGTCCGCCACCAGGTTCTGGTACACCTGCGCCTCGAGCTGTACAGTATCACCCACGCACACTTGCGCATCATCCACCAGCGCATCGTAGCGCAACACGTTGCCAGGGGTTACGGCGATGTAAACGCTGTCCACGGCCACGGAACAACCTGATAGCGAACTCACGCTGACATGGTACCACGTGCTTTGGGCGGGGCTGGCCACCGGGTTGGGCAACGAACCATCGGTCAGTGAGGCATCGGGCCACCAATTGTAGATGTACAGGCCCGGAGGGCTCGCCGACACGCTCAACTGCACTTCCTCATAGGCACATACTGTCGTGCTGCCCGCACTTATCGTGAGCACCGGTGGATCTTCAACCTCCACGCTGTACAGATGCTCTTGTGGGCAGCCGCTGAGGAATTCCGAGCCCGTCACCACATAAACGTTGCTGCCTTGGGGCGTGAACGTGTAGCTGGATCCCAAATGCACGGTGTCGTCCGGGTTGGTGTACACCGCCCACCATGGCGCATACACATCGTTGGGCGCCAACAGGGTCAAAGTACCCGTACTATCCACTCCGCAGAAAACGGAATCCACGGCCAACACCGGTTCGAAGGAGAATGATCCGGCACTGTACGCATAGGTCTCGTAGTTCGAACCTACGCCGTACACATAACCGGACAGGCCCGTTGGGCAGCTGATGCTGTGGCTGCCCTGGGTAAGTGGGAAGGTGCCGTAGCTGTAACTGGGATAGGAAGTGTAAGGCGTGAAGGAGGATGCCGGCATGGAAGCGCCGTCCAGGACCACTTGGCCACTGCTCGCCGTGGCCACCACCACCCCGATGCTCTGGGAGGTGATGTTGGCCGATACCACCGTAGCGAAGCTCACGTTGGAAATGCGCTGTTCCTCCGCGTTCAGGATCAACAAGGCCGGGTCACCCACGCCCCCGGAACAATCCTGGCCTTGGATGTACTGCGACACGCTGATCGGCACCGTGCTCTCGATCACCTTCGCACCGGTCTGGCTGTTGAACTCCGCGAACTGCCCCGCGTTCAAGGCCGGCTGCGACACCCCGTTCACGGTGTAGACCGTGCCGCTGGTGTTCGCCATCACCCGGTAGGTGTAACTGGTAGGACCCGACCAGGGCACTGTAAAATACCGTTTACCCCAACCGGGGGTCGGCAGGTTCTGCTCAAAGACGTGGTCGCAGGCAAAGCAGCCGTTGGGGATGTTTGTGCATTGCGCCCCGGAGAACACCGCGAACGGCCGGCACGTGCCGCTTGCATCCGTCCCACGGATCAAGCTACCCGACAGATCCCCGTTCCCGGTCGCTGCCTTCACTTGGTAGGTTTCCGCACTATCCAGGTCCACCGTGAAGGGCACGTTCGCGGCATGGCCGCCTTGCGTGGTGGCCTTCGGCGTGATCTCCACCTGCGTACCGTCCTTGGTGGCCACGATCAGGAATTCCGACGGTAGGGTCTGGTCCAATCCCCGGTAACAATGCACGCGGTAGTTCACGCCCAGCGTCTTGGTGGGGAACACCGCCGCAGCATCCGCAGTGGCCACGTCGAAATTCAACGCGTAAACGGCCACCGTGTCCTCGGTCTGTAACAGGAAGGAATTGGTGCCCACCGTTTCCGAGCCCGTGCTGATCGCCGAAAGCGGCAACGTGACGGTCGTGACCTGGTTCGCCGTTACCGTGAAGCTCTGGCTGTACCCCTGCAACGGCATGGTGACCGTGCCGGAAGTGTTCTGGTAGCTCGAGATGAACAGGTCGATGTGCGGCGCCGATTGATAATCGTAGTTCTGCATAAAGGCCACCCAGAATTCGGTGCCCATGGTGGGGATAACCCCTTGGGACCGTACGGGCTTGGCAAAGGCCAAGGCCAGAATGGCGAGCAGGATAGCGGGGGACTTCATGTGGTGGCGAAGTGTAGAAATAATGTCAATGCGGAAAGGAGGTGACGCTACCATGACGTAGCGGGGTTCGACGAAGTTGCCGCAGCTTTACACGAATGGCCGAAAAAGGTGCACCGGCGTATGCAAGGATAGGCGAATAGTGTCCAGTGCCCAACTCAGGGCTCCGGAAGTGGCAAGTTCCGAAACGTCCGGTCAGCCCTTCCGCGCCACGATAGCAATGGCTCTCATCGACGCTTCGTATTGCCGGAATACTTTGCGCATGGCCAGGATCCGCTTGCGCGCTTTGGGGTGCGTAAGGATGTTGAAGGCGATCTTCAACGTCCGGAAGAACCCTTCGTCGTCGACGATGCGGCCTGCTTCCAACAGTAGCATCGGGTTGGTAAGAATGCTTTCCACCTTGAAGCCTTCACCTTCCAGCATCGCGGTCCATTCGGCCCGGGTGAGCGGCCGGGAGTTCACCTTGATGGTGGCGGCGAGGTAATGCTGCACCTGCCTTTTCCCCTCTTCGGACATGGTGTCCGGCGTTAAGGCGATCTCGTGGATGCCGTACAGTCCGCCCGGCCGCACACCTGGGTAATGGGCCTCAGCCCTTACGCGCAACGATAGCAATGGCGCTCATCGACGCTTCGTATTGCCGGAATACTTTGCGCATGGCCAGGATCCGCTTGCGCGCTTTGGGGTGCGTAAGGATGTTGAAGGCGATCTTCAACGTCCGGAAGAACCCTTCGTCGTCGACGATGCGGCCTGCTTCCAACAGTAGCATCGGGTTGGTAAGAATGCTTTCCACCTTGAAGCCTTCGCCTTCCAGCATCGCGGTCCATTCGGCCCGAGTGAGCGGCCGGGCGTTCACCTTGATGGTGGCGGCGAGATCGTGCTGTACCTGCCTTTTTCCCTCTTCGGACATGGTGTCCGGCGTTAAGGCGATCTCGTGGATGCCGTACAGTCCGCCCGGCCGCAGGATGCGATAGGCTTCCCGGATGATCTCCGCTTTGCGATGGTCCGCTTGCATGGTGAGCATCGCCTCGCCGTACACCTTGTCCACGGAACTGCTCTCCAGCGTGCTGCAGCAGGCATTGCCGATAATGATCTCCCGGCCGGTGCCGTGGATCTTCTTCCGGAGCATCGCCGCAGCCTCCTCGTTCAGCTCAATGCCGGTGTAGCTGCGCGGGTTTTTCGCCAAGGCGATCCCCGCCGTGAAGCCCATGCCGGGCGCGAACTCCACCAGGTCGTCCTGCGCGGTGATGGCCAACTTGTCCATCAGCCCCATAGTAAGCTCTTTCCCACCCGGCCGTAGCACCTTCTTGCCCATTTTGGCCAGCAGCCAATGGCCCTGCTCCATGTTCAGTTTCTGGTTCGCCGTGGAATGGCGCGGGGGGGTTGCCTTGTTCACTGCTGGAGCCACCGGCTCCATGACTTGCTGTTCGTGCATCGTTGCTTATTTGGAATAGATCTAAACAAGAGTAGGATGACTGACCACGCCTTGTAAATGACAATCGTCAGCTTCGGTGCGGAAGCGGGTCCACCCCGCGTCGGATGCATTTCCGCAAAATGCCCTTTTCAACACAACCAAGCACTCAAGCCGAGGCACTACCGCACCGATGTGTTCGCGCTGATCACGTGCAATAAAGTCTCCCCGTCGATGGGTTTCACCAAGTGGCTATCGAAACCCGCTGCTGTTGCGCGCTGCCGGTCCTCCTCCTGCCCCCAACCCGAGAGCGCCACGATGGTGATGTGCTTTGCCCCGGGCATCTGCCGAATGGCTTTGCAGGCCTCGTAACCGTTCATGCGCGGCATGCCGATGTCCATGAACACGATCTCGGGTTTGTAGCCAGGGACCAGTTCCACGGCAGCCGCCCCATCATGGGCCACTTCCACGGTGTGGCCATGCTTGCGAAGGAGCAGGGCCATGGTGAACGCCGCGTCCTCGTTGTCGTCCACCACCAGCACCCGCTTTGCATGCATGGTGGAGGCCGGTAGGGGTTGATGTCCGGGCTCCGGTACGGGATCCTCCGAGCGCTCCAGTAGCGGAAGCCATACGGTGAACTCACTTCCGCGGCCGGCCCCAGCGCTGGTGACTTGGATGCGACCAGCGTGCATCTCCACCAGGCGTTTCACAATGTTGAGGCCGATACCCAGGCCGCCCTCCACCTTCTTCGTGGCGTTGGACACTTGCGCGAACATGTCGAAGACGATGGGGAGCGCCTGCGCTTCGATGCCGATGCCGTTGTCCTTTACATGGATGGCCACTTCATCGCCGTCGCGCTCCACGCTCAGCTCGATGCGGCCACCGCGTTCGGTGTATTTGGCGGAGTTGTTCAACAAGTTGGACACCACTTGGGTAAGCCGGACCATATCCCCGCGCACTTCCCATTCCCCTTCCGGCATATGGACGTCCAACCGGTGCCCGTGCTGCTTGATCAACGGGTCGCTCGCATCGATAGCGGTGGCGATGACGCGACCCAGGTCCACGCGCTCCAGCACCAGTTCGATCTTACCCCGGCTGATGCGGCTGAGGTCCATCAGGTCGTCCACCAAGCGCACCATGTGGTCCACTTGGCGCGTCATCATGGTCTGGGTCCGCCTGCTCAACTCCGGGTCGTCGTCGCTCAACTCAAGCAGGTGTAGGCCGTTCTTGATGGGTGCGAGCGGGTTCCGCAGCTCGTGCGCCAGTGTCGCCAGGAAATGGTCCTTGTGCCGGTCCGCGTCCTGAAGGGCGCGCTCCAAGCCTTTGCGCAGGGTTATATCCGTGATCACCTCGATCCACCCCGCGGGTGCCGCGCCACCTTCGTACAAGGGGACATATTTCACCTCCAGCCAGCGTTGCCCGCGGGTGGGCAGTTGCACCTGCACTTCGCATTCCACGGTCTCGCCTTTCAGCACTTGTTCCACGTAGGGCGCCAGCACGGCCCGGGCCCGCTCACCGATCACCTCGGTCATGGATCTTCCCTCCACCTCCAACGCAGTGCGTCCTATCCAGTCCAGGTAGCCCTTGCTGGCCCAGACGAAATTGCCATCCCTACCGCATCGGGCCACGGCAACGGGCATGTGGTCAGTAACGAGCTGCAGTTGCTGGTTCGCCGTGTGGATGTCCGCTTCCAATCGCTTGCGATCGGAGATGTCCCGCGCCATTTTCGAGGCACCGATCACCACACCCTCGGCGGTGAAGATGGGCGACACGGTAAGGGCCACGTCCATGCGGGTCCCGTCCTTGCGCAGGCGCACGGTCTCGTAGTGCTCGATGCGCTCCCCTTTGCGCAACCGCGCCAGGATGATGCCTTCCTCGCCCTGCATTTCCTGCGGGATGAGCATCCTTACGGACCGGCCAACGGTCTCTTCCGCCGTATACCCGAAAAGCTCGGTGGCTGCCTGGTTCCAACTGGTGATGATGCCGTTGAGGTCCTTGCTGATAACGGCATCCTGTGTGGATGCGACGATCGCGGCCAAGCGCCGGGCAGCTTCGGCGTCGGTCTCACGGTCCGTGATGTCCGCCATTACACCGACGATACGGTCCGGAGTGCCGCCTACCTGTTGCACCCGGGCGGTGACCTGTAGAATGCGGGGTCCGTTCTTGCCATGTGTCCGTGTCCGGAACACATGTTCGAAGGCGCTCCCCTTGGCCACGGCCGCGGCGACTTTCTCCTGCAGACCCGCAAGGTCCTCCGGATGGATAACATCGCGGGCGACCTCGGCAGCGGTCAATACCCCTTGTTCGCGGGTGCGGCCGAAAATGGCGAACATCCGGTCGTTCTCCCACGACGGTTCATCCTTGTCGATGTGCCACATGAACACACCGAGCTGTGCTGCTTCGGCAGCGGACAACAACCGGTCCTGGCGATCCTGGAGCACCCGCTCGGCTTCCTTTGCATCGGTGATGTCCGTGTTGGTGGTGAACCAGCGAGCGGCTTCACCCTCCGCACCCAGCACAGGGACCGAGCGCATGAGGAACCACCGGTACGCGCCGCCTTTGATGCGCATTTGGAACTGGGCATCCCAAGCCTTTCCCGACCCCAGCCCCTTGCGCAGCGTTTCCCACATGCTTTCCATGTGGACGGGGTGGATCCACCGGCTGCGCTCCTCGCGGGAGAGTGCCGAGAAATCAACCCCCATCAAGGTTTCCCAGCGCTTGTTGAACCAAAGCGCGTTGCCTTCAGCATCCTGTATCATGGCCAACTGGTCCATGTTGTCGGCGAGCAGGCGGAAGTTGGCTTCGCTTTTCTGGAGTTGTTCCTCCTTCTCGCGTTGCTCGGTGATGTCGGTACTGGTGCCGAACCAGCGGACCACGTTGCCTTCGGCATCCTTGTGGGGCATCACCCGGGAAAGGAACCAATGCCACTTGCCGATCCTGCTTTTCAGGGGGAAGATATCTTCCCAGTTCTCGCCTTTCTCCGCGGCGGCACGCAATGAAGCAGTAACACGCTCGAAGTGGTCCGGATGGTGCAGGTCGGTGGCGGCAAGGGCCGGGATCTGGTCCACGGGTATGCCGCTGAAATCCTCCCACCGCTTGTTGAACCAAAGCGCGCTACCATCCGGTGTGGCCATCCAGGCGAGCTGGTCCATGTTGTCCGCCAGAAGGCGGAAGCGTTCTTCGCTTTCGCGGATGCGGGTGTCCGCTTCCCGTTGGTCGGTAACGTCGGTGTGGGTGCCGAACCAGCGCAGTGATCCGCCCCCGGTACCGGGCAAGGGTGTGGCCCGGGAAAGGAACCAACGGTAAGCGCCCTGTTGGTTCCTGATCCGGAAGGTGTGTTCCCAATCGCGTTTTTCGGCGAATGCAGCGGACCAGCTTGCTAACATCGGCCCCATGTCCTCCGGGTGGACCGCTTGGACCCATTGCTGGTCGATCACTCCCGTGCTTTCAAGACCGAAATAGGCGGCCCATTTATCGTTCACCCACGTGGTCTTACCCGTGTTGTCCACGATAAAGATGAGCTGTGGAAGGTTGACGGTGAGCGCATGGTAGCGCTGCTCGCTCATGCGAAGGGCATCTTCCGCCTCGCGCCGCGCGGTGATGTTCATGGTGCCGCCCATCATGCGCATCGGCTTGCCGTTCTCGCGCAGGACGACCGCGTTGGTGTACACCCAATTCACGGTGCCCTCCGCGTTCAACGTGCGGAACTCGATCTCATAAGGAACGGCCTTTTCCAATGTTGCCGTGATCGCCGCAGCCACCCGTTCGCGATCCTCCGGATGGATCAACTGGTGATAACCTTCCATGGTCGGCTCAAAGGACTTCTTCTCCACCCCGTGGATGCCATAGACCGCATCGGTCCACACGATCACATTGTTGGCCACATCCCAGTCCCAGATGCCGAGGTTGCCCACTTTGGTGGCCAGTGCCAAAAGGCGCGAGGTATCGTTCCGTTCGGTGATGTCCAGCAGGACATTTATCGCCCCGGTGATCCTGCCCTGCTTATCAAAGAGCGGAGTGGGATTGGCCAGGACGGACCGGTGCTCGCCATCCGGCCTTACCACCACGGCCTCTACATCCGTCATGGCGCGTTGCTCTAGCATGGCCACGGCCATGGGGCATTGTTCCAAGGGTAGGTCCGTGCCGTCCACCATCCGCATGCTGGCGGCCCCACACCAGCAGCTTTCGCCCACAACGGGGGTGCGGCCCCAAAGGCGGACAGCGGCCTCATTAAAGAGGCGGATGTGGCCGGTAGCGTCACAGGTGTAGGCGGCCACCGGCATCACTTCGATCAGTTTGCGGTACCGTTCCTCGCTCTCCTGCAAAGCCTCGTTGCGCGCCCGTAGTTCTTCGTTGATGGTGGTGAATGCTGCATGGATGGACCGCAGCTCTTCCTTGCTGGACCCGCCTTCACGCTCAAGCGATCGCCTCAGCGCTTCCACATCGCGCAGGCGGTACATGGGCTTCGCTTCCCCACTGTTGACCACCGCTTCCAATCTTCCTTGGCGCACCCACGCCCTTACCGTATTGTGATGGTGCTGCAACAGTGCCGCCGCTTCTGCGAGCGTGAGAGAGGGTCCTTGAGCCTCGATGGGGCCTGTCCTGCGTTCCATTGCTCGTGCGTGCGGGCTGCAAGTTTAATCGCCTTGCACCGGAGTGCCAAGGAGCAGCCGGCCACCGGCGGCTATTCCCGCCCAACGCAACGCGGTGCTGGACCACAAGTCCACTACACCCACCCCACCGCCGTGGCGTGCCGCACCAGTTCCGCGGAATTCTTCAGGCCGGTGCGTCGCAGGATGTTGCGGCGGTGCGTGCTCACGGTGGTCGTGCTGATGCAGAGCTCATCGGCGATGGACTTACTCCCCTTTCCCTGGGCGATCCGCTTCAAAACCTCCAGTTCCCGTTGGCTGGGCTGGTAACGCAGCCGGTTCGCGGTTCCCTCGGGCGGTTGGAAGTCCATGGTCTCGAAGCCGTGCGCCTCCCAACCGATGGTGTTGCTGCTCTTGATGGCCGTGATGTCCTTGCAAAGCCTGAAGCTGCTGTGGATCTTGCCGCTGACAGGATCCACTTCGAACACCGCGGTCTGTCCCAGCACTTTGATGTAGCTCCCGTCGGCTTTGCGCATGCGATAGTCCACCGAAAGGCAGAGGTCGTGCAGGTGGGCGGGGTTGCGCATCTTTCCCATGGCCTCCAAGGCACTCTGGTTGAGGCGGGCCACCAAAGGACCGTCCTCCGGGTGGAGCGCACCGAGCAGGAGTTCCAGGTCCGCTTCATCGTCCGGATAACCCAACACATCATGGATGCCACGGGCATAGACCACGCGGCCTTCGCTGTAGTTGTAGATGTAGATGGAATGGCCCGGGAAGCGCGGGAATTGGCCTACGAGTTTCTCCAGCCGTTTCTTCAAGTCCTTGTTGCGCTGGGGCGGGTCGGAGCGCAGGCCATGGATGGTCTTGCGCAAGGCCTCCACACTGGGGGGTAATTTCCGCTCGACCTTCATTGGATGCTTTGGATCTGTGCAAAAGGCCTGTACTGCAGTCGGCTCCACGGAATTCCCGTGATCCGGCTATCTGTTCCTAATAGTAATTGAAATATGGAAAAGGTCCGGACACAGTGGATCGGTTGGCGTAAAAAGTGGATATCAATGACGAACGCTCACAATCTACGGGTATTCGGCCAAGCTCGATCGCGGACCGCGGCTTTCGATATTCTTGTTGGTCCGGCCGATGCCTGTTGAGCCGGCCAAAGCCGACCGCCATCCCCACCGCTGTTCTGGAAATTCATGGGCCCGAACAGTTCCGCGCTTCATGTACCCCGGGTGCATGCGACAGCCTTAAAGCAGGAGCGCCCCGGCAACATGCCGAGGCGCCTCCTTCCCCCTACCCAATTCCTATTTCGACAATACCTTGAACTCGGTGCGACGGTTGGCCTGGTGCTCGGCCTCGGTGCATTTGCTGCATTCGCAGGCTTCCACCGGCTTCGTCTCTCCGTAGCCCTTGTGCGTCAACCGTTCCTTGGCGATGCCTTGCTTGATCAAGTATTCCACCGCGCTCTTGGCCCGCTTCTCGGAGAGCGAAAGGTTGTAGGCGTCCTTGCCGCGGCAGTCCGTGTGCGAGCTCAACTCGATGATCACCGATGGGTTGTCGTTGAGCGTTTCCACCAGTTTATCCAGCTCCTTGGCCGCATCCGCACGGATGTTCCATTTGGCCACGTCGTAATAGATGTTGTCCAAGCGCACCACTTGGTCCACTTCAAGCGGGAACAGGTTGAAGTCGGTATGGATCACGGTATTGTTGGGCTTGCCCTTGGTGGTGATGCGGGCACTTTGCTTGAAGAAGCCGTCCTTGTCGGCCTTGATGCGGTAATCCGTATCCGCTCGCAGGCCGAAGCTGTATGCCCCGTTCGCATCGGTGACCGCCTCCTGCAGCACGGCGCCATTCGCATCACAGAGGTGCACCGCTACGCCTGCCAGCGGCGTTCTGTCCGCGCCGTTGTACACGATGCCCTCCGCACCGTAATCGTTCTTCTCCAACTGGATCACCGCTTTGCTGAGGTCGTCCGACTCGGCGTTCAGTTCCACTTGGCCGGGCCTGTAACCGTCCTTCGCGGCCTTCACCGTGTAATGTTCGCTATACGGTGCGGTGATGGTGAACGTGCCGTCGCCGTTGATCTTTACCACAGCATCCTCGATCGTGCGCCCTTTCATGTCCAACAGGACCAGTTGGTATCCATTCAACGGCGTCTGGTCCATCTTATCGACCACCACGCCTTGTACGGTGATGCGTGGTGGATGAACGGTGCATCCATAGATGTCGTCGCTGCCCTGCCCGCCGGGGCGGTCGCTCACGAAGAAGCCGGTGCTGTCGTCCGCCATGAGCACCAACCCAATGTCATTATAGGAAGTGTTCATGGGGTAGCCCAGGTTGAACACTTTTCCAGGCCCCGCGGCGGTGAGCTTGGTGGTGAAGATGTCGTAGCCGCCCAGGCCGGGATGGCCGCTGCTGCTGAAATAGAAGGTGCTGTCCGCCGTGATGAAGGGATACATTTCCCCTCCAGCGGTATTCACCTTCTGCCCCATGTTCTTCGGCTCGGCCCAATCCTCGTCCGTCCGGTCGCAATACCAGATGTCGGTGCCTCCACTGCCACCGGGCCGATCGCTGACGAAGTAGATCCGTTTTCCGTCCGGTGAAATGCAGGGCTGCCCCAGGTTGTATTCCGGGTCGTTGTAGTAGAACGGCGTCAGAGGCCCCCATTCCGGCGCACCGGTCTCACCCGACCGGATGTCCGCGTAGTAGATGCCGAGTTTCAGTTCGCCGTTTGAGGCCTTGGTCAATTTTCCGTAGAGGTAATTGTCCCGCGTGAAGTACAGGCGCTGCTTAGTGATGTCGAAGGTGGCCATGCCATCGTGGTAGCGGCTGTTGAGGTCGTGTCGCATCACCAACGGGTCGGCCGCGGAATTTCCTTTGATCTCTGCGGAATACAGGTTGAGGAAGGGTTGCTCGTCCCACTTGTAGGGTGTGGTACCGCCGGCGCCTTCTCCGCGTGCACTGCTGAAGATCAGCAGGCTGTTCATGATCGCCGGGCCGAGGTCGGCCTGTGGCGAATTGATGGGCACGGTCCGCACTTGGTCGCGCAGGCTGTCCTGCCGCAGGGAGGCGAAGAAGTCCGGGTTCTTCAAATAACCCTGCACCATGGGATCGTCACGGTCCTCGGCGGCGAACTTTCGGTACCAATCCATGGCCTCATCGTAACGGCCTTGTGCGCGGAGCAGGTCGGCGTAGGCCAACATGTCGTCCGGTGCGGGTGTCCCGAGGTCCAACAAGCGCTTGTAGGTGGTGGCCGCCGCTTGGATGTTGCCGGACTTCTTGTAGGCGAAGGCCAGTTTGCGGTAATCGGCAGGTGTTACCGTGGGTCGGGCCACGATGTCCTCATACACCTTGGCCATGTTGGTGTAGTCGAACTGTGCCGCGTACTTGTCGGCCATCCGGTGCAACAGGGCCTGGCCTTGGGCAGCGGGTGCCACCAGCATGCCTACCGCCAACAGGAGCAGGAAGGTGAGGGGCCGTTTGTGATAGCGAAGTTGCATGGCTTAGAAATATCGGGGTGAACGGATGCCCGCCGGTGCCTTGCCGAACTCGTAGCCCAGCATGAATTCGTGGGAACCGCCGCTATAATTATGCAAGGCCGAAAGTGGATAATCGTAGGAGTAGCCTACCGTGAACGCATCCGTGATGTTGTACTGCACCAAGGCCCCGACCGCGTCGGTGTACCGGTAGAAGGCACCCAGCCACAGCTTCTCGTACAGCAGGAAGTTGGCGCCGAGGTCGATACTGACCGGTGCACCTTCCACGGCTTTCACCATGAAGGTGGGTTTCAACTTGGTGTAGGTGCTGAGGTTGAACACGTAGCCACCGCTGAGGTAGAGGTGCATACGCTGCCCGGGCTCGCTGACGAACTGCAGGCTGTCGGTCTCGAAGAACTGCGTGCGCAGCAATTTGGGCGAACTGATGCCGAGGTAGAACCGGTCCCCGTAATACATCACGCCGAAGCCGAATTGCGGATCGGTCTTGGAGGTCACGTTCTGCTGGAAGACCTGGTCGTTGGCCTCGAACTGGTGCAGCGAAGCGAAATCGCCTTGGAACAGGTTCATGCCACCTTTAAGGCCGAAGGCGAGTTTCTGGTCCTTGCCAAGGAACATCCGGTAGGCCACGTCCACGATGAAGCCGTACTGCGTTACCGGGCCGTGCTCATCGCGCATCAGCGTGCCTCCCAAGCCGAGGGCCTGTTTGAAAACGGGGGCGTGCGCGGTGAGCGTCTGCGTGGTGGGCGCGCCTTCCAGGCCCACCCATTGGTGCCGGCTCAGCGCCTTCACGCTCAGCCGCTCCGCACTGCCGGCGTAGGCCGGGTTCAACGCCAGCAGGTTGAACATGTACTGGCTGAACTGCGGGTCCTGTTGGGCAGCGGCCTGCTGTGGGGCCAGAGCCGTTCCGGCCAGCAGCAACGCCACCAAGGCACCTTGCCAGCGGGTTGCGGGCCGCGGCTTCGACGTGTGGTTCTTCATGGTTTCCATGTTCAGCGGCGCAAGTAGATGTAACCCGTGATGACCTCTTTGTCCTTGCCCGGGTCGAGGATGAAGTAGTAGGTGCTTTCCGGAAGCTCGGTGCCCCAGTTGAGCTTGCCTTCGCTCTTGCCGTTCCACGTGTTGTTGTAAGGGCTGCGCTCATACACCACGGATCCCCAGCGGTTGAACACCTGGAACTTATTCTCCGGATAGTACTCGATGCCGCCGATCACATAGGTATCGTTCACCCCGTCGCCGTTCGGCGAGTAGGAATCCGGCACTACCAGCGTGGCACAGTCGTGCAGGTTCACCACCACGGTGTCCATCGTGGTGCCGCAGGCGCCGTTCTCCACCACCCACACAAAGACGTTGTCCCCGGGCCGTAAGCCTGTTAACTGAGCGTCCGCGAGCGACGCATCGTTCAGTTCGCCACTGCCTTCGATACGCTCCCAATGTCCGGTAGCCGTGCTGGTGACCGGTACGGCTGCCAGTTGCGTGAAGGTGGTGTCCTGGCAGATGCGTTGGTCCGGGCCGCCATCCGCAGGCGGCACGTTGATGTCGTAGACGCTGATGGCCACCTCATCCGAGCTGATCCCGCAGACGCCGTTGTCGATGGTCCACGTGAAGGTGCTGGTACCGAACCCGATGCCGGTGACGGTGGTGTTGCGGTTGCCAACGTCCGTGATGGTGCCCGTTCCCGCCCCGGCGCTCCACACTCCCACTGAAGGAAGGATGGCTTCGTTGGCGAACATGTCCGCATCCACGGGACCGGCATCACAGAACTCCTGATCCGGGCCTGCGTTGGCTGCCAGCGTGGTGCCGTCGTAGATGGTGACTACCACCGTATCGCTGAGCGGAACGGATACGCAGGGGCCGTTCTCGACGCCCCACACCAATACCGTCACACCGCTGCTGAGTCCGCTCAGTACCGCCTGCGGATCGTTCACATCGCTGATCACACCGGGACCGCTCACGATGGTCCACACACCCACGGCCGGCTGCGCAACAGCTGTTGCCGCCAGCGTGACGGTGGCCTGTGGTCCGCAGATCTCCTGGTCGGGACCAGCGGAGGCACTGGTGATGTTGCTGTCGAATAGGGAGATGGACACCGTGTCCACTAGGATGCCGCAAGGTCCATTGTCGATGGTCCAGATCAATTCGTTCAACCCATTGCCCAGGCCGGTCACGGTGGCGTTGGGGTCGGTTACGTCGCTGAACGTGCCGCTACCGCTAAGAACGCTCCAGCTTCCTGTCGCAGGCATCACCGGTGCGGCGGCCTCCAATTGAGCGCTGTCCAGCGGCGTACAGAATTGCTTATCCGGTCCGGCATTCGCCGTGGTCACAGTTCCGTCGAACACGCTCACCGACATGGTATCCGTACTGGTACCGCAAGGGCCGTTGAAGAGGGTCCACACGAAGGAGTGTACACCCACCGACAGATCGGAGACCTGCGTCAATGGATCGTTGGCATCGGCGAAGGTGCCAATACCGTCAAGCGAGGTCCACGTACCCATACCGGGGAACGTGGCCGCATTGCCCGCCATGGTGATACTGTTCGCAGGGCTGCAGATGGCTTGGTCGTCGCCAGCGGTCGCGAGCGGTGCGAATTCATCGTACACCAATACTTGCACCGTATCGATCGTGGGCGGTGCGAAGCCGCAGTCCCCGTTGTACACCGTCCAAGTGAACACGTTGACGCCACTGCCGAGCCCCGAGATCGCGGTGGCAGGGTCGTTGACAGCAGCGATCACACCGCTACCGCTCACCAAATTCCACGTGCCGTAGGCTGGGAACAAGGGAACGTTGCCTGCCATCACGGTGCTGTCCTGCGGTGTGCAGGTGGAGATGTCCGGTCCTGCATTCGCCGTGGGGCCGAATGGGTCGTAAACCGTGATCACCAACGTATCCACGAGAATACCGTTGTTCGGGCAAGGGCCGTTGTCCAAGGTCCAGAGCAAAGTGGTGATGCCCGTTGCCAAACTATCCAGGACGGTCGCCGGATCGTTCGGGTCCACCAAGTAGCCTGCACCGCTCAGGATGCTCCACATGCCGGTGGCGGGTGCTTGCGGAACATCGGCACCGAGCTGCACCGTGGTAAAGGGCAGGCAGGTTTCAAAGTCCTCTCCTGCATAGGCCGCAGCCGTGCTGTCGCTGTAGATCGTCACGTTCACCGTGTCCGAGGTCACCGCACCGGGGCAAGGGCCATTATCCGTGGTCCATACGAAGATGTTCACACCGATGGACATGCCCACCACTTTGGTGCCCGGGTCGGTGGCATCAGCGAACAGACCCGCACCGTTGATGAGCGTCCAAGCTCCGGTGGCCGGGAAGGTGGGCGTGTTGCCCTCGAGGAACGTGCTGTCCTGCGGCGTGCAATATTCCTGGTCCAGGCCCGCGTTGGCAGGTCCGTTGGCAGGATCGAACACGAAGATCGAGGCGATGTCCGAACTGATGCCGCAGACGCCGTTGTTGATGGTCCACGTCAGGTCCGTTTGGCCGATGCCGATGCCTGTGACCGTGGTGTTCGGGTCGTTGATGTCAGCGAAGACCACGCCCGGAACGGTAGCTGTCCACACACCGATGGCCGGTGCCGTGGGCGTGTTGCCCGCCATTTGCACAGTGCCCGCGGGATCACAGAATTCCTGATCGGGCCCGGCAACCGCTGGTGGTGCGTTGAGGTTGAAGAGGAAGATGCTCACCAGATCGTTGGTGATGCCAGGTACGCAAGGTTGATTGTTCACGCGCCAGCGGAAGATGTTCTCTCCGAAGCCCAGGTCGGTCACCGTGGTGTTCGGGTCCGTTGGGTCGGTGATGGTGCCCTGTCCGCTAACCAGGATCCACTGGCCCGTGGCCGGGAAGATCACCGCGCTGCCCGCCAAGGTGGTACCGGTAGCGGGTGTGCAGATCTGCTGGTCGGCCCCGGCATTGGCAACGGGGTTGTTGGCATCATGAACGAAGATGCTAACCTGGTCCTGGGTGACCGGCCCGCAAGGGCCGTTGGCGACCGTCCACTGGAACACGTTCGCGCCTACACCCAGACCGGTGATGGTCGTAATGGGCGACGTGGGAACGGTGATCACTCCGGTTCCGCTGATCAAGGTCCAATTGCCTGTGGCGGGACTGATCAAATTGCTGCCGGCCATGGTGGTCGTGCTGTTCACGCCGCAGAGCTGTTGGTCAGGTCCAGCGTTCGCAACGGGATTCGTAACGTCGAAGAGCGTGATGCTGATCTCATCCAAGCTTATCCCGCTTTCGCACGGACCGTTATCCACCGTCCACCGCAGGATATTCACCCCCACGCTCAAGCCGGTAACGACGGCATTCGGCGTGTTGATGTCACTGAAGGTCGCAGTGCCTTGTATCACGGTCCACGTGCCGATCGCCGGAGGGGTCACGTTGCTGCCCGCCAACGTCAGCGGTGCTGCGGGAGTGCACAATTGAACGTCAGGTCCTGCTGCTGCGGTCGGATTGAATTGGTCGTACACGCGCACCAACATGGTGTCCGTGGTGATGCCATTGGCGCAAGGGCCGTTATCCACCGTCCACACCAATACCGTGGTGCCAACTCCGAGGTCCACAATGGCGGTGTTGGGCGCGCTGGGATTGCTGATCACGCCGCTGCCGCTGACGATCGTCCAAATACCAGTGGCCGGCACGATCACGCTGCTGCCAGCCATGGTCACCGTACTTCCCGGGGTGCAGATGTCCTGGTCGGGGCCTGCGCTCGTCAGCGGGTTCAGATCGCTGAATACGAGTATGGTCACCTCATCGAAGTTGTTGCTGCAAAGACCGTTCGCCACCGTCCAACGGAACGTGTTCACGCCTACGGGCAGGCCGGATACGCCCGTGGTGGATGAATGGATGTCCACGAAGGTTCCACCGCCAGCAATGATGGTCCACGTTCCTATAGCTGGAGCCGTGGTCGGG
Source organism: Flavobacteriales bacterium (assembly GCA_016719225.1). Taxonomy (GTDB): domain Bacteria; phylum Bacteroidota; class Bacteroidia; order Flavobacteriales_F; family PHOS-HE28; genus PHOS-HE28. Next base: position 373,012 of record JADKAN010000002.1, on the reverse strand, counting down.
CTGCCTGCCAAAATGGTCGCCGTGTTCGGCAAGCACAGTTCCTGATCGGGACCGGCATCCGGATTGGGTAGGCTGTTGTCGTAAATGGTGATGGTCACCGCATCATTGGTTACCCCGTTCGCGCACGGTCCGTTGTTCACCGACCATACGAAGATGTTCACGCCGATGGCCAATCCGGTCACCGTGGTGTTCGGGTCGTGCAGGTCGGTAATGACCCCTGTGCCTTGCGCCTGCACCCATGTGCCCAGTGCCGGTGCGATCGGTGTGCTACCCGCCAACGAGGTGCTCAATTGCGGCGTACAGAGGCTTTGGTCGGGACCGGCATCCGCTACAGGGCTGTTCTGGTCGTAAACGATCACGCTGACCTCATCGAAGGTGATCGGATTGTTGCAGGGACCATTGTTCACCGTCCAACGGAAGGTGTTCACGCCGAGCAGGAGACCTGTTACGTTGCTGTTCGGCAAGTTCGCGTTCTGGAAAACACCGCCTCCACTCACCAGCGTCCAAACACCGGTTGCAGGATAGGTGACGCTGCTGCCCGCCAAAGTGGTGGACAGGTTCGGCGTGCAGAGCTCTTGGTCAGGTCCCGCGTTCGCTACCGGGTCGTTGGCATCATAAACGAAGATGCTCACTTGATCGGTTGGCGGGTTCACAGGGCACGCGCCATTGGTCACTGACCACTGATAAATGCTAAGTCCAACGGGAATGCCGGTAATGGAGGAATTCGGAGCGTGGATATCCGCGATCACGCCTCCACCGCTGATCACCGTCCACGTGCCTTGTGCCGGGAAAGGGGCCGCGCTGGCCGCCATGGTGGTGAAGTTCTGCGGGGTGCAGAGCGATTGGTCCGGGCCAGCATTGGAGCCGCTCACGGTCTGGTCGAACACGGTGATCACCACATCGTTGCTCGTCAGGCTGTTGGCACATGGGCCGTTGCTCACCGTCCAACGGAACGTGTTCGGTCCTACGACCATGCCCGTGATCGTGGTGTTGGGTGATCCGGGGTTGGTGATGGTGCCCGTTCCACTCACCAGCGTCCATACGCCAGTGGCCGGATAGGTCACGCTGCTACCTGCCATGGTGGCACTGGTCAGTGGCGTGCAGAGTTCTTGGTCCGGGCCTGCATCGGCTACCGGGTTCGCTGAGCTGAACACACGGATATTCACTTGGTCCGTGGTGGTGCCACAGGAGCCGTTGTTTATGGTCCAGGTAAGGAGGTTGTCACCCACTTGCAGACCACTCACCGTGCTATTGGACAAATTGATGTTGCTGAAGCTCACACCGGCCGGGCCGGTCCAAGTGCCTACTGCCGGTGCCTGGGCGTTGTTCCCCGCCAACGTGGTGCTGGTAGCGGGTGTGCACAGGTCCTGGTCGGGGCCAGCGTTCGCAGTTTGTGCGGTGCCGTTGAATATCGTGATCGTGACATCATCGAACGTGGTTCCGTTCGGACACGGGCCGTTGTTCACCGTCCAACGGAACACGTTATTGCCCGTGCCCAAGCTGTTCACTTGGGTGATGGAAGTGTTGGGACTAACGATGTTACCTGCGCCGCTGACCAAGGTCCATTGTCCGGTCGCCGGGTTCAACAGGCTGCTGCCTGTGAGCGTAGTGCTCGTAGTGGGCGTGCAAAGCTGCTGGTCGGCACCTGCGTTGGCGGCAGGGTTGGCATTGTCGAACACGGTGATGGCCACTTGGTCCGAACTGGTCCCGCAAGCCCCGTTGTTCAGGGACCACACCAGGATGTTCACGCCAACGGACAGGTTGCTCACACCGGACGTAGCACTGTTCGCGTTGCCGAAGGTGGCCGTTCCTTGCAGGACGCTCCACGATCCAGTAGCGGGTGAGATGGCCGCATTGGCCGCCAGCACGGTGGACGAATTGGTGTTGCACAACTGTTGGTCGGGTCCGGCATCCGCCTGCTGGGCGTTACCGTTGAAGACGAAAATGGTGACCAGGTCATTCGTGTTCGCGGAGCAAGGGCCGTTAGCCACCGTCCAGCGGAACACGTTCGCACCGAGCGCCAAGCCGGTCACCCCGCTGGTGGGGCTACCCGGTGTAGTGATCACACCGGAGCCGCTGACCAACGCCCACGCACCGCTGCCGGGCGGGATCAACGCGCTGCCTTGCAGGTTCGTGCTGGTGATCGGCGTGCAAAGGCTTTGATCCGGTCCCGCATCGGCTGGCAACTGGGCAGCGTCGAATACGAGGATCGTTACCTGCGCAGTATTATTCGGGAAGGTGCAAGGGCCGTTGGAGACGGTCCATTGGAACACGTTGGTCCCGACCGACAGATCCGTGATCGTGGTAACAGGAGTGTTCGGTGAAGTGATGGTGCCACTGCCGCTCACCAAGGTCCATTCCCCGGTGGCCGGTGCTACCGGGGTGCTGCCGGTAACGGTCACAAGATTCGGTGCGGTGGGTACACAGATGCTGGTATTCCCCGAAGCCGTTACCGGCGGATGCACGCTTTGGAACACGGTGATCGATACTTCATCATCGGTGAGGCCGCTGTTGCACGGACCATTGCTCACCGACCATTTGAATTTGTTCACGCCCAAGGCCAAACCGGTCACACCGGAAGTAGGGCTCGCCGGCGTGGTGATCACGCCGCTGCCTGAAACCAGTGTCCATGTCCCTGTCGCAGGGAAGATCAAACCACTGCCGGCCAACGTGGCCGTGTTGCTACCGGAGCAAAGCTCTTGGTCAGGTCCTGCGTTGGCGACCGGATCGGCCTGATCGAAAACGCGGATGCGCACTTGATCCTGTGTGCTGCCGTTGGCACAGGGACCGTTGCTAACGGACCAGCGGAAAATGTTGTCGCCCACGGCGAGTCCGGTGATCTGCGTGGTCGGCGAGTTCGGCGATACGATCGTGCCGCTGCCACTGATCAATGTCCAGGTGCCGGTGGCCGGCGGGATCAGGCTACTCCCGCTCAGCGTTGCCGTCAAGGTCGGCGTGCACAGTTCCTGGTTGGGTCCGGCATCCGCTATCGGGTTCGCGGCGTTGAAGACCGTGATCGAGACTTCATCCTGCGTCACCGGATTGGCACAAGGTCCATTGGTCAACGTCCAGCGGAAGGTGTTCACCCCTACCGATAGCCCGCTTACAGTTGTGCCGGGGTTGCTCGCATTGGCAAAGGTGCCGGTGCCGCTCACCAAGGTCCATATGCCCGTTGCAGGGAACACCGCGCTGTTGCCTACGAGCGTTGTGCTGGTGGCTGGCGTGCAGAGCTGCTGATCCGGACCAGCATTGGCCACCGGAGCACTTGCATCATAGATGAAGATGGATACTTCATCCGAGGGTGGATTCACCGGACAAGGCCCATTGCTCACCGTCCAACGGAACTTGTTCTCACCCACCGTTAGGCCGGAGACGGAGCTGTTCGCGCTGTTCACCGAGGCGATCAACCCGGTACCGCTTACTAAGCTCCATGTTCCCTGTGCGGGTGTCGGAGGTGCATTGGCGGCAAGCGTGGTGGTGCTCGTCGGCGTGCAATAGGACTGGTCCAAGCCGGCATTGGCGCCGCTCACCGTGGGGTCGAAGGTGAGCACCACGACCTGGTCATTCGTAGTACCGTTCGCGCATGGGCCGTTGTTCACCGTCCATTGGAAAGTGCTGGTGCCGATGCTCAGGGCCGTCACCGTGGTGGTGGGCGAAGTAGGCGAAGTGATGGTACCGTTGCCGTTCACCAAGGTCCACTGTCCCGTCGCTGGGAAGATGGGGACGCTGCCGGTGAGCGTGGCCGTGCCGGGACTGCAGACCTGTTGATCCGCTCCGGCATTGGCGTTGGGGCTGCTGGCATTGTATACGGTCACCGTGACATCATCCGATGTGGTACCCGGCGTGCAAGGCCCGTTACTGATGGTCCATCGGAATACGTGTACGCCAACGGGAAGGCCTGTGATGGTGGTGTTCCGAAGGGATGGGGTGGTGATAACACCGCTGCCGCTGATCAAGCTCCATTGTCCAGTGGCCGGTGTCGTGGCCGTGTTGGCGTTCATCGTAACGCTGCTCGCCGGGGTACAGATGCTGATATCCGGGCCCGCGCTCGCCGCTGCCTGGTTGTTGTTGTACACGGTGATGATGACTTCGTCCAACGTCGGTGTGCCGCACGGCCCGTTGTTGATGGTCCAGCGGAATTTGTTCTGTCCCACCCCAAGCCCGGACACAGTGGTCGTGGGCGCGTTCGCATTGGCGAAAGTGCCGGTGCCCGTGATCACGGACCATACGCCCGTAGCCGGGGCCACGGCGGTGTTGCCGGCCAATGTTGCCGAGTTCGTGGGCAGGCACAGCTGCTGGTCCGCTCCGGCCGTTGCAGCGGGTTGCGCCGGGTTGAAGCTCGTTACCTGTACTTGGTCCGTCTGCGTGCCGCAGGTCAGGTAATTCACGCTCCACTGGAATGTGTTCACTCCTTGTGAAAGGCCCGTTACCGTGCTGGTGGGCGAATGGTTGTTGGCGAAGGTCCCACTACCGTTGACCACCGTCCACGTGCCTTGCACCTGCGGATAAGGCAACACTCCCGCCAATGTGGCGCTGGAGCCGCAAACGGAAAAGTCCACACCCGCATTGGCCGGGGTGTTCGGCGGTGTCACTTGTATCGTGTAACCGTAATCGTTGGACGCAACGATCGGGCATCCATTGTCCTGCACATGCACCGTGAACGTGTTGTTGCCGATGTCCGCAGCAGTGGGCGTCCAAGTGAAGGTGCCCGTGGGGAATGGACTTCCGGAGGTTGTGAACGTGCCACCGGGAATGCCGCTGTTCCAGTTCATGGTAACGATCTGGCCCGCGTTGGGATCGCTACTGTTCACCGTGAAGGACACGGGGGTGCCCGCACATACCTGTAAGGTGTAAGAGCTGGTGCCATTCACACCGGTAGCCACCGGTGGCGAGTTTCCTGCGCATGGACGGACCACGAATTGAACGTCACGCGTGATCGTGCCCACAAGGACCCCGTTCCGGTACTCTTTCACCTGATAGGTCACCACTGCTACTTGCAGCACGTTCGGTGTCACCGTAACGGTACCCGTCTGTGGGTTCAGCGTCACGGCATTCGCCCCGCCCGCATTTCGGATGGGTTGCGCGAAGGAATAGCCCGTCTGGTAGGGGATCGGGGTGCCGTTCGTGGTGCGCGCTTGGATCAAGGCATAGGCCAACGAGTCGCCGTCAGCATCCACCGCGCCGGGGTTGTAATTGATCTGTTCGCCGAGGCAGTAATACGCAGCCGGGGAGTTGGTGAAGCTGGGCGAACTGTTGCACAGGCCCGCTGTGTTGTTCAGCTTCGCATCCAGGTAAAGTTCCCTGTTCCCCGGATCGTTCAAGGAAGTGATGGCGTTGTTCCGGCAGCAGATGGACCAGTAGAAAACCCAATCCGTTCCGCCGCAACCGGCATAGTCAGAAAGGTCAACGATCGCGGTATAGGTGTATTTCTCCACTCCGTAGGTCCCGCTGGCGCTCACGCAGCGGTCCGTTTCCGTGGGGCAGATCGGCGTAATGATCTGCACCGTTGGGTTCGGGCTGAAGCACATGTCGAAGTTGCCCACGCATTGCACCGAACGCACATGGAACAGCAACCCGTTGTTGCAATTGGTCGGCGCGGCCACACCGTTGCAATCCCGGTAAAAATTCAAGGTCACCTTGTACTGGCTATTGCCCAAGCACACATAGCTCAGTTCGCCTCCAAGCGCGTGCGAGGCCTGTGCCCCGGCTTGCCAGAACAACAGCGGCGCAAGCACCAGTGCGGCGTTGCGGAAGAAGGAGCGGACCGACCGCAGAACGATGCGGCCTTTATTCCCGTATGATTTTCCTGCGCGTATGTGTTCAGCCATGTGGCGACAATAAATGGATGGCCGTTCAGTAGATGCCGGAGAAGCAGCACAACGGTTTCATTTCCGCTTGTACCCGGCTTGCCTGAAGTGTTCCGAATGAACCCTTACGACATTCCGCACGCCTTTCCCGGACGCAGACCACCGCGCCAAACATACCCGCACCGGATGGCTGGCCCCGGTGATGGGTCCGCGCTTTTGTCAACAAGACCGTGTTGGACAGCAGTATTGGAAAGCCAAATGCCCTTCGGGACGTTCGGTAGTTGGAAGCCACCTTACGGCCACGTCCAAAAACAGACTGACAATGTTCTTGGACGCTAGTCCACGGCGCGAAATGGGCCGGTCGAAGAGCTTCAGAGTCCGGCCAGCACAGCCCCCGGATCCTTCCCGCCGAGCACCAGCTTTGCGGGATCTTCCAGCATCTCTTTCACCTTGTAAAGAAAGCTCACGCTCTCCTTGCCGTCAATGATGCGGTGGTCATAGCTTAGTGCCACGTACATCACAGGCCGGATCACCACTTGGCCATTCACAGCGACCGGCCGTTCCACGATGTTGTGCATGCCCAGGATCGCACTCTGCGGTGGATTGATGATCGGCGTGCTAAGCATGCTACCGAAAACACCCCCATTGGTGATGGTGAAGGTGCCACCGGTCATTTCCGCAAGGCTCAACTTGCCATCACGCGCTTTGATCGCAAGCTCCTTGATCGCGCCTTCGATCTCGGCCAAGCTCATCTGCTCAGCGTTGCGCACCACAGGCACCATCAGGCCTTTTGGCGAGCTCACAGCGATACCGATATCCGCATAATCGAAGTTGATCACCTCTTCGCCGTCAAGTTGCGCGTTCACATTGGGGAACAGGCGCAGCGCCTCGGTCACCGCCTTGGTGAAGAACGACATGAAGCCCAGGCCCACCCCGTGCTTCTCCTTGAATTTATCCTTGTACTTGTCGCGCACGGCCATCACCGCGCTCATATCCACCTCGTTGAAGGTGGTGAGCATGGCGGTCTCGTTCTTCACGCTCACCAGTCGCTCCCCTACCTTCTTGCGCAGGGTGCTCATCTTGGTGCGGCTGCTATTGCGGCTACCGCCCCAGCCGTTCATGATCGTGTCGACCGACATTCCTCCGGCGATGTAAGCTTCCACGTCACCACGTGTGATGCGACCGTTCGGACCCGTGCCTTTCACCTTGTCGCTGGCGATGCCCTTTTCGGCCATCACGGCCTTGGCGACGGGAGTAGCATGGGCAGCTGTGGCAGGTTCCTCTTTCGCTTTCTTCTCTTGCTCTTCCTTCTCCCCCTTCTCCTGCTTTACTTCCTTCTCCTCCTTTACCTCGTTCCCCTCCTTCGCGCCCTTCACCTCTTTACCATCCTCCTTCGCTGCTTTTTCTTCTTTCACTTCCTTCTTCTCCCCCTCTGCAGGCTTTACGCTGGTATCGATCTTGGCCACCACGTCGCCCACGTTCACCGTTTCATCAGCCTTGGCCAACAAGCTGATCTTGCCGCCCTCCTCCGCGCTCAGTTCCAACGTGGCCTTATCGCTGTCGATCTCGGCGATCACCTGGTCCTTCTTCACAACATCGCCATCGGCCACCAACCATTGTGCAATGCGCACTTCACTGATGCTTTCGCCGGGGCTGGGGACTTTTACTTCAATGTTGGCCATTTGGGTATCGGAGATATGTGGAAAAATTCACCACAGAGGCACAGAGGATAGAGATTGCGTTCGGTGGATGGTGACTGCGAAGGCGCGTTACGCCTTACAACTGACAACTATTCAGCCTGACTTTAACCTTTGCTTTTTTCTCGTTGTTCGCGGAAGGCCGATCCGCGAATGCTTCTTCAAGGATCCTCTTTTGCTGCATGGCGCTGCGAACGCCACTGCCCGTGGCCGGCGCTCCGCTGGCATGGCGTGCCACGAAATGCAGGGCTTCCACCGCCGGTGCGCCGTTCACTTTGTGCAGGTGCCTGAACATGTACGGCCACGCGCCCATGTTCTCCGGCTCTTCCTGCACCCAGCGGACTTGCTCCACGTTGGTGTAACGCGCGAAGATGGCCGCAAGCTGCGGTTCCGGCAACGGATGCAGTTGCTCTACGCGCACGATCGCCACATCGTCCGCTTTCAATTCCTCTTGGCGTTCCAGCAGCTCATAGTACAGCTTGCCTTGGCAAAGGATCAGCGTCTTCACCTGTTCCGGGTCGGCTTTTGGGTCATCGATCACTTCTTGGAAGGCTCCTTTGGTGAACTCGTCCACAGCGCTGACGCATTTGGGGTGGCGCAATAAGCTCTTCGGCGTGAACACGATGAGCGGCTTCCGGAAATTCCAGGTCAATTGGCGGCGCAGCAGGTGGAAGAAATTCGCTGGCGTGGTGGGGTTGGCCAGGATCATGTTGGCGTCGGCGCATTGCTGCAGGAAGCGTTCCATGCGTGCGCTGCTGTGTTCCGCACCTTGGCCTTCGTAGCCGTGTGGCAACAACATCACCAAGCCGTTCATGGCGTTCCATTTCTCTTCCGCAGCACTGATGTATTGATCAATGATGATCTGCGCACCGTTCACGAAGTCGCCGAACTGGGCTTCCCACAAGGTCAGGCTTGCCGGTGTGGTGAAAGCGTAGCCGTATTCATAGCCCAGCACCGCGTACTCGTTCAATGGCGAATTGTAGATCTGCACGAGGGCCTGATCCTTCTGCAAGTGCTTCAAAGGGATGTATTCCTCCTCACTGTCCTCCACCTTGATCACCGCGTGGCGATGGCTGAAGGTGCCCCGTTCCACATCCTGGCCGGTGAGGCGCACGGAATGGCCTTCGCAAAGGAGCGTTCCGTAAGCGAGCAGTTCGCCCATGCCCCAATCGAGGCGATCCTCCTCCACCATTTTGGCGCGCTCCTGCAGGATGCGTTCCAGCTTGTTGAAGAACTTTTTACCCTTGGGGATCTCCACAAGCTTCGCCGCAATGTCCAGCAACAACTTCTTCTTCACCCCTGTTGCCGGTGAACTTTCAAGATCGGCATCATTGGCGCGTTCATAGCCTTCCCAATGGTCTGCGAGAAAGGAAGTGATCACCGCTTTGGGCAGTTCCTTGGATTCCGCCAAGCGCTCCTGCAGCATGTTATTGAAGTCGGCTTCCATCTCTTCCGCAAGGCTGGCCTCGATCGCGCCGCTGGCTTGCAGTTTTTCACTGTAGATGGCGCGCGGATCCTTGTGCGTGGCGATGGCCTTGTAAAGGATAGGTTGGGTGAATTTGGGTTCGTCACCCTCGTTGTGCCCGTGCCTGCGGTAGCCCAGCAGATCGATGAAAACGTCGGCATGGAAGCGCTGCCGGAAGTCCAGTGCGAGCTTCATTACGTGGCACACGGCTTCCGCATCATCCCCGTTCACGTGGAATACGGGGCATTGCGTCACTTTGGCAACGTCGGTGCAGTAGGTACTGGTGCGCCCGTCGATGTAGTTGGTGGTGAAGCCCACTTGGTTGTTCACCACTACATGCAAGGTGCCACCGGTGCTGTAAGGCTTCAGGCCCGCCATCTGCACCAGTTCATAAACCACGCCTTGGCCGGCTATAGCCGCGTCACCGTGGATGATCACCGGGCACAGTTTGTCCGTTCTGAAGTCGTGGTCCTTCTCGATCAGCGCACGCGAAATGCCCTGCATCACCGGTCCTACACTTTCCAAATGGCTGGGATTCGGACAAAGGATCAGGTTTACACCCTTACCCTTGTTGGTCACGATGCAACTATTGAAGCCCATGTGGTACTTCACGTCGCCTTCCACGAAGCTGTCGGCGAAATCCCTGCCCTCGAAGTCGGCAAAAATGGAATCGTAGGTCTTATTGAACGTGTTCGCCAGGACGTTCAAGCGACCGCGATGGGCCATGCCGACCACCACGTCATTAATGCCATGAACGTCAGCACCATGCTCGATGATGGTATCCAATGCGGGAATGAGCGATTCACCACCTTCCAAGCTGAAACGCTTTTGGCCGATGAATTTCTTGCCGAGGAAGCGTTCGAAAACCACGGCCTGATCCAGTTTCCGCAGGATCTCTTTCTTTTCCGCAAGATCGAAGTTCGGCGTATTGCGGTCCTTCTCCATCCGCTCCTGTAGCCACTGCACTCGGTCCACCTTACGGATCTGTTTGTACTCCACACCGATGCTTTGGCAATACGTGGTCTTCAAATGATCGAGGATCACGGCCAAGGTGGCCTTTCCGATACCGAGTTCCGAACCCGCTTCGAACTCGGTCCCCAGATCGCCGTCGGAAAGCCCGAAATAGGCCAGGTCCAAAGGGGGATTGTAGCTGCGACGCTCGCGCACCGGGTTGGTGCGAGTGAACAAGTGGCCACGCTCGCGAAACCCATTGATCAAGGCGATCACCTTGAATTCCTTGGCCATATTCTCATTGCTCGGACCCAAGTCGATGCCACTTGCGGTAGGCACCTGGCCCGGAAGCTCGGGGAAAAGGCCGCGCGCAAGCTCGAAGCCCTCAAAGAACCGCGCCCAATCAGGGGTCACGGAACCGGGGTCCGCCTTGTACTGCTGATAGACGCCGTCGATAGCGGCAGGGTCGAGATTGCTGAGGAAAGTGTTCTTGTCCATGGCCGGGAAAAAGGACCGGGCAGCAAAGGTAGCCACGGTTCCGCGCACTGGTACGGGGGAAAGGGGCCTGTTGTTCACCCCTCCACTGACCCGCTGGTTCAGACCAACCCGGCAAATCGCATGCGGCTTAGTACTTTCTGCAAGCAACGCAGCACAATGGCACCCGAAAGACCGTTGAGCCCCCCACCTGCCATGGCCGAACTCATCTGGCGCTCAGTGAGATCCACGCGGTTCACCACCAACCCGAAGGCATGGGCGCCTTCCCGCTCCCGCTCCAGGACCACTGCCAGCACTTGTGCACGCAATTCCTCAAAGGCACTTTCGCCCACTTTGGGCAATTCCAAGGCGTCCTCCCGGAGATCCTTGCGCAACTGCACAACGGTGGCTTGGAGTATCACGGCTTCATCCAGACGCTTGCGAAGGCCGCCGCCCCCATCATCTTCAGGCTCATTTTTCGACAGTCCTTCGTGCATGGCGATCGCTGATCCCGTAAAGGTCGGGATGGCTTGGCACTATTTTCGCCGAAGAATCTACAGGCATCCGAACAAGTCTCCCGATGGGATAACGTTAGGGGTGTTCCGTCCCAACTTGAATTGCAAAAACGATCCATGCGCAACGCCCTCATCCTGACCGCAGTCGCCCTATCCGTATCAGCCCAAGCCCAGTATGGCACTTTCGACAAGAAGGCTGTGGAAGCCGCTAAAAGCTCCACCACCATTGTTGCTCGTGATGCCGCTGATCCGCCTTTCAACCGCGATATGATGAGCGCGGTCAAGGCTAACTGGAAATTCACCTCCAGCACGGACTTCAGCTCCATTCAGGACCTCGCAACCACACCCGTGGACCCCGCGAAGACCTACCTGATGAAGATCCGCAGAACGGATGCTGAGAAACACGATGCCACCTTCCTAGCATTGGTGCAGGGCTGGAAGATGAAGAAGGGCGAGGTGTTGAAGGTGGAGAACAACGCCGTGATCAATGTGCCGCCGGCACAGGAGATCGCTTCCATCATGATCGATGCGGAGCTGATGGACAAGGGCGGAAGCGCCATGTTGAACGTCTATTTAAAGAACCTCCAGGATTACATGAAGCAGGTGGAGACCGGCAAGATCACCGACAAGGCCACGGCCGACCGGCTGTATGCCAGCCGCAACCGCTTGGTGAAGGACATGGAACTCTGGGTAGCGAAGGACCAACTCGACAAGAGCCTGCCGGACCTTTCCTCCATCAAGGAGACCTACACACACGAGGTGAAGCTGATGGACTATCCTCAACTGATGTCCGCTGCGACCCAAGGCACGCCGAACGTCACCGTTGCTGACGTGGTGATCACCGGTGAATACAAGACAAAGTGGTGCTTCCGCCGCGTTTTCAACGCCAGCACGGGTGAACTGATGTATGCACGCGACGAAGCCGCGCTCTTCGACAAGAAGATGGGCTTCATCAAAGAGGACTTCAGGATCCTGGAGCAATCACGCTGATCGTAGAATGTAAAGGGAGGATCGGACCATCCGGCCCGACCTTTACGCACCGTTCACCTGAAAGACCGGAACCATCGATCGCAAGCCATGGAAGTCGTACTGATCACAGGAGGAACGGGCCTTGTTGGTGGACACCTCACCAAGCTGCTGAAGCATGAAGGCTTTGCCGTCCGGCACCTGAGCCGCAACCCGAAGCCCGATGCAGCCGTGCCCACCTTCGCTTGGGACATCGGCAAAGGCAACGTGGATCCCAAGGCACTGGAGAACGTGGACCACATCATCCACCTGAGCGGTGCTGGGATCGCTGACGAGCGTTGGTCAGAGGAGCGCTTGAAAGTCCTCTATGCCAGCCGGGTGGATTCGGGAATGCTCTTGCTCCGTGCGTTGGAAAAAACGGGCGCTTGGCCCAAAACCTTCATCAGTGCTAGCGGCATCAACTATTACGGCGCAGTTACCTCTGAACATGTTTTCACGGAGAACGACCCGCCTGCGAATGACACGGTCGGAAAGCTCACGCAGGCTTGGGAGGAAGCGGCGGACGCATGGGCAGCTCATACCCGCGTGGTGAAATTGCGGACCTCGGTGGTGTTGGCGCGTGAAGGTGGTGCACTTACAAAACTTGCTGCTCCCGCTCGTTGGGGGCTTTCAGCACCATTGGGCTCCGGCAAACAGTGGATGCCTTGGGTCCATATTGATGACCTTTCAGCGGTCTATGTGCACGCTTTGCGCGATCGGGAGATGAACGGATCCTACAACGTGGCGGCACCTGAAGCCGTTCAGAACCGCGACTTCATGCGTGCCCTCGCCCAAGTGTTCCACAAGCCGTTCTTCGCGCCGAACGTGCCGGGCTTCGCCATCCGCGCCATTCTTGGTGAACCGGCCAATTTGATCCTGGAAGGTTCACGTGCTTCCAATACGAAATTGGCACAAAGCGGGTTTGCGTTCCGGTTTCCGAAGTTGGGGGAGGCTTTGGGGGATCTCCTTCAATAGCTCCGTGCCATCAATTGCGCCGAAAGCGCAAGCAAGGGAGCCTTCCGATCCTCCGGAACCCCGATAGCTTCCAAGGCTTCCGCAGCCTTCCTGTCTTCGGCTTGTATGGCGCGCTCGGCTTCTTTGTGCACGCCCAATTCCTCCAACGCTAGCAACATACGTGGCACATCGCGTTCGTCGACGGGCTTCGCCAATTCCTCATGCAACTCATTGCGCTTGTTCGCGGCGCTGAGTTCCAACCCGTGGATCAATAAGAACGTCTTCTTACCCGCACGCAGGTCGCCGCCCTGCTGTTTTCCGGTCTTGGCGGTGTCACCGAAGGCATCCAGGAGATCGTCGCGCAATTGGAAGGCGAGGCCGGTGTGCTCGCCAAAAGCTCCGATTCGGTCACTGTCTTCCGTGTTCGCACCCGCTATCGCAGCGCCCACGCGCAAGGAACAAGCCAGCAACACCGCGGTCTTCAGCCGGATCATTTCCGTGTAGTCAACGGTGGTGACGTCACTGCGCTGCTCGAAATCCATATCGAGCTGTTGCCCTTCACAGACTTCCAATGCGTGCTTGCTGAAGATGCGCGCCACGTCCGCGCGCTTGGCCATGAGCTGGTAAGCCTTTACCAACAGCGCATCGCCGCTGAGAATGGCCGTGTTCACGTTCCACTTTTCATGCACCGTCGGCTTACCACGGCGCAGCGGTGCGGCGTCCATAATGTCATCGTGCATCAGCGTGAAGTTGTGGAAGAGCTCTATGCCCAAAGCCTCGTCCAGCACATTTTCCGCACGGCCACCAAAAAGTTCACAGCCCAAGATCACCAAAGCAGGTCGCACGCGCTTTGCAGGCAGATCCATGAGGTAAGCCATGGGCGCATACAGGCCGCCTTTCGGCAGGGCATTCACCCAAGCAGCGATGTGTCCGTCGATCAACGTGCGGTAATGGGTCATGCGGCCTGACAACTGACAACGAACAACTACGATCAGGAAATTAAATTCAGCAGGTACTCGCCGTAACCGCTCTTCACCAAAGGTGTGGCAACGGCCTTCAATTGCTCCGCATCGATCCAGCCCTTCTTGTAGGCCACTTCCTCAATGCACCCGATGCGCAAGCCTTGGCGCTCTTCGATCACTTGAACGAACTGGCCTGCCTGCATCAGCGATGCGAAGGTCCCTGTGTCCAGCCAAGCGGTGCCGCGATCCAGGATCTCCACTTTCAGTTTTCCGCGCTTCAGGTATTCCTTGTTGACGTCGGTGATCTCGTACTCGCCACGCGCGCTGGGCTTCAATGCGGCTGCCACTTCCACCACGCTGTTGTCGTAGAAGTACAGACCCGGCACGGCAAAGTTGCTCCGCGGCTTTGCCGGCTTTTCCTCAATGCTTATCGCTACGTTATGGGTGTCGAACTCCACTACGCCATAGCGTTCCGGATCGCTTACGTGGTAAGCGAAGACAAGGCCGCCGTCGAGATCCGTGTTCGCGCCCAGCTTCCGCCCCAAGCCTGCACCGTAGAAGATGTTGTCACCGAGGATCAAGGCCACGGATTCCTTCCCGATGAAATCGCGTCCGATGACGAACGCCTGTGCCAGACCGTTCGGCACAGCTTGTTCAGCGTACGAGAATTCGCACCCGAGGTTCTTGCCGTCGCCGAGCAATTTCCGGAAGTGCGGCAGGTCGTGCGGCGTACTGATGATCAGGATCTCGCGTATCCCCGCGGCCAGTAAGGTGCTTAGCGGATAGTAGATCATCGGCTTGTCGTACACCGGCATGAGCTGCTTGCTCACGGCGAGCGTAAGTGGATGCAAGCGTGTGCCGGAGCCTCCGGCGAGAATGATGCCTTTCATTCGTTCTTTCCGTCTTTCGCGCGTTCCACGGTGAGCGCGCCGAGTTCGATATCCTCTTCCTCGTCCAGGATCTCCAGCAAGGGCTCGCTAAAGGCCTTCGACATGATCCGTTTGTTCAGCGAAAGCACCAGCGAAGGAAGCACCAGCAGGTTGGTGAGCATGGCCGTGAGAAGTGTCATGGTGGTGAGCAGGCCCAACGCTTTGATGCCGCCGAAACGCGAGAAAGCGAACATGCTGAACCCAGCAAAAAGAATGATGCCTGTATAAATGATGCCCACGCTCACTTCGCGCACGGCATTATCCACGGCTTTCGCGAGATCACCGCCGGTGAGCTTCACCTCCAACCGGTAACGGGCCAGGAAGTGGATCGCATTGTCCACCGCGATACCCAGGGCGATGCCGAACACGAGCATGGTGCTGGGCTTGATGGGGATGTGCAGGAAGCCCATGAGGCCGGCGGTGACGATCAATGGGATCATGTTCGGGATCAGTGCCACGATGAGGATGCGCAACGAGTTGAACAACAGCGCCATCAACACTACGATGATCACGATGGCCCAGAACAGGCTGGTGATGAGGTTGCTGATGAGGTAGCTGCTGCCCTTGAGGAACACCACGCTGGTGCCGGTAAAGACCACCTTGTACTTATCCACCGGGAAGATGCTGTCCGCCTGTGCGCGCAACTTGGTCATGATGTTGTCCATCCGCGAGGTGCCCACATCGGCCATCTGTACCGTGAGGCGCGTGGTGCTGCGCGTACTGTCGATGAACGCCCTTCCCATCGTGGCCCCGCCTTTACCATTGCCGGCACCGATGTGTTCCAAGTAAGGCAGCATGAAGCGCTTGTCGGTTCCGGTGAGCAGGCCGTAGCGCTCTGGATCGCCGCCATAGAAGGCTTGGCGCGTGAATTTCACCGCGTCGACAACACTCACCGGCCTGCTGAATTCCGGATAGGTGGCCAGCGTATCGGTAAGCATGTCGATCCTCTTCAGCGTTGCATCTTTCAATACACCGCCTTTCTTTTCAGTGTCGATCACTATCTCCAGCGGCATCACACCGTTGAAGTTCTTCTCGAAAAAGTGTAGGTCGGTAAGGACCGGATTGTCGGCGGGAAGGTCGTCCACGATCCGGCTTTCGTCCTTTAGCTTGGTCATGCCGAAGGCGGCGATCACGCTGATGCAGAACGTGGTGACGTAGATGGCCGTGCGATGCTGTTTCGAGAGCATCACGATGGCCTCCACGGCACGGTCCAGCCAGCGGCGCTCCAAGTGGCTGAGGTGGCGCGTTCTCGGCGCGGGCATGTAGCTGAAGATGATCGGCACCAACAGCAGCCCGAACACCCAGAGCACCATGATGCCGATAGTGGCGATGAGGCCGAACTGCTTCAGCACGTCACTATAGGTGACGCAGAAGGTGGCGAAGCCCGCCGCCGTTGTGGCATTCGTCATGAAGCTCGCCGCCCCTACCCTGCTGATCATGCGCTGCAACGCCTTCGCCTTGTTGCCGTGGTGCGCGTACTCGTGGTGGTAAGCGTTCACCAGGAAAACGCAGTTCGGTACGCCGACCACGATCAACAACGGCGCAATGACGGACATCAACACCGTGATCCCGAAACCGAAGAGGCCCATGAAGCCGAACGCCCACACAACGCTCATCAGTACTACGACGAGGCAGATGATCATAACGCGGAACGACTTGAAAAAAAGCAACAATAGCAAAGCGCAGATGGCCAAGCTCATGAACATGAAGCGCGGCATATCGCCCTTGATCAGCTGCGTGTTCTTCACCCGCACCCACGGCAGGCCGCTCTCATGGACCGGCATTCCCGTGGTCGAGGAGAATTCGTTGACGCGCTTCTCCAAAGCATCGATCACCTTGACCCGGTCGTCCGTGTCGAAGAGCTTCGCGTTCACGAACAGCATCATCAAGCTAGCCTTGGTGCTGTCGTTGTAGAGCAACCCTTTGTAGAAGGGCAGGTTGTCGATCCGCCACTTCAACGAATCCATCTCCGCCTGTGTAGCGGGAAGGTTCGTCATCAGTTTCCGGACGTCGAATTTCTGCAGGCTGTCGTTGCGCACCAACGTGAAGAGGTTGGCCTCGCTGAACACGCTGTCAATGCCGGGGATCCCTTTCAGGTCGTTCCCCAGTTCGTACCACTGCTTGAAATTCGCTGGCGTGTAAAGCTCGCTGCCCTGTGTGGCCACAACGATCACATTGCCGTCCGCACTGAAGGTCTTCAGGAAATGCTCATATTCCGCATAGGCCGGATCGCTCTTGGGAAGCAACCCTCCATGCTTGTAATTCATCTGCACCTTGGTGACCTCATAGGCCATGAATGCCGTGAGCAGGCCGACGACCGTAAGGATCCCCACCCTGTTGCGAAGTACTCGTCCGGCCAACCACGCCCACATCTGCAATTCCAACGGCAGCGTTCAGTGCTGCGCGAAGCGCGCAAAGGTGCGAAAAATGGCTGCACGTCCGGCGCACCGTGGCAAAGGGCCGCTTTCGTCGCAATGCCGCAGCTTACGGAGCGGACATTCCCAGAAGGCGGAGGGCTCTTTCAGAAGGCGTATCCCGCAGTTAGCTTCACTACGAAATTGTCGCCGGGATCGGGCAATGCGTACGGGCCATATCGGTAAAAGCCACCTACCCCGAAACTGGAGAAGCCGAACTTCAATAGGTTGTCCACCTGCAGACCGCTTTCGTAGTATCCGTCACGCAAGGGTTTAAAGTCCAAGCCCTGGTGGTTTTCCGGATGTGAAAGCTCGCCGAATGCTACGCTGCTCACAATGGCAGGCCGTGGCCGGAAGTGCTTGGTGTGTACAAGCAACGCGCCGAAACTGTGCTTTAAGTGGAAGCTCACATAACGGTCGGCCAAGAATTCATCAGGGCGCATGGTCTCGAAGGCATTGCTGCCCGCCACGGGGAAATGCGGGTTGTTGATGCCGCGCAGGTTGTAGAGAAAAGGCATCGGGGCTTCGGCATCAGCAACGCCGCCCATGAGCCGCAGCGACAGTTCCCCCACCAAACGGACCTTGAACGTTTTCTCCACCATCGCGTCCACGCGCCACGTGTCCCACTCCCCATCCCACAGGCCCTTCACGGCACGCAGGGCATGCACGTAGACCACTGGGAATTTCGTTCCCAGCGAAAGCTCACGGTCCGGTAGGCGCGCGAGCCGCTCGTGGAAAGCCCAACGCATGTCGAAAGTGATCGCACCAGTGAGGAAGTCGTTGCGTTGCAGCGCCACTGCATCGTTGACAGGTACCACGTAACGGTAGCCGATATCGTTCACCCGCAAGGCCCGCTCACTGCCCACCCACAGCTTCAACGAACTCCCAGCGCGGACCATCACCTGCCCGGCATAGCGCTCGATACGGTCCATGCGGTCCACGAAGAACATGCGGTAACTGTCCGTGCCGAAAGTTCTGCTCGCACCCTCGAACGCAACACCTCCCGTTTCGCTCACGTCGTTCTCGTAGCTCAGTTTCAATTGCAGGTCGCGACCATAGAGCGGTTTGACGGTGAGATCGCCGCCATATTTCCAGTTCTTATCCGTGGAACCATAGCCGAAATAGCCACCGAGCGAGGCATACTTCGTGATGCGGTCATTGGTGGAAAGCCCCGCTCCGAGCCGGAAACCTTCATAGTCGTTGTAGTTGATGAGGCGCGCCAAAAGCAGGTCCACCGGGCCGATGGGCAGCTTGCCAGTGGTCAATGCGGAAAAGAATTTCAGCTTCCGGTCGAAGTGTTCCTTCTCGCCCAGGCTGTCCAGCATTTCATAGGTCCGTAGGTCTTTCACACCGAGGCTGTCTTCGCGCAAGCCGGCCCAGAACGCATCGTCCTTGCGCATGCTCAGCTTGTCCATCACCAGCTCCGGACCGCGCACTTCCTTACGAGCGATGTCCACATCCAGCTCGATGTTCTTCAGGTAAGTGCGCCCTTCGCCCACCACGCTCATGCCATTAATGCTCACGCCGTTCATATAGATGAAACTGTTGAGCTGGACAGGGAACCAAGCCTGGCCGCCATCCGCCGTGGCCCTTCTCTCGTGCTGCTGTTGGAACCGGATGCTGACACCGGTCTTCTTCACCGGTTGAGCAGTGACGCTCTGCACGGCGTAGCCGTTCGTGTTGATGTACAACAGTCCCTTCAGCCCATCGAATTTGTTACCGGTGCGCGGCCGGTAGCTGATCAAGAAAACGGTGTCCCGTCCTTGGTAAAGCGTGTCCTCCAAGTGGTAGTAATACTTAGCGGTACTGCCGGGGCCGATGGGACCCAGATAACTCTTGTCGCTGATATCGATCTGCGGCGAGTAGATGCTGAACGTCTTTGTCTGCGCGACCAATGCCAGGAACGATGGGTCCTTCAGGCCGCTGACACGCATGGCAAGCACTTCCTCCTTTTCCGATGCGGGCGGAATGAAGCTCTTTTTCGTGGCGCTTTCGATGAGGAACAGGTGCTGCCGCGCCAGCATCCGCATGAAGTCCTGGTCGGCGGTATCGGTGCTGGCCGTATCAGTGGTGAAGGCGGCCGTGGTGTCAGGCTCTGCAATGCTCTCGCTTTCCGAAGCTACCACTTTGGCGGTATCCTTTTGCGCATCGAACACGGTCTTGCTGTAGCTGGTGTAGCGATAGCTGCGGTAACGCATACCGTCGTTCTCCTTCCGGTCGGCATACACGCGCCGGATGATGCGGTGCGCGGGGTTCTCCGTTGGCGCGATCTCCACAGCGTGAAGTTCCGTGTTGCTAGCGGTAAGCTGCACGGTCGTAGGTGTCGCATCGGCAATGATGACCGTGGCCGCGTTGTAGCCCACATAACTGGCGCGCAGCGTTACCGGCAGTTGCGGGACCGCTAGCATGAACTTGCCATCGATGTCCGAGGTGGTGCCGGTGTGTGTGCCTTCGATCACGAAGGGAACGAACGCCAGCGGCTCTTTGGTGGACGCATCAACCACACGGCCCGTGATGACCTGTTGGGCTTGCGCGAAGAGCGTTGCCAGGAATGAAAGACAGAGGAGAAGTGTGCGCATGAAGGGAATTACCGGTGTGACGAAGAAGTCGGGGAAAAGTAACAGCTTAATTGTTCTCTCGTGGCTCATGCGGCACCTGCAAGGGATGACCGGACGGTCTTGAAAAGCGGTGTGGTTATTGAGAGGTGACATATCCTAAGACCCACTATTGTCCAGGTCAAGGAACTTTACATTCACAGCTTGGAACTCCGAATGCACGGCAGCCAGTTTCGCAGCACCCTATTGAGCCAACCTATGATGCACCGTCGAATTCTACTTGTCACATTCTTTGTCCTGGTCTTTCTGCATGTCGCTTCCGCGCAAGGTGTGGAGAACGCCATGCGCAGCACCATCGGCTATGTGAATACTGACGGCCGTATCGAAAACAGCTCCCGTTCCACGGTGGGCTACATCTCGCAAAATGGCTCCG
Organism: Flavobacteriales bacterium; assembly: GCA_016719225.1. Lineage (GTDB taxonomy): Bacteria > Bacteroidota > Bacteroidia > Flavobacteriales_F > PHOS-HE28 > PHOS-HE28. The sequence continues at coordinate 352,851 of JADKAN010000002.1, read as the reverse complement.
GCTGGACCATTGAAGGGGCTAACCGGAGCACCGTTGGTTACATCAATGCATCGGGAACGGATGCATACATTATAGAGACGAGCTCCCGTTCCACCAAGGGCTACGTGCAACGCAGTGGTGATCAATGGACCGTGCAGAACAGTTCGCGCAGCACGTTGGGCTACATCAATAAGGATGGCACGGTAGAGAACGGTTCCCGAAACACCTTGGGATATGCGCGGGACATCCCGCCCGTCTGGGCTGCCATGTACTTTTTCTTTTTCCAGTTGCAGTAGGGCTTCAACGGACATCCACTTCCGTTCTTTCAGAGGAGCCTCCTTTTATGGCTTTGGCATACTTCCGTTCCGATCGCTACAAGCGACTAGCGCCAGGCCGAACGACCAACAACGGGCACCAACCATGAATATCGGGAGAATTAGCCCACTACCTTTCGGCCATGCTCCCCCAGCTTCGTGATGCCCGCTTGTGGTCCAGTGCGCTTACCACCCGGCGCGCGCGGAACGCGTATGGGATCTGGAGCAGTTTCTGCGAAGCGAAGCGGACCAAGGTGCCGCGGATAAAGGGCTTGCCGATCAGCATCAGCATCGAGCCCACCACCGCGTGCAACTTGCGCTGTCCCGAATGCCCCAGCGGCCTGCGCGCATTCACACGTCCAACCGGCAACCTCAGGAATGGATTGTTCGAAAAGGTCATTGATGAACTTCAGCAAGACCTCTGGGCGTTGACGTTCTACTTCCAAGGCGAGCCGTTCATCAACCCTGGCTTTTTGGATATGGTAAAATATGCCAGCGAACGCGGGCTTTACACCAGCACCAGCACCAACGCCCACTTTCTCGATGATGCGAAGGCAGAGGCCACAGTGCGCAGTGGTCTTTCCCGGCTCATCATTTCGCTCGACGGTACGGATCAGGACACGTATTCAGCATACCGGAAAGAAGGTACGCTCAGCAAGGTGATCGAAGGCGCCGAACGCATCGTGAAGTGGAAGAAAAAGCTGAAAAGCAGCACGCCCCATGTCGTGTTCCAGTTCCTGGTGGTGAAGCCGAATGAACACCAGATCCCGGAAGCGCGCAAACTCGCCAAGCGCATCGGTGTGGATGACCTTTGGCTGAAGACCGCGCAGATCTACGAACCGAAGGACGACCATCCGTTGATCCCATTACAGGACAAGTATTCACGCTACAAACGCAACGCAAGCGGCGTGTGGGAAGTGAAGAACGCGCTGGACGATCATTGCTGGAAAATGTGGAACAGTTGCGTGATAACTTGGGACGGCCGCGTGGTACCCTGCTGTTTCGACAAGGACGCACATTATGTACTTGGTGACCTGGGCAAGCAAAGCTTCCGCGAAGTGTGGAACGGTGACGCCTACAATGCTTTCCGCGCCACGCTGTTGAAGAGCCGCAGCGACATCGACATGTGCAGGAATTGCAGCGAGGGCAGTCCGGTGTGGGCGTGACAACCACTGTTCAAGAGCGTTATGCCAAAAAGCGAAAAGCCCGGTTTCCCGGGCTTTTCGTTCAGATCATTCGTGATCAACCTTGCACGATGGTCGTCCGCAGGCTCTCCATGAGCGCACCGAACTGCGCAATGATGGCGTCAGGTACAGCATTCTGCTGTGCACCCGTCACCACGTCCGCGATAAAGGCATCCATCTGTGCATTAGTGGCCAAGCCGGTCATGCGGGGATTGTCCGTAGGATTGTGCGTGTCGTGCATGCTCATCCCTTCATAGATATGGTTGGCACTTCCGGCATTGAATGCGAAGAAATCGGTTACGTTCTTACTCAACTCCGTAAACCCGGTGGTGTTACCGGGTAGTTCAGCCAGTAGTACCGCAAAGCTGGGCATGAGCACCGGGTCGGCGGCAACGACCATGAGTGAGCTGTCCACCACCGAACGGATGGAGAGATATCCTTGCTCGATCATGGTTCCTGGGAAATTGGGATCAGCGACCATCGTGGTCCCTCCAACTTGGTTATACAGCGATTGAGCAGGAGGCGGTGGTGGTGTAGGTTCAGGGCAATCTTCTTTTTTGCAACCGCTAAATGCAGCCGCTAGCGCCACAGCAGCGATGATACCTGTTCTTGCGAATGTCTTCATAGTGTCTTGGTTGTTTGTTTGTTTTTTCGTTTCACTGCGTTGTAGACCCATGAGTATCACGTCACCAGGAACGGATCCAGTTGGCGAAGCGGTATTCCAAGCTGCTATGGTCCATTGCTGGGCAGCCATTCGCCAAATCCTTTGCATTGGGAATGAATTGCTGGCAGGGAACCGGGCTAAAGGAGGCGACGGAAGCATATACTACTGCGCTGGATTGCTGACGCAGGTCATAGGCATACACCACCGTACCGGCGGGTACGTTCACGTAGCAGCTCTTTACGCCGGTGATCTGCTTCACATGGCTCCTGATATTGATCGCCTGCGCGCTGTCGATCGGCTGGAGCATGTCGATCCGTGCCAATTGCATACCCTCGTTATGCACCGGCGCCTTGTGCGTGGCCATGTAGATGTGCACCACAAGTACGAGGACCAAAGCGGAGAGTATACCGAGGGAGATGCGAAGGATTTTCATGGTATGGCGGTTACACTTCCGTGACGGTTTGGCATCATGTACGATCCTTGTATGCGCCTTGGATCGCTTAGTGATGGATATTTTTCATCTCAGCACGCTTTACCCTGCTAATGCACTAGCAAAGAGCACTTTGACTTTCCTCCTGTGCAGCTTATGCTCAGCCCGGTCACTACATGTCCATGTTCAGGTGGGAAGAGGTGGGGTCTTGAAGCCAAAGACAAGCGGTCACCGGATACAGACCCTGCCCCGATCATAAAAAGAGTTGCCACCATAGCGGTCCGATCGCTGTGAATGCCGCGTATGTGTTTTTCGACCGGGGAATTCTTCACGGCCATAACCAACACCAATTGCACATGAAATACCGTACCCTCCTGGTCGGTGCGTGCTTTCTGGCGGGTGCTTTTTCCGGGCCGCAGGCTTGGGCCAGCAGCCACCGTGAAGCACCGTTGATCGCCAACGACCCGCTCGCGGACAACACGGACGTCTACGCATTCCGGTGCCCGGACGACCCCAATTCGGTGATGCTCATCGCCAACTACGTCCCCATGCAATTCGCGCAAGGCGGGCCGAACTACTACTCCTTCGGGCAGGATATCCGCTACGAGATCCACATCGATAACAACATCGATACACCGGGGGACGACATCATCTATCGTGTCACCTTCACCAAGATGGACCAGGACCCAACGACGTTCTTCGATATCCGTCTAGGGCTTGAGAACGGTAAGACCACCTACACGCTGGAACGCAGCACGGACGGTGGCCAGACCTTCATGAACATCAAGACCGAAGGCATCGTACCCCCTCCGAACATCGGGCCACGCAGCATCCAGGACCCTGTAGTGGGACTGAACAGCACCTACGCCACCTTGATGAGCAACGCGTTCCACGCCACTTCAACGGGAGAGACCATCTTCTGCGGAACAGTGGAAGATCCGTTCTTCGTGGACCTCGCCGGCGTTTTTGACGTGGGTGATCTACCCCGCCAAAGCGGCATGCCCAAGGACGCACTTGCTTGCTTGAACGTTAGCACCATCGCCATCAAAGTGCCCATCAGCACCTTGCAGAAGGATGGCCTGGGCGTGAACATGGCCGCCGACATCCTTGACGGGAATTACGTGATCGGTGTTTGGGCCAGCGCAAGCCGCAAGAAGATCCGCACGCTGAACACGGATGGATCAGAGGCCTACACCGGTGCATGGGTGCAAGTGAGCCGTCTCGGCATGCCCCTCACCAACGAGGCTGTAGTGCCTATCGGAAGCAACCGGTGCCGGATGCAAGCATCGTTCTTGTCGGCACGGAAAAAACAACGACGAGCGACGCCGAAGGCAATTTCCGTTTCCCCGCATTGCCATCCGGCGATTACACGTTACGCGTGGCCGCATTGGGTTTCGACCGCAAGGAGCAGCGCGTCTCGGTCGCGGGTGATACGCGTTCTGATGTGCGCATCGACGGTGCAGCGATCGATCTGGAGGAAGTGAAGGTGAGCGCCGGGAACGACCGCACCACCACCTCGGTGATCAGTGCGATCGATCGTGACCTGCGTCCCGTACAGACCGCACAGGACCTGCTGAAAATGGTGCCGGGCCTTTTCATTGCACAACACGCCGGCGGTGGTAAGGCGGAGCAGATATTCATCCGCGGCTTCGATTGCGATCATGGTACCGATCTCTACGTCACCGTGGACGGCATGCCCGTGAATATGGTGAGCCACGCGCACGGTCAAGGGTATGCCGACCTGCACTTCGTGATCCCGGAGACCGTGGACCGCATCGAGGTCTACAAAGGGCCCTACACGACCCGCTTTGGGGATTTCAGTACGAGCGGTACTGTTGAAATGGATACGCGCGACCACCTCGATCACAGCGAGATCAAACTTGAAGGCGGCATGTTCAATACCTTCCGTGGGCTCGCCATGCTCGACCTGCTCGGCGAAAACGGACACCTCTTCAGCAAGCGTGCGGAAAACCTGTATGTCGCAGGCGAATTCGTCCACACCGATGCGTACTTCGATGCAGAACAGGATTTCAACAGGACCAATTTCTTCCTGAAGTACAGCGGCCTGCTCAGCGAAAGAACGCACTTGGCCGTTTCGGCCAGCACGTTCGGGGCGAACTGGAATGCAAGCGGCCAAGTTCCGGAACGTGCGGTCGAGGAAGGCATCATCGACCGGTTCGGCGCCATAGATTCCGATGAGGGTGGCAATACCTCGCGCACGAATGTCAATGCCACTTTGGTAACTCGGCTGCGGAATGAAGCCTCTTGGAAGAACGAGCTGTATTACGTGAAGTACGACTTCAACCTCTTCAGCAATTTCACCTTCTTCCTGGAAGATCCCGTGCACGGCGATATGATCAACCAACGTGATCATCGCGACATCGTTGGATACAACGGGAGTTATACCCAGCATGCGCTCATCGGTGACAAACCATTGCGTTGGACCGCCGGAGCGGCGGTCCGCGCTGACCAGAGCTACATCCAATTATTGCATGCGGAAGAGCGCGTCATCATCGATACGGTACGCAGCGGCGAATTGGACCAGATCAACCCAAGCGTATACCTCGATGCCACGCTGGATCTCAGCAAGAGATGGGCATTGAACGTGGGTCTGCGGTATGATGTCTACGGCTTCAAATATGTGGAGGACCGCTACGATTCACTCAGCGGGAGCAAGGTCCTTTCCTGCCCAAGCCCCAAGATGAACCTGTACTTCCAGGCTGCTGAGAATGTTCAGTTTTATCTGCGGACCGGCATGGGTTTCCATAGCAACGACGCACGTTCGGTGGTGATCAGTGGTTCCGGGAATAACCTACCCTCGGCGTTCGGCGTGGATCTTGGCTCAACTTTCAAACCTGCATCGCGCGTGCTGGTGAATGCCGCTTTATGGGCCCTCCATCTTGAAAGTGAGATCGTCTATGTTGGCGATGGTGGCACGGCTGAGATCAATACGCCTACACAGCGCTTGGGTGCTGATCTGGGCGTACGCTACCAGATCACCAAGAAGCTCTTTGCCGACTTGGATGTGAACTACGCCCATGGCCGTATCCTGGATGTCCCTGAGAGCGAGAACAGGATCCCGCTGGCGCCGGAGATCACCACTATCGGTGGATTGGCTTACAAGCAGGACCGGGGATGGAACGGCACGGTGCGCTACCGTTATATCGGGGACAGGCCTGCGAACGAGGACAATAGCGTGGTGGCCAAAGGCTATTTCCTCGTGGACGCCGGAGCGAGTTACCGTTTCACGAAGCTTGAACTCGGCGTAAGCGTGGAGAACCTATTGAACACCGAATGGAACCAAGCACAATTCGACACGGAGAGCAGGCTTTTAAATGAAGCCGCACCCGTGAGCGAACTTCACTTCACGCCCGGAACACCGTTCTTCGTGAAAGGGGTAGTGAGCTACCGGTTCTGAAAGCTTATTCGCCGAGTAGCTGGGACTACAGAGATAAGAAAGTGTATCACAGAGATGCATGTAAGACCACTATTGGTAATCGTTGTCCACATGATGCCCGTGCCCCGGCAGGTCGGGGTCACACCTTCAGGATATCCTTCTCCTTCGCCTCTATCAAGGCGTCCACCTTCTTGTTCCAGATGCCGGTGACCTTGTCAACCTCAGCCTCTGCGCTCTTAGCACCATCCTCCGGCATTCCGTCCTTCTGAAGCTTCTTGATGCCCTCCATGGCCTTCTGTCGTGCCCCGCGGATGCTCACCTTGGCTTGCTCGCCCTCGGCCTTTGCCGCCTTCACCAGATCCTTGCGCCTGTCCTCCGTGAGCATAGGCACCAGGATGATGATGTTGTCGCCGTTGTTGCTTGGGTTGAAGCCGAGGTTCGCGGCCTGGATCGCTTTCTCGATCGGCTCGATCATCTTCTTCTCCCAAGGTTGAATGAGGAGCGTGCGCGCGTCCGGTGTGTTGATGTTGCTCACTTGGCTCAAGGGCACCTCGCTGCCGTAGTAGTCCACGCGGATGCCTTCCAGCATGGCGGGGTTCGCGCGGCCGGCACGGATCTTCACCAGTTCATTGTCCAAATGGTCCACGGCCTTGCGGTCGAGGTCCTCGCATTGGGCTATCAGGGATGCTGTATCGCTCATGTTCTTTCGGGAAAGGCTGCGAATTTAAGGTAGAGTGTCGCTCAATATCACCACAGCGGCGCAGAGACACGGAGCAATGCGAATGCTGATGACAGTGACCTCCGACACAGGCTCACGGCTCTGGACTAAATTGACTCAGGGCTCAACAACACCCCGTGCCCTCGATGCCTCTGTGGTAAAAAATACCGACACCCTCAAGCCTTTCTCTGTGCCTTGGTGCTAAAAAAGCCGTCCCAGCCCAAATCTTCTCCGTGCCTCTGTGATGAAAAGGCTCAGAACTCAACGATGGTCCCAAGCGCCTCGCCGTTGATCAACTTGCCGAGGTTCCCCTTTTTGTTCATGTCGAACACGATGATGGGCAACTTGTTCTCGCGGCACAAGGTGAAGGCCGTCATGTCCATCACGGTAAGGCCCTTGGCGTAGACCTCCTCGAAGGAGATGCGTTCGTAGCGCGTGGCAGTGGGGTCCTTTTCCGGATCTGCGGTGTAGATGCCATCAACGCGGGTACCCTTCAGGATCACGTCGGCCTCGATCTCGATAGCGCGCAGGCTGGCGGCACTGTCCGTGGTGAAGTAGGGATTGCCGGTGCCGGCACCGAAGATGACGATCCGGCCTTTTTCCAAGTGACGCATGGCGCGGCGGCGGATGAAAGGTTCCGCGATCTGCTCCATTTTGATCGCGCTGAGCAAACGGGTCTTCTGTCCTGCGGCTTCCAACGCGCTCTGCAACGCCAGGCTGTTGATCATGGTGGCAAGCATGCCCATGTGGTCGCCTTGCACACGGTCGATGCCATTGGCCGCCGCTTGGATCCCGCGGTAAATGTTACCGCCACCGATCACGATGGCCACTTCCACCCCGCTCCGCGATACCGCGACGATCTCTTCAGCGTACACTTTCAACCGCTCACTGCTGATGCCATAAGGTTGATCGCCCATCAGGCTTTCGCCGGACAGCTTTAACAGGATGCGCTTGAAGGTGCGTGGAGTAGTGTTCGTGCCCATGGGCCGCGAATGTAAGGGATGGGGAAAATTGCGGATCGCATACCACCTCGTGGTCGGCGGACAAGTGCTCTCGATCCTGAGCTGGTCCACTCCAAAGGCCCTGACCCGCCGATACAAAAACCTTTCCCGGGATCGCCGCGTGATCAATAAAAAAAAAGGGGGAGACCGAAGCCTCCCCCTTTCCGTGATCCAGAATAACGATCAGGCTCCTAGCGCATGGCGCTTGAAGCCGGTTACCTTCAGGTCCTTGTCAGCCTTTTGCACATACTGCTCAACGTTCATCTTGTTGTCCTTGATGAACTCCTGTGCGAGCAGGGTGCTTTCCTTGAAGAACTTGTTCAGGCGGCCTTGGGCGATCTTCTCAGCCATTTCCGGGGCCTTGCCCTCTTGGATTGCGAGATCCTTGCCGATCTCCAGTTCCTTCTCCACAACACTCTGGGGCGTGGTGCTCTTGTCGAGGGCGATCGGTCCCATGGCTGCGACTTGCATGGCCACATCCTTCGCTACGGTCTCGTGTCCGGACTTGTTCAGGCCAACGAGACTCGCCACGCGGTTCCCCGGGTGGTTGTAGGCATAAACGTATTCGGACTCGATGGGCTGGCAGTAGTTCACATCGATCTTCTCGCCGATAACGCCGGTCTGCTCGGTGAGCTTTTCGGCGATGGTGAGGCCGTTGCCAAAAGGCAAGGCCTTCAACGAATCGGCGTCGGCCGACATGTTCTTCAATGCGATGTCAGCAATGGCATCGGCCATAGCACTGAAATCAGCGTTCTTGGCTACGAAATCGGTCTCGCAGTTCACGCTCACAAGTACGCCCTTCTTAGCGTCACCAGTGACCTTGGCGAGGACCAGCCCTTCGGCAGCATCGCGGTCGGCGCGGTTGGCGGCCACTTTCTGGCCTTTCTTGCGCAACAGGTCGATAGCGGCATCGAAATCGCCGTTGGCCTCAGTGAGGGCCTTTTTGCAATCCATCATGCCTGCGCCCGTCATTTGGCGCAGCTTGTTCACTTCAGCGGCGGTAATGGCCATGGTCGTGCTCATGCTTTGGTCGTGTTGAAATAATTTCTCTGAGGGCCGATGTGGCCGAACTCAGGCTTCGGGGGCGGCTTCGCCCTCCGCTTTCGGCTCTTCCGCTTCAACGTGTGCTTCGGCGCCCTCCTCGGCCCCTGCTGCTACAACAACGGACTTGCGTGGCTTGCGGGCCGGCTTGGCTGCTGCTTCACCTTCCTCACTGCTCTCCTCTTCGTCCTCGTCAGCGGTAGCGGTGCCGCGATCCTTGTCCTGCTTACGCTCTTCCATACCCTCGTTCAGGGCTGCGATCATGGCATCCACCACGAGTTCGATGCTCTTGGTGGCATCGTCGTTCGCGGGAATAGGGAAGTCCACAAGGCTAGGGTCGCTGTTAGTGTCCACCATAGCAAAGGTGGGGATACCCAACTTGCGGGCCTCGGCCAGTGCGATGTGCTCCTTCACAATGTCCACGATGAACAACGCGCTGGGCAGGCGGGTGAGGTCCGCGATGCTTCCCAAGTTCTTCTCCAGCTTCTCACGCTGGCGGCTCACTTGCAGGCGCTCGCGCTTGCTCATGTTATCGAAGGTGCCATCGGTCTTCATGCGATCGATGTTGCTCATCTTCTTCACCGCACGCCGGATAGTGCCGAAGTTGGTGAGCATACCACCGCTCCAACGCTCGGTAACGTAGGGCATGCCGGTGACCTTCACCTTTTCGCTTACGATGTCCTTAGCCTGCTTCTTGGTGGCCACGAATAGGACCTTCTTCCCGCTGCGCGCCACTTGACGCATAGCATTGGAAGCCTCTTCCAGCTTAGCCGCCGTTTTATTGAGGTCAATGATGTGGATGCCCTTCTTCTCAGCGAAGATGTAGGGTGCCATGTTGGGGTTCCACTTGCGGCGCAGGTGTCCGAAGTGTACGCCTGCGTCCAGCAGGGTGTCGAAATCAATACGTGCCATCCTTGTCGTTTTGTTTTGGTCCACTTTCCTTTTTTCCCGTTTTGCAGGCATCCGGCTCGGTAGCGTGTCGCCGTGCCTAACGCACGTGGACAACATCGGTCCGCCCGGATTGGATGCTGGACCTTGGACACACCACGCGAAGGCGGTGCGGGACAAGGCCCCCGGCAAGCGTGGGATATTAACGCTTGCTGAACTGGTAACGCTTGCGCGCCTTCTTGCGGCCGAACTTCTTGCGCTCCACCTCAGCGGGGTTACGCGTCATCAGTTCTTGCGCCTTCAATGCGGGCTTCAGGGTTTCGTCGATCGCCACCAAAGCACGGGAGATACCCAAACGGACAGCCTCCACTTGGCCAGTGATGCCGCCACCACGAACGTTCACGGTGACGTCGTACTTGCCCTCGGTGCCCGTGAGCTTGAACGGCTGCGCCAGCTTGAACTGTTGGATCGTTATGGGGAAGTACTCCTTGCCTTCCACGCCGTTCACGATGACCGTGCCGTCGCCGTCGCTGAGGACTACGCGTGCAACGGAGGTTTTCCGGCGGCCGAGGCTGTTGATGGGTTCCATGCTCACTTGATGGTGTTGAGATCGATCTTGCGGGGCTTTTGCGCTTCGTGCTTGTGCTCGGCGCCTACCACCACGTGGAGGTTGTTGAACTGGGCGCGACCCAAGCGGGTCTTTGGCAGCATACCGCGCACGGCGTGCTCCAACAGTGCGAAAGGCTTGCGGGCCATCAGCTTTTCAGCGGGCTCGCGGACCTGGCCACCCGGATACAAGCTGTAACGCTGGTATTCCTTGTCCGCCATCTTGTTGCCGGTGAGGCGCACTTTTTCGGCATTGATCACGATAACATGATCGCCGGTGTCCACGTGGGCGGTGAAGGTGGGCTTATGCTTGCCGCGAACGAGCATGGCGATCTTGCTGGCCACACGGCCGATCACTTCGTTCTCAGCGTCCACCAGAAGCCATTCTTTCTGTGTGGTGGCCGCGTTGGCCATGGATGTGGTATGAGTCGTGGTTGCCACGGGATGGGGGGTATTATGGGTCAAGACCCGGCTAAGGGGGCGCGAAGATAAGGGCTTCTTTCGGAAAACCAACATTGCGTTGTGGACAGTTGCCCCTTCAGCCGTTTTTCAGCCTAAAAAGGCAAAAACACGTGTTGGGACGCAGATAGTAAGGCACACTGCGGACGCCATCACTTCCAAACCCCGGTCGCAGAAGCGCTTAACTGCTCAGCAGCAAGAACTTCCGATCCCACATCCACAGTCCTCGCCGGTGGCGACCACCTTCTCTTTCAATTCGGCGTTCGGCTCGCAGCACTTGGTTTCCGTGGTCTTCTCCCCGTACACGGTGATGCTTTCAATACCCAAGCCTTGCGTTTTTACGTTTTCCACTGCTTCAGGGGAAAGGTAGCGCGAGAGGATGTCGGACGGGATGATGATGGCTTTGCGTTTCAAAACGTTCACGTTGGTAAAACCGGCTTCGGCGATCATGCTCATATAGTCCGATTCCTGCGATGCTCCCGTTACACAACCGGCATGAAGCTCAGCGGCTTGGCGGAGCTCGTTCGGCAGTGCTCGCGAGAGTACCACATCGGAAACGCTGAAGTGCCCGCCCTTGCGAAGCACGCGGTGCATTTCGGCGAACGCCTTCTTCTTGTCCGGGACCAGATTCAGCACACAGTTGCTCACCACCACATCCACCATGTCCGCGGAAAGTGGCAGCGTCTCGATGTCGCCTTGGCGGAATTCCACGTTGGCAAAACCGAGCTTCAGCGCGTTCTCCTTCGCCTTGGCGATCATCTCCGGGGTGAAGTCAACGCCGATCACGCGACCGTCGGGGCCGGTGGCCGCACGCGCCACGAAAGCGTCGTTGCCAGCGCCACTGCCAAGGTCCAGCACAGTATTGCCGGGCTTTATGCCGGCGGTTTCCGTGGGTAGGCCACAGCCCAAACCGAGGTCAGCATCCGCCGCATAGCCCTTTAGCCCGGCATAATCGTCGCTCATGATGTTGTACACCTCCGTGCTGCATCCGCCTGCGCCGCAACAGGATGCCGCATTGGCTTCCTTGCTTTGCAATGCCACTTGGGCGTAAGTGTTGCGGACGTTCTCCTTGAGTTCCTCTGCGGTCTTCATGTTTTCCATGGCGGGCTTCTTTTTGGATCGTGTTCAAGAGCATTGGTCAGCCGCGGTGGAGCAGCAGCTGGCGTCCACTTCGCGGAAGCTTTGCATCAGCTCCATAACGGTCTGCTGTGCCAGAGCCCATTCCTTCGGGTCGATGCAATAGCACACGCTGGTGCCGGTAATGGTGCCTTGGATCAGCCCGGCAGCCTTCAGTTCCTTCAAGTGTTGGCTCACGGTGCTTTGCGCGAGTGGAAGTTCATCCACGATATCGCCGCAAACGCAACTGCGCTTCCCGGCCAACAGCCGAAGAATGCTCACCCGCGCAGGATGCGCCAATGCCTTGGCATAGCGGGCCACGTGCTTGTCGCGTTTCGTGAATGCCGATGTCTTGGAAAGCCCCATTTATCCTATTGGATCGCAATATTACGATGATTAAATGGAGGACGCAAATTCATCGTCTGTTCGCCTTCTCTTTTCTGTGGCTGTGTTAGGCCTCCACCTCCAACGCCATATTGAAGATGGCATCGCCTTGATACACCATCGGCGCGCGGCTGATGTTGATAACGTAGCCCGAGCGCGCAGCCGTCATGGGTTCGCTCTTGGAGCCGTAGGGATCGCTTATGGTACAGAGCACTTCCCCTGCTTCCACGTACTGGTGCATGGCCACTTTTACGTGCAGGAAACCCGACCGCTCAGCGCGCACCCACTTGTTATTGGCGACAACCACGTTCTTGTGGCTTGGCACGGGCACACGGATCCCCGGCGCCAGCATGCCGAGGTAATGCAGCACGCGGATCGCGCCGTCCACCGCCTCACGCGCCATTTCCTTGTCCAAGCGCAGGCTCATGCCACTTTCGTTCAAGAGGTTAGGGATGCCCATTTTCTGGCAAGTGCCACGATACGAACCTTCGATCTGCGGTTCGATCAGTGTGAAGGGTGCCTGAAAAATCTCCGCTAGCGTCTTCAATTGCGCATCATCCGGTGCGATGCGCACTTGCGCCGCGTTATTCCGCTCCGCGCCGCCGGTATGGAAATCCATGCAGAGGTCCGCAGCGGGGAGCACTTCGGTGGTGAAGCGGTGCGCCACGCGGCTCGCCAAGGAACCGCCCTTCAGCCCGGGGAATGCGCGGTTGAGGTCGCGGCCATCCGGGAAATACCGTGAGCGCGCAATGAATCCGAACACGTTGACGACCGGTATGCAGATAATGCTGCCCTTGGCCGGTTTGTTCACGCCATGCGAAATGATCTGCCGCACCACTTCCACGCCGTTCACCTCGTCGCCATGGATCCCGGCGGTGATCAATACCGTAGGACCCGGAATAGCAGATCGCTCGATGATAATGGGCACTTCTACCGGTGTATCGGTGAAAAGACTGGCGATTCCGAGGTCCATCCGGCGGCTTGCGCCCAGTGGAATGGCTTCGCCCAGGATAGTAATAGCGTCGGGATGCACTGTCTGCGTAAGATCCATGTGCTGGATTGTGGACCACAAAGCTGAGGACGGGCTTCACAGATCCTTCATGAGAACAGCATTATTGATGAACAGCGCATCTGGGTATCCAGGAAGGGATCTCCAAGGATCCACATGAACAAGGAAGTCCGGCGCAGGCAAGGACACCCGTTAACGACGCCACATACCGCACCCCCGTATTCAGAAAGACTTGTTCCACCCAACTGAATTCCTATGACCCAAAAGCTGGATCCCCGGGTTTCCTTGAAGCTCAGGCAATGGCTCAGAACTTCTCCTCCTGCGGAATAGTTGTTTCCTGTGGTGCGTTCGCCACATCGCGATCGAAGTCGTAGAGGTTGGCGTTGCCTTCCTTCTTCGTAGTGGCCAAGATGTATTTGTCAAGCATGTTGCTGAACAAGGTCTCTTCCTCCACCTGTTCCTTCACGAACCATTGCGCGAAATTCAGCGCGGGCCAGTCCTTTTCAGAATGCGCCAGGTCCGTCAACGTGTAGATGAGCTTGGAATTCTCCACCTCATGTTGAAGCAACTTCTTCAAACAATCCCCCAGGTCCTTCGGGTCGGCTGGAGCAGCCTTGATCGCCTCCACCTTCACCTTGCCACCGCGATTGAGGATGAACTTAATGAACTTGAACATGTGCTCCCTTTCCTCATGCGAGTGCTTGTACAGAAAATCCGCGATGCCCGCATAGTGGTTCTCCTCCGCCCAAGCTGCGTAGGACAGATAGACCTGGGCCTGCCATGCTTCCTGCGTCATTTGCGCATTAAGCGCTTTCTCCATCACTGAACTGATCTTCTTCGTTGCCATGGGTCCATTCTGTTTTAGCCCCACCGCTTCATACGGTGGTTATGGGAAACAATCGACCACTGGGATCGTTCGGATAGCATTTCACAGCCAGTACTCATTCATCCGCAATGCTCTACATGGCTTACCCCATGTCCGTCCCTTGCTCTTCCGCTTCTGGCCGTCCAATGGTCTTGATCCATTTCTGTACCTATTAAATGCGAATTTCATGATCTCCGACGAATGAAAAGACGTCGACGCAACGCTGTGGTACTGCTCTGTGCAAGTATTGTAGTACTAGATGCTTGACAGAGAGACGCGGATATAGCCCAGCTAACCGTAGAGGAATGGAACGGACCCTCCCCCTACTAATTCTCCGATCCTGCTTGGGCTGCCTACACTTCCCATCTATTGCTGATCCCCACGGATGATCCAGAAACGGAGGAAGGCATTGCACTTGGCCGCAAGTCGTTCTACGAATAAGCACTCTCCAACGCCGAGGCGAGGAATTTGGATGTCAGCAATTAGGTCGCGAGCGTGTAAGCTCGCGTCAGATCCAGCGCGGCAATCCGCTCTCATGACCGATTTCAGGGATCGGTCGATCCCATACCCTCAACTTCACTGAACAGTGATCACTATGTGGGGAAGAGCCTTTTTCATCTGGTTGCTTTTCATGGTCGGAGCCATCGCCAATGGTACGCTTCGCATGAAGCTGATCATTCCCTTCACGGGTGAAGCGATCGGACACATCATCAGCACCATTCTATTGTGTGTGATCATCCTATGCATCACATGGTACACGGTGCCGTGGCTCGCGCCGGCCACTGGGCAGCAGGCATGGGCCATTGGAGCAGGATGGATGCTCCTGACGTTGGTCTTCGAATTCGGCGTTGGTTATTTCATCAGCCACCACAGCTGGCCCGAGATGCTCGCGGACTACAATGTGTTGAAAGGGCGCGTGTGGGTTGCTGTGCCGATCATCACCTTCCTCGCGCCCTGGTGGACGGCCAACATGCGCGGTTTGTTGCAATGAGCAAAGGCACCCGGTTGTACTGCATACGGCTTACACTGCTGAAGAGCATAGCCCCCACCCAATGCTGAAACGCAACAGCAGAAACGAGAACACATGGCCCGCTCAATACGTCAGCGTAACACCCACGCCCAGCCCCATGTCGCTATCGTAGTGGGTGGAGGCCGCGATGTTCTTGGTGAGGATGTACCGCAAACGACCCATGTATTCAAGGTCGCTGTTGCCCATCAGGTCCATGCGCAGGCGCGTGGTGAGAGCGATGTCCTCGCGCATCAGGGAGGCGCGGAACTTTCCGTCCGTATCGACGTGACCGTCCAGGATGAAGAGGAACGGTAACGTGTAGCGGAGACCGATGTTCAGCGTTTGGCGTTCGCCCTTGGTGTTGGGTTTTCCGAAGAGGTTGTCGGGTACTTCATGCATGTCCAACGCAGCGGTTCGCCAATCCGCGCCGATGTAGGGGAAGAGCCATTGCATGCGGTCCACATAGCGGCCGAAGCGCGCTTCCACCTCCCGACCGTGTTCCTCGGTATAGCCCAAGCGCCATTCGGCTTGGAACATCCAGCGCTTCTCACCGAACATCAATTCACCATCGAGGCCGTTGGTGGCAAAGTCGTTCTGGGCCTTCAGGTGCCAGTGCTTGTCCTCCTTCAGGAAATTGCGATAGGCGCGCTTGGGGTCCGGCAGCTCGGGGTTGGGGATGCTGTCCGCATAGCTGAACACGCGGCCCATGCCGCTCATCATGTGGTAGAGGATGTGGCAATGGAAGAACCAATCGCCATCCTCGGTACCGGCGAATTCGATGGTGTCGGTTTCCATCGGCATGATGTCCAGCACGTTCTTCAGCGGGGCGTGATCGCCTTGCCCGTTCAGCACGCGGAAGAAGTGCCCGTGCAGGTGCATGGGATGCCGCATCATGGAGTTGTTGTGCAGGATCAGCCGCACGTTCTCGCCCTTGCGGATCATGATCTTGTCCGTCTCGGAGATCGTCCGGTTGTTGATGGACCAGAGGTAGCGGTTCATGTTACCGGTGAGCTCGAAGCGGAGTTCTTTGATCGGCCCGGGAGGTAGCACGGTTGGTTCCGGTGCGCGGAGCATCCCGTAGTTGAGCGTGGTGATGCCGGTGGAGGCCTGCATGTCCGCATGGTCCATGTGCTCGTGACCGGTTTGCGCAGCTCCGCTGATCTCCGGATACATCACCTCGTTCATGTCCATCTGCTGCAAGCTCATGGTCATGCCCATGTCGTCGAGGTTGCCGTCCATGCGCATCATGTCGTTCATCATCTTCATGCCCTCGAAATACTTCAAGGGCTGCAGTGGCGAAGCGAGTTGGCGGATGCCATCGCCGATATAAACGGAGGTGGAGCGCGTGCGGTCCTCCGCTGTTGCGAGCAGCTCGTAGGCGGTGTTGGCCGCGGGCAGCGTCACGATCACATCGTAGGTCTCGGCCGTGCCGATGATGAAGCGATCTACGGCAACGGGTTCAACATCGGCGCCATCGCTGGCGACCACCTCCATTTTCCACCGGCGTAGTTGATCCAGAAATAGGTGGAGGAGCTGCCGTTGATGATGCGGATGCGCACTTGCTCAGCGCCCTTGAACTGCGGCGCCGTCGCGATCGGAAGTCCGTTGGAGAGGAAGCGGTCGTAATAGACGTCGCTCACGTCCATGGCGTGCATCCGTTTCCATTCGTTGGTGAGCTTGGTGCCGAGGTGCCCGGTCTTGATGGCATCGAGGTAGCTCTGCACGGTGCCGGGCCGCAGCTTGTTCTTTTGGATGGTGAACCAATCGTCCGCGTTGTGCAGCCGGCGCGAGACTTCCATGGGCTTCATGTTGGTCCAGTCGGTGAGCAGCAGCACGTACTCCGGCATCGTCGGTTCTTCCCGCTTATGGATGATCAACGCGCCGTTCATGCCGCTTTGCTCCTGCAACATGGTGTGCGAATGGTACCAGTAGGTGCCGCTTTGCACGAGCGGGAATTTGTAGACGTGCGTTCCGCCGGCGGGGATGGGCGCGGTGGTAAGCCACGGCACGCCATCGTAGCGGTTGGGAAGGATGAGGCCGTGCCAGTGCAACGAGGTCTCGCCTTTCTTCAAGTTGTTGTGCAGCACGATCAAGGCGGTGTCCCCTTCGGTGAAATGGAGCGTGGGCATGGGCGTTTGCCCGTTCACCGCGATGGCGTGCACGCTCTTGCCGGTGTAGTTCAGCAGCGTGTCGGTGACGTACAGGTCGTAACGCGTGACCTTGGGTACGAAGTCGCCTTGCGGTGCCGAAGTGCCGGGCGTGTGGACCTGGGCGGAAGCATGGGGCAGGCCCGCGAACAACGCGAGGAGCAGGAAGATGCACACGGCCGCGCTCGAACGCGCTATCCCGGATGATCTCATTTTACGATCGTCCCCGTCACTTTTCCGCAGGTGAGCATCTTGCTTCCATAGAAGGGATTCTTGATCGGCGCCTCCAAGCTCAGCCAATCGGCGCCGCCTTCATACATGGGGCAATGCACCACATACACGGGCGTGGCGCGGGGCGAAGCGGTGAGGAGTTCTTCCATCCGTTCGCTCAATACGGCGAATGCTTTGCGTTGGGCCGCGATGTCCTTCGCTGTTGCGATCATGGTGGCCTGCGCGGTGAGCGGCTTCATCAGTTTCATCCAAGCGCTGTGTGCCTTCGTGCTCAAGGCATCCATCCGAACGCCGCCCAAGGCCTCGCCCAGCGCCTTCGCTTGCGCCGTCGCGGCGGTTGCATCAGAGACCACCAATGCGTCCTTCAATTCGAAGTAGCTGCTGAAGACCGGATCGAGTGGATCGTTCTCTTCCTGCGTCGTCTGTTCCACAGCAGCCTCCATCTCCGCGTGAGGTGCATCGGCCATCGCTTCCGGATTCATTGCAGGTTCCTTGCGGTTCCGATCATACTGACAGCAGCCGGGCAATGCGGCATACGCATCGGCCGGAGCGAGGTAGCTCTGGTTATCATATCCGGCGAGCGCGATCCGCTTCAGCACGGCATCCGGATCAGTGCGAGTACTATCGTAGGTGATGGTCGCGATCTTGGTGTTGCGTTCCCAAATGGCCGTGGCTTCGCCTTTCACGAAAGCCGCGGATTCAATGGTCTTTTTGCACATGCCGCAGTTGCCATCCACTTCCAACGCGATGGTGCTGGCGTGTTTCACTTGGGCGAAGGCGCTCAATGACAGCGCCAATGCCGGGAGAAGCAAGGTCTTCAGGATCTTCATGGTGCTTGGTTTTTTTGTTCGGGAGGTTTCAGTCGTCGATGCGCTTACCGCGCAAACGCAGTGAGTTGGCGATCACGCTAACACTACTGAAGCTCATGGCCGCAGCGGCGATGATCGGTGAGAGGAGCAGTCCGAAGAACGGATAAAGCAGGCCCGCCGCGATAGGGATGCCCAAGGCGTTGTAGGCGAAGGCGAAGACGAGGTTCTGGCGGATGTTGCTCATCACGGCCTGCGAGAGCCGTCGTGCGCGGAGGATGCCGTTGAGGTCGCCCTTCACCAACGTCATGCCTGAACTTTCCATGGCCACATCGGTACCGTGGCCCATGGCGATGCCCACGTCGGCGGCGGCCAGTGCGGGCGCATCGTTCACGCCGTCGCCGGCCATGGCCACGATGCGACCTTGCTTCTGAAGCTCTTGCACCACGGCGCTTTTGCGTTCGGGCAGAATGCCTGCTTCCACTTCGGTGATGCCCAGGCTCTTGGCGACGGCCTCCGCTGTGGCTTTCGCGTCTCCGGTGAGCATCACGATGCGCAAGCCTTCCTTGCGCAACGCATCGAGCGCGGCCTTGGTGGTGGGTTTCACCGCGTCGGCGATGGCGAGCATGCCCGCAATGCGTCCGTCGATGCCGATGAAGATGGTCGTGGCACCGGTGTTCCGTTGTGCATCCGCCTTCTCCGCGAGCGATGACGCATCCATGCCATGTTCCTTCAGGAAGCCGGCATTGCCCAAGACCACCTTCTTGCCTTCCACCGTGCCCAGTGCGCCTTTGCCGGTGGGGGAGTCGAAATCGGATACGTTCGGCAGTTGCAGCTTGCGCGCGTTCGCAGCGCGCACCACGGCTTGCGCCAGGGGATGCTCGGAGGCGCGTTCGACGGCAGCGGCGAGGCGAAGGATCGCTTCCTCCTCAAACCCTTCCGCCGGAATGATCTGCGTCACGCTTGGCTTACCCTGGGTGAGCGTGCCGGTCTTGTCCACCACCAGCGTGTCCACCTTCTCCATGCGTTCCAGCGCTTCCGCGTTGCGCACGAGCACGCCCATGCCTGCGCCCTTGCCCACGCCCACCATGATGCTCATCGGTGTGGCCAGGCCCAGCGCGCACGGGCAGGCGATGATGAGCACGGATACCCCGGCCACCAGCGCGTAGGTGAAGCGCGGATCGGGTCCTACGAGCATCCAAATGATGAAGGTGATGACGGCAGCGCCGATCACGACCGGGACGAACAAGCCGGAAACTTTATCTGCAAGTCGTTGGATCGGTGCACGCGAGCGCTGGGCGGAACCCACGAGTTGCACGATGCGCGCGAGCACCGTGTCCGCGCCCACCTTGGACGCACGCATCACCAACGCGCCGGAACCGTTCAATGTGCCGCCGATCACCGGGTCGCCCACGGTGCGAGATACAGGCATGGATTCACCGGTGATCATGCTCTCATCGACCGCGGAGCGGCCTTCCAGCACTTCGCCGTCCACAGGCACTTTCTCGCCCGGTCGAACACGCAAACTGTCGCCAACGACGATGCTTTCGATGGACACTTCTTCCTCATCGCCATTCGCACCGATGCGCAGTGCCGTGCGCGGTGCCAAGCCCAGCAGTGCTTTGATGGCACCCGATGTGCTTTCTCTGGCCCGCAACTCCAGCACTTGACCGAGCAGCACCAGCACGGTGATCATCGCGGCGGCCTCGAAGTACACGCCCACCACGCCGTGCGCGACATGGAATGCATCAGGGAAGAGGCCGGGTGCGAAGAGCGCGACCACGCTATAGACCCACGCCACGCCCACGCCCATCGCGATCAGCGTGAACATGTTGAGGTGCCCGCTACGCACGGAGGCCCAGCCGCGCTGGAAGAACGGCCAGCCGGCCCAGAGCACCACGGGTGTGGCCAAGAAGAACTGGATCCACGCGGAAAGCTGTGGCAGAACGATGTTGTGCAACGCTGGGAAAATGTGCGATCCCATTTCCAAAACGAATACAGGAACGGTGAGCGCCACCGCGATCCAGAAGCGGCGCGTCATGTCGATGAGCTCTTCGTTCGGTCCGGTCTCCACGCTGAAGATCTCCGGCTCCAGCGCCATTCCGCAGATGGGGCAGCTGCCCGGACCCACCTGCCGGATCTGCGGGTGCATGGGACAGGTGTAGATGGCGTCCTTGCTTACGGGTGCCGCCGTGGCAGCGTGCTTTTCAGGATGGAGGTAGCGCTCGGGATCCGCCTCGAATTTCGTTTTGCAACCCGCACAGCAGAAGTAGTAGGTCTTTCTGTCGTGCAAGACGCGGTGCTTCGCGGTGGCCGGGTCCACGTCCATGCCGCAGACGGGGTCCTTCTCCTTGTTTCCTATGGAAGAAGAAGAAGGGCCTGCGAGGTAATGCTCCGGGTCGGCGTCGAACTTGGCTTTGCAACCGGCGGAGCAGAAGTAATAGCTCTGACCCGCATGTTCGGTGGAATACTTCGCTGTGGCGGGGTCCACGTTCATGCCGCAGACGGGGTCGGTCACGGTAAGCTTCCCGATGGCGGGCATCGCGGGCAGCGCCGGCTCTTTTCCTCCGCCGCAGCAACCGCCGCCGTCGTGCACGTGCGCATCCTTCCCTGATGTGGTGTCCTTCGTCATCGCCTTTGATATTCGATACAAAGCACGGCACACGGAGGTCGATCTGCGTTACATCATTCCCGATAAGGCTTATATCGACGCTACGCTGTGCCCACCTGGTCCAATGGGATGCGCGCGGTGTGGCCGAGTGCGCGGAAGGCGGTGGGCGACATACCGGTGAGCTTCTTGAATTGCCCGGAAAGATGTGCGGCGCTGCTGAAGCCCGTGGCATATGCGATCTCGCTGATGGTGAGCTCGCCGTAGCGCACGAACTCCTTAACCCGTTCCATGCGCTGCAATAGGAAGTAGTGTTCGATGGTGATGCCTTCCACTTCACTGAAGAGCGAGGAAAGACCGGAGAAATCGGCGTGCAATGCGTTGCTGAGGTGTTCGCTCAACTTCACATTGGTCGTTGCAGCGTTGGCATGGTGCACCAGCTGCACAATGGCCGCTTTGATGCGTGCGATGGTGGCGGCGTCGCGGTCCTGCACCAGTTCGAAGCCTTGGGACATCAATGCGTTCCGAACTGCAAAGAGCTCTGCTTCCGTGGCCGGTCGCATCAACTCCACTTCACCGAGTTCCATTCGGCGGACGGGTAGCGCAGCTGCCTCCAGAATAGTGCGCACTGCGGTTATGCAGCGGCCGCAAACCATGTTGCGGATGATGAGCTCGGAACCTTTCCCGTGTTCACCGGGCGAAGAGGACGTAGCGTTCATTCCGTGAAACTACGATGGGGAACCACTTTTCACGCAACGGCATGGCGGCTTCATCGGATGTGCGCACCAGCAAATGCGTCACATCGTACTTCTCCAATAAGGCTTCTTCATCCGGTCGTTCAATGCGCAGGCCGGCCATCATGGAATCGCGGTCCGCAGTGCGGGGCGTGAGGTCCACGTAGGGATTGGCCATTGTACACACAGTGGCCACGGCCTTGCGCGCGGAGGGCATCAACGGGAATACGCTGAGGTCGTCGTCGCAGAGCACCACATCATCCCAAACGAGCTTTTCGCGCAATACATGGAACATGGCCACCAACCCGCTGTTCTCGCTAATGGCGAGGCTTTCCACACGCATGCCATAAAGGCCCATGCGTTCTGAATATCCGGGATGGACCACAGCTATGGGTAACACCCAGAACAGCATCGCTATCGTACGACCCTGAGCCTTGCGCATGGGCAACCGGGCCGCGATATAGGCCACCAACGCCCCAGCCTGCAGCACCATTGCCGCTTTCATGTAGAAGAAGTAGTGGAATGAGGGAGCCGTGCCGGGCAACACGACGCCGAATTTCGTATCCATCACACTTACGAAGTAGGCGTAGCCGAAGAGCAACACGGTCAGGCTGAACCAATAAAGTTCGATCTTCCGGCGCAGGCCTCCCCTCGCGATCACCTCCCTCACCAAGAGCACTAGCCCAGCAAGTCCTGCGAAGGTGACCCACGTGATGTTGTAAAAGAGGAAGAGCCGGATATGTTCCACCGTGAGCAACTCGTAGGTGAACAGGAACGGTGCCCGGTTCACCATGCGCATATTGTAATAACCCATGATGAACCACAACAACGGCATCGAACAAACCAAGAAAAGTATACCCGAAGCTGCACTGAGGCCGAGCCGTTCCCATGCCAGACCGGGTTTACCCGCGCGGAAGCCCGCGATCATCCGGGTAAATGTGAGCATGGCGATCATCACTACCAGGATCAGCGCTGGAGCCGCATGGCTTAGGAAGATCACGCCTGTCAAGGCGCCGATACCCATGGCCCGAAGGAGCGTGCCGGAGCGGAACGACCGATGGAGCGCGATCAGTGCCAAGTAAAAGAACCCTTGGACGAAGGAGATCGGAATGAGCCAAGGAGTGTATGTCGGAACGGCCCATGCAGGCTCGTCGCCGATGAGAAAGAACAGGTATATGGCCGTAGCCGCTACCGCTGCCACGGGGCCGCGGAAATACCAGGCCATGATGAAGAAGCACACCGGTGCCAGCAGGTTCAGCCAAGGTCCGGCCTGCACCAAAAGGGTTTCGACCTGCATACCGGTGATCCTTACCAACAGCGCTTCCAAACCGAAGATGAGCGGTGTATACCACAAATGCTCCCCCTTGAACTGTGGGTCCTGGCCGGAACGGCCGTCCAAAATGCTGTGAACGAAGGAACCGTCACGGTAAAAATCCATGGTCGGACCGAACTCCAAGCCGCGCACTGCCTGCAACGCCGGCAGAAGCGACAGTATCAACATGAAAAGCAGCATCAGTACTGCTATGGCACCTTCCGTTGACCAACGGATACGCATCCGCTCCCAAAGGGTGAGCTTCGGATAGCTCATTCCAAGGGTTTGAACGTTACGGTCTGGAAGAGATCCTTTCCGACCGGTGATGCCACTTTCAAGACCGGCCCTCCCCAACCGGAGACCCACAGCACGCGCCGGTCCCATGCAGGATCGCTCAGCCGCAACGAGGTGCTTTTCTCATCCCATGTCCAAGGTCCCTCATAATGAACGAGGCCATCGGAATCCTCCAACTTTACACGATGCTCCGGCAGGAATCGGATGATGTCCGGCCAGTCCCCGTGTCGCGGAAATAGTTCAAGGATACGTTCATGGTTTCCTGCTGCAACCACTTCCGTGATCGGCTTGAAGGCTTGATGAACAAGCAAGGCACCCACCATGAACAAGCAAGGCACCAGCACCACGAATAGTTTGAAACCTCCGGCCGCACGGGGCGGGGCCTCAGGCGACCCCATTACTTCGACCGCATCTGTCGCATCACTTGGCTGTATATCGAACGGCTTGTAAAACGGATCGGTGGCCAAAGCAAGCATCGGCCGGTCGCTCGGTGTATCACCATACGCATGGATGACCTCATATGCATGGAGGTCGAAGATCTCCTTCACCCGTCGCACCTTCTCTTCGCCCTTACAATTGGGCGTGGACAGTTCGCCGGTGTACGTTCCGGCGCGTTCTTCCATACCTGTGGCGATGAGTTCCAGCCCCTGCGTTGTGCACCAAGGCTGCACCCAAGGCGCGCACGAAGCCGTGACGATGCAGGAGCGGTGGCCTTGTTCCTTGTGCCATTGCACGCGCTCCACCGCGCCTGTGCGGAACATGTTCGCTAATTTTTCCCGCGTGAATTTTTCAGCTTCGCGATCCACTTCAGCAACAGAAGCGCCTGCGAACGCCATGTGCACCAACCGTTTTTTTCCTGCGTCTTTCGGCAACAGGCCGATCCGGCCCAACGCATGTAACAAGCCGGACTGCAGCATGATCCACGCATACTTCAACGTCCCCGACCGGTACCGGATGAACGCGAGCATGGTGTCGCCATGCGTCAACGTGCCGTCCAGGTCGAAGAGCGCGAGTGCGTTCACAGCTTGGTGCGTTTAAAAATGAACTCGGGCAGGTTCCGTACGACCAACATCACCCAGCGCCAACGCCCCAGCACGTAAACGGTGCCGCGCTTACGCTGCATCGCTTTGATGATCGCGGCGGCGGCTTGTTCCGCCGTTGCCGTCAACGGCGCTGGCAGCGGCAGCCCTTCCGTCATGCGCGTTCGTACGAAACCCGGCTTTACAGTAAGCACCGAAACACCGGACTTGAACAGCCGGTGGCGCAGTCCACTGAGGTAGGCGGTGAAGCCCGCCTTAGCGCTGCCGTAGATGTAGTTGCTCGCTCTGCCCCGGTCGCCGGCGACGGAGGAGATGCCGATGATATGTCCCGTGTTCCTGGCCTCAAGGTCAGCTGCGGCGAATTCCAGGATGCTCACGGCGCCGGCGAAATTCACTTGGATGGATCGCAGCGCTAGGGCTGGATCTTCCTGTGCCTTGAACTGGTCCGGCAGATCGCCGAACGCGCACACTACGATGCCTGGTCTTGGATCCAATCCCGCGTAGAATTCCCGATGAACCTCGGGCTTTGTCGCGTCAAAGGCTTGCGGCACGCAGACCGTACCGTGGGCACGGCCGAGCTTTTCCGCCATGGCCCGCAGCTTGTTCATGTCGCGCCCTGCGAGGATCAGCGCGTACCCCTCGCGAGCGAACTGTTCCGCCATCGCCGCGGCAATGTCGGAGGTGGCGCCCAGGATCAACACGGTCTTGGGATCGAAGCGAGGATTATCCATTTCGTTGTTGCGCAAAGCGATACGATCAGCCAAAGCGGACGTGAAACGCCCTTGTCCTTCCAGGGCCACGGTGCGTTGGAAAGCAGCCAAGGCGGAATAGGAGGCCCGCAGCGTATCACCGGACATGCGTGCATCCTTGGCCAAATAGATGCGTCCGCCCGCTTGCACCACCATGGCATCGATGCGGTCCAGGACAACGAACACCGTATCCGATCGGGGAATGTCCAGCGCAAGCGTGAACCCTTCCATCGGAAAGCTCATCGGCGACTTCACATTTCCGGGACCGAACCGCTTCAGCACAGCGAGGAAACTTGCGACGCCCGCATTGGAAAGTTCTTCAACGATGGACCGCATACGGGCTTCACCTCCTTCCAGCGGCACGACGACCTGGTATTGTAGAAAGCCGCGCCGGCCGTAGATCCTGTTCCAATCGCGCACCGCGTCCAACGGATGGAAATACGGCGCATAATGTGCCACACGTTCGCTCACCCGACCAAGTTGCTTGCCGTAGTACAGCATGTTGAAGATGCGCACGGTAAGGTTGCTCAAGGCGAAGGCCGGGAAGAAGAACGGGACACCCGATCTGGCTTTTGAATGCACTCGCAATGGGTCTTTCCGGAACTTGGTGGGTAGTGAGGAAAGGGGTTCATGTTCGCCGAGCAACAGCAAGCTGCGTCCAAGACCTTCACCCTTCGCCAACAGATCGATCCAAGCCACGCTATATGTGGCACCGGCATGTTCCTCAAAGCGGCTGAACAGCTCTGTAAGGTTCTTGCACTTAATGCTCTTCTGCCGGATGTAAGCCGTGGTAATGCGCTTCAGAATGATGGTGGCCTGCGTGATCATGCCCGTCAAGCCCATGCCGCCCACTGTGTTCCAAAAAAGGTCGGCGCGTATTTCCGGAGAACAAAGCACCTCTTCGCCAGAGCCGATAACGATGCGCATTTCCCGGACATGCGCCGAAATACTGCCGTCCACATGGTGGTTCTTTCCGTGGATGTCCGCCGCGATGGCGCCTCCCACCGTGATGAGCCTGGTGCCGGGAGAAACAGGCAGGAAAAAACCGGCCGGGACAATGCGCAACAACAGTTCATCCAGCAACATTCCGGCGCCACAGGTCACCGTGCCGCTTTGCGTATCCAGTGCGAACACAATGGGCAAGGAACGCCCGTCCAACATGCGACCGCCGAGCGATGCGTCGCCGTAACTGCGCCCATTGCCGCGCGGGGTCAATGCAGCGCCTTCGGCCACCGCAGCTTGCACGTCGGCCACGCTTTCCGGGGACAGGGAAACTCCCGTGCGCACGGGATAGTTGCCCCAGTTGCTGAAGCGCCCTTGCTCAACGCGCATAGAGAATTATTGCGAACGTTATGAGCCAGCCAGCAATGATCGCCTGCAAAGGCCAATCCTCGAGGACGAGCCGCGTGGGCGAACCGGTGCGCTGTTTCACCAAGGCGAGCTGCAGGTAACGCAACATGCCCATCAGCACGAAGAAAGCCGTGTAATAGACGTGCGTGCTACCGATACGGCCCATCACTTCCGGACTGACGGTGTACATCAGGTAGGCCACTAACGTCACAGACGCGATCAGCGACATGCTGCTGTTCACCATCTCCAAATTGTAGCCCTGTATGCTGCGTCTCGGATCGTTGCCGGAATTCATGGAGACGAGGACTTCATCGCGGCGTTTACCGAAGGCGATGAACAGGGCGAGCAGGAAGGTGAGGATCTCCAGCCACATGCTGATGGGCACCTCGGCCAAAGCTCCACCCGCGTGGATCCGGAGGATGAAGCCCAGTGCGATGATCATGATGTCCAAAATGGCCCAGCGTTTCAAGTAGAGACTATAGGCCAAGTTCATCACGCCGTAGCCCAAAGCGATGAGGCCGAATTCCGTATTCAGTAGGAATGCCCCGCTCAGACCGACCACGGAAATTATGCAAGCCACGGCTATCGCCGTGGAAGGTTCAACCAACCGTGCTGCGATAGGCCGCTTGCACTTGCGCGGATGAAGCCTGTCCATCGGTGCATCCCGCAGGTCGTTCACGATATAAATGGACGAAGCCACCAGCGAGAAAGCCACTATGCCCAGTAGGACCGTCGGCAATACGCCCGGAGCCAGGATGTTTCCTGCAAAAAAGGCCGGAAGTAAAATAAATCCATTCTTCACCCACTGCTCCGCACGCAGTAGGTCGCGCACTATGCCCCATTTCATGGCTGGCGAAGGGTGCTTGAGCGGTGGATCAAACAAGGTAATAATCTCACCAGCTCCTCTGGCGGTGGGCAAGGTAGCGGAAATGGAATACGGTTGGCAAGTCCCCCCTTGCACGTGCCTCGGGATCTACTGGACCAAAACGGCCTGAAGCCTCAGATCACTCCCATCTCCTTACCCACCTTCGCAAACGCGGCAAGCGCCTTGTCGATATGTGCATCGGTGTGCGCCGCGCTCAACTGCACGCGGATGCGCGCGGTGTCCTTCGGCACCACAGGGAAGAAGAAACCGATGGCGTAGATGCCTTCGGCCAGCAGCTTGTCCGCCATCACTTGGCTCACCTTTGCATCGCCCAACATCACCGGGACGATGGCCGCGCCTGAACCGCGCGTTTTGAAACCGAGCTTTTCAATGCCCGTGCGGAAACGGTCCACGTTCTTTTCCAATTTGTCCCGCAACGTGGTGGAAGCGCTCAACAGGTCGATCACTTTGATACTTGCGCCCACGATGGCCGGTGCCAACGAATTGCTGAAGAGATATGGGCGCGAGCGCTGACGCAGCAGGTCCACGATCTCCTTACGGCCAGTGGTGTACCCGCCCATGGCCCCGCCAAGCGCCTTGCCCAGCGTTCCTGTAATGATGTCCACCCGCCCGGTAACGCCACAATGTTCAATGCTGCCGCGCCCTGTCTTACCGATGAAGCCGGCCGCGTGGCATTCGTCCACCATGACCAGCGCCTCGTATTTGTCGGCCAGATCGCACACGCCCTTGAGGTCCGCGATAATACCGTCCATGCTGAACACGCCGTCCGTGACGATGATGATGTTCTTGGCACCATCGGCCCGCGCCATCTTCAGTTGCACTTCCAGGTCCGCCATGTCGTTGTTGGCATACCGGTAACGCATTGCCTTGCACAACCGCACGCCGTCGATGATGCTGGCATGGTTGAGCGCATCACTGATGATGGCGTCCTCCTGCCCGAGCAGTGGTTCGAACACGCCACCGTTCGCATCGAAGCAGGCCGCGTAGAGAATGGTATCGTCAGTGCCATGGAAACGCGCCAGCTTCTCTTCCAGCTCCTTGTGGATGTCCTGCGTGCCGCAGATGAAGCGCACACTGCTCATACCGTAGCCATGCGAATCCAGCGTGGCGTGCGCGGCCTTCAACACGTCAGGGTCCGAGCTTAGGCCGAGGTAGTTGTTGGCGCAGAAATTGAGCACCTGTTCGCCATTCACGGTGATCTCCGCGCCCTGTTCACTGGTGATGATGCGCTCGCGCTTGAACAACCCGGCTTCTTCAATGGAGGCCAATTCAGTTTGCAGTTGTGCTTTCAGCTTTCCGTACATGATGGCTTGGATTTTTGCGGGCAGGCCGCGCGGCGAAGGTAATTGGCCCGCTGCGGCACCGCCAGCCCTCGTCACCGTACGGATTGACGGGCATCTCGTTTTCCCATTAACATTGCGCCGCTTCCGTAGACCATGCGCGCTTTCATCACCCGATTCCCCGTGCTCACTTTCACCGTGTTGACACTGGGCTACCAGTTCCTGGTGGTGGCCTTCATGTCCCACCGGCTGCAGGGCGGCGTGCACATGGACGATGATCCGTTGGCGCATATGGTGTTCCGCTTCCGGGTGTTCGGGCCGCTGGGTTTTGCCATGCTCATTTCCTTTTACTTGGAAGGCTTGGGCGGGTTACGGACGCTATTCGGCTCCTACTTCAAGTGGAAGGCACCCGTGCAGTTCTACGCGCTGGCCTTCTCGTGGAAATTCCTCTATTTCTATGCCGGGATCATCGTGATCACAGTGCTGGGCCTTGCCCCTTGGCCGGGCTGGGTGATCGAGGATTTCTTCGGCGGAACGAATCAAGCAGCGATCAACCTGATGCACAATTTCGCCTTTATCGTGGGCATCGCCTTCGTGGAGGAGACCGCGTGGATGAAGTTCTCCGTGACCCGCCTGCAAGGCCGCTATTCTGCCTTGGCCTCCTGCGCCATGGTGGGCGTTTCCTGGGGCCTCTGGTATTTGCCCATGCTGCTGCTCGGCGAAGGTGTTCCGGACGGCTTTCCGATCCCCGTTTTCATGGCCAGCATGTTCTCGCTCACCATCCTGTTGGGCTGGGTTTTCAACATGACGCGCAGCGGGACGATCCTGATGATCGCGCAGATCGTGAGCAACTGCGCTTTCTTCATCGTGCCGGTGTTCCCTGCGAACGGAGGCTTGGACCCGATCTACATCAACGGTTTCGTTGCGGCCAATTGCATCGGTTCCGCTCTCTTGGTGCTGATCTACGGCTGGCGCGAACTCGGTACGCGGAAACGCGCAGTATGGGGAGATGACACGCTGTCGGAAGCCTTACCGTTGCTTCAACCTTTGCCGACCACGCGGGGCACCTTGAAGTAGTCGCTGTCCGCCGTTGGGGCGTTCTTCAGCACTTCTTCGCGTGGCAGTCCGGGCATGGCCACGTCATCGCGCAGCACGTCGCGTTCCTCACCCATGAAGATGAGCGGTTCCACACCCGTGGTGTCCACACCGTTCAGTGCTTCCACGAAATCCAGCACGCGCTGCATGTCGGTGAGCAAGATGGTCCGCTCTTCGGCGGTGCCGGGGTCCAAGCGCGCCAGTTCGGCGATGCGGTCCAAAGTGGCGGGATCCAACTTCATCTTATCCGGTCCGTTTCTTCGCGTAGCGGCGCCTCTATGGCATCGAACACGCGGCGGCGCAAGGTATCAACTTCACTCGGGCCCATGCCCACGGTGGGTATGGCAGCGTGTACCACCGCGCGGGCGATGCCGGGCCTGCCGCGGCTCAGCAGCTTTTCCGGGTCACCGAACAAACGCCAATTGTCAACGAACGTGATCGGCACCACGGGTACCTGCTTGTCGATCGCCAGCTTGAACGCCCCGTCCTTGAACAACTTCATACGCGGAGCCGTGGCAGGGATAGTGCCTTCCGGGAAGATGCTGATGCTGATGCCGCGGCCTATCGCACTGGCCGCTTTCATCAATGCCCTTGCCGCCTCCGTGCGATTACCCCGGTTCACCGCAATGTGCATGTCCACGAAAAAAATGCGGAACAACGGCCATTTCAACAGTTCGTATTTCCCCATGAAAAGGAAGTAGTCCGGCACCAGGTTGAACGTGTGGATGATGTCCAAGTAGCTGCTGTGGTTCACACAGATCACGTACGGTGGCGGGGGCAGTTCCCCGTGCCGTTCCACCTTCAGCGGCACCAGCAGCGCATAGTTGAGGAAGGAGCCCCAACGCCGCATCAGCCGGAATGCAAAGGGGTAGCCGGAAGGCCGTCGCAGCATCAGCTTGAACGGGATGTACAGCAATACCATCGAGAAGAAAAAAACACCCACGAACCACAACTTGAACACGATGCGGAACGGTGCGAACAACCATTTTGCCAACGTATTGCGCCGCTCCGCGTCGGAAGCGACCGTGGGTCTGTCAAGATGGTGATGAGGCTGCGTTGAGCGCACGTTCGGACCGGATAAGGTGGCGCGAAGCTACCTTCTCTATCTTCGCCGCCACCGGTGCTTTTTACTGCACCGCCCCGATCCATGCGCATCCTTACCGGCATCCAAAGTACCGGCACACCCCACTTAGGCAACCTGCTCGGCGCAATCCTGCCCGCGATCGACATGGGCGCCAAGCCCGGCAACGACGCTTTCCTCTTCATCGCCGACCTGCATTCCTTCACCACTGTGCGCGACCCGCACATCCTGCGGGAAAACACCTATGCGGTGGCCGCCGCTTGGCTTGCCTGTGGCTTGGACGTTAGCAAGGTGACCTTCTACCGCCAAAGCGATGTGCCGGAGGTAGCTGAACTTTCCTGGTTCCTCGGCTGTCTCACGCCTTTCCCCATGCTCGCCAACGCGCACTCCTTCAAGGACAAGAGCGATAACGTAAGCCAAGTGAACGCGGGCCTGTTCTACTATCCGGTGCTGATGGCCGCTGACATACTGCTGTACGATACCGACACAGTCCCCGTGGGCAAGGACCAGCGGCAGCACTTGGAGATCACGCGCGACATTGCCAGTGCCTTCAACCGGGCCTACGGTGAGGACACGTTCGTGGTGCCCACCGCGCAGATCGACCCCGACCTGATGACCGTGCCGGGAACGGACGGCCGGAAAATGAGCAAGAGCTATGGCAACACCATCAACATCTTCCTTCCGGAAAAAGAGCTGAAGAAACAGGTGATGTCCATCGTGACCGACAGCAAGGCGCTGGAAGAGCCGAAAGACCCCGGGACCGACAATGTTTTCCAGCTCTTCAAGCTCGTCGCATCCCCGGCCGATGCGGAAACCATGCGAGGCGACTACCTGCGCGGCGGATATGGATATGGCCACGCTAAAAAGGAACTGCTCGGCCTCTTGCTCGCCCGGTTCGCACAGGAACGGGCCCGATTCCAAGCCCTGATAACCAACAGTGGCGAATTGGACCGGCAACTGGCCATCGGGGCGGAGAAGGCGCGTGCAGTGGCCCATACCACCTTGCATCGCGTACGGGAACGCAGCGGCTACGCGTCGCGCTATTGACGGTGGCATATACTGTGTTGTTGAAAACCTTTTGGCTGCCGCCATGGCCCCAAAAGGCCCGTTGGCACTACATTGCCGCATGTTCGGGCGTGTTGTCCGGGCATTAACCCCCAAGAAAGATGGCAGCAGCAGTTGAAGCTTATTGCGTGAAGTGCAAGGCAAAGCGGAACATGAAGGAAGCAGGTGAGGTAACGATGGCGAACGGTCGCAAGGCCATGAAAGGCAAGTGCCCAGAGTGCGGTACGGGCATGTTCAAGATCATGGGAAAGGCCTGATCGTCCGGCGCCGCCCGTGTTCCGGGCGGCGCCGATCTTCCCATTCCGGGTCGATCACTTCGCGGCATCCACCATGCACAGCGTTCTTCTTGACCCAAAGCGCACCACGCGGACCCTCTTCGCGGTGCTGGCCATTTTAGTGGCCCTCAGCCTGTTCACCTCATTCTGCCATCTCGTGCTGCATTGGCGCGTGGAGGCGCTGACACAGTTGGCCGATCTCGATACCGAGGCGAACATGCCGACGCTCTACAATGTGCTGCTCTTTTTCTTCGGCGCGGTGCTGTTCCTCATGCACGGCCTGCGGACGAACGCGAAGATCGCCCGTGGCTGGAAAACGATGGCCGCGGTTTTCTTCTTCCTGGGCGTGGACGAAGGTTCGCAGATCCACGAGAAATTCATGCAGTTCACCAAGCGCCTATTGGAAGGCTCCGGGGGCGATGGCTTGGGCGGATGGTTCTATTATGCTTGGGTGATACCTTATGGTCTTGCAGCCATCGGGTTGGTCCTACTGCTATCCCGCTGGCTTTTCGGACTGTCACCGGCACTGCGGAAACGGCTCATCATGAGTGGCATCATCTATGTCTTCGGGGCCGTTTTCTTGGAGATGGCCGGTGGTAAGCTTATCGCAACGTTGACCCCTGTGGATCCGGGGAACTATCCTTGGATGCCATGCCGCGTTTTCGGTGACACCGCGGATTGCTGGATCTTCATGGAGCCGAAATACATCGCGATGTATACGCTGGAAGAGACCTTCGAAATGACGGGCCTGATCCTCTGCATCCGTGCGTTACTGCTTGACCTTGCCGATCGTAACACACAACTTACACTGGCCATTGTGCCGGTGGATAAGGGAGCCTGACCGGCCCGACTTCAAATACTCCGGATCACCTTGCCGGAAGCGGTGCGCCTGAATTGCTTGGTGGCCAGGATACGTCGAGGCCATTCGTGCTTTTCCAGCACACGCATCAGGTTCTCGAGAATGTCCGGCACCAGCTCATCCGGTGGAATGTCCGTTTCCAGGGCCAGGGCAACGGCTTCGCCTAGCAGATCGTCCGGTAGCGCCAGGAAGAAGTGCGGTACGCCGATCAACCCTCCCGAACGGGCCTCCAATTGTTCGGGATATATCTTCTTGCCTCCGCTGAGGATCACGTTGTCGATGCGGCCCAGCCACCGGAAATGCGTGGCATCGATCAAGTCCACAAGGTCGTTGGTGATGTGCTCCTTGGTCCTTAAATGCGGTGTGCTCACCACGAGGCAACCGCGTTCGTCCGTTGCGAAAGAGACCTGTCCAAGTGCCGTGTAGCCGTCGCTTCGGCCTTTACCGTTAAGCTTCCGTAAAGCCACGTGGGTTACCGTTTCCGTGCTGCCATAACCCTGATGAACAGCTGTCTTCAGGCTTTGCAGGTCTTCTTCCAACGCCGCACTTACCGGCCCGCCGCCGAGGAGCACCGTGTCGAATTGTCGCTCCACCCGGGCGTGGTCCTCTTGAATGGCTCGGTGCAACTGCAAAGGCACCATGGCGGTGAAACGGAAGCGGTCGTTGTTCGCCTTTAGATTATCCAGAACACTTCCCCGGCTATCGATGACGTGCAGATCGAGGCCCAAAGCCATTGCGCGCACCACCATCATTTTTCCAGCGATGTACTGGCATGGAAGGCATAACAGGACCCGGTCGCCTTCTTGCAGCCCGAAAGTGTCCGCAGTGAGCCGCGCACTGTTCACCAGGTCGCGGCGCGGAATGGTCATGCGCTTAGGCGGGCCGGTGGTACCGCTGGTGCTGGCAGTTATGGAGCCGCTACTGCGAGTGGCGAGTTCCCGTGCAAAGCAGGCCAATTCCCCTTTCCAGCTTTCGTCCGACTTTCCTTTCAAGGCGAGCTTATTGAAATGATCGAACGCGGCCATACTGCTCAACCGCTTTCCATCCAAGGTCAATGACACGAACGCGTCCTCCATGGTCCTAGCGTACTTCGGGCGGGCGCTCATGGCTCGAAGCGTTCAAGGTTCCAGGGTATCTCCGGGCGGTACTTCAATTCGCCTGCGCTCACGGACAGCGGTGAGGGTACGTTGTCCGAGTAAACGCTGCCCGTACCCAAGCCCTGCGGAATGGTGACGCCCAAGGTGGCGGTCCATTGGGCGATCGCGTTCAACCCGATGCTGCTTTCCAACGCCGATGTGATCCACCAACCGATTCCACGTTCCTGTGCCAGGTCGATCCATTCCTGTGCAGCGGCCCATCCGCCCACCATGCTCGGCTTTATGACGACGTATTGAGGCTTCACATGATCCAACAGATCCTTTTTGCCTTCCGGTGTGCTGATACCGATGAGGTCCTCGTCCAAGGCGATCGGTAACGGTGACGTCGCGCAGAGTTCGGCCATTACTTCGTACAGTCCGGGTGGCACCGGTTGTTCGATGCTTTCCACTTCCAATGCCGCGAGACGCTCTAGCACAGGCATCACATTCCCGTTGGTGAACGCGCCGTTCGCATCTACGCGCAGCGTGAGTTCCTTCACATTGAATTCACGGCGTACGTCCGAGAGCAACTGCAGTTCGTCGGCGATGCCGATGCCGCCGATCTTCAATTTCACGCATCGGCTGCCTCCGTCGATCTGGGCTTTGATACGCTCGCGCATGGTGGCCATATCACCCATCCATACCAAGCCGTTGATCGGTATCCCCGATCGGCCCAACGTGAATTCCGAAGGGAAGAGGATCTTGCTGCCGCTGGCTTTCAGATCGCGCAGGCATTGCTCCACGGCGAAACGTACACTTGGCACATGCATCAGATCGTCGTGCAAGCGTTGCCCCCAGTTGGAAGTATCGGCACAAAGTTCCAACAACTTGGTGCGGACATCCGCAGGGAATTCCTTGCTGTGACCCGGGAACAGCGCTGCCTCACCGATGCCGCGCACCTGTGGACGCTCCGCGTCCCAAGCGATCAAGTACCAGACCGTACGCGCTTTGATCACGCCCTTGCTGGTTCCCAGTGGGAAGCGCGGTGTGAGGGTAAGCTCCTTCCAAGTGGCGTGGATCATGGGAAAAGGTGCCGCAGGGATGCATAGGCGCGGAGGATGAGGCTCTTTGTGTTGCTCCTACGCAGCCAAGACCAACCCCAAAGAAAAGAGCAATGCGGTTACCAGCGTCGTAAGTGCCAGGATCTTCATCTGCGGATCCAATGCTCGTGGCTCCTGTTCTTCAATACGAAGCGCAGGTGACGGTCCAGTGCGATGAAGCTGAGGGCGAACAGATACTGCCACCACGTGCAGAAATGTGTAGCGCTGAAAAGCACCAAACAAGCAAAGCCGATAAGAACCAGTGCAGCGTGATAACGCTTCGCGCGCGCAGAACCCATGCGCACGACCATGGTGCGCTTCCCATTAGCCGCGTCCCCGTGAATATCGCGCATGTTGTTGAGGTTGAGCACTGCGGTGGACAACAGCCCGATTCCGATCGCTGGCAAAAGCGCGACGGCCGAGAATGCTCCGGTGTGCAGATAGAACGTCCCCACTACGCCAACAATACCGAAGAAGAGCAATACGCTGATATCGCCGAAGCCCGCATAGCCATAAGGATTGCTACCGAAGGTGTATTTCACCGCCGCTCCGATGGCCAGTAGTCCGATCAACAGGAACACAAGGGTCGTGACTGAAAATCCCAAAGCGATGACGATCAATGCGATGCCGGAGATGAACGACAGCAGTCCGCAGATCCACATGGCGCGTTTCATCGCAGCAGTGGAGATGGCTCCGCTTTGCACCGCACGCTGCGGCCCCACGCGCACTTCGTTATCCGTGCCGTGCAGGTGATCGCCAAGATCGTTCGCCAGGTTGCTCAGCACTTGCAGCAGGATCGCCGTGAACAGTGCAAGAACGAACACCGGCCAGCGAAAAGCGTTATGGAAAATGGCCAACGCGCTGCCCGTGATAATGCTGCTCATTGCCAAGGGCAGCGTGCGCAGACGGAAGGCATGGAGCCAGTGCTTCATCTATTTCGCTGAGTGCACAACGATAAAACCTCTTGAAGCATCAAGCTGCATTCCTCTGTGTTTCCGTGCCTCGGTGGTGAACTCCTCAAGGGAACTTCGGGAACTTCTTGAAATCCGGCTCGCGCTTTTCCATGAACGCGTTACGTCCCTCCTGAGCCTCGTCCATCATGTAGAACATCAGCGTGGCGTCGCCAGCGAATTCCATCAGGCCGCGTTGGCCGTCGAGCTCGGCGTTGAGGCCTCGCTTGATCATGCGCAGGGCCATCGGGCTGCGCTTCATCATGATCCGGCACCATTCCACCGTGGTGTTTTCCAACTCGGCGAGCGGTACCACCTTGTTCACCATGCCCATGTCCTCGGCCTCTTTGGCGGTGTATTGGTTGCAGAGGAACCAGATCTCGCGGGCTTTCTTTTGACCCACGTGCCGCGCGAGATAGCTGCTGCCGAAGCCGGCATCGAAGCTGCCCACCTTGGGACCGGTCTGCCCGAAACGTGCATTGTCCGAGGCGATGGTAAGGTCGCACACCACGTGCAGCACGTGCCCGCCGCCAATAGCGTAGCCGTTCACCATGGCCACCACCGGCTTAGGGATCTCGCGGA
Source organism: Flavobacteriales bacterium (assembly GCA_016719225.1). GTDB lineage: Bacteria > Bacteroidota > Bacteroidia > Flavobacteriales_F > PHOS-HE28 > PHOS-HE28. Next base: position 316,267 of record JADKAN010000002.1, on the reverse strand, counting down.
TGCGGCGGTGCAGGTCCAGGATATTCAGTCGCGGCACGCCATCCTCTCCGATGTAGCCACCGCGCCCTTTGAAGTTCTGGTCGCCGCCGCTGCAGAAGGCCTTGTCCCCTTCACCAGTAAAGACCACCACCCCCACCTCGTTCATCTCACGGCATATGTCGATCGCCTCGAGCATTTGCATGGTGGTTTCCGGGCGGAAGGCGTTGTACACCTCGGGTCTGTTGATGGTGATCTTGGCGATGCCTTCGAAGGTCTCAAAACGGATATCGCTGTATTCTTTGACGGGGGTCCAAGTACGGGACATGAGTTGATCGTGTTTTTCACCACAGAGGCACGGAGGCACCGAGGGGAGGTGTTTTGCTGGTGATGATAATTTGGTGATCGGTGATCAGCACGTCTCCGTCGCGACTTTTCCTGATAACTGAGAAACGACAATGGACGACGTGGATCATGCCGAACGCAATTGTTCGAAATAGGTACGAAGCACCGTCGCAGAAAGGCGCGCATCGGTGGTGATGCATAGGACAGCGGGTGTGTCGTGAGGTTTGTACAGATCTTCCAGTGCGGACTTCAGGGATGCTTCGTCGCTGGCGGAGTAGTAAGGAAGTCCGAAACTCTTCACCATCGCAGCGATGTCGCGGTGGTGCGGGGATTCGAACCACGGCAGCAGTTCGGGGTCACTGTCGGGGCCTTCGATGTAGCGGAAGATGTTTCCGCCGCCGTTGTCTATCACGATCACCTTCAGCTCCGGTGAAAGGTTGTCGTTCCAGAAAGCATTGCTGTCGTAGCAGAAGGCCACATCACCGGTGATCAGCGTGGTGGGCTTACCCGTTGCGAAGGCGGCGCCCACGGCAGTGCTGGTGCAGCCATCGATGCCACTGGTACCGCGGTTACTGAAGAAGCGTTGGCTCCGCGAACGGTCAAAGAGCTGCGCATAGCGCGCTGCCGTGCTGTTCGCCAAGTGGATATCACTGCTTTGAGGGATGCGCTCGAGCAGCGTTTCAAAAACCGTGAGGTCACAGAAGGGTGTCGCCTTGAGAATGCGTTGATGCACCTCGCGCATCCGCGCATCCACCATGCGCCATGCTTCGCCATATAGGCTTTCGTTGCCTTTCACCTGGCCTTCCAGTTGCGCGAGGAAGATGTGCGGCTCCACCGCGATGTCGTGCGTAAGGCTTTGATAGGTGTCGTGGTAGCGCTCCCCTGCATCGATGTTCCAATGCTGGGCTGGCTTCCATTTCCTCAGCAGGCCCTTGATCCGCTTACTGACGATAGCACCCCCGAAGGTGATGAGGATATCGGGCTTGAGGTCGTTCTCATTGCTCGCATTCACACCTTCGATCGCACGGTCGATGCAGGTGATGAATGAGTCGTCATCCATGTTGGAGGTGGCTTCGGTGAGCACCGCGCACTGAGGCAGGTCGGCGAGCTTCCGCAGTTGCTCCCTCATGCCTTCGCTCCACACGCCCTGGCCCACGAGCACCATTACCTTCAAGCTGGCGGAAAGCTGTTGTGCGCGCCAACCATTGTCCGGCAGCAGGAAGGACCCCACGGGCATAGGCGCGATCAAACGAGCTTCGGCCTTCAATTCAGCGGTCCCATATAACGGTTCATTGAAGGGCACGTTCACCTGCACGGGGCCGGGCACCGGGAGCAACGTGGCATCGATCGCCTCGTTGATCAAACGGCCGCAATGCCAGCGTGAAAGTTCATCCGTATGGCGCGGAAGCTGAACGCTTCTCTTCATATGTGGTGCGAGCACATTACGCTGGCGGATGGTCTGTCCTTCCCCTTGGTCGACCCATTCCTCAGGCCGATCAGCGGAGATCACCAATAAGGGGATGCGCTGGTAGAACGCTTCGGCGATGGCAGGGCCGTAGTTGAGCACGGCACTGCCGCTGGTGCAGATCAACACGATGGGTTGATAGCTCTGTTGTGCCAAGCCCATGGCGAAGAACGCCGCACTACGTTCATCGACCACCTGCAGGCATTCGATATCCGGGCGCTTGCTGAAAGCGATCACCAACGGCGCATTACGCGAGCCCGGACTGATCACGGCGTAGCGCACACCCTTCGCGGCGCAGAGCCGGGCAAGTTCAGCCGCAGCGAAATGATCGGACGTCAGCATGCTTCAATTTTCGGACTCCTCCTCCACCATCAATCGCAGCAAGGTCTCGGCCTTCCGCTCCGTCTCGGTCCATTCCATTCCGGCATCGCTTCCCGCGGTGATACCCGCACCCACAAAGAGCTGCGCCTTCCCTGCACAATAACGTAAGCAGCGCAGGTTCACGAACAGCTCAGTGGGTCCTTCTGCATTCCAAGGTCCCCAGAAGCCGGCATAGAGTGAACGATCGTGCTTTTCGTTCGCTGCGATGAACCCTTGCGCCGCTTTGGTCGGGGAACCGCAAACAGCGGGCGTTGGATGCAATTCGAGGATGAGGTCGCCCAGCAATGTCTCGCCCAGGTCAGCTTCCAGTACCGTGCGCAAATGCGCTACCGGACCTGCCTGCATCACTTCAGGTCCGCGAACGACCACATTCTGCAGGTCAGCACGGACGAACGTGGAATGCACGTGGCACATCACCTGTTCCTGCTCGTCCAGTTCCTTGGCGCCCCAGTGGGACAAGCGCTCGGGGATCGCATCGCTCGGCCTGGTGGCGGCGATGGCGTCAACTCGCACATGATCCAAATGCTCATGTACCAAACGTTCCGGTGAAGCGCCCATCCACAACCCATGCTCAGGCGTGTGCGCCATTGCGACGAAGGTCTCTGCACTGGCCCCGATGGCCTGCACGAACAATTCCGGCAATTGGTCAGGACCTAACACCACATCCATCACGCGGGATAGGACCGCTTTGCCCAGAGTGCGCGAAACACAGGCTTGTTTCGCGGCATTCACGGCGTGGATGAATTCAGCCTTCGATGTCGCCTCTCCGATGCGCAGGTCCTTGTCGGGAGCGCCTTCACATTCCTCCAAACGGGTGATGTCCGGGTCGATCTCGGGGAACATCAATTCGACGTCCGCGCGGATAAAGGGCACTTTCTCGCTATCCAGATCGAACGGCGCTACCAGGAATACCTGGTTGAGCTCCAAGAGCAGCGTACCTTCCACGGTCTCCAGGTCCGGCGTGCGTTGAGCCCAAAGCTGCACCGGTTGGCCGGGTGTCCGGAAGGCTGCGAAGGTCAGCCTGTTCGTGATGCAATGGGCCAAGGCCTTATGCAGAACTGTTGGTTCGATCATGGCTTTTTCGTGATCACGACATTGGTCAGCCTGCAAACGGCAACGAGTTCGCCTGCATCATTGTTCACCCGGATATCCCATACATGCGTCGTGCGCCCTTTGTGCAACAGCGTTCCGGTGGCGGTGACATGGCCCGAGCGCACGCTTTTCAAATGGTTGGCGTTGAGCTCGATGCCCACCACGGCGAACTTCTCCCGGTCCACCAGCATGGCGGAGCCCATGCTCCCCAGCGTTTCCGCCAAGGCCGCCGTTGCACCGCCATGTAACAAGCCCATGGGTTGAAGCGTACGCTGGTCCACGGGCATCGTGGCCGCGAAGGTGCCGGGTGTACCCGATATGAACGTGATGCCCAAGCCTTCCGCCAAGGTATTCCTCCCTATGGCATTGGCAATGGCGATCTCTTCCGCTGTGAACATCCGTATATGCCGGGGACTTTGGGAACCGGCGGTGCCGCGAAAGTAGCCAGCGCCGATCTTTGGCCCCGCATGGGAACGGAAACCAAGAAGCGATTACTACTGGTGGAGGACGAGGAAACCCTCCGCGCCACCTTGCGCATGAACTTCGAGTTGGAGGGCTATGACGTCACCACGGCGGTGCGTGGTAGTGAAGCGTTGGAGCGCATGCACGGTGCCCGCTTCGATGGCATCGTCCTGGATGTTATGCTGCCCGATGTGGACGGGTTCACGATCTGTGAAACGATCCGCTTGGAAGGGGACCGGACACCAGTGCTGTTCCTTACAGCCCGCTCCACGCCTACCGACCGCGTGCGGGGGCTACGCACCGGTGATGATTACCTCGGCAAGCCCTTCGACCTCCAAGAACTGCTGCTCCGCGTGGAGAAACTCACTTCCCGCGGCAATGGGGATCAAGCATTACCTGCACAGGCGTTCTGCCATTTCGGGACCAACACGGTGGATTTCGTGACCTATGAATTCACCGGGCAGCGCGGGCTGTCCAAGCGGCTTACACAACGCGAAATGCTCCTGCTGCGTTTGCTCACGGAACGGCCCAACGAGGTGGTAAGCCGCGAAGAGATCCTTCAAAAAGTATGGGGTTATGACGTCTTCCCCACCACTCGTACCATCGACAACTTCATTGTGGCCTTCCGGAAGTATTTCGAGCCTGACCCACAGAACCCCAAGCACTTCCAATCCGTTCGGGGCGTGGGCTACACGTTCATTCCATAGAACTTTAACATCCATTGAGGCAACCCTTTCCGGTTTCGCCCGTCTTCTTATCAGATGGAGGTTCTTCCTTGATCTGGTTCCTAATCCTTGCAGGTTTGCCGCACAGGGGTCCCCAACGGGATCCCTGTTCGGTTTTAAGGAGGTCCCTGGTTCATCGGGCACCCAAGCAGAAACTACAGTACTTGCTCTTGGGGTCGTGCTCGATCGGCGTTGTCGGGTCCATCATACGTAGCACCACCTCCGTAAGCAGTTCTTCGATCTTCGGCAGGGAGGTCCGCTTCACGATGTTCCCTTCGGGCCATTGCATCAATAACGGTTCACTGCTTGCCGCCCGTTGAAGCGGCAAGATGCCTGTCTGCAGTTCATCCACTTCCGGATGTTGCTTCAAATACAGCCACGCATAAACGAGAAGTTGTGCGGCGTAACGCTTGTCGCCCTTCAGCACGTCCAACGTCAATTCAGGGATGGACAAATGCGCAGGGTCCACCTTGCCGGACTTCAGGTCCAGGATGCGGACCATGGCATTGCAGCGATCGACACGGTCGATCCGGCCTTTGAACGATACCGGTGAACCGATAGCCAGAGCTGCCTGATCCAATGGGCTTGTCAAAGGCACTTCAAGGGCTAATGGCGTGATAACGGCGCCTCGCGCCACCACATCGGCTTCATTATGCAAAAATCGTTGCGCTGCATGGACCGCCATGCGCACTTGCAGCAGTGGTTGACCGTGTTGCAACCCTTCCGCGGAAAGCGTTTCGGCCAACCGCAGCAAGAGCTCCTCCTCCACCTCCTGCTCCGCCCCCAACAACCAGGAAGCCTGCAGTGGTTTACCCAGCCATGGGCGGTAAGTGGCTTCCACAGCCCCGTGCAGCGCCTCGCCCAGCGTATTGGCGGCAATGCGCGTATCCACCTCTTCCACTTGCTTCAAACCCATCACATGCTTGAAATGGAAATCCAACGGACAGCGCAACCAATCGCCCAGCGCGGAAGGTGATAGACCGCTTCTCAGCTTTGCCCGTACAGCTTCAAGCACGGCTGCATCTTTTGCTATGCGGACGGTTGCTGCCTTCACCTGCGGCATGCGTATGCGGGCATCGAAGGCTTTCAACCGTTCATTCTTCCCTTTGAACAACTCGTGTTCCAACTGCAGGATGAACCGGCTTGGACCGGTTGGTTCAGCTCCTTCAGGCCATACCAGAACGGCCTCTTCAGCGCGCTGGAGCATGCGTAGGAAGTTGTACGCCTGGACGGCATCATTGCCATCGCGAAGGGGCATCCCGTGCGCACGCCGCAGCTCGAAGGGAATGAAGGACTTCTCCGCGCCGCCAGCTGGCAACGAGCCTTCCTGCGCACCCAGTACGATCACCCGGGCCGGGTCCAAAGCGCGTGCTTCCAGCATTCCCATCACCTGTACGCCTGCCAAGGGCTCGCCGAACAACCCGATGCGGGCCGAACCCAACAAGCGGTGGAACAGCGCCGAATAGGATTTGATGTCCAGGACATGCGCGTATCGTACCATCAGCAAATGGATCTTTCGCAGTACCAATGAAGCTTGGTAGATCTGCTCCGTTGCTAATTCGTCACCATCCATGGCATGCATGGCCCAAGCGAGCGCCTGAGCGGTGATCTCGGGCATTTCCGTGCGTACGTCCAGCACCTCCTTGAAAACAAGCGCCGCTCCTGGAAAGCCACCGCTGACTTCAAAAAAGTCTCGCAGCATGGGCGATGAAATGTGTGCACTTCCATTCTTGCGCAATTGCGCCAATACCTGCGCACCTGCTGCTGCAATGGGCCCGACGCGCAGGAAGGGATGACCGAGCAAACGCTCCACATCCGCGTGAAAAAAGCCAGTTCCGGGCCGCATACCCGCGTGAAGCCGGTGGAGGGCTTCGAGGTAGGAGCCGATGGCAAGCCGGGACACGGGCAGACCCATGGTGATGTTCAGCGGGCCGATGTCCGTTGGAAGAGCTTCTAGCAAGGGCTGCAGCAGGCTTTCGTCGGCAAGCACCACAGCGGTGCGCGCCCGGTCCTCCGCGCTGTCGTTCTTCAAAATTTCAGCGGCGCACCAAGCTTGCGAAGCATTGTTCGGCGCCCGTATGGTGCGCAATTGTAACCGGCCCTCCGCAAGGTGGTTGCTCATGGGGATCAAGCCGGGACCAAATGCACCCACCGCTTTGCGCAAGTGCTGTCCTGCCTCTTGCACCGTATCGGCGAAGTAGTACTCATCGATGTCCCAAGCGATCCGTGCCAGATCGGCTTCGCGAAAGCGCCTGAATAAAGCCTCCTGTGCCGGCGTGAGCGCATTCAGCCCCGCGAACCATACCGCTTTCCATTGCCTGCCCTCGCTCACCGCCCTGGTCGCGGCGGTACGTTCGATCAAGCCGGTGGTACCAGCGCCTTGGCCCAGCAACCGCGTGTTCAATGCCGTATGCATCAGCCCCACCAAGACCCAAAAACGTACCATACGTTGCTGTCCTTGGCTCAACGGATCATTATTGAAGGTCCATTCTATCTCCTCCCAAGAACGCAGGTCGCGGTAATAGCTTTCCAAAGGCACCAAATGAGCATCCGCCTCACTGATGTCCGCCAAGGTGGTACCGGCCCACTGCAAGAACTCCCCAAAGACCTGTGCATTCGCACCCTCAACGGAACGGTATGCCTCATAGCCCTCGAACAACAACTCTTCCACCGCCAAGGACCGCAACCCGGAACGCTCTTCCATGAACGTGCCGATCGTGAACACCTGCGGACTCCAAAGCGGGGATCCGGCCTCTTCAGCCAACCACTTACGGAGATAAAGGCCAGCGCGCTGGCTGGGCAGCACCACAGCCACGTCGCGCAAGGCTGTGCCGTGTTCCGCGATAAGCTTTCGCGCCACTTGCTGGAGGAACGCCGTCATCTATTGGCCTTAGTCACCGTGGTTAAAGTTGAAAAACGCAGAAGGCATGATGCGAGGTGATGGGTGCTGCGTTGCCTTGTGGGCTGTTGTCCGATCTGATCACGCTGAACATCGCCTTTCATCGGATCAAATGATTGTGCGAACTTCTGCATTCTTTGCGCACTTTGCGATCCGTGCGGTAGGGTTCATCACCATCCGCAACATTCACCGGAGATCTTTGCGCAAAGTAGTTCGCCATGCACGATCAACAATTCCCGCTTTACCGCTGCTCTGCCAACGGCCTGAACTGGTACCGCATCGCATCATTTGCGGAATTCACCGAGGTGCAACGCGTGGGCAACCGTTACATACTGCACCGGATAAAGGCGGAGACCTACCCTGAGAAAGTCCGCATCATGGAACTTGTCGGGCTGGAACATGGCAGTTCTGAATGTAGCCGTATGGAATATGAAAATGCACTGTCTAAAAGCGCTTAGCATGATCGTCGGAAAGTTGCACTTACTCCCGGCTTCAACCGGAACCCTGTCGGAAGAGGAGGCTCTTCGAGAGGCAAGAAATAGCGCTGACGTTGAGTTCGGTGCATCGGGACGGTCAAGGCAACCCATTTGCCTATATTCGGGTCATCATTCCGCATGAGGGTATTGGCCATCCTGTTTTCGTTCACCTTGGCGCTCCAAGGCTTTGCCACCCACATCCTAGGGGGTGAAATGTCCTACACCTATCAAGGCAACGACGACTATTTCGTAACGCTGACGCTTTACCGTGATTGTGGACCGGACAACACCAACAACACGGCATTGGACTTCCAGGCCGCGATCGGCATTTTCAATAGCAACGGGGTTTTGGTGAACACCGTTCATTTCAACCTGCCGGGCGAAATGAACGTGCCCGTCGTGGTGACCAATCCCTGTTTGACGGCACCGCCGACCATCTGCGCCAAAATGGGCATTTATTCAGGCACCATCAACCTCCCCTCGGGCACTGGTGGTTATACCCTGACTTATCAACGTTGCTGTCGCTCACCGGTCGTTTCCAATATCACCAACACTCCTGCGCAAGGCTTGACGATCACGGTGCAGGTTCCGGATCCCAACATTACGGGAGCCAACAATTCCCCTTCCTTCCAGTACGATCCACCCACCGTTCTTTGCTTGGACCAGACATTCGTACTGGACCAATTGGCAGTGGACCCCGACGGCGATTCCTTGGCCTATAGCATGTGCGCGCCCTTGCAGGGCGGGGACGACCTTTTCAATGCCATGCCGGACCCACCGCTTGCACCGCCCTATAACCCGGTGGTCTGGGCCGCGGGTTTTTCCACCAACAACCAGTTGAACTCCACCCCACCGGCCGTCTTTGCCAACAACGATGGATTCCTTACCGTGCATCCCACCTCCATCGGCAGCTTTGCAGTGAGTCTTTGCGTAAGTGAGTATCGGGACGGTGTGTTGCTCAATACCTTGATCCGCGACTTCCGTTTCCTGGTGGTCCCGTGCGCCCAAGCCATCGTATCCGACTTCATGGAACAGCAAGCCACCTGCGATGGTCTCCAAGTACAGTTCCATAATGAAAGCGTAGGAAGCACTGTCTACCTGTGGGATTTCGGCGTTCCCGGTTCCACGGCTGACACGTCCAGCGCGACGGATCCGAACTTCACCTTTCCCGCCGCCGGTAGCTATACGGTATCGTTGATCACCGGAGGAAACCTGGCCTGCTCGGACACTTCGACACACGTTTTCACCGTACACGACCCGCTGGCAATAGCCTTTACGCCACCGCCCATCCTATGCACGGACGACCTCCCGTACCCTATGGTAGCATTCGGGAATTTCGGGCCCTCCGCTACGGTGCTTTGGAATTTTGGTGACGGCACTTCCCCCTATCCTGATAGCGCCAACACCACTGTGGACTTCCTCACCTTGGGCAGCCACGCCGTATCCGTTTCGGTAATAGAGGATGGATGCACGGCCTCCTTTGCTGATTCCGTGCGCGTGTATCCGTTGCCTACGGCGGTATTCACATTGGACACCACCTCCGGCTGCATCCCTTTTACGCCAGTGTTCACCAATACATCCACAGCGTGGACACCGATGGAATACCTGTGGCATTTTGGTGATGGTACCTCCAGCACCGATCCCATTCCCCAGAAAACCTACTCGGCGCCGGGCATTTACGACGTTTCGCTGACCACCAGCACCGCTCAAGGATGTGTGGCTTCCGCAACCGAGTTGCAGCCGGCGATCATACAGGTATGGCCACAGCCTGTGGCCAGTACCATCGCGAGTCCTGTCGTGACCACGGTGCTTTATCCGGACATACTGTTCACGGATAATTCTACGGACGCCTCCACATGGGACTATGTTTTGGAAGGCATGCATTACGATACACCGACGTTCACGCACACTTTTACCGAAGCCGGCTGGCAAACAGCCTACCTCACCGTTACCAGTGGCTACGGATGCTGGGACACCACCAGCGTGCGCGTATTCATCGGCGACCACCTCTTCTTCGCGCCATCCGCATTTTCACCCAACGGCGACGACCTCAACGAAATTTGGAAGCCCAGTGTACTGGGTGCGCGCGAATACCAGCTGGAGATTTTCGACCGTTGGGGACATGAAGTGTTCAGCACTACCGACCCGGACAAAGGCTGGGATGGTAAGAACGCCATGCCCGGCATGTACTCCTACAAGGCGTGGCTCACGGAATACGGCCCCTTGGAAAAGGAATACAACGGGAGTTTCGTGCTGATCCGGTGAGGAATAGCAGGCGGCCTAGAGCCGCGGGCGAACAGTAGTGTTATGACGGGTCCAGCACCATGTCCACATGCGGGATGCCGTCCCACATGTATTCCTCTCCGCACGAAGTGAAGCCGTGTCCCGCATAGAACTTCTGCAAGTGCGCCTGTGCCGCCAACGCAGAGCGCCTACTTCCGTAATGCTTTTCGAGCGCGGTCAAGGCCACTTCCATTAAACGGTCCCCGGTGCGCTTGCCACGTTCAGATAGCGCTACCACCACCCTGCCGATGTGCGGTACACCACCTTCTTTTGGAGGAAGTATACGGGCGTACGCGAACACGTTCCCATCAGTCGTTCGTCCAATGATATGCAAGGCATCAGGGTCGAGACCGTCAAGCTCGGGATAAGGGCAATTCTGTTCCACAACGAAAATATCCACACGTAGGCGGACCACATCGTGGAACAGCCGTGTGTCCAGTTCCGAAAAACGGAACACCGACCAATTGATATCTCGTGCGTTGTTCATGATTCCACCGGTACCAGCAGGCCGTCGCTGACGTAAAGCAGGTAGCCTTCCACCGGCTTGTGCTCCACGGCATTGAGTAACCGGGTATAGCCCCGGACCTGTTCCTTATGGCGTTCAGAAGGGGCACCTGTCTTGATGTCGAGCACGCGGAACAGATCGCCATCGCGCACCACACGATCCGGCCTGACCGCTTGCCCCTGCAGATCGAGCAACGTGGTTTCCGTATGCACTTCCAATCCATCGCCGAAGAAGGGCGCGAGTTCCGGCTTGGCCAAAAGCGCTTCGAGTTGCTTTGCTATGGCGGCGGTGATGTCAGCACCGAGGCCCCATCCCGTACTTTCCATTGCAACCGCATCCGGCAGGTCGGCCGGTGTTCGCACACGGGCCAACATGGCGTGTACGGCGCGCCCATGGCTGCGGTATGGATCGGGGTTGACCGGGTCCCATTCCTCTGGCGCATCGCGTCGAAGTGCCAACTGCCGCTCACCCTGCAGCGGAGTAGAGGTTAGTTCCAACATGGACGGACCATCGGATCCGGCACCGCTGGATCGCTTTGCGCTATTGGGCCCACGCTCACCGGCGTTCCACATGGCGCCTGCTTCCAAGCCAAGATGCTCGCGCAGCGCCTTGGCAAGGAAGTCGTTCCCGCCGCCGGCCACACTGATGTACAGTCTTTGTTCCGGGCGGGTGAGCGCCACATAAAGGACGTCAAGTTGATCAAGCTTGGAGAGCCGTTCTTCCTCTTCGAGTTCCTTGACCCCGCGTTCCGTCAAGGCTTTCACTTTCTTCACCAGTGCGCTGGGCGGACCTTCCAACGCAGGGTCCGGTATGATCCAGATCCGTTCGCTCTTTCCCCCTTGCGACTGCTTTCCCGCTTCGGGAACGATCACCACGGGGAATTGCAAGCCTTTCGCCTTGTGCACCGTCATCACTTGGATGGCATCTTTCCCGGGTGTTCCGCCGATGGAACGGTTTTTTCCCACACGCTCCCAATGCTCCAAAAAGCCCGGCAGGTCGTCGCCGCCGGTGTTGGAAAAAGCGTGGGCCTCATTCACCAATGCCATGATGAAAACGTCCGAGGCTGGGTCGTGGCCCAATGCCTCGGCGATGCGGCACACCAAGGTGACCAGCGGTAGGCGCGCGCTGATAAGCGGATACCCGGAGCGCCACTGGCGCAGGAATTCCCGGGGCTTCAACCCTCCGGGAAAAGGGTCCACCGTTCCCGCACCTGCACTTACCGATGCAATGGCCTGTGCAGCCAAGGCGGCGTTCTCGTCCACGGGTCGTTGCATCCAGGCCAACAGATTCAACACGGCGCAAACAACAGGGTTCACGCCAAGAGTGAGGCCATCGGGAGACACCACGTCCCAACCCTGTTCCGTAAGGTGGTCACTGGCCTCCACACCTTGGGCCTTGGTGCGCACTAGTACGGCGATGTCGCCCAAGTGGAAATCGTCGGCAAGGCTGTCATTCACTGCCTTCAACATCAACTCCCACGGCCCATCCACTTCAGCTTCCTTTCCGGTTGCATAGCAGCTCACCTCCACGTATCCATCATCACCTCGCACTGTGTCCTGTTCGTGGCGGTCGTAGACGTTGCGTTCCTTTTCATCCAATTCCAGCTTGAGCTTACCCGCTAGCGCATTGTTGAATGCGATGATGCTCTTTGCAGAGCGGTGGTTCGAAGCCAATGGCTCCATGGGCACATGAGCGCGCATCAAGGCCGATTCGAACGCATCGCCCCGATCCAGCATTTCCTTCCGGAAAATGTTCGGAAAGGCGACGAACTGCCGCGCTTCCCCATTGCGCCAGCGGTAAATGGCCTGCTTCGCATCGCCGACAAGCAGTACGGAACCTCCTGCGGAAAGGGCATTCTCCACCAAGGGCAACAAGGCGTGCCATTGCATCAGGCTGGTATCCTGGAACTCGTCGATGAGGAAATGGTGATACTGCTCTCCCAGCCGTTCGTAGAGGAATGGCGCGGGTTCTTCCTGCACAATGGCCATCACCTTCCTTGTCAGATCACTGAAGAAGGAAACACCTTCCTCGCGTTTCAGATCCTCCAAACGTTGATCAATGGCATTGAGGGTGGCGGTCGCAAGGAGGTCATGTGCGATCGCCTCGGTGATGACATTCTCCACCATCTCGGTATCGCGAAGGGCTTCCACGGCTTCAATGGTACTTCTCAACATGGGCGCCAATCCGTCGATGGCGGCTTTCGCGGATGTCGTTGCGGAACTGGAATGCCACTTATCGCTTTCCAACGTTTTGGCGACGTTCTTGCCGAGGTCGAACCATCCCTCAAAATCGCGCAGCTTCCGGAAGTAACTGATGCATCCGTTCCTTCCGTAGGAGAGGTCCTGCTCGGTCAGCCCCGCGCGGTCCAAGGCCGCACAACTATCCGAACCGATCTTCCGCATGCGGTCGCGGAACTCTTTGACACGCGCACGCAGGCGCTTGTTCAGTTCCAGGAACTGAGCACTGTCCATTTCGCGCAGCGTGGCCAAATGCTCCAATGCATCTTCCTTGGTAAGCTGCTTCGAGAGGTCCAACAAAGGCTGGTCGGACCTCCAGGAACGTTCGTCCTCCAGCAATTGCTCACAGGTAGCAACGAGCACTTTGGTGAGTGCGACATCGGTCCCTGCTTGCTCCAGCACAAGGTCCACGGCTTTGGCACGGTAATACTCTTCCTCCGTGGTCATGCGCAGTTCGTGGTCCAACTGGAGATCGCGGGTAAAGGGCATTACCACGCGGCGCGTGAAGGCGTCGATCGTGCTGATGGCCACCTTCGACCAATTGTGCAGCATGTGCGTAAGCATGGCCTTTGCCCGTCGGTGCAACTCTTCGCCAGTAACGCCCGCTTCGTCCATCACGGCATTTCGCACATCCGCCTTGGCACCATCCAGCGGCCCATCAGATGCCAGAGCCTCCAGATAAACGAGTACGCGCTCGCGCATTTCGGCGGCGGCCTTGTTCGTGAAGGTGAGCGCCAGGATATGCGAATAGGCAGCAGGATCGGGCTGGCGCAGGGAGAGCAACAAATAGTGCTTCACCAAGGCATGCGTCTTGCCAGCACCTGCTGAGCTGTGCAGCACTTTGAACATGGTCGGCCGAAGATAATGCGGTCCACAGAGAGCCTCCGGGGGGCTCTTGCCGGGCAGTGAACTACAATTTCTCGTAATCCAGGGCCAACAGCACTTCCACTTCGTTGGAAAGCACGTCCTTCAACAAGGTGGGCACACGGATGTCATAATCACTCAACAGGACCTTGAAACGGCAATAAGCGTGCACGGTGCCGTCCGCGCCCACCACCCACTGGCTGCGCTCCACCACTTTGCGGGCTTTTCCATGGATAGTGAGGTCACCCGCGACCAAGAGAATGAGCGTGTCGGGCTTGCTGAAGATCCCGTCCGCCAATCCCAGTACTCTGCCTGTGAACGTGGCTTTGGGGAACAGGTCACTTTCCATCAGCTCATTGTTGAACTGATGTTGCATGGCGGCCTTTTCAAATTCGAACGCCTTCACCAGCATCGAGACTTCCAGGGATGCCGTTGATGTGTCGAACATGCTTGTGGCCATACGGTTCACCGCTTGGACATCACCCATTTTGGTGTCACAACCGAAGGACAATTCACCGGTGCGGGTAAAATAGCGGTCCTGCCCGTAAGACAGCACCGGCAAGACCATTAGGACCAAGAGAGCCGTGGTGCAGCGTGTAGAAAACATGATCAAGCGAGGGCGCAGCGTTGCAGAACAACGTCCAGATTATACCCAGCGCAATATCCTTGCACCGTTACCCGAGTACCCTTTTCAAAACGCGGCATTTCAGCTTGATCGAACTCACAAGCAACGGCGGCCAAGGCGTTCCCGGTCTCCAGCAATACGTAGACTTTTCCACCTTTGGGCTCCCCGATAGCGCGCACCGTACCTGTCACGGCGATGACCTTATCGTTGTATTTATCGCCCGCAGCAGCCTCATCTTCCATGAACTCCTGAAGCAGTATCGACGCCTCAACGGTTGCCTTGGGCCGTTTACCCGCCGCCTCTTCCGGAGCACGATCGTATTGCCGTTGTGCCATCCAGGCACCACCTAAAAGCACGCCGAACGCGCAGATCATGACGATAGTGCGGGATTTCATGGCTTAGAAAAGGCCGATTTTAGTCTTCCGGTAGTCTTAGGGTGGAGCAGTGACCTTAAGCGCTGCGAATCTAATTCCCGACCGAGCTATTTGTCCGGAATTGGACCGAATGTGGTTTTCCGAGGACGAAAGGCTGCATGTAACCGCTGGAGATCCTCGGGCGTGACATATCCGTGGCGGAATGACCAGTAAATTTGTATCTACACATGCTATTAAGGCCGCCTTTGCAGCCCTGCATATTGAAACAGCCGATGAAGTATATCGCTGCAACCCTGATCACCACTGCTCTACTGCTCTTTACCTCTTGCAAAAAGGACCCTGAAGATCCTGCCTCCGTTGTGCAGCCGATCGCCATGTCCGTGGTGAAGCTGACCGTGAAGCCGGTATGGGCCAATGCCCCGTTCGACAAGAATGCTGTGTATGGATCCGCTGGTGGGCAACGCGTTCAGACCACATTGCTGAAATTCTATCTATCGCCATTGGAGCTGGTGGCGAATGGAACCGCACAGCGGCTTTTTGATGCCGACCTGTTCGACGTGACCAACGGGGCCGTGCAGCGCGTACTTTCCATTCCCGCAGGCAATTATCAGAGCCTCCGCTTCGGCTTGGGTCTGCCGCCTGAGATCAACCATATAGCACTTAACACCATCGACCCCAACGCACCCACCGGCAGCAACAGCGGCATGTACTGGTCCTGGGCATCGATGTACCGCTTCGTGATCTTCGAGGGGCACTTCGACAACGACCTTGTCGCTACCGGCCCCCTGCCGTTCAACTTCTCGCTGCACACCGGCCGTGACACCTGCTATCGCGCACGCACCTTTCCGCTGCCACTAACTGCCACAGGGGCCGATACCACGCGCATCACTATCAACGTGGACGTTTCACGGTTCTTTACGGATGGCAACCAAGTGCTGGATCTTTCGCAAGGAGCGGTCTGGCACGGCGAACCGGACGGCTTTGCGCTGGGGATGAAGGTGGCCGACCTGGAAATAGGGGCACTCAGCGTTGAAGCTGAATAAAAATGGATCACCGGGCCTCCTTCGCCCTGTTGATCGCCGTGGCGATGCTTCCCGCATGCACGAAGGATGTCCAAGAAGACCTTGTGGCGGATAACGCTCTGTTCGCATTGGACCTACCCGCAGGCTGGCCACAGCCACCCGTACCGGAGAACAATCCGCTCACTAACCGATCCGTGCAGCTCGGGAAGGCACTCTTTTTCGATGAACGGCTCTCACTGGGTCGCGGCATTTCCTGCGCATCCTGCCACCGCCCGGGTTCGGCTTTCAGCGATTCACTGCCCTTTAGCCTTGGCGTTCATGGCGAAGCAGGTTTCCGCAACGCTCCTTCGCTTGCGAACGTCGCCTACCATCCATTGTTGTTACGGGATGGTGGAGTGCCTACCTTGGAACAACAAGTGCTGGTGCCGCTCTTGGACGAAAAGGAAATGGACGCGAATCCGCAGGCTGTGATCGAACTGTTGCAAGCCGATGCACAACTTACCGCCATGAGCGTGCGTGCGTATGGCAGGCCTTTGGACCAGTTGGTGCTTACACAAGCCATTGCCAACTACGAACGCACGTTGATCAGCGGGCATTCCCGTTACGACCGTTACCTGCAAGGCGACGCGAGCGCGTTGAGCGAGGCCGGAATGCGCGGGCTGCAACTGTTCAATGGAAGTGCGCATTGCTCCGTTTGCCATTCCGGTCCGGACCTGAGCGATCATGACTTCCACAACGTGGGTACCGCAGGTGATGGAACGGCCGATGCAGGACGTGAGCGCATCACTTTCCTTTCCGAGGACAGAGGCAAGTTCAAGACCCCCACCTTGCGCAACATCTCGCGCACCGCGCCGTACATGCATCACGGTGGAATAGCCACATTGGAAGCAGTAGTGCATCATTTCAACTCTCCACCACCGGAAGCAGGCATGCAATCCCTTGGCCTTTCCGCGAACGAAGAACAGGACCTCGTCGCCTTTCTCCGCGCCTTGGACAATGAACGACCTTTGGACCAGGTACCATGAGATCCATCCACATCTCCTTGATCTGTATCCTGGCCTTGTCCGGTTGCCGCCCGGACACGGAGGTGCTCGATCCTCCACCAGCGGGTATTGGCACGCCGTACAACCTTCAACTACCGGGAAATTTCCCGCCCATGGCAATGCCTCCGGACAACCCAATGACCGTGGAAGGGGTGCAACTCGGGAGGTTCCTTTTCTATGATGGGAGGCTTAGCGGTGATAACGGAATGAGCTGTGCAAGCTGCCATTCCCCGTCGTTGGCCTTTACGGATGGAAAAGCCGTAAGCAAAGGTATTGACAGCATCCAGGGCACGCGTAGCACCATGCCACTGATCAATCTGGGCTATTCGCATTTCTTCTTCTGGGACGGTCGGGCCGCCACTTTGGAGAAACAGATCCTGGAACCCGTGAAGAACGTGATCGAGATGCACGAGACGTGGCCCAGTGCAATGTCCAAATTGCAATCGGACGCGGCCTATCCCACGTTGTTCGACCGTGCCTTCGGTACCGGTCAAGTGGATTCAACCTTGGTAGCGAAAGCGATCGCACAGTTCATCCGCACCATGGTGAGCGGCAACAGTCCCTTTGATAAATGGCGGCGTTTCGAGGGATTGATCCCACCCGACGCCGTCGCCGGTTATGACCTTTTCACTAAGGAAGGCGGGGCTTTGAACCAGTCCATCCCTGTTGCCGGCAGTACCCCGGTGATCGGCCAAGGAGGCGCCGATTGCTTCCACTGCCACACCGAAGCCGCAGGCCTTTTTACAGATGAACAATTCCACAACAATGGATTGGATACCGTGTTCAACGATCCGGGCCGCGCGGACGTCACCAATGACCCGGCCGACATGGCGAAGTTCAAGACGCCAACCTTAAGGAACATCATGGTGACCGCGCCCTATATGCATGATGGCCGCTTCGCCAACATTGACGAAGTGTTGGACCATTACAACTCCGGTGGGCACGCATCACCAACGGTCGACCCGTTCATGAAATTCACCAGTCCTGACCTCACCTTGGGGCTTACGCCGGAAAAGCGTGTACAGGTGAAGGCCTTCCTGGAGTCGCTTACGGATGAGGAATTCCTGAACAACCCGGCCTTTATGGACCCGGGGCCGCCGCACTTGTAGAAGTGCCTCGCAGAAAGCGGAGGGTGGTAGATCCTTACCGGCGCTAGAAGCGTGTGTATCGCGGAGATCAAGGGGTGAGCCCTTTCCAGTTGAGGCTATTGCTCGGCTACTGTCCGGAGGGCCACGGGGGATGTCCGTGGCCCAGTACCAACCCAAGACCCGGTGTCTGGATCAAGCGGCTTGTATCGCCTGCGGTGAAGGCTGCCAGCTGGCGCAACGCATACGGTCTCCGAACACTTCCGGCTTGAAGATGCTGGTGCCCATGAGCATCCGGGCGCATTCCTGCAAGCCTTCGGTAATGCTAGGGTGCGGGTGCATGAGTTCCGCCAGAACGCGCACGCCGAGGCCGTGCTCCATCATCAAGGCAACGGCCTGGATGGCGCTGCTCGCATGCTCACCCACCGCCCGCATACCGAGCACGTGCATGTCTTCATCATCCGTGACCACCAACTTGAAGAAGCCCTTGGTGCGGCGCATGGCAATGGCCCGTGCGAGGCATGAATAATCGATCCGCGCAGTGCGGTGCGCAAGGCCACGCTTTCGGCATTCCTGTTCACTGAGGCCAACGCCCGCCACTTCCGGATCGAGGAACATGATGGTACCGGCATTGGCATGTTTCAATGTTGACTTTTGCGTACCCCAAATGCTTTCCACGGCATGCCGGCCTTCCAGCTCGCCGATATTCACAAGCATGTTGCTGCCTATCGCATCGCCCACCGCATGAATGTGAGGCTGCGAAGTGGAAGTCCCGTCCAGTGCGATGCTTCCACGTTCGTCAACTGCCACTCCTGCGTTTTGCAGGCCCAAGCGATCAACATTCGCCACGCGCCCCACGGAAAGCAGTGCCTTTTCAACGGCTACTTCCTCGGTGGTGCCATCATCGTACCGCAACACGTACCGCACGGCATCGGGCTCAGCGGTGATGCGCTCCAATTGTGCGCGATGGTGGATCACCACACCCTTGCGCTGTAGATTCTGGGCGATGAGCTCGGAAACGTCCTCGTCCTCGAACGGAAGGATGCGTTCCGCACGATCGATCAAATGAACGCGCGTGTTGCCGAAATTGCTGAAGATGGTGGCGAACTCGCAACCAATGACGCCCGCACCTATGATGACGATGCTCTTCGGAAAGTCCTGCAAATGGAAAATGCCATCGCTCGAAAAGATGCGCTTTTCATCCACCGGCACAGTAGGTATCACCCGCGGTCTGCTACCCGTTGCGATGATGAAGTGGTCCGCCGAGATCTCCGTGGTGCGACCTTCCCGTGTAATGCCGACCTGGTGCGGCCCTTGGAAAACCGCCTCGCCGCGCAGGTGGTGTAACCGGTTTACGCCTTTATCCGGTGACCCCAACAATTGCATGTGGCAAGCGTAGAGGTATTTGCGTTCGAAAACAGCCTCATCCAGCGTGCGCGACACTTCCTCCCACGTTACACTGAACCGCTCGCGTCCGCGCGAGCATATCGTCTCATTCGCGCTGGCCACGCGTTGGCTCAGCTCCCATAGTGTCTTGGATGCCAAGGCACCGTTATAGATCCCGGTCCCACCCACTTTGTCCTTTTCAACCAATGCTACGCGCTTGCCCATGTCCAAGGCCCGCATGGCGGCAGCATGTCCGGCAGGTCCGGCACCGATAACGCAAAGGTCGAAATGCTCCATGTGAGATGATCAATATCCAATGCTCGTGATACGCGAACACGAACGCTTTGTTCCCTTACCGCTCGGAACGTGCCGGAATGCAGCACGCGCACACGGCCATTTTCCGCCGATCGTATCCAAATGCCGACCCGTTGCGTAACACGGACCACAATGGCAGCGCCAAGGGGTACCATGCGAAAACTTTCCGTAACCGCCATCCTAATGCTTTCGGGACTTGCCAATGCGCAATGCCCCCAGCTATTCAATAGCACCGGTGCGCCCAGTAGTGCTCCGGTATGGGTGAGCTGCAGCGGCGGGCCTTATACCCTTGTTATCGGTTCACCCACCGCCATAGGTGCTTTCACGGTGGATTGGGGCGATGGGTCCGGCATCTACAACGGCACGGGCCTTACGCCGCCCCAGACCGTAACACACCCCTATGCGGCCGCTGTGGCCACCTACACGGTGATCCTCACGGAGACGGCCACCGGCTGCGTGGTGACCGGAACGTTGACCATGGAGAAGAGTACAAGTGCCTCCATCCAGATCCCGCTGGGCGGACTCACCCAGGCCTGCGCACCTCAATCACTCGACTTCATCAACAGCAGCACCAATACATCACCCAATACCATCTTCGAATGGAACTTCGGTGATGGTACCGGTTGGCAGACCTACGACTACACCAACCTTGGCCAAGTGCTTTCACATACCTACATGCCCGGTACCGTGGGCTGCGAGACCCAGGTAAGGCTTCGCGCGCAGAACACCTGCAACACTCTGCAAGGTGGGCCAAGCCTCGCAAGCTTCAACCCCATTCGCGTATGGGACACCGACACGGCGAATATTTCGCCCAGTGCCACGCTGCTCTGCTGGCCCGATAATGAAGTGACCTACCTCAACACCACCGATAGGAACTGCTTGAGCCAGGGTAACATCTACCAACGCTTCGAATACTGGAACTACGGCAATTATTGGGGCACTGGCCACGATTCGATCGTGAACTGGACCCCGTGGCCGCCCACCTTCCCGCATACCATTGCCTACCCCGGTATCGGAAGCTACGACGTGATGATGTTGGATAGCAACTATTGCGGCATTGACACGGCCTTCATCACCATCCACATCGTGCCACCGCCTGCGGTCACGCTCAATGCCACTCCTACCGTGATCTGCCCCGGATACCCCGTACAATTCACACAGACCAATACCGGCGGCGCGAATCATTTCGAGTGGGACTTCGATGAAGGCAGCGGCTTTACCAATGTTGGCGCCGGGGATCAAACACACACGTTCGCCGGTTCCGGCACCTATGATGTGCGCTACGCCGCTAGCATACAAGGCTCCACCGCGGGATGCGCCGATACGGCAACAGCAACGGTGACCGTGTTGCCCAGTCCAACTGCGAACTTCACGTTGGACCAGGATGCTGCCTGCAACAGCATTACCGTGGACGCGACAAACACCACCATAAACTCGGTGAACCAAACATGGGATTTCGGCGATGGCACAACTGACAGTCAGTTCGATCCGCCACCCCATACGTATGGCGCAACAGGGACCTATGTGATATCGCTCACGGCCTATAATAACCTGACCTGCGACAACACCTTCACGGATACGGTACATGTGTACGCACCACCCCTGCCGGTGATCGGAGCGCAGAACGTGTGCGAGGGAATGCCCGCACAATTCGCGGACCTTACCACCACGGCCCCCGGTAACCCGATCGTTGCGTGGGCTTGGGATTTCGGGGACGGTACGACCAGCGGCGCCCAGGCGCCGACCCACCAGTTTGCCACGGGGGGCGACTTCACCGTGACCTTGACGGTAACCACACCGTACTGTTCCGGAACATCGAGTACCACGTTCCATGTGGACCCCAAGCCCCTCGCAGCTTTCAACACGGACACCCTGACCGGTTGTTCCCCGCTACAGGTCCAATTCAACAACACCAGTACGGCTGGCACCAACAGCATTTGGCATTTTGGCGATGGTGGTTCGGACAACAACACCTCACCCACGCACACCTACTCGAATTTCGGGAATGCGGACAGCGTATACACTGCCATGCTGGTTGCCACAACACCTTCAGGATGCAGCGATACAGCCTACTCCACGATCACCGTCGCACCGCCAGTGCTGGCGATGTTCACCAACAACGCCGTTGCAGGCTGCGCACCCCTTGCGGTCACGTTCACGAACAACAGTACCGGTGCAACCTCCTACATCTGGGACTTCGGGGATAGCATTACCAGCGTTCTGCCTGACCCGAGCCATGTATATGTGAACCATACCGGCGCTGTACAGACCATAACGGTGACACTTACCGCTTCCAACTGGGCAGGCTGCAGCAGCACCACGCAATCCTCGTTCGTTGTGTACCCCGTACCGCTTTTCACTTTCAGCGCCGCTCCCGACAGTGGTTGTGCGCCTTTGACGGTGACCTTCCCCGCGGTTATCGGGGCTATAACCTACCAATGGAACTTCGGTGATGGCTCCACGGGAAGCGGACCCAACCCAACACACACCTACCTGAACACTTCCGACAGCACGATCCATTTCCCGGTCCGGCTCATCGCTATGAACGCATTCGGATGTACCGACAGCACGACCGGTGTGATCCCCGTGTTCCCCGTACCCATTGCCCAGTTCAGCCTTTCCGGGACCACTGGTTGCCATCCGCTTGCTAACGCATTGACCAACACATCCAGCGGCGCCACCAGCTTCCATTGGAACTATGGTGACGGAACACAATCGGACACTGCTGCAGCTTTGCATGGCCATACATGGAATAACTTCCAAGGGCCGGGTGCCGCCTCATTCCCGGTTACCCTTACCGCTATGTCGGATCTCGGCTGTTCCAATTCCGCCGCGGCCACGGTACAAGTGTTCCCGCAGGTAACGGCCGCTTTCATCGCCGACAGTGCCGGATGCGCACCGATGGATCCCGGCTTCATCAACTTGAGCACAGGTGCCAATAGCTTCCAGTGGACCTTCGGTGACGGTTCAGGCAGCTTACAGCAGGATCCATTGCACGCTTATGCGAACCAGGGGCTGAACGACATCGTGGTCCACCCTTTCTTGATCGTGTCCTCTGCGTTCGGTTGCAGCGACACGGCTAACGCGGACATACTGGTGCATCCCGCACCCATCGCCCAGTTCGTCGCATCGCCCACCACGGGCTGCTCGCCTGCGGTCACCGCTTTCAACGACCTCACCATCGGTGCCACCAGCCTGACCTGGATGTTCGGCGATGGGACTTTCCAGAACGGTGCTCCGGGCAATACCTCACACACGTACATCAATCCAGGGACGGCTCCGGCCACGTTCACCGCACGCCTTACCGCTACCTCACCCTTCGGTTGCACGGACACCGTCTCCGTACCGGTGGAAGTCTACCCCGGCCTTACGGCACAATTCCAATTGCCCGCTGAAGCTTGTTCCCCTGCGGTGGTCATATTGGAAGACCAAGGACAAGGCGGCGTTCAGTGGCTCTGGGACATGGGCGACGGCACCACATTGGTAGGACAGCAAGTGAGCCATACCTACGTGAACACAGGTACCACCGACGTGGTCTTCACTGTGATCCTGACGGCTACTTCAGCTTATGGCTGCCCTGCCACGGTGCAGCACAGCATCACCGTACATCCCTTGCCGAACGCATCCTTCCTGGCCACACCGTTCGGGCAGACATTCCCAGCTGCCACGGTGACGATCAACAACACCACGACCACTGGTCAATGGAACTACACGTGGACCTATGGTGATGGAGCCTCCTTCACCGGGATCAGTCCCCTTCCACACACTTATTCCAGCTGGGGAACGTATGTGATCGCACTTACGGTCCAGTCCGGCAGCTGCTCCGACACGGCCACGCAGACCATCGTGATCGACCCGCCCTTGCCTACTGCATCGTTCATCGGCAGCGGTGAAGGATGCGCGCCGTTCACCGTGCCCTTCATCAATACCTCATTGCTCGGGGTAGGCTTCCAATGGCAGTTCGGTGATGGCGGCACCAGCATCGCTACGGAACCTGTTTATACATACAACACACCGGGTACTTACACAATAACGCTTACCGCCTTCGGACCCGGGGGCGGCACCAACATGGCGATCAAGGTCGATTCCGTCATCGTACATCCGAGGGCATTGGCCTACTTCACCGTGCAGCCGAACGAAGTGAATGTACCGGGCCAGCCACTCTTCACCTACAACCTCAGCAATTCCGCAACTTCCTACACTTGGGACTTCGGTGATGGCACGTTCAGCAACGACGCGAACCCCGTTCATTTCTACCAAGCACCCGGCAGCTACGACATCCTACTGGTGGCCAACAATGGTTGGAACTGCCCGGACACGTTCGGCATTGCCGGCGCTGTAACAGCTATCCAAAGCGGGGAGCTTGTTTTCCCCAACGCATTCAGCCCAGGGAACAACGGGCCTGGCGACGGCATCTACGATCCGAACAGCTTGGAGAACGATATTTTCCATCCCATGAGCACGGGTGTTGAGAAGTACAAACTGCAGGTCTTCAACCGTTGGGGTGAACTGATCTTCGAGACCGAGGACATCAACAAGGGCTGGGACGGATACTACCGGGGCATTGCGGCCAAGCAGGACGTATACGTGTGGAAGGCCTTTGCCCGGTTCGTGACCGGCGACGAAAAGAAAATGACCGGCGACCTAACGCTCCTCCGATGAAAGCAAACCCCTTGAAATACGCCGCACTGGCCTTGGCCTTCCTACCGGGGATGCTGCTTCACGCGCAGCGTGGCTACACCCGTGCACAGGACCGAATGCTGGAGGAAGCGCGCCGCTTGGCCTATGGCGAACAATGGGCTGATGCATACCTTTTGTACAAAGGATTGTTGCCGGTCGACACTGCATTCGCCGATGTGTACCAAGAGGCCGCAATGTGCGAAATACACCTGACCGGCCTGCGCGATCTGGCCGATCAGCACTTCGAGACCGCAGCGAGCCTGGGGAACACCGAGGCCGTATACCACGTGGCGTTGGCCCGCCACCGACAACAACGGTTCGACGAGGAAGTAGCACTGTTGGTGCAGTACAGCAAAATGTCGGGGCGCGAAACGGAGCCCGCTGAAGTGGAGCACCAAATGAAGCTGGCCCAATATGCCAAAGATCTCGTAGCGCATCCCGTTGACGTGCGCATCAGGAATCTCGGTGCAAATATCAATTCAACCGCCCACGACTATTGCCCCTTGGTCACTGCGGATGGGAACACCATGTACTTCACCAGTCGCCGCAAAGGCACGATGGGAAGGATGAAGGACGCCAGTGGACAAGCATTCGAGGACATCTTCACCGCCACCTGTACCAATGGCATATGGGGTGCTGCAACCAATGCGGGAAAACCGTTGAACACGGAAGCGCAGGATGCTACGGTAGGCCTCGGCAAGGACGGCAATGAGATGATCATCTACAGGGCTGACGACACGATGTTGGACGGTGACCTGTTCATCACCACGAAGGAACAAGGGCGGTGGCAAGTACCCGTGCGCATGACCGAAGCCATTAACAGTGCAGCACACGAGCCCAGCGCAACGATCAGCCCCGACGGTTCCGAGATCTACTTCAGCAGCGACCGCGCAGGTGGATTCGGTGGGCGGGACCTTTACCGCGTGCGACGACTGCCGAACGGCGAATGGAGCCTGCCGCTCAACCTCGGGCCGAACATCAACACGGCTTACGACGAAGATGCACCCTTCATGCACAGTGATGGGACAACACTCTTCTTCAGCAGCAACGGCCACAACACCATGGGCGGCTTCGACATCTTCAAAGCTTCCCTCACCGATCCCGGACTGAATACGTGGGCCACGCCGGAGAACATGGGCTATCCCTTGAACACCGTGAACGACGATATCTATTTCTGCCTCAGCGCCGACGGACGCACGGGCTATTTCAGTTCCGAAAGGCCCAATGGTTTCGGTGGTCAGGATATCTACCAAGCCCTGTTCCCCGTGAGCCAGATCGAATACCAATTGGTGCGCGGCGTAGTGGTGAACGGGACCGACACGCCGGTGCAGGCCGATATCGAACTTACCCGGCGCGGGAACGATGTTCCCGAAGGCAGCTACCGCACCAATTCACGCACAGGCCGCTACCTGATGGCGGTACGTCCAGGAGCCGATTACCGTGTGGTGGTGACCGCTCCGGGATTCGATACCGTGGAACAGGACTTCCACGCGGATGAGAATTTCCAGGACCACATCATGACCTTGGATTTCACCTTGGTGCGTAGTGAAAGCACCGCAGGTGCCACCCCGAACAACTAAACCATGGGAACGCGGAGAAACCAGTTCGCATTCTGCCTGCTCCTGGCGGGCAGCGCCGCCGTGGCCCAGGATCCGCATTTCACTCAATTCTATGCCGCACCCACCCATCTGAGCCCGGGCTTTGCAGGCACCACGGTACAAAGCCGCTTCGCCCTACAGTTCCGTGATCAATGGCCCACCATTCCCGGCGCATTCGTGAGCTACAACCTGGCAGCTGATCAATACCTGGGTAACCTGAACAGCGGCATTGGCCTATTGGCTTCGCACGATCGTGCCGGTACCGGTGGCCTTAGCTCCACTTCCATCGCACTGCAGTACGCCTACGAGATCAAATTGAAACACAAGGTTTTCCTGCGACCCGCTTTGCAATTCGGTTATGCGCGCCGGTCCGTGGACTACTCCCGCCTTGTCTTCAACGACCAGCTCTCCCGTGGTGGCGATGTTTCGTCGTATGAGTTCTACGATGGACGGCGGAAGGGATATGCGGACATCGGTTCCGGATTGCTGCTCTTCACCCCGAAGATCTGGTTCGGCTTCGCACTACTGCACATGAACCATCCGAACGAGTCCTTGCTGGACAATGAAAGCCCGATGCCCTCGCAATTCAACATGCATGGCGGATATCGCCTCAAAATGCGCACTCCGGGTATGGTGCGCAAAGACGCCCAATCCGTCGTGATGGCCTTCAACTACCGTGCACAAGGCAAGTATGACCAGCTGGACATCGGGGCCTACTTTGAGCACGACCCCATCTTTGCCGGCCTTTGGTACCGCGGTATCCCGATCAAATCCTACGGGCCGGGCCGCGCCAACAACGATGCCATAGCAGCGGTTGTGGGCTTCAAGGCGGGCGATTGGCGCTTCGGTTACAGCTATGATATCACTATCTCGCTCCTCGCCTTGAACAGCGGTGGTGCCCACGAGATCACCGCGATCTATGAGCTGGCGGACAAGCGGAAGAAGCGTTCCATGGCCCGCCGCCGCGTGGTGCCCTGCGCGAAATTCTGATCACGCTACCTTGGCGTGCATCAACGCATGCCGAACAAGAGCCCACGGCCGAATCCGCGCGACGACCCTCGCTGGGTGGAAGCCCGATTTGACAGGATCGCACCTTGGTACAACGTGATCGAACCGCTCTTCCTCGTACCGCAGGAAGCCCGTAGACAAGCGATCGCATCACTTGCCCTGTCCACTAGCATGAACGTTCTGAGTGTTGGCTGCGGCAGTGGGCGAAGCTTGGTGCAATTGGCCGAGATCGTTGGAACGGCCGGTTGTGTTACCGGCATTGATCTTTCCTCGCGCATGTTACAGCGGTCCCGTACCCGTTTAAGCAGAGCACGCGTGGCGAATGTGACATTGTGCCATTCCGACCTGTTCAGGCTTGGTCAGGAAACCCACTACGACCGGATCTTCTTCGAGTTCTCGTTGAGCAGCTTCGGGGACCCGCGGGCCGCGATCGAAAAAGGGTTGGCCTTACTTGCTCCCGGCGGAAAACTGGTGATCCTTGATGGGCGCTTACCCCCCCGCTTCCACTGGCTTACCAGGGCCACCATGCCCGTGATCCGCTGGTTGCTGGAGCAAACCGTTCTTGGCGACCCCGATGTGGATGCATCCTTGGAACTGGAACGTTCAGGGGTTCCCTCCGAAGTAAAATGGTTCCGCGGGAAGACGTACTTCGTTACGTGCTTGAGCAAGGAACCACTGCCAGTTATCGCGTTAAAAGCGCCATCAATTTGAACACGTATCCGCCAGTGGCGAATAGCGTCAATGCCCAAGTGGCAGAAATAACCAGCAAGAGCCCCTGTAGGAACAACTTGGTGTCAGCGGACCAGAACGGCAGCAGCACCAGCAAGCCGATCAGCACCACGACGTAAGGAAAAGGACGGTAGGCCTCACTCTCCCGTTCCACTTCCATCCAGCGATGCGTTGGACCATGCAGCCGGTACCGCAGCACGGTGCCCATGATGGGTGTGACGTGAAGGTCCAAGCTATCCAAGGGAACGAAACGGTCAGCCGTGCGCTGCGTCCAGATGTAACTGCCGTCCTCCATGATCACCGCTGACCAGAACCTCGTAATGGCGGGACTTCCTTGGTGACCCTCGTTGAAGCCGTGTTCTTTCGCAATGCGTATGCGACTGACGACATCACGGGAGGGTAGCCATGCCTCAGCGATGGAGAATAGACCCGTGGCGATCAGCAACAGGTTGATGGCGAAGAAGCGCCTCCGCTTCATGGCCACTACTGCTGCGCACATTCCAGCTCTTCCATTATACACGTTGTCGAATGCAATTTGCATCAACGGCTCGGATGGAACACCAGCAGGAGTTCAAGATGATCCCAATGAGCTGAACTAACAGTCTTCTCAGGCCTTCCTAGCAAGGAGCTGACTTCAATATCCTCCGCCTCCACCTTGCCCGCGTTCGATCGGGTGCCAAGTGGTCTTCACCTCCTGCGTATCCAAGATCATGTAGGGCGTTCGGCTCTCCTCCTGCATCCAGTCCTTCACCTTCGGCACAACCAAGCGCTTCATGTTCGTGGCAGCTTCAATGTCCAGCATCTGCTTCTCCTCTTTCGAAGGATCCGCGCAGACGATGGCGTTGATGTCCATGTGCGTCACCAGCGGCTTCAGCAATTCGCTGCGCAGGCCTGTAATGAGGTTCACCACGCCGCCGGGCAGGTCGCTGGTAGCGAGCACTTCCGCGAAGGTGACGGCGGGCAATGGATGCGATTCGCTGGCTATCACCACGGCTGTGTTGCCGCCTGCGATGATCGGTGCCACGGTGCTCACCAGTCCGATGAGGCCGGAGGTTCCAGGCGCCATCAGGCCCACTACGCCGGTGGGCTCGTACACGCTGAAGTTGAAGTGCGAGCTGTTGGTGGGGTTCACGCTGCTGAAGATCGCTTGGTATTTATCGCACCAACCGGCGTAGTAGATCCAGCAATCGATGGCGGCACTTACTTCGGCCTCGGCCTGCTTTTGCGTTGCACCATGCAACATCAGTTCGTGCACGAACTGTGCGCTCCGGCCTTCGAGCATTTCGCCGATGCGATAGAGGATCTGCCCCCGGTTGAACGCACTGCGGTTGGCCCAATCACCCAAGGCCTTCCGCGCCGCCAGCACACTTTCACGGATGTCCTTGCGGCTGCCCCTGCAGATATTCGCAAGTGGCTTGCCAGCGGCACCCTCAGGCTGGTAATAACGGCCACTCTCGGTACGCGGGAACTTTCCGCCGATGAAGATCTTGTAGGTCTTCATTACCGGCAGGCGCACCGACTTCGCGGCGGTGCCGTTCGTGGCGTGGCCGTTGATGGCAGGCTTTTCGGCTTTGGCTGGAATGGGGGAAGGCTTGGTCGCGGTCTTGGCCATGGAATCGTTGTTCGTAGGCGAAGTTAAGCCCATGGACCTAAGTGTGTCCTTGTGTCGCAGAGGCCATGATCAAGGATAGGGTTTGTTCAACCATTCTCACACCTCAGCGGCCAGGCGCCGCACACCTTGCTTTACGTCAGGCCTGCGTCGTCCCGCGTACAATGGTATAGGACGTATGTTCGCCATGTGGGCGACATTCTTCAGCACCTGATCATTTCAAAACGGAACGGAAGGAAACTCTTTCCGGGCTCATTCATACGGACTGGGCTGCTGGCCTTGAAAGACGCGCACCCATCGAACAAGCTTGAGCGACCATGAGACATTGTGGACGGGTCCTTCTGCTTCTAGCGCTCCTGAATTTGACCACAAATGCTGCTCGTGCACAGGATGATTCGCTCTGGCGCGTATGGAACGCGCCCAACCTTCCGGACAGCGCCCGACTGAAAGCCATGCAGGTCCTCGCTTGGCGCGCCGTGTTCGTGCAACCCGACAGCGGAATGGCACTCGCGCGCAGGCAATTGGTACTTGCCGATAGTGTCGGCGATGACCGGGCACGCTACGAAGCGCATACGACCATGGCCGTGGGCAGCAGCATGAAGAGCGACTATCCGTTGGCCTTGAAGCACCTGCAGCAATGCCTCGGCATCGCTCGTGAAATGCACGACCTGAAGCGCGAAGCGAACGCATACAGTAACCTGAGCAACGTGTACCGCAACCTGGGCGACCTGCCGACCGCCCTTACGCAATTGCAGAAGAGCCTGCGGATCGATACCCAACTGGGCAATGACGAAGGACTCGCAGGCACCTACAACAACATCGGCAACGTGCACACCGAGCTGCACGACCTGCCTGAGGCCTTGGAGAACTACGAACGCAGCGCTGCCTTGTATGCCAAAGGGAACAACACCAAGGGCCGGGCACAAGCACTGATGAACCTGGGTGCCACGCACCTTGACCGGGGTATGCGCAATTTGGCGCTGGAGGAGTTCAACCAAAGCCTGGCGCTTTACCGAAGCATGGGGAGCACACTGGAAACGGGGATGGCTTTTAACAACTTGGGCCGCGCGTATGGTGAGCTTGGACGGGCCCCGGAAGCCTATGCCGCACTCGATTCCGCATACGTGCTATTCACGGAGATCGGTAGCAGCCGCCAGATCGCGCGCAACCTGTACCACCGGGGCACCTTACTCCTGCGAGAAGGTAATGCCAAAGCTGCCCGCAGCGCATGCGAACAAGGCCTACGGATCGCTCGCGAGTTGGATCTGGACCTGCAGCGTAAGGAGTGTAGTGAATGCCTGATGCATGCCTACGAGCAGCTCGGCGATCTGGCCAACGCCTTCCACGCACAGAAGGAGTATATGGCCGTGAGCGATTCGCTGGACCAACGCAATAACGCTAAGGAAGTCCTGCGCCTGGATCTGCTGAGGCAGTTCCAGCAGCAGCAGCTGGCGGACAGCTTGGTCGCGGAACGGGCGCGTTTCGCGGTGGAGCTTTCACACAGTAAGGAATTGGGGCGTGAGGAACGTCGACGCAACATGCTTCTCTTGGGCGCGGCCATGCTTGTGCTCTTGGCAGGCGGATTATGGAACCGACTCCATTACACGCGACGTTCGCGCAACGCTATCACACGAGAGAAAGAGCGCAGCGACGACCTCTTGCACAACATCCTGCCACAAGAGGTGGCTGCAGAGCTGAAGGAAACGGGGCGCGCCGAAGCACGCCATTTGGATAAGGTCACCGTACTGTTCACCGACCTCAAGGGCTTCACCGCGATCAGCGAGCAGCTCTCCCCGGCGGACCTTGTTGCCGAGCTGGACACCTGCTTCAGGGCCTTCGATACGATCGTTGGTGAGTATCGGGTGGAGAAGATCAAGACCATCGGCGATGCGTACATGGCCGCTGGCGGTGTACCCGAAGCGCGCAACGGTTCGGCGGCGGATACGGTGCATGCAGCATTGGCCATGCAAAACTTTATGGAGGAGCGTTATCGTGAGCGCACTGCATTGGGTCTGCCCGCCTTCCGGATGCGCGTGGGTTGCCACAGCGGTCCGGTGGTCGCAGGCATCGTGGGCAGCCGCAAGTTCCAATACGACATCTGGGGCGACACCGTGAACACGGCCAGCCGCATGGAAAGCAGCGGTGAAGTGGGTCAAGTGAACATCAGTGCGGCGACGCTGGCCCTTTTGCAGGAACAGACCGCCGATGCATTCCGCTACACCGCGCGCGGCATGGTGGAAGCGAAGGGCAAAGGCACCTTGGAAATGTTCTTCGTGTCCGAACGCTGAAGCGGCCTAATTGACGAGCAGCCGCTGCGCGAACGCTCCCTGTTGCGTGCGCAGAACAACGGTATAGATCCCCGGCACCAGTTGATCGAGGTCCAAGGTGGTCTGCTGTGCAGAACAGGCCAGCCCCATCTCCAGTACAGTACGCCCGGCAGCATCCAGAACATGCAACTGATCCGGAGAAAGCGGCACAGACCAGCGTACTTCCACCTGATCATGCGCCGGGACCGGAAACAATTGCAATGACGGACGGTATCGCGCTTCCGACATACCCAGCACCGTTCCCGAATGCAAGCCTTCGTAGGCCTCGCCCGTGAATGTTGAACCATCCACTTGGATCATGTCGACCCCACCACAGCGCACGATCAGATGACCACCGTTGATGCCATTGCTACCAGCATCTGTCAATTCCACACCGAAGCACGCATCAGCAGGCAGGCTCAGCCATTGTGCTTCAATGCTCGATGCGTTTGAATAGGGCCCACCTTGAGCCACCACTTGCCCAAGTTCATCGCGGATCACCCAAGTTGTTTCTTCCGGTTGCGCATCTGTGAGCACTTCCACTTCCACCGTCTGCAGGCCACAAGTGGTGGCCGCCGTTCCCACGGTGAAGCTGGACACATTGCCATCGCTGTCCTCGTCCGGTACACCGTTCACCGAGATGATGTGGAACTCGAGCACATCGCCTTCAGTGACGCCTACAATGGGCATGGCGGGTTGGCGAGCCTCATTGGTCACAGCAGGCGGCGACAATTGCCAGTTGAAGGAGTTCACGGACAACCCGTTCTTCCACGTTTCAACCACACAAGTGAACATGCTTTGTGAACCCGCGTTCTCGATGCGCAGTACGGGAGTCACGGAGTCGCCGCAAGCAAAGCGTAAACCCTGATAGGCCAGGATGCGGGCATCATGTTCCTGTTGTGCGTGAAGCTGCGGAGCTGTGAAGAGAAGTAGGGAAAGAAGAAGCAGTTTCTTCATGGTCTGATCTGTTGATCCACAAACATATTGTGCCGAGGTGTCCTGAAGTAATAGAACATTGGTTGACAGCGCCAGCGAAATCCAGAATGAGGATACTTTTACCTTATGCGCGCCCTCCGCTTCTGTCCTCCCACGTATAGCTCTTGCCTTCGCCGCGCTTGTATTCTTCGTAGCGCTCTTTCACAATGTTGTAATGCTCATCGGTGAGGCCGTCTTCATCAACCTCGTCCTTGGATGAACGGAATAATTGGGCAACCTGCTTCAAAAGGCCTTCATCCTCCGTGTGCAGCAGGCGCTCGATCAATTGGAGCTTGAGGGTTTCGGTGGACATGGGATGATCTTCCCGACGAAGTTAAGGCACTAACGCAATAGACGTTGTTTGATGATAGAGGAAATCGGTCACTTTGGGCGCCTTCAACGCACTGAGGGTCAGCGGCTAATTTGTTTGATGGTTGTTTGATGCGCCTCCGGATGGACGCCCGCGAAGGGCATCCGGAAGACCCTTGTGTTGTCCATGGCGCAGCTTGTTGCTCGTCAAAGTTGATCACCGTCGGCTATCGAACCGGACCCTGAGGAAGATGGGACTCGAGCATCGACCACATGTTCCATATCTCTCCGATGAACTGTGCTGCACGCTTCTTTCGCATATGCAGCACCGTGCACTTGAACGGCGTGAAGTCATGACAGGCTCCTCTGGCCGTGAGCATCGTCCACACTTCCCACCATTGCTTCGCATAAGGTTCGGGAAGGCTGTCGCTCGAGACGAGGGTCAATGGGAGTTCTGCGGCAAGCAAACGTCGCCGGGCATCGTCCTCATGTGTGACGAAAACGCCAACGGCCTCCGTCAGCTTCGCATAGGTAAATGTCAATGGCATCGGCATAACGCAAGGGTGATGGTGAAGCTGTGGGCGATAAGGCGGAGCATGGTACCACCTACTACAAGTCAAATGCTAGCGCTCATTGATCAGGCCGCACTGACTAAGTAGGTCTTGAGCGTAATCGCATTCTCCAAGTCATTCTTGAATTGTCTCAGAAGTGGTATCACATCATCGCACAGGGCGATGAAAGCTCCGTGATCAATGTCCAAGTACTCACCGTGCGCAATCATATTCCGACGCTTGAGAAGTGAGACATCAATGAGATTCCACTTGGCCGAATAAGGAGCTACCTCAACGCCTATGGACAAAGCCAGTTCGACGAACCGTTCCGAGTTGAGGTTGGAAAATGTGGCCACAGGAGAATTCGGAGACAACTGAGAAGGTTGATCGAGTGATGTTAGCAGGTGCTGCACACCAGCAATAGTCTGTGCATAGCTTCCAAGTCCTGGCAGACCGGCAATGTGTCCACGAAGGCTGCGTACTATAAAGCATGGCGCCAACTCTCGATACGCGATGGCCTGGTTGGAGACGAAGTTGATGAAATGCTGAGCGCTGGCCTTTATAAAACCCTCCCAGTGGGCGTACAACAACGGCACTCCCGATCGGATGATCGTCTTTCTTCGGTCACCCAATGAGAGACTTGTTTGGAGCTTTAGATCCGCAATCTCCTTGAGGCGCCAGGCGAACTCCTCATCTATCTTATCCTGAGCAGTACTTGCTGTTCGCAGCTTCATGGCTTGAGGTAAGCAACTCCCCAAGAGAGGAGATTTGACAATCGTGTGGTACCACGAACACCCGCGCCTGTATTCCGCCGATAGGTCTCTTCTGAACCAAGACCCTGTGCCTTCTTCGTGATGAAATCGCTTGGATCACCCAAAGCCTGAATCGCAGTCAAGTTGCTTGCTACGCCTACGGCAAGCACTTCAAAAATGGAAGTAAGGAATTGACCCGAATGTCCTGCACCATCAAAGCGCCGAAAGGCGCCCGATCCCAAGGCCATCTGAATAAGAGCGAAGGTTTCTTTAAATCTGTTTCGCTCAGTCGATCGGTTCAAAGACTTGTCCGTCGCCAGTTTGATGGTCGCACTATCCAAGTATTCATGCACATCCAACCCGTTGGTGTACGGAACGTTCATGAATGTCAGGAATCGAAGCGCAAACTCCATATCCTTCCTCTTAACATCCGCGGCTTCCGTCAACTCAACAGTACCGGAGAATGCTGAATCTTTTGACAGTCCCTCAACCCACTCATAAAAGGTCGGGTCAATCATAATCATGACACAGTTCCGCACCTCCTGCTCAGACAGCGGTGAGCCACCTGTGTTGAGCCGTTGGAACAACTCGAACTTGGCATTGGGGGTACTACCCTTCTGCAGAATCTCAACTCGAATTCTTGTACGCTTGATTTCAATCCGCAGTGAGCTACTAAGCGAGTTGGCTTCGTCATCTTCCTTCTCCCACTGCTTCCCGCTTAAAGAAGGGAGTAGTTTCGTTCCCTCCATGACAGAAGGCGGATAGAGCTTCTCTTCCTCCTTTCGAAGTATGCCCATAAACTCAAACACAGTGGAGAGACGTTGCAATCCATCAATGAGCTCCCAAACACCATCTTCTTTTTGGAAAACGAAAATCGGCGGAACTGGTATTCTAAGTACAATTGACTCGATGAACCTCGTCTTCTGAGATATCTCCCATCTAAAAAAACGCTGGTAAGCCGGATTGACGATTAGCTCTTTGTTCTTGTATAGACTCACCAACTCGCCAAAGGACATATCATAGCCTTCGGCGTATATGTCCTGTCGGCCTGTTTCAATTTCCTTCTCTAGTGCCATGAGAGCTCGTGTTGATGCGGAATGTACGAAGTGATCCCGCGTTAGGGATTGGACCGGAAAGCCCGGAGCCGTCTTCGGCGAGGACTTGTAGGGGAAAGCCCGACGGCGAGTCTTCGAGCCGGAACGCCCACATCTCGACCTCGCTAGAGGTGAAAGCATTCAGCATCACTCAATTCAGGTTGAGGTACGCCCCCAAGCCATGCACGCCTCCTTCCCGTCCATACCCGCTTTCCTTGTAGCCGCCGAACGGCGAGGTGGGATCGAACTTGTTGAAGGTGTTGGCCCAGATGACGCCGGCGCGGAGCTTGGTGGTCATGTTGAAGATCTTGCTGCCCTTGTCCGTCCACACGCCGGCGCTGAGGCCGTAGGGCGTGTTGTTCGCTTTTTGGATCACTTCATCCACGGTGCGGAAGGTCTGGATAGCGAGGACGGGGCCGAAGATCTCTTCTTGTGCGATGCGCGCGCTTTGGGCCACGTTGAGGAAGAGCGTGGGGCGGCACCAGTAGCCTTTGCTCGGAAGGTCGCAGGCGGGCTGGAACATTTCTGCGCCTTCTTCCTGGCCGATCTTGAGGTATTTGTTGATGACGCCGAGCTGCTCTTTGCTGTTGATGGCACCGATATCGGTGTTCTTGTCCAGCGGGTCGCCCACGACGAGGCTTTTCATGCGGTGCTTGAGCTTGCGAACCACTTCGTCGTACACGCTTTCCTCTACGTAGAGGCGGGATCCGGCGCAGCACACGTGGCCTTGGTTGAAGTAGATGCCGTTGACGATGCCTTCCACGGCCTGGTCGATGGTGGCGTCTGCGAAGATGATGTTGGCTGCTTTTCCGCCGAGTTCGAGGGTGAGCTTTTGCCGGATCCCGCCGTGCTGCGCTGGATGAGCTTGCCCACGTTGGTGCTGCCGGTGAAGGCGACCTTGTTGACATCCGGATGGTTGACCACCGCGGCGCCCGTGGCCCCCGCGCCGGTTACGATGTTGACGACGCCTTCGGGGAGATCGGCTTCTTGGATGATCTCAGCGAGCTTCAGTGCGGTGAGGGGTGTGGTCTCGGCGGGTTTCAGCACCACGGTGTTGCCGCAGGCCAGTGCGGGCGCGAGTTTCCAAGAGGCCATCAGCAGCGGGAAGTTCCACGGGATCACTTGGCCGGCCACGCCGAGCGAACTGATGCTCCTTCCCGGGAAGGCGTACTTGAGCTTGTCGGCCCAGCCGGCGTAGTAGAAGAAGTGGGCAGCGGCGAGCGGGATGTCGATGTCGCGGCTTTCGCGGATGGCCTTGCCGCCGTCCATGCTTTCGATGACGGCGAGCTCACGGGCTTTTTCCTGCATCAGCCGCGCGATGCGGTAGATGTACTTGGCGCGTTCGCTGGCGGGCATCCTGCCCCAAGGCCCTTCGTAGGCCTTGCGGGCGGCCTTCACGGCGGCATCCACATCGGCTTCGTTGGCCTCAGCGATACTTGAGAGCTTCTGCTCGGTGGCCGGGTTGATGGTGTCGAAGTATTTGCCGCTCTTCGGCTTCACCCACTTACCGCCGATGAAGAGCTCATACTGCGGCTTGATGGTGATGTGGTCCTTGCTTTCGGGAGCGGGGGCCAACTGCCAGTCGATGGTTTTCTGCTTTGCCATGGGTTTTCAAAGATAGATGCCGCCCATCGGACCGGAAGGCGCCAATAGTATCGCTCCGTTTCCGCGCGCCCGCACCTTTCCCCGTACCGATTGTTATCCATGGGAAAGCACTCCCATGGACCGCATCGGACCACATACCTATCACTACCTGCACCATCCGCTCTTCTCCTCTGGCGAAGCGATGTTGTGCTACACCATCTATCACCTCTGCTTCAACGGCGCTATCTCCTTGGACTATAGCAAAGTAGTTGCCGGGCGCGACAATCACCATCTGGTGATGCGGCTCTTCCTGACACATGTGACCGACCCCGTGCCTATGTCCGCACCCCAGGCCTTCGCGCTATCGCTCTTTCCAGTGGACCGTCCGGATTCCTTAGCCGAACTGCGTATCCACATGAACCGGAGTATTCCGGATTTCGGCACGTTCAAGAGCGGACCGATGCACGATCACCTGATGGCCAAGGGCCTGCTTTTCTCCACACACATTCTTTCATCGGAAGGACGGGCGGCGTATCACGAGTTACACAGCCTGCTGCATGATGTGGAGCACGAGGAGGTCGCGCTCTTGGATAATGCGGGTAAGTTGAAGGCGCGCTTGGACGAGCTTGGTAGCAATGTGGTGTTGCTGCCAGAAGGCTTCCGGGAGAAGCTCCGCGGCTCGGCGTTGGTGGACCCGCACCTGAAAGCCATCCTCACCGTTCAAAAGTTCTTGGAAAGTGGTGGTATCCACGAGACGAAGGTGATGGGATGAGCGGGTGATGTTGACCGCACCGATCACTCCCGCAGCTTACGGTGATGACCGGTCCGGCCCCCCGCTCCAAAAAAACGTCCCGCACCCCGTTACTTTGCGGCCATGGCCAACGTGCAAGACCATCCCTTCCAGATCTTCAACACGCTTTCGCGCAAGAAGGAAGCCTTCATCCCGATCGATCCTCCGCATGTGGGTCTCTACGTCTGCGGCCCCACCGTTTACAGCGACGTGCACCTCGGCAACGTGCGCACCTTCCTCACGTTCGACATCCTCTTCCGCTGGCTTTCCTACCTGGGATACAAGGTCCGTTACGTGCGCAACATCACCGATGTAGGGCATTTGGTGGATGATGTGGATGCCGGCGAGGACAAGATCGCGAAGCGCGCACGCATGGAGCGGCTGGAGCCGATGGAGATCGTGCAGAAGTACACAAACGGCTTCCACGACGTGATGCGGCTGTTCAACATCCTGCCGCCGAGCATCGAACCCACCGCCACAGCACACCTCATCGAGCAGATCGTGATGATCGAACGCATCATCGCCAACGGATATGCCTATGCCGTGAACGGATCGGTGTATTTCGATGTACCGAAGTATGCGCGAACGCATGACTATGGGAAGCTGAGCGGCCGGAAGACCGAGGACCAATTATCCAATACACGCGGCACTGAGGGACAGGAGGAAAAACGCAGTCCGCTGGATTTCGCGCTTTGGAAGAAGGCAGAAAAAGGCCACCTGATGCACTGGCCTTCCCCTTGGGGTGAAGGCTTCCCCGGCTGGCATTTGGAGTGCAGTGTGATGAGCACGAAATACCTCGGCCACACCTTCGATATCCACGGCGGTGGCATGGACCTGAAATTCCCGCACCACGAATGCGAGATCGCACAGAGCGTTGCTGCCGATGGCGTGGCACCAGTGCACTATTGGATGCACGGCAACATGCTCACCGTGGAAGGCCGGAAGATGGCCAAGAGCGAGGGCAACGGCTTCACGCCGGAAGAGCTCGTCACCGGGAACCACAAGTTACTGGAGCGGGGCTACTCGCCCATGACCGTTCGCTTTTTCATGTTGCAATGCCACTATGCGAGCACGTTGGATTTCAGCAACGCCGCACTGCAGGCCGCTGAAAAAGGCCTACAACGCCTGATGGCCGCGAACGGCATCCTGGCCAAATTGAAGCCCGGAACGGAAGGCACCGCTTTCGATGTGGACGCGCTGGTGAAGGCCTGCAACGACGCCATGAACGACGACCTGAATTCGCCCGTGATGATCGCACACCTGTTCGATGGATCAAGGGCGATCAACGGTGCGAACGATGGCAACGTGGCGCTTTCACAAGCGGACATCTATCAGCTGCGGAAGCTCTTTAACGATATGCTCTTTGCCGTACTCGGTCTGCAGCCGGAGGCCGAAGCAAAAGCCGGGGATGACCTCAGCTCCGGACTGATGAACGTATTGCTCACCATGCGTGCCGACGCGAAGAACCGAAAGGACTATGCCGCTGGTGACCTGATCCGCGATAAACTTACCGAACTGGGTGTTACGGTGAAGGACACTAAGGACGGACCGGTGTGGGAGAGAGCGTGAGTTTTTTACGCAACGACGCAACGGCGCAACGGTTCCGCAACGGAAGTCCATCCAGTGTCGGGAAAAAGGCGCTGCGCATTTCGTTGCGTCGCCGCGTCGTTGCGGTTGATCTATCCTGCCGATCTTTGGCCCATGCAATGCTTTTCCCAACGCATCCTCGGTCTTGGCCTGATCGCCCTTTGCCTTTCTGCTTGCCAACCGGAGACCTCCCCGACCAGCACGACCGTGGAGCCGAGCCTCCCTGCGCTTCCACCCGTGCCGTTCTTCAATGGTGATAGCGCTTACACCTATGTGGCGAAGCAGGTCGCTTTCGGGCCGCGCGTACCCGGCAGCGCAGCGCATAAGGCCTGCGGCGATTGGATGGTGGAGAAGCTGAAGAGCTATGGCGCCACGGTGATCGAGCAGAACGCGATGGTCACGATCTACAGCGGCCAGAAGATACCCATGCGCAACATCATCGCCAGTTGGCAGCCGGACAAGAAAGACCGCGTATTGCTCTTTACACACTGGGATTCGCGGCCCTTCGCCGATCAGGATTCCGTGCGCCGCAACGAGCCGATCGACGGCGCGAACGACGCCGGCAGCGGCACGGGCGTGCTATTGGAGATCGCACGCATGCTCGCGAAAGCTCCTACGCAACCCGGCATCGATATCTTCTTCAACGATGTGGAGGACATGGGCGCACCGCGCGAAGCCATGGGCGGGGATCAACGCGACTCCGAGGAGACGTGGTGCTTGGGCACGCAGTACTGGACCAAGAACCCGCATGTGCCGAACTACAAAGCGCGCTTCGGTATCCTGTTGGACATGGTGGGATCAAAGGATGCCGTATTCCCACGTGAGGGGTACAGCATGCGCTATGCTTCCGGCATCGTGAACAAGGTGTGGAAGGCCGCAGTGGCAGCGGGTCATGGCGACCGCTTCCTCAGCGAAACGCGCAATTTCGTGGGCGTGGACGACCATGTGTACGTGAACGAGAACATGCACATCCCGAGCATCGACATCATTGCGTACAACCCGCTCACCGGTGGCTTTCCTTCCACATGGCACACGCATGCGGACAACCTGGCGAACATCGACAAGGAAAGCCTGCAGGCTGTCGGAGCCACCGTCGCCCAGACGATCTGGACGGAACGGTGATCGGTTCAGTGATCCCAGCCGAAGCCCAAAAAGCTGAAGCCCAGGCCGAAAAAGAGCGGGCTGCTTTTCACCTGCTTGCCCTCCGCGCGATAGTAGTTCCCGTTGCCGATGGCGTAGCCCGCTTGCACGAACAACTCACCGAAATAGCCATCGAGTCCGCCGCGCAGTCCGGCACGAAGGCCAATAGGCACCTGCAGTCTCTTCGCTTCGACATTCCGGCTGGTGGCATATGCACCGCTGGTGGAAGGCACGTACTCCGTGAACGAGGTCTTCAACTTCTGTACACCGATGAAGGAGCCGATGTAGGGAGCCGTGTAGCTGTTGTCCGAAAAGAAATACTTCGCACTGTAGATCGCTTCGACCGACTTTGTTTCCTTGGTCTCAAAACCCCAGAAAACGTCCAGTCCCAAGCCGAAGCGCGTACTGAGATCTTGTTGGTACGCCAAGCCCAACGCGCTGGCGTTGCCGAAGCTTTCCGGCGGATCCTGTTCCACCAAGTGGTGCCCGAATTCCAAAGTGAAATTGAAACCACTGGCCTGGCCGAACACACTGGTGGCCAAGGTCAACAAGACCACTGCCATAAAAGTCCTGAACTCATTGATCATCATTTTTAATTGGCTCATCACCATCCGAAGCCATACGCCAAGCCCATCGAAAAGGCCAGCGAGGCGGTTTGCGTGTATTCCACTTTCAACAGTGCCGGATAGCGGACAAAGAGATCCTTTCCCCCGCCGACCTGATAACCCAGCTGTGCATAAAGGTCCAGAAAGCCCTCGTCCACCGGACCCCTTACGCCAGTACGCAACCCTATCGGCACCAGCCATTCCGATCCTGTGGCCACGTCCGGAAAGGATACGATGGCGCCGCTCGGATTGTAGTTGTAGCCATCATTGACCCAGCTCTGTGACACGTGCCTAAGCCCGATGAACGTGCCGATATAAACGTGCGTGGCATCATTGTCCGCCAATGCGTATTCCGTATGGTAGTTCAAGCTCAATAGCTTCGGTGTGAGCAAATAATTGGCCGTTACGCCACCACTGGTCACCATTACTTCCTTGCCCGTGGCGCGCAATAATCCGCCGATATCGTAGGCCACGTCGAAGCCCACGGTGAGCCGGTCGTTAAAGGAGCGGTCCAAGCCGAGGCCCATGCAGTAGTTGCCGAAAACGGGCTGGTCGTACACCATGTGCATTTCGCCCACGATGTACCGGAACGCCGTGTTCTGCGCACGCAACGCCGAGATCGGCGGGGCCAGCAGCACCAGGAGCAAAGTGGCCTTCCGCATCACTTCGTGAATTCGATGTTCAACATCTCCAACGCGGTGCTGATCGGCACCCCGAAACCGATGCCTTCCACGCCGGTGGCTTTCACCTTCATCGTGGCGATGCCGACCACTTTTCCGTCGCTATCGATCAACGGACCGCCGCTGTTGCCGGGGTTGATGCTCACATCGGTCTGCAGGTATTTGCGTCCATCGATCTCACGCCGGCCGCTCATGATGCCGCGCGTCACGGACTGGCCCAACTGCTCGTCCAACGGTGTGCCGATGGCGAAGAGCTCCTCACCGAGCTGCACGGCCTCGTCATCGCCGATGCTCAATGCAGTTAGGTCGTTGCCTGCCACTTTCACCAGGGCCACGTCGAAATCCTTGTTCACTTTCACCACTTGGCCGTCCAGCGTGAAGCCCTGCTCGAACCGCACTTTCACCAAGGCTTCGTTGCCCACCACGTGCGCGTTGGTGAGGATGTAACCGTCCCGCGTGATCAGGAAGCCACTGCCGTGCCCATCCTTCACCTCCACCGTTACCACGCCCTTCACCAACGAAGGGATCATACTGCGCCGGTCAGCGAAAACGATCGGGGACGGGTTGGCCAGCTTCAGGTTCTCGCCCTTGGAGCGCACCAAGCCGCTGGAATACACCGCGCTTATCCGGTCGTACAATCCGTCCTCGTCCAACAACTGGCGGGCGGCATCTTGCAAAGCATCCGTGAACACGTCACGCGCACGGGCATCGTACACCGGCCAGTCCGTGGCTTTGGTCATGGTGAACAGCAGGCTGTCCTTGTCGATACCGCTGAAGAAACGCCAGTCGAACTCCAGATGCACGTTGCCATACGCCCGGCTGCCCTTTTCCGTAAGCTGCATATCCACTTTTTTCAGCAACGGGCGCAGTACCAGCTTCGCACGTTGGGCGTCCTCATCACCTTTCTGCGTGCCTAAGCGTACACTATGCGCGGACACATTGGTGTTGTTCATGCCCCGCAGAATGGCGGCGGTGGCGCTTTCCGGATAGCGCAGGTCACCCAGCTCCTTGCTGTCCACCGTGAGCGGATGCGCACCCAGTACCCCGACCTTGGCCTTGCTCCCCAAGCTGTTCTCCAGCACGGTAACGGGCAGATCGAACTGCTGCCGGTCCTTCGCGACCGCTTTATACAGATTCTTGCGCATGCCTTGCGCCGGGAAACTGTACAGCTTGTTGCTACTGTCGTCCACGATGTACGGGATGCCCAGCAACAACGCATCCACCAGCATCACCGAATTCTTCACCGTGGGGCGCAGCTCGAAGGCCACCGGGTCCATGCCCTCCTTGCGCAGTTCCAACGCCACTTTGTCGCCGCTGGGTTTGTCATAGGTATAGGTGTAGGGCGTAGTGCCCACTTCGGCCCCGTTCTCGTACACCGTTGCCCCGCTGGGCGTGCTCTCCACTTGCAGGGATTGCTTGCCGCTGTTAAGCACGGAAGCACAACCGCTGGAAAGCAGTAAGGCCACGATAGGCAATGAAAATAGGAAGCGAGTGGTGGACATGATCGAAGTTGAAGGGCGGCGAATGTAGGTTTATTTAGGAAGGAGGGTCAGTTCGGCTTCCTCTTGTACAAGGCACTACAAATCGCTCATCATGAGGGACCTATTCCGTTAGCTTTTAAAATGGGATCCGACCCGAAAAAGATCCTTTGTTCTCCCTTCTATCGGTGTGGATCAAAAGCCTTCCAATGGTCGGTGCGAATAGGCTGAGATCAATGAACATACCCTACTTACCTTGCAGCTTGCAAAATCGAACCCATGAAAAAACTCTTCGCTCTAACCCTGTTGCTCCCTTCTCTGGCTTTTGGCCAATCCTTGGTGGGCACCGATGCCGAATTACGCACAGGCTTTCTGGAGGATTTTACCGGTGTCAACTGCGTGAATTGTCCTGATGGGCACACGATAATGGCCTCCGTTGCTGCAGCGCATCCCGGCCTCGTTTCCTTAGTGGGCGTTCATGCCGGCATCTATTCGACACCTGAATTCCAAACAACATTCGGGACAGCGCTGGATAATTTTTACAACCCGTCCGGTTATCCCATGGGCGTGGTTAACCGGAGGCCCTACAATGGTGTAAGTGTTATGGGCAGAGGTTCTTGGGCGGCTGCCATGGACGAGGTTCTGGCCCTGCCAAGCCCAGTGAACCTTGGTATGGAAAGCAGCTACGATGCCGGGTCGCAAATCCTCACCGTGCACGTGCAGTTGCATTACACGGCGGATAGCCCCGGCGGTGAAGACCGCATCGGTGTGCTGCTGACCGAGAACCACATCTTCGGCTATCAATCCGGTGGCGGTTCCAACTATGACCACACCCATGTGCTGCGCACCTACCTCACCGACATCTGGGGGGAATCCGTGACCACCACCACCGCAGGCACCACCGTGGACCGTACCTACACCTTGGCCGTGCCTGCCACATGGAACATCGACAACTGCGAGGTTACCGCCTTCGTTAGCGAGGTGCAAGCGGATGTCTATCAAGCTCGCACCGTGCCAGCGGTCGATGGTACCACCTTGGTCATCGGTTCCTTGGTACAGGACGCCGCTCCCTACCGCAGCGGCGCGAACGCCGTGGCGAACACGTTCAACGCCAGTGTGACCAATGCCTTGGGCGCTGATGGCGAATACATTGTAAGCTTGACCGCTTTGGATGCACCGGCCAGCTGGGCAACTGCCTTGGAGTTGGACGGAAATACGATCGCCAGTGGAACGACCACAAGCCTTTCCAATGCCGCCACCGCCCAGATCGCGGTGAACATTACTCCGGACGCAGCAGCCGGCGTCGGCAATTACATGCTCACTATCGCTTCCGCGGAATACCCGATGGCGCCCGTGCTGCAGCAGGACCTGCATGTGATCAGCGGCGTGCACGACCTCATTGTTACCAATCCACAGGCTGAACCTTGGGATGCCCTCTATACCACTGCCATGACGCAA
This sequence comes from Flavobacteriales bacterium, assembly GCA_016719225.1. Classification (GTDB taxonomy): domain Bacteria; phylum Bacteroidota; class Bacteroidia; order Flavobacteriales_F; family PHOS-HE28; genus PHOS-HE28. The sequence goes on along the minus strand of JADKAN010000002.1, from coordinate 271,774 downwards.
TCCTGGGAAACGGCGTATGCCAAGGTCTCCAAGGACGTGTTCCTGAAGTTTGCCGAAGCCGATGCACTCAACGATGTGCTCAACATCTACCGCAACGTCAGCTGGACTTTCCCCAGCCTCACGGACGATGAAGTGGCTTGGCTCACTACGTTCATGGACAATGGAGGCAACCTTTTCATTGCCGGCCAGGACGTCGGTTGGGACCAAAGTGGCGCTGTGGGCGCTTACGGTACAGCTGCCACACAAGCGTTCTTCCACAGCCACATGTTGGCCAACTTCGTTGCTGATGGTTCATCGTCCAGCAACACGGCGAATTTCACCGATGCGGATGCTGTTTTCGGCACCGTGCCCAACTCCAGCATTGCTAACGTTTTCGGAGGGAATACCTACCCTGACCAGATCACTCCGATCGCACCAGCCACCAGCATCCTTACCTACAACGCCGGTTCCACCATCGGTGGCATCCGTGGCCAAACGGACAATTTCAAAGTGGTGTACTTCGGTGTGGGTCCCGAGCAGATGAGCAATGCCGCGGTGGGCCGCCAAATGATCCAACTGAGCCACGATTGGTTCTACGGAACGGTAAGCGTTCAAGAGTTCGACAACGCCATCGGTTCATTGGGCCAAGCTTATCCTGTTCCCGCTGACGGCCTGCTCAACATTCCCGTGAGCGCGCTGAAGGAAGCAGCCACCTTGGAGGTGTTCGACGCCATGGGCCGGTTGGTGATCACGCAAGCGGCTGCGCCGAATGCGCTCTTGGAATTGAACACGCGCACCTTGGGCAACGGGATGTACAGCTATCGCTTGCGCACGGCAACGTCCGTGGGCACCGCGCGTGCATTCAGCGTGGCGCATTGAACTGAAGATCCATTACGGGAAAAGGCCTTCCGACAGGGGGGCCTTTTTCATTCCATGATGCGCTGATCCGCGTTGCCAGTTGGCGCAGCCCTTCCGAACTTCGCTCCCCATTCCTCCCCAAATGAAAAACCTCTTCGACCTCGCTGATCATCGCATTACGGATGGCCGGAACTTCAGTCTGAAAAAACACGATACCGGATCGAAGAACGATGTCGACAAGGATGAATTGAAAAAGTCCGTGGAGAACGATGCGGAACAGATCGGCAAACTGCAGGAGAAACTATATGCGCAGGACCGCCATTCGCTGTTGTTGATCTTCCAAGCCATGGACGCGGGCGGCAAGGACAGCTGCATCGAGCGCGTGCTGCAAGGTGTGAACCCCCAAGGCTGCAGCGTCACCAGCTTCAAGTCGCCGAGCACGGAGGAATTGGATCACGATTTCCTTTGGCGCCATGCCAAGGCCGCACCTGCCAAAGGCATGATCGGCGTGCACAACCGGAGCCACTACGAAGAAGTGCTGGTGGTAAAAGTGCATCCGGAATATCTGCTGGGCCAGCATATACCCGGCATCAACGCCGTGAAGGACGCCGATGCGGAATTCTGGGACGGGCGTTACACCAGTATCCGCCATTTCGAGGAGCACTTGGCGCGCCAAGGCACCACCATCCTGAAGTTCCACTTGCACATGGGCCGCGCAGCGCAGAAGGAACGCTTCCTGGAACGCATAGAAGACCCTCAAAAGAACTGGAAATTCAGCATGGGCGACGTGAAAGAGCGGGCGCACTGGGACGCTTACATGGATGCCTACGAAGCGGCCATCAGTGCCACCGCAACACCCCAAGCACCTTGGTACGTGGTGCCTTCGGACGATCAATGGGTCTCGCGTGCTATCGTATGCCGTGCCGTAGTGGAAACGCTGCAAGCGATGGATCCGCGGATCCCGAAGTTAGGCGACAAGGCCGCAGCCGAATTACCGGTAGCGAAAGCGGCGTTGCTCGCGGAATAGGAACCACCATCGGGGACACTAAGAGCTCAAAAGGATACAAGGACGGTCCCGGTGCCCGTTGCGTTGCTAGTGATCAACCGGATCCGACATCGTGAGCTTCGTGGTAGAAAACGCTTCATGGTGAAGACAACGCTTTACTCATCCTCTTCGTAATGGGCAACCCTTTGGATACCTTGCACCCATGGACAAGCGCTGGAGACTGAAACCCGCCCCTAACGCGCAGGTGGTGCAGGCACTGACGCATGCCCGAAGCGCACCCGCGCTCGCCACGCTGCTCGCTCAACGCGGCATTACTTCCCCAGAGGAAGCCAAGGCATTCTATCACCCCGCGCTGCAACAACTGCACGATCCTTTCCTGATGAAGGACATGGACCGCGCCGTTGAACGCATTGAGGAAGCGCTGCGCGAAAAGCAGCCGATCATGGTGTATGGCGATTATGATGTGGACGGCACCACTTCCGTCGCGTTGGTCTACAGTGTACTGTCGCGCTGCACCGGTACCATCACGCACTACATCCCGGACCGGTATGCGGAAGGCTACGGCATCTCCACGCTGGGCATCGACCGTGCGGCGGCTTTGGGCGTGAAGCTCATCATCGCGCTGGACTGTGGCATCAAGTCCATCGACAAAGTCGAGTACGCCACGAGCCTCGGCATCGACTTCATCATTTGCGATCACCACCTGCCGGGCGAACAGATCCCCGCTGCGGTGGCCGTTCTCGACCCGAAGCGCGCGGATTGTGATTACCCTTTCAAGGAACTCAGTGGTTGTGGCATCGGTTTTAAATTGATGCAGGGCTTCGCGCAGCACAACGACATGCCGTTCGCAGAGATCACGGACCTGCTGGACCTCGTTGCGGTGAGCATCGGTTGCGACATCGTTCCGGTGGACGGAGAGAACCGCATTCTGGCGCATTTCGGCCTGAAACGCATGAATGAACAAGAGCCACGGCCCGGCATCAAGGCGTTGCTGGGCATGAGCAATTTCGACCGTAAGCTCACCATCTCCGATCTCGTGTTCGTGCTGGGCCCGCGCATCAATGCCGCGGGCCGCATCGAACATGGCCAGCAGGCCGTGGAGCTGTTGCTCGCGAAAAGCGCGAACGAAGCGGAGAACATCGGCAAGCGTATCGATGGGAACAACTCCGCGCGCCAGGACCTTGACCGGGCGATCACGGAAGAAGCCCTTGAACTTTTCAGCACGGATCCATCGTTGCAGGATTCCTGGAGCACCGTGGTGTACAACCCGACTTGGCACAAGGGCGTGGTGGGTATCGTGGCATCGCGGCTCATCGAGCGGCACTATCGACCCACCATCGTGCTTACGGAAAGCAACGGTAAGGTAAGCGGCAGCGCACGCAGCGTGAAAGGCTTCAACGTACACGACGCCATCGGTGCATGCAGCGATCTGCTGGAACAATTCGGCGGCCACATGTATGCCGCCGGGCTCACCATGAGAACGGAGAACCTCGCGGCGTTCCGCGATCGTTTCGAGGAAGTCGTGCGGGAACGGCTCCTCCCTTCCCAACGCACGCCGGAGGAGGATGTGGACCTGGAGATCGAACTAACGGACATCAAAACACTGGAGCGTGGTTTGGAAGGCATGGAACCTTTCGGTCCCGCGAACATGAAACCCGTATTCCTGCTGCGTGGCTTGCCGGCGAAAGATGTCCGTCTGTTGGGCAACAGCGGTGATCACCTGAAATTCCAACTGTGCGATCCGCGCAACCCCGGTGTTGTATTGGACGCTATCGCCTTCCGCCAAGGGGAACATTTCGATCTGTTACGTTCCGGAGAACCGTTCAGCGTGCTCTGCACCGTTGAGAAGAACGTTTGGCGCGATAAGGTCACCACCCAGTTGAACATCAAGGACATCAAGGCCGGTGTGGAAAATGTCATCGGAGCGGCCGGATCGCAGCTCGATAAAGTCAGCGCATGATGTCGGAACCACTGCTGAAACCGCACGACGACGAACATTGGATGCGGCACGCTCTCCGCGAGGCGGAGCAGGCCTTCGCAGTGGACGAGGTACCCATCGGAGCGGTGATCGTTGCCCAGGACCGCATCATCGCACGCGGCCATAACCTTACCGAGCGCCTCAACGATGTAACGGCACATGCCGAAATGCAGGCCATCACTGCAGCCGCTGAATTCATCGGTGGAAAATACCTGCACGATTGTACGCTCTATGTTACCGTGGAACCCTGCGTAATGTGCGCCGGTGCATTGAACTGGGGCCATATTGGCCGCATCGTCTTCGGTGCGTTCGATGAAAAGGCCGGCTATCGCCGCGTGGGCAGCATGCTGCTGCACCCCAAGACCCAAGTAACCGGCGGTGTTCTGGAACCGGCCTGCGCGGACCTTATGAAGGCGTTCTTCAAGAAGAAGAGGTCACTGAAGTGAGCTTGTGCGCGTTCGCCGCAGAGGCGCAGAGACGCAGAGAAGGCAAGAACTGGAGGGTGCTCCAGTATCCGCTTCGGGGCCTTTCAGTTCAACAACTATGCAGATCATCCACACTTCTCTGCGCCTTCGCGGCATATACCTAAGCATTTCTCCGCGCCTCAGCGCCTCTGCGGCCCTTTGCTAACCGCCGGCCAAGTACCTGCGGCTCAAGCTGCGCAGCGGCACCCAAGCCGCCAAACCTCCAATGGTGATCATCGCAGCGAAGATCATCAGCAGGTCCGTCCACATCACTTCCACCGGATAGCTCTCCACCACGGAATCCTGGAGTGCTACCAAGCCTGTCCATTGCTGCAGCAGGCAAAGACCGAGGCCGGCCAATAGACCGGCCACCGTACCGGTCAATACGATCAACAAGCCTTCGGTGAAGAATACTTGCCGCACGAATCCCTCCGTGGCGCCCATGCCGGAAAGCGTGCGCATATCCTGTCGCTTCTCGATCATCATCAACGTCAGCGATGCGATGATGTTGAACGCACCGATGAGGCCGATGAACGCGAGGACCAGGAACGTGAACCACTTCTCCGTTTCGTTGGTCCGGTACATCAAGGCATTCTTCTGGTAGCGCGTCTTTACTTGAAAGGCCGGGCCCGCGATCTTCCGCACAGCATCCGCCAGCTTGTCCAGGTCCGTACCGGGCATTGCACGCAGCTCCAAGGCATTCACCTCGTTGCCGTAGTGCAGCAATTCAGTCGCTAATGGCAAAGAGACCAGCATGTATTTCGAATCGAACTCCAGGTTGATGGTGAACGCACCGGCCACCACCACATCACGCTGCTCGAACGACGCACGGCCCAAAGCACCCTGTTTACCTCCGCGGATGAGTGCGGCCACCTCCAGCGGTCGCATGAAGCGCTCATCCGCCGTGGCTTGTAGTTCGTCCTTCAACGCCGCGCCCAAGAGTACCACCGGGCCGTTCTTGCTCTCCAGCTCCGGTTCGCCGGCGTACATGCGGTCCGCCAGCCCGCTCATGGCGATGTATTGTGGCTCCACGCCCTTCATCGTGGCAACGGCCTGACGATCGCCGGAGCGCAGCAGGACGTTCTCTTCGATCACCCAACTGGCCTGAGCTACGCCGGGCAATGCTTCCAAGGCATTCCGCTCCAAGCTGTCGCGGAAGAATGTCTTGCCTTCCACCGCGCTGATGGTGATGTCCTGATCGAACGGACTATACAGCGTATCCACCAAATGCGAGATGCCGTTCAGCGTGCTGAGCACCACCACCATGGCGGCCGTGACAACCGCCACCACAACGATGCTGATGATCGTGATGATGTTCACCGCATTGCGGCCACGTTTGGCAAGCAGGTAGCGACGGGCGAAGAGTAGCGGCAGATTCACGCCTCAAAGTAAAGGCCGGGGGGCGGAGCCGGGGGTATTTTACACCACAGCGTTACGGAGGCACTGTGAAAGGCGAGGAGACACCGGCAGAACCATGCAGGAAGACGGTGTGACCACGGGCCTTGCACTTTTTGTGTTCCCCGGAATACTCCTAAGGCATCACCGCCTGCACCACCACAACGCGTTCACTTGCGTCATTATCGTGCTGCGCGAGTTTCTGTCCCAGCCCTTTCGCCGTGATCGCGCCAATGGGCACACCGGCCTCGACAAGCACGCGCTTCACGGCATCGGCGCGTTGCTGCGACAAGCGCAGGTTCAATGCAGCATTCCCGGAGCGGTCAGTTTGGCCGGTGATCAGGATGTGTTCCACCTTGGCCGCGACCAAACGCTTTCCACTTTTCAGTAGTTGCACGCGTGCGGCATTCCCGACACTGCTACTACCGGTGGCGAATACGACCGTGTCCAACATGGTCTTTTCCATGCCGGTAAAAACCGCATTTCCTGTGCTATCCTTCGATGACTTCTGAGATGACTTCAGCGCTTTTAATTCCTTGTCCATCTCGGCAATGCGCTGTTTCAAGGAATCCGTCTTCCCGGTGGCCGTAGTGTTGTCCATTACTTGGATGTAACGCTCCAGCGTAGCGATGCGATCGGCTTGTAGGTCGGTAAGGATCCCGGCATAATCTTCGGCCCGGATGCCCGGTGGCATCGCTGCGGTGCCCATTGCAGACCCACCGGTCTTGATGGTCCGCAAGCTGTCGGCGACATTCCGCAGCCGTTCATTCTCCACCTGCATTTTGCGCAGGCTGTCCTGAAGTGCCGGGTACTGCACCATTTCCTTCACGGTCTCTTTCTTCGTCACGATCACCGGTACGGGGATGGGAACCGTGCGGTCCCTCGTGCGCACCTCCTGCTGGGGATAGGCCGGTTGTTGCACGATGATCGCTGGCTGTTGTTGGAACCTGGTCTCCGTAACCGGGCGATCCACATAGACGGTATCAACGCGCCCATCCCCGACTTGCTTTTCCGGAACACGGACCGTGTCATGAATGATCACCGGAGCAGGTGTTGCCACCGTCGTCACCACTTGATCACCCGCCGGGGAACGCTTCGTACCACCTTGGCCCAAGCTGTCCGGCGCATTGCGGTACACGGTATCCGGCACGGATGGAATAACCGGTACCGGGACTATCCGGCTCTTCGGCACGGTCCGTCCAATGCTGTCCGTCCGTTGGCGTTCCAATGTATCGGCAGGCACGGTGAGGACAGTGTCCCGCTTCACCTGGTCGCGCATGCTGTCCAACTTGGCGGCGCGTACGGTATCCGATCCGGAACGGTGCAACGTGTCGTTAAGCAACATGGTGGTGGTATCCTGATCCAACGGTGCACGCAGACTATCCAGCTTGTTGAGGTGCAGGCTGTCGAGTTCCAAGGGTTGCAACGTATCGCTCTGCAACAGTGTGAGCGTATCCAGCTTCAACGGGGCCCGCAAGCTATCCGGCTTCGTGGTCCTCAATACTTCCAAGCTATCCATGCCGGATGCCATGCGGATACTATCGTTCGCCAGCAGGCTATCCAATTTTGCCTTCCGGATGGAATACTGCTTCGTGGTGTCCACGGAAGTCCGGGCACGCTGCACCAGTGTGCCTACGACCAGCGAATCCACGGTGAACGAACCTACCGTGATGTGTTCCACATTGATCACCACATTCTTCGTGACCGGTGCTGACACTGCCTTGGGCGCAGGTTTAGGGGCCAACGGCACAAAGGGCGGTGGCGGCGGTGGAAGCGAACGATCGTCCACATAGACGGGGGTCATACGGTAGCTCGTTGACCTCCTTCCGAAATAATAAGCCACGTTGATGCCGATGGACTGGTACTTGTCGTCGGTGCCCGGGTCGCCCCGCTGGCCGCTGCGCCCCGTCGGGTTGCTGATGTATGCCAACAGCCCGGTCGCCCTGGCAGGATAAGCATCATGCACGTCATCGATCCAATCCGTGAACGTCCAATTGAAACCGTAATACAGTTCGGCCGCCATGCGGTCGCAGATGCGCCACTTCAGGCCGATACGCGCCGGGATGAAAATGAAGTTCCGGTCACTGGGTTTATTAGCCTCGGTGGCCAATTTGGAAAGGCGCGTTTCAAAATCACCGTCGGTAGTGATCTCATTCGCGATGGCAGCGTTGCTTCCGCCTTCGGCCTGATCGCGGATGGTGCCATCATCCCAGTAATAATAGCGCGAACCGCTGGCGGAGTAAAGATCGCCGAAAACATTGTACTTACCCACCCCTACTCCGACGGTAATGAACGGCGCAAAGCGTGCATCGTATTTCAACAACTTGCCGTTGTCCATTCGGAACGCCAGTTCCAGTTGTGCCGTGTTCAACTTGGACAGGAAATTCAATGCTCGGTCCTTTCTTCCGGTAAGCACATCATAGCCCGAAAGCTGCGCATTCTCCACGCCCAGCCCGAGGGAAACGCCATAGCCGAGGGTTTTAGAAAGTTCGAAGCCGAAATTGCGCGAACGCTCCCAATTGATCTCTGCGTATGAACTCTCGATGTCGCTCAAGGAGCGATCGATGCCGGTATGTGCAGCGATACGCCACTTGAATTGGTCTTGCTGGCCCATTGCCGAAACGGCGATGAGCAACAACGGCAACAACAGTGACCTCCTCATTTGCCGAGACCGAGCCAGAGGTTGATCTCAATGCTCACGCCCAAGAACGGCCGTACTTCCAGCGAACTCGACTTGCCACCATCGATGTTGAGCATGTCCTTCTGTACCAGCGTGCCGCCCGCGTTCAGTCGGATCATGCGGAAAACGCGATAGCCGTAGCCGAGGTAGATCGGCCTGTCGATCAATGGGCCCGTCAACGTTGATCCATCAGTGTCCTGCGTATTCTGGAGGAATGCCCCCAAGGAAATGGAACTGTTCGACCAAAAGCGCGAAGAGAACGCGCGCCGCCCGAGCGGAAAAGAAATGCCGACATACGGTGCTTGCCCGTATGACAGGTCGTTCGCGTCGCCACTGTTGTAGATACCGCCGTAGCCCACGTTCAGCGATATGGTGTTCGGCGTGTGCTCCGTGGTCTGGTCGGTGAGCACGGTGCGGTCCCGCAACACCATCATTTCACGGTCCAGATATGAGTGGAGCTCGGCATTGAGCATGGCCTTCACCGATGCGATCTCGTGGTTCGCCATATCGATGCGCTGGCTCCGCTGGCCCTCATCCTCCTTCTTCTTGAACATGTACTTCGCATCGGAAAGACGCGTATCGTTCAGCCGGTCCAACTTGTCTTGCACCAATTGCGAAAAGCCTTGGAAGGGCTGGTTCAACCTGCTCCTGTAGTTGTCGGCGCCGCGCCGAACGATGATGTTCAGCTCGTCCATCACCTGATCCACGGGTTTGGTAAGCCGTGTACGGTTACTACTCACATCAACGCTCTGGTCCACATAGGCGTCGATATAAGTGCTGAGCCTAGCGGCCAACGTATCGGAAGCTTCGCGGCCTATGCTACCATAGAAGCCCAGCACCACGGTGTACTTGTCATTACCCCGCAGCTTTTGGTCCAAGTTGATGTTGAACGTGGGAGCATCGCTTAGCTCCGTCCGCTCCCAACGGCCGGTCGTAGCCAAATGCTTCATCGCCGCATCCTCGTACACACGGGCCTCTACGATGCCGATGTCCGAAGACACCGGGCCGGTAATGCTCCATTGCTTTTCAGCTGGTAGCGGTTGCCCGTTGCCCAACAGGTTCGTGGCAGGGTCAAACACCACGGGCTGATATTGGCCCGATACGGCAAGACCAAAAAAAAGAAGCGTCGTTGTGACGGAAAGAGTACGGAATATGGTCATGGACAATGTTCAAGGAGAGAAAGGGGGATCCCTCCAGCGCATAACACGCCAACAATGCCAAATGTTCGGAACCCGGGGTCAACCGCTCACTTCCATGCCTTCACGATCAAACCCGTGCCGGTTGCGTGTGTCGTATGCACATCGGCCCAGTTCAGCACGAAGGCGATCGGATAAGCCACCAAATAATACAAGGGCAGCACGATGAAGAACAATTTGCTGGTCTGCAACATCAGCAGTGGCCATTTCATGCTCAGCTTCCAGCTGATCTTGCCAGGCGCACCATAGCTGTAACGAGCCTCCACTTTGCTGAAACCGTTGCGCAATGCCTTTGCACGTATGTCGTCGATGTTGTAGCCGTCACGCACGTGTTCTTCAATGAAGGAGCCTTCTTCTTCTCCATGCACGTCACTTCCACCTTGGTCGCTCGGCGTGCTGATGATGAGCATGCCGCCGGTCTTCAACGAATTGGAATAGCAACGAAGCGCGGCCTCGTCCTCCAGGATGTGCTCCATCACGTCCACGCACACCACGAGTTCGAAGGCTTCCGGCCGTTGGAATTCCGTTACGTCGCCCACTTCGAACCTTACCTGTTCCCTGCCGATGGCCCGGAAAAATCCGTTGCAGTCAGCGACCTGTTCTTCTTTCACATCGATGGCGGTAATGCTCCACTTCGGGGACAGACCGCTGAGCCAGTAGCTGTATTGACCGAAGCCGGCGCCGGCGTCATAGATGGCCAGCTCACGGTCGCGCTTGCCTTGCGCCCATACGCGCAACTCCTCGTGGATGTGCCATGCGCGCAGGAGCAGCAGATCGAGCAGCCGGTAAAATACTTTCCGCAGGAACGGCGTGCTGTTGAACACCGCGCCGAGACGGCGCTTCACCGGGTCGTACTGCATGCTTACCGCTTCAACAAGTTGTCGATCTCCTCGATCTTGTCCAACGAGTCGTCGATGTAGAAAGCCAGCTCGGGCACTATCCGCAACTGCTTGCCCACCCGGTGCCCCAGTTCACCGCGCAATTTGGGACCCATATTCCGCACGATGTCCAGCACGGACTTCTTGTCCTTTACCGGGAAAAGGCTGAGATAAACTTTGGCCAGGCCCAGATCAGGGCTGACGCGCACCGCGGTCACGGTGATGAGGCCCCCCGGGAGCAGCGCGCGGCTGTGCCCTTGTATCACCTCCGCCATCTCGTGCTGAAGCAGGCTGTTCACCTTGTTCTGTCGGACGCTGTCCATGGCGCGAAGATAGACGGAGGAGAATGCGATCCCCACCACAGAGGCACAGAGAACACGGAGAAGTGCCTCAATGAACCGCAACTACCTAGCAAAAGAAATGCGACTTTATATTGAGCATGGCAGTCCTTTTCATTGCGGAACCATTGCGCCGTAGCGTCGTTGCGGTTGGCCTTCCCCCGATACCTTTGGCGCTTTCCATGAAGAATTTCCTCCGCATCATGCGTTTCGGCCGGCCCTACCGCCGGTACGCGGTGATGAACGGTGTATTCAACCTCTTGGCCACGTTGTTCCACTTGGCCAGCATGCTGCTCTTCATCCCTTTCCTGCGCCTATTGCTGGGACAAACGAAAGCGGAGCATGTGAAACCCGTGCTCGCATGGGACAAGGCCTCCTTGGAACAGGGCTTCAATTGGTCGCTGACCCGCTTGATCGAGCTGCATGGCCAGATCGGTGCGCTGGGCATCATCTGCAGCACCGTCGTGGTCATGTTCCTGCTGAAGAACGTGTTCCGCTACTTGGCCGTGCGCTCCATCTGCACCTTCCGCAACCGGATGATCCGGGACCTGCGTTCCAAGATCTTCGACAAAATGCTGGAGCTTCCGTTGCGCTACCACAACGACGAGCGCAAGGGCAACCTGCTTTCCTTGGTCACCAACGACATGCAGGTGCTTGAATATTCGGTGATGTATTCCATCGAAATGGTGTTCCGCGAACCGATCGCCGTGATCATGTTCCTGGGTACCATGGTGACGCTCTCACCGCAGCTCACGTTGTGGTCGCTGCTGTTGCTGCCCATCAGCGGGCTCATCATTTCGCGCATCAGCAAAAGCTTGAAACGCCGCAGTACGCTGGTGCAGGAAAAAAGCGCTGACCTGTTGGGCCGCGTGGAGGAAACGCTCACCGGCATGCGCGTGGTGAAAGCGTTCAATGGTGAGGACGCCATGCGCCAACGCTTCGAGAAAGAGAACGACCAGCTCATGCATTCCAGCATCAGTATGCTGAACCGGCAGGATGTCGCCTCCCCGTTGAGCGAGACGTTGGGCACCGCGGTGATGGCCGCGATCGCCTTCCTCGGCGGCACATTGGTGCTCGGCCCCGATGCCAGCCTCAGCGGCGACAGCTTCCTCGGCTTCATCATCATCTTCTCCCAGTTGCTCACACCGATCAAGGGCTTTTCCCAAGGCTATTCCGGCATCGTGCGTGGCTCCTCCAGTGCACAGCGCGTGTTCGACCTTTTGGAAACACCGAATACCGTCGTGGAAAAGGCGGATGCACGGCCCATCAACGCATTCACATCCAGGATCGAGTTCAAGAACGTGAGCTTCGCATACGATGATAAGCCCGTGCTGAACAACATCAACCTCACTGTGCCGAAAGGAAAGAGCGTGGCCTTGGTGGGCACCAGCGGCGGTGGAAAGACCACCTTGGCGGGGCTGCTCCCTCGCTTCTTCGATGTCACAGAAGGCTCCGTATCCATCGACGGTAGCGACCTGCGCGACCTACGTATCAAGGACCTGCGCGGCTTGATGGGGACCGTGACGCAGGACAGCCTGCTTTTCAACGACAGTGTGGCCTCGAACATCGCCTTCGGAAGGCCCGGCATCACCGAGGCGGACATCCAGCGCGCCGCCGAGATCGCCAATGCGCACGAGTTCATCGTCCGCATGCCGAATGGATACCAGACCAGCATCGGTGACGCGGGGAACCGCTTGAGCGGCGGGCAGAAACAGCGCATCGCCATCGCGCGTGCCGTGCTCGGCGACCCGGCGATCCTCATCCTGGACGAGGCCACTTCAGCCTTGGACACCGAAAGCGAAAGGCTGGTGCAGGACGCGCTCTTCAAGCTGATGAAGGACCGCACCTCCTTGGTGATCGCGCACCGCCTGAGCACGATCCAGCATTGCGACGAGATCATCGTGCTGGACCGCGGCCACATCATCGAGCGCGGCACGCACGCGCAGTTGTTCGCGGCGGAAGGCCAGTACCGCAAACTCTGCGACCTGCAGGCATTCGCCTAAGCCGATGAGCGGCCTGCGCGTTGGTGGACGGATCTTCGGCCTCGACGTGATGCGCGCCATGGCGGGCGTGATGGTGATGGTCTCCCACACCAGCCATTTGGTGGCGGATCATTGGCCGCGCTTTCCACTCGTTCCCTCCATCGATTGGGTCGGCGTGTTCTTCGTGCTCAGCGGCTATCTGATCGGTGGACTGCTCTTGGACGCTTCGGCAAAGCCAGGTCCGTTCTCTCTGCGCTTCTGGGATTTCATGCAACGCCGTTGGTTGCGCACCCTTCCGAACTACTACCTGTTCCTGCTGCTGAACATCCTTCTGGTATCCGTGGGTGCCGCACCGGGCATGCTCAGCACCGCCACCGCTGCCTACGCGGTCTTCATGCAGAACTTCCACGTTCCGCTGGACCTTTTCTTCTGGGAATCCTGGTCGCTGGCGGTCGAGGAATGGTTCTACCTGCTCTTCCCCTTGATCGTCTTCAGCGCGATCGCCCTTTTCGGCCTGCGTGGCAGAAATGCCTTCCTGTTGGCTTGCGTGTTGTTCATCGCTCTTCCGGTCGTGGCCCGTTTCGCCCTTGCGCATCATGTGGTGGATGGAACCACTTGGGCGCTCTGGATACACAAGCTGGTGATCACGCGGCTGGATGCGCCGGGCTATGGCATGCTGGCGGCCTGGCTGGCGCGGGGTTGGCCGAACGCACGGAGGCGCACCCGTTGGCCTGCGTTGATCATTGGCTTGTTCCTTCTGCTCACCTACTGCACCCGCGGCTACAACGCTGCACCGCGCTTTGCCACCTTCGCCTTGGGCAGCCTCGAACCGTTCTCCGTGGCGTTGCTCCTTCCGCTCCTTTCCGCTTGGAAGAATGGCGGCGTGTTCCAGCGCCCCATGCGCGGCCTGAGCCTTATCACTTATGCGATCTACATGGTCCACCTGCCCATGCTCTACCTCTTCGGCGATCGCGTCCCCGATCCCGTAGCGTGGAAATGCGCCTTTCACTATGCCTTGCTCCTATCCGCCATAGTGGCCATTGCCACGCTGGTCTATCGCCTCTGGGAACGGCCTTTCATGTACCTGCGAGATCCCATGGGCCGCTGGATCCGGAAACGCATGGCTTAGCGCATTCGCTGCCGGCCATCATTCCTTCTTCGGGAACCAACGCCGGAAGAAGCCCTCCCCTTTTTCCTCCTCTTTCTTTTCCGCGTCCTTCCCTTCATCCTTCGGCTTGAAGATGCCTTCGATCATCCGTTCCAACAGGTCGCCACTGCGCCGCGGCGCGCAGTCCATGGCAAGGCTATCCGTAGGAAATGAGACCAGGTATTGCTTACGCATGGTGACCGATCGCTCCACATCCGCTAGTGTGCCGCCGATGATCGGCAGCGCCAGCTGCGCACCGGTCCCCTGTCCACTGCCGAAATGCACGGATGGGTCGCGCGCACCGACCCAGGTCCCTGCCACCAGACCCGGCGTATAAGCAAGGAACCACGCATCGCCATAATCCTGCGAGGTGCCTGTTTTACCGGCGAGTGCACTGCGCACCCCGAAGCGCGATCGCATGGATGCGCCCGTGCCTTGATCCACCGCACGCCGTAGCATGGCCGTTATGGTTCCGGCGACCTGTTCCTCAAGCACGCGTTTCGCCGGGGCCATTTTGCCTTGATAGATCACCTTGCCTCCAGCATCCGTGATCTTCTCGATCATCTGTGGAAGGCGTACCAGCCCTTCGTTCGCAAAAGCAGAATAGGCCCCAACGATCTCACGCAGTGAAATATCCGAGGTACCCAACGCCAGCGATGGATTGTCCACACCATCGGTAGGCAGGCCCAGCGCTTTGAACGTGTCGCGGATGGTGTCCACACCGGTACGGAAATAGACATCCACCGTGGGGATGTTCATGGAGTGCGCCAACGCATACCACAGCGCCACCTGACCGCCGATCGTGTCCTTGTCGAAATTCTCTGGAGACCACCCTTCATAATCACTGTAGGTCTTCCGCTCGTTGTTCAAGTACGTGCATGGTCCAAGGCCCTTGCGTAATCCCGCGGCATAGATCACCGGTTTGATGGTGGAGGCGATGGGCCTGTGGCTTTCCACTTGATCGAACGGCAGGGTCCGGAAGTCATTGCCGCCGCTGTATGCCCGCACCTTTCCGGTCCCCGGCTCCACCATCAGGAATGCGGCCTGCAGCATGCTGTGATAATGCCACAAGCTGTCGCGGTAGCTCATGGTGTCCGGCGCGGCATCATCCCAAGTGAATACATCGCGCACGGAACTTTCATTGACCTTCCATGCGTCGTCCGCTCGCTTTTCCTGCTGCTTTTCCCAGCTCTTTCGCGCGTTGCGCCCGCGCAGTTCACGGTCCAGTTTGGGCTGCATGGCGGAAAGCTGCTTTTGTACGGCGCGCAAACCCGCCTGCTGCAATGCCGTGTCCAGCGTGGTGTAAATGCGTAGCCCGTCCTTCTCGATGTCGTACGCCTTGTCATTCTTCTTGCCCGCCTCCGCAAGGATCTTGCGTGCCTGCCTCACCACCTGCGCATCGAAATAGCCGTATCCGTCCAGTGCATCGATGCCAGCATAACGGATGGTCAAGGGAAGGGCTTGCAGGCTGTCCCGCGCTTTTTCCGTGAGCTTTCCGTTGCTCGCCATCAGGGCCAGCACTTGGTCGCGCCTGCCCTTTGCCGCTTTGGGATGCAGTCGCGGATTGTAGCCCGTGTTCGCCTTCAGCATGCCCACGAGCACCGCGCCCTCCTCCACCTTCAACTTCGAGGCGGGCTTGCTGAAGTAGCGTTCCGAAGCCGACTCGATGCCATAGATGTTCTCGCCGAACGGAACGGAATTGAGGTAGAGCGTGATCACATCCTCCTTGGAATAGACCTTCTCCAAACGCTGCGCCACCAAGGCTTCCTTGATCTTGTTCACCGGAACAGTGAGTGCACCGTGCTGTTCGCGGCCATAGAGGTTCTTGATGAGCTGTTGCGAGATCGTGCTTCCTCCGCCACCGCTCCTGTCCCGCGCGATCACGGTACGGACCAGCACGCGCACATAACTGAACGCATCCACGCCCTCGTGCTCGAAGAAGCGCTGGTCTTCCGTGGAAACGAGCGCGTCCACCACATGCGGCGGTATGTCCTTCCAATGCACATTGGTGCGGTCCTGCGCGAAGACCTTACCGATCACCGCGCCGTCGGAAGCAAGTATCAACGTGGCTTCCTCGTTGCGCAACGCAGCCAGTTCCTCCGTGGTGGGCAACTTGCCGAAGAAGTCCTTGCGCACCAAGGTGATCAATGTGAACAGGACGAGGATACCGACACCGATAATGACGAAGAACGCCTTCCATAGGAATGCAGCACCGTTGGATCCCTTTGTCTTTTGCTTCTTCGCCATGGCGATGTCGTCAACATCCGTTGATGCTTCGGCCCTGCTCGAAGTGAGCACGGCCGCATTTCCATCTTTCTTCGATACCGTACCTCACTCGTCCACCACCCACCGATCCGTGAAAAGCAGGTCCTTCTCATACGGATAGCGGGCCACATGGATGCCTTTCACCCGCTCGTACATCAACTTCCGCAGTGCATCGATGTTGTCCTTCCGCGTGGCGGAAATGAAGATGGCCTCCCCACTTTCGGCGTCCTTGTGCGTGATGCGTGACATCCAGGTGCGCTCGAGTTCCTCCAAGGTGAACTGGTCCTCCCGCTTGGGCGCGAGGTCGTGCGGGTCGTGCGGTGCGGGTTTGTATGCGTCGATCTTGTTGAAGACGACGATCACCGGTTTTCCGCCGGCACCGATCTCTTCCAATGTTTGCCGCACGGTGTTGTACTGGCTCTCGAACTGCGGATGGCTGATGTCCACGATGTGTAGCAACAGGTCGGCCTCGCGCGTTTCGTCCAAGGTGCTCTTGAAGCTATCGATCAGCTGGTGGGGCAGCTTGCGGATGAAACCCACGGTGTCGCTCAAGAGGAAGGGCAGGTTGCCCAATACCACTTTACGTACTGTGGTATCGAGCGTAGCGAAGAGCTTGTTCTCGGCAAAGACGTCGCTTTTGCTCAGCACGTTCATCAGCGTGCTCTTACCTACGTTGGTGTAGCCCACCAGTGCAACGCGCACCAGCTTTCCGCGGTTGCCGCGTTGGGTCTGCTTCTGCCGATCGATGTCCTTGAGCTGGTTCTTCAGCAGGCTTATCCGGTCGCGTACCAAGCGCCGGTCCGTCTCGATCTCCTTCTCACCCGCTCCGCCGCGTGTGCCTGTGCCACCGCGCTGCCGCTCCAAGTGTGTCCATAGCTTGGTGAGGCGGGGCAGCATGTACTCGTACTGCGCGAGTTCCACCTGCGTTTTGGCATTGGCGGTACGCGCCCGGCTGGCGAAGATGTCCAGGATCAGGCGCGGGCGGTCGAGCACGGGTCGTTCAAGCTCCTTCTCCAGGTTGCGTTGCTGCGCGGGGGATAGCTCATCATCGAAGATCACGCAGGCATCCGGCGCCTTGTCCTCGATCCAAGCCTTCACTTCCGCAAGTTTTCCGGAACCGATGTGGAACTTGCCGTCCGGCCTGTGGAGGCGTTGTGTGAAGCGCTTTACAGTGACGATGCCAGCGGTATTGGCGAGAAAGTCCAGCTCGGCCAGGTATTCCTCCACCTGCTCCGGTGTTTGCTTATCCGTAGAAAGGCCGATGAGCACGGCATTCTCAGCGGTAAAGCGGGTTTCCTGTGGGTCGATCATTGAAGATTGTACGCTGATAGCGTGATCAGTATGAATTGCGCTGATCAAATGCAGGGGAACGCGATGTTGGACCAGCTGATGCAGGCAGATGAACACGCATACCGCCATGGATGTTCATCGTCAAACGCTTCGACGCCTTCCGCATCCTATTCATGCAACATCCGCACATGGCCCACCACTTCCTCTATTTGCTTCTTGGTAAGTGTTTTCCCGAATCCGATCATGCCGCCTCTTCCGCTGGTTACGACCGCGATCATTTCTTCTTCCGTCAACCCGCTTTTCGTGAGGTCCTTCGCTCCGCTCATGTTCAAGTTACCATTACGACCGTGGCACATCACGCATTGGCTTTTGTAGATGGCCTCGCCCGGAGTAACGGGTACTTTCTTTTCCGCGGATGCCCCGTCCGCCACGGAACATGCCAATAACAACAGCGCTGTCCACGCAGTTACGATCAAGCCCGTCCTCATAGCCAGCCGCGGCCTTCACCCATGGCGGTGAACGGCCAGGGGATCATCATCAGCATCACCACCAAAGCGAGCAGGTAGAAAATGGCCACACGCATTTGCTTGCCTTTGTCCGTGTTCGCCTTTTTACTCGCCAACCGCCCGATGGTGACCAGCGCGATAGCGATCAGCATCATGCCCATGTGCTCGAACTTCCAGTAGCGCATCTGGTCAGGCGGACGCATAGCGAAGCTGTCCCACCGCATGAAATAGAGTGCGAACCCAACAACAAGTTGCACATGGCACAGCACCATGCCCCAGATCGCCATGCTCCGGTGCCACATCAATACCGGTCCGTGGCGCAGCAGCCCCATCAATGCAGTGAAGCCCGCCACCGCCACCGTTACCAGAATGCCCCAACGCAGCAGGCTGTGAAAGAACAGGAAGATCGGGGACATGTCGCTAGCGACGGCTGGGTCTGGCATGTTGTGCGTGTTTGAAGCGCGTCAAAAGTAGCCTGTGGAGAAGATCCCGCCGAAACCGGCATGGACCTGTATCGCTCCGCTACATTGCGCCTACAATTCCACCCGTGCGCCTTCCACTTTCCCACTTCCTCTGGCCGGTCTTCATGGCCTTGTCCACCACGCTGGCCGCGCAACAGAATGCGCCGGTGAACGGACCACACCGCCGCGCCGAAGTGCCCGTGGCTTTCACCCATGCCACGGTCCACGTGTCACCCACGGAGATGCTTGCCGACGCTACCGTGTTGATCCAGGGCGAGCGTATCCTTGATGTCGGCAGGCGCGTGCGCATCCCGGCCAATGCACAGGTCATTGACCTTACCGGCATGCACCTCTGGCCCGGTCTTGTGGAACCGTTCAGTAACCTCGGCATCCCACAACGCGAGCGTGCCGAACAGAAGGAAGCGAGCGGGGCGCATTACTGGAACAGGGCCATCGCTGCCAGCACCAACGCGGACGAGCTTTATATCCCCGACGAGAAAGGCGCTGAACAATTGCGTGCACAAGGCTTCACCACCGTGGTGGCACAACGCATGGATGGCATCGCACGTGGCACCGGTTGTGCGATCTCGCTTGCCGGACGTAACCCGGCGCAGGATGTGATCCAGTCCCGTGCCTCGGCCAATTTCTCATTCGACAAGGGCCGTTCTCCCGATGACTATCCGCAGTCCCTCATGGGTTCCATTGCCCTGCTGCGCCAAGCACTTTACGATGCGCAGTGGTACGCGGCCGGCGGGAAAAAGGAACAGAGCGATGCCGATCTGGAAGCGATCAACGGCCAGTTGGAACTTCCCTTGGTGTTCGATGCCGGGAACGCGCAGGACGTGTTGCGCGCCGCCCGGATCGCACAGGAATTCGGGCTGCGGTTCATCCTGAAGAACAACGGTGACGCCTACACCCGATTGGCCGACATACTTGCGACCGGCGCGCCGCTGATCGTGCCCCTCGCACTGCCCGATGCGTACGATGTGGAGGATCCGTTCGATGCGCTCGAAGTGACGCTCGGCGAGTTGAAGGACTGGGAACTTGCACCGAGCAATCCGGCGCGCATCGCGGAGGCCAAGGGCGTTTTCGCCTTCACCACCCAGGGGTTGAAAAGCATGGACGACACCTGGCCGAATCTGCGGCGCATGGTGCGCAACGGCCTGGACACCGCGACCGCGATAGCCGCACTGACCACGGTGCCGGCCTCGCTCTTCCGCATCGCCGCCCAAGTGGGTACGCTGGAACCCGGAAAACGCGCGGACCTTATCATCACCTCCAAGCACTTGCTGGATCCCGCGAACGTGATACACGAAACATGGGCCAGCGGAAAACGCTTCGTGGAAAAGCCCCTCGGCAATGAGGATCCGCGCGGCACCTTCGATGTGAACCTGCGCAACACCCTTCTGAAACTACGCGTGAAGGGCTCGCTGGAAAAGCTGGAAGCTGAAGTGCGCAAACCCGGTGCTGACACCGCTTGGACACCGGCGGTGCTGAAGATCGAAGGGCCCGTCGTCTCGCTCTGGTTCAATGGGGTGAAGCTCGGATTCAACGGGCCGGTGCGCATCAACGGCGTGATCCACGATCGCGGCGCCATTTGGGACGGTCAGGCACAAGGTCCCGCCGGTGAATGGTTCCCTTGGAGCGCGATCCGCCAGAAAGAAGACACACGCGGCAGCAAGGCTGAAAAGCACGCGCTCGCTACACTGGACAGTATTTGGTCCTTGCCAACGGGTGCGGTGTGGTATCCCATGGACGCCTTCGGCACAACGCAGATCCCTGACACGGAGAACGTGGTTTTCCGCAACGCCACGGTGTGGACCAACGGGGGGCAAGGCATTTTGCGGAACGCCGACGTCTGCATCAGCAAGGGTCGCATCCTCGCGGTCGGGCAGAAATTAGACATCGCAACATTGTTCCCGAAGAGCAAGATCGCCGTGCCCGAGATCGATGCTACGGGCATGCACCTCACCAGCGGCATCATCGACGAGCACTCGCACATCGGCATCGCCAACGGCGTGAATGAAGGCACGCAGGCAGTGACCGCGGAGGTGCGCATCGGTGAGGTGATCGACCCGGACGATGTGAACCTCTATCGTGCGCTCAGCGGCGGCGTCACCGCGGTGCAGCAACTACACGGTTCCGCCAACCCGATAGGTGGCCAAAGCTCCTTGATCAAATTGCGCTGGGGCCGCGATGCTGACGACCTGCCCATCGCGGGCGCGCCGGGCTTCATCAAGTTCGCGCTGGGTGAAAACGTGAAACGGAGCAACTGGGGCAACGGCGATCGCTTCCCCAATACCCGCATGGGAGTGGAGCAGGTGTATTACGACGCGTTCCATCGCGCAAAAGACTACGCTGCCGATCAAACTGCCTACACAGCGCTGAACGCCAAGGAGAAAGTGCGGACGACGCCACCACGCCGCGACCTCGAACTTGAGATCCTCGCAGAGATACTCGCCGGAACGCGCAACATCACCTGCCACAGTTACGTGCAGAGCGAGGTCCTCATGCTGATGCATGTGGCCGATAGCATGGGCTTCCGTGTGAATACCTTCACCCATATCCTGGAAGGCTATAAGGTGGCCCGCGAATTGAAAGCGCACGGAGCGAACGCCAGCACCTTCAGTGACTGGTGGGCCTACAAATTCGAGGTGAAGGATGCCATACCCTACAATGCCGCGATCCTCAATGAACAGGGCGTGAACACCTGCATCAACAGCGACGATGCCGAGATGGGCAGACGGTTGAACCAAGAAGCCGCGAAGACCATCAAGTACGGCGGTGTTTCCCCGGAGGACGCGTGGAAGATGGTGACCTTGAACCCTGCAAAAGCACTGCACCTCGATGCCCGCATGGGCAGCGTGGAACCGGGGAAGGATGCCGACCTCGTGCTTTGGAGCAACAGCCCATTGAGCATCCGCGCCAAGGCCATGATGACCTTCATTGACGGCGTTCGCTACTTCGATCGCGGACGTGATGCAGAACAGCGCGCTACGGCGGAAGCAGAACGTTCACGCATCATTGCGAAGATGCTTGCCGCCAAGCAGGCCGGAGCAGCCGTACGCAAGGCGAAGCGGCAGGAACCAGCGCAGTGGAACTGCGAAAGCATCGGCCAACACCCATGAGAGCGCTTGCCACCATCATCTCTTGTTGTGCGTTCGTGATCACCTTCGCTCAGCGCCCTTCGCCAGCACCGCCCCGGACCAGGTCAGTGTTGGTAAAGGGTGGCACCGTCCACGTTGGCGACGGCCGCACGTTCGATGACGGCGCCGTGGGTTTCCGCAACGGCACCATCGACTTCGTGGGTTATGAGTACGCCGTGAAAGCCGCCTACGATACCGTGATCGACGCGCAGGGAAAACAGGTCTATCCCGGATTCATCCTGCCGGATGCCACCCTGGGCCTAGTGGAGATCGATGCCGTACATGCCTCGGAAGATGAAGCGGAGCTTGGCGATCTGGAACCCGAGGTGCGCGCACTTTCCGCCTACAACGCCGATTCGGATATCCTCCCCACCGTTCGCGATAATGGCGTGCTACTGGCCCAGATCACCCCGCGCGGGAACACAGTCAGCGGTACCAGCGGCATTGTTCAATTGGACGCTTGGAACAACAACGACGCACCCGTGCGACGCGATGACGGCATCCACCTCAACTGGCCAGTGGCCTTTGGAACATCCGGCTGGTGGGCCGAACAGGGTCCCACGGAAAAAGAGGATAACGATAAGCGTGCAAAAGCACTGGAGGCGGTGCAGGAGTTTTTCTTGAGCGCGAAGGCCTACGCCGGAACGTCTTCTCCGGAAAAGACCGACCTGCGTCTGGACGCCATGCGCGGATTGTTCAACGGCAACAAGACATTGTACGTGCATGCGGATGGGGTACGCGAGATCCAGGAAGCCGTGCTTTTCGCGAGGGACATGGGCGTGAAGCGTATGGTGCTGGTGGGCGGACACGATGCTTGGCGCGTGGCCAGCCTGCTGCGCGACCGCAAAGTGGACGTGGTGCTGCAACGCCTGCACTCCCTGCCGCAGCGCGAGGACGAGGATGTGGACCTGCCGTATCGCCTCCCCGCCTTGCTGAAGGAGCGCGGCATACGCTTTTGCCTCGGCTACACGGGGGACATGGAACGCATGGGCGCCCGTAATCTCGGTTTCCTTGCCGGTACTGCAAGTGCATACGGCCTTTCCCCTGAGGACGCACTGCGTTCCATCACCTTGGATGCAGCCATCATCCTCGGCATCGATAAACGCTACGGCAGCCTCGAATCGGGCAAATCCGCTACGCTCTTCATCTCCACCGGCGACGCACTCGACATGCGCACCAACAACGTGGTCCGTGCTTTCATTGATGGCCGGGACATTTCCTTGGACAACCGCCAGAAGGACCTGTGGAAGCAGTATGAGCGGCGGTACGGCAGATAGCTCCGATCACTTTGCACCGCTGACCATTCAACGATCTTAAAAAAGAGCATCGTGATACATGTATGATGAACGTAATAGGTGGAAGGAAGGTCCTCGAGCCTCCTGCCGATCCGCATCCATCCTTCCACTGAACGCATAAGTCTTTTTCCGCACCCAACGAGCCCCTTACCTTCGCCGCCATGACAGACCTGAAGCCCCTGATGGACAACGCCATTGCCGCTGCATTCGCCGCTGGCACGGAAATACTCGATGTCTATTCCCGCCCTATCAACGTGGAATTGAAAGATGACCGCAGCCCATTGACGGAAGCCGATAAACGTGCGCACACCGCCATTGTCAAGGAACTCGCCAAGACCGGCCTGCCCGTGTTGAGCGAGGAAGGCAAACACCTTTCCCCCGCCGAACGCCAGGCCTGGGACATGTATTGGCTGGTCGATCCCGTGGACGGCACCAAAGAGTTCATCAAGCGCAACGGCGAATTCACGGTGAATATCGCCTTGATGGCCCGGGACGGCGAACCGATCAGCACCTTGGGCTCGCACCGCCCGGTGGCTGGCGTGCTCTACGTACCCGTCAAGGACATCCTGTACTTCGCATGGAAGGATGGAGGCTCCTATCGGCTCGAGCACGCCACAACCTTCACCGGTAAACCGGCGTATGAAGCCGCTGCCAGCGCCCAGCGCCTGCCCATGCCGCACCAACGTGAAGCCTTCACCATCGTAGCCAGCCGTTCGCACGCCAGCCCCGATACCGATGCCTACATCCAAAAGATGGAGAAAAAGCACGGCAAGGTGGCCACCGTAAGCATGGGCAGTGCCTTAAAGATCTGTCTCGTGGCCGAAGGCGCTGCGGATGCCTACCCCCGCTACGCACCCACCATGGAGTGGGACACTGCCGCAGGCCATGCCATCGCTGATGAGGCGGGCAAGAGCTTGGTGGACGTCAGCACCGGCGCGCCCATGCGCTACAACAAGAACGACCTGTTGAACCAGTGGTTCATCGTAGAATAAACACCAGAAGGAAGAGAGATATGGTCAAGAAGAAAACGGCTACGAAAGCCTCCACCGCCAAAAAAGTAAAGCCCGTAGCAGCACGGAAGGCACCGGCCAAAACCGCTGCTGCCAAAAAGGTAACAGCTCGTCCCGCTCCCGAAAAGGCCGCCCCGGTGAAAGGAAAACGCAAAGTCGCGTTGATCACCGGCATTACAGGACAGGATGGTGCCTACCTCAGCGAACTGCTGCTGAACAAGGGCTACGAAGTGCATGGCGTAAAGCGCCGCAGCTCGCTCTTCAACACGGACCGTATCGACCATCTGTACCACGACAAGCACGAGCGGGGCCTTCCCTTCTTCCTGCATTACGGCGACCTCACCGACAGTGTCAATTGCGTTCGACTGGTGAAGCAGATCCAGCCGGACGAGATCTACAACCTCGCCGCCATGAGCCACGTGGCCGTGAGCTTCGAATTGCCGGAATACACCGCCAACGCGGATGGTATCGGCACGTTGCGCTTCCTGGAGGCCATCCGCATCCTCGGCATGGAAAAGAAGACGCGCTTCTATCAGGCCAGCACCAGCGAACTTTACGGCGGCGTACTTCACAGCGCACAGAACGAGGAAACCCCGTTCTATCCGAAAAGCCCTTACGGCGTGGCCAAGCTCTACGGATTCTGGATCACCAAGAACTACCGCGAGAGCTACAACATGTTCGCTTGCAACGGCATCCTCTTCAACCACGAAAGCCCGTTGCGCGGCGAAACCTTCGTGACGCGCAAGATCACCCGCGCCGCGGCCAAGATCAAGCTGGGCCTGCAGGACACGCTGTACCTCGGTAACATTGACAGCAAGCGCGACTGGGGCCATGCGAAGGATTACGTGGAAGGCATGTGGCGCATGCTGCAAGCCAAAAAACCGGACGACTTCGTGCTCGCGACCGGAAAGACCTACACTGTGCGCCACTTCGTGGACCTCGCCTTTGCGGAGGCCGGCATGAAGCTGGAATGGAAAGGCAAGGGCGTGAAGGAAAAAGGCATCGACAAGAAGACCGGTAAGACCGTTGTCGCCATCGACCCGCGCTACTATCGCCCGGCGGAAGTGGACCACTTGGAAGGCGACCCCAGCAAGGCCCGTCGCGTCCTGGGCTGGAAACACACCTACGAACTGAAGGACCTCGTGAAAGAGATGGTGCGCGAGGACGTCAAGCTCTTTGAGCGCGACGTATACCTGAAGCAAGGTGGACATAAGATCCTCAACGAGGAGGAGTAACCGCCGAAAAGCGGTTACTCCTCCTCGTGTAAGGGCGCGAGATCTCGCACCCAACGACCAAGACCATGAAGCAGCAAGACAAGATCTACATCGCAGGCCACCGCGGCATGGTGGGTAGCGCCATCACACGTCGTCTCCAAAAGGACGGCTTCAACAACATCGTGGCCCGCACCAGCGCCGAGCTGGACCTGACGGACCAAGCCGCCGTGCGCGACTTTTTCCAAAAGGAAAAGCCGGATGTGGTGGTGCTAGCGGCTGCCAAAGTGGGTGGCATCCAAGCAAACAACATCTACCGTGCGCAGTTCATCTACGAGAACTTGATGATCCAGAACAACGTGATCCATCAAGCGCACGAGAACGGTGTGGACCGGTTGCTCTTCCTGGGTTCATCGTGCATCTATCCAAAGCTGGCGCCGCAGCCCTTGAAGGAGGAAAGTCTGCTCACCGGACTGCTGGAAGAGACCAATGAGCCGTACGCCATCGCCAAGATCGCGGGTATCAAAATGGTGGAAAGCTACCGGCGCCAATACGGTCGCGACTTCATCAGCGCCATGCCCACCAACCTCTATGGGCCGAACGACAATTACGACCTGAAGAACAGCCATGTGATGCCTGCGCTGATCCGAAAGTTCCACACCGCGAAGCAGGAAGGTGCCAAAAACGTGGAGGTCTGGGGCACCGGGTCGCCCATGCGCGAGTTCCTGCACGTGAACGACCTCGCCGATGCCTGTTTTTATCTGCTCCAGAATTACCACGACGAACTCTTCGTGAACGTCGGGACCGGGACCGACCTCACGATCAAGGCGCTTGCAGAGCTGATCCAGGACATCGTCGGCTTCGAGGGTGAACTGAAGTGGGACACCACCAAACCCGACGGCACGCCCCGCAAGCTGATGGACGTATCCCGCCTGCACAATATGGGCTGGAAGCACAAGATCGAACTGCGCGAAGGCATCACCGAGGTGTATGAGGCTTTCAAGAAGTACGAGGGAGCGAAGGTGTGACCATACTTGGGGTGACACTCCACCCCTGTCAATCCATTAATGCCAGTAGAGCCGCTCGCGCCTGGAATGCTTTTCCGGCAGCTCTGCAGGGCTATGCCGGATAACTTCTGGGACGTGGCCTCTTGCGGCAGTTCCATTCTTCGCCGGCCCGATAGTATGGCTGATCGGCATTAGGCAACCCAAGTCCTTTCCTTTCGTCCGGTGAGTATGCCGTTACCTTCGGCCACGCTCCCCGTTATCGGCATGTCACCTCGTCCCGCCCGCTTCACCGCTGTGCTTTTTAGCTGTCTTGCGGCAATGGTCACATTCGCGCAGCAGAACGACGTACCGCTCAACCGCGACATCTATCAGGACATCGACCGCAACGGCACCCGGCCCGGGAGTACCATGCACACCGGCCTGCGGCCCATCATTGGATCCCGTGCCGACCTCACCAACGTTATGGGCTACCGCCGTGATTCGCTTCCGCAGTATTACTGGATCACCGAAAAGCTTTTCAAGGAACACCTCGTGAAGATCACCGATGGCGACTTCAACCTCACTGTAGATGCTGCATTCCAATTCGAGGTAGGCAAGGAATTCCGGGAGGGTACTTATTTCTCCAACTCCGGTTTCATGAGCCACAATGGCCGCGGCTTCCACCTCATGGCTGACCTCGGCCCCACCGTTTCTTTCCAAAGCGATTTCTACGAGAACCAAGCTTCGCTTACCGGCTACCTCTACGATTTTGCGCAGAAGCACGGTGTGGTGCCGGGCCAAGGCCGGATCAAGAACTTCAACGACCGTGGGCTGGATTTCGCATGGACGACCGGCAATGTGAGCTGGTCCCCAAAACCGTGGATCAATGCGCAGCTCGGCCAAGGGCGCCATTTTGTGGGCAACGGTTATCGCTCCGTACTGCTGAGCGACAATGCCCGCCCCTATCCGTTCATTAAACTCAGTGCGCTCACCACCAACAAACGCCTGCAATACTCCGTGATCTTCGCAAAGCTTGGCATGGTGGGCGAGCAGAACCGGCTGCCAACGGGCGAAGCCGGCGAATCACTTTTCTACTGGAAGCGGGCAACGTTCACGCACCTCAGCCTCAACCTCGGGCCGGTGCAGCTCGGCCTTTTCGAAGGCGTTATCTGGAAGACCATCGATACTTCCGGCGTGCTGCCGTTCAACGCCTTGCAGCTGAACCCCGTGATCGGCGTGAACACCGCTGTGAACGGTTTCCATGGCGACAACACCGTACTGCCCGGCGTGGACATCAAAGTGCGTGTTGCCGGCACAGCCTTGGTATATGGGCAGTTCGCAGCCGTTGACCCGGCGAACAACCGCTTCGCATGGCAACTCGGGTTGCAATGGTTCGACCTGTTCCTGCCTGGCCTGCACGTGCTGGTGGAATACGACCAAGCCTCCCCTTTCGCATACGCACGACCCGATGCTCAAATGGGCTGGACGCACGACAACCAACCCTTGGCATCGCCCTTGGGCACCGGATATTCCGAAGCGCTCGCCATCGTTGACTGGCCCTTGGCCCGGAAGCTCCATGCGCGCACCCAAGTAAGCTGGGCGCATTGGGCTTGGGATGATACCGGCGACATTGATAGCGGACTGAACTATCTCTGGCCCTCCGACCCGCGAGGTGCGCCCAACAACCAGGTCCAACGTCTGTTCTGGGATGTCTCCGCTTCTTGGCGCATGAACCAGATGAGCAACATGCAGCTTACCGCGGGCTACAGCAACCGCGACCTGCAGCCCGCGCCCGACCTGCTGAACTCCGGCTTGTTCTACGTATCCTTCCATACCGGATTGTTCAACCGGTACTACGACCTTTGACCCGCTTTGAAGGAACACGGTTACATATTGCTCTCCGGCCTGCTCACCGCCTTTTTCGTCGTGCTCTTCACCATGCCCGTACTCATCAAGGTGGCGCGGATGAAGCACTTGGTGGATGAGCCCGGGGACGACCGCAAGCTGCATAGCCGTAGTATCCCCACCATTGGCGGCATCATCATCTTCGCGGCCATCCTGTTCAGCTATAGCCTTTGGTTCCCTACCGGCTCGGACACCGCGGGTATCACAGGGGATGCGTTTCGTTCGCTTTACCGGGAAATGGGTGCGGCCTATGCTGATTTCAAGATCGTGATCGCCGTCATGGTCCTGCTCTTCTTCATCGGTGTGAAGGACGACATCATCGGCTTCAGCCCCGCCAAAAAGCTCGTGGGCCATTTCATCGTGGCCTATATCCTGGTGATCATTGGCGACGTGCGCATCCGTGATATGCACGGCATTCTCGGTCTCTACGAATTGACCCCTGCCATCAGCATCGGCTTCTCGTTCTTCACCTACATCTCCTTGGTGAACGCGTTCAACCTGATCGATGGCGTGGAC
Organism: Flavobacteriales bacterium; assembly: GCA_016719225.1. Classification (GTDB taxonomy): domain Bacteria; phylum Bacteroidota; class Bacteroidia; order Flavobacteriales_F; family PHOS-HE28; genus PHOS-HE28. The sequence continues at coordinate 243,282 of JADKAN010000002.1, read as the reverse complement.
GGCCTTGCTGGTGGCATCGGTTTCATCAGTGCCAGTGCCTACGGTATGTGGCTGTATATGTCCGGCGATGTTGCTTTGGCCCTGCTCGCCTTCACCCTTGCCGGAGCGCTCCTTGGCTTCCTCGTTTTCAACGCACATCCTGCCCGCATCTTCATGGGCGACAGCGGTTCCCTCATCATTGGCGCCATCCTCAGCGTGCTCGCCATGCGCGTGGTGGACCATGACGCCTCGCGCCTCCCGGGATACTTGCGCACCGTGCCAACACCCCTCTTCGCCATGGCCGTGGTGGCCTATCCGCTGGTGGATACGTTCCGCGTTTTCGTGGTGCGGATGGCCAAAGGTCGATCACCTTTTCAAGCCGACAAAAACCACATTCACCACCGTCTGCTAGCTCACGGACTCGGACATCGGGGCACGGTGGTCGTGCTTTACCTGTATGCCCTTGCCATCATTTTATTAAGCCTGCTCACACGTGACATACAACCCAATTGGGGCCTGCTGATCCTGGGTCTACCCGCGTTCGCGTTAGCCGTTCTACCGTTTGCCATACCGTTGCGCAAAAAGGCATGAGGAAGTTGCCTTGGCTGTTGGTGCTGTTGCCCCTTGCCGCTTCCGCACAGCAAGGATCCATGCCGCTCAGCACCGTGGTGGACGGCCCCGCTACCGCGCGACTTCACAGCCCATACTCCTACACGCACAGCGAACTGCGCCCCTACTTGCGCGAGGACATCCTTCCGCTACCGGAAGACAGCCTGCTAAAAACCGCCACCATCCCTTTCTTGGGCCACTGGTCCGATCCCGCACACACCCTGCACGGAGGTCCGTTGGTGGATGCGCTCGGTGGTTTTTCGGCAGGTGGGACCGATTCATTTAAATACCGGGCGGGCCTCGGGGCTTGGCTGGAATGGAACGCCTCTTCCCGCTTCACCCTGCAAGCCGATGCGCAGGCCTGGCAGGAAACCGTTCCGGACTACTTGGGCCGCTTCGTGGCGAACAGCACCGTGATGCCCGGCGAAGGGATCGCGCATTTCGAAGGCGATGCCGTGCAACACGTGGACTGGAACGGCTCCGTGGACTACAAGGCCGGCAAGTACTTCCACCTCACATTGGGCAAGGGCCGCAATTTCATCGGCGAAGGGTTCCGCTCGCTCTTCCTCAGCGACGAGGCCTATGGATATCCGTACTTCAAGATAACCACCACCGCTTGGCACATCCGTTACCAGAACCTGTTCGCGCTGATGGATGACATCCAAGGTGCAGCGGGCGACCCATCGCAGTTCCAGAAGAAGTTCACCAGCATGCACTACCTCAGTTGGGCGGTGAGTAAGCGCGTGAACGTCGGCATTTTCGAAGCCATCGTGTGGCAGGACAACGACCCGAAATATCCGCGCGGCTTCGACATTGCGTACGTCAACCCGGTGATCTTCTACCGTCCGGTGGAATTCGGCCTCGGCTCCCCGGACAATGCGTTGCTCGGTTTGGCCTTTAACGTGAAAGTGGGAAAGAGCAGCACCCTGCTCTACTCGCAATTGATCCTCGATGAGTTCCTGCTGGCGAATGTGCGCACTGGCAACGGTTGGTATGGCAACAAACAAGGTTTGCAACTCGGCGTGGTAGCACACGACGCGTTTTGCACAAAGGGTTTGATGCTGCGTACCGAAGCCGACTATGTGCGTCCCTTCCTGTATAGCCATATCGACCCACGCCAGAACTTCGCGCATTTCGGGCAAGCACTGGCGCATCCGTACGGCAGTGGTTTTTTGGAAGCGATAGCCCAAGGGGAATACCGGCGCGGTCGCTGGCTCCTGAGCAACACCTTCAGCTATGCGGTGATGGGCCGCGACAGCGCCACCGGCCCCAACAGCAGCTTCGGAAACAACATCTTCCTTTCGGAACGCGACCGCAGCCTGCAGACCAACGGAAAACCCAGCGATTTCGGCTACTACCTCGGCCAACCGTTGCGACAAACCGTGGTGCAGAATGAATTGCGGCTCGGCTGGATGTTGGAACCTCGCGCCGGGCTCATGCTGGAATTCGCCTATACGTTCCGCACGGAAAATACGGAAAGCGTTCCCGCATTGAACACAAACTATTTCCGCGCCGGCATCTCTGCGAATTTGCATGAGCGGCATCCGTTCCAAGTGGTGCGGGAGTGAATTGGAAATGTGAAGTGGCAGTGAGGAATTGTGAGTTGTAAAAGAGCCACCGACTTCACCACTCGTCTTTCGCAAGGTCTCCGAAGCAAGAAGCTCCGCCACCGCGGGACCCTGCGCACATCGTCTTCCGCAGGGGCTCCGAAACAAGCAGCTCCGCCTCACGGGACTCTGCGCCGCCCTTTGGATCTTTACTAACTAATTTCGATCCCGTTATATCGAGCACCCATGGTCCTCCGCAACCTCCTCCTCTACCTCGCATGCACCCTCACTCTGGCAGCTAGTGCCCAACCCACCTGGCGCTTCCACTTGGCATTTGAAGATGGTACAGGGGCAAGGGATACCATTTGGATGGTGTTTGACACAACAGCAACCGTCGGAACAAATTTCGGCGAGGTGGACGATGCACTTGGAGAAGGTGCCGTGCAAATGGATCCGGATAGCTTCAATGTTTGGATACTGAATTCCGCATACGATTCCACAAAAACCATCGCCTTCCCGTATGCTGGGATGTTCCCCTATATAACCGCGGAAATACAAGCCTTCAACTATACCTACCCCATTACCCTGCGCTGGGATACAGCGCTGTTCCGCCTTCCTTGGTTGCCCGCTCCGGGGTTCCCCTACGATGGTGGAACCATGGACAATGATTTCTTCTTCGCGCTCAATAACGACCCTTGGGGGCATTCTTTCATCCTCGGCTGGTCCGATTCGGTGGTTGTAGAGCCGTTTCACCCGAACATGTACGTGTTCCCCATACTCGTGAACTTGGGGATGGGGTCAACTACGGGCACAGAGGAATTGCGAAGCATGGTCCCATTACATCCACTTCCAAATCCGGGCAGTGATAAAGTCTCCATCCGGGATGCACAGCCCATTCAAGAAGTGCAACTGCGTTCGCTGGATGGGCGCTTGTGGAAGGTGCAAAAAGGACAGGAGAAGCAGTTGGAATTGAACGTCCCTGAGCTTCCTGACGGCGTGTACATGCTGCGTGTGCTCCGCGCGGACGGCACTTGGCGTCAGGCACCTTGGGTAAAGGTCAATTGACGTTGGCAGTAATTGAAATGTAACACCCACTAAAACCGGTTCCCTTTGCGCACTCCTCCATTTACACATCCGAGGCCTTGGTGATGCTGTTTGCACGTTGAGAATTTTAGATTCCACGGGCCGGGTGGTTCCAGGTCAGGAAGCAGTGCAGGAAAACTCATCGATCTCTCTTCGAACGGTAGTTCCCGGAGCCTATTTATTTGAGTTGAAGTCGCGGATCGGGACGATCCAGCGGGGGCATTTGGTGGTGGAACGGTAAGGTGTAGGTCGAGGCTTGGCAACGCCTCCTTTTTTCACTATCTACCACAATTCTTCGGATAGTATCTTCGCCGCCGATTTGGAACAGGAGCAAGCATACTCCGCCCGCACAGGTGCTGTGGACAAGCTGAAAGATGTCGCGGCCTTGTTCAAGTTGCGCTTGGCATCCTTGGTGGTGGTAAGCGCCGTACTGGGTTACGGAATGGGCGTACCGACCGGCGCCTTCAGCATTTCCGCTGCTTTACTGCTCACGTTGGGAGGCCTGCTTGTAACAGGAGCCTCCAACGCGCTGAACCAAGTGATCGAGGTGGAGCAGGATAGCCTGATGGACCGCACCCAGGCCCGACCCTTGGTTCGCCGTTCCATGAGCGTGCCCTTTGCCATCGGCATCGCTTTGGCCGCAGGAGCCGCAGGCAGTGCCTTGCTTTGGATGACATTCGGGCCGCTCACGGGCATTTTGGCCTTGCTTTCGCTCTTTATGTACGTGGCGCTTTACACGCCCATGAAAAAACTCAGCTCTTGGGCCGTTTTCGTGGGTGCGTTTCCCGGTGCATTCCCGCCCATGTTGGGCTACGTGGCCGCCACCGGCCATTTCGGCCTAGGGCCTGGGCTGCTTTTCGCTATGCAGTTCATGTGGCAGTTCCCCCACTTCTGGAGCATCGCTTGGGTGCTGAACGATGATTACGCCAAGGCAGGCTACCACCTGCTGCCTTCCCGCGGGGGCCGCGACAAATACAGCGCTTCGCTCACCGTACTCTACGCCTTCTTCGCATTGCTCACGGGTCTGCTGCCTTGGACCTTCGGCCTTACCGGACCTTGGGCCGCGCTGGTAGCCTTCGCCCTGGGTGCGTGGATGTTGCACAAGTCCATCCGCCTCTTCCGGACCTTGGACAAGGCGGATGCGCGCAAATTGATGTTCGCCAGCTTTCTCTACCTACCTGTGGTGCAACTGGCTTATGTGATCTTCAAAACATGAACGCAGCCGTCCTGCCGGTGCGAGACACCGGCCGCATCGTGAAAGCGAAAAAGTCGCTCACTTGGCTCATGATGTTCTCCATCGTGATGTTCTTCGCGGGTCTTACCAGCGCTTACCTAGTGAGCAAGGGTGGCGCATTGTATTGGGCAGAATTCAAGTTACCAAGGTCCTTCTGGTACAGTACCGGCCTGATCCTATTGAGCAGCGCCTCCATTCAAATGGCCTTGGTCCAAGCCCGTAAAGGCGCATCCCCTGCACCGTGGGCCGTGATCACCTTGTTGCTGGGTCTCGGCTTCAGCTGGTTCCAGTTCAACGGGTGGAGCCAGCTTTCCCGTGACGGTTTCGCTGTTACCGGCGACCTTCAGAGCGTAAGGGCCGAATACGGAGCGGACTATACGATAACCCGCAAGGGCATTACACTCGTTAAAGCGGGGGACCAACTTTACCTCCCCGGTGATGTTGCCCAAGAGCATCCGATGAACGCCGAGATGAGCGAGACCAAGAATGCCGCCAGCTCTTACTTCTTTGTGCTCACCGGAGCCCACTATGCCCACATCATCGGCGGTTTGATCGCCTTGTTGGTCATTTCCATTAAGTCGTTCATGGGCCGTTATGGCCGCGAAGACCACCAAGGACTGTGGGCCGGAACGATGTATTGGCACTTCCTGGCCGGACTTTGGGTCTATCTACTTTTGTTCTTGGCCTACGTTCACTAACATTGCGCACGAATTACCGATACATGGCAGGCGACGCATCCAAAACATTGAGCAACGAAGTCCTGTGGGGCGGCGGCCGCTCCCCCTTCAGTGTGAGCTACGGCAAACTGATGATCTGGTTCTTCCTGGTCTCGGACGCCCTCACCTTCAGCGGCCTCTTGGTGTCCTACGGTTTCGCACGCCATTCGCTCATGCCCGGCATGGAGTGGCCCGTGGGTGAGATCGTCTTCAACAAATTCCCCGGCATCAGCGGCTCCGCTCCCCTGATGTACGTGGCTTTGATGACCTTCATCCTCATTATCAGCTCCGTTACCATGGTGCTGGCTGTTGAAGCTGGTCATCGCATGGACAAGAAGGGCGTTGTGAAATGGCTCTTCCTTACTGTTATCGGAGGCTTATTTTTCGTGGGATCACAGGCCTACGAGTGGAGCCACTTCATCCACGGCAGCCATGCCCGAGTAACCTTGGCCGACGGCCGGACCGCCTTCTTGGAGGAAAATCCGGAGCATGGCGAAGCCATTGACCCGGCCACTTTCGCCATGACCATCGGCAGCACGCACAGCGAAGAGAAAGTGGAAGGGCCTGAGGCCTATAAGCTTTACCAGAATGCCGTGCATGTGACCAGCGGCGCCAACATGGTGGAGAACGAGTACGGCCCGCCCAGCTACGCGAACTTCTTCTTCTTCATCACCGGCTTCCATGGTTTCCACGTGTTCAGCGGGGTCATCATCAATTTCATCGTGCTCATCATGGTCATCAAGGGTGTCTTCCATCGCCGCGGACATTACGAAATGGTGGAAAAGGCCGGTCTGTACTGGCACTTCGTGGACCTTGTGTGGGTATTCGTCTTCACCTTCTTTTACCTCGTTTGAACCAAACGCCTTCGCCGGGCTACGGCGGTTTGAATGGAACGCGACGACATCATTGAATATAGCCTGGACGCCGGGCACAGCGAGGAAGCGGGCCGTATTATCCGCAAAAAGATCATCTTCGTGACCATCCTGCTTTCCGCTATCACTTCCGCGGAAGTATTGTTGGGTGTGTTCTGGCGGTCATGGATGCCAGGTTCATGGCATTGGGTGAAATGGACATTCATCGCATTGACCTTGGTGAAAGCGACCTATATCGTGATGAGCTTCATGCACTTGGGTGATGAGCGGCGGAACATCCGCAGTATCATCCTGCTGCCCTACGCGCTCTTCCTATTGTACCTCATCTTCGTTGCTATCTGGGAATCCAATTACATCCACGAGACCCTTAAGCTGTTCCTGTGAAGAACGGGGCCGAGAAGGCAAGCAAGGTGAAAAAGTGGGCCATACTGCTGTTCATGCTGGTGTTGGTCCCGGCAGCGATGTTCCTCTTTTGGGGCAGTGTGGGCAATTACAGTTACCTGCCTTATATCGGTGAACGGGAAGCGCTGGCTCCTGGTGATACCGCCTATTTCACCGTCCCTCCGTTCCACTTCACGGACGAGGATGGAAAGCCTTTCACGGATAAGGACGTGGAGAACAAGGTGCTCGTGGTGGATTTCTTTTTCACCCGTTGTACCAGCATCTGCCCCAAAATGAGCGTGCAGATGCAGCAATTGCAGCTCCAATTGGACGGACATGAGTACGATGACGTGCTCTTCCTTAGCCATACCGTTGACCCTGAACACGATACGCCGGAGGTACTGAAGGCCTATGCCAAGCGCTTGGAAGCGGACCCAAAACGTTGGAAATTCCTGACTGGCAATGCTCCTGATATCTATCGCCAAGGCAATTTGGGGTATTTGCTCAGCGCCAGTGCGGGCAGCAGCGCAGCGGAGAATTTCGTGCATTCGCCACAGTTCGTGCTGGTGGACAAGCGTCACCACATCCGCGGGATGTACGACGGCACAAGCACGGATGCCATGCGGGACCTGATGACGGACCTCAACATGCTGCTGCGTGAGGAGCACGACCGCGCCAAGAAACGCTCATGAACAAGCCCGCGGTATCCGAAAAAGGTGCCACGGTCGCGATATGGACCTTGAGCGCATTGCTCCTGACCGTGATCGCGTTTCTCTACTTGGGTCCCAATTTCATCAACGTGGGCAACCTGTCTCAGGGCACATTGCCCAAGGTGAACGCTTACCTCAATGGCAGTTGTGCGTTGGTGCTTTACTCCGCCTGGCGGGCCATCCGGGGCAAGGATGTGCTGCTCCATCGCCGCTTGATGGGCATGGCCGTTGGTTTAAGCGCTGCGTTCCTGGTGAGCTACGTGACGCAGCATGGCGCTTTTCCTTCGGTGAAGTACCAAGGTGCCTTCGGATGGGTGTACTACCCCGTGCTCATCAGCCACATCGTGCTGGCAGCAGCGATCGTTCCACTGGTCTTCATCACTCTTTTCCGCGCGCTCAGCGGCCAGTTCGATAAGCATCGGCGTATCGCCCGTTGGACCTTGCCGATCTGGTTCTATGTCAGTTGTACCGGAGTGGCCGTTTACCTCTTCTGTGCACCCTATTATTGAAGCGTAGCTTTGTACCATGAAACTTCGGTCCTTCACCCTGTTCTTGGCGGTGTTGCTGCTCCTGGCCTGCGGTCCGGAGCTCTTTGCGCAAGGGTGCTCCATGTGCAAGGCCGTGGCCGGATCACAGCCGGGAGGTAACGTTTACGGCGGAAGCCAAGCCGTGGGTGCCGGACTGAACAAGGGCATTCTTTTCATGATGGCAGTGCCCTATGTGCTGCTCTTCATCTTCTTCCGAAAACACATCGCGGGCTTCGTGAAGGAGTTCCGCGAGGCGAAGGGATAGCACGCGTTGTCCGATGGTCAGCCAACCACGGCGGAGTGTATTGCAATGAGATATTCGGATGTGCCGCGACCGGCATGAGGGTATGTGTGTTAAGGGGATGCGGCTGCCGCTGATCGTTGAGGCCGATAATGAACAATAGTGACCCGGGTTCCGAATAAGGTCCAGCATTCTGTATACGTCACTGCGCACTGCGCCTGCCTACAGGCATTGCTTGATGCGTTCTACCCCATTCCTTCCATGGTAGGTATCTTTGCACCATCAAACAAAAGCCGATGTATCCAGCAGAATTGACCTCCCCCATGGTAGCAGACCTCACCACGGTCGGCTTTACCGAACTCAAGACCCCGGCACAAGTTGATGCCGCATTCAAGCAAAGCGGCACCGTGCTTTGTGTGGTCAACAGCGTTTGCGGTTGCGCCGCCGGTGCTTGCCGCCCTGGTGTGAAAGCATCCCTGAAAGGCGATAAGCGTCCCGACCACCTCACCACGGTCTTTGCCGGTGTGGATAACGATGCGGTGATGCAAGCACGCCAGCACTTCCTCCCCTACCCGCCCAGCAGCCCAGCGATAGGCCTGTTCAAGGACGGCAAGCTCGTTCACTTCGTGGAGCGTCACCACATCGAAGGCCGCAGTGCGGAAATGATCGCCGAGCACCTCAAAATGGTTTTCGCTGAGTTCTGTTGAGTTAGCCATTTCTTCAAACGAAAAAGCCCCGGAGAGATCCAGGGCTTTTTCGTTCTAATGTGGCTCTGGATCATACCACTCCTTGGTCCAGCATGGCGTCGGCCACTTTCACGAAGCCAGCGATGTTCGCGCCCTTAACGTAGTTCACCGACTTGCCTTCGGCACCATACTTCACACAGGCCGAGTGGATATCCTTCATGATGGCGTGCAACTTGGAATCCACTTCCTCCTTGGTCCAGCTCAAGCGGATGCTGTTCTGGGTCATTTCCAACCCGCTGGTAGCCACGCCGCCGGCGTTGCTGGCCTTTCCGGGAGCGAAGACCACACCCGCGCTCAAGAACAGGGAGGTCGCTTCCAGATCGCAAGGCATGTTGGCGCCCTCCGCCACGTATTTCACACCTTTCTTGATCAGTTCTTTCGCGTTCTTGCCGTTCAGTTCGTTCTGTGTGGCGCAAGGCATGGCCACGTCCAGCTTGTCCACCACGTCCCACACCCGGGCGCCCTGGGTATACTTGGCCCCCTTGAATTTCTTGGCGTACTCTTCGATGCGGCCGCGCTTCACATTCTTCAATTCCATGATGAAGGCCAGCTTTTCACCAGTGATACCGTTCGGATCGAAAATGGCCCCGTCGCTGTCCGAGCAGGTCACCACCTTACCGCCTAATGCCGTGGCCTTTTCGATGGCATACTGTGCCACGTTCCCGCTACCGCTTACCGCGACGATCTTGCCCTTGAAACCGGTCTTGTTACGGTTCATCATCTCCTCTGCAAAGTATACGCAACCATAGCCGGTAGCCTCCGGGCGCATGATAGAGCCTCCCCAGCTGCGCGCCTTTCCGGTAAGCACACCGGTGAACTCATTGGCCAAGCGCTTGTACTGGCCGAACAGGAAGCCGATCTCCCGTCCGCCGACACCGATATCACCTGCAGGCACGTCCGTATTGGGGCCGATATGGCGGAAGAGTTCGGTCATAAAGCTTTGGCAGAACCGCATCACCTCACTGTCCGTCTTTCCCTTGGGGTCGAAATCGCTGCCGCCCTTGCCACCGCCCATGGGCAATGTGGTAAGGCTGTTCTTGAACGTCTGCTCGAATCCGAGGAACTTCAGGATGCTGAGGTTCACACTCGGGTGGAAACGCAGCCCCCCTTTGTAAGGCCCGATAGCGCTGTTGAACTGGACGCGATAACCGCGGTTGACCTGGATATTGCCCTTGTCGTCCACCCAAGGGATGCGGAAGCTGATGGTGCGCTCGGGCTCTACCATCCGCTCCAAGAGCATTTTCCCTTTATACTTCGGGTTCGTACCGATGAATGGAATGACCATTTCGGCCACTTCATGCACGGCTTGCAAAAATTCAGGCTCGTTCGCGTTCCTGACCTTCACATAGGCCATGAACTCCTCGACCGCCTTGGTGGAAGCACCTGTCGACTTTGCCATTAAAATGTTTGGTTTTGGGTGGTGGATCCCACGTTCCCGAAGGATATCGGGCTGAGATCCGGGCGCAAATGTATGTGGGCGCGGGTTCTGTTACGCTTGTTCAAGAAGTTTGGCGAATGCGCAAGTAACCGCCTATTTGTCGTCTTCGGAAAGTTGTGCCTTGCCGGCATAACGCCCGTTCACGTAGACTTCCACTCCGGTGAGGATACCGTTCTTGTCATATCGGTAGATCTTGCCCTGCCAGAGCCGCCCCCCGCGGTATTCGCCCTGCTGGGCCAAACGGTGCTGTAGGTCGTACAGGGTGTTCCAGCCCTCGGCTTTGAAAAGTGTGCTGTTGGGTGCTTCCTCCGCGGTCTTGGCGGGTGCGGCAACGGCTTCCTTGGGCAAGGGCAGGTCCACGGTCCTGCGTTTGGGTTCATAGCTCTTGAAGGAATTCACATCCGCCACCCCGCCATCGAACTCTGCTGTTTCGGCCAGGTCGCCATTGGCGTAGTATCGTTTCAATTCGCCCTCTTCCCTGCCCTTTTGTATGGTGACCTCCGCTTCGAGGTTCCCGTTCTCGCGGTAGTATTTCTGGTCGCCGTTCCGTAGGCCGTTGGTATCGAAGATGAAATCCTGGGCAAGTCGCCCGTTCGGATGCCAGCGCTTGAAGCTGCCGGTGTTCCGGTCCAGGTCCCATGCGCCCTGCTCCTCGGGGGTACCATCCTCATACCACGTCCTGTAGGCTCCTTTGGGCCGCCCGAAAACGTAGGTGATCTCGCTCATCGGCTTTCCATTCGGCCAATAGCGCTTCCAGATGCCGACACGTTTGTTGTCGTTATAACGCCCTTCTTCCACCAGTTGGCCGTCCTGGTACTGGGGTTTGTCGGGTACAGGGGATTGCACCTGCCACCAGCCCTGTTTGCGCCCTAGTTCATCGGTGCGGTTCAGCGTATCGGCAACTGTGCCGGCCTGGGCCCATGCACTTTGGCAAGCTAGGACCATCACCAGCGCAATGGTGGGTATGCGGCGCATTCCAAGGGTCATCTCCGGATAAGGCCCCAACAGAGCCTACCGTGTTTACGGAGGCACTAAAGCGAAGGTTTCACGCGGTGGTTCAGGCTAACTGCTTCCTCAGGTGCAGCACCATGTCGTCCACCATTGCCTTGAGGTCGAATTCAGGCTTCCACCCCCAATCCTTCCGCGCGGTGCTGTCGTCAATGCTGCGTGGCCAGCTGTCCGCATAGGCTTGGCGCTCGTCGGGGGCGTAGCTCATTTTGAAGTCGGGATAATACCTCCTCAGCTCTGTGGCGATCTGCTCCGGATCGAAGCTCATTCCCGCAATGTTGTAACTGCCCCGCTCCTTGACCTGTTCCGAAGGGGCTTCCATCAGGTCAATGGTAGCGCGGATGGCATCCGGCATGTACATCATCGGCAGGGTGCTCTTCGGTCCCAGAAAACTGGTATAAGCCGCGCTTTTGATCACCTCGTGGAAGATGTGCACGGCGTAATCCGTTGTGCCGCCACCCGGAGCGCTCTTCCAGCCAATGAGGCCGGGATAGCGGATGCTGCGTACGTCCACGCCGTAGCGCTTGTTGTAGTAGCGGCACCAACCTTCACCGGCCAGCTTGCTGATGCCGTAAACGGTACTCGGCTCGGTGACGGTCTGCTGCGGGGTATTGTCCTTCGGCGTAGTAGGGCCGAACACCGCGATGCTACTGGGCCAGTAGACCTTCTTCAGTTTGCCCTCGCGTGCCAGTTCCAGGATGATGAGCAGGCTCTCCATGTTCAGCTTCCATGCGAAAGCCGGGTCTTTTTCCGCCGTAGCGCTCAACAAGGCCGCCAGCAGGTATACTTCCGTAATTCCATGCTTTTCAATGACGCGCTCAATGCCGCGCCGGTCCATGGCATCCACCATGGCGAAGGGCCCGTCCTGCTTCACCTGTGGTTCCTTGATGTCGCTGGCTACCACGTTCTCCGCACCGAAGCGAGCGCGCAGGCCTTCAACCAGTTCGGTGCCGATCTGGCCACTGGAGCCGATAACGAGGATCTTCTTGGTCATTCCATATTCCATTTTCCTTGCTCAGAAGGTGGAGCCAAAGCTACCAGAGAGCCGGACACCGGGAACGGATCCGTAAATTCGCACCAATGGAAACGCACCGCCTGCGCAACCTGTTGCACCCCGAACTGCTCCGTGAACGGCTGGCGGCCGAGGTTGTTGAGCGCACCACGCTCTCCTTTTACCGCTACGTGCGGCTTACCGGCACGGAAGCCCTGCGCCATGCGCTTTACACGGAATGGGAACAACTCGGCGTGCTGGGACGGATCTACTTATCGCAGGAAGGTGTCAACGCGCAGATAAGCTTGCCAAGGGCGAATTTGGATGCATTCCGATCGTCCTTGGATGCACATGTGGCCTTTCAGGGAATGCCATGGAAGATCGCGGTGGAGGACGACGGTAAGAGCTTCCTGAAACTGAAGATCAAGGTGCGTGAGAAGATCGTGGCGGACGGCCTTGCAGACGATGCCTATGATGTGACCAACGTGGGCTCCCACTTGGATGCCGAAAATTTCAACCGCAAGCTGGAGGAGGGCGCGCTGGTGATCGACATGCGCAATAGCTACGAGTGCCTGATCGGGCATTTCGAGGGTGCGTACCTGCCGAAAGCCGACACCTTCCGTGGAGCCATCGAGGAAGTGAAGGAGGTGATGAAAGGCCAGGAGGAAAAGGAAGTCCTGCTCTATTGCACAGGTGGCATCCGCTGCGAAAAGGCCAGTGCATACCTGAAGCATCATGGCTTCGCGAACGTGAACCAGTTGCACGGTGGCATCATCGACTATGCGCGGCAGATCAAAGCGCAAGGACTGGAGAGCCGATACAAAGGGCAGAACTTCGTATTCGATGAACGCCTTGCGGAACGCATTACTGATGACGTGGTGAGCACCTGTATGCAATGCGGTGCGACGAGCGATCGCATCAGCAATTGCCAGGAAGCCACTTGCAATATGCTATTGGTGCAGTGCGAGGCTTGTGCAACGAAATACGCGAGATGCTGCTCACCAAGCTGCCGCGAGATCCATCAACTGCCCATCGAAGCACAGCGTGCTTGGCGCAAAGGCCGCAGCACGCGCAGTACCAAGACCAAAGCCATCAACGATCCCGATGGATTGCGGCAGCGGATCCGCGAGGAAGAGGAACTTCTCGCAAGGGACGGGACGCTTTATCCGGAGTTGATCGAAGTCATTCAAGCGAAAACCAATAGCGCGTAGGCTTGTGTGAACGGACAACCCGTCAACACGTAACCCGCCAACACGAAACGCGTCAACACGCAACCATCAGATGCCCTTCTATCACACACTCGGGAATATCCCACATAAGCGGCACACCATCTTCAAGAACGGTGAGGACCGCTTTTACTACGAACAACTCTTCGGCACCGTGGGCTTCGACGGCATGAGCACGTTGCTCTACCACACACATCGCCCCACTCAGGTGAAGGCGATCCTGAGTGCCACGGACGTCACTCCGAAGGTCGCTATCGAGAAGAACCTGCGCTGCATGCGGCTTACCGGCTTCAACGTGGTCCCCGAGGATGACCACCTCAAAGCCCGCAAGACGCTCTTGTTCAACAGCGACGTTTCCATGATCCTCGCAGCGCCCAAGGCATTGAAGGTGGACTACTTCTACAAGAACGCCGACTGTGACGAACTGATCTTCATCCACAAAGGAAGTGGCCGGCTGCGCAGCATGGTCGGTACGCTGGAGTTCAAATACGGCGATTACTTGGTGATCCCGCGCGGCATGATCTACACGCTGGAGTTCGACAGTGCGGACAACCGGCACCTGGTGCTGGAGAGCCACCACCCACTCTACACACCGAAGCGCTACCGCAACTGGTTCGGCCAGATGCTGGAGAGCAGCCCCTTCTGCGAGCGCGACATCCGTCGGCCCAAGGACCTGGAGACGCACGATGAGAAAGGTGACTTCCGGGTGCTGGTGAAGAAGCAGAACGTGATCCACGAGTTCATCTACGCCACGCACCCTTTCGACGTGGTGGGCTGGGACGGATACAACTATCCATATGCGCTGAGCATTCACGATTTCGAACCGATCACCGGCCGTGTACATCAACCACCGCCGGTGCACCAGACCTTCGAAACCCCCGCCTTCGTGGTGTGCAGCTTCTGCCCGCGTCTGTACGACTACCATCCGCAAGCAGTCCCCGCGCCATACAACCACAGCAACATCGACAGTGACGAGATCCTCTATTACGTGGACGGCGACTTCATGAGCCGCAACGACATCGATGCCGGGGATATCACGTTGCACGTCGCAGGCATTCCGCACGGCCCGCAGCCCGGTGCCATGGAACGCAGCATCGGCAAGACCAGGACGGATGAACTCGCCGTGATGTTGGATACCTTCAAGCCGTTAATGGTGACCGAAGAAGCGATGAAGATCGATGACGGCAAATACTGGAAGAGTTGGTTGGAGTGATCCTACCTACTTCATCAAACCCAAGACTACAAAAGACAAATGAGCATCACGAGCATCACTCCCGAACTCGAGAAGATCAACCCCGCAGCGGCTGACTTCCTCCCCCTTCTTGGCACCGACTACATCGAATTCTACGTCGGCAACGCCAAGCAGGCAGCACACTATTACAAAACCGCCTTCGGCTTCCAAAGCCTTGCCTATGCTGGCCTGGAGACCGGTGTGAAGGACCGCACCAGCTACGTGTTGGTACAGGATAAGATACGCCTCGTGCTGACGACGCCGATGACGAAGGACGATCCGATCAACGACCACCTGCGCACGCACGGTGACGGTGTGAGGGTTATCGCACTTTGGGTGGACGATGCGCGCAAAGCATGGGAAGAGACCACCCAGCGCGGTGCCATCAGCTACATGGAACCGACCGTGGAAAAGGACGCCGATGGCGAAGTGGTGAAGAGCGGCATCAAGCTTTATGGGGACACGGTACACATTTTCGTGGAACGCAAGAACTACCACGGCACCTTCCTCCCGGGCTACAAGCCTTGGAAAAGCGCCTACAACCCACCGACCACAGGCCTGAAATACGTGGACCACATGGTGGCGAACGTGGGCTGGAACCAGATGAACAAGTGGGTGGAGTTCTACGAAAAGGTGATGGGCTTCGCGAACCTGCTGAGCTTCGACGACAAGGACATCAGCACGGAATATAGCGCGCTGATGAGCAAAGTGATGAGCAACGGCAACGGCCGCATCAAGTTCCCGATCAACGAGCCTGCCGAGGGTAAGAAACGGAGCCAGATCGAAGAGTATCTCGACTTCTACAACGGCGAAGGCGTGCAGCACATCGCGGTGGCAACGGACGACATCGTGAAAACCGTGCGCGATCTCATGAGCCGTGGAGTCGAATTCCTGAAGGTGCCTTCGAGCTACTATGAAGGTCTCTTGGAACGCACAGGCCCGATCGATGAGGATCTCGCACCGCTGGCGGAACTCGGCATCCTCGTGGATGTTGACGACGAGGGCTATCTGCTGCAACTCTTCAGCAAGCCGGTGGAGGACCGCCCTACGTTGTTCTACGAGATCATCCAACGCAAGGGCGCGAAGAGCTTCGGAAAAGGCAACTTCAAGGCGCTGTTCGAGGCCATCGAGCGCGAGCAGGAAAGCCGCGGGACGCTCTAAGCGGGCCATCGCAGTATCGTATAGAAGGGCGCTCCAATGGGGCGCCCTTCGCTTTACAGCGCCATCCGTAGGTCCAGCCACTAATTTCGCGGTCATGAACAACCTGCTTACGGCCACCTTGATCCTCGCCTATTTGTTCTTGGCCACCGCCTGCACGAAGGAGCAGCCTGAAGGCGATCATGCCGCCGACATCACGTTCCGCACGGACAGCAGCTTCACATGGCGCAACGACACTGTTCCGCTGAGTGATACACTGCACATCGGCATCAACGTGTCCAAAGGCTCTGACGACATCCGATCATTCTTCGTGGACGTCGCCTACGATAACGGACCACGCCTGCGGCAGGATAGTGTCCATGTGGACAGCGATCCGTTCACCTTCGTGAAAACGGTTATCACACGCGATCAGGCAGGCACGGAGACATGGTGGTTCTCGGTCCGGGAGTACGATGGCGACATCACGCAACGCGCGTTGACGTTGACCGCGCAGTAGGCTCAAGCCGCTTCGGTACATTCGCCGCAGCTTTCAACCCCATGTACCGCACGCACACCTGTGGCGAACTCCGCCACGCCGACGCCGGCAAGACCGTGACCCTCGCTGGCTGGGTCCAACGCACCCGTGACCTCGGAGGGATGACCTTCGTGGATCTACGCGACCGCTACGGCATTACCCAACTCACCTTCAATACCGACAGTGATGCCACGTTGCGCGAGACCGCTCGAAGCCTGGGTCGTGAATTCGTGGTGCAAGTGACCGGAACGGTAATGGAGCGACAGAGCAAGAACGCCAACATGCCGACGGGCGATGTGGAGATCTTCGCTACCGAACTGAAGGTGATGAACGGATCGAAGACACCTCCGTTCACCATCGAGGACGAGACCGACGGCGGCGATGAACTGCGCATGAAGTACCGATACCTGGACCTGCGCCGGGCCAGCGTCCGGAAGAATTTCGAGTTACGCCATCGTATGGCGATCGAGGTCCGCAACTACCTCAGCGCGCAGCAATTCCTGGAAGTGGAAACACCGGTATTGATCAAGAGCACGCCGGAAGGCGCTCGCGATTTCGTGGTGCCAAGCCGTATGAACCAAGGGGAGTTCTACGCACTTCCGCAAAGCCCCCAGACCTTCAAGCAACTGCTGATGGTGGCCGGCATGGACCGCTATTTCCAGATCGTGAAATGCTTCCGTGACGAAGACCTCCGCGCCGACCGCCAGCCGGAATTCACGCAGATCGATTGTGAGATGGCCTTCGTGGAGCGCGAGGACATCCTGAACACGTTCGAAGGTTTGGCGAAACACCTGTTCAAGGCGATCCTGGGAAAAGAGATGAACGAGCCTTTCCTGCGCATGGCGTACGATGAGGCCATGCGCGACTACGGTTGCGACAAGCCCGACCTGCGCTTCGACATGCGCTTACATGAACTGAATGACATCACAAAAGGCAAGGAATTCAAGGTCTTTGATGATGCTGAATTAGTGGTCGGCATCAAGGCCGAAGGCTGCGCCGCGTGGAGCCGCAAGCAGACCGATGCCCTCATCGATCTCGTGAAGCGTCCGCAGGTGGGCGCTACGGGGATCATCTTCGTTCGCTGGGGTGCGGAAGGACTGAAGAGCACCGTGGACAAATTCTACGGGCCTGATGACCTGCAACGCTGGGCGGAACGCTTCGGCATGCAGGAGGGCGACCTGCTCTGCATCATGGCCGGACCTGCAGAGAAGACGCGCAAAGCCTTGAACGAATTGCGCTTGCATCTTGGCGACCTGTTGAACCTGCGCGACCCGAACGTTTTCAAACCCTTGTGGGTTGTGGACTTCCCATTGCTGGAGAAAGATGAGGAAAGCGGCCGTTGGCATGCCATGCACCATCCCTTCACCGCGCCTGTTCCCGCGGACGCTCACATGCTGGAAAGCGACCCCGGCAGCGTGAAAGCGAATGCCTACGACCTTGTGATCAACGGCACGGAGATCGGTGGTGGAAGTATCCGGATCCACGACCGCGCTATGCAAGAGGCAATGTTCCGCGTGTTGGGCTTCACCGATGAAGAGGCCCGCTACAAGTTCGGCTTCCTGCTGGATGCCTTTGAATACGGTGCTCCACCCCACGGCGGCGCGGCCTTCGGCTTCGACCGCTGGGTGGCGCTCTTCGGCGGCCGCAGTGACATCCGCGAGTTCATCGCTTTTCCGAAGAACAACGCGGGGCGCGATGTGATGATCGATGCTCCTTCGGTGATCGACGACATCCAGTTGAAGGAGCTGGGATTGGTGGTGAAGGGTTGAGAAATTGCCACCGAGGAGCGGAACTTACCGTCCGCCGGAAAGCACGGGCGTAGAGGAATGCCCACGCCGAAAACCTCCGGCGCACATTATCTTTCCAGCGATGAAGGAACAGGACGAACGTTTTATGCGCATGGCCATTGAGGCCTCTCGCGCTGGCATGGAGCGGGGCGATGGCGGGCCGTTCGGTTGTGTGATCGTAAAGGATGGCAACGTGGTGGGCAGCGGCAACAACCGCGTGACATCGGATAATGACCCGACCGCCCATGCCGAGGTTGTGGCCATACGCAACGCCTGTGCGAATTTGAAGAACTTCCAGCTCAAGGATTGCACGGTCTATACCAGCTGCGAGCCCTGTCCGATGTGCTTAGGTGCGCTTTACTGGGCCCGTCCTGCGCGCATCGTCTATGCGGCCACCCGGGAGGATGCCGCTGCCGCTGGATTCGATGACCAGTTGATCTACGATGAGCTGCCGTTGCCGCCGGAAAAACGGCGCTTTCCCATGGAACGCCAGTTGCGAGAGGAGGCCAAGGAGGTCTTCCATGCATGGACGGCCATGGAGGCGAAGGTGAAGTATTGAGACTTTTCCAGCCGATGTTCGTTGTGCACGGCCGGTGATCTTGAAAAAAGCCGTAAAAACGAAAAACCCCGCTTTCGCGGGGCTTTCCTTGGTTGGCCGACCAGGGCTTCCCGCGTCTACGCTTCGCTCCGCGCGGGATGAACTTCTCGCCCGCCGGCCAACAAAAAAACCCCGCTCTCGCGGGGTTTCTCGTTGTTGGCCGACCAGGGCTTCCCGCGTCTATGCTTCGCTCCGCGCGGGATGAACTTCTCGCCCGCCGGCCAACAAAAAAACCCCGCTCTCGCGGGGTTTTTCACTGTTGGCCGACCAGGGCTTCCCGCGTCTATGCTTCGCTCCGCGCGGGATGAACTTCTCGCCCGCCGGCCAACAAAAAAACCCCGCTCTCGCGGGGTTTCTCGTTGTTGGCCGACCAGGGCTTCCCGCGTCTATGCTTCGCTCCGCGCGGGATGAACTTCTCGCCCGCCGGCCAACAAAAAAACCCCGCTCTCGCGGGGTTTCTCGTTGTTGGCCGACCAGGCTCGAACCTGGACTCTTCTGAACCAAAATCAGACGTGTTGCCAGTTACACCATCGGCCAATACAGCTTCCAAAATCGGCTTGCGCCACCCCGAAAGCGCGGCAAATTTAGAAAGTTCCACAATACGAACGCACGAAAAGTATCCGGACATGCGACTTTAGGTACATTCGCCGCCTATTGAAGCCTGCCACGCCCATGAATTTCAAGAAGCTCAACATCATTACGGGATGGGTCGTTTTCCTGGTGGCCGCCTTCACCTACCTGTCCACCATTGAGCCCACTGCGAGCTTCTGGGACTGTGGGGAATTCATCGCTACGGCCTATAAACTGGAGGTAGGCCACCCGCCCGGAGCCCCCTTGTTCATGTTGTTGGCCCGCGTGGCCGGTGCTTTCGTTTCCACTGAACACGTGCCGGTGGCGGTGAACAGCCTCAGTGCCTTGGCCAGTGCTTTCACGATCCTTTTCCTGTTCTGGAGCATTACGCACATGGCACTTCGCCTCGCGACCCGCAAGGGAGACGAAGAGCTTACCACCGGTAAGATCATCGCTGTTCTCGGCAGCGGCATCGTTGGTGCCTTGGCCTATGCCTGGAGCGATTCCTTCTGGTTCAGCGCCGTGGAGGGCGAAGTGTATGCCATGTCCTCCTTTTTCACCGCGATCGTGTTCTGGGGCATCCTGAAATGGGAAAGCGAGGCCGACAAGCCGCATGCCACCCGCTGGCTCATCCTCATCGCCTACCTCATGGGCCTCAGCATCGGCGTCCACTTGCTGAACTTGCTCTGTATCCCCGCCATCGCCTTCGTTTACTACTTCAAGAAGTACGACGTCACGCGTAAGGGCATCATTTACACATTCATCATCTCCGCCTTGATCCTCGGGGCTATCCAAGGGGTGATCATACCGGGCATCGTGAAGGTGGCCGGCAAGTTCGAACTGCTTTTCGTGAACGACTTCAACATGCCGTTCAACACCGGCAACTTCGTTTATGCCGTCATCATCATCGGGCTGATCGTGTGGGGCCTTCGCTGGACGCAGGTCCGCGGCAAAGCGCTGCTCAATACCGTGATCCTCGGCGTTAGCGTGATCCTGGTGGGCTATAGCACATTCGCCATGATCGTTGTGCGCAGCAACGCTAATCCGCCGATCGACGAGAACAACCCGGAGAACGTTTTCAACCTGCTGAGCTACCTCAACCGTGAGCAGTACGGCGACCGTCCCCTGCTGATCGGCCAGTTCTGGGACAGTCCCATGACCAATGAGCGCGGCGATGGAAGTCCAGTGTACACGGCCACCTACAAGGTGATGAAGGGCACGCGCACCGAAAAGATCTTCTACGATGGCTGGATGGCGGACCATTATATCGCCGATAAGCCCGGGCTTACCATCGACGATGAATATGTGGTCACCGATGCGCGCATAGGCACTGAACCGGAATACGACCCGGCCACCACGATGATGTTCCCGCGCATGTATAGTTCGCAGGCAAGCCACATCCCCGCCTACAAGCAATGGAGCGACTTCACTGGCCGCCCCGTGCGTGTTACCGACCGCGAAGGAAAAAGCAGCGTGGTGCAAGTGCCCACGCAGGGTGAGAACATGCGGTTCTTCGTGAACTACCAGATCAACTGGATGTACTGGCGCTACTTCCTCTGGAATTTCGCCGGTCGACAGAATGACATCCAGGGCGACGGCAACATCACCGATGGCAACTGGTATTCCGGCATCAAGGCCATTGATGCTCAGCGCCTCGGGGAGCAGGACAACCTGCCGTCCAGCATGACGAACAACAAGGGCATGAACAAGCTGTTCCTACTGCCGTTGATCCTGGGCCTTATCGGATTGGTCTACCAGCTTACGCGTGATGTGCGCAACTGGAGCATCGTGATGCTGCTCTTCCTCTTCACCGGCATGGCGATCGTGGTGTACCTGAACCAAACGCCCTACCAGCCGCGCGAACGTGACTATGCCTATGTGGGCTCCTTCTATGCATTCGCGTTCTGGATCGGCTTAGGGGTTTATGCCCTGTTCGACGCGGCACGGTCCATCACCACCAAGGAACTGCTTTACGGTGTGGGAGGAGCTTTGGCCATCGGTGCACTGAAGTACATGGTAGAAGGCATCACCGGTGATGACCATTCCATCTCCTACTGCTTCTTTGCTATCGGCTTGATCTCCGGTATCGCTCTTGGCGTGATGCACCTGTTACGCACCATGCGCAACGACCGTGCCTCCGCTGTGATCGCCACGTTGATCGGCTTGGTGGTGCCCGTGGTGATGGTGCGTGCCGAGTGGGACGACCACGATCGCAGCCGCCGTTTCCCCGCCCGCGATCTGGCAGCCGACTACCTCAACAGCTGCGCGCCGAACGCCATCCTCTTCACCAACGGTGACAACGACACCTTCCCTCTATGGTATGCGCAGGAAGTGGAGGGCATCCGCACCGATGTGCGTGTGGTGAACCTCAGCCTGCTGAGCACCGATTGGTATATCGACCAAATGCGCCGAAAGGCCTACGACAGCGAGCCTGTGCCGTTCAACGTGGACCCGGGCAAGTACCGCCAAGGCACCCGGGACGTGGTTGCCTTGATCCCAAATGAGAAGGTGAAAGGCTATTTGGACCTGAAGCGGGCCATCGAATTCGCCACCAACGATCGCAACCTGCAACAGATCTTCCAGTTGGGCAAAAAAGACGCGTACATACCCAGCCAGGATTTCCGGATCCCAGCGGACAGTGCGTTCGTCTTCGGGCCGGAAGGGATGCTTTCCGCCAAGGACACCACCAACTTCACAGGTGATGTGCGTTGGAGCATCAAGCGACAATACGTGGTGAAGAACCATTTCATGCTGCTGGACCTGCTCGCCAACAACGATTGGAAGCGACCCATCTACTTCGCCGTTACCACCGGGCCCGACAGCTACCTCAACCTGCAGGACTATTTCCGCTTAGAAGGCCTCACGTACCGCTTGGTGCCTGTGTCGAACAAGAGCAAGAACCCGAACACGTACGGCAGTGTGGCGACCGACCTGATGCTGGATAACGTGGTGAATAAGTTCAAATGGGGCGGGATGGACGATGCACGTGGCGTTTACTTGGACGAGAACGTGCTGCGCATGACCACGAACCTGCGCCTGCAGATCGCCACACTGGCAACCGAGCTGGCCAGCGAGGGCCGGAAGGACGAAGCCAAGCAGGTGCTGGACCTCGCGATGGCCAAGATGCCGGAGAAGAACGTTCCGTACGACCGTATTATGCTCCCCATGATCGAGGCCTACTACCAGGCCGGGGACACCGCTTCTGCGAACAACCTCAACGAGCGCCTCTTCAACATCATGGACGAGAACATGTCCTGGTACCTGCAACTGTCCCCGAAGTTCGCCGATAAGGTGAGCGACGACATGGGTCTTGCCAAATTGGTGATGGAGCGGTTGGCTTCGTCCGCAAGGATGCAAGGACAGGCCGCATTGGCCGGACGTCTCGGTGCCCGCGTGGCCGAGGTGGACACGCTGTTCGAGGAGAAGATGGACGACATCTCCACCCAGGGCATGCGCACCATCAAGGCCCGGTTCTGATGCTGCATGCGGCGGCCATGCGTTTGGCCGCCGCTGTACTTCCGGGTGCTATCGCGCGCCTGCCCAACACGGGTAGTGCGGTTTACCTGACCTTCGACGATGGTCCTGATCCGGAGATCACGCCATGGGTCTTGGACCAACTGTCCGCACACGGAGCCCATGCCACGTTCTTCTGCTTGGGCCAACAAGCCGTAAGGCACCCTGAACTGCTAGCGCGCATCCGGCGTGAGGGCCATGCCGTGGGACATCACACTTGGGACCACCCCAACGGCTGGAGAACAGCCGATCGGACCTACCTCGCCAACGTGATGCGTGGCCACGAAGCTGTGGGCGGCCACTTGTTCCGGCCGCCCTATGGTCGCATTTGTCCGTTCCAGGCAAGGGCCGTCAAGAAACACTTTCGCACCGTGCTGTGGGATGTGCTAGCCGGTGACTTCCGGCCGGGGGCGGACGGACTTCAGGTGGCACAACACGTACTCCTTCACTCACTCCCCGGTAGCATCATCGTGTTCCACGACAATGCGCAAAGCTTTACCTGCTTGCGTACCGCCTTACCGGCCGTTCTAACAGGGTTTGCCGATAAAAACTTCGCTTGTCGGTCGATACCTACGAACGTTACGACCCTGTGATGGCGGTCACCGTATACTCGACCCGTTCGTTCGCGGCATTCTGGGCATCGGTACACTGCACCCCGGGGCCGCATCCGTTCATCGCTTTGGTAACGCCGTAACCCTTGGCGGTCAACTTACCCTTGGCCACTCCTTTGGCGCGCAGATAGTCCGCCACGGCATCAGCGCGTTTCTGGGTCAGGGATAACGCTTTGGCCGGGTCCATGGCCGTGTTGGAATGCACACCCACTTCCACGTTCATGTCCGGGTTCACCTGCATTCGCTCTGCGAGTTGGTCCAATTGTGCGCGCGCCGTAGGTGAAAGGGTTGTTGCATTACCCGACCAGACCACGAATCCCAACGGCAGCGGCTTGCCCACGCGTACCCTTTCCATGTAGAGGTCCCGCACCTCGCCCAGTTCCAACACGCCCTGCTTCACGCCCAAGGTGCTCAAGGGCACGCTGATGCTGAAGTAACCCGGTTTCTCCAGCAGGATCTCAAAGTCCTCGTTGGGCTGCATCCGGAAAATGAAGTCGCCGCCGATATCGCTCTGGTGTACTTCGCTGAAGAAACTCGTGAGGTTCACCACGCTCACCTTCACCTCTTGGGCGAATGCGCTGTCCTCTTTGTAGGCCACTGCGCCCCGTAGCCAGATGCCCGCATCCGGTACCAGGTGGATGTCGCGTGCCACGATCTGCTTTTGCCCGATGTCAGCGGTGCCCAGGTGGGCGATGCCGTCATAGTGCCCCGGCGCACGTGCCTTTACCGCATAGCGCCTGCCTTCCTTCACCGGGAAGGAGTAACGCCCTTGCGCATCGGAGCGGGCCGTTTCCAACACCGCCCCGTCCGCATCCAGCAGGTGAACTTCCGCATCTGCCATGGGCTTTGCGTTCTCGTCGTCCACTACCGTTCCCGTGCATAGGAAGCGTTGTTCCAAAGGCTTGTGCATCACAAAGCCGTAGATATCATCCCCGCCTTGCCCGCCGGGCCGGTTACTTGTGAAGTAACCGGTCTTGCCCGCCTTGTCGATAATAAAGGAGAAGTCATCCTTCGGCCCGTTCACAGGAGCACCCACGTTCACCGAGTAATCAAAGTCCCCATTGATACCCGCCTTGGCCGCGAAAACGTCGAAGCCGCCCAGGCCGGGCAATCCGTTGCTGCTGAAATACAGTGTGCCGTCATCCGCGACATAGGGAAAGGCTTCGTTCCGCGCGGTGTTCACTCCGGCGCCCAGGTTCTTGGGTTCGCCCCAACGTCCGCCTTGGTCTTTGCACACGTAGAGGTCCGTTCCCCCGAAACCGCCGGGCATGTCGCTCATGAAGTAGAACAACTTGCCGTCGGCGGAGATCGACGGGTGGCCCACGGAACATTCGGGGTTGTTGTACAGGAAACCGTCGCTCCCGCTCCAGCCATTCCCATCCGCCAAGGCATGCAGAATGCCCAAGCGCTGCACTCCGTTGGTGCTTCGCGCGCTGTTGGTGCGCGTGTACCACAAACTGCCGTCAGGGGCCACGGAGACCGGGCCTTCGTGCAGCCGGGAGTTCACATTCCCGGTGACTTTCCGGGCATGGATAAGGTCGTTGCCGGACCGCTCAGCGGTATACAGGTCCAAAAATGGAGCGTCATTCCACGCCGAGCGCCATTTCATCCCCACGGTAGTGTCCCTGGAACTGGAGAACACCACACGGTCGGTACCGGCCCATGCGGCGCAGAGGTCGTCTTTTTCCGTATTGATGCTTACGGTGTTCACCGTGAACCGGTCCATAGCGGAGGTGAACTTCCGGACGAAGTCCTGGATGTTGCTGGTCTTTGGACCATTACCGGGCACCAAGGCCAGGTACCTATCCATCCACTCTTCCGCTTGGGCATACTTACCGTTGCCCTTCAGCGCTTGTGCATACATGAACAGGTCGTCCGGCTCACGGTTGAGGAACTTCACCACTTGGGCATACCAGATCTCGCCATCGGTGGTGTCACCCAGTTTCATGGAGCAATCCGCCAGACGCTTCACCACGTGCTCATTCAGCGCGCCCATGTCAGCGGCCACCTCGTACTCGGCCTTCGCCTCGGCATAGGCCATGCGCTGGTAAAAGCGGTCCGCGATACGCGTGTGGGCCTCCGGGCTTTCCTGCGCAACCACGCGGCCCGAAAGTCCGAAGAAGCCCAGAGCCAGCAGGAAGACGATCAACGGCGCGCGCATCAGAAGTAGCGGGGTGAACTGGTGCGGCCTTTGGTGAAGGAGAAGTCGTAGCCCAGCATGAGCTCATGCGTTCCCGCATTGTATGCCCCCAAACGCGTGGTGGTCATATCGAAGGCATAGCCGATCTTCAATTGTTCATTCACTTGGTACTGGGCCATTACACCGAAGGCGTTGCCGAAGCGATAGAGGGCGCCGAACCAGATGCGGTCACGCACCAAGAAGTTGGCATTTAGATCCAGTGAGAGGGGTGCGCCCGCAACGGCGCGTAGCATGATGGAGGGCTTGAACTTGAAGTCCTCGGAGATGTCCATCACGTAGCCACCCATCAGGAACCAATGGCGCAGTTCGCGGGCGGTGGTCACTGCACCGTCGTCACCGATGGTGTTCTCCAAAAGTTTCGGCGCGCTGAAGCCCACGTAGTAGCGGCTGGAATGCCAGTAGATGCCGAATCCCACATTGGGCAGGGGCTTGCCTTCGATGTTCGCGTTGTGCGGATCGGCGTCCACCGTGGTGAGTGATGCAAGGTCCGCCTGCAAGAAGTCCACTCCCCCGCTTACGCCGAAGGAGAGCCGCGTGCGCGCCCCGGTGCGGATGCGGTAGGCGAGATCCACGAAGGCGCTGTTCTGCACCAATGGCCCGGCCACATCGTGGATCAGGATGCCCCCCAAGGACAGTTTATCACCCGGCAAGGGACTGTGTGCGCTCAACGTTTGCGTTGCCGGTGCACCGTCGAAGCCCACCCACTGATGGCGGGTCAGTGCCATGGCAGTGAAGACGTCCGCGCT
Organism: Flavobacteriales bacterium; assembly: GCA_016719225.1. Classification (GTDB taxonomy): domain Bacteria; phylum Bacteroidota; class Bacteroidia; order Flavobacteriales_F; family PHOS-HE28; genus PHOS-HE28. The sequence continues at coordinate 217,046 of JADKAN010000002.1, read as the reverse complement.
GCCTGCATAGGCCGGGTTGAAGGCCAGTGTGTTGAACATGTACTGGCTGTACATGGGGTCCTGTTGCGCCATTGCAGGCGCGAACATCATTCCCGAGGAAGCCAACAACACCAAGTGGAGCGCGAGCTTCCTCATCGGTTCAAATAGATGAAGCCTTTGTATGCCTCGCTGCTATTGCCCAACTCCAGCACGTAGTAATAGGTGCCCGAAGGTGCATCACCGGGGATCAGTGCCTTGGGCGAACTGCCATCCCAAACCGTCCCCTTATTGTCATACCCCGTGGCCGAATAAACCTCCGCACCCCAACGGTTGAAGATGGAGATGCTGTTGGCCGGATAACCTTGGATACCCGGGATCTCCAGAACGTCGTTGATGCCGTCGCCATCCGGAGTGAAGGATTCCGGGATCAGCACAGCCTCATCGAAAGTACACGGGCTGGTACCCGCTACCTGCTGTGGCGAGCAATGGTCCACGTCGTCGATGGTGAAGCTGAACGGTTGGTTGGCGTTGATGGGCGCGCTGGTAAAGACGAAGGGAGCTTGAGCGCTGATGCTGCCCGCACCGCCCGTTACAGAATAGGCGGACGGCACACCACCGGTAATGGGGAAGCTCACCGTGTAGGTGCGCGTGGCTTCGTTGCAGATGCGCTGCACCTCCCCTACCTGCACGCCGTCCACGATAGTTACTGTGAGGATGGTGCTGTCCTGTGTGCAACCCGGCACGCTGATGGCGTACTGGAAGAGGTATGTCCCAGCGGTGAGTTGGGCGGTATAGAGGGTATCGCCCACCAAGGCCCCGGTGCCGCTCAGGTCGTTCCAAACGCCGCCCGGTTGCGGGGTGCCACCGAGATAAAGGAACAAGGGTAGCGGTGCAATGTTGCAGACCTGCACGGATCCGTCCTGCCCGGTATTGGCAGGTTGGCTCACCGTGATGGTGACCGTGGCCGTGGTATCCGAGCAGACCCCGTTCCCGGCCAATAGGTACACATAAGCCCCGGAAGTACCGGTGGCCGGGTTGAACAGGCCACTCAGGACAGGTCCATCGGGGCCGGTCCAAGTTCCACCGGCGTCAGGTGTTCCAGAAAGGCCTGTCAGCAGCGGGAAGATGGCTTCATTGTAGCAGAGCGCGAGGGTGGAATCGCCACCGGGGTCCGGATAGGGCGATAGATATAGGTCAACGGTGCTTTGCAATGTCCCACAACCCGGATCTTCCAGGGTGTATACCAAGGGATAAGCCGAACCCGGAGGCAACAGCCCGGCGTTCAGGAAATGACCCGTGATCGCATCTCCCCCGAACACCAAGGACCAAGTCCCCCCATCATCGGGCGTGCCGCCCAAGGAACCGAACAGGTCGTAAGCCTGCTGCCCTCCACAGATCGTGTCCGTCCCGCTGATGCCCACGCTGAGCGATGCGCCGACCACCACGGTCACCACGGAACTGGCCGCCGAGCAGGGTCCGCCACCCGCCACCGTGTAAGTGAAGGCATACGTACCCAAAGGCGCGGTGCTGGGGTTGAAGATGCTGCTGGCGGGTAACCCACCCGCTCCTGTCCAACTACCCGTACTGTCCGCATTGCTTCCCAATGCGGCGAAGAGGTCCAGCAACGTGTCCGATGGGCATGCGGCGAGCGTGGCGGAGGTTCCAGCACGCGGTGCCCGCACTTCGTTCACCACCAGCAATGCTGAGTCGCTGACGCAAGGGCCGTTGCCCCCAACGATGTAGAGGTAGGTGCCGCTGCTGTCCACCGCCGGGTTGTAGACCTGCCCATGCGGCGTGTTAGGGGTACCCACTCGCTGCCAGGTCCCGCCGCTCTGTGGGCCGCCTGCCAATTGCTGCAACATGCTGAAAGAAGCTTGGGTGGAACAGATGGTATAGCTGTTGTCGGTACCGGCGAAAGGTTGCGGCGTTTCGGTGACCACCACGGTGGCAATGGCATTGGTACAGGGCGACTGGCCGGCAACGGTGTACACGTAATTACCGGGAACGTCCACCGCTGGGTCGTATACCGGCGGATGTGAAGGCCCGCCATTCCCCAGGGTCCAAGAGCCTCCGGCATTGGGGGTTCCTCCCAAGGCCAGGCCCATGTTCTGTGGAGCACCGTTGGAACAGAATGCCAAAGTACCGTCAGTGCCTGCATTGGGGGCCGTGGTGATGGCCACGGATACGAAGGCGGTATCGGCAGGGCAAGTACCGATCGCCGGGACGATGTAACGGTAGATGCCCGCAACACCCGTGGAGGGGTTCACGGTGGAACCGCCCAACACGCCACCGGGGGCCGGTAGATACCACGTGCCGGTGAGATCGTGCGGACCACCGATCAGCGCGTTCAGGTTGATGGTGGTACCGTTGGAACAGACCGACGTTCCTCCATCCGCACCCGCTTGGGGACCCGCTAACACCAGCACCGTGAGAATGGCGGTATCCGGGGCGCAGTTGGCAGAGCCCGTTGCCAGCACATAGCGGTAGTGGTGCGTGCCTACTCCGGCAGCACCAGCGTTCAACACCCCATTCACCAGTCCCGTGGGGCTCTCAACACCCGACCAAACGCCGCCCGGTTGCGGTGAACCGCCCAACAACGGGGTAAGGAATACCACTTGGCTCGCGCACAGTGACACGGAAGCATCGTTACCCGCGTTCAATGCCGGTACCACCGTGATCTGGACCGTGGCGGTGTCGTTGCCGCAGGCCGCACTTCCCGTCACCGTATAGAGGAACCGGTAGTTGCCAGCGACCAAGCCCGTGGGGTTGAATACGCCGTTTGTGAGGTGCCCGGTACTGTTGATCGCCGTCCAAACACCACCGGTCTGCGGAGTGCCGTTCAGGAGGCCGAAAAGCACTACGGATGTTTCCGTGGCACACGCACTGCCCACGTTGTACAAGCCGGCGTTGGGTGCCGGCGACAAGGTGACCTGTACAGTGGCCGAGGCATTTGTGCAGGGCGCGGTGCCTGCCACCGTGTAGATGTAGGCTCCTGCCCCGTCAATGGCGGGGTTGAACACCGGGCCGTGGGCCACCGGCGGACCGAGCGTGGGCTGGAATGTCCAACTGCCGTTATTGTCCGGCGTGCCACCCAGGAGGACGAGCAGTGAAGTGGATGCCGCATCGGAGCAGATCACCGGCGCTGTGCTGATCCCCGCTTCGGGCTTCTTATTCAAGATGACAGTGACACGGGATGTATCGTTCACGCAGGGTGATGTGCCTGTTACTATGTAGCGGAACACATAGGTGCCCGCGGCGTTCGCTGCGGGGTTGAAGGTGACGGGGACGAAGTTGTTCGCCGCGTTGATCCAGCTTCCGGTGCCATTGGGGTTTCCACCCAACGATGCCAGCAAGGAAACGGGTGCACCATTGGTGCATAGCGAAAGGGAACCGTCCGTGCCTGCCACTGGATGTGCGTACTGGATGATGGTGGCCTGTGCTGTTGCCGCTGCGCAGGGTGCTTGCCCGGGCACTGTGTAGGTGAAGGTGCGGCTGCCCGCGGTGTAGTTGCCGGGCACGTAGATGTCCGACACTGCGGAACCGCTCAAGGTCCATGTGCCGCCTAAACCGGGTGTGCCGTTCAGCACGTTCCGTAGGACGATGGGTGTGGGGTCGCTGTCGCAGATGGTAAGCACGCCGTTACTGCCCGCATTGGGCGCGGTGTTCAGCGTAACGGATACCGTGGCCGATACGTCAGCGCAAGGGGCCAGGCCGTTCACCGTGTACACGTAATTCCCACTTACGTCCACCAATGGGTTGAAGCTGCTGGCATGGGCCACACCGTTGTAAGTCCACGTACCTCCCGACTGCGGACTGCCGCCCAAGGATGGGAATAGCGCGGTGCTGCCACTGGTGCTGCACAGCGCCAACGTGCCATTGGTGCCCGCATTGGGCGAAGGGTTCACCGTGATGTTCAAGGTGCTTTGCGCGGATCCACATGGCCCCGTGCCCGGCACGGTGTAACGATAGCTGTAGGTACCCGGTGTGTTGGGCGTAAAGATGCCGTTGCTCGGCGTGTTCCCCGGCTGCAGCGTCCAGTTGCCGTTGGTGGCCGGCGTGCCTACCAAGCTGTCCAACAGCACGATGGGGAAAACGGACTGGCAAACACTGAAGTTACGGCCGGTTCCGGCATTGGGCGGAGCAACTATGGTAACGGTGACCGTACTGCTCGCATTCGCACATGGAGGAACACCGTTCACCAAGTAGGTATAGACCCCCGGTACCGAGGTCCCCGGCACGAAGGTCCCGCTGAAATAGGCTGTGCCGGGGGCAGGACCGGTCCATGTCCCTGTAAGATCCGGGGTTCCGCCTAAATAATTCACCAAAGAAGCCGCCGGGCCGTTCGCGCACAACGCGGCAGTACCGGAAGCACCTGCATTCGCATTCGTGGTCTGGAACACGGTGACCGTGGCCTCGTCCAACGTGCATGGCGCGACGCCGTTGACGCGGTATTTGTAAACGCCGGGTGCGCTGGTCCCTGGCTGGTAGAACCCGGTCGGGAAGGGTGCGTTCACCGGATCGAACCAACTTCCTCCCGTCTGCGCACCGCTGCCCGACAAAAGGTTGAAGAGGGGGAAGCCCGATGCGTTCACGCAAACCGTGGTGGTGGCATCGGCTCCAGCATAGGGCGCCGTGTTCACGTTCACCGTTAGCGTGGTGGTCTTGTCCGCGCACGGGAAGACACCGGCAACCCTGTAGATGTAAACCCCGGGCACGTCCAGCTGGGGGTTGAAGGTGCTGGTGTGTGGCGTATTCCCCGGAGCGCTCCAAGTACCGTTCGGTGCAGGTGTACCGCCGAGTTTGCCCAACATGTCGAAAGGCAAAGCGTTGCTACACACCGTGTATACAGCAGGTGTCCCGGCATTCGGTGCAGGAGTCTCTGTGATCTGCAGCGTGGCCACGGAGCTGGCACATGGCGGCGTGCCGCCCACCGTATACGTATAGGCCCCCGGCGTGAAGTTGATCGGCTCGTAGGTGCCGCTGAAGATCTCGTTCCCCGGAGGCGGCTTCCGCCACGTACCGCCATTCTGTGCCGTATTGCCAAGGTAAGGGAACAGGCTCGCGGGCGGACCGTCGGAGCAGAAGGTCGCCATGCCGGAGATCCCAGCATTCGGCGCCAAGGTGATGTTCACGGTGACAACGGCTGAATCCGAAGAGCAACCCAAGGCTCCCGTGAGCTTGTATCGGAAGTGGTAGGGACCTGTTCCCGCGGCACCGTTGGCATTGAAGTACTGACCGGTGAGCAGCCCCGTGGCGTCCAGGTCGGTCCAGTTACCGCCCGTCTGTGGCGAACCAGCAAGACCGCTGAAAAGGTTCACCGCCGTGTTGCTGCTGCACACGCTGAGCACACCGTTGGAACCCGCATCCAGCACCGGAACGATAGTTACCTGCACATTGGCAGTAGCCGCTGCGCAAAGGCCCACTGCTGGTACCGTATAGGTGAACTGGTAGTTGCCCGGGGGCAACTGCGTGGGCGTGGAAGGGTTGAAGAAGTGGGTGCTCAGCCGCCCAGTGGTGCTCAGTTCCTGCCACGTGCCGTTGATGTCAGGGGTTCCACCTAAGCCGTTGAACAGATCCACGCTCACCTGGCCGGTACAGATGGTAATGGTCCCCGAAATGCCTGCGTTGGGCGCTTGGGCCACCGTTACGGTCACTGTAGCGCTGTCCGGTGCGCAGGGTGCCGTGCCGGTCACTTTGTATGTGTACACGAACGTTCCCGCAGCCACAGGGGTGAACACGCCGCTGCTCGCCACCCCGCCGGGGGCCGTCCACGTTCCTCCCGCATCGGGAGTTCCGGCCAAGCTGGGGAATAGGTTGGTGGCACCGGCCGTACTGCACAGGGACAGGGTGCCGTTCGTGCCGGCCACGGGTCTCCTGTTCTGCGTAATGGTGACCACGGCGCTGGCACTGGCACAAGGACTGATGCCCGCCACGGTATAAGTGTAGGCCCCCGTCACCGCGGAAGGGCCTGGTACGTATGTCCCACTGAAGGCCTGGTTGTTAGGGTCGGTCCAAGTGCCTGTGCCCGGTGCACCGCCCAATAAGGATAGCAAGGGGAAAGCGGCCGCATCGCTGCATACCGTGGTGGATCCGTTCAAACCCGCTACCGGTGCGGTCACCACGTTCACCGTGGCAGATCCGGTATCGTTCGCGCAGGGCGCTGTACCGGTCAGGATGTAGCGGTACACACCCGCCAAGGTGGTGCCCGGTGTGAATGTAGGAGGGACCGATGTATTGGCACTGTTGATCCATACACCGCCCGAGCCGACGCTTCCGCCCAGCACGGTGCCCAGGTCAAAGGCTGCACCGGTGCTGCACACCGTGGTGCTGCCGTTGGTACCGGCATTCGGCGCTTGGTTCTCTACCACCTGCACCGTGGCTGAAACGTTCGGACAAGGTGCTGTGCCCAAAACCGTGTATGTGTAAGTACCCGCCGGATGGGCCGGGTTGGCCGGGTCGTACAACCCGCTGGCCAACACCCCGCCGGGCGCCGGCTTTTCCCAGCTTCCGCCGGAGCTCGGGGATCCGCCCAAGTGGGTAAATAGGTTGTCCACTGCGCTGTTGCTGCACAGCGTTACCGAACCGTTACCGCCAGCATTCGCGGCCGCCACAACCGTTACCGTCACCGTGGCGGTGGCATCAGGACACGGCGCGGTACCCGGCACCGTGTAAGTGTACACCCCACTCCCGTTCACCCCCGGTGTGAAGGATCCACCGGGCACGGCGCTCGGACCGCTCCACGCGCCACCTGCCACTGGCGAGCCACCGAGCTGATCGAATAACTGGAATGTCCCGCCGCTACTACAAACAGAAATGGTGCTGCTTGAACCAGCACTGGTGCCGGGTGCAACGGAAACGTTCACTGTGGCCGTTGCTGATGCGCATGGCGCAGCGCCCGCCACGGTGTAGGTATACAGGCCGGGTAAAGAAGTGCCAGGCGTAAAGATCCCGGAAGGATAGGCCACGCTGTTCGGGTCCAGCCAAGTGCCACCAGTGGCCGGCGAACCGCCCAATTGGGAGATCAACGAAAAAGCCGGCTCGTTGGAGCATTTCGCCACGCTGGCACTGGTGCCAGCAACGGGTGCAGGATTCACCGTTATCGTGATCGTGGCGGTGGCATCGGCGCAGGGCGCCAGACCGGGCACGGTGTAGACATATGCTCCTCCAGGTTCTGTGCCGGGTTGGAACTGGCCCGAGTGGGGACCCAGCGGACCGGCCCACGTGCCACCAGCGTCCGCACCAGTCAACTGCAGGAAGAGATCCACGATGGGGCCGTTGCTACACACCGCCAATGGACCGCCCGTACCCGCTAATGGAGCGGCGTTCACCGCCACGGTGAGGGTTGACGTGGCATCGGCGCAAGGGGCCGTGCCTGTGACCGTATACGTGTAAATGCCCGGCAGACCGGTACCCGGCGTAAAGGTGTCGCTGCCACCCGGCGACCAAACGCCGCCCGCCTCGGGCGTGCCCGTAAGCTGGCTCCGTAGGCTGAAGGCTGCCGCGTTGCTACAAATGGTGATGCTAGCCGGAACCCCGGCATCGGGAGCCGTCGTCTGGCTGACCGTTACTGAGGCTGATGCATCGGGGCAAGGGGACGTGCCGGCAACTGTGTAGGTGTACACACCCGGCGCAGAGCTTCCCGGACTGTAAGTATTGCTCACCGGCAGACCGGCGAAGGTCCATGCACCACCCACTCCGGGAGTACCGGCCAACTGCGTGAAGAGGTCCACTGCGGCACCGTTGGAGCAGGTGGAATAAGTGCCATCCGATCCTGCGTTTGCAGGAGCCACCACAGTGACCGTAACGCTCGCGCTTTCCACCGGTGGACCCGCTACCGTATAGGTGAACACGCCTGCCACGTCCGTAGCCGGATCGAACGTGCCCGGATGGGCGGCCGGGCCATCCCACGTACCGCCAGCATCAGAGCTTCCGCCCAAATAGCTCACCAATTGTACGGATCCGCCCGTTGCACAAAGCGTGGCAGTCCCATCCGTTCCGGGCCCAAGACCACCTGCCAGAGCCACGCTCCACAAGGAAATACCCAATAGGGCCAAGGCGGAGCGGACGTTGCGCATGGTCGTAGTTCGGGGCGGCCTTTCAAGCGTGACGTTCATCCCGCACCACCTTCACAGGAGGGGGGCGCAATTTACGGCAAAGCCCAAGTTTCGTGCCGGTGTAGGGAGATAGACGCTTCGGCTATCGGTCGCGTTGCTCCGGTCCGGGCCTTGAGATCGGCTCAGTGGATGCGATATACGGTGGAGTGCTGCTCCCGGACGTCCGTTCCGGCTGGAACTCTGGAACTACCTATCCAACCAACTCCTATGGTTGGGTCGAACAGCTATCAGGTCGACCTTAAGCACTGGATCGAAGGCGATCGGATCAAAAGGTGCTTTACGGAAGAGATCCATTCCTCCGTGAACACGGCTTAGGATGCCTTACCGATATGCTTCAGGGGGCGCTCACCGCCCATCACCCCTACTCCGTCGGAGCCACGCTTTGGGACGCTGGCGTGGGCGGCGTTTTCCCGAAGGTGATCCCCAGCATCACCTCGTGCGTGCCGCTGGTGTATCGCTGCAGGTTGGTAGTGGTGAGGTCGTAGCTGTAGCCGAATTGGAAGGTCTGCTTCATCCAGTATCCCACCATGAAGCTCAGCGCATCCTCTGTGCGGTAAGTGGCGCCCACCCATAACAGGTCCTTGTAGCGGAGGGTCGCGGTGAGGTCCACTTTCGGCGGAACGGGATCCACGTACTTCACCAAGAAAGAAGGTTCCAGCTTCAGGTCCGTGCCGATAGGGATCCGGTAGCCGCCCATAGCATAGTAGTGTGCGGCGAGTTTGCTGAGGCTTTGGTCGTTCTGGTCGTAGAACCAGATCCGGTTGCGCAGCAACTGCGGTGCGGTGGCGCCGAACCACCACCTATCGTGATAGAGGTATGCACCGAAGGTGGCGTCCGGCATCAGGGACCCGCGCAGCTGGTCGTCCATCAGCGGGTCATCGGCCTCGTGGAACTGGATCTTGGAGCCGTCCACCAGGAACTGCAGCATGCCGAAGGAAAGCCCGAGGCCGAGCTTGATGTCGCTGGTGATCTTTAGGTGATACGCGTAGCTGAGCTGGAAGCCGGTGCGTCGGGTAGGGCCTACGTTATCGGTGAAGATGTAGCCGCCAACCCCCATCTTCTGTCCAACAGGCGTGCTGGCGCTGAGCATGAAGGTGCGCGGCGCGTCCTGGATGCCCACCCACTGGTTGCGGTGTGCGCTTTTCACTTCGAACCACGGACGGCTTCCCGCCACCGCCGGGTCGTAGAGGTAGTCGTGGCTCACGTACTGGCTCAGTTGCGGGAGCTGCTGGGCGTGCATGCTTCCGCCGATGCAGGCCGCAAGCGCAAGTAGCAGGTAGGGCAAGGTGTTCCTCATTATCGGATCACGGTTAGCGGCCCGGTGAGCGCATCGGGGAAGCGCGGGTCGTTGAGTTCAATGGCGTAGTAGTACGTGCCAACAGGCACCACCGTTCCGTTCACTTTGCCATCCCATGGGGTGGCGTAGCCCACACTGCGGAAGAGCGGCTCGCCCCAACGGCTGAAGATCTGCACTTCGATGCCGGGGAACAGCGTTACGAAGTCCAGTATCCACGTGTCGTTGTGGCCGTCGCCGTTGGGCGTGAAACCACTGGGCACCTTGATCTCCGGTAGCACGGTGATCAGTACGGAATCCACGCCAGTGCAGCCTTCCGGGCTGGTAACTGTGAGTATGAACAAGGTGGTGGCGTTCACCGTGGCCACGGGGTTGGACCCATCGAAGTGGTCCAGAAGGCTGTCCGGCTGCCAGATGTAGGTACTGCCCGGAGGTCCGCTCGGCTCCCCACCCAACGTGGCGCTGCCCTGCAAGTAGACCTCTTGGTCGGGACCTGCATCAGCGACCGGCGAGGCAAGGATCTGCACGTCCACCGTGTCCATGGAGGTGCAGATACCGTCCGATACGGTGAGGACATAGCTGTGCGCACCGATGGAAAGGCCCGTAAGCTGCACTGTTGCGGTAGTACCCACGATACTGCCACCCAGCTCGGTCCACTGGTAGTCCGTGCCGCCCTGGCTTGAAGAGCCGTCCAGCGTCAGGCTACCGTTCGCGCAAACATCTTGGTCGGCGCCGGCATTGGCAACCACGCTGCTGAGCGCGTTCACCACCACTTGCGCCGTGGCGGTGCAACCGTGGGCGTCCGTGACGGTAAGGTCATAGGTGCCGCTCATCACGGCGGACAGGTCTTCGGCGCTGGAGACGAAGCCACCCGGGCCGGTCCACGCATACCCGTAACCCGCGGTGCCGCCGCTGACGGTGATGCTGATGGAGCCGTCCGTGGCCGTGGTGCAGCTGGAAGGCAACACTTCATCCACTACTACCACCAAGGCTTGCGGTTCGGTCACGGTGAAACTCAACGTAGTGTCACAGCCCACACCGTCAGCGATGGTGACCGTCCATTCCTGCGCGCACAGGCCGGTGACATCCGCCGTGCCTTGGCCGGTCGGTGGCTCCGGTGTCCAAGTGTAGATAATGGTGCCCGTACCTCCGGACACATTCAGGCTGATCGAGCCGTCACACGCCCCGTTGCACGATACCTCCTGCACGGTGGCAGCGGATTGTAGCGGGATGAAGGGCGCAATGGTGAAGGAGAACGTGCTGTCACAACCCAAGCCGTCGGTGATGGTGAGCGTGTAATCGCCGGGGCAGAGGTCCGTGGCGGTGGCGGTACCCTGCCCATTCACATCGGGCTGCCAGAAGAAGCCATAGCCCGAGCCGGAGCCGCCGCTGGGCGATGCCGTGGCCGTGCCGTCGCAGGGGCCGTTGCAGCTTTCACCCTGCACCACCAAGGCCGCATCGAGGGGCGCTCCGTTGGCAATGGTGAACTGGTAATCGATGGAGCATCCGGCGCTGTCGGTCACAGTAAGCACATAATCACCAGCGCAAAGGCCGAAGATGTCCAACGTGTTCTGGTCAACCAGCCCGCCACCGGGACCGGTCCACACGGTGGTATATGGCGCACTGCCGCCGGAGATGTCCGCATGCGCCGTGGCCACGCAGCTGTTGAAGCAGGCGTTGTCGGTGTGTGTTACCTGCACATTCACGCCGGGAGGATCGGTAAGTGTGAAGCTGATCGTGGTGTCGCAGCCGTTCACATCGTCGATGGTAATGTTCCAAGTGCCTTCCGTAAGGCCCGTCGCCGTGCCGGTGCCTTGGCCGCCACCGGGTTCCGGTGTCCACAGGTAGGTAAGGAAGCCCGTGCCGCCTTGACCCACGACCGTGATGGAACCGTCAGCCGCGCCTTTGCAGTTGTTGCCTACCACGGTCGCCGTGGCCGACAAGGGTTGCGGCGAAAGAATGTTCACCCCTTGATTGATGAAGCAGCCCACGCTGTCAGTGATGGTGACGGTGTAAGGGCCGGCGCACAGACCCACAGCTAGTTGACTTCCCTGCCCGGATACAGGCGGCGTCCAGAGGAATTGATAGTCGCCGCCGGTGCCCCCGGTGGGCGCGACCAAGGCCGTACCATTGCACGCACCCGCGCAGAGTTCGGGGGTGGTGGTGAGGTTGGCTTGGATCAGCGGTGGTGGGATCACATGCGCCGTGTCGAACGTGATGCAGCCGGCACCGTTGGTCACCTCCACGAAGTAGGTACCGAAGCACAGGTTGCTCAGCGTATCGCCGGGCTGGTTCAGGTTGGTGCCGTTACCGCTGTACCATGCCACGGTGCAGGGCGCGGTGCTGCAGTTGTACACCACGTTCAACTGGCCGTTGCAGTCGGTGGGGCAGGTCAGGCGGGTGTTGGCCGCATTGATCGCTTCCCCGCCGATGTCGCCGATGGCCACGGGCCGGTGCGCGAGGCAGCCGTTGGCGTCCTGCACCACGGCGTTGTACAAGCCTGCGCAAAGGCCGGTGATATCGGTGCCAGTGCCAACGATGGCCGTACCCTGCAGCCAAGCCGATGCATATGGGGCCGTTCCGCCGCTGATGGTGATGCCGGCCGTGCCGTTGCAAAGGCCACAGTCACTCAGCGTGGCCGTGCCGGCGATCACGATCGGTGGAGGCTCCGCGATGGTGATGCTCAAGGTGGTATCGCAACCGTGCGTGTCCGCCACCGTCACGGTCCAAGTGCCGGGGCAGAGGTTGAACGCGCCGTTCGTGCCCAAACCGCTCGGAGGCGCGGGGCTCCAGACATAGGTGAACGATCCGCTTCCGCCGGAAGGACTGAGCACGATGCTGCCATCGCACGATCCGTTGCAGGAAACATCCACTACCTGCGCGGCCACGGTGATGGGCTGCGGCGCGGTGATCAGCACGTTCACCACGGTGTCGCAGCCACTGGCATCGCTGATGAGGACGTCGTGGGTGCCAGCGCACAGACCGGTGACCTGTGCCGTGGTGGCACCGTTGTCCCAGAGATAAGTGTATGGCGCGGTGCCTCCCGTGGGACCCACGGTGGCGATGCCGTCGCATGTGCCGTTACAGCTCGTGGGCGAAGTGGTCAAATTCGGTGTGATCTGTTGCGAAGGCGTCACCAGCGCGGTGCCGATGGCTGTGCAGCCGTCACCATTGGCCACCACCACGAAGTAGGTGCCGACACACAAGCCCGCCAAGCTGTCCTGCCCTTGCGCCAGTTGCCCACCGAAAGCGTCCAGCCAGGTAGTTGTGCAGAGCGGTATGCTGCAGTTGTAGCTCACGCTCACTTCACCTTCGCAGGTGTTGGCGCACAATGTTTGTCCGTTGGAAACGGTGAGCTGTTCGGCGTTCTCATCAGGCACCACCAATGTTTGCTGTGCCGTACAACCTTGCGCGTCCGTTGCGGTGGCCGTGTAAACGCCTGCGCACAGTCCGGTCAGGGCGCTGTCCGTGCCCACGATGGTTCCGCCGGTGGTCCATTCAAAGCCGAATGCGCCCGTGCCGCCGGTGGCAGTGATCGCCGCCGTGCCATCGCATACGGTGCAATGGCTCAGCGTGGCCGTTCCGGTAAGAGAGAGTGGTGCGGGATCCACTAAGGTGAAGGTGATCGTTGTGTCGCAATTGTCGCCATCGTACACGAGCACGGACCACGAGCCCGGGCAAAGGCCGCTAACGGAACCGGTTCCCTGGCCCATCGGCGGTGCCGGGGTCCAGACGTAAGTGAGCGCTCCCGTTCCGCCTTGTGCGTTCAGGTCTATCGCACCGTTGCATAGGCCCGCGCAGGTCACTGGGCTTACGTCGGGTGCCACCGTAACGGGGGCCGGTGACGTGATCAGCACGTTGAAGACCGCACCGCATCCGCCGAGGTCGCCCACTTGGATCACATAAGGTCCGGCACACAGCCCCGTGGCGTGCGGCGCACCCTGGCCCGTTCCACCCGGTGCCGGGCTCCACGTAAAGGTGAACGGTCCCGCCCCACCGCTGATGCCGATGGTGGCCGTGCCGTCGCAAGCCCCGATGCAGCTAACAGGAGAGCTGCTGATGTTGCCCACTAACGGCGCAGGCTCCGTAACGAACGCGGTGTCAATGGAAATACAACCATTGCCGTTGGTGACCACGGCAAGGTATCCGCCGAGGCACAGGTTGCTCAGCGTATCACCGGGCAGGCCCAAGGGGTTACCGTTGAGGTCCGACCAAGCTACCGTGCAAGGCGCAACGGAGCAATTGTAGGTAACGGACACCTGGCCGTCGCACACCCCGGGGCAGGAGGTCAGGCCGTTGTTCATGGTCAGCGCTTCACCGTCCGCATCCGTGATCGCGATGGCGATCTGCACAGAACAGCCTGCGGCATCGGTCACCGTAACGCTATACAATCCGGCGCACAACCCGGTGAACGAACTATCCGTGGTGGAGAGGTTCAGCGGCGGCCCGAAAGTGAAACTGTATGGCGCAGTTCCTCCGGTGGGATGCAGTTGAACGGATCCATCGCACACGCCGCAATGGCTCGGCAACACGTCGTTCGTGGCGGCCAAGGGAAGCGGCTCCACCAGTGTGAAAGTGATGGTGGTGTCGCAGCCCGCGAGGTCGGCGATCACCACCGTCCAATCGCCTGCGCAAAGTCCGCTCACGTTCGCCGTGCCATCGCCGATGGGCGCCGGTGGCGTCCACGTGTACGTGTAAGAGCCATTACCGCCTTGGGGGGTCAGGTCGATGGCGCCGTTGCATTGCCCACCGCACGCAACGGGCGTTATGGTGGCGACCGGATCGATCGGCGCAGGTGCCGTGATGGTGAATGACACCGTGGTGTCGCACCCGTTGATGTCCCCGATGATCACTTGGTAGGTGCCGGGGCAGAGTCCCGTGGCCACACTAGTGCCTTGGCCGTTCGGCGGCACAGGGACCCAGGTGTAGGTGTAGGGCGCAATTCCTCCCGTAGCCGTTGCGAAAGCGCTACCATCACAAACATTGGAGCAGGTCGCTGGTACCACGGTGACCACTGGCAACAGCGGGTCGAACGGTGCCACGGTGAACGCGATGGTGGTGTCGCAGCCGATGGAATCCGTCACCGTGACGGTGTAGGCCGTGCCCGCACACAGGCCTACCACGGCGCTGGTGCCTTGGCCGCTCACCAAGGGCGCCGGCTGCCAATCATAGGTATAAGGACCAATGCCGCCAACGGGCGATACGCCGGCCTCGCCCGTGCAAGGGCCGCCACAGAATTCCGGATACACCGTGAGGTTCGGCTGTACAGGTAGGTTCTTGAAGATGATGAAGGTCAACGTGGTGTCACAACCACCGGCATCGGTCACCACGACAGCACCCGGCCCAGCGCAGAAGCCCGTGGCATGGTCCGTTCCTTGGCCCGCTCCGGGTGTTGGGGACCAGAGGTAGGTGTAACCGCCAGCGCCGCCGCTGGCCGTCACGAACCCTTCGCCGCTGCATTCGCTGTAGCAGAAGCCGTCCACGATGGCAACCGCCGCTTGGATGGGTGTGGAGGGCAGCACGGTGAATGTCCACGTGGTATCACAACCTGCGTTGTCAGAAACCGTAACACTGTAGCTACCGGCGCAGAGCCCGTTCACTGTAGCCGACGTGCCCAAGCTGGCCGGGGTCCAAGCATACGTGTAGCTGCCGCTGCCGCCGGTGGGCACTACGGTCGCTGTGCCATCGCACGGACCGGCACAGCTTTCATTGGTGAACGTGCCGTGCGGGTCGATCGGCGTAGGCGAACCCACCACGAACGTGAGCGTGGTGTCGCAGCCTGCCAGATCACCGATGATCACGGAATAGGTGCCGGGGCAAAGGCCGCCCGCGGAAGGAGTGCCTTGGCCACTGCCGGGCGTTGGCGACCAGGTCCAGGTGTATGGCGCCACGCCGCCCGTGGCCGTTACGTTGATGGTGCCATCACAGATGTTCGAACAACTTGCAGGGCTTATCACGCCCGTGGCCGTGATGCCGCCCGGCCGCGAGATGGAGAATTGCAACGTGGTATCACAACCCGCAGCGTCCGTAATGGTCACCGTGTAGCTTCCGGGGCAGAGTGAGCCCACCGATCCAGTGCCTTGGCCCGAGCCGGGTGCAGGGGTCCAGAGGTAGGTATAGCCAGGTGTTCCACCGCTGATGTTGATCGAAGCCGCGCCGTCGCAGACTATTCCGCAAGAAGCGTTGGTCACGTTCAACACCGGTGCCAATAGGGTCGGTGCGTCGATGGTGAAATTGAACACCGTGTCGCAGCCCGCCGCATTGGTCACCGTGAGGGTGTAGTTGTCCGCGCACAATCCCGTGGCGTTCGCCGTGCCTTGACCAGCGCCCGGCTGGGGTGCCCACACAAAGCCGAGCCCTGTGAGATCCCCGGTCAGTGTTGCCGTGCCCGTGCAGCTGTTGGCGCAAATGGCAGGAGCGGTGTTCAACACGAGGTTGAAGGGTGGCGGTTGGCCCAGGAGGAAGCTGATGGTGGTGTCGCAACCGCCGCTGGAGACCACCACTTGGTAGCTGCCCGCGCAGAGGTTGATGGCCGAGGCTCCCGTCCCTGCCGAGGCCGGTGTCCATGCATAGGTGAAGGTTCCCGATCCGCCGGAGGCGACCAGTACGATGGACCCATCACACACGCCGAAACAGTTCGGGTCCGTGCTGGTGGAGCTCACTTGGATCGGCAAAGGTGCCGCGATGGTGAACGCGATCGTCGTGTCGCATCCTGCGTTATCCGTTATCGTCAACGTACCTGGACCCGCGCATAGGCCTATGGCGTTCAACGTGCCTTGGCCACCGGCCGGTGCTGGCGACCACAAGTAGGTATAAGGTGCGATTCCACCGATCACGGTGCCGGTCGCCGTGCCGTCGCACACGCCCACGCAGCTCACCGGCGTGGTGGCCACCGTTGCATTGATCGGCACTGCAGGCAGGATGGTGAAGTTCTGCACGAGCTGGCATCCGTGGCCGTCCGTAACGGTAACGCTCCAATTGCCCGCGCACAGTTGTGAAGCCGTTGGGGTGCCCTGACCCGCCGGCGGCACTGGGCTCCATACGTAGGTGTAGTTCAGCGTGCCGCCGGAAACAGCCACCGTGGCGCTGCCGTTGCAAAGGCTGCCGCAGGTTACGTCGGTCTGGCTTGGCACCAAGCTCAACAACAGCGGTTCGGCAATGAGGTATTGCACGGTGGTATCGCAGCCATGCGCATCAACGATCGTGAGGGACCATGTGCCCGCGCACAATTGCGAGGCCGTTCCCGTGCCCTGTCCAACCGGCGGCGCGGGAGACCAGGTGTAGGTGTAAGGAGCAGTGCCACCCGTGGTGGTACCGCCCGCCGTACCGTCGCAGGCACCGGCACAGCTCACATCGGTCTGTGACGTGCTCGCCATCAGCGGAGCCGGTTCCGTAAGGTTGAAGGTGAGGGTGGTGTCGCACACACCGCTGGAAACAACTACGGAATACGTCCCCGTGCAGAGGTTGGTGACGGAAGCTCCCGTACCCGCTGTTGCAGGCGTCCATACGTAGGTGAAACCGCCCGTTCCACCCGTGGTGGCCAGGCTGATGGAGCCGTTGCATTCCCCGTGGCAATTGGGCAGTGTTACCGTGGGCACCACCACAATGGCCGGCGGTGCGGTAATGTTGATCGCCACAGCGGTATCGCAACCGCTCACATTATCCGTGATCGTTACCGTATAGGTACCTGCGCAGAGGCCGGTCGCGGTCGCGCTGGTGCCGCCACCACCCGGCGCGGGTGCCCAATTGTAGCCGTAGTTGCCGCTTCCACCAACGGGTGCGACCGTCGCCGTGCCGTCGCATTGGCCCGGGCATGTCGCGTCCACATGGGAGGCATTCACCACCAAAGCGGGTGGTTGTGCAATGGTGAAGATCACCGTGGTGTCGCAGCCGTTGCCGTCCGTGATCACCACTGCATGGTTGCCAGCACAAAGGCCCGTTACCGCGTTGGTGCCATCACCCGCTGGGTTGCCCGGCAGCCAGTTGTAGCTGAACGGGGCATGGCCGCCCGTGGGGTTCACCTGTGCCGCGCCATTGCAGTCGCCGTTGCATTGCACGTTGGTCTTGGCGAGGTTGGGTACGATGGGCAGCACGGGGAAGCTGAACACCGTGTCCACAACGCAGTTGTTGGCATCCCTTACCTGTAGCGTGTTGGCCACCGCGCATAGCTGCGTGAATACTTGCGAGGTGCCGGCACCGCTGTTCCAATTGTAGGTGTAGTTGGGCACACCACCCACCGCCAAGGCGATGGAGGTTCCGTTACAGACGTCAAAGCAAGTAGGCACAATGGTGCCTGCGAAGATCACGCTGAGCCGCGCCGGGTCGGTCACCTGTACCGTGGTAGCGCAGCTTACGCCCTGCCCGAGGTCGGTGACGATCACGATCTGGTTGCCGGGACACACGTTGTTCCACTGTGCCGTCGCGGGACCGCCCACCCAGCTGTAGCTGAAGTTCGGGCCGACGCCGCCCGTCACCGTCACTTTCACCACGCCGTCGCAGGCCGAGTGGCAGCTGACGCCGAAGCCATTGTAGTTGCTGAGCAAAGCGGCGTTGATGGTGAAGAGCGTCTGCCCCGCACCCACCCCGCACGTACTGACCCCCCGGGCATCGGCCGCCTCCGGAGGATGTGCGGGATCCCACGCCGTGGGCACGCCGCTGACCAACAGTTGCGAAGCGCCAGCATCCACGGCATCGCGCACTTCACCCGCGTTCGGTGCTTGCGCCAGCAGTACCACGGAGGTGCCCGCCATCAACTTCTTGTCCTTGTTCCCCGGAAAACGTACCGCATCGGCTTTCAGCATCGCACCGTTCAGCACCAACGTTCCTTCGCGCAGTTCCAGTCCATGCCCTTCGCGCAGCACCAGATCGTTCGCCATGTTGAACGCGCCGCCGCCCACCAGCCGCAGGTCGCTGCCCAACGGGATGCCACGCGTGTCCAGCTGCACCACGGAATGTTTGTCCGCAGCTACTTCCAATGTTCCCGTGTAATTCCAGTCCACGTTCCCCTTTAGCACCAGATCCCCCTTCAAGACCAACCGACCACCCACACCTTGCAAGGCCACCTGTGCACCGCTTCCATCCACGGAGAGCGAGCGAGCCGCTTGATCACCTTTCACCTCTACCGTTACCGCACTGCTGAAGGGTCCCACCTGCACGGCATCCTTCGCCGAAGGCACACTCGCGCCGCCTACGCCACCGGGGGTGAGCGACCAATGTGTGGCATCGTTCCAGGCGCCGCTTCCGCCCACCCAGTGATGCACCTGTTGCGCTTGGGCCGTGCCCGCAAAGGCCATGGCGGCCAACAGCAGGAACAAGGCCAGGACTCCGCCGGCCGGGGGCCGGGCTATTCGAAGATGGGGCATCGCACGATGGCTTTGGCGGGGTTCAGCGCACTACAGGGATAGATCCCCAGGATGATCTCGTGAGTATTGGCACCACCCGCACGGAGCTTACTGGTGGTGACGTCGTAGCTGTAGCCAAGGGTGAAGTATTGCAGGAAGGGGATCTTCACCATGAAGGCCACCGCGTCCTGGTTGCGGTAAGTGGCGCCGAGGCCCACCTTTTTCTTGTACTCCAGCATCACGTTGAGGTCCATGCTCATCGGCACGCCGGGCGCCAGCCGCAGCAGGCCGCTGGGCACTACGCTCAAGCTCTTGTCGATCCGGTACCGGTGCCCCAAGCTGGCGATGAACACGCGCGATAGCCGCGTGTCGCTGCCGATCTCCTTCACACGGTTGCCCAGGAACTGCTGGATGGAAAGGCCCGCCCAAGTGTTCTTCCCGTACAGCCAGATACCCGGCGTAACGTCCGGCAGGATCAGCGCGCTGCCGTTGTTCGCCAATGCCGGGTCGGTGTTGTCGTCCGCATTCACATCGCCCAGCGACAGTTTCTCCTGCCGCACGCCAGCGAAGAAGCCCAACGACATGAAGACGTCGCGGCGCATCTGGATGTGGTATGCGTAAGCCACCTGTAAACTCGTGTAACCCAATGGTCCGGCATTGTCCGCTTCGATGAACGCACCGATGCCATGCCGGTTAGCGCGGTAGGGCCTGCCCTTGGGGCGGATCGCACCCGCAATGGTGGCCCAGCCCGTAACCGGCGCGCCGGGGAAGCCCACCCATTGCTGCCGGTAACCCAGCCGCACATCGAGGCAATCCTTGCTGCCCGCCACCGCCGGATTGATGGCGAACATGTTAAAGGTGTTCTGCGTGTATTGCGCGGTCTGCTGCGCCATTGCCGCAAGGCCGGTGGCCAGGAACAGGGTGAGGGCTGCGGTGCGCATCAGCGGACGATCGTTACGTAACCCGTGTACGGGTCGGATTTGCCGGTGACATCGTTCAGGCTGATGTACCAGTAGTAGGTGGCCGTGGGGAGGCCCGCGCCATCGAAAGGTTCCTTGTAGCCGATGCTATGGTAGACCCGCTGGCCCCAGCGGTCGTAGACGCTCACCTCGGCCTGTGGACGCTCGAGCAACCCGCTGATGAGCCACGTATCGTTGATGCCGTCGCCATTGGGCGTGAAGGTGTTCGCGGGATTGATCACGCGCACCACCGCCACGTTCACCACATCGGTGAAGGTGCAGCCGTTGATCGTGGTCTCCACGGTGTAAATGGTGCTCTCGTTGGGCCGCGCCACCGGGTCGGCAACGGTGTTGCCGCTGAGCCCGGAAGTGGGCGACCAGGTGTACGTGGTACCGCCGGTGGCGTTCAATTGCGTGCTGCCGCCCAGCGGGATGGACACATCGGGGCCGGCGTCGAAATCCACGTTCACCACATCGATCCCCGGACCGCTCACCGTGACGTTGAAGCCGCATTGCGCCTCGAGCAGCGCACCGTTGTTCGCCACGCCGGCCACCAGCAGCCAGTAGGTGGTGGCGGGTTGCAAAGCGTTCACCGGAACGGTGAAATCAACGGAATCGCCCATGCAGCCGGACACAATGCTGAACTGGCCCAGCGTACAACTGCCATCGCCGGCAAGCACCACCACGCTCAGCTCATTGTCCATACCCGCGATGGCCGGACAGTCCAGGCCACCGATGGTCACGGTGCCGTTGCCGCCCGCGCTGTTGGTGGTGAAGGTGTACCACAAGGCGTGGCCCGTGCCGGGGCAGGGACCGGGATCGGTGCTGGTACCGGTGTTGTTGCCCGCCACGGGCTGCCCCGCGCACAAGGCGAGAGCGTTGGCACAGTCGCTGTTCGCCGGCTGCGCGCGCAGTTCAGCAGGCACCAGCAACAGCAGGGCCACGGCGAGGATGGAGGTATGCGGCATGGACACTTTCCGGGTGGTGCCGAAGGTAGCCGCGTGAAAAAGCCAAACCCCTCACCCTCTGCCCAGTTCTGCACAGGGGGGTGTCAATGCCCAGTGATAATTCAACCAAGAATGGCTGATGAACACAAGCGACCCGCAA
Source organism: Flavobacteriales bacterium (assembly GCA_016719225.1). Classification (GTDB taxonomy): domain Bacteria; phylum Bacteroidota; class Bacteroidia; order Flavobacteriales_F; family PHOS-HE28; genus PHOS-HE28. Next base: position 196,252 of record JADKAN010000002.1, on the reverse strand, counting down.
CGAAAGGGTGCTGCAAAAAGCCGCGATCAAGCCATGCCGTTCTCCTACTCTTGGAACAGTAACGGCCGTATGGATTCCGACCGTGAAAGCTAATTCCCACGGGGAATAAATGCATGATCACTGGTCTTAATGCCGCGCCCCAAGGGCCGTCCAGCAATGAATACCGGTTGCGATCGCTGTGTGGCCTACACCCCGCGATCCGCGTTGTATCTCGCCGTGCCGCCGCGCGGAATGGAAAGGGACTTCCAGCCTTCCCCTGCGAAATAGCGGGACTGGGATACGATCTGCCCCACGTGATACGAGTAATGAGCCAATTGCCGGTGCAAAGCATCCAGCACCGTGTGCTGCTCGTTCCGGATCATCACCGTGCGCGCCATGTCCCCGTCGCCCAGCGGGCCCACCTCTTTGAAGAACACCGCCCAAGCCCCCTCCCACTCCTCCATCAACACCGCACGCGTAGGACGCACCTCGGTGAATTCCCCTTCACGGTCGCGCCAAGGCTTCTCACCGTCCGTGGACAGGAAATCCGTGAAGCGCGAACGCAGGTTGCCCGCGATGTGCCGAATTACCACCGCGATGCTGTTGCCATCCGCACCGATCACGGTGTTCAGGTCATCGTCAGCTATTTGAGCAATCGCCTTTTCAGCCAGTTCCTTGTAAAAGGCGAAGAGCTTGGCGAGGCCGTGCGTGGATGCGTGTTTTTCCATGATCTTTAAAAAATGAGCGGCCGCAGAGGCGCGGAGGCGCAGCGCTCTGAAGGAGCTTGGAGAGCAGGGACTGGTCGCCTTCCTGACATGCTGAAATATCCGTGGCTTTTGATACGACCGACCCTGGCGACCACTTCTTCGCGCCTCTGCGGCCAATATCCTCCGTGTCCCCGTTTTGAAAATGAAAAAGTAGCCCCACCAGGAATCGAACCTGGATCTAAAGTTTAGGAAACTTCTATTCTATCCGTTGAACTATGGGGCTAAAGGCGGCGCGAATTTAACTGCGCGACCCGAGGGATCAGCACGATGCACGACCACTGCGCCCTATCCCGCAACTTTGCACCCCATTAACCTATCGCCATGGATACCTACGCCAAGATCTTCGAGAACAACCGCCAATGGATCACCACCAAGACCCGGACGGACACCGATTTCTTCAAGAAACTGGCCGTGGACCAGAACCCCGAATTCCTCTACATCGGTTGCAGCGACAGCCGCGTTACCGCCGAAGAGCTGATGGGCGCCGGACCCGGCGACGTGTTCGTGCACCGCAACGTGGGCAACCTGGTGCCGAACACGGATCTTAACGCCATGTGCGTGATCGACTATGCCGTAAGGGTGTTGCGCGTGAAGCATGTGGTGGTCTGCGGCCACTACGGCTGCGGCGGCATCAAGGCGGCCATGACCCCAAGCGACCTCGGCATACTGAATCCTTGGCTGCGGAACATCCGTGACGTGTACCGCCTGCACCATGCTGAGCTGGATGGGATCACCGACGAGAACCTCCGGTACGACCGCTTGGTGGAACTGAACGTGCAGGAGCAGTGCCTGAACGTGATCAAGCACGCCATCGTGCAACAGCGCTATGTGTCGGAAGGCTACCCCGTGGTGCACGGCTGGGTGTTCGACATGCGCACCGGACTGCTGAAGGACCTCATGATCGACTTCCCGAAATTGCTCCACGAGATCCAAGAGGTGTACAACCTGACCGACCAGAAGCTCTTTGGGGGGAAGTGAGGTCGGGGGGATCAGAGGTTGATCTTACCACAGAGGCACGGAGGCACCGAGGTTCGGCGGGTTGCTGCTTGGCATTGGGCGGTATTCCTTCCCCCGCTGTTGTCTTCCAAGCGAATACCCTTTGAGGGTGCACGGACCTGCCCTTTGGCACCCCCGCTAGTAGGCGGACCCGCCTGAACATCAAGGCGTTGAAAAGAATCTACTGAACAGCTACGCCCACGCGGCAGGAACGGTTAGTTTTGTTCCTTGGAAAGGAGCGCCTCATTGCTTCGTTTTCCGGCTCTAAAACCCTTCTACATGAAGACTTTCTTTACGCTGCGGTCCCTTGTCGCTCGCTTGGCCGGGATAGGTTTAGTCGTCGGCATAGCCGCATATCCCAGTATTAAGGTCAATGCGCAGGTCAGCATGACGGTTACGGGAAATAACATACAGAACTTCAATACGCTCTCAACGACAGGCACTGGTGCGTGGACTGATAACTCCACCATTTCCAACTGGTACTGGCAGAAATCGCTTGCTGGTGGGAGTTTAAACGTAGCCGATGGCGGAACTGCAAGCACAGGTGCGGGTTATAGCTATGGGACAGGGACAAATTCTGACCGGGCGATGGGGTCCTTGGGTTCGGGGACACCCGGAAGTTTTGCATGGGGTGTCTTGCTTAGAAATAATTCCGCTTCAGCAATAACCAATATTACGGTTGCTTATACGGGTGAGCAATGGCGGAATTCTGCCGCCGTTGCTCAAACGGTCTCGTTCTACTACAAGACCTCTTCCTCAATCATATCTGCGCTAAACCCCAATGCCAATGCGGGTTGGACTGCAGTTACCGCTCTTGATTTCACCTCGCCGATAACGGGTGGTACTGCTGGCGCTTTGGATGGCAATGCAGCAGCGAACCGTTCAGTGAAATCAGCAACTGCCATCCCATCATTGAGTCTTGCGGCGGGAAACTATATCATGATCAAATGGGATGATCCGAATCACACTGGATCAGATCATGGACTTTCCATAGATGATGTGACGATAGCTTGGACCGTTCCAGCAACTACCCCTATCATTTCCACCATCGCCCCTACCAACGCGGTGGAAGGCGGCACGGCGTTCACCCTCACTGTGAACGGCGCTAACTACATCAGCGGATCGAGCGTTGTGAACTGGAACGGAAGCCCACGCAGCACTACGTTCATCAGCGCTACACAATTGACCGCTTCGATAACCGCCGCTGATATCCTGACCGCCGGCACTGCAAGCGTGACCGTGGTGACCACTGGGGCGTCACCTTCAGGTAGTAACGCTAAAATATTCACGATCACTTCAACCACTCCCTCGTTATCTGCAACCACCTTGCCGACCTTCGGTCTGCGGTGCATCAATAGCGGCCCTTCCGCTTACAACTCCTTCCTTCTCACCGGTTCCAGCCTTACCCTTGCCGACCTTACTTTGGCTGCGTTAAATGGCTTCTCTTACGCTACCAGTGCCGGCGGCCCTTATACTAGTAGCCTTACCATTACCCATGGCGCTGGTAGCTTTGGCCGGGACGTCTATGTCAAGTTCGACCCGACTGTCGTCGGGAGCTATAACGGGAATATCCTCGTGGGCGGCGGTGGCGCAACCAGCATTAACGTGGCTGCTATTGGCAGTGGCGTGGACACGGCACCTATCGTAACCACCGGCACTGCCTCAGCGATTACAACTTCCTCCGCAACCGTGGCTGGCACAATTAACACGACCGGCATCTGCGGCACGGTTACGGCATACGGCATTGAGTACAGCACCACGTTGGGCTTTACGAACGGCACCGGCACCGCCGTACCGAGCACAAACCTCATCGGCACGGCCTTCAGTAGCGCGCTTTCGGGCTTGGCACCTTGTACGGTCTACTATACCCACGCTTATGCTACGCGGGCCTCCGGAACCACATACGGCATGCAAGGTAGCTTCACGACCGCATACTCCCCGGTCGCTGCGCCGGTCGCCACAATTGGCACAAGTGTGGGCACTTCCGGGTTCACTGCCAATTGGGGCGCGGTTGCAGGTGCTACTGGGTACAGGCTGGATGTGAGCACTTCGGCCACGTTCATGTCGGCTGCCGCTAATCTAGTTGGGTGGGATTTTGATGATGATGATGCGATCGCTGATAGTGGACTTCCCGTTAACAGCGGCAAGACAGTAACATCTACAGCATCTGGGACAATCAACTACAGTGCAGGTACAACCGCGAATGCTATTACAAACTCCGGTTGGGATGGCGGTAGTGGAACCAAATATTGGTTGATCGATTTTGTTACGACGGGTTATTCCGGCATAACGCTTTCCTCAAAACAGAGAAGCTCGAATACTGGGCCAAAAGATTTTAAAATCGAGTATCGCATCGGCACACTAGGAGCGTGGACTAATGTGACGGGTGGGTCAATAACAGTGGGAAATAACGCCTTCACTACAGGAGTATTATCTAACCTGCCACTTCCAAGCGCCTGTGACAACCAAGCGCAGGTTTTCGTCCGTTGGATCATGACATCTAATAGTGCCGTGTCTGGTGCTTTGGGTAGTAGTGGCACAAATCGTCTGGAAGACGTTTCCCTGGATGCGACAGGAGGGCCGCTTTTCGTTTCCGGCTACAACAACCTCTACGTATCGGGTACCACACAATCCGTAACCGGCCTGGACCCTGCCACCACCTACTACTACCGTGTCCGTGCCGTGCAAGACAACTGCATCTCCCCGAACAGCAACGTGATCACCGTGACCACAGCAGCGAATGCCTATTACAGCCGCGCTACCGGGAACGTTACCGACAACATCTGGAGTAATACGCCAGGCGGTACTGCCGGCCCGGCCGTATGGACCTATGCCAGCGCCATGGTGGTGCAGAGCGGCAATACCGTCACCAATACCGCCAACGTGAATCTGGGTCCTGTAACCGTTGAAACAGGTGGCACATTGGTGCTCAACACCGCCACGGACTTCCGGGTGTTCGGTGATGGTGACTTCAGCGGCAACGTGACCGCGAATGATGTGAGCACGCTCACCTTCTTGGGTGCTTCCGTGGTGACCAGTGCCAACTCCTTGAACCTCTACAACCTCACCGCCAACGTGCCGGGCGATCTGATCACGTACGCAACGATCAACATCCGCGGTTCCTTGCGCCTGATCGATGGGGACTTCGATGCCAGCGGCGGGACCGTGACACTGACCAGCGATGCAGTCCGCACCGGCCGTTTGAGCAAGGTGGAGGGTGTTGCCACGTATACCGGCAACCTCACCATGCAGCGCTACATCCCCGGCGGGGCCACCAACTGGCGCTTCCTCGGCAGCCCCGTGGCCGGCCAGACCGTTGCCAACTGGCAGGATGATTTCTTCACGGCGGGCTACCCCGGTTCGGCGTACCCCAACTTCTACGATCCACCCGGAAGCGGCATTTTCTGGCCCAGCATCCGGTACTACAATGAGACCGACGTCACTCCTAACCAGAACGTGGGCGTAGTCGGCGTTACCAGCAACACCCAACCACTCACTGCAGGTCAGGGTTTCCTGGCTTGGAGCGGCGACAACTTCGTTTCCACTGCGGCCTTCACCGTGGATATGACCGGCGCACCGAACATCGCTAACACGCCCATCACCCTGCCCATGAGCTTCACCAGCAGTGGCACGGTCGCACAGGATGGTTGGAACTTGGTGAGCAACCCACTTCCAAGCGCGATCGCGTTCGATTCCATCAGCCGCGGCAGCGATGTGGAGAACATGTATTGGATCTTCAACCCTGTGACCGGCTCCCACCAGTCGTATTCAGCGGGTGTTGGCGTCGGCCAAGTGAACGGCAAGATCCAAAGTAGCCAGGCCTTCTGGCTGAAAGCGGACGGATCGAACGTGACCACCACCGTGAGCGAGAGCGACAAGATCAATGACCTCGCAGGCGGCGTCTTTGGTGGCGATCTATTGGCCGTGCGCCCCATCGTGCGCCTGACGGTGGCGAGCGCGTTGAACACCTACAGCGATGAGACCGTGTTCGTATTCGACCAAGGCACACCCGAAATGGATGCCGAGGACGCGCTGAAATTCACTTTCCACACCTTCGGCGCCCCGCAAGTGGCCACAAAAGGAAGCAATGGTGACGCGCTCTCCATCAACTTCTTCGGTGCTTACACCACGGACATCAGCATTCCCGTTACCGTGGATGTGGACGTTACCGGCACGTATACCATCAGCGCGGCGATCGCCGGTATGCAGGGTCTGAGCTGCATCAGCTTGGAGGACCTCAGCACCGGCACCATCACGCCGCTGACCGATGGGGCCAGCTACAGTTTCGCCATCAATGCCGATGACGATGCAAGCGCGCCCCGCTTCCTGCTGCACGGTACGGCTCCCCTGCCCTTGTACGCCGAGAACGCCACCTGCGCCAACACGCCCAACGGCACCGCCACGGTGGTGGTTGCCAACGGTCCGGTGGACATCAATTGGACGGATGCGTTCGGCAACATCCTGCTTACCCAGAACGGCATCGAGAATGGTGTGGCCATCAACGATGTGCTGGGCGCGGGCAACTACAGCGTGCACGTTTCTCCCATGGGTGCGTGCGGCACAGTAGCTGCTGATTTCAGCATCGAAGCACCTGCGGCCATCTCCACCTTGGCAACGAGCACCGCCACGACCTGCCCCACCAGCGCGGACGGTTCCGTGAATGTTGCAGCCACCGGCGGCACGGGCGACCTTGCCTACCTCTGGAACAACGGTACCACCGGTCCGGAATTCATCGGTACCGCAGGCGAACACCAAGTGATCGTGACCGATGAGAACGGCTGCTCCACCACGGAGAGCTTCACCATTGCAGCGGGCGAAGGCGCCATCGCGGGCTTCACCATTGGCACGGCCGTGGAGAATACACCGGTCGCCTTTACCAACACCAGCACCTCCAGCAACGCGTGGGCCTGGGACTTCGGCGATGGCAACACCAGCACCGAGATGAACCCCGAGCACATTTACACGGAGCCCGGCACCTACACGGTGACCCTCACCTCCACCGATGGCACCTGCTCGGACATCTCCACCCAGGAGATCATGGTGGACATCACCACCGCCGTCACACCGGTAAGCAACGGGAACACCTTCAACGTATACGCCACGCAGCAACAGCTGGTGATCGACCATGCCTTCGGGAATGCCCCGGTGGATGTGGCCGTTTACGATGCCACGGGTCGCTTGGTGATGAGCCGTAACAGTGTTGTGAAGCCGAACACCATCACGCTTTCGGACCGCGAACTGAGCACGGGCGTTTGGTTCGTGCGCGTGACGAGCGGCAACACGGAGCGTACGTTCCGGGTACCGCTGGTGCGCTGATCTTATTGAACTATTAGCTGAAAGGGCTGCCTCTGCGAGGTGGCCCTTTCGGGTTTTCGTACCGGAGGTCCTCAATGGTGTCAAACACGGATGTACCCAAAGGATGGGTGGGAGGAAGCGGTGCGTCCTCGCGAGAACGCAGCGGCCGTCATCGCGAGGAGGCTTTGCGGTCCCGGTCTCCGAGCCGGGAAGCGATCTCGCATCGGCGCCTGCGGCTGCTCTCTCATCGTCATCGCGAGGAGGCTTTGCGACGACGCGCCCCGATATGTATCGGGGTTATCCCGGCGCCTGCGGCCTTTACCCCAGCCGTATTCCCTCTCCGTTCAAGCAAGCGTTCTCGCCAGCGATCAAGCCCTAGCGGGAACGAGATCGCCACGTCGGCCCGCAGCCCTTCGGGGCTGCGGATCTCCTCGCGATGTCGCGCGGCACCGTCATCGCGACCAGGCTTGCCAACCTCACCGCACCTCACTCCCAGCTGGCACCGCTTCGGAAGGCTGCACGAACCGCAACTTTCCTTCGGCATCCTCCGCCATCAGCACCATGCCTTGGCTTTCCACGCCGCGCATTTTGCGCGGCTCGAGGTTGCAGAGCAGCAGCACTTGTTGTCCCGGAAGTTCTTCCGGTGTGAAGTGTTGCGCAATACCACTGACGATGGTGCGAGGCTCCGCCTCACCGATCTCGATGGCGAGCTTGAGCAGCTTGTCGGCCTTGGGTACTTTCTCCGCAGCGATAATGGTACCGATGCGCAGATCGAGCTTCGCGAAGTCATCAAAGGCGATGGCGGCCTTGTCCACTTTCGACGGGATTTCGGCTTTCGGTGCTGTAGGCTTCTGGTCCATTGGCTCGTTGGCTTTCAGGCGTTCCACCTCAACGGCGATCTCCGCGTCGGTGATGGGTTTGAACAAGTGCTCCGGCTTGCCGATCGCAGCGCCGGGAACGATGAGCCCATCACGCAGCGCATCGGCCCATTTCAAGTCGCCGAGGCCAAGCATCGTGCGCAGCTTCTGCGCGGTGAAAGGCAGGAACGGCTCCAGCAACACACTGAGCGCGGCGGAGATCCGCAGGCCGTTGAAGAGCACCGTGCGCACCCGGTCCGGATCGGTCTTCTCCAACTTCCAAGGCTCGGTGTCCGTGAGGTATTTGTTGCCTAAGCGAGCAGCGTTCATGGCCGTGGCCAGCGCATCGCGGAAGCGGAACTTATCGATGTCCGCCGCCACTTTTCCGGGGATGCCCGAAAGCTCTGCCCACAGCACGGTGTCCTGTTCCCCTTGCACCGCGTTGGACGGGGCGGGTTCCGGCACCTTGCCGCCGTAATACTTGTTGCAGAGCACGAAGATGCGCTGCACGAAATTGCCGATGATGGCCACCAGTTCGTTGTTGTTCTTGTCCTGGAAATCCTTCCACGTGAACTCACTGTCCTTGAACTCCGGGAAGATGGTGGCGAGCGCATAGCGCAGCTCATCCTGGCGGTCCGGCCAGCGCTCGATGTATTCGTGCAACCACACGGCCCAGTTGCGACTGGTGCTGAGCTTTCGGCCCTCGAGGTTGAGGAATTCATTAGCGGGCACGTTCTGCGGAAGGATGAAACCACCGTGCTCCTTCAGCAGGATCGGGAAGATGATGCAATGGAAAACGATGTTGTCCTTGCCGATGAAATGCAGCAGGCGCGTGTCGTCGGCCTTCCACCACTTCTCCCATTCGGTGTTGTGGTCCTTCGCCCATTGCTTCGTGGCGCTGATGTAGCCGATGGGCGCATCGAGCCATACGTAAAGCGCTTTTCCTTCCGCGCCGGGCAACGGAACGGGCACGCCCCAATCGAGGTCGCGCGTCATGGCGCGCGGACGTAGCCCTTCCTTCAGCCAACTGTTGCACTGGCCCAGCACCTGCGGCTTCCACTCGGCGGGATCGTGCTGAAGCTCGCCGTCAAGCATGCCGGTATTGATCCACTCCGTCATCCATTCCTGGCTGCGCTCCATGGGGAGGTACCAGTGCTTGGTGGGGCGTAATTCCGGCGTGCTCCCGCTCAGCGTGCTGCGCGGGTTGATGAGGTCCTTGGGGCTGAGCGCGCTGCCGCATTTCTCGCACTGGTCGCCGTAGGCATCGGGGTTGCCGCAGTTGGGGCAGGTGCCGATGATGTAGCGGTCCGCGAGGAATTGCTTGGCCTCGGCATCGTAGTACTGCTCCTCGGTGTTCTCCGTGAAGGCACCGTTGGCATTCAACTGCAGGAAGAAATCCTGCGAGGTCTTCTTGTGCAGTTCGCTGCTGGTGCGGTGGTAGATGTCGAATTCGATCCCGAAGTCGGCGAAGGCCTTCCCCATCATCGCGTGGTACTTGTCCACGATCGCCTGCGGCGTGGTACCTTCCTTCAGGGCGCGCAGGGTGATGGCGGCGCCATGCTCATCGCTTCCGCAGACAAAGAGCACCTCCTTCCCACGTGCCTTCAGGTTGCGCACGTAGATGTCGGCCGGCAGGTAAGCACCGGCGATGTGGCCGATGTGCAAGGGGCCGTTAGCGTAGGGCAATGCGGCGGTGACGGTGGTACGTGCGGGGGTCTTCATGCGGAAGCCGCGAAAGTACGGGGCTTCGGGTTTAACCGCAGAGCGCGCCGAGAGCGCAAAGGAATGACCGGGAGTTACGGCAATGGGGTTCACCGCTAAGAAAGAAATAGCACCAAAGATGTGCCGGGAGGACTACTTCGCGCAGGACCGCAGCGCCCGCAAAGAGCGCAACGAAGAACCGCTGGCATTCAGCCTAATTGGCCGAGCTTCTCACAAGCCGCACGGTGGACGTGGATGTCGCACCGGTCGCACGCACGGTGTAGATCCCGTCCGGCAGGCCGCGGAGGTCCAGTTCCATTTGCGTGGAAGCTTTGACCGGCGTTTGCTCCAGCACTATCGCGCCGTTCATGGAGAACACCTCCACGCGCGTTGGCTGTTGTCCGGCGGGCCAAGTGATGGTCGCACGGTCCATGACCGGATTGGGCTGGATCGATAGTGTGCCGGATGATGCCAACCCTTGTATTCCACTGCTCGCTTCCAGGACTTTCACATAAATGGTGTACGTGGCTGTCAATGGCACGGGGTCATTGGTCACCGCCGTGTAGGTGATGGCGTGGATACCTACTTCGCTCGCTGTGGGTGCAATGGTGGACATGATCTGGACCCCGTTGCCGAAATTGGTGAACGTCGCCATGTAGTTCGAAAGGGTCTGGCATTGCGAAGTGGCCGTTACCTCTTGTCCCGGACCGCCCACCAGGACCATCATGGGGTAATCCGAGGAAGTCCCTGCATCAACATCGATGGTATCACAACCGATGCTCGTGAAAATGGGCGGAATGGTCTCATCGGAGGTGTTGAAGGAATAATGCCGGTCCGATAACCAAGCGACACCGTCGGAGCCGTCGAAAGGGCCGTCCCAATCCGTGCCATCATGATCGAATTGTCCGAGCTGCAGGTAGTTCACGCCGTCACCCCGGTTCGCACCGACCGTGGCCGGAGTACCACCGAATCCGTCAATACCGCCGGATGCAGCGCCTGTGGTCCACTGCATGGACCCATAGCAGAATGAAACGTTATTCCCGCCCGGGATCGCAGGGTCCGTACCATCACTGATGATGAGTTGGAAGCTATTCAATTTGTCGGTCAAGGATGGAAAATACCCGACCGCGGACCAATTCACGTACAGCGCATGCGGCGTAACGCGATACATCACGGTACCCCCCGGAACACCCGGTTCTCCCCGGGTATCCACGTCCCCCCAGAACGGGGCTACCATGGTGTAGTAGGTGTTCGGGAATGACAAGGAGGAATATGTGGGATAGGGATCCACGAACGAGACGTTCCCGTTGTTGTTGATGTAGCACGACGTGTACTCCACGCCGTAAAGGCTGAAGATGAACGGAAGCGCAATAAGGCTGGAAGAACCGTCGTCATTCGGATCCAAGGCCAAGGTGTAGGTGTTGTCCGGCTCGATCCAGCAGGCGCAGGGTTCATCGTCGCGTAAGGAGCCCGTGTTCGTCCCGTGCGGATGCACCGCCGACTGCGGATTTTGTATCTGCGTTAACTTCCATGCACGGTACGCCTCGCTTTCCACCGGAAATTGTGCGTTGCAGAAGCTCGCGATAGCAAGTAAGCTGAAAAGAGCCGGGTAGCGGAGGGTCATGGTGGTTGGGATCTATTGGTCGATCTGTCTTCACTTACTAGACGTAAGGCCAAGGACAAGGGTTGGGTGGAGGTGAAAATAATTGAGCCGCAGGGTCCATTTTTTTCATTCGGCAGGGATCCAAGTTGCGGGATCCGCCTGACACTTTTCATAATACCCTCACTGAACAGTCTTCCCCAACTCGACCAAAGCAACCATGTTTTTCCTTTTCCCGGATCACCAGTGAATTGGACACACCTATCAAACCTGTAACAGAGGATGCCCAGATCGCGGTTCTCCCCTTATTCCGCGCTAAATTCGCGCCCCGCCCATTGGTGCTTTCCGCACTGCCTGCCATGAAGAACATCCGCAATTTCTGCATCATCGCGCACATCGACCACGGCAAGAGCACCTTGGCCGACCGGTTGCTGCAGATGACCGGCACCATCGCCGACCGTGATATGCAGGCGCAGAACCTGGATGACATGGACCTGGAGCGCGAGCGCGGCATCACCATCAAGAGCAAGGCCATCCAGATGGACTATGAGCTCAATGGCGAGAAGTACATCCTGAACCTGATCGATACCCCCGGCCATGTGGACTTCAGCTACGAGGTGAGCCGGAGCATCGCCGCCTGCGAGGGCGCTCTCCTGATCGTGGACGCTACCCAAGGCATCCAAGCGCAGACCATCAGTAACCTTTACCTGGCTTTGGAGCACGACCTGGAGATCATCCCCGTGCTGAACAAGATGGATCTGCCCAGTGCGAATCCTGAAGAGGTGAAGGACCAGATCGTGGACCTCATCGGCTGCAAGCTGGAGGACATCCTTAGCGCCAGCGGCAAAACCGGCTTGGGCGTGGACAAATTGTTGGAGGCGATCGTGGCGCGCGTGCCCGCACCGAAAGGTGACCCGGCCGCACCCTTGCAGGCGCTCATCTTCGATAGTGTTTTCAACTCCTTCCGTGGCATCATCGCCTACTTCCGCGTAATGAACGGCACCATCCGCAAGGGTGAGAAAGTGAAGTTCTTCAACACCGGCGTGGTGTACGACGCGGACGAGATCGGCGTGCTGAAGATGGACCTGAAGCCCAAGCCTCAACTGAGCGCGGGCGATGTGGGCTACATCATCAGCGGGATCAAGACCGCGAGCGAGGTGAAGGTCGGTGATACCATCACACACCAAGCGCGGCCGTGTGAAATGGCCATCCATGGTTTCGAGGATGTGAAGCCGATGGTGTGGGCGGGCATCTTCCCCGTGGAGACCGACGAGTACGAGGAGTTGCGTGATGCTATGGAGAAGCTGAAGCTGAACGACGCCAGCCTCACCTGGACGCCCGAGAGCAGCGCGGCGCTGGGCTTCGGTTTCCGCTGCGGTTTCCTCGGCCTCCTGCACATGGAGATCATCCAGGAGCGGTTGGAGCGCGAGTTCAACATGACGGTGATCACCACCGTGCCCAACGTGGGCTACATCGTGACCAAGAGCGATGGCGAAGTGATGGACGTGCACAACCCGAGCGAACTGCCGGAGGTGAGCCGCATCGATAAGATCGAAGAGCCCTATATCAAGGCACAGGTGATCACGAAGAGCGAATACATCGGCGCGATCATGACGTTGTGTATCGAGAAGCGCGGGTTGCTCGTGAACCAGCATTACCTCACCACGGATCGCGTGGAACTCACCTTCGAGCTGCCCTTGGGTGAAGTGGTGTTCGACTTCTTCGACAAGCTGAAGAGCATCAGCCGTGGCTATGCGAGCTTCGACTATCACCCCATCGGTTTCAAGGAAAGCGACCTGATCAAGCTCGACATCCTGCTGAACAGTGAGAAGGTGGATGCCCTCAGCGCATTGATCCACCGCGACCACGCGCACGAGCTGGGCAAGAAGATGTGCAGCAAGCTGAAGGAACTCCTGCCCCGCCAGCAGTTCGACATCCCCATCCAAGCAGCCATCGGCGCGAAGATCGTGGCCCGGGAAACGGTGAAGGCCCTGCGCAAGGACGTTACCGCCAAGTGCTACGGCGGTGATATTTCACGGAAGCGCAAACTGCTGGAGAAGCAGAAGGAAGGGAAAAAGCGCATGCGCTCCGTGGGCAGTGTGGAGATCCCGCAAGAAGCGTTCTTGGCGGTGCTGAAGTTGGACTAGGAGTTCACCGACGAAGTGCGGGGCCCTTCCGGCTCACATTCCATTTCTCGGAGCGCCAGTATCTACCCTGAACGGGGTGGAAGCACCTCATTGTCCGCGGATCCGGGCTTGCGATCACGACTGTCATTCTAGCGATTATATACCATGGCATACGGTTGGTGCGATCAGGGCAAAACCTTGATACAATGCTGAACACGCAGTCCTTCACCAAACACAGTTTAAGCGCACTCGCGCTTGCCACCTTCTTCACCTTGGGCGCACAAGCCCAGGACGCTCCCGCACTTACCGACCCGCAGATCGCACACATCGCGGTCACGGCGAACCAGATCGATGTGAACTATGCCGCCATTGCCAAGGAGAAGTCCAAGAACAAGGACGTGATCCACTTCGCGGAGACCATGGCCGCCGACCATAATGGCATCATCAAAAAGGCCACTGACCTCGCCAAGAAACTCGGCGTGACACCGGAAGATAATGCGACCAGCAAGAGCCTTAAAGAGCAAGAAGCCAAGACGTCGAAGTACTTGCGTTCGCTGAACGGGGCCGCCTTCGACAAAGCCTACATCGATAACGAGGTGACCTATCACAAAGCCGTGATCGGAACGGTGAAGAACACGTTGGTGCCCTCCACCAAGAATGCGGAACTTAAAGCGCTGCTTGTTAGCGTTGAACCCGTTCTGGCCACGCACTTGGAACATGCTGAAATGGTTGCCAAGGAGTTCAACAAAGGAGCTACCGTAAAACCCGCTGCAGGTATGACCAAGTAAGGTTGTAGTGACCGATCAGGATAGTTCCTGGAACGCCCGATAACTGATGAAAAGGCCGGACCGATGGGTCCGGCCTTTTCACTTTTCGCCACGGCGTGTAACCATTCCCTTTTAGTCGCATCCAATACTTAACCAAACCACTAACATCATGAGAGATCCAGCCACTATCTTCCAACGGGGTGCCACCCTCTTCGCACTCTCCGCATTCCTTTACGCAGGCGCCTTCGCACAGGATGCCCCGAAACTCTCCGACCCCGAGATCGCCCACGTGGCGGTGACCGCTAACCAGATCGATGTGAACTACGCCGCGATCGCCAAGGAAAAGTCCAAGGACAAGGATGTGCTCCACTTCGCGGAGACGATGGCAAAGGACCATACCGGAGTGATCAAGCAAGCCGTGGCCCTCGCAACCAAGTTGGGCGTTACCCCCATGGACAATGCAATGAGCAAGTCCCTGAAAGAAGGCGAAGTGAAGACCAGTAAGATGCTTCGCTCCCTCTCCGGCAAGGCCTTCGACAAAGCCTACATCGACAATGAAGTGGCTTACCATAAAGCCGTGATCGATGCCGTGAAGAACGTGCTGATCCCACAGACGCAGAATGCGGAATTGAAGAACCTGCTGGTCAGTGTATCGCCGGTCTTGGAAGCGCACTTGGCGCATGCCGAGATGGTGCAAAAGGAATTCGCCTCGAAATGATCACGCTCGCCGGGAATAGAACCGCCTTACCCATTGCATTGGTCCTAGGGCTCATCGCAGCCTGCGGAACCCCCGATCAAAAGGCCGCACCCGCTCCTGCACCCGTGCAGGCAGTTCATGTGCCAACCTCGGCAGCCGTTTCCATCGCCCAGATGAGCTTTCACCCTGACACGTTGCAAGTGCAGCGCGGCGATACGGTGATCTTCACCAACAACGACGTCGTGGACCACGATGTAACGGAGCTTCCTGATAGCCTTTGGACTTCCCATTTGATGCATCCAGGGGATAGTTGGAAGTGGGTGGCGGATTCGACAGCTTATTATTTCTGCAGCATCCACGTGGTGATGCGGGGCCGGGTGATCGTAGAGTGATCCGTGCCGAAGATCGATGAACGAGAGAGGCCGCCCGAACAGGGCGGCCTCTCTCGTTCTACACTACCCCTCACGTCGCTCTGGGACGACCGCGCGTCTCACTGTTCCCAGAAAACATCGTCCGGGACATCCTTCACAGCGACGGATGAATGGATCAGCGCATGGGCCTTTTCCACTTCCACTAACTGGCCGGGCGTGGCCGCCTCTTGAATCAGGTTGAACAGTTGGCGCTCTTCGAAGCGGATGTGGGCCTCCAGTTCCTCTTCCACCAAGGAGATCGCCAAGGCAGCGTCCGAGCGTCCGTTGATCAAGCGCTGAAGCCTTCTATGCTCCGCCATGGCCTTGCGCACTCCGGGGTGTTCATGTCCAAGTATCGGGAAAAGCACGCTCTCCTCGATGTCGAAATGCGGCTTGAGGTGCTCTTTCAGGAAACGCCGGCAATAGCGCTGGATGCGGGCGGGTGCCACGCCTTTCGCGGTGCCCGCCCTGATCTTCCAGCAAAGCAGGAGCCCATCGTGGTGCTCCCTACTGATCCCTTCCAATTCGGGAAGGCGCTTAATTGGCGGCATGCGCCAAGCGCTTCTCCAGCGCGATAGCACGGGGGAACATGATGTTGTTCTCGAGGTGGATGTGGCGGTGCAGGTCCGTCTCGAATTCACGCAACATGGAGAAGGCGGCAGCATAAGTGGCACAGCCGTCGGCCGGGGTAGTGAACCCATCGCTCACGGCGCCCATGCGCTCGAAACGCTCGCCTTCGGCATTGTGATCCTCCATCATCATGTGCACGGGGTTTTCCACCGTGCCGAAATGAGGCTTCTTGAACGGCTCTCCGGAGCGCTCGCTCTTGGCCAGATTGCGCACGAAGGGGAACAACATCAGCTCCTCCTTTTTCATGTGTACGGCCATCGCGCCCACGCAGGCGTTGAACTCGTCGTTGATGGTGAACAGTTCCGGATGGCGGTCGCCATGCACCTTGCAAAGCTTGGCGAGGTACTGCTGAAGGATCGGGCCGCGCTCTTGCACGTAGCGGTGGTGAACGGTCTCCACATGGTCCGCCAACTGGTCCAGCGGCCAGTTGATCGCATCCTCCCCTTCCTTCGCATCACGCGCGAGCAAGGTGGTGATGTCCTCGGCCAGTTTGCCCTGGTCGATGTTCTTCTTCTCACAGACCTCCTGCACGGAGCGTCCGCCTTTGCAACAAAAATCGATGCCATACTTGGTGAGCACGGCGGCCGCGCGATAGTCCTCGGCGACGATGGACCCAACGGTCCGTTCGGGTGTGATCTTCATGATCGTTCGTTTGGTTGGTGTTGTGCCGAATACCCGGCACGGGAAGGTGCTTGCTTGAATTGGAGGATGCCCAGCACGGCGAGCGTCCCGACTTTAACGGCTTCCAACCCGGTGTGGGCGTTGCGGAGTCCGGCACCGGGGTCGCCCTGTCCGTGGAAGACCTGCAACGCCGCCGCGTTCAGCGCGGGTTGCAGCCAGATGGTTTGAACGAGGAGCAGGAGCACGGGGACCGCGGCAAGCACCATAACGGGTATCGGTGCTTTCCCGAGGAACAGGTCGGCCAGCACGGCAAGCGCCAGCACCCATTCCGCCCGCAAAAGGACCGGCAATAATTTCATGTCGATGGAGGCACCCACGGGAAGCGTTACACCGAAAGCACGGTACTTGGACCAAGAGGCCAGAAAAGCGACGCCCACTACAAGACCCAGCCAAGTGAACACCGCGACCACAACGACCGGATGTTTCACGTACGCCATTATCTGATCGGAACGGTGCCGTCCTGGGCGATGGATGACAGTTTGTACTGGAACATCTCGGCCATCAGCACGGCGCGCTGTTTTGCCTCATCCGCTTTGGGGCCAGTGAACAGTTCCTCCAGCGTGGCGTGGAAAAGTTGCACCCAGCGCTCGAAGTGTGGCTTGGCAATGGGCAACTTTGAGTGCGGCATGAACGGGCTCCCGTAATACGTGTGTTCGCCCAGCAGAACGGTTTGCCAGAAATTATAGAGCTTGGCCAAGTGCTCCGGCCAGCGGTCCTGGATGGTCTCGTTGAAGATCGGCCCGACCAACGTATCCAAACGCGCCCGGCCATAGAACGTGTCCACCAGAAGACGGATGTCCTCGATGGTGGTGATGTCCCCCTTCGTGCGCTTTCCTTCAGCGGGATTGTTCAGTTCACGGTGATCCATCTTCAACTTACGGTCCTGTCAGGGCTGGCAAAGTTACCCTTCATGGAAACACGCAGACTGATGAACGTCAGGTTTCCTTACCAATTTGCGGAACGCCCGTGTACACATTGAAACGGGCACCCCGCAGGAAGCCGATGAGCGTTAAGCCGCCTTCCTTGGCCAACTCCACGGACAGCGACGAGGGTGCGCCCACCGCGGCCATCAGTGGGATACGCGCCATCAGGCATTTCTGCACCAGCTCGAAGCCAGATCGACCACTAACGACCAGAATGTGATCGGTGATCGGTTCCTGCATACCCCCCCTATCACTTGATGACCAGCTTCCGATCAACGCCCCGATGACCTTGTCAACGGCGTTGTGGCGGCCCACGTCCTCCCGCAGGATGAGCAGTTTACCAGCGCGATCAAAAAGTGCGGCTGCATGTATGCCGCCTGTGTGTTTGAAGACCGTTTGAGCTTCACGCATCCGCTCCGGCAGCGCGGTGATCACCTCCGGGTCTATGGTTCCGAAGGGCGCCATGGGCTTCGGACACTGCGCACGTACAGCCTCGATGCTGGTTTTTCCGCAAACGCCACAACTGCTGCTGGTGTAAAAATTGCGCTGCCATTTCGCTGGGTCCAGCTCCAATGAAGGATGCAGTTCCGCGCGGATCACATTACCAAGCTCCTCTTCCTTCACATTCTCGCAGGTCACTACGCGCAGCACTTCCGCAGGCAAATCTATAATGCCTTCGGTGAATAGAAAACCCAGAGCGAGCTCCTCGTCGTTCCCCGGCGTACGCATCGTGACACTGAGCCGCACTTCCTTGCGATCCTCTTCCGGCCCGTGACCAAGGCGGATCTCCAGTGGTTCCTCCGTAACGAGGATATCGTCCAGTGTTGTTACGATGCCGCTCTCCACACGTAGGATGGGAGCCGTCGAAACCGGTCCTTTTGGCTTCCTCATCGCTTGCGCCTCCAGCAGGTGTCCATGTGATCGTCCACCATACCACACGCTTGCATAAAGGCATGGACGATGGTGCTGCCCACGAACTTGAAGCCGTGATCCTTCAGGTCCTTGCTCATGGAATCGCTCTCCGGCGTGGATGCGGGCACATCGCCCATTCCCTTCACCCGGTTCACCTTCGTTCTTCCGCCTACATGCTTCCAAAGGAACCGGTCGAACGATCCGGGACCGTCCTCCATGATCTTCAGATAGGCCTGTGCATTCCCGATGGAGGCCATGATCTTCGAGCGGTTGCGGATGATGCCCGCATCGCTCATTAAGCGCTCCACATCCTTCCCGCTATAACGCGCGATCTTCTTCGCATCCCAATCGTCATACGCCTTCGCATAACTTTCCGTGCGGATCAGTATGGTGTACCAGCTCAGTCCTGCTTGTGCACCGTCAAGTATCAGCTTCGCGAAGAGCTTGCGGTCGTCATGTTCCGGCACGCCCCACACCTCGTCGTGGTAACGCTTGTAAATGTCGTCTTTCAAACACCACGGACAGCGGATCTTTTGATCGGGTTCCATGGATGCGAAGTTGGCAACGAAAGCCCTTACGCTATTCAGCGCGCGGCTTCTGGTCCACCCAAACCAGCGCATCCGTGTTGCATCCCAATGCTTTGGCCTGTGCCACGTACTTATCCTTGATCCCGGCGGGCATGGTGGTTTCCCGCGAGAGCAGCCAGAGGTAATCGGTGCTCTTACCCACCACCAATGCATAGCGGTATTCCGGATCCACCGCGATGATGTTGTAGCCGGCATAGAATGGACCGAAAAAGGAAACCTTCAATCGACCTTCGTCCGGACCGTTCACGAATTTGGCCTTCCCTTCGGACTTCTTCCATTCGCCTTTTTTCACGTCATAACCCCGGTTCAGCACGGATATCGTGCCATCCGGAAGAATTCCGTATTCCGCTGTCACATTCTGCAGGTCCTTCTCGAACCGGTAGTCGAACCGGGCGATCTCGTACCATTTGCCGGCATACTTCGCAGCATCGAACGGCTTTACCGGCGTGGCATTTTCCGGGATGCTCACTCAGCCGGAGAACATGACGCTGAGCGAAAGGAATGTCGCTGCCGCGAGGATCGAGCACTTCATCAAGACTTCGTTTAAGCGACCGAACATCCCAACAACCGGTGTTGTTCGGAAGGGCCAGCCCTCCTCTCGGTACCTTTGTGGCAGTAATGACCCCACTTGTCGACCGCCATTCCCGCACCCACCGCAGCCTGCGCATCAGCATCGTGGACAAATGCGACCTGCGGTGCACCTACTGCATGCCGGAGGACCAACACTTCCTGCGGCGGGAAGAACTGATGACGCGCGGCGAGATCGCAACGCTGGCCAAACTTTTCACCGAAAAATACGGCATCACCAAGATCCGGATCACCGGCGGGGAACCGTTGATGCGGCCCGACGTGGTGGATATCGTGCGGGACATCGCGCAGTTGCCGGTGAAGCTCGGGTTGACCACCAACGCCATGCGCCTGCATCTATTCCTGGATGAATTGATCGCCGCAGGATTGAAGAGCCTCAACATCAGCTTGGACACCTTCGATGCCGAACGCTTCCGCACCCTGAGCCGACGCGATGGGCACGACCGCGTGCTCGCGAACATCGAACAGGCCATTGACCGCGGGGTGCACGTGAAGCTCAATATGGTGGTGATGCGCGGCGTGAACGAGGACGAACTGCTGCGTTTCGTAGAGCTTACCCGTGACCGGCCAGTTCATGTGCGCTTTATCGAGTTCATGCCCTTTGCAGGCAATAAGTGGGGACGTGACAAGGTGTACACCTATGCCGAAATGCTGGGCAGGATCAGCAGTACGCATGCCATTGAGAAGATCCAGGATGACCCGCACAGCACCGCTAAGGCCTACCGCGTTAAAGGCTGGTTGGGTTCCTTCGCGGTGATCAGTACTGTGACCGAGCCTTTCTGCGGCAGTTGTGACCGCCTGCGGCTGACAGCGGAAGGGAAAATGCGCAACTGCTTGTTCGCCCGCGAGGAAACGGATCTGTTAAGCGCCTTACGCAGTGGCGCGGATGTTTCCGCATTGATCGAAGCGAACGTACTGGCGAAGCATAAAATGCTCGGCGGTCTGCCGCAATTCGATCCCGACAAGCAGGAGGAGGTCCTGTATGACCTCAGCAGCAGGCCGATGGTCAGCATTGGTGGCTGACTTCCGGTTCCATCCTGAATTGAGGAGGCGTTTCCCCAAGAGATGCGCCCCATCTCCACATCGGGTCCGCAAATTGCCCATTCGTGTTGCTGCACCGCGCTTGGCATGCCGTTGGTTAAGCTGCTGGGCAAAACCACTTTGAAATGACGAAACTTGTCCATGCAGCATGCGCTTTCGGCGCGATCCTGTTCGCAGCTCCCGCTTTCTCCCAAGGCCCTAAGGTGGGCGTTAAGGGCGGATTGAACTATACCACACTCGCCGGCGGCGATTCCAATGAGGACAACGGCCGCATCGGCTTCAATGCTGGCGTATTCGCCCGCACTGCGCCGGAGGCACCTCTCGGACTACAGGTGGAATTGCTCTATTCCACCAAAGGCAACCACACCAAGTACAACGCCTTCTTCGGTTTGGTGGATCAGGATGTGGATTTCAACTTGAATTACATTGAATTGCCGGTCATGGCTGACCTGCACATCTTGGATGTCGTGGATATCCACCTCGGTGGCTACGCGGCTTACCTCGTCTCCGCGAATGTTACCACCTCCGGCACCTTGGGTAGCGGCAGCGACAACTTGGACAAGAGCAACTTCAAATCCATGGACTTCGGTATCGCTGGAGGAGTTGGATTCAATATCGGTACCAGCGCTCAGATCGGCGTTCGTTACCTCCACGGCCTGTCGGATGTAGTGGATAGCAGCGACCTCAGCAGTGTGGTCGGCAACCCGCAGAACCGTTGCGTCCAAGTTTATGTGGGCATCGGCATCGGCGGATAGGTGATCGCTCCTTCAAGGTAGCATAACCTTCACAACAAGCGGCTGTTTGCCGCTGGATACACGGAGCATAAAGATCCCGGCAGGCCGATCGCCTGTCGGGATCGTGCATTCAGCTTGGCTCGTTCTGGTGGAATACACCACACGGCCTTGCGCATCGAATACATTCAGCACGCCAAGGGCTTGTCCGTCCGTACGTATCAATTGTATGTGATCAGCTCCTTGTATCACGCGCAACACATCAGGGTTCCGAATAACTACATGCTGTGCAATATCAATGCAAGGGCCATGGAATGCGAACGTCAAACTGGCCGGGACGTCAAAGCCCACATTGGCCGAGGGCCCCTGCGCCCGATCCTCGCCGTTGACACCGAAAACCGGCTCGCCTCCAGTTGAGGGTTGGTCCGCCGTGAGTTCCATTACGTAGTTGCCGGGTGGCAAGCAAACCGTGTCGCTGGCAAGCTGATCATCCGCCGTCAACGTGAAGGTTCCACCAGCAACGGGCGATCCGCCGGAGCTGATGACGTACTGGAAATCGCCCAACGCGAGCCCGGACCCATAATTCTGGACGAAGGGCACCAATGGACTGCATGGAGCATCGGTGCAGAGCAGGACGGGAAGCTCCCAGCTGCATGCGAGGTCTTCATAGAAGCCGGTCCAGAGTTCTAATGTGGCGTTGAAGGTCCCCGTTGGAAGATCCACTCCGGGCCTCACGGTCAGGGTGTGCCAGCTCTCTTCACCAATGCCGAAAAGGTTCACCGTTTCCTGCGCCAACGTGTCGCCTCCTGTGCCCAGCAATAAAAAACCCGGATAGTCGAACAACGTCCCCGTAGGATTGAACACATGCACCGTGATCAATGAATCACTGAACGGTGACCATTCGACGCCGGCTATCACCAAGGAATCGCACGCAGTTGGCGCACCGCCGGTCACCGTGAAGCTGTGTTGAACGCTCGGGGCAAAGTCGCCAACCCCACTGCCACCAATGGTGATCGTATATGTTCCCGCCGGAAGTGGGCCAGTGAACACTGATCCAGTGTGAGGCACCAAAACTTGCAGGCCGCCGTTGCTTCCCGCCATTACCGTGATCGCCACCGTGAAGGCAGAGACATCCGCAGTGACCGATGAGACATAAGAACCGGTGTTCGATAAGTTGCCGGAGAGCTGGATCTCCACCACCTGTTGATCCGTGGGAGTTCCGGGATAAATGCCGATGTCGTCCACGTAGAAATACGTCTGCGCCTGTGCTGCTACAGCAAGGAGCAAGCAAAAGAGCAAAGGGCAACACGTTGGAAACGGGGCATGGACGTGGATTTTCCAGTATGACGTAGAAGAGGCCGAACTCGCTGCCTGCCACAGTGTAGGCTTCCGAATGTACACGCCCCCCAGGTGCGGCCAGTCACTTGGCAAATGTTTTTCGCGTCGGCTGTAACTTTCGCATCGTGAGGCCGTCACACGCATAAGAACACGTTTCCCCGTGAACCTCACCGATTACAACAGCGCCGTGGACCAGCATGCGGACGGCATCTACCGCTTCGCGGTGAAGCACCTGCGCGACATGGACCGGGCCAAGGACGTGGTGCAGGAAAGTTTTGCCCGGCTCTGGCAGAAAGTGGAAGAGGTGGACGGAACGAAGGCCAAGAGCTACCTCTTCACCACGGCGCACCACATTATGGTGGATGAAGTCCGGAAAGGTTCGCGCAGCACGCGCATGGAGGAGAAGCACACGAACCTGCAGTGGGGCAGCCAAGCCCAGCCGGACCTGAAAGAAGTGCTGGACGCCGCATTGGCAACGCTGCCCGAGATGCAACGCAGCGTTGTGCTCTTGCGGGACCTGGAAGGATACAGTTATGAGGAGATCGCGGACCTGACGCAATTGAACATTACCCAGGTGAAGGTGTACATCTATCGCGGACGCACCGCGTTGAAGGACTACATCGGCAGCTTGGAGAACGTACTATGACATTGGACCGGGACACATATGAAGCTTGGTTGCTGGACCGCTTGGAGGGCCGGCTTTCCGTTGTGCAGGAAACCTTGCTCGATGCTTTCCTTGCGGACAATCCGGACCTTTCCATCAGCTTGGATAGCCTGCCAGCCGTGGACGGTGAAGGGGTTGAATTCCCGCTGAAGGACCTGCTGCGCAAAGCATATCCACCCACCGGTGCCCCGGATGCCGCTCGCTTGGACGACTTCCTCGTTGCACGTTTGGAAATGGACTTAGGTACTGAACAGAATATTCAGTTGGAGCGCTACCTCTACGAACATCCGGAGGCCGGAAGGCAAGCAGGGTTGATGGCGCTGGCGAAGCTGCCCGCCGATGCTGTCCCGTTCACTGAAAAGGAAACGCTTGAACGCCATTTCCCGCCCAAGGGAATGCCCGACGCATACCGGTTGACCGACTTTTTGATCGCAGCGATCGAAGGTGACCTGAGCGCTGACCAACAGCGCGCCTTGGACCTTTTCGTAGCGGAAGATGCTCATGCGCGCCGCGAACAAATGCTCGTTGCGGCCACGCGTACAGTGCCTGCTCCAGTGATCTTCATAGGCAAGGAGCAACTGAAAAAGCGCAACGTCCGTGTGGTCGTCCTGTGGTCGCGGCTTGCCGCGGCTGCGAGCATAGCACTGCTCTTGGGGATGGGATGGTGGCTGTTGCGCGAAAACCCGGAGGAGCGCCAAGATGTCGCCAGCATTGAAAAACCGATAAACACGCAAACCGCGACGGAAGATCCCGAAGCGCATCGCACGGGCGTGACCAATGCTGCTGGAACCGGCACCAAGGAAGCAACCACCGGCAAGACCCCAGTGGCCATTCCGAACGGGGCTTCTCCCACCCGGCCAGGCAAGGATCCGGGAACGAAAAAGCCAACCCCATTGCCGAATGTTGTTCAACCCACAGCCCCTGCACTTGCCCAACTGCCCGTAGCCCCGAGTGCCATTCCGATACGTAAGCCGGAGCTTCAAAAAGTACGCGACGTTCCACAGGCTACATCTCCGGAACTGGCCCAGAAGCCGGAAAGCCCGAAGCCTGGAACACCTGCCACAGCCACGGCCATTCCCGAGGACAATGAGGTGTTGGCGTTCGCGGATACGCGCGGCACCAGCCAATCTCTTGGCACGTTCGTAGCGAACACGGTGCGTGGCGAAGTGTTGGAAACACCACAGCGTAAAGCGTTGCTGGACGGCAGCGATGCAATGGCATTGGCCAATAAGGCCGTTGGCGCATTGACCGGCGGGCAGGGTGGCGTGAAAGTGGAGAACAACGGTAGCAGTGAACGCTTCCAGTTGCGGCTGGGGCGGAACTTGTCCATCAGCGCCAGCCGCGGCCGCTGATCCTGGTTGTTCACCGCGAAGGTGCTGACGCGCCGATGTAGAGGTTGCTGGAACCCTTGCACGTACGCGAAGCCCACCGCTAGGACGCGAAGAGCGCCAAGAATTTCAATTCACACTGTTCCTGAATTCCATGGGCTACGCTTTTGGCGGCCGCCCAACAACGCCATTTTACCGGCCATCCATTTTTACGCGTGGTAGCTGTAACATCCTGGCGGTTCATACTGTCCTATGGCAAACAACCACGGCCACAGGCCAAAAGAACACCACCATGAAAAACTTGACCTCCCGCTACATCTTGGCCTTGTGCCTATTGGTCGCCTCGACCGCCATGCGTGCGGCCCCAGGCAACGAACCGGAATTCATCATGCCCGCGGCCGCGAATGTGGACATGGAGCGCGCGGTGAAACACCAGATCGATCGCTTTGTCATTTTCCCGCTGTCCGGTGATGCCAAAGAGATGTATGGCACCGTGGACGTGGCGTACGTGGTGAACACCGAGGGAAAAGTGGTTGTGGTGTATGCCGGTTCATTGAACGATCAACTGCGCGCTTATGTGATCGGCAAACTGGCACGCATCCAAGTGGGGGCCAATCCTTCCGGGCTATGGAACACTTCGCACGTCCGCTTCACCTTTCGCCCTGAATGAAGCCGGACCGCGGCATTCCGGCCGAAGCCCTTTGACCTTTCGGTCAAGGGGCTTCATTTTTTACATAGCCGCAGCATTTCACCTGTAACAAACCGGAAGGCTTGCCGTCCTACTCTCAAACTGACCGAAAATGAAAGCCCCGATCCTCTTCTCCCTGCTGTTGCTCCCCTTCGCCGGCATGGCCCAGCAGGACAGCATTCCGCCTACCATCCCGGAGGTCCAGCCGGACCGGCACACGCTTTCCTTAACGGCGGGCACGGATGGCATGAAGATAAAAGTGGAGAACATGGACACCAGCAAGACGCAAAAAGGCGATACCATCCGCATCACCTCAAAACGGAGATTGATCCGCATCATCACTACACCACGCATAGGCATCGATACTACGGAGACCTTCGAAAGCAAACTGGAAGACCTGAAGCGCGAGCGCCGCAACCTCTTCTGCTATTGGGCCGGTCTGGAATTCGGTATCAACAGCTTCGTGACCGCGGACGGCCGTATCGGTGACGGGCCGGAAAGCGGACCGCTACAGCTGAACAACGCACGCAGCCGCTTCTTCGCCATCAACTTCATGGAGCGCAAATGGGAATTCGGCTCCAACCACATCGGCCTGTTCACCGGGCTCGGCATCGAGTTCGACAGCTACAAGCTCAGCGAGAACAACACGCTGCTCTTCAACGGCGACAGCACTTACGCTGTGGCCATGGAGAGCCCCGACCTGCGCAAGAACAAACTGCGCCAGATCGGCCTGCGTGTGCCGCTGATGCTGGAGTTCAACACCAAGTCCGCGCGCTTGCCGGCCGATGCCACTGCACTGGCCGCGGACCCTAAGGCGTTCAACCGGGACAACAACTTCCACATCGCCGCGGGGGTGGTGGGCAGCTGGCTCTTTGACACCATGTACAAGCAGAAGTACAACGAAGGCGGACACACGGTGAAGCAACGGATCAAGGACGATTATAACCTGCTGCCCTACCGTTTGGCCGCGCGCGCCCAGATCGGTTATGGGCCCTTGAACCTCTTTGCGGAATATGCGCTGACACCGATGTTCGAGGAGGGCACCGCACCCGACCTCAGGGCGCTGAATGTGGGCATCACACTGATCGGCTTCAACTGACAGCGGGCACGCGACGAGGGGAAACAGTTCGCAACCCGCCCGTGCAGGGCCGTCGCGCTTGCGGCGGCCCTGCCTATTTTTGCGGCGTCGTCGGCGCACCGTGTGCCGCACACCTACATCAAACACCAGCACCATGGGACGGGTTTTCGAGAAGCGCAAGCACCGGATCTTCGCACGCAACGCCAAGCTGAGCAAGCTTTTCACCCGCATCGGCAAGGAGATCGCCATGGCGGTGAAGGCCGCCGGACCGAGCCCGGATTCCAACCACCGCCTGAAGGTGGCGATCCAGAACGCCAAGGGCATGAACATGCCCAAGGACATTATCGACCGCGCCATCAAGAAGGCCGCCGGTGGAAATGAGGCCGATTACTCGGAGATGAACTACGAGGGTTATGCACCGGGTGGCGTGGCCATCTTCGTGGAGACCGCCACCAACAATACCACCCGCACCGTCGCCAACGTTCGAAGCTTCTTCAACAAGTGTGACAGCGCCCTTGGCACACTGGGCTCGCTCGCCCACGTTTTCGAGCGCAAGGCCGAGTTCATCGTGGAACGGGCCTCGCTGAAGGGCATGGATGGGGACGAATTCGAGATGGCCTGCATCGATGCTGGCGCGGACGACGTGATACACGACGAGGAGGGCTTCATCATCTTAGCCCCCTACACTGAATTCGGCACCATCCAGCACAAACTGGACGAATTGGGCATCATCCCCAAGATCGCCGAGCTCAAGCGGTTCCCCCTCAGCACCCACCCGGTGGATCTGGACACCGCGCGCAACGTGATGAAGCTGATCGACCTGCTGGAAGAGGATGAGGACGTGAACACCGTGTATCACAACATGGAGATGAGCGAAGAAGTGGAGGCGGCCTTGGCCGAGGGATAGCCGCGCGGGGGATGAGTGCGTCCAAGTGGTGTTGAATCGGGGCCCGACCGCTTCCGATCTATTGTTCCTCCAAGTCGTGCAGGTCCCGCAGGATCAGCTGAGGCTTGCCGTTCCGGTCCATCACCATTCCGCTAACGCGCACTTGCTTGCCAGTGAACCGCTTTACCAAGGCATCGCGTTCGGTGCCCGCAACGTCGCTGAAGATCACCACGGAAAAAGCCATATCCGGGAAACTACCGCCGAAATTGAGGTAGACCGGACCGTCCGCTTTGCCGGATGACCGCACTTCCGACGGCGTTCCGCAGAATACCACCGCTTCACCGACCTGACCCGCCACGGACTCAATATCAGCCGTGCAGTCCTGCGCAAAGACCAGAGCGGAAAGGACCGCTGCTAGGAGGAAAAAGGGAGTGCGGAGCATGTTGGTCGGGGCTTGGTGGAAAGCTATGGAATGCGGTGTGTTATGTTCCCTAATGCGGACCGGGGTCACGCGCCAAAGCGGATCTGGTAACGAGTGCCTGTATCATCACTCTCCATGGTGATGAACCCGTTGAGCTGCTCCACCAAACTATCGATAAGACCGCGGCCCAAGGTGCCCGTGTCGGCGTTGGCGCGCTCCGGGGTGATGCCGCCGCCATTGTCGGCATAGTGGAGGTCAAAGTGTTTTCCATCGGAGCGATGGATACGCAGGTCGATGAATCCTTCACGGCCGTTCTTGAAGGCGTGCTTGAACGAGTTCGTGATCAGCTCGTTCAGGATCAGGCCCAGCGGGACCATGGTATCCAGGTCCAGCACCAGGTCCTGATCGATGGCGGTGCGGTAGCGGATGTTCTCGCGCACCTTGTTCAAATGGATGAGTTCGGTGAACAGTTCCTTGATGTAGTTGGACAGGTCCACCTGTGCTAAGTCGTCCCCCTTGTAGAGTTTTTCGTGGATCAAGGCCATGGAGGCCACGCGGCTTTGGCTTTGCGCAAAGACCTGCTGCAGACTTTCGTCCGCGATGGTTCCACTTTGCAGGCGCAGCAGGCTGGCCACAACCTGCAGGTTATTCTTTACCCGGTGGTGGATCTCTTTGATCAGTGTTTCGATACGGACGTTGGCCTGTTCCAGCTTCTCCTTTTCGGCTTGAAGCACTTGGTTGTGCTCCATGTCGCGCTGCTTCGCGTCCTTCAGGTTATCGCGCATCCGTGCAAGGGAATGCCCGAGTACATCCTGTTCTCCGCGTACGTAGACCGGTGTGTCGTAGTTGCCCTTGCCAATGGCATCCGCGTTCGCAGAGAGCGCGCGGATGTTCTCGATCATCACATTGAAGGACCGCGCCATCTGGCCCACTTCGTCGTTGGAATCCACCGGCACACGAGCGCGTGCATCACCCATCGCCAGCGAGGTTGCGGCATCGGTCACTTCATTCACCGTGTTGCGCAAGCCGCGCATCAGCACCACGGCCATCACCAACACCGCGGCCACTACGCCCACCAGCGCGGCCAACACGAGCAGCAACCGCCATTGCGCATCGTGCGACACCTGCTCGCTCGCCACGATGATCGAATCGATGGAGCGCTCTTCCACCTGCCGCAGCCTTCCCATGGCCTGGCCGCTAAGGCTCCACCATTCCGATGGCGTGGTGGACAACCCGCCCACGCCATCCTTTTCGTGGATGGTGCCCACCATGGAACGCATGAAATTCACTTCGGGACCTTGGAAGGTGGAACGGTAGTATTCCAGCACATCAGGGGAAGCATCGCGCCGGAAGAGGAGGTTGTTCGTTTCGTACTGTGCGATCCGCTCGTTCAGCTCGCCGAGGTCCGACGGGGTAAGCAAGCTGTCCGCCAACCCGCGAAGAACACGTGTGCGCACATCGCTCAAGGCATCCTTGGCATTCACCAAGCTCTGGTGCGCAAATAGCCTGTTGTTCGTCTCCGGGTCCTGTGCTTGCTTGGACACTTGGCCCAAGTTGTCCAGCAAACCGCTCTCCATGGTCCGGAAGGTCTCCTCCGCCTCCTTCGCACTGATCTCCCGACCGGTGATGCGTTTGCGTAAGCGCACCAAAGGCTGCAACACGTCAACACTGCGCAAACGCGCATCGATCCGCAGTTCCGGATCGTTGAGCCGCGCGATGAAGCCATCGGATTTCAACCGCGCGACAGATAGGTAATTGTCGCTGGGCATCACCTTTTCCAGCGTGGCCACGGTCATTGCTCCCTCTTCCTGCAATGCATCGACCACATCGCCGATCACACGGATGTTACGCGCCTGCAACGACACATAGCCCAGCACGTCCGTCCGCTTCATGCTGGAATCCACCTGCTTGCCGATCAACAGCACCAAACCCAACACCGGGATACCCAGCGTGATCAGGAATTTGGTACGGATGGGAAGGTCGGCGAACCGGAAGGCCATGCGCCACGAATGTAGCGGCCTTGTGCTTGTGCGTACGAAAGGAGGACAGAAGTTGGCAGTTTGCAGCGTCAGCCCGCAGAGGCGCTATCAGGCTGCAGTGTGCGGCCATGGACCCGGAAAGGGACCACTACATTTGGCCGGGCCCAACAACAACGCGGGCCGCCAAGGCATGGCCATGCAAGACCGTTACAACCTACTCGCCGAGAAAGCCGGATCGGCACTTAAAGGCGGCGGCGACGAACGCGTTGCGGCCCAACATAAAAAGGGCAAGCTCACCGCGCGTGAACGCCTGCTCCTTTTGCTGGACGAAGGTTCCTTCCAGGAGATCGGACAGCTGGTGATGCACCGCAGCACCAGCTTCGGATTGGACAAGCAGGTGTTTCCCGGCGACGGGGTGATCACCGGCCACGGCACCATCAATGGCCGCACCGTCTATGTGTTCTCGCAGGATTTTACCGTGCTGGGCGGCTCGCTGGCCGAAGCACATGCCGCCAAGATCTGCCGCATCATGGACCTCGCCATGCGCAACGGCGGCCCAGTGATCGGCCTCAATGACAGCGGTGGTGCACGCATCCAGGAGGGCGTGGTCTCCCTCGGCGGCTATGCCGACATTTTCCACCGCAACGTGATGGCCAGCGGTGTGGTACCGCAGATCAGTGCCATCATGGGCCCCTGCGCCGGAGGCGCGGTCTACAGCCCCGCACTCACCGATCTGGTGCTGATGGTGGAAGGGACCAGTTACATGTTCGTCACCGGGCCCAACGTGGTGAAGACCGTGACCCACGAGGAAGTGACCTCCGAGGAGCTCGGCGGTGCCTCAACCCACGCGGCGAAAAGCGGCGTGGCGCACTTCACTGCCGCGAACGAGCTGCAGGCTTTGGACCACTTGCGTGAACTGGTCGGCTTCCTGCCCAACAACTGCGAGGAACGCGCACCCGCATTCCCCTATACCGCAGGTGACGAAAGCCGTCCCGCCTTGGACACCATACTTCCGGAGAACCCCAATCAGCCATACGATATCCGCGAAGTGATGAACGCGGTGATCGACCCTGACAGCAGTATGGAAGTGCATGCTGAATACGCCCGTAACATGGTGGTGGGCTTTGCCCGTGTGGCCGGTGAAGTTGTGGGCTGTGTGGCCAACCAGCCCGCCGTGCTAGCGGGTGTACTGGACATCGATGCGTCGATCAAGGCCGCGCGGTTCGTGCGTTTCTGTGATGCGTTCAACATTCCGCTCCTCGTCTTCGTGGACGTACCAGGCTTCCTCCCCGGGACGGATCAGGAATGGCGCGGCATCATCGACCATGGCGCGAAACTGCTCTACGCCTTCAGCGAAGCCACCGTTCCGCGCATCACCGTGATCACCCGTAAAGCCTACGGTGGCGCGTACGATGTGATGAACAGCAAGCACATCGGATGCGATATGAACTTCGCCTGGCCCGCTGCGGAGATCGCTGTGATGGGCGCGAAGGGCGCCGCCGAGATCATCTTCCGCAACGAGATCTCCAAAGCTGAAGATCCAGCTGAAAAGCTCACGGAGAAAGAGAACGAGTACAAGGAGAAGTTCGCCAACCCTTACGAAGCCGCGGCCCGTGGCTTCATCGACGAAGTGATCCTGCCCTCCGAGACGCGCATCAAGGTGATCGAGTC
Organism: Flavobacteriales bacterium; assembly: GCA_016719225.1. GTDB lineage: Bacteria > Bacteroidota > Bacteroidia > Flavobacteriales_F > PHOS-HE28 > PHOS-HE28. The sequence goes on along the minus strand of JADKAN010000002.1, from coordinate 164,911 downwards.
GCTGCGCATGCTCCGCAACAAGGTCCAGCGGCTGCCACGCAAAAAGCACGGGAACATCCCGCTGTGAGCATTGCCGACCACTACCAAGTACCGAATACGGGAGATCCCGTAGTGGTTTACGTGGTTTAACGGAAGAAACGGGACCGTTGCAAGGGGAACATTCGCAACCTCAAACAACGATCAATGAACCGCCACACCGTGCTGCTCTCGTTCTCCGTGATCTCCGCATCGCTCCTCTTCACTTCCTGCACCAAGCAGGACGATGAACCGGCGACGCCTTCCACGAACACGCCTTCGAACACATCGCCCACCCTCGCCCCCAGCTTCCCTGGATCCGCTGGCGTACTCTGGGCAGTGAACACCATCACTTCCCAAACGATCGCAGGTTTCCCCATCGAGATCGAGACCGGCGTGGGGCTTGCCCTTTTCCCTACCGAGGGTAGCAGCACCACCTACGTGGACGCAGGTACGGTGAGCCTGAACGACGCGGCTCTTTCCCGCCAGACGAACAACACCTACGTCAGCACACCTACGCAAACGGCCCCCACAGGCATCGACTTCAGCAGCGGACAGACCCATTGGACCGTCAGTGGTGGAAATGGCATCCCTTCCATCGACCAGGACCCGTCCTTCCTGTTCCCTTCCGTGGGTGAGCTCACCAGCTCCACCACGGTGACCCGCAGCAACGGCTATACGCTCGTGGCAACGGATATCTCTGCCTGTGATTCCATCGCCTTCGCCGTGGGCAGCGTCTTGAAGATGAAACCTTCCGGCACCACCAGCTGCACCTTTACCGCGGCAGAACTCAGTGCGATCGCCGCAGGCCCGAGCATCGTGCAGGTTTCGCCCTACAAGTACAACATGGTGACTCTGGCTGGCAAGCAGTTCTACTTCGGGAAGCAGACCTCGCGCAGCTGGGGCGTTACCATCCAATAACACGTCCTCGTCCTTCTCGTCCGGCGGTCCGCTGGTCCAATGGACCAACGGGCCGCCGTCGTTGAGGCCGGTCCTCGGCTATTTTCGCGGCATGCTCCAGCCCTTCCACCGGATCACCGTTAGCGGGCTTTTGCGTTGTCTTCCCTTTGCATTACTGTCTATATCCGCCTTCAACGGCCTGCATGCACAGGAAGGTGACGCCGCCGCGATCGTCGCCCTGCCGGACAGTCCCGAAAAGATACTGAAGCTTTCGGACCTCTGCTTCGCGTACCGCCGGACCGATCCCGATTCCGCCGCATTGTTCGGCCATACCGCATTGGAGCTGGCGAAAAAACTGCACTTCCAAAAGGGCGAGGCGCAAGCCTGCAACGACCTCGCCATCCTGCGCATGGACCGCAGCGACTACCCGGGAGCGGACAGCCTATTACGGCATGCGCTTCGTATCCGCACAGAGCTGAACGATAGTGCGGGCATGGCGGCCATACACAACAAACTCGGAAACATCCTGCAGGAGCAGTACCGGCTGGAGGAAGCACTTTCCGAGGACCTGCTGGCCCTGCGGATCTACGAGCGCACCGGACCGCCGGCTCACGAGGCTTCCATGCTGAACAACATCGCCATCCTGCAGTTCAACCTGCGTCGCTTGACCACCGCGCTGGAAACACACCGCAGGGCGGCGGAGATCCGCGAGCGCATCGGGGATGGACCGGGCCTCGCCGCCAGCCAAGGGAACATGGCCAACGTGCACGTGCAACTGGGCGATACCGCTGCTGCCATCGCCCTCTTCACCCGGGCCATCGCCTATTTCCGGGAGCATGGCCTGCAACAGGAACTAGCTGTTCAAATGAACAACCTCGCCGGGCTCAACTTGGCACAAGGCCATTGGGACCTGGCCGCTGCGCAATACCAGGAAGCCCTTTCCATACGCACCCTTCTGGGCGACAACAAGGCCATCGCATCCTCCATGGTCGGTTTGGGTGGCACTTGGCTCCGGAAAAAAATGTACAGCGACGCCCGCCGGATGCTCATGGCAGGCTTGGCTCTTGGCCGGAGGACCGGCGCGCGGCCGGAACAGCTCCAAGCTTTGCAGGACATCGCTCGCTTGCACGCGATGGAAAACCGCGCCGACAGTTCCTTCGCTTACCAAGAGCGCTATGCGGCGTTGAAGGATTCGATCTTCAACGACGACCTCAACACCCGCTTGGCCGAGGCTGAAGCGCGCTACGAGAACGAGAAGAAGGAGCAGCAGTTGCAAGCACAACGGGCCGACCTTGCGGGAAAGGATCTCGCCATGGCGGAACTGCGCGCTACCGATCAGCGCCGTAAATTCTGGACAGTTACCGTTTCGGGCGTGGCCGCCTTGGTGGTGGTGAGCGCCTTGCTCCTGCTACAGGTACAACGCCGAAGATCAGCCTCTGCACGCGATGCCGCCATCATCCAAGAACGCGAAGCGGGCCTGCGCGGGGTGCTGCAAGCCACGGAGGACGAACGCAGACGCATCGCCGGTGATCTTCACGACGGCATCGCGCAACAATTGACAGGCTTGAAATTCCGCTTGGAAAGTATCGCCGCCGGGAGGCCATCCGGGACTGTCGTGGATGATGACCCCGTGCGCGAAGCCTTGGCCATCGCGGACGATGCCGCCAGCGAAGTAAGGTCCATCGCACATGCCTTGATGCCCAAAGCCTTGAACGACGTTGGCTTGGCACCCGCCATCGACGACATGCTGAAGCGCTCCTTGGCCGGGGCGGGGCTCGCACACCAACTCGACCACTATGGGCTGGACCAGCGCCTGCCCCGCGAAGTGGAGACCGGAGTTTACCGCATTGCACAGGAACTGGCACAGAACACCATGAAACACGCGCAGGCAAAGTCCGTAGCTGTGCAACTCTTAAAGAACAACGGCCATTTGGTGATGGTGTATGAGGATGATGGGCGTGGATTACTGGACAAGACCGGTGGGGAAGGCATCGGCTTGTCCAACATCCGCGAACGTGCCCATGCATTGCGCGGCATATTCCGCATTGAGGATGGAGCGGAAAAGGGCATCGTGGCCACCTTGCGTATACCCTTGCCGAACATTGCTTGACCATCGAACGGCCAAGCTCGTCATGGACCAAGATCGACATCGGTCAGGAGCGGAACCGGTGGAAGTGCGATCTTGCGCCCATCCAAAAGATGATGCCTGAAAAGAACGACGCGATACGGGTGGCCTTGTGCGATGATCATCGCTTGGTGCTGGACGGCATCCAGCGCCTGTTGGAGGAAATGCCAAGCACCGAATGTGCCGGTGCGGTCGCTTCCGGCGAAGAGGCGCTGTTCCTCTTGGAGCATGTCCGCGTGGATGTGGTGCTGATGGATCTGGACATGCCGGGCATCGGAGGCGCGGAGGCCATGCGTCGCATCAAGGTCCGGTGGCCATCGGTGAAGGTGATCATCCTCACTATGCATGATGAGCCCGCTGTGGTGCGCAACCTGATGGAGCAAGGTGCCGATGGCTACCTGTTGAAGACCTGCGGCCGCGAAGAACTACAACGCGCATTGGAAGCCGTTCACCAAGGCCGCAAGCATTTTTCCACCGAGATCACGGAAGCGCTGCTCCGGCCTGTTGGGATGAGCCCCGTGGATGAACGTCTGGAGGGATTGACCACCCGCGAACGGGAAGTGCTCGCTGCCCTCGCCGAAGGTCTTTCGAACAAGGAGATCGGTGAACGCCATTTCATCTCACCGAGGACCGTGGATACCCACCGCACCAACCTGATGCGCAAGTTGGAGGTCCACAACCTCGCCGGCCTGGTGCGCTTGGCCATCAGTTCCGGCTTGGTGAAGTGACTGCTTGGCTTGGCTTGGATTGGCTTGGCTTGGCTTGGCTTGGCTTGGCTTGGCTTGGCTTGGCCAGCACCGCAGCCATTGAACTTGGCGAGCTACCTTTAGCCGAAGCTCCTACAAGCCCCTCATTCTTGCAACGCCTAACATGATGTTCCTGAAAACCCTTGTCCTTGCCGCCTTGCTTTGCGCCCCCGTGTCCCACACCGAGTTGCCCGATCTGGCTATTGGCGATGCCGTACCTGCGGCCGATGTGAAGGTGAAGGACATCACTGGAAATGACACGGACCTGCGCTCCATCGCCGGACCCAATGGGCTGTTGGTGATCTTCAGCTGCAACACCTGTCCCTTCGTTATCGGTAGTGAAGGCAGCGAAGGCTGGCAAGGACGCTATCCCGCCATCGCCAAGGACTGTGCCGCCAAAGGCATCGGCTTCGCATTGGTGAACAGCAACGATGGCAAGCGTGATGGTGGCGACGGTTTCGCGGACATGCAACAACAATATAAAGTACAAGGCTATGCCGGCCATTACCTGCTGGACCAAGGGCACGCTTTAGCTGATGCTTTCGGTGCACGCACCACCCCGCATGTCTTCCTCTTCACCAAGGACCTGAAGCTCGCCTACAAAGGCGCCATCGACGACAATGTGGACAGCCCTGCGGCCGTGAAGGAGCATTGGTTGAACGATGCGCTGACGGCCGTAGCTGATGGAAGAACACCTTCTCCAGCCACTACACGGAACATCGGGTGCAGCATCAAGCGCGGGAATTGAGCAATTCGTAAAACCGCGGGCATCACCGCGTTTTGTTGGAAACTTCACCCCGCGCAACCGCACACGTTGGTTTCCTTTGCAGGAAAGGAAAACGGCATGAACGTTTTATTGATCGGGAACGGGGGACGGGAGAACGCCTTGGCTTGGAAACTGGCCCAAAGTTCCATGCTGGACGAGCTTTACGTGGCACCCGGCAACCCGGGCACGATGCGCCACGGTCGCAATGTGGAATTGGACCTGAAGGATGCCACTGCACTGCGCAAATTCATCCTTGAAAAAAAGATCCGGATGGTTGTGGTGGGCCCCGAAGCCCCGCTGACCGACGGACTGCATGACCGGATCGCCGAAGACCCCAAGCTGAAAGGTGTTACCGTCATCGGCCCCAAAGCCGCTGGCGCGAAGCTGGAGGGCAGCAAGGAATTCGCCAAGGAATTCATGTTCCGGCACAACATCCCCACGGCCGCGTTCCGCGCGTTCGGCCGAGGCGAATTGGCCGAGGCACAGCAGCACATCGACCGCATGGAAGCGCCCTACGTCATCAAAGCCGATGGCTTGGCGCAGGGTAAGGGCGTGGTGATCGCGCAGACCAAGGACGAGGCGAAGGAGGCGTTGAAGAGCATGCTGGGCGGAAAGGACCCCGCCAGCGAGCGCGTGCTGATCGAGCAGCACCTGAAGGGCATCGAGCTCTCCGCTTTCCTGATCACCGATGGCGAGCACTTCAAGATGCTGCCCAGCGCCAAGGACTACAAGCGCATCGGTAACGGCGACACCGGCCCCAACACCGGCGGCATGGGTGCGGTAAGCCCCGCCCCTTTCGCCGACAAGGACTTCCTGGGCAAGGTGCACGACCGCATCGCCGTGCCTACCGTGCGCGGGCTGCGCAGCGATGGCATCCCTTTTAGCGGTTTCCTCTTTATGGGGCTGATGAGCGTGGGCGGCGAACCCTACGTGATCGAATACAACGTGCGCCTCGGCGATCCGGAGGCCCAAGCGATCCTCCCCCGCCTGCGCAGCGATCTGATGGACCTTTTCGAAGGCATTGCCACCGGCACGTTGAGCGAACGACACGTGGACACCGATGACCGGACCTGTGCTACCGTGGTGCTGGCTTCGGATGGATACCCCGGCGCCTATGAGGCTGGAAAGCCCATCGTGGGTCTGGATCTGGTGCGGGACGCCTTAGTGTTCCAAAGTGGCACCGCGATGCACGGCGACGAACTGGTGACCAACGGTGGAAGAGTACTCGCCGTTTCCGCCTTTGGAAAGGACATCGAACACGCCATCATCAATTGCTACCGGAACGTGTCCGTGGTGGATTTCCAAGGAAAATACCATCGCAATGATATCGGCTTGGATCTACTGCGCAAACCGGCACCGAAGAACGGCCCGGCAGCACCTGCCGAGGTCAAATGAAATCGCCCCGGTCCTTGGCCTTACGCGTCAACACCGTTTGCGTATACAGCCAGTAGGCCATGCCGAAAAGCAGCACCGCGATGAAGATGACCGGCGTTATCCAGCCAAGTGCCACGATGATCCCAAGAGTGGCTTGTATAAAGTGACCGATGGCGAAGAAGACCGATTCCATGACCTTGTGGTTGTTGCGCGGCGAAGATAATGCCGCCCATCCGGGTATCGCAAATCCGCGGCAGGCTCCATGTTGACCAAACTTCTGCGGCAGGACCGGCCCGTTCTGATCTTTCTCGGGCCTCTGCTCGTGCTCCTGCTTTTCCCCGGTGCCGGAAGCAGCGGCGTCCCTTGGGCCGAGCCGGTGCACGGTTACGCATCGTGGAGCCCGGCCGGTATGCCACTGTACATCCCGGTGGCGCGATTGCTCGCCATACACCCATTGATCGGCATCCTGGTCAGCATGCTGCTCATTACCATGGTGGGCCACCGCATGGACCGGACCGGCAACGATTCCGAGGTTTTCGAGCGCCGCAATCACCTTTCGTCCATGCTACTCCCGCTGTTGCTGGCCTTATTACCGCATGGCTTGGTGCCCGGCCCGGCGTTGGTAGGGGCACTGCCCATGCTCTTCGCCGTTTCCAAGCCTTGGTCCACCATGAACCGGGCAGAGGCGCCACACAAACTTTTTGATGCCGGATTGCTCTTGGGACTAGCGGCCTTATTCTACCTTCCTTATGCTTTCCTTGTTGTGGTGCTGTGGGCCACCTTGGCCGTTACGCGCCCTTTCCAATGGCGGGAATATGTGCTGCCCGCAGTAGGAGGTGCCGCCATCCTTTTCATCGGTTGGGGTGTGGCCAAGTTGGCTTTTCCGGAAATCTGGGATCCTGTTGCCTCTTTCCATTTCGGGGAAAATGCCGAGTTACATGAACCCCACTGGATGTACCGTGTGGTGTTGTTCGGCATATTGGCCATCCTCGCGGTAGCGGTGCTCTTCACCTTCCAAAGCGTTTATTCCCGCAGCATCATCCGAGTGCAGAACATACGGGCCTCCTTCCTCGCCTTCGCCTTCGCCATGGGCTTATTGGCCCTGTTCGCTTGGTGGCTGGACCACCGGATCCCACCGGCTTTGCTGGCCGTCCCCGCTTCCATGTTCCTGGCCTTCCCCTTGCTGCACGCCAAACGCACGGCATGGTCCGATGCTGCGCTATGGAGCCTTTTCCTTCTCGCGGTGTGGGCACGCTACGGACCTTAGGAGTTGAACATTCCACGCATCAAACGCCTGCTTTCTGATCCGTTAACACTGGAACCCGGTGCGGAACTCCAACTCCGTGAGCGATCAGTAATTCTGTATTGCGAATTGGTATAAGTACCTTCGTGCCTTCTTCTCAATAGTCCGTTCCCAACATGAAATTCGGCGTCATCACCTTCCCCGGTTCCAACTGCGACGAGGACATGGCTTTGGGCGTTGAAGCCATTACGGGCAAACCCGCCGTACGTCTGTGGCACAAGGACCACGACCTGCAGGGCTGCGACATGGTGCTTTTGCCAGGCGGCTTCTCTTACGGGGATTATCTCCGTAGCGGCGCCATCGCACGTTTCAGCCCCATCATGAACGAGGTGGCGCAACATGCTGCGAAAGGTGGTCTGGTGCTGGGCGTGTGCAACGGTTTCCAAGTGCTGTGCGAGGCTGGAATGCTACCCGGTGCGCTGCTGATGAACGCGAACCGCAAATTCGTTTGCCACAATATCTGGGTGCGCCCTGCCAGCCGCAATACGCCGCTTACCGCCGGACTGAAGGACCGACAGCTAATGCTGCCTATCGCCCATGGCGAAGGGCGCTACTACGCCGACAGTGACACACTGAAGGCCATGGACGACGAGGATCAGGTGATCTTCCATTATTGCGATCATGAGGGCCGGTTGAAAGAGGAAGCGAATCCGAACGGCAGCGTGGAGAACATCGCTGGTGTTTGTAACATCGGCCGCAACGTGTTCGGCATGATGCCGCACCCCGAGCGCGCCGTGGATGCCCGCTTGGGCAACACGGACGGTAAGCTGCTCTTCACCTCACTGCTTCAGGGCGCCCTTGCTGGCTGACCCGGACGGACGGAACACCGCGACCGCGCGTTCATCGCGCAGACCCGCCAACACAAAGACCGGGTTTGATACCTCGGTATTCTTCCAACCCACGAATTCCATGCCCGCGGTGGGTATCGCCTGCAGGTGCAAGGGCACGCCGGCGAAGCTCTCCACGTTCCGCTGAGCATCCGTGAACGAGAGGTTTTCCAACAGCACGGTTCCTGCGCCGGTAGGCTCAACGGCAACGGCAACGCTTCGGGTTTTTACACCGGTGGCCTGCCGTAGTTGCGCCATCAGCGCGGCGTTACGGCCTTGGAGGTGACCCACTATTCCGGTCTTGGCCGCCTTCGGGGAAGGCATGAGCAATTCACAGTGCCAGCGCGCATGGTCCTTTGCCATCTCAACTGCATGCCGGTCATACAAAGAATCCAGCAGGGCTTCACCACGATCGGCGCTGAGCGTAGTGGCCAGAAGGGCGCTCATCCGTGCCAACAAGAGCATCCGCAGTTCCGGATCGCTCAGCACTTGAGGCACAAAGGGCGTTTCCGGGACCGCCGCTGCGCACATGCGTTGTACGGTGCGCTCTGTCGGGGGCGCCCACTGGTCCATGTCGTAAAGCACCCAACGCCACTTGCCCCCAGGTCCGCGTGGCCGCCAACAGCGCACGTTCAGGTCGTGATCTCCGCGCCCGGTCCACAGGTCGAAGCAGGCCAGGTCGATCAGGCTGTTCAGGTCCACTAGGTTTTCCAGTATCGGTGCCCCAACGCCGTCCGCGATGGCTTTCCCCATCGCCGTGTAATTCTTCAACCCGCCGGATACTGCTCGAGGACCAGCACCATCCACCAATTCAACCGGACGGCCTCCGTTCAATCCCTTGGCCCAAGCCTTGTTCTTCGCTGGCATCACGCGGTACAGACCCTGGTATCTGCCGTTGATGTAGAGCGGCACCGGAGTGGAATGCTGCACATCCACGTTACCTCCGCTGCGCCGGGCAATTTCGTTCATGAACTCATTCCGCAGGAATGCGTTGGGGCTGGCATCGGCGCGCAGCACCACCTCATCCGCTTCGCTGCCGTCCGGTAACCTCAGTTTGCCTGTAGCACCGGAACGGTCCTTCGCAAAGAGCTTGAAATTACGCTTGGCCAAACTGCGCGTGCCGCTACCCGCGATGGCCACCCGGACCGGAGTTGCAGTACTGTTCCCCGGTCCATATTGTATCCAAGCCTGCCGTTGCCATGCTGGGCCGTAACGGGAGAAGTTACCCGTGGCAACGTCAGCAATGCCTTGCGGCCCCTGCAGATCCGCAGGAGCGATCACCAAAGACCAGGCACCAGCCGGAATACCGGGCATACTGACCACTTCTGCGCTCGGAATGGCACTGGATGCGTAAGCCCGAGCACGAAGGATGGTTCCGTCAGTAGCAAGCAAAGGAGACGAATAGACTGACGAGCTCTCGTCCGGCACGGAGCCATCCAACGTATAACGCACTTCGTCGGCTCCTTCCGGCAGGATGATGCGCAGCCGACCATTCGCAGAAGTGACCACTGGGGCCTCCAAGATCTGGTCCACGGCATAGCGATCGTTATTGCTGGCACCCGGCCCGGGGTGGGCGAAGAAACCCCAAGCACGGCCGCCGTCCTCCCTGCGGCCGATGGAACAACCGGCAGGCAAAGCGGGCCAATGGAAAAGATCGAGCACGGTAACCTTATCTGAGGCAACAAGCAATAGAGTGCCTCCCGTACGGGACAATTTCACGCTGAGATGATCTGTTCCGGCTTTGGGATCGCCATCGCACCACAATACACGGAGCGAGCGCGGAGGCACCATTAAAGGAGCTTCGAACTTGTGCGCCACGCCATCGAGAACGAGCGCGTATCCTGCCAGATCCACAGCCTTGGGACCGGCGTTGTAAAGCTCGATCCAATCCCCGTTAGCTCCTTTGCCGTCGGAATCCGGATCGCGCGTGCATTGCAGCTCGTTGATGCGCACCTGCCCCCAGAGTGAATGTGCCAAGAGCACGGGGACGAAGGCCCAGGATCGCATCGGCGCAAATTAGCGGGTTCAAGGTCGGCGCGCCAGTTTGATACGTTCCGGGGCGATCACCAAAATTTCAAGGTCCGCTCGTGATCCACTTCGTGAGTCCGGGATGAGGAGTTCATCGCCAAGTTCGCCACAACGTGGGTTGCCTACATCCTAAGCCTCTACAATGCATTTTTAGTGACCCAATAGCGGTAAGCAGCCAGTGCCTGTCGCGGCTTGCTGAGGCGCAGCAGGTCCCGGTCCCATTGTTTGGGGAACACCGACCGGTTAAAGGAAGCCAGCAGGCGGAATAGGCGTTTGCTTAACGTCATCAATGGTGTTCGAAAGCGCACTCATCCTCGGGCAGTTCCAACTCGATCGTGGCGTGGGCGATGCTCATTTCCTTCAGCTTGATACGCGCTTCGTTCGTGATCGCGCGCCGCTCCCCTGCGTCGCTCGTGTCCACGCACAAGTGCACGGTGAGCACTGTATAGTCGCCATCCAACGTCCAGGCATGTTGGTCGTGAGCGCCAACTACGTGCGGCAGGGCCAACAGCGCTTCGGCCACGGCCCGTTCATTGTAGTCTTCGGGCAGTCGTTGCATCAGGATCCCTGTGCCCTTCCGCAAGGTGCCCACGGCATTGTAGAACACATACAGGTTGATGGCCACGGAAAGCAGCGGGTCCACGATGCCCCAGCCCGTGAAGCGGATTACCACCGCGCCCACCAGCACAGCCGCCCAGCCGAGCACATCCTCCAACAGATGCAGATAAGCCCCGCGCTCATTCAATGTACTTCCTCCGTGAAGCTTCCATGCCGCAAAGCCGTTCATCGCCAAGCCGAACACGCCCAGGACGATCATGCCGTTCGCGAACGGTTCATGCACATCATTCAACCGCGACAGCGTGAAGATCATGAGCACCAATGAGCCGATGGCCAACACCAGCGCCGTGAGCCAGCCACCCAGCATGCTGTATCGGCCATAGCCGTAACTGTACTTCGCATCGCGGCCGCGGACAGCCAAGTGGCTCAAATACCAAGCAGCGCCAAGCACCAGTACATCGCCCATGTCGTGCATGGCATCGCTCAGCACCGCCAGGCTGTTCGTCCAGAATCCACCGGCCACCTCGATCAGGGTGAACGCTAGGTTGAAGAAGAACGCCAGGCGCAGGTTGCCCGATCCTTTCGCATGGTCGTGCCCCGCGTGATCGTGGGCGTGCGCGTGGTCGTGGTCCATGTAAGGGTGTTGAAGGATCAACCCACCACCACCCGGCCCGTGAGCTTCGCGAATTCCTTCTTCGCTTGGTTCAACGCCATGATGGTGCGCAGGGCCATTTCCACGTCGGCATCGTCGCTCATGTCCTTGATCTGCTCCTGCTTCTCCCGCAACATCCGGTCCACACGCCGCTCCTTCAGCATGTTCAGGCCATGTTCCACAGCATCCAGCAATTGCTCGTTCTCGTGGGTGACGTGGATCTTATGCTTGGCCTGCCAGTTGGGGCTCAACACATGTCGCTGGGTCAGCAGGTCGATGGCGAGGCTGCGCCATTCCTCCTTCTCGTTGTCAACGTAGCGCTTGGGCTCCACTTTCGTGCCCATCTTGTTCGCGAAACTGTAGTCGCGGTAGATGGCTTGGAACACCGGTTCGTCGAAGGTGATGTCGTCCTGGGCGAGCGACTGGAACATCAGCTCCGCCACGGAAGTGTCCTCTTCGGTCACTTCGCCTTCGTTGTCCTGGAAGGGAACAATGACGCGCTCATGCCCGTAGCTGATGAGTATGCGCAGCAGATCACGTTCCTGCGGCGTGGTGCCGAGGTCCTCCACTTGCGGCTGTGGCGGCGCGATCGTGGGGTCGAGAAGTTCCTCCAACGGTGGCGCTCCATCGCCAAGTTGCTTCCGGAAGCCTTTCCGCAGCACCTTGTTCATTTCGCTCACCAGCGCCTGCTCGCCCACGTCCAGCATGCGCGCGCACTGCTTCACATACAGTGAACGCAGCACGTGGTCCGGGACCAGTGCAATGCTTTCCACCAGCTCGTGGATGGCAGCGGCCTTGCGCACGGGATCGTCGCCCGCCTCCTTCACCAATAGGTCCGCCTTGAAAACCAGGAAGTCCTTTGCATTCGCCTTCAGGTGCTCCGCGATCTCGCTGCTGGAATGCTTGCGCGCAAAGCTGTCGGGGTCATCGCCCTCGGTGAACACCACCACCTTCACGCTCAGGCCTTCCGCGAGGATGAGGTCGATGCCGCGCAAAGAGGCCTTGATGCCCGCTGCATCTCCGTCGTAAAGGATGGTGACCGCCTGGGCGTAGCGCTTGATGAGCCGCACTTGTTCCACGGTGAGGCTGGTACCGCTGCTGGCCACCACGTTGGCGATGCCCGCTTGGTGAAGACTGATCACGTCGGTGTAGCCTTCCACAAGCAGGCAGTTGGACTGCTCCACAATGGCCTTTTTCGCGTAGCTGATCCCGTACAGCGAGCGGCTTTTCACATACAGCACGCTCTCCGGGCTGTTGAAGTATTTCGGCAGCTTCTTGTCGCTCTTCAGCGTCCGCGCCCCGAAGCCGATGGGCTGCCCCGCCAAACCGTGGATGGGAAAGGTGACGCGCCCTTGGAAGAAATCCCACGCATTGCCGTTGTCCCTTAATTTGATCCAGCCCGCCTTTTCCAGTAGTTCCGGTGCGAAGCCATGGGCCAGTGCGGCGGTCGCGAAGGCATCACCATTTTCAGGCACATAGCCCAACTGGAATTCCTTGATGATGTCCTCACGGAAGCCGCGCTCCCTGAAATAGCTGAGACCGATGCGCTTGCCTTCCTCCGTGTTCCACAGTTGGTCCACGCTCCAGTTCAGCGCCCATTGCTGCACCACGCCGAGGCTTTCACGCTCGCTCTGCTCCAACTGTTGCTCGGCAGATTGTTCCTCTTCCTCCAGCTGAATGCCGTAGCGCTTGCCCAGCCAGCGGATCGCCTCCACGAAGGAGAGATGCTCCTGTTTCTCGAGGAATTTGATCGCATCCCCGCTTTCGCCGCAACCGAAGCACTTGTAGATGCCGAGTTGTGGGCTTACGTTGAAGGATGGCGTTTTCTCGTTGTGGAACGGGCAAAGGCCCAAGTAGCGCGGTCCCTTGCGCTTCAGGTCCAGGAATTCGCCCAACACCTCTTCGATGCGCACGGCGTCCTTGACTTCCTGTATGGAGCGGGGGGTGATCACGGTAGTCGAAAAATGGTCCAGACTTTTCGGACCGCGAATTTACCGATCACCGGGGAGCCGGGCCCGGATCGTTGATAACTGCGCCCATGCTGTCGTAGCGCACTTCCTTGTTCAGCGCACCGCTAGCGTCGTAGAACTGCCAAAGCCCGCTCTCCTTGTCGTTGTGGTACTGGCCGGTGTACATCGGCGCACCGTTCTCGCGGAACACGGTGGTGATGCCGTTGAGCTTGTTCCCATGGTATTCGTTGCGGCTCTTCACCTTGCCCCGCACGTCGTAGCTGGTCCAGATGCCTTCACGCTGGCCGTTCTTCATATCACCTTCCATGCGCAAGCGGCCCTGCTTGTCCGTTACGCGCGCATGGCCGTTATCCGGCAGTGGTTCGTTCACGAAGGTGGACGCGGCTGTGGTGCTGTCCGCCTTCGGCTTTTCCGCGGTGGTGGAAGAGCCGCTGCCACATGAATAAAGCAGGCTGGCCATGAGGACGCCGAGTACGCCAACGGACTTGTGGAAGGTGTTCATTTGGTACGTTCAACGGTCATTTCCAACAAGCCTTCCAAACCGTCGCGGGCCGGCGTTCGGGGCAGTTTGTGCAGAATGGCGAGCGCTTGATCACGGTGGTCGTACATGGCTTTCCGGGCATACTCGATGCCGCCCAGCTCCACCACCTTGGCAACCAGTTTCCCCACGTCGCCCTTTCCTTTCGAAGCTTGCTTCACGGTGCGCACCATCCATTGCCTGTCCGCAGGTGCGGCCTGGTTCAGCGCGTGGATCAACGGCAGGGTGAGCTTGCCTTCCTTGATGTCGATGCCCGTTGGCTTTCCGATGCCTTTCCCGGCGCCATAGTCGAACAGGTCGTCCTTCACTTGGAAGGCGATCCCCGCCTGTTCACCGAAATCGCGCATCAGCGCAACTTGCTCCGGGGCCGCCCCGCCGGCATGGGCACCGCTCGCGCAGCAAGCGGCGATCAAGCTGGCGGTCTTTTTGCGGATAATGTCGAAATACACGGCCTCGTCGAAGTTGAGCCCGCGTGCCTTTTCCATCTGGAGCAGTTCGCCTTCGCTCATTTCGCGCACCGCGGTGCTCACGATGCGCAACAGCTCGAACTGCCCGTGATCCACCGCTAGCAGAAGCCCTTTGCTCAACAGGTAGTCGCCCACCAGCACGGCCACCTTGTTCTTCCACAGCGCGTTGATGCTGAAGAAGCCGCGCCGGCGGTCGCTATCGTCCACCACGTCGTCATGGACCAGCGTGGCCGTGTGGAGCAGTTCCACCAACGAGGCAGCGGTATAGGCCGGCTCGCTCAGGGGCCCGAACTGCCGCGCGCTGAGCAGCGTGAACATGGGCCGCATCTGCTTGCCCTTGCGCTGCACGATGTAGTGCATCACCCGGTCCAGCAGCGGCACCTTGCTCCGCATGGCATCATGGAAGCGTCGCTCAAAAACGGACAATTCTTCCGCTACCGGGCCGCGGATCTCGGCGATGGAACGTGGTATGGCGTTCACGGTGGCTGAAGGCTCGGCGATCAACATGCACCGCAAAGATGAGGAGGTTGCGGCTAAGGGCAGCCCACCGTTCGGCGAACGGTTGCCGCTCGGCACTTACTTTCGGGCCATGGCACCCGTTATCAGGCCCTTTACGGCCCTTTTGCTCCTTGCCTTCGCGGGCCATGCCATGGCGCAGGTGAAGCCTTCAAAAACCAAGGTGGTGCTTTACAAGGACCGACTGGCAGCAGCTTGGGATACGGTGAACTGCGTGAAGAACGTGATCAAGCTGAACCCGTTGCTTTTCCTGCGTGGCGAAGTGCCTGTGTACTACGAACGGGCCCTGTCCGAAAGCCTGAGCGCGGAAGTGGCCTTGGGCATCACCTACCGCAATTACCTTGACCTTTCCTTTGCCGGAGAACCCGCTGACGTTTTCAGCGCCGGCACGGAGATCGTTCCAAAACCCGCATACCATTTCGGGCTGCGCTGGTACCTCACCCATGATATTGAGCCACAGGGAGCCTACGTCCAGGCCGAATTCGCCTCCCTCGACCGGGCACATGACATCCGCACAAGGGACGATTCCGGCCGCTTCACCGAACTCCGTTTAAGGGACGAGCGCAAATACACCGATGTACGCGCCTACTTCGGTTATCAGCGCTTGGCCGGCAACAACAACTGGCTGTTCGACGCTTACTGCGGCGTGGGATACCGCACTCGGGACATTCAAGAGGTGGAGGAGAATTTCGACATTGCCGACCGCCGGTGGAGCTATGTGCAAAGCTCGACCAACGACCAAGTCATCGTGCCGTTCCTCGGCGTGAAAGTGGGCTACGGTTTTTGATCAGCTGAGGAACCCGATCGAAGTGCCCATCAGCTGATCAGCTGACCGACCTCGTCAGCTAATCTTTTTGAACCGGCTTCATCACCCGCTCCCCGCCCGCCACTGCAGGTTCGTTCTTGTTGGCCAGCTGCCCACAGGCCGCATCGATGTCGCGGCCGCGGCTGCGTCGGATCCGTGCGGTGATCCCCTTGCTCTCCAGGTAATTCTGGAACTTCAAGGCCTGCTCCATCGGTGTGCGCTGGAAACGCCCGTCATCGGTGGCGTTGTACTCGATCAGGTTCACCTTCGCGTCCACCTTGCTGCAAATGCGCAACAGGTCGCGCGCATCCTCCAAGGAATCGTTGAAGTCGCGGAAGAGGATGTATTCGAACGTGACATCCTTGCGGGTGAGGCGTGTGTAATACCGCAGCGCAGAGACCAGATCCTCGATGTTGTTGCTGTCGTTGATCGGCATCAGGCTACTGCGCTTCTCATCGGTGGCGGCATGCAACGAAAGAGCGAGGTTGAACTTCGCGCCATCATCGCCAAGCTGGCGTATCTGTTTCGCGATGCCCGCCGTGCTCACCGTGATGCGGCGGTAGCTCATGCCAAGGCCGTCCTCGGCGTTGATCCGCTCCGCGCTGCGCATGGTGTTCGCGTAGTTCAGCAAAGGCTCGCCCATGCCCATGTAGACGATGTTGGTGAGCGGTCGCTTCAGGTGCTCCTCGGCCAAACGTGCGATCTGTACCACCTGATCAACGATCTCCCCCGCGCTGAGGTTGCGCACGCGCTTCAACTTTCCCGTGGCGCAGAAATCACAATCCAAGCTGCATCCGATCTGAGAACTGACACAGGCAGTGATCCGCTTTTCCGTGGGGATCATAACGCCTTCCACAATGTGCCCGTCCCACGTGCGGAATGCGCACTTGATCGTGCCATCGTTGCTCTTCTGCTGCTCAGCGATCACCAGTGGACGCAAAACAGCGCGCTCGGCAAGCTTCGCCCGCAAGTCCTTGGAAATGTTGCTCATTCCCTCGATGGAAGGAGCATGCGTCTTCCACAGCCATTCCCACACCTGTGCGGCGCGGTAAGGCTTATCGCCCAGCTCGGCTACAAGAGCGGTGACCTCCTCCTTGGAAAGTTCACGAAGGTCGATGGGCTTGGCATTCATGGTGCAAATGTCGGGTTTTGTGAGGCGGCTATGCCAAACAGGCTAAAACCTACGCGGATCCGCACCACTGTCTCCTTGCTCCGAAAGGGGGTTCGGATCGGTGAAGCGCACCTGTGAGGGCACCGCAGGGTGTTCTGTGCTCCGCGGAAAAGCAACTATTCCAGTGGTCTATTTTCACAAAGCACACAGCGAGATCCGGTATTCACTTGGTCACACCTTCAGCCATTAAGGCTTCCGCCATTCGCATATCCATCGGCGTGGTCACTTTGATGTTGCGCTCCTCACCTTCCACCAGCTGCACCAACACACCAATGCGCTCCACGAGCGTGGCCTCATCGGTAAAGGCGGGATCGTAAGGCAGCTCGAAGGCCTTCCAAAGCAGATCGGCCCGGAAGCACTGAGGAGTCTGCACGATGCGCAAGAGCGCACGGTCCACTGCTCGCGATCCCCCATCCACGAGTTCCCGCACGGAAGAACTCACCGGAACAACGGGTATGGCGGCACCATGGGCTGAAGCTGCCACGAAACAGCGCCTGATCAGATCTTCACTCACGAAGGGCCGCACACCATCATGCACCGCCACCAGACCGTCATGATCCACCTCCCGCAGTCCTTCACGGACGGAATGGAACCGTTCCTTACCACCATTTACCACGGTGTGCTCGATCGAAAAACCATGTTCGATGATGAGTGAACGCCACCGGCCGACCTGCTCCTTGGGTAGAACCACGATGATGCGCATCTCCGGATCGAAGCCATGGAATGCCTCGATGGTGTGGCAAAGCACCGGCTTGCCGCGGAGCAACAGGAATTGCTTAGGCACGGGGCTGGCCATGCGCTTGCCAACACCTCCGGCCACAATGATCGCGGAACGAGGGCTCGTCATGTCATCGAGGGTACTGCGCTATGCATAGGAACACAATGGTAGTGTTCGTTCGGTACAGGACGAGATCGCTTCACCCTAAAGTGGGTTCGCGATGACGCTCGAATGAAAACCGTTGCGCTACCGTTGTGTCGCAGCGCCGTTGCGGTTCACTTGTACTCAGATGATCAACATCGCGTCCCCGTAGCTGAAGAAGCGGTACTTCTCCTTGATCGCCACTTTATATGCGTTCCAAACGTGATCATATCCCCCGAACGCCGCAACCATCATCAGCAGGGTGCTTTCCGGCATGTGGAAGTTGGTGATCATGCGGTCCGCAACGCCGAAGTCGTATGGCGGGAAGATGAACTTGTTGGTCCACCCGTTGTAAGGTTTGATGTGATGGTCCGTGCTGGCGCTGCTTTCGATGGCGCGCATGGTGGTGGTGCCCACGCAGCAAACGTGCTTCTTGGCGTCCTTACTTGCGTTGATAACGTCGCAGGCTTTCTGGCCAATGATCACCTGCTCACTGTCCATCTTGTGCTTGGTGAGGTCTTCCACCTCTACCGGACGGAACGTTCCCAGACCGACGTGTAGGGTCACCGGAGCGAAGTTGATACCCTTCAGCTCGGCGCGCTTCATGATCTCTCGGCTGAAGTGGATGCCCGCGGTCGGTGCGGCCACGGCACCTTCGTGCTGGGCGTAGATGGTCTGGTACCGGTCCGCGTCGCTGGCCTCCAGATCGCGCTTGATGTAGTGCGGCAATGGCGTTTCGCCCATCTCCGTGATGGTGCGCTTGAACTCCTCATAGCTTCCGTCAAAGAGGAAGCGGAGCGTACGGCCACGGCTGGTGGTGTTATCGATCACCTCAGCCACCAGTTCGTCGTCCTTACCGAAATACAGCTTGTTGCCGATGCGGATCTTGCGCGCGGGGTCCACCACTACGTCCCACAGCAGGCTTTCACGGTTCAACTCGCGAAGCAGGAACACTTCGATCTTGGCGCCGGTCTTTTCCTTGTTGCCCCACATGCGGGCCGGGAACACCTTGGTGTCGTTCACCACGAAGGTGTCGCCTTCATCGAAGTAGTCGAGGATGTTCTTGAATTTCTTGTGCTCGATCTTGCCCGTCTTGCGGTCCATCACCATCAGTTTCGCGCCGTCGCGGTCTTTGGTGGGATACAGGGCGATGAGTTCTTTTGGGACTTCGAACTTGAAGGAAGTAAGTTTCATGGAATGGATGGGGCTTACGGGCCCTTTTGGATTTGGGGCCGCAAAGATAGCGCGATCCGAGGCCGGTGTGTTGAAAACTACCCTTCCATGGGCCAAACAGGCACTCCTACCGGGGCATTGCGGGTGATCACCCACTGATCAAACCACACGGACCATTGCTCAGGTGTGCGGGCGTCGCTGACCTGCAGACCGCCGCTGGCGGTGCGACGCAAGGCTGAAAGGTGTGCGCCGCAACCGAGCGCCTGTCCGATATCGTGCGCCAACGACCGCAGATACGTGCCCTTGCTGCAATGCACATCCAACGTGACCTCTGCCCCTTGGAACCCGATGATCTCGATGCTATGGATAGTGAGCGCCACGGGCGGCAGGTCCACATGGGCGCCTTTGCGGGCCAAGTGGTATGCTCGTTCACCCTCGAAGCGCTTGGCCGAAAAATCCGGCGGACGCTGCATGATGGCGCCTGTGAACCGGGGTAGCACCGCCCGCACCTCGTTCAAGCAGATATGTTCCCACGGAAGCTCTATTACCACTGGCATCTCCGAGTCGTAGCTCAACGTGGTCTGCCCCAAGCGCAGCACGGCGACGTATCGCTTGTCCTCATCAGCCAAGTGCTGGAGCTGCTTGGTGCAAATGCCCGTGCCCAACACCAATAAGCCACTGGCCAAGGGATCCAACGTACCGGCGTGGCCCACTTTCACCCGATGTCCGCACAGTTTACGCAGCGTTTTGCGCACCTTGCTCACCGCGTTGAAGCTGGTCCAGCCCACCGGCTTGTCCACCAGCATGATCGCCCCTTGTTCAGGATCGAACGCAGCGGGCACCTCCGTATGGCTCATGCCATGCTCAGCGGCACCTTCAGTGCCAACAGTGCCAACAGGATGATGCCCACCACGATACGGTACCAACCAAAAGCCCGGAAGCCGTGTTTGGTCAGGAAACCAACGAAGGAGCGGATGGCCAACAGGGCCGTTATGAACGCCACCACGTTACCCAGCAACAGGATGCCCAGGTGATCGGCCGAGAAAATCTCATGGTCCGCCTGCCAGCTCTGCAGCAATTTGTAGCCCGAGGCCGCAGCCATCGTGGGCACCGCTAGGAAGAAGGAGAATTCAGCGGCATGCTTGCGGGTAAGCCCGAAGGACATGCCCCCGACGATGGTGGCCGCGCTCCGGGATACGCCGGGTATCATGGCCAAGCATTGGAACAGACCGATCCCGAAAGCGCGCGGATAATTCACATCGTCCACACCCCGCGGCTGGAACCATTTATCAACGAATAGCAGCACGATGCCGCCCAAGAGCAACGCGACGGCCACTACCGCAACGTTCTCCAGCAGCAGGTCGATGGCATCACCCAACAACAAGCCGAAGATGGCGGCCGGAATGAACGCCACGAGCAACTTCCAGTAAAAATCCATGGAACGGAAGAAGCGCTTCCAGTACAACACGACCACGGAGAGGATCGCCCCGAACTGGATGTTCACCATGAAAGCTTTGGTGAATTCCGTAGGCTCCAAGCCCAGAATGGCCTGTACGATCACCATGTGGCCCGTGCTGCTGATGGGCAGGAACTCGGTGAGCCCTTCAACGATGGCAATGATGATGGCTTGAAGGATGGTCATGGGAAAGAGGGCGCAGGTGAAGGATTATACCAAGGAGGCACAGAGACACGGAGTTGATCGCTATGTCGCCTCGGAAGTAGGCAAGCTCCTCGCGTAATGGGTGAAAAATGCCGTTACTCCGCCGTGCGGCTCTTCCGCATGATGGCGTAGATGACGAAGACATAACCGATCAGGCACACGATAGGCGCCACGGTGATGCGCCGAGGGCTGAAGATCTCCTTCGCATCGAACACTTCGGGATCACCACTACCCCCACCGTTCATGAGCACATAGCCCAGGATAACAATGGCGATGCCGATCAAAAGCATCTTGTAGTTGGTGCGGTCGAAAGCTAATGCCTCCTCGGTGCGTGCAGCCATGGTCCTTTGTTCAAGGGGACGAAATTAGGTGCTCAGGTCCAGTTGAGCTCGTCGGTGTTCATACGAAGGTATCGCCGTACCGCCAATGCCGTGGAGAGCAGGGAGATCAAAAGCCCCAGCAACACGATGCCGCCCAGCAAAATGGCCAGCGGCTCCGGCTGTACCAATGTGACGAGGTCCGGCTGCCAATGCACCATCAACTGGATGCTGCCCACCAGCAGTCCGATGGCCAGAATGGACGACACGATACCTTGCCAAAGGCTGTTGCCGAGAAAAGGCCGCTTGATGAACCAGCTGGTGGCACCCACGAGGTGCATGGTGCGGATGAGGTAACGCTTGCTGTAGATGGCCAAGCGGATCGTGTTATTGATCAAGGCCACCGCGATCACGAGCAACAGGGCGCTGAAGCCCAGCAGGATCCAGCGCAGTTTACCCATGTTGGCGTTGATGTTCTCCACCACCACTGGGTTGTACTTCACCTCCTGCACCCCGGGATCCTGCCGCAAATGATCGGCGATGCCCTTCAGGCTGTCCGGCATGGCATAGGCTTCTTTCACATACAGTTCTATGCTCGGTAAAAGCGGATTGGCACCCAGAACACCGAGGAAATCCTCGCCCATGTCCGCCTTGAGCTGCTCGGCGGCTTCATCGGCGGTGACGTAACGCGTTTCCCGGGTGAACGCCCCGGCATCCAATTGTTTGCGGAATTTCATCACGTCCACCTCGCGCATGTCGCGCTTCAGGTAGATGTCCACCTTCACGTTCTCCTTGAAATGCCGTTCCAGCTCACGCGCATTCAGCAACATGAAGCCCAACAGGCCCAGCATGAAAAGTACCAAGGTGACACCCACGATGGTGCCCACGTTGCTGCTCCTCGTACGCGAGCGGATGATCTGGTCCCTAGCCATATTGCGCGGCGAAGTTATCCGTACCAAGCGCATTGCAAAGGCCACCGTTCCATGGTTTTCCCCATGCCCGATCGTGTACGGCCGCCGCCTCCCGCCCCAGCGGGCTAAATTCGCCCACCATTGAAGGGGGAATATGGCATACGACCACAAGCGGATCGAGGAGAAATGGCGTAACGAGTGGCGCAAGCGCGGCACCTATCACGTGGATAACGATACCGCGAAGCCGAAATACTACGTGCTGGACATGTTCCCCTATCCCAGCGGCGCCGGCCTGCACGTGGGGCATCCGCTCGGCTACATCGCCAGCGACATCGTAGCGCGCTTCAAGCGGCACAGCGGCTTCAACGTGCTGCACCCCATGGGATACGACAGCTTCGGCCTGCCCGCGGAGCAGTATGCCATCCAGACCGGGCAGCACCCGGCCAAGACCACGGAGGAGAATGCCGCGCGCTACCGCGAACAAATGGACCGCATCGGCTTCAGCTTCGACTGGGACCGGGAGGTGCGCACCAGCAACCCGGACTACTACAAGTGGACGCAGTGGATCTTCCTCCAGCTCTTCAACAGCTGGTATGACCCGAAAGCGGACAAGGCACGGCCCATTTCCGAGCTGATCGCGCGTTTCGAAAGCACGGGCTGCCAAGGCCAGGATGCGGAGGTCCTCACAGGCGACGTCGAAGAGGCCATGGGTCCGTTCACCGCAGCGGAATGGAAAAGCTTCAGCGAGCGTACGCAGCAGATGGTGCTGCAGCACTTCCGGCTGGCCTATCTCAGCGATGCCTGGGTGAACTGGTGCCCCGCATTGGGAACGGTGCTCGCCAACGACGAGGTGAAGGACGGCGTGAGCGAACGCGGCGGCCACCCTGTGGAACGCAAACGCATGCCGCAATGGAGCATGCGCATCACCGCCTACGCACAGCGCCTACTGGACGGACTGGACGAACTGGACTGGACCACGTCCATGAAAGAGGCGCAGCGGAACTGGATCGGCAGGAGCACGGGGGCGAGCGTGAAATTTGCCGTGGACAACGACTACATCGAGGTGTTCACCACACGACCGGACACGCTGTTCGGCGTGTCCTTCATTACCCTGGCCCCGGAACATGTGCTCGTAGGCAAGTACACCACCGATGCCCAGCGCGCCGAGGTGGAAGCCTACGTGAAAGCCGCCACCAACCGCAGCGAGCGCGAGCGCCAGGCCGAAGTGGACAAGGTGACCGGCGTGTTCACTGGCTCGTACGCCAAGCATCCCTTCACCGGGGCGGACATCCCCGTCTGGGTGGGCGATTACGTGCTGGCGGGCTATGGCACCGGCGCCGTGATGGCCGTGCCTGGCGGCGACCAACGGGACTGGCGCTTCGCGAAGCATTTCAACCTGCCCATCATCGCTGTTACCGAAGGTGCGGACATTGGGAAAGAAGCCGACGAACGCAAGGATGCCGTGATCTGCAGCGAAGGCTTCTTGAAAGGGCTGAAAGTGGCCGATGCCATCCCTCGTGCGATCCAGGAACTGGAGAAGCTGGGTGCTGGCGAAGGCCGCATCAACTACCGGCTGCGCGATGCCGCCTTCGGCCGCCAGCGCTACTGGGGCGAACCGATCCCGATCTACTACAAGGACGACATCCCCTATCCCCTGCCGGAAAGCGAGCTGCCCCTGGTATTGCCGGAAGTGGACAAATTCCTTCCCACCGAGACCGGCGAACCGCCGCTGGCCCGTGCGAAGAATTGGAGCTACGAGGGCATGCCGCTGGAAACCACCACCATGCCCGGATGGGCCGGCAGCAGCTGGTACTTCCTGCGCTACATGGACCCCAAGAACGAGGGCCGCTTCGCCTCGCCGGAAGCCATCAACTACTGGCAGCAGATCGACCTCTACATGGGCGGCAGCGAGCACGCCACAGGCCACCTGCTCTACTTCCGCTTCTGGACCAAGTTCCTCTTTGACCAAGGGTTGATCCCCTTTGATGAACCGGCGAAGAAGCTGGTGAACCAGGGGATGATTCAGGGCACTAGCAAGAAAGCTTACGCGTTGGCCTTACTAAGTCATGGCACGGTTGGAGCGAACGTCGAATTCAAACTGATTGAAACGGACAGGCTTCCGCGTGTTCTGGTGCCCAAAAGGATCTATGAGTCATGGGGTACATTAAATGAAGCCGATCGCCAAGCGATAGTTGATGTTGAAGAGCGCCTCAGAACAATTGGGAAAGAGCAAACACCAGGGGCTTCGGGCTATCTCATGGCAACTGGTGCTTACGAATTCCACGTTGACATCCGACTCGTGGATGACAAGACCAATGAATTGAACTTGGATGGCTTTCGCACCTCCAGACCTGATTATTCCGAGTCCATTGTGCTGGAAAACGGTCCATACATTACAACCAGTGAAGTGGACAAAATGTCCAAGCGATGGATGAATGTGGTGAACCCGGACGACATCATTGAAAAATACGGTGCCGACACACTGCGGCTTTACGAAATGTTCCTCGGCCCGTTGGAGCAGAGCAAGCCTTGGGACACGCACGGCATCGAGGGCACGAGCCGCTTCCTGAAGAAATTCTGGAACCTCTTCTTCGAGAGCGATGTGATCAGCGTGAGCGAAGAAGCACCCACCGAGGCGGAGCAGAAGGTGCTCCACGCCACCCTGAAGAAGGTGACGGAGGACATCGGAAAAATGAGCTTCAACACCAGCGTGGCGCAGTTCATGATCGCGGCGAACGAGTTGGGTGCGCTGAAATGCCACAAACGCGACATCCTGGAGCCGCTTACGATCGCGCTCGCCCCCTTCGCGCCCCACATTGCTGAGGAATTGTGGAGCCTGTTGGGGCATTCCGACAGCATCACCACGGCAAAGTGGCCACAGTGGCATGCCCGCTTCTTGGAGGAAAGCAACTTCAGCTACCCCATCAGCTTCAACGGGAAGACCCGCATGCATCTGGAATTCCCCGTGGGACTTTCCAAGGATGAGGTGGAATCCGCTGTGCTGGCGAACCCCGAGGTGCAACAGCGTTTGGAGGGCAAAACCCCGAAAAAGGTGATCGTGGTGCCCAAGCGCATCGTGAACATCGTGGTGTAAGGTTTGGTGCCATGGTTGTTTACCCGGATCGGTACGGCAATTGCAATCTTGGAATCATGGCACATCGATCATTCCTTTCCATAGGGGCGGCTTGCGTGCTTTCCGTAGGCTTTGCCCAAAAGTCCCCATCGCCTTCCCCAAAGGACGAGGTGTTCCCCTTGCGTACTGTGTCGCATAATGCGTTCCAGCCCGGTGAGAAGCTCACCTATGTGCTGCATTATGGTTGGCTGAATGCTGGTGAGGCAACCTTGGAGCTGAAACAAGGCGAGCGCGACATCGAGGGTCGCAAGATCCTGCATGCCGTTGGTAAAGGCCAAAGCACGGGTGCGTTCAAAGCCTTCTTCAAAGTGGACGACCGCTACGAGACCTGGTTCGACCAACAGGGCGTATTCCCTTGGGTCTTCACCCGCCGCGTGGATGAAGGGGGATATAGCTTCAGCCAGGACTACCTCTACCTGCAGCACCGCCGCAAGGTGACCACGCAAGAGAACAAGACCTACGATGTACCTGCGTCAGCGCAGGATATGCTGAGTGCATTCTATTTCGCACGTACCATGGACTATTCCACAGCTGCACCCGGCCAGGAGTACACCATCCCTTGCTTCATGGACAACGAGGAATGGAACCTGCGCATGCGCTATGTCGGCAAGGAGACCATCAAATTACGCAATGGCAAATTCCGCTGCTTGAAGTTCCAACCCGTGGTACAGCAAGGCCGCATTTTCAAGGCCAACGACGACCTTAACGTGTGGATCACCGACGATGCGAACCACATCCCGGTGCTCGCTGAAGCCAAGGTGTTGGTGGGTTCCATCAAGATGGAATTGAGCAGCTTCGAAGGCTTGGCCAATCCGGTGGCGAAGCTTTAACGCGGTCCGTCGTCCACCGTGCTTTTGTTGAAAAAGCACGTTAACACACGCCGCCCCGCATGTCCTGCGTTGTTTCTTGCAGCGATGCGAAGACAAACCGGATGGATGATGGGCACCTTGGTGCTTGGTGCTGCAGCGGCTTCATACCTGTACCTCGCCGTGGACTTCGGGCCGCACGTGGAATACTCGGCCCAACAGGCAAGCTTGGATAGCGATTCCTTGGCCGTAACACCCAGTGCTTATGGCATTCCGCTCGCGGGATTTCGCTTGGAACACGCCAAGGTGATGCCGGGCAACACCTTGGGTGGCATCCTTTCGCCTTACGGGATCAGCGCAGGTGCAATTGACTCCTTGGTCAGCATCGCCGCGCCCGTGTTCGACATCAACCGCATGCGTGCCGGGCATCCCATCGCCTTCATCTTCCCTGAAGGGAACGATACCACCCCCACGTATTTCGTTTACGAGACCGACCCCGTGGACCATGTAGTGTTCGACCTCCGTTCGCCTTTCGATGTCCACTTGGAGAAACGGCCCGTGCACACCGTGGAAAGGAGCATCAGCGTGGCCGTTACCGGCGCGTTGTGGAACGACCTGATGAACGCAGGGGCCTCGCCCGCACTGGCAGCCAAGTTGAGCGATGTGTTCCAATGGACAGTGGATTTCTACCGCATTCAAAAAGGAGACCGCTTCACCATGGTGTACAAGCAGAACACCGTGGACGGAAAGGACTACGGCCAACCCGACTTGCTCGGCGTACGCTACGAGGGCGATGATGTGCGCGAAGCCTTTCTCCACACCGACGCATCCGGAGCGACCTCCTATTTCGACGCCGAAGGGAAAAGCCTGCGCAAGGCCTTCCTGCAAGCCCCTTTGAAGTACAGTCGCATTTCCTCCGGGTTCAGCCTCACGCGTTTCCATCCGGTACAGCACCGGATGAAGGCTCACCTTGGAACAGACTATGCCGCGCCTTATGGTACGCCGATCATGGCCGTGGGCGATGGTGTAGTGGAGAACGCCGGACGCACCGCCGGTAATGGCAACTATGTAAAGATCCGGCACAACCGGACCTACGAAACGCAGTACCTGCACATGCGTAAGATCCTGGTGAAGCAGGGCCAAGTGGTGAAACAAGGGGACATCATCGGCGAAGTGGGCAGCACGGGCCTTGCCACCGGACCGCATGTATGCTATCGGTTCTGGAAGAACGGGCAACAAGTGGATCCCCGCAAGGAAGTGATGCCCAGCGCTGAACCTTTGGACAAGGCCGCACTTCCAGCATTTCTGGAAAAGCGCAATGATCTGTTGGCCCGTATGGACGAGGCGGAGACCGACGCCAAACGGCTCACCGTAGCTTCCTTCTGAACGAAGTACGGCCAAGGCGTCAGCGCACTATCTCCAGTGCGGTCCTAGTGGTGATGTGCACTTTGATCGCTCCGCAGCGGAAATCAATATCCGATGTGGAAGCAGTAGGCCACCCGCTGGTACGATCGAACCCGGTGACGCATTCCTCCACCATCGACAAGTTGGCGGGTTTATCCTCAGTGGTCCACTTATCCTTTGTCATAGCCGCAAAGAGCGCGTCCGTGTCATAGGTAGTTATGGTCCTGCACGTCATCTTTTTCGCATCCACAACATCCAACCCGACCTCCACCATCGCCGGAAGATCCATGTATTGGTAGCGTATCGGTGAGCGGACATCCTTTACCGTGACGCGCTCTTTTTGCGAACCGGTCAACGGGAACGCGTTGCCATACACGCGCAGCACACGGTGCAACTCGTGCACTTGTGACCGGACCAATACAGCGTATAAAGAATCGGAAAGATAGTCCACCCGTGTTTTGGCAAGCTGTTCAGATTGCTGGCTTGTGGACCTCGCAACCGCGTCCCGCATGTCCAACACCACCTTCGCCAAGGCGGGACGCAGTTGTTCCACGGTGCCTACGGGATCGACCTGTCCGGAAACATCGCCAGCCAAGGTGATATCAAAGCGGCTCTCCACGCCTCCCAAAGGCTTGTACATCCCCTCTGCCAATTGCTGGAGGAACTGCGTCCGGCTGTCCAACTTCCCTCCGTTCAAAGCCCTGTCCAACTCACTTTCCCTCACCTGAACATCCGTGGAACCCGTGCGGAACGCCAGCACGAAGCCATCCTTGCGCAGGCTGACGACCTCCATGACGAAGCTGCTGTTCTTAGTGATGTTGTAAGTGGCTGAATCCGTGGTGACCCGGATGGCTTCAGTGACCGAGACTTGGCGCTTTTCCCCGACCTTCCAAGTAGGTGTGGTCTTTACTTGGCTGGATTGTGCAGTAGCGATGGACGCAGCACAGAAGAAGAGCGGAATGAAGAGGTTGTGGTGCATGAGGGTTGTGGCTGTGCGTGCAAGATGCGAAGAGTGCAAAGATATTTCTTGTTTATATTCTAAACTTGTCTACATTTATCCCGTCGAACTTGATCGACCACCAAAAACGAAAACCAAAATGGAACAAGAACTTTCCCCGACCGAAAGCCTCAAACTGATCGAGACAATGATCGGGCAGGCCAAAAGCAGTTTCTCCCGCATGAGCATTTACTTCCTGATGTGGGGTGTCTTACTCCTGGCCGCTATGGTGACCACTTACTTGATGCGGGATACCGGTGGCTCTTGGGCGCACGGAGCCGCTTGGGGTATTGCCGGGGTATTGGGTGGCATCGCCAGTCCCATTATTGGCTTCCGCCAAGGCAAGAAAGAGCATGTCGCAAACCCGATGGACCGTGTACTGGGTTGGATCTGGGGTGCTTTCGTCATCACCATGCTGCTTATGATGTTCTCCTTCACGGGCTCCGGAAGGAACCCGGGCGCTGCCATTACCCTGCTTACTGCAATGCCCACATTCCTTACGGGCCAGGTCATGCGTTTCAAACCGCTGATATTCGGTGGCCTGTTGTTCTGGGTGGCCGGGGTGATCATGTTCTTCAGCGGGAATGACACCGTGATCGTGTCTGTTTACTGCATCTCCATGGTATTCGGCTATATCGTGCCGGGCATCCTGCTAAAGCGTCAAGAAGATGGCCTTCGCACCGCTTGATCCGGTCCTGCACAACCAATTACGGCTGGCGATCGTGAGCCTGTTGGTGGGCGTGGATAGTGCGGATTTCAACTTCCTCTTGGACAAGACCGGTGCCACACGCGGCAACCTCAGCGTGCAGATCACGAAGTTGAAGGATGCGGGCTATGTGGCGGTAAAGAAGACGTTCAAGGATAACTACCCGAACACGCGCTGCTCGTTATCGCCGAAGGGGTTGAAGGCTTTTGAAAGCTACGTGCAAGCGATCAAGGATTACTTCGTACCCGCTGAAGGTTGAACATGGAACGTCCCCTATGGGATCTGATAAGTATCGGATCCTGTGGGGGACTTCAGCGTGTGCAAACGCTTCTTCGCTGCACGCTTTATAGGTGTGCGATCTTCAGAATATCGCGGTACACGTAACGCTTTACCCCCGGTTCCGGTGAAAGCGCACTGTTCACCAAGGCCTTCGCGAGTACCTGGTGCGGCATGGTGTGGTAGTTCACCAAGGATCCGATGAGCAAGGGATCCACTACGTTCATCACGGCAATACCGATGCGCTCACCGAGGCGCTTCTCCCTGCGCGGGCCGGTGAGCACCGACGGTTGGAACATCGCCAAGTTCGCGAAGTGCATGGCTTCCAGCTCCTGTTCCACCTCCCCTTTCACCCGGCTATAAAAGATCTTCGACTTTGAGCTTGCACCCAGAGCACTGATGATGGAGTAGGTGGACACACCCCGGGATCCGGCCCAGCGCGCGATGCCCAGCGGCAAGTCCTTGTCCACCGCTTTGAAGGCCGCTTGGCTACCTGCGTTCTTGATGGTGGTGCCCAAGCAGCAGATCACCGCATCCACCGGCTCAGGCCTTAACCCTTGGAGCAGGTCCGCGTCCGGCGCATCCCATTGTTCGAGTTTAGGATGCCCCATGTTCAACGGATGGCGCACCAACGCGACGACGCGGCTTACGCGCTCATCGGCCAAGAGCAACGGAAGGCAAGCGCTGCCCACCAGCCCTGTGGCACCGGCGAGGAGAATGGTTTTGGGCATTGGGCGAAGTTAGAACCACTACTCCACCTCCACCCAATCGCCGCCCTGCTTGATCAGCTCGATCAGCTCATCCACGGCACGTTCGGCGGGGACGTTGCGCTTCACCACCTCTTTCTCCTTGTACAAGGTGATCACTCCGGCACCTGTGCCCACGTAACCATAGTCGGCATCCGCCATCTCTCCGGGGCCGTTCACGATGCAGCCCATGATGCCGATCTTGACACCTTTCAAATGGCTGGTGCGCGCGCGGATCTTCGCTGTGGTCTCCTGTAGATCGAACAGGGTACGACCGCAGCTCGGGCAGCTGATGTATTCCGTCTTGCTGATGCGCGTCCGGGTAGCTTGGAGAATGCCGAACGCGGTGCGGCACAAGAGGTCCTCACGGCCACCATCGTCATCCGCGAGGAAAATGCCGTCGCCCATGCCGTCCAGGAACAACGGCCCGATGTCGGTGCTGCTGTGGAGCACGAGCTTCTCGCGACTGATATCGCCGTACATGCGACCGATGATGACGGGCACGTCGCATCGCGCTTCCATCAGCTCGAAGAACAGGCGACGTTCCTCGGCCATACCGTGTGCGTTGGCGGTATCGATGAGCAACACGGCGGTGGCGTCGTCCCGGAGCTTTTCGATCAATGTGGCATCATGGTCCGCCAGCGTGGCGTGAACAAGATTGAATTCATCGTGCTGCTCGACGCCTGCGCGATAGTCGTTGGTGGTGATGAATGGATAGTGCCGCGGCTTGGCACGGTCCTTCAGCCATACGGCGTGATCCTGGATGATCCCCAGTGTGCCTGGTATGGCAAAGTCGATGCTGTTCTTGCCGATGAAGGCATAGTCGCATGCCTGATCCGCAATGTTCCACTTATCGTTCGGCACACTATAACGATAGCCCCATGCGAAAAAAGAGGCTGCCGTGATAGCCGTCTTCTTCCTCATGTCGGCGATAACGACAGGCACATGGCGCGCACCGATGTTGAGCGTTCCGCGGCTTTGCCTGCGCGCATAGCTGAACGGGTCCATCGGCACATGCTCCACCGGCATGATCGATGCGTGGTCCTTCCGCGGGTAACGCGCTACCAGTTCCTGCGCTACGGGGATCTCCGCTTCCGGATCCTCGGTGAGCGAAACACGGATGGTGTCGCCCAGCCCATCCTCCAGCAATGCCCCGATGCCCACGGCGCTCTTCACGCGACCATCCTCACCATCGCCAGCCTCCGTGACACCCAAATGCAACGGGTAGTTCCAGCCCAGTTCCATCATCTTATGGACGAGGAGCCGGTAGGCCTGCACCATCACATGGGTGTTGCTGGCCTTCATGCTCAGCACGATCTCGTGGTAGTTCTCGTCGCGGCAGATCCGCAGGAACTCGAACGCACTCTCCACCATGCCCAACGGCGTGTCGCCATAGCGGTTCAGGATGCGGTCGCTGAGGGAACCGTGGTTGGTGCCGATACGCATAGCAGTGCCTTCCTCCTTGCAGATCTTCACCAAGGGAAGAAAGCGTTTCCGGATGCGTTCCAGCTCGTCGTTGTATTGCGCATCGGTGTATTCGCGCACATCGAACTTCTTCTTGTCGGCGTAGTTCCCGGGATTCACGCGCACCTTTTCAACGATCCGCGCAGCGATCTCCGCGGCGTTGGGCGTAAAATGGATATCTGCCACCAAGGGCGTGCGATAGCCTTTGGCGCGCAACTGCTTCTTGATCTCGGCAAGGTTCTCCGCCTCGTCCTTACTGGGAGCGGTGATGCGTACGATCTCGCAGCCCGCATCGATCATGCGGATGCTCTGCGCCACCGTCCCTGCGGTGTCCATGGTGTCCGTGGTGGTCATGCTCTGCACCCGGATCGGGTTGGCCCCGCCGATGCCCACATCGCCGACCATGACGCTGCGGGTATGCCAGCGCTCGTAATGCGTCAGCGACGGACAGTAGGTGGTGGGCGTGATCAGCAGGTCCTGTGCCATGGGACCGCGAAGTTACAGGGGCCGCGTTCCCGATCCATGCTTTTCAATTCGCCAGCGGCTTTACCGGAGCGCCTTCCAGATCCGCGGTTTGAAGCTTCCAACCCGCGTTTTCAACCATGGAACGCAACACGGGCAACAACTCGTCGCGCCGGATCTCGGCCGACTTGTAGAGTCCGCTTTGCTCAACCGCTTGCTTGATCAGGTCCTTCGCCTGTGCATTGATCCTGCTGTGGTCCGCTGCCGTAAAAGAGGTAAAAGTGCCCGCCTCCAGATCGAAATAGTCCACATCATGTTCCAGTGACAACAGCTGTGGCTTGCCCATGGAGACCAATCGCACGGTGTGGTCCGCATCGTTGAAGTCTAGCTTCAATCCTTCCAGGTCGTACCCTACGCTCGCCTTACCGGTAACCCGAAGAACGGCCCACTTCTGGAACGGCTGGAACCGTTTCATCCAATCGAAGGGCGCATCGGCGTTGCGGTAGTTGTACAATTCGCTGAAATCACCCTCCACCGTGATCAACTTCAATACCGGCCGGATGCGCTCCAGCAACACCGTGCTGCTCACCGACTCCGACGAAGCGGCCGGGCGATATACCTCCCGGGTAATGAAGAACACCAACAAGGCCAACGCCAGCATTGCGATGATCGCCGCGATCTGTTTCATGGTGCAAAGGTCGGGATCGGAAAAATGCCTTTTCACCACAGAGTCATAGCGTACACGGAGAATAAAAGGGTGAAGGCCGTCGTACAGAGCGTTACGTTTGGGCCACACTGATCCCGTATCTCATGAAAGAAGTCGGCTATTTCAGATTGACGCTAACGCGCTGGGGCACGTACTACCTTCTGCTGAGCTTCTTTCAGCAAATGGCTCTGCTGGCATGGCCGAATACAACAAATCCAGCTTGGTGGGCCACGATGTTAGGTGCTCTGTTGATGGCGGTGGCGATCCCTTTCGCTTACGGTCAGCAGAGGAGCCGCAAGGTTTTCATTCAGGACGCGATCAAAACTTGATCGCACGCGCTCGGCCCCAGCCGAGTGGCAACTATTCGGTCGGCCCAAGCCGATGCAACATGCACCACACTTCTGGCCCGTCTTTCACGTTCTTGGTTAACAGTCACCTGTGGACGATCCATGGGCTGTCCACTCACATCCGCTCTACCGCGCCGGTAATTTTCGACCTTGCCCATGTTACGCCTGCTTCGACGCATCGCCGTATTCGCCCTTGCCGCCTTGGCCTTGGTACTGGTGGCGTTGGCTGCCGTTGCCTATTTCTTCCAGGATGAGGTGAAGGCGAAGTTGGTTTCCGAGTTGAACACGCACCTCACCGCCCCGCTGCACCAGAACGGCATCGAACTCACCCTGATCAAGCGTTTCCCGCAGGCGTCATTGCGCATCCGGGACGCTTACATGCAGGAGGTACGCACCGATGCAAAGCCGCCGGACACGTTGCTTTACGCCAAGGACCTCTACTTGGAATTCAGCGTATTCGCCCTGCTCACCGGCAACTACACCGTGCGCGACCTGCACGGCACCGATGTGAAGCTCTATCCGGGCTTGGACGCGAATGGCCATGGGAATTGGGAAGTATGGAAGGCGGATACCAGTGCTTCCGCGACCAGTAAGAGCATCGATATTGACCTGCGCCGGGTCACCTTTGATGGACTGGCGGGCCGTTTCCGCGATGACCGCAGCGCCTTGGAGGTCGTTCTCAATAGCGACAAACTCGCATTGGGAGCACGATTCCGCGACGAAGGCTCGACCCTGACCACAAAGGGCGACGTGTGGTTACGCCATTGGAGTGATGAGGACGGCAAGTTACTGGCGGACCGTAAGGCCTCCGTGGACCTGCTCATGGCTTTTGGTGGCAAAACGGGAGGATTCCGTATTGAAAAGGGGGAACTCCTCTTCGGGAAAACCCCGTTGAACGTCACCCTGGCGTTGATGCCCGGCAAGTCCGGGGATTCCATCGACCTACGGGCAAATGGATTCGGGCTGGACCTCTCCAGCGTGGTCCAACTGCTTCCTGACAACCTGCGCCGCACGATGGCCCGGTACGGCATGGACGGTAGTGCGGATCTCGCCATCCACTTTTCGGGGCCAATGGATACCCCCGGCCCTTCGCTTTCCATGGGGATGAAACTGCAGGATGGTCGCTTTACCGAGCTCGCCTCCAAGACCGTTTTCCGCCAAGTGCAGGGGGAATTCTCAGCCGACTTCACCCCGAAATGGGCGCCCAGCAAGCTCACGGTAAAAAACTTCTCGGCCGCTTCCCCCTCCGGTCCGATCGGCGGCAATTTGGAACTTGCAGGGCTGAAGAATGCGAAACTGAACGCCAACATCCATGCCGACCTCGGCCTTGCGGACCTGTTGCGCTTCGTTGGCTTGGATACGCTGGAGCAAGTGGCAGGCAGCATGAAAGCGGAAGCCCACATACAGGGCCGGCTCCGCGATGTGGAGGATCTCAGGGCCGCCGATCTGCACGCCCTCGCCATCACGGGAAGTGTGAAGCTGAAGGATGCCAGCTTGAAAATGAAAGGCCTCCGCCACAGGGTGTCGGAGTTGAACGCCGAACTTGCTTTGGAAGGAAATGATGCACTCGTTCACGGCTTACGCTTCAACCTGCAGGGCAATGCCATGGAGCTTACCGGCACGCTGCACAACCTGATGCCCTATGCCTTGTTCAAGGACCAGCGGCTCACTATCGAAGCCCGCGGAAAATCGCCTTCCATCGATCTGGCTTCCTTGCTCGAAGCGAAAACCAGGGCTACACCGGCACCGGCATCAACGTATGCATTCACGCTACCGGCACTTATCGACCTTGACCTCAAAGCCGACATCGGCGAGTTGAAGATGGAGGATTTCCGCGCTACGGACATCACTTGCAACCTGCGCATGGTGGGGCAGAAACTCACGCTGGAACCACTTTCGTTCAAAACAGCCGAAGGCAGTGTGAGCGGCAGCTTGAAGCTCGATGCAAGGCCTGCATCCGCCTATCCGCTCGCCATTAATGCGGACCTTAAAGGGATCAACGTGACCACCTTGTTCTCCGAGTTCCAGAACTTTGGCCAGACCTTCATCACCGCGGCGAACGTAAAGGGCCACGGCGACGCGCAGCTCACGATCACCGCACCGCTGCGGCCGGACTTCAGCCTCGACCAAAGCCAACTGCACTGCGTGGCGGACATCACACTGTTGAACGGCGAACTGAACAACCATGCCTCCCTGATGGAGGTGGCGGACTATCTCCGGAAGAACAAGCTCACCTCGCCTTTCGTGGACACCGATGCGCTCCGCAAACAACTTGCCCACGTCACCTTCGCGAAGCTGGAGAACAGGATCGAGATCAAGGACCGTTCCGTGAACCTGCCGTTGATGACGATAAGCAGTTCCGTGATGGACATGGAGGTAAGTGGCTCGCACGGCTTCGACGGGGAGGTTGACGACCACCTGAGCTTCCGTCTTAGCGACCTGTTCCGGACGGCACAAAGCAGCAGTGACGAGTTCGGACCCATCATCGACGACGGCACCGGCCTCCGCATCTTCCTGCACATGTACGGCACCACGGACAACCTGCAGTTCGGCACCGACGGTGCTATGGCCGCGGCCCGTCGCAAAGAGCGCATGAAGCAGGAAACAGCGCAACTGAAGGGGATCTTGAAAGGAATACTCTCCGGGGAGAAACCCAAGGATACCACCACCGCACAGCAAGGAAGTATCACCGCCGTGTTCGGGGACAAGGAACAAGCGCCACCACCGCCGGCTGAAAAACCCAAGAAGGGTCTTGGACGTCTGCTGCAAAAAGACCAAAAGGACGAACCCAAAGTGGTGATCGGCGTGGAGTGACGAACCCGATAGGAGAACGGGGCATTTTCCGCATCCGTGTCCAACCGTGTCCATCCGTGGTCCACCTTTGAGGCCATCCATCCGGAATGAACCTTTACTCACGCAAACAACGCTGGAAACTCGTGCTTGCACTGGTGGCCATGGCCATCGTGGGCGCATCGTTGTGGTACAGCAGCACCATCGTGAACAAGGTGCGCCAAGAGGAGCGCCGGAAAGTGGAGCTTTGGGCAGAGGCCGTCCGGAACCGCGCCCAACTGGTGAACTATACCGACTCGCTCTTTCACCGGCTGCGCGAAGAGGAGCGCAAGCGCGTGGAACTGTGGGCCGACGCACAGGTACATCTCGCCAGCGATGATGTGAACGACCTGAGCTTCTACCTCAAAGTGGTGAGCGACAATACCACGATACCCGTCATCATCACCGACGACAAAGGCAAGCCGACCACCAGCCGCAACCTGCGCGCTGGCATGGATGCCAATGCTGATTCCCTCCGCGCCGAAGTGAAGCGCATGGACCGGAAGCACGAGCCCATACCGATCACCCTCTTCGGTGATCGCAAACAATACCTGCATTACACGGATTCCCGCATCGTCACAGAACTGCAGCAGGTCATGGACAACATCATCCGCAGCTTCATAAGCGAGACCGTGATGAACACCGCGGCCGTGCCGGTGATCTACACGGACAGCACACGGACGCATGTGATCGAGCACAGCAACATCGAACCGGAGACCATCAGTGACAGCACGAAACTCCAGGCACGCATCGCCGCCATGGCACAGGCAAACCCACCGATCGAAGTTTCGCTCGCAGGGCGCGGACGGAACTACATCTTCTACGAGGAAAGCCGTGTGATCACCCAGTTACGTTACTTCCCTTACGTCCAGTTGATCATCATCGGGCTGTTCCTGTTGGTGAGCTATGCGCTCTTCAGCCTCTTCCGCAACGCGGAGCAGAACCAGGTTTGGGTGGGCATGGCGAAGGAGACAGCGCACCAACTGGGTACGCCGCTCAGTTCCCTGATGGCGTGGATGGAGCTGATGGATGCCAACGGCACGGACCCCGCCGCTGTTACCGAAATGCGCAAGGACATCACGCGTTTGGAGATGATCACCGAGCGCTTCAGCAAGATCGGATCCTCACCGGACCTCGTGCCCGAGAAGATCGACCTCGTGCTGCGCGACACCGTGCAGTACCTGCGCCCACGTTTGCCCGGCCGTGTGAAGATCGATGTGCATTCCATGGATCCGGAGATCACCGTTCCGCTGAACCGGGCGCTTTTCAGTTGGGTGCTGGAGAACTTGATCCGCAACGCTGTGGATGCCATGGAGGGCGAAGGCAGCATCACCATCACCACGGAAAAGGATGGCAACGATGTACACGTGGACGTCACCGACACCGGCAAGGGCATTCCCGCCTCGCAGCTGAAAACGGTGTTCCAGCCCGGCTTTACCACCAAGAAACGCGGCTGGGGTTTAGGGCTCTCTCTTACCAAGCGCATTATGGAAACCTACCACAAGGGCAAGATCTTCGTGAAGCGCTCCACGGTGGGGAAAGGGACTACTTTCCGCATCTCGTTGCGGATGTGAGGAGGCTGTAGGTCCCGATCGGTCCGTAGTTCATGTCCGGCCTCTACTTCCATATCCCTTTCTGCCGCAAGGCTTGCGTGTATTGCGACTTCCACTTCAGTACGTCCCTAGCAACAAAGGACTGGGTGCTGGCGGCGATGCGTACCGAGCTCCGAACGCGCATTGCTGAACTCAAGGGTGCTGCGCTCGGTTCCATCTACTTCGGTGGTGGTACGCCCAGCCTGTTATCACCGAAAGAACTCAGCACCTTTCTGGACGAAACCAGGTCACTGGCACGGATCGAAGCCGATGCGGAGATCACCATTGAGGCGAACCCGGATGACATATCGGCAGCAGTGCTGGCGGGGTGGCGCGGTGTCGGCATCACCCGTGTAAGCCTCGGCATTCAGAGTTTCCGCGAGGAAAGGCTGCAATGGATGGGGCGCGCGCACAATGCGGAACAATCGCTTCGAGCGATCGAGCAGGTGGCCAATGCCGGATTTTCATCTTGGACCATCGACCTGATCTACGGCTTGCCCGGGATGGACCTTACCGAATGGGACGAGCAGCTCACCATCGCGCTGGAGCATGGCATGCCGCATCTTTCGGCCTACTGCCTCACAGTGGAAACACGGACCGCTTTGCACAAGCAGGTATTGACCGGGCGCATCGTTCCTTCAAATGACGAAGATCAAGCGGCGCAGTTCGAACATGGCATCGCTCGCGTAGCGGAAGTCGGATTGGTGCAGTACGAGATCAGTAACTTCGGTAAGAGGGGGCATTTCGCGAAGCACAACACCAGCTATTGGCAGGGCATACCTTACCTCGGTATCGGACCATCGGCGCATTCATACGATGGTGTGGAACGCCGGTGGAACGTGGCGAACAACGTGCGTTACGCGTTAGGGGTTGAAGGGAGCGGGCTTTTCTGGGAGAAGGAGTCGCTGACCCCAGCGCAGCGGATCAATGAGCGCCTGCTCACCGGGTTGCGCACCATGTGGGGCGTGGACATAGCAAGCCTTGGCGAGGCCTTTCGCAAAGTGAATGCGAAGACGATCCAGCATTATCTTGCGCTGAATGAGCTCGAAGAACGCAACGGCCACCTGATCCTGACACCAAAAGGAAAGAATTTCGCGGACCGCATCGCTTCGGACCTCTTCATGCCCACCACATGATCGCCACCTTCACCCACCACGGACGCGACTGGCGCATTGCGCTGAACGACCCCATCGACCTTTCCATTCCGTTGGATGCCGACAGCCCCGGGCCTCGCGCATGGCATGTGGGTCCGCCCCGCTTCACGCCCGTGAACGATGGCGACAAGACCTATGCCGTGGCGGCAGGTGCGCCGGTGAACTTCAGGGACGCGGCTTTCAATCCGCACGGGAACGGCACGCATACGGAAGGTGTAGGCCACATTTCCCAGCAGGTCCACCCGGTGGGCACCATGTTCCAGCGCTATTGGTTCACCGCGCAATTGATCAGTCTGCTGCCTCAAGAGCGCCGCACAACAGAAGGCACCGACAAAGTGATCACGCTCGGCCTGCTACGGGGCGCGGTGAATGAGCACGTGCCCGAAGCCCTCGTGATCCGCACATGGCCGAACGATACCGAAAAACGGCAGCGCATCTGGACCTCTACCAACCCGCCCTATCTAGAGGCGGAAGCTTGTGCTTGGCTCCGCAGCATCGGCGTGCGCCATTTGTTGCTGGACCTGCCCAGCGTGGACCGCGAGCACGACGCCGGCAAGCTCGCCGCACACCATGCATTCTGGGATTTCCCGCACGTTACCGACCTCGGTCGCTCCATCACGGAGATGATCTACGTGCCGGATGAAGTACTGGACGGCGACTACTTACTGGAGCTGCAGGTACCCCACTTCATCAACGATGCCGCGCCCAGCAGACCGGTGCTCTACGCCCCGCTCGGATGAACATTGAACAGTTCCGCCAGCTCTGCTTGGAAAAGCCCGGGACCACCGAGGAAACGCCCTTTGGACCCGACACACTCGTCCTCAAGGTGATGGGCAAAATGTTCGCCCTCACGGACATGAACAGTTTCGAAAGCGTGAACTTGAAGTGCGATCCTGAACGTGCGGTAGCCCTGCGGGAGGAGCACGACGGCATTACGCCGGGTTACCATATGAGCAAGGTGCACTGGAATACGGTAGCCACCGATGGTAGGGTAAAAGACTCCCTCCTCCGCGAGCTGCTCGACCACAGCTATGCACTGGTTGTGGCAGCGTTGCCGAAGAAGGTGCGGGCGGAATTGAGAGAATAGTCCGTCCGTCAAGGCCGGCGATCAAGCTCAGGGCTTCTTCAGCTGGAAATCCTCCAAGAACTTCGTAGTGAATTCCCCAGCGCGGAACTTCTCATCCTGCAACAACTGCAGATGGAACGGGATGGTGGTGTGTACGCCCTCGATCACGTATTCGCTCAAGGCGCGCTCCATCTTGGCCAAAGCCTCGTCACGGGTCTGCGCGCTCACGATCAGCTTTCCGATCATGCTATCGTAGTTCGGCGGGATGGTGTAACCCGCATAAACGTGCGTATCGATGCGGACGCCGTGGCCACCGGGGCTATGGTAGCTGGTGATCTTGCCCGGATTGGGCCGGAACTCATTGAACGGATCTTCCGCATTGATCCGGCACTGGATGCTGTGACGGGTGGGCTCGTAGTTGAGGCCGCTTATCGGGATCCCCGCTGCGATCTTGATCTG
This sequence comes from Flavobacteriales bacterium, assembly GCA_016719225.1. Taxonomy (GTDB): domain Bacteria; phylum Bacteroidota; class Bacteroidia; order Flavobacteriales_F; family PHOS-HE28; genus PHOS-HE28. The sequence continues at coordinate 125,083 of JADKAN010000002.1, read as the reverse complement.
CTCGCGCACCAGATCGAAGTCGATGACCTCCTCGGTGATCGTATGCTCCACCTGGATCCGCGTATTCATTTCCATGAAGTAGAAGTTCCGGTCCTTGTCCACAAGGAACTCCACCGTGCCTACGCCTTCGTAGTTCACGCTTGCAGCGGCCTTGATGGCTGCCTCTCCCATCTTTTTCCGCAACGACTTGGTCATGAAGGGGCTGGGCGTTTCCTCCACGAGTTTCTGGTGACGGCGCTGGATGCTGCAATCCCGCTCGCTCATGTGGCAGAACGTACCATACTGGTCTCCTGCGATCTGGATCTCGATGTGGCGCGGTTCCAGCACGTACTTCTCCATATACATGCCCGGATTGCCGAACGCGGCTCCTGCTTCTTGGCTAGCTTTCTCGAAGGCCTCCACGAACTCATCCTCCTTCCACACCACACGCATACCCTTACCGCCTCCGCCGGCCGTGGCTTTCAAGATCACGGGGTATCCGATCTTCACAGCTTCTTTCTTGGCCACGTCCAGGTCCGATACCAATCCTTGAGATCCGGGTACCACGGGCACCCCGGCAGCGATCATTGTCGCCTTGGCCGTGGCCTTATCGCCCATGGCCTCGATCTGCTCGGGTAGCGCACCGATGAACTTGATGCCGTGCTCTTGGCAGATGCGGCTGAACTTGGCGTTCTCGCTCAGGAAGCCGTAACCCGGATGGATGGCATCCGCGTTGGTGATCTCCGCCGCCGCGATGATCCGGCTCATGTTCAGGTAGCTGTCCTTACTTGGTGGCGGGCCGATGCACACAGCCTCGTCGGCGAAGCGCACGTGCAGGCTTTCGCGGTCCGCGGTGCTGTAGACCGCTACCGTCTTGATGCCCATCTCGCGGGCGGTACGGATCACGCGCAGGGCGATCTCGCCGCGGTTAGCTATGAGTATCTTCTTGAACATGGGAGATCAGGTCTGGTTCACCACAGAGGCACGGAGGACACGGAGAAGAAGGCGAATACTACCTCAGGGCCGTTCAAGTTGAAGGATCGTCCGCGTGCCTTTCGGGCATTCCTCGGTGCTCTCTGTGCCTCTGTGGTGAAAAACTATGAGGGGTCGACCAAGAACAATGGCTGGTCGTATTCCACCGGCTTGGCATCGTCCACAAGCACTTTTACGATCTTGCCGCTCACCTCGCTTTCGATCTCATTGAAGAGTTTCATGGCCTCGATGATGCAGATGGTCTTGCCAGGCTTGATGTCGTCGCCCACGTTAACGAAAATGGGTTTGCCGGGGCCGGCCGCACGATAGAAGGTGCCGATCATCGGCGACTTGACGGTGATGTACTTGCTCTCCGCAGCGGGCGCGGCAGGCGTCGCAGGTGCTGCTGCAGGAGCGCCTGTTGCTGCGGGCAAAGGTGGGGGCGGCGCATATTGGGGCTGCGCCATCACGTGTACGGCAGCCTCTTTCTTGCTTGTTGTCTTAATGGTGATCTTGAAGTCCTTCTGCTCGATCTCCACCTCGCTTACGCCGCTTTTGGCAACGAATTTGATCAGGTCTTGGATCTGGGTGATGTTCATGGGTTCCATGGGATGGGTTCCGGCCTTGGAGGGCCAAGATAAAGAAGTAGGCGGTTCAGGACCCGTAGGCCCATTTCAAATAAACGGATCCCCATGTGAAGCCGCCACCGAACGCGGCGAGAATGATGTTGTCGCCCTTTTTCAGGCGGCTTTCCCATTCCCACAGGCACAAGGGGATGGTGCCACTGGTGGTATTGCCGTATTTCTGGATGTTCAGCATCACCTTGGCTTCATCCAAACCCATACGATGCGCGGTGGCATCGATGATGCGTTTATTCGCTTGGTGCGGAACGAGCCATGCCACATCGTCACTGGTGAGGTTGTTACGCTCCATGATCTCCGCGCTCACGTCCGCCATGTTGGTCACGGCGAACTTGAACACCGCCTTTCCTTCCTGAAATACGAAATGCTCTTTGGCGTCAACCGTCCCGTGGCTGGCCGGGCGCATGGAACCGCCGGCTTTCTGGTGCAGGTACTGCGCCCCGCTTCCGTCGGCCCGCAGGATGCTGTCCAGGATACCGTTGCCTTCCGTGTTGGGCTCCAACAAAACCGCACCGCAGCCGTCACCGAAGATGATGCATGTAGCGCGGTCGGTATAGTCGATGATGCTGCTCATCTTGTCGCCGCCCACTACCACGACTTTCTTGTGCTTACCGGTCTCGATGAACTGCGAGCCGGTGGTGAGGCCGTAAATGAAGCCCGAACAGGCTGCGTTCACATCGAATCCCCACGCGTTCTTGGCCCCCACTTTATCGCAGATGATGTTCGCCGTGGCCGGGAACTGCATGTCGGCCGTTACCGTGCAGCAGATCAAGAGGTCGATCTCCATGGGGTCGATCCCGCGCTTTTTGCAAAGGCCGTTCACAGCCTCCACGGCCATCACGCTCATCCCTTGGTCCTTGCCCTTGAGGATCCGCCTCTCCTTGATCCCGGTACGCTCCGTTATCCATGCGTCGTTGGTCTCCACCATGGTCTCCAGCACGGCATTGCTAAGCACATATTCCGGTACGTAACCGTGCACGGCGGTGATGGCGGCGGTGGTCTTCATTGTTCTCGCGGTTTTTCCCGTCAAAGCCTTTCAGCAACGGGGTGCAAGGTGGTCACTGGAACGCTTCGCGGATGCGGGCGTTCAATTTGCTTTCCACCAGCTCGCGGGTGAAAAGGATCATGTTCTTGATGGTCTGTGCATTGCTGATGCCATGCCCGATCACCACATTACCATGGACGCCCAGCACCGGCGTGCCTCCGTAATTCTGGTAGTCGAAACGGTCCAAGAATGGGTCTTTCAGCCCGCGTTCGCTGATCAGGTTGTGGAAACCCTCCAGCGCCTTTAACACCACGTTACCGGTGAACCCATCACACACCACAACGTCGGCCTTGTCGTGGAACAGGTCACGCCCCTCCACATTGCCGATGAAGTTGAAGCGGTCCGTGCCCTTCATCAGCGCGTGCGCGGCCAAGGTCAGCGCATTTCCTTTTTTTTCTTCTTCCCCGATGCTCAACAAGCCCACTTTGGGGCTTTCGATGTGGTAGACGTGCTTGGCGAAAAGCGAGCCCAGCAAACCGAACTGGAACAGTACCTCTGGCTTGCAGTCCGCATTGGCCCCCACGTCCACCATAAGTCCGAAACTGCCGTCCGCCTTTGGCAAGATGCTGGTAATGCAAGGACGCTGTACGCCGGGCAAGGGTTTCATGACCATGACGCTGCCCACCAACATGGCTCCGGTGTTACCAGTGCTGGCGAAAGCGTCCAATTTCCCCTGTTGAAGCATGCCGAAACCCAGCGCTATGCTGCTGTTGGGCTTGGAGGCCAGTGCCTTGGATGCATGGTCGCTCATGCCGATGTCGTCCATGCTGGGGACGATGTCGAATGCGGTGGAGTCGGCACCTTCCGCGTGCAGGCCGTCCAAAATGGTCTTTTCGTGCCCGATCAGCACAAGACGCGCATTATCCGGCAGTTCTTTTACCGCCAATATGGCGGCGCGCAAAGGCACCACGGCTCCGTGGTCGCTGCCCATGATGTCCACTCCTATCCTCATGCGGGCCTGGCTACCGGGGTAGTTTTCCAGGTGCGGCGATAAGTGGTTATTCAGCTTCGGCCTTGGTGCGTACCACCTTTCCGCGGTACATCAGGTCGTCGCCGACCATGATGGCACGGTGGCGCAAATGCGTTTCACCGGTAGTGGGGCAAGTGGTGAGCGTTGGCGTACCGGCCGATTGGTTCGTGCGGCGCTTGGCGGTGCGGGTCTTCGAGAACCGGCGTTTTGGATTTGGCATGGTCTACGGGGAATGGAAGTTCAGTTTTCCTTGGTCTTGAGGTCTTGCAGCACGGACCAACGAGGGTCCGGGTCGGCTTCGTAGTGTACTTGCACCTTTTCCAACGCATCTTCCACCTCGGGGTCGCATTGACCTTCCGGGTGTACGTGCCGGATGGGTAGATGCAGGCTGATGCACTCGAACAGGTAATGTGTCAAATTGATCTCGTGGGCGTTGGGGTCGATGCTGACCAGCTCATCATCGTCGCTTTCCTCTTCCTCGCTCAGCTTGAAGATCTGGCGCTGCGTTCCCTGCACAGGTTGGTCCATGGGCGCATTGCAACGGTCGCAAAGCATGCGGATGTGGCCATCCACCGTAATGTTGGTGACCAAGAGATGGGTGCTCTTGTCCAATTCCACTTGGGCATGGACATTACCTCCAAGGAAATCCTCCACACCGGTGGCCTCCAAAAAGGCGTCACCCAGCGTGAATTCGAAGGCGTGGCGGCCGTCGTTCAGTCCGTTGAAGGCGATGGTATGTTCGGCAAGCGCTTCCATGGTGGAAGTGGATATTTTTCCGGAAAGGACCGGCAAATGTAGCGTGATCGGGCATACGTACGTCAAATGCTTGTGGAACGCGGGTTCGAGGAGGGGATACAGGTGATCGACCGCTGCCGGAAGAAGACTTGGAAATGTTCACCTAAGCGGATCGGAGAAGGGGCCTCATCGCTCTCAACAGCATTAGGCACTTGGCCTGGCATGAATAGAGCTGGGTGGTTTTTACCATTGAATTGTTCCGGCCCCTAAAAGGAACGCCCGGAGCAGCAGCTTTTCAAGCGTTCTATCCAATGCCTTCACGTATTTTCACGGCCCGGTGCAGGCAACCATTCAGCGACCGATCGCATCATACCCCCGCAAGGCCATGACAGATGAGCAAATGGTGGCGGGCTGCCTTAAGGGGGAACCCGCAGCCCAAAAAGCCCTCTATCAAACCTTTGCAGGGAAGATGATGAGCATCTGCATGCGATACGCACACGACCGCGAACAGGCGCAGGACATCCTGCAGGACGGCTTCGTAAAGGTGTTCCAGAAGATGGACCGCTTTCGCGGCGACGGCCCATTGGGCGGCTGGATCGCACGCACCATGGTGAACACGGCGTTGGACAATATCCGCCGCAACAAGCCCTACGATCAAAGCTTGGACCTGACGGAAGCCGAGCACCTGCATTCCGCCGAAGGTTTGGCCGTGAGCAAGTTGACCACCAATGAACTGATGGACCTTATCCAAGCGTTGCCAACGGGCTACCGCACGGTGTTCAACCTATTCGCCATTGAAGGCTACCCGCACAAGGATATAGCGGAGATGCTGGGCATCTCGGAGAATACCTCCAAATCGCAATTCATGAAAGCGCGGGCCTACCTGCGTAAACTGCTGCCGAAAGAAACGGCTGACATCCATGGGATCGGAAATGAGTGACGGCTTGAACGAACTGCTCCGCCAGCGCTTCGACGCGCACGAGGTACCCGCGCCGCAGGATGCTTGGGCGCAGATCAGCGGAAAACTGTCCGCCCACGCCGACGGGACGCAATTGCGCGAAACGTTGCAGCAGAAATTCCAAGGCCACGAAGCGCCCGTGAACCCCTCTGCTTGGGCGAATATCAGTGGGCGCATCCGCCCTACCGGAGTGCCTTCGACCTACCGCTGGATCGCTGGTGGCGTTGCTGCCTTGGCCATCGGTGCGTTGTTCCTTTGGAATACCCGGGAAACAGCCGATGTGCCGCAACAACCTCAGGAAGTGGTTACCGCGCCTGTTCTGATGCCGACACCTTCCAATTCCACTGTGGATGAGTTTTTGTCCGCGCAGCCTCTTGTTGAGAATGTGTTGCCCCTGACCGTAAAGCAGAAGCTCGTTCCCAAGCCGGAACACGTACAACAACCTTCCGTGATGACGGCTACCGAGCCTTCCGCTACAGCGACCGAAGAAGTCGTGGAAAAGCCTGTATCGGAGATCCACGCGACGCCAGTACCCGTTCAGGAACCGCCTGTACCGGAAACTGAACAAACATCGACCCTGAAGCAGCAACCAGCCTTGGAACCAGCGCAATCTGAGCAGACCGTACAGCACGAAACCATTGCGGATATCCCCCCGGAGGCAAAACCTGAACCCTCCGCACCCTTGCCCGCTTTCCAGATCTACATCCCGAGTGCCTTCACCGTGAACGGCGACGGCGTTAACGATAAGTTGCGCATCGTGGCCGATGAATACGACGCCGTGGAAGTCATGATCACAACCACTGGAGGTGTGGAAGTGTTCCGTTGCAATGACCTTTCCCGTATGTGGGACGGCCGCATGCTGAACGGGAATAGCGCACCGGACGGTTTATACCACTGCCTCGTGTCCGCTACCGACCTTCGTGGTGTGGTACACTACAAAACCGAAGTGATACGCTTGTTCCGATGAAGGCGATGAACGACATACGCGGGCTGTTGCTTTTGGCCGCGTCCCTTTGCGTGTTCGCTGTGGTTGGCCAAACAGTACCGCAAACGGAGATCCCGTGGCAGGATTACGCGAATTTGAAAGCTCATGGTGAGCTGCCACTGAACGTGCGCCCAACGGAAGTGCATTTGGACCAGCACGCGTTGGATAGTATCATAGCAGCTAACGGCGGTTGGCAACGTGGTGGCGGAAATGGAGGTCTCTGCGGACTCTACCAAGACCCAACGGGTTGCCCGCTCAGTCAAGGGCCTTGGGACGATGGTAGCAGTGCACAGATCAGTTTGCCCTTTTCCTTCGACCTCTATGGAACGACGTATAACAGCCTGTGGATCAACAATAACGGCAACGTGACCTTTGATGGTCCCTACGGCACTTTCAGTGCTGCTGCATTCCCGAATTCAACGTATGTGATGGTCGCCCCGTTCTGGGGGGATGTGGATACCGGAGGTCAAAATGGTGGCCAGGTCTTATACTGCCTTTCGGACCATGCGCTGTTCGTCAATTGGGTCGGGGTCGGTTACTTTCCTCAAATGACCGACAAGCGCAATACATTCCAACTGATAATCACAGATGCAACCGATGCTTACATAGGTGTGGGTAACAACGTTGCTTTCTCCTATCTGGATATGCAGTGGACCACCGGCAGCGCCTCGGGTGGGGTCAATGGATTCGGTGGAATACCTGCCGTTGTAGGGGCTAATCTCGGTGATGGGATCGGCTATATTTCCATTGGGAAATTCGATCATGCGGGTACGGATTATGCAGGCCCCAATGGAAACTCCGGTGTTTCTTGGCTGGATTACAAGGATTTCGTGTTCTCCACCTTGTTCCCTTCTGCCAACATCTCGCCCATCGTAGAGGGCAATTTCGTGTGTGATACGATCGTGCTTTGCACCGGTGTTGCCCAGGACATTGAAGTGAATTTTTTGGCCCCCGAGAACGACCAGATCATCACACCGACCTTCTCCGCACCGGATTTCCCGCAGTTCAACCCCACGCTCACCAGTGGTGTGAACGGTACCATCGCTGGCAATCTGGTGCCCAACATGGGTAACTTGGGCTTCCACACCATCACCTTCACCGGAACGGATAATGGAACGCCCAATCTTTCACAGACCACCAGTGTGGTGGTACAGGTGATCGCCAGTCCCGATCTGGGTAACTCGGCTGCCGTTTATTGTGATACCGATGCCCCTGTGGACATGCTCACTCTATTGGGTGGTAATCCCATCCCCGGCGGCACTTGGACGGATACACTCACCAACGATACGGTAAGCAACATCTTCACGCCCGGCACATCGGCGGACACACCTTACCGTTATTCCGTGGACAATGGAGGTGGCTGCGCGGCGCAGGCCATCCTCACCATATCCACAGTGCCCCATGCCGATGCCGGTATGGATACGTCCTTGGCATACTGCTCATGGGATTTTCCGGACATCTTGTTCCAGTACATCCCGGGAACACCGCAGAATGGCGGATCCTGGCAATCGCCCACCGGTGTCGCTTTCAACGGCACGTTGAACCCGGGATCCATGTTCCCGGGGACCTACAAGTACATCATTGCGGGCAATGCACCATGCGTCAATGACACGGCCTTTATACAGATCGCGATCCCACAAGCAGTGAATGCAGGACAGGATAGTTCCATCGTACTGTGCCGTGACGCCGCACCGATCAGTTTGCAGTCCATGCTTGCCGGCACGCCCCAAGCTACCGGGACATGGGCCGATGTGAACGGTGCCATTGTTCCTGACGTGTTCGACCCCGCTACGGGTACGATCGGCGTGTATACCTACACCGTGCCCGCGGTACTGCCCTGCCCCACACTTTCCGCCGTCCTTACGGTGAATTTGGACGTGCTTCCCACTGCCGGACTGGACAGTTCATTGGTGATCTGTGCCAACGGTGGTGACACCCCGCTCTTCCCCTTGCTGGGAGGTACGCCCGACGTTGGTGGACATTGGCTCTCGCCGCTTGACAGCGCAGTAGCGAACGGCATATTGGACCCGAGCAAAGAGATCTCCGGTAACTACCGCTATGTGGCCATCGGACCCGGCACCTGTGCCCATCTTTCGGATACCGCTATCGTTAACGTCCATATCGACCCTTTGCCAGTGATCACCTTCACGGCCAACCCCGACAGTGGGTGTGCGCCGTTGGAAGTGACGTTCACGAACACGACCGACCCGATCTACGTAGGCAATACCTGCGTGTGGGACCCGGGTGACGGCACGGGCACCGTGGATACCTGCACTTCGTTCACCCATCTTTATACCACCCCGGGCTGGTACCACGTGAAGCTTAAAGTGACCACGCCAGAAGGCTGCACCGACCAGTTGATCGCACCCGGGAAAGTGCTCGTGGACCCACCGCCCGTTGCCACCTATGTATATACGCCGGATCCTCCCACGGCAGGCAACAACAACGTGGTGTTCAGCGGCACTGACCCACATGCCGTGGAATTCTTCTGGACCATGCCGGATTTCAGCCAAGAGGCAGGACAACAAGTGGGGTATGCTTTCCCGGACAAGATCGCGGGTGACTATACCGTTTGCCTATCCGTACGTGACCGTTATGGATGCGCCGATACACTTTGTGATACGATCCACGTGTTCGTGGACAACCTCTGGGTTCCCACAGCGTTCACCCCGGACGGGAATGGCGTGAACGATGTATTCCGCCCCATTACGACGGACATGGCTCCGGAGGATTACCACCTGCGCATCTTCGATCGCTGGGGCCAGATGATATTCGAGACCACCGATCCGGTAAAGGGATGGGATGGCAGTGGTAAAGGCGGCGGGAAAGCCAACACCGGTGTTTACGTATGGCGTTTGGAATACCGGCCATTGTTCACCGCGGACAAATTGGATGCCTTCGGCCACGTCACCCTTCTCAGATAACCGTTACACCGCATAACGCATTTCCGCCGACAGATCTTATATTGGCAGGCTTATTCACCGCCCGCTTCCACCCAGTCCAAGACCCCCAGATGAAAAATACCTTTATCCTCGGCTTGCTCCTGTGCGCCTTCACGGTGCAAGTTTCCGCACAACGTGTGGAGCTAACGATCGACCAGTATCAGGAGATGAAAGTGGCGGGCACGTTGCCATCCGATTTTCATGTGGCCTATTCGACCTTGCCTGCTGGGCACGTACAGCCGAACAGCATCCACGCAAAGGGTGGCGGCGGTGGTAATGGTGGCAACTGCAATTGCTGGATCGAGCCGGACAACACATACACTTTGGCCATGGCGCCGAATGATGATGGTTCTTCGTCCCAGATCAACCTGCCATTTACCTTCAACTTATATGGGGACCTGTACAACACCTGCTTTGTGAACAACAACGGCAACGTATCCTTTGGCCAAGGTATTTACACTTACAGCGCATCCGCATTCCCCATCTCAGGGGGCTTCGGCCAAGAGTTCCACATGGTCGCGCCATTCTGGGCGGACGTGGACACCCGTGGTGGTGGCACCGTCAAATACAAATTGACGTCGAACGCGTTATATGTGAATTGGACGGACGTAGGCTATTTCAGTTCGCAAACGGATAAACTGAACACCTTTCAGGTCATAATCAGTGACGGCACCAACACCGATGTCGGCATCGGACAAACCGTCTCCTTTTGCTATAAGGATATGCAGTGGACAACCGGTTCCGCTTCAATGGGAGTGAACGGTTTCGGCGGCATTCCGGCAACTGTGGGCGCCAATAGGGGGAACGGTATCGACTACATCCAATTCGGTCGCTTCGATCATGCGGGAGTTGACTATGATGGTCCTTTCGGCAACGCGGATGGCATCAGTTGGCTGGATGATAAGAACTTCATCTTCACCACGGCAGTGAGCACCCAGAACATTCCGCCGATCGCAAGCGGTACGTCCCTTTGCGACACAGTTGAAGTCTGCGTGAACGAATTGGTGAACTTGGACGTTAACTTTCTTTCCCCGGAATCCGGACAATTGACCACGATCTCGTATTTCATAGACCCGCCTTTGGTGGCCCCGGTGACCGAGACCAACAGCGGCCCATTGAACACAGCGAACATCAACTTGCAATTCATTCCGCAGATCCCTGATTCCGGCTACCACACCTTGACCTACACGGCAACGGATAATGGTGACCCTGCCCAGACTTCGATCGTGACGGCCGTATTCCACATCACTTATGTACCCGCACCTCCTCCGGTGATCACCGGTGACAGCGTAGCCTGCGCAGGTCAAGGCGTGGTGCTCACGGCTACCGGCGGATACGACGAATACGTATGGGCCAACGGGTTCAATGGGCCATCCATCCTGGTCGGGCCGGGTACCTATTATGTGGAAGCAAGCACCGGTGCGTGCATCCTGGTGAGCAATTCCATCACCGTTACCGAAGGGATCGGCTCCATACCCGTGATCGATGGTGTGCTTTACAACTGCGGTGGCGATCCCGCCGTGCTTTCCACCACGGTACCCTACGAGACCTACGAATGGAACACGGGCGAGACCACTCCGGAGATCACCGTACCCACAGGTACTTACAGCGTTACCGTGACCAACGCTTACGGCTGCTCAGGTAGTTCCGCTCCGGTGAACGTGATCTCTGCGAATTCGCCCGACGCCTTGTTCAATTCAGCCCCGGAGGGCGCAGTTTTCCCTGGTACCACAGTGGTCTATACCGACCAGAGCAGCGGTAACGGTTCCCCCATCGTTGGGTGGGCTTGGAGCAATGACTCCATCGGCACAGGCACCGGCAGCACCTTCGCTCCTACGTTCGCTACGCCCGGGAACTACCCGATCACGCTCACCGTTACCACGGCGGATGGGTGCACCGGTACGTACACCTACATCCAAGTGGTGATCCCTACGGAGATCATCATTCCGAACGTTTTCAGCCCCAATGCCGACGGGCATAACGATGCACTTGTCTTCGAAGGTGCGCAGTATTACCCCAACACCGCGCTCCACGTGTTCAACCGCTGGGGGCAGGAGGTATATACCAGCAGCAACTACAAGAACACGTGGCATGGTAACGACATGCCGGAGGGAACATACTTCTTCATCCTGCGGCTGAACACCGGCAAGGAATACACCGGGAACGTTACGTTGCTGCGTTAGTGGAAAGTCCTGAACTCCATGGGTCCGCCTTTTGGCGGAAGGCGCGGAAAGGAAGGCGGATGACACGGAGGGGATCGGGGACGAGCAGGGAATGAAGGTGATCGACCATTTGCGCAAGCGCAACGGCACGCTGTTCTCTTTCGAGATCCTGCCGCCGCTCAAGGGCAGCGACATCCGTTCCATCTATGCCGGGATAGACCCGTTGATGGAGTTCAAGCCCAGCTATGTGAACGTGACCTACCACCGCGAGGAGGTGATCTACAAGGAGCGCGGGCAGGGCCTTTTACAAAAGATCCGGTTACGCAAACGGCCTGGGACCGTGGGTATCTGCGCGGTGATCAAGGCCAAGTACGAAGTTGACACGGTGCCTCACTTGATCTGCGGTGGCTTCAGCCGCGAGGACACGGAGGATGCACTGATCGAACTCAACTTTTTGGGTATCGACAACGTGCTGGCCCTGCGCGGTGACCCCGTAAAGAGCGAGCCGCACTTCATCCCCGAACGCGACGGCCATGTACACGCGGAAGACTTGATCCGCCAGATCAACGGACTGAACAAAGGCCACTACCTGCACGACGAGGAGCAGGAGGCCGCCCCCACCAATCTCTGCGTGGGCGCTGCCTGTTACCCCGAAAAACATGCGGAGGCACTGAACCCCGCCACCGACATCGCCTACCTGAAGCGCAAGGTGGATGCCGGTGCGGAATACCTCGTAACGCAGATGTTCTTCGACAATACGAAGTACTTGGACTTTGTGGCTCTTTGCCGCGCCGAGGGCATCGATGTGCCCATCGTGCCCGGCTTGAAGCCATTGACCAACCTACGGCACATCGGATTCATCCCCAAGACCTTCAAGATCGACCTGCCGCAGGCCTATGCGAAGGAGTTGGTGAAGTGCACTACCGATGCCCATGTGAAAGCACTGGGGATCGAATGGACGGTGGCACAGGCCAAGGAGTTACGGGAACATGGCGTGCCCGGTCTCCATTTTTATACCATGGGCAGGTCGGAAGCGGTGCGGTCCATTGCGGAGCAGTTGTTCTGAGATCCGCTGATCGCAGCCGCGATCCCGCACTTCTGTATACCCCGTCGCACGCGCCTTTCCCATACCTTCGATACATGAAACCCTTGCTCCTCCTCTTGGCGCTGTTGCTTTCCGGTTCTTCCATCGCCCAGTATGCCGTTAACGATCCGGAGAACATCGCACAAAGGGAGCAACACCCCATCGCAGGTCCGCGCAACGGCGGTCCGCCCACGCGTGGTTTTGATATGCACTATTTGCGCTGCAACTGGACCATCGACCCTGCCGTGCAGTACATCAGCGGTACCGTTACATCCTATTTCATCACCACTGCGGCAGTGGATCAATTGGTGTTCGATCTCAGTGACAGCTTGGTGGTGGATGCCGTCACCTTGGGCGGGAACAGCGCCACTTTCTCCCATGGGACCAACGACCTATTGACCATCGATGTTGCTGGAACACTTGCCGCCGGAACGAACGACTCCGTGAGCGTGACCTACCATGGCGTGCCCATCGGTTCCGGCTTCGGCAGTTTCGTCTCGGACTACCAGAACGGGGTGCCTGTGATGTGGACGCTGAGCGAACCTTACGGGGCCAGCGATTGGTGGCCGGCCAAGGAGGATCTCAACGACAAGATCGACTCCATGGACGCCTACGTCACGGTGCCCGTGGGCAACCGATCTGCCGGCAACGGCGTGTTGGTGAGCGAGACCACGATCGGTAATTACACCACCTGCCATTGGAAGCACCGTTACCCGATCGACCAATACTTGGTCGCGACGGCCGTGACCAATTACATGACGGACACCCGGCAGATGCCATTGGTGGGAGATAGCGTAACGTACGTCACCTATGCCTACCCTACCGACTTTGCTGCCGCACAGTACTCCGCCAATGATGTGCAGCAGCAGATCCTCTTGTACAGCCAACTGGTCGGGAATTATCCCTTTGCTGATGAGAAATACGGACAGGCCCAGTTCGGATGGGGCGGCGGCATGGAACACCAGACAATGACCTTCGTGACCGGCTATAATTACGAGCTTTCAGCACATGAGCTGGCGCACCAGTGGTTCGGCGACAAGGTGACCTGCGGCAGTTGGGCACACGTCTGGCTGAACGAGGGTTTCGCTACCTACTTCACCGGTCTTTGCTACGAATACCTCGCTCCGCAGTACTGGGCGCAATGGAAACAGGGCAAGATCGACAACATCACCGAGTACCCGGACGGCAGCGTGTTCTGCACCGACACCACCAATATCGGCCGCCTGTTCAGCAACCGGCTCACCTATAGCAAAGGGGCCATGGTGCTCCATTCCCTGCGCTGGGTGGTTGGTGATAGCGCCTTTTTCCAAGGCCTTCGGAACTATTTGAATGACCCCGAACTCGCTTACGGCACTGCTTTGACGGCGGACCTGCAAGCGCACCTGGAAGCTACCTCCGGAATGGACCTCACCGGCTTCTTTGCTGATTGGTTCACGGGCGAAGGCTATCCCATCTACACCGCCACATGGACGCAGGATAGCAATGACAACGTCACCGTGACGCTTTCGCAAACTCAGTCCTATCCTTCCGTGGATTTCTTCGATATGCCTGTGCCGATCCGCTTTTCGGGAAGCGGTGTGGACAGCACCGTGGTGCTCAACAATACGAGCAACGACCAGCAGTTCTGGTTCCACCTGCCTTTCGCTGTGCAAAGCACCACCTTCGATCCGGAGCGTTGGTTGATCAGCGCGAACGACATCATCGCTGAAGTGGATAACCCGGACCCCGGCACAGCCCAGCTGCTGCCTTATCCGAATCCGAGCGGCAACATGCTGGCTTGGCGCACCGCTGGAACGCATGCTGCATACCGCACCGCGACCGTACTGAATGCAGTGGGTCAACGCTGCTTGGAAACCGATGCAGCCGCAAGTTCTGTGGACGTGTCCCAATTACCGCCAGGCGGTTATGTGCTTGAGCTGAAAGGTACGGAAGGAGTGCTGAGGGCGCGGTTCGTTAAAGAATGAGTGGACCTGGGGCGCAAGTCGTTTCAGCGCACCGCCCGGTCCCCTAGCATGCGCGCCACGTACTTGCCGACCACGTCATACTCCACGTTCACATTCTCTCCCACGACCAATGTGCTGAAGGTGGTGTGGGCATGCGTGTAGGGGATCACGGCCACGGTGAAGCCATGGGGATCAATAGCAGCGATCGTGAGGCTTATCCCATTGAGGCAAATGGATCCTTTCTCCACGAGCATTTTCTCTTGTTCCGGCAGTGCGAAAGTGAATAGCCAGGAGCCGTTCCGTTCTTCCAATTGTGTGCAGGCCACCACGGTGTCCACGTGCCCTTGCACCATGTGGCCGTCCAAGCGGTCGCCAACGCGAAGGCAGCGTTCCACGTTCACCAGGTCACCGGTTTTTAGCGCACCGAGGTTGCTACGTTGCAAAGTTTCCTCCACAGCGGTAACGCGATAAGCATCACCGAGCAACTCCACTACCGTAAGGCAGACGCCATTGTGTGCAACGCTTTGGTCCACCCCTAATTCCGGGGTCATTTTCGCCCGGATGATAAGGTCCTTGTTGCTTCCAGACACACGCACTTCCAGCACTTGCGCCACTTCCTCCACAATGCCGGTGAACATCAGTTCTGCTGCGAGTGATTTCCGCCAATGATGTGGACGTAGCCCTTCAGCACTTCGGGCATGTCGCCTTGCAGCCGCTTGAAGACCACCGTGCAAACGTAGTAGTACACGCCATCCGGCACGGCTTCGCCGCCGTTGTTCAAGGTACCGTCCCACTCAATGGCCGGGTCCGTGGTGGTGAAGACAACCTGACCCCAGCGGTTGAACACCTGCAGGTCGATCTGCTTCACGCCCCGGTACGGGAACGGGATGAAGCGGTCGTTCACACGGTCGCTGTTGGGGGTGAACACGTTCGGCAACGTGTATTCCGGGCAGTTGTCGCCGCACACTTGGTTGCTGAAGGCGCTTTCATTACCCGTGGAATCGATGGCGGTCACCACATAACAGCCCGCTACCGAGCTGCCGTCGGTGTGGGTGAACAGGGTGTCGTCGGCGCCGGAGATGGTAAAGATCAACACGGGCTCACCTCCGAGGCTGTCGGTGAAATAGATGTTGTAGCGCCACGTGTCGTGCGCACAACTGTTATTCGGGTTGTTCCAAGTGAAGGTGTTCAGCGGCAACTCGCAATCGTTGTTGATGGCCAGTGTAGGAGGACATGGAGCCGTTAGGTCCACCGGCGTGGAGCAGGTCTCTTGGCTGAAATTGATGAGCGGAGCAGTGATGTCCGGATCATTGTAAGCGCCAGTGCTCTTCACGTAGTAGCAGTATTCCTGGCCGTTGACCAGGCCGGTATCCACATATTCCGGTTGCGCTGTGCTACCGATGAACGTGAACACTCCGCCGATCTTGCGATACACATCGAACTGCGTGTTGATCCACGGCGTAACGTAGTTGATGTGCAGTGTTACTTGCTCGTCGTTAGGTTCCGCGACCAGGAACACGCTGCTTGCGGTGTTGCTGGGACCGATCAAGGTGTTTCCGTTGTCTCCGTAAAGTTCCACGCGGTAAGCATGGCCAGTGGTGCGGGTGTCCAAGCCGGCGTCGATGAAGAGGGTGTCCGGATGGGCCAAGAAGTTGGACAGTGTACTGGTATGTACCAGCGTATTGGCCGTGTTCAGCCCATCGCCGCGGAATAATTTGAACTGGTATGGTCCGGGGTGTTGAACGGTGTCCAGATCGTAAGCATTGCTCCAGCGCACGGTGTCCACGCCCGTGGTGTTGTCCGTTACGCCTACGCTTACATGGGTCATGATGGCCACATCGCGCTCCAGCATGTTGCAGAATTCAATGCTGGCATAGCTCTGGGCGCCGTCCGGGAATGTGGCCACCACCATGTAGCAGTAGGTGATGCCGAAGGCCAGACCGGGATCAGTGAAGCTTGTGCTGTTCGAACCGCTGGTGGTGCCGATAAGCTGGTAGCCGGTGTAGGCCGGCACTCCTGTTTCGCAATAGCCGTGGACGAAGCCGTACGAACCTTGCCGACGGTAGATCCTGTAGCCATTGGCATTGCCGCAAATGCTGGGGTCCCATGCCAGTTGCATCACGTTCCCATCCGGTGTGGCCGTGGGGTTTGCAGGTGCAGGGGCAACCACGGTGATGAACATGCTCTCATAATCCTGCAACTGCACCAGCCCGAAATTGTCGATGGCGCTGAAGACGACCTGATAGGGTTGTTGACGCACGTGCGAACAGTTCGTAGCCCAGCTGAAGGTGCCGAAGGTGACGTTCTGCGCAGGCGTGGAATTGAATACCGCGGGCGAACTGCCCACTTGGAAAGGCCCTCCGATAGCGCCCAAGGTGATGATCTGCCCTGCATCCGGATCGGTGGCCTGAACGCCGAAGCTGAGCGTGGTACCGGCCTCCACGCATGTATCGTTGACCTGCGCCAGTACTGGAGGCTGGTCACTGCAAGGGATCACGATCACCTGCATGTCGCGCTCCACCCAGCCGATGTTGACCCACGTGGCCGTTGACCGAACGCCATTCCCGCACAATGAACGCGATGTTGTAAGTGCCGATAAGCTGCGGCGCATCCCAAGTGATGGTGCCCGTTACGGGGTCGATGGAATACTGGTTGTTCGCACCGGGCTGTACTTGGTCCGGGAACAGGTATCCGGGAATAGGGTCACCGATACCATCGGCAGGTACATTGAGGTCGCCGCCCAAGCAGACTTTCGGTTCAAAGGAGAGGCTGTCGCCATCCGTGTCATAAGCACCCGGGTTGTGTGTCCATACTTGGCCGAGGCAGGCATTCTGGATCGGCGGATTCAGGAATGTCGGGGTGCAATCATTGCCTGCGGTGCTGATCACGATCTGTGTCTGCACGCACATGGGCACGTTCACCGAACCGGGGATGTTCACCACGTTCGCCACGCGGTTCGGATCGATGTACTGTAAGGTGAAAACGCCGGGGCCGGGATAGACGTGTGTTTGTATGTAAAGGTTGCGCTGGGTATTGATGCCCGCGATGGTGATCTCGTCGGCGGAATCACGTTGGATGGTGTCCAAGGCTGTACCGTCGCCCCAATCCACGATGAATTCCGGCCGGTCGGCTTGGCTCAACGGGTTGGTGTACGTAATGATCGTGATCTCGTAGGTGAGGCTGCTATCCCCACCGGTGTGGCACACCAAGATCTCGCCCGCCTCATTGTGCGTGGCGCGGACCAGCTGCGCTACTGAAAAAAGCACGAAAACGCCGATGGCGCGCAGGAGGAGATTCATGGGGGCATACAAAGTACGGGAATTCCGTGCCACGGGTTGACTTTCCGGCTTACCGATGTAGGATCCAGCCGTACCGTTCGTGTGATCAAGGTGAAAAAATCACGTTAGGTGAGGAAGTGGGCTCCCCCGCTTCGGAATATGGCCCCTTCGCCGGTGCACTTACCGGATGGAACAGAACGGTCCACAGCGGTAACGGGCGTTGTGTCAGGAACCGCTAAGGCGCTCTTCCCCGTCCCCGCTATCTTCGGCCACCGATAAACAACACCTTCATGCCCATTCCACAGCTCACAAAGTCCACTCGGCCCGCCGGAGGCAAGGATACCCTGGTGATCTTGTCCGATACCAATGAGCTGCGTAACATCGACTTGGAGCGGAACGACCGCCAATACATGTTGGAGCAGCTCAAGGGCGATGGGCCCGCCTTGTGCGACATCAGCGGTCGGTTGGTAATGGTACACCAAGTGAAAAAGGGCAATCGTTCCAAGCAGTTGGAGCTTGCCCGCATGGCCGGCAACACCATGGCCCTGAAACTCATCGCCTTGAAGCGGGAAAGCGCCCAGGTGATCAGTTTGCAGAAGGATGCCGAAGCAACGCTGGCTTTCCTTGAAGGTGCCGTGCTGGGCAGCTACGTGTTCACCGCGCACAAAACGAAGGACATTCCGAAGGCCTTGGGCAAGATCGCCGTGGCGGCCGCAGAGATATCCTCCGCAGCATTGCAGCAATTGTCCGATACGTGCCAAGCCGCATGCAGCGCCCGGGACCTGGTGAACCAGCCCTATTCATCGCTCACGTCCGTTCAGCTCGGCAAAGCAGTGCAACGCTTGGGCAAAGAGGCCGGCTTCAGCGTGAAGGTGATGGACAAGAAGCAGATCGTCGCCGAAGGCATGGGTGGCCTGCTCGCGGTGAACCAAGGCAGTATCGATCCGCCGGTCTTCATCATCATGGAATGGAAGCCCAAGAACGCCGTGAACAAGAAGCCCGTGGTGCTGGTGGGCAAAGGCGTTACCTACGATACGGGCGGCCTCAGCTTGAAGCCAACGCCTAACAGCATGGATTCCATGAAGTGCGACATGGCCGGTTCCGCAGCAGTGATCGGCGCGTTGGTAGCAACAGCGAAAAGCAAGCAGCCCGTGCATGTGATCGGCCTGGTGCCTTCCACCGACAACCGGCCAGGCGGCATCGCCTTCGCCCCCGGCGATGTGATGCGCATGCACAACGGGCTCACCGTAGAGAACCTGAACAGTGACGCGGAGGGCCGCTTGATCCTGGCCGATGCGCTGAGCTACGGCGAGCGTTACGATGCGGAGACCATCGTCACCATCGCCACGCTGACAGGGGCCGCTGTACGCGCTATCGGCACCTTTGCCACAGTTACAATGGGTACTGCGCCTGATGCGCAGTTCCAACGCTTGGAAGCAGCAGCGGACCATGTGTTCGAGCGCGTGGCACGCATGCCGTTCTGGGATGAATACGATGAAGAACTGAAAAGCGATGTGGCCGACCTGAAGAACATCGGCGGACCATATGCCGGGCAGATCACCGCCGGGAAATTCCTGGCACGCTTCACCACCAAGCCATTCATCCATTTGGACATCGCCGGCCCTGCTTTCCTGGACAAGCGCGATCACTACCGCACCAAAGGGGCTACCGCCGTGGGTGTGCGCCTCCTGTACGAATTCATTAAACGCCGCGCCACGGCAAAGTGAGCGGGACCATGAACGCATCATCCATCCGTATCGGCATCAGCTGCGGCGACCTCAACGGCATCGGCCTGGAGGTGGTGCTGAAGACCTTCGAGGATCCGCGCATGATGCTGGACCTCACGCCGATCCTCTATTGCGGTGCCAAGGCCGTAAGCCTGCACCGCAAAACCATTCCGGGCCTCGACCAGATGCAGGTACACGGAATCGCCCAAGCTCAGGATGCCGTGCCGAAGAAGTTGAACGTGGTCCACGTGTGGGAAGAGGACGTGAACATCGCACTCGGAAGCCCCAGCGGGGCAGATGCCATTTATGCGATCAAGAGCTTGGAAGCCGCCGCACAGGACCTCACCTCCGGGAAGATCGACGCATTGGTCACCGCTCCGATCGATAAGCACAGCATGGAAATGGCCGGCTTCGCCTTTCCCGGCCACACTGAATTCCTGGCGCACATGGCCGGCGGGGAGCCCGATGTGCTGATGCTTTTGGTAAGCGGTGACCTGCGCGTGGGCACCGTTACCGGGCACGTGCCGCTGCGCAACGTGGCCGATGGTGTTTCCACCGAACGCATACTGGTGAAAGCCCGTTTGATGCACCAAAGTTTGATCCGCGATTTCGGGATCAATGCCCCACGCATCGCCGTGCTCGGCTTGAACCCGCATGCCGGCGACGGCGGCACTTTGGGCAGCGAGGACAAGGAGCGGATCGTTCCGGCCGTGCGAAAGTTGAACGACGAGGGCATCATCACTATGGGCCCCTACCCTGCTGATGGATTTTTCGGGAGCGGCACCTACAAGCACTTCGATGGCGTGCTGGCCATGTACCACGATCAAGGCTTGGCCCCGTTCAAAGCGCTGAGCTTCGGCAACGGCGTGAATTACACGGCCGGGTTGCCCATCGTGCGCACCAGCCCGGACCATGGTACCGCGTTGGATATCGCCGGCAAAGGCATCGCCGATGAAGGCTCGTTCCGCCACGCCGTTTGGCTGGCCTGTGACATCCTCCGGAGCCGCGATGCTTATAAAGACATGACGGCGAACCCGCTACAGCCCCAGAAGCGGGAGAAAGAGCGGAAGGAACGTTAGTCCCGAGGGGCACTGATCCAGAACAGCTGGACCGGATGCATCCACACAAGGGGGACTGCGCTAAGAACCGTATACGTTCCGCGTCGACATGAAGGAAGTGTTAATTGCCACTTCACTTTAGCGGAAGGCTCGCTAAGATGTGCAGACCGCGCCCTGACGTTCGATCAGTGCCTCAAGGCTTTGAGCACATCACCGCGCTTGCGGCGGCTTACTTTGAGCAGGTTACCATCGGCCATCACGAGGTGATCGTCCTTGAAATGGGAGATCGCCGAACAGTTCACCAAGGAATTGCGGTGAACGCGTAGAAAGCCCCACGGTTCAAGCATTTCCTCGTATTCCTTCAGTGTACGTGCACTGATGAACCGGCGTCCATCGGACAAGTGCAGCTCGGTGTAATTGCCTTGTGACCTGCAATGGCCAACATCCTCCGGTGGAACGAAATAGCTGCGATCACCTTGGGTGAGCGTAAGCTTCAATGATTTTTCCTCCTCCTGTTCCAAATTGCGGATGAACTGCTTTTGGACGTCAGATGGAGGAGGGCCTTCGGCATGTTGCAACCGGAACCGTTCCAAGGCCGGATACAGCACCTCCGCTGAAGCTGTCCTTCAGGATCGTCTTGCCGTCCGCGGTGCGTAATTCCCAACCACCGCCGATGATGCCGTCACCGAAGCTGTCCGTCAGTTTCAGCGTGTAGCAGGAACCGTTGGCATTGCTCAGGCAGAGTGTTTGATCCACTTGGGTGTTGTTGCCGACCGGACTTCCGGAAGCCACAGTTGCATCGGCAGCGTCCTTGATCTCCCAACTGATCTGGCTCGCGTTGGCATCGGTGTTGATGCGCAGCACCACCGCGTTACCACTCTCACTAACCGATACTGTCGCCGTAGCATTGCCCGTACATGGCGCAATGGCATTAACCGTGTACGTGTACGTACCCGGGTCCATGGTTGAAGCGGCATACGTGTCACCCGATACCGGGCTGGGGCCGCTCCATGCGCCACCGGTCTGGGGATTGCCACCAAGCAGGGCAAATAGGCTGAAGGGCGCAGCACCATTGCAGACGATAATTGAACCGTCGGTGCCAGCGTTCGGCGGGGCGATCACATTCACTGAGGCATTGCTCGGTACATCCGGGCAAGGCGACGTTCCGGTGGTGGTCCATGTGAGGGTCACTGCCGATCCCACTTCACCGATCGTCGGTGTGTACATCGTGCTGGCGCTGGTAGCCGAGGCGAAGCTGCCTGCTCCACCACTCCATGTGCCTGCACCGCTTGCCGTGGCCGAGATGGCCACTGCTGTAGAACCGCACGCGGCGTATGGTCCGTTCGCGTTGGCCGTGGCCGGAGTGTTCACGATCACTGAGGCATTGCTCGGTACGTCCGGGCAAGGCGACGTTCCGGTGGTGGTCCACGTGATGGTCAATGCCGATCCCACTTCACCGTTCGTCGGGGTGTAGGTCGTGCTGGCGCTGGTAGCCGAGGCGAAGCTGCCTGCTCCACCACTCCATGTGCCTGCACCGCTTGCCGTGGCCGAGATGGCCACTGCTGTAGCACCGCACACACTGTATGGTCCGTTCGCATTGGCCGTGGCCGGAGTGTTCACGTTCACTGAGGCATTGCTCGGTACGTCCGGGCAAGGCGACGTTCCGGTGGTGGTCCACGTGATGGTCACTGCCGATCCCACTTCACCGTTCGTCGGGGTGTAGGTCGTGCTGGCGCTGGTAGCCGAGGCGAAGCTGCCTGCTCCACCACTCCATGTGCCTGCACCGCTTGCCGTGGCCGAGATGGCCACTGCTGTAGCACCGCACACACTGTATGGTCCGTTCGCATTGGCCGTGGCCGGAGTGTTCACGTTCACTGAGGCATTGCTCGGTACGTCCGGGCAAGGCGACGTTCCGGTGGTGGTCCACGTGATAGTCACTGCCGATCCCACTTCACCGTTCGTCGGGGTATAGGTCGTGCTGGCGCTGGTAGCCGAGGCGAAGCTGCCTGCTCCACCACTCCATGTGCCTGCACCGCCTGCCGTGGCCGAGATGGCCACTGCTGTAGCACCGCACACATTGTATGGTCCGTTCGCATTGGCCGTGGCCGCAGGAACAACGGTGATGGTCACCGACGCGAACGTGGTGGGGCATCCGGTTTCCGTGATCGTCCAACGCAGCACAAGAGAAGTACCTGAGGAAGGCGAGAATGATGCATTTGGATCGTTCAGACCGCTGAAAGTCCCCGTACCACCACTGAACACGCTCCACGTGCCGGTACCTGAGCCGGCAGCGTTACCACCAAGTCCGGTGGTGGTGCCTAACGCGCAGATCGTTTGCGGACCACCAGCCGTTGCAACTGGCGCGGAACACAGTACCAGGTCTTCATCGGCACCTATGTCATAGGCTGGTCCCTGCGGACGCGTGTCGCCGTCAAAGTCGACCGTTGTTCCACCAACAGCCGTTCCGGTATTGTAACATGGGCTTGTGCTGGTGATATGCAGATCAGTGGTGGAGACGAACAATGGATCATTGGAGATCGATGCAGCATCCTTTCCGGTTTCGGTCCTCCACAATGCAATGGTCGTACGATCCGTGCCAGTGGTGCCCAAACCTCCGGTTTGCCCGAATGCCGCCTGCGCACCGCTCGTGAAGAGGTCGTTCTGATCGGAGGTCAAGTTCGTGTAGGGCGAGGGGTACGCCAGACCGATCGCATAACTCTTAGCCGTGGACGAACTCGTCTGGGTGTTATAAAGGATGTTGTTCCTCACGTCAACCGTGGGGTTCGACCCACCGATCGCCAAGGCGTAGGAGGGGAACGTGGCAGCACCTCGTGAACCCGTCATGGACACGGAATTATAGTAGACCTGCGTGGTCGATCCCACACCTCCCCCTGCAACGATGCCTGCGGAGAAATCACTTGATGTCGCGGCCGAACGAACCCCGCTGACCATGTTGTTGGCGACCAGGCTCGTGCCGGAAGTAACTCCGTTGATCACGATCCCGAAGGCCGAATAACCGGTGGCGTTAAGCTGGGTGACCCCATTGATCTTGTTCCGGGTCACGGTACTTCCCGTTACATCGTTACCGGTGAACGTGGTAA
Organism: Flavobacteriales bacterium; assembly: GCA_016719225.1. GTDB lineage: Bacteria > Bacteroidota > Bacteroidia > Flavobacteriales_F > PHOS-HE28 > PHOS-HE28. The sequence continues at coordinate 101,503 of JADKAN010000002.1, read as the reverse complement.
CACTGTTGTTCGGTACGACACCGATCGCGATCCCGAAGGTGGTGCCGGTGGTGCCTGTGGTACCGTCATGGCGCAATACACTGATATCGTTCTGCGTGACCTGTACCCCGTTGTCAAAATTCACGAGGATCCCGCCAATGGTGATGTTGTTAGGGGATGCGGCGTTCATCACGTTCTGGGTGATGACCGTTCCGGTGTTCTTGTTTCCAGCGCTGGCACCACCCGAATAGACCCCATAGGAAGTCTTCGTGATGTTGTTGTTCTGGTAGGTGTTGTTGTTGTTACCGGTCCCAAAGCTGGTGGCGGAGATCGTACTGCTGCCCGAACCCACCGCGATCAACGTACCCGCCGTGGCGGTCACTGTGGTGCCGACCAGGTTGAGGTTCTTGAAAGTATTGTTGGTGGCCCCATCGGCACCGTTCGATTGCAACCAAACAATGGCGGAGGATGTCCCGCCATTCGTGTTGGTGATCGTCAGATTTCGGGAAGAGGTGCCTGCGTTCGAGCCGTCGATGGTCACGTAATCCGCTCCGTTCAGGCGAATGATGCTTGAACTGTTCGATCCCGTGATCGCTGCTGTGACCGTAGCGGCCGGCTTGATAAGCAGCGTGTTCGTCACGCTATTGCCTGGGTAGGCGCTCACGACCAAGGGGAAAGTTTCGCCACCGGAAGCATAATCTGTCGCCAACTGGAAGGTGACCGGACCGTTGGCACCGTAGGTATTCAAGTCGCTCAGCGCACTGGAAAGCAGCGTGTAGTTCGGAGCGACCTGACTTGCGCCGATGGTATACACCCCGTTAAGCTGTGCCTTGATGATGCGCGTACCGGCCGGGGCCGTAACGGATGGTGCTTGAGCGCCACCCACATTAACGGAGGTGCATTCAGCGTCCACCAAATTGTTCACCTTTGCCGAGTTCGGCACATCGTAGGTCAACCAGAAATAGTTCGTGCCTTCTGCAAGTACCTGCGAACCGGCTACGATGTGTGAACCGCTGGGTGTTGCGACCGTGCTGCCGAATTGTGTGGTTGTAGCGAAGGTGCTCGACGTTCCCGTGTACCACACCTTGGCATTGGTTATATCCGTTGCAGGGGTCGTTGTTCCATTGGTATTGAACGTTAACGAGGTCAACGAAAGAGGACTGGCATTACCTACGGTGCCACCTAAAGGCCGATGACTTGGTTGTTCGTTGTGTTCACGAACACCGGAGTCACCACGGACTGCGTGGTGGTGCTCGATACGTACGACATGGAGATCGCCTTTGTGCCAATGACAAGGAAACCAGGAAGCGCAGTGACCGCCGGTGCGATGGTGGTAACACTGGTACCGGCCACTATGGTCGGGGAGGTTCCACCTTGAAGATCATAGCTGCCACCCTGCGTGGTGCTCGCTGCGATCGCGCTGAGGGACGTCACCGAGGGATCCCTCAAACGAAGGTTTGAATTTGTGAAGTTCCCAATAGCCGAGGTGATGGAAGCAGCCCAGAAACGATCAGTATTCAAAGCACCCATGTTCGCGCCGGCCGTGCCACCGGAATTCGCATCGAACACCTCCGCCTGTACAACTACCGTACCGCCGGCGTTGGTCGTGGGGTTCACCAGCTCAAAGAAATTATTGGTGCCCTTGCCGATCGGGAAAACATACGTCGAACCGCTCACCAAACTTGCGGGGAGCGTCCGTGCCAAAGGACCATTGACATGCGCTGTCGCGGACCCGCCCGATACGGCGCCTACGGCCGTATTATTCAGAGTAAGCAGACCGGACGTGTTCAGCTTGCCAGAGGTGAGCGTAAACACACCGGAAATAGCCCTCGCGAAGGGCAGCGTGGCCGTATTGCCTGTTCCCACATTCAGGACCAAATTCACTGGCCCGTTAGCGGCAGGGAATGCGGCTGCGCCAATGTTCAATGAGCCTGCTGCATCATAGGTCAATGTGGTCGTTGTACCATAGACCAGGTTCAGGGCGGTGCTTATCGCTGGCGAAGCAGTCGTAGAGATTCTTACGCCAGCGGAGTTATTGATGTTGAAGCTCGTGGTGAGCGTGCCTGTACCAGTCAGGTTAATGCCGTTAGGATTGATCACCCGATAGGTGGTGGCGCCACCCTGAGGAGCGAAGTTGAAAAAGTTCACGCTCTGTGTTCCACTTGTGCCATTGAATTCGATCCGGGGTGTTCCAGCGCCATTGGCAGAACTCTGCAATACACCTGCCGATTGGTTGAATGTACCGGAAACCTGCAACACCGTTGAACCGGCGCCGCTGTTCAATTCCAAAACGCCACCGGTCTGGGTAAAATTATTCACAGGCAACGTAGGTGAGGAGGCTCCCGCTAATCGCAACGAACCCAAGTTGGTATTAGCTACCGTAAAGGTGCCATTTACCGCGAGCGGAACAGTACCTCCCAAGCTTAGGTTACCCGTTTGACCGGCGCATTGCCATGTGAAATTGGAGAAAGTCTGCACCACACCGCTCGGGCTGGTTGTGTTCGTGGTATAGCCGCTGACCAAACAGGTCGACCCGGAATTCCAGGTCGCCGTTGGGATCGTCCCGGAAGTGGTAGTGTACTTGTGCTCATAGGTGCCGTCCATCTGAAGCGTGGTCGCGGTGACACCGGTCCATGGGCTTGTGGAACTCGTGGTGCCGGCGGCGAGTTTTCCCACGCTGGTCACGGTCATCGTGCAGTTCGTCAGGTTCAAGGTGTTGGTAACCGAGGTATTGTTGAACTCCAAGGTGCCGGCCACATTGGCTTGGGCCACACCTGAAAAAGCAAAGGTCAAGGAGCTTGTGCCATTGGCAAGGATGCTTGAGCCATTGGCAATGCTCAGTTCGTTCGTTGGGGTACCGTCACCGGTGATCATGAAGGTCGTAGTAGAGCCTTGGAGAACAACAGCCGTATTGCCGCTGATCGTGAGGCGCCCGATCGTCTGTGTGGGAACGGCCGTTGCGGTGGGCGTGCCACCGTTGGTGAACTGCAACTGGTCGGTCACATCCGGCGTGGTTCGGGTAGGGCTCCAGTTCGCTGCGGTGGTCCATGTCCCGGATCCTGACGTGGCGATCCATGTGTAAGTGGCCGTTGCAGAAGTGGCTTGTGAGCCTGTAATACCCGAAGTAGGCACCCCTTCCGAGTTCGCGACCACCAAATATGTATAGTTCGTAGATGCCGCGAGTCCGGTGACCACCGTATTGTAAGCCGTACCTGTTCCTGCTACTGTCGTGCTTTTTACTGTCGCCTAGCTGTACGTGACGCCTCCATCCGACGAACGGAAGACGTTGAAACTGGTCTCATTCGTGGAATTATCCGTCCAGTTCACCGTGGTCGATCCAGCTGTAACAGCCGTGAAGGTCAGCGCTGTGGGGTTCGTCACGGCCGCTTGTGGTGGTGTGAACGTATAGCTCTGGCCCGTTACGGGCTTGGTGCTGATGCTTGTTGTTTCGCTCGTGGTGCTTGTCGTTGGAGACGTTCCTGCGTTATTCAAGGAAACGAAATTGCCGCTTCCCGTGGCGACCGCACTGAGCCCGATGGATACAGTGGCTCCAGATAACGCTGTAATCTCTGAACGATAGACGAATTGGATGACCCCTGTACTCTCGAACAGTTTGGCCTGGAAAGACATGACCGGAGCCGATCCGCCCGTCCGTGCCCAATTCAACCACCCGAACGTGAACACCCTAGAACCAGGAGAACCCGACGTGAGGTAGCTTGCCGCTGCGCCTGTAGCCCGACCGTCCATGTCATCCCAAAATGGCGCGATCACGGGTCGTTCGACAGCCACCCCAGAACTCAAAGCGTTCGTGACGGAACTTCCGGTGGTGCCTAAGGACAGATAGCCATCTGAGCCGGCCCTGACCTGAGTATAGGCCGTACCCATGTAATAGAAGGTAAAGCCGATCGGCAATTGCCCTGATGCTATGTCATCCACCAAGAGTGCAGGTACAGCTACACCACCTGAGAGTGGAGTAAATGAACCACTGGCGGATGCGAAATTCGCCCCAGCGTAGTTCGCCATGCTTTACGCATTGGACTGGGTTCCCACAAGTGCGCAGGCAGCGCCAAGCAGGACCGCCTTACCCCAACCCCATTTGCGTGGAACGCGAGGCGTTTTTGAGTTTCGAACGTTTGAAGTTTTCATGTGGGGGGGTTGGTCTGGGGTTGGGGGCACACGGGTCGGACTTGGATAACTTCCGAAACGGGGACCTAAGTTGATCAACTTCTTGGAATCCGAAAGGTTCTTTTCAGGAATATATTCCAAGCTGACGATCCTAAAGGCTGCTGAAGACACTTGCCTTTTAAAAGGGTTGCCTCCGCCGGTTAAAATGTTCATAATTGGAATCCCGCTTAGCCGTAGGCCGCTGAATTTGCCCTGACGACCGGGCTGTTTTTAACAACACGGCAAACATGCACTTCGCGGCTGAGCGCTCTTCAAACCAAGTTCACGTTCAACCGCGACCTTCGCCCCATGATCATTCCCAAGACCTTGGTCCCGGGCGACACCATCGCCATCATTCCCACTGCGCGTGCCATTTCCCGGGATGAACTCAGCGACGGCATTGCCTTGGCCGGATCCTGGGGATTGAAAGTGGTCTTGGGCGATGGGGTCGGCCGTAAGGACAACCAACAGGCCGGAAGCGCCTCGGAACGCGCGGCGGACCTTCAAGCCGTGCTTGAAAATGATGACGTCAAGGCGGTGTGGTGCGCCCGTGGCGGCTACGGCACGGTGCAGTTGCTGGAGTACTTGGATCTTGCCGTGCTGCGCAAAAACCCCAAATGGCTCATCGGTTTCAGCGATGTCACCGTTCTGCATTCAGCCCTCCACGCCATCGGTGTTTCCAGCCTGCATGCGCAGATGCCGTTCAACATCAGGGAGAAGACCCCTGTTTGTATGGAAAGCTTAAAGGCCGCGCTCTTCAACGCGCCAACGCCGGTTTCCTATACTGTTCCGCCTGGCACATTCCCCATGCGTCGAGGCACGGCGGAAGGGGTATTGATCGGCGGCAACATCTCCGTACTGATCTCGCTGCGCGGAACGCCGGTGGACCTGGACCCGGCCGGGAAGATCCTTTTCCTGGAAGACCTGGACGAGCTGCTTTATCACTTGGACCGCATGGTGATGAACCTGAAGCTGGGCGGCTGGTTCAGCAAGTTGGCCGGGCTGGTGGTGGGAGGAGTTACCGACATGCACGACAAAGACCCACGGGACCCTTTCGGCCAGAATGCCGAGGCGATCATCGCACGCGCGTTGCAAGGGACCGACTATCCCGTCTGCTTCGGTTTCCCCGCTGGGCACATCGCAGACAACCGCGCGCTGGTGCTGGGTCAAAATGCGAAACTCAGCGTAACGCACGAGGGCGCTTCGCTGAGTTTCGGTCCGGAGTGGTCAATTGCCTGACCGGCTCAATTCCGCTCGAACTTGGTATAGCCTTGTGGGATCTCGAATAAAGCAGGACGCTGCTCGTCACGGACCACCTTGGTGACTTCCAAACGGCTGACTTCGCTACCGTCCAATTTCTGTTCTATGCCCAGCATGGGGAACACGCCCTTGGTGTCTTCCATCTTCAGGAAAAAGACGGCCTGCTCGTCCTTGCGGTTCAATGTCTCCAACAGGGGGACGAAGAAATCGAACGCATCCTGCGCTACCCAATAGGTGAGCTGACGGTCCTCCGCCGTGCTTTTCACCGTCCACTTCTCGCAGGCGTAACCCACTAATTGTTTCGATTCGCCTGTCTTTTTCATCTCCGCCTTAATGTCCTTGGGCAGCCGCATGTTCGGCACGTCCATGTAGAGGCGACGGTCCGGGCTCAGGGCTGTTACGCTTTTCTCGCGCGTGTCCACCAACATGATCCCCTGTACGTTGCCCTTGGCACTGATCTCCTCGACCCGCACATGGCCCCCTTTCACGAAGTACCTGTAATTGGTAACAACGGGCCCGGTGGTCTTGGTGAACTCGATGATGCCCTCGAAGCTTTGCGCATTCATGGCGAACGAGGTGAACAGCAGAGCGGCGGCGGCCAAATGGCGAGCGGAGTTGCACATGTGTGGGGTCGGTAGGTTGAAAGGCGACGAAAGTTGATGACCTTTGGCAGTTCCAACGCAACCGATACCCTTGGGGTTACGGTAATGGAACAACAAAGATGGCTGAGCATTTAATAACCGGTGCCAAAGGCGAGGATCTGGCCTGCCAATGGCTGGAGGACCGGGGTATGCTCGTGGTCCATCGCAATTGGCGCCATGGCCGGGAAGAATTGGATATCGTAGCGCGCGACGGCCGTTTCCTGGTGGTGGTGGAAGTGAAGACCCGCAGCAACGGCCGCCATGGGAACCCTGAGGATGCCGTTGGCGAAGCCAAACAACGCAAATTGATGAAAGCCGGTGAAGCGCTGGTGCACTCCCTGCAGGAAGACCTGGAACTGCGCTTCGACGTCCTAAGTATTACACACGGCCCCGATGGGCCTGAATTCCTGCACATTCCCAACGCATTTTACCCGCTGCCATGAGCACACGAAAGAAGGAAGGAGGAACCGGTCGCGACCGCACGGCACGCGGAGGGAAAGGACCCGCCAAACCACGTATCAAAAGCAGTGATCGGAAAACCAGCGATCGCGCTGCGGGAGCGGAAAGGCGTGGACCGGCAAAAGGTGCTGCACGGCCGAAGAGCGGTGGGCGCGGCATCGGTGCCCGGCCATCCACGGACCGCGATGAACGTGGCGGTGGCGAGGCAGGCCGTAGTAGTGGCCCACGGCGTGAAAGCAGTTCAAGAGGACCGAAGAGCACCGGCCGGAGCGCGGGAAGGCCGTACAGGGAAAGCCGTGATGAACGCGGTGGCGAACAAGCCGGTCGCAGCAGCGGCCCGCAGCGCGAAAGCAGCTCAAGAGGACCGAAGAGCACCGGCCGGAGCGCGGGAAGGCCGTACAGGGAAAGCCGTGATGAACGCGGTGGCGAACAAGCCGGTCGCAGCAGCGGCCCGCGGCGCGAAAGCAGCTCAAGAGGACCGAAGAGCGCAGGCCGGAGCGAAGGAAGACCGTACAGGGAAAGCCGTGATGAACGCGGTGGCGAACAAGCCGGTCGCAGCAGCGGTCCGCGGCGCGAAAGCAGCTCAAGAGGTCCGAAGAGCGAAGGCCGGAGCGAAGGAAGACCATACAGGGAAAGCCGTGATGATCGCGGTGGAGAACCAGCCGGTCGCAGCAGCGGCCCACAACGCGAAAGCAGCGCACGAGGCGCGAAGAGCGCAGGCCGGAGCGCGCGAACAGCTTCCCGGGAAGGCCAAGACGACCGCAGCACAACCTCCCGTTCCACCGGATCCAAACGCATTCCAAAGGAAGGCGAAAGGCCTTGGAGCGCCGCCAAGTCGCGGCGCGATGGACCCGCTGACAAACACAACAGGCGCGAAGGCGGACCCGGTGCGCGAAGGCCGTTCCGGAAAGGCGATCGCATTGAACCATACATGGCCCCCAACCCTGATAATGATGGATTGGTACGGCTGAACAAATATTTGGCACAAGCCGGCGTGGGCAGCCGGCGCGAGGCCGATGACCTCATCACCACCGGTGTGGTCACCGTGAACGGAAAGGTGGTCACCGAGCTTGGCGCCAAAGTGAAACCGGAAGATATCGTGCATTTCGGTGGGCAGAAGTTGAGCATCGAGCAAAAGCGATATGTGCTGTTGAACAAGCCCAAGGACACCATTACCACCACGGACGATCCGCAGGAACGCCACACCGTGATGAGCCTCATCGCCAAGGCCTGCCACGAACGCTTATACCCCGTTGGTCGCCTGGACCGGAACACCACGGGCGTGCTGCTCCTGACCAATGATGGCGACCTGGCCAAAAAGCTTACGCATCCAAGCCATGGCGCCGAAAAGCTCTACCATGCCACGTTGGACCGCTCCATCACCGTGGAGGAACTACACCGCTTAGCGGAAGGAGTGAACCTGGAGGACGGCCCTGCCCGCGCTGACGAAGTCAGCTTTGTAGGTGCAACTAAACGGGAGGTTGGTATGAAGATACACATGGGCCGCAACCGCATCGTGCGCCGCATGTTCGAGGCGCTCGGCACCGAAGTGGTAAAGCTTGATCGCGTGATGTTCGCGGGGTTGACCAAAAAAGAACTGCCACGTGGTCATTGGCGCCACCTTTCCGAAAAAGAAGTCACTTGGCTGAAGCAGATGCGCGATGCACCAAAGGACACCAACAATGAACGCGGCGGTCGCCGGACACGGCTTTCGCAGGGCAGCGAATAAGCTGATCGCCGAGCCGCTAAAAACACTTCACTGTACGGCGGGCTGCATAAATGGGAAAGAGATGAACGCAAGGTGTCGGTTCATGATGCAGATGACGGCCTTCGTCCTGCTGTTCACAGCTGGATGCTCCTCCCCCTCGCCTTCCATAGCGGCTTTGAAAGATGTGTCCTGCACCTTGGCCGACGGCAGTTCCAAGCCCTTGAGCAGCATGCTGGGCACCACCGCCACACTGTTCGTTACACTTGATCCCGACTGTCCTTTCTGCCAGCTCTATGCACATGACCTGCAGGAATTCGCATCCCGGTATGGGGCCCAAGGAGTGCGGGTGGTGGGCGTGTATGCCGGGCCTTACATGGAAGCGGTAAAGGCAGAGCGGTTCGCTGCTGACGGCAACTTCACTTTTCCTCAAGTGATGGACCACGATTGCATGCTGACCTTGGCCTTGAACGCGCGCGTAACGCCGGAGGTGTTCCTGATGGATGCCAAGGGCGAACGGATCTACCATGGCGCCTTCGACGACCGCGCTGTGCGGCAGGGCCGGAAGAAGATAGCCGCGCAGCAATATTGGTTGACGGATGCGATGGATGCCTATTTGCGCAATCGGGCTCCTTCGCCGGAGGTGATCGCCGTGGGATGCATCGTGGAATGCAAAAAGTGAAACGTTCCCTGTGGATCCCGGTCATCTGCGCTGCCGTTTCGGTGGCTTCCTGCGGAGTTGGGAAAGGATCTGAGAACGACTCCGGAGTGCCTGTAGTAGCGGGCCTTCCGGACACAGTGACCTTCGCGGACATCGCGCCGATCATGCGCACCAATTGCATGCCCTGTCACCGCGAAGGCCAAGCCGGGCCCTTCCCGTTGGTGAGCTATAACGACCTGAAACGAAAAGCAAAGACCGCCCGGAAAATGGTGACCGGCCGCTGGATGCCGCCTTGGCCTGCGGACACGGCCTATAGCCGGTTCACGGGCGAGCGGGCATTGACGGCACGGCAGATCGCGCTCTTTGCCAAGTGGGTGGACCAGGGTGGCGTTCTCGGTGATACCAGCGCCCTTCCTCCCCTGCCCGTTTATCCCGATGGCTCCCTGCTTGGCACTCCGGACGCAGTGGTGTGGTTGCCGGATAGTTTCCACATACCCGGCGACAACCGCGACCGTTTCATGATCGCCAAGGCACCATTCGTTCTGGAACGCGATACCTTTCTGCGGGCCGTGGAATTCGTGCCCGGGAACCGCCGCAACGTTCACCACATGAACGGGGCCATGGTAACGTATCCGCCCGGCGGGAAAAAGGACCCGTTGCAACCCAGCGGCTACATCGATGCGGACAGTACGCACAGTGTGGATGCATACGCCGAGCTGCATTTGCAGAACGATGACGGCACATGGCCACCGCTGACGCCCAACATGGTGAACTACCTGCCCGGCCTTTCCCCGCCCCTGTACCCGCCGGGTATCGGTGGCTGGCGAGTGGGTCGCGAAGGTGCTTTCCTGCTGAATACGCTCCACTATGGCCCCAGCATGCGCGACACGGTGGACCATTCCAGGTTCAACCTGTGGTTCTCCCCAACTGCTCCTGAACGCCCCATGCGCGAGCTGGCCATGGGGACCTTGGGCGATTCGCCAGTGGAACCCGAACTGGTGATCCCGCCGGACACAGTGATGATGTTCCGCAGTGCGTTCACGTTGCCCAAGGCTATCAGCCTGCTCACCATCAATCCGCACATGCATTTACTGGGTAAGAGCTTCTTGGCCTATGCCATCACGCCGGATAAAGACACCATCCCCCTCATCCGTATCAACGACTGGGATTTCCGCTGGCAGTACGCCTACACCTTCCGGCACATGCTGCCTTTGCAGAAAGGCACCGTGATCCATGTGGAAGCGGTGATGGACAACACCACGGCAAACCGCAACAATCCGTATGACCCACCGCGGACAGCCCGCGCCCCTCTTCAGGGACACATGCGCACCACGGACGAGATGCTGCAATTCTTCATGAACTATGTGGACTACAGACCCGGGGATGAAGCGATCAGCCTTGGGCGGTAGTAGTATGGGCGATGCATGCATCGCCCATACTACTACAACACCCTACCCCTGCGCCAAAGGCTTCGGCCTTACGGCCCTTGTATTCGTCCGGCGCTGCCACCAGCCATTGAGGGCCAAACAGGCCAGTATCAAGGCGATGCCTGCATAGCTTCCGGGATGCATGCGTTCGCTTTCGGGCCAGATCGCCAAGGCGATGAGGATGGTATAAACCGGCTCCAAATTCACGGTGAGGATCACTGTGAAGGGTGACAATTGCTTCAGCACATGGATGCCTGCCGTGAAGGCGAACGTGGTGCAAACCAAGCCCAGCACGAGGTGACCGATGATATCATGTGCCGGCAATTTCCAGAGCACCGGTGGCAATTCATCCGTGAATGCCAGCCAAATACCCAGTACCACCATGGCTGCAAAGAGCTCGTAGAACCCGATGCGCATGGCTTCGCCGCGCTGCACCAAGCGCCCGTTCACGATGTTGAACCACGCGCTCAGCAAGGCACTGATCGTGCCCAGGATAATGCCTTCGCGGTAATTGGTCTCCAAGCCGAAGATCAGCAGCAGCGCCGCGATGATCACCACTCCGAGCCCAAGCTCGAACCCGCTTACCCGCTTCTTCGTCCAGAAGGGATTGATCAACGCGGTGAAGAACGTGCTGGTACTAAGGCATGCCACCGCAATGGAGGCGCTGCCCCGCTTTATGGCCAGATAGAAGGTTAGCCAATGTGCTAAAATGATCAGGCCTGTGAGTAGATAAAGCCCGATATCCGGCGTTCGCGGCGAAAGGGAACGGCGCATCCAGAGCATGACCACCAGCAACCCCAAGCAAGCGATCACACAGCGGATGTAAACGATCTGCAACGCGCTCTGATCGATCCATTTGCCGAGGATGCCCGTCCAGCCCCAAATGAAAACGGTGAGGTGAAGCAACAGCAGGGCATTCCTCCGCTGAACGCCTTGTGGATCGATCGAGGATGAGACCATTCGATCCTATCGGACAGCGTCCAAGTCGCGCTTCAGCCCGTTCACGACTTCCTGCTGCTTCGTAACGGCGTCAACCTGCTTTACCTGATCTTCTTTGTTCTTCTTGATGGTCCAGCGAAGGTCATCCTCCTTCTTGGTCATTGCGGTGCCCGTGCGTTCGGCACGGTCGGACCGCTCGCTCTGCCTGGCGCGATCCTTGGCCTGTTGTTTCAGCTCTTCGGTGGCACCAATGCTATCTGTCGCGGTTTTTATGGGGATGGTGGGCAAGGCAAGCATTGAATCCATCTCGGCCTTTTCATTTTTGGCGGCTTCACCCCGCTGCTGGGCCTTTCGCAGATTCTCTTCCGTGCGCTGCAGGTCGCGCTTGAGCATGTCGAGCTTTTGCTGTTCACGTTCCAGGTCCCGTTGCCCCACTTCCAGGTTCTGCCGCGCCACCTGCTTCAAAAGATCCACTGAACTGGCACGCACCCATTCCGTGCAACCCTTTACCTCCCGTTCAGGGCTATCCGGTGCCACATAACCCTTGTTGGTCAGAAAGGCGATGTGCGTCACCACGTCCTTCGAGCCGCGTCCCTGTTCGCTTTTGATGAGTATGCGCAAGGTGTCCGATGAAGCGGAGGGAATACGCGCAGCCTCCCCAATGAGTTCCTTCTTGTCCAGCACTTTGGTACTGATGGAGCGCAGTTGTTCTTTCCAAAAGCTATTCACCGTGCGCAACTCCGCACCGGGGAAGACCGCAGTGATCACCGGATGCACGCCATTGCTGTACTGGTAGGCACCCATCACAGGTGTGAACGGTTCTTGGGCCCGTGCAACATGGATGCAGGCGGACATGCAAAGCGTGAATGCCAGGAACGTCCTCATTCTTCATCCACCCGTGTTACGCCGCCGCTCAGGATGAACTTCATCACCTCCGCCGCCTTGGCATCCACCGGCGTTACGCTGCTTGCGGGAACGATGAATAGCCGTCCACTCCATGCGAAGCTGTAAGGCACATAAACCGCGACGTGCGTTCTGTCGATGCCCAGATGGGAAAGATCCTCTTGCGTCAAAAAGCCCAACTGCGCCAAACCGGACCCATCCAATGGCGTGACCAGTACCGGGCGGTCGAATTTCTTCTTGCTGCCCACCAGGCCTTCCATCAGGTCCTTTAACGCGTCGTAAACAGTCTTTAGGAAGGGAACGCGCCGTAGCAGATCATCACCGATCTCGGCCAATCGCTGGTACAAAAAGGTGGAACCGAGCCAGCCGATCACGATGATGCTGCTGAGAATGATCAGGATGCCCAGGCCGGGGACGTCCACTTTCACGATCTGGTCCAGCCAGCGCAGTGCTTCGAACGCCACCATGGAGATGACCGCCACCGGCACGACCAGCAAAAGGCCACGAAAGAAATAGCCCATAAGGAAGCGACCAAGGTTGCGTTCGGGCTCCATGCCGCGAAGGTATTACGGCGGTGATGAAAGCGGCCGCCCGCCAATTCAGCCAGCCACGCAGAGCGGACACGATGGCCTCGCCTACCTTCGGCACAACTTTTCATCCACCATGAAGATCTTCAAGAGGATATTACTGGTGCTCCTGTTGGTGCTCATCGCAGGCGGCTGGTTCCGCTATTTCCGGGTATTCGGCGAAGGTGCCAAATCCGGGGAGCTGAACTACGTGGTAAAGAAGGGCTTTGTTTTCAAGACCTATGAGGGTAAACTGATACAAAGCGGCATCCGTTCGCAGAGCGGTGCTATCAATTCGTACGAATTTGAATTTTCCGTGGAGGACAAGCAGGTCGCTGAGCAGCTGATGGCCAACAGCGGCAACCGGTTCAACCTGCATTACAAGGAATACCTGGGCCGCTTGCCGTGGCGCGGCTACAGCACCTATGTGGTGGACAGCATCATTTCCATGGAGCACGTGGACCACTGAACACTGCGACCCCAACTGGCTGAACAGCCGGTCAAAACGTTACCTCTTCACGGTCCTGCTTTGTTGCACCGCGCTGGTGGGATCGCATTTCCGACCCACCGCGTAAGTCCCTTTATGTGCCTTCCACGCTGATGCACGTAGTGGGGCGGTAAGATCCCGCCTGACCCGATGAGGTCATATCCAATATGAAATTTTGCCTCCGCTCTTAACCGGTGGTCGGTCCCGATGCTAAACGGCTGATCAATGGGCTTTGCCATACTCCATATACCATCCTAGTTGTTGCTTATTGGTCCGCTGTGGCATACGAGCGCAAGAGGGAGTCCCGGAGCGGAAATAAGAAATTGGAAACCTCCTTCGTGCTTCACGGGAGGAGGTATGTACCTGAGAACATAGGATGACGGTGAATCCGAGAAACCAAGCCCTGACCGTTACCTTTGCACGAACGACCGCGCACCCGTAGGTTCGCACGGAATTTCAAGGACACATGAGCTCCCCTCACGACTACTTCCCGGTGATCCTCCAGTTCCTCATTGCCGCCGGCTTCGTGGGCGTGGCTTTGGGAGCAGCGGCGTGGGCCGGTCCCAAGCGTTCCGGCAAGCAAAAGGACGAGAGCTTCGAGTGCGGGATCGAGCAGACGGGCAACGCCCGCGCACCTTTCTCGGTGAAGTACTTCCTGATCGCCATACTCTTCGTGATCTTCGACGTGGAGATCATCTTCCTCTACCCTTGGGCGGTGAATTTCAAGGCATTGGGCTTGTTCGGCTTCGTTGAGATGCTGGTGTTCATCGGCTTTGTGTTGGCGGGTTTTTTCTATGTGGTCAAGAAAGGCGCCCTGAAATGGGAATAGGGGCGTGAAATGTCACGCCCGCATCCCATCGAAGACGCAACAACAATGAGCGACAAAAAAGAACAGATCGAACAGGTCCCCAAGCGGGAGAAGCCCACCTTTGTGGATGCGCCTCCCGGGCACGCCGGCACGGGTTTCTTCGCCACCAACGCGGACAAGGTGATCGGCCTGGCACGCAAGAACAGCCTCTGGCCGTTGCCCTTCGCTACCAGTTGCTGCGGTATCGAGTTCATGAGCACCATGAGCTCGCACTACGACCTCAGCCGCTTCGGCATGGAACGCTTAAGCTTCAGCCCCCGCCAAAGCGACCTGCTGATGGTGATGGGCACCATCGCGAAAAAAATGGGGCCGGTGCTCCGCGAGGTCTACACCCAGATGGCCGAGCCGAAATGGGTGTTAAGCATGGGCGCCTGCGCCAGCAGTGGGGGCATTTTCGACAGCTACAGCGTGCTCCAAGGCATTGACCGTGTGATCCCCGTGGACGTCTACATCCCCGGTTGCCCGCCCCGCCCTGAGCAAGTGATCGATGGCATCCTGAAGATCCAGGAACTCGCCCAGAACGAAAGCCTCCGCCGCCGCTACAGCAAGGAATACGAGGACCTGCTCACCAAGTACAAGATCGACTGAGCCGTGCCAGCATTCACCATAAAAACAGAACGTGACCAGCTCACCACCGACCGGCTCATCGAGCGGTTCGGCGCGGATGCCGTCACTCACGAGCGCCTCTATGACACCATGGTCTATGTGGTGCCGAAGGAGAAGATCCACGAGGTGCTCTCGCTCCTTCGCGACGAACTCGACTTCAACTTCCTTACTTCACTGTGCGGCATGCACTTCCCGGGGTTGGAACTGGAGCTGGGCGCTGTGTATTTCCTGCACAGCATGCGCAATGGGCATCGTATCCGCGTGAAAACCTTCGTCTCTATGAAGGACGCCACACTACCCACCGCGACCGACCTCTGGCCAACGGCGAACTGGATGGAACGCGAAGCTTACGACTTCTTCGGGCTCCACTTTACCGGCCACCCGAACCTGAAACGCATCCTCAACATGGAGGACTTCCCCGCATTCCCCATGCGCAAGGATTATCCGCTGGAGGACCCCACGCGCGAGGACAAGAACGACACCTTCTTCGGACGATGAGCGAGCATAAAGCACCCGTGGATATGTGGAAGGATGACTTTGCCGCTGGCGGCAATCTCAACGAGCTCACCACGCTCAATCTCGGCCCTACGCACCCCGCCACGCACGGCATCTTCCAGAACGTGCTCACGCTGGACGGGGAGATCATCCTTGAAACGGAGCAGACCATCGGTTACATCCATCGGGCCTTTGAGAAGATCTGTGAGCGCAGGCCTTTCTACCAGATCCCCACCCTCACCGACCGGATGAACTACTGCAGTGCGCCCATCAACAACATGGGCTGGCACATGGCGGTGGAAAAACTGCTCGGGATCGACCTGCCCAAGCGTGTGGAGTACATGCGCGTGATCATCATGGAGCTGTCGCGGATCACGGACCATATCATCTGCAATACGATCATCAGCCAGGATGCCGGTGCTACAACGCCGTTCCTTTATTACTACCAGTGGCGGGAGCGTATCTACGAGATCTACGAAGAGATCTGCGGCGCACGCCTCACCACCAACATGGGCCGTATCGGTGGTTTCGAACGGAATTTCAGCGATCTCGCTTGGGAACGCACCCGTGCCATCATCAAGGAATTGCCCGCCGCGCTGGTCGAGTTCGACAAGCTGCTGGTCCGCAACCGCGTCTTCATGGACCGTTGCATCAACTGTGGACCCATCTCCGCCGAACGTGCCTTGGCCTATGGATTCACGGGGCCTAATCTCCGGGCTGCCGGTGTGGATTACGACGTGCGCGTGGCCGACCCCTACAGCAGTTACGAGGATTTCGACTTCAAGATCCCCATCGGGAAGAGCGGCGATGTCTACGACCGCTTCACGGTCCGGCAGGAGGAAATGCGCCAGAGCATCTCCATCGTCCGCCAAGCGCTGGAGAAGCTGGACAAAATGACCGATAAGACCACCTACCACGCAGACGTGCCCCACTGGGTATTGCCGCCGAAACAGGAGGTTTACAACGACATGGAGGCCTTGATCTACCACTTCAAGATAGTGATGGGTGAGGTGGAAGTACCCGTAGGCGAAGTCTACCACTGTGTGGAAGGCGGCAACGGCGAACTCGGCTACTACGTCGTAAGCGACGGCGGGCGTGCGCCGTTCCGCGTGCATTTCCGCCGCCCCTGCTTCATCTATTACCAAGCCTACCCGGAGATCATCAAGGGTGGCATGCTCAGCGATGCCATCCTCACCATGAGCAGCATGAACGTGATCGCCGGTGAACTCGACGCCTGATGGAACACGCCAACAGACCACATAACGCCACCGAAGGCGTAGCGCCTTTCATCTTCACGGAAGAGGCCCTCGCGGAATGCCGCACCATAATTGGACGCTATCCTGCGGACCACTCCAAGAGCGCCATGCTGCCCCTCCTGCACATCGCGCAAACGGAGAACAAGGGTTGGCTCAGCGTGCCCGCGATGGACGCCGTGGCGAAACTGCTCCAGATCCAGTACATCGAGGTCTACGAAGTGGCCACATTCTACAGCATGTACAACCTGCACCCCATGGGCAAGCACGTGTTGGAGGTCTGCCACACCGTGCCGTGCATGTTGCGTGGTGCGGACGATGTGGTGGCGCACATCGAAAAGCGGCTCGGCATCAAACCCGGCGGCACCACGGAGGACGGCCTTTTCTCCTTGAAGACCGTGGAATGCCTGGGCAGCTGTGGAACCGCGCCGATGTTGCAGTGCGGCGCCAAGTACCATGAGCACCTCACACCTGAGAAGGTGGATGATCTGATCGAAAAGCTGCGCATGCAACCCGAGCGCGATAACTACACGGACCGATGAGCAGTTGTCATTTTTCGGTCCACGATTGTCAGACTACAATGGGAGGTGTAAATACGCAGCTCACACTTGCCGAAGTCAGGTCAGTGCGTGTCCTCTCCGATGCATTTTCCGCGGTACAAACCTCTCTGTGCCTCTGTGCCTCTGTGGTGAAAAACCCTACTCTCTGATGTCCCGCAAACTTCTCTTAGAGCATATTGACAAGCCAGGGATCCGCGGACTTGAGGCCTATCGCGCCAACGGTGGTTACCGTAGCGTGGAGAAAGCGCTGAAGTCCATGTCGCCGGAGGCGGTGTTGGAAGAAGTGAAAAAGAGCGGACTGCGTGGCCGCGGCGGTGCCGGCTTCCCCACGGGAATGAAGTGGAGCTTTCTGGCCAAGCCCGAGGGCGTACCCCGTTATTTGGTGGTGAACGCGGACGAAAGCGAGCCGGGCACCTTCAAGGACAGATACTTGATGGAGAAGATACCCCACCTCTTGATCGAGGGGATCATCCCGAGCTGCTTCGCCATGGGCGCGAACACTTCGTACATCTACATCCGCGGTGAATATTTCTACGTTGCTCGGATCCTGGAGCAGGCCATCGCAGAGGCATATGCTGCCGGCTGGCTCGGGAAGAATATCCTTGGCAGCGGCTTCGACTTGGATGTGCACGTACACACCGGCGCAGGCGCCTACATCTGTGGAGAAGAAACCGCATTGCTGGAAAGCCTTGAAGGCAAGCGGGGCAACCCACGTATCAAACCACCCTTCCCTGCGGTGAAAGGTCTCTACGGCCGGCCAACGGTTGTGAACAACGTGGAGACGATCTGCGCGGTGGTCCCCATCGTGAATGACGGCGGCGAGGAGTATGCCAAGATCGGCGTCGGAAGGAGCACCGGCACCAAGCTTATCAGCGCGGGCGGGCATATTAATAAGCCAGGCGTTTATGAGATCGAGCTCGGCGTTCCGGTTGAGGAGTTCCTTAACAGCGATGAATACTGCGGCGGCGTAAGTGGTGGAAGGCCGTTGAAGGCCTGCATCCCCGGGGGGAGCTCCGTACCGATCCTGCCTGCGGAGCTACTCTTCCGCACGGCGAAGTTCGAGACGCGCCTGATGACCTACGAAAGCCTCAGCGACGGTGGCTTCCAGACCGGCAGCATGCTTGGCTCAGGCGGCTTCTACGTCTTCAACGACACGGCCTGCATCGTACGCAGTACGTGGAACCACTCGCGCTTCTACCATCACGAAAGCTGTGGCCAGTGCAGTCCCTGCCGCGAGGGCACCGGCTGGATGGAAAAGATCCTCTACCGCTTCGAGCATGGTCTCGCCCGTACCGACGATATCGACCTGCTGTGGGACGTTCAGCGCCGCATCGAGGGGAACACTATCTGCCCCTTCGGCGACGCCGCGGCATGGCCCGTGGCCGCGGCCATCCGCCACTTCCGCGATGAGTTCGAGTACCACGCCACGCACCCGACCAAGGTGAAGGATCCCAAGCACTTCGAGAAGGAGCCGATGAAGCGGGTTGAACGGTCGTACGCTGGCTGAGCCGATTGTGCTATTGTCAGTTGTCTGTTGTCAGGCGCGACGATGGAGTAGCGCCTTTCCTGAAGGGTGAATTGAAGCCGGACAACTGACGTCCGATACGTATCGGACGAACAACTAACAACCTCTTTACCGCGTCGTTGCTGTAAAAGCTCAGAGTCTGTGCGCGAGTACCACCGACTTCCTGAACTTCTCCACGTTGCCCGCCAGGTCGTACGCCTCCATGTAGATGATGTACGGCCCGATCCGTGCGAGGTCGTTGCCGTCCATGATGCCATCCCACGATATTGCACCACTGGTGCCGAGCAGCTCGTTGTTTAAAAGCGTGCGCACCTCCCGGCCCGCGATGTCGAAGACTTTCATTGTCCCCACAAAACCCGGCTCATCAAACTGGTAGGCAATGGTGAGCACGTCCTGGTAGCCATCGTTGTCGGGGGAGAATATGGCGGGATCGATGGAGATGCTACCACTGGCGGTAGGCGAGGGCGCGAACTGTGAATTTTGATATCCGGGCGTGGCGAAACCGACATCCTCCGCCGCGCTGTGCCAGTTACTGTTATCACTGGTAGGCCGGTCCGGGTTTACGCGCTCAAGGCTCACTCCATCCACGCTTTTCAGCAGGGCGAACTGGAGTGCGTCGTTGTAGTTGAACAGGTCGAGGGTATCACCGGCCGCGCCGAGGAAGACCACCCTGCCACTTCCATTATTGAACGTCGGTAGCGCCATCTGCAACATCCGATCGGCGCGGCCCAGCGGATAATTGGTGAGCACGTTTGCCGGGTTGGTGGCGATGGCCACATATTGCCCGGGAAGGAGGAGGAAAGCATCCGCCGTGATCAACCGTTTGTCGGCATTGATGTTTGCCAATTGCAGCCCGGCCAAGCTGACCACCTTCTGCGAACGGTTGTAGAGCTCGATGAAATCGCTGCCCGTTCCGCGGGGGTCGTACAAGACCTCGTTGATCACCACATCGCCTGCCAGGATGGCTTGCGGCTGGGCAAAAGTCGTCGCATTCCCTGATCCGATCGCATTGCCCGGACAGTCGCTCACACCGGTGACGGTGATCGTTTGCAACTGGCCTTCCACCAGTTCCACGGCCAACGTGAGGCGCACCCGGTCCGGAGCGATCACTGCCACGTTGGTGATGGCGAGCGCTGGCTCGATCAAGTAGGTACCCGACAGCAACGAAGCGGCGTCCATTGTTTCGCTGAACAGGAGGTCCACGGTAACGCTGTCGATCACGAATACCTGTGCCAGGGTTGGTGGCGTGGTGTCGTTCAAGATCGCGAAGACGCTGTTCTGTGCACCCGGCGTTCCTCCGAGCGCGCCGCTAGAGGCGGTCCAATTGCTGGCGCTGGAGCAAGGCGTAAAGGGGTCGATCCTTTCCAGGGACCAGCCCCCGCTGCTTTTCGCCGGGTCGTTGTACCAAGTTGAGGAATAGGTGACCGCATCGATGGTCGTGCCGTTGGCATCCCACAGTTGCATCGGGTCCCCATCATTGTTCAGTGAAGGGAATGACGGTACGCCCACCACCGTTCCGAAGCCCGTGAACAGGGCCGCCGTGGACGTACTGGCAAGGATCACAAAGCCGCCTGGCGCGATCTGTACCGTTGGTAACGTGCCCGTGGTACTTCCATCGGTGATTTTCCATCCGGTCAGGTCGAACGTCTGGTCCGTAGTGGTGTTGAACAGCTCAATGTATTCGGCACCTGCAGGCAAGCCCACTGCGGGGTCCGGGTCCGGCATCAGCTCATTCATCACCACGTTCCCGGGTTGGGCGGGCGCTATTACGGAGTAGGTGAAGTTGACCGTACCATTCACGATGGCATTGCCTGCGAGGTCCTGCACGCCATTAACCGCAAGCGTGTTCGTGATGCCGTTCTGCATAGCGGAGGCGAGCGTGAAGTGTACCAAGGCAAGGTTGGATGCATCCCTCGATGCAATAGCGATACTGTTGGTAGGCGTCAAGCCGTAGTTATTGACGTCCTCGGCGGAAGCCTGTTCCACCGGCTCGTTGAAAAGCAGGTCCACGTGTTGATCATCCGTCACCGTTGCGGAAACGATGGTTGGCGGGGTGATGTCCAGTATGATCGGACCCGCTGAAAAGTCGTCGAAATAATGGTTGTTGACCACGGAGGCCGCCGTGCTTTGAACGATGCGGATGCCGAAGTAGGCACTCGTGGTGATAGCAGCATCAGTGGCCGCACCGGCATTGGTGAATATCCCCGTGTTGCCATCATCGTAGAACAGCGTCCATTGGTCTGCAGCATCACGCGTCACCTTGATGCGGAACGGATTGTCAGTGCTGCTGTTCACAATGCCGTCCGGACTGGAAACCAGTAGTGTGGCCGTACCACCGACCATCTTGTTCAATGTGACGTGGTCCGCGGTCTCCCCGAGGCGTACGAAGTAGCCGTTAGCGGGTGTTGCCAGGCTTTGCACATCGCTCATCAAGTAGATGTCCACGTAATTAGCGCCCGAAGTGGCGAACTTCAGGTTGATGAAGAACTCCCATTGTGCATTGGCCGCAAGTGTGGAGGGCGTGCTCAGGTAGTAAGTGGCGGCAGCGGAAAGCGTTCCCGTATTGGAGCGCAATTGTCCGGAAGCAACGGTGAAAAGAGCATCATCCCCGCTCCATGCCGGAGCCGTGGTGAAGTCGCCGTCGGAAAAATCATCAGTGAACTGGGCTTGGGCGGAAAGGCCGAGAAAAAGTGCGGCGATGAACGGATGAAAGGGATGGAGAGCGTGTGGCATGAGGAGGGTCAAGGAAGGAAAGGTAGTAGTTTTGGCAAGGCGACAAATCCACAAGGCAAATGAAGGTTGCAGTTGTTGGCGCCACCGGTATGGTGGGCGGTGTGATGTTGAAGGTTCTGGAGGAGCGATTTTCGGACAGGATCGATACGTTACTCCCCGTGGCGACGGCTGGCAGTATCGGCAGAACGGTTCGTTATAACGGAAAGGAAATATCCGTCATCGGCATGGAAGAGGCCGTGAAGGAAAGACCCGATCTCGCTCTTTTTTCCGCAGGTGGTGGTACCTCTTTGGAATGGGCCCCGAAGTTCGCGGATGTGGGTACGATCGTGATCGACAACAGCAGCGCTTGGCGTATGGACGCGGACAAGTTGTTGATCGTTCCGGAGATCAATGGCAAGCTTCTCTCTTCCACCGACTTTTCCAAGGGCGGGATCATCGCGAATCCCAATTGCAGCACGATCCAACTTGTAATGGCCTTAGCTCCTTTGCACGCCCGATATACCGTGGAGCGCGTAGTGGTGAGCACCTACCAGAGCGTAACAGGCACCGGTATGAAGGCCGTGAAGCAGTTGGATGATGAACGCAACGGACGGGAAGGCGAACGCGCGTATCCCTACCCCATCAACGGGAATGTGCTGGCGCGCTGTGATGAGTTCCTGGATAACGGCTACACGAAGGAGGAGATGAAGCTGACGTGGGAGACGAAGAAGATCCTCGACCCCGCGATCCGTGTAACCGCCACGGCGGTGCGTGTTCCGGTTACCGGCGGCCACAGTGAAGCGGTGAACGTGCAGTTCGCGACCGATTTCGACATGACCGAAGTGCGCAGGTTATTGAGCCAGGCCCCCGGTGTGGAGTTAGTGGACAACCCTACGATGGACGCTTATCCGATGCCGCTTCACGCCAACGGTAAGGATGCTGTTTTCGTGGGCCGCCTGCGCCGCGATGAAAGCCAGCCCAACACATTGAACATGTGGGTGGTGGCGGATAACCTGCGGAAGGGCGCGGCCACCAATGCTGTTCAGATCGCTGAAATGCTAATTGCGGACCGCGTGTTCAAAACGGCGGCGAAGGTCAGCTGACAGGTTGATCAACCGGCGGCACCTCCACTTTATTCTCTTTTTCCACTTTGCGTGCACCGCGCTCTTCGGAGTTCTGCACCAGGATCAGCATCACTACGCCAACGCTGATAGCCGCATCGGCGATGTTGAACACAGGCCGGAAAAATTCGAACTCCTCACCTCCCCAGATCGGCATCCATTGTGGGAAATGGCTCTGCACGATGGGGAAGTAGAACATGTCCACTACCGCACCGTGCAGAAAGGAGGCGTACCCGCCTTCCACGGGAAAGAGAACGGCTTTTTGGAACGGCGTACTAGCATCGAAGATCAGCCCGTAGAACGCACTGTCAAGGATGTTGCCCATCGCCCCGGCGAAGATCAGCGCCAAGCTGATCACCAAGCTCTTGCGGCGCCCGGCTTTTACCGCCGTCCACAGCAGGTAGCCGATACCGACCACGGCCACCATCCGGAAAAGCGTAAGGGCCACTTTGCCGAACTCACCACCGAACTCCAGGCCGAAGGCCATGCCCTTGTTCTCCACGAACTGCAGGTAGGCCCATGTATGGCCTTGTCCGAAAAGTGGAATGGACTCACCCAGGAAGAAACCCAGCTTCACCCAGAACTTGAGCAATTGGTCCGCGACCAGCACGGCCAGGATGATCAACAGCGGACGCTTCACGGGACTCCTGCGTTGCGGCGCTTAACTGCCCATTTGCTGCTTGGCCTCGATGCTCAACGTGGCATGGGGCACCAAACGCAAACGCTCTTTGCTGATCAGCTTGCCGGTAACGCGGCAAATACCGTAGGTCTTGTTGCGGATCCGCAGAAGCGCATCCTCCAAGTGCTTGATGAACTTCTCCTGGCGGCCGGCCAGCTGGGCGGTTTCCTCGCGGCCGAGGGTCTCGCTGCCATCCTCGATCATCTTGAATGACGGACTGGTGTCCTCGGTGCCGTTGTTGTCCGTGTTCGCCAAGGTTTGCTTGAGCAGATCATAGTCCTTCCGGGCTTCCTCCAGCTTAGTGTTGATAATACTGCGGAACTCTTCCAGGTCCTGATCGGTGTAACGATCCTTGTCACCGGCCTCCAAGGTGCTCACATGCTTCTTCACCATAGGGGTTACCCGAGGCATGATGGGGCCGGCACCCTGCGTTACCAATGGGCGGGAAGGTGTTTTGGGCTCAGAGGACATTGCGCCCTTGGCCCGGCTTGGCCGGTTGCGCCGCTTGGGTTTTGGAGCTTCGGCTTTAGGCGGGGCCACCTTGGCCGGGGCCGCCGTTGGGGCGGACACGGCTTTCTTGGTAGGTAACCCCTTCTTTATCGTTTCTACTTTCTTAGCCACTGCCTTTTTCGGAGCGGCTTTCACGGGAGCTTTCTTCACGGGAGCGCTTGGTTTCTGAGCTGATTTCTTCGGAGAAGCCGACTTAACGGCTTTCTTGGCCGGCACGGCTTTTTTTGCGGATGCCGCTTTCTTCGGTGCCACTTTCTGGATGGGCTTGGACGGCTTTTTCACGGCCGCCTTCTTTGTGGATGGCGTTTTCGCAGGGGATGCCTTTTTCACAGCGGCTTTCTTCGCTAGCGGCTTTGCAGCTACCTTTTTGGCCGGCTTGGATGTGGGCTTTTTCTTTGCCATGGCGGTCCCCTTTTGAATTTTGGTGCGCGAATATAGGGAATTCCCCGCCTCAGGCGCTCGCTTTGGCCAAGGCTAACAGGCATTTCCCGATGCCTTCAAGCTCCACCTCCGTCGCCGGGCCGTAGCTGGCCTCCATTTTTGAAACAAGTAACTGGTCCTGAGGTGTCAAGGCCAGCGTTTCGGCCAGAATATGCCCCGCATGCGCCTGCACCGCCTGTTCGAAGGCTCCTCCCCCGTTCCGTTGGATATGTAATTGGATGCGGTCCATCACCTCCAGTCCACTCTCCTTCCGGAGCGTTTGGATGCGGCTCACCAACTCGCGGGCCATGCCTTCTTGGAGCAATTCATCGTCCAGTTCGATGTCGACCGCCACGGTGAGTCCGCCCTCGCTGGCCACGCTCAGCCCAGGTACATCTTCCGCCGAAATATCCACTTCCTCAAGCAGTATCTCCAACGGCTCATCGTCGACTGATAGCACAATAAGGCCCTCTCTTTCCAGTTCCGCAATACGCTCCTGATCGAAGCCATTGATGGCGGCTGCAGCGGACTTCATACGCTTCCCGAGGCGTGCACCGAGCTTCTTGAAGTCGGGCTTGATCTTCTTGGTGAGTTTGCTCTCGCTGGGATCGAGCATCACCAGTTCCTTCACGTTCACTTCGCTGAGGACCAGATCGCGGATGGCATCGAGGTCGTTGCGCATGGCATCGTCCAGCACGGGCACCATCACTTTGCGCAGCGGCTGGCGCACACGGTGGCCCTCCTTCTTACGGATGGAAAGCACCAAGGACGTGAGTCGTTGCGCCAATGCCGTGCGCTTTTCCAGCACGGTATCGATCAAGGCTTTATCAGCCTTCGGCCAATCGCTCAGGTGTACACTTCCTCCGGTAAGGTCGCGATACAGCCTATCGCTGAAGAACGGTGCGATGGGTGCGCTGAGCATGGCCACCACTTCGAGGCAGCGGTGCAGCGTTTGGAAGGCTGCGTTCTTGTCGTCGCCCTGCTCGCCTTTCCAGAAACGGCGGCGGTTCAGGCGGACGTACCAGTTGCTGAGGTCCTCCACCACGAAATCCTGGATGGCACGTGCGGCCTGCGTGGGCTCGTAGGTGTCGTAAGCCTCCTGCACTTGTACAAGGAGGCTGTTCAAGCGGGAAAGCACCCAGCGGTCCATCTCCGTGCGCTTGGCCATCGGCACCGGCGCGGTCTTCACGTCGAAGCCGTCGATGTTGGCATAGAGCGCGAAGAAGCCATAGGTGTTGAAGAGCGCGCGGAAGAATTTACGCTGCACTTCGGTGATGCCTTCGGCGTCGAACTTCAGGTTGTCCCAAGGCTGCGCGTTGCTGATCATGTACCAACGCACGGCATCGGCCCCGTAAGCGTCCAGCGTCTTGAAGGGGTCCACGGCATTGCCGAGGCGCTTGCTCATCTTCTGGCCGTTCTTGTCCAGCACCAGGCCATTGCTCACCACAGCCTTGTAGGCCACCTGATCGAACACGAGCGTGCTGATGGCGTGCATCGTGTAGAACCAGCCGCGTGTTTGGTCCACGCCCTCGGCGATGAAATCCGCCGGATAGCTGACATCGAAAGGTGCGTTGAACGGCCGTGCATCGCCCGCCTTCAGCTTTTCATAATCCAAGCCCCATTGTGCATAGGGCATGCTGCCACTGTCGAACCACACATCGATGAGGTCGCTCTCGCGCTTCATCGGCTTGCCTCCGGGGCTTACCAGCGTGATGCGGTCCACGTAGGGCTTGTGCAGGTCGATGTGCTCGTACTGAGAAGCGGAAGGGTGTTCCGTGTCGAAGTCCTTCAGCGGATCTTCGGCCATCACACCCGCCTTGATGGCGCGCGCGATCTCCGTTTTCAGTTGCGACAATGTGCCGATGCAGAGCTCCTCGTCGCCATCCGCAGTGCGCCAGATGGGCAGCGGGATCCCCCAATAGCGGCTGCGGCTGAGGTTCCAGTCCTGGAGGTTCTCCAGCCAATTTCCGAAGCGGCCCGTGCCAGTGCTTTCGGGCTTCCAGGTGATGGTCTTGTTCAGTTCCACCATCCGTTCCTTCTTGGCGGTGCTGCGCACGAACCAGCTGTCCAGCGGATAGTAGAGGATGGGCTTATCGGTGCGCCAGCAATGCGGATAATTGTGCTCGTACTTCTCCACCTTGAAGGCGCGGCCCATCTCCTTCAACAGGATGGAGATCTCCACGTCAACGCTCTTTTCCGGTGCGGTGCCTTCCGGGTAGTATTCGTTCTTCACATACTTCCCAGCGAAGGCGCCCATCTCCTTGGTGAAGCGGCCTTGCATGTCCACCAGCGTGAGAGAGCCGATGCCGTGCTGTCGGGCCACGCGCATGTCATCCGCGCCGAAGCTGGGTGCGGTGTGTACCACGCCGGTGCCGTCCTCCGTAGTGACGAAATCACCGCCGATCACTTTGAAGGCATCCCCATCATTGGGCTGGGCGAAGTCCAGTAATTGCTCGTAGCGGATCCCTTCCAGCTGGTGACCAAAGAACTCACCGTCGAGCGTCCAAGGGATGTTCTTGCCGTCGCCCTTGTAGTCCTCGAAGGATCCGTCCTTGTTCTTCTCGTTGAAGTAGGCCGACACGCGCGACTTCGCCAGTACCACGGTGTTCGGTTCGTGCGTGTACGGGTTGAAGGTCTTGATCCGCGCATATTCCAGCTTCGGGCCAACGGTGAGCGCGGTATTGCTGGGCAGCGTCCACGGCGTGGTGGTCCAAGCGAGGATGAATACGCCCTCATCCCCCTGCCCCTTCTCCGAGGGAGAAGGGGAGTTGGAGAACAGGAACTCGCTTTGCTCGTTCCGGATCACCTTGAACATGGCCACGGCGGTCGTGTCCTTCATCGGCTTGTAGGTGCCGGGCTGGTTGAGCTCGTGGCTGCTAAGGCCGGTGCCCGCGGCGGGTGAATACGGCTGGATCGTGTAGCCCTTGTACAAGAGGTCCTTCTCGTGGAGCTGCTTCAACAGCCACCATACGCTTTCGATGTAGGGCGTCTTGTAGGTGACGTAAGGGTGCTCCATATCGAGCCAGAACCCAATGCGCTTCGTCAGGTCGTTCCATACGTCCGTGTAGCGCATCACCGCCTCCTTGCACTTGCGGTTGTAGTCCTCCACGGAGATGCTCTTGCCGATGTCCTCCTTGGTGATGCCGAGCTCCTTCTCCACGCCGAGTTCCACGGGAAGCCCGTGCGTATCCCAGCCCGCCTTGCGGTCCACGCGCATACCCTGCTGCGTTTGGAAGCGGCAGAAGATGTCCTTGATCGTGCGAGCCATCACGTGGTGGATGCCCGGTAGGCCGTTGGCACTGGGCGGACCTTCATAGAAAACGAACGGTGGCGCGTCCTTGCGCAGCTCCAAGCTTTTACCAAACGTGTCCTCAGCCTCCCACTGCTTCAGGATATCCGCCGCCAGCTTCGGCAGGTCCAACTCATCGTACTGCGGGAAACGCTTGTTCATGCCGGTTTTTGAAGGGTGGCAAAGATAACCCGTGAGTCGGGCCTATTATGGACTGCGCCTCTGTCGCCTATGACAGTTGATCCACCGTGAAGTCACTCCGCAAATTGGTCAGGGCAAGCGTAAGACCACAACGGTTGGAGCATACCACTTTGAACATCTTGTGAAACTCGTTCCCGGAGCTCTTGTAGTCCTGTTTGAATGAAGTATTCGCTTAGCCATTGTTGTTCGGCACGAAAGGGCGACCTTCCTAGTTCAAGCATTTTAGACCATTAAAGATCGTAGCATGAACGCAACCACGAATACCTCTTCGCGCTTTTTCAATTCCGCCGGGCTTTTCACGCTGGCCCTGCGTCTCGTGGTTGGGTGGACCTACTTCTCGGCCTTTTGGAGAAGGGTGGGTTTGGAGAATAAGTTGGATGTCGGGACCTCAGGCTATATCGGTGAGAAGTTCAACCACTTCCTCCCGAATGCCTTGCTGATCAAGCCTTTGATCGACCACTTGGTAAGCAACCCGGACCTCTTGTGGTGGAACATGGTGGCTTTCACCATCATCGAGGGCATTGCGGGTCTTTTCCTGATGTTCGGGCTGTTCACACGGGCCATGAGCGTGGCCGTCTTTGGCTTAGCTATGGGGATCCTATTGGGATCGGGCTGGATCGGCACCACCTGCTTGGACGAATGGCAGATCGGCATCCTTGGGCTGGCCGCAGGCTTCACGCTGTTCCTCACCGGCAGCGCCGCTTATTCCGTGGACGGTTGGATGATGAAGAAGGACTTCGGCATCACGCGCAAGCGCTGGTTCCTCTGGGCGGGATCAGGACCTATCGACGCTTTCAACGGTCGCTTGCGGCCCGTGGTGCGCGCCGGTTCGTTGGCCATCCTCTTCATCTCGCTCGCCACCAATCAGATCTTCCATGGCGGCGTCTGGGGCACGTTGCACAACATGTCCGTGAAGCCGCGCGTGGAGATCCACGATGCTACGCTCAGCGGCAAGATGCTTACGTTCACCGTGCAACGGGTGGAGGGCGCCGATGTCTATGGTTCGTTCATGATCGGCTTGGCGGTGCTGGACGCGGCCGGTGAAGCGGTGCTGGAACTGGCTGGCACCGCGCTATCGCAATTCCCCCAGGAGAACATCCACAACGCATACGTGGCCAAAGTGAAGCCTGGTGCGCACAGCTTGATCCTACCGCTCGGCGCGAAGGCAGAACTACATGTGATGGATGATGCCTTCTCCGGACTGGCGCAAGGCGAATACCGATTGCTTCTTACGGACATCAGTGGAGCTACATGGACGGCTAAGATCATCCGTTGATCACTGATATAGAGCAACCCAAGTGCACTCCAACAACTGACGGATGCCATATGCAGTGTTCGTCATCGTCGGTGGTCTGCATAACACGGTGTCGGCTTCTTCGGCCCCTTTGTCGATAATTTTAACTCCATTCAAATGGCTGGATCAGAAACATGACTTATATTTACTCAACTTCAAAACCATAACCCCATGAAAAAAGCAATACTCGTTTCTCTCTTTTCAGTGCCTTGCATGTTGGCGGCGCAAAGCGTCCTCTACACGGACGATTTCGAATCCTACGCGGATGGCGATATGATCGCTCAATCCAACGGGGAGCACTGGAGCACATGGAGCGCCGATCCCGGAGGCTCCGAGGATGCGCCCATATCCAGTGCCTTTGCGCAGAGCGGCGTGAACAGCCTTGGCATCATTTCCACCAGTGCGACCAACGGGGGTCCCGCCGATCTATTGCTGAAGCTCGGTAACAAGACATCAGGGGTCTACAACCTGACTTTTTCGCTTTACATCCCTACTGGGAACGGCGGCTATTTCAACCTGCAGCACTATGAGGATGTATCGATCGCGCAGTATGCCATCGAACTTTCCCTACCGGCAAATGGAACGGTGATGGCCACGACCGGGGCAACAGCTCAGAATATCGGGACTTATCCGCATGATGCTTGGTTCAACGTATCCATGGACATCAACTTGGGCACCATGACCTCCAGCCTCACGATCGCGGACAATGCCGCCTACACTTGGGCATCCAACACCTCCAGCAACGTGGCGACGTTGAACAACCAGATCGGTTGCATCGACTTCTTCGCATACGGCGGTGGTACGGATCTGGGCACGATGTATATCGATGACCTGACCTACACGGACAACACTAGCGTCGGTGTAACAGAAACCGTTGGAACTGTTTTGGGCGCTTACCCGAACCCCACACGTGATGCCATTACCGTTACGCTCGCTGCACCTTTGAGCATTTCGGCCACCGTGCAATTGCGCGACGTTACCGGCTCGTTGGTTTCCGCTCCGCTGAAAGTGGACGGCAGCAAGATCAATGCGGACCTGCGTTCGGTGCCTGCCGGTGTGTACTTCCTGCGTGTTTCGGATGGTACTGTACAGGCTGTTCACCGCTTGGTGAAGAACTGATGCCGGTCCTCGCTCCGGAGCAGTTCCGGAACGCATGGACCTGATGACAAGAAAGGCCGTTCAGCAATTGCTGGACGGCCTTTTTCTTTGGTGCTCAGCTATATGGACCGTTGACGGATCCGCATCCGTCAGAAGAAAAACGGCTTGTGCCGGTAATTCAGACACGTTCCATTCCGGCCGATTGACCTGATACCTACTTTTGTGGTGGACCAACCGGCGATCCATCGCCAATCCAACGCATGGCACGACAAGGACTCTTCGGCTCTTCACTCGCTAAGAAGTATTGGATGGCCCTGACGGGCCTTTTCCTTATCACCTTCCTGGTGGTGCATGCGGGGATCAACGCAATGATCTTCTTCAATGACGGTGGCGTAACCTTTAATACATGGGCCCATTTCATGGGGACCAACCTGATCATCCGCACCATGGAGTTGGTGCTCTTCGCGGGGCTGATCCTGCACGTGGTGGATGGTCTGATGTTGTGGAAGCAGAACCGCGCCGCACGCCCGCAGGACTATGTATTCGCGAAGCATAACGCCAACAGCAAATGGTATTCGCGCAGCATGGGCATCCTTGGTACATTGATCCTGCTGTTCCTGATCGTCCACCTCTGGCACTTCTGGGTGAAGACGCGCCACATCGCCGGAAGCATGGAGCTTTACGGCGTGGATGCCGCAGGGCAGGAGAACCTCTTCGCCTTGATGTCGGATGTATTCGCGAACCCCTTGGTGGTGGTGGTCTACGTGCTTGGCTGCTTCTCGCTTTTCTGGCACTTGATGCATGGCTTCAAGAGCGCTTTCCAATCACTTGGGTTGAACCACCCCAGATACAACGGTGCCATCGCCGCGCTGGGCACCGCCTTCTCGATCGTCGTTCCCGTCCTGTTCGCTTCCATGCCGGTAAGCATGTATCTGGGCTGGATCAAGTGATCCATCGGAACGCCACCAAAACAGAATTCTAATCGCCATGAGCATCCTCGACGCCAAAGTCCCCGCCGGTCCGATCGAAAAGAAATGGAGCGAGCACAAGGACCACATCCGCTTGGTGAACCCGGCCAATAAGCGCCGCATCGACGTCATCGTGGTAGGCACTGGATTAGCAGGGGCCTCCGCGGCTGCCTCGCTGGCAGAGCTGGGATACAACGTGAAGTCGTTCTGTTTTCAGGACAGCTCCCGCCGTGCACACAGCATCGCCGCTCAGGGTGGGATCAACGCAGCGAAAAACTACCCGAACGACGGAGACTCAGTGTACCGCCTTTTCTATGACACGCTGAAAGGCGGCGACTACCGCTCGCGCGAATCCAACACATGGCGCTTGGCCGAGGTCAGCGCCAACATCATCGACCAGTGCGTGGCGCAAGGTGTTCCATTCGCACGCGATTACGGGGGACTGCTGGACAACCGCTCTTTCGGTGGCGCATTGGTGAGCCGCACCTTCTATGCACGCGGGCAAACAGGTCAGCAACTACTTCTTGGTGCCTACAGCGCATTGATGCGCCAAGTGGGCAAAGGCAAGGTGAAGATGTATGACCGCCACGAGATGCAGGATCTCGTTGTGGTGGACGGAAAGGCACGGGGCATCATCGCTCGGAACCTGATCACGGGTGAGTTGGAACGCCACGGCGCTCATGCCGTGCTGCTCTGCACCGGCGGCTACGGCAACGTCTTCTTCCTCAGCACCAATGCCATGGGCAGCAACGTCACAGCTGCATGGAAAGCGCACAAGCGCGGCGCTTACATGGCCAACCCGTGCTACACGCAGATCCACCCGACCTGCATTCCTGTGAGCGGTGATCACCAGAGCAAGCTCACGCTGATGAGCGAGAGCCTCCGCAACGACGGACGGATCTGGGTTCCGAAAAAGCTGGAAGATGCCAAGGCGATCCAAGAGGGAAGGAAGAAGGGAAGCGACATCCCGGAGGATGAGCGTGATTATTACCTCGAGCGCCGCTATCCCAGCTTCGGCAACCTCGTGCCTCGTGACGTGGCCAGCCGCGCCGCCAAGGAACGTTGCGACGCTGGCTTCGGTGTGAACAGGACCGGCGAAGCTGTGTACTTGGACTTCACTTCCGCCATAGAGCGTTACGGTAAACTCGAGGCCAATGTCCACCACATCGACAACCCTTCACCGGAAAAGATCCGCGAACTGGGCATGAAGGTGGTGAGCGAGAAGTATGGTAACCTCTTCGATATGTATGAGAACATCGTGGGGGAGAACGCCTACGTGCATGCGATGAAGATCTATCCTGCGGTCCACTATACCATGGGCGGTCTCTGGGTGGATTATAACCTGCAGAGTACCATACCCGGAATGTATGTTCTTGGCGAGGCGAATTTCAGCGACCATGGTGCGAACAGGCTCGGCGCTTCAGCCCTCATGCAAGGCCTGGCGGATGGTTACTTCATCCTACCATACACCATTGCGGATCAACTCTCGTCGGAGATCCGCACGGGACCGATCAAGACCGATACGGCCCCGTTCGATGAAGCCGAAAACGCCGTGCGTGAGCGCACCGATAGGTTCTTCAACACCAAAGGCACGGAACCGGTGGACCACTTCCACAGGCGCCTTGGTAAGGTAATGTGGGAGAAGTGCGGCATGGCGCGCAATGCCGCAGGACTGAAGGAAGGCATCGCTGAGATCCGCAAGATCCGCGAAGAATTCTGGGCGAACGTCCGCGTACCGGGCAAGCCGAATGAACTGAACCAGGAACTTGAAAAAGCCGGTCGTGTGGCCGACTTCCTCGAGCTCGGCGAGCTGATGTGCATGGATGCACTGGAACGCAATGAAAGCTGCGGTGGGCACTTCCGCGAGGAGTTCCAGACCGGGGAGGGTGAAGCGCTTCGCGACGACGACAACTACGCTTATGTGGCCGCGTGGGAATGGAAGGGTGATCCCGGCAGCGAGGTGATGCACAAAGAGGAGTTGAAGTTCGAGGCCTTGAAATTGTCGCAACGCTCATACAAATAGATGCACTGTCGACCGCGGGGCCGACCCAACAAAACGCAAGGTACATGGGCAATATGAAACTGACACTCAAGATCTGGAGGCAGGCCGGTCCCGACGCCAAAGGCGCCATGGTGGATTACCCCGTTACTGATATCTCCGAGGACATGTCCTTCCTCGAAATGCTCGATGTGCTCAACGACAAGTTGGTGCGCGAAGGCAAAGAGCCGATCGCCTTCGACCACGATTGCCGCGAAGGGATCTGCGGCTCTTGCAGCCTCTTCATCGATGGACGACCACACGGCCCCAGCCGCCATATCACCACTTGCCAACTACACATGCGCAAGTTCAAGGATGGCGACGTGATCCACGTGGAACCCTGGCGCGCCGGTTCATTCCCGGTGATCAAGGACCTGGTGGTGGATCGCGGCGCGTTTGACCGCATCCAGGCCGCTGGTGGCTTCGTGAGCGTGAACACCATGGGCAACCTCGTGGACGCCAATGCGCAGCCCATCGCCAAACAGGATTCGGACAAGGCCTTCGACGCTGCCGCCTGCATTGGTTGCGGTGCGTGCGTGGCCGCGTGCCCCAACAGTTCTGCCATGCTCTTCGTCGCCGCCAAGGTGAGCCAGTATGCCCTGTTGCCTCAAGGCCGTCCCGAAGCGAAGTCGCGCGCCCTCAATATGGTGGAGCAGATGGACAAGGAAGGTTTTGGCAACTGCAGCAACATCGGCGCCTGCGAGATGGAATGCCCGAAGGACATTTCGCTGGAGAACATCGCACGGCTGAACCGGGAGTACTTGGGGGCGGAGTGGACGAAGGAGTGAGCTATGCCTGACTTCGGTGATAACGTTCGTATCAAGGAAACACCGGAAACCCAAGCATTGGATATCGCCGGTCGACTCGGGAACATCTTTGGCTTCACCACTCCATCCGTTACTAATGTGGATGTTGTCGGTTCCAAAGCTGAAGACTTGGCCTACTCCGTCAATATCGAAGAACTAAACAAACAGTACTGGCTCGCACCTGACCAGATTGAATTTATCGATCATGGCGCGGGCACTGAAATGCGTCTGGATGGTGTAGCAATGACTTGGAGGAGAGAAGCTGATGGTTCTTGGACTGAGCTTCCGGATGATCCAGCGATAAGCAAAGTGCCGACTGCCCCGAAGCCTTGGTGGCGCTTTTGGTAGATGATAGGCCCTTCAACCGGCGCGTTTGTCCGATCTCATGCTTTTGCAACGTTGATCAACCTGCAACCGCGTCCCTCTTGCTGGTTGTAAGAGTCGGAGCACGAACTCGGCGAGTACTGATCACTTCACCCGCTTCAACGCCTGCTTCGGCGTAAGCACCGGTACCCGCTTCTGCTGCGCGAAGTCCTTGTCATTGCTCACGATGGCATCAATGCCGCCTGAAGCCATTGCAGCATGGAACTGGATCGCGTCCTCGATATCATTCCAATCGCTGTTGATCCCGGCGATAAGTTCTGGCGCGTTGACCTGTGCGATATCCAGATGCGGCAAGATCATGTTCAGTCTTCCGATGACCAGTTCGCGCGGAACCTTGTAACGCTGCAGGGAATAGAGCATGGTCATTACGGATGCGGCCGTGACGACCAGTGTCACTTGACCCATGAGACCTTGCTTCACCAACAGGAATGAATCCTTGTGCGAGGGTCGTTCCTCTTCATAAAGGTCGAAGAGCACATTGGTGTCAAGAAAGAACCTCATGCTTTTTTCTTCACCACTTTCTTCCTGACGGCTTTCTTCTTCGGCTTATAGCCCCAGGCGTATGCCAACCGCGGATCTTCCTCCAGGTCCTTCTGCGTGATCTTTCCTGAAAGCCACGTCCCCATCTCCTTGAGCCAAGCGAAATCGTCCTCCTTGGCCTTCTCCTTCTTCTCCAGATCCTCCACCAACTCGTCCACGATGGCGCTCATCGGCTTGGCGCGCCTTGCACCGGCTTTCCGCAGCATCGCCACGGTGCGTGCATTCAAGCTCAGGGTCACCTTCTTCTTCATGGTCTCCCAAAGATACGTATACGCTGTGCCTTCATACATACGGCTTGTTCATCATAGCTTCGGCCCATGCCCATGGAACTCCCAAGCAAGCTTCCGCACGTCGGCACCACCATCTTCTCGGTGATGAGCAAGTTGGCGCAGGAGTGCGGCGCCATCAACCTGAGCCAAGGCTTTCCGGATTTCCCGATCGATGAGAAGCTCGGCGAACTGGTGCATACGGCCATCAAGGCGGGGCACAACCAGTATGCTCCGATGCCCGGCATCATGCCCTTGCGCGAGGCCATCGTGGCGAAAGCGGAATCGCTCTATGGTTTCGCTTACGACCCGGAACACGAGGTTACTGTGACCGCTGGTGCGACCCAGGGCATCTTCACCATCATGGCAGCAGTGGTGCGGCCCGGAGATGAGGTCATCATCATCGATCCCGCTTACGACTGCTACGCGCCGAGCGTGGAACTCTTCGGCGGTACGCCAGTGCATGTGTCGCTCGATGCCGATATGCACTTTGATGCGGATGCCGTGAAGAAGGCCATCACGCCGCGCACGCGACTGCTGGTGATCAACACGCCGCACAACCCCAGCGGCGGTATCCTGCGTGATGCCGACATGCGCGCCATCTGCGAGCTGCTGCGCGGAACGGACATCCTGTTGTTGAGCGACGAGGTCTATGAGCACATCGTGTTCGACGGCGAGAAACATGCTTCTTCCATTCTCTATCCGGAATTGCGTGAACGAGCATTCATCGTCTTGAGCTTCGGTAAGGTGTTCCACATCACCGGCTGGAAAACGGGCTACGTGCTGGCCCCGAAAGCGCTGATGGCGGAGTTCCGAAAGGTGCATCAGTTCAATGTCTTCAGCGTGAATACACCGATGCAATATGCCTTGGCGGAATACCTGAAGGATCCCTTGCACTATGAAATGCTCCCACGGTTCTACCAAGCCAAGCGGGACCGCTTCCTCATCGGACTGCGTGCTTCGCCTTTCGAACCATTGCATTGCGAAGGCAGCTACTTTCAATTGGCGGATTACAGCAAGATCAGCGACGAACCCGACCTTGTTTTCGCGAAGCGCTTGGCCACCGAATATGGCGTGGCCACGATCCCGCTCAGCCCGTTCTACAAAGACCCGCCACCGGGCCAACGCCTGCTCCGGTTCTGCTTTGCGAAGCAGGACGAAACATTGGATAATGCCATTGAAAAGCTATGCGCGATCTGAGAGTGACACTCGTACAGAGCATGCTCCATTGGGAGAATGCAGCGGCCAACCGCTCCTTGTTCGCCGGTAAGCTGCAAAGCCTGAGAGGCAACACCGACCTGATCGTTTTGCCCGAGATGTGGACAACCGGATTCACAATGAACACAGCCTTGGCCGAAGCCATGGACGGTGAGACGGTGCACTGGATGAAGGGACAGGCCGCAGAAGCGGATGCTGCGATCTATGGGAGTGTGATCATCACCGAAGCGGGAAAGGTCTTCAACCGCGGGCTTTTTATAACACCGGATGGCAGCGTAACGCATTATGACAAGCGCCACCTTTTCCGCTTCGCGAATGAGACGGATCACTTCAGCGCTGGCCGGGACCGCGTAGTGGTGCAGTGGCGCGGCTGGCGCATCCTATTGCAGATCTGTTTCGATCTGCGCTTTCCCGTTTTTGCACGCAGCAAAGGCGATTACGATGTTGCGCTTTACGTGGCGAGTTGGCCGGAAGCACGGAGTTATCCATGGAGCCAATTGCTCATCGCACGCGCCATCGAAAATCAATGCTACGTTATCGGTGTGAACCGTGTCGGTATGGATGGCAAAGGGATCCACTACACCGGCGACAGCGTGGCGATCGATCCGAAAGGGCAAGTGATCGCATCGTGCAAACCAGCCAATGACTGCATCACGCAGGCAGCATTCGATCCTGCGGCGTTGGCGGACTTCCGCGCGAAATTCCCAGTGGGGATGGAATCGGATGACTTTGAACTGCGGACTTGATCAGCGCAACACCTGCACGTAGCCGAGCTTCGACTGCTCGAAGCCCAGCTTCCCTGAACTGTCCTCCTGCAACCGGTACACAGCACGGTAAGCATAGACGTCGTTCTTAACTGGTGTGCCGTTGAATGTGCCGTCCCAGAACTGCTCCGCCGAAGTGCCGTGGAAGATCACTCCACCCCAGCGATCGAACACCTCCACGGTGAATTCAGCGATGTTGCTGCCCACAGGACCCCATGTTTCGTTCACGCCATCGCCATCGGGCGTGAAGGTGTTGGGGATGAACAGCGTGGGCCTGCAGAATTCGGTAACTGTCGCGCTTTCCGTAATGGAGCAGCCGAACATGTTGGTGATCTCCACCGTGTATACTCCGTAAGTAGTGGCGTTCATGGATTGCCCATGCTGCCCATTGCTCCAGTGGAATGTGCTACCCGAATTGCCCGCATCGATCGTTACGTACCGTGGGTCTTCGTCCAAGCATACGATATAGTCGTGTTTCCGCATGCGGATAGGTACAGGGTTGAAGATCACGTGGATGCTATCACTCACCGCGCAATATCCGTTGTCCACACTTACCGTGTATGTCCCTGTATTGACAACGTTGATGGACTCCTGCAGGGAACCATTGCTCCACGTAAAGTCGGCACCCGGGTTCCCTGCGTGAAGCACAAGCACTTCTCCGCTGCACAGCACCGTATCGTTGCCCAGTTGCACCATCGGAGGAGGCACGAACTGCGCAACACCATCGAAGGTGGCGGCGCAACCGTTCGCGCCGGTCACCACCACGTGATAGGTGCCGCCACTGCTTACCGTGATGGTGGATGCATGCGAGCCATTGTCCCATGAGTAGGTCGCCCCCGGATAACCGGCATCCAACGTGATCGTTCCGCCAATGCAAGCCGTGGCGTCCTCCACCGCATCCGTTGGCAATGACAGGAACTGCACCGTAATACTATCTGCAGCCGTGCAATAGCCGTTATTCACTTGCGCCCAGTACATGCCGGAGGTCACAGGTGCGATCGTGGTGGTGCTCGCCCCGGTGCTCCACAGCACTGTATTGCCTGTGTTGGCGGCATCCAACAGCAACGGTTGCCCGCTGCACAGCGTTGTATCACCGCCGAGTTGGACACTCACGGTAGGGGCCAAAGTGACCGTGGACGAGAACGTGGCCGTGCAATGCTGCAGCGTGGTGACCGTGACAGTATAGTTACCGCCAACGGTCGGCAGAATTGATTGTGCGGTCTCACCGGTATTCCAAAGGAAGGCGCTACCCGAGTTGCCTGCGTTCAACGTGGGTGGCGAACTGACGCACGTGGTGATGTCCTGCAAGGTGTTCACGGGCAGCGGGTCCATGCTGATGTACACCGTATCCCGCGAGGTGCAGCCGTTCGTGGTCGACACCGCAACGCTGTAAGTTCCCGTAGCTGTTACCGTAAGCTGGTGCGACGTGGCACCCGTGTTCCAGAGCACACTATTCCCCGCATTACCGGCATCAATGATGTGAGAGGTTTCTCCGCAGAGCGCCAGATCGAGGCCCAGATCAACGATCGGCAATGGCGTGAAGGTGATAACGGCATCGAAGGTGGCCGTGCAGTGCTGTGGCGAAGTGATCGTGACCGCATACGTACCGTCGGAAATGGCCATGATGGTCTGCAGTGTATCACCGGTATTCCACAGGTAAGTGCTGCCCGCGTTGCCAGCGTTCAGCGCCGGGGGGGCACCCACACAAGGCGTCATGTCCTGAAGGGCGTCCACTGGAAGCGGGTCCATACTGATATGCACGGTGTCGCGGCTGGTGCAACCGCTCGGTGTGGAGACTGCGGCGATATAAGTACCCGTTGAAGTGATCGCGAGCTGGTGCGCGGTCGAGCCGGTATTCCACAGCACGTTGTTTCCTGCGTTCGCGGCATCTATGACATGCGATGTTTCACCGCACAGTGCCAGATCCGGGCCGAGGTCAACAACCGGTAGGGGCGTGAAGTTGACAACGAATGTGCGGATCGCTTGGCACAACTGGCTGTCCGTGATGTTGGCAGTGTAGGTACCCGTTGTATCCACCGTGATGGATTGACCAGCCGAACCCGTGGTCCAGGCGTATGTGGAGCCCGGAAAGCCTGCATCAAGCGTCAACGATGCGCCCACACACGCATTCAGATAGACCGGAGTAATGAGGTTGTCGAAGGCCACGGCGACCAACACACTGTCCGTCGCTGTACAACCGCCTGGAGCGGTGATGGTCACCACATAGGTAGCCGTGGTATCCTCTGTAATGGTCGGTTCCGCCACGTTGCCCGCGCTCAGGAATGCTGCGTTGGTCCACGCATATTGCGCTGGTTGGGGCACGTTGTCCGTGAGGTGCAATTGCAGCCCTGCCGAAGAACACACGGTGGTGTCGTTGGATAGCTGCGTGGTGAATGCCGGTGCCACGTCCACCCGGACGGTGGTGCTCATGCTGCAGCCGCTCGGCGTGTCCGTAACAACACAGGTGTACGTGGTGGTATCCAAAGGCGATGCAAGCGTGCTGGCTGAAAAGGGCGAGCCCAATGTGCCAGCGGGTGACCATGCAACGGTGTAGGGCGCAGTGGCAGTGATCGATGCGTTCAACTGGGTCTGCTCGCCATGGCACAATGAATTATCAACGGCCGTGGCCAAAAGGGCGGTCAAGCCATTCACGGTCACTTGTACCGCTTCAGTGTCCGAGCAACCTATCGCATTCACCGCCGTTACGATGTATGGCGTAGTGACCAATGGGTGTGCCACCGGGTTGGAAATGTTCGTTGCGCTCAAGCCTGTGCCAGGCGACCAGGTCCACGTTGTTCCGGGCGGCGCGGCAGCACCGCCCGATAGGGCTTGTGCGTTGAACTGGATCCCGGTCGGAACGCAGATCACCGTATCACTGATGGCCGCAATGCTGAATACCGGGGAAACGTGCACCAAGATCGAATCCGAGTAGCCGCAGCCGGAAGGCGTCGTCATCGTGGCTTTGTACCATGTGTCAGCGGAGGGAGCGGCCGTTGGCGTTGCCGAGGTACTCGACGACAGGCCTGCTGAAGGCGTCCAGAAAAGACCGGTCAAAGGGTCTTCAAAGCGTGTGATCTCAATGTTGTCCAAGCCCCAATTGTCCTGTCCCACACCGGAATTGGCCAGTTGGCGCCAGCGGAGCCGCAGTGTGGAAGCTCCCGGCAAACCCGCCGCAACCGTGTAGGTAAGCGCGGTGAATGCGGGAAAAGCCGCTTCATTATAGGTGACGAGCACTGTCCAAGTGGAGCCGTTAGTGCTCGACTCCAATACTACGTCCTCGCCCGGATCCGCATTATCGCACGGGGCCGTACCGTTCGCGATCTTCAAACTGAAACGCACCTTGCCGCCCGCACTGAGGTCCATGCTACCGGTAGTAGCACTGCGCACCCCGGCTCCGTTGAAATAGAGCGCCTGCCCTGATACGGAACCGCACACGGCACTAGGCAAACCACCCTGTATGCTGTTCCACCATGGTGCCGTGGTCCCTTCGAAGTTGTCCGCGTTGAGCACACGTTCCACTTGAGCGTGCAGGTGCGATGGGTCTCCCAAGCAGATCTGGGTATCGTCCGCACTTACGCGTACGCTGCGCACCGTGCTCGGTTGCACATGCACCAGCACGCTGTCCTTTCCGCTTCCGCAACCCACCGGACTGATCACGTTCAAACGGTACCAGGTATCGGTGACGGGATATGCCAGCGGGTTGGAAATGGTGGGATCGCTCACTGTGGCGGCCGGTGTCCACTGCATATTGAACACTTGCGCGGACATGGCCGGGTTCGTGGAGAGCTGCACGGAATTGCCTTGGCAGATCGTGGCCGTTGACGTTGAATTCACGAGCACATCGAGCGCGCTGCTCA
Source organism: Flavobacteriales bacterium (assembly GCA_016719225.1). Lineage (GTDB taxonomy): Bacteria > Bacteroidota > Bacteroidia > Flavobacteriales_F > PHOS-HE28 > PHOS-HE28. Next base: position 60,840 of record JADKAN010000002.1, on the reverse strand, counting down.
CTTGCATGCCCACGTGGAATTCGTAATGGCGGGGGCATCCGCTAAGTCCCAGTTCCCCGTCGATCCTGTAAACGTCATTATGGTCGGGGGTGAAGGAGTAAGTGTTGCCTGTTGCCAGTATCACGCTAGGTGAACTGGCCATGGTCCACACGGCATTCGTTAGCAGCTCTGGCGGCGCAAGGGTGATCGGCCCGGTGCTGCAGATCAACGTGTCCTGCGGTGGCGGAGGAACGGCCATCTCGTTGCCCAGGGTGTAGAAATAGCTTTCGCCGATGCCGTAGCCGTACGCATAGGCCAGCATCCCTTGGGGGCAGGCCACGCGGTGGGTGCCTACGGTCAGTGGCACTTTGGCACGGGAGAAGCCTGCGCATGCGGCATAGGGGGAGAATAAGGCCGCCGCTATGGGCGTACCGTCCAACGTGGCCGTTCCTACTCCCGCGGTAGGCACCACAAGGCTCACGAAATGATAATAAGAGACCTGGTTGGTGGGCAGGGTGGTGAACAACGCCGAATTGGTCATCCGATCGTCGGGCATCAGCACCAGTAATGCCGGGTCCCCGAAGGCGGCGCAGGTCTGACCTTGTAACAGCTGGGTCGCACTAATGGGCTTATCAGCGGTAATGCACATCGGTTGCAGCGCATTAAACACCTGTTGGTACTGGCCCCCGTTCAATATGAAAGGAGCGCCGCCATCCACGGTAACGTTCGTGTTGTCGTCACGCGCCATGATGCGGTATGCCCAGGTGCTTATGTTGCCCACCGGCACCGTGTGGAAGGCAGTGCCCCATGTGCCCGTGGGTGCCATCTGTTCGCACACATGGTCGCAGGCGGAACAACTGATCACCGCGCACATACTACCTCCGAACACCGCGAAGGGCCTGCAGGAGCCGCTTTGGGCCGTGCCCCGTACACGCGTTCCGGTGAGATCCAGGTTGCCGTTCAAGGCCTGCACTTGGTAACTCTGGCCGGCATTGAGGTTCACTGTGAAGGGAACGTTGGGGGAATGGCCGCCGAACGTGTTCACCGAAGGAGTGATCTCCACCTGTGTTCCGTCCACTGTGGCAACCACAAGGAATTCGCTCCGGAAACTATAAGGCGGTGCTGTACCCAAGGCGGCGTCCACAAGGTATTCGGTGCCCAAAGCGGTAACAGGTAGCACCTGTAATGCGTCCGTGGTATTGGTCTGGTAGTTCACTGCGGTCACCGTTACCGGGTGTACGCTGATGATGTGCACGCCACGATCTTGCACGGTCTCGGAGCCGTTGCATTCGTAGAGCACCGGCACGTCCACAGTGGTAACGCCATTGGCCGCCACGGTGAAGGACGCGCTCCAGCCCGCCAAAGGAACACTTACCGTTCCTGAAGTGGCCGAGGATGAGGCGATCTTCAACGATAGTTGGGCACCACCCGAGGAATTCTTCATGAACCCCAGCCAGAAGTCACGGCCTCGCGTGTCCAAATGGTCGCCTTGTGCCTGCACGTAAAAAGTGCCCAGCACAAATGTGGCACAGCATAGAATGAAGGATCGGAGCAACTTTTGCACGGGCTGAACAATTATGGCTATTGCGTCCATGGTACGAGGCGACGGTCTAAAAGGTTCCTTTCGACGAATACAGCATTTACATCGACGAATGCAGATCACCCTCCCTGGCAAAGGACGTACCTAGCACCCACAGGGTTGCCCAGAATTCAATATTGACAGAGGCTTGCCAAGGGATGGGCATTCGCAAGCCAAGGCGTTTGGCGAATATTCACACTCACCATCCGTCGACGAACGATTTTTAGCGCTGATCGCCCAATACCCAATTCGTTTCCACTGACCAGCCGGCTCTTACGATAACGGGGTCCTTCAGGTTCATCACCTGTTCCGGCTGTTGCGGCGGAGTGAACGTTCCGGTGGTCCATCGGCCATCACCGTTCCGGTCTTCGACCAAGCGAAGTGACATACTTCCTGCGGGTAAGCGTTCCCATAGAATAGTCGCCGCAAGGCTATCCACCCGGGCTTGGCGCAACACCCGGTCGGCGGCGTTGCGCAGTTGCAGGATAAACGGCCCTTGAAGCACGGTGACGCTGTCCGCTTTGAGCTCAACGGCCAATTTCCCCAAGGTCTTCGGGTCCACTTGGCCCAAGCGCAGCATTGTAGTGTCGTTCGTCCCGCCCATTTCGGCCTTAAGCGCCCCCGGGTACAAGACCAGCGCAGTCCCTTTGCTTGCAGCGGATGCAGTCAAGTGCACGGTGCGCCGGTCCATGCTGTCCAAAGTGGACAAGAAGGGAACCGTGGTGGAATCCATTTTCAATACCGCTTTGGCGGAGTCCGACTCCCCCACCGGGCGGGATGACCGGAGGAAGGGTACGCCGGCCACGTCCTCGCCGGCCGTAACGGTAAGATAGAAGGGCATGTCGACGCTGGGCCGGTAAACCAAGGTGTCTATGTCCACACCGCCCTCAAGTAAAGCGAAACGCGACCCTGTGAGCAAGGTGGTGTCGCTGGGCCAGAACACGACAGTATCTCGCACCGCGTTCCATTCGGGCCACCACTTCAGGATACCGCCCTGCCGGTCCAGCGCGATCAACTCCAGGTCTCCCGCCGGGCGCGCCATGGCCAACTGCCACCCGCGCTCCGGCAACACCTTCGCTTGGCTGACGAACTGCGTGGGGGACGGTGCTGCGAAAAGCCGCAACGTGGTGGATGTCCCAAGGCCGGGTTCCACCGTACCGGCTTGAAAGGCGATGTCCTCGGTGGGCAGGTCGTAGCGATAATTTCCGTTACGGTCCCGCAGTGCATAGATCCGCTTGGCTCCGGGGGGCAGGTTCGAAACGGTGAAGCGTCCTCGGGCATCACTGCGGGTGAACCATTGCGGCGGCGAGCTGCGCACATCGCCGGTATCCGTAGCGATCTGTAGCAATACCAGGACGTCGGCCGCCGGCTTTTCCGTGGCCGCATCCACCACTTTACCGCTAACGGAGAGGCTGTCCAAATGTCCGCCGGTCGAGATCACGTAGGTCAATCCTTGTGCGGGGTTCGATTCGCTAAGGTCCGACACGACCTCACCGATGTTGAAGGTGTACGTACGGTCCGGTTGAAGTGGAGCGCGTAGGTTGATCACCACATCCTTGCCGCCCGAAATGGAAACATCCGGTGCCACATCCAATGGCGGTGAGATCAACAGGCGCTCGCGGACCTTGGTCAAGGTGATCCGTTCATCGAAATGCAGCACGATCCGCCGTGCGGTAAAGTTGGTGCTTCCGTTCGCCGGTTCCGCTGAAAGTAGTTGCGGCGGGGTGGTGTCCTTGGGTCCGCCTTGTGGCTGGCGCACTTGCGCGCAGGCGGAGAAAAGCGCCGCGATAGCGAGCCAATGCAACAACTTCATGGAAGCAACGGCTCGATCAAGGCACACAGTTCGCCCAAGCCATTTTGGTCCACCGCGCTGAAGTCGTCCAGCTCGGCACTATCGATGTCCAGCACGGCGACAACGGTCCCGCTCCTTCCGCGCAGTGGCAGCACGATCTCGCTCCGGCTAAAGGCGCTACAGGCGATGTGACCCGGGAAGGCGTCCACGTCGGGCACGATGATCGTGCGCGCTTCCGCCCAAGAAGTTCCGCAAACGCCTTTGCCATGCGCAATGGGGCTGCACGCAACGGGGCCTTGGAACGGACCGACGACCAGCTCATTGCCGATCACCCTGTAAAATCCGATCCAATGCCAGCCGAACGCTTCCATAACTGCGGCGCTGCAGTTCGCCATGGCCGCGACGGCATCCCTTTCCGTGGCCAGCAACGCGCGGACCTGCGGCAGCAAGGCGGCATAACGTGCGGCGCGGCCGGTCCCGGCAGGAATTTCGATGGTGTGCATAGTGGAGTGCGAAGATACCGGCGGAGAGGGCTCAGGTCATTCACCACAGACACACGGAGGCACAGAGGAAAGCCTTGAGTCCTAAGCCGGGAGTCTTGAGTCGGGAGTCTAGAGTCTTGAGCCTGTGTTGCGTCCTATCACCATTCAGTAGCCACTAGTACCCTCTAACCATTCACCCAGCACCCTTCTCCGTGCCTCTCTGTCTCTGTGGTGGATAAAGCATTTCTTCAAGCACAGGCGCACGCCATCACGCTCACCCGCACACCCGGGACCGCTTGCAGAGCGAGCACGCAGCCTTCCAGCGTGGAGCCGGTGGTCACTACATCGTCCACCAGCAGGATGTGTTTGCCTTCCAGTTTTTCAGGGGCATCGATCTGGAATGCCTCTTTGACGTTCCCCCACCGTGCCATTCGGCCTTTGCGCGTCTGCGTGCGGGTACTGGCCATGCGTAACAGGCCACCATCCGCCATGGGCAGATCCCATGTGGCGGCCATGCCCTCCACCAGTACCTGGGCTTGGTTGTACCCACGCTGCCTTTCACGGTCCCGGTGCAAGGGAACCGCCATCAGGAGATCCACACTTTCGAAGCGCGGGCAGGTCATGACATCTTCGGCCATGCGCATGCCCAATTCCAACCCCACGTTGCGATCGCCTTTGTATTTCAGGCGGTGGAGCATGCGCTGCACCTTGCCTCCTTTGCTGAAGATCAGGAACGCACTGGCCGACTCCAGCCGAACCTTGCCCCGGAACAGCTGCTCCACGCGGTTCTCAGGATCGTTGTGGCCGCGCAACAATGGTAGATCGCTGGCGCAATCGCCGCAAATGGCGCGTTCAGCCGTGTACAGCGCTTGGTCACAAGCGGCACATCGGCGGGGTAGGAACAAGCCTACCAGATCCAATAGCGGATGGCCTTTCCGTTCACGCATCGTTGATGGTTATGTTAAGAAATCCAGCGCGCGGCCCTCCGGACAGCACCCGACGAAGGTAATTTCGCCTTTCAGTCCACAACAACCACCCTATGGAAACCAACGACCCCAGGCCCGCTAAGACCAGTTCGAACACCCTCTTGCTCGCCTTGGTGGTGCTGCTGCTCATCAGCAACGTAGTGCTACTGTACCTCTGGTCGCAGAAGAAGGACCAAGCCACCACTGCCGCCGCACAGGTCACCACCGTTACCAGCGAGAAGGAGAACGTGACCAAATTGCTGGAGGATATGTTGGTGCAGTACGATACGCTCAGCACCAATAACACCCAGCTCACCACGGAGATGGAAGCGCAACGTGAGCAGATCGCGTCGCTGATGGACAAGGTGAAGCGCGGCACGTACGATATCTCCAAGGCGAAGAAGGAGGCTGAAACGCTGCGCAAGATCATGAAGGGATACGTGGCCACCATCGATTCACTGAACCAGGCGAACCAGGCCCTGATGGCCGAGAACGTGAACACCAAGCAGCAATTGGGCGAGGTGACCGGCCAGAAACAGGCACTGGAATCCAAGACCGCGGAGCAGCAGGAAGTGATCCGTAAGGGTTCCGTGCTGAACGCCACCAATATCACCGCCGGCGCGCTGTTCCTGCGTAATAACGGTAAACAGGTGGACACCGAGCGCGGCAGCAAGGCTGAAATGGTGAAGTGCTGCTTCACACTAGCCGAGAACCGCATCAGTTTGGCCGGTAACAAAACGCTGTATATGCGCATCATCGGCCCGGACGGGACGGTGCTTCCCGCTGCCGACCCCAGTAACCGCTTCCAGTACGCGGGCATGGAAGGTGAATTCAGCGTGAAGCGCGACGTGAACTACCAGAACCAGCCCGTGGACGTGTGCATGTTCTGGACCGCGACCGGCAAAATGAACGGTGGCGAATACAAGGTGGACGTGTATGAAAGCGGCGTGGCCGTGGGCCATACCACGTTCAACCTGAAGTAGTCGATCATCTGGTCGTGATTCTCTGCATTTGCGTGACCGTTGCCTCTGGTGCTTGGCACCGTCCGTATGGATCGGAGGCAGTGCGCTTAGAAGAACGCCCGCACCTGAGCGCCACCCACATGCACCACGTTGTTCCCGGGGCTGGATCGGCCGTTGTAGGTGATGTCCACTTGCAAGTGGTCGCTTAGGCGGCGCTGCAGGGAAGTGCCCCATGTCAGGTTGGTGCCCGGCTTAAGGCCGCTCAGCATTTCGGTGCCCAAGGAGGAATCCACCGTGCCGTTGTAGGTGATGTCCACGATGTTGGCATTCACTTGGAAGGAGCCCTTTTCCGGGGTGTTGTAGCGGAACTCCGCACCGAGGTCCCCTATTTCTGCCTGCTCTCCGCCGAGGTCCACATCGTTCTTCTTCTCGCTGTATTTGAAACGGAGGTTGGCGCGTATGCGCCCGTTGGGCTGGTAGGTGAGCTTGGGTGCCAAAGAGCGGTCCGCGATCGCGTAGGTGCGGCCCAACAGCCCGTTGCTGTTGCTCAACGTGCGGCCATTACCCCCTTCCATCTCCAGCATCCAGCGGGTGGTGGCGCTCCATCGCGCATGTATCAGGTTGCTTTCCCGCAGCCGCGATTCGTAACCGTTCAGCAGCAGGCTCTTTCCACGGTCGGTCTGCCACGTGTGATCAATGCTCCAATTGCGGCTGCTGCGGTCGTAGTAGATGGCGTTCCGCACCGAGCTATTGATGGCGATGAGGTTGGTGTCCAATGGGTCCGTGATGAAGGGATCGTAACCGCCCGCAGGTCCGCCATCCTGGAATTTGCGATCGCTGCGGTAGCTCGCGAGGTCGTTGAACTTACCTAAAAAGCCCCGGATGCCTTTGCTTTCGCGCCACACCGCACTGGGCCGCAGCTCCGCGGATGCGCCGAGCTGGTCAGTGAGCACACGCACGGTCTCACTGGTCTGCACAAAGGCCCGGATGTAGTCGGCCTCGTAGCCGAAGGGCGCCTGCTCGAACTCGTTAAGATCCTTCACGCCGTCGCCATTGTAGTCGATCCACACGTAGGTACCCTGTCCGGCAGGCACTTGCAGGTAGATGAATTCGCGTCGCGGTTCCAGCCCGCTGCCGAAGGTGTAGGAAAGGTCCCAGCTCAAGGCACCTTTCCAAATGCTGTGGCCGTGGTCCAATCCGGCGAGGTAGGTGTCTTCCGCAGGTTGCACGGTGAGCGTGCTGTCCACGATGCGCAGCCGGCGGTAGGTGAAGGTGCCGATGAGCTTGCGCACTTTCCCGCGGCCCAGATCCAGGCTGGCGTTATAGTCGTTCGCATAGGTGGACGGCCGCAGGATACCGTCCTTCAAGGCTTGATCCTCCCGCTGACCCGCGCCGAACTTGAAACGCACCTTGGACGAATCCGGGCTTTGGATAAAGACCTGCTGTGCGTTGTACGCATAACTACCGAAGGCGAGTTCACCGATGCTGTCGTTACGGAAACGGTTCTGCTCCGCGTCACCGGTAATGCCCAACGTGAAGTATTTCCAGCGCCGCGCCAAGCGTCCCTTTCCACGCAGGAATTCGCTGCTGATCGGGTCGGCGGTGGCGTTGAGCAGGCTACCGTCGAAGCTGGCGTCCAACTTTCCGAAGTGCAGGTCCCCTTTCACCGACTGCCGGAAGCCATCATAGCGGCCATCGATATGGAGCAGGGCGCTTTCCAGGCCTGCCGTTCCATGCTTGCCCCCCAGCAGACCGAGGCCTGCGGTAGCGAACAGCTGGTCGCCGTCCTGTGGCACAGTGGTGATGTTCCAATCGCGATCGAACTCCACAGGCCGGTAGCGTTCGATGGTAGTGAAGCGCGCGCTGCGCCATTCGTTGTCGGTGATGGCGGTAAGCTTGACCGTACTATCGGTGGCGGAGAGCGGGATCTCATGGCTGCCCCCCGCTCGGAAGGCGAGGCCGGCGTTATCGGCATCGTCCACGGAACTGAACGTGTTTGGATCGGTGTCGCTCAGGGCGGCTTCGCTCCAAGCTTTCGTGCGTTTGCTGAAAACATGGTCCGCACCCAGCGTGACCATTCGGCGCGTTTTAGGTGCCACCAGCACACGCACCGGGGCATTGTCGCCCTTGTGTACGATGACCCCGGCCAAGGTGTCCGGTGCCACCCAACGGAACACGCGACCGTTGGGCGTGAAGGATTGCTGCACGTAATCGCCGTTGCCGCTGCCCACCACGCTGAAGCTCACCCTGTATTTGGCACTATCCGCATTGGTACTGTAACGGTACACGGGCGAATATCCCAAGGAATCCACTTTCGCGTACTGTACTTCGTCCGCACTGAACGCCACGCTGTCCGCTCCGGGCACCACGGCTGCGAACGGGTCATCGCCGGCATTGGCCAAGGCGAGTTTCTCCACATCGCTGAGGGATTGCTGCAGGGGTTGGTTCTTGTGGTCCTGCTCGGAATAGGCATTGAGCCTTATGGTGGTAGCCCCGGTAACGAGTTCATCGGACAAGCGCACCAAAGAGCGCGCATAGTTCTTGTCGGAGTACTGGAATTCCACGGTGATCCGGCTGTCCTTGGTGATAAGCCTGCGCGGGGTGAACGTGATCTGTGCGGCGTTGTAGTCGATAACGTAGTCGTTCTCCGTGCCGCGCACCAAGAGCTGGCCATCGATGTAGACCTTTTCCGTGCCGGAGAGCACGATGATGTAGGCACCTCCCCCGCTCGCCGTCAGCCGGTAGGGACCTTGCACGCCTTCGGTGCCGGTGATCTGCATCCGCTCGAACGCGCCTTTGCTCACCGCCGCGCTTAAGCCCAAACGATCGGTGACGCCGCCTACTTTGCCGAACAGCGTGTTGTAGCTGATCCCCTTGGTTTTCTTGTAGTAGTTCAGGAAGTGGCTATTGGGCCTCAACAGCGTGAAATCGCCCGCGATGAGGTCCTGGTGATCGTCGTAGAATTTGATGAACACCTGATCGAAGTCCTGCAGCTCCAGGGTGTTGCCGCCAGCCTGGATGGGGATGTTGTTGTCCGTGACGGAGGCCTGCACGCTGATCTTGTCCGTGAGTTTGCCATTGAGTTCCAGGTTGAGGGCGCTGTTCACGGAGAGGTCCTGGTTGTTGCCCACGAGGATCCCGCGCGAAATGCTGCCGCTCTTCTCAATGCCACCCATGCCGAAGATATCCGCATCCACCTTTGGAGGCACGTACTTAAAGGGGTCGGCACGACCGTCCGCCGGCACGGTGAGTGCTGCCGGGTCCTTGTGACGGAAGGGTCCTGCGAGCAACAACGGCATCACGCGATAGCGGGCGAACAAGGTGTCCGCGGCCGCTCCATCCGCCACCGTACGTGCCTGTAACACCAGCCGCGCACGGTAAGGGTCAAGGACATAGCGGCCGGGATCCACTTTGGTATTCCCCTCCCAAAGGCTGAAGCTGCCCGGAACGATGCTGAGCGTGTCCAACACGATCGTGTCCTGTTGCCATGTGATCGACCGCAACCGTCGGTTATCCTGCTGCTGGGCATACGCTCCCAGTGCGCCCCAAAAGGCCAGCACGGCCCAAATGGCCCGGAGGTTCACGGATATAAGCACGTTGGGCACTGCACAAAGTACGCGGCAGGGGGTTGAAAATTATCCAACAAGCGCACGCCATCGCTGAGTAACACGCTTGGAACCGACCCGTCCATCAAAGCCCGGTTGTTCGTAATGCCCGCGAACAGGGTGACCGTGGAGGACTTCCGCGGATATTTTTGAGCGCTCCGATGTCCGTTCCACGCTCCATTCTGTTTGCTTTTCCCTTGTTCCTGGTAGCCTGTTCCGGCATGTCGGAAAGGCCTGCCCCGACCGGCGAGCGCTACGGGGGCATCTTCAACTTCAACGAGGCGAAAACACTTCGCAACATCTTTCCGCCCGAAGTGACCTCGGTTTCCGAGCAACGCATCGCATCACAGATCTATGAAGGATTGGTGGCCATTGACCCCAAGGATCTCAAGGTAAAGCCAGCGTTGGCCGAGCATTGGGCCGTGGACAGTAGCGGCACGGTCTACACGTTCGATCTAAGGGCCGGCGTACGTTTCCATGATGACCCGGCCTTCCCCGACGGAAAGGGACGCGAACTCAACGCGCAGGACGTGGCCCACTGTTTCACCATGGTGTGTACGAAGGGCTTCGGCGACAACGCCTACTGGCTACTGCAGGGGAAATTACTTGGGGCCGATGAATTCCATGATGGAACGAACGGCGTGAAGTCCGTCAGTGGCATCCGTGTGATCAATGACCGTACCGTGCAGTTCACGTTGACCGATCCGGACCCGAATTTCTTATATGGCATTGCCGGTGCCGGCTGCTGGATCTGGCCCAAGGAGCTTACGGAGGCATATGGCGCGGACCCTAAGGGACACGCCATCGGCACGGGTCCGTTCCGGTTGATGGAGACGCGACCGGCGGATGCCATCGTACTGCAACGCAACGACCACTACTGGGGTGTGGATGAACAGGGACGTCCGCTCCCCTACTTGGACGGTGTGCGAATAACACTCGCACCCGACCGGGAGCGCGAAGTGGCGGAGTTCATGAAGGGAAACCTGGCGATGGTGAGCGAACTTTCTTTGGAGAACATCGGACTCCTCACGGACTCCATCGAACCGAAGACCGGACAACGGCGCTTTCAATCGAGTTCCATGCCGACGTTGTCGGTGCAGTTCTACGGGTTCAATTCCTCCAAGCCGCCTTTCAACGACATCCGCATCAGGCGTGCATTCGCTTTGGCGATAGACCGGCACATGCTGGTGGATAGCGTGCTCCGGGGCCTCGCGGTGGCAGCGGAGCATGGCCTTGTGCCTCCAGGATTCCCCTCCTATCCTTATGCGATCGTCAAGGGCATTCCTTTCGCACCGGACAGCGCCCGAAAACTCCTCGCAGCAGCAGGTTTTCCAGGTGGAAAGGGCTTTCCCCGCGTGCAGTTGCAGGTGAACAACTTGGGCTTCGGATATCGCGAAACCGCCACGTTCGTGCAGGATGCATTGGCACGTGAGCTCGGCGTTGGTATCACCATCAGTTCCGTACCTGATGCTGAATATTACAACCGCATAGAGCGTGGCTCAGCACTGTTCTGGCGGGAGGGTTGGGTAGCTGATCTGCCCGATCCGGAAAACTTCCTCGCGCTGTTGGACGGCCGGAACGCCGTAACCGACACGTCCCTGTCCTCCACATTGAACACCACGCGCTTCGCAGATCCGCGGTATGATGCGCTGATGCGACAAGCCAGTGTGGGAAGAAGCAGCGAACAGCGCTATACGGACCTGGCGTCTGCGGAAGCGCTGGCCATGCGTGCCCTGCCATTGATCCCGCTGTACCATGAGCGCAGCACGCAACTTACCCGGCCCAACGTGATGGGATTGCATGCTAATGCATTGGAGCTGCTGGACTTGCGCAGTACGTGGTTCTTGAATGTGCCGCCCGGCAAAGCGGTGGCCGTCTCGGCTCAGGCCGCCCCCATGGACCATTCGTAGGCCATGCGTTTGGCCAGAGGAAGGAAGGTCTCGATACGCGGCAGTTCCATCGACGCTTCAAAAACGAAGACCGCCGGGTTGGGCAAAGGGCCCGTACGCACCAGTTCCGCCTTGATCTGCCAATAACCGTAGCCCAGACCCACGGTGAAAGTGGCACAATACCGTGTGCGAACGTTCACATGCCCAGCGCCTGCGACCTGTGCTGCTTGGACCCGGGGGATCTCATAGGCGTATGCCACGGCCTGTTTTCCCTGCCGCAGCAGCAACCAGCCTTCCTGCGCAGCGATCGGCAGCAGACCGACCGGTTCACAGCTGATCGCCGATCGATATTCCTCGCGTAGGCCGTTACCGCGTTCCAGCGCAGACCGCAATTCCGGCAATGCCCTATCAACGGATGCCAACACTTCGGGCATGGGTCCAAGGTCCGGTCCAGCCCGCAACAACTGTGCTCGGGGCAGGTCCAAGCCTACCAATTCCCCTGAAAGGCTTGAGCCCAATTCGCCTGCACGACGGCGTAGTTCCGTGAGTTGACTGGCCCGCTTCCCCACCTCTGTGAGCCAGGGATATAGTTTGCGGTCACGGATCTGCGCCTCTACCCGCTGCATATACGCGAGCAGCAGGTATTCTTCCAGCTCGGCGTCGAGCACCGGTGCCAAGATCCCGGTAGTATCCGGCCCGCTCCAGCCCAAAGGTTCCATCGTATTGCAAAGTAACGCGATGTTCATAAAAAGGTTGCACGGCGCACCGGTGCTTCAACGCGTAATGGCCACCTTTGGTGTTCGACCGAACAATGATCCCATGACGCGAAAATTCAAGATGTTGGCCTTGCCTTTTGCAGCGGTAGCGCTGCTGAGCGCCTGCGTGCCGGCCAGGAAGTACGAAGAGCTGAACGCCCGCTACAAGGCCATGCAGGAGAACGAGACCTCCGCGCTGGCAAAGGCCCAGCAGGCTGACGCCGCCTACAAGGACCAATTGGTCACCATGGAGGATCTTACACGCCGCAAGGATATGCTGGAGCGCGACACGCTTACGTTGGGCACCAGCTTACGCCACATGACCACGCAGTACGACAAGATCAATTCACTGAACAACCAGTTGCTGGAGAAATACAATGCACTGTTGGCCGGGGGGAACACGGAGAACCGTAAGCTCCTCACTGACCTTGAGGCCAACCGGTTGAGCCTTCAGAACAAAGAGGATTCACTGGGCGTACTGGCCAATTCCTTGAAAGACCGTGAAGCAAAATTGGCCGTGCTGCAAACGGAGTTGGACAAGAAGGATCAGGCCATGAAGGCGTTGAAGGATCGCGTGAGCCAGGCGCTTACAGGCTTCGAAGGAAAGGGATTGACGGTGACCCAAAGGGATGGGCAGATCTACGTCAGCTTGGACAACAAGCTGCTTTTCCCAAGTGGAAGCACCACGGTGGACGCCAAGGGCCGTGAGGCATTGAGCAATCTGGCCAAGGCGATCGAGAACGAGAAGGACCTGAACATCATGGTGGAAGGCCACACGGACACCGACAAGGTCCTGCCGGGTGCGGCCTACAAGGACAACTGGGACCTCAGTGTACTAAGGGCCACCAGTGTGGTCCGCATACTGCAGGAAAGTTCGAAGGTGGATCCCAAGCGCATTACGGCCGCCGGGAAGGGTGAATACGAACCCGCTGACCCTAACGATAAGGCCAAGAACCGCCGCATCGAGATCGTGCTTGCACCTGACCTGAAGGAGCTTTACGAACTGGTGAAGGAGCACTGACGTGGTCAGTTTCTATTACCAGTTGTCAGGCATTGCAGTGGCCTAGTGCCTTACCGACGAAGAATACGCTCGCCGATCGTAGCTCAACGTGCCTTTGCGCAACGAACAACGGATAGCTACTTCTTCTTAGCCACCTTCTTAGTCGCGGTCTTCTTAGCACCGGCCTTCTTGCTAGCAGGCCGCGCGGCGGTCCTTGGCTTGGGCGCGTCAACCTTCACAGCAGGACGCTCATGCAAAGCCAAACGATTTCCTTCCGTGTCGATGAACAACGCGAACCAGCCCGACTCCTCGCTGATGAGCGTGCGGCCCATCACAACACGGCCTCCGGCTTCCGCGACGCGACCGAGCAGCAGTTCCAAGTTGGAACCCGCGTTCAGGTAGATCAACGCGCCGGTGTCGTTCGGTAGGCAGCCGGGACCTTGCACCACAGCACCACCGATGCCTTGGTCGGCAGGGAAGTAGGCCATGGCGAATTCACCCGTGCGGGAAGTCTCCATGCGGATGCCGTAGATATGGTCATAGAATGCTTTCGCACGCTCCATATCGTAGGCGGGTATCTCGAACCAGGTGACGTAATCCTTCAATGCCGTGAATTTCTTCATGGCCATGTTTATGCTGTTGCTTGCTGTGCTTCCCATTTTCGTTGTGCCGTAGCCCGGCTTGCTTTTCAAGTGGTTGTTCCCGGCACGATCCCCCCTGCAGGTATGGAGGATGTAAATATCGGCTTGCCCGGCAATACGGTCTCCTCCTGGATCTGCAGGTCACCCAACTCTTTCACCCGCTGCGGTTTGATCAATGGTCCAAGGCTATCCAGATAAGGCTTCGGGACATCCTTCCGGTAAATTTCGAAATCGCCGAGGTGATCACGGAAACTCTTCAGTGGTTGGCCCAAGCGCAATAGGCCGAGTTCCCGGCTCCGGCGCACTTTCTCCAAGTTGATCTCGATGGGGATCATTTCCTCATTGTTCTGCGCTTGGTACATCACGCGACCTTCCGGCCCACAGATGATACTGCGCCCGCTGCCCCCAGCATCCAGCCCGTTGATGTCGAAGAAGTAGCACTGGTTCATAGCGGCACTGGCTCGCGCGATGCTCAACTCGATCTCCCGGTCGATCGTGCCGGTGAGCGTGGGATGCAGGATCACCTCCGCGCCGTGTACCGCCAAGGTGCGTGTGGTCTCGGGGAACCACATATCGTAACAGATGCTCACCCCGAAACGCCCCACATCCGGCACATCGAACAAGCAGAATTCATGCCCGGGGGTAACGCCCACTTCATAAGGATAGAACGGGAACATTTTCCGGTAACGCGTCACTACTTTTCCATCCGGGTCGATCACGCTGGCGGTGTTGTAGATCTTGCCTTCCACCGTGTGGAATACCGAACCCGGAAGCAACCACACCTTATGCTTGCGCGCCAATTCCTGCATCGGCTCCTCGAAATCCTCGATGCGTGTAAGCGAATGATGCGTGAGCGGACCATAGGCACAGAGCTCACTGTACACCACCATGTCCACCCACGGGTAGAGGTTCATGAGGATATTGAGCTTCAGCTTCATGGCCTCCACATTGCTGTAGGAAGCGCTGACGCGCATCTGGATGCCGGCTATGGAGAAGGGTTTCATGCAATTTCTTAGGGCAAGTTGGCGTGGCTATTGAGGCAGAGCTGTGCACGTATGGGCGGGGCATGCATCGCCTTTACGTTGCACAGATCTTCTCCAGTTCCTCCTCCATGATGTCCAACCCTTTGTTCAGCAGTCCGTCACTGATCACGAGCGGGCTGAGCACGCGGATGACGTTCTTCTCGGTGCCAGCGTTGATAACGATGAGGTTGCGCTTCGCACAGGCGCTCATCAGCTTCGCGCAGGTGTCAGCATCCGGCTTTTGCGGGTCGCCGTCATGCACGAACTCCATGGCCATCATGGCGCCTAAGCCACGCACGTCGCCGATGCAGGCGTGCTTCGCCTTCATCTTCTCGAAGCGCTTGCGGATCACCTCGCCCACATGTTGGCCCTTGCCGTTGATGTCGATCTCCTCCATGTACTTGATCGTGGCGAGCGCCGCCGCGCAGCTTATCGGGCTACCGATATAAGTACCGCCGATACTGCTCGGGCCCGCGGCGTCCATCACCTCCGCGCGACCCACCACCGCTGCGATGGGCAGCCCGCTCCCGAGGCTCTTCGCCCATGTGCTGATGTCGGGCATCACATCCATCTGCTCATACGCGCTCCAAGCGCCGGTGCGTCCGAAGCCGCTCTGGATCTCGTCCAGGATCAGCAGGATACCATGCTTGTCGCACCACTTCCGCAGTCCTTTGAGGTAGTCCTTCGGGATCACGTTGAAGCCGCCTTCACCCTGTACCGGCTCCACGATCACTGCCGCGAGGTTCTCCGGTGCCACGGTGTTGTGCCCCAGTTCATCCAAGCGGTGCAGCTCGTCTTTCACGAACGCGGCCTCGCTGCGGCCCGCGCCATACCGGTAGAAATTCGGGAACTGCGTGCGGTACACCTCCGGCGCGAACGGCCCGCTGTTCGGCTTGTAGCCCACCTTGCTGGTAAGCGACATGGCCATCAGCGTACGGCCGTGGAATGCATCCGTGAAGCAGAGCACACCTTGGCGACCAGTGGCCTGTCGAGCGATCTTCACGGCGTTCTCCACCGCTTCCGCTCCGGTGCTCACCAACATCGTCTTGGTGGCCTTGCCGTGTGGAAGCAGGGCGTTCAGCTTTTCGCAGAGCGCGATGTAAGGCTCGTAACTGGCCACGTTGAAACTGACGTGCAGGAATTTCGCAGCTTGCTCCTGTATGGCCTTCACCACGGGCGGTGGGCAGTGGCCCGCGTTCACCACGCCGATGCCTCCGGCGAAGTCGATCAGTTCGCGACCATCCGCATCGGTGATGATGGCGCCTTCAGCCTTCACGGCAGTGGCGTTGTTGAACATGCCGACCCCGTTCGGGATAGCGGCTTTTCGGCGGTCGATAAGCTCTTGGCTCTTGGTCATTTCGTCGATCATGGTCGTTGGGGATACGCTGCAAAGGTCTTCTACTTCGGGGAATCGCAAGCTGGGGGTTGTTCACATGATGCGCCGAGAGGAATATGTGAACTTCGGGGGCACCTGAACGAGCTACACTTTTACCGCCCTTAACGCTACATTCAGGTCCGCATCAACCAGCACGAAGTGCTGTGCGGTCACCTCGATGAAATCATCGGCGATGTCCGTGAGCTTCTCCGAGACGATCATTGCGGTGTGCTCTTTCTTTTCGGTGCCGCGTATCATATGGCAAACGCTGTCCGTACAGATGTATTTCTTGCCTTCGCTGTAGTACATGGTTAGCGCTGCACTTCCGTCGGTCACATAACGCAGGCCCACTGCGATGCGGCCATCCGTGTAGACCATGTTGAGGTAGGCCGGTTCGGTGATGGCATGCGCTGCCATCAGCTTCTTCAGGTCCACGATCATGTTTTCGAAAGCATCGGCAACCTGATCCGTCGTGGGTTTATCGCCCGCTTTACGCAGGTGGTCGAGGAAGAGGGCAAAGAGGTGTTCACTGTCCGTCTGGCCCTTTATCCACAGGAACATTTCGTCGGATAGCAGGTTGCAGAGGTCGCGCTTGATACGGTCGAATCCATCCACTCCGCCATTCTGCATCATCAGGCGGTCCTTGTATTCGAACGGATGGCAATTGGCCTCGGCGACCGAACCCACACTGGCTGCCCGTACATGGGCCACGATGCAACCGGAGACCACTTTCGGAGCCAATGACCGGAGGTTGCGGTTGCTCCATGCCGGCGTTACACTTACGAAAACGGCCGGCTCCGGGCTACGGTCGTGGTGGTACCAACCCACGCCGAAGCCGTCGCCATTTAGCGGTTCCTCGATCTCGCGGGCGGCATAGCTCTGCTTGATGATGGAATCCGAAGGGTCATACAGGAGCTCGCCCATGCTGATCGGGGCACCGAGATAGGCTAGGAAGCGGCACATGGAAGGAAGGTTGTTCCACAAAGGTCCGATACGTAGCGGATGCTCAGAAAACCACGAAGAGTTTTTAACCGCTGAGTTCGCGGAGATAGCTGTGAGCCTTCGCTTTCCGTTGCTCCGTTTATGTTCTTGGTGTCCTTTGTGGCATACTTTTCACCGGCAGAACCACCATGGCGAAGACGAAAAGACGCAACGAGCTTGATGGCCTTTTGACCGCCCGGAACGAGCGCATGCACAAGTTGCAAGGGATCGTGAAGGACGCGATCGATGAGCAGGAATTGATCATCAACAACTTGGCCAATCCGCCACAGGAGGCCATCACACACGGACAGCGCTTGGCGGATAAGGTCGCGTCCTTCGGCGGTAGTTGGACGTTCATCGTCTCTTTCTTCATCGTCCTGACCGCTTGGATCACTTACAACGCCATGGCACCGAGGGGTGACAATTTTGATCCTTATCCTTTCATCCTGATGAACCTGATACTCTCCTGCGTGGCTGCGTTACAGGCACCGGTGATCATGATGAGCCAGAACAGGCAGGAGGAAAAAGACCGTAAGCGCAGCGAGAACGATTACCTGATCAACCTGAAAGCCGAGCTGGAACTGCGCAGCCTGCACCAAAAAATGGACCTGCTTTTACAGGATGAGGTCCGCTCGATCTCCGAGGTGCAGGAGAAGCAATTCAAACTGCTCGGGGAAATGGAGCGCCAGCTTTCGAAGCTGACAGCCGCACGCGATAAGCCGATCCCTAAAAAGGACGTGAACGACCCAAAGAAGGATCTTTAACCCCCAAGCCTAGCGGTCCACTGCTTCGTATTCCGCTGCCCTTTTGTGCCCTTGGGTTACAAGGCTTTGGCGGTGAAAAGGCGACCGGTTCGCTTTTGTCCCTTTGCTTGCGTTTCTTTGCGCTCCAAGGGCCTAGGATCCACAAAGGCCCGACCATGCCAAAGGTCACCATAGACAACATCGAGATCGAGGTCCCCGAGGGCACCACGATCCTCCAAGCCGCTCGCATGATCGGCGAACGCAATAGCGCTGAACGCTACGTGGCGCCACCCACCATGTGTTTTTATACCAGCCTCAAGGGCAGCGGCGGCTATTGCCGTACCTGCCTCGTGAAGGTGGTGAAGGGGAGCGACAAGGATCCCCGACCCATGCCCAAGCCCGTGGTGAGCTGCCGTACCAACGTGATGGACGGCATGGTAGTGGAGAACACCATCAATGCTGAACTGCTTGATGCCCGCAGCGGTGTCACCGAGTTCCTACTGATCAACCATCCACTGGACTGCCCTATCTGCGACCAGGCCGGTGAGTGCCACCTGCAGGACCTTTCCTACGAGCACGGCCTGGCCACCAGCCGCTATCAGTTCGAGCGCCGCACCTTCGACCCCATCGACATCGGGGAAACGATCAAGTTGCACATGACGCGCTGCATCCTTTGCTATCGCTGTGTGAAGGTGGCCGAGCAGATCACCGACGGCCGCGTGCATGGCGTGATCAACCGCGGCGATGTGGCGGAGATCAGCACCTACATCGAGCAGGCGATCGACAACGACTTCAGCGGCAACATGATCGACGTCTGCCCTGTTGGGGCGCTGACGGATCGCACCTTCCGTTTCGCGGCCCGCGTGTGGATCACCAAGCCCATGGATGCACACCGCAACTGCGACAAATGCAGCGGCAAGACCGTGGTATGGCTTAAAGGACAGGAGGTCTTGCGCGTTACAGGCCGCAAGAACCAGTGGGGCGAGGTGGAGGAATTCATCTGCAACACCTGCCGCTTCGAGAAGAAACAATTGAGCGATTGGACCATCGAAGGACCTCGCAACATCGATCGGCATAGCGTGATCAGCCAAGGCCATTACGTGCAGAAGGTGGAGCAGCGCGTACTTACCAGCGGTACCCCTAACGTACCCGAACTGGCCGCAGGCAAGAATCCCAAGAAGAACTGATGATCCCTACCGCGATCTTCCTGCTTGTCCTGTTCGTGATCACCCTCACCGTAGCCGCCTATTCCACTTATGGCGAGCGCAAGGTTGCCGCCTTCATGCAGGACCGCATCGGCCCCAACCGCGCAGGTCCGTTCGGCCTGCTCCAGCCATTAGCGGACGGTGCCAAGATGTTCATGAAGGAGGACTTCGTACCGGCCTCCGCCAATCGCACGCTTTACTTCCTCGGCCCCGCCGTGGCCATGACCACCGCCTTGATCACCGGCGTGGTGATCCCGTGGGGCGACACATTGCAGATCGGTGACGTGAGCATCCCTCTGCAAGGGATGGATCCCGAGATCGGTATCCTCTTTGTCTTCGCTATGGTGGGCATCGGCGTCTATGGCATCATGCTCGGCGGCTGGGCCAGCAATAACAAGTACTCGCTCCTTGGTGCTATCCGCGCTGCAAGCCAGATGGTGAGTTACGAACTGGCCATGGGGCTCAGTATCGTGGCGTTGGTGATGATGACCAGCACCCTCAGCCTCAGCGGCATCGTGGATTATCAGGTGGAGCATGGCTGGAATATCATACGCCAACCCTTGGGCTTCCTCATCTTCCTCATCTGTGCCTTCGCTGAGACCAACCGTTCCCCCTTCGACATGCCCGAGTGCGAGACCGAGCTGGTGGGGGGCTTCCACACCGAGTTCAGCAGTATGAAACTCGGCTTCTACCTCTTCTCGGAATATGTGAACATGTTCATCAGCAGCGCAGTGATGGCTACGCTCTACTTCGGCGCATACGATGTGCCGGGACTTGCGAACAGTGGTTGGGACCCGAACCTCATCACCATCATCGGGGTGGCGGCCATGTTCGCTAAGACCTTCTTCTTCATCTTCCTTTTCATGTGGGTACGCTGGACATTGCCGCGCTTCCGCTTCGATCAGTTGATGAATCTCGGCTGGAAGGGCCTGATCCCCTTGGCCATCATCAACATTCTCCTCACTGGCGGCATCATGCTCGCCTTAGGCCAATTGGCGACATGAGCACGACGAACAACATGTCCGCACCGGGCAGCTTCGTTCCTCTCACCTCCCGTGGCAAGCAGGTGAGCCAAAAGCAGATGTCGCTGATGGAGCGCATCTACATCCCGGCGATCCTTACCGGCCTCTTCATCACCATCAAGCACTTCTTCCGCCTGAAGCGGCCCACGATCCAATACCCCGAGCAGCAGCGGCCGTTCAGCAAGATCTACCGTGGCATGCATGTGCTGAAGCGCGATGAACAAGGCCGTGAGCGCTGCACTTCCTGCGGCCTGTGCGCTGTAGCCTGCCCCGCGGAGGCCATTACCATGACGAGCGGCGAGCGCAAGAAGGGCGAGGTGAATCTTTATCGTGAGGAGAAATACGCCGTTACATACGAGATCAACATGCTCCGCTGCATCTTCTGCGGCGATTGCGAGGACGCTTGCCCGAAAGAAGCGATCTTCCTCACCGACCGTATCGTGGAAAGCGACTACCTGCGCAAGCCGTTCGTATTCACCAAGGAGGAATTGGTGGAACCCATGGACCCGAAGAAGCGCATCGATGTCACGAAGCGCCAAACGCCGGCCGTACTGAAGTTCAAGGAGAACAAGGTATTCGCGCACAACCGCTGACCTGTTGCCCATTGCCCTTATTGGTACCAGGGCGCGTTCTGAGGAAGTCTTTAGAGGCCGTGTCGGGGTTATCCAGTTAAGCGCGAACAGGCGTAATAAGCTGGTATTTTGAAACGTACCGTTCGCCGTTCCATACGGAGAACTACCTTCAACCCATGAACAAACTGATGTGGGTGGGGCTGGCCTTTTTGGCAGGAGCCTTCCTCCCCATCCAAGCCGGGTTGAACGCTAAGCTCGGACGTGCAGGAGAAAGCCCTGTGCATGCATCCATGCTCTCCTTCGTTGTGGGGGCTGCCGCGCTCATAGCGTTCATCACACTTACGCGACAACCTGTTTCCTGGGCGGGCATACGTGCTGCACCAGCCGCGGTATGGCTGGGTGGCTTCCTGGGTGCCTTCTATGTAACCGTGATCATCCTCGCCTTCCCGAAACTCGGCCCGGGCCTCACCTTCGGTCTGGTGGTGGCGGGGCAGATGCTGATCTCCATCCTGTTGGAACAGTTCAACATCCTCGTCTCACAGCAGCATTCGATCACCCCGATGCGGGTGCTTGGTATTCTTTTGGTAGTGGGCGGGGTGGTGGTCATCCGCAAGTTCTAGACCCTCCAAGCCCCCAACGTCCGCATCGGATGCTTGACCCTATTGTTCGTCCGCGCTGGGGCCGAAGAATCCCGGGATGGGCACATCGAGCAAGCGCAAGTAAACAGTGAGCTGCCCACGGTGATGCACCATGTGCTGCAATTGCCGCTCGATCGCTTGCAGGCGCGGGGTTTTGGAAAGCACCTGTCCGTTGCGACGCACCTCGAACGGGGCGTCCAGGTCCAAGCCTTCCGCTTGCTTCAACGCAGAAACCGCAGCTTGAGACTTGCTCGCCTGCAGATCGAGGATCTCTTCCAAGGACCTGGGCGGGGCTGGCGCGGCATGGCCGCTCAAGATGAAATCGAAGTGGTCGTTCTCCGCGATGCGGTTCATCCAATGTGGCAACTCGGCCAAGTGCTGGCCTAAACGCCCCAAGGTCATGGACTTCTCGTGGGGTTTCCACAGCAGTTTATCACCGGGGATGCGCTCAAGGATCTTCCTGTTGCCTTGTACAAGGGCGGCCAACTGGTCCTGAAAGAAGGATAATTGAGTCATGGTCCACGAAGTTACCGCGGTCGCGACCTGCTACCATACCGGTATTGCCGCATTCTCGCTTAGCTACGATGCGATGGATCCATAAGCACATCGCCGGAATAGGATCAGGCGACCAAACCGTATTCCGCCCGCACGTCCTTATCGCCAAGTGCCACAAAGGTGAAAATACCCAGAGCGATACCGAACGGGATGTTGAGGCAATTGAGGGCTGCAACCACTTGCGTGAACGTGCGGCCTTGACGTTTCCGGATCAATCCTGCGCTGATGATGTTCATGATGCCATGTATCTCCAACAGGATGAAGAGACCCCAACCCAACGTGTGCAGGAAGGAGCCCACCCAGAATGGCGGCGCTTCCCCGCCCTGCTCCGCCAACCACGAACTGTTCAGGAATGCCCCTGCGAAAACCAAGCTCAACAGGCCGAATCCGACGAGACAGACAAGCGCACCGTACACATAGTGCAATACGCTGAGTGTGGAGAGTTGGTGTTTCATGGACCGAAGTTGCTGAAAGTTCCAAGTGGCCCAGCGCTGAACCGGAAGAGCGGTCCGCTGTCAGGTCGAACGGCCGCATAGCGACCAATCATCCAAGGGAATGGCTTTCACGTAAGTTCTGACAGAGCCCGCAACGGCGATATACTGCCAGCGTTTGACGATGGTTCCTCGGAACGCGGCGTTCTTTCAGCAACAGTGTCACGCCCCCTTTGCAGCACGGATCTTGTAAACAACACGCCTCATGTTCTTTCGACCTGCCTTCCTCCTTTTCATCGGGGCCCTGGCCTGCGCCAACCCTGGATCCTCATCAACCATGGATAACATCACCCCCTCCTCCCCAACGAAAATGGAAAACCCGTATTACTCCCGCACGGACACCACGCACCTTGACGTTACCGATGCCGAATGGAAGCGCATCCTTCCTGACAGCGTGTTCGAGGTGGCGCGACACAAGGCAACGGAACGCGCATTCACCGGGAAATACTGGGATGCGGAAGGGCTGGGCATGTACTACTGCGCAGTGTGCGGCAATGCACTCTTCCGCTCGGATAGCAAGTTCGGCAGTAGTTGCGGCTGGCCCAGTTTCTACCAAGCGCTGCGACCCAACAGTGTGCGCTATGAGGAGGATAACACTTTTGGCATGGTGCGCACCGAAGTGCTTTGCGGCCGCTGTGACAGCCACCTTGGGCACATCTTCGACGATGGCCCGCCCCCTACCGGGAAACGCTTCTGCATGAATTCCATCGTGCTGGATTTCGAGGCGGATAAGTAGGACGGAACGTCAAGGCCTTAGGCGCGGTGGAAGGCTATTACTATCCGCCAATTGCAATGCTTACTGCAGCTGCCGTCCGACCTTTGACAAGGCCTTAATACGCGCTCGCAACATCGAGTTGCTCCATGTCCGCTTCGCTCAAATGCAGGTCCGCGGCCGACATGAGCTCATTTAGCTGTGCGATACTGGTTGCACTAGCGATGGGTGCAACGATGTGCGGACGGGCCATCAGCCACGCCAATGCTACCGCTGCGGGTGTACCTCCCAGCCGCTCTGAAACCGCGTCCAAGGCGGAGAGTATCTTCAAGCCGTGCGGTGTGAGGTATTTGGGCATGCTGCTGCCACGAACACTCTTACCGAAGTCGGCTTCGTTGCGGTACTTGCCCGTGAGGAAGCCACTGGCCAAAGCGTAGTAATTCAACACGCCCAAGCCATGTTCGGCGCAGATAGGAGCGTAGTCCCGCTCGAACACATCGCGGTCGAAGAGGTTATAGCGCGGCTGTAGCGAGACATACGCTGCCAAGCCATTGGCAGCGCTGATCCTCATGGATTCCTGCAAGCGCTCCGGAGTGTAATTCGACGCGCCGATCCAACGCACCTTACCCGCCTTCACAAGCTGGTCCAAGGCCTCCAATGTTTCCTCGATCGGCGTTCCTGGATCGTCCCAATGTGTTTGGTAGAGGTCGATGAAGTCGGTACGGAGGCGTTTCAATGAAGCTTCCACGGCCCGCAGGATGTAGTCCTTCCGTAGGTTCTTGCCTTCGCCCATGTCGCCGCCCACTTTGGTGGCGATCACAACTTTTTCGCGCTTCCCGCTGTTCCGCAACCAGTTGCCCACTACCGTCTCGGATTCACCCCCCGTGTGCCCGGTAGCCCAAGAGGAATACATGTCGGCGGTATCGATCAAATTGAAGCCGCCAGCCACGAAAGCATCCAAGAGCTTGAAAGAGGTCGCTTCATCGACCGTCCAGCCGAAAACGTTGCCTCCGAAGGCTAAAGGCGCCACGAGAAGGTCGCTCTTGCCGATGTTGCCTTTTTGCATGGCTGCAAGGTAGATCCGATCAATGGAGGCCTTTTCACACAACATTACCTTTGCTGCTCCAAAATTGTAATTCCACCCTTCCGCCTTGTCATGAAAGCCATCGTCGCCATCATAGCCCTTTCACTAAGCGCCTGTTCTTCCGATATGGCCCAAGGCGTTCCAGGAACCGAGGCGCGAACACCGATCCCGCAACCCATGGATAGCGTGCAGATCCATCCTGTGTATCACTCTTCCCTGGTGCTGCAGTACAAGAACATAACGATCTACGTTGACCCGCACACGGGACCTGCACGATTTGCAGGTTATCCAGCTCCGGACCTCGTACTGATCACCGACATCCACCCGGATCACCTGGATACCGCAACACTGGCCGCCCTCCCGTTGGAACATGCACGCATTGTGGCTCCGAAAGCCGTATTGGAACTGCTGCCCGCGCGCTTGCAGGCACAGTGCAACCTGTTGGCGAACGATGCTGAGGTGGATCTGGATAACGTGCTCATCAAGGGCATCCCGATGTACAACCTACCGCCTTCGCCGGAAGCTTTCCACCCGATGGGGCGTGGCAATGGATACGTACTGACACTTGGCGCCAAACACATCTACATCAGCGGCGATACCCAAGGCATTCCCGAAATGCGCGCGTTGACGAACATCGACATCGCCTTCGTCTGCATGAACCTTCCCTATACCATGGACGTGGACGAAGCAGCGGATGCCGTGCTGGCCTTCAAGCCTAAGGTGGTCTATCCTTATCACTATCGCGGAAAGGACGGTTTCAGCGATGTGAAGAAATTCAAGGAACTGGTTAACGCCAAGGATCCCGTGATCGAAGTGCGGCTGGTGGATTGGTATCCTGCGGAGTAGTTGTCCGTTGTTAGTCGTTCGGCCTCATTACGGTCCATGGTCACCGCACTACTTAAGGGGGATTGATCAGATGGAGCCTTCATTCCGGGTAAGCTCCTTCCTCGGGATCGTGAAGCCCTCTATCCAATGGCTGATGAAGTAGACCACGATGGCAATGCCGATGCCCACCACCGTGTCGATCACACGGTCCCGGACCACTACCTCGGGCCTGATCGGATGGCCCACCGTGGTGATGATCAATGCCAGCGGTGTTATGAAGAACAAGCCCAAGGCGTAGTTGCGCGTGATCACCACATCGGTGGCGAACTGCAGGAACATCACCATCAGGACCAGACCCGTAGGCGGAAGAGGCAGTTGCAGTAAAGCGGCAAAAAGTCCGACGCCCAGCAGTGTGCCGAGTATCCGTTGCAAACCGCGGGTCAGGGTCAAGCGCCGGTTATGCCCGGTCTGCAGGATGGCCACCACGGGCAGGATCACCCAATAGCTCTTCAAGGTCCCCAAGTACAGGCCAGCGACGCACGCCACTGCCACGCCTACGGTAAGACGGACCGTGATCGCAGTGGTCTCCCGATCCAGTTGGAAGCGTTTGAAGGAGGGTGGCAGCCCCGGTCCAACTCCTACCGCTTCCCGCATTCTGGGCAGTAACGTGGCTGCCGCTACCACAAGCATCGCGCCTACTGCACCCGCTGCCACAAGAACAGGTATCCACCATGGCGCCACCAGCGCACCGGTGCGGACATGGAGCGCGGCCAGGTTGCCGCTCACGGCAGTTAGCAGCACGAAGAACACCGTGCCGGGTGGCGGCATCCCGACGCCTTGACATAAGGTGCTCGACAAAGCCGTGATCGCGATCACCGAAAGGATACTTGCAGTTGCGCTAAAGGAGAACAGGATACCCATCACGGAGGACAATACGAGGCCCAAGGCGACAAAGGGCAGCACGCGCAAGCGGTCCCAGCGATCCAGCACCGGGCAATACATGGCGGTGAACGCGCCAAGCATCGCGATCATTCCCCATTGGGGTTCGCCGAAGAAAGTGAACAGGCCCATGGGCAGGCCCAACGCCAAACCCGACTGGATACCCACCGCCCAGCGCCATGGCTGATTCTTCAGGCGGACCAAATGTTTCAGCTCCTTCAGGGCCTGGCGTATGGAGAGCTTGCTGATGTTCTGACCGGGCATGCTATGGAAACCTCGTCGGCATTCAGGGGCAGCGGTGGGAAGTTACGCTCACTGTAATGAGCAAGAGTTGGTCTTGATAGGACGGTGGACCGGCCAAGGTCATCCACAACCGTCAACTGACCACTGAATGAACGAACTTCGTTGCCCTACCCACCGCCATATGACCCGACACATAGTTCTTGCAGCCCTGTTGCTTCCCACCGCTCTACTCGCTCAAACTTGGTTCCCCGCCGAAACACAGGCGGCGATCTCGGAGCTGCAAGCTGCTGTGGCTCTCCAGCCCGATGCCGGTAAACTGACCCTCCAAACACAGGGGAAATACCCGACCGCAATGATGCACGGGCGCTGCATGGTGGGTTTTCTGGGGAAGGTGAACGACACTTTCGACGCCGCTGCTTGGGATGAAAATGTTTTTCATGTCGGTGCCCGTGCCGGGCATGTGCTCTCCTTCCGCGTGGATGCTTACCACCTGAGCGAAGTACTGAACGCTCCGGGTCTCACATACGCCGAACTGGCAGGAAAGGCGAAACCCACGCTGGATAAACTGGTGAAGTCCATCCATGCGGACAGTGTGCAGCAGGGCATCAACCTGCCCCAACCTTACACGGGCGATGGTGTGCTGATCGGCATCTTGGATTGGGGCTTCGATTACACGCACCCGATGTTCTACGATACGGCCATGACCGTCAGCCGCGTGCGCGCCGCATGGGACCAGTTCCGCCAAGCAGGCCCCGCTCCTGCCAACTTCGGCTATGGTGCTGAGTTCACCAACACGCCGGACCTGATGGCTGCCCAAAGCGACACTGCCAACATCTACAGCTTTGCGACGCACGGCACCCACGTCGCGGGCATTGCGGGCGGTGGTGGCGCGGGCACGATCTACCGTGGTGTCGCCTTCGATGCCCAGTATCTCTTCTGTACTTTCCTTGTGGATGCGGCCGCGGCCATGGATGGCCTGTCCTGGATGCAACAAATGGCCCAACAGGACGGCAAACGATTGGTGGTGAACATGAGCTGGGGCCTGTACTACATGGGCACACTGGACGGCCACTCGCTGCTGAGCCAATTCCTCGATGGTCTTTCCGAGGAAGGTGTCACATTCGTGAGCTCGGCAGGGAACAATGGCAATGTGAATTTCCACATCAAGAAGGAATTCACCAGCGACACGTTGCGTAGCCGGGTACAGTTCTACCCCTACAGCGCCAACCCCAGCATGTGGGGCCAAAGCATCTCCATGTGGGGTGATGAAGGAGGTTCGTTCTCCGCGGGCTTCACGGTGATGAACAACAGCTCGCAGCCATTGCAGCAAACGCCGTGGTACCACACCGCCACGCAGCCTGCCTACTTGGATTCGTTCTTGGTGCAGGGCAATGACACCATCTTCTTCAACCTCGCCTGCGATGCCTCGAACCCCTTGAACAATAGGCCACATTTCCGCCTCCGCATCAAGAACATCGACACTTCCCTGCCGATACTCTTTCAAGCAACCGCAGTATCCGGAACGGTTCATTTTTGGAACGTGACGGAACTGAGCAACGATGTGGGGAACTGGGGGCAGGCCTTCCTTGGTGGCCAGCCCGGATGGACCGCTGGCGATGCACTCTATGGCATCGGCGAGCCCACCTGCGCGGAGAGCGTGATCACCGTGGCTGCATGCAGCTCAGACTACGTGAGTTCAGGGGGACAAACCGTACAGGGCGCCATCGCGAGCTTTTCTTCCACTGGGCCCACACTGGATGAACGCATTAAGCCGGACATTACCGCACCAGGTAATAACGTAGCCTCCTCCATCAGTTCATTCACAGACAACAGCTACACCTCCATACTCAACGTGCCCTACATGGGTCGCACCTATCCCTTCGCGCGTTTCAGTGGCACCAGCATGTCATCACCAGCGGTTGTAGGTGCTGTAGCCTTGATGCTGGAAGCGGATCCCACCCTTACTCCCGCGCAGATCAAGCAATTCATCAAAACCACTGCGCTCACCGACAACCAGACCGGTGTGATACCTACCGAAGGCAGCACGCGTTGGGGCATGGGAAAACTCAACGCCTACCACGCTGTCACCGAAGTACTCGGGGTCACCGAAGTCCGGGAGCCAGGATCGAACAAGTTGGGCATTTGGCCGAACCCTGCCAACCATTCGGTCCAAGTGATCTCTCCCTTCCGGGATGATCGAACAGCACTTGTCGTGACGGACGCAACGGGTCGCAAGATGCCGACGCCGAGCAGCTCCCACGATGGCGTATTCATTTTGAACACGTCGGGCTGGGCAAGTGGCGTGTACTTCCTGTGCAGCGAGCTGAACGGCCAGCGCGCGTTGGGAAAAGTCGTGAAGCAGTGAGGCTCGTCCTTGTCCCGGATCACGCCACCACCTTCTTCCCTGCGGCCATCAGCGCCTCGATCTCCTCCACTTCGCGTGGGATGTCCTTGAACAGGTCATCCTGGCCGTACTTGGTCACCACAATGTTGTTCTCGATGCGGATGCCGAGGTTTTCCTCGAGGATGTAGATGCCTGGCTCCACGGTGAAGACCATGCCTTCAACGATCGGCTCGTGCCACAGGCCAACATCATGTACGTCCAGGCCGAGGAAGTGGCTGGTGCCGTGCATGAAGTATTTCTTGTAGAGCGGCTTCTCGGGATCCTGCTTTGCAACAGCATCCTTGTCCAACAGTCCGAGGCCGATCAATTCCTTCTCCATGATCGTGCCCACCTGCTTGTGGTAGTCGGCAAGGAAGACGCCCGGAAGGAGTAGCTTGGTAGCTTCCTTCTGCACGTTCAATACGGCATTGTAAACATCGCGTTGGCGCGGGGTGAACTTGCCGTTCACAGGGATGCTGCGCGTAAGGTCGCTTGCGTATCCGCCATATTCACAACCGAAGTCCATCAGGATCACATCGCCGTCCTTGCAGGTGTCGTCATTGGTGATGTAGTGCAGCACACAAGCGTTACGGCCGCTGGCAATGATGGGCGTGTAGGCATGTCCGCGCGAACCGTTACGGAGGAATTCGTGCGTGATCTCCGCCTCGATCTCGTACTCCTTTACGCCTGGCTTCACGAAGTGCAGCACGCGCTGCAGCGCCTTTGCGGTGATGTTCACGGCGTTCTGGATCTGTGCGATCTCCTCCTCCGTTTTCCGCGAGCGGATGCGGTGCATGGTAGGCGCGCTGCGCTTCACCTCATACAATGGGTACTTAGCGCGCAACTCCTTGTTCAAGCGCTCCTCGCGTGTCTCCACCTCGTTTCCTTGGCGCAGGTGCTCGTTGCTGTTGAGGTAAATGCTGTTGGCCTGCGGGAGCAGACGTTGTAAAGTGGCATCGTAGCTGCTGGTCCACAGCACGGTGGCGATACCACTGAGTTCGGTGGCCTCTTTCTGGGTCAGCTTCGCACCTTCCCAAATGGCGATGCTGGGGCTGGTCTCTCGCACGAAAAGGATCTCGCGGTCCTTCGGATCGAAGGCATCCGGAAAGAGCAACAACACGGTTTCCTCCTGGTCGATGCCGCTGAGGTGGAAAATGTCCGCCGCTTGGTGGAACGGCATGGAGCCATCGGCGCTGGTGGGCATGATGTCGTTGCTGTGGAAGATAGCTAGGCCACCCTTTTCCAGTGCCTTGCGGAAGCGGGAACGATGTTCACGGTAGGTGGCGGCGGAAAGTGGGGTGTAGCGCATGATCATATATGGCCTGATATTCAGACCGATTTAGGATTGATAACCCCAAAGCTAAGTAGGGCTCATCTTCTTAACCTTTGAAACGCATCATCACCGCGTTCCCTTTCTCCTCGCGGCGGGTCTCCACCTGGTCCTTTAAGGCATTGATCAAGGAAGATAGCGAACCGTGGCCGTAACTCCGGGGGTCAAAGCCCGGGTCCAACCGGCGTAAGGCTTGGCCCACAAGGCTCAGGGAGGCCTCTTCCTCCTCGCCTTTGGCCACTATGAAAGCTTTATGCAGCTTGCTCATCAGCGAGGTGTTGCCGGATAATGGAGCTCCAGTGGCTTTAGCGCGTGTGCCGCTCTTCTTCGCGGTATTCCGCGGTTCCTCTTGCACGTCCAAGTTCTCCACATAGATGAAACGCTCGCAGGCTTTCACGAAAGCATCCGGTGTTTTCTTTTCGCCCACACCCATTACGAAAAGGCCGCTTTCGCGCAGGCGGGTGGCGAGGCGCGTATAGTCACTGTCACTGCTTACGATGCAGAAGGCGTCCACCTGATCGTTATGGAGGATATCCATCGCGTCGATGATGAGCGCGCTGTCCGTGCTGTTCTTCCCCGTGGTGTAACCGAATTGTTGCACGGGTTGTATCGCATTGGAGTTCAGCAGGTCTTTCCAGCCGGTGAGGCGTGTGCTGGTCCAGTCGCCATAGATGCGACGGATGGTGATGGTGCCTTCCTTGGAGACTTCCTCCAAGATGGGGGCTAAGCGGCGCGGAGCCGCGTTATCGCCATCGATCAAGAGGGCGATGGTGGTATCGTTGATCTTTTTCACGCCGCAAGTTATGCTTAGGCTCCGGCGGATGAGTTCAGCGGCATCCAAAGAAAGAAGGCCCGGACATGCCGGGCCTTCCATTTAGCATCAGGGTCATTCCCTCAACCCTGCTTCACCAGCTGCACTTCGCAGGCGATGCGCACTTCGTCGCTTACCACCACCCCACCGCTTTCGAGCGCGGTGTTCCAATTCAGGCCCCAGTCCTTGCGATTGATCTTGCCATGGACGCTCACACCGGCCTTGGTGTTGCCATAGGGATCCTTCACGACGCCACCCCATTCCACGTCGAGCTTTACCGGTTTTGGTTTCCCGTTGATGGAAAGTTCACCATAAAGAGTCCAACTTCCGTCACTGTCAACGGATTCTGCGCGGGTGGCACGGAAGGTGAGTTTCGGGTGGTTGGCCACATCGAAGAAGTCAGGGCTTTTCAGGTGACCGTCGCGTTGGGCGTTATTCGTGGTAACGCTGTCCGCGTCGGCCCAGAATTCAACCTTGGCGTGGCTGAGGTCATCACCGACGGCCTCAATGTCCGCACCGAAATTTTGGAAGCTCCCGGTGATGGTGGTCACCATCAAATGCTTCACTTTGAATTGGACCTCGCTGTGCGCGGGGTCGATCGTCCATTTTACGCGGGTTGCGGTCGTGGTTTCCATGTTCACTGGTTTTTTGGGGTTGGTATTCTGGTTTGCGTTTTGTTCAATTCAACTGCATCGGCACGTCGATAAGGAGGATCTCCGCACCTTCGGAGCCGGTGATGATATCCACTGCATCCACCTCAGTAATGCCGATCGCATCACGTGCGGTAAGGAGTTGACCATGGATCTTGGCGCTGCCGGAGACCACCAAGGCGTAAACGCCATTACCGGCCCGCTTTACCGGGTAGTTCACCTCAAGTATGCCATCGAACTTGCCGAGCTGGAACCAAGCATCCTGCCCGATCCACGTGCCGCTATCGTTCGGGTCCGGCGATACGATCTGTTGGAAACGGTTGTCTCGTTCCTTCGGATCCAAGGTGATCTGATCATAGCGTGGCGCTGCGCCCCTTTCCCGCGGGAAGAGCCAAACTTGGAACAACTTGGTCCGGTGTTCGGGATCCGGATTGAATTCGCTGTGTCGCACACCAGTGCCGGCGCTCATCACTTGCACGTCGCCCGCTTTGATGATGCCTTCGTTACCCATGCTGTCGGTGTGCTTCAACGCCCCTTCCAACACGATGGTGATGATCTCCATGTTATCGTGCGGATGAGTTCCGAAGCCCTTCCCCGCCGCAATGGTGTCATCGTTCAGCACGCGCAACGCACCGAAGTGGACGCGCTCGGGATCATACCAGTTGGCAAAACTGAAGGAATGCCATGCGTCAAGCCAGCCATGGTCGGCATGGCCGCGGGTGTCGGCCTTATGCAAAGTGACCCGGCCTTTTTGGTCCACGATTTTCATCGTTCGTTCGTTTTCGGGTACAAATATACGCCATGGAAGATATCTCCATGTAATTTGTATGAGGCAACTACATTGAATGAACAATTCCATCCCGCGGGCTGTTCAGAATGGCGCCGTTAATTGGACATGAACGACCGTTCCCCGTGCCGATGCGCTTCCGATACGATGATCGATCGCGCCACGTTAAGGATTTCTGATGCGGCGTGTCCGCGGATCGTGCTAAGTTTGCCGACCCCGTTCGCTGGCATGGTCCAACTTCACGGGTATCATTAAGACGGAACGAACACTACCAACAGCCTCTCTTACCAAGAAACCAACCCCTACATGAGCACACGCAAATCCGGAAAAGCCTCCAGCCTGTTCGTGGCCTTGGCCTTTCCCTTGGCCCTCATCGTCAGCATCCTGTTCTACATGTTCGTGCTGGGTGATCCCGCCAACTTTGAAGGAGGCGACCCCCTGAAAGGCCACCCGGTGAAAATGGATCCCAACCACACGTTTGGCCTGATCCACAAAGGTGGTTTTATCGTACCGATCCTGATGACGGTGACCTTGCTGGTGCTGATCTTCTCGATCGAGCGCTTCATCACCTTGGGTAAGGCAAAGGGTAAAGGCCGTATCGACGACTTCCTGCACAATGTGCGCCAACTACTGGCCGCCGACCGCGTGGAGGAGGCCATTGCGGCCTGTGATGAGCAGAAGGGCAGCGTTGCCAACGTGATGCGCAGCGGACTTGAGAAATACAAGACCGTGCTGAACGACGGGCAATTGGAGAAAGAGACCAAGATCAACACCGTAAAGCAGGAGATCGAGGAGGCCACCGCGCTGGAGCTGCCCATGCTCAGCAAGAACCTGGTGATCCTTTCCACCTGTGCCTCCATCAGCACCCTGCTCGGCCTTATCGGAACGGTGCTCGGGATGATCCGGGCGTTCAGCGCATTGGCTACGGCCGGCACGCCTGATGCCACGGCCCTCTCCACCGGTATCTCCGAGGCTCTGATCAACACCGCACTTGGTATCACCGGCTCCTGCTTGGCGATCATCATGTTCAACTACTTCAGCACCAAGATCGACGGTATCACCCACGGTATCGACGAGGCAGGTTTCAGCGTGAGCCAAACCTTGGCGAACCACAAATAACAATGTACGGGCGATGCGTGCATCGTCCATACGTTGCTAGCACAGCAGCATGTCGAAGATCAAGATGCCCCGCACCAGCCCAGCGCTGGACATGACGCCCATGGTGGACCTCGCGTTCCTGCTGGTCACCTTCTTCATGCTCACTGCACAGTTCCGCCCGGAGGAAGCCGTGGTGGTGGACACGCCCAGCAGCATGAGCCAAAGCCCCATCCCCACCGAGAACCTGATGACCGTGACGGTTGACAGCGGCGGGCGGGTATTCTGGGACTTCACCGACAAGAAGGTCCGTGCGGAGGTGATCAAGGAAATGGCAACGCGGTACAAGTTGAACTTGGACGCCGCACAGCAGCAGCGCTTCGTGAACCTGAACGATATCGGCATCCCGGTGCAGCAATTGTCCACTTACCTTTCACTGGACGGAGCGCCAGAACGGAAGAAGATGGACATGGCCTCCCCGGGTATCCCCATCGACAGTACCAACAACCAACTCTTGGACTGGATCCGGGTGACGCAGCTTATCTTTAGCAGTGGTGCCGATGGTAAAAACCCCATCATAGCGTTGAAGGGCGACGGCAACGTGAATTACAGCGTGATGAACAAAGTGATCAAGATCTTCCAAAGCCCCACGGTGAAGATCAACCGGTTTAAAATGATCACCGATCTGGAGGAAAGCCGCATGCAAGGGGCACCCGCTGAACCAAAATAGATCCGCCGTGTACCGCGTATAAACAGAACGTCCACAGCACCGAAGCAACCACGGAACGCCCCGGACCAACGGGGCAACATTGAACAACCATGGCAGACGTACCAGGAGGGGAAGGCGGAGGAGGTGGCCGCCACCAGAAGAAGCGCGCCAAGAAAGGCAGCACCCGCATCGACATGACGCCGATGGTGGACCTGGCGTTCCTACTGCTCACCTTTTTCATCCTCACCACTACCATGTACAAGCCGTCAACCTTGCAGTTGACGTTCCCAGTACCGCCAGAGAACCAAGAGAAGAAGGAGCTGGACAAGGTGAACAACGCCCTTACGCTTTTCCTGACCAAAAAGGACCAGATCTTCTACTACAAGGATGCCTTCAAACCCGGAGAGACCCAGTTGACCCGTACCGATTTCAGCGGGATCACCCCTATCCTGCTGGAAATGAACAAGAGCACCTTCCAGCGCATCCAGGAACTGGGCAAACAGTTGAATTCCAACGCCATTAATCAAGTGGCCTACGACTCCTTGAAGAACCTGGCACAAAAACAGAAAGACGCCCTGTTCGTCATCATCAAGCCGGACGCCGACGCCAAGTACCGGAACATGATCGACATCGTGGACGATATGGACATTAGCGGCATCGGCAAGTATGCCGTGCAGGACACCATCAAACCCGTGGAGGCCGTTCTGCTCGACGCGGAAAAAATGAAATTCTAAGCATATGCTGACCTACGCGATCATCATCGGGGTACTGCTGCTGCTGAGCGTGGTGCTCACCTACGACACCTCGTGGATGAACGTGCTGCAGGACCTGCGTAACAACCTGGTCTTCGCAGACCGCAACAAGGAATACGGCGCCTACGAACTGCGCCAGGACTATAACCGCCGCTTGGGCTTGGCCATGCTGAGCGCGGTGATCTTCTTCGCCTTAGTAGTGGGTACGCCCTTCGTGGTGTCCAAGATCGGTCCGAAGGAAAAAGAAGCCGATAAGGTCCAAGTAGTGGATGTAAATCTGGAACTGTTCCAAGAGGAGCAACCCGACGAACCGCCACCGCCGCCGGAAGTGATCCCGCCGCCACAGCCCCAGATCGAGACCGTGCAGTTCGTAGCCGTGGAAGCCGCGGACGAGCCCGTGGAAGCCCCACCTCCCACGCAGGAGGATCTGAAGGAGACCACTGCCGGACAGACCACGCAAGAGGGTGAAAAGATCGACGCCCCACCTCCCCCACCTCCCGTGGAGGAAGTGACCTATGACCTTGCAGCCGTGCAGGAGCAACCCGAATTCCAAGGGGGCATGGCCCAGATGTACGGTTACCTGAAGAAGAACATCAAGTATCCGGACATGGAATTCGATGCAGGCATCCAAGGCAAGGTGTACGTGGAGTTCGTGGTGGAAAAGGACGGAAGCGTGGAGGATGTGTCCGTGCGCCGCGGTGTAAGCCCGGGCCTGGACAAGGAAGCCCTACGCGCCGTGAGGTCCATGCCCAAATGGAGCCCTGGTAAAATGAACGGCAAGGCCGTGAAGGTCCGCTTTACCATCCCGGTGGATTTCAAGCTACAGTAGACTTGCTTGCCCGTTGATGGTCCTTGGTGCAAGGTGTTCAAGCCTTGGACACGTTTTGTATCCTCGCTAGAATAAAGAATGCACCACTGCTTGTCCGCAGTGGCGCTCTTGTTGAGGTGCGTTTGCAACAGACCTCAAGTTCCTCATATTATTCGCCTTTTTCCTTTTTTCCTTCGAAAAATTCCCGACAGCTCCCGCCTCGTGCGACCGCGCATTCCTTCCGCTTTCTCTTTACACATCCCAAGGGAACCTGCGCTGGACATTCATCGGGAATGGCGTGGATCAACCTGCTTCGAAGAACTGCAAAGGGCTTTCACCATCGGCACATCCGGCTTCAACAACGGTGCAATGAACGTCCTGCATTCAGGGTTGTACAGGGGAGTCACATGTGGTTTCACACAACACCCCCGGAACGATGATGATCGCCATTGCATTGATACTTTTCAGCCTGCTTTGCATTGCCCTTGGTTTGGGCCGTACATGGAGCGATGAGACCCAAGGAGCGCGCAATGCGCTCGTGTTCATTGGTCGCAACCAGGACTACGGCGCGTACCGCCTGCGCACGGAATACGGCCAGCGTCTCGGTGTGGCCTTCGCTACCACGGTGTGTGCATTAGCTGCCGCCGTCTTGGCTCTCTGGGGCATTGCGCACCTTGGCGCGTCCGACATTACCGATAAAACGCTGCCACCCCATGTGATCGTGGAGTTCACCGATGTGTTCTTGCCCCCGATCGAACCGCCGGCACCCAAGCCGGAGAACCGGAGCGTGATCCTTCCGCCCGCAAAGCCCACCACAACATCTGGCTTTATAGAAGTCGTGGATAGTGCTGTGACGCCCCTCGTCCCACCTGTTGACACAACGGATCTTGCCGCCGGTACAGGCACTGGCACTAACTCGGTCAGCAACACTGACCCCTCAGGCAGCACAGGCATCGGAGCGGCGGCCGGGAGCGGCTCGATGCTTGGCGTGGACTCCGTGTGGAAGGACTTCCAGGTGCAGGAACGCCCCGTGTTCCCCGGAGGGGAAACTGCCTTGGCCGCTTGGGTGGAGCGTCATCTGGACTTTCCCCGCGATATGAGCGGACGCGATGTCGTCTACGTGCAGTTCACCGTGGGGCTGGACGGAACCGTGGAGGATGTGCTTGCGGTGAAAGGCAAACAGCCAGATTGCCGGAACGCAGCGGAACGCACGGTACAGCGGATGCCGCGTTGGAAGCCCGCACGGATGAACGGCCACGACGTGCGCTGCAGGCTTACGCTGCCGATCCACTTCGAGACGCGTTAAGGCCGGGTATAGAAAACCGCTGAGGCAAATACACGGGATCAATGGATAGCAAAGATGCCGTTCCGCCTTCCGTGCCGAACTTCGCCGATGAACCCGTACTGACCGAACGTCCATGAAATACTTCGCACTGGCCATGAGCCTGATATACGTGGTGGCCGGGGCCCTGCTACTGTTCACCAACTTCCTTGGGCTGGAGATCACGCAGTTCCGGGTGCCACTGGGCTGCGTGCTGGTGGGCTATGGCATTCTGCGCGGCTACCTGTGGCGGAGGAAATTGGCGCAAAGCGAACAAGACCAATGAGTGTGAAACAGATCGCACTCCTGGGTGTTTGGGGCCTGATGGGTTTTTCAGGCTGCCAATTCACCGAGCCGGATCCCCGCACGGACGATACCCCCACTTCCGGGCACATCCTGATCCTCGCGGATGAGGACTGCCGCGCGGTGCTGGACGAGGAAGCACTTGTTTTCCGGAACATCTACGCCGATGCCATACTGGACATCCGGTACATGGGCGAGGCCGAGCTGCTGAAAGCCATGATGAACGACAGCGTGCGTTGCGTGGTGACCTCTGTGGATCCCGGCGGCGCGCAGCAGGCTTATTTCGACAAGCGGCGGATCAGTGCGCCCATCGTCCCCATATACAAGGCCGGCATCGCCGTGGTGGTGAACAGGAATAGCCTGCTGCGACGCTTCGACCTGCTACAGATCGCCGCATTGCTGGGGAAAACGAATGACGCACAAACGGCTTCCAAGATCGAGCAACCCGCAACATCGGATAGCCTTACGGCCCTCTTTGCCGGTGCCGGCAGCGGCGTGGCCCGGCTGCTGGTGGACTCCTTGCACATCGGAACCTTGCGCGCACGCGCTTTGGCGGACGTGAACGCGGTGATCGCACAGGTGGCGCGCGATCCTGGAGCGGTGGGCTTTCTACCCTTCGAGGCCATCAGCGACCTGGATGATCCCGCCATGCTCGTGCTGCAGGAACAGGTGCGCATCCTGCCCATTGCCGGAGCGCCGGGCGAGGTGGCGGTGCTGCCCAGCCAAAGCTCCCTTGCCGACGACACCTACCCCCTTAAACGCACCGTCAACATGGTGCTCACAGAGGGGAAAAGTGGTCTTGGCACCGGATTTGTTTCCTTTGTCGCGAACCACAAGGGACAACGGATCATCCTGAAGCTGGGCGTGGCACCCATTAACGTGCCGCCCCGCGACATCCAGATCGTCCAAGAATAGCAAGAACACGCATGAAGACCTTCCTTTTCCTCAGTACCGCCTGCATGGCCCTTAGCGCAACCGCCCAAACTCCCGATGCTGTGAAGCTCACGGATAAAGAGCAGTTCGAGCGCGCCACCAGCGCCTTCAAGCAGCTCGTTGCAGCATCGCCCACCAGCGGGGCTGACTGGTTCTATTTCGGGGAGAACTACTATGCCAATGACCGCAGTGATAGTGCCGCTGCCTGCTATCAGCGGGGCATCGAGGTGAATTCCACCTTCCCGTTGAACCATGCCGGCATGGGCAAGGTTCTTCGCGAGGCCGGCAAGAACGATCTGGCGCAAGCGCAGTTCGACAAGGCCGTGGAACTCGCCACCGCTAAAACAAATAAGAACAGCAAGCAGGATATCGCTGCCACCTACCGTGAAGTGGCCGAAGGCATGCTCGCCGGTGCCAGCCCTGATTATACCGGCGCCTTGGCCATGGTGCAAAAAGCCATCGACCTGTACCCGAAAGACCCCGAGGCCTACATCCTGAAAGGCGATGCGCTGTTCGACCGCAACCCGCGCGATGGTTCCGCGCCGCTGGAGAACTACAAGCTCGCCATGCAGTTGGACGCCCTGAACGCCAAGCCCGTGGCCCGCAAGGCCTTTATGTATTACCGCGCCAAGAACTTCCCCAGTTCCATTGAGGAATACACCAACGCCATCAAACTTGATCCCGGCTTTGCGCCCGCCTATCGCGGACGCGCCGAAGCCTATTTCAAGGCCCGCGATTTTGACAAGGCCACAACGGACATGAAGAAGTACTTGGAGCTGAACGTCGGCAACACCAGCGCCCGCGTGCGCAACGCCCAGTTCCTCTTCCTGGTGAAGCAATATGACGAGAGCCTGAGCGAGATCCAGTCCTTGGAGAACGATGGCGTGAAGAACATGACGTTGAAGCGCCTGAAAGCCTTCGACCTGGAGGAGAAGGGCATGCACGTCGCCGCGGATTCCGCTTTGCAGGCCTACTTCGCGGAGCAGCCGGACGAAAAAGAGATCAGTGTGGATTATGAGTACGCTGCCAAGATCGACCAGAGCTTGGGCAAGCTGCAAGCCGCCGATACCTTGAGCACGGCCCCTCGTATGGCCTACGACTCACTGGCCGGTGAAATGTACCTGAAGGCCGCTGCCATGGAACCCACCAAGGATTATCTCTTTCTGGAGGCGGCCAAAGCCTTCACCGACGGACGCGTCTACGATAAGGCCATCGCCGCTATGAAGCAGAAGACCACCTTGAACCCCGAGGTGAACGATTGGTACTACCTCGGCGCCATGGCCAACCGCGCCAAGCGTTACCAGACCGCAGACAGCGCTTGGGCTGCATACATCGAAAAACAACCGAACATCTACCAAGGCTATTTGTACCGCGCCCGTTCGCAGGCCGGTATGGACACTGCGGAAGTGAAGAGCTGGACGGCGCTACCCTACTACAAGAATGTGATCCAGAAGATGAAGCCTGAAGAGGTCGACGGCCATAAGGCGGATCTGGAAGAGGCTTATAATTACATGGGCCTATACTACCTCTATAACAAGAGCGACATGGACCGGGCCAAGGCGAAGTGCTGGTTCGAGAAAGTGAGCGCCCTGAACGCCGGCACCAGCATCACCCAGCAAGTGAACGATACCTTCCTGAAAATGAAGGAGCTGAAGGGCGTGGAACCGAGCCCTTGCGAACTGGAACCCGCACCTTGATCAGTGCCACGAACGGGAAAAACCCGATTCCCTCGCACATCTATCTTGAACAAAGCAGGCCTCCTCGGCGTATGAGGGGGCCTAACTTTACCTCTTAACCCGATCCGCCACATGGACCCTATGCACGACCTTATCCGCGATTTCCCCGACCATCTTTCAGAAGCCTTGGCCATTGGCCGCGCTGCGGAACTGAACAAGCCGGACGACCGGTACACCAACGTGGTGGTGACGGGCTTGGGTGGCAGTGGCATCGGTGGGAGGATCGCCGCACAGGCAGTTGCGGAAGAGGCCATCTGCCCGATCGAGGTTTACAGCAATTACTACCTCCCCGCCTACGTTGGGAAAGGCAGCTTGGTGATCGCGTGCAGCTATAGCGGCAATACCGAGGAGACCCTCGCCGCCATGCAACAGGCTTTGGACAAGGGCGCCCGTGTGGTGTGCATCACCAGCGGCGGGACCATGTTGGACATCGCGAAGGCAAAGGGTTTGGACCACATCGTGATCCCCGGTGGCAACCCGCCCCGTACCATGCTGGCCTACTCGCTCACACAGCAATTCTTCATCCTGAAGCACTTCGGCATCATCAAAAAGGACTTCCAGCCTTCGCTGGAGCGCGCGGCAGCCCGTCTGAAGAAGGACCAGGCCGACATCAGTGCCGCCGGTAAGGACCTCGCCGGAAAGCTGCACGGCAAGCGCGCCATCATCTACAGCGAAGCCGCTACGGAGGCCGTGAGCATCCGCTTCCGCCAGCAATTGAACGAGAACAGCAAGGAACTCTGCTGGCACCATGCGATCCCGGAGATGAACCACAACGAACTGGTGGGCTGGGCCGGTGGCGACAAGGGCATGGCCATCACCATCTTCCGCCACAAGGACGACCACCCCCGCAGCCAGATGCGCATGGAGATCAATAAGGAGGTTTTTGCCAAGTACACCCCGCACTTGTACGAAGTATGGAGCAAGGGCGACGACCGCTTGGAGCGTCAGATCTATTTGGTGCACTTAGGCGACTGGGCCAGTTGGCACCTCGCCGAGCTCAATGGCGTGGACGCCACGGAGATCGGTGTGATCAACATGCTCAAGGGCAAGTTGGCCGAAGTGAAATAGCCGTTATTACCAGGCCTTCCGGTCGAAAGAGAAAAGGCGCACTGAGGTGCGCCTTTTCTCTTTTTGACAGGAAGTGTTTCGATCGGGCTTTCGCGGAAGAGTCCAATGATGTCCCAGAGCGGGATCCTTCCGGATCCATTACGCGCGTCAAGAAAAAGCGCGTTCCCGTGTACATGGCTTTCCCCCGGATCCAAGCACCCGGGACCACTAAAACCACCATCCTGTTAGAACGGAAGACCATTGTCACCGCTCCTATAGCAGCACGGTTGCTACTCGCCTCCTGCACCGGAGGAGACACGTCCCAGAATACGGAGCTATTAGCACATCACACCGTTAGGATGAAGCCCGATAGCCTGAACAAGGCACAAGAAACCACAGCGCCGCCAATGGCCGCACCCGCCAAGGACGCGAAGAAGAAGTGCTCTTCATGGGTTGCACGATCGGAGCGGAGGGATCTCTCCCCGCCGTTCGGCGTTCTGGACCTTGATATCGCCATACACGATATGGTGCTCTTCGATCCGCGTGTTAAAGTTGTCACGCATTCATCACACGGCCTTGGCGCTGACGGAAAATTTGTACCGCCATCAAACAGGCACCAGACCATGAAAAAGCTGTTCGTTGCCGCGGCCTTAGGCCTCGGACTTTTGTTCACCCCAGCGGTGAATGCACAAACACCGGCACCTGCCGTCCAGCCCACTGCGCATCAAACCACTACCAAGGCGACCACGGCCAAGGCAACGCAGACCCGCGATGCGAAGGGCCATTTCACGAAGACAGGGACAGCGGCTAAAACCTCTGCTAAGTCGTCCGCCACCACAGCCAAGCCCGCTACTGCCCGACAACGTGATGCCAAGGGGCGCTTCGTGAAAGCGGATGCCAGCAGACCCGCAACGTCGAAAGGCACCCAAAGCCGCCCCAGGGATGCCAAGGGACGTTACGTGAAGACCACAGGGACGACCTCTCCGACAACGAAGTAGGCTCAGCCTGCTCAGTAGCAGCAAGGGCTGTCCCATGATCACGGGACGGCCCTTCCGCTTTTCCGGATCAGCCGAACCACACGGCGTAGCCCTTCTTCCGAAATTCCATCACCAATCCCTTTTCCACCTCCAACGCCTCTTTGCGGCTGAGCGGCCCGATATCCTGATAAAGGCTCGGCCGCAGGTACTTTCCGTACTTCTCCACGATGTTGGAGGAAAGCTTCTGGCCCTTCGCATTGCGGTAGCCGGTCTTGTGCTGCATGAAGCGCTCCTTCGGATCCTTGCCCGTCTGGCCCACGTAAAGGCATTCCAGCACGCCGTTGTACTGCGGGTTGGCTTCGCGGAATTTGCGGTCCTCGGTGTAGACCTTCCGGGCGAGCTCGATGACGTAGACGGTGTGGACGGTGGGCATTATCACACAAAGGAAATCATGACAGCAGTGCTTTGTTGAGGAGAACCGCAGAGCAAGGGTCACACTTTGAAAAGCTCCGAAGCAACAGTGTTAAACCAGCTTCGTGCCGATGCTGATGGTGCCGCTGAGCGTGCGGTGGATCGGGCAACGGTCCGCGATCTCCAGCAAGCGGGTCCGCTGGGTTTGGTCCAACGCGCCGGTGAGGCGGATGCTGCGCTTGATCTCCGTGATGTCGAAGCTCTCGCCGTGGGTGATCGATACCTCTGTGTCGATGGCCTCCAAGGGCCATTCCTTACGGTCCGCATACATGCGCAAGGTGGCATTGGTACACGCGCCCAAGGAGGCCGCCAGCAATTGGTGCGCATTGAAGCCTTCGCCGGCACCGCCGCTCTCAGCAGGCTCATCGGCGATCAACTTCAAGGTGGCCGTGCGCACTTCCATGCGGTAATGGTCGCGGCCGATGTGGGTATGGGTCGTATAGTTCATCGTCGGATAATTTGCGGTCATGAAGTTCGGAAAAAAAAAGGTTGCCGGACCTATTGAGGACCGCTGGTCTACAGCTTTCAACAATTGGAAGTGTGGTGATCCGCTCTGGAACGCTTCGGCTCAAGGATCGCAATGGTCTACTTCTCGCTGTGCTTCTTGTAGGCGCCAGTGCGTGCCTTGGGGTCCTTATTGCTACGCGAGGAGCCTTGCTTGGGCACGGCGCCGTTCGGGTATTCGTGCTTCATCCGTTCGGGTTGTGAGCCTTTGCGGTCGTGGGCCATGCTATGTTCGGCGGTCTGGCCCGGGTGGTTCTCGCCTGGCTTCACCGTGATCGACTCCTTGAACGTCCGCTTCGTGGCGGCCGGTTGCTTGGGGAGGAGCGGGTTGGACTTCTTCATATCAGCCATGGTCGTGGATCTCCAGAAAGTTATCACTTCCTTGGGGTGCAAGTGCGGTCGGTGCTGCAATGACGTGTGAAGGATCGTTGCAGGTGCATCAACGACAGGGTGATCAACCAATGGGACCCTGCTCTTGCGCTTGGGCAATGACTTCAGATGCTCGATCAGTGCGGACCACGTATTGATCGAGGAAGAGCCGTTGATCCCGTCGTTGATGGTGCAACCCTTCGTGGACAACGCGACCTGGCATGGCTTGGCGCCACGGTCCGGACGCAAACGGTTGGACGTCGCCTTCAAGGAACGCAACGTACCGCTCGTTGTTCGCCGCGCCGAACATGAACTATTCGGAGCGTTACGATCATAGACCGGCATGCCGGGGATCGCACCGTTCCCTCGATCCCTTACCGTTCCCTCGGATCCGCTTTCACGCTGTGGCGGAACGCCTTAACTTGGTGGTCAAGAACCCAACATCATGAAAACCTCCTTCGTCCTGCTCGCCTGCACGACCATGGCATTCGCCTCGAACGCTCAATGGACGGACTTCCCGGACACACCGCTGGCGGTCTGCGCAGCAGCGAACGAGCAGAACGCCGTGAAGGCGTTGAGCGACGGTGCAGATGGCTGGTATGTGCTTTGGCTCGATGGGCGCGTAAGCGACACGAAGGATGCAGTGTACGGCCAACACTTGAATGCCGACGGCGTGGCGCTCTGGGAAGCGGATGGCAGGCAGCTGATCGCCGATCCGATAAAGAAGGTCAGCGACTTCGCGGTCTGCCTGACGGGTTCAGGTTCACTTTTCATCGCGTGGGTCCACGGCACCGATACACTGAAGGCGCAGCTCCTGGATGAAGCTGGTGCCCCCACGTGGCCCCAGCCCGCTCTTGTTGCGGGCCGTGTGGACGCCAACGGATACAACATCGGCGCACCCCGCGTGCTGGCCAAGGGCGATGGCGCCTTCGTCACTTGGATGCCGGTACATCAGGGCTGGAATGCCGTCGTGGCCTATAACGTCGTCGATGGAGCAGGTGCCGTAATGCAAGGTTTCAACGGGACCTACATCCCCGGCAGCGGCTCTGCGGCGAACGGCGTGAACCCGGACGGCAGCGGCGGCATGTTCATCCATTGGGCCACCGCGAATGCCCTGGGGGCCGGGATCCAAGTGCGGCGGGTGGACGCGAACGGCGCTCTTCAATGGGTGGAGAACGTGTCCCCGACCGCTGGTTCCGCCGGCATCTCCGATGGCGAATACACCGCGGTATACGATGGCACGGACGGTCTTGTGGTGGTGTGGAACAACGCTGCGGATGTGCTCATGAGCCGGGTCGATATCAGTGGTACGCTCACCTGGAGCCCCGCGATCAAGCCGGTGTG
Source organism: Flavobacteriales bacterium (assembly GCA_016719225.1). GTDB lineage: Bacteria > Bacteroidota > Bacteroidia > Flavobacteriales_F > PHOS-HE28 > PHOS-HE28. The sequence continues at coordinate 16,454 of JADKAN010000002.1, read as the reverse complement.
CGTGCAGGCCGGTTCGCAGCGGCGGCCCACTGTTGTTGCGCTGGGAGGCAACCTGTATTTCGCATGGTCCGATGGACGCCCACCGGCGAATAACTACGACCTCTTCGCACAGAAAATAGACCTGAACGGCGATCCGCTCTGGACCGTGGATGGCGTATCGGCCATACAGGAAAGCAGCTATATCCCGTATGCCCGCATCGCGCCAACACCCGAAGGTGGCGCGTACGTGGTACACAAGACGAGTGATGGCTTAAAGGCGATGCTGCTCAATAGCGCCGGTGTACCGGTATGGGACCCGGCCTACCAGATGACCGAAGCGAACTACGCTCCGTTCTATGGAGATATGCGCATGCTCCCCACTTCCGATGGCAATGCTGTCATCTTCTGGGCCACGGAGGGGAACAACATCCACGGTACGCACATCGACCCCAGTAGCGGGTTCAGCACGGGGATATCCGAACCGAACAATAAGGTGATGCTTACAGCTTACCCCAACCCGGCCAACGACCGCGTGAACATCGTGTGCAGTAAGGGGCTCTTCGGAAAGAGCGGAGTGATCGAGGTGTTCGACGCCACCGGCCAGCGCGTGCACGCCGAACATGTGACTTCGCTGATGGCATTGCAGCCGCTGGAGCTTTCGAGCATTCAGCAGGAAGGCTTGTACCTGGTGATGCTGCGCGTGGAAGGACAAGCGCCGCGATGCGCACGGGTGGTGGTGCGTCGCTAGATCATTCCCTCGATCACATCCTATAGCAAGCATCTGCTTCAAGCGATGTAGATCCCATGTTGTAATAGCCCTCCGTAATAGAAATGGATAGGCCGAACGGGTAGTGACGAGGAACAACGGTACGCGCACTGCCGCTATCCCGGACCGTCGATCCAGAGGCTTCCATATTCATGGCCTAGAGGCCAGCGCATTACATTGAGCCACCGCCCCAACTCCCATGGGCGCTTGAATATGCGCGTTCGGGCCACGATGTTCGTATTGATCGCCAGTATGCGGATCCTGCATGCTCAGGACGATCCGTTGAAGGACGTGCAAGGCGCTGTGGAAGCCCTGGGCCGCGCATCCACCGCTGAACGGTTCCAAGCCATCTGCGACCTGGCCAAGGCTTACCGCGCAGCTGGTCAACTCGATTCCGCTGTTGCCGTTGGCCAACGGGCGTTGGCTTTGGCGACCACGGATAAGGATCGGTTACTTGCCCACTCTCAATTGGCGCGGACACTTCGTGATGGTAACAATGCGGAAAGCACCCAGCACCATGCTCGCGAAAGTATCCTGCTGGCACGAGCATTGGCAGACACGTTCTTATGGATCCGAAGTGAACACTTGCTCGGTAGGCTCGCTTTTCAAATGTCGCGATTTGATGTCGCCCGTAAGCACCAGGAAGTTCAGTACGAACTGGCCACTGCTTCGCGGGATACAGCCGCTTTGGTCATCCTCTACAATGACATCGGCAATGCGCACTACCTCGAACACCACTACGATTCCGCCCGTTGGTACTACAGTCGAACGATCGAACTGATCCACCGCGATGATCCGCAGCGTGTGGGTATTCGTATGAACATGGCGAACATCCTGATCGAAGAAGGGAAATACGATCAGGCCCTTCAGGAGTTGGCATTAGCAGGTGCGGAGATCCCGTCAACGCAATTAAGACTGCGCAGTGTTTATCACAACACGTTGGGCTTTGCGCTCTACACCATGGAACGCTACCGCGATGCGGTGAAGGAATTCCAGCGAAGCGATTCGCTCAACCAAGCTGGTCTGAAAGACTTGGGACTTTCCGTAGAGAACATGGGTTTCATGGCCGACAGTTACATAGGGATGGGCGATACCGCACACGCCTATTTGGCGATGGGCCAATTGGAAGTGTTGAAGGACAGTTTCAATACCGTGGCCAACGATGAGCACATGTTGGCGTTGGAGAAGAAGTTCGAGACACGGCTGAGCCAGGAGGAGATCCAACGGCTGGATGCCGAGAACCGCCAACAAGAGCAACGCCTTCGCCTGCGCAACCTGCAGCTCTATGGCAGCTTAGCGCTGGCCGTTTTGGCCTTGGGCGGTGGGTTGCTGGTGTTGCGCAACCTGCGGCAGAAGCGTAAACATTCCGCCGTGTTGGAACGATTGAACACGCAACTGCAGGACAAGCAAGTGCGCATCGAAGAGATCAACGCGCTGTTGCGCATGAAGGTGTTGCGCACGCAGATGGATCCGCACTTCATTCACAACTGCTTGAATGCGATCCGAGCACTTTCCTTGAAAGGCGACCATGAGCGCGCGGACGAATACCTCGAAGGCTTCGCGCGATTGCTTCGCACCGTTCTGGAGCACAGCGTGCGCGATCGCATCACGTTGGAAGAAGAGATCGCTTTCTTAAAGGACTACGTGAAGTTGGAACAGCTGCGTTTGGGGGATGACTTCACGTGGTCGATCACCGCGGATCAAACGCTGATCGATGAGGAACCGCAGATCCCATCACTGCTCGTGCAACCCTTTGTGGAGAACGCGATCTGGCATGGCTTGGCACCGAAGCAGGGACCGAAACGATTGGACATCCACTTCACCTTGCATAATGGCACCGTGACCTGTTGCGTGGAAGACAACGGCGTGGGGCGATCACCGAAAGCGCCAACGCCCGGGCGGACATCCCTGGGCCTGAAACTCACCGGCGAACGGCTGGAGTTGCTCACCGAGCGCATGAAGAGCGAGGGAGGGTTCCGGGTGGAGGACCTGAAGGATGATGAAGGCGGTGCCAGAGGAACACGGGTGGTGATGGGTCTTCAGGCATAGCTTGGTAACTTGTCCCCATGGTGCGAGCGGTTATCGTGGACGATGAGGCGGAGGCACGAGCTTCTTTACGAATACTATTGTCAAGGTGCGCACCGGATGTGGAGGTGATCGCCGAGGCCTCTTCAATTGATGAAGCGGAGCGGGTCATCACTCAGCACAAGCCGGAACTTCTCTTTCTGGATGTGCAAATGCCAGGTGGTGACGGCTTCGAACTGCTGCAGCGACTTGGTTCGTGGACCTTCGATGTGGTCTTTGCCACGGGCAGCAGCACACATGCCATACAGGCCATTCGCTTCAGTGCCTTGGACTACCTGATGAAGCCCGTGCTCGGTGATGAGTTGCGCGCGGCCATCGATCGCCACATCGCCAAGCGCGGCATCGGTACCGATGCGCACCACAACCTATTGCACAACATCGCCCAAGCGGATGAACGCACGATGAAGCTCACACTCACCAGCGGCGACCGCAGCTATTTCATCGACCCTGCGGAAGTGATCTGGTGCGAAGCCGATGTGAACTACACGAACCTCCACCTCAACGATGATCGCCGCTTCGTTTCAGCGCGAACCTTGAAGGACTACGAGGACATGCTCACGCCGCTCGGTTTCCTGCGCACGCATCGCAGCTACCTGGTGAACCGCGCACACATCGACCACCTCGACAGGTCCGGGTTCGTGGTGCTGCGGAATGGTCATCGGGTGGAGGTCGCATCACGCCGGAAGGATGATGTGGCACGGGCGCTGGCGAGCTGAGCCTGCGTTCGATCATTCATTCCCGCGTTCGATCGATCCCGTTTGTTCCGGGCTGGCGCTTGTGTTCTCTTGGTGCCTGAATCCTTGGCACACATGAAGAACGCTCTCCTTTTCGCAGCCGCATTGACCGCCGCGTTGGCTTTTCCCAGCGTATTGGTCGCCCAGAACGCATCCAACTTCACCTGCGCGCTGGCCATCCCGTTGCCCGTAGCGAGCGGGAATGTGCAGGTCTCCTTCACGCCGATGATCGGGAATTTCTTGCCGGGGGCCGTCCCAGCACCAGTGTCCACATGCGGAGGCGCCGGCACCAGAGGTTCCGCGTGGTACAGCTTCGTGGCCAGCAACACATCCCATTGGATCCGCACCGAAGGCGGCGATCTGGACGAGAGCAGCATCGAGGTGTTCAGCGGCACTTGCGGAACCCTTACCAACATCCTCTGTGTGCCGGGCAATAGTCCCATTCCGGAGGTAACGGGCCTTGTTCCGGGCCAGACCTACTACCTGCGTGTGCTGACGACGAACCCCTTCTTCTGTGGCAGCGAGCAGTGCTTCTTGAACCTGGCCGTGGTATCCGACCCGCTGAACGACGAGTGCGTGGGAGCCCTCGAATTGCCCGTGACACCCAGCACCGATCGCGTGGCCCCCGCCGTGGAGATCTCCACCTTGGGTGCTACACAGTCACAACCGGGCTGCGCGATCGCTGGGGCGGCGAACGATGATGTATGGTACCGTTTCATTGCAACGAGCACAACGCACTTCTTCCCTACGCAACTCTTGAGCGGTGGCGCGATCACGCTGCAAGGCTTCAGTGGCACCTGCGGCAATTTGACCAACGTGTTCTGCAATACCGATGTGGCCACCGGGCTCACCGTGGGCCAGCCCTACTACCTCCGCGCTTACAGCACCAGCACGGATGTAGCCGTGAGCAGCCGTGGACTGATCGGTGTGTTCGAGCCCCGCCCCGAACGATGCATGTGCAGGGGCCATTCCCATTGAAGTGATCGAGAGCCGTCAGCCGGCCGTTGCCGCGCAAGTGTCCACGAAGAACGCCACATCCAGCACCGTGCCGTGCGGAACGATCAACCGCGATGTGTGGCTCACGTTCGTATCGCCAGGTACCACCGTAACCGTGGTGAGCGACCAGGCCGGTCAAACGCTCAAGTTGTTCAGTGGTTCCTGCGGATCGCTCACATGCGTCTTCAGTGCCACCTTCAACAACGTTTACACCGGCCTTACAGCGGGTGCGACGTACTACCTGAAGGTCGGCACCAATTATGACTTCCCGAAACAGAACATCCGGGTATTCGCGCCGCCGACCAACGATGAATGCATCGATGCCGTGGTAGCTCCCCGTGACCAGCGGAGATGCCGCTGCTGATTTCACCTACGGCCATACGTACGAGGCCACCGAATCCATGCCGGAGACCTGCAATGGAAATCCCGATGACATCTGGTACCGCTTCACCGCAACGGCCACGCACCACACCATCGTTTGTAGCAGTACCGGGGATCCGACCGCCATCAAAGTGGAGGCCTTCAGCGGAAGCTGCGGCACCCTTACCAGCATTGCATGCGAATACGGTACACCGAATGTTTCGCTCAGCGAACTTGTGATCGGTAACACGTACTTCATTCGCACCTATGGTAACACGGAATTCGCAAGCGTGCGCATCGCGGTGCTGGAACCCGTTCCCAATGACGATTGCGCAGGAGCGATCCCCCTTTCGTTCAACACACTGGACGACTATGCTCCTACGGAACTAACGGGCACGTTCCTGGCGACGGATGGCACCGGCACATGCGCTACCACGCGGGATCTCTGGTACCGCTTCACCGCAGCGCATACCAGTGCGGGATTCGTTGCGGCGGGCACCCGGGCTTGGCCAGGGTGCTTTTGAAAATGACCGATCTGGTCGTTGGCGCCGAATACTTCCTGCGTGTTTCCTCGAATTATGGCGTCGACCTCCAGCCCTTGTTGTTCGATCAGCCCGTTAACGATGAAATAACCGGCGCCATCGATGTTCCTGTCGTTGGTTCGCAATTCGCCCAAGCCGTGTTCGGTGCGTGGAACTACGGTGCCACGGAGAGCTACACCGTGATGTGCAACACCAACAACACGCCCGATGAGGATACGTGGTTCCACTTCACCGCCGAAACCGCGACGCATAGCATCATCGCTTCCCAACAGAACCTCTGGTTCTCTGCCCCGTACCTCGGTTATCCCTTGCGCCTGGAAGTGTACGATACCCTGAGCACCGACCTGAGCACACTGGACGCGGGCATGTTCAGCTGCGGTGCCAGCCCTTTGACCGTTTCGGGCCTTACCCCGGGCAAGGATTATTGGTACCGCGTGTATACCCCTGCGGCCGGTGCGGAGAATACCTGTGCGTTCATCACCAGCGTGTCCGGCGAGAGCAACGATGAAGCCACAGGCGCTATGGAACTCACCTATGGCGATAGCTACACCGCGGTGTTCAACACCGATGGTGCCACGCAAAGCCAGCCCGGTGCGGCATGCTCCGTAGCCGATTTCGCCGACGATGACATCTGGTTCAAGTTCACCGCCACCAACGCGAATGCAAGACTGGTCGTCGGCGAACACAACGAAGACCTCACACTGGAGCTCTTCAGCGGCACACCCGGGAATTTGGTGAGCATCGCCTGCAGCGACAACATCCTGGTGGTGCCGTCGCTTACCGCCGGACAGATCTACTACGCGCGGCTCTACAGTTGGAAGAACGCCACGGACGTTACCGGCAGGATCGGTCTGTTCATCACCCCCAGCGTAACGGAGAACACCTGCGTGGAAGAGGATTGCTTGGGACCGGTATTGCTGTCGAACCCCTCCATTGAACAAGGTCCCTATTGCTTGCCGCACATTTCGGAGATCGCCAACATGGATGGCCTCGGTACCGAGATGGCACCGGGTTGGCCGCGCTACATGATCGGCTCTTCGGACAGCTTCAGCAGTTGCGCGAACGCTAGCAGTAGTGTGGAAGTGCCCGCGCAGGGTGTCACGTTCACCAATGGCAGGGTGCTTTCGCACAGTGGCAAAGGCATGGCAGGCATCATCGCCAAGGATATCGGCGGCCCCTCTTATCGGGAGTACATCTCCGCCCCGTTGAGCGAGCCTTTGGTGGCCGGCGAAGCCTACCTTGTATCGTTCCATATCCGTTCCGGCACTACGCTTTGTGTGAACGGATTCGGAGCAGCCCTTAGCGAAGGCCCGATCGTGCAAGGGAACGATATCGTGCTCCTGACCCAACCCCAGATCTTCTCCGAGGCGGTGGTCCCCAGCGGCGAATGGACCAACATCTGCGGCATCGTGGTGGCCGATAGGGCGATGGACCACATCACCCTCGGCAACTTCAATGGTCTCAACCAAGTGGCCTATACCGGCGACCTTGCACAACGCGCTTATTACTTCATCGATGATGTGGTGGTGGCCCGGATCGATGACCCGAGCTGCATCACCAGCATCGGTGATGTGCCCGTTCCGGAAGAGCTTGCGGATGGCGACGGCGATAACCTGCGCGTGTACCCGAACCCTGCCAATGATCGCGTGAACCTCGTGATCGATGCGCATGCCTTCGGGAAGAAAGGTGTGATCGAGGTGTTCGACATCACCGGCAAATTGGTGCATGCCGAACAAGTGGCTTCGCTGATGGCGCTGCAGCCGCTGGAGCTTTCGAGCATTCAGCAGGAAGGCTTGTACCTGGTGATGCTGCGCGTGGACGGGCAGGCGCCACTATCCGCACGCGTCATCATTCAGTGATAGACCGAACCTTCTACCGATCCACGTCCCTGTGATGCATCGTGTTCTTCAACGTTTCCGATCAAACTCATTCACCATGCGCCGACACATCCTCTACCTGCTCACGCTGGCACCCGTATTGGGATTTGCCCAGAGCACCCCGAATTTCGATTGCGCGCACGCTAACCTACTACCGGTCGCGCTTGGGAACGTGCCGGTGCTGTTCGCGTCGTGTACAGGGGTCGGTATCACAGCGGCGGTGCCATCACCTGCTTCCTCGTGCGTATCGTACCCGGTAAAAAGCGTGTGGTACAAGTTTGTGGCCACGCATACAGAGCATTGGGTCATGGGCTCCTTGCCTTCACCCGGACCGGGCGTGTCGATCGATGCGTTCAGCGGGAGCTGCGGCAACCTCACGAGTATTGGCTGTGCCCAAGCAATGACGCCATCCCTCGCGTTGACCGGCCTTACGGTAGGCACTACCTACTACATCCGTGTAATGATGAGCAATTATCCGGATATCGGTTATTATGCCACCGTAGCAGTGGTCTCCGCGCCGCTGAACGATGATTGTCCGGGTGCATTCCAGCTGCAGGTGAACACGACCGACCACGACGTGCGGCCGTCCGTGGAAGGATGCACGTTGGGTGCTACACAATCGCAACCCGGCTGTACAGTTGCGGGTGCATCGAATGACGATGTATGGTACCGCGTTACCGCCACGGGCAGCACACTTCGCTTTGCCGCGCAAGCCATGAGCACGGAACTCTTGACCACCGAATGGTTCAGCGGCACCTGCGGAAGCCTCACGAACATGGTGTGCAACAACGGCTTGGCCACGGGCCTCACCATTGGACAGGATTACTACATCCGCAACTACACCACCAGCACCGCGACCACGGTAGCCGAACGCACCGAAGTGGAAGTGTACGCACCGGCCAGCAACGATGAATGCGCGAACGCCATTCCCTTGCCGGTCACCGGGTTGAATGAAGCCACCCAGCCGCGCGAGATGAGCACCTTGCTCGCCACCAGCAGCGTAGTTCCCTGTGGTACGAACCTGGCCGATGTGTGGTTCACGTTCGAAGCACCGACCACAGGTGTTACGGCTGTCAGCAACATGTTCCAACGCTACACCTTGTATTCAGGGACCTGCGGATCACTCACCTGCCTGACCACGGAAGTGAGCGCTACGGACCATTCTTTCGAGAACCTAACAGTGGGCACCTCGTACTTCCTGAAAGTGGGGACCGCTGGGCCGACCTCCCTTCGTAACGATGTGATCCGCCTGTTCGCCGCTGCGGAGAACGATGACTGTGCGGATGCCGTGAACCTTCCAGTGCAGCCAAGCGAAATTCCTTCCGAATGGTTCTTGGCATCCACCTACCACGCCACACAGTCGCTACCGGGTTGCTTCGATGCGGGTGACTCCGATGATGACATCTGGTTCAGCTTCACGGCTACGGACAGTGTGCAGATGTTGCATGCCCTATCCTTCTTGCTCGAGGACCAACTGCGTTTCGAGCTGATGTCAGGGACCTGCGGGGCAATGACAACCCTGCTGTGTTCCGATCTGTTCCAGGATCGTCGACGATTAAGCGGCCTTACTACGGGTACCACTTACTATATACGAATGTACTTCACGTACGGTGATCGCGATGGATTTCGAGTAGCGATCACGCGCGGCGTAAGGAATGATGACTGTGTTGGCGCTGTCCCACTTCCCTTCAGTAATTTGCAGGATTGGACCACACTTCCTGCGTCGAACACCATGTATGCGACCAACGGAATAGCGGGTTGTGCGGCGCAACGCGATGTATGGTACACGTTTACAGCAGCCCACACCAGTGCGGGGTTCCTACTGGCTCCCGGAAACAGTTACACGTTGGAGCTCTTTAGCGGGAGCTGCGATGCGCTCACCAGCATTGTTTGCCATAGCGGCACGAGCCGTTCGTGGTTCACTGGACTTGTGCCGGGCACGCAATACTATTTCCGGGTCCAGTATGTCAACTCGTTCTTGCTCGTGCCGCTGCTGCTGGATGCGCCGGTGAACGACGAAATAGAAGGTGCCATCACCCTGCCTACAACGGCCACCACCTTCGCTACGGAAGCGCACCAAGGATGGACCTACGGGGCCACCAGCAGCTATCAGGAAATGTGCGGTCCTTCCATGGACCCAGATGACGATGTGTGGTTCCGGTTCGTCGCCACGCAGGCCACGCACACCATTTACGCCGTGAATACCAATCTGCAGTTCAAGAAGCTCCGTTGACACCGGGCGATATGCGCATCGAAGCCTATCTCGGCTATTCGTCGGACAGTCTAGGGTTGGATGCATCCGTGCTGGGCTGTGCCGCCACAACACTTCCGCTGGCGGGCCTCGTAGTTGGCGACACGGTGTACTTCCGCGTCTACTCGACGGCGCAGGGGATCAACAACGTCTGTGCGTTCCTGGTCAATGTGCGCAGTGGCGATAACGATGAAGCAGGCGGTGCCCAGATCATGGAGTACAGCACCGACTACACGGTCACCTTCAACACCGCAGGAGCCACGCAAAGTCTGCCCGGAGCGGATTGCACGGTGGACGACTTCGCTGATGACGACATCTGGTTCACCTTCATCGCCACGGGGCAACGCGCACGTATCGTGGCTTCAAATGAATCGGCGGATCTTGCGTTGGAACTCTTCAGCGGAACGCCCGGCAATTTGATCTCCATCGCCTGCTCGGAGAATATCTTGGAGCTTCCCACTGACCTCACGATGGGGCAGACCTATTACGCACGCCTCTACAGCACCAAGAACGCAACACCCGGCAGTGGGCGTTTGGGACTTTTCATTTCACCCTCCATCACCGCGAACAGCTGCATGGACGAGACCTGTTTGGGCCCGGTGCTGTTGGCCAATCCGAGTATCGAGCAAGGGGCCACGTGCGCGCCGACCTTTCCCTTGGGCGATGTAGGCCTCAACACGTTCATGGCACCCGACTGGTTGCGCCAACACCGCGCCACATGTGATAGCTATAGCAGTTGCGCCGATTTCAATTCCCATGAGAACGTACCAGCTATCGATGGTATAGGCTACAGCACCGAACGACGGATACTTGCACGCAACGGGGAAGGCATGGCCGGCATCTATACCATCACCAATGACCAGCAGACCGATTGGCATGAATACATCCAAGCGCCGCTCACTGCTCCGCTGGTCCCTGGAGAGCCCTATCTCGTTTCCTACTACGTATCCAACCTCGCATACAATGGCCGCGTATCGATGAACGGCTTTGGTGCCTTGTTCACCACGGGCCAGCATGTGCAAACGGACTATCGCACCATCACGTTGCCACCGCAACTGATCGACATGCGCGTGATCGCAAGTGAAGAATGGGTGAACATCTGTGGCATCGTAGTACCCGATGAACCATGGGACCACATCACCATCGGCACCTTCCTCAACTATGATCAGTATAGTTTCTTAGGAGATGCGTACAATGGCTTTATCGGTTCGGGGTATTATTTCATTGATGATGTCGTAGTGGCACACGTCTCGGATCCAAGTTGCATTACCACGGCTGTGGAAGAGTTGCCGAATGACCGTGACGCCCAAGGCGCGAGCGGGGACCTGCGCATCTATCCCAACCCAGCGAATGACCGTGTGAACATCGTGTGCGACGCAGGGCTCTTCGGGAAGACCGGCGTGATCGAGGTGTTCGACATCACCGGCAAACGTGTTCATGCAGAGCAGGTGAATTCGCTGATGGCGGTGCAGCCGCTGGAGCTTTCGAGCATTCAGCAGGAAGGCTTGTACTTGGTGATGCTGCGCTTGGAAGGGCGCCGCGCCAAGGTCTGCCCGCTTGGTCATTCGGCTTTGAACTTATTTCATTCAACCACACATGGGATCCAACATGACACACCTCCGCAATACAGGGCTCGTCGCTCTGCTGTTCGCCGCGTCCTCCTTAAGCGCACAGAAAGCGAACATCTGGTACTTCGGTGAAAAGGCGGGTATCGACTTCAACAGCGGAACGGCAACGCCGCTGCTGAATGGGGATATGATCGCGTTCGAGGGTTGCTCGTCCATCTGCGATGAGAACGGCCAATTGCGCTTCTACACGAATGGCGGGCCGGTAGATCCCTGGCCTTATGACTTCGGCGCAGTTTGGGGTGCCGACCACGAGGTGATGCCCAATGGGGACCTGGTCTCAGCCGGAGGTTGTAACAGTTCCTCGCAGGGTTCCTTGATCGTACAAGATCCGGGGAACGAAGACCATTACTACCTCTTCACCGTGGACTGTTCGGAGCACCAACATACAGGAGGGTTCCGTTATAGTGAAGTGAACATGGCGTTGAACAACGGCTTGGGGGATGTGACCACGGCCGGTACACCGCTGCTCGCTGGCGTGCGGGAGTCCCTCGTGGGCATACGGCACAGCAATGGCACGGATGTGTGGGTACTGGTACATGGCGGGATCAATAATGACACCTACTACTCCTTCTTGGTCGGGGCCTCGGGTATCAGCGGACCCGACTCCTCGGTGATCGGACCCGTCGGCACCAGTTCCGGCGGGCAGATGTCCGCTAACCTATCAGGCACAAAGCTCCACCATGCCGAATCGGGTAATTCATCGTTGTACGACTTCGATCCCGCAACGGGGCAGTTATCGAACTACACGGACCTGCAAAGCACCGCGCCGGTATTCGGTTGTGCATTCGCCCCCGGAGGACGCTACCTGTATGTGGGCCAACGCTTATGGAACGGCCATGTTTTCCAATACGATCTGCTCGCCCCGGATATACAAGCAAGTGAACAGAGCATCGGCCAAGTGTTGGCGCTGCAGACCGGCATGCAGTTGGCCCCGGACGGAAAGATCTATATCGCCCAAGGTGGTCGTGACCATCTCGGCGTCATCCATCACCCCGATTCAGCAGGCGTGACTGCCGATGTCGAAGTGCTCGGTTTCTACTTGGGTGGCCGCGAGTCCCGGTACTCGCTCCCGAACTTCGTGAATGATCTGTTGCTGCCGAGCACCGTGGGCATCCACGAGGCTCTACCGCTGAGTGGAACGAACGCTAGGGGATCTCATGACAACCTGCGCGTGTACCCGAACCCCGCGAACGACCGGGTGAACCTCGTGATCGATGCGCGTGCCTTCGGGAAGACCGGCGTGATCGAGGTCTTTGATGTCACCGGCAAATTGGTCCATTCGGAACAAGTGGCCTCGCTGATGGCCTTGCAGCCGCTGGAGCTTTCGAGCATTCAGCAGGAAGGCTTGTACCTGGTGATGCTGCGCGTGGACGGGCATACGCCGCGATCGGCTCGGGTGGTATTAAAAAGGTGAACCAACAACTTGCACAACATGCGTCCCCATCCCTTCTTTTTGCTCGCTTCGTTCCTCTTCGGGTGTTCCGCACCGAAAGGATTGGAACCGGAGTATTACTTCCCTGCGGAATGGGAACCTCACGAGGCCGTATGGTTCAGCTACAACGGCAATGCCATCGATACAGTGCTGGACAAGGTGGTGCTGTCGCTACTTCCATCAACGTTCGTGGTATGCGTGGCCGATGATGACAGTCTTGCAGCGCTCACAACAGCACGGTGGGATAGCCTCGGTATAGCGCGCGACCGGTACAGGATGGAAGTGTTGGGCGACAGGATAATGACAGGTACGGTGCGTGATATGGGTCCGATCTTCCTGAGGCAAAGCGATGGCAAATTGGCCGTGTTGGATGCGGATTGGAACTACTACGGTGACATTGATAACGCAATTGGATCATCGGCAGGTCTACTAGCGCGAGGATAGCTTTCCGACGATGATCGCGCGGCGACTTGGCCTTCCGGTAGTGCACAGCAACCTGGTCATTGAAGGTGGTGCAGTTGAGGTGAATGGTTCAGGCATACTCTTACAGGTAGAAGCAGTGACCATGCAGCGTAATCCCGGTTGGTCCACGGACAGCATGGAGCAAGAATTCAAGGGCATATTCGGGGTGCATGATATAATCTGGTTGAAGGACGGTCCCGTGGATGATACGTGGTACATGGAACCGCGCGTACACGGAAATGTATTCAGCCAAGGAACCGGCGGCCATGTGGACGAGTTCTGCCGATTCGTGAACGACAGCACGGTTCTCCTGGCTTGGCCGGATGATGCCGACCTCTCTGACAGTCTACAACTGATCACGCGCCGACGCATGGAAGTGAACCTGCGCATTCTGGAACAATTCCGCGATCGCTCAGGCCGCGCATTGCAGGTGATCAAAGTGCCCACACCGGAAATGGAATTCAACCCGCACGTGATGAACGCTGCGCGCAGCTACGACCAGATGCTCCTAAAGGACAACGAAGATCTGCAAGTAGGGGATACCATTCGTTACATCCCAGCGGCCAGCTACCTGAACTTCCTGCTCACCAACGGACGTGTCTTCGTACCTGCATACTGGCATGAAGGAGAGCCAGCTTCGATGAAAGAAAAGGATGATCGCATGCAAGCGGTCATGAAGAAGCTGTTCCCTGATCGCAGCATCGTGCAAGTAGATCCGCGGGAGATAAACTGGCGAGGTGGCGGTGTGCATTGTTGGACCCAACAGCAGCCCACCGACCGGTCCAAGTGATCATCACCGGATAAGCCTGCTTTTCAACTGGTCCTACGTGACCCGAATTAGCCCTGTGCGGCATGGCGCACATTTTTTCCTGTTCGGTTGTTATCCAATTGGCTTGGCGTTGCGTGCCCGTGCAGGGTGCATCGCCTTTGCGGATCAACCCATTCCCCCCTATCAGATGAGAGCCTTCCACATTCTCCCCCTCTTTGCCGGTGTTTTCCTGTTCGCCTGCAACACGGCACCCGCGACGCCCGCCGCCCAAGCGCCTCCGCCCACCTCCACCGTTGCGCCGGTGGATACCGTGATCAACCGTTATGAGCGGAAGGAGGTGAAGCAGATCACCGCCGATACCACGAAGGTGGCCGAACCAAAATAAGCGGAGCCTGCCCCTTATTCCGTGAGCTTGATCAACAGGCCTTTGAAGACGATGCCATGGAAGGGCAGCACGGAGTACCAGTAGAGGCGGCCCCAAACGCCTTTGGGCCTAAAGGTTGCCGTTTGCCAAAGCAGCTCGCCCTCCATCTTGAATTCGAGCCAAGCCTCGCCGGGCAGTTTCATCTCGGCGAATAGCAGCAGGCGGCCTTCTTCCTTATTCGCATACAGTACGCGCCAGAAGTCCACGGAATCGCCGGCCATGAGTGTGTCGGCATGGGTGCGCCCGCGGTTCAGGCCCACGCCGCCGACCATCTTGTCCATGAAACCGCGCAAGCGCCACAGGTAGTTGCCGGCATACCAACCCGTGCCCCCACCGATGCGCCAGATGCGTTCGCGTGTCCGTTCCGGGGAGGCCATCTTCTTGCTGCGCCTGTCCTTGAGGCAACCGAAAGTGGGCACTTCCAGGAACCCGGAAAGCCGCGCTGTGAGCGCGCTGCTCGCAAAGGAATCCTTCCATCCGGAAACCACGTCGTTGCCTTCGATCTTCAGCAACGTGGCCTGCAACGCCGTGTCGTAATCGATCGGCTGAACACCGAGGATCCCGTTCAGCTCCGTGTTGCGGCACACCACTTCCACCTTCATGCTGTCCACCAAGGAAGTGGCCAAGCGGTACGAGGTGGACGTGACGAAGTAGAGCCAGTAGGAGGATAAGCGCGGCGTCATCACGGGCACGATGCCGATCCACCGCTTCAGGCCGCGCACCTTGGCATAGCCCAGCAGCATTTCCTTGTAGGTGTAGATGCCCGGACCGCCGATATCGAAGGCACGGTCGTAGGTGGCGGGTGCGCCCAAGCTCTTGGTGAGGAAGGCGATCACATCCCGGATCGCGATGGGTTGGCAGCGCGTGCGCAGCCAGACCGGGGTGATCATCACCGGCAGCTTTTCCACCAGGTCGCGGATGATCTCGAACGAGGCACTGCCGGAGCCGATGATGATGCCCGCGCGCAAACAGGTCAGGTGGTAGCTCCCGCGCCCCAGCTCCTCCTCCACTGCCTTCCGCGATGCGAGGTGGTCCGAAAGGCCGGCCTCGTTGATGATGCCCGTCAGGTAGATCACCTGCTTCGCCCCGGTGGCGGAGATCGTTTCGCGGAAATTCACCGCCGACCGCAGTTCCGCTTCTCGGAAATCCACAGAGGAAGCCATGGAGTGCATCAGGTAGTAGGCCGCATCGATGTCCGTGGGAATGGCGGCGAGCGAGGCGCGGTCCAGGAAATCCAGTTCCACCACCGTGATGTGGTCCTGTAAGGCGGCCGGCACATGGAACCGGGCACGGTCCCGCGTGCAGCAGATCACTTCGTGCCCTTCCGCCACCAGCGCCGGGAGCAGGCGTTTGCCGATGTAGCCCGTGGCACCGGTGAGCAATATGCGCATCGTGAAAGGTAAGGCCGGAGTGGGTTCAGTGGATGCGGACCGCGCAGATGAAGCAGATGAACCTGATCTGTTCCGCCAGGCGGTCACCGTGTATGGATGCGGTTAAAGCGGACCCTTGCGACCGACTATCAACCGAACAAGATGGACGGTTCTTTCATTGTACTTATCGCCGTGCTGGTCCTCTTCGTGGTCTCCCAGCTCTGGGCGCAAAGCCAAGTGAAAGGCATAGAGACATATCCGTACACAGTGGACAAGACCTACGACGGCTTCGAGGTGCGCACCTACGCCAAGGCCAACTTCATCTATGTGACCATGGATGCGAAGACCTATGCAAAGGGTTCC
This sequence comes from Flavobacteriales bacterium, assembly GCA_016719225.1. Taxonomy (GTDB): domain Bacteria; phylum Bacteroidota; class Bacteroidia; order Flavobacteriales_F; family PHOS-HE28; genus PHOS-HE28. The sequence continues at coordinate 416 of JADKAN010000002.1, read as the reverse complement.
AGCAAAGGTTTCCGCACACTCGCCGGCTACATCTTCGGCGGGAACGACCGACAGCAGAAGATCGCGATGACCTCTCCGGTGGTGATGAACATGGACAGCGATGTGACGATGAAGTTCCTCGTACCGGCCGAATACAGCATGGACCAACTGCCGAAGCCCGATAACGCGGAGGTCCGTTTCGCTACGGAGAAGGAACGCACCATGGCGGCCATCACATTCGGTGGTTTCGCCAATGACGGGACGATCAAGCAGCACAAGGACGAACTCTTCCAACTCCTTGCCGCGGCGGCATCCAACACACGGGCCAGTGGAGCTTCCTGGGCTACGATCCGCCCTTCAAGGTTGGTGGGGAGGAAGAACGAAGTGGTGGTGGAGGTGCTGCGGTAAGTTGTGATGTCCTTGCAGGTACGTGGCGT
>JADKAN010000001.1 GCA_016719225.1 Flavobacteriales bacterium | reverse complement strand
CCTTTGGCTCCGGCAATGCATCGCCCGATGCCATCGTTGATGGATACCGGTGCGGGGAATGACCGCGATGCTGTCCTGGGGCAGAGTGGCGGCACATTGCCCACAGCAACCGTCACGGGGTATTGGGCTGAAGACGTGAACATGGACGGAGTGGTGAGCTATACCGAGCTAACAACGATCGTGACCCCATTTTGGTGAACATCGGTGGAACCGAACCCAATAACGTGCGCACGCAACAGTTGCCTTGATCGTGCGCGTTACATGCATATATAAAAGGCCGCCCGATGAAGGCGGCCTTTTTATATTCTGCGTTGTTGTTCAATGGACGATGCGGTCGTAGCTGGCCACTACCGAGGCGATGCGTATGGCATCCCAAACTTGTTCTTCCGTGGCGCCCAGACCGATGAGGGAGGCCCCGTGGCTTTTCACGCATTGCTCGCAACCGTTCACGGCGCTTACCGCGAGGCTCATCAACTCGAAGAGGTGCTTGCCGGTCACGGGTTCATCATGATGTTCATCCGCAAGGAGGGGCGAAGCTCGTTGTACTTTTCCTTTTCGGCGAAGTGCCGGAAGCGGTAGAGGACATTGTTCGCCGCCAAAAGACTTGCGCAAGGCAACGGCCTCGGCGCATTCTTCCGGTGTGGCGTCCTGTTGTGCCGCCAAACCATTGAAGTGGTCAGTCAGGGGGCCATTCTTCTGGTTCGCGGCGATGCTGAGCGCCAACAGTGCCGCTTCCTTCGTCTGAAAGATGCGCGCTCTTGAGCACGGCTTTCAGGTTCAGCTTCAGGTCCCGGCTGTAAGGGACTCTACGGCTCCGAGGAGCTGAAGCGCACTATTGGCGTGGCCTGCGGGAAGGCCCACCTCCTCCAATAAGGAGGCGGTACCTTCTTCGTAAGCGGTCAATGCAACAGCCATTCTTAGTTCAACGTTGCTTCTCCCTTGGTCCAGTTGCAGGGGCAGAGTTCGTCGGTTTGGAGAGCGTCCAGTACGCGGAGCACTTCGTCCACACTGCGGCCCACGCTCAGGTCATAAGCGCTTACCCAACGGACCATGCCTTCCGGGTCGATGATGTAGGTGGCGCGGTAGGCCACCTTTTCGTCGGCGGTGAGGATGCCAAGCTCCTCGGAAAGGCTCTTGCTGGTATCGGCGAGCATGGGGAACTTGAGGTCCCTCAGGTCCACGTGGTCGCGGCGCCATGCAGCGTGTACGAACTCACCTGTCGGTGCTGGCACCGATCAATTGGGTGTCGCGGTCCTTGAATTCGCCCACGGCCTTGTTGAAGGCCGCGATCTCGGTAGGGCATACGAACGTGAAGTCCTTCGGCCAGAAGAACATCACCGTCCAGCGGCCTGGCGTGTTGGTGAGGTCATCACTGGAGATCTGGGTGAATTCCTTGCCTTTTTCGATGCTCACGCAAGCTTTCTTCTTGGAAGACGGGAATTTGCTTCCCAAGCCCACCATGCGCTGTTGGCCTAATTGAACTGGTGCTTTGTTTTCCATTCCTTAACTTATGTTTTAGTAGCCTGAGGGCCGGTTGAATTTCGTTGGTGCAAAGGTCGTTCTTATTCATAGACGGTACTGAATGTTTCAATGAGCATAGATGGCGTGAATGAGCTACCTTTACGACGATGACCATCAGCAACTCCAGTATATCGTGGCCATCGATACGCACCGGCATTTCGCGCGTGCTGCGGGAGCGTGTTTCGTTACGCAGCCCACCTTGAGCAGCATGGTGAAGAAGCTGGAGGAGGAATTAGGGGTGGTGTTGTTCGATAGGCAAATCCCCGGTGGTGCCCACGGTGGGAGGAGGTGTTGGTGGAGCAGGCACGTTCGGTGTTGAAGGAAGTGCAATTGATTAAGGAAATGGCGGAAGCCACACGCGACGAGCATGCCGGAGAGCTCCGATCGGGATGATACCGACTTTGGCGCCATACCTATTACCCCTATTTCTGGGCGACCTGTTGCGTAAACATACCGGCTTGAAGGTGTCCGTGGAAGAATTCACAACGGAGCGATCACAGAACGCCTGATGCATGGTCAACTGGACGTTGGGCTGATGGCCATTCCATTGGGCGTGGCCGGCCTCAAGGAGGAACCGTTGTTCGATGAGCGCTTCCTTCTATATGTATCACCCGGAAGAGGGATCGGGAAGAAGCATTACGTATTGCCGTCGGAATCCATGCGGACCGCCTGTGGCTGTTGGAAGAGGGCCATTGTTTGCGCTCCCAAGTGATGGATCTGTGTGAACTGCGGGAGCAGGGGAGGGGAGGGACGGTTCGCGTATGTCTCCGGCAGCATCGAGGCGTTGATGCGTATGGTGGACGCACAGGGCGGGCTTACAGTGGTGCCCGAGCTGGCCACGGTGGGCATGGGGGCTGAACAGCGCGCGGCTGCGCGAATTCCGGTCGCCGGTCCCGGTCCGGGAGATCGGGTTGGTCACATACCGTCACTCGGCCAAGGACCGCCTATTGAAACTGCTTGGGCAACACGTGCTTGCTGGCGTGGCGGCTGCCCACTTGCGACAGGTGCGGACAGCGCGGGTGATGCCGGTGGCCCAATAAGAGTGAGGAACGCAAGAGATATTTTGTCAGGTCGGCAGAACGTATTACATTCGCGCCCCATTCCCATAAGCGATGGCCAAGAGAGGAAACCGCGTACAAGTGATCATGGAGTGCACCGAGCACAAGACATCAGGTCTTGCGGGCACGTCCCGGTATATCACCACCAAGAACCGCAAGAACACCACCGAGCGTTTGGAGTTGAAGAAATACAACCCCATCATGCGCAAGATGACCGTTCACAAAGAGATCAAGTAAAATGGCAAAGAAGACCGTAGCATCCTTGAAAAAGGCGGACGCAAAAGTGTTCGTTAAGGTGATCCGCATGGTGAAGAATTCCAACACCGGAGGTTACCAGTTCAATGAACTCATCATGCCCGCTGAAGACGTGGACAAGGCGCTTGCAGCCAAGAAATAACATTCAACACTCCCATTGAAAAGGCTTCCACCGACAGGCGGGGGCCTTTTTTGCATGAGGAACCATGGCACTATTCGGATTATTCGGAGGAAAGGAGAAGAAGGAGGCGCTGGATGCGGGCTTGGACCGGTCGCGCAGCAGTTTCTTCGGCAAGATCGCGAAGGCCATCGCCGGTAAGACCGCTGTGGACGATGACTTGCTGGATGCCTTGGAGGAGACCTTGGTGACCAGTGATGTGGGCGTTGGTACCACCTTGGAAGATCATTGAGCGGCTCCAGGAGCGGGTGAAACGCGACGGCTATATGGGTACCAAGGGACTGAACGGCATCTTGAGGGGAGAGATCGCGGGCTTATGCGTGACCCCGAGGCCGGTGAGGTCGCCTTTCAAGTAAGCGGCCAAAAGCCGCATGGATCATGGTGGTAGGTGTGAATGGGGGAAAGACGACCACCATCGGGAAATTGGCGTATGCATATAAACAAGCGGGCCGTTCCGTTCTTTTGGGTGCTGCGGACACGTTCAGGGCAGCGGCGGTGGATCAGTTGAAGGTCTGGAGCGAGCGCGTTGGGGTGCCACTTGTACAACAGGGCATGGGTGCGGGATCCGGCGGCAGTGGCGTACGACAGCGTTGAGAGCGCCAAGGCGCGCGGTATCGATGTGGTCATTATCGACACTGCTGGCAGACTTGCATAACAAGGTGAACCTGATGAACGAGCTGACCAAGGTGAAGCAGGTGATGCGTAAGGTGGTGCCCGATGCACCGCACGAAGTGCTGCTTGTCCTGGACGCCAGTACCGGGCAGAACGCGATAGAGCAGGCCCGCGAATTCACGAAAGCAACGCAGGTCACGGGTTTGGCCTTGACGAAGATCGACGGCACTGCGAAGGGCGGTGTTGCCATCGGCATCAGCGATGAGTTCCAGGTGCCGATCAAATACCTCGGGGTGGGCGAAGGCATGAACGACCTTCACGTGTTCGATAAGCACGCATTCGTAGAGGCGCTGTTCAAAAGCTAAAGGGCCGCACTTGCGCGCAGCCCTTTCGGCATTCATCGGGGTTGGCTAATTGGCGCTGGTCCACGCCGCAGTCCTTGCAATCCGTGATGATGAACTCCGTACGGCGGTTCATCTGAGTTCTTCTTCGGTGCACTCCACACCATCCGCGCATTTGTTCACAAGTTCGCTCGCCATAACCTTTGGCACTTATCCGCGACGCGTCGATGCCTTGTTTCACTAAATAGGCTTTGCTGCTTTCCGCGCGGCGTTGGCTAAGGGCATCGTTGTACTCTGCGCTGGCACGGCTATCCGTATGCGACTTGAGTGCGATCCTGATGGACGGATTGGTCAGCATCACTTGGGCCACCAGGTCCAGCTCGCCTGCTGCATCGGACCGGATCTTCGCCTCGCGGTAATCGAAGTAGATAGGCCGCAGGTTCATGGCTTTTGCGATGTCAACGCCCTCCAGCACTGGGCTCATGCCAGCGCCGTCCGGCCCGGTAAGGCCTTGTTCCAAGAACATCAACACACGGAAGTCCACACGCATGGTCTTTGTGAAATAGCCGCTCTTGGAGAACACCACATCATACTCCTCCTCTTCACCGAAACGTCGATCGGGGAGCTGCCCTTTCGTTATGCCGTCCTCGTTGGTGGTTCCGAAGAAGAGGATGGTACCGTCCTTCGCACTATTCACCGTTACGGAAACGCCTTCCAGCCAACGGTCCGATTGCTGATCCTTCACGATGGCGTTCACAGGGGAGGTCCATCACGCTGTTGAGGTAGAGGTCAGGCACTTCTGTATCACCGAATGGCGAGATGCTGAAATCGTTCGGCGTCAGCTCGGCTTGTGGCCCGCCTTCGATACTGGCGTTGACGGATGCGGCCACCTTGGGCGCCGGGAATTCATAGGTTCCTTGAGCGAAGTGGTGGTGCGCGCGATCTCGTTATGTTCCGCATCGAAGAGGCGCACCGTGAGGTAGGGTATGGGCTGCGCATCGCTCATGTCCAGCACGCGGCCGATCCATTTGCGGTTATCCTCGGCCTTGCTGTTCATCACGAAGGTGTAGATGTCCTCCGACCCGATATGGCCGTCACGATCGGAGGTAAGGAAGCCGATCTCCCCACGTTCATCCAGGCAAAGGCCGAAATCGTCGTATGCACTGTTGATGGGTGCATTCAGGTTCTCCACAATTCCGAATCCCTTTCCCCGCAGGGTAACGCTGAAGATGTCCAAACCGCCCAGGCCGAGATGCCCGTCGGAGGAGAAGTACAGCGTATTGCCGTTGACGTAAGGGAACATTTCATCGCCTTCGGTATTGATCGTGGGGCCCAAGTTCTGTGGCTCGCCCCAAGCGCCCGTCCCGTCGCGATAGCTCACGTAGATGTCCTTTCCGCCGATGCCACCAGGCTTGTCGCTGGTGAAGAACAAGCGCTGCCCGTCCTTGGTCAACGCGGGATGGCCTACGGAATAGGACGAGTTGTTATAGGAGAAAGGGTTTCCTTGCTCCAGCCGTCAGGCAGGAGGTGGCGCACAAAAGATCTGGAGGTTGTTCACTCCGTCCTCTCCGAGGATCTTGCGGCCCTCCACGAAATTGTTCCGTGTGAAGTACATCTCGCTGCCATCATCGGAGATCACCACATTGCTCTCGTGGTATTGCGTGTTCATACCATCGCCCATGGGTTGAATGGCGGTAACGGTACCGTCCGCCGCGACCTTGCCTGTGTAGATGTTCAGGAAAGGCTGGTCATTCCAGCTGTCCGTGCGGCGTGAAGTGAGCTGAAGGGTGCGAGCTGAGGCGAAATAGATGGTGTTCTTATGGATGAACGGGGCGATGTCCGCCTTGTCGCTGTTGAAATTCACCAACGTGATCTTGTGGGTCAGCCCTGGATTTTCGAGCAGGCTGGACAGCTTTTCCACAGCATTGTCCTTCAGCTCCACACGGGTGTCCTCGGGGTCGAGCTTGGCATATCGCTTGAGCCACATATCGGCATCCGCGTATTGCCCGGAGACGCGCAGCAGTTCCGAATAGCGGTAGATGTCCACCGGCGTCGCTTGGGAAGACGCTGCCACCACGGCATACCAAGTCTCTGCCTCCTTAGGGTTCCGGAGGTTCCAGTAGCACTCGGCCAGCCTGCGGGCGTGAGGGATGCTGCTGGCATCCTTCATGAAGGCCTGCTCGTAGGCTTCAGCGGCACGTACGAAACTGAACTCCTCGAAATAGTGGTCACCACGGTTGAGCAGTGCACCTTGGGCCCTAACGGAGCCTGCCGCGCAAAGCATCAGCAAGGCCAACGGGACCGATCTGAAAATGGTTGTTCGCATGGGATCAGAAGTATCGTGGGGAACGGACGCGTTCACGAGTGAATACGGGATCGTAGCTGATCATGATCTCGTGTGCTCCGTTGGCATGCCGGTTGAGTTGTGAAAGCCCGAAGTCATAAGCGTATCCGGCCCGGAACTGGTCCGTGATCTGGAAAGAGAAAATGCCGGTCATACTATCGCCATGGCGATAAGCTGCGCCTAGCCACATCTTTTCCATGAATAGGAAGTTAGCGGAGAGGTCGGTGCTGATGGGTGCCCCGCTCACGGCCTTCACCATGAAGGCGGGCTTGAACATCACCGATCCGATCGGGAAGACATATCCACCCGTTATGAACCCATGCGTCTCCTCTTGACTGAAACGGCTGAGCACCCCATCGTCGTTCACGGAACCCAGGTAGTTGCGTAGGATCTTTGGCAATGATGCGCCGATATAGCCCTTCTTTGACCATAGGTACACGCCGAAGCCGAAGTTCGGGAGGATCTTTCCGCTCTGGTCAACAGCGAACGTAGGGTCATTCGGGTCCGTGTTCTCCACTTGGGTGCTTCCGATCTGGGCGTGATTGAAGCCCAACCGCATACCGAAGGACAAGCGTGTTTTGCTTGACACTTGTAAGCGGTAAGCGATGTCCCCGAAGAGACTGGTCGTTGTGGTCCTGCCGATCTGGTCGTAGGTAAGGCTGATGCCGGAGCCAAGGGTTTCCTTATTCACCGGGGCATGCGCGGAGAGCGTATGTGTGACCGGTGCGCCGTTGATGGCCGTCCATTGGATCCGGGTCAGTGCGGTCGCGTTCAGCACGTCGGCGCTACCGGCATATGCGGGCATGATGGTCATCATGTTCCACATGTACATGCTGTACATCGGGTCCTGCTGTGCCTGCGCCGAAGTTGCCAGTGCAAGTGCTGGAGCTATCCAGCGTAATTTCCTCAAGAGGTTGTTCATGTTCCTCATTTTATCGGTTCACTTGGAGATATCCTGTGCGCACATCACCGTTGCCCAGGTCGAGCTGGTAGAAGTAGGTTCCTGCCGGAAGCCTGCCGGGCAAGGTGCCCACGGTGACCTGGCCGGCCCAGTCATTCAGGTATGGTTTGGCTTCGAAGAGTTTGCCGCCCCAACGGTTGAAGATGACCACGCTATTATCCGGGTATTCACGCAGGCCTTGGATCTCCCAAGTATCAGCGATGCCATCGTCGTTGGGCGAGAAGCCGCTCGGGATCTTCAGCGGTTTCACCGGTTGCTGTACGGTCACCATGGCGGTGCAGGAATCGCTGTTGCCGCTGGCATCGGTCACGGTGAGTACCACTGCGAAGGTGCCTTCCTGATGGAACTCGGTGATGCTGCTGGTGTAGGTGAGCGCACCCGCACCGCAGTTGTCGGTGCTTCCACCATCGATGGTGATGCCGTCCAGCCAGGCGTTGCTGTAGAAGTCCATGATGATGATGGTGTCGTTGCATATTACCGTGGGCGCTATGGTGTCGAGCACGGTTACGAGGGCGGTGCACGTGCCCACGTTACCGGACACATCCGTTGCGCTGAGCACCACTTGGTTGCTTCCGAGGTCGCCGCAGTCGAACACCGTCTGGCTGGCGGTGAAGATGAATCCGCCACCGTTGTCCGTAGTTCCGCCGTTGAGGTCGCTAGCGCTGATACCTGCGTTACCGTTGCCGTCCAAGTAGATGATGGTGTCCTGGCAGATGGTGATCGGAGGTGTTACGTCGTTCACGGTGACCGTGGCGATACAGTAGCTCACGTTCCCGCTGGCGTCAGTAACGGTAAGGGTATCCGTGTACACGCCGGTGCCTGGGAAGAAGGTCTGGCTGGCCATGTAGGTCAGGGTCCCGGTGCAGTTGTCCGTGGTTCCATTGTTGATCTGGCCTGCGGTGATCGTTGCAGTACCGTTGGCACCGATGGGCACGGTGATGTTCTGGCACACAACGATGGGCGAGATCGTGTCGAGCACGGTCACTTGGGCCACGCAGAGGTCGGTGTTCCCACTTGCATCGGTCACGGTGAGCACCGAGGTGTTGAGGCCGAGGTTACCGCAGTTGAAGGTGTTCGGGCTGGCCGCATAGCCTACGATAACATCATTGTCCGTGCTTCCGCCGTCAATGTCCTGGCCGGTGATGGTCACGTTGCCCGTAGCATCCACATAGACCGTGATGGGCTGACAAACCGCATTGGGTGGTGTATTGTCCAGAACGGTCACGGTTGATCCGCAGGTGCTGCTGTTCCCGCTGGCATCGGTCACGGTGAGGACCACAGTGTAGGTGCCGGTACCGGGCAGGGTGTCCTGATCCACGGTGTAAGTGAGGGCGTTGCCGCAGTTGTCGGTACTTCCGCCGTTGACCATTGCTCCGGTGATGATGGCCGTGCCGCCGTTGCCCTGGGGCACAGTGATGTTCTGGCAGATAGCTGTTGGTGCAAGGGTGTCGAGTACGGTGACGATGGCGACGCAGAAGGCATTGTTACCTGCTTCATCGGTCACGATCAGGGTGACGCTGTTGTTGCCGATGTGGCTACAGTTGAAGTTGGTCTGGCTTGCCGTCATACCTACGATGGTCCCGTTATCGGTGCTTCCGCCGTCGATGTCCGAGGGGACGATGCTCGCGGATCCACCGTTGTTCAGGTAGATGGTGTCAGGTTTGCAGATAGCCACCGGTGCGATGAGGTCGGTAACGGTCACCGTGCTGATGCAGTAGCTGGTGTTGCCGCTTCCATCGGTCACCGTCAAGGTGTCGGGGAAGGAGCCGGCGTGTTCGAACAAGCTCTGCCCGATGGCATAGGTGAGCGTGGTGCAATTGTCCGTGCTCCCGTTGTTGAGCTGCGCTGGCGTTACGGTGACCTGGCCTGATGCGGGCAGGGTCACGGTGATGTTCTGGCAGTTGGCCACCGGCGCTATGGTGTCCAGCACCGTTACCACGGCGACGCACTGGTCGGTATTGCCACCCGCATCCGTGACCGTGAGGGTCACATTGTTGTTCCCGAGGTTAGCGCAGCTGAAGTTGGTCTGGCTGGCCGTGTAGTTCACGATGGTGTCATTGTCGGTGCTGCCGCCATTGATGTCCAGCGCGGTGATGCTGGCATTACCTGCGTTGTCCAGGTAGATGGTGTCCGGCTGGCACAGGGCCACTGGCGGCACGGTATCGGCCACGAGCACGGTTGCGTTGCAGCTGCTGCTGTTCCCACTGGCATCGGTCACGGTCAGTGTCACGGTGTAGCTACCTACAGCGCTGAAGCTGGTCACATTGGCCGTATAGGTCAACGTACCCGTACCACAATTGTCCGTGGTTCCGCCATCGATCTGCTGCGCGGTGATCACGGCCGTGCCGGTGCCGTCAAGTTGAACGGTGATGCTTTGGCACGCGATGGTGGGTGCGATCGTATCCAGAACGGTCACTTTGGTATCGCAGTTGTCGCTGTTCCCGTCCGCATCGGTCACGGTGAGTATCACGGGGACAACACCGATGTCGCTGCAGTCAAAGCTGGTCCGGCTTGCGCTGAAGTTCACGATGGTATCATTATCGGTGCTACCGCCATCGATATCGGCTGGGATGATACTGGCATTACCTGCCGCATCCAGATAAACCGTGTCTTGTTTGCACAGTGCCGTCGGCGGGATCAGATCATTCACGATCACGGTAGTGGAGCAGTTGCTGCTGTTGCCGCTCGCGTCGGTCACCGTCAGTACTACGGTGTAGCTGCCCACATCGGTGAAAGTGCTGTCACTGGTGCTATAGGTCAGTGTGCCGGTACCGCAGTTGTCGGTAGTGCCGTTATCGAGCATGATCGGGGTGATCACGGCGGTACCGTTGCTGTCAAGTTGAACGTTCACGCCCTGGCACGCCACGGTGGGTGCGATGGTATCGAGCACGGTAACAGTTGCCACGCAGAAGGTGGTGTTGCCTCCCTGGTCTGTAATGAAGAGTGTGTCGCTGTTGGTGCCGATCCGGCTGCAATCGAAGCCAAGTTGGCTGGCGCTGATGTTGGCGATCGTGCCATTGTCCGTGCTTCCTCCGTCGATCATGGCTGGAATGATGGAAGCGTTGCCGCTGCCGTCCAGGTAGATCGTGGCGTCCCGGCAGATGGCCACCGGGGCGATGGTGTCGATCACTGTAAGAATGGACGAGCAGGTGCTGCTGTTTCCGCTGGCGTCAGTGGCCGTGAGAACCACCGCATAGGTGCCCACGCTTGTGGGGTTCGGGATATCCACCGTGTAGGTGATCGTACCCGTTCCGCAATTGTCGGAAGATCCGTTGTTGAACATCACGCCCGTGAGGACCGCTTCGCCGCTGGCGTTGAGGGCCACGGTAATGCTCTGGCAGTTCGCTGCTGGTGCAATGGTATCCAGCACGGTCACTGTTGCCAAGCAGAAGCTGGTGTTGCCGCCATCGTCCGTCACGAACAATGTGTCCGCGTTGGCACCGATGCTGCTGCAGTCGAACGCGAGCTGGCTGGCGGTGATGCTGGCGATGGCGCCGTTGTCGTAGCTGCCGCCGTCAATGTCCGCTGGCGTAATGCTTGCATTTCCGCTACCGTCCAAGTAAATGGTGGTGTCGTTGCACAAGGTCACCGGTGGGTTCTCATCGATCACGGTGATGGTGGTGTGGCAGCTGTCAACATTGCCGCTTGCATCGGTTACGAAGAGCGTCACGGGGTAGTTACCCACAGCGTTCAGGCTGTCAATGCTGGCGGTGAACGTGGTGGCTACACAGTTGTCCGTGCTGCCTCCATTGAGGTCGGCGGGGATCACCACGGCCCAGCTCAGGTTTCCCAGGTTGCCGAGGTTAATGGTGTCCAACTGGCAGATGGCTACCGGGTTGATCGTGTCCAGCACCGTCACCGTAGTGATGCACGTGCTGCTGTTGCCGTTGCCGTCCGTAACGGTGAGGGTCACGGTGTTGGCGCCCGTCCCGCTGCAATCGAAGGTGGTCTGGCTGGCACTGAAGGTCAGGCCGCCACAGGCATCCGTACTGCCATTGTTAAGGTCCGCTGCGTTGATGCTGGCACTGCCGGCCGCGTTAAGGTAGGTGGTCACGGCTTGGCAGTTGGCTAACGGCGCAATGGTGTCGGCCACGGTCACAGTGGCGTCGCAGGTGCTCACATTACCGTTGTTGTCGGTAACAGTAAGCGTCACCGTGTTGCCACCGATGTTGGCGCAGGTGAAGTCGGTCTGCGAGGCGCTGATGGAGGCAATGCCGCAGGCGTCGTTACTTCCGCCGTCGATGAGTGCCGCGGTGATGCTGCCGGTGCCGGTTGCGTCAAGCTGGACCGTCACGTTCTGGCAGATCGCGTTCGGTGCCACATTGTCTTCCACGGTGATCGTTGCGGTGCAGGTACTGCTGTTCCCGCTTTGGTCGGTCACGGTAAGGGTCACGGTGTTGGCGCTGCCGATGTTGGCACAGGTGAAGCTGGTCACGTCCAAACTGAGCGTGGCCACGGCACAGTTGTCCAGGCTGCCGTTGTCCACTTGGGCGGCCGTTAGCGAGCCATTGCCCGAAGCATCGAGTTGAATAGTTACGGCCTGGCAGATGGCGTTCGGTTTGATAGTGTCGATCACCGTCACGATAGCCTCGCAGAAGGAAGTGTTGCCACCGTTGTCCGTTACGAAGAGGGTATCGCTATTGGCCCCGAGATCGCTGCAGCTGAAGACAAGCTGGCTGGCGGCCCAGCCAGTGATCACACCGTTGTCGGTGGAGCCACCGTCTATATCAGCAGCGGTGATCACGGCGGTACCAGCAGTGTTAAGGTAGATCGTAGTGTCGTTGCAAATGGCCACGGGAGGGTTGTTGTCAACCACGGTGATCATGGCGTAGCAGGAATCCACGTTGCCGGCGGCGTCCGTCACGATCAGCGTGTCGGTGTAAGTGCCCACCGCATGATACTGATAGGTGGTGAGGGTCATACCGGTCACGCTACAGTTGTCGGTGCTTCCGTTATTCACTTGAGCAGCGGTCACATCCGCATTCCCGCTAAGGTCCAGGCCCACGGTGACAGGTTGGCAATTAGCCACAGGGCTTATCGTGTCGAGCACGGTCACCATGGCGGTGCAAGAGGCGGTGTTCCCGCTAATGTCCGTCACGGTGAGGACCACGTTGTTGTTGCCGATGTTCGCGCAGTTGAAGGCGATCTGACCTGCGGTGATACTGGCGATGCCACAGTTATCCGTGGATCCACCGTCAATGTTGGCTGCGGTGATGCTGGCACTACCGGCTGCGTTCAGGTAGATCGTGTAAGGCTGGCAAACAGCCACAGGTGGCACGTTATCCGTCACGGTCACGGTCTGGGTGCAGGTGGCGCTGTTGCCGCTAGGGTCCGTCACGGTCCAAGTAACGGTCGTGTTGCCGATGGGGAAAGCCGCAGGAGCATTGTTGCTTATGGTGCTGCCCGTGCAGTTGTCCGCAATGGATGGCGTTCCGAGAGCAATGCCAGTGGCGGTGCAGCCAGTGTTGGTGGTGGTGGACACATTCGCAGGACAGGTAATGGTGGGCGCGATGAGGTCCTGTACGGTCACGGTTGCCGTGCAAGTGCTGCTGTTGCCACTGTTATCCGTAACGGTAAGGGTCACGGTATTAGTACCCACATTGCTGCAATTGAAGGTGTTGTTGCTCAAGCTCACCGAGGCCACGGAACAGTTATCGTGGCTGCCATTGTTGATCTGTGCAACGGTGATGCTCGCGATACCTGCTGCATTCAGCTGAATGGTGACTGGTTGGCAGATAGCAGTGGGCGCGATGGTGTCCAGCACGGTCACTACAGCAAGGCAGATGTTCGTGTTGCCTCCATTATCCGTCACAGTGAGCGCCACATTGTTGGTGCCCAGATGGCTGCAATTGAAGTTGGTCTGGCTAGGCACACGGCTCACGATGGTTCCGTTGTCATAGCTGCCGCCATCAATATCCGCACCGGTAAGTGTGGCTTGGCCTGCAGCGTTCAGATAGAGTGTGTGCGGCTTGCAAACTGCTACAGGGGCCGTGTTGTCGGTCACGGTCACAACGGCTGTGCAGGTATCGCTGTTCCCAGCAGGATCGAACACTATGAGATCCACGTTATGCGGACCAACAGCGTTCAGGGAGTCCGGCTCCACCATCATGAATGTGATCCCACAGTTGTCCGTGCTTCCACCATTGATGGCAGCAGTGGTTACGATGGCCCATCCTTGTGCATTCAAGCTGATCGAAAGAGGCTGGCAGATGGCCACCGGTGCGATGTTGTCCACCACGGTCACGGTGGTCGAGCAGGTGGAAGAGTTGCCGTTGGCGTCCGTCACGGTCAGGATCACGTTGTTGGCACCGGCCTCGCTGCAGTTGAAGGAAGTTTTGCTAGCGCTGAAGGTGAGCGCACCACTGCAGTTATCGCTGCTTCCGTTGTCGAGGTCGGAAGCGCTGATGGTGGCGATGCCGGCGGCGTTCAGGTAGGCGGTCACAGGTTGGCAGACAGCTGTTGGCGCGATGTTGTCCTGCACGGTGATAGTGGCTGTGCAAGTACTGCTGTTACCGTTGTTATCGGTGACGGTGAGCGTCACGGTGTTCGCCCCCACATTGGAGCAATCGAAGCTGGTCTGGCTTACGGTCACGGAGGTGATGCCGCAGGCGTCGTTGCTGCCGTTGTTCACTTGGGCAGCAGTGAGTGTAGCGTTGCCGGCAGCATCGAGTTGAATGGTCACAGGCTGGCAGATGGCCACAGGCGCCACGTTGTCCTGCACGGTAACGGTAGCGGTGCAGGTCGAAGTGTTGCCGCTCTGATCGGTCACGGTGAGGGTCACGGTGTTAGCACCGATGTTTGCGCAATTGAAGGAAGTGATGTCCAGGCTGAGCGTTGCCACGGTGCAGTTGTCAGTGCTACCGTTGTTCACAGCTGCAGCGGTGACGCTGGCGTTGCCGGAAGCGTCAAGCTGCACGGTCACGGCTTGGCAGATGGCGTCTGGCGCGATCGTATCCAGTACGGTGACGATGGCCTCGCAGAAGGAGGTGTTGCCACCGTTGTCGGTCACGAAGAGGGTGTCGGTGTTAGCACCTAGGTGGCTGCAATCGAAGGCAAGCTGGCTGGCGGTAAGGCTGGCGATGAAGCCGTTATCGGTGGATCCACCGTCGAGGTCAACTGCGTTGATCAAAGCGGTACCGGCTGCGTTGAGGTAGATCGTGGTGTCATTGCAGACGGCCACGGGCGGGTTGTTGTCCACCACGGTGATCACGGCGAAACAGGAGTCCACATTACCCGCGGCATCCGTCACGATCAGTGTGTCGGTGTAGGTCCCCACGGCGTGGTACTGGTAGGTGGTGAGCGCCAAACCGGTAACGGTACAGTTGTCCGTGCTTGCGCTGTTCACGTCAGTAGCGGTCACATCAGCGTTGCCTAGGTTGTCAAGACTCACGGTCACAGGCTGGCAGATGGCCACCGGTGCGATGTTGTCCACCACGGTCACGGTGGTCGAGCAGGTGGAAGAGTTGCCGTTGGCGTCCGTCACGGTCAGGATCACGTTGTTGGCACCGGCCTCGCTGCAGTTGAAGGAAGTTTTGCTAGCGCTGAAGGTGAGTGAACCGCTGCAGTTATCGCTGCTTCCGTTGTCGAGGTCGGAAGCGCTGATGGTGGCGATGCCGGCGGCGTTCAGGTAGGCGGTCACAGGTTGGCAGACAGCTGTTGGCGCGATGTTGTCCTGCACGGTGATAGTGGCTGTGCAAGTACTGCTGTTACCGTTGTTATCGGTGACGGTGAGCGTCACGGTGTTCGCCCCCACATTGGAGCAATCGAAGCTGGTCTGGCTTACGGTCACGGAGGTGATGCCGCAGGCGTCGTTGCTGCCGTTGTTCACTTGGGCAGCAGTGAGTGTAGCGTTGCCGGCAGCATCGAGTTGAATGGTCACAGGCTGGCAGATGGCCACAGGCGCCACGTTGTCCTGCACGGTAACGGTAGCGGTGCAGGTCGAAGTGTTGCCGCTCTGATCGGTCACGGTGAGGGTCACGGTGTTAGCACCGATGTTTGCGCAGGTGAAGGAAGTGATGTCCAGGCTGAGCGTTGCCAAGGTGCAGTTGTCAGTGCTACCGTTGTTCACAGCTGCAGCGGTGACGCTGGCGTTGCCGGAAGCGTCAAGCTGCACGGTCACGGCTTGGCAGATGGCGTTCGGCGCGATGGTATCCAGTACAGTGACGATGGCCTCGCAGAAGGACGTGTTGCCACCGTTGTCGGTCACGAAGAGGGTGTCGGTGTTAGCACCCAAGTGGCTGCAATCGAAGGCGAGCTGGCTGGCGGTAAGGCTGGCGATGAAGCCGTTATCGGTGGATCCACCGTCGAGGTCAACTGCGTTGATCAAAGCGGTACCGGCTGCGTTGAGGTAGATCGTGGTGTCATTGCAGACGGCCACGGGCGGGTTGTTATCCACCACGGTGATCACGGCGAAGCAAGAGTCCACATTACCCGCGGCATCCGTCACGATCAGTGTGTCGGTGTAGGTCCCCACGGCGTGGTACTGGTAGGTGGTGAGCGCCAAACCGGTAACGGTACAGTTGTCCGTGCTTGCGCTGTTCACGTCAGTAGCGGTCACATCAGCGTTGCCTAGGGTTGTCAAGACTCACGGTCACAGGCTGGCAGATGGCCACCGGTGCGATGTTGTCCACCACGGTCACGGTTGTGCAGCAGGTGGCAGTGTTGCCGTTGGCGTCCGTCACGGTCAGGATCACGTTGTTGGCACCGGCCTCGCTGCAGTTGAAGGAAGTTTGGCTGGCGCTGAAGGTGAGTGAACCGCTGCAGTTGTCGCTGCTTCCGTTGTCGAGGTCGGAGCGCTGATGGTGGCGATGCCGGCGGCTTTCAGGTAGGCGGTCACAGGTTGGCGGACAGCTGTTGGCGGGAGGTTGTCCTGCACGGTGATAATGGCTGTGGAAGTACTGCTGTTGCCGTTGTTATCGGTGACGGTGAGCGGCACGGTGTTCGCCCCACATTGGCGCAATCGAAGCTGGTCTGGCTTACGGTCACGGAGGTGATGCCGCAGGGGTCGTTGCTGCCGCTGTTCACTCGGGCAGCAGTGCGTGTAGCGTTGCCGGCAGCATCAGTTGGATGGTCACAGGCTGGCAGATGGCCACAGGCGCCACGTTGTCCTGCACGGTAACGGTAGCGGTGCAGGTCGAAGTGTTGCCGCTCTGATCGGTCACGGTGAGGGTCACGGTGTTGGCACCGATGTTTGCGCAATTGAAGGAAGTGTGTCAGCTGAGCGTGCCACGGTGCAGTTGTCAGGCTACCGTTGTTCACGCTGCAGCGGTGACGCTGGCGTTGCCGGAAGCGTCAAGTTGCACGGTCGGCTTGGCAGATGGCGTTGGCGATCGTATCCAGACAGTGACGATGGCCTCGCAGAAGGACGTGTTGCCACCGTTGTCGGTCACGAAGAGGGTGTCGGGTTGCACCGGCTGCAATCGAAGGCTGGCTGGCGGTGGTGGCGATGAAGCCGTTATCGGTATCCCGTCAGGTCAACTGCGTTGATCAAGCGGTACCGGCTGCGTTGAGGTGATCGTGGTGTCTTGCAGACGGCCACGGGCGGGTTGTTGTCCACCACGGTGATCACGGCGAAGCAGGGTCCACATTACCCGCGGCATCCGTCACGCGGTGTCGGTATAGGTCCCCACGGCGTGGTACTGGTAGGTGGTGAGCGACAAACCGGTAACGGTCAGTTGTCCGTGCTTGCGCTGTTCACGTCAGTAGCGGTCACATCGGCGTTGCCTAGGTTGTCAAGACTCACGGTCACAGGCTGGCAGATGGCCACCGGTGCGATGTTGTCCACCACGGTCACTGTTTGCACGCAGGTAGCGGTATTCCCGCTGTTGTCGGTCACGGTCCAGGTCACGCTGGTCACACCGATCGGGAACGCAGCTGGAGCATTGTTGGTCACAGAAGCCACGCCGCAGTTGTCGCCACTTGTGGGAGTACCGAGAGCTACGCCAGTCGCGGTGCAACCGTTATTGGTGGTGGCAAGCACATCGGCCGGGCAAGTGATGGTCGGGTTCACATTGTCGCTCACCGTCACGGTCTGAATGCAAGTAGCGGTGTTTCCGCTGTTGTCGGTCACGGTCCAGGTCACGCTGGTCACACCGATCGGGAACGCAGCTGGAGCATTGTTGGTCACAGAAGCCACACCGCAGTTGTCAGCTGTGTTAGGCGTACCCAAGGCAACGCCAGTCGCGGTGCAACCGGTATTCGCCGTAGCGATCACATCGGCCGGGCAAGTAATGGTTGGGTTCACATTATCGCTCACCGTGACCGTCTGGATGCAGGTAGCGGTATTCCCGCTGTTGTCGGTCACGGTCCAGGTTACATTGGTCACGCCGATCGGGAACGCAGCGGGAGCATTGTTGGTCACAGAGGCCACACCGCAGTTATCAGCTATGGTAGGGGTGCCGAGTGCGACGCCAGTCGCGGTGCAACCGGTGTTGGTCGTAGCGATCACATCGGCCGGGCAGGTGATGGTCGGGTTCACATTGTCGCTCACCGTTACATTCTGGATGCAGGTAGCGGTATTCCCGCTGTTGTCGGTCACGGTCCAGGTCACGCTGGTCACGCCGATCGGGAACGCAGATAGAGCGTTGTTGGTCACAGAAGCCACACCGCAGTTGTCAGCTGTGGTAGGGGTGCCGAGTGCGACGCCAGTCGCGGTGCAACCGGTGTTGGTCGTAGCGATCACATCGGCCGGGCAGGTGATGGTCGGGTTCACGTTATCGCTCACCGTTACGGTCTGGATGCAGGTAGCGGTATTCCCGCTGTTGTCGGTCACGGTCCAGGTCACGCTGGTCACGCCGATCGGGAACGCAGATGGAGCGTTGTTGGTCACTGAAGCCACACCGCAGTTGTCAGCGGTGGTAGGCGTTCCGAGGGCAACGCCAGTCGCGGTGCAACCGGTGTTGGTCGTAGCGATCACATTGGCCGGGCATGTGATGGTCGGCACGATGATGTCCTGCACGGTAACAGTAGCGGTGCAGGTCGAAGTGTTTCCACTTTGATCGGTCACGGTGAGGTTCACAGTGTTGGCCCCGAGATCGGCGCAGGTGAAGGAGTTCACGTCCAAGCTGATAGAAGCCACGGTGCAGTTATCGAAGCTGCCGTTGTTCACAGCTGCGGCCGTCACACTGGCGTTTCCGCTTGCGTTAAGTTGCACCGTCACGGCTTGGCAGATGGCGTTCGGCGCGATCGTGTCCAGCACGGTGACGATGGCCACGCAAGTACTGGAGTTGCCGCCGTCGTCGGTAACGGTGAGGGTAACGTTGTTGGTTCCGAGATCGCTGCAGTTGAAGCTCAGCTGGCTGGCGGTGCGATCAGCAATGAAGCCGTTGTCATAAGAGCCTCCATCGATGTCCATGGCGCTGATAGTGACAGGGCCAGCGGCGCTGAGATAGATGGTGGTGTCATTGCAGACGGCCACTGGCGGATTGTTGTCCACGACGTTGATCACGGCGAAACAGGAGTCCACCTTACCTGCGGCGTCCGTCACGATCAGTGTGTCGGTGTAAGTCCCCACGGCGTGGTACTGATACGTCGTAAGGTCCATTGAAGCAATGGAGCAATTGTCGGTGCTGCCGTTATTCACTTGGGCAGCGGTCACAGCAGCATTACCGAATGCATCGAGGTTCACGGTCACGGGCTGGCAAGCTGCAACTGGAGCTTCGGCATCGATGATCGTCACCGTCTGCACACAGCTTGAACTATTGCCGTTGTTATCAGCTGCGGCATAGGTGACCAAATGGATACCGACCGGCATCGGGAACACCACATCGTTCGTCATATTCAAACCGCTTCCACAGGAGGAGAATGCCGAAACCGGCCCCAGGTCATGATAGCTAGCCTCACAAATGCCAGCATCCGCAGCAAACATTGTATCGGGCGGACACGTGATGGTGGGAGCGGTCACGTCGTTCACGGTTACCGTGAACGTGCACGTGCTTTGATTTCCACTTGCATCAATTGCGGTGTAGATGATCGTATGAACCCCGAAGTTCAGTGCAGTGCCACTCGCCGGGCCGGATGTTCGTGTGATGGTAGCGCCAGAGCAGTTGTCGGTCACCGTTGGCGTGGACCAGGTAGGCGTTGCCGTACATGGATTTGCATTTAAGCTGATATCCGCGGGACAATTGGAGATTATCGGTGCGGTCACATCGTTCACGGTAACGGTGAAAGAGCAGCTAGCGGTGTTGTTCGCTGCGTCGGTGGCCGTGTAAGTCACCGTGGTCGTTCCCACTGGGAAGGCGGCACCGGAAGCAAGCCCTGCGGTCTGCGCGATAGAAGAACCACTGCAGTTGTCGCTCACGGTCGGCGCGGTCCAGGTGGCCACTGCATTACAGCTAGCACCGGCACTCAGGCTGATGTTGGCCGGGCATCCAGCGATCACCGGTGCGGTGGCGTCGGTCACGGTGACAGTGAATGAGCAAGTGGCGGTATTGCTGGCCGCGTCAGTAGCAGTGTAGGTCACGGTGGTGGTTCCCAACGGGAATGCGGCACCGGAAGCAAGCCCAGCGGTCTGGGCGATGGAAGAACCACTGCAGTTGTCGCTCACGGTCGGCGCGGTCCAGGTGGCCACTGCATTACAGCTAGCACCGGCACTGAGGCTGATGTTGGCAGGGCATCCAGCGATCACCGGTGCGGTGGCGTCGGTGACGGTGACAGTGAATGAGCAAGTGGCGGTGTTGCTGGCCGCGTCAGTAGCGGTGTAGGTCACGGTGGTCGTTCCCAGCGGGAAGGCGGCACCGGAAGCAAGCCCTGCGGTCTGCGCAATAGAAGAACCACTGCAGTTGTCGCTAACGGTGGGGGCGGTCCAGGTAGCCACGGCTGTGCAGCTACCACCTGCACTCAGGCTGATGTTGGCCGGGCATCCAGCGATCACTGGCGCGGTGGCGTCGGTGACGGTGACAGTGAATGAGCAAGTGGCGGTGTTGCTGGCCGCGTCAGTAGCGGTGTAGGTCACGGTGGTCGTTCCCAGCGGGAAGGCGGCACCGGAAGCAAGCCCTGCGGTCTGCGCAATAGAAGAACCACTGCAGTTGTCGCTCACGGTCGGCGCGGTCCAGGTGGCCACTGCATTACAGCTAGCACCGGCACTGAGGCTGATGTTGGCAGGGCATCCAGCGATCACCGGTGCGGTGGCGTCGGTGACGGTGACAGTGAATGAGCAAGTGGCGGTATTGCTGGCCGCGTCGGTAGCGGTGTAGGTGGTTTCCCGGAGGTTGTTCCCAACGGGGCGGCACCGGAAGCAAGCCCAGCGGTCTGGGCGATGGAAGAACCACTGCAGTTGTCGCTCACGGTCGGCGCGGTCCAGGTGGCCACTGCATTACAGCTACCACCGGCACTGAGGCTGATGTTGGCAGGGCATCCAGCGATCACCGGTGCGGTGGCGTCGGTGACGGTGACAGTGAATGAGCAAGTGGCGGTATTGCTGGCCGCGTCAGTAGCAGTGTAGGTCACGGTGGTGGTTCCCAACGGGAATGCGGCACCGGAAGCAAGCCCAGCGGTCTGGGCGATGGAAGAACCACTGCAGTTGTCGCTCACGGTCGGCGCGGTCCAGGTGGCCACTGCATTACAGCTAGCACCGGCACTCAGGCTGATGTTGGCCGGGCATCCGGCGATCACCGGTGCGGTGGCGTCGGTCACGGTGACAGTGAATGAGCAAGTGGCGGTATTGCTGGCCGCGTCAGTAGCGGTGTAGGTCACGGTGTTGGTTCCCCGAATGCGGCACCGGAAGCAAGCCCAGCGGTCTGGGCGATGGAAGAACCACTGCAGTTGTCGCTAACGGTGGGGGCGGTCCAGGTAGCCACGGCTGTGCAGCTACCACCTGCACTCAGGCTGATGTTGGCCGGGCAACCGGCGATCACTGGCGCGGTAGCGTCGGTGACGGTGACAGTGAATGAGCAAGTGGCGGTGTTGCTGGCCGCGTCAGTAGCGGAGTAGGTCACGGTGGTGGTTCCAAGCGGGAAGGCGGCACCGGAAGCAAGCCCTGCGGTCTGCGCAATAGAAGAACCACTGCAGTTGTCGCTCACGGTCGGCGCGGTCCAGGTGGCCACGGCTGTGCAGCTACCACCTGCACTCAGGCTGATGTTGGCCGGGCAACCGGCGATCACTGGCGCGGTAGCGTCGGTGACGGTGACAGTGAATGAGCAAGTGGCGGTGTTGCTGGCCGCGTCAGTAGCGGTGTAGGTCACGGTGGTCGTTCCCAGCGGGAAGGCGGCACCGGAAGCAAGCCCTGCGGTCTGCGCGATAGAAGAACCACTGCAATTGTCGCTCACGTTGGGGGAGGTCCATGTAGCCACTGCATTACAGCTAGCACCGGCACTGAGGCTGATGTTGGCAGGGCATCCAGCGATCACCGGTGCGGTGGCGTCGGTGACGGTGACGGTGAATGAGCAAGTGGCGGTGTTGCTGGCCGCGTCAGTAGCAGTGTAGGTCACGGTGGTGGTTCCCAACGGGAATGCGGCACCGGAAGCAAGCCCAGCGGTCTGGGCGATGGAAGAACCACTGCAGTTGTCGCTAACGGTGGGGGCGGTCCAGGTAGCCACGGCTGTGCAGCTACCACCTGCACTCAGGCTGATGTTGGCCGGGCAACCGGCGATCACTGGCGCGGTGGCGTCGGTGACGGTGACAGTGAATGAGCAAGTGGCGGTGTTGCTGGCCGCGTCAGTAGCGGTGTAGGTCACGGTGGTCGTTCCCAGCGGGAAGGCGGCACCGGAAGCAAGCCCAGCGGTCTGGGCGATGGAAGAACCACTGCAGTTGTCGCTCACGGTGGGGGCGGTCCAGGTAGCCACGGCTGTGCAGCTACCACCTGCACTCAGGCTGATGTTGGCCGGGCAACCGGCGATCACTGGCGCGGTGGCGTCGGTGACGGTGACAGTGAATGAGCAAGTGGCGGTGTTGCTGGCCGCGTCAGTAGCGGTGTAGGTCACGGTGGTCGTTCCCAGCGGGAAGGCGGCACCGGAAGCAAGCCCTGCGGTCTGCGCAATAGAAGAACCACTGCAGTTGTCGCTCACGGTCGGCGCGGTCCAGGTGGCCACTGCATTACAGCTAGCACCTGCACTGAGGCTGATGTTGGCAGGGCATCCAGCGATCACCGGTGCGGTGGCGTCGGTCACGGTGACAGTGAATGAGCAAGTGGCGGTGTTGCTGGCCGCGTCAGTAGCGGTGTAGGTCACGGTGGTGGTTCCAAGCGGGAAGGCGGCACCGGAAGCAAGCCCTGCGGTCTGCGCAATAGAAGAACCGCTGCAGTTGTCGCTCACGGTCGGCGCGGTCCAGGTGGCCACTGCATTACAGCTAGCATCGGCACTGAGGCTGATGTTGGCAGGGCATCCGGCGATCACCGGAGCCTGGTTGTCAGTCACTTTCACCACCATCGAGCAACGCGCTGTATCGCTGCGTTCGTCCACGGCGATCCAATTCACGGTTGTCGTTCCTACGGGATATGTACCCGAGGCATTATCAGTGTTATTGAAGTCGTTCTGGATGATATAAGAGCTGCAAAAGCCCAAAGCGGAGGGCTGGTTAACGGTCACAGCGGCACCGCAGCTTCCGGCGTCATTGTTAACAGTAATAGTCGCAGGGCATGAAATAGTGAGGACCGTGACCTCCTGAAAGTCATAAATGCCATTGCCGTTCACGTCAGCGGGCGTCGTATAGCCGTTCTGGGCTTCAGCGGTAGTGGCCATCCCCGTGGCCAAGGCAAGCAATAACGCCGCCCGGTGTAGGGTTTTGACACCTCGCTTCAAGAGCGTGTGTCCGGCGTTGGATGGCTTATTGGTCGTGAGGATTTCTTGCATCGGTCCTGTCAAGTGCATTTCACTTTTCATTCGTCGGCAGGCCATTTCTACGCAGACCTCAATAAAGGGTTCCATTCGTCGATAACAACAAGTAATTCATCGGGTAGAAGGGTCCGTTTGTCCGAAATGGGTTAATGCAGGCCATGGGATGCTAAATGGATATTGGTGACAGCATAAGTGGCTGAATGTCAGGGCATACCTTGGTGGTAGGCAATTCTGTAGAAGATGCTGGAACTCGCCGCCAAAGCAGAGCAGCCTCCCTTTGAGTGGATGGTCGCATACACTGTTATGCGAGATGGAGCTCTACCCAAAAGATCTCATGCCCGGTACTCAGCGGTTCACGTGGCGTCCGCACTATCCAATTCAGAGGGTATCTCTATGCCTGACCAGAGCATTCGCCGGATAGTTCCATATGCCACTTTCCAAAAGCGTTCCAGTGACTTTGCAAAGGCAGTTTGCTCCTAAGACTGCTGCTTACTGGCGCTAGGGTCAACAACAGCGGGTAGGTGGATGAAGATCCGGTTCTGTTCCACGTTTACTTCTGTGCCTTTACACGCACCATCTTAAAAAATGGCCCCGCAAACACCCAGCACCTCAGGGGTCAGTTCCACATTCAAGCCTTTGTTCTCGATCTGGGCAGAGTGGGCGTGAATAAGGAAATGTACCTCTATGCACAGCGTTGAAATCGGAAGCGGTTGCCGAAATGAGCTTCATTGGGCAGGGAAAAGCGATCGCTTCTTGCCATCTCATAGGTCCAGAATGCTCACCGCTCCTCAGTTGATGCGACCTTAGCATCCACCCTTCGTTCACAAAGCGGGTATGAACTCGAACCATGGATCCTGGTCCATCCGGCCTGGGTCTGTGTAACGGATAGATGGTTCAGGAACCTTGTCCACGTCACGTCAACCGGGAAATAGGCTTCCCTGTCCCCCAAGGGTGGCGATACGTTCCCCGGCTCGGCTCAAGGGGTCAATGAGGTAACTACACCTTGAGAGTTAACACTCACGGGAGTATGTCCGGGTGTACCGTCGCCGTTGCTATCAATGAATCCCGCCTCTGTAACGTCCAGGCACCCATCGCCATCGGAATCAAGATCCAAGCTGTCGATGATGCCGTCCCCATCTGTATCCTTCACTGTGTAATCCACGATGTTGTTTGCGTTCGCATCCACCGATACAGGTATTCCTGCAGGGGTGACAGCACCGATCAGAACCCCATTGACGTAGGGCTTGGCGCTTCCGGACTCAACCACATCGTAGATGCCATCGTTATCGCTGTCGAGGTCGAAACGGTTAGGTATACCATCACCGTCGCTGTCTAACAGGTCTCCTCCTTCCACCGTGTCAGGAATACCGTCGTTGTCATCGTCCAGGTCAGCATTGTCGCAAATGCCGTCCCCATCATGGTCCACACCCGCGACCACGGTAATGTTGAAACTGCAATCCGCGGTGTTGCCCGAGGCATCCGTGGCACGGTAGGTAACGGTATAAGAACCGGGAGCCAGTGTCGTGCCGATGGCAGGGCCGGACATACGTACGGTAGTGGTGCCACTGCAGTTGTCCGTGGCTGTAGGGGCCCCATAATTTGCGGTGGCATGACACGCCCCGGCATCCAGTGGGGCATTGATGTTGGCAGGGCAGGCGATGACCGGTTTGATCGTGTCGATAACTGTGACAATGGCAACACAGAAGGAGGTATTCCCGCCGTTGTCTGTTACGAATAGTGTATCGTTGTTGGCGCCAATGTGCGCGCAGTCAAAAGATGTTCGGCCCGCCGTGAGCGATGCAATGAACCCGTTGTCCGTGCTGCCGCCGTCGAGCTCTGCAGAGGTTATGGTTGCGGAGCCGCTGGCGTTCAGGTACAGCGTAGTGTCCTTGCAAACTGCATGAGGTGCGTTGTTATCCACCACTGTAATGGTAGTGGAGCAACTGTCAACGTTGCCCGCGATATCCGTCACTATCAGCCATGCGGTATAGGCGCCAATGGCCGTGAACGTATTTGGATGGACGGCGATGGATGCGATCGTGCAATTGTCCGTACTGCCGTTGTTGACCGCTGAAGCGGAAACAGCCGCGTTCCCGGTACCGTCCAAACTGATGGTTGCTGGTTTGCAGTTGGCGATCGGGTCCAAATTGTCAGTTACCGTCACCGTCTGCATGCAAGTGGATGTATTCCCTACGGCATCGGTTGCGGTCCAGGTCACGGTTGTCGCTCCCAGCGGGTAGGAGGCTGGGGCATTATTCGTTACGGTGGGCACGCCGCAGTTGTCGCTGGCTGTGGGCAACCCCAAAACAACGCCTGTAGCATTGCAACCCGAATTTGTGGTAACAATAATGTTCGCTGGACAGGTAATTGAAGGCGGGATATTGTCCACTACAGTTATGGTGAAGGAACAGGAGCTGGTGTTACCCGCTACATCCGTGGCGGTGTAGGTCACCGTGTTCACCCCGACAGGAAACGTTGCGCCTGAAGCCAAACCCACTGTGCGCGCCGTGGTCACACCCGAGCAATTGTCCGTTCCTACGGGTGCCGTGTAAGCCACCACTTTACCGCATGTGCCAGCGGAGGCGTTCACGCTAATATTAGCCGGACAAGCAATTGCTGGCGGGATATTGTCCACCACAGTGATGGTGAACGAGCAGGAAGTTGTGTTACCAGCGGCATCCGTGGCGGTGTAGGTCACGGTGCTCACTCCTACAGGGAACGTTGCACCGGAAGCCAAACCAGCAGTGCGGGCTGTGGTAACGCCAGAGCAGTTATCCGTTCAGGCGCGGTTGGCGCCGCGGCAGAGGTCCGTGATGTTGGCCGGGCGGGTGGGGAGTTGTCCACCGGTGATGGTGAATGAACAGGAAGTCGTGTTACCGGCTGCTCGTGGCGGGTGGTCCGTGTTCACCCCCCGCGCGCGAAGGGTGCCCACGGGGGCCGCGGTCACCGTTCACACCACGAACGCCCCCCGGGCCCCCCCCCCCCCCCCCCGCCCCCCCCCCCGCCCCGCCGCCCCCCCCTACAGGACTCCGGAGCCAAGCCCGCTGTGTGCGCCGTGGTTACACCCGAGCAATTATCCGTCCCAATGGGCGCGGTGTAGCTAACGACCTGGGCACAAGTACCAGCGGCAGCGTTCACGCTAACGTTAGCAGGGCAGGAGATCGTAGGCGGGATGTTGTCCACCACGGTGATGGTAAACGAGCAAGCAGAAGTGTTCCCCGCAGCATCGGTAGCGGTGTAAGTCACCGTGTTCATACCGACAGGAAACGTTGCCCCCGATGCCAAACCTGCCGTGCGGACCGTGGTTACACCCGAGCAATTGTCCGTTCCGACCGGCGCGGTGTAACTAACAACCTGGGCGCAAGTGCCAGCGGCAGCGTTCACGCTAATGTTAGCAGGGCAGGAGATAGCAGGAGGGATATTGTCCAACACGGTGATGGTGAAGGAACAGGAAGTGGTGTTACCCGCTACATCCGTGGCAGTGAAAGTCACGGTGTTGACCCCCACGGGGAAGGTCGCACCGGATGCGAGGCCCGCAGTCCGCGCGGTCGTCACCCCCGAGCAATTGTCCGTTCCGACCGGTGCGGTGTAACTAACAACCTGGGCACAAGTACCAGCGGCAGCGTTCACGCTAATGTTGGCAGGGCAGGAGATTGCAGGCGGAATGTTATCCACTACAGTTATGGTGAAGGAACAGGAGCTGGTGTTACCCGCTGCATCCGTGGCGGTGTAGGTCACCGTGTTCACACCTACAGGGAACGTTGCACCGGAAGCCAAGCCCGCTGTGCGCGCCGTGGTTACACCCGAGCAATTATCCGTCCCAATGGGCGCGGTGTAGCTAACGACCTGGGCACAAGTACCAGCGGCAGCGTTCACGCTAACGTTAGCAGGGCAGGAGATCACAGGAAGAATGTTGTCCACCACAGTGATGGTGAATGAGCAGGAAGTCGTGTTCCCAGCGGCATCCGTAGCGGTGTAGCTCACCGTGTTCACACCGACAGGGAACGTTGCGCCTGAAGCCAAGCCGGCAGTGCGAGCAGTGGTAATGCCAGAGCAGTTATCCGTTCCAACGGGCGCGGTGTAGGAAACGACCTGTGCGCAGGTGCCAGCAGCTGCGTTCACTGTGATGTTGGCCGGGCAAGCAATTGCTGGCGGGATATTGTCCACCACAGTGATGGTGAATGAGCAGGAAGTCGTGTTCCCCGCAGCGTCTGTGGCGGTGTAGGTCACGGTGTTCACACCGACAGGGAACGTTGCACCTGAAGCCAAGCCGGCAGTGCGAGCGGTGGTAACGCCAGAGCAGTTTCCCACGGTAGTTGGCACGCCCCCCCGCAGCCGCATTCCGGGCTGTCGACCCTCGACAAGGAGTCTGTTCCCGGCGGCATCAGTAGCAGTGTAGGTCACCGTGTTAACACCCACAGGGAACGTTGCACCGGAAGCCAAGCCCGCTGTGCGGGCCGTTGTAACGCCAGAGCAATTGTCCGTTCCAACTGGAGCGGTGTATGTCACCGCTTTTCCGCAAGTTCCAGCAGCTGCATTTACGCTAATGTTGGCCGGGCAAGCAATTGCAGGCGGGATATTGTCCACCACAGTGATGGTGAAGGAGCAGGAAGTTGTGTTGCCAGCAGCATCTGTAGCAGTGTAGGTCACCGTGTTCACCCCTACAGGGAACGTTGCTCCGGAAGCAAGGCCTGCCGTGCGGGCCGTTGTAACGCCAGAGCAGTTGTCCGTTCCAACGGGCGCGGTGTAGGAAACGACCTGTGCGCAGGTGCCAGCAGCTGCATTTACGCTAATGTTAGCCGGGCAAGTAATTACAGGCGGAATGTTGTCCACCACAGTAATGGTGAACGAGCAGGAAGTCGTGTTCCCCGCAGCGTCTGTGGCGGTGTAGGTCACGGTGTTCACACCGACAGGGAACGTTGCACCTGAAGCCAAGCCGGCAGTGCGAGCAGTGGTAATGCCAGAGCAGTTATCCGTTCCAACGGGCGCGGTGTAGGAAACGACCTGTGCGCAGGTGCCAGCAGCCGCATTCACCGTGATGTTGGCCGGGCAAGCAATCGCTGGCGGGATATTGTCGACCACAGTGATCGTGAACGAGCAGGAAGTCATGTTCCCGGCGGCATCAGTAGCCTTGTAGGTCACAGTATTAACGCCGACCGGGAAAGTGCTACCGCTCGCCAGACCCGCCGTGCGTGCGGTGGTAACACCCGAACAGTTGTCCGTACCAACGGGCGCGGTATAGTTGGCAACCGCGCCGCAGGTCCCAGCAGCCGCATTCACGGTGATGTTCGAAGGACAGGCAATGGAAGGTGGCACGTTGTCCTGGACGGTCACTGTGAATGAACACGAAGCGGTATTCGCATGACCGTCATTTGCGGTAAGGGTAATGGTGTTCGTACCAGTGATCGAAGTCCCAGGGGCCGGGCTCTGTGTCACCGTGATGTTTCCTGCACCCGTGCAATTATCGCTCACGGAAGCAGCGGTGGTATAGTTGGCCAACGAAGCATTACATCCGGAGGTCGTGCTCACCGTGGCATTCCCGGGACAGGTGATCGTGGGTTTCACGTTGTCCGTTACGGTCACGGTCTGTGTGCAGGTAGCCGTGTTATTGGCGGCATCGGTCACGGTCCAGGTCACGGTCGTGGTCCCTAAAGAGAAGACGGAGGGCGCGTTATTTGTCACCGTGGGCGTTCCGCAATTGTCGGAGAACGTGGGAGTACCCAAGGCCACACCGGTTGCGGTGCAGCCGGTGTTGGTGGTCGTGTTCACAGTTGCGGGGCAGGAGATGATCGGATCGATGTTGTCCGTCACGGTGACTGTCTGCGTGCAGGTCTTGATGGTTCCTGTGGCATCGGTGATGGTCCAATGCACTGTAGTGATGCCCGCTGGATAAGTCCCCGAGGCATTAGCGGTGCCGTTGAAGTCGTTGATGATGTTGGGTGCGCCACAGGTGGAAGAGGCCGTAGGCGCCGGCACGGTCACGTTCGCGGTGCAGCCGCCGGGTCCGGGATTAGCGTTCACATTGCCAGGGCAGGTAAAGGAGAACGTTCCAGCGCAAACGAATGCGGTGCCTTTGACGTTATTCGCATAATCGCATTCTGCATAACTGTTTCCCGGAGAGGCAAAGGGCGGCAGAATAGAACCGTTGTCATTGGCAACGGCAAAGAGGAAGCCATTGAAACAAGTACTCGGGACGGCAAAGTATTGGATGGATGTATTGCCGGCACCTATCGCTGAGGTAGTGCTGTAAAGTCCAACATAGGGAGCGGCAGTGGTCGTTGGGTCGCCGATGTAGAACGAGAGTGGCGATCCGGTGGGATAGGTATGGTCGCCTTTGTTGTGCAACGTCAATGTCACGTTGAGGGTACCGGTTACGCCACAATTCGCGCTGTCCACGCTGATGGCGTCAATGGCAATGTCCTGTGCGGCATAGATCGGCAGTCCGTCCATCCCCAAGCGCGTGATCTGGGTGAGGAAACTGTTGAAGGGGAAGTTCACCGGTGCGGCGGCCGGGTATCCCTTGGCATGGTCCTGCTGCACTCTTGGAATGGTGAGGTCATCGTTGACGTTCACTACGAAGTAGTTGTGCTGGTTCCAAACCCGGCGTGCGGTCACCCAAGGTGTGGTAACGGCGCCGAACAGGCTTACGCCAACTCCGCAGGTCACGCAGATGTTGGTCTCGCCATTGCCGGTGACATCCGCTACAAGGGGATATTCCGTTCGCGTGGGTGAAGTGCAGTATACGGAAGCTTTGATCGCTCCATCAGCACCGTTGTATACGTACAATGAGTCCTCGTCACGATATACGACCTCATTTGCTCCATCGCCTTCAAAATCAAATACGGATGAGCCCGTCCGCTCCGAACCGTCAGTACTTTTCTTTGACCAAAGCTCTGTAAGAGCATGCGTGGTCTTATTATAGTCCATTACTAAATAGTAGAACTTACCAGCAAGTCCGATCTCCAGGGTGCCATCGCCGTTGAAATCTGCAATGTTCGCATGTCCGCCCACCGTGGTCGCGGCAGTGCCACCCTGTAAGGGTACTCCTGCGGAGCATTGGTCCAATTGAAAGGGGCCACCGAGCAACGCCGTTGTCTGTCCGTCCCAGATGTAGCATACCGCGCGGTTCCCATATGTGCCATCACCGCGGTTGATAACCACTACGTCCAAGTCGCCGTCACCATCCATATCCGCCACGGAGGTAAAACCGTTGCGCTGGACATGGTTGGCCGCATATGGGAAGCTCTTCGCTAACGTGATCGCTGCTGTGGGTACTGCATTTGAAAGGTCCACCGCGAGTATCTCGTCGCCCACCACCAGTTCCAAGCCCTGACATGTAGGGCATGCGGAATTGGGTAGAATGTCCACCGCCACTGGAAATCCTTCGTTTATCGATGCAACGTGCCCACCGGAATTCCTGGTTGAACCGCCCTGTGCCAGAAGCACACCTGTTCGAGCGTTGAATATCTTGTTTCCGCAGAATACTTCCGGAATGCCGTCCTGATTGAAGTCGGCAAGTTGCGGGCTCATTTGATCATCGTTGGCCACGTAACCCACTTGGGCATTGCTTTTCCATTTCAATGTCCCGTCGTTGTTGTAACAATACAAGTACCGACTATCCGCTGCGGCAAGGCCCCCATCGCTCACGAAGAAGATCTCAGCCATGCCATCACCGTCAACGTCAGCGATGGCGACGGCATCACTGAAAAGCTCACTTTTCGGGGAATTGATCGTTGTTTTCAATGCGCCGGTAGCTCCGTTGAAAACGAACAGACCATTGTTCTGGTTGTACTGCTTGGCGATCACTTCAGGAATACCATCACCATCCAAGTCGCCAACAACTGGCGTTTGCCGTGCGTCCATGGAAACACTCGTGCTCCAGATCTTCTGCATCTTGAATGTCGCAGGGGCTGGTACGAATTGGCATGGAGGCGTAGGTTGGTTCACGAATTCGCAAGCGGAACTACCGGAACAATTGCTATCGTAGCAGTCCACATAGCCATTGCCGTCGTTGTCCAAACCATCGCCGCAGTTGGTCTCTTGTGCCTGTACGTTTGGGAAAAAAAGTACCGAAAAGGTCATCAGCGCGCAGCGGACCCAGTTCTTGGGGTTCAGAAAGCGGCTTAGCTCTGCCTTTGCGCCGATTTGTGCAGAATAGCTGCGAAGGAACAGGTCGAGGGAGTCGGTTTTCCGCATTTTCCGGTTTCATGGCTCGACGATCCACTGCTGGGTATCGACGAAACCGGACATTCTTACGACGGATCAACGCCAAGGTTCCGCGGGGGGATATATGGCTACCCCGATAGCGTATCTTTTAGAGTACCAAGATTCGTCCGGACGGCTGGTCCGCCATACAAAGGGACGCCTGTTTTCCCGACGGATATGTACTACGGTGTCAGCGAGGTCACCCTACCATTTCCGTCCACTGATATAGGGGCGTGCCCAGGACTGCCATCCGCATTCGTATCGATGAAGCCCGCCTCGGTCACGTCAAGGCAACCATCACCATCACTGTCCAATTCAGTGAAGTCGTATTTGCCATCGCCGTCCGAGTCCTTTAGCGTGTAATCCGTATGCCCATCGTCATTTGCGTCAGCCGACATCGGAATTCCATGCGGATTCACCGGACCGTTCAGTACTCCATTGGTGTGCGGCGCCATATTGCCGCTTTCCACACAATCGTAAATACCGTCGTTATCACTATCCAGGTCCAAATAGTCCACGATCCCGTCACCATCCGTGTCCGGACATGTTCCGCGGATGTTCGCTTCATCAAAATTCAAATAGTCGGTCATGGCGACCACATAGGAATAGGTTCCCGCGGCCAGCGTAACGGTCCGCTCGAACATTTGCCAAGGGGTGTGTTCCGAATCACCGTAGGCATTGATGGTCTGCAATCCGGTGCCGTCCATGAAAGCTCCCGAGAGCCCCACGCCGGATAAGATCGAGATGCCCCCTTCGCCCGGTGCGTTCTCCCTGGACGAGAAAGCACCTGAATAAACAATGGTCGTGGAAGTGCTGAGGGTGAACGTTTGGTAGATGTCGTTGGAGCCTGAAGCAATATCCAGGTAATGCTGAAGGATCCCGGCACCGGTTATGGGGTCGGCGTCCTGGTACGGACCATGTTGCCCATAGTCAAACCCACCGGCGCCGTCCACTTGCACAATGTTCGCTTGCTGACCACCACCCATGATCCATGGATAGATGTTGATCCCGATGTTATTACCGTTGCTCAAGCCCGTGAAATACTCGAAATCCCCGTGAGTGAGCAAGTTGGGGCATTCAATATCGTCGGGGATCCCATCATTATCATCGTCAAGATCCAGTGCATCGCAAATGCCATCACCGTCATTGTCGGGTATGTTCAGGGTAACTTGTGCCGAACAAGTACTGGTTGCGCCTAGATCATCGGTGACAGTTAGCTGCACTGTTTGCAGAACTGCGTCACCACAATGGAAAATACTAGGGACTAAGACCATGGACGTGATGGATCCATCAGTGTCAAAACTTCCGTTGTCGATATCACTTGCGTATATGGATACGGTGCCACTAGTCCCCATGGAAGCGGCGATATCCTGGCAGTTGGCCGTGGGCGGTATGTTCGGAACCTTATTGCCACCGAATTCCGAGGTGTTTCCGGCCCCGTCAGTTGCCGTGGTGGTGATCAGGTCGCCGCTTGCCAACCCCGACACCGTCATGGTGCCGCCGAAATTGCCGCTCGCATCGGTGGTAAGCGTGCCCAAATAGGTCCGTCCTTCGCCATACCCGCTGGGGTCGTTGTCCGATCTGAAGAACTCCACCACCAACCCCGCGAATACGGACTGGCCGGGTGCATTGCCCACATATCCCGAGGTGGTCAGGTTCCCTCCGGACAGCACAGCGGATGTGATGGTGGGCGCATCGATGCCGTTATTGCTCTGTGCGGTGTTGAAAGCCCCGTCGTTCACGGTTACTCCATCGCCGCCGCTGGCCGCTTGGCTCAGGTCGATGCCAATTCCGTCGTTGTCATAAATGCTGTTCTGCGTGATCAAGTTGTTCTTCGCCGTTCGGCTCTCTTTTACATCGAGCACACCTAAAGCATTGCCGGTAATGATGTTCTTGCGGACAATATTGCCGTCCGCACCACTGCGGATGGTGACACCTTGGCTGATGTTGTCCCGCAGGGTGTTGTTCTCGAACAAGTTGTTGAGGTTGCCTATGTATCCGGTCGAACCGCATTCCACACCACTACCACCGCCGCTCTCAGGAACGCCGGAATTGGTGAGCATGCCGTGGCTCAGGTTATAACGCACCACGCAGTTGCGGCCGTCAATATCCAGACCGTCATGGCTGCTGCTGTTCCATCCGTTGGCGAAAACTTCATTGTAGGTAGCGGTCACCGTGGCCGACGGCTCTACGGCCAAAATGCCGCTATTGCCATTATGGGCGATGTAACAATGGTCCACGGTGCATTCTGTGCCGCTGGCGATCTGGATCCCGTGGCTGCTGTTGCGCAACACACCACCGGGATCGGCTCCAGAGGCAGTGGCACCGAGCACCAGGTCGCGGAAGATGTTGCCCGTACCCGAACCGAGGCGGTGCTGGACAGCGTCGCTCGCGTTGTAGATGGCCAAATTTGAAATGATCACATTACTAGCACCCCCTTGCACCTGCAGGCCGATGAAGTTGTTCGCGTCGATGGCCACCTCGGGCCTGTTGAACAAGGGGATCGGCTCCGCGTCCACACCGACCGTGCCGCCTGTGCCGAACGTGCCTGGGTTGTTGTTGCCCACGAACGCGGTCTGCAGGCGGCCATTCAACGTCATCGTGGAAGTGATGGCGGGCAGGACCGTACTAAGGCCGATGATGGCCACGCCGCCAGTGAGCAGGTCCGCCATCCCAACGTTCAGTCCAGGGTGCGCATTGCCGTCCGCGATCATGAAGAGGGAGACGTCACGGCTAGGTGCTTGGCCCTGGATCGCCAGGCCCGCATCGCTTAAGGCATTGGCGTTGATGATGAACTGACGCAATGACCCCTGACCGGCATTGTTCACGTTCACGATCAGGTCGAAGTTGAAGCCGAAGTCGATCCCCGTGATATCCACCGATCCGACCGTGGCTATAGTGATGCTTTGCGCCGTAGTGCTTGCCGTGGTCAATGCAGCGAGCGACGTACTGCCGTTCCCGGCATCCACCTTGTTCGGTACTTCACCGCCAACGTGATCGGTCACGTTGACGGCCACGCCACTACTGGCGTTTGTACGAAAGGTCTGGACCGCCAAGTGCGTTCCCGCTATGTATCCGGAACGCGAGCTGCTTGCTGAAGCGTTCACCACGCGCACTATATAGGTGCCGGCCACCAGGCCGTTGAAGTTGTAGATGCCTGAAATGCTGGTCAATGTGCTGGAAATGAATGCACCTGTAGCATCATAGAGTTCGACCCTGACATTCGAGGAGTTTGTCGCGCCATCGGCGATCGCTGTGGCCATGCTGCGGCCCTCACCGCCTCCGAAGTTCACGTCCTCGAACACATGTCCGGATATGTTCGCAGCGCTTGCGAGATAGGGTAGGGTCAGAAAAACGACGAGGAGAGTCAGGACTTTGAGCAATGTGACGTTCCAGATCCGAGGATGGTGCCACCTCAACGAACCCACGACCGCTTGGTTGGAATGGCAGGCTGTGACATGTAGGGGCAAGTGGACCGAAAGCAACCATTCACGCATCATTTGGATGAACTGGTGCATTGATCTACATGTCTTTGATGGCATTGCGATAGCTTCTTTCTTCTGGGTCGGTCCAAAAAATGTCCTATATCTCCTTTGAATTCCGGTTGAGGGCTGTCCTGTTGCCATTCCAAGTGCCCTAATTGCGGTTGCTCAGGCCGGAAATGCGGTCTTGTTCAAGATGTTCAGAGGCGCCTTTCGCGCCCCTGCCTGGACAAGCTCATGTAATTCCATTGCTGCCTGCATGGGGGTCATGCCTCGATCAATCCGGTCTTGAAGATGAATTCCAGATCCGTCATTTCAGTGAACGTTTCAGCAGCTTCCGTCATGAAGTCGTCCTCTTCTTCAACATGCCAGACCAGATCGAACTTCTTCCCACGTTCCATTCCGGATTTGATCTCCGTAAGCAGCAGGTAAACCGCCTTCAAAGAGGAGGAATTGAAATAGGGCAGGCAGAAGATGAAGGATGTGCCGTCAGGTAAGGCCGGCATGTTGTCCTTGATCATGCTGATAACAGGACCGTAGAATTCACCAGCATTCTCGGGTATGGAGTTGCCCACGAGTAAAAAAGTGTGGGCCACCGGATCGAACCGTATGGCAGGCGTATTCCGTGTGGCCTTGATGTTGATCGCTTCCATGGTCATACGCGTTTGGCTCGTGGGTTCAGGGTGGCCACAACTTGGCTGGTACATAGGTATTCGTCGGTATTCACGTGCTCGACGTTGGCGGTAATGTTGTTGCCGATCTTTTTCGCGATGTGAAGCATGCCCAGGCCGGCTCCGCCTTTTGGGCCGAAACCATCGTCCGTCAACTGTCGCTTGAAAGCAAGTGCGATCTCTTCCGGGTTCATGCGTTGGATGGCTTGCACGGCTTCCATCAAGCGTTCGGCGTCCGTTCGGCACGCGCGGTTCCGGATGGTCACCACAAGGTTGTTCGCTTCTACGTGCCAGCGGAAGTCAACGTCCTTGGAAACGTTGTAGCGTTGCGCATTGTCCAGCAGTTCCAGAGCAATACCCACCAACCGCTTAAGGTCCGTGCGTCTGCCAAGGTTGTCCTGTGCGATGCAGTGCAACAGGTCCAACAGCTGCACCCGCACGTCGCTGGAGAGAACGCCTTTGTATTCAAGCAAGCTCTTCTCCAGCTCTTGGAATAATTTGTCCTGATCCTTTCTGTCCATGTTCATGCGGCATAGCGCAGGCCGATCAAAAGCACATCATCGGTCTGCTGTGAATCTCCTTTCCAATCATTGAACGTAGTGTCGGCGAGCTCCTTGATGGTGGCCAAGTCCATATCGGCGGTCCCTTGGAGCATTTCCGTGAGTTTCCTCATCGAGAATTTTTTTCGTCCGTTATCCCCGCCGAACTGGTGGATCATGCCGTCGCTGAACAGGAAGAGGCTGTCCCGCTTCTTCAATTTCATCCGGTGCTCGAGATAGCCCCCCTTACGCTTGAAATGGCTATCACCCAATGGGAGTACATCGCCTTTGATCCTTGTCAGCTCAGCGCCGCTCACCACGATCAGGGGGAGCTGTGCGCCGGCGAAGGAGAGTTCCCCGGTTTTAAGGTCTATGGCGCAGAGGCCGATATCGAAGCCGTCGTTGTACAGGTTTTCCTCTCCCCGGGCGTCCATGGTGTGCTTAACGTGATCATGGAGCCGGTCCAGCAGTTCACCGCTGTTCAGCCCTGCATCCTGTGCTAGCAGGTCGTTCAGGCCGTAATAAGCAATGAAGGTCATCATGGCAGCGGGCACTCCGTGGCCGGTACAATCGATCGCGGCAATGAAGATCTTATCGCCAATGCGTTTCATGAAAGGAAGGTCACCACTTACGATGTCCAGCGGTTTGTAGAGCAGGAAGCTCTCCGGCAAGTTGCTCCGAAGGTCTGCCTCCGTAGGCAGGATGGCGGACTGGATGGTCTGGGCGTAGACCAAGCTGCTTTTGATGTCGTTGTTCTTCTTGGCCAGCTCTTCGTTGATGAGGGTGATCTTTTCGTTCTGTTCGCTGATCGTCTTCTTCTTCCTGCGGGTAACGTTCCAGGCCCATGCCATGTAGCAGGCTAGCAGCACGGAGCCCACGGCCAGTAGGATGTAGAAGCGGGTCACCGCGCGATCATGCTCCTGCTGGGCAGCGAGGGTTTTCTTTTCGGCTTCCACCAGCTCGTTCCGCTTCGTGAGCAGTTCATTGGTGCGCTGCTGCTCTTTGCGTTCCAATGCCATTTTTGAAAGGCTCAGGCTTTGGAGCATGCGGTTCTTGTCCAGTTCCTGGATCTGGTGGTTCTGCCTTTCAGCGTCCAGTTCGGCTTGTGTGAGCTTCAGTTCGTTGATGCTCTTTTCCTTCTCGATGATGGCTTCCCGGCGGGCGGGTTCCTCCAACTGTTTCTCGTATTGCAACAAGGCCATGGCCTTGTCACGGTTCTCGGCATCGGTGGAGAGTTGGCGCAGGCGGTCCTCTTTACGGGTCTCTCGGTTCAATAGGTCCACTTGGTCGCGTTCGATGCGTTGCAGCCGGAGCAGTTGGGAATCGCGGTCATTCTTGGATCGGGCATCGCGCGAGCTGATGTTCTTCTCGATCTCTCGGGCTTTGTTGTTGAAGGTGCGGGCTTCCGCGGAAAGGTCACGTTGCTCGAAGATCTCAGCCAGCATGTCGCAGGCCGCCACCTGCTCTTGCTCGTCCTTCAGGTCCTCGGCCGAAGCCAGGGCCTCAAAGCCGATGTTTTGTGCGCTCACTAAGTCCCCTTGGAGCATCTGCACCGCCGATTTCGTGCGCAACAACCTGGGCAGAACCTGGTTGAACTGTCCTTTCCGGGCCATGCGCTCCGCGTCTTCGATGGACCGGGTCGCCGCATCCTGGTTCCCGGTGATGGCTTGTGCGTTCGCGGCATTGATCAACATGCTAAGACGCAATAAGGGTACGTCCTCCACCATGATCAAGCCTTTCCCGAAAGCCAGCAAGGCTTCCTCGTTGCGGCCCATGCGTAGGTTCAGCTCGCCCACGTTGTTGGAGCAGATGCCGGCCTCATATGGCTTGTCCAGTGCAATGGCCAATTTCATCACCTCGTTCTCCGTGGTCAAGGCGTCCTGGTTCATTTGGGAATTGGCTTGAGCAGTGGCCATCGTGCTCAGGAGCTCCAACATCAATTTCCGATCACCGCCTTTGGCAACCTCCGGTCGTACGCTTTGGCAGTACGTGACTAATGCGGAAGGGGACAGTATCAAGCTCTTTGCCTTGGTCTGGATCCGGATGAATTTCGATCGGTCCATTTTAGCTGCTGACGTACTCTTCTCGGCTTCATCCAGGTGTTCCAGCGCCTTCTGAGGGTGCCCCGCGGTAACATAGAGGTCGGCCAACTGGACCAAGGCGTCCGTGCGTTGTTTGCTGTGCAGGTTGCCATCCACCATGGTGGCACGGGTACTTGCACCGATGGCATTCTCCAGATCCCCTTTGGCCCGGTGTGCTTCCGCCAACGCCATGAAGGCTTGTCCCATTTCTTGGCTCAGCCCGTTCTTTTCAGCTTCGGAAGAGCCGAGTATGGCGAACTGAACGGCTTCACGCAGCTTGCCGTTGTTGCGCTCGGTCTGCGATAGCTCTATGAGTTTTTTGGCGCGCTCTTTTCCGGGAGGCGAGCTCATCGCCTGCGAAAGCAGGTCGTTGAACGTCTGTGCCTGTACAAGCACGGACAGTGTGGCCACCAAAGCGCAAACCGTAATACGTAAGGCTTTGGTCATTGAACGAATTTGTAGGTCAGGGCCATGGTCCATTCCCGGCCGTTAAGGCCGAAGGGCGTGGTGGCGTTGGTGTTAGGGCTTACCAGGGTGCGTGCCACATCGGTCATGTTGCGGCAATCCATGTCGATGGAGAGACGCCGCGACTTGCCCGGATGCAGCGTAATGCCGGCTTGGAAGATCAGCTCTTCGGGCCATGCCACCAGCGAAAGCGTATCACCGCTCACACGTTGGTAGCTCCAAGTGCGGTCCCGCCAAGTGGACTTGGCACGCAGCGTGATCACGGGTAACACATCAAAAGACACCAACAGGTAACCACGGCTGGCCGGAATACCTTGGAATGCCGCATACTTGTCGGGAAGTTCCATCTCCGGCACGTCCGTTCCGGGAAGGGGTTGGTTGATGCCATATCCCGCCATGGCCGTAAGCCTCTTGTTCTCGAAGCTCACGCGTCCGTCGAAGCCGGTGGTGCCTGAGTAGGGTCGGTTGGTATAGTAGTCGCCCGTCTTGGCGTTGAATTCGTATATGATCGGGTCGGTAACGGCCGTATTGTAGGTGTTCAAGCTGAGGTTGAAACCATGGAAGAGCTTTATGCCGATCTCCGCTTCTTTGGTCAGGATCTTTTCCGCCAGCAACGGTTGCTCACCTGTGGCGTAGTTCAAATTGGCGATAGTAGGGGCCTTGAACGCCTGGCTGCACAATAATTTGAAATGGAGAGGACCCCAAACCTTGGTGTACGCCACACGCGGAGCGAAGAACGGACCGCTCAGGCTGTTGTGCTCCATGCGGTAACCTGCACTGAGCAGGCCGGGTTTTCCGCTGAAGGCGATCTCCCCGAAAACAGCGGCATCGTCCATGGTAATGCTGCGCTTTTCGTTGATGGTGTAAAGTGCTTCCCCTGAGCGCTGGTAGAAGGTGGAATTCTGGTGGTACAGCTGGGTCCCGATGCGTGCGCTCAACCATTTGGCCGGCTTATAGATGAAGGACGCCCTGCCCGAGGTGCGCTGGTTGTTGGTGTTAGTGGCCAACAGGGCCGGGTCGCTAACGTTCACATAGTACCAAGGGAGCTGGTCGGCATGGTTGACACGTGCCCTGATCTCGAATTTGCGCGAGAATTTGTGATCGAAGCTCAAGCCCAGGATAAGGTCCCGCTGCTCCACGCTGTAAGCCGCATCGCTAATGGAGGAGACCTGGTCCATATAGAGCATGGTGGCCTGCAGGTCGCGCCACTTGTAGTTGAACTGGAAGGTATTGGCCTGGGTAGCGGTGCTGTCTGCGAAATTCAGGGAAGTGCTGTCTGGCAGCAGGCGAAAGGTGTTGCTGCGCCGGCCACTTTCATGGCTTGTCATATAGCTGATCTCCTGATCGCGGCTAAGGCGGTGTGCACCGCTGACGCTGACCTGTGTAGTGGTGGATTCGTTATTGGAGTATCCGGTCTGCACGGAAGCGCGGGATCCAGTGCCGATATCGGCGCTACGCGTCACGATGTTCACCACCCCAAGGGACGCGTATCCGCCATTGATGGTGGAACCGGGGCCCATGACCACCTCGATACGCTCCACGTTGGCAAGCGGAATGCGTATGCCGATGCCATAGGTGCCGAAATCGTTTTCATTCAGTTGTCTGCCATCCAATAGGAAGAGGCACTTGCCTTCCTCCGCCCAGTTGCCATGCAGGGCAACGCCGATAACGTCGTCCACATCACGGGCGAAGGAAATGCCGGGTACCAATTGCAGTGCATCATACAGGTCGCGTGCTCCGCTGGCTTGGATCTGCCGGGCGGTGATCACCTGCACGTTGGCAGGGGACTCACGGACGTCGCGGTTCTCAAAGTCCGCAATGTTGGTCATGGTGATGACACTGCGTTGGTCCTGCGATATTTCAAGGAGTTTTTGCGGGTCGCTGTTCAGCAAACGATCTTCCGGGGCCTCGGTTTGTGCCAACGCCGGCACTGCCACCATCATGGCGGCCATCATCGTCCAAGCGGGGAAGGGGATTTTCGGTTGCACGGGGCACATGATCGATGCGGCTGAAGAGAAGGCCGCGACCTTTGTTCGTGTTTATGGGGAAAAAGGTTGCATTCGTCGGGCAGAAAGTGGGTGTCGCAGGAAATGATGTTTGCAGAACAGTCATTCATAATGCGATGGAGAGAGCCCCATTTTCCAAGTAGCTTCGAAGAGGTGGTTTGAGCTCTTCCACGGCGAATCCGGCATCCAGTTTCATGAAACCCACCTCAGTCCGGGATTGGAGATCAAGTAGTGGATCCCAGCATTCAACCTTTGGGCCATTAGCGTGGCCAACACCTCTTTGATGCCCGTAACTCCTTGGGATCCGATAGCTCCGTGGTCAAACCCCGGCCGGCACGTTGTAAATTCGCGCCCCGCATGAAAGCCAAGACCATTAAGCCCACCAAGGTCAATGTAGTGACCTTGGGCTGTTCCAAGAATACTTTCGACAGCGAGGTGCTCATGGCCCAGCTGAAGGCGAACAATATCGCTGTGGAGCACGAGGCCACGGGTGGGGACCATAACGTGGTAGTGATCAATACCTGCGGCTTCATTGAGAATGCGAAGCAGGAAAGTATCGATACCATTCTTGCTTATGCCGAAGCCAAGGACCGCGGTCTGGTGGAGAAGGTCTATGTCACAGGCTGCCTCAGTCAGCGGTATGCACCGGAACTGAAGGATGGGATACCCCAGGTGGATGCTTGGTTCGGTACGCGCGACCTGCCCCGGTTACTGAAGACGCTGAAAGCCGATTACAAGCATGAGCTGGTAGGGGAGCGGCTCCTCACTACGCCGGTGCATTACGCGTACTTCAAGATCAGTGAAGGCTGCGATAGGAAATGCTCCTTCTGTGCCATCCCGCTGATGCGTGGGAACCACATCAGTACACCCATGGATGACTTGGTGAAGAGCGCGCAACACCTCGCCGCTAACGGCACCAAGGAACTGATCCTTATCGCACAGGACCTCACCTACTACGGTCTGGATATTTACAAGAAGCGGAACCTGCACGAGCTTGTGGCGAAGCTCAGCGACGTGGAAGGTATTGACTGGATACGACTGCATTACGCCTTCCCCAGCGGCTTCCCCATGGAGATCCTGGACGTGATGAAGGAGCGGAGCAACATCTGCAACTACCTCGATATGCCGTTGCAGCACGGCAGCACGAACATGCTGAAGCGTATGCGCCGCGGCATCACGCAGGAAAAGACCGAAGCACTTGTTGACACCATCCGGCAGAAGGTGCCCGGCATCGCCATAAGGACAACGCTCATCGCCGGCTTTCCCGGAGAGACACAGGCCGATCACGAGGACAACCTGCGCTGGATCGAGCGCATGCGCTTTGACCGGCTCGGTGCATTCACTTACAGCCACGAGGAAGATACGCACGCTTTTGGCATGGAGGATGACGTCCCTGCGGAAGTGAAGCAGGAACGGGCCACGGAGATCATGGAGCTCCAAGGCGGCATCAGCTTTGAGCTGAACCGGGCTAAAGTTGGCCGGACAGTACGTGTTCTGGTGGATAAAGCCGAAGCTGGCCAATACTATGCCCGCACCGAGCACGATTCACCGGAAGTGGACAACGACGTCCTTATCCCGACCTCTGCAGGCCATCTGCGGATC
Organism: Flavobacteriales bacterium; assembly: GCA_016719225.1. Classification (GTDB taxonomy): domain Bacteria; phylum Bacteroidota; class Bacteroidia; order Flavobacteriales_F; family PHOS-HE28; genus PHOS-HE28. The sequence continues at coordinate 1,100,531 of JADKAN010000001.1, read as the reverse complement.
GGGGATTTTGCCGAAGTCCGCATCACTGAGGCGCGGGAGCACGAACTGGTCGCCGTGCCGGTGTGAAGCGCGCCTGTCCTCGACGTGCTCTTATCGGATCAGAGGATCAAAAAGGATAAGAGTGAAAGCTACTTAAGCCGCTTTCACTTGGGTCGACAGCCCCAAAAATGCTGGTGAAAGCCGCAAACCGGTCAGTGTAAGATCGTCCGTTTGCATTGCGTTCCGCTTCCAATCCTCCATGGTCTCCACGATACACTCCTGCTGACGATCCATGGGAAGGTGAGCCACGGAGGTGATGAGGTCCTGTAACCGGGAACTGCCGAAACGCTCGGTCCGGTCCTGGTTGAATTGATCCACCACACCGTCGGAGTACAGGTAGAGACTGGTGCCGGCCGGGTCCAGCTTCACGTATTGATCCTGCGAAGCGAGCGAATGAGCCTGATCCGATGTGAAAATGGGGCCTGCTCCCTTGATGCGTTGAATGCCGCTTGGACTGGAGACGAACATGGACATGGCAGTGCCTGCAAAGCAAACTGAGCCATCCTTACGGTTGAATTCCACAACGGCGATCTCGGCGTTGTCGTTCCAAAGCCCGTCCGAATTGCGCAGACGGGCCTCCATGCGCTGGTAGAGGAAGTTGATGAGCGCAGCAGGCCCTTCTACTCCGGCTTGTTTGAATCCGTTCGTGAGGATCTCATGCACCGTGACGGAAAGCAGACTGGCCGGTACACCGTGCCCCGTGCAATCCACCAAGGCCATCGCCACAACATCATCCTTCTTGACGCACCAGACGGAATCGCCTCCCACTAGTTCTTTTTGCTTGATCCACAGGAACCGTTCGCTGAAAACATCGTCCACACCGGTTTGCTCCGGCATTAACGCCCGTTGGATGCGTTGTGCGTACAACATGCTCTTTTCCAAGTGGTCGTTGCGCTGCGCGATCAATGAATGAGCGGATTCCAAGCGGTCCTGTAGTGCATACGTCTTCTTGCGGGACCGGCCTTGTGTGCGCACGAACATGAGTGCGGCACTGAAGATCACCAATGCCACCGAACCGATGTTCACGGCCAGAAGGGTGCTTTGGACGGAGCCATGGTGCAGGACGATGCTTCCTTTGCTCCAAGCGGGATCGTACACGATCATTGCGGTCATTGCAGTAATGAGGAATGCAAGCCAGAATATGGAACGCTGACGCCGGTAATAGCCGGAAATGACCACCAAGGGCACGAAGGACCAGAACATCACCAATCCACTTTCCTCTCTTCCGCCCATGGCCATTTGGAAGATCATGGGCATGGCCATGCTGAAGAACATTTGTACGAACACCTGCAGGTGCGGCTTGGCGGAATCGCGCTTTACGGCGCAATTCAAAAGCGTGAAGCCGATGTAGGCCAATGGCACTAGGGCAGGAATATAATAGCCCAGTATCACGCAAAGGACCGCCCACATGGCGGCACCACCCATCAGGAACTGGCAATGCCCGAGGAACATTTTGTCCCTGATCTGAGCGTTCTCTTGCTTCAGTTTGTCCATGAAGCTATCACTTGTTCATTCTGGTTTATTTCACTAAGCACGAGGAAGAACGCTGAGCAGGCCGGGTTCTGCCGATCTAAGCGATCAAGCGGCCAGCATAATGGCCATGGGAATGCTGATCAAATTGGATAACATGACCGCCGGCTCGGTGAGGTCCGCGTCGTCCTTGTCCAGGACCCATTCGACCCTGAAGTCCTTCTGGCCATTCCCGAGGTCGTCGATATGTTTCAGCAACAAGTAGATCCCTTTTAGTGAACTGCTATTGAAGTACTTCAGGTCGAACCGGAAAATGCCGGGGACATTGAGCTTGTCAATGCCCTCGCTGTAATGAGTGAGCACTGGTCCGAAGAATCCGGGACCATCCTCCGGGATGCACACACCTTGCATCAGGAATACGCCCGTGGCCGTGTCGATCCGGATCAATGGTGTTTGTGGTGTGGCAGGGATCTCCATAGCTCCGGTCATGCTTTTTTCAGGTTGAACGTGCTTTCGCACCGGTATAATTTCTCCTCCAAGGGGTGGATCGTCGCTTTCATGTCGCCATGGGTACGGTTCGCTATTTGCAGGAATCCGAGGCCGGCACCGCCCTTCACGCCGAACCTGCCGTTGGTAAGCTCTTCCAATAATTTCGTCTTCAGCTCAGCAGGGCCAAGGGTGTTGGCTTGTGCCACAGCATCGATAAGCCGGTTCGCATCCACCTCCGATGCTTGGTTCACCACTTTGATACTGTAGCTGATCTCGTCCATGCTTCATTCAAAGGCGATCGGTCCACTTCCATAGCGCTGCGCATTATCCAACAGTTCCATGGCCACGCCACGGAGCTTTTTCATGTCGCATTTTCCGATACCGGGGTCGTGCACGCCATGGAGAACGCCAAGGAGGTTTACCCGCACATCGCCGTTCAGCAACCCTTCAAAAAGCACCATGTTCCTCATTTTTCCTCAGACTCTCCTACGCCGACTTGCGGAAAAAGTTTGGCTTTTGGAGCGACTGCATGCTGTACATGGACCTTGACGGATCAGCGATCACCGGCAATCGTGCGGCTCTTTCATTTTAACATCTTGGGAATGACAGTCTTGGCGGCTTGGGCACAGACGCAATATTTCATTGAACCTGCTAATGATGTCCCTTGGCCATTGGGATGCCTCAGGGCAGGTTAAATGAAGGCCTGCCGGGCGAGGCTGTCAGGATCCGGTTTTTCAACCTTGGCTGGTGATCTTCGGAAGCTTTAAGGAGCCTCCTGTGGGTCTCACCGCAGGAGAGGCTCTCTGATATGGATCCGTAACACTCATCCCTCCGTAAATTCGCGGCCCATGATCCTTCCCATCCGCTCCATTGGTGATCCGGTGCTCAAGAAAGTAGCACAGGACATCCTGCCCGGCCATGCCGGCCTTAAGCAGTTCATTGCAGATATGTACGAAACCATGTATGCCGCCAGCGGTGTGGGCTTGGCAGCTCCCCAAGTAGGCGAGAGCATCCGCTTGTTCATCGTGGATTGTGCACCCTTCGCTGAAGATGAGGATGGCAACCCAACTGAGGATGCCCACCTCAAGGATTTCAAGAAAGTCTTCATCAATCCCTATATCGTTCATGAAGAAGGGGAGGAGTGGGCATTTGAGGAAGGCTGCCTCAGCATCCCTGGCATACGCGAGGATGTGGAGCGCCAGCCCACCATCACCATGCGTTATCTGGACGAGGATTTCAAGCCACACGAAGAGACATTCGACGGCTTTGCGGCCCGTGTGCTTCAGCACGAACACGACCATGTGGATGGCATCCTGTTCACCGAGCTGTTGGCTCCTTTACGCAAGCGTATGTTGAAAGGCAAGCTTCGTGACATCAGCCACGGAAAGACGGACGCGAAATACAAAATGCGCTTCACCCCGATCAAATGAGAGCCAGGATCCCCATCATTTCAGCTTTGGTGTCCCTCGTCTTGTTGGCCGCTTGTGGGAATTCGCCCAAGGACATCACAGAAGCCACTCCATCGGAAGCGGCTGCGCGCATACGTACCATGGAGGACTCGCTTTACGCGCATCCCGCAGTTGATGTGAAAGGTGCGCAGGCCTTGGTCGATGTGTACCTCCTTTTCGCGAAAACCAACCCTACTGACCCGCTCGCTCCGGAGTACTTGTTGCGCGCAGCGGGCGTTAAGAGCGCGCTGAACGATCCACAGGCCGCCGTGGAACTTTACGATCGCATCATCAAGGGTTATCCGGAATGGAGCAAGCTCGTGGATGCCTACTACCTCCGCGCTTTCACCATCGACAGCGGACTTCACATCAAAGGCCTTGCCCAACAAGCATACGAGGAAGTGATCAACCGCTTTGCGGACCACAAATTCGCCGCGGATGCTAAGCAGATGATCCAGAACCTGAATTATACCGACGAGGAGCTGATCGCCAAATTCCAACGCATGAATGATTCCACGGAGGCAGCCGCGGCCGCCAAATGAAAGAGCTTAAAGGAGCGGCACCGGCCATGCTTTTGGAGGCTGCAGAAACCGCGATGGGTTATGGCGCATATCGGCAATTGCTTGCCACGCTCGTGGCGCAAGGGCGCACGGTCGGTCCGGATCAAAGCGATGAAATGGTGGCTTACACCAAGTTGAATCTGGCCCGTACTTCGCGCGTTGAGAAAACGGTGAAGCCAGCGCCGGAAACGCTCAAAGTTCTGAAAGCGGCGCCAGCGATGACCTGGCTGGTGATCACGGAGCCGTGGTGTGGGGACAGTTCCCAAGTGCTCCCGGTCCTGCATTTGATGGCTGAGGCAGCGCCGCGGATCACGCTGCGGATCCTGCTGCGCGACGAGAATCTGGAACTGATGGACCTCTATCTTACCGGAGGCTCGCGCGGTATTCCCAAACTGATCGCCTTCGACGCCGAAGGCCGCGAATTGTTCACCTATGGACCGCGACCGGCAAGGGCACAGGAGATAGTTATGGATAACAAAGCACTACCCGTGAATAAGCAACTGGTCAAGGAGGACCTCTATGCCAAAGTCCACGCTTGGTACGCGGCCGATAAGGGCCAAGCTGTGCAGCGGGAGATCGTATCACTTTTGAAGTGATCAGCTCAGCGTCTCCACTGGTACTTCTATGAATGTGGACCGTCCCCTCGGAAGTCCGACATCAGTTGTAGTAAAAACGGCACCGATCACATCCGCACCTGCCCGTTCGCCACGATGCCCAAGGGTTTTCCGGTAAAACGCTGACCGATGAACGGAGTATTCTTGGCGGGACCGATAATATCCGCCGCGCTGAACGACCAATCCTGGTCGGGTGCGAAGATCGTGATCTCGGCAACTTCACCGACTATAAGGTGGGGGACCGGTAGCCCCAATATCGCTCTCGGCCCTTGGCAGAACCGCTCCACGATACGCGAAGCGCTCATCCGCCCTTTCAGTGCGGTGGAAGCAGCGGCGTAAGCTGTCTGAAGCCCGATGGCACCGAAAGCCGCTTGCGGGAACTCAACACGTTTGTGGTCGATGTCCTCGGGACGGTGATCGCTGACCACACAATCGATCGTGCCGTCCTTCACCGCTTCGCGCAGCGCCTCGATGTCCTTCACGCCGCGCAGGGGTGGCATCATTTTGAAATTGGTGTCGTAGCCGCGCAAGCAACCCTCGTCCAGCAGCAGGTGGTGCGCGGCTACACTCGCGGTAACACCCAGCTTACGGACCTTGGCATCGCGCAAGAGCTCCACTGCCCCGGCCGTTGAAACGGTGGCTACATGTAGGCGGCCACCGGTGTATTCCAAGAGCCGCAGGTCGCGGGCCAAGTGGATCGTTTCTGCGATGTCCGGTAAACCGCGGAGGCCCAAGCGCGTGGCCGTGGCACTTTCGTTCATTTGGCCTTGGGCTGCCAGTTCCGGATCCATCGCAAAAGCCATCACCGTGGTATCGACGTTCCGCGCGTACTGTAGCGCGATCAGCATCAAGCGGTTGTTGCGCACCGCGGTCAAGTCATCGCAAAAGGCCACGGCACCGGCCTGTTTCATGTCGTACAGCTCCGCCAGCTGCTCTCCTCGCAAACCCTGCGTCAAAGCACCCACGGGCAGCAGCCGTACCGCGTGCCCCGCTGCCTTGTGCAGCAATGCCTCCACATCGGCGCGGTGGTCCACTGGCGGGAAGGTGCTCGGCATCACGGCCACGGCTGTAAAGCCTCCGGCAGCGGCTCCATCAAGGCCGGTGGTAATGCCTTGTTTATATTCCTCGCCCGGTTCGCGGAAATGCGCGCGCAGGTCCACCCAACCGGGGCTGGCATGCATACCGTCCATGCGGATCTCCTCGGCTTTGCCTTTCGGCAACTTCGCACCGGCCTCCTTCAATCGCCCTTGGACGATCAGTAGGTCCGTGCGCTGCTTATGAAGCGGGCCTCCCGGATCCAGCACGGTGACATCACGAAGCAACAGGTCCTTCATTTTGAAAAGCGGATCAGGGCTGTTTCGAGCACTAAGAAAACCAAAGCGGCGATAATGAACCAAGTCCAAAGCTTGCTACCCTTGTCGAGTTCGGACAAGCTGGCGGCCATGCTGCCGCCCTTCATGTCCAGCACGCTGATGGTGGTCAGGCCTTTTTCCTTCAACACTTCCCGCAGTTCATCGGCCGTGTATGCTGCCAGATCGCCTTCGTTCCGCGGTGGGTTCAAGGCCAAGACTTCCAGGGTATCGTTGCCATCTGTCACGAAATACGGGCCGGGCTGCAGGTCGGCATCGTGCAACACCAAGGAAGTGCCTTGAAGAGTACGGCGCACCTCGGGAATGATGTCCGCGCCGCCGGGCCCTCGCAGGTGCGGTACGGCATCGCCGCCCAGGTCAACACCGTCCAAGGGTATGCTAGCCTCTTCGCCGATGGTGTGGCTCAGTGGACCGGCTGGCCGGGCAAGTTCCGCCATGCGCAAAAGAGAAGTGACGAACAAGGCATGCCGTGCGAAGTTGCCTCCTTCGGGTGCCAATGGGGAAGCACAGAAATAGGCGCGGCCCTTCCCGGCCTGCACGGCGCACAGGAATGCTGAACCATCTTGAAGGCGCAATAGCGCATCCGCTGCAGGTGGCGGGGAAAGCCGGTAGCGGGCGCGAACTTGTGGAAGGTCCACGTTGGCGGGCATCGTGGAAAAAACGTCGCGGAAGAACGGGGCTTCCAAGTCGATACGCGCCACTTTCACGGCGTTGGTGTCCAAAGTGCCATATCCAGTGCCGAAGAGACCGAAGGCATTTCGATAGCTGGTTGCATCAGCATTCAAGGCTGGATATAGCGCAACCGAGCCGCCGCTTTCCGTGAAGGATCGCAGCGCATTGGCCAGACCGCTGGGGATATCGGGAAGGCCGTTCAGAACCACCAAGTCCTGCTTGGCTAATGCACCGAGGTCCAATTGCCGTGCGGACTGCACCGTGAGATCGTGTAGACTGTCCCCGCTGAAGATGGCCTTGATGTCCGCATCTCCCGGTGCATCGGACCCCACCAGCATCACATTCAACTTTTTGGCCGTTCGCCAAGCGATGTGGTACGTATTGTCGAAGATGATGGGCCGGTCCTCAATGCTGAGCTCTGCGCTGTGATCTCCAGGTATGTCATTGTAGAAATGCAGCACACTGTCCACGATGGCTCCGGGCTCCAAGGTCATCGCTGCCATAGCGCGTTGCCTACCATCAATGGACAGACGCACCGGCACATCGCGCATGGGCCCGGCAGCGTAATTGCGTACTCGCACATGCAATGCTTCGGCCTGGCCCAAGCGACGCACCGGACTCTCGAACCAGGCTGAATCGATGGAAAGGTTGTCCGTGGTGGAAGCTTCCAGCGGAACGATCACCGTGCGCACGGTGGTGTCGTTGGTCCAAGCGTCCACATCGGTGGTGGTGCGTTGGAGGTCGGTGAAGAGAAAGGCCTGTCGCCCTGGAAGGTCGCTCTGGGAGAGGGCTTCACGCTGGCGGAGCATGACCTGCGAAACCGGTTTGGCATAAGGTCCGGCATCCACTTGGCTCACAGCGGCCAGTGCTTCATCGCGGCCCAGCAGCATTTGATGGCGCCCTTCCATCCGGTTCGTGAGCACTTGGAAACGATCCGTCCTGCCAAAGGCCATCACGGTCTGCTGCGCATCGGAACGGGCTTGGTCCAGCAGCCGGCCGTTGGGGTTCTGGCCATCCATGCTCCAACTGTCATCCAGGTAAAGGCTCACCGCGCGTTGCCCGGGTGCGGTGGCACCTGCAGATCGCTTCAAGTACGGCTGTGCAAAAGCGAACACCAAGCAGGCCAGTGCCAAGAGGCGGGCCAAGAGCACTAACCAGTGCCGCACTTTTTTGCGCGATCGGGTCTGCTGTGTCACTTCCTGCAAAAAGCGGACGTTGGGGAAGTCGATGCGCTTGAATCGCCGCAGCTGGAACAAGTGGATGATCACCGGAATGGCCAACGCGATGAGCGCCCAGAGGAAAGAAGGGTAGAGGAAGGCCATGGGCCGCAAAGGTGGTTTATAGTTGTTGTTAGTTGTCGGTTGTCCGTTGATAGTTGTCAGGCGCGGCCGCTCGAAAGCACCTTTGCGACGGCGAGCTGCCGGACGGTGTTTTCGGCTCGGCCCGGATGGAGCTACTGGAAACGGATGAGTGCGCTACCTGAAGGATGGACAAGACTGCATGTCCAGGTTGGCACGAACTGTCCGGAAAAGCCTTGACCAGGCTCAGTGCCCGATCAAGTTGGGGACAACTACCCTTCCCTCAGCTTGCTATGCCCCCGGCTGTAGAAGAAATAGATCAGCAATCCCAAGGCCATCCAACCGAAGAACACTTCCCAACTTTTCACGGGGATCTCGATCATCAGGTAAGCACAGCTCAACATCCCGATACACGGGATCAGCGAGTAACGCCGGCGGAAGGCTTGGACCGCGGTACCCAGGACGAACACGGCAAAGGCGGCCAGTAATACCGCCTGCCGGTCCATATGCATGGTCGTCACGGCGTTCAGCAGACGCTGGTGATCCACGTAGAAATAGAACAGGACCAGCAACGGCAACAGGAAGCGGCCGTTGATGTAGGGGATCTGGAAACGCTTCCGTCCCGTGGCGTCCAAACGGTCCAGCCGGGGCAGTAGCAGCACACCTCCGCACACCAGGGTAAAGGCGAAGAGCGTCCCGATGGAAGTAAGATCCGTGATCATGCCGCTGGGAGCGAAGAGCGCAGGGATGCCAACGAGGAAGCCGGTAACGATGGTGGCGAAGGCAGGCGTGCCGAACTTGCGGTGCAGGTGTCCGAAACGTGGGGGCAGCAGCCCGTCGCGGCTCATGCTCATCCAAATGCGCGGCTGGCCCAATTGGAACACGAGCAGCACGCTGGTGGCAGCGATCACCGCGCCGATGCTCACCGCGAAGCCGAATGCCGGAAGGTTGACCTTCTCGAACACGAACGCCAACGGGTCCATCACTCCCTTGAATTCCGTATAGGGCACCATACCGGTGAGCACCAGCGCGGTAACGCAATAGAGTACCGTACAGATCACCAGCGCGTACATCATGCTGCGCGGCAGGTCGCGTTGTGGGTCCTTACACTCTTCCGCTGTGGTGCTGATGGCATCGAAACCGATGTAGGCGAAGAACACCGCGCTCACGCCCTTCAGCACACCGCCCATTCCGTTGGGGAGGAAAGGCACGTAGTTGCTGCCCTTGATGTAATAGAAACCTACCAGCGCCACAGCCGCCAACAGGAGGAGTTTCAGCATCACCATGGCGTTGGCGGCTCGGCGGCTCTCGTTGATCCCGATGTACACCAGCGCTGTCACGGCAACCACGATCAGCGCGGCGGGCACGTTCATGATCACGTGCCATCCGGCGATCACCGGTGCGGTGGCCCAAGCAAGTCCCTCGGTCGGCAGTCCGGTAAGGACCGCATGATCGAAAACCTCTTTCGCGGTCAAGGGATCCGCCGCGAGCCATGTGGGCATATTGATCCCGAATGCCGCTAGAATGTTGGTGAAATAGCTGCTCCAGGAGATCGCTACCACCACATTGCCGATAGCATATTCCAGGATCAGCGCCCAGCCGATGATCCAAGCCACCACCTCCCCGAAAGTCACGTAGCTATAGGTGTATGCGCTACCGCTCACGGGTACGCGACCCGCGAACTCAGCGTAGCACAAAGCCGTGAAGCCGCAGACGGCCGCAGTGATGATGAACAGGAACACCACGCCAGGACCACCTTCATAGGCAGCCGCACCCACTGTGCTGAAGATCCCTGCGCCGATGACCGCTGCCACGCCGAGGAAAGTGAGGTCCCGCACAGTGAGCGTGCGCTTCATGCCATGGCCGCCGTCAGCTTCGCGCTGCTCATGCTCGCGCATAATGCGCTCCACGGATTTCTTGCGGAAGAGGTGATTGGCCATGGGCGGTGGAAGAGGGGGCAAAGTAGGGAATGCGAAGCAAGGCGATGCGCACCGTGGCAGGCATGTTGAAACTGGCGACTCCCAAAGTCATCCCCATGAGAAGTTGGAAAAAGGACATGATACGCACAGGCGCGGTGTCCATGGGCGCTACTACGGCCGCTGCGGCCCCTTTAGGCAATCTCAAGAAAGGTTCAATGCCTTGGATCACATTCTTTACGGCGTTCAGTCCGATGCACGCCTATTCTGCTGGGATCGCGCAGCCTTTCAGCCTCGCCCAAAGCGGAACAGGTCCGCATCCGGGTTCGCATGGCCGAGGACATGGTCACGGACGATGTTGGCGCCCACATGGCTGAAGGTGATGCCGTTCCCGCCCATACCTAGAACGAACCAAGCACCACTCTTCGGGTCACGGTCGATGTATGGAAGCCCGTCCGCGGTTCCGCCGAAGGTGCCGCACCAACGGTACTCCGGTACGAAGGGGATGTGCGGGAAGAGCTTGTGGAACGCTTTAACGAGCTTGTCCGTTTTGCGGTCCAGCAGTTTGTCGCGCAACTTGGGGTTGCGGAAAGGGTCGTCGAGGCCGCCGATCAGCGCGCGTCCATCGGGAGTGGTGCGTAGATAAAGGTAGGGTTGGGCCGTTTCCCATATCAAGGTGTTGCGATGCCAAGGTTCCGCCATAGTGAGGCGCTGGCTTGCGACTGCGTAGGTTGAATGCAATTCAATGCCCGGTTCGTCGAGGTAGCGGTCGCTCTCGTAACCGGTGGCCATCACCAGATGATCCGCCGTAATGCGGTGTCCACCTGCGGTCAAGACCACAAATCCTCCATCCACATTTTCGTACTTCGCCACCTTGCTCCGGTCCATTACCCGGCCTCCTCTCTTGATCACATCCTGGAAGAGCAGATGTGTCAGGCGGTAGGGGTCCACCTCGCCTGCTTTATGGCTCACGAGTCCTGCAGACTTTCTGAAACCGAAACGGGCCTTCACTTCTTTCGCGTTCAAAAATTCCGTTTCAAAGCCGTTCTCCCGGCGGACCGCATGTTCCTTTTCCAAGGCTGCCATATCCTTTCTCCGGCTTGCGAATTGAAAGCTTTGACGGGCCTTCGCATCGCAGTTCCCGAGCTTTTTACCCAGATCGAGAAGGGCATCCACTGCATCGGCGCATAGTTGATAGCTCCGCACAGCGGTAAGTTCACCCACTTGATCGATGAGGATATGAAGCGGCGTATCCAACTCGTATTGAAGAAGTGCCGTGCTGGCACTGGTGCTTTCGGTGGCGATGGAACCGGCTTCCAACACGAGGACATCGACACCGGCCTCTTGGAGAGCATGGGCGCAGAGTGCCCCGGTTATGCCACCGCCGACGACAAGTGCGGTGCACTGGGCATCGTGATCCAAGGTGGGATACGTGTAAGGCAGGCCGTTACGGATCCAATGGTAGGGTAGTCCGGAGCGAAGGTCCATCATGGCTTAGCGTGGTCTGTTGTTCAACTGGTCTTAGAGTAAGGTAATATCCGTCGCAGCAGATCGGAAGCATATCTGTACCAACCAGCGTAGCGATGCAACAACGCTCCGTTCCCAATGGTTCAGCGCAGGACGAAATCCCGATCTTGAGAGAGTTTCATTCTCCGTGCTGCCCTTTGATCGCCTAAAACGCACTTGTCATGCATGGTGAATGTCGCATGACTGCAGCGCTGGCCTCAACACATCATGCATCCGGCATGGGTCCTGCGTTTAATTCAAATTAACGCCCTGCCCAGCCTGCCTTCCCCGTGCCCTCCGGCGATCCGGTTACATTTGCCGTCCTTTACAATGAACCACCCCATGATAAAGCGGACTTTGATCGGCGCGGCAGTCGCCCTCATTACCCTTGGAGCCTACAGCCAGACAGCCAGCGATCCCACGCTTATGACCGTTGACGGCCAGCCGGTTTCGCGCAGCGAGTTCGAGAGCATCTACAAGAAGAACAATAAGGATGCGCCGGTCACCAAGGAAGCCTTGGACGAGTACTTGGACCTCTTCATCAACTACAAGCTGAAGGTGCGCGCAGCGGAAGCTGCAGGTTTGGACACGGCAGCCAAGTTCAAAAGTGAGCTCGACGGCTACCGTAAGCAGTTGGCTCGGCCTTACCTGATCGACCGCGGACTGAATGACCAGCTGATGCAGGAGGCATACGACCGTAGCCAGCAGGAAGTGCGTGCCAGCCACATTCTGGTGAAATTGGATGAGAACGCCCTACCTGCTGACACTGCAGCAGCTTGGAAGCGCATCATGGCCCTCCGCGCTCGGGTGATGGGCGGGGAAGATTTCGCTAAAGTGGCGCAAGGCCCGGGTGGAAGTGATGATCCGAGTGCCAAAAGCAATGGAGGCGACCTCGGTTACTTCAGCGTACTGCAAATGGTGTATCCATTCGAAAATGCCGCTTTCAACACACCGGTGGGGCAGGTCAGCCAGCCGATCCGTACCAAGTTCGGCTACCACATCATCAAAGTGGTGGACAAGCGGCCTGCACACGGAGAGATCACCGTTGCGCACATCATGGTCCGCTCCACTGCGGAGGATAGCCCTGAAAAGCAGGCCGAAGCCGAAAAACGCGCTGAAGAAGCCTACGGCCGGATCAAAAGCGGTGAACTCACCTTCGCTGACGCCGCATTGAAGTACAGTGACGATGCGGCCACGAACGCCAAAGGCGGTGAACTGGCCCCCTTCGGAACCGGCAAGATGATCCCTGAGTTCGAGGCGAAAGCTTTCAGCCTTCAGAACGATGGCGACATTGCTCCCCCGTTCAAGACCCCGTATGGCTGGCATATCGTAAAGCGCTTGTCCTACAAGGCTCCACCCACGTTCGATGAGGCCAAAGGTGACTTGAAGGCCAAGATCGCGCGGGACAGCCGCGCGGAGATCACCCGCAAGAAATTCCTGAACGACCTGCGCGGCGAATACCATTACAAGGAAAATGCGAAGAACATCGCCGCGGTGACGAAGGTGCTGGACAACACGATCTTCGAAAAAGGCACCTTGGTCATGGACACGATGATCCGCAAGGATGTGGTCGAAGGACCGGTGATGCGCAATGGGCTGAAGTACGACCGCGCCATCAGCTCTGTGATCAAGGATGGCAAAGCCACCAATCCTAGGGCACGTAGCAAAGAGTCCGTGGAGCCGATGCCGACCGATACCGTGGTGGTGCGCGATGCACAAACGGGCTGGGAGAACGACAAGGCCAAGACCGCCAAACTGAACAAACCCGTCTTCACTATCGACGGTATGGAATATACGCAGGCCGACCTTTTGGAATACATCCAACAGCACCAACGCCGCGAGCCATCACAGCCCATGGCGGAATATGTAAAGGACCGCTACGAGCAGTTCGTGGATGATAAGTTGCTTGCTTATGAGGATTCACGCCTGGAAGTGAAATATCCTGAATTCCGCATGCTGATGAAGGAATACCGCGATGGCATCCTGCTGTTCGAGCTCACCGATGAAAAGGTGTGGAGCAAGGCCGTGAAGGACACCACCGGTCTGGATGCCTACTATGACCAGCACAAATTCGACTTCATGTACCCCGTCCGTTACGATGTGGACATCTACAGCTGCAAGACGCCTGAGGTTGCAAAGCAGGTACGCACGTTGGTGAAAAAGGGGAAGGAAGGAAAGGATCTGCTCAACGTCGTTAACAAGAATGACAGCACAGCTTTGATCATCGACGCTGGTGTCTACACTCCGGAGGATCGTCCCATCCTGAAAGGCGTTACACTCCCCGGCCTTACTGCTGACGTGAGCATGGACGGCCGTACGAAATTCGCCAACCTGCTCCAAGTGGTGCAGCCTTCACCTAAGCCGCTCAATGAGGCACGGGGTTTGGTTACCGCCGCTTACCAGGACCAGTTGGAAAAGGACTGGATCAAGGAGCTGCGCGCGAAGTACCCGGTGAAGGTCCAGCAGGACGTGCTTTACAGCATTAAGTAATGTCGATCGTCGGTGGGTTCAGCCCGACCGGCTTGGGAAGGGTGGCGTGCATCGCCGCCCTTCTGCTTTATTCCTGCGGAAGCGATCGCAATGCCGGGGACCGTGTAGTGGCTGAGGCCTACGGCGAGAAGCTTTATTGGAGCGACCTGCGTCCGGTGATCCCCGTGGGCACGGCCAGGGAGGACAGTGTTGCCATGGCCCGCCGTTTTTTGGAGAACTGGGCGCGTGACCGCGTGATGCTGCACAAAGCAGAAGAGAATCTGGACCAAAGCCAGCTCAACGTTGAAGCACAGTTGAAGGATTACCGAGAATCCCTGATCAACTTCGCCTACGAACAGGCCTTGGTGGAGCAGAACCTGGATACCGTGGTCACGGACGAGGCCGTAAAGGACTACTATGAAAAGAACCTGGCCAATTTCCAGCTCAAGGACAATATCGTCCGCGTACGCTGGTTCAAGTTGCGCAACGACGACAAGAAGCTGATGCAACGTGTGGAAGAACTGTGGCGCTCCACGGACGACGGGGACCGCAGCAAGTTGGAAGTCCTATTGGCACAGCGTGGGTCCACGATCGTGGACAGCCGGGGAGACTGGGTGCCCTTCATGGAACTTCAGCAGCAGGTGCCCCTTCATCCGGACAATCCCACCGATTGGCTGCAAGGCCGTGGGAAGGTGACCGTCTCTGAGAACGGTGTCACTTGGTTCGTGAATTTCATCGACCACCAACTGAAAGACAGCACTTCACCACTGGAACTGGTGGCCCCACAGGTGCGTTCTATCCTTATCAATCAACGCAAGCTCCGTTTGGTGGAGCGTTTGCGCGAAGAACTCTATAACGATGCAGTTTCCAAGAAGGATGTCGTCATTCCGTAGTCTGCCTGCCTTGCTGGCGATGGCCGCGTTGCCGTTCGCGTCCCTGCAGGTAGCCGCTCAGGACGCACCGGCACCATTACAGCCCGCTCCTCAAGGCACCTACATCGATGGAGTGGTAGCGAACGTGGCCGGACGGATCATTCTATATAGCGAGCTTGCTTCGCGGATGGAACAAGCCCGCCAACAGGGTGTCCCCGTGAATGATTCCCTCGCCTGCAGTGAACTGGAGGACCTCCTTTACCAGCAGTTGCTACTGGAGCAAGCAAGGATAGACAGTGTAAAGGCCGATCAGGTGCAAGTGGGAGCCGAGCTTGATCGTCGGATCAGTTACTTCGAGCAGCAGATCGGTGGCCGCGATAAGCTGGAGAAGTTCTACGGAAAAAGCATTACCGAGATCAAGGCCGACTTCCGGGACCAAGTGAGCGATCAATTGTTGGTGCAGCAGATGCAGCAGAAGGTAACCGGTGATGTGCGTGTAACGCCTAAGGAAGTGGAGCGTTTCTTCAAGGACATTCCCAAGGACAGCCTGCCGTTCATCAACGCGGGAGTGGAATTCGCAAAGGTCACGCTGTTCGCGAAGCCAACAGAGGAGGAGGACCGCCGTGTGAAGCTGAAGCTGGAGAGCTATCGTGACGCGATCGTAAAGGGCGAAAAGGACTTCTGCACCGTGGCCGTCCTCTATAGCGAGGACCCGGGTTCGGCCGCGCAATGCGGAGAACTGGGTATGGTGCCACAGGGAGTAATGGTGCCTGAGTTCGACGCGGTGGCGCTCGGCCTGAAGGATGGGGAGATCTCGCCGGTCTTCAAGACCAAGTATGGCTACCACATCATGGAAATGATAGATAGGAAAGGCGAGCGCTACAACGCACGTCACATCCTGCTTTCACCTAAGCCGAATGCGGGGGACAAGCAGTCAGCTAAGGACCGCTTGGATAGCTTGATGACCTTGGTGCGCGACGGTAAGATCGAATTCACAAAGGTTGCCACCGAAGACAACGACGATGAAGACACCAAGGGTACCAACGGCGTTGTGATCGAGCCCAACGCCAACAGTCCGCACTGGGCCATCGGTGATCTGGACCAGAAGACGTTCCTGGTGTTGGACAAGCTTGCGGTGGGCCAGATCAGTGAGCCGCAATACTTCGAGGTGCCAGGCGGTGATATGGGCTATCAGGTGTACCGCTTGCTGAAGCGCACCGAGCCGCACCGCATGGACCTCGTGACGGATTATCCATTGGTGCAACAGGCGGCCGAGGCCAAGGTCCGTCAGAACGCGATCGATGTTTGGGTGCGCGAAAAATTGTCGGGCACCTACGTCCACATCGTGGAACCATACGCATCTTGCACCTTCGAACATCCGTGGGTGGGCGTTCCCAAACCTTGACGGGAGAAAAGATCAGATGAGCACAGAGAACAACGATGTACGCGCGGTGGAGGAATTCGGCGCGAAGTACCGCCAGTTGAAAGCGGAGATCGCCAAAGTGGTGATCGGGCAGGATCAAGTGGTGGAAAAGGTACTGATCGCCATTCTCAGCCGCGGCCACTGCCTTTTGGTAGGCGTTCCGGGGCTGGCCAAGACCTTGCTGGTAAATACGGTAGGCAACGCGCTGGGCCTCAGTTTCAGCCGCATACAGTTCACGCCGGACCTCATGCCCAGCGACATCATCGGCTCCGAGGTATTGGACCAGGACCGTCAGTTCCGTTTCGTGAAAGGGCCGGTCTTCGCCAACATCATTCTTGCCGACGAGATCAACCGTACGCCGCCCAAGACGCAGGCTGCCCTGCTCGAGGCGATGCAGGAAAAATCCGTCACAGCGGCGGGCAACACCTTCAAACTACCCGACCCGTTCTTCGTGCTCGCCACGCAGAACCCGATCGAGCAGGAGGGCACCTATCCATTGCCGGAAGCACAGTTGGACCGATTCATGTTCAACATCTGGGTGGATTACCCCAGCTACGAGGAAGAACTGGCCGTGGTGAAAGCAACCACCGGTGGAGTGGAGGCCAAGGTGCAACCCGTGCTCAGCTTGGAAGAGATCCTGTTCTATCAAGGGCTGGTGCGCCGCATCCCCGTGCCGGAGAATGTGATGCAGTACGCGGTGAAACTGGCCATGCGCACACGTCCGGGATCCGCCGGATCTCCTGCCGTGATCAATGAACATGTGAGTTGGGGAGCTGGTCCGCGGGCCAGCCAGTTCCTGGTCATCGGTGCTAAGTGCCACGCATTGGTGCGCGGCCGCTTCAGCCCGGACATCGAGGATGTACAAGCCGTGGCAGAGCCCGTGTTGCGCCACCGTTTGGTGCGCAATTACAAGGCCGAGGCGGAAGGGGTGAGCGCGGAGCGCATCATCCGCGAGATCTTGTGATCCCCCCCATATGTCACGTTCGCAGCGATAGCGCTGACGTGCCCCGTACTTGGTAAACTTGTATGGCCGGTGGAATGTCCAATCCATGGCCAATAATTGGCAAATATGACCTGTTCCACTTATTCACTCAACGCTTTACGCTATTTCTCGTTCGTGATTTCTCTTTTGGCCTTTACCGGTGCAAGGGCACAAACGGATATCCTTCCCACCAGTGTGGACTTACGGTTGATGCAGGGTGCGGACACTGACCAACTCATGGTGCAATCAAAACGCACAGTACGGCCGATTTTGGCGGTATCCTCAGTGCACTGACAATTACGATCCGATATGACGCGACATCCGGTGCCACTCTGGGCAATGGTACCAGCTTCTGTAATGCATGGAGCCCTTTCCCTCCTTCACCCACCGTGGTGAATGCCGGGATGGCTTACCGAACGTACAATGGCTTCCCGGGCCCCCCCCCCCCCCCCCCCCCCCCCCCCCCCCCCCCCCCCCCCCCCCCCCCCCCCCCCCCCCCCCCCCCCCCCCCCCCCCCCCCCCCCCCCCCCCCCCCCCCCCCCCCCCCCCCCCCCCCCCCCCCCCCCCCCCCCCCCCCCCCCCCCCCCCCCCCCTCTGGGGCGGCTCCGGTTAGGAGCACCACTGCGATGGTCACTGTGAGTAGCGCGCCCAACGCAAGCATCGTTTATACAGGCTCTCCGTACTGCAACAGCAGCGGCACAGCTGGCGTAGCACGCACGGGCAGTGCTGGAGGAACTTATTCGGCAATACCTTCAGGTCTTTCGATCAACCCATCGAACGGCGCGATATCGCTTGGCGCCAGTATTGCCAATACCTATACCGTTAACTACAGCATTGCAGCCAATGGAGGCTGTTCGGCTTTCAGCACCACCGCAACAGTCACGGTGAAGGACGCGCCGGAAGCCAGCATCGTGTACACCGGCTCTCCATACTGCACCGGAAGCGGTACGGCCGGAGTAGCGCAGACGGGCAGCGCTGGCGGTACCTATTCAGCAACTCCGGCAGGCCTTTCGATCAACCCGGCCAACGGCTCGATCTATCTCGACGCCAGTAATGCGGGCACCTACACGGTTGCGTACAGCATTGGCGCCAGTGACGGTTGTTCGGCCTTCAGCACCACTGCAACAGTAACTGTGGATGAAGCGCCCAACGCGAGCATCGCTTATGAGGGTTCTCCTTACTGCACAGGAGGCGGCATGCAGGAGGTGACACTGATCGGCACGGCCGGCGGCATTTATACAGCGAGCCCGTTGGGAATAGCGCTCGACCCCATCCTCGGGAACATCGATCTCGGCTCCAGTGCAGCGGGGGCCTACACGGTGACGTACAGCCTTTCAGCCGATGGGGGTTGTTCAGCGTTCAGCACTTCCGCGACGGTGGAAGTGGGCAACGCATCGAACGCATTAATAACCTATCCGGGTTCGCCATATTGCAATGGCGGTGGCACGGCCACGGTGGTGCGGTGGGGAAGCAGCGGTGGAACTTATAGCGCTGTTCCGTCCGGACTTGCGATCAACGCCAACAATGGCACCCTTTCTTTGGGGACCAGCATCGCGGGTAGCTACACCGTGACATATTCTATTGCGGCCGGCGATGGCTGCCCATCCTTTAGCACCACGACCACGGTTGTGATCAGTGATGAGCCCGATGCCGTGATCGTATATACTGGAAGCCCATTTTGTGGTGTTACCGCTGCGGGGGTTATGCGTACGGGTACCTCCGGAGGTACTTATACTGCGGCACCCGCAGGCTTGGTGATCAATGCGAACACTGGCACTATCAATTTGGTCAATAGCATGCCGGGAAACTACACGGTTACCTACGCTATCGCTGGTGGAGGAGGTTGTTCTGCTTTCAGTACTTCGGCGGCTGTGGCTTTGAATGAAGAAACGACATGGTACTTCGATGCGGACGGCGATGGGGTGGGAGTGCTGGTAGGAAGCGTGGTAGCATGCATACAGCCAGCAGGCTACGTGCCGATCAGCGGTGATGGCTGCCCAAACGACCCTGATAAGATCGCCCCCGGTACCTGCGGATGCGGCATTCCTGACATTGATACTGACAGTGACGGAGCACCCGACTGCATTGATGGATGCCCCACCGATCCGGGTAAAATTGCACCGGGTGCATGCGGCTGCGGCATTCCTGATACCGATACCGATAGTGATGGTGCACCGGACTGCGTTGATGGTTGTCCCAACGACCCGGGCAAAACAGCACCGGGCATTTGTGGCTGTGGCATTCCGGATACGGACACCGACCAGGACGGATTACCGGACTGCATGGACAATTGCCCTGGGTTGAGCGGTGTGATCGGTGATGCTTGCGATGATGGGGACAGCACCACTGTGATGGACATCATCACTGCCGATTGTGTATGTGAGGGGACGATCATCACGGGTACCCACGGTGCCGCAGAGGAGCTGGGTATGATCCTGTGGCCCAATCCCACTTCAGACCGTGCCTTCACTATCCGGATGCTGCACGCTAATGTCGGCGGAACCGTTGACCTTTTCGTTCGTGATGCCTCAGGTCGACAGATCTACGCGCTCACAGGTGATGTGATGTTCACGAGGGAGATCGCTGTGCAATTACCCCAAGGAACGGCGAGCGGACTGTACATAGTGGAAGTGAGGGCGGGCGATGAAATGACCCGCATGCCTTTAATGTGTCGTTGAGCCGATAGATAGGGGAAGATCTTGCCGCGCAGCAAGCGGTAAAGAAAAAAGGCCGCCGAATGGGCGGCCTTTTATAAAGGGAACAAGGGCTCAGTAGTATACCAACCGGCGCACCTTGGCGATATACTTCGCCAACCGGATCACCTGTTTCGTGTAACCGAACTCGTTGTCGTACCAAGCATAGAGCACTACGTTCCTGCCGTCCGCGCTCACGATGGTGGCATTGCTATCGAACACACTGCAGCAGGAGTCCCCCACGATATCGCTGCTTACCAGCTCAGGGTCGATCTGGTAATGGATCTGGTTGACCAGCTCACCGCTCAGAGCAGCGTTCCGGATCAGATCGTTCATCTCCGCAAGCGTGGTCTTCTTATTCAGCGAGAGGTTCATGATGGCCAATGAGCCGTTGGGCGTGGGTACGCGTACGGCATTTGCGGTAAGCTTGCCTGCAAGGCTCGGGATGGCCTTGCTCACAGCAGTGCCGGCGCCGGTACTGGTGATCACCATATTGATGGCTGCGCTGCGTCCGCGGCGTGGCCCCTTGTGGTAATTGTCCAGCAGGTTCTGATCGTTCGTGTATGCGTGCACCGTTTCGATGTGGCCTTTCTCGATGCCCAGCGCATCCTCGACCACTTTCAATACGGGTGAAATGGCGTTGGTGGTACAACTAGCGGCACTGTAGATCTTCTCCTTCTCCAGGTCCAGATCCTTGTGATTGATACCGTACACGATGTTCGGGATCTCCTTGCCGGGTGCGGTAAGCAACACTTTGCTCACGCCCTTGGAACTGAGGTGGCGCTCCAGGTCAGCACGCTTGGTAAAGGCTCCGGTGTTGTCGATAACCAAGGCATCCTTGATACCGTAGATGGTGTAGTCGATGTCCTCCGGCTTGGCGGCAGCGATCAAATGCACCAATTGTCCGTTGATGATGAGTGCTTTATTGAGCACATCGGCCACAACGGTTCCTTTGAACGCCTTGTGTACACTGTCATTGCGTAGCAGTGCGGCGCGCTTCACGATCTCTTCGTCGGTGAGGGTGCGGGTGACGATGGCACGGAGACGGAGCTGTTGACCTTTACCAGCCTGCTTCACCAGTTCGCGTGCTGCGATCCGGCCAATGCGACCGAAACCGTAAAGCACCACGTCCTGTGGAAGGATGGTGTGCTTGTCCTGTCCGATGAAATCCTTCAGGTGGTCCTTGAGGAAATCGGCGGGAGTAGCCTTCTTCGAAGCCAAGAATTCGTGCGTCAACTTGCCGATGTCGATCTTGCTCGGTGCGAGGTCGAGGTTCAGCAGTTCACCGGCAACTTTGGCGGTGCTGTAGACGTCCACTGGTTTATTCACCACCTGTGTGGCGTAGTTGAACAGGTTGATGACTTCGCTGGTACTTATATCCAGCAAGTGGTTGCGGAAGAATACAAGCTCCACGCCGCGGTCATACATCAGGCGGCCAACGGAGCTCATCAGGTCCACCGCGGCTTTTTCGCGGTCCACATAATCCTTCAAGCCGTCCTCATATCCGGCGGATCTCTCAAGCGTTTGCATGAAAAGGTTGGGGAATTTTTTGGGTTCCTACGTGAAAGTGATCAACCGAGATACGCTTTCAACAGCTTGCTGCGGCTGGTGTGGCGTAGGCGGCGGATGGCCTTCTCCTTGATCTGGCGTACGCGCTCGCGCGTCAGGTCGAACTTGGCACCTATCTCCTCAAGCGTGAGCCCGTGATTGATGTTGATGCCGAAGAACAGCTTAACCACGTCGCGCTCGCGCTCCGTCAGAGTGCTCAAAGCACGATCGATCTCCTTGCTGAGGCTTTCGTTGATCAGCACCATGTCCGCTGCCACGCTGTCGTTATTCGGCAGCACATCCAGGAGGCTGTTGCTCTCACCTTCCACGAAGGGCGCGTCCATGCTGATATGGCGACCGCTCACCTTCATGGTGTCAGCCACTTTCTCAGGAGGCAGCTCCAACAAGGTGGCCAGCTCGTCCGCACTGGGCGGACGTTCGAATTCCTGCTCCAGCTTGGCGAAAGCCTTGTTGATCTTGTTCAACGAGCCCACTTGGTTGAGCGGCAGGCGCACGATGCGGCTCTGCTCGGCCAGTGCTTGCAGTATGCTCTGGCGGATCCACCACACGGCATAACTGATGAACTTGAAACCGCGGGTCTCATCAAAGCGCTGTGCCGCTTTGATCAGGCCGAGGTTGCCCTCGTTGATCAAGTCCGGGAGGCTGAGGCCCTGGTTCTGGTACTGCTTGGCAACCGACACGACGAAGCGCAGGTTGGCTTTTACCAAACGGTCCAATGCTTGGCCATCGCCCTTTTTGATCTTGCGGGCGAGTTCCACTTCCATCTCCGCGTTGATCAACCCTTCCTTACCGATCTCCTGGAGGTATTTGTCCAAGGATTGGCTTTCGCGGTTTGTGATCGACTTGGTGATCTTGAGTTGGCGCATTCTGCTTGTCACGGGCGTCGGGGGTATTAGTACGGTGGATGGGAAAGTTCAGAGGGGGAACGTCCAGCAATGGCTTTTCGTTCGTTCAGGCCGCGAAGGTACGTCCCCCTCTGATGCGGGGCAAGCGGCTTCCGAAGGAGACCTTACTTGCCTATTTCCGTGTGTTGTTGGACCCCTAAACACCTAGGCCGTAGTAGGCGCGCAAGCCATTAGGGTAGATCCCTTCAATGAGTACGCCACCCGTTTTTCCGTCCAAAGCTTTGGTGATATCCTCCGGTGCGTTCATCGGCTTTTGGTCGATCCGTGTGATAATGAAGCCTTCCCGAATGCCGCTGCTGCGAAGCTTTCCCCCATTGATGCGAAGCACCTTTACGCCGTTTTCGATCCGCAGCGCCTTCAACTCATCAGGTGTGGCGCTTGCCAACTCTGCGCCCAAGGCGGGTATGCTGCTGTCTTTTTTCGCACTCGCCGTGGCGTCGGCGCCGTCCCTGCCTTTCAGCACCATGTCATGCACTTCTTCCTTACCACCGCGCACAAGCGTCACGGCCACCTTATCCCCGGGGCTGAACTTCCCGACCTGCTCCTGGAGTTCCGGAACGTTGTCCACGTTGATGGTGCCCACTTTCACGATAACATCACCGCTCTTCAACCCGGCGGATCTCGCAGCGCCGTCATCCAGCACATCCTTTATGTACACCCCTTTGATCTGTGGCAGGCTAAATTCCTTGGCCATGGCTTGGTCCACATCGGTGATGGTGACCCCGAGATAAGCGCGTCGCACACTGCCGAACTGCATCAGGTCGCCGGTGACTTTGCGGACAATGTTCACCGGTATGGCGAACGAATATCCAGTGTAGGCGCCAGTGGTGCTTGCGATGGCGCTATTGATGCCCACCAGCTGGCCCGTGACGTCCACCAAGGCGCCACCGCTATTGCCGGGATTAACCGCTGCGTCCGTTTGGATGAAGCTTTCAATGGGGAAAATATCCTTACTGGGATCGTATTGCAGAATGTTGATGTTGCGGGCCTTCGCACTCACAATGCCTGCGGTGACGGTGCTCGTCAGGTTCATCGGGTTGCCCACGGCCAATACCCATTGGCCCACTTTCACTTCATCACTGTTACCGAACGAAAGTATCGGCAGGTCCTTCGCATCGATCTTGATCAATGCGATGTCCGTGCTGGGATCCCTGCCGACCACCGTGGCGTCATACTGGCGCTTATCGTTCAGGTGTACAACTATCTTATCCGCATTCTCCACCACGTGGTTGTTGGTCACGATGTACCCGTCATCACTGATGATCACACCGCTTCCTGCGCCGCGAACTTCCTGGGGAGGTGCTTGGCGATAGCCCCAAAAGAAATCCATTACCGGCGACTGTTGCATTGTACCCTGGGTAGTAACGTGCACCACCGCGTTCACGCTGCGTTCAGCAGCATCGGTGAAGTCCGGGACCATCACACCTACACCGCCTGCACCTGGCAAACTCACGAATTTGGCCGGCGGAGAGGTGGTGGAAGTAGAAGTGGGTTGAACAAGCGGGGAAGGGGTGAACTGGTCATGGATTCCCAAGGCCAGCAGGCCGCCGGCCAGTGCCATCCCAAAGTAGCCCAATGCGCGTTTCATGGTTGTTTACGGTTTTTTCAGCGTGTGCGATGTGTTCCGCACTACAAATCAACGCAACTCTTTCACCGATGCTAGGTTGGCATCTGTTAACAACTGTTGATCAGCATAAAGCCGTTTTCCTTGGTGGACGAGGCATTCCAGTGCTTCGCTCCTCATAGACAAAATTTCATTGACCGATGTGGATCGCATTGGCTCCCATTCTCTGAACGGATCCCATCTTTGCCACACGTCTCCGCAGAACGAAGCATTTCATCCAAAGCGGAGGCCGATCCTGCATGTTAACCTCCTTTAGCAAATGGCAAGGCACAGGCAACGACTTCATCCTGCTGGATGATCGTGAAGGCCAATTAGGGCATGCCGGAACATCCTTGGCGCAACGCCTCTGCGACCGGCACTTCGGCATCGGCAGCGACGGCCTGATACTGCTTCAAAAGCCAAGCGGAGCAGGCACGGATTACCACATGGAGTTCTTCAATCCGGACGGAAGCCAAAGCTTCTGCGGCAATGGTAGCCGCTGCGCGTATGCCTTTCACGGTCAGCTCATCGGCCACAGGACACCGATGCATTTCTCAGCGATCGATGGCGTGCACCAAGCACGCTGGCGCGAAGGAGAAGTAGAGGTTTCCATGCGTGACACCGCTTTGGGCGAACCACTGGATGCGGCATCCGAACTTCTTAACACCGGATCCCCGCACTTGGTCCTCTGGGTTGAAGACCCTGATGATGTGGACATCATTCCTGCAGCGCGGAACGTCCGGTATGGTCCGCGTTTCAAGGAAAAGGGAGTGAACGTGAACTTCGTGAACTGGTGCAATGGTGAATTGCGGATGCGCACCTACGAGCGTGGCGTAGAGGATGAAACATTGAGTTGTGGCACCGGTGTAACTGCTGCAGCACTCAGCGCAATGGCACGCGGCCACGGGCTTGGCGGATGCACCGTGCGCACCAGTGGCGGGATTTTGCACGTTACCGCTGAACGCATAGGAGATACGTTCACTGACGTATGGTTACGCGGTCCGGTAGCCGAAGTATTCCGTGGTACGATCGAATTGAACACATGAAAAAGATCCTGCCTGTGCTGTTCCTGTTGTTGGTTGTGATCGGTGGATCTTTCGCGTGGAAGCTGTGGAAGGAGGTCTTCGGCCCGGGAGTGAAGTTCGCCACCGCACACAAGGTGTTGCTGGTCCCTACTGGCGCGAACTTCCAGCAGGTGCTGGACAGTTTGAAGGCGAATGGTATCGTGGACGATGAACGTGCATTCGGTTGGGTGGCCGAGCGAAAGAAATATGCGGACAAGGTGCGCCCCGGCAGGTATGTGATCCCCAGCGGGACCAGCATGAATGCCTTGGTGGACAAGCTTCGCAGTGGCGAACAGGACCCCGTGCGGATCACCTTCACCAACATCGGTAACCTCCCACAGCTCGCGGGCCAAATGGCCAAGTACATCGAAGCGGACAGTGCCACCATGCTGAATGCCATGCTCTCGCCAAGCACTACTCAGCGCTACGGGTTCACGCGGGAAACCATCATCTCGCTCTTTCTCCCCAACACCTACGAAGTATGGTGGACGGTTAAGCCCGATGAACTGATCGACCGTTTCGCGAAAGAATACAAGCGTTTCTGGACCGACGAACGGAAAGCCGCTGCGAAAGGTCTGGGGCTATCGCAGAGTGAAGTGAGCACCTTGGCCAGCATTGTGCAGGCAGAAACGGGCAAAGCCACGGATGCCCCTGCCATCGCGGGCGTGTACCTCAACCGCTTGCGCATCGGCATGCCATTACAAGCGGATCCCACGCTGAAATTCGCCTTGGGCATGGACACCATCAACCGCCTTCTCACTGCGGATATGAAGGTAGAGTCGCCTTACAACACCTACACCCACACTGGCCTTCCTCCGGGTCCCATCAACTTGCCGGAACCGCGCTTTATCGATGCCGTACTGCACCCCGCGAAAAGCGATTACATCTACTTCTGTGCACGCGAAGACCTCAGCGGATACAGCAATTTCAGCACCACCTACCAACAGCACTTGGTGAACGCGCGCCGATACCAGCAAGCACTGAACCAGCGCGGGATCTTCCGTTGATCCCTTTTCAGCTGCCAGCGGGTGGACGCCTTTTCTGTATGACCGTTGAGCTTCACCGTGTAGAAACCAGCGTCATTGGCTAAAGCGGATCTCTCATTTGCCCGGGAATGGACTTTGCCGAGTGGGGGATCAAGAACACGGGACAATTGACAACGGCGCACTGATAACAGAAGGCTCGCGACTTTACCCCGCGTATTCAATTCCCTATTTTCGCGCCGCACTGAAATAAACGCATGAGCAAGATCAAATTCGGTACCGACGGTTGGCGCGCCATCATCGCGCAGGAATTCACCGTTGATAATGTAGCACGGGTCACCGTTGGGTTGGCCCTCTGGTTGAAAAAGAACCATCCCAAGGATGCCGCCGTCGTGGTGGGTCACGACTGTCGCTTTGCCGGCGAACTGTTCGCGTCAACCACGGCCAAGGTTCTGGTGAAGCACGGTATCAAGGTGCACCTGGCAAAGGATTTCGTCAGCACTCCGATGGTCTCTTTGGGCACGTTGCGCCAAAAAGCTGCCATGGGCGTCATCATCACCGCCAGCCACAATCCCCCCAGCTACAACGGTTACAAGCTGAAAGGCCCGCATGGTGGACCTTTGATCCCTGAGGAAGTCCAAGAAGTGGAGGACCTTATTCCCGAAGTGCACGGTATCGATCTGGCTAACGTGGACCTCGCCAAGGCCAAGGCGGACGGCCTGTTGGTGGACATCGACCTGGAAACGATGTACGTGGACCACGTGAAGAAAAGCTTCGATCTGGAAGCCATCCGCAAAAGCGGGCTCAAGCTGGGTTATGATGCCATGTTCGGTGCCGGGCAACGGGTAGTGCCCATGATCCTGCCGGAAGTGCGCTTGCTGCATTGCGACCACGATCCATCCTTCCACGGACAGGCACCTGAGCCGATCCACAAGAACCTGCTCGAGTTCAGCGCACTCATCAAGAAAGAAAAGTTGGATTGTGGCCTTGCTACGGACGGTGATGCGGACCGGATCGGTCTTTACAACAGCCGCGGCGAGTTCGTGGATTCACACCACATCATCCTGCTGCTCATCCATTACTTGGTGAAGTACAAGAAGTTCACCGGCAAAGTGGTGGTGGCCACCAGCACCACGCCGAAGGTGGAGAAGCTTTGCAAGCATTACGGCTTGGAATACCAGGTCACCAAGATCGGCTTCAAGTGGATCTGTGGCATCATGATCACCGATGATGTGCTGCTGGGTGGCGAGGAGAGCGGAGGTATCGCCATCAAAGGCCACATCCCTGAGCGCGATGGCATCTGGATGGGTCTCACCATCTGGGAATTCATGGCCAAGAGCGGCAAGAGCCTCGATGACCTCGTGCAAGAGGTTTATGCCATCACGGGTTCCTTGGCCTATGAGCGCAACGACCTGCACATCACCGAAGAGAAGAAACAGGAAGTGCTCAAAGCCTGCGAGGCGGATGCTTTCAAAGCGTTCGGTGCTTATAAGGTGCGCAGGCGCGACACATTGGACGGCTTCAAGTACTTCTTCGACAATGAGCAATGGCTCATGATCCGTGCAAGTGGTACCGAGCCTGTATTGCGCCTGTATGCTGAAGGAGCCGACATGGCCAAGGCGCAGGACATCCTGGATGCTTGCCGGAGCACGATCGGCGCGTAAGCCTTTTGGTCAGGAAGCACTTGCGGCGCAAAGCGTGGTTCTACGCTTGCATTTCCGTTCATCGCTTACTTTCCTGCTGCTGTATTGGTGCGGTGTTACGGGTATCAGTGCTTCCGCTCAGCAAAGGACGACGGAACGGGTGGACAGCATCAGGCCTGGTCGTGCATGGGTGGTTGCGGGTGGCACGGTGGCTTTCGCGGCAGGATCACTCATCGCGCTCGACCAAACGTGGTACGTGGGGTATGAACGCACCGCGTTCCATGGCTTCGATGATGGCAACGAATGGTTCCAAGTCGACAAGCTGGGCCATGCGAACAGCACCTACCAACTGGGCCGTGCTGGGCAGGCGGCGTTCCGCTGGGCGGGTTTCAGCCGAACTGCATCCACGTGGTTGGGCGGGTCCGTTGGCCTACTCTACCTCACCGGCATCGAGTATCTCGATGGTTATTCCAGCGCATGGGGATTCAGCGGTTGGGACATGGTGGCAAACGGCGCGGGTACGGGATTGTTCATCGGCCAACACCTCGGCTGGAACGAGCAGCGCATCCTGCTGAAGTGGTCTGCGCACCCAACGGACTTCGCCGTACAACGCCCGAAAGTCCTTGGATCAACGATCCCGGAACGCTTGCTGAAGGACTACAACGGCAGCACTGTGTGGCTGAGCGCCAACCCCAATTCCTTCGGCTGGAAAAGGATGCCGGTTTGGCTGAACTTCGCGGTGGGCATGGGCGCGGAAGGCATGTTGCATGCCGACGGTGATCCCGGTGCTTATCGGCAGTGGTACCTCGCGCCGGACATCGCGTTCTCGCGGATCCCCACTAAAAGTAAGTTCGTGCATACCGTGTTCTTCCTGTTGGATGCTTTGAAAATGCCAGCGCCCACGCTTGAAATGCGCAGCAGTGGCGGTATTCGCGGGCATTGGCTCTACTTCTAGTTGGATTTCCCACCTTTTTTGCACAGGAAATTCAAACAATTCCCAAATCGGGTTGTTGCTGTAAGCCACGCACGGATCTTCACATTCCTGAACGCCGATCGCCTGCCCGGGCTTCACTGGCATGATCACAACGTTCATCGATGTTTCTAGATCGAAGGCCTGTAAATAAAAGATCCATGAACGTTTCTGACCAGCTACTGCAGATCCTGACCGATGCAGGCATCCGCCAAGTATTCGGCCTCACCGGCGATGCCCTCAACCACTTCGTGGATGCGATCCGTAAGCAGGAGAAGGTGGAATGGATCACCGTGCGTCATGAAGAGACCGCGGCGTATGCGGCCTACGCACAAGCGGCGCTTAGCGGGAACATCGCCGTGTGCGCAGGAACGGTGGGTCCCGGTGCGCTGCACTTGATCAACGGCCTATACAACGCCAAGAAAGAGCGTGTGCCCGTGTTGGCCATTACCGGCCAAGTGCCCACCGTACAGCAGGGCACCAACTATTTCCAAGAGGTGGATCTGAAGAAAATGTTCGACGATGTCTGCGCTTACCAGGCGATCATCCGCACACCTGAGGAGGCACCACGTGTCATCCTCCGCGCAATGCGGATCGCATTGGCGCAGAACGCGGTCTGCCGCATCGAATTGCCCGCTGATGTGGCAGCCATGGATGCCGCCGGGGAGCATTTTATCGGCCCTGTGCCTGTTTCCAATGCTGTGCTGGTGCCCGATGAAAGATCACTTCGTGCAGCTGCGGACGCGCTGGATGCAGGGAAGCGCATCACCATCCTGGCGGGTGCAGGTTGCCGGGGGGCACGCGAAGAAGTTCTTCGCTTGGCGGAAAAGTTGCAGGCACCCATCGTACACACTACGCGGGCTGCGGACATATTCGATCGCGGAACGCCGGGTGTGGTGGGCATCACGGGCCTTATCGGAATTCCACCAGCCTACCACGCCGTAATGAACTGCGACCGCTTACTGATGCTGGGCACCGACTTCCCGTATGACGCGTTCCTACCTTCCGGAACACTCACCATCCAAGTGGACCAACGCTTGGAGAATATCGGAAACCGCACGCCTGTAGCCGTAGGTGTCCACGGGGATGTGAAGCCAGCTGTGGACCGTTTGCTGCAATTGGTGCAGACACGCGAGGATGGCAAGTTCCGTTCAACATTGATGGAGGCACATACCAAGTGGGTGGCCAACGAGAAGGAAGCAGCCGACCCTAAGCACGACCATGAGCCCTTACATCCGCAGATCTTTGCCCGTGCCATCGATGAGCAAGCCGCGGAAGATGCGATCTTCACCATCGAAACAGGTACGAGCGCCATTTGGGCTTTCCGCAACATCGGTTTCCATAAGGAGCGGCGCATCCTTGGTTCCTTCAACCATGGATCCATGGGCGTTGGACTGCCAGCGGCGATAGGCGCACAGGCGCTGTATCCTGGCCGCGAGACCTGGGCCATGGTGGGCGACGGTTCCTTCGTGATGGGTATGCAGGACTTTCTCACAGCGGTGGAGCGCAAGCTCCCCATCAAGATCATTGTTTTCAATAATAGTGAGCTCGGCTTCGTGAAACTGGAAATGGAGGAATCCGGTCTGGCACCGCAGTACGGTGCTTTGAACCAGTTCAACCCGAACTTCGCGGATTATGCTAGGCTTTGCGGTGGTGAAGGCGTGCGTGTGGAACATGCCAAGGACATTGCAGCGGCTGTCCAGATGGCCAAGAATTCCACAAAGCCGTTCATCATCGATGCTGTGGTGACCGGGGGCGAGGTTTCGTTCCCTCCGCACATCACCTTAAAGCAGGTGCTCGGCTTTGGTCGGTCAAAAGTGAAGGAAGGCGTATTGGCCATCAGCGGTAATGCGCGGCAGTGGCAGAACCTGAGCGAGGAGATCGAAACGACGCTAGGGAAGTTGCTCTGACCGGGAGCTCAACCATTGCTCCCCATTGCCATCTGTTGAAAACCCAATAGCACAGCCTACACCCCGGTCAACCGTGCCGGTAGTTTTACGCCATGAAGAAGGCCGTTCGCGTGGTGGAGCTTTTTGCGGGCGTGGGCGGCTTCCGTATAGGGCTGGAGCGGGCTTCACCCATGTACAGAACGGTGTGGAGCAACCAATGGGAGCCGGCCACGAAGCGACAGCAGGCTTCGGAGATCTACGCTGCTCGCTTTGGGCCTGAAGGGCACGTCAATGCTGATATTTCCGCCATTGTAGCCAGCGAAGTACCGGATCATGATCTGCTGGTGGGCGGTTTCCCATGCCAGGATTATTCCGTGGCCAGGACCTTGAACAGTGCGGGCGGCTTGCAGGGCAAGAAGGGTGTGTTATGGTGGGAGATCCACCGCCTGCTGAAGGAAAAGCGCCCGAGGCACCTGCTGCTGGAGAATGTGGACCGGCTTTTGAAATCGCCTGCGAAGCAGCGCGGTCGCGATTTCGCGGTGATGTTGGCCTCGTTGGCGGATCTGGGCTACGTGGTGGAATGGCGCGTGGTGAACGCTGCGGAATACGGTATGCCGCAGCGACGTAAGCGGATCTTTTTCATCGGACACTTGGCGAACACGGCGGGATCGGAGTCCCTTTCCGCAGCACCTTCCGCCAAGGAATGGCTGTTACGGAAAGGAACGTTTGCGCGGGCTTTACCAGTAGTATTGAAACCGGGTTCTCAGCTATCCGAATTCATGATCGACGGCGATCTGGCTGAGGTGACCAACAGTTTCAACGCATGTGGTTCGTCCAAAACGCTGACCCCATTTTTTGACGCCGGTATGTTGGTCGGTAGGAAGGTCCAAACGCTGTCAGTAAAGAGTTCTTTCCGGGGAACGCAGACCACGTTGGGCGATCTATTGGTGCCGGAGGAGGAGGTGCCAGCCAACTATTTCATTCCGCGGGAACAAGAGGAACAATGGGCCTATTTGAAAGGCGGTAAAAGCGAAGAGCGCACCAACCGGTCCACGGGTTTTAAGTACCGCTACTCTGAAGGTGCCATGGCCTACCCGGACGACACGGCCAAACCTGCGCGCACGGTGATAACAGCGGAAGGCGGTCCCACACCTTCACGATTCAAGCATGTGGTGCGCTGCGCCGATGGGCGCCTACGGCGTTTAATGCCGTTGGAATTGGAACGGCTGAACATGTTCCCTGACGGGCACACAAGGGAGGCAAGCGACACGAAGCGCGCATTTTTGATGGGCAATGCCTTGGTGACCGGTGTTGTGGAGCGGGTGGGGAAGGAGATGGCCTCCGTTCTTCGCTCCGATCGCTGACATTCGGAGTGTTGAACGATCGATCGTGGGTATCGGTCCGGGCAACTTGAAGAGCATGGAGCAAGTCAACTATCTTGGACCTCCGATCGAATGCCATGGTGAAACCTTACGCTCTTAGGAATTTACTTTTCGCTGTGTCGTTGGGCGTGTTTTCGGCCAGTGCTAGTGCGTGCCTCAACGCGTATACGTTCACGGCCAGCCCCCTTCCTGTGAACGGGACCTACGCTTGCGGCCAAACCGTGACATTCTGCTTTACGGTCACCTCTTGGACGCAACAGAATTCTAATTGGTTCCATGGGGTCTCGGTCGCGCTCGGACCTGGTTGGGATGCATCCACGCTAACGCCCGGCACGCCACCACCTGCCTGTAGCCCACCCGGCACTTGGGATTGGTACAACAGTGTTACCGGCACGGCCGGAACTAACATCGGTCCACAAGGACCCGGCTTCTTCTTCAACACCGGGCCTCCCGGTGTTCCCGGCAACAACTACGGCGACAACTGCAGTGGAAGTAATTTGAATTGGCAGTTCTGCTGGACCGTTACCGCAGGTTGCAATGGTGGCGCTGACCTGAGCGTTACTGTGGATACGTTCGGGGACAGCGAAACAGGAGGATGGAGCAGTCAAGGATGTCACAATGACCCGATACCCGTAAGCGCGCCCGCAGTCGTGGAGAACTGTCCTGTGGCGGGCATCGGTAACAGTATCGACCTCTGCTCATCCCAGGCACCAGTGAACCTATTAACGCAGTTGTTGGGCAATCCAAGCCCCGGCGGTGTTTGGACCGGGCCGGGAGGTACGGTGGTGAGTGCGGCCCTTGACCCGGCCACGGCGATCGGCGGGAATTACACCTACACGGTCACGAGCATTCAACCGCCATGTTCGGATGCTGCTACGCTGAATGTAACGATCAACCAACAGCCCGTGGCGGGTGTGGATTCTTCCATAACGGTTTGCAGCAATGGTGCTCCGTTCCTCCTGGTGAATGCATTGGGCGGAAACCCTGGTCCCGGAGGCACGTGGACCACTTCGGGAGGTGTATCCGTACCAGCGACATTCAACCCGGCAACAGGTTCATCCGGTACCTATGGCTATCACCTCACCGCCCCTGCACCTTGCGCTTGGGTGAATGCCTTCACCACCATCACTGTGAATCCGGCACCTTCTGCGGGTAACAACGGCGTGATCAACGTATGTGCCACCGGCTCTGCGGTTCCGTTGTTCAGCGGGCTGGGCGGTTCGGCTACCGGAGGTGGCAGTTGGACCGATGCTGACGGCAACCCTGTTGGGGCCGCTTTCAACCCGTCCGGTCAACCCTTGGGCGCACAGGTGTTCACCTACACGGTGATCGGTCTTCCCCCTTGCGGAACAGTGTCCTCCACGGTAACGGTGAATGTGATCAACCAACCCAATGCCGGCACGGGCGCAACCATCACCTTATGCAGTACGGACGCGGCAGTGGATCTCTTTCCTTTATTGGGCACAAGCGCCCAGCCCGGCGGTATCTGGACCGCGCCAGGCGGTGGTAGTGCCACGAACATCTTCACGCCAGGGACCTCAGCACCCGGCAATTACGCCTACACCGTGGCAGGCACCGCACCCTGTATCAGTTCGGTGGTATTAGTGCACGTAACGGTGAATACTGCGCCCAATGCGGGCACTAACGCGGTGTTGAATTATTGCGCCTCCTCCACTACACCGGTCGCTTTGTTCACTTTACTTAGTGGTGCGAACGCCGGGGGCACTTGGACCGCCCCGAACAACACCTCAAGCAATGGCACTTTCAATCCATTGCTTTCTGAAACTGGCGTATTCACCTACACTGTTCCCGGTACGGCTCCTTGTGCATCCGCCAGTGCAACAGTTACAGTGAACGCTGTACCCCAACCGAGCGCTGGTACGAACGCCTCGTTGCAGGTATGCAACTCTTCCGCTTCGGTGAACCTCTTCTCATCCTTGGGCTCGAGCGCACAGTCGGGTGGCACATGGACCGGACCCGGCGGAGTAGCGAGCAATGGTGTCTACACGCCAGGCATATCGCCGGTTGGGAATTACACCTACAGTATTTCAGCTACAGCACCTTGTCTAGCAGCGACAGCGGTGATCACTGTTTCAGCATTCATACCGCCCGATGCTGGTACCGATGGTTCGTTATTGCTGTGTTCCAGTGATGCTACGACCAACCTTTACCCTGCTTTGGTCGGTTCCTCAGCGGGCGGCACATGGACAACCCCTGGCGGCGGCAGCTCGAACGGATCCATCAACCCAGCTTCCGCAGCAAGTGGTTCATACAGCTATACGTTGCCAGCGAACGGACCTTGCCCCGCCGATGTGGCCCAAGTCCAGGTCGCCATAACCCCAGCTCCCCATGCCGGTACGAACGCAACACATAGCCTGTGCAGTTCGAACAACGCGTCCTACTCACTGTTTACTGCCCTTGGCGGATCACCCGACGCTGGCGGGAGCTGGACCACCGGCGGGATCGCCCATGGTCCGAATTACATTCCCGGGACGGATGTTCCCGGCGTGTTCACCTATACCGTGCAAGGTGGAGCGCCATGCGGAACAGCTACCGCTACGGTAACGATGTCCGTGGTACAGGCGGCTGATGCGGGCACAGGTGGAACCGCGCAGATCTGCGCGGGTTCGTCCGCTTTCAACCCGGGGACTTGGCTAACGGGAAACCCGCAGCCCGGCGGGGTTTGGACAGGACCAGCGGGGAATACGCTCACAACTGTATATCCGGCCACGGCGCTCTCAGGCTCCTATACGTATACGGTTCAGGGCACCGCGCCTTGCCCTGCTGATCAAGCTGTGATGTTGGTAACGGTGAACCAATTGCCGAACGCGGGAAATGACGCATCCGTCTCGCTGTGCATGGACGCTAACATGCTTCAAATGCTAGGCGCTTTGGGTGGCACGCCGAACCTTAACGGCACATGGAACGGCCCTTCCACTTTGGTCGGCGGGATGTTCATGCCCGGTACGGATACGCCGGGAGTATACACCTACACAGTGCCTGGCAGTGGCGCTTGTGCGGGCATTGAATCCGTTGCCTCCGTCACTGTGGCGGTGGATCCTATACCGGTTCCGCTGGTTTCCTTCGGCCCTGTCCACGGTTGCGTACCGTTCTCCCTGCAAGGCCATGTTGTAAGCCCGGTAGGGCTTGTTGCGGCATCCTGGAACTTTGGTGATGGATATACTGGTAACGGATACCCGAACGCGAGCCATGTGTACACTGCGGGCGGCACGTATTCCGTTCATGGAACAGTAACAGATGCGGCAGGTTGTGTCGGCACCTTCTCCTTCCCGGGGTTGGTCTTCACATCTCAAGGTCCGGTGGCTGACTTTCAACTATCGGCTCCTTCGGTGGGGGTGGAGCAGCCCGAAGTCCAAGTATTCCACTTGGAGGATCCGGACGTTCAGTACAGCTGGTCCCTTGATGGCCATACACTTACCGGTTCAGGGAATTTCACCTTGACGGTGGACCCAGCGGTGATAGGATACCATTTGGTGTGCCTTACTGCGACCGATAGCCTGGACTGCCCGAGCGAACTGTGCCGGAATTTGTTGGTGGATGACAATTTGGGAGTATACGTTCCCAATGCTTTTTCCCCCGATGGTGATGGTAATAATGAGGTATTCCTCCCGGTCATTATCGGCTACGCGCCGGAGACCTATGAGCTGGACATCTTCGACCGCTGGGGAACCACCGTGTTCAGCAGTAAGGATGGCCATGAAGCGTGGAACGGAGCAAAGAACAACAATGGCGCCGTTCTGCCACAGGCCGTCTACGTTTGGCGCGTTACGGCGCGGGACCAGTTCACCACCGAACAGCGGGAGTGGTTCGGTACGGTAACGTTGGTGAAGTAGGGGTAGGGCCTAAAGCCCCGCTGCCGCAACGTATTTCGAAATAAATTCTTCCATCCGCTTGAACCGGTACTGCATAACGAACCGAGGGTGTTCCAGTGGGACGATCTTTTCGAAAAAGGCGTGCTCATCGTTGAGTTTCCTCAAGTAGGAAAGATTCTTCCCCGTTCCGATACAAGCCATTACGTCCGTGCGCAGGCCTGTGGCGATCAGATCACGCAGCCATTGCACCACCACCGGTGTGATGGCTCTTTGTAGGCCCATATCATCGTAGTAGTTCAGGTTGAGCGGTGTTCCTTTCGGCCCTGTGCTGGTAAAGCCCAGTGGACAGATTGCCTGCACATAGATACGGTTGTAAAAGGCACTCGGGCCTCCAGCGGCCCGGACCGCTCGGTAGAAGAAATCGCTGCTGGGCTCGTGCGTGCGCATACCTTCCACGGGAATGTCAAGGTCGGCTTCGCAGCGCTTCGTATCCGTGAAACAGATGCCGGTGCTGCCTGCGCCCAGCCTACCGGGATTGATGCCCAACATCAGCATGCGCGGCCGTTCGTCGGAATAGTATCGCCGGTGGAATAGCTCCACGATGTGCCTCACTTGCTCCGCGTTCCCGCCATTGAACGGGTCAAGCACATCAATGCCAACGGGCAATTTTGCTTTTTTCAAGTTGAACGCGAAGACTTCCTTTAGTAAACGGTCGGCGAGCATGGTGCAAAGTTGGGACGCCCGGGCGAAGCATTTTGTTCTCCCATGCACCGGCTTCCGGGAGTCGATATTATCCAAGTTCAGTCCCAAGCTGAATTTGAACCTTTTCATCATTCCTTTCCCGACCCTGTCGAAGGTCAGTTTCTGCTCGGGGTAAACAGCGCTCCTTTGCGCCATGCCGAGCTTTGAGCAGTTCCGCGATAGGGTGCAGGCTTTCCGCAAGGAGGGCAAGAAGCTCTTCGCAAGTACCAGCTTCCAAGGCCATAGTGTGCCGATGTTGCACATGCTCATGCGCATCGACCCCACCGTGCCGGTGTATTATGTGAACACCGGTTACCTCTTTCCCGAGACCCTCCGCTTCCGCGATACGCTGAAGGAGCTGCTTGGCTTGAACTTCATAGGACTGCGACCTCTGGTGCCCAAGAGCCAACAGCTGAATGCGGAAGGCGCGTTGATGTATAGTTGGGACCCCGACAGGTGTTCCTACCTGAACAAGGTGCAGCCCATGGAGCGCGTGCTGGCGGAGCATGATGTGTGGATCAACGGCGTGCGTGGCGACCAGAGTGCGGCACGCAAGGCCATGAAGGTGGAGCAGCCCGCCGCATACGGCTGTCTGCGCTATCATCCCGTGCTGGACTGGAATGCCAGGATGGTGCATGCCTATATCAAGGAGCACGACCTTCCGCCGCATCCCTTGGAGGCCGAAGGCTACCTGAGCATCGGTGACATGCCATACACGCGCAAGGCGATGGAAGGCTATGACGCACGCACAAGCCGCTGGTACGGTCTGAAGAAGACGGAATGCGGACTGAACACCGACCTCGGCGCGGATCTTACCAAGCAACCATGAAAGTAGTCGTGACCGGAGGAGCGGGATATATCGGTGCGGAGTTATGCGCCGCATTAGCTAAGGATGAACGCGTGAGCGAACTGGTGATCTATGACCTGCTGGACCGTGGGCATTTCGGCCTTTTCATGGGACCCAAGCTGGGCAACGCAAAAGTGCGCTTTGTGCAGGGTGACGTGCTCGACTCGCGGCGCTTGTTGCAGGAACTCGCCGGAAGCGACATGGTCTATCACCTCGCGGCGAAGGTGACCACGCCGTTCGCGGACGCCGGTCATAACCAGTTCGAGCAGGTGAATCATTGGGGAACGGCCGAAGTGGTCTATGCCATTGAGGAAGTAGCCCAGAAGGCCCGCGTGGTCTATCTCAGCAGCGCCTCGGTCTACGGCCAGGACACAGGATCCGCCAGATCGAAAGTAAAGCCTTCACCGCGTTCCGCTTATGGCCATTCCAAGCTTCGCGGCGAAGCCCACATGGAGCGCCTGGGTGATCATCAGCAGGTGTGCATCCTCCGCTCCGCGAACGTCCACGGCCATGGGCGTTGCATGCGCTACGATGCTGTGATCAACCGCTTCGTATTCCAAGCGCATTTACAGGGAAGGATCACCGTGCGCGGCTCGGGTGCACAGCGGCGGCCATTCATACATGTGGATGCGGTGGTGAACACGTTGGCCGCATTACTCGGACCGAACACCCTCTCGGGCACATACGACCTGGTTGAGCAGGACTGGTCGGTCGTGGAGATCGTGGAAGCACTTCGCGCACCTTATCCGGACACCGAACTACTCTTTATCGATCAGCACTTGGAACTGCTCAGCATGCAGGTAGAGCGCGATCCGCGCCTGGTAGGTATTCAGCCGGTGCGCACGGCCACCTTGGAAGCGGACCTGCGTGCGTTGGGTGGGAAGTTCGCTTGGTGAAGGCAATATTGCTGTGCTCCTCGATCGACCAACGCCGAAATTGCCTTTGATGCCACATCCACCTCAGGAAGTAGGTCTATATCCTTTCTGGAATAGGAGTACGCAAGTCACGGTAGCCAAAAACGGCACTGCCCAAGCCAGCTTCGTCCCGAACCGGTCCGCAACCATCACCAATGATGCATTGATGGCGACATTGACCAAGATCGAGCTGATGAGGAACAAGGAGGCCGAGGACAGATCAGAGAGGCTTTGAAGCCGGATGCGATAGAAGATCCAAGATAACGCGAGCACCAAGAGTGCCAGACACATGACGAGTTCATGGAATGGCACAAGTAGGGAGACCGCTACATTGAATTGCGCAGGATCCATTTGTCGTGCGTTGTCGAATGCTGTGATCTCGGATGGGATGAAGGACGTGATCCTTTCGTGTAAGATGGTTCCTTCGCCGAACGCCCCGTTGCCATCACCGATGGCGAAGCGGGTCAACTGCTTCACTGTTGCGTTCATGGCTGTGGTGACCTGCATCCAAAGCAGTGCAGGTTCTTGGAGCGAACCAGCTACTATAGAGCCGAGTTCAGTCTCCATTTCCTAGCGACTGGTGTAAATTTTCAATGGCGAATCGTCGGCCCAGAGGAAGGCATCAGCGCTTTGCGGAATACTGCCCAACCGGTCGCAGAGCTTATTGTGCTCCGTAGCACAAT
Source organism: Flavobacteriales bacterium (assembly GCA_016719225.1). Taxonomy (GTDB): domain Bacteria; phylum Bacteroidota; class Bacteroidia; order Flavobacteriales_F; family PHOS-HE28; genus PHOS-HE28. The sequence goes on along the minus strand of JADKAN010000001.1, from coordinate 1,061,684 downwards.
GCTCAACCAAGTAGCGTTGTAGCACGCCGGTTTCTGCCAGGTGCGCAGCGTAGAAGGTGTATTTTGATTTTGCTAACGAGACGCCCATCATCAACGTTCCCATGACGGAAAGCAACAGGAGGGTAATGATGGTGCGCGAAGCTTTCCTGTTTGGCAGCGCCCTTGGCAGAAGCCACTTCAGCAGCAGCGCGCATAGTAGAAGCAGCACCGTGATGGACACGTGCGACATGTGCATGGAGAAGGCAAGCAGGAAAAGGGCGAAGAGAAGCCCGCGCGTTCGCCTTGGCAAACCTTCAATGAAGAGCAAGAGGAAGAGTGTAATGACAAGGATGGGTGTAAAAACGTCCGTGATGATCTGGCCGCACAGGAAGGGAAGGCCCGTGAGAAGGGCCGTGCCGCCGATGATGAAGCTCCGGGACCAGGGGTTAGCGATACCAAGGCCACGAAGCAGTGACCCCAACACATAGGCCAACAGCATGGATTGGGCAATGGCTACGGTCCAAAGGCTCCACCCGTTGAAGCTGCACACCCTGATGAATAGCCCGTAGGTGATCGGCCTGTCCACTAAGGTCTCCAAGTGAAAGCCGGAAGCGAGGTAGGAGGATGTATCTGAATAGACGATGGGGTAGCCGTTCCAGATCGCGGCACTCATCAAGCACAGGAGCGCGAAAAATGTTGGACCAACCCGGCTGGGCCACTTCACAACCTCTGTGCTGTTCATGAGTGGCCGAACTTCGGGAACATTCAATTACCCGGTTATCACTTCGGCGCTTTCCAGTAGATCCACACACCGATGATGCCGAATATTATGTTCGGGATCCACACAGCGAGCGTGGGATCGAAAGCGGAGTTGGTCGCCGCCACGGTGGTCATTTTCATGGTGAACACATAGAGCAGACAGAGAAGCACACCCAGTACCATATGCACGCCGGTGCCACCGCGCACCTTCCTACTGGCGATGCCTACGCCCATCAGTGTGAAGACGTAAGTGGCGAAGGGGTAGGAGGTGCGCTGTTTCTGTTCCACCTCATAATAGGCCACAGTGCTTCCACCGCGTGCTTTCTCCGCCTTGATGAAATCCGCGATCTCCGTGCGGCCCAAAGCAGCGGCGATCGCCAAGCGCTGGCCAAGATCCGACGGTTTCAACGCGAACACGGTGTCCAATTGAGCGCCTCGGCGGATGCGCTCGGCGGGCATTCGTTCCTTTCCGGAAAGCGAGGACATGCCCTTTTCGATGCCGATGGAGCCTTGGTCGGCAGGTATGTCGCGTATCATGTAGTCGTACACGTGCCATTGGCCGGTGATGGTGTCATACACGGCGCGGTCGCTCAGGAGTTTGGAGCGCATTTGGCCATTCTCCCACTGCTCAAGGCTGAAACGGTAGCCCGTGAGCTTGGGCATGTCGAACGTCTCGAAATACACGATCTGGCCCGGTGCTATTTCGCGCAGCACATTGCTCTCCTCCAGTTTGTAGGTGTTCCAGATGTGGGCTTTCTCAAAAGCAAGCCGCGTCCTGTTCGCACTGGGCAGAAGAAAGACATTGACATAGAGCGAAAGTGCCGTAAGGATCGTGGCGGCGATGAAGAAGGGCTGTACAAAACGCGGGAAGCTGACCCCGCTGCTCAACGCTGCGATGATCTCGCTCCGCCCGGCCAGCCGACTGGTGAACAGTAGCACCGCAATGAAGATCAACAGGCCGCTGAACAGGTTGCTGTAGTACAGGATGAAATTGAGGTAGTATTCCACCACGATCTCATAGAAGCTCGCGGATGTTTTTGCGAAATCCTCCGTCTTCTCGCTGATATCGAACACCACGGCGATGGCCATGATCAGCACCAGAATAAAGAAGAACGTGCCCAGGAACTGCCGGATGATATAGCGGTCGAGGGTTTTGAACATGTGGCGTAAAGGTCGGTCCCAAAGGTTCACCACAGAGGCACGGAGGACCCAGTGGTGCTGACGGCAGTCGCAATAGCGATCATCACCATTCCCCGATCCCTGTGCTCTCCGTGCCTCTGTGGTGAAAAAGCACTGATCACCCGGTGACCCTATTTTTCAGCTTGTGCAACATCCCTGCTTTCCACTCGGTGAACGTCCCTTCAAGGATCTTCCCGCGCGCTTCGGTCATCAACGCGACATAGAACGCCAAGTTGTGCAGGCTGGCGATCTGCAGGCCCAACAGTTCGTTGGTGACGAAGAGGTGCCGCACGAAGGCCTTGCTGCAGGCGCTGTCCACGTAGCTGGTGCCGTTCGGGTCCAGTGGGGAATGGTCGTCCGCCCAGATCTTGTTCTTGATCTGCACCACGCCTTCCCTTGTGAAGAGCATGCCGTTGCGGCCGTTGCGGGTGGGCATCACACAGTCGAACATATCGATGCCGATGGCCATGTTCTCCAACAGGTTCCACGGCGTGCCCACACCCATCAGGTAGCGCGGCCGGTCCTTGGGGAGAATGTCGCAGCAGAGCTCGGCCATGGCGTACATCTCTTCCTCCGGCTCGCCCACGCTGAGGCCGCCGATGGCATTGCCATACGCATCCTTCTTCGCGATGTATTCCGCACTGGCCTTCCGCAGTTCCGGGAAGGTGCTGCCCTGCACGATGGGGAACAGCGCCTGCTCATAACCGTACTTCGGTTCCGTGGCGTTGAAGCGGTCGAAACAACGGTCCAGCCAGCGGTGCGTGCGGTGCATGCTGTCCGTGGCGTACTTGACCTCGCAGGGCCACGGCGTGCATTCATCGAAGGCCATCATGATGTCCGCGCCGATGGTGCGCTGAAGGTCCATCACACTTTCCGGTGTGAAAAGGTGTTTACTACCATCGATGTGGCTGCTGAATTTCACGCCTTCTTCGGTGATCTTCCGGATGTCGCTGAGCGAATGCACCTGGAAGCCGCCGCTGTCGGTGAGGATCGGGCCGTTCCAGCCGTTGAACTTGTGCAGTCCGCCAGCGTGCTCGATCACCTCCATCCCGGGACGCAGGTAAAGGTGATAGGTGTTACTGAGCATGATCGAGGCCTTCACATCTTCGCGCAGCTCGCGCATGTGAACTGCCTTTACCCCGCCCAACGTACCCACGGGCATGAAGATCGGGGTCGGCACCACGCCGTGGTCGGTATGGAGCTCGCCCGCGCGGGCCTTGCTCTTCGGGTCGGTGGTCAATAGCTTGAATTCCATTCGGGCTGCGAAGATGGGGATCCCGGTGCTGTCCGCCATTCACGCCATCGTTGTTCATAACTGCATGCCCTGGGCCCCGCCCACGCCCGACCGCGCGGATAGCTTCGCCCCCGTACCATCGCAGCGACCTATCGCGCCCTGTTTTGATCTCAACCGTCGTTCTCTCTTTGATGGCAGCCGCTTTGGTGGTGCTGGCCTTCTTCCATTTGGCCATGTTCAGCCGGTTCGCTTTCCGGGAACAAGAGGTGGAGCCGGAACGGGATCTCCCTTTATCGATCGTGATCTGTGGCCGTAACGAAAGCGTTACGCTTCAGCAGCTCATCCCCATCTTGATGGATCAGGACCATGAGGAATTCGAACTGGTGGTGGTGAACGACAGGAGCGAGGACGATACCTGGGACGTGCTGCAATGGTTGAAGCCGCAATTCCCGAGGTTGAAACCGGTGAACATCCAAGCGGATGAAAAATTCAGCTACGGCAAGAAGATCGCCCTTGGCGTAGGTGTCCGGGCAGCCAAGTATCAGCACATCCTGGTGACGGATGCCGACTGTATGCCCACGGGCCGCGATTGGGTAAGCACCATGGCGTCAGGCTTCAAGGACGGCAAGGAGATCGTGATCGGCCACAGCCCATACGAGCGTATTCCCGGACTAACGAGCTTGCTGGAACGTTACGACGGATTCACCAAGGCGCTGCAGTATGTCAGCTTCGCGCAAGCCGGCTTCCCCTACATGGGTGTCGGGCGGAACATGGGCTTCACGCGCGATCTTTTCTTCGGTGCCAAAGGTTCCGCGAAACACCGCCAGCTCATGAGCGGCGATGATGACCTCTTTATCAATGAGGTGGCTCGTGCCAAGAACACCACCGCCATAGCGGACGGCAGGTCGTATATGACCACGCGTGCCACCCCTGACCTCCTCACTTGGCTGCATCGCAAGCGCCGCCATTACACAACGGCACGTTTCTACCGCTTCGGACATCAGGTCCTGCTCACGATGCTCCCGGTAGCGCGCATGGTACTGTGGGCAACGATCCTTTGGTTGTTCATCATGGGCTATTTTACGGGTGCTTCCATCGGCTTGGCAGTTGCGCTGTTCATTTTCCTGCCCATGGAAATGCTTGCGCTTCGCAAACTGGGCGCAGGCCGCATCATGTGGTTCGCATTGCCCCTGGAATGGCTGTTCCTACTTTTAGACCCCTGCATCTACATCAGCACGCTCATCATCAAGCCCCAACGATGGAAGTAAGCCCGAACCTTTCCGAGAAAGCCGTGTACGACCTTGAGCTCGTGCGCCGTGCGGTGGATAAAAAGGACCAGAAGGCCTACGCCGAACTGATGTCCCGTTACCGCGACTCGATCTACTTCATGTTGCTGAAGATGATCAACAACAAGGACGATGCCGACGACCTGACCATCGAAGCCTTCGGTAAAGCCTTCCACCGCCTGCACCAGTACACGCCTAACTACGCCTTCAGCACTTGGCTGTTCAAGATCGCCTCCAACAACTGCATCGACTGGATCCGCAAGCAGAAGAAAAAGATGCTCAGCATCGACAATCCCATCGGCACGCAGGATGGCGACGAGATGCACATCGAGCTGAAAGGCCATGGCCTCGATCCCAGCGAAGTGGTGATCAAGGATCAAAAGAGCGAGGTGATGCGTGAAGTGGTGGCCAAGTTGAAGCCGCGCTACCGCACTCTGGTGGAACTGCGCTACTACAAGGAGTACAGCTACGAAGAGATCGCCGAAGAACTTGACCTGCCGTTGGGCACCGTGAAAGCCCAGCTGTTCCGTGCCCGCGAATTCCTCGAGAACCTATTGGACACGCGCAAGGACACGATCTGAACATTTACTTGATCGTCATCGCGAGGAGGCTCTGCGACGAAGCGATCTTGTTCCGACTTTTACTTCAGAACGATCATGCTCGGTGTTGACCTGATCACCCGATACTTCCCGGATCTCCCCCAGGAACAGCGCGCGCACTTCGCCGCGCTCGGCGATCTCTACGCCCATTGGAACGAGCGTGTAAACTTGATCTCCCGCAAGGACTTCGAGCACCTTTACGAGCGGCATATCCTGCATTCGCTCGGCATCGCCAAAGTGCATGTATTCGTTGCGGGAACGCACATTGTGGATGTCGGCACCGGTGGAGGCTTCCCCGGCATTCCACTCGCGATCATGTTCCCGCAAAGCCGGTTCCATTGCATCGATGGTATCGGCAAAAAGATCGCCGCGGTGCAAGGCGTGATCGAGGGTTTGGCCTTGAAAAATGCCACCGCCGAAAAAGTGCGCAGCGAGGACCATGAACAGAAGTACGACTTCATAGTAAGTCGTGCGGTTACCGCTCTTCCCGAGTTCATCAAAGCCACGAGCCATTTGGTGCCGAATACGAAGCAGGTCTTGGGTAAGCATCGGGAACCGATGCGCTCCGGATTGCTGTATTTGAAAGGTGGCGAACTGGCCGATGAACTGCGGCCTCTGCGCTATTCCATCCGGGTTACGGAGCTGCGCGATGCCTTCAGCGAGGAATTCTTCGCGACGAAGAAGGTGGTGGAGGTGGCGTTGTAGATCCCAAAGCATTCACTTCCGGACATGTGCAGAAAGCACTTCGGAACTAAGCCTCGCTCAATTGCATCTTACTAAGCGAGTAATACAACCCGCCCGTATCCGCGATCAGTTCATCATGCGTTCCACTGGCGGAGACCATGCCGTGGTCCAGCACCAGGATGCGGTCCGCATTCCGAACGGTGCTTAGGCGATGCGCGATCACGATGCTAGTGCGTCCTTCCATCAGTTTGTCCAAGGCATCCTGCACCAGACGTTCGCTGGCGGTGTCCAATGCGCTGGTGGCTTCGTCAAGGATCAGGATCGCGGGATCTTTCAATAACGCACGGGCAATGGCAATGCGCTGCCGCTGTCCGCCACTTAGCTGGATCCCTCGTTCCCCCACGATCGTGGCGTAACCTTCCGGGAAGGAGGTGATGAAATCGTGCGCATTGGCTTTTCGTGCTGCGGCTTCGATGTCGTCGCGGGATGCTCCTGGCCTGCCATAGGCGATGTTCTCCAAGATGGTGCCTCCGAAAAGCAGCACCTCCTGTGGTACAATGCTCATGCGGTCGCGCAAAGCCCCGAGGTCATAGTCACGGGCATCCTTACCGTCAATGGTGATACGTCCGCCCACGGGATCGTAAAAGCGCAAGACCAGCGAAGCGATGGTACTCTTCCCCGCGCCGCTCGGCCCCACCAGTGCAACGCGCTCGCCGGGCTTGGCGTGGAAGTCCACATCGTGGAGCACTTCATGGTCGGCGCGGGTGGCATAGTGGAAGGAGACATGTTCGAAAGCGATATCGCCTTCGATACGCAGGTGTTCTTTGCGTGGTGCCAGACTGATGGCTTCCGGCGTACCTTCCTGAAGGTCCATCAGCCGTTCGGTGGCACCCACGGCTTTCAGCATGGTGGTCACCAGCTCGGGGATGCTCGCTATGGAAGCCCCGATCATGATGGAAAGTCCAAGAAAGGAGGTGATGTCGCCAATGTCCAGCAGACCCTCTGCTTTAAGATGGACCGCCCGCCAGATGATGAACACGATGACGCCGAACATGCAGAAGATGATGAACGAAACGAAGGCCCCGCGCCAACGCGCGCCCTTTAACGCGAGGTCGCGCGCCTTGAGCACGCTGCTGCGGTAACGGCCCACTTCAAAGGATTCGTTGCTGAAGGCTTTCACGTTCTGGATGCCCTGCAACGTTTCGTCAACGATCACATTGGTATCGGCGATGCGGTCCTGCACTTGTGTGCTGAGCTTACGGATGTAACGGCCGAAGAACACAGCGATCAACGCTACCACCGGAAGCGTGGCCAACATGGTAAGTGTGAGCTGCACACTGACGAAGGTGAGCAGCGTGATCCCGAGCGTGATAGTCACCGTTTGCCGAAGCAGTTCCGCCAATGAGGTGGTCATCCCTTCCTGCAACAACGCAACGTCCGCGCTGATGCGGCTGTTGAGTTCACCCACGCGTCGCTGGGCAAAGAACAGCATGGGCATACGGATCAAGTGGGAATAGGTGTCCTGACGAAGATCGGCCAAGGCATTTTCTGAAACCAGCCCGAACAGGTAGATCCGCACAAAGCCGAAAGCGGCCTGCAGTGCGAATACCAGCATCAGCAGCTTGGCGATGGAGTCGATGTTGGTGAGATCGGTGAGCGGCGCGGCCCAAAAGCCGTCCGAAGCACTCGCGTTGACCAGCTTACCGAGCAGGATCGGGAAGGCCAAGCTCAATAAACTGGTGATCAAGAGGCAAAAAAGGCCAGCAGAGAAAGCGCCGATGTGTGGCTTCAGGTAGCGGAACAGTCGCGTGGTCTTGCGCCAAGCCTCTTTGTTGAGCTTCGCCGGTTTCGCCCCGTCGTCACTGCTCGCTGCCTTTCCTCGTCGTGATGCCATACGCTAATTTACAAGATGCTCCTTCACGGGATCTTCGCGGCAGGAGCGTCCGTGATGAATAAGAGGACGAAGATCACGCCGCTATACGCTGAACCGCTGCTGAAATAGCTTGAATTGGCATTTAGGGGATAGGCCGAATTCCCGAAGTCCACAACGATCTGCCCGATCAGCGTGCCGGTCACCCGTGCAAGGCCGCCATCTTATCCGCGATGTGGTCGAACAGGTTCTTCAGTGGCTTCTCCACCATCATCTTCAGGAAGGGATTCAACTCCGCTTCAAAAACCTGGTGCGCATGGGTGACGCCTTCCTTTTCATCCAAATGCACGTTCAGCGTGAACGGGAACGGGGAACGGTCGGTGCTCTTCATCCGGACCAAACTGTTCGGTGTGCCACCATCCAGCGCAAGCCCGATTGTTGCCGCGCCTTGTACTTTAAAGGAACAGGAGGTGCCATCGCTCTTCCAATCACTGATGCGGTCCTGGGGAAGCAATTCCTGGAAATTATCCATGTTCTGCAGGAAACTGTAAAGTGCTTCCGCCGGGCGTGCGATGCTCACTTCCTTGCTTTTGATGGTCGTCATGGCTTCGCGGCCGCTGGCCCTTGCTTTTTGGCTGCACTAGTGGAACGCGAAGCTGTTCTAAGCTCACCCGGACCGTTCCCTTCAGCAGAAATGGTGCTCTCTGCTGCAGACAATGGCCAATGCGCAGGATCTTCACGCCATTGTTGCAAGGTCAATAGATCTTTTTCGGTGATATACTCTGAAGCCAGGGCTTCCCTTAGCAGCACGTGATAGTCGGTAAGGGCATGAAGCCGGACCTTGGCTTCTGCGAAGGCATCCGTGGCCACTTGCAGCCGGTATGTGAAGATGCTCACCATGCCCTTCACCTCACAGCCCGCTTCGCGCAGGGAAGCCACAGCTTGTAGGCTGCTTTTGCCTGTGCTTACGAGATCCTCCACCACAACAACGTTCCGCCCCTGGGTCAGATCTCCCTCCACGGCGTTCTTCATGCCGTGTTCCTTGGCGGCGCTGCGCACGTAGATGAAAGGCAGCCCCATTTCCTGGGCCACCAAGGCGCCGTGCGCGATACCACCCGTTGCCACGCCAGCGATCATGTCCGGCTTGCCGAAGCTGTCGTTGATCGCCTCCACGAACTGCTGGCGGATGTAAGTACGCACCACAGGGTGCCCCAATGTTTTGCGGTTGTCGCAGTAGATCGGGCTCTTCCAGCCGCTCGCCCACGTGAATGGTTTTGAGGGACTTAGCCTTACAGCTTTGATCTTCAATAAAAATTCCGCGATCTTCAGCGCCGGATCAAGACGGGATTCCATGGCGCGAAAGTATGAAGTCCACATCGGCGGGAAGCCATTGCAGTTCGGTGAAATGCCCAATTTTATCGACACGCCCGCCAATTGGCTGGCCCTTAGGATGGATGATGCGGCCGAATTGGCCGCCATTGCCAGCAACTTGGCAGTGCGCCCCGGCCTGAAGGGGATCCTTGTTTATCACGATGACGTGGAGGCCGCGTGGAATGCGTTCAAGTCGGGTTACAAGTTGGTACATGCTGCCGGTGGCGCTGTGGGCGACCAACATGGGCGACTTTTAGCCATCCACCGTTCAGGGATGTGGGACCTGCCGAAAGGCAAGGTGGAGAAGGGGGAGACGGTGGAGGAGGCCGCTGTGCGTGAGGTGGAGGAAGAGTGCGGGTTGACAGGTGTGCGATCGGAAGAGCCACTTTGTGAAACGTGGCACACGTACGAACGCAACGGGAAGCAGCACCTAAAATGCACACACTGGTTCCGCATGCGTGCTGATGGCGAGCAGGCCTTGATACCGCAGAAAGAGGAGGATGTCCAAGAGGCGCGTTGGATGGACGCAAAGGGCGTGCTGCTACTGAAGCGTGAAGGATGGCCGTCGCTGCTGCCAGTGGTCAACGCTTGGGAGGCGGCATTCCGCGGTCCGGCTTGATCCTGCGTTCCTCATCGGCCTTGGCCTTGATGCTGAAGAGGACGTTGGTCAATCCTTGGCTGGGTAATGGCCCCGGTGAGGCCAAGAGGATATTGTCCGTAACGAGATAAACGGCGGGAACGCTGACCAGCCTTAGCTCCTCCAGTAGTTCATCAGTGCGCGTTGGCGAATACCATGTGAGTCCCATGGCATCGGGATGTTCCGCCAGCCAAGCGGACATGTCCGTGTTTTCGCCCTTTGCTAATATGCCGACAAACTGCACGTATTCGCCGTACTCCTTCACTTGTTGTCCCAGCGCGGCCAACTCCTGTTCGCAGTAGGTACAACGCGGCGTGGTGATGAATATGCACACGGGGCCAGCCGGCAGCGCTGATAAGTCCTCGGCGGTACCGTCCACAGTGCGCAAACGCAAGGAGGGGAGCGGTTGGCCGGGTTGCATAGCGGTGAGATCCGCAACCATGTTCGCTGCGAGCGTCCGGTTTTCCGGAAATACCGAATGAGCTTGCACGTATTGTAGAACGGCCAGGACCCCGCGCGGGTCCAATTGCTTGTTACCGTGTTCCGCGTACAAACCGTTGATCAATACCAGTTCATTCACTTCCGGCGCGCGCAAAAAGTCATTGCGGGCCAGCATGGTTTTCAGGCTATCCGTGTTGGCGCTCCGCAAGAATGCGGCAAAGCTGTCCGGGGCCTTGGCATAGCCGAAGCGCATCATGTAGCCTTCGTAAAAGCCATTGAAGAACCGCACGTATTCGGGTACGTCGTAAAGCACCGGCTTGTCTTTCAGGTAGCGCTCAAAGAGTTTCCGGTCGTCATTGCGTGGACCCAGGTAGAGACCGGCCAAGCCGTATTCCACATCGCTCTGGAACCAGGTGTCGTGTACGTCCGCGTAAAATTTCCGCAGCTTTTGGGCGAAGGTGTCCGTGCGTGCCGGGGCCCATTGCGGGCCGGTGAAGATCTGCGCGGGTGCGCGGGCGCTGTCGGCTGTTGGCTTCACTTTTCCCGCGCGCACCTTGGCCACTTCGTTCATGCCCGCATTGTTGTCCGTAGCGAGCTGTTCGGCCACGAAGGCATCCAAACGTTCGTTGAGGTCGCTCACCAGCGCGTTAACGTCCAACGCTGGGAGGTCAATGAACTCCAGGTCCACGCGGATCGTGCCGCCTAAAGGCAAAGCCTCGCCCGAAGCAGGCGGCGGAATGCGCACATGATAAGTACCTGCTCGGAGGTAAAGATCAGCGCCCACTGGACCTACGCGAAAGATGGCTTTCCGCGTGCCCATCACATCCGCGCTCAACATGGCATTGCCCTGAGCGTCCAGTTCCGCTTCCGCGAGCAGCACGGTGCGCAACGTGAAAAGGTCCGAGTATGCGAAAAGCCGGATGTGCTTCCCAGCGTACGTGGGTGCTTCCACACGCACGGATACGGGCGCTGCTGCGAGGCCTGAACCCAGCATTAACGCAAAGAGCACGGGAACGATCCTCATGGCAGGCCAACGGCCGAGGGAACGAACGCTGATACGTCCGCTTTATTGGCCATGAGTTCCCGCACAATTGTGCTGCTGATGTGCGCGTGCTCCGGCAAAGCGGGCAGGAACATGGTCTCCACCCCGCGCAGGGCGTGGTTCATCAGCGCGATGCTGCGTTCTTGGGCGTGATCGGTACTGTTCCGTAAGCCACGCACGATGAAGGTGGCACCGAGCTTGATGCACAGGTCCGCAGTGAGCCCTTGGTACGAAGTGGCCTCCACCTTGGGCATATCCTTGAAGGTCAGGCGCAGCCAATCGAGGCGCTTTTCCAGCGGGAACATGTGGCGTTTGCTGTTGTTCTCTCCGATGGCAACGTAGATCTTATCGAACAGCGGTAATGCCCGTTGAACAATACTTACGTGCCCCACGGTCACCGGGTCGAAGGAGCCGGGGAACACCGCGATGCGCAGGGCTGATCCGGAGGTGCTCATGCCTTTTCGTGTTTGGGTGAAAGGAAACTGAATTGGATGTTCCCGTAAGTCCGGCAAACATCGAACCACGGATCGGTGGAGAGGTTGGTATTCTTCGTGTGTTCGACGATCAAGAGGCCATCCGGGGCAAGCAGCCCTTGCGCCCTCAAAAGTCCCGGCAGTTCGGCCACGTTGTCCATGGAGAACGGCGGATCAGCGAAAATGAGGTCGTATTGACTTCTGTCCGTTTGCAAATGGCGGAACACATCGGTTTTCACCACGCGCCAATTCGCCGCGGAGAATTGTTCGCCATATTTTTTCATGTGGCCGATCAATGCGTTGTCCTGCTCCACGCTCACCACTTCAGCAGCGCCCCGGCTGATGAACTCCAACGAGATACCGCCTGCACCCGCAAAGAGGTCAAGCACACGGATGCCCTCCAGAACGGTGGAATGCTGTAGGATGTTGAACAGTCCCTCTTTGGCATAATCCGTTGTGGGGCGGGCAGTAATGCCTTTCGGAGGCACGATCCGCCGGCCTTTCAGCGTTCCACCGATCACGCGCATGTGTACTGTTCCAAAAGTGCGGCCCAATGGTGCGCCTCCGCCACGGGTCCATTGCCGATAAAAGGGACGCCACCGCTGGAAAGCGGCTGGACGTCCTTGAAGTACATAGCGAGCAAGGCCTCGTCTGCTTCCACCAGAAGGCTTCCGCCGATGCGCAAGGGCGTGGCAGCTGGCGACATGCCGCAATGCTCCATAGCGAAGAGCGCATAATACAACAGGTCCTCTTTGGCCGTGGCATGGAAGGTGTTGCATAATTCCAGCTTACCCGCATTGCCGATCACCAGGTCCATGCGGTCCTTGGTACGGTAAAGCACCATTTCCGGTCCGCTTCCCGAGAGTCCCAGCTTGATCAACAGCGTCTGCAACGGGACCGATCGTGCTTGTGGAAAGCGAAGTGTCAACGTGCGTTCAGCGACCTCATCATGCAGATAGATACAACGGGCACCGATCTGTTCCACGGGTTCATCGCGTAAAAGTCCGGTGGGTACTTTGCCGTGTACCAGTTTCAGGTGGCGCAGCTCGGTACCCGGAGCCAATGCACTTTCGGGGACCAGCGTGCTGGTTTCCGGCATTGCTGTAAAGGTCACGCTGGCAGGCCTAAGTGGTAGCCGCGCATTTTCGGGAATTCCCTCGCCCTTGTCAGCATACAAGGCCATCAGTCTTCCAGAACCCGTTTCATGCACGGCCCAAGCCTCCAGGCCGGCTTCCAACCAGCACGATAGATGCCAAGCGTGTTCGCGCTCCGCGTCATATTCAGGATGGAATTGGGCAATGGCCATTCGTGGTTGCAGGGCTTTTTCACCCATGCGCAAAGGAACGCATTTCTCCAACGGATCGGTGCTTCTGCAGTAGCTGGACAAATTGAACGTTTCTCTGTGCACTCCGTGGCTTCGTTGCTGAATGAACCCTGCCTTGTCCGACCTTCACGCCCCATGCCCGGCCTGTCGGAACGCTTGCTCACTACCCTCGGCCACACACCTACCGAAGGCCAACGGCGTGCAGCACACGCCCTCGAGCGATTACTGGAAACCGAAAAGCCACAGGCCACCTTGATCCTGAAAGGCTACGCCGGAACGGGAAAAACCACGCTCGTCGGTGCATTGGTGAAGGTGCTCGCGGCGGAACGAAGGTCCGTGGTGCTGCTGGCGCCCACCGGACGCGCCGCGAAAGTGCTAAGTGCATTCGCGGGCGCAGGGGCAAGCACCATCCATCGCCGGATCTACCGGACCGGTGGCGATGAGGATGGCGGTTACGCTGGCATCGCGGTGGCACCCAACCGCGACAGCAACGCGCTCTTCGTGGTGGATGAAGCCAGCATGATCGGTGCAAGCGGTGGCGGCACCTTCGACCGTGACCTGTTAGCGGACCTCTTCCAGCACGTTTTCGCAAACCCGGGTAACAAACTGCTGCTTATCGGCGACCCGGCGCAGTTGCCGCCTGTGGGCAGCGCGCACAGCCCGGCTTTGGAAGTGAAGGACCTCGCAGTCATGGGGCTTCTGGCCGGTGCCGTGGAGATGACCGAAGTAGTGCGCCAAGCCGAAGCATCCGGCATTTTGGTGAACGCCACGGCCCTGCGGGATACGCTGGCAAGCATGCCGGAAACAGAACCGGCATTGTTCACGCGTACCGCACCCACCAAGCCCACGGTCATACCTGAATTCATCGGAGGTTTCGCGGACGTCGTGCGGACCGACGGTTACGAACTTCAGGATGCATTGGAAGAAGCTTACGCCCAAAGCGGCGACGAGGAAGTGTGCCTGATATGCCGCAGTAATAAACGGGCCTACCAGTACAGCATGCAGGTGCGTGCCCGCATCCACGGCTTCGAAGAAGAACTGGAAGCCAACGACCGGTTGATGGTGGTGAAGAACAACTACTTCTGGGCAGCGCAGGATACCAGCAGTGGCAAAAGCTCGTTCGGGCTCATCGCTAACGGCGAACAGGTCACCGTCCGCCGTGTCCACCGCACCGAGGAGCGCTATGGCTTACGCTTCGCCGACATCACCATCGGCTGGTGGGACGGCCGCGAGGACCGGGAGCTTGAGGTGAAGGTGATACTCGATGTTCTGGCAGGTGAAGGCCCCGCACTTCCCGGCCCGCGGATGCGTCAATTGGGGCAGGATGTACTGGCCAACATCGTTGCGCGCACCAAGAGCGAGCGTTTCCAACTGTTCCGGAAAGATCCTTATGCGAACGCGCTGCAGGTGAAATACGCCTACGCCGTGACCTGCCATAAGGCGCAAGGCGGCCAGTGGAAAAGTGTTTTCGTGGACCAGGGTTACGTTACCGAGGAAATGATAGACCGCGAATATGTGCGCTGGCTTTACACCGCCGTTACCCGGGCGAGCGAAAAGCTATACCTGCTGAATTTCCACCCGCGGTTCTGGGGGGAGAGGGAGGAGTGACCGATCAGTTGAGGATAGTGGATGAGGTCACCACTAAGCTTCCAAAAAGCGGACATGGAATTCCTCTTCCGCAGCTAAACTAACCAAATGATGCGTGCCCACTTCGAAAGTGCTCACATGGTATTCGGCTGCGGCCATCCTCACAAGATCCGGATGGGAAATAAAAAGTTCATTGCGTGCATTCCCCACTTCAAGGCTGTGCAGCTCATCCATCAGGCCCACGCCACAAGCTTTTAGCACGGCTTCTTTGCGTGTCCATAATTCGAGGAAGCGCCGTTTTCCGTCCTTCGCGGCACTAATGCCAGCCACTTCGTTAGGCGTGAAATAGTGTTCAGCCACGCTCGAGTGGTCCGTGCTTCGTTGCAGCGTCTCGATGTCAGCGCCCAAGGGTTGCTTGGCTAAGGCCACGAGCAGGCCGTCCTTGGTGTCGCTCAAGTTGAAATGTACAGGGTTTCCACTCAGGAATGGCTTGCCGAATTCACCGCGTTCCAACCGTAGGGAGGACGGGTCTGCATGCAAGTGCTGGCCCAGGATCTCGCGGAGCAGTCCATGGCCCAGGATGAACCGCTCGCGGTCCTGGGGGAAACGAAAACGGTCCGCACGTTGGCGCTCGTCATCATCCATCAGCATGGCATAGCGGGTTGCGCGCTCCTGCACTTGGTCCAGTCGCGCATACCAAGCAACTACCTCTGCAGTGCCCGGCATCACCGTTGCTGCCCGGTCAAATCGGGCCTTTGTAGGCGAGGTGCAATGCACCGTCAACGCCCGGCGCTCTTTCATTTTACACGGCCTCTACAGCGTGCTTGCTCACTGCCCGGTCAATGCTGGCAGAAAGCTCCTGTACAAGACGCACCACGCCCGGATCCTTGATCAAGCTGTAGTGATCGCCCGGCAGTGTGTGAAGGTCCAAGCCACCCTTTACCAATGTGCTCCAGCCCATATCCTCCGGTCCGTCGGAGTTGCCGGCTTTGAACACCGTTACCGTACCAGGGTATGGTTTGGGCTGGTAGGCATTGATGGCTTTATAATAGGTATCGATGATATAAAAATGGCGTAAACGGGGTGACGCCACTTTGCCCTTCTTCAGTGCTCGCTTCACCAAATACCGCATCACGAGATTCTTCAACGGAAAGTGGATCTTCTCGTGTTTGCGCATCACCTCCATGAACAGCACCGGCGAGTACATGTCGAACATGGCGAGCAGTGGCACTTGGTGTCCCTCCGCCACGAGTTGACAGGCCATCTCATACGCAACGATCGCGCCGAAGGAATAGCCTCCAAGTAAATACGGACCGTCCGGCCGGATCGTTTTCAACTCCTTGATGTAATGGGCCGCAATGGTCTTCACGCTGGTATATTGGATGGGCCGGCCTTCCTCACCTTGGTGGAAAAAGGCGTAATAAGGCTGGTCGTTGCCGAGATAACGGCTGATGTGGTGATTGGCCTCATCACCATGCACGCAGAAGAACGGGATGCGGTCGCCTTCAGGTTGCACGGGTGCCAAGTTCTCCAGGCCACTGGGCATGTTCGTGCCTTGGATCAGCTTCGCGAAGCCGGCCACAGTGGGGGCTTGATAGAGGCTGTTGAGCGGCAATGCAACGTGGTAGCGTTCGTCCACTTTCGCCAGCAACTCAATGGCGATGAGCGAATGCCCGCCGACGTCGAAGAAATTGTCGTGAACGCCCAATTTTGCAACGCCCAATTTTTCTCCCCAGAGGACGGCGAGTTCGGTTTCCAGCTGATTACGCGGTGCCACATGCTGCAATTGCAGTGTTTGGGAACGCAGTTCCGGCACGGGCAGCTTCCGCTTGTCCACCTTGCCATTGGGCGTGAGCGGCAACTCGGGCAGGATCATGAACGCAGTGGGCACCATGTGGCTCGGTAGGCGGTTCCGCAGATGGTCGCGAACGGAAGCTATGAATGCCTGCTGTGCATCGATATGCTCTTCCATGGAGCCGAGTTCCCTGGGTACCAAATAGGCTGTGAGCTGTTTTTCGCCGGGCATATCCGTGCGCACCATCACCACACGGTCGCGTACTTCAGGGTCTTCACTAATGGCCTCCTCGATCTCGCCCAGTTCCACGCGGAAACCACGCACCTTCACTTGCCCGTCCGTTCGTCCGCCAAAATCGATGTTGCCATCCGGGAGCCAACGCACAAGGTCACCGGTACGGTAAAGTTTTGCTCCGGGATGGGTGCTGAACGGATCGTCCACAAAGCGTTCTGCTGTGAGTTCCGGCCGGTTCCAATAGCCCAGTGCGAGGCCATCACCGCCGGTGAGAAGTTCGCCTTTTTCGCCAACGGCCACAGGACGCATGTCGGCATCCACGATGTGAACGGTGGTGTTCTGCAACGGCTTGCCGATGGGTACGCGTATCTTCAAGGCTGCCTCGTCGTTGATGGCGTACGTGGTGGTGAACGTGGTGTTCTCCGTTGGTCCGTATCCATTTATGAGCACTCCAGGGCCCAGCTGGCGTATTGCACGCTTCACGTGCGGGAGGCTGAGCACGTCGCCACCGCTTAGGATGTGCTTCAAACCGCGGAGGTCCTCTAAATGTCCGTCCACCATCAGGTTGAACAGGCCCGCGGTGAACCACACGGTGGTCACTTTGTATTGCTTGATAGTGGTGACGATCTCCTGCAATGTGGGCTTGTGCTGCGGCTGTAGCACCAAACGCGCACCGTTCAATAGCGCACCCCAAAGCTCCAGTGTGGAAGCATCGAAGGAGATGTTTGAGAGCTGTAAGAAAGTCAGTTCCGGCCCGAATGGCAGGAAATCCTGTCCTTTCACCAAGCGCACAACGGCTCGGTGCGGTACCACCACGCCCTTGGGTTGGCCGGTGCTACCGCTCGTATACATGATGTACGCGGGAGAAAGGGCCGTTCCCTGCGGACCGTTCGCGGTTGGGGGCTCATCGCCGATGTCGCCCAGCAGCACCGTCTTCGCGGGGCTTTCCGGCAGCATGGGTAGCAAGTGCTTTTGCGCTAGTAGCACTTTAACGCCGGTGTCCTTGAACATGTGATCCAGCCGATCCTTGGGATAACCCGGATCAAACGGCACGAAAGCCGCACCACGCCACAGGGCGGCCAGCATGGCGGCTACCATATCCGGGCAACGGTCGCTGCAAAGGCCCACGAGGTCGCCGGGTCCCACGCCGGCACGCTCTAACACCCCAGCTATTACTAGCACACGTTGTTTCAATGCGCCGTAAGAGGTTCGCGTGTCGCCCATTTCCAGCGCAGTGCGCTCCGGATGCGCATCGGCGGTCTCCAAAAAGAGCCGGTCAATGCTGGCGTCCCGGGGGTAGGCGGTGCGTTGGCCGTGCCATGCGGGGGCAGGTGGAGCCGCGACTTCGCTGCTCCATTCCTCGGCCATCAAAGCACCGATCGTAGCGGAAGGGCTGTCGGCGATGCGTTTGGCGAGCTCACTGAACTGGACCATCCAGCCCCGAACGGTGGAGGCGTCGAAAAGGTCGGTGTTATAACTCCACTCCAGCGTAAGGTGCTCAGTGGTACCGGTTGCATTGAGGAAGAGCTCAAAGTTCTCGTACTGCCGTGGATTGCTCAGGAACCGGTGGGAGAGGCCATCGAACGCCACCCCGTCGTCCATGTTCATGTCGATGTTGAACACCACGGGCACCAGCGGTATGCGGCCTGGTTCGCGGGGCACTTTCAATTTCCGAAGTAAAGTCCCGAAGGTGTAGCGTTGGTGGTCGAAAGCATCCAGGACAGCGGTGCGGCGGGCTTTAAGGTATTGGTCGAAGCGCACCTCCTCGGAAATGTCGGCGCGCAGTGCCAGCAGGTTCACACAGTGACCCACAAGATGCTTCATGTCGAGATCGCTCTGGCCTGCGGCGGGCAATCCGGTAACGATCACAGGGTCTCCCGTGAGTTTGTGCAGTAGCAGTTCGAAGGTGCTGAGCAAGGTGGTCACGAAGCTGGCACCATTGCGCGTTGCAACGGTACGCAAGCCTTCTACGAGCTCAGGGTCGAGAACAAGGTCGAGGCGGTCGGCGTTGAACGTTTTCCGAAGCGGTCGTGGCCGGTCCACAGGTAGGCTAAGTCGCGGTACTGGACCGGTGTGCAGCTCGGTCCACCATTTTTCCACGTCGGCCTGCCCGGGGCTTTTCGCGAAATCGGTCATGGCCGTTACGTAGGTGCTGAACGGCACGGCAGGTGGCAAAGCGGCGGACGCATGATCTTTCTCCGCGTTATACAACTGGCTCAGCTCGGCCAACAACACACCGATGCTCCAACCGTCCAGTACCGCATGATGACCGCTGATGCGGATGATGTGCTCAGCTGGGCCGGTACGCAGCAGCAAGGCGCGGAACAAGGGCCCGTTCACTAGGTCGAACGGGGTGGTGACGTCCACGCTGCCCAATGCCGCCATCCGTTCCTCGCGAGCTGTGCCGTCCAAATGCGAGAGATCTTCAAAGGGGACTTGCAGCGATACGTGGTCCAGCACGATCATCCGTGTGCCGTTCGCGCTCAATACGCTGCGCAGGCTTTCATGGCGTACCGTCAAGGCGGCCAAGGCCCGTTCCAACGCGGTCCGGTCCAACTCGCCTAGGAGTACCAAGGAAACGCTTTCTACATAGGCGCAATTCGCATCATCGCCCATTTCACTGGCGGTGAAAACCTCGCGCTGTGCCTCCGTGGTAGGCACGGTGCGCAGCACCGCGGGCCCTGAGAATGGATCATAGTCCACCGGCACGGCATGGGTAGTGGGGATGAATTTCTCCATGCGGGTCGCTCCCGTTCGCGCAGCGGTCGGGCTCACGCTCATACGCGCTCCGGAACCAGTAATCTGAATTTGCCAGGCCGGTCCTCATCGGGCACATACCAAGCGGCATCCCCTTTGGGCGAGCGGCCCAGTTTCGCACCTTTCACGGGTGGTTCATCACCTTCAACGATACGCTCCTCCAGCTTCTGCGCTTGTCCGTTCAACGTACTGTTGATCGTTTCGATCGGGTAGGTGCGTTGCGGCATGAATCCGCTGGCGCGCAATTCCACGCAGGTCTTCTCCAAGGCTTCCAGGATCAAGGTTATATCGGCCGTGGTATGCGCAGTGGTAAGGAAATGCGGGAAATCCAGCACATGTACACCATGGTAGCGCATCAGCAGGAAGAACAGCTCGGTGTAAGCCACGCTTTCATCATACTTGGTCTTGAATGCACTTCCGAAGGAGACCCAGCGGTAGGGTAGGCGATACTTGTCGAACAGGTCGTTCGCGCGGTCGACCAGTTCGCCTGTGCGATCATTCAGCTTCACTTGTAGCGCTGGTCCGGCTTCCTTCAGGTGCATCAGTGCGGCCTTGGCTGCGGCCATTGTGAGCGGGTGCCGTACAAAGGTGCCAGCGAAGTAGGTCACTCCCGAGGGAGGTACACTCTCATCGCCGAACCGCCAGAAGCCACCGTCCAAGGCATCCATCCAGTGGCTCGTACCGATCATAGCGCCGATGGGCATTCCACCGCCGATCACCTTTCCGTAGGTACCAATGTCAGCCTTGATGCCGAAGAGCCCCTGAGCACCGTTCGGATGCATCCGGAAGCCCGTGATCACTTCATCGAAAATGAGCGCGGTCCCATGCTGTTTTGTAACGGAGCGTACTTCGCGCAGGAAATCCACTGGGCGGAATTCCATGCGGCGGCTCTGCACAGGTTCCACCAACACTGCTGCCGCTTCGTGGCAGCGTTCACGGATGATCTGCAGACTTTCCGGAGTGCCATAGTCCAGCACCAACATATTTTCCACCGCCTCCGGCATGATGCCCGGGGCACCCGGGTAGCTCTTCTTGCTCTTGCTGCCGCGGATGATCACCTCGTCGTTGATACCGTGGTAGCTACCGCTGAAGGAGATGATGAGGCTGCGGCCGGTCACGGTGCGGGCCATGCGCATTGCACCGAGTACGGCCTCGCTGCCGGTGTTGCATACAGCGGCACGTTCTCCGCCTGTCAACTCGCACAGCAGGTGCGATACTTCAGCAGCCAAAGGATGAATGGGCCCGATCTCGGTGCCCGCATCCAGTTGCGCATGGCAAGCCTCGCGGATGAAGTCCGGCATGTAGCCGAACAGGCTGCTTCCGAAACCGCTTAGGATGTCCACGTAGGTGTTCCCGTCAATGTCGGTGAGGTGGCAACCCCGGCTCTTGTCCACTACGACCTGATAGACCAGCTCTTTGGTCTGGGGCTTAAAACCGGTCACTACACGCGGGTCGGCCATTTCCTGCCGGTGCTCTTGCGTGAAGGCTTTGCTGCCGGCCGTCTTTTTCGTGTATCGCTCCGTGAATTCCGTGAACCATGCGCGCTGATCCGGCGTCATGTCATCCGCTTTCTCCTTCACGATGCGCGCTTGGGCACCGAAGACTTTCTTCAGTTCAGGAGCATCTTCCAGCGCATTCGCAGGATTGACCAGCGCGGATATGCCGGCATTCGTGTCGGTCTTTACAGCGACTCGGCGACCGTCCACATGGGGCAGCAGATAGTCCGCAAGCCTATCCAGATCCGCCAATTCCTCGTTCAATTGCCGGAAGGTGACCTTGACCCCGAATTTCCGTGTAATAGAGGTGGCCACTTGAGTTAGGAAAAGTGAATCCAGACCCATTTCCAAGAACGTCTCCTGCGGACTGACATCTGCCAGCTCGAGACCGGAGCTTTCCTCAAGCAATTCCTTGATGCGGCGCACCAAGGCGTCTTTTGGCGTTGCATCCTCGGCATTCAAAGCGGCTTCGCGCAGTGGCTCGTCGATAGCCTCTTCCCCGGTGTGCGTGGCACCGGCGACCAATTGTCTTACCGGCTCCACCCAGTGCCGGACACGTTCGAAGGCGTATGTGGGTAAGGGGATGCGCCGGCGGTCCTCCCGTTCGAAGAAGATCTTTCTGTCGATCGCGATGCCGCTTTGCCAAAGGCCGCCTATGGCTTTCAAAAGGACGGTAAGTTCCGCTCCGTTACCACTTTCAGCACCCATCGAGGCGATCGCCGCATGCCTCTTGGTATCGGTTGCTTGCTGTTTGGCCAAGGTGGTCGCCGTATTGCGCGGTCCCACTTCCAGCATAACGCGGTCGCCTTGTTCCCATGCGAATTTCACCGCTTGTGCAAAGCGTACGGTGGCACGTAGGTGACCGCTCCAGTATTCGCTGCTCGTGGCTTCTTCATCGGTCAGCCATTTTGCCGTCACGGTGCTTACGATGGGGATGCGCGGTGCGTTTAGCCGGATGTTGTCGACCACGCGCTCGTAAGGACGCACCATGGTGTCCATCATGGGGCTGTGGAAACCATGGCTCGTGGCCAATAACTTGCTTTCGATCCCTTTTCTTTGCAGGTCGGCTTGCAATTCTCCGATCAAGTCGTTGGGGCCGCTGGCTACGCAAAGCTTGGGCCCGTTGTTGGCAGCGATGCTACATCCGTGGGGTAGCAATGGCAACACCTCCTCTTCCGAAGCGCGCACGCTAAGCATGCTTCCGCTAGGCAGCGCTTGCATCATGCTACCGCGTTGGCTCACCAAGGTCACTGCGTCCTCCAAGCTGAACACGCCGGCAAGGCACGCCGCAGCGAACTCGCCGATACTGTGGCCCATCAAGGCTTCGGGGACGACCCGCCAGTGCATCCATAATTTCGCCAAGCTGTATTGAACGGTGAAGAGAGCTGCCTGCGTGTTCTCGGTCTGCTTCAGCAGTTCAACCGCTGCCTTTTCCTTTCCTTTTGGTGGGAAGATGATCGCTTTCAAGTCGGTGCCCAATGCCTGTTTGAACAGCGTGCAGCACTGATCGAAATGTTGCGCGAAGACGGGTTCGGCCGCATAAAGGTCCCGACCCATGCCAACGTATTGCGACCCTTGGCCGGGGAACATGAACACAACACCGGGTGCGACCTGGTGGAGTTCCTTGGTGCTGATGCACGCCGGGTCCTTCGTGTCGATGGCGGCAATGACCTCCTTAGCCGTTCCGCCCGTGATCAACCTGCGATGCTTAAAGGACCGACGCCCCATCTGCAGGGTGTACGCCGCATCAGCCAAAGATGCATCGGGGTTCGTGCTTAGCCAGTCGCGGAAGTTCGCGGTCATGGCATCCAAACTGGTCAAGCTCTTTGCGCTCAGTAGGAACAACTGCTTGCTACGGGAGCCTCCGCTGGCGGGCAACAGTGGTGCTTCGCCGAGTATCGCATGGGCATTTGTGCCGCCCACGCCAAAGCTGGAAACGCCGGCGATGCGTGGCTTGGACGTCCGCGGCCAAGCGATATTCTTCTCCGCCACCCGGAAAGGGGAGTGCGTGAAATCGATGGCGGGGTTGGGCGTTTCGAAACCCGCGTTGCCGGGAATAACGCCGTTCTCCAGTGCTAAAGCGGTCTTGATCACCCCGGCTACGCCTGCGGCTGCCGTGGTGTGACCGATGTTGCTCTTGATCGAACCGATGGCACAGTGCTGAACTGACGTTGCAGACGCAGCGTTCCCGCCGGTGAATGCCAACGTCAAGGCCTCCACCTCGATGGGGTCGCCCAGTGGCGTGGCTGTGCCATGTGCCTCTACATAGGTGACCTGCTCGGGCAGTACGCCGGCATCCGCTTGTGCCAGTGCGATCACTTCGGCTTGGCCACGGACGCTGGGCGCGGTAAAGCTGGCTTTATCGCTGCCGTCGTTGTTCAGCGCAGCGCCTTTTACGGTCGCATAGATGTGATCCTTGTCGGCTATGGCATCGCTCAGTCTTTTCAGCACCACGGCCCCGGAGCCATCACTGAAGCTGGTGCCCTTTCCATTGGCATCGAAGGTGCGCGTACTACCATCTGGGCTGTACATGCCGCCCTCATTGTACAAAATGCCGCTCTTTACCGGAACGGTAATGGCTATGCCACCGGCGATGGCCATATCGCATTCACCATCGCGCAGGGCTTTTGACGCTTGGGCGATCGCGACCAATGAAGTGCTGCAGGCCGTATGTATGCTAAGCGCCGGCCCGCGCAGGTCGAACTCGAAGGCGAGCCGTGTGGCGATGTAATCCTTTTCGTTGCCTGTCATCACCTGGAACTCGCCAACTTGGCCGATCAGGTCCGGGTGGCCCAACACGTTACGGGTGTAGTACGTGTTGTTGCCCATGCCGGCGTATACGCCGATAAGACCGGGGAATTGAGCAGGGTCGTGCGCGGCATCTTCCAAGGCGCTCCATGCCGTTTCCATGAAAACACGTTGCTGAGGGTCCATCAACGCGGCCACGCGTGGATTGATCCCGAAGAAGGCGGCATCGAACATGTCCGCATCGTTGATCACACCGCGAGCAGGCACGTAGTCGGGGTTGTTGCGCAGTTCGTCCGGAATGCTGGGGTCGAGCTCAGCACGCTGCCACGTGGAAATACTGTCCTTCTTCTGCAACAGATTCTCCCATAGTTGGCGCGTATCGCCGGCCCCAGGGAAACGTCCGCTCATGCCGATGATGGCTATCTCCTCCCGGTCGTTGCTTTTTCGCGCACCGTGCCGTGCAGCGGCCATTTCCGCGGGTGAACGGCCATTGTTCCCGCCTTCCAGATAGGTAGCACAGGCACGCACAGTGGGATGCTGGTACAGTTTCACGATGGGTAGTTTGAAGCCCCGTGTCTCCAACTGTGCGACGCAGGAAATACTAAGCAGTGAGTTGCCACCCAGATCGAAGAAGTTATCATCGACGCCTACTTTGTCAACACCAAGCAGGCTGGCCCACACCGCCGCAATGGCTTCCTGAAGTTGGCTCGTGGGCCGCATGTAAGGCACGTCCAGATCGGGACGTTTCACCTCCGGGGCGGGCAATGCTTTTCGGTCCGTCTTACCACTCGGGGTCCGTGGGAATTCATTCACCTGAACAAAAGCCGCAGGAACCATATAATCCGGTAACAGCGCGGCCAAGTGGGTGCGGAGTTCGTTGGTGGAGATCGCTTTTGCGCCGGCGTAATAAGCGATCAGACGCTTCAACCCAGGTGTGTCTTCGCGCACGCTGGCGACCGCTTGGCGTATGCCAGGATGTTTTTCCAATGCCGCTTCCACCTCGCCCAGCTCGATCCGATACCCCCGGACTTTCACTTGGCCGTCGATCCGGCCTTTGAGATCGATGTTGCCGTCGGGCATTTCCACCGCACGGTCCCCGGTCTTGTACAGGCGCCCGCCGGGTGTGAACGGATCGCTTAAGAAGCGCTCTACTGTGAGGTCTTCGCGCCCGATATAGCCTTGAGCCACGCAAGCACCCCCGAGGTATAACTCACCCTCAGTGCCTACTGGAACCAGCTTCATCGCATCATCCAGTACAAGGAGGCGCACGTTGTCGATAGCGGAGCCGATGGTGGGCAGCTCAGGCCAGAATGCGGGATCGCCTTTGAGTTCCAGTTCACTCACCACATGGCCTTCGGTAGGACCATATTGGTTGCAGAAACGGCAGCCGGGAAGTTGCTTGAACAAGTCCGCAATGGCAGGTGTGATCCGTAATTGCTCTCCGCTGGTGAAGACTTCGCGCAGGCTCTTGGGCACTTCACCGGTGCGTTGCACGGCCTCGGCCAAATACTGCAGCGCAACAAAGGGCACGATAATGCGGTTGATCCCCTCGGCGATCACCTTGCCCAGCAGCTGGGTGGAGTTGAGGCGGTCCTCATCGGTGATCAACACCAGCGTACCACCTTGGGCGAACGTTGTGAAGATCTCCTGGAAAGAAACGTCGAAGCTGATGGGCGCGAACTGAAGGGTGCGGGAGCCTTCCTTCAGTATGGATGTGCGGACCTGCCAGTCGATCAAGTTCGCCATGGGCCCGTGCGGCATGGCCACCCCTTTTGGGCGCCCGGTGCTGCCGGAAGTGAAGAGCACGTAGCACAGATCATTTGCCGTGATCCCGGATGCGATCGGTGCAGCCTCTCCGGGCGATATGGCGTCCTTTATGTCATTGTTGAGCAGCACCGTCGCACTTCCGAACAGGCGTTGATGTCTCGCGTCGGTGATGACCAGCACGGGCTTCGCATCGGCAAGCATCAGTGCGATACGTTCCACGGGATAAGCCGGGTCGAAGGGGACATACGCGGCACCGGCCCGCAAAATGGCGAGAACAGCCACGATCATCTCTTGGGACCGGTCCAAACACAGACCGACCAATGAGCCCCGTTCTACACCAGAGGTGCGGAGATATGCGGCCATTTGGTCGGCCTTGCCCGAGAGTTCCGAGTAGGTCGATCCGCCATGCTCGCCTGTAACAGCAAGTGTATCGGGCCGCTCAGCAACAGTGCGCTCGAAAAGGGAGAGTATGTCCAAGGGACCAAGCCCTTTGGATGTTGACATGAAATGCGTTTATAGGATGCGACGAATTTACGCCCCTATTCAACGGAAAATCCTGATGAAGGTTGGAAAATGGACCGGGATTCCCTGAATTGGAGAATTCAGGTCATGGATGATACGGGTTATGAACGCAATTCGGACTTCTTTGAGGTTGCCTTAAGTCAGTGGAAGTAGCATATACGCCTTTCATTTCTGGGCCCACCATGGACCAGTTCGCCATGAAGGTTGGTATTGCATAGCTATTGGCGCCCGCCCTATTCCCCGCTGAATTGAGTTCATCGGCGTCAGGAAGCGTTCGACCATTAAAGGGGGCGTTTCGTCGGATCATTGATAAAGGATGTAACCTTCTATGCTGCTCTATCGGTATACGAGGTCGCTTTGCACGCTTGCACTACCCGTTGCAAAGTGTAAGACGAGCTCCCCATGCAGCGTTGCATCTCACTTCTTTCCTTTCTCCTCGCTTTCGCGGTGGTGAATGGCCAGTCCTATTCCCAGCGCGATGCCGTGCAACTTGCCGCCGTAGTACAGAAGAACCCGGCCCGCATCACACTTTCGTGGGAACCATACACGGGTGCCACTAACTACACCATCTACAGAAAGCTGAAGGATGTCCAGACATGGGGCACAAGCATAGGTAGCGTAGCTGGGAACGTGAATCAGTTCGCGGACAACAATGTGAGTACGAACACCTACTACGAGTATAAGGTGGTGCGCACCGCAGGCAATACGGGCACGGGATATGTGGCATCAGGCATCGAACTGACCGCAGTGGAGAACAGGGGCAAAATGGTGCTCTTGGTGGACAATGACATCAAGAACGGACTTACCACCGAACTGGTACAACTGCAGACCGACCTGGAGAACGACGGCTGGACGGTTATCCGCCACGATGTGTTGCGCAGCACGTCCGTACCCAGCATCCGCTCCATCATCAAAACCGATTACAATGCCGACCCTACACGGGTGAAAGCCGTCTACATCGTGGGCCACGTGCCCATTCCTTATTCCGGGCACTTGAATCCGGACGGTCATTCGGACCACAAAGGAGCATGGCCGGCCGATGGCTACTACGGCGACATGGATGGTATTTGGACCGATAATACCGTGAACACCACGAGCGCCCAGTTGGACCGCAACTACAACACGCCGGGGGATGGCCGCTTCGATCAAAGTGACTACCCAAGTGATATCGAACTCCAAGTTGGCCGGATCGACTTCTATAATATCGGCACTCCTTGGTATGCTTTCCCCTTGAGCGAACTTGAGCTTACGCGGGCATACCTGAACAAGGCGCACAACTACAAAGTGCGCCAGCTAGTGCCCCTTCGGCGCGGAATTGTGTTCGATAATTTCCAGGACCTCGCCAATCCTGTGGGCGGGTCGGGTTACCGCAACGTTACTGCGTTGGTAGGAGCAAGTAACACCACCAACGCCAATGCTTATGGTGCACCTTTCTACACCTTGGTGAACAACCAGAGCTACCTCTGGACCTATGCTAGTGGCGGCGGTACTTGGGTCAGCGCCTACAACGTCGGCAATTCTGACGATTATGCCGCGATCGCGAACGGGGGCATCTTCAACATGACCTTCGGTAGCTATTTCGGCGATTGGGACATGACCAATGGGTTCATGAAATCCATCGTGGCAAGCGGCAATGCACTCACGTGCGTATGGTCGGGCATTCCCAACTGGTGGTTCCAGAACATGGGCATGGGTGACAACATCGGGTATAGCACCCGGCTCACAATGAACAATGTGAGCCTGTATTCCCCGCAGAACGGTGGCTGGCAGGGATCACCCTACAACCGGGTACACTTGGCCCTCATAGGCGACCCTTCTCTAAGGATGACGGTGGTTCCGCGGCCTTCCAACTTCCAAGCGGTCAATTCAGGCGGTGTCACCGGTTTCTCTTGGACAGCAGCGTTGGGCGCGGTCGACGGCTACCACATTTATGAGATCCAGGCGAACGGTAACCTGAACCGGCTGACTACCAATGTCGTGACGCAGACCAGCTATTCCGATCCGGCAGTGCCATTCGTGGCAGGCAAGCGGTATATGCTTCGTGCGGTGAAGCTTCAAACCTCCAACACGGGCACCTATTACGATCTGTCCCTTGGCGTACAGGCCATCAGCGCCGGTACGGCCATTGCCGATTGCAACGGCGTGATAGGCGGAAGTGCTGTCCCGGGTTCTTCCTGCAACGATGGCGATCCTTGCACTGTTAACGATGTATACAACGCCAGTTGCCAATGTGTCGGTGCACAAAGTCCGGACAATGACGGTGATGGCATTTGCAATAGCTTGGACAATTGCCCGAACGTTCCGGGCCAGATCGGGTCTCCTTGTAACGACGGGAATGCCAACACAGTGAACGATGTGTTGAACGCAAATTGCCAGTGTGTTGGCAGTCCTGTGAACATTGATTGCAACGGCGTCCCGAACGGACCCGCTATGCCGGGCACTCCATGCAACGACGGCAATCCCTGCACCATCAACGATGTACTCCAATCCAACTGTCAATGCGCTGGAACGCCCGCACCGGACAGCGACGG
The DNA here is from genome assembly GCA_016719225.1 of Flavobacteriales bacterium. Taxonomy (GTDB): domain Bacteria; phylum Bacteroidota; class Bacteroidia; order Flavobacteriales_F; family PHOS-HE28; genus PHOS-HE28. Next base: position 1,033,369 of record JADKAN010000001.1, on the reverse strand, counting down.
CGATGGTGTTTGCAACAGCCAGGATAATTGTCCCAACGTTCCGGGCCAGATCGGTTCCCCCTGCAACGATGGCAACGCGAACACGATCAATGACGTGCTCAATGCCAATTGCCAGTGTGTTGGTACAGCTGTGACGCTCGACTGCAACAGCGTTCCGAACGGACCCGCGATGCCGGGCACTCCGTGCAACGACGGCAACCCCTGCACCCTCAATGATGTGCTTCAGTCCAACTGCCAATGCGCTGGAACGCCCGCACCGGATAACGATGGTGATGGTATCTGCAACAGTCAGGACAACTGCCCTAACGTTCCGGGCCAGATAGGCTCGCCATGCAACGATGGAAATCCTTGTACCATCAACGATGTGTTGAATGCGAATTGCCAATGCGTCGGTACCCCGGCACCCGACAGTGATGGGGATGGCATCTGTAACAGTCAGGACAATTGCCCCAACGTTCCCGGCCAGATCGGCTCACCATGCGATGATGGCAATTCCGCCACCATCAATGATGTGCTGAGCAGTAACTGCCAATGCGTCGGCACGATACCGCCGCCGGTGGATTGCCAAGGTGTCACTAACGGCCCGGCAATGCCGGGTACCGCTTGCAACGACTACAACCCCGCTACTGGCAATGACCACTGGAATGCGAACTGCAACTGCGTTGGTGAACCACTTGATTGCAATGGGGTACCGAACGGAGCCGCATTACCGGGCACGGCTTGCGATGACGGAAATGCGGGCACGATAAACGATGTGTTCACCGCGAACTGCACCTGTGCAGGCACAGTACCTGTCACCTTGGATTGCAACAGTGTTCCCAACGGACCGGCTATGCCAGGCACGCCCTGCAATGATGGCAATGCCTGCACGCTGAACGACGTGCTGAACAACAACTGCGTCTGTGAGGGTACCCCCAGCCCGGACAGTGATGGGGACGGCATTTGTAACGCGCAGGACAACTGCCCCAACGTTCCGGGCCAGATCGGCTCGTCCTGCAATGACGGGAACCCGTGCACGATCAACGATGTGCTGAACGCGAACTGCCAATGCGTAGGCAGCCCGGCACCGGATAATGATGGGGACGGTATCTGCAACAGCCAGGACAACTGCCCTAACGTTCCTGGGCAGATCGGTTCTCCCTGCAATGACGGCAATGCGGCGACCATCAATGACGTGCTGAACAGTAACTGCCAATGCGTTGGAACCATTCCGCCTCCGGTGGATTGCCAAGGCGTGCCGAACGGTCCCGCCATGCCTGGCTCTGCCTGCAACGACAATGACCCCGCAACGGGGAACGACCGCTGGAACGCCAATTGCAATTGCGTGGGCCAACTGATCGACTGTAACGGTGTTCCTGGAGGTATAAGCCTTCCCGGGACTGCTTGTAACGATGGTAACGCGGCCACCATCAACGACGTGTACGGTGCGGATTGCGCTTGCATGGGGATCATCCCGCCAATGATGGACTGCCAAGGTGTACCGAACGGCCCAGCGATGCCGGGCTCGGCCTGCAACGACAATGACCCCGCTACGGGCAACGACCATTGGAATGCGAACTGCAACTGCGTGGGTCAGTTCATCGACTGTAACGGTATTCCAGGCGGAACAGTCCATCCGGGAAGTGCTTGCGATGATGGCAACCAAGCAACGACAAATGATGTGTTTAGCGAAGATTGCCTTTGCCAAGGCAGCATGTCGTACCCTATACGTGTGCCGATCCTGGCACCTGATTGCGCAGGCATTCCCGGAGGTAACGCATCACTGGATGATTGTGGGATCTGTGCTGGCGGCCAAACCGGGGTTGTGCCCAATGCCGATGAGGACAACGACGGCCTGATCCCGTGCGAGGATAATTGTAGCACGGCATTCAACCCGAACCAAGCCGACTTTGATTCGGATGGAGTGGGGGATGCTTGCGACAACTGTGTATGGCTCGCGAATGAGGACCAAGCGGACCTGAACAACAACGGCATCGGCGACGCATGTGAACTGGGTGCCACTGGGCTTGAAGAAGTACCCATGGAAGGACAAGGCATGGCTATCTGGCCAAATCCCGCGCGTGAACACGTGGTTGTGCGCTGCGATGTCGGACAACCGGTGCAACTGCGATTCTTCGATCCATCCGGAAGGTTGGTCTTGGAAATGCATTACCAACAGCAGGTGGACGTCAGTTCCATGGCTTCCGGCACCTACGTGGTCTTTGCACTGGGCACGGATGGACGCGCGATCGCCAGGGTACGCTTCGTAAAGCTGTAAAGAGCGCTTTTCCGGTGGTCCCGTTGCTCTTACGTTGACAAGATCGCCAAGATCCGGTCAAGTTCTGCGTGGTTACGCGGGCTGGTCCCTGAAAGGACCTCTGAAAATGAAGTGAGTACCATCCGCCCATTCACTTGCCCCACCATCACACCTGCTTGGCCGGCCAAAAGGGCTTCAACGGCCGCAACACCTGAGCGACTGGCCAGCATGCGGTCGGCCACCGTGGGGTTGCCCCCGCGCTGTACATGGCCCAGGACGCTGACGCGTGTCTCGTAATGTGCATAGCGTTCCTTCACCTTTCTGGCAACCTCGTAAGCTCCGCCTTCCTCATCGCCTTCGGCCACGATCACGATCACTGAGGACTTGCTCTTCTCGGTCCGCTCCAGGGCCGATATCAGTTCCTCGATCCCTTGCTTACGCTCTGGGACCATTACGAACTCGGCACCGGCAGCAATGCCGCAGTACATCGCTATCGCGCCCGAACTGCGCCCCATTACTTCCACGAAGAACAAGCGGTCGTGCGAGGAAGCCGTATCCCTGATCCGGTCCACCAGTTCCATGGCCGTATTGGTGGCCGTGTCGAAACCGATGGTCGTGTCCGTTCCGCCCATGTCATTGTCGATGGTTCCGGTGATACCGACCATGCGAACGCCATGTTCGACCATGAAAGCCTGCGCACCGCGGAAGGTGCCATCCCCCCCTATGGCGATCAGCGCATCAATACCGTGCAGATCCATGGTCCTCTTCGCTGCGCAACGTCCTTCAACCGTCATGAATTCTTTGCTCCGTGCGGAACGCAGGATGGTGCCACCACGTTGGATGATGTTGCTCACATCTCGCGTACCAAGCGGCCTGATGTTATTTTGTACGAGACCGTTGTAGCCTTCCAGAATACCACTGACCTGCAGGCCATAAAAGTGTGCTGTACGCACTACTGCCCTTATGGCGGCGTTCATGCCAGGTGCATCACCTCCGGAGGTGAATACGCCGATGTGTTTGATCCGATCCATCGTTCCCATTGCGGCGAATTTCGCGCTTTCCTCCGTTATAAGTGGATATGGTGGCCCGTAAGGAGTTCTGCTCCGGATAGGACTTTACCTTTGCACCCATGCAACGGTTACGCAGACGCATGCCCGCAGGCTTTTTGCTGGCCATCGTACTGTTCACATCCTTGCCGCGCGCACTTTTCCATCATTGCGACGAACGCCTTTTCGATCAGGTGGACCACGCTCTCTCCGTGGTGCATACTGATTCCCATTGTGCTATCTGCGAGGCGCCGGTGCCTATTTGCGTAAGCAGCATTCCACTCGACCTTGCCGTTTATATCGCGGTGTTCGGTGAATGTCTTCCGGCCAGCATACTGTCGGTGTTGGTACCGGAAGCGGATGCTCTTCATCTGCGTGGTCCACCGTTGCGGGCTTGAACGGAGCAGGCAACGTTCTGCCCGCATCGGTCTTCGGACCGACGGACTGGAAATTTCCGGTCGTTTGCAACATTGTTAAGCATCTCCAACACCGGCCCTAACGTCGAAGTTTGGTTTGTCAGCGGTCCACGCCATTGGAGCTGCGCATAACCCACTTCGAACAGAACGGGGAAAAGATCCAATTCGGCATGAAACAGGTTTTAAGGTCAGCATTCATCATTCTGCTGATCATCCCGATGCTCGCATTTGCGACCGGACCCACTGGAAAGACGGCCCTTTCAGGTAAGGTCATCGACAAAGGTTCCGGAGAAGGACTTCCCGGTGCGGAGGTGTACTTCCCTGATCTGCACACAGGAAGTGTGACCGATATCGACGGGAAGTACACCATCCAGAACCTCCCCACTACGAGTGCTCTGGTGAAGGTGAGCATGATGGGGTATGCAACGTTCACGGGAACCATCGATCTTTCTACGACGACAACAAGGGACTTCACGCTGTCCACTTCCGTAACGGAAATGCAGGACGTAGTGGTTACCGGAAGTGCGAAGGCAACGGAAATGAAACGTGACCCCGTTCCCATTGCCATGGTGAGCAGGCGCTATCTACGGGAGAATGCCTCGTCCAATATCATCGAGAGTTTGAACAAAGTCCCGGGCGTGAGCACAGTAAGCACCGGCCCCAACATTTCGAAGCCCTACATAAGGGGTTTGGGCGGCAACCGCGTGCTGACCCTCTACGATGGAGTGCGTCAGGAAGGACAACAATGGGGGGACGAGCACGGGGTGGAAGTGGACCAATTCCTGATCGATCGGGTGGAAGTGATAAAAGGGCCGGCCAGTTTAATGTACGGCTCGGGCGCTCTGGCCGGTGTGGTGAACCTGCTTCCGGGAGCCCCGGTCCCTGCAGGTGCATTGAACGGCAGCGCGCTGGTCGCGTATGATACCAACAACAAGGGCATTGCTGGATCCGTGGCTCTGGACGGGAACAATGGGAAAGTGTTCTACGGCGGCCGTTCCAGTGCCAAGATCGCCAGCGCCTACACCGATCGGTACGATGGCCGCGTCTACGGAACGAAATACGATGAGAAGGACTTCAGTGCCTACATAGGCGTGAACCGGGCCTGGGGTTTCGCCCGGTTGAACCTCGGTATTTACGACAACCTTCAGGAAGTGCCGGACGGAAGCCGCGACAGCACTTCCCGCCGCTTCACCCGCCCTATTTCCGATGACGGCCAAGAACGGGAGGTCGTAAGCGATGCGGATCTCGATTCATATTCCATCGCAGCCTTGCACCAACATGTGCAGTATTATCGTGCTAACACCACAGCCAGTTTCAACCTCGGTGACGGCAGGCTCACCTCCAACCTCGGATACTCGCGCAGCATCCGTCGCGAATTCGATCATCCCGAACATGCCACCATACCGGGGCTTTATCTTTTGCTCAACACGGCTACCTACGATCTGAAATATCACTTTGCGGAACGAAACGGTTGGGCTTCCGCCGTGGGGATCAACGGCATGTTACAGGGGAATGATGCCAGCCAAGGCACTGACCTGGTCATCCCAAGTTACCGTCAGTTCGACATCGGACCGTTCCTGCATACGAAGAAGACATGGGGAAAGTGGGACCTATCGGGGGGCGTTCGCTATGATCTTCGGAATTATCACAATGACGCCATGTATACCCGTACCGATCCGGTCACCGGATTCGACATGGCCTCAGGTCCGGACCTTGGGGATACGGCCGTGGTGCAACAATTCGGAAAATACGCGCATCATTTCTCAGGAGCCAGTGGAAGTGCCGGAGTTGCATGGAACATGAATGAAAGAGTTACGCTCAAGGCGAATTTCGGCCGGGGCTATAGGGCGCCAAGCGTTTCCGAAACATCCGCGCAAGGAGTTCATCCCGGTACCGGTCTCAAGCAATTGGGTGAAGAGAACCTCTTGCCGGAATTCAACCTGCAGGAAGACCTTGGTCTGTTCTATGATGGCACGCACGTAACGGCCAGTGCCGAGGTCTTCTATAATACCGTGAGCAACTACATCTACAATGAGAAGTTGGCGTCCGTAAACGGCGGCGATTCACTCTTTACCCAGGCAGGGCAGGAATATCCGGTCTTCAAGTTCAGGCAGACCATCGCGCAGCTTTATGGTGGCGAATTCAGTGTGGATGTCCATCCGCATCCGCTGGACCGGTTGCATTTCGAGAATACGATCGCTTTTGTTTTTACAGAGAACAAGGGAGGGGATGGAGCTATCATCACGGACAGCACGAGGTACCTTCCACTCATACCACCGGTCCATACGAACAGCGAGCTCCGGTGGGACATGCCGAAAGGCAAAGGATGTGCGAAGCGCTTGTTCGTCAAAGTCGGCATGCAGGTCTACTTCACACAGGACCGGTTCCTGTCCGCCTACGGCACGGAGACGCGCACACCGGGTTACACGTTATTGGACGCCGGCTTCGGAGGCGATATCGTGAACAAGGCTGGGCAAACGCTTTTCACGGTAACGGTCCTGGGAAGCAACCTGGCCGATGTTGGCTACCAAAGCAACATGAGCCGGTTGAAGTATTTCGAGGAATACCCGGTGAACGGCACGCGCCGTAGTGGCATTTACAACATGGGCAGGAGCGTGGCCATCAAGGTGGTGGTGCCCTTTTACCTGAAAAGAAAGGCGTTGGGAACAACTTAGTCCTCCGGCACGTTCCGGGACCGGATGCCTACCTCATATTTGGTCAGGAACAGAACCCCGCCTGTGATCGTTCACTGATCGAACCCGTTCGGGAACTGCTGCTGCATGGCTTTGATGCCTTCGCGCACCTTCTCTTCCTGCTCGCCCTTGAACGCCGCGAACTTCTCAGTGAGTTTCGGGTCTCCGACGGCCAGTATCTGCACAGCAAGCAGGCCCGCATTGCGCGCACCGTTCACGGCCACCGTGGCTACGGGTACGCCTGCCGGCATCTGCACGATGCTCAATAGCGAGTCCCAGCCATCGATGCTGTTGCGGCTTTTGATCGGCACGCCGATCACGGGCAAGGTGGTGAGGGACGCCACCATGCCCGGCAGGTGTGCGGCACCTCCGGCTCCTGCAATGATCACCTTCAATCCCCGGTCAGCAGCACTTTTAGCATAGGCCACCATACGCTCCGGGGTGCGATGTGCACTCACTACGGTAACCTCGTAGTCCACCATGAATTCCTTCATCGTGTCCACCGCTTCGCGCATCGTTTCCAGATCGCTGCGGCTACCCATGATGATCCCGATCATTCTACTGTGTTGTTGGTTTTGCTCTTCACTTCCTGCGGGACCACTTTTCCAAAGGCCTTTGCGACCTGCACGCCCTTGTCCACTTCTTTCCGGGATGAGGACACTACCGTAACGTGGCCCATTTTCCTACCTGAACGTGTTTCGCGTTTTCCGTAAAGGTGAATGAATGTACCGGGGCCACGGAGCATTTCCGCCGCGCCCATCAGCCGTGGCGCGCCACTTCCGGACTCGCCCACCAGGTTCACCATGGCCGCTTCACCGCGCATGCTTACATCACCGGCGGGCCAGTCCATGTATGCCCGCAGCAACTGGTCGAACTGGGAACTCGCGCACGCCTCAATGGTGAAATGGCCACTGTTGTGGGCTCTGGGCGCGGTTTCATTCACCAGCAGAACGTCTTCGGGTGTAAGGAACATTTCAACAGCGTAAAGGCCAGGCGCATTGAATGCATTGGCCACGTCCATTGCCAACGCCTTCGCGGCATTGATCACATGCGGCTGGCAGCGGGCCGGCGCAAGAAGCGTGTCAACGAGATTTAACGCGGGATCAAAAACCATCTCCACAGGGTCGTACGCGACAGTGGTGCCGTCCGCAGCACGGACAGCAAGTACTGCGAGCTCTTTGGCTATGGACATGTGAGGTTCCAGAACACAGGAGGTGTTGAAGGCAGCCGCTATGTCCGCAGTGGTCGCGATGGCCATCACCCCCTTCCCATCATAGCCTCCAGTCCGTGTTTTCAAGAAGGCGGGAAGCATGTTGGCATGGGCATTGATCTCCTCCGGATGGTCTATCAGGACGAAATCAGCGGTGGGTATCCCATGTTCCACATAGAAATCTTTCTGCGATCCTTTGTCCTGGATGATGCGCAACGTAGCGGCAGATGGTATAACGGTTTTTCCTTGTCGCTCCAGTTCCTCCAATGCGTCAACATTGACGTGCTCGATCTCGATACCCACCACATCCACGTCGTGCGCAAAGCGTAGTACCGTGTCCCGGTCATCGAACCTTCCTTGCACGAAACGGGCCGCTAAGCGGGCACAAGGGCATTCCGGGTCCGGATCCAGGACATGGACCTCCACATCGTAACGCAATGCGTTCTCGATGAACATCCGGCCCAACTGGCCACCGCCCAATATGCCGATACGCTTGTTGCCGACCATGGCTGCGAAGTTACCTGCGTACGGGTGATCACACTATCTCCGCCGTGACCTACTACTTCCGAATTGTACGAAGCGATAGCCACAGGTGAGCTGCACCGCTCGGCTGGTCGGATAGATGGCATCGTCCTGCTTCAATAGCTCTGTCATGCCTCCGCTATAGCGCAAGGTGAGGTCGAGACCGGCCATACCGTCCATTCCGATCCCAGCCACAAGGCCCATTTCGGTGGTTTGCATACGGTCCTTCGCATCCTTTCCATCAGTGGTCACCATGAGCGAATATGCCCCGAAAGCCCCTGCTTGCAGGTTGATCGTATGGTCCAAGAAGAATTTGGCCATTACCGGGAACTGTAGGTTCAAGGCACGGAAGGCCGTTGTGCCTCCTTCCCGGACTTTCTGTGCGGCACCTTGGTACGATAACAGTAGTTCCGGTTGCACTTCAATGCGGTTGCCTACACCGAGCGGCGCATACACACCGCCCAAAAAGCCCGGAACTGGCCTGAATTTCGTTGCTGCCGAACGCCAAGAAGTGAGCTGAGGACCAGCTTTTGATCCCAGACCTGAGGAAGGTTGTTGCGCCCATAACGCACCGGCGCAACCGAACAAGGCGATCACATGGAAGGAGCGGCGTAACATGGGCTGGTTTTGCCCAAGCTTTACGCACTCCTACCGGTCAGGTTTCAAGGATTCGCCAGGCTTTAGACCGGGCACTTATACGGTTCGGCACAAGGGGAGAAACGTTCGCTCAACGGAACATTCATTTAATGCCTGCGATGAATCGCAGCGCATAGCGCTTACCGTCCAAGGTCACAATTACCTGATATACGCCCGCAGCCAGATCATTCGTTCCAATGGCAATGGAATTACCCTGCGCCGCTTGCCGCAAAAGGATGCGACCTGAAGCGTCGGTCAACAAGACTTGCTGGTCATTGGATCCAGTGGGCCAACCGACGGTGATGTGATCGGTGAACGTTCGGAGGTCCAGATCGCCCCGGATCACCTCGCCAATACCGGAAGTAGTGCTGATCGCCACAGAGTAGTCCTCGGTTTCGCCCCATGAAAAGTCCACGCAGGGATCGGGATTATTGGGTTGGCCCGCTTGAAGGTCAGGGTACATACAGCGCACGCGCATCCGGGTCGTTCCCAGAACGGCATTGCTAGGCACCGTGAATGCAAAGCCGGCAAGTTGGTTCGGTACACTGGTCAACGTGGAGCCCACCATCTCGTTCGTATCGAAAACATGGTTCCCGTTGAAATCGATCCATACGGCGATGTAGTCCTCGTTGTAGGAACCAGAGGTTACTTCCACGGTGTAGGTATTGTTGCGCACCAACGTGGTGCTGAGGTCCGTGTAGTCGGAATAGGTCGGTTCATCCGCGGCACCGGTCCCCAGATTTACGATGTTCCCCAGCAATACGCCGTCCACGAAGTCGCCACCGGAGGTGCCGTTCGCCGACGTTGGGATGCAATAGGAACCGCCTCCTCCCGTGATCACCACTTGGTAGTCCTCTGTTTCCCCGTAGGCGTAATCGTAGCAAGGGTCCGCGGGGTCGGGTTCACCCGTGTTGAAATATATGCCGCGCACCCGAAGGATCGTGGCGCCGACCGGGGTATTTGCAGGCACGGTAAAGCTGATGGACTGTGTTTGGTTGATCGCCGTGGTGGTGAATTCGCCCAGTTTTTCGGATGTGCTGAAGGAATCGTCGCCGTTGTAGTCGATCCAAGCAGCGTAGTGGTCCGGGGAATAGGACCCTCCTTGTATGGAAATGCTGTAAGTGCCACCTTGGCTCAACGAGGTGGAATAGCTGGAGGTGTAATCGTGGTAAGTGGGGCCGCTGGTGGAACCGCTGTTGGAATTATTGATCCCGCCAAGGATCACACTGTTGATGAAATCACCTTCGCCAGTACCGACCGTAGCGATGGGAATGCAGGGACCGCCGGGCGTGGAACTGCCGCAACCGGGGCTGTTCAGCAATCCGTTGCGAATTCCATTGAGCACGCCCGTCATTGCGTTAGCCTGCCCGGTTGTGAACATCATGGTGCAGTTGCTATAGTCCATGAAGTTCTCGTACTGTGTAAGCGCGCTGCACTTCATCAGGCTGGTGTTGCTGCAGCTGAAGGTGGGGCTATTGGTCGGTGGCGTGTCGCTGATGCCATCGCCGGGATCGCAATTATCGTTGCCCCACGGATGGTCCAACCCGAGGTAGTGTCCCACCTCGTGCGTGGCTGTGCGGTCGCCTGATCCGGTACCGTAGTTATAATCCAGCACTAGTCCATCGATGGCGCTGCCCACCATGCCTCCGTATGGCAAGTATGCAAATCCGGCAGTGACCAAGCCACCGGTGGCACCGCTCGTGATGTCGCAGATCCAAATGTTCAAATACTGCGTGGGTGACCATGCAGCAATTCCCTTTGGGGCGCTCTTCATGTCGTCGGTCTCCGTATCAGGGTCGAACCAAGTCTCGGTGGAATTCGTGCGTGTGATCCCGTCGGTGGCGTTTCCGTTCGGATCCACGGAGGCCAAGCAGAATTCAATGCCCACGTTGGCTCTGGAAGCGCTGAAGGCGGGCCGCACGTTGTTATAATCCGCGTTCAACGCCTGATAATCCAGGTTCAGCTGCCCAATTATGTTCTGGATCACCGTATTGGAAACGTTTTCGGAGGCCGTGTTGTAAACCACATGGACAGCCACTGGGATCGTCAACAGTCCCCCGCCGCGTGTGTTGGACTGTTCCAACGCCGAGGCTTCAGCGGCAAGGTCCACGTGCTTCCCGTTCTGCTGAAGCCAGCGATCCGTAATAGTATGCGACAGGCAATGCTCCTGCGCGGATGCCGTACTGATCAAGGAAATTAAAAGTGCGGTAGCGCAGGAGCGGAAGGTCATGTGCCGGAATTGAAGGTGAAAGTAGCCTTGGGCGGCATTACGTACACAGGTCCGTAATGGCTTTAGCAGGCTCTGGAGCACCAAAAACACTATTCCCGGCCACCAGCACATCGGCGCCTGCTGCTACCAGTTCTTTGTAGTTGCCGGGTCCAACGCCGCCATCCACCTCTATCAAGTAGTGCGCTCCAAGACGTTCCCGCATTTCGCGCAGCGCATCCAGCTTTCGGAAGGTGCCGGTAATGAACTGCTGACCGCCAAAACCGGGGTTCACGCTCATTAAACACACCAGGTCGATGTCCATGGCAATGTCTTCCAACAGATGCACAGGTGTGTGCGGATTGATCGCCACACCGGCTTTCATGCCTGCATCTTTGATCGCTTGAATGCTGCGATGCAGGTGTGTGCAGGCCTCGTAATGAACGGTGAGCCTATCAGCCCCGGCATCGCGGAAGGTTTGGATGAAATGGTCCGGGGCAACGATCATCAAGTGTACGTCCAAGACCTTTTTGGTCAATGGACGAACGGCCTTGATCACCGGGAAACCGAAGCTGATGTTGGGCACGAAGGTGCCGTCCATCACATCAAGGTGCAACCACTCAGCACTGCTGCGGTCGATCATGGCAACGGCCTCACCCAATTTGGTGAAATCAGCGGAAAGAAGGGAAGGAGCAACGATGTGGGCCATGTAGGCCGCAAAGGTATTCTCCCGCGGGAAGAGGGATCAAATAATGAAGAGTTCGAATATGCAGGGCCGCGACGCCGGTTCCTCAGTCGTCGAGGTAGGTACGCAGTCCACGTCCTCGACCGGCGTGTTTCAAGCGGCGGATGGCCTTTTCCTTGATCTGGCGGACACGCTCCCGTGTAAGATCGAATTTGCGCCCGATCTCTTCCAGGGTATGGGGCTGGTTACCACCTAAACCGAAGTAGAGGCGGATCACATCGCTTTCGCGTCCGGTCAAACCATCGAGCGAACGTTCCACTTCTTGTCGCAGGCTGTCGTTCATCAGCTCCTGCATCGGGTCGGGCTGATCGGCGTTACTCATCAGGTCGTACATGTTCCCACTGTCGCCATCGTCGCGCATGGGTGCGTCCATGCTGAGGTGCCGTGCGGTGTTGCTCATGCTCGTCTTCACCTCGTCAAGGCTCATTTCCAACAGTTCGGAAAGCTCCAAAGCAGTGGGCGGACGTTCGTGCTCCTGCTCCAACTTGGCGAAGGCTTTGTTGATCTTGTTGATCGAGCCGATCTTGTTCAACGGAAGACGCACGATGCGGGCCTGCTCTGCCAGACTTTGCAGGATCTGCTGACGGATCCACCACACCGCATAGCTGATGAATTTGAAACCGCGCGTTTCGTCGAAGCGTCCCGCAGCCTTGATCAGCCCGAGGTTGCCTTCGCTGATCAGATCGGGCAGCGTTAAGCCCTGACCTTGGTACTGCTTGGCCACGGATACAACGAAACGAAGGTTCGCCTTGCAGAGCGCCTCGAGCGCATCGTTGTCGCCCTGTTTGATCTTTCGGGCAAGCTCCACTTCCTCTTGGGCAGTGATCAATTTCACTTTGCCGATCTCAGTGAGGTATTTGTCCAGCGATGGAGTATCGCGGTTGGTTACCTGCTTGGAGATCTTGAGTTGTCGCATACGTGCCATGAGCGCTGGATAGGGGAGTTGGACCGGGGTATTTCAACGGTCACTTACGTTCCGTGGTTACGCTTTGGACCGGAAATCCCCTGAATGATGACGGTTAAGGCGACCGGTCGGTTGATCCATGCGACGAATGGGCCAAAAACAAAAAGGCCGCCTTTTCAGGGGCGGCCTTTCCGTGAATTGCGTAATACAGGCTTAGTCCCTGCGCGGTCCGCGGTCGCGGAATTCGCGGCGAGGGCGTTCCCCACGATCGCGGTTTTCTCCACCAGCGCCTTCCATGGCAGGCTCGCGTTCCACATATCCTTCAGGTTTCGGCATGAGAACTTTGCGGCTCAGCTTCAACTTTCCGGTGCGGGGGTCTTTGCCCACCACTTGGAATTCGATCATCTCACCTTCCTTCAACACATCCTCAACGCGATCGATGCGCTTCCAGTCCAGTTCGCTGACGTGCAGCAAGCCGTCAGTGCCGGGGAAGATCTCCACGAACGCGCCGTAAGGCATGATCGTCTTCACCTTTCCGGTGTAGGTAACGCCCATCTCCGCAGTAGGAGGGAAGGCGATGGCCTTGATGCGAGCGAGGGCGGCGTCGATACCGCTCTTGTTCTCGCTCATGATCTGCACGTGTCCCATGCCGTCCACTTCGTCGAGAACGATGGTGGTCTTGGTCTCCGCTTGGATCTCTTGGATCACGCGGCCACCGGGTCCGATAACAGGTCCGATGCTCTCTTTTGGGATCTCGATGCTCACGATGCGTGGCGCGTGCTCCTTGTAGTCCGCGTTCGGCTTGGTCATCGTCTTCATCATCTCACCGAGGATGTGCAGACGACCGGTACGGGCTTGCTCCAGCGCTTTGCCGAGCACCTCGTAGCTGAGGCCGTCCACCTTCATGTCCATCTGGGTGGCGGTGATGCCCTTCTCGGTACCTGTCACCTTGAAGTCCATGTCGCCCAAGTGGTCCTCGTCGCCGAGGATGTCGCTGAGGATGGCGTATTTGCCGTCCGGGTCGCTGATCATGCCCATGGCGATGCCGCTCACAGGTGCCTTGATCTGGATACCGGCGTCCATCAGTGCGAGGGTGCCGGAGCACACCGTGGCCATGGAGCTGGAGCCGTTGCTCTCAAGGATGTCGCAGTTCAGGCGGATGGTGTACGGATTGTCCGTACCCGTTGGGATCATCGGCTTCAACGCACGGAGAGCCAGGTTGCCGTGGCCGATCTCGCGACGACCAGGGCCGCGGATGGGGCGTACCTCGCCGGTGCTGAAGCTGGGAAAGTTGTAGTGCAACATGAAGGTATCACTGCGCTTCACCAGTGCAGTGTCCACGGTCTGCTGGTCCATTTTGGAACCGAGGGTCACCATGTTGATGGCCTGGGTCTCACCGCGGGTGAAAATGGCACTACCATGGGTCCCGGGCAACACGTCCACTTCGCTCCAGATGGGGCGGATCTCATCGGTCTTGCGACCGTCGAGACGTACACCTTTCTCGAGCACCACGCGGCGCACGCCGGCTTTTTGAGCCTTCTTGAAATAGCGGGCCAACATGGCCTTCTTCGATCTTTGCTCATCGGTGAGCGTAGCAACGACGTCCTCTTTCACCTTGTTGAAGGCTTCGCTGCGCACTTCCTTGGCGCTGGCCTGCAAGGCGATGTCGTAGTACTTCTGGAAGGTGGCGTCGTAGATGGCCTTTTCCAGTGCAGGGTCGTTCTCCTCGTGGTTGTAGGTGCGCTTGGTGTGGCTCTTGGCAACGTCAGCTGCGAGCTCATTGATCACGCGGACCTGATCCTGGATGGCCTTGTGGCCGATCTTGATGCCCTCGATCATCTCCCCTTCGCTCACTTCCTGCATCTCGCCTTCCACCATCAGCACATCGCTGGCGGTACCGGCCACGATCAGGTCGATGTCCGAACCTTCCATCTCTTGGAAGGTGGGATTCACGGTCCAAACACCCTTGTTGCGGATGATGCGTACTTCGCTCACTGGTCCGTTGAAGGGGATGTCGCTCACTGCCAGAGCGGCGGAAGCAGCAAGGCAAGCGAGTGCATCGCTAGGGTTTTTTTTGTCGGTGCTCATCAACGAGATCTGCACCTGGGTATCACCGTGGAAGTCGTCGTTGAAGAGTGGACGCAGGGCACGGTCCACAAGGCGGCTTACCAGGATCTCTCCGTCGCTGGGGCGGTTCTCCCGTTTGAAGAAGCCACCGGGGAAACGGCCGGCAGCACTGTATTTCTCGCGATATTCCACCTGCAGGGGCAGGAAATCGATGCCCTCGCGGGCTTCCTTCGTCGCCACTACGGTGGCAAGGATGATGGTGTCGCCGCAACGCACCGTCACGCTGCCGTCGGCTTGCTTGGCGAGGATGCCTGTCTCAAGACTGATGGTCCTGCCACCGCCGAGGTCGATGGTCTTTTTTACTCCTGTTGGTTTCATCTGTTGTCGTAGCGCGCCTTTCGCGCCTTTTGTTGGTTGATTGATTTCTGAGGGAAGCCTTCTTCAGCCATGGGCTGTAAAAGGAAAAAGGGCGACCGTTGCACACGGGTCGCCCTCTCGCCGGTAAGTATTGCAAGGTGTGTGCTCCACCGGCGTGGAACTCACTTGCGCAAGCCAAGCTTGGCAATGATCGCGCGATAGCGCTCGATCTCGTGGCTCTTCAAATAGCTCAAGAGCTGTTTGCGTTTGCCCACCAAGCTCACCAGTGATGTTGTGGTGCGATGGTCTTTTTTGTTGGTCTTCAGGTGCCCGGTCAGGTGCTCGATCCGTTGCGTGAACAGGGCGATCTGCCCTTCGGCGCTGCCCGTGTTGGTAGCCGCGCCACCGTAAGTCTTGAAGATCTCCTGCTTTGCCTCTTTCGTTGCGATCATGGTCGTAGTGTATGCCTCTTTGTGCCGCCCATATAGCGGTTTGAGGGCGCGAATGTACGGTTTTTGGATAAATAACCCGACTGCCCAGCGAAACATTGAGCCCTCGGGAAAACGGGTCCGGCATGGAGCCAGTCTCCTTCGATGCCAAGTGACGCTCCTCCAACTTTCTCAAGCTGTACCTCAAGACCGGAACATCAGCAGAAGCTGCGACAGTTTGGCCTTCAGGTGCTTCCGTTCCACGATCAGGTCCAAAAATCCATGCTCAAGGACGAATTCGCTGGTCTGGAAGCCTGGTGGCAGGTCGTGGCCGATGGTCTCGCGCACCACGCGCGGGCCGGCGAAGGCGACCAATGCTTTCGGCTCCGCGATGTTCAGGTCGCCCAGCATGGCGAAGCTGGCGGTGACGCCTCCGGTCGTGGGATCGGTGAGGATGCTGATGAAGGGCAGTCCCTTCTTGGCCATCAAGCTGAGCTTGGCGCTGGTCTTCGCCATCTGCATCAGGCTGAAGCCGGCTTCCATCATACGCGCTCCACCGCTTTTACTGATGATGATCAACGGGCATTTGCGGCGCATCGCTGTGTCCGCGGCCATGGCGATCTTTTCGCCGACCACGCTGCCCATGCTCCCACCGATGAACTTGAAGTCCATACAGGCGATCACCACTTGTTGCTTATCCAATTTCCCCTCCGCTGCGCGAAGGGCATCGTTCAAGCCGGTGGCTTTTCGCGTTTTGGCCAAGCGGTCCACATACTTTTTAGTGTCCACGAAACCGAGGGGATCGGCGGCGATCAGCTTGGCACCGATCTCTTTGAATTTGTTATCGTCAAAGAGGATACTGAAGTACTCCGCGCTGCCCACTTTCTCGTGGTGCTGGCATTTGGCGCAGACCCAAAGATTCTTGGCATGATCGTCGGAGGTCATGATCTCCGAGCACTCGGGACACTTGTACCAAAGACCCTCGGGGGTCTCTTTCTTTTCCTCGGTAGCGGTGGTGATGCCTTCCTTGACGCGTGTGAACCAGCCCATACGTAATGTTTGAATAGCGAAGTTACGGTAGAGGAGTTACACCACAGAGGCTCATGGACACAGAGGAAATTGGCAGTTGACAACGATAGACGCTCGGTCACCGCTCAACTCCTATGCGATCGTCACCTTCTTATCCAAGTACACGTCCTGTATCGCGTTCAGCAATTGGATACCCTCCTTCATTGGTCGCTGGAAAGCTTTGCGGCCGCTGATGAGGCCCTGTCCACCGGCGCGCTTGTTGATCACCGCAGTGCGCACGGCTTCTGCCATGTCGCTGGAGCCGCTGCTTGCTCCGCCGCTGTTGATCAGGCCAATGCGGCCCATATAGCAGTTTGCTACTTGGTAGCGGCAGAGATCGATCGGATGGTCGGTGCTAAGGTCGGTGTAGACTTTCTTGTGTGTCTTTCCGTAGCCTGCCACGGCGTTGTAGCCGCCGTTGGTCTCCGGGAGTTTCTGTTTGATGATATCCGCTTGGATGGTGACGCCCAAATGGTTCGCCTGTCCCGTGAGGTCGGCGGCGGTGTGATAGTCCTTGCCATCCACCTTGAAGCCCGGGTTACGCAGGTAGCACCAGAGGATGGTGGCCATGCCCAGCTCGTGCGCATACTGGAATGCCTCGGCCACCTCGGTGATCTGGCGGGTGCTCTCGTCGCTCCCGAAATAGATGGTGGCACCCACGGCCACGGCGCCCATGTCCCACGCGCTTTCCACGGTGCCGAACATCACTTGGTCGAACTTGTTCGGATAGGTCATCAGCTCGTTGTGGTTGAGCTTTACGATGAAGGGGATCTTGTGGGCGTACTTGCGTGAAACGCTGCCGAGTACGCCAAAGGTGGAGGCAACGGCATTGCAGCCACCTTCAATTGCCAGTTCCACGATCTTGTCGCCGTCGAAGTAGATGGGATTTGGTGCAAAGCTGGCGCCGGCACTGTGCTCGATGCCCTGGTCCACTGGCAGTATGCTCATGTAGCCACTGTTGGCGAGACGACCGTTGCCGTAAAGCGCCTGGATGCTCCGCATCACCTGTGGGTTCCGGTTGCTCAGCGCGAAGGAACGGTCCACGAAATCCGCGCCGGGCAGGTTGAGCTGGTCCTTGGTGATGGACTTGCAGGTGTGGCCCAAGAGGCTTTCCGCATCGGCTCCCAACAGTTCGTTCAATTTCCCGGTCTTCAACGTGCTCATGTGGCGATCTCGTAAAATTTGGCCGCGAAGGTAATGGTTAGTAGGTGGGGAGGCAACGGGAAGAGTAGGGAAGGCTGTCGGAAAAGCAAAGAGGAACTTGAGGTACGGGTTTCAACACGATGGCAAGTCGGCAGGTATAACGGTACAACATGTTCGCACATCCCAAGGTACCGGAAGTCTTGTGCCTCCGTATCCCTGCGGGCTAATAATCCCTACCTGCGTTGTTCAGAACGGATAACCGATCCCCAAATTGAAATTCAGCTTGTCGCCCAGTGTGGTGGACAGTCCGTCGTCCTTCGGTTGGAACAGCCAGCGTTGGCCCATAGGTAGTGCGGGATCCTTGGTCTGGAGGCCTAGATCGAACCGGACGAGGAAGAAGTCGAAATTGAGTCGCGCTCCGATACCGGTTCCTACAGCGAACTGCCCCGGCACTTTACCCAGTTCGAATCCGCTACCTGGTTTGGCGGGGTTCTCCTTCCGGTCCCAGATGTTACCCACGTCAAGAAAGAGGGCGCCTTCCAAGTAGCCCACAAGCTTGAACCGGTATTCGGCATTCCCTTCGATGCGGATCTCCCCCACGCGATCGAAAGCATCCAGTGGCGCGCTGTAAGAACCCGGTCCGAGCGATCGCGCGCGCCACGCCCTAACGCCGTTCGCACCTCCACTGAAGAAGCTGCTTTCGAAAGGTAGCACTCCCAAGTTCCCGTAGGGCACGCCCATACCAGCGGCCACGCGGAACGCCAAGCTGCTCTTGGTATGCAGGGTATGATGCCAGCGCAGCTCATTGTCGAACTTCACGAATTGGGCGAAGCGCACCCCCCCCAAAGTGTAAAAGCTATTCCCGGCCGTATCGGATTCTTGTTGGAGGCCGAGCAGTTCGTTGCCCAACTGAAGCAAATTGCCGGAGGTTTGCAGGGTGGGCCGCCAGAAGAACACGGTGGGCTTGGGATTCGCGGCGTCCTGGGTGTTCAACGTTAGGGTTAACCTGCCTCCGGCGATCACGTGGTCGGTATAGCTGTCGCGCAGCAGGGCATCGTTGGCGGTGGTGATGAAATCCCGGAAATCGGAGCTGATAACGGGAATGCGGATGAAGTTCACTTCCATGGGATACAGTCCCCATGTGATATTGCTGGCACGGTTCCATTCGTAGCCGTAGCTCACTTTGGCCAATGTGCGTGTATAGTCCGGTCGGCGCTGATAATTGTAGAGCACGTTAATGGCGGAAACCCGGCCCCAAGTGCGGGGCCAGCGTTCGTCCGTATTCCAAAAGGGGATGATGAAACGAGGGAAACGGATGGTGACCTCGGGTCCGAGTTCAATGGTGTTGAACAACGTGTTGCGCTGCACGGCCAAGCTTGCATCATCACCAGCACTGGCGCCACCAAGGCTTTGTTGTGCCTCCAAGCCCAAGTTGAACTGGGCTTGGATGGATCCCGTACTGCGGAACAGGTTCTTATGCTTGTAATTGATACCTCCGGAAACGCCCAGGAAGCCGCCCCGGTTGGTGCCGAACGTTTCCAAGGAAAGATTCTGCAATTTGCTAGGGATCGTGGTGACCCGAACGTCCGCCATGCCGGGTCTTCGGGTGTCGGTGGTGTCGTACGCTATATCCACCCGGTCGAAAATGCGCAGGCCGGTAAGCCGCCGGTAGGTGCGGTCGTTGGCGGTCTGAGCATAGCGGTTGCCGGGCTTCAGCAACAGGTTCGGGGCAAGTGCTTTAGGCCTGTACTTGGGCCGCTTGCCGTCGAAAAGGAAGGTATAATCCTTGTAGTCCGTGGTATCGGTCTTCAGTGGGATCTCGCCGAAAGGTGTGCGTTGCCGAATGTCCATGGTGACATCGCCGATCTTCCAGACCGTTCCTTCCGGTGTGCCCTGCAAGCCTCGCCTGCCGCGGGCCGCAGGACGTTCGATGCGCAGCACGAGGTCCACCTCGTGGTTGCCGGCGGTGGTATCGGCAACGTATTGTAGCAGTTCACGGGTGAAATAGAGGTAGCCATTCTCATGGAGCAGGTCGGTGATGCGTGCGCGTTCCTGATCCAGCACGTCAGCATCGAAACGCATGCCCGGCACCAACAGGCTCTTACCGGCGGATCCATGTAACAGCCTATCGATCGCGGAGTCGTCCACAGTCCAATATGCGGTGCAAAGCGTATAGGGCCGACCCGCTTTGATGGTGTACTGTACCTGGGCTTTCGGCTGAGAATAGGGCCGGCCCCATCGATCGCCGAACAGCTCCCATTTATGCCTCCGGAAGAAGACCGTGTCGTAAACGCTGGCATTGAAATAGCCCTCCTTGGTCATGTACAGCTTCAGCTGGTCCAAGCTGCGCAGGGTGAGGGAACTATCGAGAATGGTGGGTGGCTCGCCGACGTCCTCCCGCGCCCAGGTCCGCAGTGCTTTCCGGCAGGTCTTGGGTTTGGCGGCACGCGGTTTCTTGCCTTCCGCCACGCGGACCTCGTTCTTCGCTACGCGCTGTGCCGCTTTGACTTCATTGCGGATCGCGCATACTGAATCGAGCTCGGCCTGCCGGATCGCGGTTTTTACGGGGTCGCTGAGGTTGTAGAGGTGTAGGTACAGACGTTGCCCCAATACCTTGTTGTTCGGTTTCTGCTTGATGATGGCTGCCAGTTCATCCTTTGTCAGGTCCTGGGCATCGGATCGGATCCGGTTCTTTACCAGCAGGTATTCTCCGTGCGGAACACGCCTGGTGGGATTGCATGCGGAAAGCACCGACAAGGCGAAGACACAAACGGCGATATGGGCGGGGCGGATGGAAAGCACGGGTAGGCTACTTTGCGCCGCAGTTTACCGAAAACCGCGCCACGGGGGCGCGAAGTTATCCCGGCAAAAATGAGCGGAAGTACCCAGTTGAAGCGCGTTCGCGCCTTACACAGGAGGAAAGAGAGGGAGGAGCAAGGTTTGTTCCTGGTGCAAGGTCGCAAACTCGTGGGTGAACTTTTGAAGTCATCGATGGAGGTATTGGAGATCTATGCTACAGCAGATCCCGTGCGTGAGATGGGCCTTGAGGGCGGTACGGAACCGGGACCCGAAATGGCCAACACCACGGTGTCCATACTTCCTGCGCACGATTTGGACCGTATGGGCACTTTGCATAGCGGTAATGAGGTTCTGGCGGTGGTGCGGATACCTACTGCTACCGAGTTGCGCTTGCCGGTTGTGGGGATGTTCAACTTGGCGCTGGACGGGGTTTCTGACCCTGGAAATCTCGGAACATTGCTCCGCATTGCGGATTGGTTCGGTGCGACGCAGGTATGGTGTGCCGGTGGTGTGGATCCATATAACCCGAAGGCTGTCCAGAGCAGCATGGGGTCGCTGTTCAGGCTTGTGCCGTGTGCGGTTGAAGATCTACCTGGCGCTTTGGCACAAGCCCATGCTTCGAAAGTATCCGTTTACAAAGCGGAAGCTTCTGGTGAGAACGTGTTCGCTTACGGCGTGAAAAAGCCATGCATCCTGGTGATGGGCAGCGAATCCCATGGACTTTCCGAAGGTGTCCGCGCCGCACCGGGAATATCCATCTCCATTCCGGGCCATGGTGGTGCCGAATCGCTGAACGTGGCCGCGGCCGCCGCTGCGCTGTGCATGGAAATCATAAGGCCTTAAGAAGCTCTTCGGACTCTCGGACACCCGCATGAGCCGGCCAACTCCCGGCGCTCGGCACTACGGTTTCATTACTTGGTCCTCGCCCTTCAGGAGCTGGCATTTGCCTTGGAATGCGAGGCTTTGTGTAATGCTCTTCCGGGGATGGCCGAAAAACACCAGCGTGTCTGTTTCCGGACGCCCGAACTGAAGCAGCCGGGTGTTCATGCGCCATTGGCCATCCGGCATCAGTGAGCGATCATACCACACCACGCCCATGGTATCAGGAAACACTTCGCCGGTAAAAACCTCCGCTTCATAATAAACCTCTCGGCCGTCATGGTCCAAAAGACGCCCCGGCATCTCCCAACCATGCATGATGCCAGCGGAAGAAAAATAGCCCGGGGATTGTACGAATAGGGAGCGCATGTTCCTGCGTGAACTGTCCCTACCGCTGAAGATGTACCACTCGCGCCCGAGCTGGGCGACCACCTTACCCATGTAATGCAGATCCGTTGCCGGGAAATGAAGTGTATCACCTGTCGCAAAAAAGATACTGGACGAGTCGTTAGCCACCATTTGCCAAGGGTTCCGGGTCTGCTGGTCTTCGCCTCCCGGCAAGTACGCGAGCAAGGCTGTACCGGACAGGCCGGACGACCCCAGCTTCGGCATTAATGGGAACGGTGCGGTGCAGGCCAACGTAAGGACGAGCGTGGACCACACGATGGAGGAACAGTGCTTTAAGATGAATTCGCGCATGCCGATACAAGGTTAAGGCGTCAGGTTCAACCCAGGCTCTGTATTGCGAAAACTTCTGGGTGAAGAAGTACAACAGGTGGCTTGACCCGTTCAGGCCAAGCCCTTTCGCAAAAGCTATTTCTTCCATATACAGTAAGACATTATGGACGGATCCTGATCGAGCTTCAACGAGCTGTTCAACTGTAGGAAACCGATCAAAGCAAATTCCCGGCCAACCAGCGCAATTGCAGTTCGGCCACTTTCGCTTCGAACTGCGCGGTAAGCAGGCGGTTCTCCGCGGCCACCACGCCCTGTTGTACATCGCGGAGCTGAACGGCGGTGCTCACACCGACCCTGTAGCTTTCCAGCGCCACCTGCATCTGGGTGCGTGATCCGCCCAGGTTGGCTTCTTCAAGGGCAACGCGTTGTTGGGCATTTCCATACTGGCTCCACATGTCAAGAACATCACGCTCCAGTTCCAGTTGTGTTTGTTGCAGCGATAGGTCGGCCTGCTCACCGGCCAGCTTCGCCTGCTTCACCGCCTTGATGGCACCACCACGGAAAAGGGGTATGCCCAAGGTCAAGCCGTATTGCGGACCGAGGCGTTGATTGCTTTTCAGGAAACCGACCTCCGAGGTGCTGCGCGAATAGCCGTAGTTGGCGAAGCCGTTCAGTTTGGGCAACAGAGTGCCGCGCAGTTCCTTGACGGACAGGTCGGCCACCATGCGTTCCTCACGGGCCTGTTGAAGCGTGGAGTTGGCGGCGAGGGCCGCCTGTTGCAAGCCGGTCAGTTCCAAGACCTCGGCGGCTGGGATCACGGTGTCCACTTCGAAAGCAGTGCCGGGGGCGCGAGCGAGCAGGGTGTTCAAGGCCGTGCGGGCCATGGCGGTCTGTTGGATCAAAGCCAACATCTGTGCGCTGTCGGTACTGAGATCCAGCCGTGCTTGCACCAATTCCAAGCCGGAGGATGCGCCAACACTCTCACCGGTCTCGGTGATCTTCAGCCGTTCGCGCGAGGTGCCCATGGCTTCGCGCTGCACGCGCACGGATTTTTCAAGCTGCACCAATTGATAGTATAAAGTAAGCACATCGTAGGTGGTTCCCTCCAATTCCTGCCGGAGCTGCATCTCCCCGATCCGTTCCAAGGCCTCCAGTCGGTCCTTGGCGGCGAACATGGCAAGACCGTCGAAAAGGGTCCAATTCAATTCCACTTCACCGCTGAGCGACTTCGCATTGGCGTTGTCGGCTTCGCGGTCCTCACCGGTGAAGAATTCTTGTTTGGTGGCAGCATTGTCAACCGAATATGCGCCATTCGCGTCCACCGAAGGGAGCATGCCCGCTGCACCGGGATTGTTGGCCAGCTTGGCGATGGCGGCGCTATTGCGTGCGATCCGAACGCCATGGTTATTCTCCATGGCGATGCGCACGGCTTCGTCGGCCGTGAGTTGTTGCGCGGCAGCAGGGATCACCAGTGCGGCGGCTATGGCGAAGGCAAAGCGTCTCATGCGTCCAGCTGTGGCGTTGAATTATCGATGTCCTCGGCCGCTTCGCCATCCTTCGGGATGTCCGTGCCGCTGGCCATGTAGCTATAGAGTGCGGGCACGACGAAGAGTGTCAGGATCAGCGCGAAGAGCAGACCGCCCACAATGGCCACGCCCATGGGAACGCGGCTCTTGGAAGCCGCACCCAAGCCGAGCGCGATCGGTAGGGAACCGAGCGCCATGGCCAAAGTGGTCATCAGGATGGGGCGGAAGCGCTGGCGGGCGGAATCCATCACGGCAGGGGTGCGCAAAAGGCCGTGTTCCTGTCGCTGGTTCGCGAATTCCACTATCAGGATGCCGTTCTTGGTCACCAGCCCAATGAGCACGATGATGCCGATCTCGCTGAAGATGTTCAATGTATGCCCGCCCAGCCACAAGCTCAACAGGGCACCGGCGATAGCCAACGGCACGGTGAACATCACGATCAGCGGGTCCACCCAGCTTTCGAACTGCGCCGCTAGAATGAGGAAGATGAGCGCCAGTGCGAGCAGGAAGGCGAACACCAAGCTGCTGGAGCTTTCCGCGAATTCCTTACTGACCCCCGCCAGCGAAGTGCTGAAGTTGGTGGGTAGGGTCTCCTTCGCGATG
The DNA here is from genome assembly GCA_016719225.1 of Flavobacteriales bacterium. Classification (GTDB taxonomy): domain Bacteria; phylum Bacteroidota; class Bacteroidia; order Flavobacteriales_F; family PHOS-HE28; genus PHOS-HE28. The sequence goes on along the minus strand of JADKAN010000001.1, from coordinate 1,009,207 downwards.
CGGTCCATGGCCGCGATACCTTCACCCAAGGTCTTGCCCTCCGCCGTGTTGGCGCTCACTGTCGCGCTTACGTAACGGTTGTAGCGGTAGAGCTGTGGCGGGTTGCTGCGCATGGTGAGCGTAACGAGGTTGTCCATCTGCACCAGCTCGCCTTTGTCGCTGCGCACGTATGCGCTGGTGAGGTCGAGCGGCTTGTCCCGGTTGTCGCGTGCGGCCTGCCCGATCACTTGGTACTGCTTGCCTTTGAAGATGAAGTAGCCGAAGCGCTGGCCGCTGAAGTAGAGCTGCAGGGTCTGCGCGATGTCGCGGACACTAACGCCCAACGCCTTCGCGCGGTCCCGGTCGATCTCCACGTTCAGTTCCGGTTTGTTGAATTTCAGGTTGAGGTCCACCACGGAGAACGTGGGGTCATCCTGTGCCGCCTCCATGAATTTCGGGATCGCGTCGCGCAGCGTTTCGAAATCCGGGGCTTGGATCACGAACTGGACCGGTAGACCGGCATTCCGGCCTCCACCAATGGTGGCTTCCTGCACGGCGAAGGTGCGCGCGAAATTGTACTTCTGGGCCAAGGCGGAGGTGCGCTGCGCCAACTGGTCCTGCGTCATGGTGCGTTCCTCGGGGGGCACCAGGGAAACCCTTACGAAACCCGTGTTGGTGCTGGCAGTGGAGCCGAATCCGGGGGCGGTCACCTCCAGGACGTTCTGGGTCTCCTTCATCGTGTCCACCAGCTGGATGATATCCGACAGGTAGGCGTCCATTTTGTCGAAGCTGGTGCCTTCCGGCGCGGTGCTCATCAGCATGAAGCGGCTCTTGTCCTCGTTCGGCGCGAGCTCGCTGGGAATGGCCTTCCCGATGAACCAGATCATCAGTACGCAGGCCCCCATGATCGGGAAGGTGAGCCAACGACGCTGGAGGAATTTGGCGAGAAGGCTTGAGTATCCGTCGGTGAGCCATACGTAGAAGCGCTCGGTGCTGGCGTAGAAGCCGCTGGGCTTGGCGCGATGTTTCAGCCAGCGGGCGCTCATCATGGGCGTGAGCGTGAGCGAGACCACCGCACTGATGAGGACTGAGCCCGCCACCACCACACCGAACTCGCGGAACAAGCGCCCGGTGAGGCCCGACAGGAACACGATGGGAAGGAACACCGCCGCCAACGTGACGGTGGTGCTGATGATGGCGAAGGTGATCTCCTTGCTGCCACGGTGGCCCGCTTCAATGGGATCCATGCCGCCCTCGATCTTGGCGTAGATGTTCTCCAGCACCACGATCGCATCATCCACCACGATCCCCGTGGCAAGCACGATCGCCAACAAGGTGAGGATGTTGATGCTGAACCCTGCCACATACATGATGAAGAAGGAGCCGATCAACGAGATCGGTATCGCGATCACCGGGATCAATGTCGTCCGCCAGTCGCGCAGGAAGACGAAGATGATGATCACCACCAGCAGGAATGCGATCACGATGGTGTCCTCCACCTCGCTGATCGCTTTGCGGATGCTCACCGTGGTGTCCAGCGCCATGGTGTAGCGCAGGTCCGACGGCATGTCCTTTTTGATCTCGTCCACGCGTTTGTAGAAGGCATCGGCGATGGCGATGTAGTTGCTGCCCGGTTGGGGCGTAACAGCCACGGCCACCATCGGTACGCCGCCGTCACCGCGCAACAATGTCTTCTCATTCTCCGGAAGCATTTGCGCCTTGCCGATGTCGCGCATGCGGACCACGTTCCCGCCGACCTCGCGGATGATCATGTCGTTGAACTGCTCCTCAGTAACGAGCCGGCCCAGTGTGCGGATGGTGAGCTCGGTATTCGCTCCTTCGATGCTGCCACTGGGCAATTCCACGTTCTCTTTCGCCAGCGCATTGCTCACGTCCAGCGGGGTGATGCCCAAGCCCGCCATCTTTAGCGGGTCCAGCAGGAGTTTCATGCTGTATTTCTTCTCGCCCCAGATCTGCACGGTGCTCACCCCGGGAATGGTCTGCAGCCGTTCCTTGAACTGATTGGTGGCAATGTCCGTGAGCTCCAACAGCGAACGCTGGTCGCTCTGGATGGTCATGCTCACGATGCTGCTGGCGTCGGCGTCGCTCTTCACAGTGATCGGCGGGTCCACGTCCTGCGGAAGGGTCTTGAGCGCACGGCTTACGCGGTCCCGCACGTCGTTGGCCGCAGCCTCCAGGTCCACGTCCAGTTCGAATTCCACGGTAATGCTGCTGCGACCATCACTGCTGATGCTGGTCAGGGAACGGATGCCCGCGATGCCGTTGATGGATTCCTCCAGCGGCTCGGTCACCTGGCTCTCCATGATATCCGCGTTGGCACCGGTGTAGTTGGTGGTCACCGTGATCACCGGCGGATCCACGCTGGGGAACTCGCGCACACCGAGGTAGCTGAAGCCCACGATGCCGAAGAGCACGATAAGGATGGAGATCACCGAAGCCAGCACGGGCCGGTTGATGCTGATGGAACTGATGTTCATTTAGCGAGCTGGAGGTTGAGAGAGTGGCCACAAGCTCCAAGCCTCAAGCTTATGGCTTGTGGCTAATGGCTTGAAACGGGTGACCATAAGGCGATCAGGAACGTTCCTCATTCAGCGTCGATCGATGAACTGTCCGCTTGCTCGGTGGATCCATCCACCTCTGGTGGTGCCGCTTTTACAGGCATGCCTTCGCGTAGCTGGAGCAGTCCCGTGGTGATCACCGTGTCGCCGGGCTGGACGCCGCTGGTAAGCTCCACTTCCGTATTCGTGCGGATACCCGTTCCCACGCGTGCGCTGGTGGCCTTTCCGCCTTTGATCAACAGCACTTTCTGACCTTGGATATCGGGGATCAGTGCTTCCGTGGGGATCATCAGTGCCTTGGGAACTTTGGACAGTTCCACGACGATGTGCGCGAAGGCTCCCGGCCGCAACTTGCCGTTCGAGTTCGGGTTGTGTGCACGGACCGTGATCGTGCGCGAGGTCACATCCACCGCGGGGTCGATCGCATAGACATCGGCGCTGTACCGCGTGGAGTCGCCGTCCAGAATGAAGATGACCTTCTTACCCACCGCCATCTCATTGCCGAAGCGCTCCGGCACGGAGAATTCCACTTTCATGGGCGATACCTGTTGAAGGTCCGTGATCAAGGTGTTCGGTGAGACATAGCCGCCCTCGCTCACCTGGCGCAGGCCGATCTTCCCGCTGAAAGGCGCGCGGATCACGGACTTGGCGATCATCGCCCGCAGGTTGTCCCGGTCGGCCTCGGCGCTCTGGAGGCCGATGCGTGCATCGTTGTACGCTTGCTCACTGATGCCCTTCACATCCAGGAGCTGCTTCTTGCGGCCTTCATCGTCGCTGGCCAATTGCATGGCGAGTTCCGTCTTTCGCAACTGCGCCTGTAGGTCGTCGTCATTGATCTTCACCAGGATCTGACCCTTGGTCACCGTGCCGCCTTCCTTGAAGCCGATCAGGGTAACACGGCCCGCGATCTCGCTGCGCACCTCGATGGCCTCGTTCGCCAAAAGGCTGCCGGTGGCCTCGATGGTATTGTCGAGCATTTGCGGCTGAAGTACTTGGACGCGCACTTGCATCGGGCCTTGTGAGCCGCGTTGAGGAGTGCTGTCCTTATCACCGCCACAAGCGGAAAGCAGCGCTGCGATCAGCAAGGAGGATACGAGGGAAGGGTGCGGTCGGCACATATCAGGATGGTCGTTGTTTCTTTTTTGCCGAGGGGATCTTGTCCGCGGCTTCGTGGAGATTGCCGAGCGTATGGCGCAGTTGCTCCACTAATTGACGCCGTTCCGGAGCTGAATGCCCCTTGAGCGCGATACGGTTGATAGCAGCATAGGCGGCCTTGATCTCGATGACAGCCGCTTCGGCCTTTGGCAACAATTTCAGATGATGTTTGCGCCGGTCATTCGGGCAGGCATCGCGCATCACGAAGCCGCGTTCGCACAGGTGGTCGATCGCGCGTGTCATGGTCACTTTGTCCTGTTGCAGCGCATCCGCCAGCTCTTGTTGGCTGATGCGGCCTTCCGCTTCGGAGATCACCACGATGGCGTAGTACCAGCGGTCCAGACCCAAATGGCGCAGCCGATCGCTCAACAGCAGAAAGTACTGCTGGCCGATGCGTGAGCACCAATAGCCCAATGAGTGTTCGTTGTCCATGCCCGTGATCAAACCACGCCATCGTCCTGCAAATGGACGGAGGTCGAGGGGGGCGCAAAGTTGAGGAACTGAACTGTTACAAATGAAACTGTTTTAGAATGGAACGTTAACGATCGTAAACGCTTACCGCGATCAAGGCCGGAATTGACCGCCGTCGGGTAAGTCCGGCGACGGATCCCTTTCTTTGCGATCCGGTGAATTGATCCATCCGGTACTCATTCCATGAATTTCCGCATCTCAGCATTCCTTATTCCCTTGCTCTTCGCCGGCGCGCTCCACGCCCAGGACGACCTCGTGATGAAGGCCAGCCAGAACATGAGCGACAGCGCTCAGGCCGCCTACCGCTTCACCACGGTAGTGAGCGCCGAGGCCACGCCCGTGGAGAACCAAGCCTCCTCAGGTACATGCTGGAGTTATTCGGCCAACAGCTTCCTGGAATCTGAGATGATCAAGAACGGCGGCCCCGCCATCCACCTCTCCAAGATCTATACCGCCCGCAAGTCCTATGAGGACAAAGCAGATTCCTATGTACGGATGCATGGCAGCCTTAATTATGGCGACGGTGGCGAGCCGCACGATGTGATCAATATGTACGCCAAGTACGGCACCATGCCGGAAGAGAACTACACCGGACTGAACTACGGCACCACGAAGAACCAGACCGCTGAGATGCAGGCCGTGCTGACCGGAATGCTGGAAGCAGTGGTGAAGGCGCCTAACCGCGGAACGCTGACACCCGTGTGGAAAAAGGCCTTCAGTAATGTGCTGGACGCCTACCTCGGCCCCGTGCCGGAGACGATCACCTACAAGGGCAAGAGCTACACACCGCAAAGCTTCGCCAAGGAAGTGGTAAAGCTGGATCCCAAGGATTACGTGGAGCTCATCTCCGTCACCAACGCGCCCTACTGGGAGAAGGCCATGATGATGGTCCCGGACAACTGGGCCTTCCAACAGGACTGGAACATCCCTATGGAGGACATGATCGCAACGATCGACAATGCGCTGAGGAAGGGCTACACCGTGGCTTGGGGAGGTGATGTGAGCGAACCGTCCTTCAGTTGGAAGAACGGCATCGCCTATGTGCCCGTTACGCCTGCCGCGGATCTGACCAAGGAAGAAAAGGCGGATCTGTTCACCGGACCCAAGCCCGAAATGACGATCACGCCGGAGCTGCGCCAACAGGCCTTCGACAACTATACCACGCAGGACGACCACGGCATGCAGTTCACCGGCATCGCCAAGGACCAGAACGGCAACGAATGGTACATCGTGAAGAACTCCTGGGGTGAGAAGAACGACCACGAGGGCTACCTCTACATGAGCAAGAACTACGTGCGGTACAAGACCACTTCGTTCATGGTGAACAAGAAGGCGATCCCCTCGGATATCCTGAAGAAGATCAAGGAGTAATTCTTGGGTTGTCGGTTCTGAGTTGGCAGTTGTCAGGTTCGGAACCTGAGAGATCTAGCGACTTCAGGGAGTGCTGATGTAAAATTGCCGCAGCCAACTGCGTCAGGCCCATGGCCTGCACGGCCAAGCCTAGCGCATCCTGACAACTGAGAACGGACAACTGAAAACTAAGCTTCGCTCACACTGACCTTCCCAGCCTTTTCCTGCCCGTTGCCGGGCTTGTAACCAAAGAGCTTATTGTCTTTGATCATGTTGTCGACGTAGGGTGGAACAAGCTTTTCCCACTCCGGCTGCCCTTCGCGTATCATTTTCAGCACGGCTTGGCTGAAGATGTGCAGCACGCTGGGGTCGTAGGTCTCGATATCGACCATCCGCTTGTTGCTCATCAGGTAATCGTAAAGCGGCTTCAGCCTAGGATGGATGGGCATATCGTCCAAGGTCATGATGTCGGCATCCAAGGCGGGCTTGCTGGGATAGACGTAGATCTTCAGGTCGCGGGTGAAGAGGATGCCGAATGCCTCCAACATCCCCCCGTTGAGATTGCGATAGTACTTCTCGTTGAACACCTCGATCAGGTTGTTCACGCCCATGATGAGGCCCATGCGCGCCTTGGTGTAGCGGCTGAAATAGTCCACCAGCTTGTAGTATTCCTGGTAGTTGCTGATGAGTACCGTTTGGCCTAATGAGCAAAGAATGTCCGCGCGATCGATAAAGTCCTTTTCATCCACGTCCCCGCTATCGGCTTGCAGGTTATTCAGCGTGATCTCGAAGAGGACCTGGAGGTTTTGGCGATCCACGCGGTTCTCCTTGATGAACATGTTATAACCGTTCATGATCATATCGATGTTCACCTTCGTAACAGGGCGGAAGCTGCCACGGATGGCGAGGATATTCTTCTTGTAGAGCGCTTCACTGGCCTGCAGGTTCTGACCATCGGGACCGAAGATCACCGCATCCGTATAGCCTCGCTTCACCAATTGGAGGCTCAGCAACCGGTTATCCACTTGGTTGAAATCAGGCCCGTTCATTTGGATCATATCGATCTCCACAACGTGTCGGCTCACGTTGTCATATAAGCAGGTCATCAATTCCTGCGGGTCGTTGTGATGGAAAAAACAGGCGTGGAGAAGGTTCACTCCCAAGATCCCGATGCTTTCCTGCTGTAAGCTGATGTCGGGGTCGTGGAGACGGATGTGGATGATGACGTCGCTGGTGGGCCGGTCCGGAGCGGTTTGGAAGCGTACTCCCAGCCAACCGTGACCACTGTGAGGGCGCTCGTAGGTGCTGCTGGCCACCGTGTTCGCAAAGCTGAAAAAGCGCTTCGTGGGATGGTCCTTGCGGTCCAGCCGTTCAACGATCAGTCCGTATTCGTGCCGGATCATGTTCCGTAAGCGGCTCTCACAAACGAAGCGGTTGCCGGGCTCAGCCCCGTAGATCGCGTTGCTGAAGTCCTTGTCGTAGGCGCTCATGGCCTTCGCGATGGTCTGCGAAGCTCCGCCTGCCCTGAAGAAGTGGCGCACCGTTTCCTGGCCTACACCGATCTCGGCGAAAGTACCATAGAGGTCAGGGTCTGCATTGATGCGCCGTGCCTTTTGGTTTGCGCTGAGCTGGACACGATGCGGGTCTGAAATGAACATGGATGGGAGTACAGGCTGGTGGAGGCCGCAAATGTAGGTTCTGCCAGAGGCCGGGGTAATGAACTATCGTTGAAGTCCAACGCTACAACTGGATACAGGGCGTATAGCATGGATCGCTCCCTCTGTGCTGGCCTTCGCGAACGTTAAGCCAAGGGTGCGTTGATCGGATACTAAAGCATGCCCCGTGCCTTGATCTCCAAATATTTGTTCAGCACACTTACGCTCAACTGCTCCGGGGCGGTAAGTATCGTAAGCACGCCGTGGCGTTCGAGCTCTTTAGCGATGAGCTCTTTTTCATGCAGCATTTTCGTCGTTATGGCTTTTACATACACGTCCATGGTATCCTTGTCGGTGCGTAAGAGAAGCTGGTCCAACTCGGTGTTGCGGAAGATCACCACGGCGACCAAGTGCGCACGCGCCAGCAGTTGCAGGTAAGGTAGTTGACGGCGCATGGCCTGCAGACTTTCGTAATTGGTGTACATCACCAAGAGGCTGCGCTGGCCCAGTGTTCGCTTTACCCGGGCGAAGAGCGCTTCGATGTCGGTCTCGGCGAAATCCGTCCTCTGCGCATAGAGCAGTTCCAGCACTCGGTGCATCCACCCTTTGTCCCGAGCGGGGGGTAGCACGTTGTGCACCTTGTTGCTGTAAGTGATCACACCGGCTTTGTCATCCTTCATGATGGCGATATCGCTGAGGACCAAGGCTGCGTTGATGGCGCGGTCCAACAAGCTGAGCCCGCCGAAGGGCATCTTCATGGTGCGGCCGGTGTCGATCAGCGAGACGACCTGTTGGGCTTTTTCGTCCTGGTACTGGTTCACCATCAATTTCCCCTTGCGCGCAAAGGCCTTCCAGTTCACCGTCCTGCGGTCATCGCCCGGGATGTATTCGCGTATGCGCTCGAACTCGCTGCGTTGCGCACTGCGGCGCACTTTGCGCACTCCCGCCATACTGTACGGGTCGGCCAAGGCCATTAGTTCGTACTTCCGCAAATGGATGTAGCTGGGATATACGGCGACCTCGCGGCCCTGTTCCAGCTTGTAACGTTTTTCGGCCAAGCCCCAGCCCGTGCGTGTCAGCACGTTGATCGCACCGTATGCATACACACCTCGAGTTCGCGGCCGCACCATGTAGGAGAGGGTCTCCAGTGCCCCGGCGGGGATGCGGTGGTGCAGATCCAAGCCGCGCTCCTGCAACTGCACCGGCAGTTCGTCCAACACCCGCACATCCACGGGGAAAGCATATCCATTGTGCACTTCCACCGTCACCGGGTTTTCATCGCCGTTGCTCCACTTGGCCAAGGTGTGTCGCGATGCATGGATCCCTTCCTTCACACGGAACAAGCGAACGATGTCCAGTAGCGTGGCGGCGATCAAAAGGCTGAGGGCGCCCACGGGCACAGGCATCAGCACCGGCAGGAAGAACGCTCCGATGAAAAAGCCCACCACCACCCAGCCGATGCCGAAAAAGCGTCGAGTAAGGAACAGCGATGAAACGAATGTTCTCACCGCGGTACGGGGACTTTGGCGATGATCTGTGCCACGGCCTCATCGGGCCGCATGCCTTCCATCTCCCGCTCCGGCGTAAGCAGGATCCGGTGCCGAAGGATGGCGGGTAGCACTTGCTGGATGTCTTCTGGAATAACGAAGTCGCGACCTTGCACGGCAGCAACGGTCTTCGCAGTGCGTTGCATGGCGAGGCTGGCACGCGGGGAAGCGCCCAGCATCAGGGCCTTATCTACGCGTGTTGCATGGGTGATCTCGGCGATATAGCGCACCAGTTTCGGGTCGCATTTCACTTGGAAGATCAAGCGGTGCAGACGTTCCAACTCCTGCGGTGCGATCACGGGCTTGATCTGTCCCACTTCCAAGCGGTGCTGCCCTTCCTGCGCGCGCAGTAACAACCGCTCCTCCTCGTCCACCGTGGGATGGCCCATGTCCACTTTGAAGAGGAAGCGGTCCAATTGGGCTTCCGGTAAGCGATAGGTGCCTTCGTGTTCGATGGGATTCTGCGTGGCTACGATCATGAACGGCACGCCGGCAGGATGCGTCACGCCGTCCACTGTTACCTGCCTTTCCTCCATCACCTCGAAGAGTGCGCTCTGCGTCTTGGCCGGTGCACGGTTGATCTCGTCCACGAGGATGATGTTGCTGAATATGGGGCCTTTCTTGAAGCTGAAGTCGGCGGTCCGCGGGTCGAATACACTGGTGCCGATCACATCGCTAGGCATGAGGTCGGGTGTGAACTGGATCCGGCTAAAACCGGTGTCCACTGTACGTGCGAGGAGTTTGGCGGCGAGCGTTTTGGCCACACCGGGCATACCCTCGATCAACACATGCCCATCACTGAGCAAGGCGATGATGAGCTGGTCGATCACGACGCCTTGGCCGATCATGACCCGCTGCATCTCTGCGCGGATGCGCTCGGCGGCTTCGCGGAGTTCGGTGAGCGGGAGGGCGGGGGAGTATCCGGAGTTGGTGGTATTTTCTTCTTCCATGGTCGGGGGTGTTGGAGCGATGCATGCATCGCCTGTGCCCTCACAGCCTGCCGCGCAGGCTGCTGAGGGTCTTGTTCAATGTGAGGAGTTGTTGTTCGCTTACGTGTTCGTTACCGGCGTAATAGTCCATCAGCCGGCCCGCGTGGTTCAGTTCCTCTTTGGAGATCCCGGTGCGCAGGGCGATCTCCTTCACAGCCTCTGCATCCCAAGCAGCTCGGTGGAGGCGGAGTTTACGGCGGACCTCTTCCTTGAACTGGATGCTGAGCTTCCGCGCGATGTCGGCATGGTCTCCACGGAAGTAGTACAGACGCCCGATCGTATCGGCGAACTCGCGGCTCGAATTGCGGGGTGGTTCCACAACAGGGATCGCGCGCTGGCGGCGGCGTGCATAGACCAGCACGGTCAGCAGGAGCAGCAAAATAGCCGTCCAATAAGCGCCTTTCAAAGCAGGTTGCTCCAGGATGAAGCGTAGTGGCGTCTGGCTTCCTTCCCGGCCAACCTTGTAATATTCATCCCACAGCACCGGGCGGTCCGGTAAAAGTCTGAATGCGCTTTCCATGAAAGGCCGAGCGTTGTCCTTCAGCAGGTAGTAGTTGGTGAATGCGCGCGGTATGGTGCAGAGGTAGAGAAAGCCTTTGCCGAAGTGGATGCGGATCAATACGGGTTCGTGGCGTTGGTTTTCTGCGAGCACCTGAGAGCTGTCCAGCGTGAAATTCCTGAAATGTTCGTCAAAACCTCCGCGCGCGAAGTGCGAAGCTGGCAGCTCTCGTAGTGGGAAGATGGTGAATTGGATCGCATCGGTGTCGTTCCTGATGAACGCCTTGGCATCCTGCACCATGGAGGTAGTATCCGGCGGGGCCCAGTAATAACCGGTCCGGAAGTTCAGGGTATCCTCTATCAAGCCGTAGAAATTCTCCGCTGCGATAAAGGCATCATCGCCGGCTTCCACCATCATCAGCAGGTGGCGGAGGTCAAGGTCATCCAACGAGAAGTTGCCGTCGATGAAGATGTGGTTCACACGCGATGCGCCACTGTCCAAGGACGAACGCACTTGTGCCGTGCCGTAAATGGGTTGCCTCACGGTGGTAACGCCTTGTGGAAAGAGGTCGCTGAGCCGGTCGTAGGTAAGGCCGCAGGCGTATGGATCGGTCTTGTAGCGCGTGAAGCTGGGGTTCCAGTTGGGTTCGCGCGGGGCGATGGCGTCGAGCACCAAGATGAGGAGCACCAGGGCGAAGGTGCCGGCGAGGATCGTCTTCTCGGCGCGGCTCATGCTTTGGCCCTAGTTGGGGAATGGAACTGAGTGAACGCTGGCGCAAGGCTCCGGTAACGGGCTTCGTCCACGGGTGCATCACCGTACCATGCCCATTTGAAAATGAAGCTGAGTTCACCGAAAGCCGCGCGGTCCGCAGGGTCCTTCAGCTGGCGGAGGTAATCACGATCGGTGTTCTTCGGTTGGAATTCGATGCGGCCTTCATCCATTAATCGGCGCAGGACTTTTAAGTACTGATAGCGCAAGGCCCCGCGCCAGTCACCTTTCTTTTCGGCCTTGGTCAGCAGCGCATCCAGATCGAGCCGCGCGATATCCTCATCGATCTCCCGCACTTGCCGCGCCCTGCCTGCTTCATTACTGAATACGCCGTGGAAGAGCCTCTTCCGCAGGAAGAAGATCAGGAAGAGCACCGCGAATGCCAATACCGCCCAGTGCAAATGGCTGAACACCCAGCCTCCCGTCCTACTCCCGAAAAGTTCGTTCAGCCATTGGCCGATCTTTTTCTTCAGCCGTTCCCACCAAAGCATTTCCACGTGCAGGGTGCGGTCATAGTCCAATTCCGGATCGGCTTTCAACAGGTTGATCGCCGTGGTATCGAAAGCGGCGGTACGCAAAGCGATCGTGTCATCGCCTACACGCCCCCAATCGTCCTTGGTGAGCGGAGGTCCGGCTTGTTCCTGATAGTCTTCATCTGCTTGGTCCATTACTGCAGGAACGGGATCCACGGTAGCGGAGGAGTCGGCATCCGTTTGTGCGCGACCAAGCATCGCCCACAGCAAGGCGAAAGCGAGAAGAACGGAGTTGCGGACCACGAAGAAAATGCTTGCTGGTGTGCGTTATCCGATCGGAGGTGGCGCGCTCATTTCATCCACGCGTTGCAGCAGACCGCGGCCCTCTTTCTCCTCGATCAGTGATAGCGCATGTAGTCCGAGGGGCACTTGCAGGAAAGGTTGCAACAGCACGTTCACCACACCCATCAACATCATCAGCAGCGTCATGATCCAACCCATGCGCGAACCCGTATCACCGGGATCCTGCATTCCGCTCATTGCACCGAAGCCGGTGAGCATCAGGAATGGTAGGTAGATCACATAGGCGAGGAAACTGATGAGCATTGCAAGGACCAGCACCAGCCCGAAGGTCATCCACCACCGGCCCTTGATCAACTTAAACGAGCGGCCGATGCAGTCGCCGATCTCCGCCCTCTCGAAAGCCCGGAGTGGGAAAGCCATGGTGAATACCACCGCCAGCCATACCGCTCCCACAAAGAGCAGGATCAAACCAAAACCGGAGATGATGCCCGCAAGCAGACCGATCACGAAGTAGGAGGGGAGTTGTTTCACGGTTTCCTTCCACAGTTCGCCCATGGAGGGAGCCAAGCCCTTGTTCAGCATATAGAAGCGCATGTACTCATACACCATGGTGTACAGCAAGAGCATGGAAATGGCCATCAACACATAGCCTAAGAACATGGAGCCGATGCCAGAGAATATGGCCCCTGGCGAACCGGCCATGCCGACCGCGCCACCCATGATGGTCCGGAAGAAGGTGCCGAAAAGCACCGAGGCTATCAAGTAGATGGGTAGGCAGATGAAGACCAGCGGACGGTAGAGCGTTTTCCAGTTCTGGCGGATGAACTGAAATCCGGTGCTGATCACCGCGCTGAAGTCACGCTGCTGGCGCAGTTCGATGTAGGCGTTGCTTTCGTTGGACATGGTATGGGTAAATAATGAAATAGCCGAGAATGAACAGCAGGCTGCCACCGATCACTGCGATGTTGAGCGCAGGGTGCATGGTGGCACTGCGGCGGGTAATAAAGGATTCGATGAACCCTGCCAGGATGAAGCAGGGCACAAGACCAGCCACGATCTTCACCCCGCTGAGCGCGCCATTGCGGAAGCTCGCCAAGCGGGTGTAGGTGCCGGGAAAGAGGATGCTGTTGCCCATGACGATGCCCGCTGACCCGGCGATGACGATGCAGCTTATTTCCACCACGCCGTGCAGCCATATCGCCATCAGGCTTTCGCGCAGCACGCCTTGGTCGTACATGAAATACTGGAACGTGCCCAGCATGATGCCGTTCTGCACCAGGATGAGCCATGTGCCATAGCTGAGCAGGGTGCCCATGGCGAATGCATAGAACGATACCATGATGTTGTTGAAGGTGATGCCGAAGAACATGTCCATCATTGGGCTATTCCCATAAACGCCCATGGGCTTGCCCTCCTTGATGTTCTCCAAGGTCATGTCCACGTAGCCGTCGCCCATGATGAGGCGCGTGAAGGTGGTGTCGTAGCGCGCGCTGAGGCCGCCAATGAGCACCGCTACGGCGAAGACAGCTGCCGCAATGGCCAATTGCTTCCGAGACGAGGCCATAAGCAACGGCAGTTCGGTGGTCCAGAACGTGATGAATCGGCCAACGCCGGTGCGCTGGTTCCGGTAGATGTGCCGGTGCATGTTCGCGGCCAGCGTGTTGAGGTAGGCCGTTACCTGCGCGCCGGGGTAGAATGTGCGGGCATAGCTGAGATCGTCGTTGAGCTCGATGTAGAGCGCGCTGGCTTCATCCGGGGTGATGTCCACGCCCTTTTTCGCGGTGAACAGTTCCAAACGCTTCCATTTGGCGCTGTTCCGCTTTACAAAGGCCGCTTCACGCATGGGGTTGCACTATCTGCAAACGTAGCATTCCCCCGCTAAGTGCGGGTTTCAAGATCGTAGCCAGGTACTTGGAGCAGGAAGTCAGCGACAGCAGCACCCGGTAACCCACACTCGGCGCCGGGTATCCGGAATTTCAACCCGATCCCCTACTCTTGCATCTCACCACATGGAGACCGTACACATTGAGACCACGCACAACGTGGCGTTACACTACGAAGTGGCCACCATCGTGGACCGCGGGATCGCAGTGGTGATCGATTGGCTATTGCTCGCGGGCTGGACCATCGCGCTGGTCATGCTAGCGAACAAACTGGATGTCAACGTGCCGGAATGGCTGTCCATTATCGCGATCGGCTTTCCTTGGACCTTCTACCACCTTATCAGTGAGTTGTGGTTTGATGGGCAAAGCCTGGGAAAGCGCGCGCGGAACATCAAAGTTGCTCGGCTGGACGGCGGGCAGCCCGGCATTGGCAACTACTTACTGCGATGGGTGCTGCGGCTGGTCGATTCCATGTTCTTCCTGGGTGCGGTCGTGATCTTGTTCAACGGCAAAGGCCAGCGTTTGGGGGACATTGCAGCCGGCACCACGGTGATCTCGTTGAAACAGCGTCTGTCCTTGAGCGACACGTTGCTTATGGAGCTTCCTGAGGACCATCAAGTCACATTCCCCGAAGCCATGCGATTGAGCGATGCCCAAGCCCGCTTGATCAAGGAAGTACTGGCCAACACCAGCCAAGCGCGTAACAAGGCCATTGATGCCTTGTCGCAGCGTTTCCGTCCCGAATTCAGCCTACATGCCGAACTGCCGCCAGAAGCGTTTTTGCGCACGCTGCTGGCGGATCATATCTTTTTAACCAGCCGGTAGAGCCTGATCCCCGACAGTTGGTTGCCTTCCGGCTGTCCGCTGTATCGCCCCTTTAGGATGGATCATCACTTTAGGCCCTTTTGAAAAGTAGCTTTATCAGGACCCTGTCCACTTCCACAGCTTGCAGTACGCCATTCTTGTAGCGGTAGATGTTCGTTTTTTTACCCGGCATGTTCAGCTCATAAACGCCGTCCTCCGTGCGGATCAACGGGCAGTTCCGCATTACGCTCTCTACGAACACGGAGGTTTGCCCCACCGGCTCCTCAAAGTACATGCGCGCAGTGCTCCATGCATTGGCACCGTTGAAGGTGAACTGTTCCTTGGGATATACATAGCAATCCATGGAACCGGCAACAGTGCGCATGGAACTGGAGTCGCGCAGGCTACCATTTAGATGCAACGAGGTAAAACCGGAATAGGGTTTACCCGCCCGATATTCCAGTGCCATGGTAGAGCGCACTTGCTGCTTCAGCACGAAGTCCAATTCCGAATAGGAACTCACCGCATAGGTGACGTTGGCCCCCGGGTGCTTGCGGATCGCAGTGATAGCCCCCACCAGATTTTCGCCTTTCCAAATGGTGAAGCCCAATTGTTGCGCCTGTAAAAAGGTGATGGACGCGGCTACAAATAGTAGCACAGCGATACAGCGTGGAGAGCGGGGCATGAAGAGTGGAAAGATAGATGTTGCTCAGCCGCGCATCAACAGAACCTTGCACCGCGTGGCGCCAATTGCACCTTTGGGAGCGACCTCACTGCACTTTACGGGCATGAAGCCATACCTCACGCCCAGCCCGTTGAGGGATGGAATTGTAGCATGGTTCGATGCTGAGGTTGGCAAAGACAGCACCGAAAAGCACTCGGTATTCCGCCGTATGGCCCCCGAACGGCGGTTTATCGGTGTTCAGCACATCATCGAAAAGCACACCCGCCAGCGTTCCGCCGAGCGCGAGCAGGTCATGCATTTGAGAAACATACTTCGGACGCAACGCCAGGTCCAACGCACAAAAAAAGGTCTGCTCAACAATGAGGTCGTATTGGCCTTGGTGCTTGAAAAAGTCGCCGACTAACAGGTTCTCATTCGGAAAACCGGGGCAACGCGAAAGGAGGTCCTTGAAAGGTGCTCCGGTAAGGTCGATCACGTGAACGTTGGTAAACCCCGCGTGGTACAGGTATTCAGCCTCATAGGAGCGCCCACCTCCGGGTATGAGGATGCGCAGCGATTTGTCAGTGAACTGGTCGAACCAAGATTTCAGTGGGGTGGATACCGCGCCGAGATCCCAGCGCGTATCCCCCGTTGCGTATCGTTCGTCCCAAAAGCCTGCGTCGAGATCCATGGAGCGGTTGAATAAAAATGGTGGAATGTCAAACCCGTATCCCGTAACCCGTAACCCATAAACCGTAACGAGTAACGGATCGGCGACGCTATTTAGCGCACAGGACCGGTATCCCTGGCTCGTTCATCAATAGGCGTTCTTTTTCAGCATCCGCGATGTAGCGGTATTCCGCGGAGGGCATGCTCATCATTGCGATGCAACCGGCCTTCACGCGCTCCGCATAGGTGATGGTGGCTTGGGCAAAGCCTATGGAATAACGTTCCTGAGGCTCTTCCACCTCGAGGTATTCCACGCCTGCGCGTTCCAGCCATTCCATCATGAGTAATTTATTCGCCAGTAACTCCGGACTGGGGTTCTCACCCGGCCGGTCCACTTGGTAAATGTGGACAGTGCTGCCGAATACCTGCGCGACGTCGCTAACCACCCTCAATAGCTTTTCAAGGTGTTCGTGGGCAGCCACGGGCATCACGATCACCTTAAAGTCGTTCACTTCCGGACTGTGGCCCTGAACTACCAAGGATGGGATCTCCGAACGGCGCACCAGTTTGAGGATATCCGCACCGAATAAGGATTGCCGCAACCCGCGCGGGCCATGGGTGGCGCACACCATCAAGCGATGTCCATTAGCACTCTCCCGGGCGATCTCGCGCATGAAATCACCTTCGAGGTATTTCAGGTCCACTGGTGCGCTCTTGATATGGGTCCGTTGTTGGTCCATGGCCGTCTTGGCGTGCAATCGGCTTTCGCCAACCACCTCATTGCTCGTCATTACGTGCAGCAGCGTGATCGACCCACCGAAGCGTTTGGCCAGCAGATCGGCATAGTGGACCCCGATCAAGGCGACTTGGGTAAGATCGGTGGGGCACAGGATGTTGTTCATGGCGGTGACGGATTTCCGGTTAAAAGTAGCCCTCTCCGGCATGTAGGATCGATCCTTTTGATGAAATCCCCATTAGTGGGTAGCAAACTTGGCATACGGTTGAAAAGATCAGTGCGGGTCATGCAGAGGCGCATTCCCGGGCGGATACCTTGCAGACTTTGGATCGCCATGGAATACGTCACACCCGAAATTGCAGGAGCTTTTGTAGCTGAACCCCATACCGGTCCGCTTGAAATGCTCGAAAGGCACTTTGGCTACAAGAGCTTCCGGCCCGGGCAGCAAGAGGTTATCGAGCACGTGCTTGCCGGCAACGATGCCGTGGTGCTAATGCCCACCGGTGGAGGCAAAAGCCTGTGCTACCAAGTGCCTGCCTTGGCATTGGAAGGCATTACGGTGGTGGTCTCTCCACTGATCGCGTTGATGAAGGACCAAGTACAGGCGCTGCAGGCCAACGGCATCCCGTCGGCCTTCCTCAATAGCACGTTGACCTATTCCGAAGAGCAGGCCATTGAGGCACGGCTGCGCAATGGCGGGTTGAAGCTCCTCTATGTTTCTCCGGAACGATTGTTGTCACAGCATTTCCTGGAACGCGTAGCCGAATGGAAGCCGAGCCTGTTCGCCATTGACGAAGCCCATTGCATCAGCAGTTGGGGACATGCCTTCAGGCCTGAGTACAAGCGCTTGGACATCTTGAAGAAGGTCTTTCCTGAAGTTCCGATGATCGCTCTCACCGCCACCGCCGACAAGGCAGTCCGGGGGGACATCGCGCAGCACCTCGGCATGCGCAACGAGCGCCTCTTCACCTCCAGCTTCGACCGTCCGAATCTCTCGTTGGCCGTGCTACCAGGGCAGAACCGCTGGCCCGTGCTGCAGCGCATCATGGCGCGGCACGCGGGCGAATGCGGCATCATCTACTGCAACAGCCGCAAAGGCACTGAAAAGCTCGCAGCACAACTGCAAGGCATCGGAGTAAAGGCCGATAGCTACCACGCTAGGATGGACGTCGCCGACCGTGACCGTGTTCAGGACTCCTTCATCCAAGGCCAGACCCACGTGATCTGTGCCACCATCGCCTTCGGCATGGGCATCGATAAAGGGGACGTGCGCTTCGTGATACACTGGAACATGCCCGGCACGCTGGAAGGCTATTATCAGGAGATCGGCCGCGCCGGTCGGGACGGAGCGCCAGCGGAGACCATCCTTTTCTACAGCTATGCCGACGTGCAGACGCACATGCACTTCCTGGAAGAAGTGGAGGATGAGCAGTACAAGGCCATCATTGGCGCCAAACTGGAGCGGATCAAGGAATATGCCGAAGCGCAGGTCTGCCGTCGCATCGTGCTCCTTAGTTACTTCAGCGAGGAAGTGGTGAAGCCCTGCGGTAATTGCGATGTCTGCAAGGATCCCCCGAAGTATTTCGACGGCACATTACTTGCCCAGAAGGCGCTGTCAGCCATGTTCCGTTGCCATCAGCAAATCGGCATGAGCGTGTTGATCGATGTGCTCAAAGGCACGCACAGTAGCGAAGTGCAACAGCAGGGCCTCAGCCAAGTAAAGACGTTCGGGGCCGGCGCAGAGATCAGTGCGTTCGCTTGGGTGATGTTCATACAACAATTCCTGCAGCAAGGATTTATCGAAGTGGATTATAGGGACCGGTCCCACTTGAAGATCACGCCCTTGGGTCAACGAGTACTGAAAGGCGAGCATGAAGTACGCTTGGTGACCCCCGAAACACTGAAGGAGCGTCAAGAGCGCACCAAGAAAGCCAAGCTCCCGCAAGTGACGGAAGTAGCGCCAGCTAGTGCCGACCTGTTAATTCAGCTCAAGGCACTGCGTCTCGCTGTCTCCAAGGAGATCGGCAAACCCGCTTTTGTCGTTTTCAGCGATGCAACGCTCATCGATATGGCCACTAAGAAGCCGCGCAATGTCTACGAATTCCGCTTGGTCAACGGGGTAGGGGACCACAAGACAAAGCAGTATGCAGAACGGTTCCTGAAAGTGATCGGAGAGCTTAGGGTGTAATTCTGCTGTACCACTAGCCGACCGGTCCCGAGACGTATCTGAACTACTCCAATACCTGTTCCCCGCCGCCGTTCACGAAGATGGTCTGGCCGCTTACCCATTCGCTGATGGGTGATGCGAAGTAAAGCATTGCGCCTGCAATGTCGTCGGCAGTTCCCAAGCGCTTGATAGGTGTGTGGGCCAGCATCTTTGCTTCGATCTCCGGCGTAAGTACCGATGCCAATGCCGCTGTGCGTGTGGCACCCGGACCTACAGCGTTGATGCGCACCTCAGGACCGAAGTCGTGCGCGAGGTTCGCCACCATGTGGTTCACCGAAGCTTTTGATCCCGCGTAGCCGCTCATGTTCGGGCTCTTGTTGATACTGGACATGGAGGTGGTGAAGACGATGGAACCGTAGCCGGCCTTCTTCATGTGGGGTACGCACAGTTGGCACAGCCGCCAGCCGCTGAAGACGTTCAGTTCAAAGTCGCGCTTGATGGCGTCCACTTCGATCTTGAAGGGGTTCTCGCGACCGCCGCCACCGCCGCCCGCGTTGTTGATCAGGATGTGGATGCCTCCCAATTGCTTTACCGTGGTGTCCACTAGGTTCACGAGATCTTCATCCTTCAGGACGTTGCAGGAAACGGCTATGGACTTCACACCGATGGCCTCGATCTCCTTGGCCGCCTTCTGTGCATCCTCCAGATTGAAATCGCCGATGGCGATGTTGGCGCCGGCTTTCGCCAACATGAGTGCCGTGGCCTTTCCAATGCCGTTGGCACCGCCGGTGACGATGGCCACCTTGCCGTTAAGGTCGAATAGATCTTTGTTGCTCATGGTGCTTGGTTTTGTGGGTTACTTCGTGAATGCGGTCTTGCCTGCCTTGATGCTCATCTCAATGCAGGTCGTACAAGGTCCAAATAGTTACTTCACCTCACTCTCATTCAGCGTACACTTCTCGATCGTCAAGTAGTTGATCACGCCGGCAACGGCTCCTGCGATCAGCGCGATGGTGATCAAGGCCGTCCATAGCGAGACCTCAACGGTGCCTACGTAGCGCTGCCAGAGCACCGACAACGAGGCGACCACTCCGAAGGTGAAGAAGCCATGCCGGATAACCGTCCAGAATGCGGTGGGATAGAATGAAACCTTCTTCTCTTTGATGCCGAAGTAGGTGACGATGGTGCCGATCATTGCCAGCATGATGGCAAGACCCACCGCGGCGCCCAGCACGGTGTCATCGTTGTTGGTGATGGAGTCCACCGATACTGCGATCAGCGCTTTGTCCTTCAGGAAGAAGAACTGAATGCCTCCATTGATCACCCCGTTGATCACGCCGTTCGTAACAGCTCCTTAAACCAGTTTGGATCGTCCTGCTTCTTCCATGATCGTTCAATCCAGTGTGCAACAATTTGTTCGCTGTCGGCTCCGGCAACAAACTTCCTTAGATGGTCAAGTAGTTGATGGATAGGCAAGACTCCGCGCCCACCCAACAGAACAAAACTCCCGCAAGATCACCATTCCGGGATCTTGCGGGAGTTATTTGGTCAAGTTAATGGCACTAAAGCCTCCCACATCACTGTCACTGCACGATCAGCAGCTTGGACTTTCGGCCAATTGATGTGGTGATACGAAGCGCGTACGTACCTGGAGTAACTCCACTTAAGGATATTTGTTGGGCACCGCTGGCTGTCATCGCTTTCGTCCGGTAGGATACACGGCCGGTCATATCGAGGATTTCCAAAGTGAACGTTCCCATTTCCCGTGGTGCGAACACCGTGACCTCTCCATGGGCAGGATTGGGGAATATGGACCAATCGGCTTCGCTGTTCGCGTCCTGCACTTGTTGAGGAATGCAGGCCACTGCGCTGACGTCGATACCGTATGCTCCACCACCTTGTCCGGTACCGGCGTTGGGCACCGGAAGGAAATAAGTGCCGGCTTGTAACTGGTAGAAGCTGAATGTCCAGTTCCCATTGCCACAGCTGATCGTGTCAGCAGCGGATGCATCAATGATCGAATCAGCAGGGCAATCCGTTGCCAGTAAACGCCATACGTCGCTCCAACCACTGTCGGTGCCACAGTAGCTGATCGTTACATCCGCACATTCGGCTGTAGAGAAGGCGTGCCAAGTGTTTGGGAAAGCCTCCTGTGCCAGGATGGAGCCCGGTGCGGCGTCACCGGCGAAAGTGGCGTAGGTGTTGTCGCCGCTAAAGCTGAGCGTGCTGTCAATGCCAAGGGCTACAGGCGTCACATTCACGCACAGGTCATTCGCTGGTGGTGCACCCGCGCAAAGTTCCGCGCTGACAGTGATGATGTATGCACCACCGCCTTGTCCAAAGCCAACGTTGGGAACAGGCAAATAGTAAGTGCCTGCTCCCAGTTCATTGAACGTGAAGGTCCAGTTACCGTTGGCACAAGTGGTGTCATTGGCGCTGGAAGCATTGATCAACGAGTCGGCCGGGCACAGCATAGAGAGCAATTTCCACACGTTGCTCCAACCGCTGTCGGTGGCGCAATAGCTCACGGTGACATTGGAGCATTGGGTGGTGGTGAATGCATGCCAGGTATTGGGTGATGGATATTGCGACATGAGGTTGCCCGGCAATGCATCACCGGCGAACGTTGCGTTGGTGTTGTTACCGACGAAATTGAGCGTGTTCCCAACAGCCAGTGCAACCGGTGTCACACTCGAGCATAGGTCATTGGCCGGTGGAGCATCCGCGCAAAGCTCCGCGCTCACAGTGATATCATAAGCTCCGCCTCCTTGTCCGAATCCGACGTTCGGGACAGGCAGGTAGTACGTTCCCGCCGCCAATTCATTGAAGGTGAAGGTCCAGTTGCCATTGGCACAGGTGGTGGTATTGGCGCTGGATGCATCGATCAACGAATCAGCAGGGCACTGCACGGAGAGTAATTTCCATACGTTGCTCCAACCGCTATCTGTGGCACAGTAGCTCACGGTTACTTGGGTGCACTCCGTGGTGGTGAACGCGTGCCAGGTATTGGGCGATGGATATTGGGACATGACGTTGCCCGGCAGCGCATCTCCAGCAAACGTTGCGTTGGTGTTGTTACCGACGAAATTGAGCGTGTTCCCCACAGCCAGCGCAACGGGTGTCACACTGGAGCACAGGTCATTGGTCGGTGGAGCGTTGGCGCAAAGCTCCGCACTCACAGAGATCTCGTAAGCTCCGCCTCCTTGTCCGAATCCGACGTTCGGGACAGGCAGGTAGTACGTTCCCGCCGCCAATTCATTGAAGGTGAAGGTCCAGTTGCCATTGGCACAGGTGGTGGTATTGGCGCTGGATGCATCGATCAACGAATCAGCAGGGCACTGCACGGAGAGTAATTTCCATACGTTGCTCCAACCGCTATCTGTGGCACAGTAGCTCACGGTTACTTGGGTGCACTCCGTGGTGGTGAACGCGTGCCAGGTATTGGGCGATGGATATTGGGACATGACATTGCCCGGCAGCGCATCGCCGGCGAACGTGGCTTCTGTGTTGTCCCCGATAAAGGTGAGCGAACCTCCAACAGTGAGCGGCATCGGGATCACGCTTGTGCAAAGGTCATTGTCGGGAGCGTCCATGGCCGGAGCCGCAACTTCATTGGGTCTTACGTCGGCACGGGGTGCAGCACCCACACTGTACGACTGAAGCAACCCAAAGACAAGGAAAGAGTAGAGTACTGACAGTTTGTGCATAGCCGGATCGATTTTCAGCAAAGTTCGAAAATACGGGACACAGATCCGGATGCTTCTCATCAAATATTCAACCAACGTGCTGTGGATGGCTTAAAGCTGGGATCTCGGCTATACAGGCAGTTGAATGCGCAGAATTGTACGCTGTTCGGGATACATCGACGGCAGGAACATTCCGATCCATCGGTTTTCCCATCTTCGCGCGGCCAAGCGAACGGGTCACATGCGCTTTTCCTTCCTTTCCGCCTTCCCGCCCTACCGTGGTGGTATCGCCCAGTTCAGCACCGCCTTGGTGCGTGAGCTACGAAAGGAAAATGAGGTGGAAGCATTCACCTTCACCCGCCAATATCCCGACCTGCTCTTCCCCGGCACCTCGCAGTACGATGCGGCAGGTGTGGATGATATCGGGGCGGTCCGGGTTCTGGACAGCATCAACCCGCTGAGTTGGAAGCGCACCTTCCGACGGATGCTGGAAGCCAAGCCCGAGGTCGCGGTGCTGCGCTATTGGATGCCCTTCTTTGCACCGGCCATGGGTTCCGTTGCCTCAACCTTGCGGAAGAACGGCGTGAAGGTGATCACCATCGTGGATAATGCATTGCCGCACGAGCCGCACTTCTACGATCGTCCTTTGTCAAGCTGGTTCCTGCGCAGGAACGACGGCTTCATAGCCATGACGGAGGCCGTGCAAGGAGACATCCGCTCAATTTGCCCGCAAGCGAAGGTGAAGCTGATGCCGCACCCGCTCTATGATCACTTCGGCACGCCCGTACCGCAGAAGGAAGCCCGACAAAAGCTTGGATTGCCGGCGGATGCACGGGTACTTCTCTTCTTCGGCCTGATCCGGGATTACAAAGGGCTGGACCTGCTGATAGAGGCCTTCGGGAAATTGGATGAACGATACCATCTGGTGATCGCCGGAGAGCCCTACGGTGACTTCGGTGCATATCAACGACTTATTGAAGCCAGCCCGCTGCGTGGTCACATCCATCTACACACCCGCTTCATTGCCGATGTTGAAGTGCCGAATTTCTTTAGTGCCGCCGATGCTGTGGTACTGCCCTACAAGAGTGCCACTCAGAGCGGTATCACCGCGATCGCCTACCACTTCGGCCTGCCGGTGATCGCAACCGATGTGGGTGGGTTGAAAGAGGCGTTGAACAACGGACGTACCGGTATTTTGGTAACGCAAGTTTCAGCGAGCGCCATTGCAGCCGGGATCAAGGAGTTCTTCGACGGGGATCCGACAGCGTTACGAGCCAATATTGCGGCCCTGCGGGAAGAGCTTTCGTGGAAGCGCTTTGCACAGGGATTGGTGGAATTCGCCGAAGGGCTCTAGGAATTCCGCCGCCGCGGGTTCCAGTTTTTCTTCTTCAGCTTCCACTTTCACTTTCACCTTCTGCATCCATATTGACCTGCCGCTCCTCCGCACCGAAGAAGCGTGCTTCACAATCCACCATCCAACTGCGCAACGGACCGTCTTCCTCGTAGTTGGGCAGGGAGTGTGGTGGATGCTCAAGGCGGATGAAGGTCACGCGGGCTTCCGGATCGTTAGCTGCGTTCCGGACGGCTGCCTCGCGTTGGCTCATCACGCGGTCATAGCTCGCGGCGCGGCCGCTGAACAGGTCTGAATTGGCTGCGTAGCCATTGTGCGTGAGGTTCAGACCCAGCAGGGCAAGGGCAAAAAAGGAGATCGTGGCTTTAGTCGGAAGGACCAAGCCTTGGACATTCCGCATCAGCGGCCTTTCCAACCACAACGAAAGGTTCAGGAACCAAAGCGGGATGAAGAAGATGTACGCCACATTGATCGTGCGGTGCTGTCCGAGCAGGCCGGTACCCCAATAGGCAGGGAAGGTGCTCGCCATCACCAGCAGGAAAGGCAGAGCGGCCGCGACCCATGGGGAAAGTTGAAGCAGCCGTGCGAACGCCGTTATATGTTCGCGCAGGTAGCGATGCACCGGGATATACAGCACGCTGAACGCGAGCAGGGCAGGGGAGAGAACCCACGTACCGACGAACCGCACCGACTGCAATGCGCTCATGCCAAGGGAGCGCCAGAAGAGGTGCGTAACAGCGAACATTCCACCACGCACCGCATTACCGGGTGCCAGATACATCAATGCTGCGCCGGCACCGACCACGCCCAGCAAAAGCAGGCCCGCCACATGGCTTGAACGCTTGCGGACAAGCCAAACAAAGCGGCCGGCATGCAGGGCCACCATCAACAACATGTGGATCTCGTCCATCCCCGTGATCACCACGGCCAACACAATATTCAGAAGCAGGACCAGTGCGCGCCTCCATCCTTGCCGCCCTTCCTGCTCGCGGCGGAAAAGCAGCCCGAGGTGTACCAACATCAGTATGCTGCCCAATTGATAGGTCACCGCACCGGTGTACCAGTAGAAGCCCTCCCCGAGGTCCGGCATCAAGTTGAGGTAAAGAAGCAGGAAGGCCAGCGCACCCCCCATTTCCTGGCCGGTGGTAAGTGCGTGCTCCATTGCCCTGCGAAGGAAAAACCAGAAGCTCAGGAAGGTGGATAGAATGAGCAATACAGGCACCATCCGATAGCCCGGAAGGAGATCCGAGGACCAGGTCAACGGGCCATGGATCATCAGCAGATTGCTGGCATAGCGGCCATTCCAGTTCATCCACTCGGAAAAGCTCCATGCCCAAAGCGAGGCCCCGCGCGACTTCGCAGCATAGCAGAAATCATCCGCGACCGGATGCGCGTGGCCTGCAAGCCAGAAGTACTTCAGCAGGGAGAGACAGAGTAGAGAAGCGAAGATCACAAATGCGCCACGGAGGAGCAGAGGAGAAGAGAAGTCCTTTGAAGAGGCTGCCGTGCGGTATCTATCTGCGTTCATCTGCGTCCATCTGCGGTTCGCATGCTCAGCGCCTCCGCGCCTCTGCGGCCCCTTTCAGAGCCCCAGCCGCTCGCTCACCCGGTAGTTGTTCCGCTCAGCGGAGTTCCGCGCCACCAGTTCCGCTACAAAGCCGGTAAGGAAGAGCTGTGCCCCGATGATCATGCTCGTCAAGGCGATGTAGAACAGCGGCTGGTCCGTTACCAAAGGCGCACGGACGTGGTGGAACACACTGTATAGCTTGCTGCCAAGGAGCCAAAGCGTCGCCAGGAAACCAAGGAAGAACATCAGCGTGCCCATGGCACCGAAGAAGTGCATGGGTTTCTTGCCGAACCGGAACACGAAGGTGATCGTCAGCAGGTCCAAGAAACCGTTGATGAAGCGGTCCAATCCGAACTTGGTCACACCGTATTTCCGAGGATGATGGAGCACCTCTTTTTCGCCGATCTTGTGGAAGCCCTCCTTCTTGGCGATGAAGGGGATATAACGATGCATCTCGCCATAGACCTCGATGGCCTTCACAACTTCGCCTTTATAAGCCTTCAGCCCGCAGTTGAAATCATGCAGTTGCACTCCGCTGGCCCAACGCGTGGTAGCGTTGAAGAGCTTCGTCGGAATGGTCTTGCTCAGCGGGTCGTGTCGCTTCCTCTTCCAGCCACTCACCAGGTCGAAGCCGTCCTCGGTGATCATGCGGTAGAGCTCCGGGATCTCTGCGGGGTCGTCCTGCAGATCCGCGTCCATGGTGATCACCACCTTGCCTTTCGCGGCAAGAAAACCTTCGTTCAATGCTGGGCTTTTGCCGTAGTTGCGGCCTAGCTTGATGCCTTTCACGCGGCCATCCGCAGCATGCAAGCGCTCGATCTCCTCCCAGGAACCGTCACGGCTGCCATCGTCAATAAGGAGCACCTCGTAGCTCTTGCCCATGCCACCAATAGTGCTATGCAGCTTCGCCACCAGTTCCGGCAGCGATTCACGCTCGTTCAGTAGAGGGATGACGACGGAAATATCCATGCGCGGCGAATGTACAGCGGCGGTTCAGTCTGATTTCTACCGCAAAGGACGCAAAGAGCGCAAAGAAGAGAAATGCCCTCCTCCGAGGGAACCGCAGAAGGCGCCCTGCTGCGTCAAGGCGCTTCACAACGGCGCGTGGGAGTTGAATTTCGCTCGCCCCCTTAAGACTTCTTGTCTGCCTTTGTGCTCTTCGTGTCCTTCGTGGTATGCCCTCTCAAAGACACTTGAACAGATCGAAAGGTTCCTGGCACGTATTGCACTTGTACAGTGCCTTACAGGCCGTGGAGCCGAATTGGCTTACCAACACCGTATCGGTGCTGCCGCATTGGGGGCAGGCTGTTACAGGAACACCGCCTTTCAACGCGCGGATGTCCGAGGTATGGGGTGGGGGCGCAATACCATATTCCAGCAGGCTTTTTCGCCCACTTTCGCTGATCCAATCCGTGCTCCACGCTGGGGAAAGCACTTGCCTTACATTGAATCGCTCGATCCCCGCTTTGCGGAGCACCTGTTCCACATCCTGCTGCATCACATCCATCGCCGGACAGCCGCTATAGGTAGGGGTGATGGTCACCTCCACCAGATCGCCTTCCATTTTTACATCACGAAGCACGCCCAGCTCCCGGATGCTGATCACAGGGATCTCGGGATCCTTCACCTGTTCCAACAGTTCCCGGATCTCGGCCACCGTCCTCATTTTCCTCCGTTTACCACTCCGCGCCGGGGTAGGTCCGTTGCAGCGTCTGCATTTCGGCCAACATGGGGCCGATGTGCTCGGTATGTACGCCCTTCTTGCCGCCGGAGGCCATCCAGCCATCAGCAGGACGCTTCAACGTGGCTTCGTTCAGCACGCGGTCGACCGTGGCGCTCCATTCTTTCTTAATGCCATCCAACTGGGGGGCGATACCGGCCTTGGCGAGGAGCTCTTCCGCTTCATCGGAAATGAACAGTTCTCCAGTGTAGCGCCAGAGATCATCCAGCGCCGCTTGGGCGCGGTTGTGGCTTTCCTCCGTGCCGTCCCCGAACCGGATCAACCATTCGCTGCTGTGCCGGAGGTGATAGGTCACTTCCTTCACGGCTTTTTCCGCTATCCCCTTCAAACGCTCGTCGTTACTTGTGGTGAGCGCTTGCTGCAAGGGTAGGTGGAAGGCGTCGAAAAGGAAGCTGCGCGCGATGGTCTGAGCGTAATCGCCTTTGGGCAGTTCGGTCAATAGGACGTTGAGGTAATCACGGTCGGTTCGCAGGTAGGCAAGGTCGTCCTCACTCCGGCCTTTGGCTTCCACTTCACCAGCATAGGTGAGGTAGTTACGGGCTTGGCCGATAAGATCCAGCGCGATGTTGGCCTGTGCGATGTCCTCCTCCAGCTGCGGTCCGTGCCCGCACCATTCGCTGAGGCGGTGGCCCAGCACCAGGCTGTTGTCACCCATGCGCACGGCATAGCGGAATAACGCTTCTTGTTGCGTCATGGTCAGATGTACTTCGCCTCTTTGGGCATCACATAGAAAGTGGGATGGCGGTACACCTTGTCGTCCGCAGGATCGAAGAATGCACCTTGATCTTCGGGCTTGCTGGCATGGAGGTTCTCGGCCAACACGGCCCAGATGCTGTTGCCCTCATTGCGGCGGGTGTAAACGTCCCGGGCATTCTCAATGGCCATTTGCGCATCGGCGGCGTGCACGCTGCCCACATGCTTGTGGTCCAAGCCGCGCTTGCTCTGGATGAAGATCTCCCAGAGAGGCCAGTCCTTTTCGTTGCTCATACTCGTGATCGGTGGATGGTGATTGATGATCGGTGTCGAATGATCCGGAACTCACGGCTCAAGACCCATTGACTATCGACTCCCTTCAAGCTGCTTTTTTCTTCGCTTTCTTCTCTGCATAGGCCAAGGCTGCTTCGCGCACCCAAGCCCCATCGGCATGTGCCTTCTGGCGTGCGGTCAGTCGCTCCTTGTTGCACGGCCCGTTGCCTTTGATCACATCAAAGAATTCCGCCCAATCGATCTCTCCCCAATCATAGTGCTGGGTTCCCTCATTCCACTTCAGCTTCGGGTCGGGGATCTTCAGGCCGAGCACTTCGGCCTGTTGCACGGTGCGGTCGATGAAGATCTGGCGCAGCTCATCGTTACTCTGCCGCTTGATCTTCCATTTCATGCTCTGTACGCTATGTGGACTGTCCTTGTCACTGGGACCGAACATCATCAAACTGGGCCACCACCAGCGATCGAGCGCATCCTGTGCCATCGCCTTTTGCTCGGGCGAACCGTGGCTCAACACATTCATGATCTCATAACCCTGCCGCTGGTGAAAACTTTCCTCCTTACATATCCGGACCATGGCGCGTGCATACGGACCGTAACTAGTGCGGCACAACATCACTTGGTTCATGATGGCGGCGCCGTCCACCAACCAGCCAACGGCACCCATGTCCGCCCAGGTAATGGTGGGGTAGTTGAAGATGCTGCTGTACTTGGCTTTTCCGCTGAGCAATTGGTCCACCAGCTCATCGCGTCCGATACCCAAGGTCTCTGCAGCACTATACAGGTACAGACCGTGGCCCGCTTCATCCTGAACCTTGGCCAACAGTACCGTTTTGCGGCGTAAGCTGGGAGCCCGGGTGATCCAGTTCCCTTCCGGCAACATCCCCACGATCTCACTATGTCCGTGTTGGCTGATCTGCCGGATGAGGTTCTTGCGGTATTCGGCCGGCATCCAGTCCTTGGGCTCGATCTTTTGCTCCGCGTCCACTTTCTGTTGGAACAGGGTTTCCTGGTTGCTTTCCATCATCTTTATTGCCACTGTTATTTACGGTTGCTAAGGTACGGTTGAGCGGTTGAAGCAACAAGGACACGCGTTCTTTCGTGTGCGGCCTTCAGCCGCTACTTTTGTCCACCCCCCGCTCCATGGTGCGGGAGACCATTTTCCCTTATGCTTGATACACCCGTACGAATGGCCCGTTTCCATACGCTTGAAGTAGCCGATATCCAACAGGAGACCACCGATAGCATCTCCATCGGCTTCCGTATACCACCCGATCTAAAGGCTGAATTCGCCTTTATCCATGGGCAGTATCTTACCCTGAAATTGAACGTCAACGGCACAGAGCTGCGCCGTTCATACAGTATCTGCAGCAGCCCGCTGGACCCGGACGAGATCCGCATCGCTGTGAAAAAAGTCGCAGAAGGAAGGGCCTCCACGCAGTTGGTGGAACAACTCAAACCCGGCTCCAGACTGGAGGTGATGACGCCCATGGGTAACTTCTATACCCTGCTCCATGCGGCGAACCGTAAGCATTACGTCTGTTTCGCAGGGGGTAGTGGCATCACACCCATCCTCAGCATCATCAAGACCGTGCTCAGGACCGAGCCTTTCGGTAGGCTTACCCTTTTCTATGGCAATACGGACAGTGATCGCATCATTTTCCGCAAGGCCTTGGAAGAATTGCAGGCGAAATACGGGGACCGACTGCACGTGCATCATATCCTCACCTACGGCAAGGATGAGGACATGCTCTTCAATGGCATGATCACGGTGGAGAAGGCCGCCGCGCTCACCCACCGCTTCGTGCAGGACGATGCGGACACTGAATTCTTCATCTGCGGTCCGGAACCGATGATGGTGAACGTGAGCGAGGCCCTGGAAAAGCTCAATGTGGAAAAGAAACGTATCCACATTGAACTTTTCACGAGCCCGTTGTCCACTGAAGCGAAAAAACCTGAAGTTCCCGCTTCAACAGGCGCGGATCTGCCACTGAAAGGCAAGGCCAAGGTGAAGATCATCCTGGACGGGAACGAAACGGAGATCGAAGTAGCGGCGAAGGGTGATAGCATCCTCGACACGGCGGAAGCCGCTGGCCTTGATGTGCCTTATGCTTGCAAGGGCGCGGTATGCTGCACCTGTAAGGCCCGGATCGTGGAGGGGAAAGTATCCATGGACATGAATTATGCCCTTACGGATGAAGAAGTTGCGGACGGCTATGTGCTCACCTGCCAAAGCCATCCCTTGACTGACCGCGTAATTGTGGATTACGACCAGCACTGATCTTGAAAGGGCGTTTGCCCTGATTCATCAGCTTGCCAGTTTCAGGCTGTTTTCCGCCACATGGCCAGGAAACGTCAAGGTGAATGTGGCGCCTTTGTCGGGCACACCTTCCGCCTTTACAGAACCGCCGTGCTTCTGCATGATACGATGCACCAATGCCAAGCCGATACCGGTCCCTTCGAACTGTGAATTGGGGTGGAGGCGTTTGAACATCCCGAAAAGCTGTTCGCTCTTGCCGTTATCGAATCCCACACCATTGTCCATTACCCGAACGATCGTGTCATTGCCCTCATTCGCCACTTCCACCTTGATCATGGCCTCGTCGCGCAGCCGGGTGAATTTCAAGGCATTGGCGAGCAGGTTATTAAGCACTACTTGCACCATCGCTCCATCCGCGTGCACCCATGCAGTTCCTGGCTCAGGCAATACGAAACGCGCATGCGACTTTTCCATCGCGGTGTTGGCGATGCAGTCGCGGGCAAGCTCACCGATGTCCACCAGGCCGCGCTGGATGGTCTGGCTGTCGGTACGTGCAAAGCGCAGAAGATCGTCGACCAGCGCGATCAATCGATTGCTCCCTTTGTGTATCCGCTGGCTGAGATCCCGTTCTTCCACGTCCCCGCGTTCTGCGGCCATGCCAACGAGATGTTCGCTAAGCGTTTTGATGTTCTTCAGGGGGGAGCGCAGGTCGTGTGCTACGGAATAGGAGAAATCACTGAGATCGTCCAATGCTGTTTGCAACTGGGCCGTGCGTTCCCCCACGCGTTGGTCCAGTTCATGATTGGTGCGCTTAAGTGCCATTTCGGCACGCTTCTGCTCTGAGATATCCTTTACCATGGCCTGGAACAATCCATGTCCATCTTCCGTCCGGCCCACCAGGGTCAATGTGGCCAAGCAGGTCACGGGTCTGCCTTCTGCGTCACGCAATTCCAGTTCCAGGTTGGCAGTGGTCCGGCCTTTCCTTTGCTCGCGCATCCGCTTGACCGTAGCGGGAAGATCGATCACATATTCCGACACAGGACCGCTTAACAAGGTGTGCCGGGACCTACCCAGTAGTTCCTCGCAAGCGCGGTTAACATCGTGCAATTTGCCGGAGGAATCGAGCAAGGCGATAGGGTCGCCTGAAGCGTCGAAAACTTGGCGGTAGCGTTGATGCATGCGTTCGCGCTCCTCGCGCAAGGCATGTACCTCGTAGGCTTGCTCGATGCGTAAACGCAGGTCCGTGGGGTCCCAAGGCTTGGTGATGTAGGCATGTATACCGCCATGGTTCACAGCATCGATAACGGCCTCGATGTCGGAAAAGCCGGTAAGCAGTAGCCGTGCTGAGCGCGGCCATCGTACACGGACAATGGCCAGGAATTCGCTACCGGTCATTCCCGGCATGCGCTGATCACTGATCACAACATGTACCGGGTTCTTATCCAGGAAGGCAATAGCCGAGACACCACTGTTCTCCGTGTGCACATCAAAGTCCCGGCGGAACGACGCCCTGAAAGCGGTGAGGTTGCCCTCCTCGTCGTCCACATAGAGCACTTTGATCCGTTCGTTGTCCATTTTATGCGCGTTTGGCGTACCGCTCAGTTTGTTCCAACGGAATGGTAATGGTGAAGGTGGTTCCTTCACCCGGCTTGCTCTGTACTGTGATCTTGCCTTGGTGGTCTTCAATGATGGTAAGTACAATGCTCAAGCCCAAGCCAGTGCCTTCACCCACGTCCTTGGTGGTGAAGAAGGGCTCGAACAAACGCTGTTGGGTCGCTTCATCCATGCCAGTGCCGTTGTCCTGTACTTCGAAGATGACATTGTCTTCGAAGATGTACGAAGCTACGCGAACCTTCCCACCCGCTGTTCCGTGCTTTTGCTTCACGGCGAAAACAGCATTGTTCAGCAAATTCATGAAGACCTGGTTCAACTTGCCTGGATAGCACTCCACCGGAGGAAGTTGTTGCAGGTCAAGATCAATGGAGACCGTATCCCGGACTTGCGGAGCGAGAACTACCAGTGTACTTCTGATACCCTCGTTAACATCCGCCGTCTTCAGGTCGTATTCATCCAAACGACTGAAGGTACGTAGCCCACGGACGATCTCGGACGTTCGTGCGGCGCCACTTTCCATGCTCGAGAGGATATCCTCCACCTCCTTCACGGTGATATCCAGCCCGATCCGCTCCTCTAAAGCCTTGACCTGGTCCAGATCGCGGCCATTAATGCGAGCATCGCGGTAGGCATCTAGAACCTCTTTCAGTTCGAAAAGGTCGCGTTTCAATGGTTTGATGCTACTGCTGATGAAGTTGATGGGGTTGTTGATCTCGTGTGCGATGCCGGCCGTAAGCTGACCCAAGGAGGCCATTTTCTCTGATTGTACCAACTGGGTCTGCGTGCGTTTCAAGTGATCGTTACTCGCTTGGAGTGCATGGGTCCGTTCGTCGACCTTTTCCTCCAGTAATACGTTCTGGTCAAGGACCATGCGTTCGTTCTCCTTCGCTAGGACAAGGGCTCGCTCTTGGTTGCGTTCTTTCTCGGCGCGGAGCACGTTGATCTTGTCCGCAAGACCCAAGGAAAGGAGCACCACCTCCACCGCGGAACCGATGATCATGGCGAAACGGGTGACATCATTGAAAGGAAGAACGCCCACATCCTTCAAAATGAACGTAATGATGCCGACCAGGAAGGAGATCCAGGCGATCAGGAAAAAGCGTGCGGGCCGCGAACCCGTAAAAGCGATCCGCGCGATCACGACAAGCTGGAAGAGAGCGAACAAGAGTGCTGCTCCTTGCATGCTGCGGTATGCCATTTCTGAGTAACCCAGGATATCCAGCACCATGGGGAACGTAAGGACCGCATAAAGGATCCACTTCAGGGTCAGCGCACGTGGAATGTGATCCTTAACATGTATGAAACGGGTCATGAATTCGCCTGCCGCGAAGGCGGTGAATCCAGTGAGGAACAGCGACGCGTGGGAGGATAGCCATGGAAGATCCTGGAAGATCGAGAATGAGAGTATCCCGAAGAACGCCAGTTGGGTAGAACCCACCAATAGGATGTATAGGACGTAGATCGCATACGCCCTTTCCCGGGTAGAGAAGAAGATGAAGAGGTTGTAAAGGGCCATGACAAGCATGATCCCCAAGTAACTACCCATGAACAAGGACCGTGATTGCTGGCCAATGCTGAAACCCATTGGGGATTCCAAGGTCAAGGGAAGTCTGAGCTGCTTTGAACTGGCCACTCTTAAAAAGATCGTGGCATTGGCGCCTGTTGGAATATCCAGCGGAAAGGCAAACTCCGAATAGGGCTGTCGGCTCTTATTCACCGGGCGCGTCTGCCCAGCGTGAACAACATGTTGGACAGCGCCACTCTGCGAGACCTGATAAATGTCCAGCTCATCGATCTCACTATGTGCAAGGTGCAAGAACATCCTGTTCATGCTATAGTCGTTCGTCAGGGTCAGCTTGGCCCAGTATGCGGAGGAACTGATCCCGAAGTCGGGAATGTCACGGCTTTCTGGCGAAAAGGCCGATGAACTGGCCACGTCTTGAATGGTCAGTTCCCCGGTTTTATCCTGTAATACGGAGAGATGGCTACCTAAATAGGAGGAAGCGGCTTCGCCTGTATAGGTATAAACGCTTTGAGGTGGAACAGCTGTAGCGTTACAACGCGTATGACCGGACCATACGGAGATGGCTATCAGCGCGATCGCGCGTAATAGCCCGGAAATGCGGCAAATGACCATGGCACCTTAGTACGGTACCAACGGTCCAGCGGTTACGCGGTGAGCGCTATGTTCCTCTTACGCTCTTCGTCAATTTGGCGGAATGCTTCCATGTTGCGCTCGTCAGCTTGGACGCGCAACCGATAATGCACCTCCAAAGGGACCCGTCCAGGCTGTTCTGTCCTGGTCTGCTCAGGCCGGACCCTCAAGCTCATTAAGACAGCGCGTTGCAAGGGGTGTGCATAACTGAGCAAATGCGTATCGGGGTTGAGCATTACAATGCCTTGAAAGTCAGGACGCGGGTAAGCAAATACACCCTTGTCGCCTACTTCTTCCACGATAACGAAGCCATTATTGCTCGGGTGCCTTTTCGTGTAAGGAGCCACCAAACAGACCATGCGGGTCATGCCAGCCGGGTAGGAGATAGCAGTGACTGCTTGGCTTAGCAACACGGGTACGCCCCGGTTAGCATACCTGTTCGCATTCCAAAGGCTACAAACTTCCCCGTTCCCCAATGCACGGATCCCTGTGAGGAGTTCCCCGACCTTAGGGTCTTGTTGGCCAACGGCGAGCTCCATCGGCAATTTCGACCCTTCATGATCCAATTGCAGACGTATCCCGCCGACCATGCCTAAAAGCGGGTGCATGGCCACGATCACAAAGCAACCAGGGTCCAGATGCCAATCCCCGTTGCTCTTGGTCACGTTGGAGATCCCGAAGTCTTCCAACACCTTCATGTGTTCCACGATGAACTCCTCACACAGCGAAGGATGTTCAGGTGCACGAAATGCGATCAGCGTAACTTCTTCCATTGGCGCTAATTAGGGTGTATGTTTCTCTTGGCCAGCACATCCTCGATGTCCAAGCGGAGTGATCGGACGACATTCGCTTCCGCTATTGAAAGCCTCATCAGAAAGAGCATCGACGCGTTCGCACCTGTTCCGAAAAGGCGGTTCATGCGCGACCTCAGTCCTTTCAGTTCCGCTTCTTCAGAAACGGATAGTTCGGGCAACCGGTGAGGCAATAGGTGCGATAGGAAAATGGGGGAGCAGATAGGCTGCACCGCCAAGCCGCATTCCGTTGCTGCCAACCAGGTCCGTTCAACAACACGGCCGCCGGAAAGAACAGCCTGTATGTCGCCTGCGGTGATCGAGACCAACAGTACGGCTGCGCTGTTCCTGACCGCTGCTTCCGCTGCGAGTTCCAAATTCCTTCCTCCTCCCCAGGATGCGAGTAACTCCCGTGTCCGTGGATCCGCAGCAACGCGCAGAACGGCTAGATCCATAGGCCCATTGGTCAAAGTGGCGATATCCAACCCATCCTTTGTTGCCTGGACCGATCCAATATCCCAGCGTATCTCACGGCTGAAGTATTGCTCGTGCGCTGTTCCGTTCAACACACGGATACGTTCCGCTGCGCCGTAGATCGCCCCGATCTCAGCCAGATCCGCGGGCTCGGTATAAAGCTTTCCCTGCACTCCTGGCATCGAATTGGAAGCGGCTAGGATCCGTTGCCGGCTTTCTTGAGCCAACGGCCCGGAGCGTGAGATCTTTCGGTCCGTACATCGCGTAGGGATCTGCGCTGCCAAGCCATCCCACTCGGTTTGATCTTGCCCACCACTGGGAAGTTCGCGAAAGCAAAAGGAGGCAATGCAAGGTGCGGGCGCTCCATCCATTTCAATAGCGACCTGAAATCCGAGCTCCTTGCCCTTGAGCGCGATGTTCTCCATACAGGCACCAAGTGCGATGTACGCGATGCGATGATCGGGGTCCAGCTGGGAGAATGACCTCGTAGTGTCATGTAAAAGGACCAACCGTTCTTTCTCCCACAAGAACTTCCATGGTTGCACATTGCCAGCGCTCGGCGCCAGCCCACCGGCTTTTAAAAGCGCTTCTAACGCGAGTTTATCCAAAGCGATCGCATCAGCAGGAGCTTGGCCAAGCCAATTCTGGATCTCTTCAAGAAGACGTTGAGAAAGGTCGAAAGCTGCAGGCATCTTTTGCAGCCCGATGGAGGAAGTTGTGGCCTTGTCCGCTACGAGTTCGTCCAAGTCGATATACCACCTACCGGAACTTTGCAAATGCCCCAATGCGATACGCCTCACCGCATCACCGGCCAAGGCCCCCCCGAGCACCACGCTGGTCGCCAGCTGTGGCCAAGTGCTCACGGTCTGTCCCAACTCGATCACCGAGGCCTTCATGCGCGGGCTCAAGGTGTCCACCCCAGTGATCGGCAACATGTACGGCACTTTCTCTTCGGCACTCATAGGGCGCGAGGCTGCTTCCAGGTCCAAGTGGTCGATCCAGCCGTGCATCAACGGCCTTTCCGGTTCCAGGTCGAAGCGTTCGATGTCCAAGCATCCGCGGTCGCTCATGTCCATCACCACGGGAATGCCCAAAGTCTTGGCCTTTTGCCGCGCCAGGATCTTGATTTCCACACTATCGCATTCCTCTACAAGCACATCCAATTGGCCACCTTCCGTAAAAAAGGCATCCATGTTCTCTTTGGTAAGACCGTCCGTGTAGCACACCACGTTCAGATAGGGGTCGAGTTCCGCTATTTCGCGCGCCGTCATGAGCGCTTTATTGAGCCCCAGGTTATGGATGCCGCTACGCAGGCGGTTGAGGTTGCTCAGGTCCAAGGTGTCGAAATCGGCTAGGCGGATCTCGCCGAAGGAACGTTCCAAGGCCATAGCGAGGCTGACCGATTGCCCCACTGACAGGCCGATCACGCCCACTTTGAGCCTGGACAGTTTCTCCTGCTCCTCAGCAGTGATCTTGTTCCTGTTCCTGTTGGTGCGCACGAAGGCGAATTCGGCTTCGGGTAAGGTGTGCACCAAACGGTCCGACCATGGATAATGGACCCAAGTGCCATAGGTTTCCGGATCCTCGCCGCCCAAAATTGAAACTACTTCGGCTTGGATCTCAGCCTCGGAAAGCTTGCGGCTCGGGTTGCGCAATTTGGCGTATTCCTCCAGCTGGACTTGAATAGTATCCAAAAACCGCTCGGGCGGGAGCGTATCCATGAGTTCCCGGAAACGTAGACCATGGGCAGGGATGGTCAAACGGAGCAATTCCGCACGAAAAGCCATTTCACGGACCGTGGTTCCACCCATGGAGGGCTTAGTGTATGAAGGTGTGTAGGCGCAGCGTGGAGCAATTTGCGCAGCGGGCAGCCAATGTAGCTGCCCGGGTCGAAGATCTTGCAAACGATCGTTAGTTTATTTCCTCTTGAACGAACATTTTCCCTTTTCCCGCGTAAGAGAAACAAACAATCAGTTTCTGACCTGCCATGCAACCCATCCGTATGAATACGCCGGCATCGCTGGTGGAAGATCGCGCTAACGTGCTGTTCATTGACGGCAACGCTACCAATCGCCAAACCTTTGCATCGGCTTTCGCCTGTGATTTTGATGTTCGCTTAGCTGGTTCCATGGAGGAGGCTTGGGAGATCCTGGCCGAGGGTCGGACGGACGTGGTGATCTGCGAACAACTGTTACCGGGAATTTTGGGTAGTGATGCTTTAGGGCAGGTGAAACAGCGTCATCCACGCGCGAAGCGCATGCTGATAACTGAGCATGCGGATCTGCGATCGCTTGTGGATGCACTTAACAATGCGGGTGTCTGCCACTACATCAGCAAGCCTTGGGAAGTGGATGCCGTGCGCACTGCGGTAAGAGATGCACATGCCTCACTTCAAGCCCAGGATGCGCAATCGGCGCTGACGTCGCAATTGCTAGAATCCAACCGTCAGTTGGAATTCGCCTTGCGCCAGCGCTTGCTTTCTTAGTTCCGCGCCTTCGGGGCGATCTTTGTGGCATGCGGTACGCTCTATTGACCACCGTTCTCACATTGGTCACCGGTTCTCTTCTCGCCCAGTGCGAAGGCTGGCAGCAACGGATCACCTGTTCCATCGCCGTGGACCTCGATGTGTCAACGCACCTGTTCAACGGCACAGAGGAGCTGAAGTATGTGAACAATAGCCCGGACACCTTAGGTGAATTATTTTTTCATCTGTACTTCAACGCGTTCAAGCCGGGCAGTGAAATGGACGTGCGCTCACGATCCGTGGTCGATCCGGACTTCCGCGTCGGCGACCGCATAGCAGCGCTAAAGCCGGGCGAAAGGGGAGACTTGGAATGTTCTTCGATGCAACAGGACGGAGTGCCTGTGACCATCGAACCGTTGGGTACCGTACTGCGTGCAAGGTTGCCGCATGCCTTGCAGCCGGGTGATTCGACGCAATTATCCCTGCGTTTTACAGGCCAAGTGCCGCTTCAAATACGGCGCAGCGGTCGCAACTCCGCGGAGGGTATCGCCTACAGCATGACGCAATGGTTCCCCAAAGTCGCGGTTTACGATGAACGCGGCTGGCACGCTGACCCTTATGTGGGCCGCGAGTTCTATGGAGAGTGGGGCGACTACGAGGTGGCCGTCACGCTTGACAGTTCATTCACGGTGGCGGCCACCGGTGTCCTTTCCAATGCGGATCAGATCGGTCATGGCTATGCTCCCTGTACCAAACCGCAGAAACGGAAGGATGGCAAGCTGACCTGGCGTTTCAGCGCACCGCGCGTACACGATTTCGCATGGAGCGCCGACCCGCATTACACGAACGTGACCGCCCAGGTCCCCAACGGGCCTTTATTGCGGTTCATCTATCAGGACCGGCCTGAATTCAAGGTGACATGGGGACTATTACCGGCATACATGGTACAAGCCGTGGAATTGCTCAACAAGGATTTCGGGATCTACCCATGGCCGACATTCACCTTCGCGCAAGGCGGAGATGGAGGGATGGAGTATCCCATGCTCACGCTGATCACCGGGGAGCGCCGGTTGGGCAGTTTGATCGGCACTTCCTTGCACGAGCTTACCCACAATTGGTACTACGGAGTACTTGCCAGCGATGAACTGAGCTATCCATGGATGGACGAAGGCTTCTCCGAATATGCAGGGGAAGAGGTGATCCACCGCTTACTCCCGGCTTCCAAAACCGGAAGGGACCATGCCGCTTCGCGTCTCAGATACCTCAATTTCTTGACCCAGCCGGACAATGAGCCGATGTCCGTGGAGGCCGATCATTTCGCCACCAACAGGGCATACAGCGTGACTGCATATAGTAAGGGGGAGTTCCTGCTGGATCAGCTCGGTGCCGTTATCGGCGACAGCACGCTGCACCGTGGCCTGCGCCGCTATTTCAACACTTGTGGTTTCAAGCATCCTGGCCCGGTGGACGTGCAGCGCGCCATGGAAAAGGAAAGCGGCCTACAGCTCGGCTGGTATTTCAAGGAAATGCTGAACACGGTGCGGAGCTTGGACCAAGCCGTGGACACAGTTAAGGGGCGTAATGACAGTACGGTTGTCGTGCTGGCGAACCAAGGCTTGCTGCTGATGCCCTTGGATGTGGAAGTGCGGACAACCTCTGGTGATACACTCTTCTTCAACATCCCACTTTCGTTGATGCTGGGCGCGCGGAAGGAACAGCCGGCAGGGCTGAAATGGAACACACTGTCACCATGGCAATGGACCGATCGGCAATACACGTTCGTATTGCCGATCCCTTTGGAAGAAGTGGTACAGGTCCTATTGGACCCTTTCGAGCGGATGGGTGATGCCGACCGCGCGAACGACCGCTGGAAGGCAACTTCCGCAAAGGCGGGTAATAGGAACGATTGAGACGTGTGGTCCGGCTTGCGTCCCACGTCGGATCGTTAACGTGCGACCCGGTACTAGAACTGTTCCCTGCCGCTGAAGAAATACGCGCCCTCTATGGCCGCGTTCTCATCACTGTCACTTCCGTGAACAGCATTCTTGGCCTTGCTTTCGGCAAAGCGCTTGCGCAACGTACCCTCAGCCGCTTCGGCCGGATCGGTGGCACCGATCAACGTGCGGAAGTCCGCAACTGCATTGTCCTTCTCCAGAATGGCGGCCAGAACGGGCCCACTCGCCATGTAGTCCACGAGTTCACCATAAAAAGGCCGCTCCTTGTGAACGGCATAGAACGCTCCGGCCTCCAAGGCTGAAAGGCGGGTGTACTTAAAAGCCACTACGCGGAACTCTTTGCTGGTGATCATGTCCAGGATCTTGCCCGCATGTCCGGCTGCCATGGCTTCCGGCTTGATCATGGTGAACGTTCTGTTGGTTGCCATTTTGCTGATTGGTTGAAAAATCGGCCGCGAAAGTACTTGTTTGGGCGACGCAGGAACTCTTTGGTTGGAACTTTCGTTGAAGAGATATCGAATTTCGTTCAAACATGTCGAACACGGTTTCACGGCCAGGATTTTTGAAAGCACTCGGTGTGACCGTGCTGTTTGCGGCGTGTACCCCTGTGGAGGTCCCCGTAAACGATGCAACTGTAGCCGTTGCTGACACGGGCAGGGTG
This sequence comes from Flavobacteriales bacterium, assembly GCA_016719225.1. GTDB lineage: Bacteria > Bacteroidota > Bacteroidia > Flavobacteriales_F > PHOS-HE28 > PHOS-HE28. The sequence goes on along the minus strand of JADKAN010000001.1, from coordinate 968,813 downwards.
GTGGCTAAGGTGTTGTACCAAATGCCTACTCCCAACGAACTGTTCCACGTGGTGCGGACGATGAGCGGAGAAGGACAAAAGCGGATGATGAATCCCGCCGGGAATCTCGTTCATTACAATACCACACCCAAACGTGCGCTCAACTTCGGTGTCTATGCCACCGATCTTGCGTATGCAAGCAGCTTCCAATTATCGAGTGAGGTAGCGCGCTATTTCATGACCTGTAAAACGTTGGGGGGGGATCTGGGCTTGGCCGGATCATTCAACGGAGGTGACCTGGCACGATTGGAGCGGAACCTTGCCAATGGTGATTCCTTGGACGTGATCAGTGATGAGGCTTACTTGGCTTCGTACCGCAGGTTGCAAGAGAATGAAATGGGGCCGGTACTTTCGCTGGTGCTGGCTGGTGGATGGGTTGAAAGTATGCACTTGGTGGCGCACGATATGCCTCACTTCGACCCTGAAGACCCTTTGATCATGACCCTTGCGGAACAAAAGGCAAGCCTCAACCATTTGATCGATCTCATGGGCGCATATCCCACTGATCCAGTAGTGCTTAACATCCAAAGCAGGCTACTTGCGATCCGTGATATCTACGACACGTTCCCCGTGGTGCGCTCAGCCCATGTGGGTGCATCACCCAGCGGCAGGCCCATATTGGGCGACGATGTAAAAGTGGTCATGTCCGCAGAAGGTTATTTACTGCTTAAGAATGCACTGGAAGAACTTCGGGAGGACATCGTCCGACCGGAGGATAAGAAAGCCCTTCCGAACGCCTGAGGACGCCATGAAATTGCGAACCATCCTTTCCGCCGCAGCGTGCGCGAGCGTTGTACTGGCCAGCGCCCAGAGTGAATGTTCCGAATATTGGACAGGTGCCCAACGTGCAAGTGATGCGCGTTTCAGCATCAATGGCCAAAGCCGAGGTGCCAGTGTGCAGGTCGGCAAGCCTACCGAGCTCAACATCATCGTTTATAAAGGCCAGGATTACCACATTTCATTTTCCTACGATGAGAAAGTGCTCGGTGACAGCATCCACGTGCGACTGATCGAAAAAGTACGCGAAGCCAAAAGCGCCCCTGCGGAAGGAAGCAGCACACAGGCCTCAGCCACTTATGCCGATATGCGCAAAGTGATCTGGGACAGTGCTGAGCAGGGTGGGTCACAGGACATCGAGTTCACCGCTACATCCACAAAGCGGATCGCTATCGAGGTCACAGCCCCAGGCATACCCGAGGGTAAAGGGAAAAAATCCACTCGCGACATTGGTTGTTTGGGTATTCTGATAGAGCACATGCCTACGCCGAATATCGGGTTTTAGGGCTTTCCACGCGGATCGGAGCGGCTACTTTTGCCGCCCATGGCCCATCCCTCAGCACCAGCCGCGCAGGTCGCGGCGCTTGCCGATCTGCTCCGTTCCCCACGTAGGATCGCACTCGTTACGCATTTCAACCCGGACGGCGATGCCGTGGGTAGCACCACCGGCTTAGCAGCTGTATTAAGCGCCGAAGGCCATGACGTACAAGTGATTCTTCCCAATCCCGCACCGCGCAACCTGCACTGGATGCCTGGTTATGGCGAAGCAATAGATCATATCAGCGCTCCGAAGGCATGTGCGGAAATGATCGCCTCGGCGGATCTTCTTTTTTGCTTGGATTTCAACCGTCAGGACCGCGTGGAAGGCTTGGAGGCTGCGGTCCGGGCGCACCCGCTGAAGGTGCTCATTGATCACCATCGCGATCCTGACGATTTTGCGCGTGTTGCATTTTCGGACGTTAAGGCATCCTCCACCTGCCAGATGGTGCATGATGTGGTGGACGCATTGGGCATGGGAAAGAGCATCAATGCTGATGCTGCGAACAGCCTGTACACGGGTATCATGACCGATTCGGGTTCTTTCCGGTTCCCGAGCACCACCCCGCACACCTTGCGTGTGGCCGCGGACCTGCTGGAACGAGGTGCAAAGCCGGAGTCCATCCATGCCGCTATCATGGACGATAACAGCTTGGAGCGCATGCGCCTGATCGGCTTCGCGTTGAGCGAACGCTTGGAAATGATGCCCGGTAACGAAGCCACGGTGATCGCACTGTCCAAGGAGGATCACGAACGGTTCCATTACTCTCCCGGTGATACGGAAGGCTTGGTCAACTACGGACTTGGCATCCGTGGTGTGCGCCTAAGCGTATTGCTGGCAGAACGCAATGGCCTTGTCAAGTTGAGCCTTCGTTCCAAAGGCAAATTGCCTGTGAATGAATTCTTGGCAGCACATTTTGAAGGAGGCGGGCATGCCAATGCCGCAGGCGGAAAGTCAACGCTGCCTTTGGCCGTGACCGTTGCAAAGCTGAAGATGGAACTGCCCCTTTTTCTGGCCAAGCATCCCGCATGAAGGCGATCGCTCCGTTGATCCTGCTTTTGCTGGCGGCCTGCGGCAATGGGACCGCACCGCCGCCCGCCCGTGTCGGCAATGGCTCAGCGCCCGTGGATAACCGACTCTTGGACGAGAATAAGAACATGGCCACCCGGGAGGAGCAGGATATCCAGGACTGGCTGGAACGACAGGAGACCCGAATGAATTCATCCGGCACGGGGCTCCGTTGGAAGCTGGTGCGTGACGTGCCAGGCGACACGGCCCGTCCGGGACAAGTTGCGGTGCTTAATTACGCGGTATTCCTGTTGAACGGCGATACATGCTATTCCTCCGCGGATCAAGGTCCTGCCTCGTTCCGGATAGAGCATGCCGATGTTGAAAGTGGGTTGCAGGAAGGTGTGCAGCACCTTTCGGTCGGTGATAGCGCCGTGTTGGTGATCCCAAGCGCGCTCGCATTCGGATTGCTCGGCGATCGTGATAAGATCCCCATGCGCAGTACCATTGTTTACCATGTGGGATTGGTCGCTTTGAGGAAATGAGGAGGGGCGTGTTGCCGGTTATCGCCATTTGCTTGCTGGCAGCTTGTGGACCTTCGCCATTACCGGGTGGTTCGCGCGTGAGTGACGGGGTATATTGGAGATTGAACACGCTGGGCGAAGGTGAGCGCTTCCCGACCGACAGTGATAGCGTGATGGTCCGGGTGCGCATGTCATTAAAGGATGCAGCTCCCGGTTCGCTCTTCAGCACCGAACGTTGGTACGGCATGGCAGGTGCCCCCGGTGCTGCGGACTATTTCACCAAACTACACTCAGGCGATAGTGCCACCGTGCTTTTGCAGGCCGGTAAACTTCCGTGGGCCGAATTCGGAGCGATCAGGCCAGCGAGTGCGGTTGATACCATGTGGATCGAGCTGGAATTAGCCATGCGTGCCATGCGTTCCTTGGAACAATCGCGCATGATGCAAGAAGCACTGCTACAAGCACGCACGGAACTCGACGAGGATAGCATTTTAGGTGTGTACTTGGCCGATACTGCGCAGCATTGGCGTAAGGCGTATGGCCTGTGGTACAGTTTGGCACCTGATGCCAAGCAAGGAGCTCGAGTGAGTTATGGAGAGCTGGTGACCATTGCTTACACGGCCACCTTCTTGGACAACGGTAAGGTGTTCGACAAGGAAGCAGAGAGCACCGGCGGGCTGACCTTTCGTTTAGGTGATCCCGGACAAGTGGTGAAGGGCATGGAGATCGCCACAAGCCTTTTACCCCGGAAAGGTGGTCATGGGCGGTTCATCCTGCCGTCAGACCTGGCGTTCGGTCCAACGGGATCCTCCAGCGGTATTGTCCCGCCATGGACCCCTGTGCTCTACGAAGTAAGTGTGCTACCACCCAAACCGGACCAGACGCAAGCAGCGCGCTGACTGCTAGCCAAGAGCGTCCTATTGTTTTACGATACGTTGAGTGGCTTTGCCTTGGCCAGTGGTCACCTCCAGGATATACGTGCCGGCAGCGAGTTCGCGCAGGTCCAGCACAGCACTGGTGCTGTTGAGATCAATGGCACGGACCAACTTCCCGGTAGCCGAGAATATGTTGCACTTGAATAGACCTGCATTCGACCCAATCCGAACGGTGGCATCAAAAAGAGCAGGGGATACTATAAGCTCCACGGCCACGGACGCATGCTGCGGGATCCCGACCGACATACTGGCAAGTATTGGATAGCCATCGTTAATGGAAGGATAGATAGTCCATGGGGCAGGTGCTTGTGCGGCGTTGAGCAGGCTTACCATTTCCGCAGACTTCATTTCTGCCGAGGTCCTGCCGGTGATCTCCTGTGCAGTCTGCGTGCCGGTCCAGCCTCCGATACCGTCGATCAGCGCTGAGGACTGGGTGTCCCAGTAGGAGTTGGTCACGCTCATGCTGCCTGCAGCGCCGATAAAGCCGCCGATCAGCTCAGCACCTGTGGCGGTGCCGGTGGAGTAGCAGTTGCTGGCTATCAGGTTGGCGTCCGTGCCACCGTAAAGGCCGCCGCCTCTGCCGTTCAGTACGGTGACATTCGCGCGTGAATAACAGTTGTTCAAGGTGTTGTAGCGGCCGGGGCCAAATGCGAAGGTGCAGTACCCGATGAGGCCGCCCGCGAGATAGTCAGCGCTCACCGTGCCAGCTGACCAGCATTCTGAAATGTCCGAGAGGTCCCAAGGAGAACCGACCAGCCCTCCGATCTGGTTCACACCGGTCACCGATCCCGTTGAGGAACAGCGAAGCATGGTGGAGTTAGTGACCAAGCTGCCTACCAATCCGCCGACGTTATACGCAGTGGCGACGATGTCCACCCCGGTGGCGTGGCAATCCGTCATTGTGCTGTTGGTAGAGAAGTTGCCGACCAATGAACCTGCGGTATCACTTATGCGCAGGTAGGTGTTCGCCAACACGATGTTGCTGAGCGTGCTATTGGTACACATGCCGAACAATCCCATCCAATCACCGCCGGGTATTACAATGAAGAGGTTGCTGATGACATGGTCATTGCCGTGTACGGTTCCCGAGAATGGGAGCATGTAGTCCGGCCCGATCGGCGTCCACAGATGGGAGCCGAGGTCCAGGTCGTTCGCGATGTTGATGGTCTTTCCGGTGAAGCCGTTCCCGCCGGCCACGAGAACCGAAAGGCCTGCAAGCTGCTCGGGAGTAGTGATGGTGAATTGCGTCTCCGTTCCGTTGTACCAAGCGGTATTGGCATTGGCGGACCACATGGTAGTGGGCTGCGCGAATGCTGCACCGGATAGTACGAACAGGGTGGCTGACGAGAGGAGTATGCGCAGTGACATGGGACGGCTTTTTAGGTCGTGTTGTGCTTCGACGCATCAAAGTTCAGGGCTGGCAGGATAAACTCCACGATCAACTCGGCCTTGATCGGCCGAGTATCGGAATGCTGATGAATGTTGCTGATCGCTTGGTCGAGAATACAACGAGTGCGGACCTGATCCAACACCCAGGTTGTTAAGTGACCTCAGAACGAGATCTGCTGCATCCTGGAGCCATGCCGTGCATCGCACGGAATAAATGACCGTGAACGCAAGTAGAAGCAGGATCCCCCGTTGCCAGGAGATCGATCAATCCTTCACCTTCTCGAACACCATCCGGTAGTGCTCGAACACTTCCTTCTCGAACACCTGCAGGTTGGGCTGGATCTTATAGCGGCGTACCCACTTGCGAAAATCGCTGCTGAAGAGCTTCGGCAGCAGGGTGCCGTAAAGCATGTATTTCTCCAAGTTGAATTTGTTGAAGGCCTTGGTCCAACGGTCGATGGTCTCGATGTAGTCCAAGCGGCCACTGTCGATGGAGACGAGCTTGAAGTGCTCCTTCGCCGGTTCTATCATGCCCTCGCTTCCGTAGGGGAGCCATGAGCCGGGGAACACGTCGCACACGAGGTCCATCAGCTCTTCATTGCTGTACTCGTGCTTCTTCTTGTACACGTTGGTCTGCCCGAATTTGATGTCCTCGAACTTCACCATGTTGGGGCCGAAGACCATGGTCTGGCAGTAAAAACGGCCACCCACGGGCAGCAGGTCGCTGATCTGCTTGAAGTAGGTCTTGTAGATCTCTTCTTGCTTGCCGGCCTTGTATTCCTCCACGGAACAGAGGTGCTCCGGGCTGCCCATCGCGGCTACCGCGTCGAACTTCCCGAAGGTGTCCGGCGTGATGTCCTTGGAGTTCATTTGGTGAACGTTCAAGCCGTTCTTCTTGCAGGCATCGGCCTGGCCTTGTGCGAGCACTACGCCGTAGCCATCGGCACCGTGCTCCTCAAGATAGTTCACAAAGGCGCCCCAGCCGCAGCCGATGTCCAGCACCTTGCTGCCCTTCTTGATGTTGAGGTGGTCCCAGATGAATTTATGCTTCTTCTCTTGTGCTTGTTCCAGCGTCATGCTGAAGTCGCCATCGAAGCGCGCACCGCTGTATCCACCTTTCTCTCCCAAGCTGAGCCGGAAGATCTTGTCCATGGTGGTGTAATGCGCGTCTAGTTCCTTCTGGTCTGCCATGTGCGTGTTTTTCGGGTGCCGAATGTAGGGTTGGGCGGAGGAACTGCGAATATTTCTGCTGGAACCACGGAGCCACTGGGTGATATTCGAACTGAAGAAGAATGGATCATGATGGTCGTACTCGCATGATCTTGAATGCCCAACAGCATGGGTGGTGAGGCGTTAACCACGGATAATACGGACATACAAGGACCCAATTGCGGTTTTCCGCATCCATTCCCAGTGAACAAGGTTCAGTAGGTAAGCCTCCGTGTAGTGGGTCGAGAGCGGCATGGTCGCCTTGCACCGGACGTGGACCTGGTCGCACAACAGGGGTCACGCCGGTTTCCAGCGCATCAACTGCAGGCTGGTGAGGATCACGATCACGGTAACCCCCACATCGGCAGCGATCGCCAGCACCAAATTGCTTTTGCCGAATACGGCCAGCAGCAGAAAGAGGAATTTCACCACGATGGCCAACGCGGTGTTGAACCGGATCCGGCGCAACGAGGCCCGAGCCAAGAGTACCAGATAAGGGATCAGCCGCAGGTCATCGTTCATCAGCGCAACATCCGCGGTCTCTATGGCCGTGTCGCTGCCCAAGGCCCCCATGGCGATGCCCACGCTGGAAGTGGCGAAGGCGGGCGCATCGTTCACGCCATCGCCCACATGGGCCGCAGGGCCGATGCTTGCTTGAAGGTCCACGATGCGTGCGGCCTTATCCTCCGGAAGCAACGCGCCATAGGCTTGCTGGATGCCCACTTGCTTCGCGACCTCCTCCGCTGCATACTGGTTGTCCCCGGTGAGCATCACAGGCAAAAGCCCGATGGCCTTGATCTCTCCTACGGCCTGCTTGCTGTCTTCCCGCAAGCGATCCGTAAGGCCGAAGACCCCGGCCACTTCATCGGCGAAGCTCACCACGATGGCGGTCTTCCCTTGCCCTTGCAGGTCCATTACGGCTTTCACCGCCTCGGGTTGGGCTTTCCTGTTCTCGGTTATGAAATCCAATTTGCCCACCAGGATCGCATCATGGTCGCAGACCAGACATTCGGCATGGATCCCTTTGCCCATGGTGCTGTTGAAATTCTCCACGGCATGCGGATCATGACCATCCGCCCGAGAGCGCGCCACGATCGCTTCCGCCAGCGGATGCTCGCTGAAAAGTTCCGCACCGGCAGCGCAGCCCAGCAATTCGGCTTCCGTGGTATCGCCGAAGGTGATCACATCCGACACGATCGGCTTGCCGTACGTGAGCGTGCGTGTTTTGTCCAGGCTGACCACTTTCAGCTCCGCCAATGCTTCGAGGTATTTGCCGCCCTTGATCACCGCGCCTTTCGACCCGGCATTGCCAATGGCGCTGTAGATGGCCACCGGCGTGCTGATGACCAAGGCACACGGACAGGCGATCACCAGAATGGTGATGGCCTGCCGGAACCAAGGATCGAAAGGCAGGCCCAAGACCACAACGGGGATCACCACCAATAGGATGGCCAGCACCAGTACGGACGGTGTGTAGATGCGCGCGAAGCGTTCAATGAAGCGCTGGGCATGGCTGCGGTTGGCACGTGCCGCGAAGGTGAGCTGTACGATCCGGGCCAGCGTGGTGTCCTTGTTGGACCGTGTAGTGCGCACCTCCAGTGCGCCCGATCGGTTCAGTGTGCCTCCGTAGACCAGATCATCCACGCGCTTATCCTTCGGCAAGGGTTCACCGGTGATGGTGGCCTCGTCCACCGCGCTGTTCCCGGCGGTGACCACTCCGTCCAAGGCGATCATCTCACCGGGCTTCACCAGGATCGTGCTGCCGATGGACACCTGTTCAATGGACAGCGTTCCACCACTCTTCAACGAGACCACCTTGGGCATGCTGCTTACCAAATTGTCCAAGGCGCTCTTGCTCCGCGCTATGCCGATGTCCTCCAGCTTTTCGCTCAAGGCATAGAGGGTGATCACCACGGCGGCCTCGGGAAATTCATGCAGATAAAAGGCACCCACCACAGCGATCAACATCAACAAGCTGATGCTGCTGAACCGCAGCTTGATCAAAGCCTTCAACCCTTCCCAGATCACCTGCCAACCAACGGCGAGGATGAAAGCAGCGAAGAAGATCGGTGCCCAAGGCAGGGGCAGGTCCACACCGAGGAGGGCAAGGGTCTCGAAAGCCACGACCACGATCACGGAACCGAACAGGAACAGGAATTTACGATCCTGCCAAAGGCTGTTCCCAGCAGGGGAGATATGTGTAAGGCTATGGCCCATTCTGGATGATTATCGTTCGGTGTTGGATGCGTGAGGCACGGGCAACCGCATTGCGAGGATCGATAGCAGGTCTTCCGGTATGTGCATGGGCCGCAGGGGTGGCACATCCGCACCGCCGGTGTTCCCCACGGGGATATGGCCCACGAAGGATTTCACCCCACCTGTGAACAAGCGGGGGAGCTGCCCAAGCACCTCGCGTCCGTTCTTCAGGCGGAAGCCGAAGCGCAACATCCTCCAATGGACCGCTGTGTGCGATCGGGGCCATCGTTGCCCAAGAATGTGCGCCCGTTCCAAGTGCCGCCATGCCCGCCGCGGGTCATCCTCGGCCTCCGCGGTCCGGGCTGCGTTCAGTTCCGTGAGGTAGTACGGCCTAATAGGAGCGGGCATTTGCCAGTGGATCGCCATGTGGACGGTATGCAAGTTGAGATCAATGGTCGTGTTCGCCGCTTCCTTTGGTCAGTTCGCTCAGCAAATAATAGGCCCCCTTCACCACCACCTTGGCATCGGGAGCCAAAGCCGACATGGGCATTACTTCCGTGTAGCCCAGTTCGCTGGCGCCTGTGCGTATGGCCAACTGCATGAAGGTATTGGGTTCGTCCTCCACGAAAATGTAGTGCTCATCGCCGTTGCTGACGATCGCGTCGTTGGGAAGGCTCCACGCGGAGGTGCTATCGGTCATGATCAACGCTTCGATGTACATGCCGGGCATGAGTTCTTCACCGTTGTCATCCAGTTTTGCATGCACCAGCACGGCCTGCTGATCGCTCTCGAAGGCCTTGTTCACCGCATACACCGTAGCCGTGTGCTGGCCCACCGGTTCTCCGGCATGGCCGAATACGACCTTCTGGCCCGCCCGAACGCGTGCCACATCCTGCTCGAAAATATTGAGGTCGATGTGCAGCCCGCTGTTGTCCACCACGGTGAAGAGCGGTTTGTTCGGCTCCGCGAATTGCCCCAAGGTCACGGCGATGTGTTGCAAGTTGCCCGCAATGGGTGCGCGCACGGCGAAGGTGGAACTGATGCTTTCCGGAGTAAGCCGCGACGGGTCCGTGCCGAAAAGCCGAAGCTTCGCGGCCATGCCCGCCTGTTTCGCCAGCGCGATGGATTGATCCGCTTGTGCCCGTTCCAAGGTCTTCGTGGCGTTGATGCGCTCGTCGTGCAGGTCCTGCTGGCGCTTCAGGTCCGCATTCAATGCACGCAGGTTGGCGCTCGTCTCCAAGTAGTCCTGTTGCAGTTGCAGGAATTCCATGTTCTCCATGGTGGCCAGCACTTGCCCTTTGGTAACGGTCTGTCCTTCCCGGACGGGGATATCGCGGACCAGCCCACCCGCAAGCACGCTCACTTGCGCGCTCTTGTCCGGCGGAAGTACCAAGCGGCCATTGGCTTTCAGCGAGGTTGTAAGGCCCCTCTTTTCCATAGTGCCTGTTACCAGGCCAATCGCGTTGATCTGCTCAGCGGTGAGGTGGACCTCGGCGCCGTGGGCAGCGGCGGTTTCGTTCGCGTGTTCATCGGTGGTGCCAGCAGGATCAGTGGCAACGCCGCATGCGGTTAGGAAGGTGGTGGCGAGAAGAAGAGGGAGGAAGATGTTTTTCATTTTTGGTTCTGTTGGGGCGCGAGATCTCGCGCCCTTACTCTGGTACTGAGGCGCGAGATCCCGCGCCCTACTGGCCCATCAGGGCGTTGAGGTGGATCACGGTGAGTGCGAGTTCGTAGCGGACGCGCAGGTGCTCGGCTTCGATGCGCCGCGCTTGGTCGATGCCTTGGATGAATTCCAAGTAGCCCGCATCGCCGTTGAGGTAGGCGCGTTCGGCATCGTTGCGAAGCGTGGTGGCCAAGGCTGCGCCTGATGCTTCGTAGTAGGTCAGGCTCTCCCGCAGTTGGGCGAGCCTGGCTTGCGTACGTGCCAGTTCCGTGCTGCGACTGCGGCGCAGTTCCTCCAGGTGCTGCTGCGCGATCTCACTGCGCAACCGGGCGGCCTTGGTGCGCGCGCCTTGTCCGCTTCCGGGCAGTGGGATCGAAGTGCCGATGAGGTAACCGGTGAAGGGCGATGCGCCATCGATGGTCTGGTAGAAGCCGCCACCTTGCAGGCTCGGCGCCCATTGGCTGCGTTGCATTTTCCATTCCTCCTCGGCGACGGTCGCACGTTGCTCTCCCTTGGCAAGCAGAGGATCCGTGCCGCCACTCGGATCGGGTTCACGGGCCGTGGATCGCAGGGCTGAAGTGTCGGGCACCGCACTACCGATCGGGCCGGTCCATCGTTCCAGTTCCGCATAGAATACTGCTATGTCCGCTTCTGCTTTTCGCAACTGCACGTGCGCTTGGTCGGCGCTGCTTTGTGCGCTCACCTTTTCCAAGCGACCGCTTTGGCCGGTCTCGAATTTCCGCGCAGCGAAAGAGGCGAGCGTGGCGAAGGAACTGTCCGCACGTTGTGAAAGCCGGACTTCCTCTATGCCCATGGCCCATTGCAGGTAAGCACTTGATGCGCTTTCGCGCACCGCCGCTTGGATGCTGGTCCGGTCCGCTTCCGCCAGCCGCACGCTTTCCTTCAGGTAACGGGCGCGTTGTGCGATGGCAGTAGGGAAGGGGATGCCCGTGGTAGCCTGTAGATTGATGTCGTTCATGCCGCTGTTGAGCTGCCCGCCTTGCAGTTGCGCGTTCAGCGGATCCAGTTGGAATGCGGTTTTCCGCAAGGCTTCCTGTTGCTGCACCTCCAATTCCGCCGCCGTGATAGCCGGATAATTCTTCATCGCCCGCGCTACGGCGCTGTCCAGCGTAAGAACAGGGCTTTGGGCCTGCGCATTTCCGCCGAGGAACAAGAAGACAGCGATGGTGGCGATCGCAGTTGCTGCGCCACCTTTCCTACGCTTTCGCCTCGTGAACACAAGGTGATAGAGCACCGGCAACACCGCCAACGTGAGCAGGGTGGAAGTGATCAACCCGCCGATGACCACCGTGGCCAACGGACGCTGCACCTCGCTGCCGGGACTGGTGCTGAGCGCCATGGGCAGGAAACCGAGCGAGGCCACGGCGGCAGTGGCCAGCACCGGCCGCAAGCGCGCCAACGTGCCGCGCACCACGCGCTCGGTCACATCCGCTTCGCCTTCGCGCATGAGCTGGTTGAAGTAACTGATCAGCACGATGCCGTTCAGCACCGCCACGCCAAACAGCGCGATGAAGCCAATACCAGCGCTGATGCTGAAGTCCAGTCCGCGCAACCACAACGCGAACACGCCGCCCACCGCTGCCATCGGCACTGCGCTGAAAATGATGAGCGCTTCGGTGAATGACTTGAACGCGAAGAACAGCAGAATAAAGATCAGCGCCAAGGCCAGGGGCACGGTGAGCAACAAACGCGCGCTGGCTTGTTGCAGGTTCTGGAAAGTGCCGCCGTAGCTGACGAAATAGCCGGTGGGCAACTTCAGTTTTTCGCCTATCAACACTTGAATGTCCTCCGCCGTGCTTTGGATGTCGCGGCCGCGCACGTTGGTCTCCAGCACGATGCGCCGCGCGCCATCCTCGCGGCTGATCTGTGCCGCAGCACTTTGGAAGCCGATCTCCGCCAGTTGGCCCAACGGCATCTGGGAACCGTTCGGCAAAGAGATCAGGATGTTCTTCACCTTGTCCGGATCCGCGTCGCGCATGTCCGCAAGGCGCACCACAAGGTCGAAGCGGCGCTCACCTTCGTATACCACGCCCGCATGTCCGCCCGCCAATGCCGTGTTCAGTACCCGGTTCAGGTCGGCCACGTTCAGACCGTACTGCGCGATCCGGGCACGATCATATTTCACCACCAACTGCGGCATTCCCGTCACTTGTTCCACCTTGATGTCTGTGGCTCCGGGAACTGTTGCGATCAGCGCTGCCGCTGCGTTCGCGGTCTTGAACAGTTCATCGAGGTCATCGCCGTAGATCTTCACGGCGATGTCGCTTTTCACCCCGGCGATCAGCTCATTGAATCGCATCTGGATCGGCTGCTCGAAGCTCAGGTTGACCCCCGGGATCACGCTCAGCTTTTCGTTCATCAGTTCGGCCATTTTTTGTCTGTCCTTGGTGGTGGACCAATCCTTCCGGTCCTTCATTACGATGATCAGGTCCTGGCTTTCGATCGGCATGGGATCCGTGGGGATCTCGCTGCTTCCGATCTTGCCCACCACTTCCTTTACCTCGGGAAAATCCTTCAGCAGGATGCGGGCCAGATGATCGCTCACATCAATGCTTTGGCTCAGATTACTGCCTTGGCGAATGGTGACGTTGGTGGCGAAATCACCCTCGTCCAATTCCGGGATGAACTCGCCGCCCAGCCGATTGAACACCAGAAGTGCTAGGGCCATCAGAACAACGGCTCCGCCAACGGCTACGCGACGGTGCCGCAGCAGCCCGCGCAGTTTTGGTGCGTACCAATTCTGCAAGCGGTGCATCATGCGTTCGCTCCAGCTTTCCCCTTCGGGAACATCCTTGTTCAGAAAAATGGAGACGGCCCAAGGCACGTAGGTCAGGCTCAGTATCAAGGCGCCGATGATGGCGAAGCTCACGGTGAAGGCCATGGGGCGGAACATCTTGCCCTCGATGCCGATCAGCGCGAAAATGGGCACGTACACGATCAGGATGATCACCTGCCCGAACACGGCGCTTTTCATGATATCGCCCGCGCCACGAATGGTCTCCGTGTCCAATTCCGCACCGCTGAGCCGCTTGCCCGCGTAGCGTTGGTGCAGCGCGAACATCATGCCTTCCACCACGATCACCGCGCCATCCACGATAAGGCCGAAATCCAATGCGCCCATGCTCATCAGGTTGGCGCTTTGCCCGGCCAGCACCATGCAGCCGATGGCGAAGAGCAGTGCCAAGCGGGATCACGCTGGCCACAATGAGGCCCGCCCGCCAATTGCCGAGCAGCAGCACCAGCACGAGTATCACGATCAGCGCGCCCATCAACAGGTTGTGCTCCACCGTGCCGATGGTCTTTTCCACCAGTTTGGACCGGTCCACGAACGCGTCGATGTGGACACCTTCGGGCAGGCTGTGCTGCACTTCCTCCACTCTTTCCTTCACGGCGGTAACGGTGGCCATGGCGTTGGCACCCTTCAGCATCAACACCACGCCGCCCACGGCCTCGCCTTCGCCATTGCGCGTCATGGCCCCGTAGCGTACCGCATGTCCGAAGCGCACCTCCGCCACATCGCGCACGCGCACCGGACTGCCGCCTCGTGAGCTGATCACCACGTTCTCCATGTCCTTCAGCGAATTGATCACGCCCTCGCCCCGGATGAAATAGATGTTCGGTCCCTTTTCGATGTAGCTGCCCCCGGTGTTCGCGTTGTTTTTCTCCAATGCGGTGAACACGTCCATCAGCGAAAGGCCCGCGCCTGCCAAGCGGCGCGCGTCCACGCTTACTTCGTACTGTTTCAAATACCCTCCGAAACTGCTTACATCGATCACGCCGGGTACGCCCAGCAGGTGTTTGCGCACCACCCAATCCTGTAGGGTGCGAAGTTCCAGCAGGTCGTATTGCCCCTTGTGGGCGCTATCCACGGCGAGGGTGTATTGGTAGATCTCGCCGGTGCCGGTAGTGGGCGGTGCGATCTCCGGCTTGCCATACCCTGGCGGTATCTGGTCCTGCACCTGCGTGATGCGTTCGGCCACCAACTGCCGGGTGAGGTACAACGGTACTTTATCCTTGAACACCACGGTGATCACGGAGAGGCCGCTGCGCGAAACGCTGCGCAGTTCCACCACGTCCGGCAGATTCTTGAAGGCCTGCTCCAGCGGGAAGGTGATGAACTGCTCCACCTCCTGCGTGGCGAGGTTGGGCGCGATGGTGTTCACCAGCACCTGGTTGTTGGTGACGTCCGGCAGCGCATCGATGGGCAGTTGCGTTACGGACCAAGCGCCCCAGCCGATGAGGGCCAGAAGGAGCAGGCCGGTGATCAGCTTGTTGCGTACGCTGAATGTGATGATGCGATCGATCATGCGAAATGGCGGGTTGCGGCGTAAAGGCCGCGGTCAATAATTGGAAAATGTGATCAATGCACGGGGCTGTGCCTCGTCGTGCAGCGGCGCATCAGCGCCTCAGGCCCGTTTGGGCGGGTTCCACACGTTGCCACTGTACGTGGCCAATGGCGCGAGCTGCTCGGGGCCGCTCATCGTGGAGATCGAAGTACCCAGCACGATCATCAAACGGGCGTATTCGGGAAGAAAGGCATGTGTGGCGCAGGCGCAGAACACTTCGTCGCAACCGTTGTCGAAGGGGTTGTGGTCGCCATCATGCTCATCGTGCCCATTCACATTTTTGTCGTGGTGGCCCCAACTGCTGTGATGCTCCAGCACGTGTGCCACGGCTTGCGGAACGCGCAACCACTCGTGCATCTCCAAAGCACTGAAGCTATAGAGTGCAAGCACAACGGTGAAAAGGAGTGTGCGCATCAAAGTGCTACAAAAGTAGCGCAAGCCCTTGGCCCGAAGGTGATGGATGTCACGATCTCAATGTTCGGCTTGCCGCTGCAGAGGCCTAAAACGACAAAGACCCCGGCATTCGCCGAGGTCTTTGTGATCCCGCTGGGATTCGAACCCAGGGCCCATACATTAAAAGTGTATTGCTCTACCAGCTGAGCTACAGGATCAAAACGCCTTCAACCCGGAGGTGTTCTGCGATTTGAGGGCGCGAAGGTATACATCCGTTCCATTTCAGCAAAAAACTGTTCAATTCTTCGTGATCAGGGGCAGCCGTTCGAAGTGTTTCGTACGATCGAAAAGATAGCGGTAAGTGGCCAGCGTGCGGTAGTTGGTGGCGCCTAGTCCCTCGCAAACGCGCAGCATCTTCGGGTTGAAATCACCGATCCACGTGAGCACGGTGTCGTTATAGCGGCCGGTCTCCATCAGCCATTTGCTCTGATGAACGATCATCACGCCCTCCACGCCTTTGCCCTGCCATTCCTTCACCACGCCGAAGACGATGCCGGTCATGGTCTTGGCCGTGCCCTTCCACTTATGCTAGAGGAATTTCCAGCTTGCCCAGCCAATTCAGGTCACCGTCCACGAAGCGGAAGATCTCGTTCAGCTCCGGCAGGTTCACGAAGAAGGCAATGGGCTTGTCCTTGTGGTAGACGAAGATCACGATCCGCGGGTCCATCACGGGCTTCATCTGCTTGATGGTCTTCAGCGCCACCTCCTTCGGCATGGGCTTGAAGTTCTCGTGGTCCACCCAAGCGGCGTTGAGCACGGTACGGAAATCCTCGGCCAGCTTCTCATCGCTCATGCCACGCACATCGCGCACACTGATGTCCGGATCGGCTTTGAACTGGTTGTATTTCCTGTGGAAGATGGGCTGGACGGGAGTGGTCGCCGAACGCTTGAAGAAGAGCTGCTTGAAGTAGACATGGAAGCCATAGGCCTCGAACAACTTTACGTAGTACGGCGGATTGTAGTTGGTGCCGTAGATGGGCAGGTCGGTGAAATTCTCGATCAGCAGGCCCCAGAACATGTTGCGCTCGCCCAAGTTCACCGGACCGTCCATGGCCTCGAGCCCTTGGGCCTTCAGCCAATCACGTGCAGCGTCGAAGAGCAGGCCAGCCGCCTTTCGGTCATCGATGCATTCGAAAAAACCGCAGCCACCTGTGGGTTGTTGCTTATCGGTCCAAGCGGTCTTGGGGTCGATGAACGCGGCGATCCTTCCTGCAGCCTTCCCTGCATCATCATAGAGCACCCAGCGCTTGATCGCTCCGGCTTTCCGTTCCTCGCGGGCTTGAAGCAGTTTGTTTGTTTTGGGATCGAAGACTTTCTCCACGTCCTGCTTCAGGTGGGGAACCCAATTCTTATCGCTGGCGTAGATGCGCCATGGCACGCGCATCCAGTCATGCAGCGCTTTTCCTTCCGAAGCCTCAACGATCTTCATCGGCGCGAAGGTCGTGCTTCGATCGGTATTGTTCTCGTTCAGGCACCGGGCTCTTCCAAAGTGCCGCGGATGAAGGCTATGGCCTTCTCCGTGTCCAAATGGAAATTGCCGAAAACGAGGCGATCCTGTTGATCGATCAGAAGGAACCAAGGAGTCCCACCGGTGCCGAATTCGATCATGGTGTGTGGGAACTCACCTTCTTCCGCAACATCGTGCCCGAATGGAATACCCAGGCCGTATTCCTTCTGAACTTTCAGCATGGCTTCCCATGTATTTTCCGCTCGGCCTTCAAAAACCGTTTGGATAGCGAGGAAGGAAACCCGGCCTTCGCCCTGCAAAGCCTCCACCAACTTCTTCAGCGCAGGGAAGCCCATGCTGTGGCAGCCTTGGCACCATGCCTGAAAGCAGAACACGACCTTGAAAAGACCTTTTCGCTGAGCGAATGTCTGTGGTCCGGTGGGGTGGCCATCGGCATCCACCCAACGGGCCACTTTCAGCTCTGGCGCCGGTCGCCCTCGGGTCATACCTCTACCGGCTTCAGCTTATCGGCATGTTTGGCGCGGAGCTTGGCCACTTTCGGCGCGATCACGGCGGTGCAGTAGGCCGCTTCGGTATTACGGTCGTAATAGTTGTCATGGTATTCCTCTGCGGGGAAGAACTTTTCCAAGGGGACCACTTCGGTCACTATGGGAGCGGGGAACACGTCCTTCAATTCGGCCATCAACCCTTCCGCAACAGCTTTTTGCTCGGAATCGTGGTACAGGATGATGGAGCGGTACTGCGTGCCTACATCGCCACCTTGGCGGTTGTGCGTGGTGGGGTCGTGACTGGTCATGAAAATGCTCAGCAGGTCCTTGTAGGAGATCACGTCCGCATCGAAGGTCACCTGCGTCACTTCGGCGTGGCCGGTGCGTCCTTCGCATACCTCCCGGTAGCTGGGCGCCGGGGTGTGGCCGCCGGCGTAGCCGGACTGCACCTTCTCCACTCCGTTGATCCGCTTCATGATGGCTTCCACGCACCAAAAACACCCGCCACCGATCGTTGCTGTCTGCTTGTTCATCGCTTCAATTCAAGGTTTTGCTGCACGGCTTCACAGGAGCGCCGTTGCGCAGTACAAAGGTCGGAAGTGAAGGGCAGTCCTGACGATCAAGTTGGAAGGGCTGGGCCGACCCACAACTCTAGGCTCAGGAATCCCTCCTGAGCAGCATGTCGGAGACCAACACATTCACGGCCTTGGGCACGCCGATCCCCGCCGCATTCAACATCTTCGGGAAGATGCTCGCCGAACTGAAGCCGGGCACCGTGTTCACCTCGATGGTCACCACCTCGGTGCCGTCGCCTTCGCCTTCTTTCCAGAAATGGTCCACGCGCACCATGCCGTTGCATTGCAGAGCGCGGTAAATGTCCTCGGAACGGGCTTGCACGATGGCCGTTACCGCATCCGGCAACGGCGCGGGAACGATCTCCTGTGTGTCGGCGGCGTGGTATTTGGCTTCGTAGTCGAAGAATTCCCGGCTTGTGCGGATCTCGCAGACGGGCATCGCCTGCACCGTGCCGTTCATGCGGATCACACCGCAGGTGAGTTCGCGTCCTTGTACAAAGGCCTCGCACATCACGCTGTCTGCTTCGCTGAATGCGAGATCCAGTGCGGCCTGGAGTGTTTCCTTGGTCTTGACCTTACTGATGCCCAAGCTGCTGCCGCTATTATCCGGTTTTACGAAGCAGGGAATACCCGCTACCTCCATGACCCGCTGCTCCATGTCGGCTTCGCCGCGCCGCAGCAGCACGGAACCGGCGACCGGGAATCCCATCTGTCGCAACAGGCCCGTGGTGGCGTATTTGCTCATGGTGAGCGCCATGTTCAGGACACCACCCGTCTGGTACGGCACACCGAGCATGTCCAGGTAGCCTTGTAGTTTGCCGTCCTCACCAGGAGTGCCGTGTATGGCCACCAGCGCGGCGTGGAAACGTTCATGACCATGGCCACGGTCAGCAGTGAAAGCCCCCCGGTCGAAGGGCAACACGGAACCATCAGCGCGCTCGCAGGTCCAGCCGGCCTTTTCCACGGTTATGAAGGCGGCTTCGTAAAGGGAAGCATCCAGTGCATTCATCATCGTTCCAGCGCTTTGATGGCTGATGACGGATTCACCGGTGTATCCGCCACGCAGGATGGCGATGAAGGGGAGGGCCATGGCAGGTATTGAGCTTGCACCAAAGAAAGGCAGGACAATGCATGTGCCAGCGCCTGCATGCGGGAAGTGCGAACGGTGTGTTGTGAAGATCCGCGCGCCTTGGCCGGTCTATATTCGCGCCTTCCTGCTCCGGCGGAACACCTGTTCAATGTCCCCCCGCAAACGACTTCTCCTTTTCCTGGGCCCGGTCTTGATCGCCGGTATCATTTTAGCGGGTGCTTGGGCGTGGCTGAGCCTCTACACAAGGCACAATGCGGGAGTGGAGGTACCTGACGTATCGAAAATGACGCCCATGGAGGCCGCCGCTGCGTTGGAGAAGCTGGACCTGAAGACCGAAGTGATCGATTCAGTCTACAATGACGACATGGCCAAAGGAGCCGTGGTGGACCAGGATCCCGACGCTGGGCAGACCGTAAAGCCGGACCGGACCGTGTACCTCGTGGTGAACGCGAGCCACCCGAAGATGCTCAACATGCCGTCGTTGGTCAATCTCAGCAAGCGGCAGGCCATCAGCGTTCTGGAGATACTCGGATTAAAGGTGTCCGAGATGCAGTACCGGCCTGACCCGTGCATGGATTGTGTGGTGGCGCAGATGTACAAGGGCGAACCCATCGCCGCGGAGACCCGGATCCGGAGAGGGGAATCCATCACGTTGGTGCTGGGCCAGGGCCAGAAGTGGCGACCGCGTACCGGTGCCTGATCTACGGGGCATGGGCTTCGCGGAAATGAAAGCCGTGCTGAACCTCGCTTCACTGAACTTGGGACTTGTCGTGGAGGTGAAGGGTTGCAATACCGGGTGCGATACCGCGTTGGCAACGGTGGAACGGCAATCGCCCGACCCAACGGTAGGCAGCACCATCGCCCCGGGGGGCTTGGTGGATGTTTGGCTTACTTTGGATAGCACTGCAACGGATCAACCCTGATGATCGGAAAAATGTTGGCATTCATCACCCGGGCCACACTGGGCTTGGGCCTCTTGGCCATTACGCCACAGGCGATCGCACAAGAAGTGGTTTCACCGCTGCACGCCGTTCCACGCGGCAATGCACCGCAAGCGCTGAAAGCCGGCGGGCTGAATGAGGTGTTCAACTACGATAACACACCGCAGACCATTCCCGTGGTGGACGACTTTTCGGTGGACCGTACGCGCCACCTCTCAGCGCAGAGCAGCGATGCGAACGTGACGTTGACCGAGACGATCTACCAATTGGTGGCCGGTGGCATCAGTACGCCCGACATGGTTTATGTGAACGATACCTCCTTCCACATCACCTTCAACACCCAGAACGATACGTTGATCGTGACGCAGGTGGCGAACCCGGCCGTGGTGGTGATCGTGCGCGACCTCTCCGTGTACCCCGTCACGGAGCAGAGCATGTTCCTTTGGCCACCGTACACCGTGGTGGACACGGTGAACGATGCCACCACGGATACCCTTGCATTGCAGGGCGACCGCTTCCAGGATTCCTTGTTGGTCTACAGCGTGGCATCTGACCCGCGCACTTACATCAACCCGGACAACAGCACGCGTCCTTGGGTGCTTTGGGCCGATGACGATGCGTACATCAACGGAACATTCCCGCTGAACCCGCCCACCATCGGCGTTGCCACGCTTGACGGACTGGACCGCACCGGCTACCCGTATGCGCCGGAGGCACCCAACTCCAACGGCTTGGCCGATCATTTGACCTCTGTCCCCATCAACTTGGCGTTCGCGGCGGGCGACAGCATTTACCTGAGTTTCTTGTGTGAACCGGTGGGCCGTAGCGGGGATACCCAGCAGCATGATGTCGACAGTTTGCGGCTGGAGTTTTTCGCCCCGGACCAGAATGCATGGTACCGCATCTGGGCCACCTCCGGAATAGCCGCTGTGGATACGTTCAAGAATGTGATGATCCCCATCAAGGAAGCCCAGTACCTGAAGTCCAACTTCCGGTTCCGCTTCAGCAACGATGCCACCTTGGGTGGCGCGGTGGACCAATGGCACATCGACTATGTGCGCTTGGACCGGAACCGCAATGTGAATGATGTGGTCCTCAAGGACGTTGCCTATGTCTATCCTGAAGCGGGCCTGTTGAATAACTACACCTCGGTACCCTACGCGAAGTTCATCCAAGCCCCCGCCAGCTATATGGCGAATTCCGTTGACCTGGTCCAGCGCAACAACGACACGCAGGACAAGTTCATCACTTGGGGTTATGGCGTCACATCGGATTGTGGTTGGAGCACCACGCGGGCCAACTACGGCAACAACATCAGCAACAACGCGCAGACCAGCTTCACCTCCACACACCCGGTGAACAGCGGTGCAAACCCGCTGGTCTATGATGTTTCCGGCTGCGCCGATGCTGCCTTCCTCACCACCAAGTTCTGGACCAACGCCACACCGGACGCGCTAGCATACAACGACACCGCTACGTTCCGGCAAGAGATCAGTAACTATTACAGTTACGACGATGGCTCGGCCGAGGCGGGGTACAGTATCGTGGAGGGAGGCGGTAGCAAGCTAGCCTACCAATTCAACACCCAGGGCAGCGATTCACTGCGTGCCTTGCGGATGTACTTCGATCCCATCTTTACCTACAACGGAACGGTGAACGACCCCAACGCGGGTTCCTTCATCATTACGGTGTGGAGCAGTCTCGACCCAGAGACCATCATTTTCCAGAACGTCTCCTTCAGCAATCCGCAGTACCATACTTGGGGACCGGATTATTTTGTGGAATATCCGCTGGACAGCACCATCGCCGTGAACGGCACCTTCTACGTGGGTTGGGTGCAGACCAACAACACCGAACTACAGCTGGGGCTGGACCGGAACCGCGACAACCACGACAAGATGTTCTACAATAAAGGACAGAGCTGGGCTACCTCGTCCAGAAGCGGTTCTTGGATGATACGCCCCGTGGTTGTTGCCCCGGTGGATCCTTATGCCAGCGTGGAGGAAACTGCCGCTACTGCGGAAGCCATGACGCTATACCCGAACCCCGCAGGAAATGAGTTCCAAGTGCGTTGGAACGGAACGCGGGTTGCAACACTCCAGTTGCTGGACCCCACGGGAAGGCTGGTGCGTACTTGGGCAGGGGTAGAGGGTGCGATGGCCGTGGGCGACCTGGCACCAGGCCTGTATTTATTACGTGCCGTTTCCGGGGACGGCAGCACACTGGCACAGAGCCGCTTGATGGTACAGCATTGATGAAAGCAGACGTGGGGATGCCCGAAAACGAACCCGTTGAAGCCAGCGAGGACCAAGAGCTATACGAACACCACCGCATCGTGGCCGACCCCGGCCAAGGGCTGATGCGATTGGACAAATTCCTGTTCGACCATATGGCCGGTGCATCCCGCTCGCGTATCGCGGCCGCTGCACGCAACGGCAACGTTTTGGTGAACGGGAAGTCCGAAAAGCCGAGCCATAAAGTGAAGCCCAATGACGTGGTGACACTCGTGCTGCCTAATCCCGTTCGCGAGGTGGAACTCGCGCCAGAGGACATCCCCATCGAGGTGATCTATGAGGATGATCAGATCCTGCTGATCAACAAGCAGCCCGGTCTTGTGGTGCATCCCGGCCATGGCAATTGGACCGGTACGCTGGTGAACGGGCTGCTCTACCATTTCGGCAAACTGCCTTCTTCTCCCAACCAGCCCGTGCCCCGGCCCGGCTTGGTTCACCGCTTGGACAAGGACACCAGCGGCGTGATGGTGATCGGGAAGACCGACGAAGCGCTGACACACTTGGCCCGTCAGTTCTTCGATCGCACCAACGACCGCCGCTACCGTGCGCTGGTCTGGGGCGATTTCGAAGAAGAAGAGGGCACTATCGAAGGAAACCTCGACCGTTCACCCAAGGACCGCACCGTGATGTCCGTACCGGTGGATCCGGAGCAAGGGAAGACCGCCGTGACCCATTGGAAGGTGATCGAGCGCTTCACCTACGTCACACTTGTGGAATGCAAGCTGGAGACGGGCCGCACGCACCAGATCCGTGCGCACATGAAGCACATCGGACATCCGCTTTTCAACGATGCACCGTATGGTGGCGACCGCGTTATCAAGGGCACGGTCTTCACCAAGTACAAGCAGTTCGTTGAGAACTGCTTCACGCTGCTTCCGCGACAAGCTCTGCATGCGGCATTGCTGGAGATCGACCATCCGCTCACCGGCAAACGCATCAAGTTCGAGAGCCCTTTGCCAGCCGATATGGAGGCTGTTCTGGCACGTTGGCGTGTCTACACGAATTCCCGGCCTTTGGAGGATCCCGGCGAGGAGTTCAATGCGGAAGAGGCGAACAAGCTGAAGTGAGCGTTCCCGTACACAGGGAGAGTGCCAAGAGGCTCGACATAACCTTTGCGGCCCCGTCACGGTATTGACCTAGCTGGGCGGTTCATGACTGCAACATGACCCGAGCTGAATGTCGGCGGTAACATGGTTGACCTTAAACGACCACTGGTAAACCACAGCGGATGAAACACACTCTGGCGCGAGACTGCCGCCTTGGGGTGTGCGTTCCAGATGGCAGGTGTCCCGTGCCTTTGCCTGAATGCGCTTTGAAAGTCAAGAGGCCGAAACCCTGAACGCACCAAGATGCCTGGAAACCGGATGCGCCTTTAATAACAAGTGGCTGAATACCTGAATTTACTGAAGGGCCGAATGCGCCTTCAACCAGGGCCCAATGCCGGAATGCACGGGGACCTGAGTACACTGTGGGACCAAAAGTCAAAATATCCCTGAGACCGACCAGCACTATTGCCCCTCCACCTTCTCCATCAGCACCAACCACCGTTCGCCCAACGCCTCCAACTGCGAGGTCACTGTCTCTAGGTCGAGGGACAGTTGCATGATGGCATGGTGGTCAGCGGATCTCGCCACCATTTCCGCGGCAAGTTCCTCCTTCTTCTTCTCCAGCGTGGGGAGTTCCTTGTCGATCTTCTTCAGCTCGTTCTGCTCCGCGAAGGTCATCTTGCCGACGGGTTTCTTAGGAGCGGGGGCCGCCACTACCGAAGCTTCCACTTTCTTGGGGCGGGAGGCTTGCTCCTTCTGGTAGTCGCGCAGTTCGGTGTAGCTGTAGACCCATTCCTTGATCACGCCGTTGCCCTCGAACACCAGCAGTTTAGTGCAGAGCTTGTCCATGAAAAAGCGGTCGTGGCTTACGATGAGCAGGCAGATGTTGAGGTCGGTGAGGAAATCCTCCAACGCGTTGAGGGTGGGGATGTCCAGGTCGTTCGTCGGCTCGTCGAGCACGAGCACGTTGGGGTTCTTCATCAGCACGGTGCAGAGGTGCAGGCGGCGCTTTTCACCGCCGCTGAGGGTGCTGACGTACTGGTACTGCTTCTCCTTGTCGAAGAGGAAGCGCTCCAGCAGCTGGGAGGCGGTGAGGGACTTGCCTTTGCTCAAGGGGATCAGCTCGGCGATGTCGCGCACCACATCGAGGATGCGCTGGTCCTCCTTCAGCTGGAGGCCCTGCTGGCCGAAGATGCTGAGCACCACGGTATCGCCGATGGTGACCTTGCCAGCGTCCGGCTCGGACCGCTTGGTGAGCAGGTCGATGAACGTGCTCTTGCCGATGCCGTTGGGCCCTACGATGCCGATGCGGTCGCCGGCCTTGAGGCTGTAGTTGAAGTGCTCCACGATCTTTTTGTCGCCGAAGCTCTTGGTGAGGTTGCGGGCCTCGATCACCTTGCCGCCGAGGCGTGAGCTCTGGATGTCGATGCTCACTTGGCCGTGGTCGAAGTTGCGGGTGGCGAGGTCCTTCAGCGTGTCGAAGGCCTGTAGGCGGCTCTTGCTCTTGGTGCCGCGTGCACGGGGCATTTTGCGCACCCATTCCAGCTCGCTGCGCATGAAGCCTTTCAGGTGGTGCTGGGTGGCGTTGCGCACCTCGTCCAGCTCGGCCTTCTTCTCCACGTAGTAGCTGTAGTTGCCCTTGAAGCGGGTGAATTCGCCGAACTCCATCTCGATGATCTCGTCGCAGACGTTGTCCAGGAAATAGCGGTCGTGCGTCACCAGCAGCAGAGTGACGTTGGGCGCGGAGAGCTCCTGCTCCAACTGCTCGATCATGTGGAGATCAAGGTGGTTGGTGGGCTCGTCCATGATGAGCACATCGGGCATGTCGATGAGCACCTTGGCCATGCCGAGGCGCTTCTGCTGTCCGCCGCTGAGGGTGTTCACGGGCTGCTCGAGGTCGCGCAGGCCGAACTGGAAGAGGAGGCGCTTCACGCGGGCCTCGTGGTCCCAAGCGTTCAGCTCGGTCATCTTCTCGATGGCGCTGTGGAGAGCGTCGCCGTCGAGGTTCTGCGCCACGGCGTGCTCGTAGTTGCGGATGGCGTTGGTGACGGGGTCGTCGCGGTCCAGCATCTCGTCCACCAGGCTGTGGGTGGCGGTCATCTCCACGTTCTGGTCCAGGTAGCCGATGCGGAGGCCCTTGTTGAAGCTGATGATGCCCGAGTCCGGCGTCTCCAGCCCGGCGATGCATTTCAGCAGTGTGCTCTTGCCGGTGCCGTTGCGGGCGACGATGGCGGTCTTCTGGCCTTTTTCAAGTCCGAAGGAGATGTTCTCAAAAAGTTGGCGTGGGCCATAGCGCTTACTGATGCGCTCTACGGAAAGGCAATTCATTTGGAAGGCCCGATTTGCGGGGCGCAAAGGTACGGGGGACAGGAGTTGTCGGTTATCCGTTGCCGCGACCGCCGTGAGCGATCCATTGCAGCCGGACAACGGATAACGGACAACCCAAGAATGTACCTGCGGACTGTTGCAATTGCTTTGCGCCTCTGCGCCTCCACGTCCTTTCTCCTAACTGATCCAAGAACATTCTCCGTGCCCTCCGTGTCTCTGTGTTGAACCCACACTGACGACCTTTACCTCATGGCCAACGAAATCTGGACCATCGGTCACTCCACGCATCCGTTGGAGGAATTCCTTTCATGGTTGAAAGCGTTCAAGATCGAACTGCTGGTGGATGTGCGGAGCTATCCCGGTTCGCGGAAGATGCCTTGGTTCAATAAGGAAGTGCTGCCGGCGGAACTGGGAACGGCGGGCATCGGCTATGTGCATATCCGCTCGTTGGGCGGGCGAAGGAAGGTGGAGAAGGATTCGGTGAACACCGTGTGGCACCATCCCGCTTTCCGCGGCTATGCGGACTATATGATGAACGACCCGACATTCGAGGCGGGCTTGGAAGAATTGAAGGAATTGGCGCAGCAGCAACGCGTGTGCATCATGTGCAGCGAAGTGCTGTGGTGGCGCTGCCATCGCTCCATGATCTCGGACCGGCTGAAGGCGGACGGCTGGAAGGTGGAGCACATCATGGGCCTGGGGAAGGAGGAGGAGCACCCTTACACGGCACCGGCACGGTTGCAGAAGGGCAAGCTGGTGTATGGGCCGGAGGAAGCGGAGCTGCCTTTTGCGAAGGAGAAGAAGAGCCGGGAGTCGTGAGTCTGTGCTTCTTGAGCACTGACTGCCCCGTCATCGCGAGGCTCTGCGAAGCGATCTCGTACCAGATGTGCGTCAGTACTATCGCGCTCATGACTATCGAAGGTTCCATGAGGCGTTCGAGCTCGGAGCGGAACACAGGAATCGCGCGCTGTGGCCTGAGATCGCTTCGCCCCAAATGCGGGCTCGCGATGACGACGGATGTATCGAGAGTTGGACTGGCGACCCAAAGACTCACGACTCCCAGACTCACAAACGCAAGGACTCACGACTTCATCTCGTCCAGCAACTGCCGCATGTCGTCCATGGCCTTGTCCACTTCGTCGGCTTTGGTGCCATCATAGAAACCGCGGATCCGGCCCAACGGGTCCACCAGCACGAAGTTCTCGGTATGCACAAAATCATCAGGGCCACCATCACCTTGGTCAACTGCGGCGAAGTAGCTGTTGCGGGCCAGGTCGTAGATCTGCACGCGGTCCCCGGTCAGGAGTCGCCAGCGCTTGTGGTCCACGCCGTACTTCTCTGCGTATGCTTTCAGCACGGGGACCGAGTCGGTGCCTGGCGTCACGGAATGGGAGAGGAGCAGCACGCGGTCGTCGTCCTTGAAGGCTTCCTGCACGCGGACCAACTGGCTGCTCATCTTGGGGCAGATGCTGCCGCAGGTGGTGAAGAAGAAATCGGCCAGGACCACCTTGCCCTTCACATCGGCGAGCGTCACGCTGTCGCTGTCCTGATCGATCAAATTGAACGGCTTGATGCGGTGTTCGCCCTTTTCCGCCGCTGCAGCATCACCCACTAATCGCGGGTCGAGCTGGGTTGGCGAATAGATGGGCAGCTCTGTGGAAGGCTTCAGCATATACCAGCCTATGCACACGGCCACCGCGAAGAGCAGACCGAAAGCGGCGAAGCGGGAGAGGAGCGGTGAGTTTTTCACTTTTTCTTGAAGTCTTGTTCAAAGGAGATCACCAAGATCCACGTGTTCTGTGGACGGACCGAATTCAATTCGGTATCATAACGCATAGCCAAGCCGACCACACGGTCCTTGCTTTTGTCCAGCACAAGTTCCGTGCCCAGCTCATAACGGATACCGATGTTCCGGTTCCCGGTGTAGTGCAATCCTGTGAAAAGCTCTGCGCTGGCATGCGGATCGAGCTTCCACTTGGGGATGTTGTATTCCACGCCCAACCGGTTGCGCAGGGTGCTCCGCACTTTGGTAATTGCAATGAAGTCGTGCTCATACTGGAACCGATGATCCAAGCGGATGCGGCCGGTCTTCCAACGTAACCAGGACTGCAGGTCGAGGCGGCCGGTGTTGGTGCGCGTGGGATCGCGAAAGCTCCAGCGGTACTCGGTACCCACACGCCAGAGATCGGAAACGCGGTAGCGCGCAGAAGCGGAGACGTAGGCCTGCTTGGTGACAAATGGATCCAGTGCAGCGCGCCAACCCAACTCGCCGGTGAGGCTGAAATTCTTGTTGAAGGCCCGTTCGGTAATAGCCCCGTCCCGTTTCTTGAACGGCTTCAGCTCGGTGCCTGCACTGAGCCACAAAGCGCCGTGCGTGGTGGGTCGCAGCGTGTTGCCCTCTTGGGCATGCACAGTGATGCCCAACAACAGAGCCGTGAACCACGCGATATGTTTACTGAAGCTCAGTAGTTGAGGGCGGTGAACACGGGCACGGTGACAACGTCCTTATTATCGCCAACGGTGACCTTGGCCGACAAGGCCTCGGTTTTGCCGGGGCAATTGCATTCACTGTAGGTGTACAAGGTGTAATCGCCTTTCCTAAGCCAGCGGAAACTGTACTTGCCGTCGGGACCGGTGCGGATGTCGTCGTCATAGGTCGCGTGGTCACCGTATACAATGTAGACCCGTGCTTCCTGGAAGGGATAGGGGGCGCCCAAAGGAGAACCTCCGGCGTTGACGTCCTGCCGGAGCACCGTGCCGGTGATCTCGGCCTTACCACCATCGCCGGCCTCCTTGGTACAGCCCCAGAGCAGGGCAGCGGCTAGGAGCGTTAGTACGCTGCCTGTGCGCATCTTCATCATGGTGTTCTGCTTCAAGGGTTGTCCGATCATTGCTCGCCGTAGATCCATACCATGGCTGAGGCATACTTGGCCAAAATGGGCTTCCTCCGCAACTTCATGCTGGGGGTGAACTCACCGCCTTCCACGGTCCAGTCCTCGTGCAACAGCGCGACTTTCTTCACTTGTTCCCAATGGCCGAGGCCCACATTCACCTCATCCACTTCCTGTTGGATACGGGCTACTACGCGCGGGTCCTTCAACACTTCCTCACGGCTGGTGAAGGGGATGTCCTTCAACGTGCACCAATCCTTCAGGAAGGCGAAGCTCGGCAGCACCATCACGGCGGGGAACTTGCGGTTTTCGCCCACCACCATGGCCTGCTCGATGAAGCGCGACGCGCGCAACTTGTTCTCGATCACCTGCGGGGCCACGTATTTGCCTCCGCTCGTCTTGAACATTTCCTTCTTCCGGTCAGTGATCTTCAGGAAGTTATCGCTGTCCAATTCGCCGATGTCGCCAGTATGGAACCAACCATCCGGGTCCAGCACCTCCGAGGTCAGTCCGGGTTCTTTGTAGTAGCCCATCATCACGTTGGGCCCTTTCACCAGGATCTCCCCGTCGGCGGCGATGCGCACTTGAACATCGCGGATGGGCCGGCCCACGCTGCCGAAGCGGAGGCCATCGTTCCGGGCATCGTTCACGCTAACAACAGGCGACGTTTCCGTAAGGCCGTAGCCTTCCATCACGGGTATGCCGGCTGCGTTGAATATGCGCGCCAAGCGTGGAAGTAGTGCCGCGCTTCCGCTGGCCACACACAGCACTTCGCCTCCCAATGCTTCGCGCCATTTGCTGAAGACCAGCTTGCGCATCAACGCCAGTTTCCAGCGGTACCAAAGGCTTTTGCCGTGCACGTCGTATTCCTCTCCTACTTCGATGGAGAGGAAGAAAAGCTTGCGTTTGATGCCGGTGAGCGCTTCGCCCTTTGCCAGGATGGAGTCGTATATCTTCTCCAGCAGCCTTGGTACGGCTGTAAAGACATGCGGACGGACATCCTTGATGTTCTCGCCGATGTGCTCGTAATTCTCCAAGAAGTGGATGCCCATGCCCGTTCGCTGGTACAGGTACATCAGCATCCGCTCGTAAATATGGCAGAGCGGCAAGAAGCTCACGCAGCGGGTGCCCACTTCCACAGGGAGCCGTTCGGCGCTCGCTATCACGTTGCTCAGGATGTTGTGGTGGCTCAGCATCACACCCTTGGGCTTGCCGGTGGTGCCGCTGGTGTAGATGATCGTGGCAAGGTCGCTACCCTTCACGGTGGCTTTTTCCAGCTCCAGCTCGGCACGTTTCTCTTCGCCTTCGTTCAGCAGCATGCTCCAGTGCGGCAGGCCGTCCAAGCGGTCGAAGGTGAAGATGTGCTTCATTCCCGGCACCTGCGGCGCTGCGGCTTCGGCCTTGCCATGCAGTTCAGCGTTGCTCACGAAGAACACGCGCACATCGGCATGATGCAGCACGTATGCATAATCCTCCACGCTGCTGGTGGGGTAGATGGGGATGTTGATGGCGCCCATGCGGAGCAGGGCCTGATCCACGATGCTCCATTCACTGCGGTTGCCGCTGGCAATGGCCACTTTATCACCCGGCCGGATGCCCAATGCCTTCAGGCCCAAGGCCAACTTTTCGGCGGTGCCAATAACTTCAGCCGTGCTGTAGGCATGCCACTTGCCGTCCACTTTGGAAGCAACGCAGACTTCTTGTGGGAAATCCGCCAATTGCCGGTCCAGCAGGTCGAAGATGCGTGATGGGTCGGGCCTCATTCAATGGTGGCGTTGAAAAGCAAGGTTACGGTCCGCATATCGATGCCGTGCTTGAAGTTGTAGCGCTGGGTCACCTTGGTAGTGCGTTCCTGATCCATGTAGAAGATCTTTTGCACTTGCTTACTGTCCTTGTCCTTCCCAGCCTTAAGCGCAATATCCATCACAAGGTTCACCGCCGAATCCTTCAGGCTGCTGCGTTGAACGTTCTGTGTGCTCACCTTGGCACCGATCTTCACGCTGATGTCGCCGCCCTGCAGCAGGATCGCTTGCTGGGAACCTTCGGCGCGGTTAAGCTGGACCGTTACGTCCGCTCCGCGTAAGGTGTCACCGTGGTCCACGGCCATCACATTGCTGAAGGTGATCCTGGTCTGGGCGGAAGCAGGACCTCCCAGTGCAACGATCAAGGGAAGCAAAAGAAAAAGCGCTTGTTCTTTCATGTGGGATCACATCCGTTCGCAATATTCGCGTACAAACCACCAAAGTAAACGATCCCATGGACAATAAACTCCGCCCCGCCCTTTTCGGCGCCGCCTTGGCCGCCGCCCTTTTCATCGGCTACAGCTTCAAGCCCGCGCCGCAGGAAACAACGTACACCTACCGGCAATTCTCCACCATCGAAAGCGTGGTTCCCGCTGGCTTGGGCCGCTCGCGCATCATCATCAGCGACAAAGGCGATCAAGAAGTGGGGAAGGACCTGATGAACTTCTACAGCGTAGTGGGCATCAACTTCAAGAACATCGCGAACAACGACAAGCTCATCGTGGACAATATCAACCAGTTCACCGGTGAAGGCTGGGAGCTTTACAGCGTGAATACCGGGGTGCAGAGCAACGAAAAGACGGGCATCTTCATCACGCGGTACCTGTTCCGTAAGCCGGTTTAGAAGGAGCGTGCGGACATTGGGTCGATGGGTACAGCGCGTGGCTTGTACCTCGCTCATATGTCCCCACCTTTGCACCCGATGGAACAACGCATGAATCCCCGTACCCTGTCCTGGGCATCCGGCATCCTGCTGCTGGCCGTGGCCTTGGGCGCCTTCGGTGCACATGGCATACAGGACCGGGTGGACGCGCAGGCCTACCACAATTGGGGCACCGCGGCCCAGTACCAGTTCTACCACGGACTGGCACTGTTGGGCCTGGCCGCCATCGAAGATCGATTGTCCTCGAAAGCGGTGGCCTTTGTGCGGATCCTGTTCCTGCTGGGCATTTTGTGCTTCTGCGGGTCGCTCTATCTGTTAGCGGCGCGGGACCTGCTCGGCCTGCAGTCCTTCACCCGGGTGCTGGGACCGATAACGCCATTGGGCGGCCTGCTCTTTCTTGCAGGTTGGGCAGTGGTGCTTTATGCTTCCCTTGCGAAAGGGAAAGCGGGGAATTGAGGTCTTCTACTGTTGATAGCTAATTGCTGATCCCTTACTCCTGGATCGCTTGCTGTTCCGGCGTATAATGGTCCAAGGCTTCATTAGGAACAGATCGTTCAGGTTTTCGCTGTTTCCTGACAAGCTTAGCGTCATGTGGGTGGCCGGACCCGGGCAGGTTGTTCAATTCCGTGGCTGCCTTCCGCAGGCATGACCTTCATTAGTCCACTTGATTCCGGATCGGCCACGTGCCTACCTTTGTCGCCCGCAAAAAATGCGGAACATAGAGCCATGAACGAATTCGGATTGAAGCCGCGTAAGGCGGACCTGGGCAAGCTCGGTCTGAGCCACCTCGGCGATACGTATTGGAACTTGGAGCCCGCCGAACTGGTGGAGCATACCATTGTGAACGGGCAAGGCGTGCTGGCGGATAGCGGCGCATTGGCCGTTGACACCGGGGAATTCACCGGCCGTAGCCCGAAGGACAAATTCTGCGTGAAGGATGCCAAGAGCGAAAAGACTGTTTGGTGGGGCGAGGTGAACATCCCCATGGAAGCCGACACGTTCGAGCGGCTTCGCCAGCGGATGGCCGCTTACCTGATGGGCCGCGATGTGTATGTACAGGATGCATATGCCTGTGCGGACGAGGCCTTCCGCCTCAACCTCCGTTTGGTGGCCGAGTATCCTTGGAGCGCACTTTTCGGCAACAACATGTTCCTCCGTCCTGCAAAGGACGAACTGCCCGGCTTCGACCCCGAGTGGCACATATTGTGTGCGCCCGGCTTCCTGGCCGATGCCACCATCGATGGCACCCGCCAGCACAACTTCGCTGCCGTTGACCTTACCCGTAAGATGATCCTGATCGGCGGCACGGCGTACACCGGCGAGATCAAGAAGGGCATCTTCAGTGTGTTGAACTACATTCTTCCCCAGGAGCGTGATGTGCTCAGCATGCACTGCTCGGCAAACATCGGCAAGAGCGGTGACACAGCGGTATTCTTCGGCCTCAGCGGCACCGGCAAGACCACGCTCAGCGCAGACCCGGATCGCCAGCTCATCGGCGACGACGAGCACGGTTGGGGCGCTAACGGCGTCTTCAACTTCGAAGGCGGCTGTTACGCCAAATGTATTGACCTGAGCAAGGAAAAGGAACCCGAGATCTGGGATGCCGTTAAGTTCGGTGCCCTGTTGGAGAACGTATCCTTTAAAGATGAAAGCCAGAGCAGCGTGGACTTCACGGATGGTAGCAAAACGGAGAACACCCGTGTAAGCTATCCTTTGGAGCACATCGCGAACCACGCCCAGCCGAGCGTTGGAGGCCATCCCAAGAACATTTTCTTCCTCACCTGCGACGCTTACGGCGTGCTGCCCCCGATCAGCAAGCTCACCGACGGACAGGCCATGTATTGGTTCCTCAGCGGTTACACGGCCAAGGTTGCCGGGACCGAAGCGGGCATCACCGAGCCTAAAACGGTGTTCAGCACCTGCTTCGGGGCGCCTTTCCTGCCATTGCATCCCACGAAATACGCGGACATGCTGGGCAAGCGCTTGAAAGAAAACAAGGTGAACGTTTGGCTGGTGAACACCGGCTGGAGCGGCGGTCCTTACGGCACCGGCGAGCGCATGAAACTGCGTTTCACCCGCGCCATGATCACCGCAGCGCTGACCGGCGAATTGGAGAAGGTGAATTATGTGGAGCATCCCGTTTTCGGTGTGTCCATCCCCACCGAATGCCCCAACGTGCCGAGCGAGGTCCTACAAACGCGCAACACGTGGAAGGATAAAGGTGCATACGACGAGCAGGCTGATAAGCTGGCAAAAGCGTTCCGCACCAACTTCGACAAGTACCGGGAGAACGCTGCAGCCGAGATCCTCGCTGCCGAGCCGAAAGGCGTGGTAAAGGCCTGATCCATCCCAATAAAAAGCGGAACGCCGGCGTTACAACCGGCGTTCCGTTATTTTTAGCGGTGCCGAAAGGAAAGATGAAGCTCCTCACGACCCTCGCGCTCTTCGGTCTTGCAGGCGTTGTTGCGAGCCAGCCCACTGAAACCGTCCGGCGGTACTACCCGGAGGTGATGCGTGCCGACCTGGCGGTGCTGTGGAGCACGATCGGGACGTCCCATCCCGACCCTTACCGGTATCATACGCCGGCGGAAATGGACGCACTGGTGGATTCTGTGCGGGATGGCCTACTGCTGCCATTGGACGCGGAAGGGTTCATCAACGCCTTGATGCCGGTGCTCCGGGCCGTGGGGGATGCGGGGACGGAGTTATTGCCCCTCCAAGCACTCAACGAATCTTATCTGCATACCGAGCCTTTGTTCCCCATCAGCGTGGCGGTAGTGGAAGGAAAGCTTTACCTGCACGACGAGCTGAAAGGCTTCCAAAGCCTACCTCCGGGCTGCGAGCTAGTTACCATCAATGGCGTTGCAGGGACCAATGTGCTGAAAGCGTTGCGGGCGGGCTTGGCACCCGAAGGGGCTAATATCACACGGCAGGATCGCCGGATCGAACAGGATTTCCCGTTGTTATACCGCAGGTTTGTTGGTGTCCCGGACCGGTTCTTGGTGCACTTCCGCGATGGCGAAGGCAACGAAGGAGAACGGACGCTCTTCGCGATCACCGGCGACCAGATCCAACAGTTCCACCGCAAACAGGGCTTAGAGCTGCAGCCTTGGCGGCTGGAGGAATTCCCGGACACACGTTCAGCTTGGCTCACGCTGTCCACCTTGGAGCCGAAAGCATTGGCCGATGCGAAGGTCGTACCGGACAAATACCTGAATACAGTGTTGGATGCGCTGCGAAAGAACAATTGCCGCACGTTGGTGATCGATCTGCGGGGTGCCGGGGGAACGGATCTGGCCATCGCGGAACAGGTCTTCGCGATGGTCGCCCAGGAACCTTACCGCATGGTGAGCGCCATATCCATCAATACCGGAGAAGTACCGGAGGGATATGCCGGTCCAGCACCGGAATTCTATTCCACTGTGGGCAGCTTATACCTACCCATGCAGGACGGACGGCGGATGCTGCGCCCGGAAGACCCCCGGTTGATGCACCTGCTGCCGATGGCAAAGGCATTTTCGGGAAAGGTGTACGTCATCAGCAATGGGGCCACCACCGGTGCAGGTGCCGCAGTGGTGATGGTGGCGAAGCGCTCAGGCAGGGCGCGCATCGTTGGCGAAGAGGCCGGTTCCAATGCCGCCTCCTTTTGTGGAGGGCGCACGTTGGATGTTGCATTGCCGGGTAGTGGCTGCCACCTGGTGTTCCCCCTTACGCGCTACGTACCCAATGGCATCCCCGAAGGTGCTTTGGACCATGGCGAGATGCCCACTTATCCCGTAGGACGCATGCCGGAGGACGTAGCCAAAGGGAAGGATACCGTGCGCGACATGCTCCTGTTGCTGATGGAAGAATTGAAATGAGATCCGGACAGTTGGGAGTTCGATGGGCCTTGGCGCTCATACTGCTCAACGCAGGTTGCAGCGGCCCTATCGCCCCGGATCAGGGCACAGGCCTTGTTGGCTGGGAGCGTGAACGGTTGGAGCATGCACATTTCTTCCAGCTCTGGAAAAAGGGCGAGGACCGGTTGCTGATCACCTTCGGGCCGGGCGGTGAAAAAGACACTACCGGCATGCTTTTCATCGGGAATATTGAAAAGGCTGCTTCTCCTAAGGGGTCCACTGTGCTGCTACCGCATGTGTCGCGGATCGCACTGAGCAGCACCACCCAAGCGCCATTCGTTTCCCTGCTCGGGCGCGAAGCAGCAATAGTGGGTTGTGCCCATGCCAACGGGCTAAAGGCAACTTCTTTGAAAGAACGAGTCGAAAGAGGAGCGTTGCAGGAACTTGCCAACGGCGACGGATTGGATCGGGAACGGTTGATCGCGCTGGTTCCGGATGTGCTCTTCAGCGACCCGTTCAGCATCAACGCGAGCAGGGGAATAGCTTCCCTGCCTGCAGTTTGCGTGGTGGCGGAGTATTTGGAACAGGAACCCTTGGGCCGGGCGGAATGGATCAAGGTGTTCGGGGCGGTCCTAGGGGAACGTGTATTAGCGGATAGTCTGTATGCGGCCATTGCAAGCCGCTATGGCCAAGCAGTGGCAGAAGTTGCACCGGATGCTACACGGCCTGCGGTGTTCTTCGGAAGCGCATGGCGTGGTGTCTGGTCCGTGCCTTCCGGGAATAGCTATATGGCCAAGCTGATACAGGATGCCGGCGCACGCTACCTCTTCGCGGACCGAATAGTGGAAGGCAATCTGGATCTTGACATGGAAACGGTGATGCTACAGGGCCGTGCGGCGGAGTGGTGGGGCCGGGTGGTGGATCAGGACCGGCCGGTGACCATGCAGGACGTGGCGGGCGGAGAAAGGCGCATTGCCGGATTTCCCGCGTTGATCGGGCATCATGGGTTTTACGCGAACAGTGCGGAAAGTGACATTTTCGGGCAGGCCGTGTTGGAGCCGGACGTGCAACTGCTGGACCTCATCGGCATCTTCCACCCGGAATTGAAGGGGGAACGGCAATCCGTGTATTTCCGGGCCGTTCAGTAGGGGATACCCGCCTTACGGAAAAGTTTGGCCATGAGCCACGCGGGGCCGATCAGCAGGAATTGCAGGTCTTTCAGGAAGCTCGGTTTTTTCCCTTCCACACCGTGACCTACGAATTGCGCTATCCATGCCACCACGAATACGGCTACGCATATGGCCCACAGTGGCCAAACGGCATTCGCTTCCAACCACATTGCGATCCACAGACAAAGGGCACTAAAGGCCACCATGCCGATGGCAAGCGGAAAGGACCTTCGTGCATAGAAAACACAAACGGCTACCAGCACTAGGATCACCCAGATCTTTCCGCCGAAAACTCCCTGCCAAGGTGAGGGAATGGAGGCCAACAGCCCCAATACACTGAAATAGATCAACGGCACGGCGGTCCAATGCACCGCGACGTTCACCGCGTTTTGGTGGCTTTCGCCATACTCATCGAACAAGGGCTTTAGTGAAAGCTGCGCCATGGGAGGGTAATGGTTGAACAAGATAGCGCTCCCTAATGATGCGCATATGGTGCGCCGAGTGCCCTGCGATGATCCAGCCCAGAGCGGGCACGGTGATCTGGTTGCCATTCGCTATGCCGCTGCGCGAAAGCGCCTTATCATCGAAATTATCGAAAAGCTCCATGGTGGAGTGGCGAACGGCTTCCATCTCGCGCATGATGGACGGTACGGTACGTTCACCGGCACGCGATTCATCCTGGTAGGCGTTCTCATCCATGCCCGGCAGGCTGGCACGCTCGTTCCGTGCTATGCAGAGTGCGCGGTAGGAGAAAACGCGTTCCACATCAACGATGTGTTGAAAGACCTCTTTGATGGTCCATTTCCCAGGAGCATAGCGATGGTTCCAGAGTTCGTCCGGCACCATTTCCTGCGTTCTCCACTCGTCCTCTGAAACATACCGGAGCGCGGCGGAAAGATCTTCACCTACCAGGTCCGAGATATATGATGCGTAATAAGCAGGGTAGGTTCCGGGAAGCGGCCGTGGGATCTGTTTCATGATCCCGTGAAGGTAAAGATCGGTTGCTCGTCAAAAAGGGACAATGGTCATAAATGGGACCAAGTGGTACCCGGACTTAGCGCGCGATCCGCACCGCCTTTGCTTCCGGGGCTCCCAGCACTTCCTTCAGCAATGAATACCAACCACGCCAGCTCGTCCACCAATTGGTGCGTGTGCAGAAGGGATCATATAGCGCCACCACACCCACGTTGATGCCGGGGCCGCAAGCGGTCCGGAACAGCGCGCGCGACCGCCGGGCATGCACGCCTACCGTCGCGACGTCGCAAGCGGTTACGCCGTCGGCTTTGGCCTGCACTGAAAAGGCATGCGCGTTGGCCCAACTGCGGCTGGGTGGATCGCCGTAAGCAGGTACGGCAATGATGCGCTCCGCAGGCAGCCCGGAACCCATCAACTCCGCCCGCGCGGAATGCGCATAAGTGGGCAGGCCCGGCGATGTAGTGCCATCGGGGTGGATCAGTTCCGTGTTCCGTTGCAGCAAGTGCGCGTTCTTGCCGTTCACGTCCAACATACGGATGTAGATCTCCGGGGTGCCGTGCGCCATCGGGATGTCCCACGCTACCACTCTCACTTGTTCCACGTTACGGCCCGCGTCGACAGTGAACACACTTGGTTGCGCCGTAACCGCTTGGTCCAAGAGGGTATCGTTGCCTGCGATCAAATAGAAACCCGCGCCGGTGGTACCGCTCACGTCCACCGCTATACGGCCCGGCTGTGGGTCGTGCAAGGTTACTTCCACGGCTTCCTTACGTTGCAGGTAGTAGCTGAAGGAGCGGACCGTTCCGGTGGTGTAGACCTTGGTGTAGCCACTGTCCATGGCCAGCTGTGCGGCTTCCTGCAACGCTCCGGGATCCATCCAGCCTTCCACCACCAACGTTTTGCCACCGCTGGTCTCCGTTATGGCAAGGAACGGGAAAGCCCAAATAAGAACAGCCGCGATCACGACCACGGGGCCGGCGAGCAGCCACCAGAAAACGGGCCTCGTCCGGCTCATTCGTCCTCTTCACCGGAAAGGCCGGCAGCCAAGGCCAGCAGTTCGGAGCGGGCCTTCCGGTCGCCCGTCACAAGGCACTTCAGCGAACCTGCCCGGCACGCTTCCAAGGCATCCGCGGTACGGCCAAGATCGGCCAGCACCAAGGCCAACTGATAATAGCACGCGATGTAGGCCGGGTCTTCGGTCAGCAAGCCTTCCAAGTCGGCAGCTGCACCTTGCATATCGCCTTCACGCTTTCGTTCCAGGGCAATAGCGTAACGCAGGAATTTCTCCCCCGGTTCCTCTTCCAGCATGGATCGCAATTGGGCGAGGCGGTCGTTGGCCATGGGTTCCGCTAGATCCGACGGCTGAACGGGCCTGCCGGATGAATGGGGCCGCAAGGTAAGATCAGCGCTTGGTCCGCTTCCGCGGCCAACCGCGAACCCATCGGCCGCGGTGCCGTAGAAGCATGCCGTATCCCCGCTGCAACGCATGAAGAATCGCATACATCCCTTCACGACGCTAGGTGCGTTATTGTTCATCACAGGGTCGGCCGCGATCTTTCTGTTACCCGAAGCCGCACCGGTGCTCATCGCTTTCGCGTATTGGGGGGCCATGGTGGAATTCGTCAAATACACGTCGCGCTTCCAGTTCGGGCTGATGACCCTTGCCGGCGCTCTGCTTGGGTTACTGTTGGACCTACAGGGCACGGGCTTTCCCGTGATGACCTTGATCCTGACCGCGGCCGTTCTGGCCACTACCCTCCGACAGGCCAAGATGCAGGTCTTCACCTATGTGAACCATACTTGGATGGAGCCAACGTTGATGATCATCGCTATCGGGCTCTATGTAATGAACGCTTTGCGCCCCGGCATCGGATGGCAGTCGGTGGTTCTTCCCGTGCCATCCCTGTTGTTCGCCATAGGGCTCACGGTGCTCTATGTGCAGGACGGCCGTCTACTGCGGCGCCAGGCCAAGGGTGGCTATCGCATCCATCCGGGCCATGACGCCCCGGACTTCGAATTGCCCGACCAGACAGGCGCGGGGGTCCGTTTGTCCAGCTACATCGGCAAGCACCCCGTTCTCTTGATCTTCGTCCGAGGCGATTGGTGCCCCGGCTGCCACATCCTTCTGCGCACCTACGAGCGTAACAGGGAGCGCTTCATGGCACGTGGCGTCCATGTGCTGGGTATCGGCCCGGACAGCATTGATGTGAACAAGGACATGGTGGAACGCATCGGTGTGGGCTACAAATTGCTCTCGGACCAAGGCCAGCGCACCTCGCAACGCTACGGCGTGATCTATTCGAACCCGATCCTCGAATCAGGCTTGGATTATGAGGAGGGCATCCCGCTGCCCGCCTCCTTCCTGGTGGACATCGATGGGGTGGTGCGCTATGTCTCGCGCCCGGACCAAGTAGGCGAATTCCTTGACCCCACGCTGATCTTTGGTGTGCTGGATGCGCTTCCCGCAGTGGAAGCATACTCATGGAAGGCGGCCTGAACCTGCTGGTCTGGTTTGCACTGGCTGTATCAATGCTGTGCGCGGTGGCCTTGGTATTCGCCTACAACACTCTGCGCTCGAAGTTGGAACAGGAACAGCGGAAGCGTGCCGGTATCGAGCGGATCATTGACCAAGCGAATGACGCGATCTTCGTTCTGGACTTCGTCAGTGGCAGGATCCACCACGCCAATCCCAGCGCCGCCGTCATGCTCGGCCGGCCGGTGGAGATCTTGCAGGGAATGACCGTGTTCGACCTGCACTTCCCTGAGGACCTCCACCGCAGTGCGGAGCGCATCGCGGATGTTTGGGCAAGCGGCGGAATGGTGTATGATGATATTCCTTTCCGCAACGATAAAGGGGAACGCTTGCCCGTGGAATGCAGCGGGAAAGTGACCGAGTTCCAAGGGAGGCCGGCCGTGGTGATACAGGCGCGGGACATCAGGGAGCGCCTGCGTCTTCAAATAGAGGTGGCTGAGAAGAATGCGCTGGTGGAGCAGCAGAACAAGGACATGTTAAGCAGCCTACGGTATGCGCAGGGCATCCAAATGGGCATGTTGCCTTCGCTGGGCGAACTGCGGGCCTCCTTCGCCGATGCGTTCGTAATAAACCGGCCGCGTGACATCGTTAGCGGTGATTTCTACTGGAGCGCACGTGTGGGTGAAAAGGTGGTGCTGGCGGTGGCGGATTGCACAGGACATGGCGTTCCGGGCGCACTTCTCAGCATGACGGGTATCGCGTTGTTGCAACAGGTGGTGGGTCGCGGAGTGATCGCACCGGAGATGGTACTATCGGAGTTGCGCACTGAACTGCTGCGGACACTTGCGCACCAAGGAGAGGAAGGGCGGATCCGGGATGGGATGACCATCGCCTTGCTCGTTTGGGAGCCCGGCACCGGCATTGCTGAATATGCTGGCTCGTTATGTCCGCTCCACATCCTCCGGAAGGGGGCGAAAGAGCTGGAGGTCCTAAAGGGCGAACGCATCCCCCTGGCCTATCACGATGGCAAGGTGCGTCCCTATGCAAAGCACGTGCTCCAACTCGCCGCCGGTGACCGGCTCTACATGGCCAGCGATGGCTTTGCCGATCAGTTCGGTGGAACCCAGGGCAAGAAATTCAAGAGTGCCATGTTGCGTGAGGCGCTGAAAGCCACGGGAAGTGGCACAATGGAGGAGCAAAGCAGGGCCATGGACTCGGCCTTCGTGCAATGGCGCGGCGATCACCCCCAAGTGGACGACGTGCTTTTGCTGGGACTGGAGGTCTAAGGACGGGGGAAGAATGTTTTCCCGTGAACGGGTCTACTCGTGTCCTGGCATGCGCGAAAAGCGCTCCAAAAGACTGTCGGTCCGTTCCGTATTGCCACGGATCACATGCAACGGGCCGAAGCGTTCATCGGAAACATCCAGAATGTATTCCTCCCGAGCGGACCACGAAGCCCATCGCGCACTGTCACCACCCATTACCAAGAGCGTGGGAGCGATCATGGGCGCGTAAGTTCCACGTTGCCAATAGCGCCGATCACCTTGTACATAGAGGGGCGTCAGGGCGGGTTCGAGGATCGGATCGATGTAGCCCCGGAAACGGGCCTTGATGTTGTCATCCCACTGTGAATTACCAACGATGAGGTCCACATGGTACTGTTCCTTCAACAAGCGGAGGTTTGCTGCATCAGCGATCAGTAGCTCCACGGGTAACTCAAGCACTGGAACTTCAGACGCAATTGGCATTTTGACGAATTCAGCCGTGCGGTCCAGCTTGATCACCACAGCCAAAACACTTCCGCAGAGCAAGATCAACGTGGACCAATTTGCTGCCCTCAGGCTCATTATCAATGGACCGGAACCCCAGCAAAGCAACAAGGGCAATGCGAGGTACATGCGGCTATAGGAGTAAAAGACACTGTCGGTGCCATCGTGGGTCTTGGGGAAGGCGAACGAGACGATGATCATTACGACCGCCGCCGATAAGGCCAGGCCGCGCGATCCATCACCTCTCCGGAAGTTCCATGCCGATAAGGCGATGAGCAAAGCAAAAGCTAGACCGCCCATGGTCGGGAGAAGTGGGAAGAGCCATGCAAAGTGGAGGTTGAGCATGCCGAGGCTCTCCGGTATCAGCTCACCCGGATGGAAGGTCATACGCCAATCGTTCACCACATGGACCATGCGTTCCGGATGGGTACGACAGTAAGACTGTGCAGCTAAGTAAGCGGCGGTGAAAGGAAGCATTCCCAACCAGGTCCACGCCACCGCTTGCTTTTTATTTGATGCGTCCATCACGCTCCAAACGACGAACGCGAGACTGAAGATCAGGCTGTTCGGATTGATGAACGCAGCGGCCGAACCCACCAAGCCGAAGAGTAGAAGCCGTGCCTTATCGCTTCGCATGTCCGTTATCCAAGGCAGAAACGCGAGCGGCGCGATGCCCGAGATGAAGCATCGTGTTATCGTTGTCATCATGCCATATTCCAATGGCAATAACACGGGCATTGCAAGGAATACCAATGCAGCCACCGGGCGTTGGTGCTTGCGGTGCCAAAAGGCGAAGGACCAGAAAGGGGACAGGGCCAAAAGCGAGGTCACTGTTGGCATCAGGATGTAAAAGGGCATGCCCAAGTGTGTGAACGGTGCAGCGACCAATGCCTCCAACATGAAGGCATAATCCTGACCATAGAAATAGGGTTCCCTGAAAAGGCCATGACCATAGTCCACCGCGGCGGTCCAGATCACGCCATCATCATCGCCCACGTATTTGAAGCCGAAGACAAGCAGTAGGTAAAGGCGGTCCAGGATGCCCAACGCCAACAGTGGCAAAAAGGACCTTTGCGCCAGGGACACGGGTTGTTCGTTCATGCGGAAAGCTCCTCACCGTTGCCACCGGATACAGCGAGAATGCCTGGCCTAAACTAAGCGGGTTTCTCCTGCTCGATAGCCGTGAAGATGCTCGGGAGATCCGAGGGGCTCATCCATTGCCAGCTCTTTTCCCGCCGGAGCCAGGTGATCTGCCGCTTGGCGTAATTGCGTGTATGCTGCTTGATCCGCTCGATCGCCTCCTCGCGCCCGAGCCGGCCATCGAAGTATTCGAACATTTCCCGATAGCCCACGGTTCGCAGTGCGTTCAACTCATGGTAGGGCAGGAGGGAGCGTGCTTCTTGCTCAAGGCCATCTGCGATCATTCGGTCCACGCGGGCATCGATGCTCGCATAA
This sequence comes from Flavobacteriales bacterium, assembly GCA_016719225.1. Taxonomy (GTDB): domain Bacteria; phylum Bacteroidota; class Bacteroidia; order Flavobacteriales_F; family PHOS-HE28; genus PHOS-HE28. The sequence goes on along the minus strand of JADKAN010000001.1, from coordinate 926,229 downwards.
AGGTCCGCACGGGGCACGTCCATCGCGATGCGTAAGACCCGGATATCGCTGCGGTGGCGATGCCCACTGTGCTGGGCACTGAAGGGAGTGCCACTGACCAAGCAGACCTCCAAGGCGCGGATCACGCGTTGCGGATTGTTCCGGTCGATCACCTGCGAGATCGCGGGATCCAAGCGGTCCAGTTCGGTGAGCAGATCCTGCATGCCGTGTTGTTGGAAGCGATGCTGCAGTTTCTCCCGCACAGCATGATCCACGATCGGCATGGGATCAAGGCCATTGCAAAGGGCATCGAGGTAGAGGCCACTGCCGCCCACGAGGACCGCGATCCCGTGCATGGCGAGCAACACCTGCAGAACGGGCTCAGCCTGCCGGGCAAACTCTCCCGCACTACAGGTCTCGTTCAGCGCCAGATGGCCGATAAAATGGTGCTTTACGCCCAGCATTTCCTCTTCCGCAGGCCGTGCCGTGCCGATGCGCATGGCATGGTAGAACTGCCGTGAATCCCCGCTGATCACTTCGGTGCCGAAGTGCTGTGCTGCACTGGCCGCCACTCTGGTCTTACCGCTCGCCGTCGGTCCGCCGATCACGACCAGCAGGCCGTTGGTGCTCATCGATATTCCTCGCCAAGGTCGTCCACACTGCCTCCGTAGAGGTCGTCATCGTTCTCCCCATCCTCATCGGAGTAGGGGTCATTGTCGTCAGCCTCCGCTGAATCGAACGGATCTTCCACCAGCAGGTCGGTCCTGGACTGTTCATCCGGGGCTTTGCCCACACTCATGGAAACGCGTGGATAGGTCAGGGCGGGATCGGGGTCACCGGTGGCGATACGCTCCACCAGGAACATCCACATGTGCAGGAAGTCGTAGGCGTAAACGAAGCGCTGGTCCGCATCGCGGATGTGGTCGCCCACCTCCACTTCATGCATCAAGAGCGGCACTTTGCCTTCCTCCGCAAAGCCCATGTCCGCCAAGGGGACCTCCGTGCCTTTGCCCCATTCCGGGTCGCTCACATAAAAACACGCCATTTCATCGCCTTTGAAACCAAAGGCTTCCTTGATGGCTTGATGGAATTCCAGAAAGGTTTGGCCCGAGCCGATCTCAATATCGCGGAACGCCTCGCTATCGTCGTCGATCAATACACGGAACCGGTAGATGAGCATGGTATGCGGGGATGAGGGCGTTGCTGGTAGAGAACGCGAAATTAGCCGGAGAGTTCAGAGATGTGTTCTGTGGCTGGTGATGGCTGACAGGAGGATCGGGCTCAAGACCCTACACGATACTCCGTTTTCCCGGGACCAGGCGGCACCTCCATCCCGTCCACGACCGTCAATCCCAGTTTCGCGCCTTCTTCCAGCATTACCGGCCAAGCCGCTGCCTTGTTATTGTGGACTTTTCCGTCCAGGATCGCATCCTTGATCACCGTCTTGATATCACCGATGAATTTGCACGGGGTTATGTTGAAGGCGCGCATGATATCCTCGCCGGTGATCGGTGGCTGGAAATTGCGGAGGTGGTCCTTTTCCTCCACCTCCTTCATCTTCAGCAGCACCAATTCGTAGTTCGCGAGGTAGCGCTTCTTCTTCGCTTCGTTCTTGCTGGTGATGTCGGCTTGGCACAGGATCATCAGTGCATCGATGTCGTCACCGGCGTCGAAGAGCAGGCGGCGGACCGCGCTGTCCGTCACGATGTCCTTCGTAAGTGCGATAGGGCGGAGGTGGAGCGCGACGAGGTTCTTCACGAAGCGCATCTGCTCGTCCAGCGGCAGTTTCAGGCGGCGGAAGATGCTCGGCACCATCCGCGCGCCCTTGTCCTCGTGGCCGTGGAACGTCCAACCGTGGCCGACCTCGAAGCGCTTCGTCTTCGGCTTGGCGATGTCGTGCAGGATCGCGGCCCAGCGCAACCAGAGGTCGTTGCTCTTCTCCGCCACATTATCCAGCACCTGCAGGGTATGGTAGAAGTTGTCCTTGTGGCCGATGCCGTGCTTCTCCTCGGCGCCTTGCAGCTCGATCATCTCCGGGAAGAAGCGGACCAGCAGGCCGCTGTTCAACAAAAGCTTGAAACCGATGCTGGGCACTTTCGCAAGGATGATCTTGTTCAGCTCGGTATGGATGCGTTCCGCACTGATGATGTCCAAGCGCTCAGCATTACGCTGGATGGCCTCGAAGGTGGGCGCATCGATGAAGAAACCCAGCTGTGTGGCGAAGCGGATGGCGCGCAACATCCGCAGCGGGTCGTCGCTGAACGTGATGTCCGGCGCCAGCGGCGTGTGGATGATGCCATGTTCCAGATCGCGGACACCATTGAACGGGTCGATCAACCGGCCACGGTCCTCCGGGTTGAGCGAGATCGCCAGCGCATTGATGGTGAAGTCGCGGCGCTCCTGATCGTCCTGGATCGTGCCGGGGGCCACTTCGGGTTTACGGCTGTCCCGGCTGTAGCTCTCCTTGCGCGCGCCGACGAACTCCACTTGGACATCGCCGTACATGAACATGGCCGTCCCGAAATTCTTGAAGACGTGGACATGTCCTGCGTTGAGCTCTTTCGCTACGGCCTCGGCGTAAGCGATCCCGTCGCCTTCGGTAACGATATCTATGTCCTTGCACGGGCGCCCGAGCAGCAGGTCACGCACATAACCGCCTATCGCATACGCCTTCGTACCCATGCGTGCGGCCACGCGTTCAGCGGCTTGGAACAGCGGCTGGTCCAGTACGCCGGCGAGGCGTTCCGGGTCCACGGTATGTTCGCGTTGGGTGGTCACGTTGATAGGCGTTCCGGGAACGGGGCGCGAAAATAGGGCTGTTGGAATGGTTTAAAGCCGGTACACTTGCACGGCGTGAGCATCCGGAAGGCGCTTACCGAAGATCGAACAACATGGACGAATTCATGAAAGCCGCCATCGAAGAGGCCCGCAAGGGGCTGGCGGAAGGCGGTATCCCCATCGGTTCCGCGCTGGTGCGCGATGGCAAACTGGTGGCCAGCGGCAGGAACAAACGGGTGCAAGAAAAGAACCCCATCCTCCATGGCGAGATGGATTGCCTGAACAATGCAGGCCGCGTCGGGAACTACAAGGGCACCACCATTTACTCCACGCTGATGCCGTGCTACATGTGCGCGGGCACCATCGTACAGTTCAAGATCCCCAAGGTGGTCGTGGGTGAAAGCCGCACCTTCCCCGGCGCCCGGGAATTCATGGAAGAACATGGGGTGGAAGTGATCGACCTCGACCTTCCGGAATGCGTGAAGATGATGGAGGACTTCATCGCCGCGGAACCGGAGCTGTGGAACGAGGATATCGGGGAGTGACCCGCCCCCCCGGACCCACTATTTCCCGGGCCAGTCCTTGGGGATCGGAATAGAGATCCTGTCGGCTGGTTTGGCGTGCCCGTTATGGCAGGTGATGCACGTTACCTTGAATGCCGAGGTGAGGTAGTTCTCCTTGAAGTCACCCTTGACATCGAAATAAGTGGTGTTCATCTCTTGCACCATTTTCATCATGTCCAAGGCGATCGCCTTCTTTTTGCTGTCCGCGGAGAAGTCCAATTTGCCCGGTTCGGTGGCGGATGGCGCATGGCAGTCCTCGCAACCGAGGTTGAGGGCCACTTCGTAGCTGTGCATCACCTGCATCAATTCATCGTGGCTGATATCCTTCGGAAGCACTTGAAGGTTGTTCTCATGGTCCTTTTGCTGCACGGGGACCGGGGCGGGACTGAAGGCATAGGTGCCAGCGATCAACACCCCTCCGATGAGGGCCATCACTGCTGTTTTCTTGTTCAGGCGATGCGACATGATGTAATGGGTTTTAAGGTTGACTTGATAGGCAATGTACTACTTGCGCTATCCGGATCTCCAATTTCAGCATGCCCCGGCGTGCCGCGTTGGGCAGGCCATCACCCGGTGAGCCGCGCTACTTCGATGTCCAAAGCACACTTGAAATGCCCTTCCGGACAAGTCTTGTATCCATGCAGTCCACAGGGCCGGCAATAGAGCGGCTCCAAGCGTTCCACAATGCGACCATTGGCGTTCAAGGGCCCGAAACCGAAGGCCGGCACCGTGCTGCAGAAGATCACTGTCACCGGTGCGTTCATCGCGCTGGCGATGTGCAGCGGCGCGCTGTCGTTCACGTAGTTCATGGTGGCGCCTTCCATCAGCGCGGCGGTGCCCAAGAGCGAAAGCTTGCCGTCCAGTATCTCGCCGCGGCCGGCTTCCTTGGCGATGCGCTCGCACAGGGCCGCATCGCCGGGACCGCCGATGAGCAGTACGCGTTGGTCCTTGGGTAGGATCTTGATCAGTTCGATCCACTTTTCGGCCGGCCATTGCTTGGTGAACCAAACGGAGGCGGGCGCGATGGTGATGTAGCGGATCGGTCGATCCGAGGAAAAGGTGAGCAGATGATCCACGTTCGCTCGATCTTCCGCAGAAGGGTAGAGCTTCGGCAAGGGGCGCGATGCATCCGTGAGATGCGCGATCAGATCATTCAATCGGTCCACTTCGTGGATGATCACCGCATCGCTTTTCACCGGATGATCGCGGAGTGCTTTCGGCTCCGGGATCTGGTGCTCCACCTTCCTTGAGAAGAGAAAGCTCAACGGGTTCTTGTCGTAGCCGACGGTCTCTTTTCCGCCGGAAAGCGCCGTCATCAGTCCGGTGCTGAAGAAGCGCTGGGCGTTGATCACATGGTCGTAGCGTTGCTTACGGATCGTGCCGATCAACTTGAAGAGCGCGCGCGTTTTGCCTTGGCGCTTGTCCCAGACGTGCAGCTTCCGCAGGAAGGGATGCCTCGTGAACAGCCCGTCATTGCCCTTGCGCACCACGAGGTCGATGGCGGCATCCGGGTAGTGCGCGTGCAGCTTTTCCAGGATGCTGGTGGCCAGCACGGCATCGCCGAGGAAGGCGGTCTGGATAACGAGAAAGCGCTTCATCGGTCGTTATTCACCGTGATGAGTACTTTATCGATGCGGTTACCGTCCATGTCCAGCACTTCGCCTATGAACCGTTCATCCTGGACCTTATCACCCACGATCGGTAACCGTTCCAATCGGTTAAGAAAGAAACCGCCAACTGTGGCATACGCATTTGTATTCTCTTCCATCAGCGTTTGGCCGATGTGCTGATTGAGGGCGCCGATCAGCACTTGGCCACCTACGATATAAGTGCCGTCATCCCGCCCAACGATCTCCGGCACAGCGTCCTCGTCGTCATCGGGAAGATCGCCCATGATGGATTCGATGAGGTCGTGCAGGGTGACCATTCCTTTCAACGTGCCGTGTTCATCAATGACCAAGGCCGCATATTGCTTCTTCTTCTTAAAGCGATTGATGATCGTGAATGCAGGTGTGGTCTGTGGAATGAAGATCGGCGGGCGGACCGCATCTTCGAGCATGAAGCCGGGTTCCGAGGAATGGTCCAGAAAGTCGCGCAGTGTCAGGATCCCCCAAACCTCTTGTAGCCTGCCTCTGCACACGGGGAATTTGGAATGGCGGCTTTCCTTCACCTGTGCGATGATCGTGTCCAATGGCATTTCACTGTCGATCCATTCCAGTTCGCTGCTGTGCGTCATCAGCGTCTTAGCCACTTGGTCGGTGAAGCGGAACAGGTTCTGGTGCGCTTCCGTCTCCTGCTTCTCCAGTACTCCTTGCAGGTTGGCGGTCCGCAGCATGGCACGCAATTCGTCCTCGCTCACGGGCTCGTCCTTGTTATTCGATAATGGAAGAAGCTTCAGGATCAATGCGGTGGAACCCGAGAGCAGCCGGACCAGCGGGAAGGTGATCCGCGTGAAGTCCCGGACGATGGGCGCTGCGAACAAGGCGACCTTTTCCGGGCTGTTCAGCGCGATGCTCTTGGGTACCAACTCGCCCACCACGATGGTGAAATAAGTGATCCCGCCGATCACTAATACCAAGGACACCATGTGCGCGTAAGGCATCAATAGCGGCCAGTGCAGCAACTTCGCTTCCAGATCGCCGGTGAGTGCCGCACCTCCGTATGCACCCGCGATGATGCCGATCAGCGTGATGCCCACCTGCACGGAACTAAGGAATGCCTCGGGCTTGGCCAACAGCTCCAAGATGGTCTTCGCACGTTTGCTCCCTTGGTCCGCAAGTAACTGGATCCGGCTCGTCTTCACGGAAACGAGCGCGATCTCGCTCAACGAGAAAAAGCCGTTCAATAGGGTAAGTAGACCGATGACAAGGATCTCCATGGGCTACACCGCCACGTTATGTTCCCGCAACGCCTCGTTCAAACTCGTCTTCTTGTCCGTGCTTTCCTTGCGTTGGCCGATGATCAGCGCACAAGGCACACCGTATTCACCGGCGGGGAATTGCTTCGGCAATGTTCCGGGAATAACGACGGAGCGCGGTGGCACGTAGCCTCGCATCTCCTTCGGTTCCGGCCCTGACACGTCAATGATCTTCGTGCTGGCCGTGAGCACGACGTTCGCACCCAGCACCGCCTCTCTCCCGATGCGCACACCTTCCACCACGATGGCCCTTGAGCCGATGAAGGCGCCGTCCTCGATGATCACCGGAGCCGCCTGCACGGGCTCCAGCACGCCTCCGATGCCGACACCGCCGCTGAGATGTACGTGCTTCCCGATCTGGGCGCAGCTGCCCACGGTGGCCCAAGTGTCCACCATGGTTCCCTCATCCACGTAGGCACCGATGTTCACATAGCTCGGCATCATGATCACGCCGGGGGCGAGGTAGCTGCCGTAACGCGCGATGGCATGCGGCACCACGCGCACGCCCAGTTCAGCATAGCGGCGTTTCAAGGGGATCTTGTCGTGGAACTCCATTGGACCGGCCTCCATAGTGATCATCTTCCGGATGGGGAAGTAGAGCAGCACGGCCTTCTTCACCCATTCGTTCACCTTCCAGCCATCACCTGCTGGTTCCGCCACGCGCAGTTCACCGCGGTCCAGGCGTTCGATCACCCCTTCGATGGCGAGGATCACCTCTTCGTCCGCCAACATGGCGCGGTTCTCCCAGGCCTTTTCGATCAACTCGTGCATGGCACAAAGATGCTGAGGGATCGGACGACCGGAAAATCGGAGGATCATGGCAAGCCACAGCAGCCGACCTTTGCCACTTCACAGTTCGCATCCCACGTCCCGTTCAGCCATGCGCGTCCTTTCGATCGACTTCGGCCTAAAACGCACCGGCCTCGCCGTAACGGATCCGGCGCGCATCATCGCTTCGGCCTTGGACACCGTGCCGTCAACGGATTTGATGGCCTACTTAAAGCGATACGTGGCGAAAGAAGCCGTGGAGGGTTTCGTGGTGGGACTGCCCTGCAACTTGAACGGCACACCCACGGACATCACGGCGAACGTGCAGCTCTTCATCACTGAATTGAAGAAGCAGTTCCCGAAGCAGTTCGTAGAGACCGCGGACGAGCGCTTCACCAGTGTTATCGCCCAGCGGACGATGCTGGCCAGTGGGATCGGGAAGATGGCGCGCCGCGACAAGGGCACGGTGGACCGCATCAGCGCGGTGTTGATCCTGCAAGGCTGGATGGACCGGAGAAGGTGATCAGCTGATCAGCTGATGCGATCGGTCAGCTCGCTTTTGCGAACCGCCAGCTCAATTGGATCGAATTCCCTTTGATCAATTCACGCAGATACACGCCTTCGGACATTGATCTTGGAACCGCGATCTCATTGGTTTTCAATGTTCCGCCTGTGATCCTTCGACCAGTGGCATCCATCAGGAAGTATGCGTCAGCTTGGGTGTTGGTCCAACCTGTAAGAACGATCTCATCGCCTACCAGATCCGGTACGATGGAGACCGCTGCCCCATGTGTGGCGATACCGACCAGCACCGTATTGTATTCCCAGAACTGCGGGGACGCGCCGCTGCTCGTACTGCCTGATCCCAAATAGCCTTTGTCATTGATCGCGAAAGCGATAGGGGTGTAGGCACCCGCTCCACCATAGTTGGCTATTGCGGTCCACATATTGTTGGTGACGTCGAACCGGTACATGTCGGTCAAATAGGTGGAACCATTCCAACCCGATCCTGCGTAAGGGATGTTGTTGACAACGAATGCCGCTCCTGTGCGACGCGCCGGTCCAGGGATATCCGCTTTTTGGGTCCACACGTTGGTAGTGGGGTCCCATTGCCAAAAGTCGCTGGAACACTGGTCGCTGCTATTGTCATTACCAGAACCGACATACCCCTTCTCGATAACCGAGAAAGCGATGGGGCCGGACCTGCCGGCACCGGGTAAACCGGACTTCTGGCCCCAGGAGTTATTGCTCGGGTCATACTCCCAAAGCTGGTTGGAATAGGTCGCGGCCTCCGTTCTCCCGCCGAGCACATAGCCCTTCCCATTCAACACGAACACGCCGGGTGAGGCGAGTCCTCCGGAGGGACAAGAAGCTTTCGCGGTCCATGAATTGCTCTGGGGATCGTAGGCCCAGAGATCATTGAAATACTGGCCTTGGGGAGAGGTCCTACCGAATCCGACGTATCCGATGCCATTGATGGAGAAGGCAGCGCCTTCACGACGGGCCGATGCAGGGAATGGAGCCTTCGTGGTCCATGAATTCGAGCTTGGGTCGTACTCCTCCAGATCGTTGTAGTTGGCCGTGCCGTCGGTCCCGGTACAAACGTACCCGTGATCACCTGCTGCAAATCCGACAGCCCCCCAGCGAGCAAGTCCGGATATATCGGCTTTTTGGGTCCAATTCTGGGCGCTTACGGAGCAGGAGAGGAGGCTAACGATGAGCGTCAAGGACGTGAAGAAATATCTCATCTTCGGTTGGTTGATAAGGCGAAACTAAAAGGTGGACGAAAAGCGTGCAAGCTGTTTTCCGTCCTGTTCACCATCATTGGCACGAACCTCGATCGGGGACTTGACCCGGCTCCGAAAGGCACAGGTGCGATCAAGCACGAGCGTTCAATTACACACGAGCTCCAGGGATCAACGGGTCACTTGATCTCTCCCGCCGCTTTCCGGCGTGCCTTCTCGATATCCCACGAGCCATCGCGCAGGCTTTCGAAATAGGAGTAGAGCTTGCCGTACTGCGCATCGCTCAACTTGGCGTCCGCGTGGCGTCCCAGGTAGAAGAAGTCGGGAATGGGCATTTCCTTCTTATCCATCTCCTCCATCGCATCCTTGGCCTGGTGATCGCGTTCAAAGCCTTTCACACTGGCCCATGTGGAAGCATCGAAATGCTTCAAGCCGTCCTGGATGTGATCGTTCAGCCAAAAGTTCACAGGGGTGATGGCGAAGTACCACGGGTAGTTCGGCTGGTGGCTGTGGCAATCATAGCAGGAGGTCCGGAGCATCTGCGCGATCTCCGCATCGGGCTTGGTCACGGCGATGAGGTCGGTTGCGGGATCGACGGGATCAGCGATCCGCGCGGGCCGGATGAATTGTGCGATAATGATGATCGCGAGCAGGAGGTACAGGACCTTGATCATGGAATGGTGGGTGGGATCGCCGGAAAGTTAAGCGCGCCGCGGCGCGCTTGGAAATGACGATCGTTAGATCCACCCCGGGATGCTCCGTAGATCGACCAGCACACAATGGGCTATCCCTTCTGTTGGTTCACCGCCCGTAAAAGCGGTTCACCGCCTCGGTGCGGTTCTGCACGTGCATCTTGGCGTAGATGCGGTGTATGTGCTGCTTCACCGTGCCGGTGGTAGTGCCCGTACGCGCTGCGATCTCCTTGTAGAGCAATCCCTGCGCGAGCAGTTCCAGGACCATGCCCTCGCGCGGGGTGAGGCCTTGGGGTGTAGAACCATCGCTCGCGGCGGTTTGCGCGCGGCGCATGTGGGTCACCACGCGGCGTGCCACCGGGGCGCTCATCGGAGCGCCACCGTCCATCAGTTCACGCACGGCTTCCAGGATCTGGTCCGGTGTACTTTCCTTCAGTATGTATCCATTGGCTCCGGCTTTCAGCGCCTCGAACACTTGCTGATCATCGTCCTGCACCGTGTACATGAGGAACTGCGTTGCAGGGCAGGTCTCCTTCAACTCTTTCACGCATTCGATCCCGGTTTTTCCCGGCAGGTTGATGTCCATGATCACGAGGTCCGGTCCCGGTCCTTGCAATTGCGTCAGCGCATCCTCTGCGTTCGGATGGATGGTGTAGAGTTCCATTCCTGTACCGTGGATCACGAGGGACGCGAGCGATTCACGGATTGACGGGTCATCCTCCACGATGCTCACGCGGATCTTGTTCAATGTGGCCATGGTGCGAAGTTCCCCTAGCGGTGTGCGGTGTGCAATAGAACCTTGGTTAGAGCTGTCATATTCCGCGCGGCACAGGCTTGCAGGGTGTCCGGAACCTGATCAGCGTGCCGGCGTTCTCGCCGTTCCGGAATTCCAGTTCGCCTTGCAGGGCTTGCATACGCCTGGCCATGTTCCGCAGACCGTTGCCTTGCTCAGCGCGGGTGGTGGCGGGCATGCCGATGCCGTCATCCGCGATCCGCACCGCCAGCAGGTGGCCCTCCATGTCCATGCTGAGCTCCACGTTCTTCGCCCCGGCATGCTTCACGATGTTGTGCGTGGCCTCCTTGATCACCAGGAAAATGTTGCGCCGTTGCTCGCTGGTGAGCAGCCCGTCAGGCCAAGGCCCTGGAGTGCGCACCTGCAGGCTGATCCCGTGCTCGTCCATGGACCGGCGCACGTGGTTGGTAGCGTACACCACGAGATCCTCCACGGTGGCCTGATCGTCGTTCATGGCCCAGATGATCTGGCGCAGGCTGCCGATCAGCTCGCCTGCCGTGCCCGCCAACCGTTGCCATTGGCCGCGCTTTTCAGCGTCCGTTTCGTTACGCGCGGCCATCTCGCTGCGCATTTTCAGCGAGCTGAGGCCGGCGCCGAGGTCGTCGTGCATGTCGCGGCCCACTTGCTCGCGTATGCGCAGCTCCGCGATGGTCTTTTCCTGTTCCGCCTGCGCCAGCTGCATGCCTGCCAGCTTGCGGTAGTTGCGTCGTTTGTTCTGGAGGATGATGGCCAACAGCGCCAGGATGGCCACGGCTGCCGCGGCTCCGGCGATCACCATGTTGCGGCTCAGTTCAAGGCGCTTCATGGTTTCGGCGGTGAGCCGTGCATGTTCGCGTTCAAGCGCCAACGAGGCGTCCGTGCGGTGCAAGGCGGCCTGCGTGGCCAGTGCGGATCGGATGTTCCCTTCGTTGATGGTGCTGTCCAATCGTGCCCACCGCTCGCGTGCTGCTAGTGCGCCGTTGAGGTCCTGGATGCGCTGCAGCACTTGGTAGGTGCTTTTGGCCTGGTCGCGGCGCGATGCCAGCCCGATGCGCGAGGCATATTGCTGCAGGTAGGCTTCGGCACGGGCCAACGCTTGCCGGGTCCGTGGGATGTCCTTCAGCCCTGCATACACTTTGGCTATCCCCATCAGCCCGTCCAAGGCCACGTCGCGGTCCAATGCCCCGTCCACGAGTTCGAAGCTCCGCTGGAAATAGGCCAGGGCGCTATCCGGCTGCTGTTCGGCCATGGACAGGCCCCCCAGTTGGCCCCATGCAACAGCCACTGCGCGCTCGGCACCGGCAGCTACCGCCAGTTCCAGCGACCGTTGCAAATGGAAACGGGCACTGTCCAGCACGCCGGCATCCAACAGGTACTTGCCCATGTTCCCGTGGATGTGGAAAAGCTCCGATACCGGATAACGTGCGGCAGGGTGGGCGGGGAACCACGCCAGTGCTTTGCGCAATTGGTCGCGTGCCGAAGCCCCGCGACCGATGTTCTCCTGCAACAAGCCCTGCAGGTTGTACACGTTCGCCATGAACAGACTGTCGTGCATCCGGTCCGCCAGATCCGCGCAGACCGAGAGATCTCGCACCGCCTCATTATAGAACCCTTGGTAATAGAGCACTTCGGCCCGGTAGGAGAGCAGGTAATAGCGCGGTTCCGGATCCTTGTCCAGGTCGATCGCACCCAGCGCCTCACCGATCAGCACCATGGCGCTGTCGCCATCGAAGGCGTCCATCTGCACCAGGATGTGCTGTATCCGTTGGTCAAGGCCCGGCTGCGCGAAAGGCGGCAGCTTCACCATGGCGCTTTCCCAAGGACGTTGCGCAGGGGCGATCGCGGCGATCAATAAGAAGCAGAGCAACCAGGCGGAACGCATTGCGGTATGTGTTCCTCCCGATCGGTGCATCCCTATTGCTTATCGATCATCAACACGATGGCCAACGTGGTCTTGGATGCGGGTGTTTTGGCGCCGAAGGTCCCGCCTTCGGTATAGGCGGGTGCGTCGGCGGAGACCAGCTCATTGCCCAATACAGCAGCGAGCTTCGCGTCCAAGCCTTTGGCGGTGTTGGCCTTCAGCGACTCGTTCAGCTTGGGGTAGTCCAGCGGTTGGTTTGCCACGACGATGGCCATTTCATCCTGTGTGCCGATCTCGTCCGCCGTGAGGCTCTGGTCCTTCGGGAACACGCGCGTGCCGGTGATGCCGCAATAAGGCGAGTGCTTGGGCGTGTAGGGGAATAGCACGTAGGTGGTGCCATCCGTTTCCAGGCCGAAGAGATAGGTGTAGCATTCGGCGTTGTTGGTCACCTCGATCTTGAAGCGGTCGCCCTTGCGGATCGGGGAAACGGTCTTGAAGACGCGACCACCGGTGCGTTCCAGTTCGAAGTGCTGTCCGTTCGCCTTTCCCTTCGCATCCACTTGTGCAAGGCCGAAGTGGATGTCGAATTCCGACGGCTTCACGTCCACGCCTTCCCCTTGTGGGTAAACGGCATAAGCTTCCTTGGCGAAGAAGTCGAAATCGCTGTAGCGGATCCAGGCGATGCCGTTGTTGCCCCAGTCCGGCCCCCAGCTGTTCATCACTTGGAAGGCGCCGCCGGCCTTGTAATCATCGTAGCCGATGATACACTGGGCATGTCCACCGAAACCCGCCATGCGGTAATCGTTCTGCGTGGGGATCCATACGTCCTGCCCCTCCATGTTCTGCATATAGCTGCCGCCCACCATCATGCCGATCACCACCGGCGAACCCTGCGCAAGCTGCTGCTTCATGGCGAGCATGTCCGTCCGTTGGTCATCGCCGTTGTAGCTGAGGCGTTGGAAGCCCTTGATGCGGTACTGCTGCGCCTCCTGCTTCTCGGTGCTGCCGGGCATCTTCCGGCAATTGTCGTCGGTGTAGCCGAACTTGCTCAGGGGCAGCACACCGCCAGCCTGCATGTTCTCCATGGCGGTGTAGATGTAGGCGCCCTGGCAGTCGTTTCCGAGCTTGATCTGGTTGTAGAGGAAGCTGGGGCTGAAGGCGGTGCTGTTCGGATCCGCTTTGGTGGCCTCGGCCTGCACGATGGTGCGCGCGCCGTAAGCGCTGGCCCATGCCACGCAGCTGCCCTGCTGCCCTTGGTTGAGGCGGCGGGGAGCGAACTGCTCCAAGCTGACGCGTTCCGGCAGCGGGTTCTTCACATTGTCCGCCAGCGGCTCGAACACTTCGGCCTTGTCGTACACCGCGGGGTCCAGGTCGGCCCCGCGCGAGGTCTGCAGGTTGTTCACCACATCGGTGATGCCGCCACCACCGGAACTGGCGCATCCGTTACCGAAGAAATAGTAGGCGCCGAACAGCACGGCGGCCACCAGCAACATCTTGGGGTTCTTGAACAGGAAGCCGATGAGGAGGGGCAACAGGCTGCCCAGCAAACCGCCACCACCACCGCCGCCGATGTTCGGGCGGCCGGGCCGTGGGCCGGGTCCATTGTTGTCCTGGCCCTCGTCGGGCGTCATGCGTATGGGCATCGGAAGGGGTTTGGATGCGAAAAATAAGGGATGCGCGCGGATGGTGCGAACGGAGTTCAAGCGTGAGCGTACGGCAGGTATCGGACCGACTAAGGCCAACTCATCCCAGCACCTCTGCGCCTTAGCGGCCAACACCTTCACACACCAGGACCTCCAAACCTCCCGCTCCTAACTTCGCGGTCCATGTCCCTTGCTACGCTTTCCTACCGGGAAACCGGCCGTTTCACGCCACTGGTGCCGGATTACCTGGACCAAGTGCCCGCCCTGCAGGAATTCTACAAATGGCCGCCAACAGCGGAAGGGTTGGCGGATGCGGCGAAGGCCCGCACCTTCGACCCGGCCACACGCACGGTGCTTTGCGCTGCTTTGGAACGGCAGTACGCGGACTTACCGATGCACGCGGAAGTGCGCCGGAACCTGGACCACCTGGCGCGCCAAGGAACGCTCACCGTTACCACCGGCCACCAGCTCTGCGTATTCACCGGGCCGCTCTATGTGCCGTTCAAATTGCTGAATGTCATCAAGCTCGCACGCACCCTGAGCACGCCGGAACGATCCGTGGTCCCCGTGTTCTGGATGGCCACGGAGGATCATGACCGCGCCGAGATCGACCATACCTACATCAACGGGAAAAAGGTGCAGTGGCCCGGGGAAGCCGGCGGAGCCGTTGGTCGCATGCACTTGGATGGCATCGAAGCTGTGTTGCGACAGGTGGATGAACTGCTCGGCCCGGGAAGCCATGCGGATGAACTGCGCGAGCTGCTGCACTCCTGTTACCGGCCGGAATACACCTTGGCCGATGCCACGCGGCGCTTCGTGAACGCCCTCTTCGGACGTTTCGGGCTGGTGATCCTGGACGCTGATGAAGCCGGGTTGAAAACTGCGTTCGCTCCCGTGATGCGCGAAGATCTGCTGAACGAAGTGGCCTCGCGCAGCGTGCAGTATGCCGATGGCAAACTGGCCGGACATTACAAAGTGCAGGCCCATGCGCGGGCCATCAACCTGTTCCACCTCAGGCCCGCACACCGGAGCCGTATCGAACTGCAAGGGGAGCGCTACCAAGTGCTCGACGGGGGACCGAGCTTCACGCTGGACGGGCTTCTCCAAGAATTGGAACAGCATCCCGAGAACTTCTCGCCGAACGTGCTACTTCGCCCGGTGTACCAGGAAGTAGTGCTTCCGAACATCGCGTACGTGGGTGGTGGGGGAGAACTTGCGTATTGGCTCCAGCTGCGCTGGCTGTTCCAAGCGGTACAAGTGCCGATGCCGGTGTTGCTGTTGCGGACGTCGGCGGCCTTCATCGGCGCGAACGATCTGTCCCGTGCGGAAAAACTGGGGCTTCGCATCCCGGACCTCTTCAAACCGGCGGACGACCTGCGCGCCGAGGTCGCCAAGGCGCGCGCCTCATTCACTACGGATATCACCACGGAAAGAGGGGCTGCCGAAGCCTACTACGCGGCGTTGGCCCAGCGCGCAAAAGCTGCGGACCCCACGCTGAACGGCTCGGTGGAAGCCTTGGCCAAGCGTGCCCTGCACGGTCTGGACCGGTTGGAGAAGAAGCTGCTGCGCGCGGCCAAGCGCCAACAACAGGAACCGCTGGACCAATTGGACCGTGTCCTGGACCATCTGTTCCCCGGTGGCGGACTGCAGGAACGGCACGAGAACTTCATGCCTTGGTACGTCCGTGAAGGCCCGGCCTTCTTTGACCGGATGCTGGCTGCGCTGGATCCGTTGGACCCACGCTTCCAAGTGCTGGAGCAGTAGCGGTGTACTGCAAAGGTCCTCCGCGACCTAGGCGAAAAGCTTCTCCAAACGGTCGATCACCTTTTGTTCGGCCTTGCTCTTTCCCGCGAAAGCGTTCGCCACGGCCTTCGCAGTGCGCAGCACCATGTGGCGTGTACTGGCATCGAATGCGGCCGGGGCATCGTGGAAGGCGGTGCTGAAGCGGTCGAAGGCCTGTTCCGGTCCCAATTCCGAACTGTGCGCATGGTCGAACCCGATCTCGATGTAGTACGCAAGGTCAGTTCCCACGGCATCGCGGGAAGGCTCCAACGGCATCCATTCGGCTTTTACCAACGCCTTGAGCTTGGCCGCTTCGGCAGGTGCCACGTTGCCATCGCTCGCCGCGATGCTGTAGAACAAGTGGCCCAATGCCGCATAGACGTCTTCCTTTTGGTCGTTCATCACCATGGTTTTAAGCACTTTCCGGTGGTAATGGAAAGTGGGTTTGCGTTTCCTCCAAAGGTGGCCAACAGCGCTTGCCCGAAAGCTGACATTCGTCGCATTTGAAGCCGTGGCCATGGGCGATCTTTGAAAACCATCGATAAGACCATGAAACACATCCTCCTACCCACCGATTTCAGTGAAACAGCTTTCAAGGCGGCCGTGTACGCGCTGGACCTGTTCGGAACGGAGGATGTCCAATACACCTTGGTGCATACCTACCTGAAGACCTCTTTCAGCCATGTGCTGCTGCCCCGGATGGTGGACACGGAGGCCATGGCCAACAACGGCCTCCGCCGCGTGGAACGCCGCCTGCGGAAGCATGCCGGCAAGATGCGGTTGGCCAAGGTGGCATCTTCGGGCCAATTGTATGATGTACTGAACGAACTGGCCGTTCGCAAAGGCGCTGATCTGGTGGTGATGGGCACCCAAGGCGAAGGCAACTATGGCATGGTGGGCCGCAACACCACGTCAGCGGTGACCGACTGCGAATTACCCATGATCGCAGTGCCATCGGAATTCGAGCGGGAGCCGGTATCGCGCATCTTGCTGGCCCATGACGGTGGGCCGCTGGACGAGCACACCTTGGCCCCGCTCCGCTTGGTCGCCATGGCCACTGGTGCCTTTATTGAGGTGTTGCAGGTATGGGAAGGGGAGCAGGCCGACCACCTCGGGCTCAACCGCAGAACGGTATCGGAGCTGTTGGCCGGCATCCCGCATTCCTTGGAGGTGATCTCCGGCGCTAACGTGGTGAGCACGATCAACGAACAGGCCCGGATCAAGCGCATCCAGCTGGTGGCGGTGGTGCGCAGGCACAAGAGCCTGTTGGACCGGATCTTCCAAGGGAGCACCTCCAAGCGAATGGCCTTGCACACCACTGAGCCGTTGCTGGTGCTCCGGGAGAATTCCGGCACCGGACCGAGGGCTTAACATTCCGGCTATAAAGCCATTCCCGGCTGCGGCATGAACGCGGTCCGAAGTGTTATGCGGCAGTGACCAATTTCCTTCCGCCGGCGTACCTGCGTGTCCAAACGAAGATCAGTGGCACCAACATCACTGTGGGCGCGAACCAGACGAACATGCCCAAGGACGAGGAGGAGAAGTTCACCACCAGGAACGCGGTGATCGTGGCGATATAGCTGCCGATCATGTGGCCGATGTGCCGCTGCAACCACTTCATCCGTGGAACGGGCAGATTCCTCAGCGTCAGCGCGTACAGGCGGATATCGCCATACACGAGGTAGGCGGAGATGCCGCCGAAGACCATCAGTACCACTTGGCCGCTGAGGCACATGGCCACCGCGTTCACGGCGCCCAGCAGGGTGATAAGGATGTCCCACAGTCCCGTGTGTTCCATGCGGTACTTCACGGAACGGTAGCCGCTGAGCCCTTGATACAGGGTGAACGCGCCGATCATGAACAGGAACGGGTTGGGCCGGATCAGCGAAAGTGTGAAGGCGGAAAAGGAAACGGCGATCAGGCTCACGAAAAAGATCCGTCCGGCTTTCCGGTGCACCGGGCCACCCTTGCGGAGGAACATAATAGCGGTCCCCATCAGCAAGGCGGTGAAGCCGGCGGCGATGTGGAGGACGAGGGCGAGGGTGTGCAGCGTTTCCATGGTGTTCGTTCTGGGCCGCAAATCTGTGGGGGGCGCAGAGCGTCCGCAAGCCTTTTGGGAGCTTCGGGAAGCCATGGGAGGAACGGGAGATCCGCCGGGACCACCGGGAACTTCAGGGACGTGCCGCAAGCAGTTCGCCGAGCCGCTCGTTCAACCGGCGGCTCACCGGGACCGCCTCCGGGCCGCGGTCCAAGTGCAGCTGGAAGCCCTGCGCATTCCCGCTCACGTTCAGTACACGGTCCAAGTTCACCAAGTAGCTTTTGTGGCAACGCAGCAAACGGGTGTTGCCGATCAACGCTTCTTCGGCACGCTTCAGGCTTCCCCGCAGCACGTGGCGTTGCACCTGCGCGCCTTTGGCCTGATGGACTTCCAGGTAGTTCCCTGCCGAGTGTATGAAAAGCAACTCCCCCAGTGGGAGCGTAAGGTCCTCGCGTCCGTTCTCCGAAGGCACGGTGATGGTGGTTCCCAGAGCAGCAGGGACAGGATCGGCTCCTCCAAACGTTTCCACCTCCGCAGCGGCCGGGTGCATCCCCGCGTTCACTTCTTGGGAGCTTTGCTGGAAGCGCCGCGAAAGACGTGCTTCGGTCAACAGCACGCCCACGGTCACCGGGAAGAAGCCGATCAGCAACGTATACCCCTCGAAGCGCAACAGCATGCCCGCATCCAGCCGGGAAACGCCAACGGCGACGCTGAAGAGCAGGTTCGCCAAGCCGATCAGCGCCACGTTGAACAAGGTCCAGCCGATGGCGCGGCCCACGGTCCAGTCCGCTTCCGCAAAGAAGCGTGGCAAAGCGCGGGGCAGCAGGCCGTTCAGCAGGAGCATCATCGCGGAGCAGGTGGCACCATAGCCCAGAGCCACTTTCCAAAGCGGGCCGGGGAAGCCGCTAAGGCCGAACGGCTGAAAGATCACCAAGAAGAGGAAGATGAACAGGCCAAAGGCCAGCGCGTTCCGCCAAGAAGAAGGGCCGATGTTCGCCAAGCGGTAGGGGCGGGAAAGCAGGTTGCGCATCGGCCGACTGGCGGTGTGCGAACATACGCAGACGATGCTCAGAGAAAGAGGAACAGCGGATGTGATGGATCAACTGATCCTCTACTTACCACGCAAACCGCGTGCTCTCACTGCGCGACCCATCGAACAGCCGCAACACATACGCACCATGGGCGAGCGCTTCCGTCGGCACGGGCATCAGGCCTTCGCCGGTCACGGAACCTTGTGCCACCATGCGGCCCGCCAGGTCCAGCACTTCGAGATGGCTGCCCGGCGCGAAGTCATGTGCAACGAGGAGGCCGTTGCCGCCATAGAGCACGGTGAGGCCGATGTTGGTTCGGTTGAAGAAGACCGGTACCGCGGGGCTCACTGTGGCGGTGCCGTTGAAGTCCGTTTGGCGGAGGCGGTAGTAGCTGAGGCCCGGTAACGGCTGCCGGTCCACATCCGTGTAGTGCAGCACACCCTGACTGTTGCCCGCGCCAGAGACTTGGCTGATGGGCTCGAACGTAACGGCATCGGAGCTGCGCTCCACGTTGAAATGATCGTTGTCCTTTTCACTGGCGGTTTCCCACGCCAGATCCACGCGGTCGCCGTTGGCCAACGCTGTGAAGGAAAGCAGTTCAATGGGCAAGGGGTTCTCCGTACTGCTGGATGCCAAAGTCCAATAGTTGTGCGTGGCCAGGAAGGAACTCTGTACGGTCATGGTTTCGATGCTGCCGCTCGCCGCCAAAGGGTTGCGTTGATGGACCCTTTATCCATCCTGGCCGCCCACCTCATCCCAGTAGGCGGTCAGCAAGGTCTCTACTTCGGTAACGCCACAACTTACAGGGTCTTCCCAGGTCAGCTGTATGCGGGCGTTGGGTGACCCCACACCATTCCGGTTCATTGTCCAGTACTCGCAATCGCTAACGTGGTCCAGCACGGGTTGGTGCGCAGCACCGATATCCGCAAAGGTGGAGGAGTTGAAGTACTCACTGATAAAGCCGGTGGCGCTCGTGGTGCCGGCCATGTCCAACAACGAAATTGGACGGTAGTGACCGAGCTTGCCCACCGGGAAGGTGAGCAATGTGGCACTGCCCAAGCGCTCGACCGGGCCGTTCACATAACTCGCATTATTCATGTTCGTCGCCGTGGCACCACTCACAATGGTGAGCAAGTTTGCCGCTGAGGTGAATACATGGCCACTGAGAAAGTCCACGTTATTCTGCACACGCACCGGATTGTTCAGGGTAAGGTCGCCGCTGGGTTTGTTGACCCGCAGGTTATAAAACATCTCCGATCCAATGAACATTGAACTGGCCAAAAGTTTCCAAGAAGTGGCTTTGATCCTGTTTGTTGATGAAGTTGCCACCGAGATTCAGCGTGCCACTGTTCCCCGATGTGTTCTTCATATCGAAAAATCCACCGTCACCGATCACGAGATCGCCGCTCACGTTGGCCACGGTACCGAGGAATTTCACATTCAACGCCGCTTCAGTGATCGCACTGGGGTGGAGCCGGAAATGTTCACCGAATCCACATTCAGTTGAGCACCGGGGTATAGTGAAGTGTAGAGCAACCCGGTTCCGGCCGTGTGCTGGATCTTCAAACGCCCGTAAATGTTCAGGACGCTGTTATCCCGGAGGATCAAATAGGGTACCGCAGCGGTATTCGACGTTTGAAGGACGGATGCGCAATAAGCAGTCCCGGCCGGGCTGATACCTCCTGCAATGCCAATATCGCAAGCCCTTGTGGCATCTTGATTGATCACCACATTCGTGATCGCGGTCGGTACCCGTGCATCATCCCAGTTCTTGCACTCGAACCAATCCGTGTTCACAGCGCCACGCCAGAGGCCATTGACCATGGCCCCCGCAATGATGGGAAGAATGGGTGCTTTCTTCCAATCAGGCAGGCCTGTATTGTATCCGAGGCAATCATCATAAGCCGTCCAATCCGACACATTGTCGATGCGTATGATCCAATCACGTTGTGTTGCAGCAGTGCGAGGACCTGTGTATTTGTAATAATCCTTGGACACTGCTTTAGCTAAACTGAAACACTCCATGCCCGGTGGCAGATTGGATCTGGCAGTGCCATTGGCCGAACCCGAAGCGGTTGCGCACGATGCACTCCATGGATAAAGTTGGTTGGAAGAAAATCCGTACAGGACCGTTCCATTATATGTGGCATTGTGTGTTCCGTTCGTCCCGCTGGTCCAAGTGCCACCCTGCATGATGAAGACCTCGATCTCCATTGCTATTATACTGCATTGTGGTGTTTAATCCAGAAGGAAAATTCAACGACGCACAAGTCCATGCACCATCTGGTGCTACCGCTACGATATTGCCGCTTCCCGAACTGCTCGTTATCGTCAATGTGATCACCTGTCCCGCAGGTATCGAAGGTCCTGTGCGCGTTATTTCAACTGTGCCTTCGCTGTTAGCCCATTTTGTCGCACTGCAACGCTCGTAACCGTTGTCCGTAAGGATCAATTTGGTGTTCGGGGTGATGTCCTTGAAACAAAAGAAACTGATCTCGTCATAATCCAAGCCTCCATTGCAGGCAAAGTTGTTGGCGTTGACACCCACTATAACCAGATCGCCAGGGCTGAAGAGCGCCGGCACTGTGGCCACATCAGAGATCACCAAGGTGGCTTCGAAAACACTACCCACAGCGATACCACTACCGGTTGAAACGGAATCCAGCTTGAAGAGCGCATATTCCGCCGGTTCCAAAAGTGCATCGTTGACAATGGTAGTAGTGAATGTTGCGGTGGGAGCATTGGCAGCAAATGGCACCTCGATCAATGAACCTACGAACAAGGTGGAGTTGTAATCAGCGGGGTGTGCAGCAGTGCTAGCACTACCCACGGATATGTAGGCCGTTCCAGCGCTATGTGTGGCGCTGGAGAAATCCAAAGTGAATGTAGTGCTCACCGCATTCTCCAGCACCGACTTGTAGGTGGATGATGAATTAAAAGTTAACCCGGGTGTACACGCTGAAGGGATATAGATGTTGTCAAAAATGGCACTTTCGCCACCACCCGTTGAATGATTCCACAGTGCTCCAGTATATCGCAAATTTGAGCCTGTATATGTGGAATTGGCGGCCGAAGCAACTAATGGCGCCGTGAGTGGATTACCAAATGCTGTGGTGCTTGATTGAAGGTACAGACTCCATAAGTTTCCTGTCGGATTGTAGGTCACTCGAATGTCCAAGTATTCAGACCCATAATCCCCATAAGTGATCACATTGTTTACTGTGCCTGTAAGTCCTCCAGTATATCTGACCAAGCGCACAGCATCGATGGTTCCTGGCTCCCCCAACATGATTGCATATCCATTTCCAGAAGTGAGGCTGAAGTGGTGCCGCCAAGGACAAAAGCAATTCCATAACTTACCAGCTAATGCCGGCTGGGTGCCTACGTGACTGCTTCATATTGAAGGCCCACGTAAGGAGACAAGTGTTCGAACTTAGTGTGGTATGTACAGTGAAGCGGCATCGAACCATGCCCACTCCCGTCCACTTATACCACTCCCCATCAGCAGGGCGTTGGAACTGACGCTTATGGAAGAACCACTTACGGTCTCGGACTCGGTCCAAGGAGCACCTACCACATTCGCATTGGCACGATTGAAATTATCAACCAATTGCTGGGCATGAATTAAGTTTGGTTGAAGGAACAAGAACGCAAACGAAAGCAAGGCACTGCCTTTAAGCATTGCAAACACACGCGCAGTGGGACATAAGTAAAACCAGCTTTGGGTGGAGCGTCCCATCATAGGTGCAAAGGTCGGCAAACAGGGATCGGCTGGTGTAGTAAAAGGGCTACCTAATTGTTAAGTTGTCCACGTCCGTTCTTCTTAGACGTGAGCAAGCCGGTAAAGTTGCCTGTTACCCCGCTGGAAGTCAAGCGGTTTTATCAACACAGCGTGTTGACTACTCCACCATGCCGGGCTTGTACTTATGCCGGGGCGTAAGGATGGTGACCACAGGCTCTTCGTGTCCATAGGTACACTTCGGGCAGGCCGTACGCATGTCCTTCTTGAAGCGGTGGCCGTTGGTGCATTCATACTGCTCGGTGAGCATGTTCGGGTCGTGCAGGTGCGGCCCCCCCGTTCCGGGCTTGCTGGCGCTGAAGCCTAGGTCCGTCCTTTTGGTATTTCGGAGATACACAATGGAGGTCTTGTTCCGGGCATCGCATTCGGGGCAGGTCATGTACGTGGAGCTCTATATGATCGGATCGTGGTGGCTGAAGATAGGGGTAATCGATGGGGATGGCAAACGGGTTTGTCAGGAGCTTGGCGAATGGGAGTGGTGTTGATAAGAGGATGAGCGGGTTAGGTGATCGGTAACATGTTCAGAGCGCTTCGCTTCCTATGGCGGGCCGGAGGCCCTAAGCTGGAACGCACTCGGCAAAAAGCCGAGCGCGTGCATTAGGTGTTGATAAGAGGATGAGCGGGTTAGGTGATCGGTAACATGTTCAGAGCGCTTCGCTTCCTATGGCGGGCCGGAGGCCCTAAGCTGGAACGCACTCGGCAAAAAGCCGAGCGCGTGCATTAGGTGTTGATAAGAGGATGAGCGGGTTAGGTGAAGGGTAAACATGTTCAGAGTGCTTCGCTTCCTATGGCGGGCCGGAGGCCCTAAGCTGGAACGCACTCGGCAAAAAAGCCGAGCGCGTGCATTAGGTGTTGATAAGAGGATGAGCGGGTTAGGTGAAGGGTAAACATGTTCAGAGTGCTTCGCTTCCTATGGCGGGCCGGAGGCCCTAAGCCGGAACGCACTCGGCAAAAAGCCGAGCGCGTGCATTAGGTGTGGATAAGAGGATGAGCGGGTTAGGTGAAGGGTAAACATGTTCAGAGCGCTTCGCTTCCTATGGCGGGCCGGAGGCCCTAAGCTGGAACGCACTCGGCAAAAGCCGAGCGCGTGCATTAGGTGTTGATAAGAGGATGAGCGGGTTAGGTGAAGGGTAAACCTGTTCAGAGCGCTTCGCTTCCTATGGCGGGCCGGAGGCCCTCAGCTGGAACGCACTCGGCAAAAAGCCGAGCGCGTGCATTAGGTGTTGATAAGAGGATGAGCGGGTTAGGTGAAGGGTAAACATGTTCAGAGTGCTTCTTCCTATGGCGGGCCGGAGGCCCTTGTTGGAACGCACTCGGCAAAAAGCCGAGCGCGTGCATTAGGTGTTGATAAGAGGATGAGCGGGTTAGGTGAAGGGTAAACATGTTCAGAGTGCTTCGCTTCCTATGGCGGGCCGGAGGCCCTAAGCTGGAACGCACTCGGCAAAAAGCCGAGCGCGTGCATTAGGTGTAGATAAGAGGATGAGCGGGTTAGGTGATCGGTAAACATGTTCAGAGTGCTTGCTTCCTATGGCGGCCGGAGGCCCCGGAAACCTCGGCAAAAAAGCGGAGCGCGTGCATTAGGTGTTGATAAGAGGATGAGCGGGTTAGGTGAAGGGTAAACATGTTCAGAGCGCTTCGCTTCCTATGGCGGGCCGGAGGCTAAGTTGGAACGCACTCGGCAAAAAGCCGAGCGCGTGCATTAAGTGTTGATAAGAGGATGAGCGGGTTAGGTGATCGGTAACATGTTCAGAGCGCTTCGCTTCCTATGGCGGGCCGGAGGCCCTAAGCTGGAACGCACTCGGCAAAAAGCCGAGCGCGTGCATTAGGTGTTGGTAAGAGGGTCAGTGGATTATGTGTCGATGGATTTGTCGTTCACCGCAACGGGCCGGCCAGCGCACTGCCGATCGCTTGATCATCCGGAGCGGACCTTTCTGTACGGGAATGCAAAAGCCCGGAGCAAAACGCTCCGGGCTCTCGATAGGGGTGGTCGTTTCCGGGAGGGCTGGTTTTACAGCTCACCTTTCTCGGCGGCCTTCTTCATTTTCTCGTTGGCATAGATGGCCACTTCCACACGGCGGTTCTTGGCCATGCCTTCCACGGTCTCATTGTCAGCGATGGGCTGGGTCTCACCGTAGCCGGTGGTGGTGATGCGCGAGGCGGCAACGCCTTGGCCCGTCAGGAAGCTGGAAACGCTGGCAGCGCGTTTCTTGCTGAGCTCCATGTTGTATTCATCCTTTCCCGAGGAATCCGTGTGGCCTTCCACCAGGACGTTGGTGTCGGGGTATTTGTTCAACGTGGTGGCGAGGTCGGTGAGGTTGCTTTTGGAAGCATCGTTCAGGTTGCTCTGGTCAACACCGAAGAGCAGGCCACTGTCAAAGGTGATCTTGATGCCTTCCCCTACGCGGGTCACGGTAGCACCTTCCATGTCGTTGCGCAGCTCCTCGGCCTGCTTGTCCATTTTGTGGCCGATCAAAGCACCGGCGGTACCGCCCACGGCAGCACCGATGATGGCACCAACGGCGGTACCGTTGTCGCCGAACTGGTTCCCGATAACGGCACCGATACCGGCACCAGCGCCCGCACCGATGGCGCCGCCTTTTACGCCTTTGGAAGCATTACAACCGCCTGCTACAAGTGCGATCGCCAATCCGGCGGCAGCTACGGTATTCAAAATGGAAACGTGGGTGGGTGAGTTCATAGGTGTGGTTTTGCCACGGAATGGCAAACCGGGTGCCGGGCGTGCCGTAAGTCCCCGATCGCACCGGAAAAGGTGCTGTGCAAGGCGGAAAACGCTACCCTGGCCGCGGTGGCAGTGGGGTGCTCCGTTCCCCAGTTGGGGAATTTCGGGAACGCGAAAAGTGTTTGGCGGTCCACAATTCCAATGCCAGCCTACCTTGGCTTCCCTCAACCCCGCCCATGCTACGTCCCTTCCTTCTTTCCGGCTCCATCGCCCTTGTGGCCACCGCATTCGCCCAACCTTATCAGTACGGTTGCCACTATTTCCGGAATCAACAACATCCGGTCACGTCAATGACCGCTGCGGACCGGGCGCTCATCGACGACATCATTGCGCGCAGCGACACGTTCGACATCCTGCATTACGACATCGCGATCGATGTGACCAACGTGACCGCGCAGCAGATCAAGGCGGCCACCACCATCACCTACACGCCGCTGATGGCGGGCCAGACCTTCATCCGCTTCGAGCTGTGGGACCTGCAGGTGGATTCGGTGACCTCGCCGGGCGGTGCGCTGGCCTTCAGCAACGATGGGCAGACCTTGAAGGTGGACTTCACCACGGTCCCGGCGGTGGGCAGCGTGGACACGCTCACGGTGTATTACCAAGGGCATCCGCACCGCGACCCGGACTGGGGCGGCTTCTACTTCGAGAGCGGCTACATCTACAACCTCGGCATCGGCCTCACCACCATCCCACCGAACTTCGGCAAGGTGTGGTATCCGTGCTTCGACAGCTTCGTGGAGAGAGCGACCTACGCCTACCATGTAAAGAGTGCGGGGCTCTACCGGGCGCATTGCCAAGGCGATTTCCTGGGTGAAACGCAATTGGGCGGTGACACCGTGGTGCGCAGCTTCGGCATGGACCGGAGCATGACCACCCACCTCAGCGCCATCGCGGTAGCGGACTATCGGGACAGCAATTTCGTACACACGGGCGCTTATGGCGACATCCCGGTGCGGCTCACCGCCAAGCCCACGCAGCTCGCGGCCATGGCCAGCAAGTTCGGGGACATCGGCTCCGCGATCGATGCCTGCGAATTCTGGTACGGTCCATATCCGTGGCAGCGCGTGGGCTACGTGCTCACCACCGACGGCGCGTTGGAGATCCCCACGAACATCGCCTACCCGGACTTCATGCCCAGCCAGAGCATTTTGCAGAACCGGGGGCTGTTCACCCACGAGCTAGGGCACCATTGGTGGGGCGATATCGTGGCGCCATACACGCAGAACGACATGTGGATGAAGGAAGGGCCTGCTGAATACAGCTCGCACCTCATCGAGGAGTGGATCGGCGGACCTTCCGCACTGGTGAAGCAGGAGAACGACAACATGCTGTACGTCCTGCGGACAGCCTTCATCCAGGACGGTGGCTACCTGGCGCTGTCGCCCATGCCGGATGCGGAGATCTACGGATTGCATACCTATTACAAAGGGGCTGCGGTGATCCACAACCTGCGCGGCTATCTCGGCGACTCCCTCTTCCGGCAGGGCATGACGCAAGTGCAGGTGGTCCACGCCAACTCCGCGCTGGACGCGGCGGGTTTCCGCGATGCGCTGGAAGATGCCACGGGCTACGACCTGCATCCGTTCTTCGATGATCAAGTGTTCACCCCCGGCTTCTCGGTCTTCGTACCCAACGGCTTCACGGCCCAACAGAACGGCACACAGTGGGCGGTGGACCTCTCCATCAAGCAGAAATTGCGCGGCACCACGGTTTTCCACCACGACGTGCCATTGGACATCACCCTGATCAGCGCCACGGGTCAGCGGCAGCGCTTCAACCAACTGGTGGGCGATGAATTCAGCAGCGTACAACTGCAAGCGGACTTTGATCCGGCGATGGTGGTGTTGAACGAGGACGTGCGGCTGAACCAAGCGCGCATGGCGTTCGAGGATACGCTGATACCGGGCGTATCGAGCAGCATTTCGCAGCCTTGGGTGGATCTCCAGCTCTTCAAGGACACTATTGTGGACAGCACCTTCCTCCGGATCGAGCACATCTGGGCGGGTGCGGACCAAACGCCGCTCGGCTTCGGCATCGATCAAGTATCCGATTCGCACTACTGGACGGTGGATGGCCTGTGGCCCGAAGGCACAGCGATGCACGCCAAGGTGAACTACACCGGCAACCTCTCCACCTCGCTGGACAATGGGCTGTACGGCACCACGGAAGAAGGGGCATTCCTGGTATACCGGAGCGGTCCGGGCCTACCGTGGGAAGTGTATCCCGACCAGACGGTGAACGCGGGCATCCTCACGAACGGCCTGGGCAGCATCAACATCGACGTGCTGCGACGCGGGCAGTACGCCTTTGCCAAAGGCTCGGGCTTCATCGGCATTCCGGAGAGCACGTCGGTCGGCGGAAAGCTCACACTGTACCCGAACCCTGCGCGTGACGCGGTGTCCGTGCAATTACCCAACAGCACCAAAGGACCGGTGCAGTGCACGATTCTTGGGAACGATGGCCGCATGGTGATGCAAGCTTCGCGCAGTACGGACGGCCAGGGCCGCATCACGCTGAACGTGTCGGAACTGGCGGCGGGGCAATACATCCTACATGTTGCGGATGTTGCCGGGAAGCGGATCGGGGATTCGAAATTCTCGATCACTGATCATTGATCCCTGATCTCTGATCCCTGAAGGCCCACTACAGCCGGGATCGGGAACGCGCAAGCCGCGTCAGTTGCGGGATGGTCGCCAAGCATCTAGGCCTGTACCTCCTAAAAATGGCCGTCACCGCTTTGCGCGGGGTGGAAGCGCATGATGTTGCTGCGCAGGTACTCGCGGTCCAGGTGGGTGTAGATCTCGGTGGTGGTAATGCTGGCGTGTCCGAGCATTTCCTGCACGGCACGTAGGTCGGCGCCGCCTTCCACCAAGTGTGTAGCGAAGGAATGGCGGAAGGTGTGCGGCCCGATCACTTTGTCGATCCCGGCCTTCAGCGCGAGCTTCTTCACCACTTTGAAAACCCACACGCGGCTGATGCCGGAACCCCGGGAATTGAGGAACAGCAGATCCTCGGCCTTCGGCTTTACGGTTAGGTGTACGCGTTCGCCCTGCCGGTACCGCTCCACATGCGCCATGGTCTCCGGGCCGATGGGTACGAGGCGTTCCTTATCTCCTTTGCCTACCACACGGATGTAGCCGTCCTGGAAATGCAGCCGGCTGATGCGCAGTCCGCAGAGCTCGCTTACCCGCAGGCCGCAACCGTAGAGCACCTCCAACATGGCACGGTCGCGGTGGGCGAGTGGCATGCTCATGTCGATGGCGGCGGCCATGGCATCGATCTCCTCCACGCTGAGGAAGGTGGGCAGGTGCCTGCCGGTGCGCGGGCTTTCCAGCAGGTCGGTGGGATCCTCGGTGATCTGCTTTTCCAGCAAGAGTGAACGGTGGAAGCTGCGCACGGCGCTCACCAAACGGGCTTGGCTGGTGGCGGCGGGGCGGCTGCGCGCGAGGACGTTGATGAAGCCTTGAAGGTCCTCGATGCGGAGCTTATCGGGCGGCAAGGGTGGAGTTTGTGCCAAGGCAAAATCGCGCAACTTGCCCAGATCGCCGATGTAGGCTTCCACGGTGCGCTTGGACAGCCCTCTTTCCAACGAGAGGTAGATCTTGAAATCCGCCAAAGCCTGTGGCCACTGCATGGCGCAAAGGTCGGCGGTCCGTTGTTGTATGCGCGCTGCATGCATCGCACATACAAGCGAACTTTGCCCCATGCGCATCCTCCTCCTGAACGGCCCCAACCTCGATACGCTCGGCACCCGTGAGCCTTCCGTGTATGGCTCGCGCAGCTTCGAGGACTATGTGGCGGAACTGCGGGTTGTTTTTTCAACGCACGAACTGGCCTATTTCCAGAGCAACGTGGAAGGTGAGCTGATCAATGCCTTGCGCGCTGCCGAAGCGGGCAGCGACGGTGTGGTGATGAACGCAGCGGGTTATTCGCACACCAGCGTGGCGTTGCGCGATGCGGTCGCGCTGATGTCGGTGCCGGTGGTGGAGGTGCACATCAGCAATGTGCATGCGCGGGAACCGTTCCGGCACCAACTGCTCACGGCGGCGGCGTGCGTGGGCTGCATCAGCGGCTTCGGGCTGGAAGGCTACCGCTTGGCGGTGGAATACTTGCTCCGGCGCGGGGCTTGATCGATCCGCTTTGCATCCAGCTCCGTGAACTTCTTCCAGCCGAGGATATAGCGATCGTAGGCGATGCTGCGGTGGTACATGCCGGTAAGGTCCGGCCTGTTCTCCAAGGCACGCAGGCGCTTGCGCTCCCGGAACAGGCGCGGCAGCCAACGGATGAAGGCGCGGTGCGCCCTGCCCACCTGCCAAGCATGGTCCGCGTGGCCTTCGGCGAAGAACTTCATGGCCGCGAAGACGTCCAGCATGATCCGGTGGAAAATGCGGTAGGCGATAACGTGGGACTGAAGGTGTTTGGTGAGCACCGCCAAGCTGTTGCGGAAGTTGAGATAGGTCTTGCGCGGACTGCCGTAACCGAGCGCGCCGCCGCCCACGTGGTACACGGTAGCACTGGAGGTATAACCGATGCGCCAGCCCATGCGCCGCAGGCACCAGCACAGGTCGATCTCCTCCATGTGTGCGAACAAGTTGGCGTCGAAACCGCCCGCCGCGCGGAACGCTTCCGCTCGGATCATCAGGCAGGCGCCGGTGGCCCAGAACACATCACGGTCGTCGTTGTACTGCCCGTTGTCCGGCTCGGTGATCTCGAAGATGCGGCCCCGGCAAAAGGGATAGCCATTACGGTCGATGAAGCCACCCGCTGCGCCGGCATGTTCAAAGCTGGTGTGGTCAGCGTGGGCAAGCACCTTGGGTTGGCAAGCGGCCATTTCCGGCCGGTCCATCAAGTGTTTGCGCAACACATCGATCCAACCGGGTGAGGTCTCCACATCGCTGTTCAGCAGCACGAAATATGTGGAATCCACTTGGGCCAAGGCCTTGTTGT
The DNA here is from genome assembly GCA_016719225.1 of Flavobacteriales bacterium. Taxonomy (GTDB): domain Bacteria; phylum Bacteroidota; class Bacteroidia; order Flavobacteriales_F; family PHOS-HE28; genus PHOS-HE28. Next base: position 896,171 of record JADKAN010000001.1, on the reverse strand, counting down.
AGCCGCCAGCAAAACCTTCGTTGGTGGGCATGGCGATCACTTCCACGGCCGGCAAATAGCTGCGGAGCCACTCCACGGAACCGTCGGTGCTACCGTTGTCGGCCACGATGATCCGGGCTGCGTGCGCACTGTGTTCAAGCACCGTGGGCAGGAAGCGCTCCAGCCACTGGCGCCCGTTCCAGTTCAAGATCACGATGGCGGTGTCCATGCAGGGTAAAGGAAGCGGCAAAGGTGGAGCGAACGGAACGCACGGAAATGTAAAAATGCCGAATGGCCCGGCGTGGTCGTGGCTCGATCCACAAGCCACGAGCTACAAGCCGCAAGCTGCCAGCTTGTGCTCTCTTTACTTCGGATACTTGTAGTTGTTCAGCACCTCGTCGCGCTTCACGCCACCGTCCACGTTGCCGGGCGCGATCATGTCCAACCAGCGGCTGTTGTTCAGTTCGCCTGGCATGTCCGAGGTCAGCAGGGTCCAGCAGGTGGTGGAGCGTTCCTCCTGCGTGAAGACGAAGCGGCGGTCGTTGTACTTGCCGGCGCGGTAATAGTGCCACACCATATAAGGCGTTACGGCGGTCTCGTTGCTGCGGTCCACCACGGCGTTCGGCGCGCCGTATTTCAGGAAGATGCGGCCTTGGTCGCTCTGGTAGCCGCGCATGTTGCGGCAGCCGAACTGCTTGTTGGCATAGACCACGGCCTGCTGGTAACTCTTCCAAGCACCTTCGGGATCCTGCGGCGAGCGGTTGTACCAGAAGGTGTAGAAGAAATCGCGCATCAGATCGATCTTGCGGTCCTTCCAGCGGTCGTCGATGATCTTGGCCTCCATATCGTTGGCGATGGGGCGCATGGAGCTGAGGTATTCAGCCAAGGTGTCGGCGTTGGTATAGGCATCGGTGAAATTGGGGCCGAGCTCGCCCGGAGCCAACTCCAGCGGGTTGTAGGCCATGGGGTTCATCCGCTGGAAGAACTGTTCGCGGCGCACCACCACGGAATCGTTACGGTCCCGCAGCTCCAACGCGAGCACGTAGTTGCCGGAGGGCAGCTTGCCGATGCCGAAAGCCATGCCGATGGGTACCACGGTATCGGCTTTCAAGCGCTGCAGTTGGCGCATGTTGGCCACCACCTTGTGGTCTTCATATCCTTCGATCTGTGCTGTGGCGAGAAATGGTCCTTCCGGTCCGAAGTGCTTCACGGTGCCATAGGCTTCGGCATAGAACCCCAAGCGGTCCGAGCCGTCGGGAAAGAACGAACCCGGGAAAGGCAGCACATCGCCATTGCTATCCGCTTTGCGGGTGAACTGGATGTCCGAGAGGGCCACTTCGTTCACCGAGGCGGTCACCACCAATGGCTTGCTGATGTAGGTGTGCGAGGTGTCAGCCGAATTGGCATCATGCAACTCCACGGAAAGGGCGTAGCTGCCGGGCTTCAAGGTGAAACGTTCCTGGTGCATGAAATCACCGTCCAACGTGTCGCTGCGTTCGGGCGAGGACACCATGGTCTTGCGGTAATCCACGATGGTGCCATCCTGTTCCACCAACGTGAGGACTTCCACTTGTGCATGGCGGAAGCTGCGCTCGTCCATGGTCCATTCCGCGGTGGCGCCGATGAAGGAGATGTTCACCACGACGATGGGATCGCCCTTCGGGGATTGGAACCGCTTGGCCTCAACTACGGCCTCCAACTTCGGTTGGGCCTGCAGGGCGGTTGCAACTAGGAAGAGGAGCGTGCTCAGGGTAAACGTGCGCATAGGCCAAAGTTAAGCAGGGGTGCGACTGCGGGTCTACCGATGGCCGGTCCGCTGGTGCCGATGGTCGTTGAAGCAGTCGGCGACCAGTGTTCACCGCTCATCATAGTTACCCGGGCCGATCGGGCCTCCGGGTTACCTTTGCGGACTTTCCGGAAGAGCCGGACGGGAGCTACAAATCCATAAACGACCGCATGAAGTTTAAAAAGTACGTGGCCCTCATGGCCATTGCCGTGTTCACCATACCCGCCAGTTGGGCCGGTGAGGGGATGTGGCTGCTGAACAAGTTGAAGCAGGTGAACGAGTCCGAGATGCGCGAAATGGGCTTCAAGCTCACCGCGGACGACATCTATAGTTTGAACCATGCCAGCATGAAAGATGCCGTGGCCCGTTTGGGCGGCGGATTCTGCACCGGTGAAGTGGTGAGCGCGGACGGCCTGATGTTGACGAACCACCATTGCGGCTACGATGCGATCCAGAACATCAGCAGCGTGGAACACGACTACCTGACCGACGGATTCTGGGCCATGACCCGCGACCAGGAGAGCCCGGCCTCGTTCGAGGTAAGCTTCCTGCAGTACATCACAGACGTCACGGACACGGTGCGATCGGCGTTGCCTGAAGGCATCAGCGAAGAAGCACGCGACTCCATCCTTGAAGTGATCGGTGCCGAACTGGAGCGTAAGGCGACAGAAGGCCAGCCGCACATCCTCGCGGATTTCAAGGTGATGTTCGAGGGGAACGAGTTCTACCTCTTCGTTTACAAGAGCTACCCCGACGTGCGTCTGGTGGGAGCACCACCCAACGCCATCGGCAAGTTCGGCGGCGACACCGACAACTGGCAGTGGCCCCGCCACACCGGCGACTTCAGCATGTTCCGCATCTACACCGGACCTGACGGTGAACCAGCAGCCTATGCAAAGGAGAACATCCCGTTCAAGCCCAAGTGGCATTTCCCGGTGAGCTTGGACGGTGTTAAGAAGGGCGACTTCACCATGATCATGGGCTTCCCCGGGAGCACCGACCGTTTCCTGAACAGCGACGGCGTGAAGCTTGCGTTGGACGTGGAACAGCCAAGCCGGGTGAAGATCCGAGGCGCGAAGCTGGAGGCCATGAAGGAACACATGGATGCCGATGATACCACGCGCATCAAGTATGCCAGCAAGTATGCACAGATCGCCAACTACTGGAAGTATTTCATCGGCCAGCAGAAAGGGTTGAAAGCCCAGCACGTGTTCGAAAAGAAGAAGGCACAGGAAGAAGCGCTGATGGCATGGGTGAACGCGGATGCGACCCGCAAGGCCAAGTACGGCGGACTGCAGGCGGACCTGAGTGACGGTTATGCCGAGCGTGCCAAGTATGAAAAGGCCAGCACCTACATGCAAGAGGGCGCCTTTGGCAGCGAAGCAGTGATATTCGGGTTCAGGATGTACGGCCTGATGATGCAATTGGAGAACGACCCCAAGAACACGGAACGCATAAAGGCCATGACCGACCGCGTTAAGGCCAGCGCGCGCGAATTCTGGAAAGACTACGATCCGGCCACGGACCAGGATGTCACCGCCGCCATGTTCAACCTGATCAAGAAGGACCTCGAGCCTTCGCAGCAGCCGGACATCATTGCAACGGTGGACAAGAAATACAAGGGCGACTACAACGCATGGGCCGCAGCCATGTTCAAGACCAGCGTGCTCACGGACAGCACGCGCCTGATGGCTTTCCTGAACAATCCCAAGCTGAAGACCTTGCAGAAGGACATGGGCATGCAGACGATGTCGAGCTGCTTGAATTTCTACCGTGGCGTGATTGGGCCCGGCGTGCAGGAGGCACAGGTGAAGATCGACAAGGGCTACCGCCTGATGGTGGAGGCCATGCGCGCAAAGGACCCGCAGAAAATGTGGTATCCGAACGCCAACAGCACCGAGCGCCTCACGTACGGGATCGCGAACGACTACAGCCCTGCGGACGCGGTACATTACGACCTGGCCACGACACAGCTCGGCATTCTGCAGAAAGAGGACAACACGAATGATGAGTTCGTTGTTCCACAGCGCGAGCATGACCTATTGATCGGGAAGGATTTCGGCCGGTATGCGAATGCGGATGGCTCCTTGCCGATCTGCTTCCTCAGCGAGAACGACATTACCGGTGGCAACAGCGGCAGCCCGGTGATCAACGGCAACGGTGAGCTCATCGGCATCGCATTCGATGGCAACTGGGAGGCCATGAGCGGCGACATCAGTTACGAGCCCGAGCTACAGCGCACCATCAGCGTGGACATCCGCTATGTGCTTTGGGTGATCGACAAATACGCCGGCGCAACGCACCTCGTGGACGAAATGACCTTGGTGAAAAAGGCGGTGGGAGAGCCAGCGCCTGTGATGGCGCCAGCTCCTTCCAGTTCCACTGGAAAACCTGTGAAAGCGCGGAATTGAGCGTTCCTTCTGGACGGAAATGAACGCCCCCGGTCGATCAAATGACCGGGGGCGTTCTCATGGAACGGGCATCCAGTGCTTCATCGAGGTACGGTTCCAGATCGAATACATTGTCCATTTTACCGCCCAGCACGTGGTACATGTCCTGTAGATGCGGCGCTTGCCGGAAGAGGATAGGCCGGCTGTCCGTCTGCGCACTGCCGGGAAGTTTGGTGCGCACCGTCCACAGCGAACCGGCATACCGCGCCTTCCGCAAGGCAGGAACGAAACGCTCGCCATCGTGCACCATGTGCTGGAAATGGGTGCGGGGCATCTCGCCTTCCAGCAAACCCAGAACATCGTGCGCGGGTCCTTCGCCGCCTTCCATCCAATGGCCGTGGGTACTGTACCGCACATGGTACAGTGAACGGGACTTCCTGGCGGGGAAGGGCAAGCTGCTACAGAAAGGCCCGTCCATGATGGTCCAACCCAGACGGTCCAGCTCCGGTGGCACGTCCATCAAGGCGATCTCCACTAATTCCTGCTTCAGGGGAAGTAAGGGTGTGGCCGAGCCTTTCGCCACCGTGTTCAGCTCGGCATAGGTGCAATTCAGCGCCATGGCGGCATGGACGACCTGACCACTCGACAGCGTGGCCTCCAACGCGGCGGGTCCGGCGGAGACAGCCCTGAGCACGCGCGTATCCAAGTGCACATCGACATCCAGGCGTGCTAGCTCGGCGGCCATGTGTTGCCGGAGGGCCTCCGCATCAAAGGCCCATTCCTTTACGCGGAACACGGCTTCCACGCGGTCGCGGTCGAAGGCGGACGCATCCTTTGTACCGGCTTCTTTATACTCGGCCCCGATGCGGTCGCAGAACAAGGCGAACTGCTGCGCTGTGATGTGCCCGCCTTGGCCTGCAATGGCATACAGGTGTGTGAAATCGGCGTGGGCCGCCGCAGGGAATTCCGCGGTGAAGCGCTCGAAATTGGCTTGCGAACGGATGCCGGTAAGGATGCTCCGCGGATAGTGGTATCCGTTGTGGATGCGGGCTTGATTCACAAGGGACGCCGCCTGCATCAACTCACTGCGTGCTTCGGCAAGGAGGACGCGCAGCCCGCGCTTCGCTGCATGGCAGGCCAAGTAGCATCCGAAGAAGCCACCGCCGATCACCAGCACGTCAACGTTGTTGCGGTCCGGCATGCTCAGGGCTCAATGGGGTACCACCCGCGGACCGCCCCCACCGCACGCTCGATCGCGGCCAAGGGATCGGCACCGGGCGGGGTGCGCATCTCGATGCTGGCCCAAGAAAGGTGCAAGTGTGGCAGGACCTGCTCGGCGCATCGGGCTTGTTCACCATCGCTGTCCTGGAGCGGAAGAAGACCGGGATTGGAAATGTGCAAGTGGGCGGATCGTTGAAGCGCATTTTCCAGTGCGCCAGCGGAAGGCGTTGCTCCGGACCGTTGTTCGTGTATGATGGCCCCGGTATCGCATTGTACCCGGACAGACGGATGGTCCACCATCTCCACGAGTTGCGCGGCTTGCGCCATGGTGTTGATGAAGTCGCAACCCGCATAGATGGACGGGTTCGGCTCTATACAGACGGTGACATCCAATGGGCTTATCCGTTGGCCCAATTGCTTGAAAAAACCGGCTGCTTTGTAAAGCGCTTCGTCCATCGTCAGGTCGCCCCGCAAACGGTTGGCCGGTGATCCGAAGACCATGACCCGGGCGCCGAGCCAATCGGCCAACCGGCCCATGTACTCCAAATGGTCCAATAAACGCATGCTCACATCTTCGTCGCCGAAAAGGCGCAGGTCCGGGTTGCCGAAGACCAAGGATTGCACCGACACTACCGAAAGACCTGCTTCATTCCAAGCATCCCTCACTTCAACGGCCTCGGACCGTGTGGTCCTCGCCGGATCAGGGAAAGTCATGGGCAGCACGAGTTCTACGCCTTTCACTTCCGGGAGATGCGTTAACCCGGAGCGGACCGCGGGGGTGCATTCAGGAGGCCAAGCGAAGGAGGATACCGCCAGTTTCATGGGCGCAAGGCGCGTTGCTCGGCAACAAAGGCCTTCATGGCCCGCAAGATCTCTTCCCTTCCGTACAAATAACCATCGTGGCCGCCCCATGGTTTAGCATGCACCGAGCGCATGTCATAATGCGGGGCATCCGGGCGCGGCTGCTTTAAATGCACACCGAAGACCTCCGTACAGATGTCCTCCACTTTCATGGGCGGCGAGGAGATGTTCAGTGTTGTTATGCCAAGGTCCAAAGACTTCCTGACATCCTTCCACAACCACTTTACATCGTAATACTGGTGGACGCCATCCGTGTTGATCTTCTCCACTTCGTGGCCCTTCACCAGGTCGTGCACAACGTTCTTTTTCAACCCGGGCCCGAAAAGCCCCGGTAGCCGAAGGACCAACGCATTCGGAAAGATCTCGATGAATGCACGTTCAAAGTAGGCGCGGTTCCGACCATAGGGCTGGCCATTTTGTTCATCGGTAGCATCCAGCTCGGTCTTTCCCCGGGTGTCCGAATAGACATCGGTGGTGGAGATCAGCACCGGCGTTCTGGCTTTCACCGTGGCCAGCACATCCACCAGCGCCTGAATGTCAGACCTGTCTTTTTGCCCATCGCGGTTCGCGATCCATTTTTCGGCACGCACCCCGGCGCAGATCAAGAGGTCAAAGGCTTGGTGCTTCGCCTGATCGATATTGGCGGAGTTGAAAAGCGCTTGGAACGCATGGCATTTGGCCAGGTTGCCGCCAACAAAACCGGTGTGTCCGATCAGTGCGTCCATGGGTTCCAAGTGCGTGTAATAGGCGGGGTTCCGGTGAGCCGGAGAAGCTCCGGCCTGATGCCCGGCAAGATGCGGAAAAAATGCTTGCGTGCCGTGTACATTTGGCCGATGCCGCCACTTCAGGAACGTTCGAATTCCACGTTGGCCTCCTTCGTGGTGGTACTTCCGTTGGACGCCAAAGGCATGTTGGCCAGTAAGGTGTCCGTGCTGCATCGTTCGCTCACGGAGCGGTTCGCCTATTTCGAAGTGGTGCTGGTGGACGATTCCGGGACGGATGCGTTCACCCAGGATGTGAAGGACCTTTTGGACCGCTTGCCGTTCGTGCGTTACGTGCGGCTCCACCGGAGCTTCGGCGAGGAGATCGCCGGCTATGCCGGGATGGACCAAGCTATCGGGTACCATGTAGTGCTGGCCGTGCTGGGGCAGGACCCCATGGAAGAACTGCCTTTGGTAATGGCACGCTGCCAGGAAACGGAACGCGTGATCTTCGGACGGGCCTTGAACAAGCCGGCCGGCGGCCTGCTGCGGCGAACGGGTCAACGTTTGTTCCAATGGTACGCATCGCGCACGTTGCGCGTGGAGCTGGACCCGGGCCTTACCCGCTTGGCGGCGATGCCCCGTGCGGTGGTGAACACATTGCTCAAGCTGCGCGACCCCAGCGGATACCTCAGCGTTCAGGCGGGCTACGCGGGTCTGCACACCCTGCACCACGACTATCTCTTGGAGCGCCCCGAATTGTGGCTATCCCGGCAGACCTTGGGCGAAAGCATCGTTCGGGCGGTGAACATCACAGCGCAGAATTCCGTGCATCCCTTGCGTTTGCTCACCTATGTGGGTCTGTTAGGCCTGTTCTTCGATGTACTCTACGGTTTCTTCATCATGGGGATCTATTTCTTCATGGCTGACCGAGCGCCGGGCTGGGTCGCGTTGAGCGCCCAACAGGCGATCTACTTCTTATTCATCTGCGCCTTCTTCGTGGTGATCAGCGAGTACCTCGGACAGATCATGATCAGCGTACGCGGCCGTCCCTTGTACTTCACGGCGGAAGAGCGGCACAGCAATGTGTTGGGCGTATTGGGCAACAAGCGCAACGTGGTGAGCGAATAGTTGCGCATGCTGAGCGTTGTGATCCCTGCCCACAATGAGGAAGCCTCGTTGCCGCGCACCATCAATACCATCCATGGCGTGTTAAGCGCTGCCGGGGTGCCCCACGAACTGGTGGTGGTGAACGACCACAGTACGGATTCCACATGGCAGGTGCTGAAGGACCTTACCCGGGAAGTGCCGACGTTGCGACCGTTGGATAATGACGGACCCAACGGTTTCGGCTACGCGATCCGCTACGGGTTGGAGCGTTACGCCGGGGACCGGGTCACCATTATGATGGCGGATCTTAGCGACGATCCGCACGACCTACTGCGTTTCCATGCGGCCATGGACAGCGGCAAAGTGGATTGTGTCTTCGGTAGCAGGGCCATGACCGGTGCGATCGTTACGGGCTATCCGCGCGGCAAGTGGTTGATGAACCGTGTTGCCAACCTCTTCCTTTCCGTCGTCTTCCAGATCCGCTACAACGATATCACCAATCCGTTCAAGCTCTATCGCCGCTCCGTTATGGATGGCTTGTTCCCCCTGCATGCCACGGGATTCGAGTTGGAGGTGGAGCTCCCGTTGAAGGCGATCGTTCGCGGCGCTACCTACACGATCGTGCCTTCGAATTGGTACGGGCGCGAAGCCGGAGAATCCAAAATGCGGCTACTTCCGCTCATTGCTCCGTACATGCGCTTGGTGCTCGGATGCCTTCGGGAAAAATGGACCGGAAAACGTAGCTGAGATGAGAAAGTGGATCAACTACTTGGACCGTCCGGCGCTGACGCCATGGCTGTTAGCGCTGTATGCCTTAGCGTCCGTGGCTGCGGTAGTCCTGTTCCGGAACGAGGTCTCCGGCGACCAAGCCACCTACGTCGGCTTGGCGGAAGGCATGGCACACGGCACCTTCTCATATTGGTGGAACATCTTTTCGCCAGCGCCGATCGACACCTACCGCACGCAGGGTTACCCCGCCTTTCTGTTGCTCGTGCGCCTGCTTTCCACCAACGTCGTTTGGGTGAAGTTGATCCAGTTGCTCTTGCAGTTCGGGGTTGTCCTTATGACCGTGCGATTTTTACGAAGGTCGCAGCACGGCGTCGCGGCAGCGAATGCCTTCCTGCTGTTGGTAGCTCCCCAACTGCAGCTGCTTTACTATACCCAGCTGGTCCTGCCGGAAACACTGATGGTGCTCCTCATCACCGGTGCGGCTTTCGTTGGTTTCCTGGGAATGAGCAGGAGTGGGGGTTGGCTTAAACTCGGTGTTTTGTTGGCGGTCGGCTTCTGGATCCGGCCCGTTCTGCTCTTTCTTCCGGTTTTCGTGCTTGTTCTGGACGCTGTGGTGGTGCCTAAGCCTGAACGGGTCACGCTGCTGAAGCGCAACGCGATGATGGCCATTTGCTTCGCCCTTCTCGGCCCGCTACCTTTTGGTTGCTGGAACTATTCAGTCCATGGCCACTTTTCGCCGGTCCCTCTCACCGGCAGTTCAGTGGTATCGAACCTGGGCATATGGCAATTGGAACTGCCCGGTTATGGGAGCATGCACTATTTCGCGTACAGCTTTTTTGGAAGGGAAGCTCTTCCATGGACCGGCCCCGACCAAGCCGCTCTGAATTATACGGAGTTCCAACATCAATGGCAGCGCATTGATTCGGTGGCGGACCCGGCACGGGATAGCATCGACCTGGCCTTGATCCCCTTGATGGAAAAGGACCACACGGACCTTTTCGTTACCCGCTCGGCCGGTTATGCCATAGCCTTGGACAAAGCCATCGGAAAGGAGAACCTGGGGATGGTGCGCGCAGAGCCGGGCTATTACGTGGCCAGTCGGTTCTACACTGCGGCAAGGTTGTGGATCACCAACGTCAACATGCCGATGGAACACATCGTGTTCTATCCACACGGCGAGGACCGGCCCATCGTGGGCCGACCCACAGGGCTGGCGGGCTGGTTCCAAGCATGGTATCCGTTCCTGATCAGCTTTTTCACCTTCGGTCTGGGGTTACCATTCATCGCATGGACGGTGTATCGGAGATGGGACCGCTGGTATGCCCGGCGCTGGTTGCTCTATCCGGTGCTTTACATCTGGCTGGTCCATATCCCCATTTCCATTCAGAGCAGGTATACCATCCCGGTGCAGGTGCTCGCGCTCGCCTGTTTGGCACTTTGCCTGATCGAAGGGGAAAGCGGGAAAGAGATCCGGGCCGGGATCACGAACTAGCCCTGACCGGCCTACGACCGAACGCTATTCGGTTGAACAACGAGGCCGGGATATGCTCAAGGATGGAGCGCATGCGGCTGCAAGTAGAGGTCCTTGCGGAACTCCTTCACGCCAAAGGGCACGGCCTCCACGTTCCGGCGCATTTCACAATACCCGTTCTCCTTGGTGATGCGCAATTCGAACGGCTTACCGACGGGGATGAACATGGAGTAGCGTCCATCCTCGTTCACGCTGGAAACAGCCTTCCGCTGCCCTTCGATCGTGTAGTATTCCACGAGGCAGTCGTAAACCGGCTTACCGGTCAGACTGTCCGATACAAAGCCTTGGACCTGGACACTGTTCAGCAGGTCGAGCTTGGCCGTTTGGGCTTGCAGGAAAGCAGTAGCAAAGAGGAACGGGAATAGGAGCACTCGCAGCATCGGGCACTGGTACGCGGTGCTGCCCCGAAAGTTCTGTGCACGTTTGAAAGGGCAACGCACTACAAGTCCGGCTTGTGCACCCTCGGCAATGGCAGTACTGCTCAGAAAGCCGGATCACCGGCCGATGAACTCACCGGCGCTTTTTCGCGGAACCCTGCTGCTGCTTCTGGATCTCCTCCATGCGCTGCTGCCACTTGCTCTTCTTGCGTGGCTTCTTCATGTTGTCCAGCAATTGCAGGCGCAACTTGTCCTCGTCCAAGAACCACTTCGTGATCACCGTCATTTGGAGGATGCTGATGATGTTGGCCAGGAAGTAATAGTAGCTGAGGCCGGCGGGGAGCGAGTTCATGAAGAACAACATCATCACCGGGAAGAGGTACATCATCACCTTCATGTTCGGCATGCCCTGCTGTTGGGGCATCTGCTTACTGTTCACAAGGGTGTAGATGATGGTACTGGCGGCCATCAACAGGGTGAAGAGGCTCACGTGGCTGCCGTATGCCGGGATGGTGAACGGCAGCTGCATGATGCTGTCATAGCTGCTCAGATCATCCGCCCAAAGGAAGGGCTGCTGCCGCAGTTCGATACTGCTGGGGAAGAAGCGGAACATGGCATAGAGCACGGGCATTTGCAGCAACATCGGCACGCAACCCGCCACGGGGCTCACGCCGGCCTTGCGGTACAGGTCCATGGTGGCCTGCTGCTTCTTCATGGCATCCTCAGGGCCATACTTGGCGGTGATGGCGGTTATCTCCGGCTTCAGCGCCCGCATGCGGATACTGCTCTTCTGGTTCCGGTAGGCGATGGGCAGCAGCAGCATTTTGATCACCACCGTCAGCACGAGGATGATGATGCCGTAGCTAAGGTTGAACTGGTTGAGGAAATTGAAGATCGGGATCACCAGGAAGCGGTTCATCCAGCCGAAAACGCCCCAGCCCAGATCGATGATGCGCATGAAGTCGGGGATCTCCGTTTGGCGTAGCGTGTTGTATTGGTTCGGCCCCAGATACATGCGCATGGCCATAGTGGCATGGTCGCCCGGCTCGGTGCCGAAGAAGAGCTTGGCGTCGTAGCGTTTCGTGTACAGCGTATCGTCCGGCAGGGTGGTGATGGAGATGGAGGAGCCGTTACTTGCGAAGCCGTCGGCCTTCACCAAGGCCACCGTGAAGAAATCCTGCTTGAAGGCTACCCAGTTGGTCTTTGCCTCCAACGTCTTTTCATCATCCTTGCTTTCGCTGAGGTAATTGCGGTCGTCGTTGAGGTATTTGTAATACACCGTGCATTTACCGTCCTCGGTGGGCAGGTGCTTTTCGTTGTGGAAGCCGGTGAGGTTCCAATGGAACATCACGTTGCGCGGATCTATTTCCGGTAGGCCCACCAGCTCGGCGGAAACATCCATGAACCATGAGCCACTGTCCAATTTGTAGGTGATGGCGAGATACTTGGCCGGATCAGTGGTGGGGGCGGTGAGGCGCACACCGGTACTATCAATGCGCTGTGGGGTGAAGTTGAAGTCCTTGGTACTGAGCTTCAGGTTGCCCAGGAAGAAGTTGAACTCGTAGGCGCCGCTGTCCGGCACGGCCAGTAACAGCGGTTGGCGGCCGTGGTAGGTCTTATAATCCCTAAGGCGGATCACGTTGGGCCGGGCGCCGAACGAATTGATGGCCACTTGGATGTTCTTGTTGGCGATGGTGATCACCTGGTTCTCACCGGCGGCAGCAGGGCTGAAAATGCCGAAGCGCGATGCCAAGTGCGAGGCCACTGCGCTGTCCTTGGTGGCTTGGGTGTTCAACGTGTCGGCCGGCGCGGAAAGGGCCGCGCTGTCCAAGACCTGTTTGTGCTGCTGTGCCAAAGCGGAGTCAGCGTGGCGTGCTTGCACCTGGATCGCCAACTCAGCGATGCTGTCCTGCTGGTGCTGTGCCACGGCGCGCTCTGCGGCGCTGGGCATGGTGAAGTACTGGTAGCCAAAGAGGATGGCAACGATGAGGATGATGCCAATGATCGAATTGCGGTCCATGCTGTCCTGGTGGCGACGATGTGGTCGGTTGGGGGTTGCCGAGCGGTAAAGGGCGCGAAGATAGCTGGGACGATGGACCGGAAGCGGCGGACTTGGGCAAGAGGCGGACAGGGCGACCGCTACCTGCGAGCCTGCTACTGCCAATGCCCATTGCTGCCGCCGGTTCCCATTACCATCTGGCACGTTCTTCGCAACCGCCCACTACTTTTGACCCGATGCGCACCACCATCATTCTCAGCACTTTCGCGTGCTTGTTCTCACTGCCCGTTCTGGCCCAGCAGGAAATGATGGTAAAAGGAGTTGTTGCAGGCGGCGATGGTGAGCACGTGTTCTACGACCTTATGATCGTGAACCGGCGCACACGTACTGGCGCTTTTGCCAACACGGACGGCAGCTTCAGCACCCGTGCCCTGCGGAACGACACCCTGTTGATCGGCGCCGGGGGCTACGTGACACGCACCCTGCCGTTGGGGGAATTCGCCGACGATGACCTTCAGAACCTCCGGATCACCTTACGCCCTTGGAGCATCGACCTGAAGCCGGTGGCCGTGTTGCCACAGCGCACGCTGAAGCAGATCCAGGACGACATCGCGAAGCTGGGTTACAATGAAAAAGACTATCGCGAGAGCGGCGTGGACGCTTTCGTAAGCCCCATCACCTTCCTGTACCAGGAATTCAGCAAGCGGGAACGCAGCAAGCGCGAGGTGGCGCAATTGCAGAACGAGGACCGCAAACGCGAGCTGTTGCGAGAATTGTTGCAGCAATACGTGGACTACGGTATCATCAACCTCAGTGACGACAGCTTCGACGATTTCATCGATTTCTGTGCCGTTCCGGAAGACATGCTGAAAGGCCTTTCGCAGTATGATTTCCTGATCTACGTGAAGAAGAAGTACGAGCTCTACACCAGCTTGGGTCCTTCCCGGCAGCACTAATGAAGCGGGCTCTTGCGGCGGTTCCGGCGGTGCTTCTTGCACTCTTCACCGCACCGGCACAGGCCCAAACGGACCCGGACACCGTCACCAATGTGTACCAGCTTGGTGACCTGGTGATCCACGGACGCGCCGAAGGACTGGACTTAGATGGTTTCGTGCAACAGGTGAAGGAGGATACCAGCTTCCTTCACGCATTCCTGAACATGCGCTATTGGCCGCACGACGTGCAAGGCTCGGTGCTGGTGCGCAACAAGGACGAAAAGGAAGCCGCATCGCTCTACCGCGAAGGCCGGCTCCTGCGCAACGGGCCCAATGCCGAGCTCCGCGTTGACAGCACCAAGGAGAGCGGGAAGTTGCGTTCACGCAACGGGGACATGCGCTACCTCACCGCGGAACTGTACGAGGACCTTTTCTGGCCCAAGGGAGAGTGGAAAGCCGACAACAGCATTGCCGCTTACCGCCGTGGTCAAGGGGGCAAAGGCAAGATCGAAAATTACAAGGACCAGTTGAAGAAGTTCATGTTCAACCCCGGACAGGAGATCGCGGACGTGCCCTTCATCGGTGATAAGCTCGCCCTGTTCGATCCAGCGATGACGCCATTCTATGACTTCACTATCGGTACAAGCTTCCGCAATGGGCACACCTGTTGGCAGTTCAGCGCGGTGGCCAAGGACAGCTTGAACGGCAAGCGCGTCAGTGAGAGTGCCACGGTGATCAAGACCATGCACACCTGGTTCGACCAAAGCACAATGCAAGTGATCGCGCGCGAGTACCGCATCGCTCATGCCTCGTTGCTGTTGGATTTCGACATCAGCATCCGCGTGGACAACACGGTGGTGGGAGGGGAGTTGGTGCCCACCTTCATCCGCTACGACGGTGATTGGGACATTCCGTTCAAGAAAAGGGAGATCGTGCAGTTCCAGCTGAAGTTGGGGGAGTGGATCGTGGAGTGATCATACCCAGCACGATCACAACTTCCTGATCACGAAATTGAAGTACCTGCCGATAAGTGGAAGCATTCCACTTTGTAGTAAAGATCCGCAAATTCGCGGGATCCCGATGCTGTCAATTTCAGGTCAAAGCAAGGCCGGGATAGGCCAATTCCTTTCCGCATCCACTGCATGATCGGCCTGCTTGGGCGCACTGTATCGGGCATAACGCACTTTGGGAGCACGGCCTACTCGGACTCGGAACGCCGTTTGAAAATTCAGTTTAGATTTGTTATGGTTAGGGCTATGAATTGATCACTCATTGAAATGGAAAAAAAAGCAACCCTTGAACGGTCTTGGCTGTTCTATTCCGCCAACGCGATCGCTGTTTTGGCCATGTCGCCGAATGCCGATGCCCAGATCACTGCCGTGGACATTGACCCGGATGTGCAATTATACAGTGGCTCTTTCTTGAACTACGGCATAGATTTCGACGGCGATGGAGTGGACGACCTGACCCTGATCGGCACCGGCTCAAGCTCGGCTGCATCGGCTTATATAGAGGCAGTTTTTCCAGTTGGCAATGGGATCATCGCCGACCCGGGATTCGCCAATGATTTCACGCCGCAAGCCTTGGCCTACGGCTCCGTGATCGGGGCCGGCAACCCGGACCTGGTCGTTCCCCCAACCACCACGGACCCGTTCATTCTTGCTGGAACGTACAGCAACTCCTTCTACAGCGCTGCATGGGGAAATTGGTTTAACTGGAATGATACGGTCAGCGGCTACCTGGGCGTACGCTTCGTGGCCGGTGACGGATTGGATCATTTCGGGTGGGTGGAACTTTCCGTGCAGGATGGTTTTTTCTTTTTACTTGCCACCATAAAGGCATACGGATATGAACAACGTCCGGACCACTCCATTGCAGCTGGTGATGTTGGCTTAACGACCGGGGTTCCGGAGCGGGATGGTGATCTCTCTGTACAGGTGAGCCCGAATCCTGGCCGGTCCAACATTTTGGTCTCGGTCGGGACGAAAGGCGAAGGCCCAATGGATATCGCCGTCCTGGATGGTATGGGCCGAAATGTTTCAGCCACGCGATCGATCGGGAATGCCCCGTTCTCGTTGGATATCTCCGATCTGGAGCCAGGTTCTTACTTCATCCGTGTGCAACAAGGAAAGCAAGTTGCGTATCGTAGGGTAGTGAAGTACTGAGGGCCAAGAACGCACCGACGGATCGGCGGCCTTGAGACCGCGTGTGGTATGCGGAAGGATGACCGAAAGGGTTGGACCAATAGCTCGATCATCGCGACCTTGATATGCTATTGATCGGGACCAAGTGCCGGAACGCACGTACTACGACTTCCGGATACCTGAACTGAACTCGTTGCGTCCTCGAAAACGACCGATCTTTCACGGTACATCCGGTAAATAATGTAGATGAGTGAGCCGATCATAATAACAATGCCCAGCTGATGTAGATAGGCCGGGTCCACCGGTTTGTAGCGGCTGTAAAAGGTCTTGCAAATAAAGTACGTGATATTGAAGAGATGAAGGATCACGGCATAGTAGAGCACCTTGTTCAACCGGTCCATGTTCCAAAGAATGATAGGGAGCGACAGCAGGCAAATGAAGGTGATGGTCCCATGCAAATTATGGGAGACCTCCAAAGCCGATCCTTGGCTTTGGAAGTATTGATGAATGAAGAAAAAATGGACCAAGTGATTCACGGCAAAGAGAGTTAGCAAAACACGAAAGGTGTCCCTTTTTGCTACCTCCTTGTAGATCGTCTTCAGGCCGAAATAACCCACCATGAACAATGTTACGAGGTTCAGTGCGGCCGATGTCCTTCCCGAATTTCGGGCACACTCCCCTAGGACCTCAACAGAACCTTGAAGGGTGAGGTTTGCCCGTATGTAGATCAGCCGTTCAGGCAGATCAGGAGCGCTACGAGCAGTGGTAAATCCTTTTTTCTCCATTGAAGCCATGGAAAGGAGGCGGATATGGTCATGGTGTCTTTTCAAATGTTGTTGGTTTCGCGAAAAGCGAACCTCCATAGCACTTGTACCTCGTCGTCTCCGGACTTCGTCGTAGATCCAACAAATCCTTCCTCACTCGGTTCATGCCATTCCAGAGTATGGCTCCAGTATGCGACAAGCAACGGAAGGGTAGGCGGCAAATTGCAATGGGGAAATAATTAATACGGATGGATCTTGCCTATGCCATGCACCTTTTCCCAACAAGGAATTCGTCAGTTACAAGAGTTGGGGCCACCATACCGGCCGTCCTTTGTTCTCTTGTTGAACACGGGCCATCTTTGCCGATCGAAAGGATGAAGCAAACCCGTCAGATACCATTTGCACACGCCCTATTTGGAAGAACGCGATGATCGTGAACGAGAGGAAAATGAAAGAAGAGCACTTCGCGTTCCGCAGCATCCCACCGGCTGAATTGAACGACCTGGTCATTCGTAGGGAAGGGGAGACGAAGCTGGGGAGCAGCTCACGCCCGACTGGCGTGATGAAAACTGTCGCTACGTACTGCTCGGGATCTGTGAGGACATCGGGCCACGAGCCAACAACGGCCACGCCGGTGCCCGGAACGGGTTTGACGCGTTCCTTCCCGCCTTCGCGAACATGCAAGCGAACCGCTTTATCGACCCGGGTGCGGTGCATCTGCTAGGACGGATAGATCCCGTGGGCTCGCATGCCGACCTCGATCTAGTCGCAGCGCGCGAGCGCGTATCGGAATTGGACGCATTCGTACTGCGCATCATCCTGCCCATCATGACCGCTGGAAAGATCCCGATCGTTATTGGAGGTGGGCATAACAACGCCTACCCGTTGATCGAGGCAGCAAGCACGGTGCTCAAGCACCCGATCGACGTAGTGAACTTGGACCCACACGCGGATTGTCGCCCCTTGGAAGGACGCCACAGCGGCAATTCATTCTCGTATGCCATCGCCAACGGCTTTCTCAAGTACTACACGGTTCTCGGCCTGCATCGGGCACGCAACAGCGAGTCCATGCTGAAGTACTTGGATGACCACCGGATTCATCACACCTTCTTCGGTGATTATCTAATGGACCCGCAGTTATTCCGCAGTGATCTCCACAACTTTCTCGCTTCCGGAAATGGGCCCTTGGGCGTGGAGCTGGACATGGACGTGATCCGCCACATGCCTTCCTCGGCCTTCAGCCCCAGTGGCATGGCCATCGAGGATGGCAGGTACTATCTGCGTAGGATCCTTGGCTCCTCGCGGCCGGTATTGTATGTGCACCTTCCCGAGGCGGCACCGAACACACCCTCACAGGGGCGTATTGTTGGGAAGGCGTTGGCCTACTTGGTGCATGATGTGATCTCGGTGCGGAGTTGAAGAGCCTTCAGGTTCGGTAATTTCCGTGCCCTAGCCGCACGCAGCGAATGCCTAGTCTGGAGTTGTAGAATAGACATTATTTATTGCTAGAGAGTTTGATTCTCTTCGACAGGATCTGACTGGGTTTTTCAACCAGCTTCCACAAAACATGCGCGGCGGAGATGGAGATTAACAGTCCCAACGCTATAACTAACAATTTTTCAAGGGGAGAAGTGAACCTGTGGGACATGAAATTGATAAATCCGGAACCGAATGTGGAATGAAGCAGGTATAATGAATAGGAGATGCTTCCCAGATATGCGCCGAGCTTATTGTTATGGTCTGCGAATAAATGAACAGTCGACAAGGTGACGACGGCAATCCCTGTATTTATGGCTCCTTGATTCGTGTACACCACAAAGCAGCAGAGAATAGTGCAGATGATGTATTCAGTCAAGTTGTATTTTTTGGTGAGATAAAGGGAATAGAATATTCCTAACCCGAAAAAGGATGACCAATGCGGAAAGAAGCGTGGTGAGGAGAGGAGGAACGGAGCAACGACAACAATTGCGTTGAAGACCCACCGTAATGGCTTTCGGTCAGAAAGGGCCAAAGGGAAAAGGAGTGCTAAGAAAATATAGTACTGGAATTCTACAGCAAGAGTCCAGAACACAGTATTGACCCATTTCGCGCCTTCAAAAAACGGGACCAAGTATCCGAGGTGAAGAAGTACATCGGTAATGGAGGGGAAATAGTCACCCGGCGCGGAGGAGGGGACGAAGTTCCTAACGTAAAGAAACAATATGCCCAATACGATAGCGAACAGATAGGGCGGCTCAATGCGTACGAATCGTTTTAAGAGATATTTATATATGTACTGAATCTGGTAATTCGATCGAATCAGTGATAGGGGTATGACAATACCGGAAATGATAAAAAAAAGCTGCACGCCAAATCGGCCATATTGAAATAATCCGAGGACGGATTTGCTCTGGATATATCCAGTGGTCGTCACCACGAAATGATATAAGCACACAGCTACAGCAGCAATGCCCCTCAGCAGATTGATCACCGGGATCTGAATATCCTTTCTCATCCCGAATCGAACGGATGTTAGCAAAGCCTCATCGAACGGTTCTTCAACGAGTCATGGATAAATACGGTGATCATCATCTTATCCATGCATGCGCAATATGGGCGATCTGTCCTAAATCCATTCTTGTTTACAATAATACTGCGCTAGTCGGGAAGAAGGAGCGGCAATTCCCAGCCGCTGTCGGCTCCTTTGACCGACTGAACTTATCCTACCGACACCGGCTCCATTCGCCCCAAGGCATGGCCAGCATGGTTGTGGATCGTTCTTGCATCGAACTAATCAGTGCACTCCCAGCACAGCCAAATACCGCTCCGCGTCCAGTGCAGCCATACAGCCCGTACCTGCGCTGGTAACGGCTTGGCGGTACACGCGATCCGCTGCATCGCCGGCAACGAAGACGCCGGCAACCTTGGTACTGGTGCGGTCCGGATCGTGCTTCAGGTACCCCTGCGGATCACGGTCCAGCCAGTCTTTGAACAGCTCCGTGGCAGGAGTATGGCCGATGGCCAGGAAGAGGCCGGTCACATTCAGCTTACGTTCCTCTCCGGTCTTGTTGTTCACCGTAAGGATGCCTTCCACGACCTGATCGCCGAGCACGTCCTTCACCTCAGTGTTGTAAAGCACTTCGATCTGTGGGGTGTTCAGTACGCGGTGCATCATGGCCTTACTCGCGCGGAACTCGTCGCGCCGTACCAGCATGTAAACTTTCGGGCAAAGCTTGGCGAGATAGGTGGCTTCTTCAGCGGCGGAATCACCCGCGCCCACAAGCGCCACGGTCTGGCCTTTGTAGAAAAAGCCGTCGCAGACGG
The DNA here is from genome assembly GCA_016719225.1 of Flavobacteriales bacterium. Taxonomy (GTDB): domain Bacteria; phylum Bacteroidota; class Bacteroidia; order Flavobacteriales_F; family PHOS-HE28; genus PHOS-HE28. The sequence goes on along the minus strand of JADKAN010000001.1, from coordinate 876,341 downwards.
CGCAGGCCGTAACGCCGCCGCCAATGTCGCGCAGGCGGATCTCGTTGGGCAGGCCAAGCCACTTCGCACTCGCACCCGTGGATATGATCACTGTGTGGGCGTGGATCTCTGTCTTCTCGTCCACCCAAACTTTGTGTATCGGTCCGGTGAGATCCACTTTCGTGACCCAGCCGCTGCGCACATCGGTCTTGAAACGCAAGGCCTGCTTTTTCAGGTCCTCCATCATTTCTGGACCGGTACGGCCATCCGGATATCCCGGATAGTTGTCCACCTCAGTGGTCTGGGTGAGCTGCCCTCCGGGCAATGGGCCTTCGATCACCACGGGCTTCAGGTCGGCACGGGCGGCGTAAATGGCAGCGGAAAAAGCGGCAGGGCCCGATCCGATGATCAGGCAGTCGAGGATTTCAGGGGTAGTGCTCATTGGGGTCGGGAAGCTGCCATTCCGGGCAGCGGGCAAATTTAACCTGCTTAGTCCAGAGCGCAGGGTATGAGTTCTCTGTTGCTGTACACAGGTAATGGAATAGCTAGCTTCGGTTCAGGGCACACAGATGATCGTATCCAAGTAAACGCCGCGTCCAGCCCAGATCCCCAAGCCCCCGGTAATGTTGCTCTTCACGTTGGCCGGCGTGCTGAAGAGGTCGCCTAGAGCACCCACGTTGGCATCATAGGTGCTGTAGAAGTCGTATTCCTTCCGGCCGATACTCATGGCCTTCACGGCAATGGTGTCACCCACTTTGAAAAAGCCTTGCTCCGCATTGTTATCCTCCGGATTGCCACCAAAGAACTGCTGACCACGGATCTCATTGAAATCGAAGGTGAGGCCGTTCACATACTTATCGTTGTAGGTGCTGCCCAAAGGGGAGATGTAGTTGAGGTCCTTCATCTCGCCATTGGCGCGGTGGTTGATGCGTTGCGCTGCCCAGCGGTAGCCGTTACCGATGGTGTCCGGATCCGTTATCCGTGCCCAAGCAAGGCCCAGACTGTCATCACCGGGGGTTTCCAATGCCAGTTTGAACCAGACCGAATCCAACGGGACCGGGTTCGGTATGGTCGTCTCCGAGGTGAGCGTTTTTCCTTCCGCGCTGATGTCCAACCGGTACGTTTGGCCGATAACCCCGACATGGGAAGGATCCAGCGCGGTGTAGATGCAGATGTTCGCGGCGGCGAGGAGATCCACGCTCAATCCGGTCGCTTCCGCCGCAAGGACGATGGTGCTACTATCCAGCAGATCACTGCAGATCTGGTCCAACGTCCACGTGGAACCGTTACTGGTAACCGTGACCGTCGCGCCGCTCACGAACATGTTCGCGATGGAATTGATGTCCGTGGGAGCGAAGAAGGACTGCGTGCGCGTAAGGATCACGAAGGGCGGCTTGCCCGGTTCAATGGTGCCTTCCACCACGAACTGTTCCGGCGCTTGGGGCAGGTCCACGGTGATGTCCTTCTCGCAGGAAGTGAGCAAAGGAAGGCTGATGGCAGCGAGTAGAATGAGCTTCACGTTCATCAAGTATGTAGTGGGTAGCGTTGCGCGCGAACTCCGCATTTCTCCGTGCCTTTGTGCCTCCGTGGTGAAAAACATCAGAACTCAAAATTCCAAGTGATCGACGGTAGAATGCTGAACAACGAAACCTGTCTGGCCGTCAATTGCAAACCAGAGAGCCCGGAGTCGCCTTCCGTGGCGAAGTAGATGAAATATGGGTTGGAGCGGTTGTACACATTGTAGATGGAGAACGTCCAACTGCTACGGTACTTGCGCTGCACGGTGGTCACTTCGCCGGTCACTTTATCCGTCACCTCCTTAGTTGGTCTATTTTTCAACGTGGCAGCGAGATCCAGCCTGTTGTATGGCGCCATACGGAAACCGTTGCGTTGTGTGAATTCGCTCACTAAGCGACCCTCGATGAAGTAACGTTGCACGGGCAGTGTGGCAGCCTGGCCGGTGCTGTAAACGAACGTGCCACCGAAGGTCCAGCGGTCGTTCAGTTCGTAGCCGGCCACTACGCTCACATCGTGGCGTCGGTCCCAACGGCTTGGGAAGGCTACGCCGTTGTCGATGGCCGGGAATTCGCGCTCTGTCTTGCTCCAGGTATAGCCCACCCAACCGGTGAGCTTGCCCAAACGGCGCTTCAGGAAGAATTCCGCACCGTAGCTCCAGCCCTTACCGAACACCAGCGCATTATCGTAGTTGGCATTTCCACCATCCTGCGGGCTGGCACCTTCGGCGTATTCGATCTGGTTGGCCATGTCCTTGTAGTAGAGCTCGATGCTGCCCTCGTACTTCCGCTCCTTCAGGTCGCGGAACCAGCCCAAGGCATACTGCACAGCCTCTTGCGGCTTCACGTTCTTGCCGCTGGGGATCCACGTGTCCGTGGGTAGGCCGATGGAGCTGAAGCTGGCGAGGTGCACGTATTGCAGGTTCCGGTTGAAGCTGGCTTTGATGCTGTTCCTCTTGTCCAAGGTGTAGCGCATGGAAACGCGTGGTTCCAAGCCGCTGTATTGCGCTACGGTCTCGCCGCTGCTGTAGTCCTTGAAGCCGATGTTGTCGCCTGCCGCGTTGGTGATGTATTCATGGTATGGCCCAACGTGGGCGAAAAAGCTGAACCGCAGACCTACGTTGATGCGGAAGCGGTCCGTGACATCAAAATCATCCTGTACGTAGACAGCAGCCTCGTGAGCATTGAGTTTGGAAGGCGTATCGATGCTGAACGGCACGTCCCCGCTGTTCACCGCCACGGTGCTTGGCGTGTAGATGTGGTAAGTGTATTGGAAACCGTAACGCACATTGTGGCGGATGTTGGGATACTGGTTGAAATCCACCTTCAAGCCATAGTCACGTATACCACTGCTGAGTGAAAAGCCGAACTGGTCCTGGTTCCCCGCGAAGGAGAACTTGTAATCACTGACGATGGCCGTGGTGTTGAGGAAGAGCTTGGGTCCGAAGACGTGGTTCCAGCGCCCGCTCACCGTGGCATTGCCCCAAGGGATCTTGAAGTTGGGGCTACCCGGCTGATTGCCACTGAGGTTGAAAACGTCCCGCCCGAAATAGCCGCTCAGGAAGAAGCGGTCCTTATCGCTGAGGCGATAGTTGGCCTTGGCGTTGATGTCGTAGAAGTAGTAGCCGCTGCCCGCGAAGGTGCTTTCCGGATTGATGAACGGTTTGGCCAGCACATCGATGTAGGTGCGACGCGCACTGACGATGAAGGAGCTTTTCTCCTTTACAATGGGACCTTCCAGCGTGAGCCTGCTGCTGATGAGGCCGATGCCGCCCTGCCCGTGGAACTCCTTGTCGTTGCCATCCTTCATGGTGATGGCGAGCACGCTGCTGGTCCTGCCGCCGTAGTAGGCCGGCATACCGCCCTTGATCAGTTCGATGTCCTTTACAGCATCGGCATTGAACACGCTGAAGAAGCCGAAGAGGTGGCTCGCGTTGTACACGGTGGCCTCATCCAAGAGTATGAGGTTCTGGTCCGGACCGCCGCCGCGCACGTAGAATCCGCTGTTGCCCTCACCGTTGCTCTTGACGCCGGGGAGGTATTGTATCGTTTTCAATATGTCCACCTCACCCAGCAGCGCGGGCAATGTTTGCAGCTTGGTGACGTCCACGTCCATGCGGCCCATGTCCGTGCTTTCGGTCTGGCTCTTGGTCTTTTCCCCTTTCACCTCCACGGCCTGCATCACCTGCACCGTGGTGGAAAGCTTAAGGTTCATTTTCCGGTCCGCAGTGAGGTCCACGGCGCGCTTCAGCTCGGCGTACCCGATGTATTTCACCACCAGGGTGTAGGTGCCATCGTCCAGCGTGGCACTGTAGTAACCGTAGTTATTGGTGCCCACGCCCTTATTCAATTCTTGGATGAACACCGTGGCCCCGATCATGGCCTCACCCGTGGCGGAGTCAGTGACATAGCCACTGACGGTATGGCGCTGGGCCATTGCCCAAGTGGAAAGAAGAAAGGAACAGAGTGCAAGGATCGGACGGGTCTGCATGGTGCGCTAAGGGGGTGTAAAAATAGCCGCAAGCGCTGCAGCCATAACGCAAAGTGGCGGGCGGCCATGGCTTTGTATGGATGGTTTTCATTGCCGTCATGGTGAGCGATAGGACCTCCACGGATCATTTGCATCAAAATACCCGGAAATGGGGATTTCAGAACCCGATAAGAGCATTCACCTTTGCCGATATGAATTCTCGACAGCGGACCATCCTTCTTGCGGACGATCAATCCATTATCCTGGACGGGTTGGAGGCGCTGTTGGAACAGAACCCGGCGGTACGGGTTGTCGGTCGTGCCAGCACAGGTGTTGAAGCCGTTATGCGCGCCCGGGAATTGAAGCCGGACATTGTGCTGATGGACATCAACATGCCGGAATTGGACGGGATCGAGGCCACCAAGGCGCTGCTCAAGTGCTCATCGCGTACGCGTGTCCTCGTACTCAGCATGCACGACCATAAGGATGTGGTACAAGAGGTGTTGGAAGCTGGAGCCAAAGGCTACTTGTTGAAGAACGTGGGAAAGGAGGAGCTCATGGAAGCCATCCTCACCGTTGCAGCTGGCAAACGCTATTTGGCGCGAGAGATCCGCGACCGGATGGAATTACCTGCAACGGATACAGGCCTGAAACAGGAAAAATGTTACACCGCGCTTACCAAGCGTGAAAAGCAGGTGGTCCAGTTGATCTGCATGGAACGCACCACGATGGAGATCGCCACAGCACTGAACATCAGCCCTGAGACGGTCAACTCCCACCGCAAGAACATCATGATCAAACTGGACGTGCGGAATATCGCTGGCCTGGTGAAATATGCGAAAGACCGCGGTTGGTGTTAGCCCTGTTCAATTAACCAGTCGGACCCGAATATGAAGACCAACGCCCCCACAATGCCAACGATCCCACTGCCCGTTTTGTACGATAGTATGCAGGAAGTGGATGACCTGGAACTGAACGGATCCCCCGTCCCACCATTTCATAAGCCCTACCTCTATGTGCTGCGCGAAACGGCGACGAACAGCTTCAGCGTGGCGTGCGCCAGTGTGCATGGCAACAACCAGTTCTACGGCATCCCCGGCGTAGCAGCAACGCCTCAGCTATGGAAGGTGACCTATGCCCACGGCACAGCATCGGAGAATGCAGGTGTCATGCTGCACGTGCACCGCGACAAAGCTCCGATCCCCGATGCGATCGTGATGTCGGCGGACGGAACGGATGGCACACCGGATAAGGACAACTCGGACGACCAGTCCGAACCCAAGCTTTTGGCCTACGGCTTTGAAGATCCGACACCGCTTTGCAACGTTCAAAAGATCGGAGCTCACGCGAAGGCTCACTGCTTGGTCTACTTGGCCGGAATGGGCAAAGTGCTGGATGTGGCCGCGTTGTCAACACGCAAATTCAAGAAGGTGCTCGATCGCGATGGCAATTTCGTGGAATGGCTGTTGGAGATCCCCTTGACCGCAGGTGTTTCCACGGCGGTGCTTCACTACGCAGCAATTCCCTTGGTGGCACAGACAGGCACCATTCTTTCGGGGGACCGGATGCGTATCCGCGTCCAAGCGATCAACGCGTCGACAGGCTTCGGCCGGTCCTACGCCTTTATCCGGTAAGCACCGTTCCCATGGCATCCTTCAAACCTGTAGCAGCTTTTGCATTGGGATCGCTGCTCCGGTTCCCTGATCGCTCCGCCCGGACCGGAATTACCAATACATGCCTTTGCGGTTTGCTCGCTCTATTCTGCATGGCCGCATCCACCAGCAGTGCGGCAGCGCAAAACACCAGTACCCTGCCATCGGTTTCCGCAGTGGACTCGCTCAAAAGCGCGAGTTGGGCGCTGCGTAACACGGTCCCGGAAGAGGCGGTCCGTTTGGCGCGTATGGGTGTGGCGATGGCACGCGAGATCGGCTATGAAAAGGGAATGGCCATGAACTTGCAATGCATGGCTGCCGCCCATCGGACCTTGGGGCGTTCGGACAGTGCCAAAGTAGAACTGCAAGAAGCCTTGTCGATCTGCGAACGTACCGAGGACTGGCCCGGTGTGATCGGATGCTGCCAAAAGCTTGCTGGACTTTACACGGGTCAGGGAGAAGTTTCCAATGCCTTGGAAGTGCTGCAACGGGCCGAGGACCTTGCCAAAAAGGGTGGGACCGAAGAGGAACTTGCACGCACCTTGAACCTGAAGGGAGCGGCGCTCCAAGTTGCAGGCCGTTACGAAGAGGCGATACGGCCATACTTCGAAAGCATCAACATCCGGAAGCGGACCGGTTCCGATGCACTCGCGAATTCTTATGTGGATCTCGGCGGACTTTACCTGGACATGGGCCGGAACAAGGAAGCGGAGGAACTCTACGGGAACATGGTGACCGACGCCCGCAAGGCCAACGATCCGGCGATGCTGGCCAAGGGATACCTCAATTATTCCGCAGTGATGAATGCCGAAGGAAGGCATCGGGAATTGAAGCAGTATGCGGATTCGGCCTTGACGGCTTTCCTAGCGAACAAAGACAGACCGGGGGCAACCAAGGCATACCTCAACCGCTCCTTGGCGGAACAGCACTTGGGCGATCTATCCAGTGCACGTCAGGACCTCGACAGCGCCATAGCCGGCTATCGCGCCATTGGGAATCAAGGAGGGCTCGCGAAGGCCTGCCAGAATATGGCGTCCTTACTTCTTATGCAACAGGATGCCAAAGGCGCTTTGGCCTGGTGCGATGAGGGGCTCTCCATCGCCCGCGCCAATGGCCTGCGCGCTGAGCGAAGCTCCCTGCTGAAAACCAAAGGAGAAGCCTTACGCGCCCTTGGCCGTTTGGACGAAGCGCTGGCAGTGATGCGATCCTACGTGCAGTTGAAGGACAGCTTGATCGGCGAGCGGACCACCCAACAATTGGCTTCCGCAGAAATGAAGGAGAAGTATGATGCCGTGGAGCGCATCGCTGAATTGGAACAAATGAAGGTGGCACGGGACGAGGAACAGGCCTTGAAGGAAGAACGTACCCGTGAAAGAAACCTCCTCCTGATCGCTGCCGCCGTGCTGGTGCTACTGCTAGGCCTGTTGATCCGCAACCTCCGCAACAGGCGAAAATTGGCGGTCCAGGAACGCCAGTTGCACGAGAAGCGCATAACGGAATTGCTGCACCAGAACGAGGTGCAGGTCCTCAACGCCATGATGCAGGGACAGGATGAGGAACGCAAGCGGGTGGCGAAGGACCTGCACGACCGCTTGGGCAGCATGCTAAGCGCGATCAAGCACCAGTTCAGCGCCATGGAAGTACGGATGGTCTCGCTGCACCAAGTGCAGGGCGAGCAATATCAAAAGGTGTGTGGATTGCTGGACGAAGCAGTGGGGGAGGTCCGGCGCATTTCCCACAACATGGTGCAAGGTGCACTCGTGGACTCAGGCCTTCCCAAGGCACTTCAGGACTTGCGGGAGAGCATCCAGATGAAGGGGCGTTTGGAGGTGGAACTCGTTCTATTCGGTCTGGAAAAACGAATGGAAAGGGCTACGGAGATCGGTGTTTACCGCATCGTGCAGGAACTGGTTGCGAATGCATTGAAGCACGCTCGGCCCACTGAACTGAGCATCGCCCTTACGCGCGGCGGAAACTCGCTCAGCATCATCGTGTCGGATAACGGCACCGGATTCGACCCGAACGAATTGAATGACGGCATCGGAATGGAGAATGTGCGGTCGCGGGTAGAGCAACTGAACGGGTCGCTGCAGATCGACTCTTCACCGGGGAATGGCAGCACATTCAGCATCGAAGTGCCGATCCCTGCCTGATCAAGGTATAATAGCACGCAAAATACCCGGAAATGGGTATGTGCAGGCAAAAACCGTAACGGAAATTTGTGGCGTTATGAGCAGGACGCGCATTGAACATTTCCAGCGGAAATTACCCGACCTGCTATTGGCCCTTGCCTTGGTTTCCCTGACCGTCCTGATACTCCTGTGCTATTCCATCATATAGGACATTGGCGTGACGAACAATTAAAGTGGGCAAGGTGTTCAGCGCATACATTTGGCGCCCGCCCATGGAGGATCCCGATAAAAAAGCTGTTCGAAAGTGTTTGCCAAGGAGACAAGGCAGCCTTTGCTGAACTTTATGACCGGTATTCCGCAGCCCTTTTCGGCGTGGTGCTGAAAGTCGTCCAAGAGAACGACAGAGCGGAGGAGGTTTTGCAGGACACATTCGTGAAGATCTGGCGATCATCCGCCAGCTACGATCCATCCAAAGGCAGGCTCTTCACATGGATGCTGAACATTGCACGCAATACGGCACTTGACGTTGTGCGTTCCGCCGACTTCCGCAGATCGGCAAAGGTCCAGCCGATCGGATCCAACGTATATCGTACCGGTGGTGAAGATCTGCGGGACCAAATGGACCACATCGGTGTGGACAGTATCCTGGGCACTTTGCCACCGGAACAGCGCGAAGTGATCGACATAGCTTACTATCAAGGTTGGACCCAACAGGAGATCGCTGACCGCACCGGCACGCCGCTGGGCACCGTGAAGTCCAGGACCCGTGCCGCCTTCAATCACTTGCGTGAAGCTTTGAAAGAACATCGATGACCGCTGAGGAGATCATAGCATCCGGACTTTTGGAGGCCTATGTTCTGGGAGATGGTTCCCCGGGAGAAAGGTCTTTGGTGGAGCAGGCACGCGCCACCGAGCCGGCCGTTCGCGCTGAGCTGGACAGCTTGGAGGAAATGTTGGAAAAGCATGCAGGAACGCAGGCCGTTTCACCTTCCGCCGATCGTAAACGTGCAGTCCTCGATGCCATCGGACCGGAAAAAGGAAAGATCATTCCCATGTCCAGTGGAGCGAAGGCCGCACCTCGAATGAACTGGTTGGCCGCTGCTGCGATCGGCGGTCTGTTGCTCAGCGGTGCAGCCAACTACAAGTTGTATGACGAATTGAATACGGTGCGGGACCGCTTGAGCGGATTGGAAAGTGACCGTGCGATATTGGCCCAGGAACTGCAGGTGCAGCAAGCTTCGATGCAAGAAGCACAGGACCAGCTCGCCGTGGTTTTCGATCCAACTAAACACCTGATCCCCTTGGCCGGCCAAGTGCTGGATCCAAAAGCAGCTGCTCGCATCTTCATGGATACGGAGACCAGCGAGGTCTACATTGATGTGGTGTCGCTACCCACACCACCTCCTGGCAAACAATACCAACTTTGGGCGCAAGTGGATGGCAAAATGGTGGATGCAGGCCTATTGGATATCGCCGATAATGGCCTCAAGCTCCAGCGCATGAAGACCATGCCCAACGCAAAGGCGTTCGGTGTGACCTTGGAAAAGGAGGGCGGTAGCGCAGAGCCTACGCTTAGCGCGTTGTACCTCTTCGGTCCAGTAGGATAGACCGTGAAGCGTTCGCGTGTCCTGAACTGGCTCCCATAGGGTTGAGCCGGCTCTAAGGAAGTCACACATTGTCGTGTAACGCTTTGTCTTCTTTCGATCCGAGTTATGGCTTTCAGGTCCAACTTCTGTGCGTTGCGAGAACCGATGGCGAGCAACAATGTTTTTCGTTGATGCGATCCATTCAAACACCTTCCGCCGTAAGTGGTTTTGTAACGGAACAAAAACCACAAACCACAAGAACGATGAATACGACAATGAAATTAGCAACCCTGCTCTTGGCCACCGGCCTTGGTCTGCACGCAACGGCACAGGACCACATGGGCACGATGGACAAGAAGGAAAAGACGGTGATGGTGGGCGGTGCAGAAATGTACCCCAGCAAGAACATCATTGAGAACGCGGTGAACTCCAAGGACCACACCACATTGGTCGCAGCCGTAAAGGCCGCAGGCTTGGTGGAAACGTTGGAAGGCAAAGGCCCTTTCACAGTATTCGCCCCAACGAATAAAGCTTTTGCAGCATTGCCAGCCGGTACGGTGGACAACCTGTTGAAGTCCGAGAATAAGGCGCAACTCGCTAAGGTGCTAACGTACCATGTGTTGGCCGGCAAATTTGATTCCAAGGCCGTGGCCGCTGCGATCAAGGCAGGCGGAGGCAAGGCGACCATGAAGACCGTGGAGGGCGATATGCTCTCCTTCAAAATGAACGGGAAAGCGTTGGAAGTGTATGACGAGAATGGAGGACACGCCACTGTTACCACTGCGGACGTGTACCAGTCGAACGGGGTGATCCATGTGGTGGACAGCGTATTGCTGCCAAAAATGTGATCAGGTGGTCCCCGTGTCCGGCTTCGGCCGGGCCCATGTGGGAGGGCGGCCGAAAGGCCGTCCTCCTTTTTTTGGAAAGCTCCACCAGCGAATATCGTTGCCGGAATGCATCAATAGAAAGGCCCGCAGCAGAAACTGCCGCCCTACTTTTCGTTAGGCAGCCCACCGACGCTGGCACTGAGGTGTTGGCGTAACCTCCCTTAGTTCGGACCGGTTGTATGCCCGATGTAATACCCGTCCAGTACGGCGCAGAATAGAATATAGAAGATCGCCATGAACCAGTTGGGGCCGTCCCTTACGGAACGGCCCCTTACCAGTCGGGGTGACTGGACTCGAACCAGCGACCCTCCCGCCCAATTGCGCGGGATGCACTACCGGGCTGTGCTACCGATCAAGGCTTCGATCCGCTCGCGCTTTTTCCATGCCTTCACTTCCAATTCACGCCGGCATGCCGACGATCTGTCCGGATGTTCTTCACGATAGGCAACACGCCAGTCTTTTGACCTGGCAGTCCACCCGCGATGGGCACTGAGATGCTTGCGTAAACGCTCGTGCATCGGACCCGTGGTATGGCCGATGTAATACCGGTCCAACGCAGAGGAGAAAAGGATATAGAAAGTGGCCATGAACAAGTTGGGGCCGTCCCTTGCGGAACGGCCCCTTACCAGTCGGGGTGACCGGACTCGAACCAGCGACCCTCCCGCCCAATGGGCGGGATGCACTACCGGGCTGCGCTAGCGATCAAGGCTTCGATCCGCTCGCGCTTTTTCCATGCCTTCACTTCCAATTCACGCCGGCATGCCGACGATCTGTCCGGATGTTCTTCACTATAGGCAACACGCCAGTCTTTTGACCTGGCAGTCCACCCGCGATGGGCACTGAGATGCTTGCGTAAACGCTCGTGCATCGGACCCGTGGTATGGCCGATGTAATACCGGTCCAACGCAGAGGAGAAAAGGATATAGAAAGTGGCCATGAACAAGTTGGGGCCGTCCCTTGCGGAACGGCCCCTTACCAGTCGGGGTGACTGGACTCGAACCAGCGACCCTCCCGCCCAATGGGCGGGATGCACTACCGGGCTGCGCTGGCGATCAAGGCTTCGATCCGCTCGCGCTTTTTCCATGCCTTCACCTCCAATTCACGCCGGCATGCCGACGATCTGTCCGGATGTTCTTCACGATAGGCAACACGCCAGTCTTTTGACCTGGCAGTCCACCCGCGATGGGCACTGAGATGCTTGCGTAAACGCTCGTGCATCGGACCCGTGGTATGGCCGATGTAATACCGGTCCAACGCAGAGGAGAAAAGGATATAGAAAGTGGCCATGAACCAGTTGGGGCCGTCCCTTGCGGAACGGCCCCTACCAGTCGGGGTGACTGGACTCGAACCAGCGACCCTCCGCCCAATGGGCGGGATGCACCGGGCTGCGCTGGCGTAAGGCTTCGATCCGCTCGCGCTTTTTCCATGCCTTCACTTCCAATTCACGCGGCATGCCGACGATCTGTCCGGATGTTCTTCACTATAGGCAACACGCCAGTCTTTTGACCTGGCAGTCCACCCGCGATGGGCACTGAGATGCTTGCGTAAACGCTCGTGCATCGGACCCGTGGTATGGCCGATGTAATACCGGTCCAACGCAGAGGAGAAAAGGATATAGAAAGTGGCCATGAACAAGTTGGGGCCGTCCCTTGCGGAACGGCCCCTTACCAGTCGGGGTGACTGGACTCGAACCAGGACCCTCCCGCCCAATGGGCGGGATGCACTACCGGCTGCGCTAGCGATCAGGCTTCACCCTGCTTTTTCCATGCCTTCACTTCAATTCACGCCGCATGCCGACGATCGTCGGATGTTCTTCACTATAGGCAACACGCCAGTCTTTGACCTGGCAGTCCACCCGCGAGGGCCTGAGATGCTTGCGTAAACGCTCGCATCGGACCCTGGTATGGCCGATGTAATACCGGTCCAACGCAGAGGAGAAAGGTAAGTGGCCATGAACAAGTTGGGGCCGTCCCTGCGGAACGGCCCCTTACCAGTCGGGGTGACCGGACTCGAACCAGCGACCCTCCCGCCCAATGGGCGGGATGCACTACCGGGCTGTGCTAGCGTCAGGCTTCGATCGCTCGCGCTTTTTCCATGCCTTCACTTCCAATTCACGCCGGCATGCCGACGATCTGTCCGGATGTTCTTCACTATAGGCAACACGCCAGTCTTTTGACCTGGCAGTCCACCCGCGATGGGCACTGAGATGCTTGCGTAAACGCTCGTGCATCGGACCCGTGGTATGGCCGATGTAATACCGGTCTAACGCAGAGGAGAAAAGGATATAGAAAGTGGCCATGAACAAGTTGGGGCCGTCCCTTGCGGAACGGCCCCTTACCAGTCGGGGTGACTGGACTCGAACCAGCGACCCCTTGCACCCCATGCAAGTGCGCTACCGGGCTGCGCTACACCCCGAAATGACTTTTCCCACAATTTGCAGCGCCCCCCGCCCAAGGGCGTGATGTGCTACCGGGCTGCGCTATACCCGAAGAGGGCGCGAATGTAACATGTACGTCCGAACCAGTGAACAGGAAACGTGCAACTCACAGTAACGCGTGTTCAAACCTACGCTTTGACCTTACCGCTCATCATTCATTTCGCTCCTTGGAAATCCGCGCTTTTACCTTTGGCCCCCCAATAACACGTATGGCCCTCCTTCAACTCGCTGCTGCGTCCTTCCTCACCGTTGCCATGCTAGGCGGTTGTACCGCGCCCGATGCCGGCCTTCAGGCGGAGGATAAAGCTCCGGTACCAACACATTACGTCATGGACAAACACAGTTTCGCCCGGCCTGCAGAGGCTGTTGCCACGCACTTGGATCTCGACATCCATGTGGACATGGAAAAGAAGCGTATCCAAGGCACTGCTACCTATGACCTGGAACGCCAAAGTGGCGACAGCGTGGTGTTCGATACCGACGGGCTGAACATTGAAAGCGTTACGCTCGGCGATGGCAGCACGGCCAAATTCACCATGGGCGACAGTACCTTCATGGGTCGCTCGCTGGCTGTAGCATTGCCCCAAGGCATGAACAAAGTGATCATTGCGTACAGCACCGGAGCGAACGCCAAAGCCCTCCAATGGCTCAACCCCGCACAAACGGCGGGCAAGGAAAAGCCTTTCCTGTTCACACAAGGAGAGGCCACGTTGACCCGCACGTGGATCCCCATCCAGGACAGCCCTGGCATCCGCATTACCTACAATGCGCATGTAACCGTTCCTGCCGACCTGATGGCGGTGATGAGCGCGACCAATCCACAGGAGCGGAGCACTGATGGTTCCTACCGGTTCAACATGGACAAGCCCATCCCTTCCTATCTCATCGCCTTGGCCGTGGGCGACCTTGGTTTCAAGCCCACTGGCGCCCGCACCGGTGTGTATGCGGAACGCAGCGTGGTGGATACCGCAGCGTGGGAATTGGCCGATATGGAAAAAATGGTCGAGGCCGCCGAAAAGCTCTATGGCCCATACCGCTGGGGTCGTTATGACGTGATCGTCCTGCCGCCGAGCTTTCCCTTCGGTGGCATGGAAAACCCAATGCTCACTTTCGCTACGCCCACGATCCTTGCGGGCGACCGTTCATTGACCTCCTTGATCGCGCACGAACTGGCACACAGCTGGAGCGGCAACCTGGTGACCAACGCCACTTGGAACGACTTCTGGCTGAATGAAGGCTTTACCGTGTACTTCGAGCACCGCATCACTGAGGCGCTCTACGGCAAGGACTACAACGACATGACCAGTGTATTGGGCTACCAGGACCTGCTGGCCAACATCGCGGAGATCGACAGCGGTGCGCATCCAGAGGACAGTGCGCTGCACTTGGATCTCACCGGCCGCAACCCGGACGACGGGATGACGGACGTGCCCTACGAGAAAGGATATGCCATGCTCCGCCTGATCGAAACCAAGGTGGGACGGCCAAAATTCGATGCCTTCCTGCGCGGCTACTTCGACCACTTTGCGTTCCAGAGCATCAACACGGACACGTTCACCACGTATATCCAGAAAGAATTACTCGTACCGGAGCATGTGCAGATCGATCTTGACGCTTGGATCAATAAGCCCGGTATTCCCGCGGACATGATCATCCCGGTATCGAAGAACTTCCAGCAGGTGGACACACAGGTGCTGCGTTTTAAGGACGGCAGCGCGGCGAAGGATCTCGATACCAAGGGTTGGGGCACCTTCCAGTGGATGCATTTCTTGCGGCACCTGCCCGCAAAGCAGGATGCCAAGCGCATGGACGATCTGGATGCCACCTTCCATTTCACGGCTTCCGGCAACTCGGAGATCCTGGCCGCTTGGCTGGAGCAGTGCGTGAAGAACGACTACGGGAAAGCCTACGGGAAACTGGATGAATTCCTCACGAACGTTGGCCGCCGTAAATTCCTGATGCCGTTGTACCAAGAGCTGCTTGCCACGGAAAAGGGAAAGGCCGTGGCGATGAAGATCTACGCCCATGCACGACCCAACTATCACAGCGTCAGCCAGCGTTCGCTGGATGAATTGCTGCATTGGAAGGAGGGTAGCGCGCAGTAGGGAATGTCTTCTGGTCCACAATAGGCGTCCATCAGTGATCCGGCGTGGGAGTAAGGGTCTTTTTCGCTATTGACACATGATTGCCAATAGCTTGACGTGATCAAACCGGGACCACCTTTATCAAGTTCAAACCGTGAGGCCAGTGATTTAGGGCCTCTTTAGGATCTTCAGCTCTAAGATGGACGTCCATGTCAATGGAACGCACGTGTCCCAAAAAGCAAGAAGGCCATCCGTTCCCGGATGGCCTTCCCACATAAAGGTGAACTTGACTATCGCACGATCATCCGATCCGCGAATTGTGCATCCGCAGTGGTGATGCGCAGTAGATAGCCGCCCTTGGCCAGCTTACCGGCCAATTCCAATAGCAGCGGCTCGTTGCCGGTTGCTTGCTGTGTTGTTGCAAATACCACGCGACCGGTAACGTCCACAACCTCAACGCTCATTTTCCCGGTTGCTTTTGGAAGCACCACGCTGAAGTTACCGTCGTTCGGGTTCGGGTAAAGTCCGAACTGCTCCGCGCCGATCTCCTGCATACCCACACCCGTGGTGATGTTCAAGGTGTAGTCCTGGACTTGGCCGTATTGGTGTGTACCGCAGGGTGTGAGGTTGTTGTTGAACGTTGAATCCTGGAGACGCAAGCGCATGCGCGTCTGGCCCAAAAGGGCATCAGCCGGGATCGCTATCTGTCCCGTGTAGGGGCCTACACCGGCTTCTGACGTATAGACCATCTCGGACGTTTCGAAACTTCCGCTATGATCCAGATCGATCCACACCATGACCAGGTCGGTATCATATCCGTCCGTATTCTCCACGGTGATGGGGTAGCTGTTGCCAGTGGCAACTTCACCCACGATGTCCGTGTAGTTCTCGTAACCGTTCGTGGTCGCAGTAGGGTTGTCGATGCCTCCGAACTGCACGTTGTTGATCACTTCAAAATTGGCACTGACCGCACTCGCTGCGCAATACGTGTCGCAAGCGGATGCCGTCACCTCCATGGTGTAGGCACCAGCCGGTGTGTCGATCCCATCGGCCAATACCGGAATGAGGTAAGTGCCGGCTGGAAGTCCGAGGAAAGTAGCGGTGCAGTTGTCATAGGAGGTCGCTGTCAACAGTCCGACGAGGATATCGGGGCAGGATGTGGTAAGGTTGATGAGGAAGTTCGTGAACTCCGAACCGGCCACACAGTAATTCAACGTGATGTCCGCACAGGTGGTGATGGTGAACTGCTCATACACGATCTGGAAGCCGACACCGCTCTCATCAGTTGCGCCGGTGTTGTCGCCGGAGAGCGAAAGTGTTCCGCCTACGGCCAATGCATTGTCAACGGCACCGCTGCACAGGTCGTTCGTAGGTGCTCCACCACCTCGTTGCTCGTCGGACAAGGGCGTGTACACTTGGACCGCGCCTTTGACCTCCGAAGAATTTCCGTGGTTAGTGCGAAGTTCTTGTGCGTTGGCTTGGCCGCTGGCCATTGATCCGATGAGTAGAAGAGAGAGAATGCGTATCGTTCGTTTCATTATCTGCTAGGTCTTGTAGCGCGCTAAAGATGACCTTTTTCTTCATAAAGATCCCCGGAAGGAAACTTGACACGAAGGCCCTGGCCAAAAACAAAAAGCCCCCGGAACTCCCGGGGGCTTTTCAAGAAAGTGAAAACGATCAACGCGCGATCACGATGCGGCGCAGCTCGCGCTTGCCATCAGCAAGCGTTGCGGTGCAGAGGTATTGTCCATCGGCCAATGAACTGAGGTCAAGTTCCTGCCGTGCGATACCGTTCGGAGCGACCATGATCGTGTTGGTCTTCACCGTTTGGCCGAGCATGTCCACCACGCTGAGCTGAGCGATGCCGGGTGCCATGCCGGCCAGGTCCAAGGTGACCTTGCCATTGGAGGGCACGGGCTGTGCGGTGAAAATGCGCGAATTCGAATTCTCCGAAATGGAGACCGCACAAGCGGCTGGTTCAATGCCGCTGTTGGCAGGGAAGAAAGCCACGAAGTTCGCCATGCTGCTGATGGGCCACATGTCGTTCTTGACCATCACGTTGTCCGGGCCGATCAAGCAGTACGTCGGGAAGGCGTTCACCCCGAATGCGGTGTTCACCGCTTGTCCACCGCCTTCATTGCTAACAGCGGGCGAGTGTGCATAGGTTCCTCCATGCGCGGTCTCATAAGCGGCAACGGCGGCCGTGTTGTCCTGCCCATTATTGACGGTAAGGCAGAACAGGTCGTGCGTGTTGCAACCATAAGTTTCGTGCAACTGGTTGAAATAGGGCGCTGTGGCCTGGCAAGGACCACAGGTCGTGAAGAAAAAGTCCAGCACTACGTACTTTCCCTGTGCGGTGATGTCGTAGAGCGAATGGGTATTGCCTTCGATGTCCGTAACGGTAAAATCCGCGACCGTGCTGCCGTTCGGATAGTTGTTGGCCTGTGCCAACAAGGTGGTGCCCAAGAGGGCTAGACCGGAAAAGAGTAGGAGTTTTTTCATGGCGGCTTTTTTTGCAATGTACATGATCGATGGAGCCGAAAGGGAAATGTTGTCGCTCTCATGGATACCTTCCGTGTTCCTTCCCCGAGCCGGACCTTTGTACCCATGCAACAAGCACCCATTTTGATCGTCGGCGCATCCAGCGGTATCGGACACGCGTTGGCCCTTCAGCTCTTGGCAAAAGGCATTCCTGTCCTTACAGCAGGCAGAAGCGTGCCGGACCTCAACGGTACGGTCGGACACATCCGTTACGATGCGTTGGAAGGCCCATTCGTGGAAGCGGAACTTCCGGAGGCTTTGTCCGGCTTGGTGTATTGCCCGGGTAGCATCGATCTGAAGCCATACCGTTCGCTCAAGCCGGAAGACCTGCGTGCCTCCTTCGAATTGAATGTTGTCGGCGCTTTCCAATGCATCCGTTCCTGTGCAGAGCGCTTGAAGCGTTCACCGGGTGCGGGCATCGTGCTGTTTAGCACAGTGGCCGTGCAACGCGGCATGCCGTTCCATGCAGGAGTGGCCGCTGCTAAAGGTGCCGTAGAAGGCATGGCACGCGCCTTGGCCGCGGAATTAGCGCCTGCCGTCCGCGTGAACTGCATTGCGCCCAGCCTTACCCGCACGCCGCTTGCGGAAAAGCTACTGAGCTCGCCGGAACGGGAAAAAGCCAGTGCCGATAGGCATCCGTTGAAAAGGGTGGGGGAGCCGGAGGAGATCGCCGCCATGGCCGCCTTTCTGCTAAGCGACCAAGCACACTGGATCACCGGTCAGATCTTCGGAGTGGATGGCGGGATGAGCGCCATTTGAACTCAACCGATACGGTCCACGATCGCGTCCACGGCATCGCGCAGCTTTTCAGCTGCACGGACCGTATCCCGCATCAGCTCGGGGCGGGGTGTCAAGGTATTTTCACGCAGGGCATCCACCATCCCGCGAAGTCCAGCGGAACGGGGTTCGGTGGCGATCCCATGCTCCAAGCGTTCCTCGATCTCTTCCAGCAATCCAACGTCCAAGTGCCCCATGCGGAGTTCCGTTTCCAGCATCAGCACGGTACGCCGAAGGCGACGCAAACGTCGCACCAGTTCCAGATCGTTCATGGCGCGCGAAGTTCGGAAGTAACAGGGCAACCGATGTGAGCAACACTTGGCAAAGGGCGAAAGCCTGAATAGATTCACGGCCTGATGACGGGGCTGTTGAAGAAGCACTGGTTCGATCTGGGAGGACTCTTCGCCTTGAGCACGCTTCTTTTCGTGTTCCTGTTCGCGGCCCGGCTCAGCGCCTACCAGACTGTGCTCTGGCTTAGCCTAGGCTCACTCTTCTTGCACCAACTGGAGGAATACCGCTTCCCAGGCACCTTTCCGGGCATGATCAATACGGCGATGTTCTCCAGCGATCGCCCGGACCGCTATCCGCTGAACATGCGGAGTGCCATGCTCATCAATATCGGGCTGGGTTGGGGCACCTACGTGCTCGCCGCCTTTCTCGCGGAACGTGCCGTGTGGTTGGGCATCGCGACCATCTTGATCTCCTTGGGCAACGTGGTGGCGCACACCTTCCTCTTCAACCTCAAAGGGCACAGTTGGTACAATGCGGGAATGGCCACGTGCTGGCTGTTGTTCCTGCCGATCGCGTTCTTCTTTTTCCGGTTCCTTTCCCGCGAACACTTGGCCACGCCTGCGGACTGGGCCATTGGCATACCACTCGGCATTTTGCTGAATATTGCCGTCCTGGCGAGCATAACCTGGCTCAAGGATCCGGGGACGAAGGATGCTTTCCCACGCCGATCGCTGTTGCCGAAGGATCGTTGAGCTATCCCCAACCACCGTGTAGCACGGCGCTCGCGTAGGTTTACGGCGTGCAAGCCTTGGCCCGCGCATTCCGGTTCTACATCGGCTCCTTCAGCGGCTTCCGCAGGGAAGTATGGATCCTCGCGGCCGTGACTTTTGTGAACCGCGCAGGCACGATGGTCGTGCCGTTCTTGTCATTGTATCTAACCCATAGTATGGGCTTCACCCTGCCGCAGGTTGGTTGGGTGATGAGCTGCTTCGGCCTGGGCTCGGTGGCGGGCTCGTGGCTGGGCGGCAAGCTCAGTGACCGGATCGGCTTCTATGAGGTCATGGTAGGTGCACTGTTCACCTCTGGGCTTGCCTTTTTCTGTCTGCAGATTGTGCAGGGCTTCTGGCCATTCTGCGCTGGCGTTTTCGTGCTCATGCTCTTGTCGGATGGATTCCGTCCTGCGTTGTTCGTGGCTATCCGCGGCTATTCAAAACCGGAGAACCGAACACGGGCGGTCACGTTATTGCGGTTGGCCATCAACCTCGGTTTCAGCTTGGGCCCGGCTATCGGCGGCCTCATCATCACGCACGTTAGCTATGCAGGGTTGTTCTGGATGGATGGATCGAGCTGCTGGGCAGCGGCCGGTCTGCTGCTCGTAGCCCTGAAGCCGAAGCGCGCCACGGACGAGGAGAAAGCCCAAGCAGCGTTGGCCAAAGGCTCACCTTATCGGGACCGGCCCTACTTGTTCTTCCTGCTCACGAGCATCCTCATCACCATCCCGTTCCTGCAGTATTTCAGTACGGTGCCGGTGTTCTATAGCGAGGTGCATGGATTGAACGAGTCCGCCATCGGCTTGCTGCTCGGCGCGAACGGGCTTTTGATCTTCCTACTTGAGATGCCCTTGATCAAGTACTGCGAGATCAAGGGCTTCAGCCGGTTCTCCATCCTGCGTTTCAGCGTGGTGGTCTTTGCGCTCAGCTTCGTGGTGCTCAACCTCTTCCCGGTCCACGCGTTCCTTTGGGTGGGTATCGTGCTGATGACGCTTGGCGAAATGCTCAACTTCCCCGTCATGAACCGCTTGGCGCTGGACCGCTCGGACCGCGGACAACCTGGTGCTTACATGGCACTCTTCACCATTTCGTGGAGCGTGGCGCACATCTTCGGCCATACGATGGGGTTGAACCTGATCGCCCACATCGGCTTCACCGCCACGTGGTGGTTCTTCACCGCCATGCTGCTGTTGGGGGCGGGGATGCTCTATTTCGCGGAGGGGTTGATGATGGGGCCCCGGAATGCCCCTGCCAGCTAGGACTTACCAATCGTATGTCCGGGCGTGAGCGTTCGGGCAACCGAGCCTTGCCAAGGCGAAGTTGCCCGACATTTGGCGTCCACCCAACCACCATGCACACCTCATTCCGATGCTTCGCGTTCTTGTTCGCCATGGCCACGACCGCATGGGCCCATGGCCAGTTCGGCGCAGCGCAGATCATTGATAACAGCGCCACGGCGCTGGGCATCACCAGCATCGCCACAGCCGATCTGAACAACGACGGACTGCCGGACGTCGTGACATCCAATGGCTATAGCACGGGTCATATCACCGCGTACCTGCAAACCGTGAACGGCCTTGCGGGAGCCACGCCCATCCTGATCGACACCATTGCACACCTCGCCGAGGAAGTATCGACCGCGGACCTGAACGGCGACGGATGGACCGATGTGGTGGCCGTATGCCGCTTGAACAACGAAGTGGTATGGTACCCCAATGTGAACGGGACCTTCAACGAACGTATCGTATTGGACAATGCATCACCCTCCCTGAACGGTGTGGTGGCCGGTGATGTCGACGGCAACGGTTCGATGGACCTGGTGGTGATCGGCCAACACCTCATCGATCTCTATCGCAACGATGGCACGGGCATGTTCACCAAGGAAGCGATCCTCACCACCAGCACATCACCCAACATTCTGGAGTGTATGGACCTGGTGATAGCGGACATCGATGGGGACGGCGACCTGGATCCGGTGACCGCTGAGTCCTTGGGGGGTGTTGACTACCGCAATGCCGGCGATGGCAGCTTCACCCCGCAGATCGCGGATCCGGTCATTGCGATCATGCAGCGGGTCCGCTTGGGCGATGTGGACGGTGATGGCGACCCGGACATGGTGCTTACGGATTTCCTCGGCAACATGCGCTGGTACCGGAACGATGGTGCCACGTGGGCCTCCGAAGGCGCAATGCTCACCGGCATTACCGTGAAGGGGTTCGGCTTAATGGACATGGATGCGGACGGACTGGCGGACCTGGTCGTGGCGAGCATTGGACTGATCACCTACCACCGGGGAATGGGCGATGGCAGCTTTGCAGCGCCCACCGAGGTGTATAACGGCGGGGCTACATTTCTTGACGAAGTGAACTTGAGCGATATGAACAGCGATGGACGGACCGATGTGATCTGGTCCGCGCCCGCCGGGACACTTGCTTATCACGTGAACGAGCTACCCACGGTGGTCTCTCCCGTGGAAGCGGATGCATCCTTCGCCCTCTATCCGGACCCGGATATGGAGCACATCGCCGTGCGCTTCAGCGGAAAGGGCCCACAACAATTGGCGGTGCTTGATGTGCAAGGGCGGCCCGTGCGTATTCTCGGACAACTCCACTTGGGGGACCGCATTGATCTGCACGGACTGGCAGCGGGTGTATACCTGCTGCAGGCCGAAAGCGGGGAGACCGTGCGCTGGGTGAAGCCTTGAACAAAGGGAGATCCTGATTTCATCGCAATGAGCGCGCTTCCTAAATCCGGCCTACGTCCGACCTTCGTTACCATGCGTACGGTGCTCCTTCTTTTCACCGTTCTGGTGGCATCCGTTGCGCAGGCGCAGTCCATGGCGGGCTATGCGGACAGCTTGCGCCTGGTATACGGCGTTCCGGAACTGGGCTATGCCGTGGTGGACTCCACCGGCACGTTGGAACTGGAGATGCTGGGCGTCAAGCAAGCGGGCACGCACCGTGCAGCGGAAGCAACAGATCATTTCCGCATCGGCTCCATCACCAAGACGATGACCGGGATCTTGGCGAAAGAGCTGGTCGAGAACGGTGTGCTGAAGGCCGATGTGCGCCTCTTCGACCTGATACCTGAACTTATGCCCAAGAGCCGCAAAGTCTATCGCGGCCTGACGCTGACGGACCTGCTCGCCTTCCACGCGCGCCTACTTCCGTGGACCTATACCGACAGCGCTCCTGATCCTGCAAGTTTCACAGGCGATGCCGATGCGCAGCGTCTGCAACTGATGCAATGGGCCGTACGCCAAGCGCCGGTGCCCAAGGGCAATGGCTACCACTTCAGCAACCTAAGCTATGTGGCCGTGGGCCTGATCCTGGAGCGTTCCACCGGCAGGTCTTTCCGCGAGCTGGTGCAAGAATGGGGCAGGGCGCATGGCATCGACTTCCGTTTCGGCGCGCCCAACGTCGCGGACAGCCAGGATACATGGGGACATACGGCGGATGGAACACCGCAGGCCCCTTCGGCGGACCCGAAGTTGGAATGGCTGTTGGCGGCCGGTGGCATCAGCATGAGCCTGCCGGAACACGCGGCACTGGCCCGCATCCAGTTGATAGCTGTGATAGACAAGGTACCATGGATATCGAAGCCGGGCTTCGCGCAGTTGCAGCAAAAGGAGCCGCTCTATGCACCGGGTTGGCGATGGGCCACGGACGCGGACAGCACGGTGCGTCTCTATCACGTGGGCAACCCGGGCAGCTTCCTCGCCGAGGTCTTCCTGCATCCATACAGCAACAGGGCCTATCTGCTCTATGCCAACGAACAGTCCGATGGGGCGAAGGCTGCTTTGGATGCGTTGTACCTCCGGTTGGTGAAGCGAAATGAATAGCTGACGCATCACCTTTGCGCCATGCGACCCATCACCACGCCGATCACCTTGCAGGGCCAATATGCCGCGCTGGAGCCCTTGAGCATGGAGCACCACGATGCCCTTTGCGACGCCGTGCGCGATGGTGAACTGTGGGAACTCTGGTACACCAACGTAGCGTCGCCGGAACGGATGCACGCCGATATCGAACGGCGCCTTGGTTCCTGGGAAGCTGGAAGCATGCTGCCGTGGGCCGTGCGCGACCAAGTCTCCGGCAAGGTGGTCGGCATGACCACTTTCATGAACATCGATGCGAAGAACCAACGCGTGGAGATCGGCTCCACCTGGTATGCGCGCTCGGTGCAGCGCACGCCGCTGAACACCGAATGCAAATTGCTGCTGCTCAAGCATGCTTTCGAGACCTTGGAATGCATCGCAGTGGAACTGCGCACGAGCTTCTTCAACCTGCAGAGCCGCCGCGCCATCGAGCGTTTGGGGGCCAAGCCGGACGGCATTCTGCGCAACCACATGCGCATGGCCAACGGCACCCTGCGCGACACCTGCGTCTATTCGATCCTGCCGCATGAGTGGCCGGCGGTGAAGTGCAATTTGGAATTCAAGTTGGTATCGCGATCATAGACCCGTCGATGGCTGTGGTATACGCTCGCGCTTCACCACCCTTACGCGCGCTTGCACATCCGTGTATTGCGGTTCTGCGATCGTGGCATCGCGCATGGGCATGAGGGCGCTCCACACGGAGTCTTTCTCACTGGGCTTGGCCGCAATGGGCAGATGATCCAGCGCTAACCACGTATTTTGATCAATATTGAACGATATCGTGCGCGAGTAGGAATTGCTGTTGAGGCCGGCAAGCCCGGTCACGATGAGCATCCCGTTCCCTGTGCGGTTGAGCGCGGTATCGATGCTCGCGAATTGGTTGTCCCGCGGTCCGGCGTAAAGGCTCATCGTCATCGGATCGAACTCATCCCGATGCGCGGGAACGCGTGCCAAGGGAATGTACACCTCCACCTCCAAGACCAATGGCGATCCACCTTCAACAGGCCGAATAGGAGCCTGCAACATAAAGAAGCCGGCGATCGCGAACAGCACGCCCATAGTTATCCCCAAAGATGCCCCGGTGGCCTTCCAGAAGTGCGCCCATTCCATGGCATGCACCAAGTAGGTGCCCAACAATCCGACAAAGAAAGCGACGACAAAGACCACGGGGGCCAAGAAGAAGAAGATGGCCATGCTCCGGCCCCCGTCCTGGTCGCTGACGCCGTTCGCCTATGATACATAGTTGGCCACCGGAATGGCAACGATCGCCGTGACAAAGGCGGTTACCAAAGCAACAGCAATAGCGATCTTCCAAGCCATGGTGGTGGTTTTGGAGCGCTATATTATTGCATCATGCACGGGGCCATGCAATACGCCGAGGAAAATTATTTCTTCCCGCCCGTCGCCAGCAGCACGATCCCTGCGATCGCTGCGATACCGCCCACGATGAAGTAGGGCGAGAAGGCACTGTCCTTCTTACCGATGTTGATCTCGGTCTTGCCAAGATCGATGGACGCTTGGCCCTTGTCCTTTTCGCTCAGGCCATAAATGACCACTGTACAGCCGAAGACCAACAGGATAATGGCAATTCCTCGTTTCATGGGGCTTTTCTTAGGGTAACCCCCTACGCATCGGATATGTTCACCGTTAACCTCAAATAGGATATCGGTGATATCAGGAATGACCAAACCATGTGTGGTGATCACTCCACCCGCTTCAGCCTGAAGTCGAAACGCATTTCACCATCCTCACCCGGCCCGGCGATGTAGGCATCGAGCGCATCACCGCTCGCGGTATAGTTGATGCGTTGTGGAAAGTCATGATCCGTATTCTCGAAGGTCCACGTATGATCATCCGCGAACGTGCGCGTAAAGGCTACAGCAGGGCCATTGCGCGTCCAGACCAAGTAGATCCACTGACCCGCGAACGCCATGATCCGCGTGGTCTCCGTCATACTGATCGTATCACCGCGATAGGAGATGGCGCTTCCATCGCACAGGCCATTGGCGCAGGTCCATTGCTCCACGTAGCGGTGGCCGTTCACGGTGCCTTCCCAAGTACCTTGAAAGGGGAGTAACGGGGTTTTCGACTGGGCCATGGCCGTCGCCATCGCCAACATCGCAATTCCTAGGAGCACGAACTTCATCAGGCTGAATTGGTATTTCGGGAATGTGTTCTTTTGTGCGGAAAGCAGGAAATGACCAAGACAAAGGAAATGGCCAACCAGGGACCACTGATCGGGAATGCCTTGAAAGTGTTTTTTGTCAATGCGCCGGAACAAGCCCAAGCGTGGATCGGTGCCATCCATGCGATGGAAAAAGCCAGCACCCTTGACCCCAAGACGCAGTAGCTCGTATGCCTCGGTATCGCTGCCGCATTGGTCATGGAGGATGGTGCTGCCCACCATGCCCAAGCGGCCAAGAAGGCCGGTGCGATTAGGAGCGAGGTGATCAGCACGATCATGGCGGCATTGCCAGCTGCCGGCCAAGGTTTGCTGGAGGTGCTTCCCAAAGCACTGGAGGCATTTGATGCGGCCTAACTGATCTGGTCGCTCCCGGGGAACAAGGATGCGGCAGCCTCCTTCAGGTCATCGCAATTGAAAACGTTGGAGATCCCGCATCGCCCGCCGGTATCCGGGTCATCCCCAGAACGACGTAGAGCTTAGATCTTCTCCAACACCTCCAGCAGATACCCCCAGAACTTCTGCACGGAGCTGATCTGCGCCCGCTCGTCCGGCGAGTGTGCGCCCTTGATGGTGGGCCCGAAGGAGATCATCTCCATCTCCGGGTAGTTGGTGCCGAGGATGCCGCATTCCAGTCCAGCGTGGCAGGCCAGCACGTGTGGCTCACTCTTGAAGCGCTCCTTGTAGATGCTGGACATGAGCTTCACGATCTTGGCGTCGGGGCGGGGGACCCAGCCTGGATAGGAACCGTTGAAATCCACCTTGGCACCGATCAGTTCGAAGACCGCCTTGATACCGTTGGCTTCGTCCATCTTCTCGCTGCTTACCGAGCCACGGGTAAGGCACATCACCGTGTAGGCACCGTCCTTCAGTTCGATGCGGGCCACGTTGTTGCTGGTCTGCACCAAGCCCTCCACATCCGGGCTCATGCGGTAAATGCCGCCCGGGCAGGCCTGCACCGCGCGCAGGAAACGGCCTTGGTCGGCAGCGGCCATGACCTTGCCGCTGAGGTCCGCTGGCGTGAGTTCGATCTTCAGTTCCGGATCGGTGGTCTTATACTCGGACTTCAGCGTATCGCGGAGTTCCTCGAAGGACTTGGTGAAGGCTTGCACCTTATCCGCAGGCACGCCGATGTTGGCGACGCTTTCGCGTGGGATCGCATTGCGCAGGCTGCCGCCCTCGATGGTGGACACTCGGATGCCGTGTGCTTCGTTCTCGAGCAGGATCCGGTTCATCAATTTGTTGGCGTTGCCGCGCCCGAGGTGGATCTCCGTGCCGGAATGCCCGCCTGTCAAACCCTTCACCGCAAGGCGATAGCCCTTGACCTCTTGTGGTGCCGCTTCCGTCGCGTACTTGCCCGTGGCAGTGACGTCCACGCCACCAGCGCAACCGATGGTGAGCTCATCATCGTCCTCGGTATCGAGGTTCAGCAGGATGTGCGCGTCCAGCAGTCCGCCTTTCAGCTCGAAGGCGCCGGTCATACCGGTCTCCTCATCGATGGTGAAGAGCGCCTCTAAGGGCGGATGGGGAATGTCCTTCGATTCGAGGATGGCCATGATGGTCGCCACGCCGATGCCATTGTCCGCGCCCAGGGTGGTGCCTTCGGCCTTCACCCAATCGCCTTCCACCTTCATCTTGATGCCGTCGGTATCGAAGTTGAAATTGGTGTCGTTGTTCTTCTGGTGCACCATGTCCAAGTGGCTCTGCAAGGCCACTGGCGTTTCCTTCTCCTTTCCCTTGGTGCCGGGCTTCTTGATGATCACGTTGCCGGCCTCGTCCACATGCGTGGGCAGCCCGAGCTTCTCGCCGAATTCCTTGATGAACTGGATCACGCGCTGCTCCTTTTTGCTCGGTCGCGGCACCGCGTTCAGGTCGGCAAAGTGGTTCCAGAGTGCTTTGGGTTCGAGGGCGCGGATGGCTTCGTTCATGGGGAATAGGACTTATGGTGCGAAGGTAGGAACCGCCTGAAGCATGGAAGATGCCGTTACTTCGTTGAATGGAACAACATTCCTTCGGCCGGAAGCTGCGTGGCTTGGCGGTTATCCTATCGATCTTCACATGGGGCATGGGCCACGCGCAGGATCGTCCGGCCTACGTGCTCTTCAATGCGAACGGCAAGAAGATCTCGTACAAGAAACTCTTAAGCACGGTGGCCGATGCGGACGTGGTGCTCTTCGGCGAGCAGCACAACAACCCGATCGCGCACTGGCTGGAGCTGGTGGTTGCGCAGGACCTTGCGGCACGCGGTCCGCTGGTGATGGGCGCCGAAATGATCGAGGCCGATGACCAGACCGTGCTGGACCAATACCTGCGCGGCGGGATCGACCAAGCCGCCTTCGACACGCTCGCACGCCTCTGGCCGAACTACGCCACGGACTATGCCGCACTGGTGGACCTGGCCAAGGAGAAAGGGCTGCCTTTCATCGCCACCAACGTGCCGCGCCGATATGCCCGGGCCGTAAGCAAGGGTGGCTTCGAGGCCTTGGACACCGTGCCTACTGCGGAACGCGCCTGGATCGCACCTTTGCCGATCGCCTTCGACCCCGACTTGCCCCAATACGTGAAGATGCTATCGATGATGGGCGACCATGGAACACCGGATGTGGTGAAGGCCCAAGCCCTGAAGGATGCCACGATGGCGTACTTCATCGCGCAGAACGCGAAGAAGAGCAGCCGCTTCCTGCACTTCAACGGATCGTATCATTCGGACTTCCATGCGGGCATCGCCTGGTACATGCAACGCTTACGTCCCGAGTTGAACGTGGTGACCATCGCCACGGTAGTGCCCGAGCAATTGGGCCGCCTCGATGCGGAATACAAGGGCCAAGCTGACATCATTATCTGCGTTGACGCGGCGATGCCCGGCTCGTACTGAATTGGAAGTTCCCCGAAGGCTATCATTCTATCGGTTCCATAAAAGCGCTCCTGGCGGTCTAGCTTCGCCCAATGACGCGCAGCTTCCTCGTTCTTCTTTCCGGCATCTTGTTGCTCACTGCCTGCAATGTGCCCCGCAAGATGGAGCAGGCGACGTTGAAGGCCTACACGAAGAATCACCTGGTCCCGCATACCTTCACGGATGCCGAAGGCCCGCACTTCACTTGGGCGAGCAAGGACCTCCTCACCGGCACGAAACCCACGTTGTTGCTGGTACACGGCATTATGAGCAGCAGCGCCATGTGGGCCGGCAACCTCGCCGGGCTGGGCAAGGACTTCGAACTGATCGTTCCCGACCTGATCGGCCATGGCAAGAGCACCAAGCAATGGAGCGGCAACAGCATCGACCAGCAGGTGGCGCACCTTGCCTTGATCCTGGATAGCTTGGGCGTAAAGCAACCCGTGTACGTGGTAGGTAATTCCTATGGCGGTGCCATCGCGGCCAACTTCGCGGAGCAGCATCCCGAGCGTGTTCGCGCTCTGGTGATCTATGACGGCCCTGCAAGCGACTACACCGTGGCCATCGCGGACAGCGTGGCGCGCTCGGTGGGCGCGGCGGACCTGAAGAGCTTGTTCACCCCGCAGAACCCGGACGAGCAATACCGCCTGATGAGCATGGCGATGTATGCCCCGCCAAAGGTGCCCGGCTTTGCGCGCAGGCAATTGTTCGAACATTTCGCCAGCATGCAACAAGGCTACCTCGGCCTGCTGCAGGACCTCTTGGACAGGCAGGACGCCTACGCCACTAAGCGTTACATGTGGACCATGCCCACCTACGTGATCTGGGGCGAGGGCGATCGGTTGATACCGGCCAGCGTGGGGCGGGCCATTGCTGCCCGCAATGAACTGCCAAAGGATCATTTGATCATGATCGCCGAGGCCGGGCACGTGGCCAATGTGGAGCAGCGGGCTATTTTCGAAGATCACCTGGAACGCATCCTACACGATGGTCCTTGCCTGGACACTGCGCGGATGGAGCCCGGTCCGTGCACCTTGGAGTACCGGCCGTTGTGCGGCTGCGACGGCATCACCTACGGCAACCTTTGCGCAGCCTGGCGCGCCGGTGTGCACGTAGTCGCCCAAGGTCCGTGCGCCACTGCGGGTGCCGCTCCCTGCCCTGATCCCGTGTTGCGCGAGTTGCACAAGGACGACCTATGCACCATGGAGTACATGCCGGTGTGTGGTTGCGATGGGAAGACCTACCCGAACGCCTGCCAAGCGCGGGTAGCAGGGGTGCGGGTGGTGAGCGAAGGGGAGTGCAAGTAGGTTGAGCGCTCCACAAGTTCCCGGTCTGTGAGCGTTGCCCGATCCCCCAGGTTTGTGGACTTCGCTCCACGATGTGCACGATCCTTGGGACGCGTCATTTTCCGGCTTCACCGCGCTACGCCTCCCTATTGTGACGCCAAGGGCAATGCGGTCCGCGGCT
The DNA here is from genome assembly GCA_016719225.1 of Flavobacteriales bacterium. Classification (GTDB taxonomy): domain Bacteria; phylum Bacteroidota; class Bacteroidia; order Flavobacteriales_F; family PHOS-HE28; genus PHOS-HE28. The sequence continues at coordinate 846,862 of JADKAN010000001.1, read as the reverse complement.
TGCACAGGAGTCAATAGTTCGTGATGGGGGTTAACTGACCCATGCACCACGACATACCACGGGTGATCAAGTGCTGGGATACAAGCACCGTTGCGACTGCTGATAGTGAAGTACACGAACCATTAAAAAGACACCGTAATGAGCGAATTGAAAGGAAGGACAGTGGCGATCTTGGCCACCGATGGATATGAGGATAGTGAATTGCGTAGCCCCAAGGAAGCCTTGGAGAAGGCGGGTGCAAAAACCGTTGTTGTATCGCTGAAGAGCGGAGAGATCAACGGCTGGAAGGGAAAGGACTGGCATGGTACCATGAAAGTGGACACTACTGTCGGCGAAGCTTCCGCCAGCCAGTTCGATGCGCTCGTATTACCCGGCGGTGTGATCAACCCCGACCTGTTGCGCGTAAATGAGGATGCGGTCGCATTCGTGCAGGATTTCTTCAAGCAGAAAAAGCCGGTCGCGGCGATCTGCCACGGACCTTGGATGCTTGCTGAAGCAGGTGTGCTGGAGGGCCGGAAAGTCACCAGCTATAAGAGTATCCGCACGGATCTGAAGAACGCGGGTGCGCATTGGGTGGATGAAGAGGTAGTGGTGGACAACGGTTTGGTCACGAGCCGTAGCCCCAACGACCTGCCAGCCTTCAACGCCAAATTGATCGAAGCAGTGCGTGAAGGAAAGCACGCGGAGCAGATCGCTTGATCGGTCATTGGTCACGCTTGTAAATCATCGCCCGAAGTGGAATTCCGCTTCGGGCGATCTGCGTTCGGAAGGTTGTTACGCCAGGAAGGGAACTGGTCGAAGAAGCTGCCGTGATAATAGCGGACAAACCGAGGAATGCCTTATTCAGCAAGCCTTATTCCACCTTCAACCAGCCCGGCAGCTGTTCCGCCTGCTTCAGCCATGCCTTCACTTGCTTCTCGTCCACCTCTTCCAAGTGGCGGTAGTCGATGGCGTTGTTCCCTTTGCCGGTGGGTAATGTGGGTTTGAGCTTACTCCCGTCGAAAAAGAGCAACTTGACGTGGGCTTTGAACGAATTCATGCTCGCGATCCATCCTTGGCCTTTCAGACCATAGAAAGGCACGTTCCACTTGATGGCGCACGTGGCATCCGGCATTCCCTGCAGGATGAGCGCATCGATCCGGCGGGCGAGGGGTTGGAGATCGGGCTTCACACCGGACAGCCAAGCTTCCACTTCGGGGCGGCCGCTCGCTTTAGCTGCTGAGGTTTTCTTCGCTTCCATTCGGCTACGGCATTGGCGTGAGCGGTAAAATGTGGCCGATCAAGGCGAAGATAAGATTCCACTCCCGCAGGGTCTCTCGCAGAGGTCCGATATGTATCGGACCCTGCGGCTGTCCTGATCATGATTTACAGTATGCATCTAACCCTGCAACTAACCATCTGCCGCAGGGTCCGGAGGCGGAGACCCGGCGGAAGGAGAAAGTGCCAGTATCAGCCGGATCGAAGTGCTGGACCATGTGCGCGTTTCGGCGCTGAACTGGATCTCCACGGATCTGCAACTCGCCGACACGCTGCTGTTCCACCAAGAGCCGATGGAGATCATCACTTGTGGCGGCTACCTCTGCTACCACCGGATCGCTGTGTACAGGCACACACCCGGGTTGGAGCCCATCTTGCGCGCCATCACTGCGCTGAATACGGAAATGGAGGAGGTGGAGAACGGGTTCGATCACAGCAACGGCGAAGCCTACGATGAGCGGATGTGTGCGTTGATCGAGCAACTAAGGACCGCTAAGGAACTGATCGTTGTTTCCGAATGTTCGGATTGAACGCGACGGCGTTCACCACGCAGAGGAAGCGGACGCTGACGACCCCACAACAAAAAGCGGCCCCGTTCCCAGGGCCGCTTTCGTTTTCATAGAAGCGTTGTTCACGCCGCGATCATCCCGTGCGGGTCGATCACGAACTTCTTCGCGGCGCCCTTATCGAATTCCTGGTAGCCTTTCACGGCCTGGTCCAGCGAGATCACTTCCACGTTCACCGCTTTGGCGATCTGCACCTTGTCGTGCAGGATCGCGTTCATCAGTTGGCGGTGGTACTTCATCACCGGGCACTGGCCCGTGTGGATGGAGTGCGATTTCGCCCAGCCAAGACCGATGCGGATGCTGAGGCTGCCCTTCTTCGCGGCCTCTGTCTTCGCACCCGGATCACCGGTTACGTACAGGCCGGGGATGCCGAGCATGCCCCCGGCACGCGTTACGTCCATGATGGCATTGAGCACCGTGGCGGGCTGCTCCGTGCCGCTATCGCTGCCATGTCCGCGCGCTTCGAAGCCCACGCAATCCACAGCACAATCCACTTCGGGAACGCCGATGATGGCTTCGATCTGATCCGCCAGGCTGGCGTCCTTCTTCAGGTCGATCACCTCACAACCGAAGGACTTGGCCTGCGCCAAACGCTCCTCGATCATGTCGCCCACGATCACCACCGCAGCACCCAGCAGATGGCAGGATGCGGCGCACGCCAATCCCACCGGACCGGCACCGGCGATGTAGACGATACTGCCCGGTCCAACGCCCGCGGTCACCGCGCCGTGGAAGCCTGTGGGGAAGATGTCGCTCAGCATGGTGAGGTCCCTGATCTTCTCCATGGCCTGGTCGCTATCGGGGAACTTCAAGAGGTTGAAGTCCGCGTAGGGAACCATCACGTATTCCGCTTGGCCGCCTACCCAGCCGCCCATGTCCACGTAGCCGTAAGCTGCGCCGGGACGGGCCGGGTTCACGTTGAGGCAGATGCCCGTTTGGCCCACCTTGCAGTTGCGGCAACGCCCGCAGGCGATGTTGAAGGGAACGCTCACGAGGTCGCCCACCTTCACGAATTCCACATCCTTACCCGCCTCGATGATGAGACCGGTGATCTCGTGGCCCAGCACCAATCCTTCCGGTGCCGTGGTACGGCCGCGCACCATGTGCTGGTCGCTGCCGCAGATGTTGGTGGATACGATCTTCAGGATCACACCGTGTTCACACTTGCGATCGCCCAAGGCCAGCTTCGGGTACTCGATCTCGCGCACTTCCACCACGCCGGGTTTCACATAGGTTACTCCATGGTTCTTGCACATGATGGTCGGGTTAGGGGTTGTATCAAATCTTACTTCACGGCGTCGGCCCCGGCTTGGGCAACGGCATGGTCGTTCTCCACGCTGCTTCCTGAAACACCGATGGCACCGATGATGTCACCGTTCGCGTTCTTGATCGGGATGCCACCGGGGAAGGTGATCAGTCCGTTGTTGCTGTGCTCGATGTTGTAGAGTGAACCACCGGGCTGCGACAGCTTGCCGATCTCGCCCGTGTTCATGTTGAAGTAGCGCGCGGTGCGTGCCTTCTTCTGCGATACGTCGATGGAGCCGAGCCATGCGCCGTCCATCTTCCCGAAGGCGACCAGGTTGGTACCGGAGTCCACGATGGCGATGTTCATCAAGGTGTTGATCTCGATGGCCTTCGCTTTTGCGGCTGCTACTGCTTTTTCGGCCTGTGCCAGTGTGATGTTCATCTTCGTTCTGTTTTGGTTTCTTGGTTGTTAGGAATGATCTCGACCGACGGTGGAACAACGTTAGAAATGCGGTCCCAAGGCCTTTCGATCAAAGCTATGCTCACCCTATGCCTATCCGTTGGAACGATACTTTCTATTGATGGAACGAACGTGTTGCATGGGCGATCCAGCGCGCTCCACAGCGTACCTTAGCATCATGCCGCAGGCCCATCAACTCATTCCGATCGAACTCTCCGATGCAACGCAGCTGGACCGCATGGAGGAACATCGCCGGGTGTTCGGGTTGCGCGATTGCCAACTGAGCATCTTCGAGACCTACAACAAGTGCCCGGATGTCGCGCTTTCCTCGCAGGGACTGGTGATCAGCAGCATGATGCGCGGCCGCAAGGTGCTGTCGCAGCCGGCGGGTGAGCACTTCGACTTCGTGCCGGGTGAAAGCGTGATCATTCCGGACGGCATCTCCATGCGCGTGGATTTTCCCGAGGCCGACGCTCATCATCCCGTCCAGTGCGCCAACCTGGCCTTGGAGTGGGGCATGGTGGAACGCAACCTGGCCTTCCTGAACGAGCAGTACCCGAACACCGAAGCACCCTTCACGTGGAAGCTTGATTTCTCGCGCTACCACTTCCAGAACAACCGCGAGCTCGCCTCCAGCATCAACCGGCTCATCAGCATCAGCATGGAGGACAGCTCCGCGAAGGATGCGCTGGCCGACCTCTCCCTGAAGTTCCTACTCCTGCGCATCATCCAAACGCAGAACCTCGCCTTGTTGCTGCAGCCCGCACCCGCGCAGGAATTCCAGTTCGCCGGGGTCGTGGAGCACATCCGGCAACACTTGCAGAACCCCATCGCCGTGGATGAACTCGCCCGGGTGGCGGGGATGAGCAAGCCGCTTTTCTATCGCGACTTCAAAGCATTCAGCGGCACCACGCCTTTGGAGTTCGTAGTGCGCGAACGGATCGCGCTATCCAAGCAGCGCCTGGCCGATCCTGCCATCAGCGTTTCAGAGGCGTGCTATAGTTCAGGCTTCAACAACCTGAACTACTTCATCCGCCAGTTCAAGCGCATTGAGGGGATCACGCCGAAGGCTTTTCAGCAGATGTGAGCAGGGGAGGGCCGGTGCACCTGCATGGAGAGGTGCGCCCTTCACTTTTCCAAGTTCAGCCCCCCTCCGTGCATCCCATTTCGTCCAGTTCGTGAAGCGTTTTCCATCGAAGCGGTACACGCCACCGGAAGTGCCGACCCAAAGATGTCCGGCGCCATCCTCCAGGATGCTCTGCACATATTGGTTGCCCAGCCCATCCTTTTCGTTGTAGCAGGTGAGATCCGTTCCGCGCAGGCTGCATAGCCCACCTCCTGCGGAGCAGATCCAAAGGGTAGCGGCCGGGTCCATGTACAATGTCCAAACGAGATCGCTGGCCCTGCCCAGGTCGTTCAGCAGGTCGTGGTAATGTCCTTCATAGAGCCCAATTCTGTCGCGAGCGTCCACGCTGGTGCCATTGCCCTAGATACCCACTGAGCCGAGCGTTCCGAACGGTTTGATCCGCGCTAATTCTCTGGCAGGCTCACCAGGAACTCCACCACCACCTTATTAAATCCAGCGGCTGCTTCCATGTTGCTGAGGTGGCCAGCATGGGGGAGCACCACCAAGGTGGAATGCGCGGATGCATCGGCCATGGCTTGGCTGGTAGGCAGCGGCATCAAGGCGTCGTGCTCGCTGGTGATAACGAGCGTGGGCGTGTTGCTTCCACGTAGGACGGAAGTTCGGTCAGGGCGAAGGGCCATGCCCCGGGAGGCCGCGGCGATCGCTTCCGGCCGTTGGCGTGCGATCATGGCCTCCACGGTGCTCGCCAATTCGGGATTGGTGGAGCGGGTATGCTCCGAGAGCAGCTTGGGGGTCATGGCCCGCGCGATCACCGCGCTGCCCTTGGCGAGCGCATCCAAGGCCGTGGCTTCCCGCCCTTGTTTGGCTTCCTCGGTGTCGGCGATGCTGCGCGTGTTGCACAGGATGAGGCCCGCTACTCGCTCCGGCCAGCGCTCCAGAAAGGCAAGGGCCACGTAGCCGCCCATGGAAAGGCCACAGAGCACGGTACGCTGGATGCCCTGCGCATCGAGTTGCTCTCTTAGCTGGTCGGCAAGGTGCTCCATGGTCAGGACGGTGGGCACTTCTTCAGCGGTCTCGAAGGCCAGCAGGTCGGGGGCCATCACGTGGGCCACGTGTTCTAAGGCTTCCATGTTCGGCTGCCATAGGGAATGGTCAAGTGGGAAGCCGTGGAGGAGGAGCAGGTGTGGCTTTGGATGGTGCATGAGGCAATGATACACCGATGGCGCGGCGTTCATGCGTCCGTGCAACACGAGAACAACCGGAAGAGGTTGACCGAACTGCGCGGTCGATCACGCTTACAGGAACCAGAACCGAACGCTGACGGTCACCACCGCTCCGCTTAGCTAATGATCAGCTTTTGGGTGAACACGCCTTTGTCCGTTTGGATCCGCACGAAATAGATGCCTTGCTTGAGCTCTACCAGATCGGGCCGCCCATAATACCCGCCGCCGATACACCGAACTGCCCGAAATGCAGCAAAGCGATGCGCTTGCGCACCGCTAAACAAGGCGGTAATGCCGGCAGCAAATTCTGGTGGTGTTGTGGCTATCCGGAGCGTAAGGGCACGCGGAAGTATGCAGCGGGCTCATCGGGAGCTTACAGCCGGGCAAAAGGCAAGATCGTGATCAAGTTGAGCTAAGGGTATCGTGCGGACCGCACGCCACCAAGGGAGGATCGGATGGCGGGGACTCCGGGCGCACTGCAGGTGGCGTAGGCTCAGCCGAGCGCTGGATCGGGGATCAAGGACGGGCGGACGCGTCCGGGTCCTTCCCAAGGGTCTTGAACGCTACCAGCATCTCCTCCTTTCCCGGCCAAGTGGGCAGCAGGCAGGCATCCAAGTCAAATTTGCCCGCAGCGTATAGGGCATCCATACTGAAATGCAAGGCGCGGGAGAGCACGCCGACATCCTCGAACGTGGGCGACTGTACCGCGCGTTCAATGTCGCTGATCTTGCTTGCATCGGCATTCAGTACCCCCGCTAGCTCCTTCTGGGTGAGGTCGCGGAACAAACGGATCAATTTCAAACGATCTGCTGATATTCTCATGCACATAGTGGTGGCTTTTCATGGGAGCAAATTGTACCACAAAGTGGGAAAATATCCGATCCCTCTAACGGGACCGGGTTATTTTTTTCAGGCGATACAGGGGAGGGTGAGCGGTGAGAGAAGCTCCATTCCGATAGATATGGCAATAAGGGCCGACCACGTCGGTAAGCTCAACCGACCCTGCTGTAGTGCTCGGCCACTTATGTCGGGATGCGGCCCGATCGATGTCGCGGTAAGGGTGAACCTATGCCGGGGAATGGGTCAACCTATCCCGGGGAAGGGGGCAACCTCGGTCGAGGTACGGGTCAACCATGGTCGAGGTACAGGTCAACCCATGTCGGGGTATGGGTCAACCAAGGTCAGGATACAGGTCAACCCATGTCAGGATATGGGTCAACCCATGTCAGGATACAGGTCAACCTAGGTCGTGGTATGGGTCAACCAAGGTCAGGATAGAGGTCAACCTAGGTCGTGGTACAGGTCAACCCATGTCGGGGTATGGGTCAACCAAGGTCAGGATACAGGTCAACCCATGTCGGGGTATGGGTCAACTTAGGTCGGGGTATGGGTGAACTTAGGTCGAAGTGCGGATCAACTTCCTTTATAATGCGGAGCCACATGGTCCGCAGTGGTCGGTAAGTGGCCCGTAACATGGGAATTTCCCATGTTACATGGAACATATCCATGTTATATGGAATATGGCCACATTTCGGAACCCCACACGCTGCGGCCCGGTTGAAGGTCCCTGTGTTCGGAATTCTCCGGGCACAAAACTTAAAAACCAATTAAAATGCGTGCAAACATCAGGATCGGATTGAGTAACATGATACCCACGGCGCTTGTGGCCTTCCTCAGCCACATCATTGCCAAGCTCACGGGTAACATGCTTTTCCCCAACCTGCCAGTGACCCTGGCAGAAATGACGGCCAAGCGCGACGCGCTTGCCACAGCGATCACCAACGCCATGGATGGTACCTCCATGGACCGGGAACTGCGGAATATGTTGGTGCAAGAGACGAAGGCTGTTTTGCGTGTAACAGCTGATCATGTACGTGCGGAGTGTGATGGGGACGTTACGAAGCTCGCCTCCAGCGGCTTCCCCTTGGCCAAGCATCCCGTTCCCTACACGGAAGTGGGTGTGCCCAAGAACCTGCAGGCCAGTGCCACCGACGTGTCCGAACAAGTGAAGCTGCGCTGGACCAAGACCCAAGCCGCCCGCATGTTCCGCATCGAACGCGCTGAAAGTGACCCCACCGCAGGGGAAACCACCTGGGTGACCGTGGGACTGGTGAGCCGCCAGCATTTCGTAGCCACCGGCCTCAAGTCCTACGCCACCTACTGGTTCCGCGTGATCGCCATCGGCATCGACAAGGAAGGACTGCCCAGCGACGTAGTATTGGGCCGTGCCGCATAAGCACCCACCGCGAGCCGCAACGAGCGTGCGGCACGGTAACCAACCTTCCACAAGCAAAAGCCCCGGCCTCCCCAGCCGGGGCTTTTTGCGTTCGGGGGTGGGGGCGAATGCGGGACACGACACCCCTCTGGGCCGTGTGTGCTGTTCTAATTGTGGAACTGTCTTTCCCCCATCCCGGCGCCCGGGTGTTTCCCTGGTGCCGCGCCTGCTTGGCCTCCGGTCCCGCTCGCTGACCATCTTCGCCTTGACGAGTATGCCACGGGCCACCAGGGGCGGATTGGATGGCGGGGGGGCGCTCCGCAGGTGGCTTTGGCTCACTCGATCGCCGAAGTGGATATTCGTACTTTGACAGCGAAGAGCCGACGACATTCTCGGCAATGCATGCCATGGAACAAACATCACAAGCCCAGATCAACTGCCCAAAATGCGGCACGCCCATCGACGTGAATAAGGTGCTTTTCGAGAAGGTGCGCACAGAGATAGGACAGGAGTATGAGAACACCATTGCCAAGGAGCGAGAGGCGCTTGCTGTCAGGGAAAAGACGCTTGAGGCAAGTCAAAAGGCGATGGATGCCAAGGTGAGCGCAGCCGTGGAGCAACAGGTGAGCCAAGCCAAGAAGGAGCAGGAGGCCCGCATTCGCAAAACATTGGAAGGTGAACAGGCCGATGCCTTGAAAACGCTTCAAACCGAGCTGCAGCAGAAGAGTGAACAAGTGAAGGAGCTTAACCAGACCAAAGCGCTGCTGGCCCAGACGCAGCGGGAGCAAGGGGAGCAAGCGGAGAAGATCCGAGCAGAGGAGGAGGGAAAGTTCTCCGAGCGGATGGCGACCTTCCGGAAGGAACAGGAGAAAGCCATTCGTGAGGAGGTAGAAGGGGGGGTGAAGACGCTCCAAGAAGAGTTGGAGAAGAAAAGCGAACAGCTCAAGGAGCTCAGCCAGACGAAGGCCTTGCTGGCCAAGTCCGAACGGGAAAAGGGTGAATTATCGGAGAAGCTGAAAGCCGACCTGGAGCTGCAATTGAATGAGCAGTTGGCCAAGGCCAAGACGGAGATCTCCAAGACCGAAGCCGACAAACAGGAACTGAAACTGAAGGAGAAGGAGGAACTCATCGACCAGATGAAGTCCCAGATGGCCGAGCTGCAACGCCGGGCCGAACAAGGTTCCATGCAATCCCAAGGGGAGGTGCAGGAACTGGCGATAGAGGAATGGCTACGGGGGGCGTTCCCGCTGGATACCGTGGAGGAGATCAGCAAAGGAATACGAGGCGGCGACTGCATCCACCGGGTACACGACCGCACCGGCCATGAGCTTGGCGCCATCTACTTCGAGAGCAAGCGCACTAAGCACTTCACCGAAGGCTGGATCGCCAAGCTGAAACAGGACATGCAGGCCGCCAAGACCCATGTGGGCGTGATCGTGACCGAGGCCATGCCAGCCGATATGGACCGCATGGGCCAGCGCGATGGTATCTGGATCTGCACCTACGAGGAGTTCAAGGGTCTGTGTTTCGTGCTGCGCGAAATGATGCTCCAAGTAGGCGTGGCGATCAGCTCCCAGCAGAACAAGGGTGACAAGATGGAACTGCTCTACAACTACCTCACCGGCTCGGAATTCCGAATGCACATTGAGGCCATCGTGGGGAGCTATGCCAAGATGAAAGGCGACATACTCGCCGAACGCCGGGCCTACGAGCGCATCTGGAACGAGCGCGATAGGAACCTTGAACTGGTGATCAAGAACACTTCACAGATGTTCGGTTCGATCAAGGGGATCGCGGGGAATGCGATCGGGCCGGTGCAGAGTTTGGAACTACCAGAAATTGGAACAACGATTGAATAAATTATTGCGCACGCAAACTATGCCAACCACTAGCCCGCTGCCAATCACTCGTATCGCCAAGATGCGTGAACATCGGATATTTCGCGACTTTATCTGGCCAAACACACTGCATGACTTTGGCCGATTCAATCTGATCTACGGCTGGAATGGATCGGGAAAATCGACGCTTTCCCATCTATTCGAACACTTGGCTGACCATGTTGCCGTCACTGAAGGGCATGTCGAGTTCGTAGTAAACGGTCATTCGCTAAATGGTGCGGCATTTGATACCGCCGCAAACCTTCCCAACCTTCGGGTCTTCAACAGAGAAGCCGTAGTTCGGACTATTTCGGAAGCCACCTCACCACTAGGCCCGATCTACTATTTCGGGGAGGTGAACGTGGAGAGCCAGAAGCAGCTTGATGCCGACTCGAAATTACTTTCAAAGGCCAATGGAGACCTTGAGAAGGCAAAGTTGAGCACGAAGACCAAGGTCAATGCGCTAAACAGCTTCTGTTCCGACAAAGCAAAGGCTGTCAAAGTGCTATTGGCTGGACCGGGCAGCCCCTATACCACTTATACAAAGAACAACTTTGAGAAGAAGTGCACGGAGCTCATTGACCGGTCCGGTTCCCTTCCAACGCGAACAGCCGAAGAGCAAGCTGCACTCAACCAGAAAAAGAGCGGATCCTCCCTGCCGAGTCTTACGGAACTCGATACCGAGTATCCGGATATTACGAAAGCTCTTGAGATCACAAAGGAATTGCTGAGTCGCACGGTCACGTCAAAAATCATCTCAAGGTTAGAGGATGAACCGGAAATCGCGAAGTGGGTTGAGGAAGGCTTGCGAATCCACGGAGGTGAAGTGCCAACGAATACCTGTGAGTTTTGTGGCAGTATGATCACATCAGCCCGTCGACAAGCACTTGAAGGTCATTTCAACGATGCGTACAAGAGCTTCCTTCTGGACCTTGAGAAAGCCAAGAATGCTTGTGAGCATCGCATCAAGGCTCTTACTGGACTGGTAAGGCATGACCCGGCAAAGCTCTACACGAACCTCCAGCAGAACTACGGGCTCAAATTGAAAAGTCTCAACGACCAAGAGGCCAAGGTGCGCGCCTACTTGACGGCATTGAACACGGCACTCTCAGCCAAAGCGACGAGTCCATTTCAGAGCTTGGATGTAGCCAGCTTCATAGACGGACAGGACGAGTTATCGCGGGATGCCAGCGTTACCGCGTTGGCAGAGGTGAACAAGCTTGTCCGGGAGCATAATGACACCACGGACTCTTTCGAGAAGCGCGTTACCGCTGCAAGAAAGGAGTTGGAGGAGGCGCAAGTTGCGGATGCACTGAACAGCTACACGGAAATGGTTAAGGCTCTTTCGGAAGCTGACGCAGAAGAGAAGCACTTGACCGAAGAAGTCAAGACGCTTGGTGAGCAAGTCGGGAAACTTGAATTGGAACTAAAGCAGCATCGCAAACCAGCGGACGAGCTGAACAGCGATCTGCGAAGTTTTTTGGGCCGGAATGACCTACAAGTGGATGTACTGGACACAGGATACACGATTGTGCGCAACGGCGTGACTGCTCTAAACTTAAGCGAAGGAGAGAAGACCGCCATTGCATTCCTCTACTTCTTGAAGTCGTTGCGCGATACAGCCTTTGACATTGGTAAGGGTGTTGTGGTCATTGATGACCCTGTATCCAGTATGGATGCCCATGCGCTCTTCAGTGCCTTCGGGCACATGCGCGAAGTCACGAAGGATGCTGGTCAGCTTTTCATTATGACGCACAACTTTGGGTTCTTTCGTCAAGTCAAGAACTGGTTCCATCACATGCAAGGCCAAAGGAAACCGAACGTATCCCTGCGTCCTGCGCGCTTCTTTATGCTCACGGCCAATATCGATGCTGGTGGACGTAACGGGTGTATCGGCAACATTGACCCTTTGCTGGAGCACTTCGAATCGGAGTACCACTTCCTCTTCAAACAGGTTCGGAAAGAAGCAGAACGGACGATGCCTGCGGACTTAGCAGTTCTTTACCCTCTGCCGAACATCGCGCGCCGCGTACTAGAAGCCTTCCTTGCATTCAAATACCCTTCTCTTTCCAGCGACGGGTTGCAAAGGACACTTGAGGCGGTTTCGTTCGATCCTGCTAAGAAAATCCGCATAATTCGCTTTACGCACTCATACTCCCATGGCGACCGGATTGATGAACATGGCATGGATATGACTCTTCTGGCCGAGGCTTCACAGGTCATGAAGGAAATACTTGAACTGATCAAAATGATGGATGAGCAGCATTATAATGGAATGATGGAGCAGATTGCTACCACACCATAGAACAAGGAGAGGACGCCCTAGCCATCAAGGAGATGCTAGATGTACTCAACTTGGAGCCCTGTCAAACTGAATCACTCTGACAAATGCAAACATTCACGCTGTCTGAAGAAGATAAGGCGCAATTGCGACACGTTATGGAACAAGCTCGGACACAACGAGAACGCTTCCTTGACTCACTAAGATCAGAGCTTGATGACGCCATTACACTGATTGACAAGTTCGACAAGAAGTATGTGCTAGGCGGCCTTGGCGCCCGCTTGCTAAGGGCTACACCGAATATTTATACTGAGATGGTTGGTGACGCAGCCGGTGATGATGCGCTAAAGCCGGACGACACGATTGAGGTTATACTCGAGCACGCTATCAGCATAGCCACTGCGAGTCCCAACGCGAACAAAGGAGTTCTTCCAACCAAGGGAGACTTGGAAGCGATCTATGAGAAGCTGGCTAAAGTGAAGTCGAATTTCGGCTTTTACGAGCTGACTGCGGACGCACCAAAGGACGGTGGAGAAAGCGACCATTGGATCAGGACGATGATGGTGCAGAGTACTATGAACGTTCGTGGGGAAGGCTATCAACGTCATATGAAGGAGGTCTTCATGGAGGTCTTTCAGCCTTTTGACGGCTTCGTCAGTCAGTACTATGGGTTTACAGCTGGCGACCTATACGATGCCATTGCTGGACTGGATGACCTTGTCTACTCCAAGGTTGGAAATCCTTTCGGCTTTGTTAAAGCCCATGACCGGTTCCGAAAGTGGAGCGATAAGGTTGGAAAGGAGGAGATTGGGCGCGTGATGGATCGAGTCGGCACGCATTTCATTCGCCAGTTCACCGAGGTGAATCCCGATCTGTATGATGAAGAGGCTCCCGATCAGTTTGTCGCGCAGAGTTTGGATCGAATTGCGAGCTACCCCACCATTTTCTGGGTCATTCCTCAAACGGACAAAGACAAGTTGATCTACAAGCGCCTTGCCCTTGGCTTTGGATGTAACTCAAACTTCTTCGAACCAGCAAAGTTCAAGGGGTTCCCGATGAACTCTTCGGAAGTAAAGCTGAGACCATTGATTGAAGAGGATGGCAAGTACTACCACTTCTCGACAAACATGGGCTATCGGAATGTATTCAAGATCGCTGAGCACTTGATACAGGAAGCCGATGCCACCTTCCATCAGCAGAGTTTCAGAGGTAACTCGAACTTGTCATCTAAGGACAACTACATTGAGGCTAAGGTGAGATCTCAGTTCCAGAAAATGCTACCCTCAGTGGCGTTCTACAGCTCGTTGGAGTACGAGATTGAAGAGGACGGATTCTCAAAACGGCCAGAGCTCGACGTTCTTGGCGTTTCGGATGGGGACGTATACATCATTGAGGTTAAGGCGGGCGAGTTGAACGAGAAGCACCGACGAGGGGCAGTGATGGGCTTGAAAGACCGGATTGCCGAAACTATCGGCGAAGGAGCTTCTCAGTGTCATCGTGCCTTAAAGTTCATTATTGACAGCAGTAACCCAACCTTCGAGTATGTTGAGAAAGGCGTTCGTCATACGCTGGCGTTTGATAAGACGAAGGCCATCCGGTTCCATAAGATCTGCGTAACGTTTGAACACTTTTCCTCGATTGCCATCAACGTAGAGCAACTCGTGGAGTCACATCTACTCAGCGAGAGCTATCGCGAAACTTGGCTCCTATCACTGTACGATCTAATGGTATTTGCAGATATCATCGAAAGCGAAGGAGATCTTCGGGACTACCTCCAACACCGAATGGCTTTGAATACTCGAAAGGACGCGCTGTTCTTTGACGAGATTGACATTCTCGGGTTCTTTCTGAAGGGCAATTTCCCATTGCCAGATGCAGTTGATGGCGAGGTTAGCCAGATCATTGGGTTCAAGGAGGATATCGATAAGTACTTTGATACGGTCACAGTTGGTTTCCCTGGACCGCCAAAACCGGTTCGAACTCAGAAGTAGTACCGTCGCTTGCGTGAGCGGGCGCAGCGGCAGCCCGGTGCCCGTAGGGCCGTGCAACCACGAGCAGCGAGGAGGCCGACGTAGGAGGACCCATCAGCGCCATGGATGCTGGCCCTGGTAAGCCAGCTAAAGCGGAGCGCGCAATTCGCCTGTATATGAGGCGGACCCGCCCTCAATGCATTGCTGAATCTAAGGGGGGTTATTCTCCCTTATGAGCGCAGATGAATGCGGCTTTGGCTGAATGCATTGCGCCTCCGTCCTTTGTAAACTTCGTCAGCACGAAAAAGTCCTTCGCGTCCACAGCTTCTTCATTTGACGAGCATTTCCAAGCTCTGAATTCTGGTTCTCCGGAATTTGCGTCCGTCTCTCTGATCTCTATAGTCCATTCCCCATAGGCCGTACCACCGGTCTCAATTCCTAAAATGTATGCAATAATCCCATTGGCAATGCTCTCGGATATCGCATGCTTCTGGTACTTCAAAGTGAATAGTTGGAAAAGTCGTTCCATGGTTTTTGGGTTATGAGTTTCATCAATTCTGATCGAGTTTCCTCACCATCGTCAAGATCGTTGCAATGGCAACGGTATCGCCGGTCTCATCAATAACGTCAACGAGGAACTTGACAATGCCCGTAGCGATATCCGCACCCTTCGGTGAGTCGGCGGTCTTGGGTTTCTTCTCCTGGTCCACCTTCTCCTTCACGGTGAACTTCACTTGGATGGTGGCGCCGGGATAAACAGGCTTCGTGAAGCGGGCTTCCTCGATGCCGTAGTTCAGCAGCACGGGGCCTTTGGGCGGGTCCACGAAGAGGCCGGCGGCGCGGCTTAGGATGAAGTAGCCGTGCGCTACGCGGCCGGTGAAGATGGTGCCGTCCAGCGCGTTCTCGTCCATGTGGGCGTAGAACTTGTCGCCGCTGAGGTCCGCGAAGCGGTCGATGTCGTCCAGCGTCACCGTGTGCTTGTCGGTGATCACCGTATCGCCTACGTTCAGCTCCTCGAAGTGCATGCGGAAGCTGTGCTTGGCGGTTATGTTCTGCTTCGCACCTTGCTGGTATTGCTGGGTGAGCGCCGTGATCACCGTGGGCGTGCCTTGGATGGCGGTGCGCTGTAGGTAGTGCAATACGCCGCGCTTGCCACCCATCTCTTCGCCGCCACCGGCGCGACCCGGACCACCGTGTACCAGCGTGGCCAGTGGACTGCCGTGGCCGGTGTTCTCCTTGGCCATGTCGCGGTCCAGCACCAGCATGCGGCCGTGGTGGTTGGCAGCGCCCCAGACGAACTGCTGCGCGTGCTTGTTGTCGTAAGTGGCGATGGTGGCCACCAGGGAACCCTTGCCCAGCTTGCTGATGGCGATGGCATCGTCGAGGTCCTTGTATGGCATCAGCGTGCTCACGGGCCCGAAGGCTTCCACCTCGTGGCTCACACGGTTCTTCCACGGGTCCTTGTTCAGCAGCAGGATGGGACTCATGAAGGAACCCTTCTCCGCATCCGCGCCGGTGACGCTCACTTGCTGCGGATCGCCGTAGACCAGCTCGCTGCCCTTCATCAACTTGGCCAGCTGCTCGCGCACTTCCTTGCGTTGCGTGGGTCCGGCCAGTGCGCCCATGCGCACGCCTTCCGAACGTGGGTCGCCGATCACGGTGCCGCCAAGGCGTTTCCCGATGGCGATCTGCGTGTCCTCCACGAGGTTCTCCGGAACGAGGATGCGACGCACGCCGGTGCAGCGCTGGCCGCACTTCAGCGTCATCTCGCGGCCCACTTCCTTCACGAAGAGTTCGAACTCCGGCGTGCCCGGTACGGCATCCGGAGCCAGCACGATGCTATTGAGGCTATCGGCTTCCATGTTGAAAGGCACGCTCTCCGCGATGATGCGCGGATGCACCTTCAGCATGCGCCCCGTGGTGGCGCTGCCGGTGAAGGTCACCACGTCCTGGCTGTCCACATGATCCAGCAGATCACCAGCACTACCGACGATCAGTTGCAAAGCACCTTCCGGAAGGATATTGCTTTCGATGATGGCCTTCACCATGGACTCGGTGAGGTAGCTGGTAACGGTGGCGGGCTTCACCACGGCGGGCATCCCGGCCATCCAGTTCACGGCGCACTTCTCCAGCATGCCCCAGATGGGGAAGTTGAACGCGTTGATGTGTACCGCCACGCCTTCCTTCGGCACCATGATGTGGTGGCCCATAAAAGTGCCGCCGCGGCTGGTCAGCACCGGCGGACCGTCCACATAGAAGGGCATATTGCCGAGCTGTTTCCGCAGGCTGGCGTTGGCGAAGACGTTGCCGATACCGCCCTCGATGTCCACCCAGCTATCCGCCTTGGTGGCGCCGGTCTTGTAACTCACCTGGTAGAACTCCTCTTTGCGGTCCATCAGGTACATGGCGAGTGCCTTCAGCATTCTGCCGCGTTCCGGAAAAGTCATTTTGCGCAGGGGAGGGCCGCCTACTTCGCGTCCGTATTTCAGCATGGCGCCGAAATCCAGCCCGCCGCTGCTGGTGGTGGCGATCAGTTCGCCGGTGGAGGCATCGGTGAGTTCGGCTTGCTTGCCGGAACCGGCTACCCATTGGCCGGCGATGTAGTTGTGTAGTTGCATTGGTGGCGAAGTTAACCGTGGGTGCAGGTTGCTAATGGACGGGGATGGACGGGCTGCTTGTGTTGAAGGATCAGGGCCTGTCTTCATATGGGCGTGCCCCGGCTCAAATGCAGCCGGGTCGGGCTATTCGCTACAAGTCCTCGGCCGGATCACCGGCCTGTGGGCTTTCCGCTGCTATCCCTCACGCGGCCTCTCGTTATAAAGTTTCGGAAACCGCCAGAGGCGGAGCGAACGCTACGCACTCGCGAAAAACGCGAGCGCGTGCCCGGGGATCCTAACAGGTTCTTCGGCCGTGATCACGGGATCAGGACAAGCCGGAATACGGTTGGCTGCGTGGCACCATTGAGTACGATGGTGTACGGTCCTCTAGGTAGGTCCGTGAGTGAAAGATCCGTGGTGTCATTGGCCTTCGTGTTTGCCGTGAGCACCGTGCGACCCATCGCATCGATCACTTGGATGGACGTGTTCCGGTGGCCAGCGAAGTGGACCACTCCTGTGGTCGGGTTCGGCCAAAGGCGATATGCATCGATCGTCGGCACCTCGATCCCGGTGGTGCAGAGCTGGTAGGCGCCAGCGTCCAACGTAGCCTGTTGGCAACGCACGCGGAAATCCGTTGGATGCACGTACTCATCCAGCGCAACCAAAGGATAGCCGCTGGTTGCAAGACCTGCGGGAACGCCGATCAGTTGTGCGGGTGAACCCGGCACCAGTTCATGATCGTACTGGTCCGGAGCGGCGAACGAGACGCTGGAAATGTCCGTGGCACGCAAATTCCCTGCGGTATCCGTGGCCGTGGGAAAGTTGTAGACCATGAAGTTGCCGTTGCCTGCAAGGATATTCGAATAGACCTTGAAGAGAACGGTTTCGGGCACATTGAAGAATGCGCCCGTGGTCTTTTCGTTCACGAGGGTGTTATTGATCGCATAAAATTCGTGTGGACCGGGATTGCTCAAGCCGTCCAGACCAAAGCCCACCATGTTGCCGTTCACAGCCATGGGCCCTTGTTGAAGCACATTGCCGATCAGATATGCTTGCCCACCGTTGGACAGGTCGACGTTGTAAATGCCTTGACCGGTGGTCTCATTGCTGAAACGATTGTACTCGATCAGGTTGACATTGGCCCGGCTCTTCAACTCGTGTCCCCGATATGCATTATGGCAGTAGTTATAGCGAAAGATCAGCGAATCCACATGGTTGATGTACAGATTGTGCGAGTATGTGTCGCCAGATCCGTTGTGGTCGAATTCCGTGTGTTCGATCCGGATGGTGCTTGGGTGAACATCATCGGTCAGGATCCCGTCATCGTTGTCATGGAAGTAGCAATGGCGCACGGTAAGGTTGCGTCCTTCCTGGCGGATCCCGGCACCGTTATGGTCGGGCACCGCACATTCGCTGAACTCGATCCATTCCACCGTTGTGCTGTCCCCTTGGATCACCCAAATGGCTTTTCCTCCCCACGCGTTCCCATTGCTTTCCATGTAAGCCATGCCACCCACGCCGCGAAGTAGGAGGTTGTTCGCTGTCCAATTTGTCACGTCGGAAGGGTAGGTTCCCGCCGCGATGTTCACCGTGTCCCCATTGCCCACCAAGGAAGCAACTTGACTCGGGGCGGTGTAGGTCTCACCTGGACCCACTTGCCATTGGGTCGCATGAAGTAGTGTTGGGGCCACGAACGCGGCGCAGAGAAAGGAACGTAGAGTGTCCATGGGATCAAACGTAGGATAAACTGGTGGGCGCGGTCTGTCCCGAACGAGGAACGGGGATCGCCCATTTAATCGGAGAAAAATATCTGCAGGCGATGCAGTGGTTCTGGATCGATGCCAGAGGCAACGTGATACCATGCAATCGCGAAGAACGCGAGCGCGTGCTGGGGCGTTCCTAGACGATAGAGCCAAGCGGGGGGCAAGGATCGCTGACACTCCTTTTGAAAACCAACTGCCCTTCAGCTTCGGTAGCGTGCGTAGACCTCAATGTCGACACTCAGTCCAGATCCTTCAAACTTTCGGCCACCAGTGCTTTCAGGGCCTTCCTATCCACATCGCTAAGCCGCTTGATGTAAATGCAGTCCTTGCCGGTGGTATGCTTGCCCAGCTTAGCGAGTTGTGGGGCCAGCGCGTCCAAGCTGCCCGGCAGGTAGAGGGTGATGTTCGCCTTGCGCGGACTGAAGCCGCAGCGCATCCATTCCAGTTCACGGCCACTCGGATACTTCAGTGTGGTTTTCCCGAATCCCACGATCGCGGATCCCCACATCTTGGGCGGAGCCTTGGTCGCGGCGCTCATCAGTTCAACGATAGCCGTGCAATCATTTCGCACTTGCTCGTCAGCGAGCGCAGCGATGAAGTCCTCCACGCTGGCTTCGGTCTTCTTGGTCTTGAGTTCTGCTTTTGCCATGGTGCGGCGAACAAGATAATAGACGTTCCAATGCACTTCGGTATGGCCTTGGTCGATCTTCACCATGCTACGGAAGGGACTGCGACCGCTGACCGATAGGTCTATGGCTCACTTCACCACCTCGGGCATCTTCTCCTTGAAGTTCTCGAAACGTGGTTTGGACACGCCGAGCACATACGGGTTGTTCGGATTCCGCTTCACGAAATCCTGGTGGTATTCCTCAGCACGCCAGAATTTCACGAAGGGGACCACTTGCGTCACGACCGGCGAAGGATACTCTCCCGACGCATTGATCGCCTTGATCTCGGCATCGATGATGGCCTTTTGTTCCGGCGAATCATAGAAAGCGATGGAGCGGTATTGGCTGCCTGCATCCGGTCCTTGACGGCTTTCGGTGGTAGGATCCTGGCTGGCGAAAAAGATCTTTACCAGCGTTGCATAGTTGATCACTTTCGGATCATAATACACCTCCACGGATTCGGCGTGGCCAGTGCTTCCGTTGCTCACCTCCTCATAGGTGGGGTTGGCTTCCGTTCCTCCGGAATAGCCAGAGACCACCTCACTGACTCCCTTCACACCGCCGAACACCTCTTCCGAGCACCAGAAACAACCTTCCGCGAAATGCGCGATGCTCAGGCCTTTCGGATCGGCCTGCTCCACTCCTGCGGAAGCAAATGCATGTTCTTCATGGCCGCTGTACCCATTGACGCTGCTGCCGGCAAGGATCGCTAAGGGGACGAGGAGTATGGCTGGGTTCTTCATCAAGGATCGTTTGGTAGTGCACGGATGGGTCGGCAGTTGAAGATGTACTCTAAAAGAGGTGTCGTCGGATCGCTCCAAAGCTGACGAGCACCTGCCTTGGCGGACAGGTTCCGCAGGATCCAGTAGGTGAGGGGATAGGCTGTTGAATTCGTGCTGCACGATGGCCCACATCCCTGAACCATTCAGGCCTTCGGCAGTTCATCACCACACTTGCGGCAATACAACGCATCGATGAGGTGGTCGGTGGCATGACAGTTCGGGCATTCCATGCCGGTATCACTGGCAGTGCGCATCATCTCGGCGCTCATGATGGCCGTGGGGACGGCGATGGCACCGTAACCGAGGATCATCACGATGGCAGCGATCGTTTGGCCCAAGGCCGTATGCGGTGTGATGTCGCCGAAGCCTACCGTAGTGAGTGTGACAACGGCCCAGTAGATGCTACGCGGAATGCTGGTGAAGCCGGATTCCGGGGATTCCACCATGTACATAATGGTCCCGAAGATGACTGTGATGGTGAGAATGGTGAGAATGAAAACAGTGATCTTGCGGCGGCTTGCTTGGAAAGCCTTCACCATCACATTCGCTTCGGAGACGAAGCGTGCCAGTTTCAGCACCCGGAAGATCCGGAGCAGGCGCAGGGCGCGGATCACCATGAGCGAGTGAGCACCAACGAAGACCAAGCCAATATAGGTGGGCAGGATGGCGAGCAGGTCCACGAGCCCGAAGAAGCTGAAGATGTACCGTTTCGGATGGCGTATGCTCCAGATCCGCGCCACATATTCCAGTGTGAAGAGGAAGGTGAAGAAGAGTTCCGAGACGTGGAGGATGTGGTAATAGCGTGCTCGGATCTCCGGCACGCTTTCCAGCATCACCAGCAGCACGCTCACCACGATCGCCAAAAGAAGGATCACATCGAAACGCTTTCCGGCCGGGGTGTCGGTCCCGAAGATGATGTGGAACACACGGGCACGCGCGGGGGAAGCGTGCGAGGCTTTTTCCTGCATCCTGCAAAGAAACGGCCTTTGCGCAAATGGGCCGGCCCCCGTTGTGCCCGAAGTCAGCTCAACTTGCCAAGAACAGGATGGGCTTATCGAGGCTTTTCAGCACGTTGGCCGCGGTGCTTCCGAAGAAGAGTTCTTCGCCCGGACGGGCGCTCACGCCCATCACCACCATGGCGTAGTTGCGCTTGGCTTCTTTCAGGATAGCGGCGCTGGACGTCGTGCGCGGCGAAATGTTGGTGGTGACGGAAACGCCGTAGCGATCGCCGAGTTCAGCCATTTCCTTAAGTATGCGTTCCTCTCGGAGCCGCGTACTGGACCGGCCTTCATCCTGCGAAACGAAAAGTGTATGGACGTGTGCGCCAGTGCCACGGGCCAACGCGAAAGCGACTTCCGCACCGCGCCGGGATTGGGGCGAGCCATTCACCGGCAAGAGCAGGCGGGAGCTTCCAGTGAGCCGATCGACCTTATCGCCGGCGTTGGCGAGGACGATCAACGGACCCGCGAACCCTGCGGAAAGACGACTGACCTTGGACGCGATCGCACCGTCCTTCTCTACGCCACCTTCCACGGCCACGAACATCAGGTCATACCCTTTCCGTGCTTCGTCCTTAAGCACATCAGCGGCTTCGTCCACGGGCACACGCACGGTGAGGTGGACCTTATCGGGATCGGGTTCGGCTTCGTCGGCGATCATCTTGGCAGCGCTCGTTTCCGCACCTGCCCGCACCTCGTTAGCGAGCGGGTTGGTATCCAGCTCCTTCAGCTTCCGCACCTTGGACTTGGCACCGGTCATCTCCTTGTGTTCTGAATCCGTGTAGCCATCCTGCTCGATGTGTCCCGCCTTGCCCGGTTCATTCTTTGTCACCTTGTCCTCTTGGTCTTCCTTCTCCTCGGGTGCGATCCGCTCATGCTTTTGGTCGGCATACTGGTCAGCTGTTGGGCCATCCATCTGCACGTGTTCGGCATACGCGTCGAGTTCCAGGATGGTAACGGGCATGCCTTGCGCACCCGCCAAAAGGCCTGCTAAACGCGCCGCCATGCGGCCCACCACAGAACCGTCAGCCGCCAGCAACAAGCGCTCCAGTCGCGGTAGGAAACCCTTCTGGTCCATGGCCTCATGCTCCATGCGGACCTCTTCCTCCTTGCTCATGGGCAGCCCCCTGAGCGCGGCGCGAAGCATGGGCGGCATGGCCATGGTGGTGATCACGGCCATGGTGACGATCATGGTATAGAGGTCCTGTGTCAACGCACCCATCGATAGTCCGATGGAGGCCACGATCACCTCCGTGGAACCGCGCGCGTTCATCGCGCAACCCAGCGCGACACCTTCCCGCCACGTCCGGCGTCCGAGCATGGAACCGACAAATGCACCGGAGAATTTCCCGACGGAAGCGATAGCCACCAACAGCCCGGTAAGCAGGGCGATCTTCGGGTCCTTAAGGATGGTGAGATCGGCGGAAAGGCCGGACATGCCGAAGAAGATGGGCATGAAGAAAGCCGTGATCATGCCGCGCAACTGGCTCTCGATGTGTTCGGTAAGGATGGGGGACTCGCCGATCAGCACGCCGGCCATGAAGGCGCCCAGCACCGTGCGCACACCCAGCACTTGGGTGATCAGTGCGAACGAGCCCATGATCACCAGGATCATGGTGATCACCGGGAAGTCGCTGCGGAATGTGTCATTCGCCCAGCGGATCGCGGAAAACACCATACGTCGCCCGAGGGTGAAACAGAAGGTGAGGAACAGCGCCACACCGCCCACCGTTTCGGCGAGCTTCACCACGTCGAAATGCCCGGCACCGCTTCCGCCTCCGTCCACGCCGGTAATGCCGAAGATGATCGCGATGATCACCCAGCCCGCGGTATCCTCCATGATGGCGGTGGCCACGATGATCTGGCCCAGATCGCGGCGCATGAAATCCATTTCGCGCACCACCATGGCGACGATCTTGATGGACGAGATGGACAGCGCGGTTCCCAAGAAGAGCGATGTGGCCAGGTTGCCGCCATGTTCACCGCCGAACATCGCACCCGGTCCGTATTGGCCCAATAGGAAGCCGCAGGTGAAGGGAAAGGCAATACCGCACAACGCGATCACCCCAGCGGCCCAACCGGACTTGCGCACCAACTTCAGGTCGGTCTCCATGCCCGTGAGCATCAGCAAAAGCAGGATACCCACTTGTGACAGGCCGTCGATCATGCCTTTCTGGCCTTCATCATCCGGAAAAATGAAATGTTGCGCTTGAGGCCACACCCAGCCGAAAAGCGAAGGACCCAGGATGATGCCCGAGAGCAACATCCCCATCAACGCGGGTTGGCCGATACGCTGCATGCCCTCGCCCAATAAGCGGCCCAGGATCAGTAACAGCAGGATCTGCGCCACGAGGATCCCTTCGGGCATACCGCTTCCACTGGAACCATTGCCCGCGGTACCTATCTCAGCTTTATCAGCGTCCTGCGTGGACTTCGGGCTTGGGGCTTGCGATGCTTCTTCAACGAGGGATGAGCCATTGGCGCGTAATTCCAAGGTATTCGGAATGGAGAAGAATGCCGGACCGTTTGATCCACCCATCAAGGGCGTGGAGACCAACAGGATCAAACCGAAAATGAACAAGGCAAGGCCGGAGGAGGATCGGGGCATACGGTCCGTGAAGTGCTGAAAAAAAGGAAAGTGGCAACGATGAACGCGCAAAGGGTCAATTCCGTTCGGTCACTTGAAAACAGATGATGAATGAGGCTTTATGCATATTCACTTCCCCACGGAACGCCGTGCAGGCTTTGCAGTCATCTCGAAGGTCAACGTTCCTCCGGCCATGATCTCTGCATGAGTGATGGTATGCCGATCAAGTTTCACGCCGTTCAGGCTAACAGCCTTCACATAAACGTTCTTCGGACCTTGGTTCTTAGCGAGCACCGTGAACGCTTTTCCGTCCGGCAACGCTATCGTGGCGCGGTGCAGCACGGGAGCTCCAAGTTCGTAACGCTCGCTGCCCGGTTCCATGGGATAGAAACCCATCGCACTGAAAATGTACCACGCACTCATCTGCCCACAGTCGTCATTCCCGCTTAGGCCGTCCGGTGTCGGCTTGTACATCCGGTCCAACACCTCGCGAACCCGCTTGCCGGCCATCCACGGGCGGTCACTGTAATTGTAGAGGTAGATGATGTGGTGGCTCGGCTCGTTACCATGAACGTAGTTCCCGAGGATGCCGTCCCGCGTGATGTCCTCGGTAACAGCGAAGTATTCATCCGCCAAGTGCATGGTGAACAAGGAGTCCAAGTGGTCGCCGAAGCGCTGCTTTCCGCCCATTACGCGCACCAGGTCGTCCGGCTCGTGTGGCACGTAAAAGCTGTAATTCCATGAATTCCCTTCCACAAAGCCCGGGGCATCCGTGCGCAACGGATCGAAGGGTTGGAGGAACGTTCCGTCGTTCAAACGTGGGCGCATAAAGCCGCTTGCCTTATCAAAGACGTTGCGGTAGTTCAGGCTGCGTGTATTGAATTCCCTTGCAAGCGCCGTATCACCCAAGCTTTTCGCCATGTTGGCGATGCAGCGGTCATCATAGGCGTACTCCAAGGTCTTCGAAACACTGGAGCCGTTCCGATCTTCTGGAACATAACCCTTGTCCATGTAGTCCTGCAGGCCATCGTAGCTCCCGTTCTTGGCGAAAGCCACGCAGGCGTCCAAGGCGCGCTGGGCATTGAAGCCGGGAATGCCTTTGGCATCCGCATCAGCGATAGCACTCACGGCATGGTACCCGATCATGCACCAGTTCTCGTTCGCCGAGTTGCTCCAGATGGGCAGCATGTGCTCCGCACTCTGGTCGTAGTGCGCAAGCATGGAATTGATGAAGTCCCCTGAGCGTTGCTGTTGTATGATGTTGAATAGTGGGTGCAGTGCACGGTAGGTATCCCACAAGGAGAAAGTGGTGTAGTTGGTAAAACCCGTTGCGGTGTGGACGTTCTGGTCCAGTCCTTTGTAGCGCCCATCCACATCCATGTAGACCGTGGGGGAGAGGCAGGCGTGGTACATGGCCGTGTAGAAGTTGGTAAGCACTTCCGGCCGTGTGCTTTTGGCATCGATGCGCCTCAGTTCGGTGCGCCAAGCGTCTTGGGCCTTGGTCACCGTACGATCGAAATCCCAGTGGGGGAGTTCAGTGCGCAGGTTGGCCAAGGCGCCATCGGTGCCTACGGAAGAGAGCGCCACCTTCACCAAGAGCGGCTTCCCGGCCTGCACATCAAAATCGAACCAAGCGCGCAGTTGACGACCCGCCATTTCCGGAAAGTCCTTCGTTTGGTCGAATTTTCGCCAGAAGCCATGGTAGGGCGTTGGCCGGGGATCCGGCTGCTGGCCGTACTGCGTGATGGGCTTTGAGAAGACCATCGCGAAGTAGACGGTGCGGGTGCGCGCCCAACCGTTCGTTTGGCGCCAGCCGGTAACAAGCGTATCGTTCTCCACCCGGACGTAGGTCCACGTGTTCTTGTCAGGATAGTTGTAGATGCCGTGTTCCAGGTCCAGGATCACATGGCCGGTACCGGTCTCCGGATAGGTGTAGCGATGGAACCCGACCCGCGCGGTAGCCGTGACTTCTGCATTGATGCCATGGTCCTCGAGTAACACTTGGTAGTATCCGGGCCTGGCTTGCTCATGGTCGTGGTGGTAGACCGACCGGAAGCCGGACCCCGGAGCAGCCGCCGTACCGGGGTTCATTTGCAATGGACCGGCAGTGGGCATCAGCAGGATGTCACCGAGGTCCGAATGACCGGTGCCGCTAAAGTGTGTATGGCTGAAGCCGACAATGGTGCTGTCCTTGTACTGATAGCCTGAACAAGTGCTGTAGACCTCCGGGTTGTATTTCCCTTCCACCGAATAGGGGATCGTATCCGTGTCCGGACTTACCTGTACCATGCCGAAAGGCACCGTCGCGCCTGGGAACACATGGCCCATGCGTTCGGTACCGATCAACGGGTCGACGAACGCAAGTGGATCGGTCACCGGCTTTTGCGCAAACACCGCCGAGGCACTGATAATGGCAAGAGTGACGCAATGCAGCGCGCGGGAAGGAACCATGGGATGGGATGAACAGCAACGTTAACCAATGCCGATCACTCAACTACACAGAACGACCCGGCAGTTCAGTACATTTTCAACGTACTACCGTTGCCCGCCACCAGAAGGCCTTGGTCCGCGCCTGCGGTTCCGGTTGTTCCGTCCGGTGCCGGCAGGAGGCTTCGGCTTTGCCGATCCACCTTCCAGATCATTGATCAGTTCCGCCGTTAGTGCCGCGAAATCCTTAGGTTGCCCACTCCCGCCGGAATTACCGCCAGAACGACCACCTTGGCCGCGCCCACCACCTTGACGTCCTTGGCCTTTCGGCGGCTCTGGCGCAAGTGGCCTGCTGGCGTTCCCACTGGGGAGGAAGGGGTGGTCCTCCACGATCGGGATATGCCGCGCGATCAATTTGGTGATGTCGCGCAGGAAGACGCGCTCGTCCACGTCGCAGAGCGAGATGGCGATGCCGCTGGCACCCGCACGACCGGTGCGGCCGATGCGGTGGACATAGGTTTCCGGCACGTTCGGAATGTCGAAATTCACTACGTGGCTAAGCGAGTCGATGTCAATACCGCGAGCGGCGATGTCGGTAGCCACCAGCACTCGGGTCTTGCGCTCCTTGAAATTCGTAAGGGCGCGTTGCCGTGCATTCTGGGCTTTGTTGCCATGGATAGCCTCGGCACGGATACCGGCTTTTTCGATGATGCGAACGAGCTTGTCGGCACCATGCTTCGTCCGGCTGAACACAAGTGCTTCCTTAATATCCCGGGTCTGAAGCAGATGCACCAACAACTGTGGCTTGTTCGCTTTGTCCACGAAGAAGACCTCCTGTTCCACGGTCTCGGCAGTGGAGGAGACCGGGGTGACCTCTACCTTAACGGGATTGAAGAGGAGCGTAGATGAAAGTCGTTGGACCTCAGGTGGCATAGTGGCGCTGAAGAACAACGTTTGACGCTTCTTGGGAATTGCCGCGATCACCTTTTTTACGTCATGGATAAAACCCATGTCGAGCATGCGGTCGGCCTCGTCGAGAACGAAGTATTCAAGCTCCTTTAGGTTAACGTAGCCTTGGTTCATCAGGTCCAGCAAGCGACCGGGGGTTGCCACAAGGATGTCCACGCCGCGGCGCAGGGCATCGGTCTGGGGCTTTTGGCCCACGCCACCGAAGATCACGGTAGTGCGCAGGTCCGTATGGCGTCCGTAGGATTTGTAGCTCTCATCGATCTGGATGGCGAGTTCCCGTGTGGGCGTAAGGATCAACGCACGGATCGGCTTGCGGCCGCCGCGCGGAGCGTTGCCTTGTGCATCCACCATTCGCTGGATCATCGGGATGGCGAACGCGGCGGTCTTGCCGGTGCCGGTCTGTGCGCAACCCAAGAGGTCGCGGCCTTCCAAGAGATAGGGAATGCTTTGCGCCTGTATAGGCGTAGGATGAGTGTAGCCTTCTTGTTGAAGGGCTTTGAGAATGGGCTCGATAAGACCGAGCTGGTCAAAAGTGGTTTGGTGCATGTAACTGCTTCAGTACAACGGTCCCGGTCATTGAGCCGTGGACACGCGGAAGGTGTGTTCAGGAAAGGCCCTCGATCGGTCCGGCGTGCAATGATCCGCTGGGGATTGCGCCTGGACGATGGATCCGGAGTACGGACAAAAGTTTGGCGCTTTGGGCGGCGCGAATGTAGGAAAACGGATCAGATGATCAGCTGACCAGGCGGCAGGACAATGAAAGGGCGCTGACCTGATGGGAGTAGTAGCGCTTATCCGAGCAGGCGGTCGGCTTGAAATGATCGTTGTAGATAGTTTCCCATCCTTGATCATTCACGAAGGATCTGGAATTTTGGAGATCCGCCATCCTGCAAATAGGCGAGCCACCAGCCAACCATTCAACTTCTCTGTGCGTGATGCTCGTCCATGGCATAAGGTCAGAGTATCAGGGGAGTATCCCATTAATTATAAGTTAACATAATATAAATTATGCGCAGATACGTTTGAATTCAAGTTCAGCTTTGAGGTTAGCGCCTATGCCTGGAGCTTCTGGCATGACCAGTTTTCCATTCTTCATCCTCATCCCCTCGAATGGATCATTCTTGATCAGCGATGGCCCGTCCAGATCCAGCAGGTCGGCGGCTCCGGCCAAATGAGCCATCGCCGTGCAACCCAGTGAGCTTTCGCTCATGCAGCCCAGCATCACCTTCAAGCCCGATTCCGCCGCAAGGTCCGTCATGGCCTTGGCCCGGTCCAAGCCGCCACATTTCATCAATTTGATGTTCACCCCGCCAAATGTCCCGGGCGTTCGCTCCAGATCGTTCACGCCCCAGATCGCTTCATCACCATAGATGCAGACCGACAAGAGCCGCTGCAATTCCTGTTGCAGCACGACATCCTTCACCGCAAATGGCTGCTCCAGCCCGACCAGCCGCTCACCGGCAACTCGGCACACATCAAGCACTTCCAGCACGCTCAGCATGCCTTGGTTCCCATCGATGAACACCGGTCGCTGGTCATTCTTCAACACTTCCCGCAACATCGGGATGGATCCCGGACCGTTCATTTTGACCTTTAGGAAGTCGCTTTTGGGGAGTTCCTGCAGCTGTTCTGCAACTCTTGGGACTGGCGTGATCCCGATGGTCATCAATACGCGATATGACTTTGTATTATCTATGTTAAGTAACTGACCAATAGATATTTGTTGTTCTTTTCCTATCAGATCGGTCAAAGCCATGTGCAGACCTGCCCGGCAACCCTGTTGGTGGTCATTCCAAGCCTCCGGGGCGTTCAGGTGGGTTGCCAATCCCTCTTTGCTGTTCACTCCGGCCAAAGCTGTTCCTAGGAGCTGGTCCACGACATCCTGAGGCTTCTCTTTCAGGTAAGGCGGCAAGGTGACCTCCCCGTAACCGGTGATCCCATTTTCTTCCAGGCGAATGAAGATGCTGTCAGTTCCTTCCCGGATACCATGACTGGTCTCGAAAGGATGCTTGAAGAGCAGACGATATGGGGCGTAGGAGATCTGCAGGTGAACTGGATTTTGTGCCGCAAAGGACGCTAAGAACACGAAGAACGCATATTCAACCCTGACCGTTGCACCTGATCGTTCGAACGCTGCGCGGTTAGCCTCTTGTTGGCGTTCTTTGCGGTCCGAACGATGCGCTCCGCTGAGATAGCCCACCTCCTGAAGCTCGAATGGCAGTTGGACCGCCGGCAGAAGCATGCATGGGGCAGCATGGCGCTGTATGTGGTGAGCACGGTGTATGTCTGCTATCAAGGTGTGCGGCATCTGGCGGAGACGCCGATCTGGAACGCCTTGTTCTGGATCATCCTGCTTTTCGCCGCATTCAATGCACTGGGCCGGTCTTTTCAACGGGAGAATGCAGGTCGGCAACTATACCTCTATACGCTGGCTTCACCGCGCAGCGTGGTGCTGGCCCGGACGATCTACAATGCGATCACCATGGCGGTGCTAAGCTTGCTGAGCCTTGCGGCCTATGCGCTCTTCATCGGCAGTGCGCCGTTGGAAGGTGCGCAGTTGGGCACCTTTATTCTTGTGGTGATGGCCGGCGGTGTTGGTTTTGCGCTCGTGCTCACGTTGATCTCCGCCTTGGCCGCGCGGGCCGGTAACGGCATCGGGCTGATGGCGATCCTGGGCTTCCCGATCGTACTGCCCATGTTGCTTAGCGTGATGAAGGCGAGCAAGCTGGCGTTGGACGGCATGGGCTGGGACATCACCGGGAAGTATGTGATCTGGCTGCTGTTGATAGACGTGATCACGGTAGTGTTGGCCTGGTTGCTCTTCCCCTACCTTTGGCGCGACTAATGAAAGGCTGGTGGTGGAAAGGGCTTAGCGTGGTGCTCCTGCTGTACGTGGTGATCGTGGGCCTGCATACGCCCTTGGGGCCAGCGCTGGTGCATGTTTCCGCGGAACGGATCGCCCCCGGCGAGGTCAGTTTCGTGGTCACCGGCTACAACACGCATTTCAAGGAGAACGTTCCGCAGCTCTGGTTGGAGAACGACGGCCAGAAAGTCTGTGCGGCAACGGTGACACCGATCTCCGACGCCAAGGTCTCCGTCACGTTCAACGTTCCTGAAGGACTTCGTGAGTCCATGACCAGTATCCGTTCTTGGGATACAGTGGACGGCCCTTTGGTACTGCATGAAGCATTCTTCACCGAAGGACGCGGCACCGGGATCACCGAAACACCTTGTTCCCTGCAGGAAACCGCGCGTACCAGCTTCGCATTCCCTGACCGTGCGATCCTGAACGAGACCATCCGCAACCTGTTCTTCCACGTGCCCACGTGGTTCTCGATGATGGTGCTGATGACGATCTCCTTCTGGCAAAGCCTGCGTGTACTTCGTACCGGCGATCTCGAGGCGGATCGCATGGCCCTTTCCGCTGTGGACGTCAGCCTGCTCTTTGCCGCTTTGGGCCTGATCACTGGCAGCATCTGGGCCCGGGCCACCTGGGGTACTTGGTGGACCAGCGACCCGAAGCTGAACGGTGCCGCCGTTACCGTGTTGATCTATGCCGCCTACCTGATCCTGCGCGGCTCCATCCCCGACGGCCACAAACGCGCACGTCTGGCAGCTATATATAACATCTTCGCGTACGTGCTGATGTTCGTCTTCATAATGGTGCTGCCGCGCCTCACCGATTCCCTACACCCCGGCAACGGCGGCAACCCGGCCTTCAGTTCCTATGACCTCGACAGCAGCCTGCGCGCGGTGTTCTATCCCGCGGTGACCGGCTGGATCCTGCTCGGCGTTTGGGCCTACACCTTGCATCTGCGCGTTTCACGCCTCAAAGCCATTTCCGATGAAGCCAACGATGGTTAAGACCCTGACGGTCGTCATGACCTTGCTCCTCATACCCATGAGTACCTTTGCGGCATCCGAGACACCTGGATGGTTGGAGGAGACCATGTTCGCCTCGGGCAAGATCAATACGGTGGTGATGGTGGTGAGCGTGGTGCTCATCGGACTCGCCATCTGGATGTTCAACATGGACCGGAAGATCGGCAGACTGGAACGCCGCTCGGAAGAACTGAAGAACAAGTGAGGAACGCATCAGCTAATACGTTCATTAGCTAATCAACCGATCAAATGAAGAGAAGTCACATCATCGCACTTGTCATCATCGCCGTAGCTATTGCAGCGTTGATCGGATCCCTGAGCGACAGCAGCAGCTATGCCAGCTTGAATGAGGCCTTTGAACAGCCCGGACGGGAGTTCCACGTGGTGGGCACCTTGGACCGCTCACAACCCATCGTTTACGAACCCAGCGTGAATGCCGGGCTCACCAAATTTTCCATGGTGGACCTGAACGGTAAAAAGTGCAACGTGAACTTGGCAATGGCAAAGCCGAACGATCTGGAGCGATCCGAGCGTCTCGTGTTGATCGGCGAGGCCGATGCGGATGGGAACTTCCATGCCAAGGACATGCTCTTGAAGTGCCCCAGTAAGTACAACGAAGAGAACAAGGTGACCGCCGGTATTTGATCATGCGGACTGAGCTTGCGCAGCGGCGCAGAGAAGAATTAGAAGGGAAGCCGATGCTGAAAGGTTGTTCCTGTGAAATGACATCAGCTAATCAGCCCATCAGCTAATCAGCTAATCCCTTGGAACCCGTCTCTTACATCGGCGAACATGCCTGGGCTGGTGAGCTTGGGCATATGCTCACTATCCTGTCCTTCGGGGGCGCGCTCTTGGCGTTGGTGGCATACACGTTCTACACACAGACCAACGAGCAAGGCTGGCGCACCGTGGCGCGCGCCGCCTTCCGCGTGCATTCTTTAGCCATAATCGGCATTGTGGTGACGCTGTTCACCATGCTTTTCAACCACTGGTTCGCGTATGACTATGTGTGGAAGCACAGCAACACGGAGATGCCGTTGCGCTATATCGCCAGCTGCTTCTGGGAAGGTCAGGAAGGCTCGTTCCTGCTGTGGACCTTCTGGACCATGGTGCTGGGCAACCTGCTGATATGGAAGGCTAAAACGTGGGAAGGCCCTGTGGTTGCGGTGTTCGCGCTGGTCCAAGTATTCCTGGCCACGATGTTGTTGGGCATTTATGTGTTCGACGTGCGCGTGGGTAGCAGCCCATTCCTGTTGATCCGTGAACTTCCGGAGAACTTGGGCCTGCCTTGGACGCACTTGCCGAACTACTTGGCCATGATCCCGCAGTTCAAGGACGGCCGCGGCCTGAACCCCTTGTTGCAGAACTACTGGATGGTGATCCACCCTCCCACCCTCTTCTTCGGTTTTGCTTCCACACTGATACCGTTCGCCTTTGCCGTTGCCGGCCTGTGGACCAAGCGATTGAAAGAATGGATGGAGCCTGCGCTGCCGTGGACTTTCTTCGGTATTGCGGTGTTGGGCACCGGCATTTTGATGGGCGGTGCTTGGGCTTATGAAGCGCTGAGTTTCGGCGGCTTCTGGGCGTGGGATCCGGTGGAGAACGCATCCTTGGTGCCCTGGCTCACCCTTGTCGGCGTCGGGCACCTTCTCCTGATCAACAAACGCAAGGACACCTCGCTCTTCACTGCGCTATTCCTCGCGCTCCTCACCTTCCTGCTGGTGCTCTACAGTACCTTCCTTACCCGCAGCGGTGTATTGGGCGATACCAGCGTACACAGCTTCACCGGCGAGGGCATGTTGCCGGGTCTGCTGATCTTCATGCTCACCTTTGTGATGATAGCGGTGGCTGCGCTGAACACGGTACGCAGTAACCGTTGGTTCTACGTTGCCATCAGCGCGGTGATCTTCGTCCTGGGTATTGCATTGGAGGTTTATGTGCCGGCGATTCTCCTGTTCGGTGCGGTGAGCACCGTGATGACCGTGACCGCCTACCGGGCGGGTGACTTCCGGCGAGCGGATGAAGAAGAACTGCTCAGCCGCGAATTCTGGCTGTTCATTGGATCGCTGGTCCTGCTGCTCAGCGCCATGCAGATCATCTTCAGCACCAGTATGCCGGTGTTCAACCTGCTGCTGGCGCCTTTCCATGGCGCATTCGAGAGCTTGCACAATGCGACGGGCTGGGGTTGGGCGCAGGACCTCGCCAAAGCCAAGCTGGCACCGCCGGTGGAAGCCAAAGCGCATTACAACAAATGGCAGGTGCCCTTCGCCTTCATCGTAGCCATGCTGGTCGCTATCGGCCAATATTTACGCTACAAGAAGACCGACCGGAAGAAATTCCTCCGCGAGCTGCGCTATTCGTTGATCGGGGCCGTCGTGCTTACCGCGCTGTGCGTATGGTGGCTGGAATACAAATGGGTGGAAGTGAACCTCGTAGCGTTGCTTTTCGCCACATGGTTCGCGGCGCTGGCGAACAGCTTCTACATCCCCTTGGTATTGAAGGGCAAGCTTTCCAAAGCGGGCCCGGCGATCGCACACACCGGCTTTTCCTTGGTACTATTGGGGGCATTGATCAGCACCTCCCGCCAGCACGAGATCAGCCGGAACGTGCAAGGCCCTGTGCTGAGCTACCTCAACAAGGACTTCAACGACAGTAAGGAAATGCTCCTTTATGTCGGCGACACCGTGCCCATCGGCGACTATTTCGTCACCTACAATGGCAAGCGGCAGGATGGGGTCAACCTGTACTACGACATGGACTACTTCGCCGCTGAACCTCGCCGGTTCCAAGCGGGCGATACCGTGCGGGTCCGCAGCATGCTCTTCCGCGCCAAGGACGACCACACGGCCGGGGCCATTTTCTTGGTGGACCAGCCGATCCATTGGGAGCCGCTTGAGACCTTCACGCGCCAGCAACTTTGGCATGCCCGGAACTGGAGCGCCCACCTGCCCGGTCCAAAGGAATTCGCACTGGAGCCCTTGGTACAGCTGAATCCACGCTTCGGGAACGTGGCCGAACCCAGCACCAAGCACTGGGCGGACCATGACCTCTACACCCATATCCGCTACGCGAAATTGGATACCGCCGCGGACGGCTTCATGCCCGCGCGGCTCTACGAGAAGAACGTCGGAGATACCATCGTCACGCCAACATGTGTCATCCTTATTGACAGCATCCGCACGGTGCGGGACAGCGTCACCCTGACACGGCTCGGGCCCGATTTCACAGTTTACATCCTGAACATGCGTGTTCGGGACCTCTATGATGACAGCCGCTGGTTCGAGGCGAAGCCCGTGGTGATCTACCACAACGACGAGAACGTGGGCAGCAAAGGGTTCGAGATCCCGGAGCTCAACGTGAAGTTCGACCTCGCCACGGTGAAGGGCGACCATGTAGGCTTGAACGTTAGCGAGCGGGAGTTCGTGATCATGCAGGCTATCGTGTTCCCTGGCATAAATATCCTGTGGATCGGGTGCATCCTGATGGCACTTGGAACCTTGGTGGCGGTCAGGCACCGAGTGCGCGGCAAAGGAGCTAAAGCGAAAGCTTGAACCGGTTACTAGGCGAGCGCCACAACAGAAGCCACCGCTTTTGTCAGCCTTGGAATGCAGCGGCCGTCTCCTACGAAGTATCGCTTCAGTGGACGTTGATACATGCGGCGGACCCGGTGGACCACGACGACCATGCCTTCAATGGAATAGACCAGATGGTAACGCAATACCTGGAGCGGAGCATACCTATAGACTTTCGAACGGACCTGGATACCTGCGGGAAATTGAGCGAGGTAGCGTAGTGTTCGCAGCACATCCTCATGGGATCCATCACTCAATTCGAGGCCATCCTGGCTAAGTGAATCGTGTCTCTCTTCGATCTCCTTCTCTGCAACCGATGAAAATGACGTTCTTCATGATCAAGGATCGCGACGCTTTTTGATCCTTGCCTCCAACTGCTCCAGTGTATACCAACTGCCTTCCCCACGCTGGTATAGTTCCCGGCTTGCATCCAGCTCTGCCAGTTCTTCAGGGCTGATCAGCGCAGCATCGACTTCATATATCTGTTGAAGCTCCTCCATCAACTTCCGAACCTCTTCCGCGGAATAGCTCCGGTCCTCCAGCTTGATAAATGGTTCTTCTCCTTCCCTGACCACGCTGAGGTGATCGTTCGGAATGCCGTAACCGCGCGGGGAATCCAGCAGTCGTTTCAACGCCCTTAGCCGCGTTTCGTCCTCCAGCAGCGCGATGCGTTCGAGTAGCTCGAGTTTGAGGGTCTTCAGGTCCATGGTGATGAGATCTTCCCAAAGCTAATGGCAAATAGGTTTTCACCACCCCGGCCTTCCCCGTGGCAAGCTCCGGCACAGAGGCACTGGGAAATGCAGATCGTCCGTTACCAGAATGATCTGGATCAAGGAGGTGAGGATCAGCTATGAGCTTGCGGAGCGGAGAAGAAGGGAAGCATGTATTCTCCGTGGCTCTGTGCCTCTGTGGTTTGATCAATCCTAACTTCCAACCCGCTTTCCTCCCGACCTTCGCGCCTTATGCGATCCGTTCTTCTCATCGGTGCCGGGCGCTTGGCGTTCCACTTGGGTCATGCCTTGCGTGTTGCAGGTATTCCGATCGCTGGAGTGGTAGCACGGAGTGAGGTGAAAGCCTCGGAACTTGCCAGCACTCTGGGCTGCGGGTCATTTGGCTTAAACTGTGCGCTTCCACCAGCTGAGATGCGCATCCTAGCAGTCAGCGACGATGCCATCCACCTGGTGGCGGAGATCCTTCCCAGCGATGGTACACCCATCATCCATCTAAGCGGTTCGAAGGCACTTGACCTTTTACTGCCACATGAACACCGCGGTGTGTTGTGGCCTATTCAAAGCTTCAGTCCCGGAATACCAGCTTCCTTCAAGGATGTGCCACTTGTCGTGGATGCGGAGAACGAAGCAACCTTGGACCTGCTGCGTGACCTCGGCGCCCGGCTATCCACCACGGTGGTGCATCTGCCCTTCCCGCTGCGTCAACGGCTCCACCTCAGCGCGGTGATCGCTGCCAATTTCCCGACGTTCCTCCTTCGCGAAGCAGAGCGCTTGCTCACCACGCACGGCATTGCTCCGGAGCTGCTTCTTCCGCTGTGGAAGGCCACCACTGAAAAGGCCTCACACGGCGCGGACAACGCGGTGACCGGCCCCGCGCGGCGCGGGGATGTGCGCACGATCGCACAGCAAATGGATCTGTTGGGTGATGAACCCGACCTTCGCCGCGCCTACGCCGCCATCAGTGATCTCATCCTGCGCACCTATCACCCCGCCAACCGTGGAAACCAAGACCTATAAAGAACTGCTCGCCGGCATCGATACATTCCTCTTCGATGTGGATGGCGTGTTCACCGACGGTACCGTTCAGCTCTCACCGGGTATCGATCCCATCCGCACGTTCTTTACCCGCGATGCCTACGCGGTGCAGCACGCGCTGAAGGAGGGTCTGCGCATTATTGTGTGCACAGGTGGGATCAGCGATGGGATCGGCCAAAGCCTGGCCCGTTTGGGTGTGAAGGAGTATCACCACTCCGTGAAGGACAAGAGCATCAAGCTGGACGAGCTGATGGCAGCGACCGGGTTGGACCTATCGCGTTGCGCATACATGGGAGACGACATTCCCGACCTGCGCGCCATGCAGCGCACGGCACTCGCATGCTGTCCTTCCGATGCAGCAGCCGAAGTAAAAGCGGTGAGCCGCTACGTATCGCGCTTCCCGGGCGGACGGGGTTGTGTCCGGGACATCCTGGAGCAGGCCATGAAAGTGCAAGGAAAGTGGCTCACCGAACAGGCCTACCAGTGGTAGCATGCTGGCTTTTCTGCGACTTACCCGTCCGTTGAACCTCCTCATCATCGTGTTCACCATGGTGGCCATGCGGTTCGGCGTGGTGGAGGCATACCTCAATACCAGTTCCATTGACCTCGCGTCCATGGCGCAACCTTCGGGCACCACGGTTCTTGAAAAAATACCGGGCAACAGCTTCACCCATGCATTCAGTGGCACTTTATTCTGGTTGTTGGTCGCCAGCACGGTTTTGATCGCCGCCGGGGGAAATGTGATCAACGATTATTTCGACACGCGGATAGATCGCGTGAACAAGCCCGAAGCCGTTATTGTGGGGCGCAGCGTAAAGCGGCGCGTGGCCATGATGGGGCATTTGGTCCTCTCCACACTGGGCGTAATGCTTGGCATGTTGACGGCATGGAAAAGCGGACAGACCGCCTTGGCGGCCGTTCCGATCTTCGCTGCTGGGGCGTTGTGGTATTACAGCACCAAATTGAAGCGCACTTTCCTGCTCGGCAATGGAGCGGTGGCGTTCTTGGTGGCCTTGGTCCCCTTGACCGTGGGCCTGTACGAGATCCCGGCCTTGGCGCAGGCCTATGGCACCAGCGCCACTGTGTCCATGGGAAATGGCACCGAGATGGAAGTGAAATTCGGTTTCTCCGGGCTGTGGGGATGGATCGCTGGCTTCGCCGCCTTTGCCTTCGTCACCACCTTGGTGAGAGAGCTACAAAAGGACATGGCTGATGTGAAGGGGGATGCCGCTGACGGTTGCCGAACGGTGCCTATCGTGCTGGGCATGCAATGGGCCAAAGCGTTGACCTTATTCTATCTCGCCGTAGCCGTGATCGCACTTCTTTTGGTACGCTCAGTCGTGCTCACCGATAAGTTCTCCTATTGGTACATCGGCGCAGGGATCGTGCTACCTATGCTGCTTTCCGCAGGTTTCACATACAATGCACACGACCGGAGAGGCTTTAACACGGCCGGCAACATCCTGAAATTCGCCATGGCCGTGGCAGTAGCTTTTGCGTTCTTCATCCACAAAGTCCTATGAGCAGCGCTCCTCCCCTTTTCCCGTGGCGCTTGGTGCTGGCCTCCGCTTCCCCGCGTCGTCGCCAATTGTTGCAAGGCCTTGACCTGCCAGTGGAGATCACCAGCGTGGACGTGGATGAGACCCCGCCTGTAGGGATGGCAGCTGCCGAAGTAGCGGAACATCTCGCCCGAAAGAAGGCGATGGCCTGGCAGGGTGAATTGGCGAATGACCAAGTGCTCGTAACGGCGGACACGACGGTATTGCTGGGCGAGCTTTTGCTGAATAAACCGGAGGACGCGCAGGATGCACGCCGCATGTTGGGCCTGTTGGCAGGCAAGGAACACCGCGTTATAACCGGCGTATGCCTGCGTACGGCCAACGGAACAATGAGCTTTTCCGATACAGCGAACGTACGCTTCGCACCGATGACCGCGGCAGAGATCGCCTACTATGTGGAACGCCACAAGCCGCTGGACAAAGCCGGTGCCTATGGAGTGCAGGACTGGCTGGGCTTCACCACGGTGGAACGTATTGAAGGCAGCTTCTATACCGTGATGGGACTGCCGATGCACCGCGTGTATGCCGCGTTGAAGGAAATGCGTCGCTGATCAATTCATCCGGACCATCCCATCTTTGCACCATGCCTACGCTATCCGCAGAAATTCCTGCGCTGGACCTTCTACCTGCCCATGCACGTGTCTGGGTCTACAAAAGTGCCGTGGCTTTCACTCCGGCCGAAGTGGCAATGCTGCGTATGCGCGGAGCTGGATTCGCCGCAGGTTGGGCCGCACATGGCGCGCAACTTGCCGCCGCAGTGGCGGTGATGCACGACCACTTCGTGGTGCTGGCCGTTGATGAGCATCAAGCCGCAGCAAGTGGTTGCAGTATTGATTCGAGCGTACAATTCATACAACAGATGGAGCGCGCATTGGGACGCACGTTGACCGATCGCATGGTCGTGCTCTATCAAACGGATGAGGGCGTGCGGGCTTGCCGTGCGACGGAAGTCGAAGTCTATTTGAAAAGCGGCACACTTACACCGGATACCTTGGTGTTCAACGACCTCGTGGCCACCGTGGGAGATCTGCGCGATCGTTTCCAAGTTCCGTTGAAGGAAACTTGGCTCGTACGCTACTGCTGAAGAAGCCGTTGGGAAACGGGATCAGCACGCCACGGTACAGTGCGAAAGTCGATATTTGCTGGATGAAGACCCCCGCTTTCCTCTTTGCTGCGTGCACCGTGTGGCTTAATGCTGCCAATGCGCAGAACGATGCTTCACTCTTCACCGATAACAGCATTGTGCTGATGGTAAGCGACACCTTGCCCACCTTGAACGGCAGCATTCTATACGACATCGCACCCGTGGACGAAGTGCTCGCGACCATGGAGTATGACGAGAACATGGATTATGAAAAGATCCAGAAGGAAAGCAATATGCGCATGAAGAAGGCGCGCGAAAAACTTGAAAAGGACCTGAAAGCACGGAAATATGTTGTTCAAGAGGCACCGACCGGCTATGATCCATACTCCATTAACAGCTATAGCACCGATAACGCGGAAACACCTGCATTGCGCATTGAATTAAAGACGGAGGAAGAGCTCAAGGCACTTGTGATCTGGCTACGTACACAAGGCTTGTTCACCGGCAATGTGGCGGAATGGAAGAAAGTGCCGACCGCGTCGGCCATGCAGGACCTAACGACCCGGCTATTCAACCAAGCCCATGCAAAGGCTGAACGCTTGGCGGTGATGGGGGGACGCAAACTGGGCAAACTGATCGCCGCGGAAGACTACAATACGGGATCCGGCAACGACTATGACTATCCGGACAGCAGCCAAGGAGCCTCTCCGGTGATCCAGACAATGCGTTTCAAATTCAGCTTGGTGGACTAAGAGCCACCCGGCAGGGACGTTTACTGCGCGTGCAACGCTTGGTTGATCCCTGCACACTCCGCAGCTGTGTCCGCAGCGGCTTGTAGCGGTCTCACACCGCCGTCCACGTTGACCGAGATATTGCCGAAGGCCGTGTCCGTGCGGATCCGGCAAGCCCGGAGGAACAGGTTGTCGCCGTCAACAACTTCGATGCTTTTCTGCCAGACCTGCGCCAAGGTGTCGGTAGTCCCTTCCACGGGGATCCCATGCAGTGTGTCCACATGCGTCTGTTCGGGGCCCACTGCATAACTTACAACACAATCGCGGCATGTGGCGTGAAGAGTGGCCTGCAGGAGTGGCTTATCCTCCTTCGTGCAGGAAAAACACAGCATGGCTAGCAAGGGAACTGTGAAGGGAAAGATGCGCATGTGATCCCAAGGTTTCGGCCCGAAAGTTACCGTGGACTTCCTGAGTTTGAGCCTGTGCTGTTCCATGATGCAGCTAACTTGCGTTCCCGTAACCAGTTGCCCGAAGGATCTCGGAACAGTTTGCTGCACACATTGGCGCGAAAGATCCTGTACGCCGCGTACCCTGCATCCATCGTCACTATTCCAACCCACACCCTGCATGTGCTTCCTTCGGAACACTATCCGCTCCCTTCCCACCGGCTTGGTCCTCTGCCTCACCGTTGGTGCGAACGCCCAACATCCAGAGACCTACTCCCGTGTTACCATTGACCTTTCCGAGGTTGCCGGCGGCGTGTCCGGATTGTTGCGGCTCGGCATCGCGGCGGACCATGGCCAAGTAAAGCCCGGCGTCGCCATCACCACGGATCTGTCCGGCAGCGAGCTTACCATCCTGCAGCAGAACGGCATTCCCTACCATTCCGACATCGCCGATGTTCAAGCCTGGTACGTGAACCACGCCAGCGATCCCGCCCCTGCCGACCTGCGCAGCGTGGAATGCACCCCTCCGCCGGATATCGCGGTACCGGAACATTTCAACTTGGGCACCATGGGCGGCTATTACACCTGGGATGAAATGAAGGACGTATTGGACGAGATGTCAGCTGCGTATCCGGACCTGATCAGTGCAAAGGCTTCCATCGGCGAAAGTTTGGAGGGACGTGCGCTCTACATGGTGCGCATATCCAACAACCCCAATGTGGACCAAGGCAAGCCCGAGGTGCTTTACGACGCACTGCACCATGCCCGCGAACCGGCATCACTGAGCCAAGTGATCTTTTACATGTGGCACCTCCTGGAAAACTATGGCACCGACCCTGAGATAACCTGGTTGGTGGACCATACGGAAATGTATTTCGTGCCCTGTGTGAATCCGGACGGCTACGTGTATAACGAAACCACAAATCCCAATGGCGGCGGCATGTGGCGCAAGAACCGCCGGCCCAACCCGGACGGCAGCTTCGGAGTGGACCTCAACAGGAACTACGGCTACGAGTGGGGTTATGACGATAGCGGCTCCTCCCCCAACTACACCTCCGAAGTGTACCGTGGAGCCAGCGGATTCTCCGAGCCCGAAACACAGGTGATGCGTGACTTCTGCAACGCACACCAATTCCGCCTCGCATTGAACTACCACACTTACGGCAACTTGCTGATCTACCCTTGGGGCTACGGCTATTCGATCTACACCCCGGATTCCGCGGCCTTCAGCGATTATGGACTGTTGCTTGCGCGCGACAACCACTACCTCAACGGCACCGGCGACCAGACCGTGAACTACGTGACCAATGGTGATAGCGACGACTGGATGTATGGCGAACAGACCAGCAAGCCGAAGATCTATTCCATGACCCCGGAAGCCGGGCTTGGCAGCGAGGGATTCTGGCCGCCTTCTTCGCGCATCACCGCTATTTGCAAGGAGAACGTGACCCAGAACCTCCGCATGGCCCACCTCGCCGGCGTTTTCGGAGAAACAGCGGACCGCACGGGACCTGTCTTGGCCGACATACAGCCGTCCATCCGCTTCGAATTAAAACGTCTTGGGCAGGAATCCGGGCCTATCACCGTGAGCATTGCGCCGCTGGACCTGGTACAAAGTGTGGGACCGGAAAAGACCTACAGTGACCTTGACCTTTTGGAGACCCGGTCGGATTCAATTTCCATCAACCTGGATCCAACCATCACCGCCGGTGAGTTGGTACGCTATGTGCTCATTACTGACTTCGGCGGCTATGCCGAACGCGATACCATCACCAAGGTATTCGGCACTCCAGTGGTAGCGCTGACCGACAACGGGAACACACTTGGCAACTGGACCGGGAATTGGGGCGTGACCACCAGCACCTATTTCTCGCCACCTTCCTGCTTCGCCGATTCACCCAATGGCAACTATTCCAATAACGCGGACAAGAAGCTGAGCCTTTCCGAACCTATCGATCTTACGGGAATGGGCACGGCCAGCCTGAGTTTCTGGGCGAAGTGGGACATTGAGCCGGCCTACGACCAAGTGCAGGTCCTGGCCAGCACCGATAACGACCTATGGTATCCCTTGTGCGGCATTTACACGCACGCCGGCAGCGTTGACCAGAGCTTCGGAGAGCCTTTGTACGATGGTCGACAGCCAGCATGGGTCCAAGAAGAAATGGACCTTGGGGATTACTTGGGCGCTCCGGTATGGATACGTTTCGAATTGCGGTCCGATCAAGGCGCAACGGCTGACGGCTTCTTCCTGGACGACGTGCAGGTGACGACCACGGCCATTGGACCTGCCGCAGTACCTGAGATCCCTGGGGCGGATGCTTTCTCCCTTGTCCCGAACCCGGCTAATGGCCCCGTGCGCGTTCTTTACAACCTTTCATCAGCTTCTCCGGCCAGCCAGCTCAACGTACGCAATGCGTTGGGCTCGACCGTACTGGATCTGCCCTTGACGGAACGGAACGGTGAGGTCATCCTGTCCACGACCGATTGGGCTAGCGGCCTTTATTTCATCACGCTAACGGGCGTTGGGAATGCGCTACCCGTGCAGCGTTTGGTGGTGATGGGACGATAGGATCCCATAGTTCGTGCGAAAGATGTTTGCCCTGTAACCTTCGGGGTACACGGCCGTCATACCTACAAATCACCCCGTCATGAAACTCTTGGCTTTTATCCCGGTCCTTCTCTTCACCACAGCCTTGCGCGCCCAATCGGAGCAACCCGCTGCACCTTCCAAAGTTTATTTCAGCGGTAGCGGCGAACTGATCTTCTCTGCCCCTATCCTGGATGTGAACGGCAGTGACAAAGGATCGGTCGTGCGTTTCTCCCCGTTCTTCAACGTGCAGAGCATTCTGAACATGGACGTCAGCGAGCACGTTGGTTTCTTCACGGGGCTGGGACTGCGCAACCAAGGGTTCATCTATCAGGTCCCGGACACGAACATCCGTTACAAGTTCAGGACTTACAA
Source organism: Flavobacteriales bacterium (assembly GCA_016719225.1). Classification (GTDB taxonomy): domain Bacteria; phylum Bacteroidota; class Bacteroidia; order Flavobacteriales_F; family PHOS-HE28; genus PHOS-HE28. The sequence continues at coordinate 803,888 of JADKAN010000001.1, read as the reverse complement.
CATTGGAATACCAGTGGGCATGAAGATCGGGACCATGAACAAAGAGCTCGTCTACTTTGGTTATGAACTGGAACTTCCATTCAACTACAAGGAGAAGAAATTCATTGATGGGGACCGCGAGGATCGGTTCGACGTTTGGTTCGGCGACCGGACGGAACGGCTCTTCCATTCTGTTTTCCTGGGCTTCCAAGGCCCATATGGATCCAACCTGACCATCCGGTACTACCTGAACAATTTCCACAACACCGCCTTCAAGGAGACCAAGGACGGAGTTACCACAACGCCTTATGCCGGCATGAAGGAGAATATCATCGCTGTTTCCCTCGGTTTCGGGCTTTTCGACAAGGACAGTGGTCGCCATCATCACTCCTCAACTAAGCTCAAGTCCAATTGACATTGTCGGGATCCCGGGTTTCGCTGAGCCACGCGTTCCTTGGGACTTGCAAAATGTTGTAGACTGCGAGGCATCTACATTTGTCCGAGCGCCATCGATGCATTGGCGGAACCGGAAATGACGGAAAAGAAGAAGACCATGATCGATAAGGCCTTTGCGGCCTTGCTAAGCGATGACGACGCGAAGGCTCTGGAAGCGTTGGCCGTGATCCATGAAAAGGGCGATGTGGCATCCATTTTCCCATTGCTACAAGCCTTGGCGACCACGGACGATCCGGCCCGCCAGCGCCGCATACAATCCTTGCTCTACCAGGTGAAGGTGAAAGACGCCGCCGCCGAATTCGCCCGCGCATTGGACATGCCCGAGCTGCTGCCAGTGCGCAAAACGGTGATCTCGGCCTTCTGGAACGCCGGGCTGGATACCCAGCCGTACACCGAGCGCTTGTTGCAGGTGGCCGTTGAAGGCGATGCGGAAGAAGCCTTCGAGGTACTCACCGTGCTGGAGAACCAAGAGCTACTACCGGAAAAAGCCGCACGGCTCGGTCTTTCGCTTGTGAAGAAGGCAGCTGCCAGCGAGCAGGACGCATACAAAAAGGCGATCATGATCGACCTTCAACAACATTTGGAAGGACGGCTGGGTGTTGAATAGGAGGCCTTCCTGCCACACTTGGATACCGATATGCCTAAAACCGTGTTGATCACCGGCTGCTCCAGCGGCCTCGGGCTGAAGACCGCATTGCGCTTTGCCCAGAAGGGTTATCGTGTTTATGCCACCATGCGCGATATCACAAAGCAGGATGGTTTGATGCAGGAGGCGAAGGCCCTGAAGGTGGATCTGCATGTGCTTCCCCTGGATGTGACAGAGCCCGGTTCCATCGCTGCTTGCGTAAAGCAGGTGCAAGCGGAAGCGGGTGGCATCGACATAATGGTGAACAATGCCGGTGCGGGCTTCGCAAAGACCACTGAGCAAACCACCGATGCAGAGATCGTTTGGATCAACGAGGTGAACCACCTGAGCGTTGTGCGTTGCACAAAAGCCGTGCTGCCCGGCATGCGCGGACAAGGCAATGGCCGCATCATCAATATTTCAAGCGTCGGCGGCTTGGTGGGTCAGCCGTTCAATGAACTCTACTGCGCTGCCAAATTCGCCGTGGAGGGCTTCACCGAAGCCATGGCATCCTATATCACCCCCACCTTCGGCATCCACTTCACGGCTGTGGAGCCCGGCGGCATCAGCACTCCGTTCACCGCCAGTGCGCTGAACCGCATGGGCGAGGCGTTGAAGGACGACGACCCCTACAAACCGCTTTTCGACCGCTACCTGGGTGGCATGCGCAAACGCGCCGATACGGAAAGGGAGCAGCCATACCAGACCGCTGAACAAGTCGCCGAGGTGATCGTGGAAGTTGCCGGAATGAAAGACCCACCGGTCCGCATCCGCACTTCGCAATGGGCAGAGGAACTATGCCGTCTGAAAACTCAGGCCGACCCTGACGGGCGCAGGCTACGCGATGAGGTTGTAAAACGTTTCCTAGCTTGATACATGCACGAAGAAAAGCACTTCACGTCCTCGGATCTGATCAAGGACATCGTGATCGGCATGGCCGATGGGCTTACCGTGCCCTTCGCGCTGGCAGCGGGTCTCAGCGGTGCGGTGCATAGCAATGACATCATTATCACAGCGGGCGTTGCTGAGATCGTGGCCGGTTCCATCGCCATGGGCTTGGGCGGCTACTTAGCGGGCCGCACCGACGTGGAGCATTACGACAGCGAGTTGAAGCGTGAGTACGCCGAAGTGGAGAAAGTGCCGGAAAAGGAAAAACAGGAAGTACGCGAAGTGCTGGCCGAATATGGCATCAGTCCAGCGGTTCAGCACCAAGTGGCGGAAGAACTGAGCCGCGACAAAAAGCAATGGGTGGACTTCATGATGAAGTTCGAGCTGAACATGGAAAAGCCCGATGCTTTACGGGCACGCAAAAGCGCCTTCAACATCGGCGCTTCCTACATCGCCGGGGGCATTGTGCCTTTGCTGGGCTACTTCGTAACGGATACGCCGGAACAAGGCCTGATGATCTCCGCGATCGTCACCGTGACCTTCCTTTTCATCTTCGGTTATGTAAAAACCAAGCTTACAGGCGACAAGCCTTTACAAGGCGCTTTGAAGACCATGCTCATCGGGATCCTTGCAGCCGGTGCGGCTTTCTTGATCGCGCGGTTGATCTCCTAAGGGTCATCCCAAAGCCCGGGATACTGCCGTCAACGTGCCGTTGCCAGCCAATCGCCCAATGAACGCTGTATGCGCCTATTAATGTCGGCGGTTTCCGCCGGCATGAAAACTTCCCCGGTGATCCGTTCGAAAAGTTCCACGTAGCGGTCCGTGACGCTTTGCACGAAAGCGTCGTCCATTTTGGGAACGGCTTGGCCTTCTTTGCCCATGAAGTGGTTCGCGATGAGCCATTCCCGCACGAACTCTTTGCTGAGCTGCTTCTGCCGCTCGCCTTTGGCCTGGCGTTCAGCATAACCCTCCAAATGGAAATACCGTGAACTGTCCGGCGTATGCACCTCGTCGATCAGCAGGATGCGGCCATCCTTGGTCCGGCCGAACTCATACTTGGTGTCCACCAGGATAAGTCCACGCTCGTTGGCAATACGGCTGCCCTCTGCAAAAAGTGCCAGTGCGTAGCGGCTCATGGTTTCCCATTCCTCCGGCGTACACAGTTTGCGCGCCAGGATCTCGTCGGGTGTGATATCCTCGTCGTGGCCTTCGTCGGCCTTGGTACTGGGCGTGATCAACGGCGTAGGGAAGCGGTCGTTCTCCTTCAACCCTTCCGACATTACGGCACCGCACAACATGCGCCCGCCTTGCTGGTAGGTGCGCCATGCGTGGCCCGCGAGGTAGCCGCGCACCACCATCTCCACCTTTACGGTCTGGCAGCGATGCCCGATAACTACGTTCGGGTCCGGAGAGGCGATGGCCCAGTTCGGGGCGATGTGCGCGGTGGCCTGCAACATGTTCCAGCTCAGCTGGCTCAGCACTTGGCCTTTATGCGGGATGCCGCGCGGCAGCACCACGTCGAACGCACTGATGCGGTCCGTGGCAACGAGCGCTGTCCGACCATCCTTCAAGTGGTACACGTCGCGCACCTTGCCGTGGTAGACTTCCGCAACATCCGGAAGTTGCAGGTCCGAGCGCATGAGTGTGTTCGGGAGGCTCATTTCTGTTCCGTTGTAGGCTTGCCGTTGGCAGGTGGACGGTTCTCTTCAATGTCCTTGAAAGCGGCGATGACACGGGTGACGAGCTCGTGGCGGATCACGTCCTTCTCGTCCAGATCGATCACGGCCACTCCCTCCACTGCACGCAAATGGTCCACGGCCGGCATCAGTCCCGAACGCACGCGATCGGGCAGATCCACTTGGGTGGCATCGCCGGTAATGAGGAATTTGGCGTCGCGGCCCATACGGGTCAGGAACATCTTCATTTGTGGCAAGCTGGCATTCTGCGCTTCGTCGAGGATCACGAACGCATGGTCCAAGGTGCGTCCACGCATAAAGGCGAGAGGTGCGATCTGGATCACGCCCGTCTCCAAGTACTCCACCAACTTCTGCGGAGGCACCATATCCTTCAACGCGTCATAGAGCGGTTGCAGATAGGGATCGAGTTTTTCGCGGAGATCGCCGGGCAGGAAGCCAAGGTTCTCTCCCGCTTCCACTGCTGGCCGTGTCAAGATGATCTTGCGGACCTGCCTGTCCTTCAATGCACGGACCGCCAAAGCCACGGCTGTGTAAGTCTTGCCCGTTCCGGCTGGACCCACGGCGAAGACCATGTCGTTCTTGACCACGGCATCCACCAAGCGCTGTTGATTGCGCGTGCGGGGCTTCACCCGCAGGCCGAAGTTGCCATGGACGATCACGCCGCTCTCATCACCGTCCTCTTCCTGTTTGTCGCCGCTGCCCATGATGTCGTCCAGCACTTTCCGTGGCAGTTCGTTGTACTTCGCCACATGGCGCTGCAGTTGCTCGAAGCGTTCCAGGAACAGATCGACCTGATCACCGGGTCCGATCACTTTCAACTGGTCGCCACGGGCCACAAGGTTCAGCTTAGGGAAGAATTCGCGGATCGCCCACAGGTTCTGATCGTTGGGGCCGAGCACGGCCAAGGGTTCCACGGCCGTGATATGGATGGTGCGCTCGCTCAAGGGATGGTTGGTTTTGTCCGCCACCGCCCTTTATAAGCGCCAACGGCTATTTTTGACCGGTCGAAAGTAATTCCTCTCCGCTTCATTCGGGCATGGCGATCATCACCCTTCTTTCCGATATGGGCACCAGCGACCATTACGTCGCAGCGGTGAAGGGAGCGATATTGACACAACTACCCGCTGCGATCATCGTGGACATCAGCCATTCCATCGCGCCGTTCAACAACATGCATGCGGCCTTCGTACTGCGCAACGCATGGCCGGAATTCCCCGTGGGCAGCATCCACGTGATCGGTGTGAACCCCGAAGCGGATGGGCAGACCGCGCACCTTGCCGTGCGCCATGAAGGGCACTACTTCATCGGTGCGGACAACGGGATCTTCTCCCTGCTCTTCGACGGCAAGCCGCAGGAAGCATTCGAGCTGACCTTGAAGCTGGACGCCGACCACCAATCCTTCCCGAACAAGAACGTGTTCGTGAAGGCCGCCTGCCACTTGGCCCGTGGCGGCACCATCGAGATGCTGGGCCGCAAAACACAGGATCTGCGCGAGCAGGTCGGCATCCGCCCCGTGGTGATGGACGGCACGATCAAAGGTGAAGTGGTCCATATCGACCATTACGGCAACGTGGTGACCAACATCACGCGGCCGTTGTTCGAATCCTTGGTAAAAGGGCGCGACTTCCGCATCTCCTTCGGCCGGCCGATGCACGACATTAAAAAGGTCCACAAGACCTATTCCGATGTTCCCCATGGTGAACGCGTCGCCTTTTTCGGCGATACCGGCTATTTGGAGATCGCTGTGAATAAAGGCGTGCGAGGTGCTGGTGGCGGTGCCGCGCAACTGCTGGGCCTCCAGATCACGGACGCGGTGCGGCTGGAGTTGGAGGTTGTAACCCGAACCATCGCCCGCGCATGATCGTACGCTTGGTAAAAATGACCTTCCGTCCTGAGGAAGTCCAACGCTTCCAAGGCTTGTTCGAGCGCTGGAAGGACAAGATCATCGGTTCTCCGGGTTGTTTGGCCTTGGAATTGCTTCACGACGTGGAAGATCCTTGCGTGTTCTTCACCCACAGCCATTGGCGCAGCCCTGCCGACCTGGAGGCGTATCGCGTTTCCGATGTGTTCGGCAATGTTTGGCCTGTGGTCAAGACGCTCTTTTCCTCACCTGCTGAAGCATGGAGCACCACTTCGGAACACCTGTTGCCTGAACGCAAAAGCTCAACTCCTCATCTCCCCGAATGAAGTATTTCCTGATCGTATTCTCCTTGGTCTGGTCCTTCGGCGCAACCGCGCAGGACAGCGTGCAAGCGGTATTAGAACCCGCCCTTGCCGCCTATTCCCGTGGGGCATTGGACAGCGCATTGGTGTTGGTGAACGCTTCGATCCTGGACCATCCCGGTTCAGAGCCCGCCTACAAGTTGCGCGGCGACATTTACCAGCGGAAATTTCGGTACGGCGAAGCCATGGAGGATTATGACAAGGCTGAGGACATCAGCCGCACGGACCCGCGCCTGTACGTAAGCCGTAGTGCCTTGCGCATCGCCGAGGGCAACCCCAAAGGAGCGCTCCGCGATACGCAGAAGGCCATTGAGCTGGACGCCACCGATGCCGACGCTTGGTATAACAGGGCGTGGGCCCTTTACCTCGGAAATGAGGGCGATGCGGCATTGAAGAGCCTGAAAACAGCCAGCGAACTCAGGCCCGGTTTTCCGGAGGCCCTGTATCTATCCGGGGTTATCAAAGGCGAACAGTACAATGAAAAGGACGGCATTGCGGAGATCGCCGAGGCCCTGCGTTTGAAGCCTTCGATCCCCGGCGGCCTGATGAGCAAAGCGGTGCTGCAATACGAGGGCAAGCAGTACGAGGAGGCCATCGCCACCTTCACCGAGGTGATCGCCACCGACACCACCGAACTCGCTAACGCCTATTACTACCGCGCCGACTGTCACTATGAAATGGGCGATAAGGAAAAGGCCTGTGCCGATTTCAACAAGAGCATGCGCCTCGGGGACAAGGATGCGGCATTCGTGAAGAAGAATTATTGTGACACGGATTCCAAGAAGATCCCCAAAAAGCCCAAGCGGGTACGACGTAAAACCACGATCCAGTTCTGACCGGCCCTACCGCAACGAAACTTGGCACTGCCGTTCCCCGGAAAGCGGGCGGTACACTTCACGAAGGACTTTACCTTCGCCCCCTTCATTCCGGCCCTTTTGCGGGATGATAGGAAACGCATGTACGCATTGATCGGAAAAGAGATCCGTGGCTTTTTGGGCACCTTGATCGGGCACATCGTGATCACGGTGTTCCTACTGCTCACGGGCCTGTTCCTGTGGGTGTTCCCGAACAACGTGCTCGACTCCGGCTATGCCGACCTCACCCCGCTTTTCTACATGGCGCCTTGGGTGTTGCTCTTCCTGGTACCGGCCATCACCATGCGCAGTTTCAGCGAGGAAATGCGTACGGGTACTTTGGAGCTCCTGCTCACCAAGCCCCTGTCCGAACTGCGGATCGTATTGGCCAAATACATGGCGGCCATGCTCCTCGTGGTGGTGGCCCTGATACCCACCTTGATCTATTGGTGGAGCGTTGGCACCTTGGCGGTCCCGACGTGGAACTTGGATAACGGCGGCATTTTGGGCAGCTATATCGGCCTGCTGTTCCTGGCCTCCTGCTTCACGGCCATCGGGATCTTCGCCTCAGCCCTCACGGAAAGCCAGATCGTTGCTTTCCTTATCGCCGTGTTCCTCTGTTTCATCATGCTGGCGGGCTTCGGCATGGTGGCCAACTTCGATGCCTTCGGAGCATTGGAAGGGCCGATCAAATCCCTCGGCATCCAACAGCACTACGACAGCATGAGCCGGGGAGTGATCGACCTACGTGACGTCCTGTACTTCCTCGGCGTGGACGCGCTCTTCATCCTGGGCACCCGCACAGTGCTCCAAAGCCGCACTTGGTAGTATGAAGTTGACCAAACACGCCACCCGTCGGGCGGCCAGCCTCGCCGAATTGGCCATGGGCGCGGGCGTTGTATTACTGGTGCTTTTTATCGGTTCCTTCCTACGGGTGCGCCAGGACCTTACGAGCGAAAAGCGGTTCACCCTCACCGAAGCCACAAAGGATCTTGTCGACAGCCTGAAGGACGTAGTGTTCGTGAAGGTCTATCTCAAAGGCGACCTGCCGGCGGACCTGCAACAATTGAGCAGTGCCATGCGGGACCTGTTGGACGAAATGCGCGTGCGCAACCCGGACCAGCTGCAATACACCTTCGTGGACCCCAGTGCCGGCGTGGACGAGAAAACCCGTGACCAGGTCTACGGCCAATTGCAGGAGGCCGGTCTGCAATACACCAGTATCCGCACGCAGGACAAGGGTTCGCAGAAAGAAGTGATCGCTTGGCCCGGTGCTTTGATCACCTACAAGGGGAAGACGCTGCCCTTGCAACTGCTGAAGTCGCAGATGCTGAACAACAACGCGGAAATGGTGAACCGCTCCATCAACAACCTGGAATACGAACTGGCGAGCGGGATCCGTCAGGTCACCGAGACCTACCGTCCGCGGTTGGCCTTCATCAACGGGCATGGTGAGCTGGGGCATTTGGCCACGCAGGACATCACCAATGCGCTGCAGGAACAGTACGATGTGAGCGATGTGCGCTTGGACGGCAAGATCGATGCACTGAGCATCAAGAACGATGATGGGCCATACCGCATCAACCAGTTCGAGGCCATCATCATCGCCAAGCCGGACAGCGCCTTGAGCGAAAAGGACCAGTTCATCCTGGACCAGTTCGTGATGAACGGAGGCAAAGTGCTTTGGGCCGTGGATGAAATGGACCCGCACTTGGACAGCCTGCGCATCAACCAATTCTCCATGGCCACCCCGATGGACCTCGGTGTGGACCGCCTGCTTTTCGCATATGGAGTGCGGATCAACAAGGACCTGCTGCTGGACAAGCAGTGTGCGCCCATCCAGCTCTACACACGCCCCTATGGCGACCAACCGAAATTGGAAACACGCCCCTTCCCTTTCGAACCAGTGGTGGTACCCAACAGCAGTCATCCTATCGTAAGCAATATCGATCCGGTGCACCTGAAGCTGGCCAGTACCATCGACACCATAGCCACCGACAGCGCGAAAAGCACCATCCTGTTGACATCCTCCAAGTACAGCCGCGCCTTGCGAAGTCCAGTGCGCATAAGCCTTTCCGTAGTGGATATGGACCTTGGTCTGGATAAGAACAATACGCCCTTCAGGCCGGTAGCCGTATTGACGGAAGGCAAATTCCGTTCAGCCTTTGCGGACCGCCTGCTGATGGCCGACAGCGCGCTGCGCAAGATCGGTTACCGGGAATGGGGCCGTAAAACCGCAATGGTCACCATCAGCGACGGCGATGCCATCGCCAATCCGGTGGACGTTGCCAAAGGCACGTTCTATCCGCTGGGCTATGACCGTGTGATGAATTCCAAGGTATTCGGCAATCGCGAGTTCTTCGTGAACGCGGTGAACTACCTGCTGAACGACGAAAGCCTCATTTCCATCCGGTCGCGGGCCATCACCCTGCATCAATTGGACCCGCAACGCATACAGACCGGGCGCACCGCGATCCAAGCCGCCAACCTCGTGTTGCCCGTGTTGGCCGGGCTGTTGATCGGTGCGGGCTTTTTCCTCCTGCGCAAGAGGCGATTCGCTAACAAACCATGAAGAACAAGAAAGTCCTCCTCGCCGCATTGGTCGTTCTGGGAGCCATGGCTTATTGGCTTTGGAGCAACAATTCCGGCAACACGTTGGCCGGTCCGCTCACCGACTTTGCCATCCAGGATACCGCTTCAGTGGACCGTATCTACATCGCGGAAAAGAACGGTGGCATAGCCGACCTGCGTCGCGCCACTTTGCCTTCCGGCGAACCCGGTTGGACTGTGAACGGGATACCCGCGAAGACGTTCCAGGTGGAACTCTTGCTGCGCACTTTTAAGCTCGTGGAACTGCGCGCCCCGGTGCCCAAAAGCGCCGAAGCGAACGTGTTACGTGTAATGGCCGGGACCGCGCGCAAAGTCGAGATCTACCAAGGCAAGGACAAGCCGGCCAAGATCTGGTGGGTGGGGCAAAGCACCCAGGACCATTTCGGCACTTATATGGTGTTGGAAATACCGGGTACGGGCCGGAGCGATGTGCCGTTCTCCATGGGCATGGCCGGCTTCAACGGTGTGTTGAACACCCGTTTCAGCACGGACCTTGACTCTTGGCGCAGTAGTGTGGTGACCCGCTACCCCGATCTGGCCAAGGTGGAAAGCGTAAAAGTGGAGCACCCGTCACAGCCTGACCAAGGTTTCACGATCACCAAGGCGAACGGCCACTTCGGCCTTCAGGACCTGCAAGGCGTTGCGTTGCCCATGGACAGTGCGCTTGTTCGCGACGCACTTCAAGCTCTTCGCACAGGGAACTATGAATCCATCGAGCGCGACCTGCCAGAAGCAGCACGGGATTCCGTTCTGGCTTCGGTACCACTACACATCCTTACGGTCACGAGCGACCGCGGTGTTCAACGCGTGCCGTTCTGGAAAAAAGCCCCGCGCCCCGGGGAACGCAACATGGTGCTGGAACTGCTGACCGAGGACCGCGACCGGATGTACGCGATGATCAACGATACTTCGTTGGTGGTGGTGCAGCGTTTTTGGTTCGACAGGATCTTGCGCAGCAAGGGACAGATGGAGGGCCTTTCCGGGTCTTCGGAGCCCCGGTAGATCTGTGGAAAAAGGCCCGCCAATGTTGATAACCATCACACGATGGGCGCAACGTGGCGGATATATTTGCGCGCCCCGCGGCGACAAGGCTTCATCGCGGAACGGCATTAAACGACCCCAGCACCGAAACGACCGATGAAATTCATTGTATCCAGCAGCGCACTGCTCAAGCAACTTCAAGGCCTTCAGGGCGTGCTTACCAGCTCCAACACGTTGCCCATCCTGGACAATTTCCTCTTCGAGATCGACGGAAAGAAGCTCACCATAACGGCCAGCGACCTGGAGACCACCATCAACGCCAGCATGCCGGTGGAAGCAAAGGATAAGGGATCCGTGGCCATTCCAGCGCGCTTGTTGTTGGACACGCTGAAAGCCTTCCCGGAACAACCACTCACCTTCAGTGTGGATCCGAAGCATTTCGGCATTGAAGTGAGCAGCGACCAAGGCAATTACAAAATGACCGGATTCAACGGGACCGAATTCCCGAAAAGCCCGGCTTTGGAGGAACCCACCAAGTTCACCTTGCCGGCGGGCACCTTGGCCACGGCGATCAACAAAACGATCTTCGCCACGGGGAATGACGATCTGCGGCCTGTGATGAGCGGTATCTTCTTCGAACTATCGGACGAGGCCGTCCGCTTCGTGGCCACTGATGCCCACAAGCTCGTACGCTACACGCGCACCGACGTGAGCTCGCCTGCCACGGCCAGTTTCATCGTGCCCAAGAAGCCCCTCAACCTCCTGAAGAATTCCTTGACCGCCACCAACGCGGACGTAACGGTGGAATTCAATGAGAACAATGCATCCTTCACGTTCGACAATATCCGGTTGGTGTGTCGCCTCATTGACGGCAAATACCCGAACTACGAAGCGGTGATCCCCAAGCAGAATCCCAACAAGCTCACCATGGACCGGCAGAGCTTCTTGAATTCCATCCGGCGCGTGGCCCTGTTCAGCAACAAGACCACCCACCAAGTGCGGCTCAGCATCGCCGGCAGCCAGCTCGCCATCAGTGCGGAGGATCTGGATTTCGCCAACGAGGCCAACGAGAAGCTCACCTGCAGCTACGAGGGCGAGGACATGACCATCGGGTTCAACTCCCGTTTCCTCATGGACATGCTTACCAACCTGGACAGCGAGAACATCGTGATGGAAATGAGCGCACCCAACCGTGCCGGTATCCTGCTCCCTAGTGGCGGCAGTGAACACGGGGAGGACGTGCTGATGCTCGTGATGCCCGTGATGCTCAACAATTGAACCGGCGGAAGCCGAAAATCCCGGATACAATGAATCTCCGTATTTCCCTTCCTATTCTCGCTTTCGGTATCATCCTCAGCGCGAACAAGTGCGCGAGCTCCATGAATACGGAGAACGCGGGCATATCGTCCGGAAAATGGACGCTACAGACAATTGCAGGCCAAGAATACAAGCTTCCCGAAGGCGTGGAATCCCCCTACCTACAGGTGGATAGCGCCATCGAGCGTATCTCGGGCTTTAACGGTTGCAACCGCTTGATGGGCGGCATCACGATCCACGGTGATTCCATTTCATTCCCGATGATGGGCTCCACCAAAATGTATTGCGAGGAAACGCATGCGTTGGAGAGTTCTTTCATGAAGGCGTTGGGGAACACCTCCACTTTCTCTGTTAAGGGCGATAAACTGACGCTTTCGGGCCAAGGGCAAGAACAGGCCGTTCTCCGCTTGCAGGGTAAGTAAGCTTCATTTCCAATTCATTGACACGCGGCCCCGGCCGCGTGTTTTTTTATGCCGTGGCGAGCGCACTTCTTCGCGCGGTGTTCCGGCAGCTACCCTGTTCGATCCTACAAGCAGGCTTCTTGGCGCCTGCTTTCTGCCGCGGCCTCGCGGACCATCTCATCTTGTTCCTGCTACAGGGCTGAAGATCGGATCGGCACCAGGATGCCATGCGATCCCACCTTCTTGATCCCTCGTTGATCTTATACCTCCGGTGGCCCGGTTTGCCCATTCATCCATCGATCCGCAAAGCAGGTCACGGTCTTCGCAACGGGTACCCAAACGAAAATGCCCCCGACCAGCGGGGGCATTTCCATTTGGGAGCGTGATGTCCTTAGCGCACGATCTGGAGCCTTTGCGCTCCGGTATTGTCCGCCGTGGTAATGATCACGGTGTAGTTGCCGCTTTGGAGTCCCTGCAGGTCCAGCGTATTGCCAGCTGCATTCACGTTCAGCGTTTCATGATGCACGGTGCGGCCAGCAATATCCATCACGCGTACATCCACAGCACCTTTCACGGATGTAGGAAGCACCATGTCCACCATTCCTGTGGTCGGGTTGGGGTACATCAAGAAGGACGTTGTACTGCGTTCGCCGATACCCACATACCCACATAGCACTTTCCAGTTCAGTACCTCTGTAGCCTCGCCCGTTGCGCAGGAATACTGCCCGTCCGACACAATGCGGAGCGTGATGATATGCTGCGGGTTGGTGGACTGAAAGGATACGCCGGCCATGTTACCTCCATTGTTGCCGATATACAGCAGCGGCGATTGCGGGTTGGGACCGTCGAAGATCTGCACGTAATCGTTCAACAACATCTGCCCGGACATGAAATCAATTGTCAGTGGTTCCGTTGAGGACGTACCGACATACGTGTACCACGCCGTGTCAGCATTCGTGTAGCAGTATTCGTAGCTCACCACCTCACAGCTCGGTATGTTACAATCCGAGGAAGGCGAGTTGAACTCTTGACTGAATATGCGGCACAGGTTGTTGGTCTCGTTCAGCACGGTGATCATTACCGTGCTGTCCATTGGTATGGGTGCTGACAGTGTGATACCCATGCCCACGTTAGCGATGGTATCATTCGCCATGCTGCTAGCGATGCGCACTGTGGGATCGCTACCGGTGTTGGTCACGTTCACTGCCACTTGGTAGGTATGGTGCAGGCAATCCGGCACCACGCTGAAGGTTGCGGCAGGATTGGTACAATCCAAGCAACTCACATCCCAAGCCCACTGCGATTGACCGAAGCCACCGCAACTTCCCGATCCGTCAGAGGTGAAGGTCATGTACAGATCAGCGCCGGAGGCGATGAGCAACAATCCCGCAAGCTGCGTCCCTGGGTAAGGTTCAAGATTCTCGTATATCAACGGAGCCAGTTCGTCAGCTCCATCATAGATCTTCAGGTGATCGTAATAGGTGGACTCGATCGTACCTGCTGAGAACAACATGTAAAGAGGCTGCCCACCGGAAGACTGCCAATGCCAGGATTTGTTGGCATAATCAGGGTAGCAATAGATCTCCTGCACGGTGTCAACTCCACAATTCACGATCGTGGGACACAGAGGGTTCACCAGCGGACCGGAATACAGGTTGCAAAGGCTGTTCGCGTCATCCACCAAAGTGAGGTTGACCGTGGTTCCAGCAGTGAATGGCCCCACCGTGTAAGTACCGACAGCAGTCGCAGGAACAGGAGGTGCACCGCCATCGTTCAAGATGTCGACCACGGCATCGCTGCCCATAGCTGTAATGTTCACTTGCACGGTATAAGTGAAGGCCGCGCAATCCGTCACTATGCTGAAAGCTGCGGCAGGTGCCGCGCAATCCGCACAGCTCACCTCAAAGGCCCAAGGCGTGGTGCTTTGGTCTTGGCAAGAACCGTAACCATCAGATGTCATTTCCATGTAAATGTCCTCTTGGGTGGAAATGAATTGCAAGCCTGCCAGATCCACGTTATTGTAGCCGATCTGGTCGTACAGCAACGGTGAGGTGTTGTCCGGTCCATCATAGATCCGAAGCGTTTCTCCATAAGGGAAGCCGAAATTACCCTCGATCGTACCGGAGGTAAAATGGATGCCCAGACCGACGAGAGGTGTGGTTGAATGCCAATGCCATGCGTGTACGTCGTAGTTACTATAGCAATAGGTCTCTTCCACTGGAGGATCTCCGCAAACGACATCCAGGGCACACAGAGGATTCACCAATGCACCGGAATACACGTTGCAAAGGCTGTTCGAATTCACCAACGTGACATTCACCACAGTGCCCGCTGTGAAAGGGCCAACTGAGTAGACACCGATGGCTGATGCTTGGACCGTGGCGCTACCACCATCGTTAACGATATCGATCACGTTGTCCGAGCCCATTTGGGTAATGTTCACCTGAACGGTATAGTTGTAAGCATCGCAATCGGTTACAACCGCGAACGTGGCCACGGGAGCGGAACAGTCAGCACAACTGACTTCCCATGCCCATGGGGTCGTGCTTCCATCCTGGCAAGAGCCATATCCGTCGGATGTCATTTCCATGTAGATGTCCTCTTGGGTGGAGATGAACTGCAGCCCGGCCAGATCGATCGTGTTGTAATCCAGTTGCTCGTACAACAACGGGGATGAATTGTCCGGTCCATCATAGATCCGGAGGGACTCACCATATGGAAAACCATAATTGCCTTGGATCGTACCCGAGGAAAAATGGATACCCAGACCGACGCCGGGTGTAGTGGAATGCCAATGCCATGCGTGGACGTCGTTATTGACGTAGCAGAAAGTCTCCTGCACCGCAGGATCGCCGCAAACAATGTCCAACGGGCAAAGCGGATTCACCAATGCACCTGAATGGACGTTGCACAGGCTGTTGTCGCTGTTGGTCAGGGTAAGGTTCACAGGGATGTTAGCCGTGAAAGGCCCTACGGTATACACACCCGTAGCGGTGGCCGTGACGGTGGGAGCACCTCCATCATTGATGATGTCCAAGGTAGCGTCGCTACCGAGGGTGGTCACGTTCACATCCACGCTGTACTGGAAGTTATCGCAGTCCGTCACTACAGTGTAAGTGGCAGCGGATGGTGTACAATCCAAACAACCCACCTGCCAGATCCACTCGGATTGGGAACCATCAGCACAACTACCGGAGAAATCGGTGTTCATTTGCATATAGAGACTGCCCGTTGTCCCTATGGCTTGGATACCGGACAGAAACTCCTGCTGGAACATCGTATGTGAGTACAATAAAGTTCCGGACGCATCCACTCCATCATAGATGTAGAGGTGGTCCCAAGATGCTGACTCGATCGATCCAGCCGAGAAGATCAATATGATCGCCGAGTTGTCGCTGGATTGGAACAACCAATCCTCGTTATCGCTGTTGGTGTAGCAATAAGCCTGATCCAACGGGGCACCGCCGCATTGAATAATGAAGGGGCAAGTACCCAAGGATTGCAGACCGTTGAAGTTCAGGTTGCAATCGGAGTCGCTGCTGTGGGCCACGGTAAGGTTTACTATGTTACCCACGGTGAAAGGCCCCAGGTTGTAGTTGCCCACGGGTTGACCTGCGAGGGTCTGCGTTGCACCACCATTCACGGTATAGTTGAGGTCCACACTGGTGCCATCACCAACGCTTGTCACGTTCACAGCCAGTGAGAACTGGTTGTTGGCACAATCATCCACGGGCGTCACGGTTGCTGCCGGGGGTACACAGTTCAGGAAAAGTTGTACCGTACTGGTCTGACAACCGGTGGACGTTCCACATTGCGCGTTGGTATTCCAATGCGCATATAGGTTATCCGTGCTGGTTGTGGTCACCGCCAGTGGCGTTGTACCGGAACCGACCACCGGTCCATTGTATGTTCCCGAACGTACAGTTATGAAAGCACTACCGGTACAGGTGAACTGGTAGGTCGCACCGGAGATAACGGACCCCACGGTCGAATACTCCTGCAGATACGAGCAGGTAGAGATGGTCGTAACTGCGCCGAGCGGGTCGGGCACGATCGCGTTCGACGGGTACGAGCTTGAATTCGTGCATTGTGCCATCAGGCCAACGGCCGGCAGGGACAGCACGACTCCAAGCGCCAGGCGCAGCAGGGGTAGTCTTGGGTTCATGTAGGAAGGTTGCTGTTGTTTGTGGGGGAAATATACACATCTTAAGGAATGCTGAAAAATTTAACTTGTACGAAAGACAACGATCATAGGACAAGGCAGTTCCACCATTCCTTCCACTCAGCCCAACGACCGCGCCGCCGCTGCAGTGCCTACTTTCGCGGCCCGCTTGCCCCAATGGCCTGCGTTGCATATTGATTTTGGAAACGACAACAGCCCCTGCGGATTTCCGCTCTTTGAACCTCGACCCCGGCC
This sequence comes from Flavobacteriales bacterium, assembly GCA_016719225.1. GTDB lineage: Bacteria > Bacteroidota > Bacteroidia > Flavobacteriales_F > PHOS-HE28 > PHOS-HE28. The sequence goes on along the minus strand of JADKAN010000001.1, from coordinate 787,440 downwards.
TGCTGGACGGCCTTGATGCCATGGGCATCCGCACCCCTACCCCGATCCAGCAACAGGCCATACCTGCCGCGCTTGAGGGGCGTGACCTCATCGCCTGTGCCCAGACCGGTACCGGAAAGACCGCAGCATTCCTTCTTCCGCTCATTGAAGTGATCTACGGCTACAAGCCCAGGGTGGAAGGTTCGGTTCGCGCGCTCATCGTAGTCCCCACGCGCGAATTGGCTTTACAGATCGACCAGCAGATGCAGGCCATCGCCTACTTCACCCCCATTACTTCCATGCCCGTATACGGCGGGAGCGATGGTGCTTCCTTCGATCAGCAGAAGGCAGCGCTTTCGGGTGGTACGGAGGTTATCGTGGCGACGCCCGGCAAGCTGCTCAGCCATCTTAACCTCGGTTATGTATCCATAGAAGGACTTGAATTCCTCGTCCTTGACGAAGCGGACCGGATGATGGACATGGGTTTCATCGACGACATCAACCGCATCATCAAGTTCCTGCCCAAAGAAAGACAGACGTTGATGTTCAGTGCCACCATGGCGCCTCCGATCCGCGAACTGGCGAAGAACATCCTGCATGATCCCATTGAGATCAGCATCGCGCTGAGCAAACCCGCTGAAGGCGTGAAGCAGGAAGCCTACGTGGTGCATGAGCCCCAGAAAGCGCCGGTGATGGAGCAGATCCTGAAGACCAACGAGGCTACCAGCATCATCATTTTCGCCGGGCGGAAGATCGAGGTGAAGAACCTCGCTCGGCACTTGGCCAAGCGTGGTTTCGACGCGCAGCCCATGCACAGCGATCTGGAGCAGGGTGAGCGTGAACAAGTGATGCTGGACTTCCGCAACCGCAAGCTCCGCATCCTGGTGGCAACCAACGTGGTGAGCCGTGGCATCGACATCGATGATATCGACCTGATCATCAACTACGACGTGCCCCAGGACCCGGAGGATTACGTGCACCGCGTGGGCCGCACGGCCCGTGCCTCCAAGAAAGGTCAGGCCATCACGTTCGTTACCGAAAAGGACATGCGCGAGTTCGGCAGGATCGAAGCCCTGATCGGCTATCCGGTGAACAAGATGCCCCTGCCCGAAGGATTCGGAAGCGGCCCCGAATACAAGGCGGAAGGCGTGAAACGCAGCGGTTCCAACGGAAACCGCCGCGGGCCCGGTGGTGGCGGACAGCGCGGCGGAAACTCCGGAGGAGGAGGAAGGCCCGGTGGCGGGCACGGTAGACGTTAACGCGCCTTGAACTTGGCCTTTTCGGCCTCTAGGACTTTCTTGGCATCGAACGCCTTGGCATCGCTGCCGTTGGCGATTATGGACACCGTCTCGATCTTGTCGCCTTGCGTGATGGCGTTCACCACATCCTGACCGATCACCACGTTGCCATAAACGGTGTGCTTTCCGTCCAACCAAGGCGTCGCCACATGCGTGATGAAGAACTGGCTGCCATTGGTACCCGGTCCGGCGTTTGCCATGCTGAGCTTGCCGGGCACATCATGCTTTAAGCTACGGTCGATCTCGTCCGGGAACACATAGCCCGGACCACCCATACCGGTACCGGTCGGGTCGCCGCATTGCACCATGAAATCGGAAATGACGCGGTGGAATAGAATTCCATCGAAGTATGGAACACCTGCACCTTTGGCCGTGTTCTTTTGTTCGCCCTTCGCCAAAGCGACGAAGTTCGCCACCGTTACAGGTGTCTTAGCGTACTCCAATTGGCAGGTGATGGTGCCTTTGTTCGTCTTGATGGCTGCGAAGAGGCCTTCGCCCAGTTCTGTGTTTTCCACGATATTCTTGGTTTAGGTTGAATGGGATGATATGGTCACGTGCTTTCAGGTCAATCACAAATGCGGTTCAAGACCTGCTCTTCGGAACCGACTACTTGAACTTGTCCTTGTTGGCCTGCAACACCTTCACGGCATCGAAAGCCTTGGCTGTTTTGCCAACAGCAACGATCTTCACCTTCATGCTCACTTCCTCGTTCGGCCGGTCGGATGTGCGGGGTAAGGCAGCGATGGCATCCACTGTTTCAATGCCAGAGACCACTTTCCCGAAGATCGAGTAGTTGTATGGAAGTGAATAGTCCTGGTGCATGATGAAGAACTGGGACCCGTTGGTATTGGGACCGCGGTTGGCCATGGCCATTACGCCACGGGCATAACCGCCCTTGTAGAGATCGGAGGTGGGGACGAATTCATCGGGGAAGGTGTAACCGGGTCCACCGGCACCGGAACCAGCGGGATCACCACCTTGTATCATGAAACCCGGGATGACCCGATGGAAGATGGTACCATCATAGTACGGCACGCCATCAGCCTTGGCCTTATTGGGTTGTTTACCCTCAGCCAGCGCTACGAAGTTCGCAACGGTCATCGGTGCGTTCTCGAAGTCCAACTTGCACTTGATCTCACCCAGACGGGTGCTGATGACGGCGAAGAGGCCATCACCTTCAGCCTTATCGGCTTCTGGCACTGGTGCCTCTTCAGGCTGGGTCACAGGAGTTGCAACAACCGATGGTGCATTGCTTTCCGGCGCTGGGCTGGAGCCACAGGCGAACATCAATGCCATGGAGGCGAGGATAGTTGGGATCTGCATGGTCTTCATGAGGTGATTTAGGGGTGCGAAGTTAATCCGGTGTTGCGCGCGATCAAAGCATCGGTTCTTCCAAAGCATCCAGCTTGTCCACATCGAACTTGCCGGATTCGCGATGAACGATATTACCACTGGGGTCCACGGTAAAGAAATACGGTATGTCCCTGTCCTTGATGCCTAAGGCTTGGAGCAGCGCAGCTGCATCTCCTTTGAAGAATACAACCCGGCGTGCGATGTCGGCGTCCACGTTCCTACGCAGGTTGTTCATGCTGGCTCCATAGGCCGCCTTGTCAAGACCGGTGAAGACCGGTACGAGGTAAAGTTCCGCATTGTAACTGGCGGCGAAGATCCCGTTCTTCACCACCATCCGGTTGTAGGCCGGTGCGAACCATTCCTCCAAAAGGGGCTGGGCCTTCTTGCCACACGCGACGGCAACAATGGTCCATGTTCCATTCCCGGTCTGAGGCAGATGCACCTCTTTGCCGTCCGTGGTCTCTCCATTCATATCGGGGAAGCGACCCTGACCGAAAAGGAAGAGTGGAATGAAAGCAAGTGCGGAGAATAGGAAGCGCATGGAAATACTTGGAAGATCGCACATGCATACCAAAGATGGTGCCGTCCTCAATGATTCTTGCCTGTGAAGGATCCGAAGTATTCCATGAGCTTCGCGATGTCCTGCTGCATGTCCTCGCCAACGAAGTAAGGTTCACTCAGGATCACCTCTTTTCGCCCATAGTCGAAGCTCGATAAGATCAGGGGCACGTTCGCCTCTTTTGCGATCCGCCAGAAGCCGGTCTTCCATTCAGCAACCTTTGTACGGGTGCCTTCCGGGGTGATGGCAATGGAGAAATCCGGCACGGTCCGGAAGTATCGCACTACCTGATCGGTGAGATTGGTGCTTTTGGACCGATCCACCGGATAGCCGCCCAAGGCGCGGTAGAACCAGCCGAACGGGCCGTCGAAGAGTGACTTCTTGGCCAAGTAATTGGCGTGGATACGGGCCATGCTACGGACCATGATGCCCAGGAAAAAATCCCAGTTGCTGGAATGCGGCACCACGAGATAGATGGCACTTCCGAGGAAGACGGGGCTGCCTGCCGACTTTGGGCGCAAATCGATCAGCTTCCAGCCGAGAAGCTTGAAAATGAACAGTGAAATATACCGGAACATGGCGGGCAAGTTAGGTTTTGTAAGCAGGTGCAAAAAAGGCGGCCCTTGCGGACCGCCCTTTCGCGTTTCATACTAGGAAAGCTTAACCTTCCATGTCCTCGAAGTCGGCATCGTCCTCTTCAACGCGGCGGGCTTTGCGCTTGGGTGCTTTGCCCCCACGCTCCGTATTCTCCATCGCGTTCTTCAGGTCGCTCAGTACGCCGAGGTCACCGAGGGTGGACTTCTCCACCTTGTCGTTCACACTGCGCACGCTTGGGCTTTGGCCGTGGCCATGCTCCTCGCCGGCCTTGCGTCCACCGCGCTTGGCGGGTGCTGCTTCAATGACGTCATCCCCTTCTTCGAAGGTGCGGGTATGGCTCAACACGATGCGGCGGGCCTCACCGTTGAACTCCAACACCTTGAACGGGAGCTTGTCCTCCACTTCGGCTTTGCTGTTGTCCTCCTTCTTGAGGTGCTTCAGCGCCACGGTGCCTTCCACACCGTATGGCAATGCCACGGTGAAGTTGCTGCCGGTGCGGCTGGTGATGGTTCCTTCGTGCACGCTGCCGGGCTTGAAAGTGTCGGCGAACACCTCCCATGGGTTCTCTTCCACTTGCTTGTGGCCGAGGCTCAGACGGCGGTTCTCCTTGTCCACTTCCAGTACCTGAACGTCGATCTCGTCGCCGATCTTGCAGAAGTCGCTCGGGTGTTTCACGCGCTTGGTCCAGCTGAGGTCGCTGATGTGGATCAAACCGTCCACACCTTCCTCCAGCTCTGCGAAGATGCCGAAGTGGGTGAAGTTGCGCACTTTGGCGGTGTGGCGCGAGTTCACCGGGTACTTGAACTCGATGTCCTCCCAAGGATCCTTGGCGAGTTGCTTCATGCCCAAGCTCATCTTGCGCTCTTCGCGGTCGATGTTCAATACCTGTACGTCCACCTCCTGGCCTTCCTTCAGGAAGTCCTTCGGGCTGCGCAGGTGCTGGCTCCAGCTCATTTCGCTCACGTGCAGCAAGCCTTCCACGCCGGGGGCCACTTCCACGAAAGCACCGTAGTCCGTGATCACCATCACCTTGCCCTTGATGTTGTCACCAGCATTGAGGTTGGCATCCAAGGAATCCCATGGGTGCGGGCTCAGCTGCTTCAGGCCGAGGGCGATGCGGCGTTTCTCGTCGTCGAAATCGAGGATAACGACGTTGATCTTCGCGTCCAGCTTCACCACCTCTTCCGGATGGCTCACGCGGCCGTAGCTCAGGTCGGTGATATGGACGAGACCGTCCACGCCGCCCAGATCCACGAATACACCGTAGCTGGTGATGTTCTTCACCGTGCCTTCCAGCACTTGGCCCTTCTCGAGGCCACCGATGATCTGCTTCTTCTGTGCTTCGATCTCTGCTTCGATCAATGCCTTGTGGGATACCACAACGTTCTTGAATTCCTGGTTGATCTTCACCACCTTGAATTCCATGTTCTTCCCCACGTACTGGTCATAGTCGCGGATCGGCTTCACATCGATCTGGCTGCCGGGCAGGAATGCCTCGAGGCCGAACACGTCCACGATGAGACCGCCTTTGGTGCGGCACTTCACGTAGCCGGTGATGATCTCGCCGCTTTCCATGGCGGTGTTCACCTTGCCCCATGCATTGTGTACGCGGGCGGTCTTGTGGGAGATGATCATCTGCCCCGTCTTGTCCTCCTGCTTCTCAATGTACACTTCCACCTTGTCCCCTACCGCCAGGTCCGGCTTGTAGCGGAATTCGCTCAAGGGAACGACGCCTTCGCTCTTGTAGCCGATGTTGATCACGGCCTCTTTCTTGTTCAGACCGACGATCGTACCCATTAGCACCTCCTTCTCGGTGATGCTGCTGAGGGTATCCTCATACGCCTTTTCCACTTTGGCACGCTCTGCCGTGGCCTTGGGACCGCTGGTTTCCAACGCTTCCCAATCGAAATCGGCCGGTGGTTCGGCGAAGACGATCTTGTTATTCTCTACTGATGACATTCACTTTCCGTTTGTATCGCAGACCGGGGCGGCAATGCCCGCGAGGGTTTTTGGTTGTTGCGCCCGCCATGCCGCTGCACGGACGTTCCCTGTTTTGGGGGCGCGAAAATAAGCAATTCCGCCGGACTATCAGCAAGTTGGGGATTTAGTGGACCTCTGGACGAGGTGGGCCGAGATCCGCCGCTGTCCCGGATGTGAAAGGTACTTTTGAGGCGGAAACCGCTTCATTCACTATTGGCTCTCCTGCCCTAAACCGTCCTTCCCTTGCGCTCCTTCGATATTCCAGTCCACTATCGCTCCAACCTGATCGGCCGTTTGAAAGCGTTCCGTAAGGTGCAGGACCCTAAGAAAAAGGACCTTACGCCAACCTTGCTGGACCTCGGTACGGTGCGCTTCATCCTGGCCCGGCATTTCGGGTTCTGTTATGGTGTGGAAAATGCCATCGAGATCAGCTACAAAGCGCTGGAGGACAACCCCGGCAAGCGGATCTTCCTCTTGAGCCAGATGATCCACAACCCTGATGTGAACGAGGACCTCGAAGGTCGCGGTCTGCGCTTCATCCAGGACACGCACGGGCAAATGCTCATGGACTGGGACGAGCTGAAAAGCGCTGACATCGTGATCATCCCCGCATTCGGCACCACGTTGGAGACCGAGGCCCGGCTGAAGGCTTTGGGCATCGACCCACTGAAGCACAACACCACGTGCCCTTTTGTGGAGAAGGTTTGGAAGCGCAGTGCGCAGCTCGGGGAAACGAAGCATACCGTGATCATTCACGGGAAGGCGGCGCACGAGGAGACGCGCGCCACCTTCAGCCATACGGCTCAAGGCTCACCGGCAGTGATCGTGAAGGACATGGCCGAAACGGAGGCACTCGGGCGCATCATCACGGGCGATCTGCCTTTGGTGCGATTCCATGAACTCTTCGGAACCCGTTGCACTCCGGGCTTCGACCCGGCCCGTGACCTGCAACGCATCGGCGTGGTGAACCAGACCACCATGCTGGCAACGGAGACACAAGCTATCGCCGATCACCTCAAGCAGGTCATGCTGAAGAAATATGGCGAGGCCGAGTTGAAGGATCATTTTGCCGATACGCGCGACACGCTGTGCTACGCCACCAATGATAACCAGGATGCCACGCTCGAACTGCTGAAGCAAGAGGCCGACCTCGCGTTGGTCGTTGGCGGCTACAACAGCAGCAACACCAGCCATATCGTGGAATTGCTGGAAGGCAAATTCCACACTTACTTCATTAACGGGGATAAGGAATTGCTCAGTTCTCGCGAGATCGAGCACTTCAACTATCCATCGCACAAGTTGGAGCGCACGGCGGATTGGCTGCCTACGAAGCGGCCTATCACCATCGTGCTGACTAGTGGCGCCAGTTGCCCGGATACCCTACTGGACCGGGTGATGCTGAAGGTGCTGGACTTTGTGGAAGGCGCGAAGGATGCGGAAACAGCCGTGAGCGCGTTGGTGGAATAAAGCGACACGGAATGAAGCCGCTGAGCGCGTTCCTTCTCCTTCTATTCACCTGCATTTTCTGCAACGCCCAGTCACCCAAGGATAAGTTCATCACTTACGGACTTCAGAAGGACCGCGCGGCAACGGCATCCGCACATGGTGAATTCGTACAGGCCATGGCCATCTATGATTCTGCCTTCGCACTGATACGGTTCATGGGCAACGATTATTTCGACGCCGCATTGAACGCCCTGAAAGCCGGGAGTGATCAACGCGCTAACGACCTGCTGATCAAAGGCACCGAAAACGGCTTAGTTGTAAAAGGCATGTATGACTCCACAATGCAAGCCTTCCTGATGTCAGAGCGTAGTATGCCTTATTTGAACATGCGCGACTACATGAATGCGCGGTGGCTGGCTCACGCGGATACTGTCCTGATCCGAAAGTTGAAGGCCGTCGGGGGCTATTATATAGTGAAGGAGGAGAGCGACGGCACCAAGGTATTGGGCACGGATAGCAGCGTATTCGATCGGCTTTTTGACTTAGTAAAGGAGAACGGATACCCTACACCGTTGAGAGTAGGAATGGCGTTTTATCATCCACAAAGATTGCTCCTGAAACAATTGGAGAATGATCCGGACAGCCCGGAATTGAAGCAAGTGCTCGATTATATCCGAACGGCTATCAACCGGGGTGGGCTGCCGCCTGATCACCTCGCACCGTTCCAGGACATGATAGACGTCACGGAAGGGAAACCGATGACCTATGGCGCGCTGCTCACTTTTAACAGAAAGGAAATTTCCAATTGGTATCTCGTCGACCGGGCCACGCTGAACGCGAACCGCGCATCGGTAGGGCTAGGTCCTATCGAGGACTTCGCGTTCCGCACCGGTCTGGACCTGTCCAAGGCCCGGTTCGCGGAACGGTGATCATCTATATTCGATCATCCATGCGGGACCATGGTTCTCACATTGAACAATACAAACACCAACATATTTCCATGAAGGTCATGATCATCCTTTCCATCTGCTTGGCGAGCACATTGCCGAGCATAGCGCAAACCCCGAAAGAGAATTCCGTGCGGCACAAACAGTTGATCAACGAGGCTGATGCAGCTGTGGACGCTGGCGAATACACGAAAGCCGTCCCGCTTTATGATTCTGCACTGAAGCTAGTGGATCGGGACCTAGGTCCATACTTCGACGCCACACTCGCGGCATTGCGTGCTGGACGTGAAGACCAGGCCAATGAATTCCTGTTGAAAGGTGTCGAGCATGGCTTCGTCCCCTCGGTCTATCAGGACTCCATTTATACGGCCTTCCTTGCCTCGAATGCTTCGAAACCATTCAGGGACCAGCAGACCGAAGCAACCAAGAAGTTCGCCGCACATGCCGATTCCGCGATGATCGATCAATTGGAGCGTGTGTACACGACAGATCAAGATAACCGGGAAGCAACCCCTTCTAATTTACGGAACTACAGCCTGATCTTCGAAGAGCTGATCACGCTCAGTGAAAACAAGGGCTTTCCGACAGCGCGTACTGTTGGCTCATCCTCTGGCACCCCATGGTTGCTGCTTTGGCATCATCGGGGTCCGGAGTATGCTGATTCCCCGCAATGGAAGCGCATCATGCCATATATCGAAAAAGCCATTGATACCGGTGATCTGGATCCGGCATTTCTCTGCATGTTCGAGGATTTCAAGAACGGTGAAAAGGGGATCCCGATGAAGTATGGCTCGTTGATCGGGTATTATAGGAACGCTCGTGAGAAGCTTTATCTCGCGGACCGGCACAGGTGAATGCCAACAGGGCGAGTGTAGGATGGGGGACTATCGAGGACTTTGCCGCACAGATCGGTATCGACCTGTCCAGTGTAAGGTTCGCGAAACCTTGAGTTTCCGAGCGGAACTCACGCCTCTGCGACCACCCCTATCGTCTTCACTACAAAACCCAAGGCCAGATCGAACTGTTCCGTGGCGGTTAGGTCGCTGTTGTCGATCTCCAAGGCGTCCGGAGCTTTCAGCAGTGGATCAGCCTCGCGCTTGGTATCGTCGTCATCCCGGCGTTCGATGTTCTCCAGTACGCTGGCATAGTCCACTTCCACGCCCCGGCCAACCAGTTCCAAATAGCGGCGCTTAGCGCGTATTTCCGGACGGGCGGTCATGTAAAACTTCACTTCGGCATCCGGGAAAACGACCGTGCCGATATCACGGCCGTCCATCACCACGCCGCCGTCCTTACCCAAGGCTTGTTGGATCTGCACCAGCTTGGCGCGAACCTCCGGCACAGGGCTGACCAGAGTGACATGCCGGCTCACCTCCATGCCGCGGATCTTGTGCTCCACATTGCGTCCGTCCAACCAGGTCTCGCTGCGCTGGGTGGAATCGTCGTGCTTGAACGTGATTTCGATCTTGTCCAGCACGCGCAACAGGTTCGGCTTATCCAGCTTTCCTTCTATCACCAAGCCATTCTCCACAACGTACAGCGCGATGGCCCTGTACATGGCACCACTGTCGATGTAAGTGTACCCCAGATGATGCGCCAGCTGCTTGGCCAGCGTGCTCTTTCCACAGCTGCTGAAACCGTCGATGGCGATGTTGATACGGCGCATGGGGTGCGCTAAAATACGGGTTGAGGCTCGAGGCGCAGTGAAATTGCCGCAGGTTGCAAAGGCGTAGAGCATATGCGTTGAAGAGCTCGACCTCATAGAGCTTAAGGCTGGTCTAAATGCGGAATACGGTAGAGCAGGCAGGACTATGCAAAATGGCTTTCTTGCCGCGTGAGGCAAGGCTATTTCACTATAAACCCTGCACCTCCCAGGATAAATTATCCCGCAGTGGTCCGCTTCAGATCCGCGAAGCGAAGAGCCAAAGTGAATGTGTTGCTCGCCCCGGCAAGGTTGAATTGCGCATAGCTATAGCTCAAGATCACGCGGCTCACTTTCAAGCCGATGCCGAAGCTCACACCGGACAGGCCCGGTTTAACATCAGCAGCCAGCTCTTGCCGACGGCGGTAATTGTAGCCCATGCGTACCATGAAATTGGGTCCGAACAGGATCTCAGCGTTGGGCACTACGTGGTAAAGCGCCTTGTCCACAGTGGTCACCTTCTTGGTGATGATCTCCCCGGTCACGGGGTCGATCTGGTCCACCTGCACAGGATCCTTGTAGGTGAGGTCCCATTGCTGCATGTTGTCGATGGAAAGTCCCAGCCGGAACGGGGCGTGCCTGAATTTGTATGTGGCCGCAAGCTGTGCTTGGAACGGTAGTTTCTCCTTGGTCCCGTCATAGGTGCTGCTTACAAAGCCGATGTTCCGCAGCGTAGCGCCGATGGTCAGGCCGATGGACTGCTTCACGTAAACGCCGCCAATGTCAGCCGCCCAGCCCGAAGCATTATAGGCCTCAAGGTTCGAGGTGATGAACTTCAGGTTCACGCCCATGCTGAACACGCTGTCGATCGCCTTGCCAGCACCCACTTGGACCACGTATTCCCCGGCGCTGAAAGTGCCTTGGTCCGCACCCGTCTCATCACGGCGGGTAAAGGTGCCATAATCCACGTACTGTACGGACCCGCTCATGGTCACGCCCACGCTGTCGAAACTGTGTCCATAAGCTGCGTAACCCAAGTTGATGCCGTCCACGTATGGCATGAAGCTCAACGCGACCTGCTTGGCCATGCTTGAATTCAACAGCGCCGGGTTGAAGAGGCCCAAATTGATATCGTTGTCATAAACGGCGACAGGCGAACCGCCCAAAGCCGAAATGCGCGCAGAGGAAGGGATATCCAGCACACGGAATACAGCATCACCGCCCAATTGGCCGAAGGAAAAGAACGCGGTAAAAAATGGAACAGTGGCCAAATAGCGCAGCGGTCTGTGCATGTGTTGGGATTCTCGCGGATTGGAACGCAAGATATGCGCGGGTAGTATCCGGACCGCCGCTTCACGACTGCAACGCGCGCTAGATCACCGCTTCCGCCACAGTAACGAGCCATCGCCATAGCTCAGGAACCGATAGCCATTGGCCAGGGCGTGCGCGTAGACCGTGCGCCATTGCGGACCGATCATCGCTGCGACCAAGAGCAATAACGTGCTTTTCGGCTGGTGGAAATTAGTAATAAGACCATCCGCGAGCCGGAATTCATAGCCTGGCGCGATCAATAAGTTGGTGCTGCCAGCAACGGCATCGAGTGCGTTCTTTTCCAACCATTGCAGCACCGCACGCAGCGCTTTATCCACAGGCACAGGCGGTTTCGCGGCATACGGACGCCACTGGTCGACCTTCAGTTGCGTGAATTCCGCGCCCAAAGCAAGGTCGGCACCGAACCAGTAGAGGCTTTCGACAGTTCGGAGCGCGGTTGTTCCGACAGGCACCACCGGTCCATTACCCAGATGCTCCAAGAGCTGCACCACCGAAGCGCGGGGAATGCGCACCTGTTCACTGTGCATAGCATGATCGACCATAGTATCCGCTTTCACAGGGAGAAAAGTGCCCGCACCCACATGCAACGTTACCCGCTCGGAAGAAATGCCTTTGCTCTTAATGGCGTCGAGGATCTCCGGCGTGAAGTGAAGGCTGGCAGTGGGCGCCGCCACCGAACCCGGACGCTCACCGAATACGGTGTTGTAACGGTTGTCATCGCTTACCTCAGCAGTCCTGCGCATGTACGGCGGCAATGGAACTTCCCCGGAACGGTCGAGCTGTTCAAGAAAGCTTCCACCGCCATCCCAGCTGAATTCGATGAGATGTTCGCCGTCATGGAATTCAATGCGCACTGCCTTCAACGCACTCCCTCCCTTTTCCGCGATGAGCTCCTCCCCTTTCCAGCGCTTGGCATTGCCGACCATGCACCACCAACGTACGGGTGACATGCCCTGAAGGGCTTGCTCCATGGACCGATCTTGCTCCGGAGAAAGCACCATGCACTCGATCAATGCGCCGCTGACCCGTCGGAAAGGGATGCGGGCATGCACCACGCGCGTGTCGTTCAGCACTAGCAACGTGTTTTTAGGCAATTCATTGGGCAGGTCGCAGAATTGCCGGTCTCTGATCTGCCCATCACGGAAAACCAAGATCTTGGCCTCGTCCCGTTTGAAGAGCGGATATTGGGCGATCCGGTCCTCCGGTAGGTCGTACGTCAGGTCTGCAATGGCGATGTTGCGAGGGTCCATGGACGGCAAAGTTCGTCATGGCCACGTTTCATGCCACGCAGCAATTACCTGTTCAACTGATACTTCCGGAGATGTACGCCCGCGTCAGCTCGTGCTGAGGGTCATTGAACAATTGTTCAGCGGGACCTTGTTCCACCACTTCCCCGAGGTACATGAAAACGACATGGTCCGCCAAACGTCGGGCCTGTCTCAGCACGTGGGTAACGATGATGATCGCATAGCGCTCTTTCAACTCAGTGAACTTGTCCTCAATGTGGCGGGTACTTATGGGATCCAGCGCGGACGTGGGTTCATCGCCCAAGATCACTTCAGGACCCACCGCTAGACCACGGGCCAAGCAAAGCCGCTGCTGTTGACCGATCGATAGCCCTCCTGCTGGTTGATGCAAACGTTCCTTCACTTCCTCCCACAAACTGGCATGCCGCAGAAAATACTCCACGCGTTCCGCGATCTGCTGCTTGGGCCGTTCTCCGTGGATCCTCATGCCGAACGCGACATTGTCGAAGATGCTCATAGGGAGCGGAGTGGGCCGTTGGCTCAATAGTCCCATTTTCCTGCGCAGTCCGGTAACATCAGCGCCACGTGCGTAAATATCCTGTCCGTCGAGCAGCACTTCACCCGTTATCCGTGTTCCCTCGGTGTTGTCGATAAGACGGTTCAAGGTCCGGAGCAAGGTGGTCTTGCCACAGCCTGATGGCCCGATGATGGCCGTGAGCCTTCGATCGGGGAAATCGACGTTAACATCCTTCAGCACAGCATGGTCGCCGTAGTTCACGTGCAGTCCGCGGACGCTTAATGTGGTTCTTGGTGTGTGCATGGTTCAGATGGTATGCTTTGAGGAACGTTTGACGAGAAGGCGACCGAAAATGCTCAGGATCAGGATGATCATCGTGAGGACAAGCGCTGCAGCATAGGCGCGCTCCCGTACTTCGGGCACTGGTGAACTGAGCTGAAAGAAAATGGCAAGAGGTAACGTGGCGGCGGGATCCATGATGGACCCGGGAACGTGGTCCGTAAATCCAGTGGTGAACATCACCGACGCGGCGTCACCGATAGCCCTTCCAAAACCCATGAGCAGGGCCGTGCCCAACCCGGGAAGTCCTTGCCTTGCCACGACCTTCCACGCAGTTTCCCAACGGGTGGCGCCCATGGCGAAAGCGGCATCCTTCATTTCAGGTCTCACACTTCGAAGCACCTCGTCCATGGTACGGGCCACAATGGGCACCACTAGCAGGCCCACGACGATAATGCCCGCGAACAGGCTCACTTTGATGCCGACCCAGAGCATCAGCACGAAACCGAAGGATCCGTAAACTATGCTGGGCACACCGAACAGGACATCGAGCGCGGTACGGATCATCCCGACCGAACGACCGGATGGCGAGGCATAGACATTCAAATACAGCGCGATGGGCAGGCCGATCCCCGTGGCGAGCACGGTGGACCCGAGTGCCAGATAGACGGAACCCGCAATGGCGTTTAGGATCCCGCCACCCTTTCCAAGGTAATATCCGCCCTGCGGCGTGCTGGTCAGCATTTCCCAGGACAAGGAGGACCAGCCCTTCACCACGATGGTAAGGATAATGGCGACCAAACTCGCGAATACGACGAACGCAGCTGAGCGCATCATCCAAAGCGCGGCCTGCTCTTGAAGCAACCTGTTACGTGTGGACTTTTCCATGTTCAGTTGGCCCTTATTTCCATGCGCTTCAGCACGCGGCGCGCATATAGGTTGAACGCGAGAACGATGGCCAAGAGCAGCAACGCTGCGAACATGAGCGCGCTGTCATACATCGGGATGCTCATCATTTCCCCGTAGTTATTGGCGATCAGGGCAGGTATGGGATAGCCGGCTTGGAGCGGGTTCCACGGGATCTGTACGACGTTGCCGACAACCATGAGCACTGCGATGGTTTCCCCGAAAGCACGGGAAAAGCCAAGGATGCAAGCAGCCCATATCCCCGGCAGTGCCTTACGCACGACCACTTTCCGCGTGGTCTCCCAATTGGTAGCGCCAAGCGCCAGTCCGGCATCGCGCAAGCCGTTCGGCACGGTGCGAACAACCTCATGCACCACTTGCGTGATCAAAGGGAATACCATGACCGAAAGCACCAAGCCGCCGGTAAGGACCGTGTATCCGGTGGAAGCAACACCGAAAAACGGTGCGATCCCATTGCGGACCAACGGAACAATGAGCACCACACCCCATATGCCGAAGATCACGGAGGGAATGGCACCGAGCATATCCAGGACGGGCACTGCTAACCGCTTGGTGGCTGTGTTCGAATGTTCGGACAGGTAGATCCCGGAAAGCACACCGAAGGGAACCGCGAGAAGCACCGCGATTAGAGTGACCTCAACGGTGCCCACGATGAAGGCCAAGAAGCCGAACTCGCCCTTCAAGGGTCGCCATTCCGATGATGTAAGCAAGTCCATCAAAGGTGTGGTCGAGATCAGCGGCATCGCCTTTACGGCAAGTCCTATGGCGATGGCCAGAAGAAGCAAGGGCATGCACCAAGCGAACATCGCCACCACCACGCGCATCAAATTGTCCATTGCCGCCCGGCGCCACGCACGGTCCGGGCCGACGCGATCCGCAACAGCGAGGAGACGAGCACCTGCCACGACTTCCGCCGTGCAGGCAGTAGGGTCCGAAAGGAATATTCTGTTCCCCATGGCTCACTTTGCAGAAGTAGCCGGAGCTCCTTTTAATTTCAAGTGCTCCTCCTCCACCAAGGCTTTCGGAAGCGGAACATAACCGGCTTCCGGCACGAATCGCTGCCCATCCGTGAGCACCCATCCCAAAAAGGCAAGCAGCAATGGGTCTTTGGGTGCATTCAATGTAGTGAAGTACAAGGGTCGTGCGGGAGGCGATGGATAAAGCCCGTCCACGATGGCCGTGTTCAATACATCCAGGGTTGCATAGAGATCCTCGTTCGGCGAGATGGATCTACTTCCATCAAGGTCCAATGGCACTACGGCCAATGTGGGGAACGGATGTTGCGTATGGATGTCATACACGTAATTCACGTTGTTGAATCCGATGCCGAGCGGATCCTTCGTCACGGCATCCGCCAGACCCGGATCGCCGAACACACCTACGCCTTGCAGGTCTTCCTGTGCCCCTCCCAAAAACTTCGCCCACGTTTCCGGAGCGCCTGCGGCATCACTCCGGGTGTAGACCGAGATCACATCCGAACTGCCATCACCCAGCAAGTCGCCCCACGTCTTTACGGTTCCCTTGATCCAGATATTCTCCAGATCCTCTTTCGTGACACCACGTGCCTTCAACGCCGCCAGATGGGGATTGGTTGAACTGACCGTCGCGAGCACGGCATCCTTTGCCACTGCGATCGGATATGCGCCTTTTGCCAACTCCTCTTCACCGATAGCACGGCTGATCATCCCCAGTTGCACGGATCCTGCCAGCATGTCCGTCATTCCCTTTCCGGCGCCACCGCCTTGGATATCGAAACGGACATCCGGGTTTATTTTGGTGAATTCCTCTCCCCACTTCACAGCCAAAGGATATAGAGCAAATGCCCCGGACATGGAAATGGTACCACGCAGTCGTGCGTCATCATGTTGGGCTGGGTCATCCGGCGCAGATCCGCAGGCGGTGCCAAGCATTATGAAAAGCATTGCAAGGGTGAACTGATGTGGTCGTTTCATGGTTGGTGATCTGTTAGGTCTTTCGCTCAGAGTATTCGTGTGTCTCATCCTTTCGGTGGATCGTTCGCAGGTGTGTGCGCATGTCTTCCCATATCGATCTTTTGCGACAGTGCTATGCGCAGGATATTCCGGTTGTAGAAGTCCTTTCCGTTCGATCGTTCTTGGAACCAGTTCAAGTAGCCCACCTCAAGACCCAATGCGGGGGTGATGTTCGTGGCCAGGCCGATGTACGCCCGGTTATTGTCGAAGGTGTTCGCTATGATCTTCTCCCCGACATTTATCAGGACCTCATCGTTCAACCGTAACGTGAGGCGTTCTGGCCCCTTGCCGGAAGACTTGATCAAGGGGAGATCGATTCCTGCCCGATAACGGAACCGGAGGTTTCCGAACGTGTATCCCTCCACGAGTTCATTGTCCACGACATTATGGAAGAAACGGGCCTCGATCTTGTAGCGCTGGTTGAAGCGGAAATATTTCAATTTCTGGCGCTCGTTCAGTTCCATATGGGGCCGGAGTTCCGGAACGACCAATGTGGACGTGGAGAGCGGGTCCTGTGGACTTTGCCAGAACACACATCCGCCCATTCCCAGATCCCAACCGCTGCCAAGATCCCGGATAACGGTAGGCCTGACCAAGAATTGATGCTGGGCCCCAGGACCTACGAACCGTCGCTCTTGAACATCAAAGCTCACCGCCCATCGATCGGTTAATTTGATCGTTGTGGTATTCGCATACCACACCAGGCTTTGGTGCGTCTGCACCTTCTGCGCCTCCGCTATGAAGGCGGCGAGAATGAGGGTCGTAGTGATGGTGGACCGAATGTGGTTCCGAAGGGTTTGAGCCATGCCTTGCATATTCTGGGTTCATGTTTGCCCTAAATCCTATATGTCATATAGGATTTAGGGCAAATGTAGATGCGTATACGGTTCCTGTCAAATTAATTTTACCCGGGTCCTGGAACGACTACGTACCCCTTCAATACCCTGTCGGTCATGGCAGGCGCGTGGTCTGTGGACCAAAGGCGACCTCTCATTCAACAGCTCCTTCGGCCAGATCACTTACGCCAGGCAGGTCTGTGTTACGGACATAAGAACTAGCGGCTATCATTTACCGGAGCCGGGATGCATATGAAAACGAATGGAAAGGCGACGTTAGTGCCAGTTCGGATAAGCCGAGTACCAAGGTTCGAGAAAGATGGTCCGAAGAGCTAATTACGCAGCTTTCGCTCCCGCTTGAGCACATCCGCTAGTGTTGCGGATTGGAGCAGCTTCACGGTCGCGGCCCGTATCCCGACGAACACATCGCGTATGCCGCATGTCTCTTCGTCCACGCATTCCTCACAACGCTCATAGTAATTGTAAGTAACGCATGGCACCAGCCCGATCGCGCCGTCGAACAACCGCAAGACCTCGGCCATCTGTATCTCAGTGGCGGGCTTCCGTAGCACATGGCCTCCGTTACGTCCCCTTTTGCTCAGAATGATACCCGCGCGGTTCAGGTCCAAAAGGATCGCCTCGAGGAATTTCACGGGTATGTGTCCACGCTCTGCGATGATCGCCGCTGAAAGAGGTCCTCCCTTCTCGTCGCGTGCAAGTTCACGAAGTGCGTTCAACGCGTATTTCGCGCGTTTGCTGATCATGACCGCAAAAATAGACCAAGCTTAACGGGAACCGGTGATCGATGAGCACCTGATATCAACCAGCGAAAAGTATGATCGTTACTTAAAGCTGGGCATTGTTCAATTCTTTGCCAATGGATGCGGTCGGATATCCATCAAATACCCATCTCTACCTGAAGGAACAGGCCCCATTGATTTCCTATTCGCGAGAAGTCCGCAACGCCGTGCTGCCAAGTGTACGTCACGGCCGACTGTAATTTTACCCGGTGATCATTGAGGTAATACGACCAACCCGCCCAAGCTTCCTCGCGCTGGGAAAAGCGGGAAACCACGCGATCCCCGGGCATGAAGGCCGAATAGCGCACAACCGCTTGCGACCGCTTGCCCACCATGCAACCCAACTCGCTAGTGATCCCCCAACCCTCGTCCACCGCGGTGATGGCGTTCGTCACGGTGTCCTGTAACACCGGTGATCCCTCGGTATGCCGCTGGTTGAACTCGTTCTGCCAGGACCACCCATTGTGCTTGAAGAGCATGTCGGCAAAGAAGGTGTCGATGGTGCGTCCTTGGCCATCCGGAAAGCGCGGGCCGTTCACCCCTAAGCTGCGTCGGGCATTGCGGTTGGTGCTGAACGCGGCAGCGATGGAAAGCTTAGGTTTTGGTTCACGCAACAGATCGCCTTCCTGATAGTCACCATCCTTGCCGCTGAAGGCACCTAAAGGCAACCATTCCAAACGGCCGGTGTAATTCAGTCCTAGGTCCCCGGAAGCAGCGCTTCTACCCTCCCCTTGTGTAATTGCGGCCCGCAACCGCACCACCTGTTCACCGGCATTCAGTGAATGGTCTGCAAATAGACCGAAATCCCGGTCGGCGGTAAAGGAACCGTTAGCCAAAGGGCGTTCGGGTAATTCCATCTCGCCGGAGGAGACCAGTGCCTGGCGCCCACCCGGCAGCTTGCCTTGGCCGAAACCGACGGAGGTGTGCGGGGTAATTGCGTACGTGACCAGTGCATCCAGCAATGGGCTGGGCGAGCTGCCGTCGCCGACGTTCTGGTCGCTCTCCGAAAGACCCAGTTGCACCTTGTACTTCAGCCTCGGAGAAAGGGCGAAACCTTCGAATTTTATGCGGAACCGGCGAACAAGGAACGCGGCTGAGGCATCTTCCAGGTCATCACCGACCTTATGGGTGAACGCAGCGCGGTCCTGCATGCGGAACCGGAAAAGCAATTCAAATGTTGAATCGCGTTTTACCAGTAATCCGCGATGGGGCTCCAAAAAGACAGCGCTACCTTGTTGTGCCTGCGTCACTGAGGCCCCTAAGAATAAGGTCAGAACGAGCATAAGAGGGACCGTGGTGCGCATATACAGGAGTTGAACGGCAAATATGAGAGGAACCTTCCACGCAATGAACAAATGAAAAAAGCCGGCTTTAATAAGCCGGCTTTTTTCATTTGGACCGTTCGGTTCAGGCCACTTGAAGCGCATGCTCCACCTTTTCCTTCAGCAGTGCATGTTTCACCACGTCGATCATTTCGGAAACGTAGTGGAATCGCATGCCCTTGACGTAGCGCGCATCGATCTCCTCAATGTCCTTGCGGTTGTCCTGGCTGAGGATGATCTCCTTGATGCCTGCGCGTTTCGCGGCGAGGATCTTCTCCTTGATGCCGCCCACGGGAAGCACTCTTCCCCGCAAGGTGATCTCGCCCGTCATGGCCAGGTACTTGCGCACTTTTTGCTGGGTGAAGGCACTCGCGATACTCGTGATCATGGCGATCCCGGCAGATGGTCCGTCCTTGGGAGTTGCACCTTCAGGCACGTGGATATGTACGTTCCAACGTTTGAAGACATCCTGCTGCAGCCCGATGATATTGCTGTGGGCCTTGAGATATTCCAAAGCGATCATGGCACTTTCCTTCATCACATCGCCCAGATTTCCCGTAAGGGTGAGCTTGCCTTCGCCTTTCGTGATGCTGGTCTCCAAGAAAAGAATATCCCCACCGGTAGGCGTCCAGGCCAAACCGATAACAACGCCAGCAACGTTGTTGCCTTGGTATTTGTCGCGAGCATGGCTCGGGCCGTAGATCTTCACCAGATCAGCGACTTGAAGGGTCGTGCTGAACTTTTCCTTCAGTGCGATCTGCTTGGCACGGTATCGCACCAGTTTGGCGATGCGCTTTTCCAACGTACGCACTCCGCTTTCGTCGGTGTAGTTCTCTACTATGGCCTCCAATAGACCTTCTCCGAGCTTGAACTGCTTCGGCTTGATGCCTGAATCTTTCAGGAGTTTGGGAAGCAGGTGTCGCAAGGCGATCTGGATCTTTTCCTCCAAGGTGTAGCCGTTCACCTCGATCACCTCCATACGGTCGCGCAGGGCCGGGTGGATGGTGCTCAGGGAATTGGCCGTGGCCACGAACATCACGCGGCTGAGGTCGTATTCCATCTCCACGTAATTATCATAGAAGGCGTGGTTCTGCTCAGGATCCAAGACCTCCAAGAGCGCGCTAGCTGGATCCCCATGGAAATCCTTGCCCACTTTATCGATCTCGTCCAACACGAAAAGTGGATTGCTCGTACCCGCCTTTTTGAGGCTTTGGATGAGGCGTCCCGGCATCGCGCCTATATAGGTTTTACGGTGCCCGCGGATCTCGGCCTCGTCGTGGAGACCGCCCAAGCTCATGCGTACGTATTTGCGGCCCAATGCTTCGGCCATGCTTTTACCCAAACTGGTCTTGCCGACACCGGGAGGGCCGAACAGGCAGATGATAGGGGCTTTCATGTCGCCTTTCAGCTTCAACACGGCGAGGTGTTCGATCAGGCGCTCCTTCACCTTTTCCAGGCCGAAGTGGTCACGGTCGAGGATCTTTTGCGCCGCTTTCAGATCGAAATTGTCCTTGGTGTATTCACCCCATGGTAGCTCCAACAGCAGCTGTACGTAACTGAATTGCACGCTGAACTCGGCCCCTTGCGGGTTCATGCGTTGCAACTTCCCAAGTTCCTTCTCGAAGAGTTCGCCGGTCTTCACCGTCCACTTTTTCTTTGCGGCCTTCTCCCGCATCTCCTCGATCTCCATTTCGACGGGATTCCCACCGAGTTCGTCCTGGATCGTCTTGATCTGCTGGTGCAGAAAATATTCGCGCTGTTGCTTGTCCACCTCGGTGCGCACCTTGCTCTGGATCTCGTTCTTCATCTCCAGCATCTGCAGCTCCTTGGTGAGGTGCGCGAGCAGCATGTTGGCGCGGTCGCGCAAGTCGGCCACTTCGAGCATCCGCTGCTTCTCCGCCACTTCGGCGTTCATGTTGCTGCTGATGAAGTTCACCAAGAAACTGGGGCTGTCGATGTTCTTGATGGCAAAGCTTGCTTCGCTGGGAATGTGCGGGCTGGCTTTGATAATGTTGATGGAAAGGTCCTTCAGGGAACTCACCAGTGCCTCGAAGGTTTTGTCACCTTTTTCCGGACGCAGCTCCTCGAACTCTTTCACCTTGGCGGTGAAGTATGGATCGCTTTGGGCCATTTCGATCATTTCGAAACGCTTTTTGCCCTGTATAACCGCTGTAGTGCTGCCATCGGGCATACGCAACATGCGGATGATGGTGGCGATGGTACCCACCTTGTTGAGATCCTCAGCACGCGGCTCCTCGATGCTCGAATCCTTTTGGCTGAGCACCCCGAGTGTGCGGTTACCGCGATAAACCTCCTGGATCAATCGGATACTGCGATCGCGGCCAACCGTGATCGGGATCACTACGCCGGGGAACAACACGGTATTGCGCAATGGAAGAATGGGAAGCTCCGCTGGGGTCTTCTCGGCATTCATCAACTCCTCATCCTCCGCGGTGATCAAGGGGATCAACTCGGTCTCGTGCTCATTCTCGATCACTTCAGAGGAAAACAGAGGGCTGTCGTTCATTAATATCTCGCTCATGCAACAGGTGGCCAAAGTGTCGGTTTCAAAAGTACGATGCCGCTCCAAGGACCGGCCCTGCGCGTTGGATGCATTGGACAACCTTCGTGCCGCCTCGCCGCGCCTGCGAAGTTGTCAGTCCCGGTAACTCGCTGTGGCATGGAAGACGTGCCGCAAGATCTCCTGGTCCGCTTGCGTAAAGGGGACATGCCGGCGCTCCATCACACGGCGGCATGTGCTGAAAGCCTTGTCCAGCGCGTAGGTACCAAAGCCTTCGGCACCACCCCAAGCGAAAGCCGGGATGTGTTTGGGCGGAAAACCACCGCCGAAAATATTCGCACAGGGCCCTGCCACGGTGCCGGTATTGAACATGGTGTTGATGGCGCTTTTGGCATGATCACCCATCACCAGACCCAGAAATTGCTGGCCTGACGGTGTTAACGCTTCAGCGGCGTAGCTCCAAGCAGTAACGTCGCCGTAAGTGTTCTTCAAGTTGCTCGTGTTCGTGTCCGCTCCAAGGTTGCACCATTCTCCTAGCACGCTGTTGCCCAGGAAACCGTCGTGACCCTTGTTGCTGTATCCCTGCATCACGCTGTTGCTCACCTCCCCGCCTACACGGCATTCCGGCCCGAAAGAGCTTGCCCCGTAAATTTTCGCACCCATTTTCAACTGGGCATTCTCCCCCAATGCCACAGGCCCACGTAGCATGCACCCCTCCATCACCTCCGCACCTTTTCCGATGTATACGGGGCCGTTCGCGGTGTTGAAAATGCTGGCTTCGGCTTTAGCGCCTGTCTCCAAAAAAACCATGGCTGGATCACCGATCACGGTGTTCGAAGCACTCAAGGGTGCGCTCTTCCTACCTGCGGTGACATGGTCCAGATCATTACTCAAAGCCACGCCGCAAGATTGGAAAACGTGCCAAGGCCGTTCGATCAAGAACACGGTGCCGCTGTACTCCACTTGGGTCAGGAAGGCGGGCGGTACCTGCCAATCCATGGTTGCTGTGTGCGCTGTGCCTTGTAAGCAGAACGCAAGCGGCTTTCCACCCTGCATCAACACTTGACCGGGCGTCAGATCCAGAACGGCGTCCACCACATTCTTGTGCGCGAGCAGGCCACCATGCACTTCGTAGAGCCGTTCCGCTTCAACCGGAGGGAACTTGGCTTGCAGATAGGACTCGGTCAGGAAACCTATGGGCAGCCCGGAGATCGCCCCCCACGCTTCGGCTTGCGTGCGAATACCACAGCGCAAAGCGCCTAACGGCCTGGTATAGGTAAGCGGCAACAGTTGGCGGTGAAGCCCAGCGTCTGAAAGCAGGATGGCCATGGTGCGAAGGTCGGTAGAGTTTAGCGGACCCCGGTGAGAGACCGGGAGCGTTCATTTTTACACAACACGACAGGAATAGTTCCATTAACAGTGGCTCTTGGAACAGTCCCGGCACGGATCCAGGACGCTACAAAACCGAGCGTTCAATGCATCTCCGAAAGTCTTTTGGAGCGTGGCCTATTCCTTAAGTATCCGAATTCAGCTTCAATGTGTAAACGTCATCCCTCCTGTCCTTCAGGTTCTGCACACTGCCCCGGTGGTGCAGGTCACGCAGCAGGCTCATGTCCACGTCCACGACCAGGACCATCTCCGTGTTGGCCGTTGCCTCTCCTTTGATACCCGTGGCCGGGAATGCGAAATCACAAGGTGTGAACACGGCGCTCTGAGCATACTGGATGTCCATGTTCTTCACTTTGGGCAAGTTCCCGACACTGCCAGCGATCGCCACGAAGCACTCGTTCTCGATCGCCCGTGCCATAGCACATTGTCGGACCCGTGAAAATGCGTTCTGGGTGTCCGTGAGGAAGGGGATGAACAGCAACTCCATTCCCTGCAACGCCAACAAACGCACGAGTTCCGGAAATTCGCAATCGTAACAGATCACTACGCCAACCCTGCCGCAATCCGTGTCGAAGACACGTACTTGCTTGCCGCCATGGATACCCCATGCACGTTTTTCATTGGGGGTGATGTGGATCTTCTCATAACGTTCCCAGCTCCCATCCCTGCGACAAAGGAAGCCCATATTGTACAGCACCCCTTCCTCCACCAACGGCATGCTCCCGGTCACGATGTTCACGTTGTATTTCATGGCCGCTTGCACCATGAAGTCGCGGATGGGTATCGTGTGCTCAGCAAGACTGCGGATCGCCTCCGCCTCACTTTGTGTATCATACATAGCCATGAGCGGAGCGTTGAACAATTCGGGAAATACCGCGAAGTCGCTGCCATACCCGCTCACTACTTGGAGAAAGAACTCGAGGTGTTCAAAGAGGCCGTCGATGCCATTATAGTTGCGCATTTGCCATTGCACCAGTCCAAGGCGCACGTTGCGTCCCCAGCTGCCACCCATGGCGGCTTCGTCGTGGTAGATGTTATCCCATTCCATCAACGTGGCGTACTGCATGGAGTTCACATCGTCCGGCATGTATCCCTTGAGCAGGCGCACCACGTGGAAATCATTCGAAAGCTGGAACGAGAGCACCGGGTCGTGCAATTCCTTCTCGCGCACCTTGGCGATGTATTGCTTCGGCGTGAGCTTCTTTTCGTGCTTGTGGTAATTAGGAATGCGCCCCCCGAACATCACAGAGCGGAGATTGAGGTGTTCGCAGAGTTCTTTGCGCGCCTCGTACAAGCGCCTTCCCAGCCGTATGCCACGGTATTCCGGATGAACGAATACCTCGATGCCGTAGAGCACGTTCCCCTTGGGATCATGGGTGCTGAATGTGTAGTCCCCTGTGGCTTTCCTGTAGTTGTGGTCCAAGCCTAATTTATCGATATCAACAATGACAGTGAGCGCGCATCCTGCCAACTTACCGTTCACGAACACACCGAGCTGTCCTTCCGGGAATAACCCCACCAGCCGGGAAATGGTCTCGCGCTTCCACAGTCCTCCGCTCCAATCCGGGTAGGCAGCCCCCATGGCTGATGCAAAATCATCAAATGCGTCCATGTTCAACGGACGGACCTCCACTTTCTTCGACGTACTTCTTTTCTTGCTCATTTTCGTTTTCGACCGCCTATGCCTTCTTTTCCCTGCTCGTCACTGTCGGCCGTTATGGTCAGCACGAAGTGCTTGTTGTTGAGCCGGACGTTCAGCCATCGCTGCATGCGACCCACGGTTGCGGTATCGGGATAATGTACGAAATGTGCGGCGACCAGTTGTTTAATGCTGTCCTTGGACGTGGTACCGGGAAGGTCCGCTTTCACGAGCCAGCTCAATCCGGGCTCCATTGCTTTCGCCTCGTTCATCAAGGCCTCCCCGCCTTTTGAGATCTGCGTCAAGCTGTCGCGCATAGCTCCCAACTTAGCGACCAATGCGGACTGGTCATCGATCTGGCGCTGCATGCCTTCGCTCTTTTCCCGGTCCTTCGTGTCCAATTCCTGAAGCGACAATCCTGTGCTTATGTCCAGTTCAGCACCGGCAATGCCGTGCGCAGCGAGCCGATCCTCCATTAGCGTGCGTCTTTCCGGTGTGATGCCGTTCCCGAGGTAGGTAAGCGTAATGGTGCGGTTCGCGGGGTCCACTTTCTTGTCGAGCAGATAATTCTCAGGAACCGTGCATTCGTATGCGATGAAACCTTCGGCTTTGTGGGCAAAGGCGTTCTGTACCACTAAGCGATAGGCTAACCAGATGCTCGGAAGCACAGTGGCCAGTACGATCCATGTGGTATAGCGCTTGATCTTGCGGGTGAGCTTCTGGTCTTCCACGAAGCGCTGAGGGTATCCCAGCCAACGCACGGTTGCTAATGCCGCGATACTGATGAACACGGAATTGATCAGGAAGAGATAGAGTGCACCAGCCAAATAGGTCCAGTTAAGATGTGCCAAACCATAACCTGCAGTGCACAAAGGCGGCATCAGCGCGGTTGCGATGGCCACTCCGGGCACTACGTTGCCGCGCACCTTTTCCTTGCTCGCCGTGGCGATGATTCCTGCGAAGCCGCCTGCCAAGGCGATGAGCACGTCCCAGATCGTGGGGTTCGTGCGCGCGAGGATCTCCGAGTGTGCATCACTCAATGGGCTCAGTAGGAAGTACAGTGCACTGGTGGCCAAGCTTATCGCAACCGCAAATGCTAGATTCTTCAGGCTGCGCCGCACCAACCAAAGGTCAAGCACACCAAGTCCTGCACCCACACCCATGATGGGCCCCATAAGCGGAGAGATCAACATGGCCCCGATCACCACCGCCGTGGAGTTCAAGTTCAGGCCCACAGAAGCAATGATGATGGCACATACCAAGATCAACATGTTGGTGCCGCGGAAGACCACCCCACGCTCGATGGCTTCCATGGCCAGCTCCGGGGATTCGGCGTGCTCACCAAGGCGCAGGTAGGAGAGTATGCGGTTCAGTTCCATTTGATGATCTGGGGAATTGCATCAGGTACAAAATTGGACCCGACACCTGCGGCTCAGCAGGTATCCGCCCGTATTTATCCACAGCGCTTTAATGCTTACAGCGCCTGCGCCGTCCAAAGGTTCATTCGTGCTGATCACTCCCAGGAACCTCGTGAGCATAGAACTCAAGCACCTAGGATGGATACCGGATATCACGGATCACCGAAGCACGCCAGCTACTTTCGTCCCATGCTGAAAGACCTGCTCGTCATCGAAACCGCCAGCGTGCTCGCGGGGCCGGCCGTAGGCATGTTCTTCGCGGAACTTGGTGCCCGTGTGGTGAAGATCGAAAACCCCAAAGCTGGCGGTGATATCACACGGAAATGGAAGTTGCCCTCGGAAGATCCGGCATCTCCTGTAAGCGCTTATTTCAGTAGTGTGAATTCCGGTAAGGAACATGTCTTCTTGGACCTCACGACCGCTGACGGGCTTAAGGCTTTCGACGCGTTGCTCGCAAAGGCGGACGTGCTCATCACGAATCACCTTGCCGCTGATGCAGAGAAGCTCGGTCTAACCCGGGAACGGCTCCGTGAGCTCAACCCAAAGCTGATACATGGCCACATCGGCGGGTATGTAGATCAGCCTGCGCGACCCGCCTATGACGTTGTGCTGCAGACCGAAACAGGGTACATCGGAATGACAGGGACCGACGGGACGCACTTAGCCAAAATGCCCGTGGCCATGATCGACGTGCTGGCGGCCCACCAACTGAAAGAGGGCTTGTTACTGGCCTTGCTGGACCGGAATTCCAACGGCCAAGGCGCCTACGTGGAAGTATTCCTGGAAGAAGCCGCTTTGGCCGGTCTCGTCAATCAGGCCACCAACTGGTTAATGGCCGGTCATGTGGCCGAACCCTTGGGCACATTGCATCCAAACATTGCACCTTACGGCGAACTATTCGCCTGTAGTGATGGTGGAAAAGTGGTACTCGCCGTGGGCAGCAATGCACAATTCGCAAAGCTTTGCTCCGTGGTCGGACTTTCCCATTTGATAGAAGCATCAAACTACCGGGACAACGCGTCCCGCGTTAGGAACAGGGGCAAATTGGCCATGGAACTGGCCACACCGATCCTACTTGAAACCAGATCCGTTTTGCTGGACAAATTGCAGCGAGCAGGCGTTCCGGCGGGCGCAGTGAACACTATTGACCAAGCGCTTTCATCGGGAACGGCAAAAGCATTAGTGGTCGAGGAAACGATCGACGGCGTGCTGACGCGCCGGATCCGAGGGAACGTGTTCCGTATCGGAACTGAATGACCTGATAAGCGGTCCGGCTGATCCAACACTGGCGTTCTTCAAGCGCCAGCTTTGCGCACTTTGCGCAATTCCTGCGCCATGACCCGCGCGAGCTTCTCCGCTTCAAGATCCGTCAATCCGCGGCCTATGGCTATCTTCTTGCCGTTGTATTCAAAGCCGATACGCTCCGCACCACGCGTCCAGAATGAATCGCTCATCTGCCATTTCCAAGAGGTCTCCTCCATGTTGAGCATTCCGAAGCGTTGGATGTTGGCGACAAAATAGCTGCTGGCCTTGCCGTATCCGTAAAGGCTGTTCTTCACCGTCAGTTCATCATTGTCCAGTTTCCATAGTTCGAATCCTTTAGCCCGCCAGTAGGCCGTACGGGCGGTCCGGAAGGCGAAGTAGGCCCAAAAAGCGAGCAGCACGATCAAAGCCGCTTTGAGGTCGCCAGGCGGCGTGCGGGAAAGCTCAGTGAAGAAGTATACCCCGCAAAGCGACCAGGCTAGCAACCAGCCCCAGAGCAGCGCCATTTTCAAGCTGCTGATACGTGCACCGATCACCACACTGAGCTTGCTGTCCGTGTGTTCCGTACTTACCCGATCACTGATGAATTCCATTCGCTTTCATACGTTCAACCACTTCACTATACAAGGACTCGTACAAGGGAAGCACCAGTTTCAGATCGAATTTTGCGGCCGTTCGCAGCGCACCCTCCTTATAACGTGCGTGTGTTGCAGGATCACTTAGGATGCTCATGCCATTGGCGGTCATTGCATCCACATCACCTACAGGGCTCAACAGACCCGATACGCCCTCCTCCACCACTTCAGGCGTTCCACCGGTATTGGATGACACCACTGGAACGCCGCAAGCCATGGCCTCCAAAGCAGCCAGACCGAAGCTCTCCGTTTCGCTGGCAAGGACGAACAGGTCGCAATTCGCCAGGATGCTTTCCGGCTCCGTCATCTTCCCGAGGAAAAACACCTCATCACAGGTACGTTCGGCCCTGCAGATGGATTCCATGTGCTGGCGTTCGGGACCATCCCCGATCAACAGTAAGTGTACCGGCAGTTCGTTCCGTAACTGTTTGAACATCGCAAGCACATCCTGTACACGCTTCACCGGGCGGAAATTGCTGACATGGACCAGCAGCTTTTCCCCATTGGGAGCAAAGCGCTCCCGCACACGCCTATCCACCAAGCCTTGATAGTGTTCCATACAAATGAAATTGGGCACCACTTGGATGGACCGCTTCACCGGGAAATGTGCGTAGGTATCCTCTCGCAGGCTTTCAGAGACCGCCGTCACCGCATCGCTGTGCTCAATGGCAAAGGTGATCACCGGTTCAAAACTGGGATCCTTCCCCACCAAGGTGATGTCCGTACCGTGCAAAGTGGTGATGAAGGGGATCCACACCCCTTGGGAACGCAGGATCTGCTGGGCCATCCACGCTGCGCTGGCATGTGGAATGGCATAATGCACATGCAGAAGATCCAACCTTTCGTGTTTCACCACGTCCACCAGTTTGCTCGTCAGCACCAGTTCGTAGGGTTGGTAATCGAAGAGCGGATAGTCGCTCACACGCACCTCATGATAGAAGATATTCGCTAAACCTGCACCAAGCCGGACAGGCCTATCATAAGTGATGAAGTGCACAATGTGGCCTTTCTCGGCCAAGGCAATGCCCAATTCGGTGGCGACCACGCCGCTGCCACCAAAGGTGGGATAACATACTATGCCGATGCGCATTGAAACCGGGGTCAGCTTAGTGATAGGGGCGCAAAGATCGGCACCTTGGCCGGATTACCCCTTTCACGTGACTATTTAGCCTTTAACCATTGTAATTCCCGCAGGATGAAGGCATCATTCGGATGGCTGCGGAGATCGAGTCGTCCAGGCAATAGATCAAAACAATCATCCGCTGTCCGCTGGCCGATCGCTGCTGATAATGACCATTGGACCTCATCCTCTTCGACATGTCGGCACCATATTATTGAAGAATACAGTCCCGAACGCGATCGGCACGAAAAGTGCAATGCCCAACGCTTAACTTTAAGGCCTGTTCAAAAACCACTTTCAATGGAACAAATGCTTCGCTACTCCGCCCTTTTCACGCTTTCGATCGGCATGGCCGCAGTAGTCTCCGCGCAGGAGAAGTTGGCTGATGGTACTGCCCTTTCGTGGAACCACGAACTAGCTGTAGGGCTTGATTCGTTGAAGAACGGAACCGTGATGGTGCCGGCTTATACCGTGCAGGTGTTCGAGACCCGTTCAAACCAGCTGGGTGATCTGCTTGAAAAGGCACTGCCTGCGGCTAAATTTAAAAAAACGGGCGATGTGATGAAAGCGGAGAACGTTTTGTTCCCTGCCGGAAACGCAACTCCTGCTACCCTTGTTGCGACCACTTCGGAAGACAAGAAAGCAGGCGCCGCCATGTTACATATTGCCGTTCTTCATGGCGATACAGTGGTTCCTCAAACGCCTGCAATGGTTTCCGCCATGCGCGACCTTTCCGTGCGCATGAACAAAGCAGTGGTGCAGGAACAGATCGACGCCCAGAAAAAGAAGTTGGAGAAGTCGACCGGCAAGACCGAAAGTGCCGTGAAGACGCAGGATAAGGCCCAGGGAAAGCTGACCAAAGCGCAAAAGGAGATGGAGAAGATCTCCAAGGAGAAATTGGACTTGCAGAAGGAGCACAACGTTATGGAAAAGGACATCGCCCTTCAGAACGAGCGTTGGGCGAACAGCCAGGATCCGAAGGATCTGAAAAAATTGACCAAGGCGCGGGAGAAGATCACCAAGAACGAATCCAAGTTAGCGAGCACCCTGAAGGACGAATCCAAGACGCAGTCTGATATCGCCAAGTACACGGAAGCAGTGCCCGACGCTACCAAGACCCGCGAAGACAAGGCTTCTGACCAGGCCGACGTACAACGCAATGTCGATGCCTTGCAACGCAAGCTGGAATCAGTGAGGTAGTATTATCAGATCTGACCGGACGACCATATCGTTATGTCGTGGTCGGATCCCATTACCGACCTTCGCCCGCCATGGGCCGGTTATTGATCAAGAACACGAAAGCGCTTGTGGGGACCCACCCCGCAGGTACGAACCACTTGGCCGGTGCCGCGATGCGGCAATTGCCGCAGATGGAGGATGGCTGGTTGCTGGCTGAAAATGGGCGTATCGTTGAGCTGGGACAAGGAGTGCCACCCGAAAAGCACAGTGAGAGCGGAACGCAGATCGTTGATGCACTGGGTGGCTACGTACTTCCCGGTTGGTGCGACCCGCATACCCACACGGTATTCGCGGCCAGCCGGGAAGGCGAGTTCGTGGACCGCATCAACGGATTGAGCTATCAAGAGATCGCTTCGAAAGGCGGCGGCATCATCAACAGCGCCATGCGGTTGAGGGCGATGGCAGAGGATGAGTTGTTCGAGAAGGCCAAGGTGCGTGTGGAAAGCATGATGCGCCAAGGCACGGTGGCCGTGGAGATCAAAAGCGGTTACGGGCTCGATCTGGACAGCGAGCTGAAAATGCTCCGTGTGGTCAAACGCTTGAAAGCCGCACTGCCACTACGTATCAAAGCAACACTGCTGGCCGCCCACGCCATACCGCCCGAATTCAAGGAAGACCGGAATGGCTACTTGGACCTCATCGTGGACACCATCATTCCGCAAGTGGCCGAAGAGGGTCTCGCGGAATTCGTGGACTGCTTTTGCGAAACCAACTATTTCACGGTACCCGAAATGGAACGTGTGCTTGCCGCTGGCAAAGAACATGGCCTTCTGGGGAAAGTTCATGTGAACCAATTCACCAGCATTGGCGGCATACAGGCTGCACTGAAGCACGGTGCGCTCAGCGTGGATCATTTAGAAGTGCTGGAACCGGCCGACCTAACGGCATTGGTTGCTTCCAAAGCGGGAAACGGCCGAACGATATTCCCGACACTCCTTCCATCGTGTTCCTTCTTCCTACGCATTCCCTACGGCCCGGCAAGGGAGATCATCGACGCTGGTCTTCCGGTGACCTTGGCCACGGACTTCAATCCGGGCACAACGCCCAGCGGCAATATGAATTTCGTGGTTTCCTTAGCATGTATCCAGTTGCGCATGCTGCCGGAAGAGGCCATTAATGCAGCGACCCAGAACGCCGCAGCGGCCATGGGGCTCGGAGAGGAATTAGGCAGCATTACAGTGGGCAAGCGAGCTTCGTTGATCATAACACACCCTTTGCCTTCACTGGCATACCTCCCCTACGCTTTCGGCAACGACCATATCCACAAAGTGATCATTGATGGCATCGTCCTTTGAGCCGCTCCCGACCCCGGAACCCACGCCACTGCGCCCGCCTGGACTGGAAATGGCCCGCGGCCTGCTCTATTTCTCATTGGTGTTCATGTGCTTCATGTTCGCCCAGATGGCCACGCTTATCTGGCGTGTCATAGCACTTACGCCGGAGTTCACCCAAGATGGCTTCTCCATGGCCATGTTGGATACCACCAGGTTCCAAGAGCGCTGGATGGAGTTGTCCACCAATGGCAACGTCATCGCCTTGGTATCCTTGGTCTCGGGCGTGGTATGCTTGGCGTTACTGTTGTACTTGGTGCGCCGTTGGAAAGGCGAACGCACGGGATTCTTCCTAGCGTTGTCGCTTCCGAAGCTTCGTCCTGTTGCTCTTTGGACCGGCGGCTTCATCCTGCTCTTCGCTCTATTGGAGGGAATAGCCTATTTCCTGCCGGAAATGGACAGCCTGTTCATGGAAAAGGTGATGGCCTCGGCCACTAACTATCCCCTGCTGTTCTTCGGTTTGGGCCTCGCCCCTGCCATTTTCGAGGAATTCCTGCTGCGCGGATTACTGTATGGCTCTTTACGCCATCTCCTGGACAAACATGCCTCCATCGCCATCACGGCAGGCGTTTTCACCTTGGTCCACCAGCAATACGATTGGTACATCCTACTGCTTTATGTACTTCCGCTGGGCGTCTTCCTGGGGTATGCGCGGGCAGAGACCGGTAGCATTTGGACCTCGGTGTTCCTTCATGCGCTGAACAACTGTGCCAGCATGGTATTGCCCCACGGGAGTTGAGGGAGTGCACGTGCCTGCATTGCGGTCTTCAGAACGATCGACATCAGACGCGGCCATGACCAACATTGAAAACCGACATCTGACCCGCCCATAGCTTTGCTCCCTTAAAACCACATTCCATGCCCATTATCGAGTGCGTACCCAACATCAGTGAAGGCCGTGACCGTGCCAAGATCGACGCCATTGCCGCAGCCGCTGCTGCCGTAGAAGGGGTGCGCCTTTTGGATGTTGACCCCGGCAAAGCCACTAACCGCACCGTGATCACTTTCGTGGGCGAGCCTGGTCCGGTCTGCGAGGCCGCCTTCCGCTTGGTGAAGAAAGCGCAGGAGCTTATCGACATGAGTGGCCAGCATGGTGAGCATCCGCGCTTCGGGGCTACGGATGTTTGTCCACTGGTGCCCATCAGCGGCATTTCCATGGAAGAACTTGTCCCCTACGCACACGCTTTGGGAGAGCGTATCGGCAAGGAACTGGGCATTCCTGTATATGCTTACGAAGCCGCGGCACGCGAGGAAAAGCGCCGCAACCTGGCGAACAACCGCGCTGGTGAATACGAAGGTTTGGAGAAGAAGCTGGTGGATCCGGCTTGGAAACCCGATTTCGGTCCTGCGGCTTGGAATGCCTCGGTGAAACGGAGCGGTGCGACAGCCGTGGGCGTGCGCAAGATCCTTATCGCCTACAATGTGAACCTCAACACCACCAGCGTCCGCAAGGCTAATAGCATCGCCTTCGACCTGCGGGAAAGCGGCCGGGTAAAACGCGAAGGCGGCACCTTGACCGGCAAGATCATCACCGATGCCAACGGTGAGCCCGTGATCATGCCCGGCAAACTGAAAGCCGTGAAGGGTATTGGCTGGTTCATTGAGGAATATGGCATCGCGCAGTTGTCACTGAATTTGAACGACAGCGATGTAACGCCCGTCCACATTGCGTTTGATGAAGCGTGCAAGAGCGCGGCAGAGCGCGGCATACGGGTGACCGGAAGCGAACTGGTGGGACTGGTGCCGAAGCAGTCGCTCCTGGACGCCGCCGATTTCTACCTGAAGCGCCAAGAGCGCAGTCTCGGTATCAGCGAACGTGAAAAGATCACCATCGCGGTGAAGTCGCTCGGACTGGACGACCTGACCCCTTTCGATCCGCGTAAGAAGGTGATCGAATATCAATTGGAAGATCCAGACGACACGCGATTGGTGAGTATGACCTTGAACCGCTTCACCGAGGAGACGGCAGCGGAATCGCCCGCACCGGGCGGTGGTTCCGTGGCCGCCATCATCGGGGCCATGGGCGCTGCATTGGGCGGGATGGTAGCTAATCTCAGCGCCAACAAACGCGGCTGGGATGATCGTTGGGCCGAGTTCAGCGCTTGGGCGGAAAAAGCACAGGTGCTCCGCGAGAAGTTGCTCTTCCTGGTGGATGAGGACACGCGTGCTTTTGATCGCATTCTGCAGGCGTTGGGATTGCCGAAAGGCACCCCAGAGGAAAAGTCCGCACGGACCGCAGCCATCCACGAAGCCACCAAAGGCGCTATCCTGGTGCCATTGGAAACCATGCGTGCCTGTGTTGAAAGCATGGACATCGCCAAGGCCATGACCCACAGTGGCATGGAGAGTAGCATCAGCGACGGCGGTGTGGGCGCCATGTGCGGGCGTACAGGTGCATTAGCTGCTTACCTCAACGTGCGCACCAATTTCAAAGGGTTCAAGGACGCGGCCTTCCAAAAGGAGGTTATGGACGAGGCTGAAGCGCTGAAACAGAAAGCGGAAGCCATGGAGAGCGAAGTGATGGCCGCCGTTGTAGCCAAGATCTGAAAGTTCGCGTATAAGGCGGGCGTACAGGCGCGCCGACCCTACCTTGGCCGGTGCGTGAAATCGCAGAGGGTCCATGACCAGAACGGCCAAATTCCGCAAGATCGCCGCGCGCGTGATGTTCTTCTTTCCGCTGCAGCTTTTGCTGTTGCACTTGAAGAAGAACCACGTTACCGTGCTGTGCTGGCTGCTGTTCTTCGGCTACATCACGCAGAGCATCGGGCTTAAGTACGGCATCCCGTACCTGTTCCTCTATCCGGAGTATTTCGGCACCGCCACCGTGTGGTCCTTCATGATCCTGGGCTTTGCCTTGGGTGGCTTCATCACCGCGTTCAATTTGTTCACATACACGTTGCACGCCTACCGCTTTCCGTTCGTGGCCACGCTGGCCAAGCCCTTCCTCAAGTTCAACATCAATAACAGCATCATCCCGGTGTTGTTCATCCTCACTTACCTGGTATGCTCTTTCCGCCTACAAACGGAGAAAGAGCTGGTGCCTGCCCTTTCCGCGTTGCTACACTTATCCGGTTTCCTTGTTGGGATCATCCTGTTCCTTGTCCTGGCACGTCTCTATTTCATGCGGACCAACACGGACCTGCACAAGCTCTTGGGCAAGGACATCGATTCGTTTGTTGAAGAGCAGCCCATGGTGGACATCATCCCCCAGGCTCCGTCCCAAAAGCGGCAGGAACAACGGCGAAGCATCCGCTGGTTGCGGCGCGCACAACACCTTCGCAAATGGAGGGTGGACACTTACCTCACTTGGCCGTTCCGCCTGGCACTGGCGCGCAGCAGCACCCACTACGACAAGGAGATACTGCGCGCCGTGCTTTGGCAGAACCACATCAACGGTAGCATTTTCGAGGTGGCGATCGTGGTATCGTTCATCGCGCTGGGAGCGTTCAGTAACGCACCCTTTTTCGCTATCCCTGCAGGGGCCAGCGTGTTCCTGCTGTTCACTGTGCTGCTCATGCTCTACAGCGCGCTCACTAGTTGGATAAAAGGCTGGTTGGTAACGGCGATGCTACTGCTGGCGATCGGGCTCAACATCCTGAGCCTGCACACGCAAGGCTTTCTGTACGATGCACAGGCCTACGGTTTGGATTACGATGTGAAGCCAGCCACCTACGACCGCGGCACCATATTGGCCTTGGGCACTGACACTTCCGCAGCAGGAAGTGATGCCCGCCTTGAATTGAAGACATTGGAGCGCTGGAAAGAACGCAACCTAGCCTTGCCCAACGCAGGCAAAAAACCGGTTCTCGTAATAGTGAACACCAGCGGTGGCGGATCGCGGGCATTGCTTTGGACCTTCCGCTGCCTCCAAGTGTCGGACAGCATTTTGGGGGGCGACCTCATCCAACGCACCGCATTAATGACCGGCAGCAGCGGTGGGTTGATCGGGGCCACTTATTTCATGCGATTGGTCACAGCCAGTGATCCGGCGAAGCATGCACCGGTGGGCGACCCAAGCCATTTGGACCACCTCGCATCGGACATACTGAACCCCGTTACTTTCAGCTTGGTCACCAACGACATGTTCATCCGGTACCGAAAGGTGCAGGACCAAGGCCGCGCCTACACGCTGGATCGGGGGTTCGCCTTTGAACAACGTATGGATTCCCTCACCGGTGGTCTGTTCGACATCCGTTTGGGAGCGCTTACGGCGCAAGCCGCGGAAGGCAAAGCTCCGTTGCTGGTCATCAGTCCCACCAGCGCCAACGACGGGCGGCGCGTATTGATCAGCCCGCAGCCAGTTGCGTACCTCACGGATATCGAGCCGGAAGGGCACGTCCACAGCTTGGTGCAACCGGAAAGCATCGAATTCGCCAAGCTTTTCAAGAACCAATCCCCGATGGACCTGAAGCTCAGCAGCGCGTTGCGTATGAATGCTTCCTTTCCTTACATCACCCCTATCGTCTCCTTGCCGAGCCGCCCGAAAATGCGTGTGATGGATGCGGGAGTGCGCGACAACTACGGTTACCGGACCACCTTCATGTTCCTCTACACCTTCCGTGATTGGATCCGCGAGAACACCGGCGGCGTGGTGATCCTACAGATGCGGGACAAGCAGCGTGAATTGGAGATCAAGCCAGTAGCACGCACCTTGTTCGATCGCTTACTGGACCCTGTGTCGAACATCTATGGCAACTTCGTAAAAGGACAGGACCAGGATTACGACCTGATGCTGAAGCAGAGCGACGCATGGGTCGACTTCCCGTTGCACCTCATCGATCTACAGCTACGGCACGACGATGACGACGAGATCAGCTTGAGCTGGCACCTGACCGCAGTGGAGAAAAAACAGGTATTGAACACCATCCAAGCATCGGACAATCAAGCGGCCCTAGGGTTGCTTAAAACAGTGGTGGTCGGTGGTTCTACCGTCAGCTCCGGGCCTTTGAGTGAAAGCGCACCAACCCTTCCATCGGGTTCCGTTCCACCGCAGTAAGCAATAACCCGTTCGATCCAAGCGCGGACTTTAATTGCTCCTCAAAGGCCCACGCCACCGAGCCTACCGCTTTGATCAAAGAGCCTTCTTCCTGCGGAAAAAAATGGCCTAAGACCTTTCCCATCGCCGTGAAACGCATTCCGATCAACCGTTCAGCGAGATCTCCCGCTCCTTTCGTGGAAAGCCTTTTCGCGAACGAGGCAAAAAATGCCTGCTGACCCGTGGCACTATAGGCGCCCTGCATCAACTTGTCGCGGTCGATGCCTTCGGGAAAAAGCAGAACTTCCTGTTCCTGCGTTAATCGGCCCAACAACGCTTCCTTCACCAGTGACCGCCCCAGATCCGCGCCGCTGCCTTCATCGCCAAGCAGCCAGCCCAGGGACGGCATCGGCGTCTGTAGTTCCTTGCCGTCGTAGCGACCGCAGTTCATGCCGGTACCCAGGATCAAGGCCAGTCCTGCTTCTGACCCGTATAGTCCACGAGCTGCACCGAGCAGATCGGTCTCCACGGTGATCGTTGCGACGGGCCAAGCTGTTCCCATCACCTCCCGCATGCGGTTTCTCCCCTTTGGGCTTCCGCATCCGGCTCCATAGACAATGACCTCATGGACATCATTTGGATCCCGTTCGGCCCAAGCGGAAAGCGCCTTCAAAAGTGCGTCGGGATCGCCGGAATTGGGATTGAAACCGGGCAGGCCCTCGCGGATCTCCACCCTGCCATCCAAGTTGATGACCGCCCAACGCGAGCTGCTGCCACCGACGTCCGCAACCCATGTAACCATGGCGCTAAGGTCCGAAAGATCTATGCGTTGAACAGGAACCTGTTCGGACTGATCAATCCGTTCTTCACGGCATAGACCACTAGTGAGGCCGTATTGTTCACCCCAAGCTTCTGCATGATATTCTTTCGGTGTGTGGTCACCGTGTGCGCACTCAGGCACAGGCGGTCAGCAATACCCGTGTAGGAGCATCCTTCGGCGATCAAACCGATGATCTCCGCCTCGCGGTTGCTGATGGTGACCGGGGTGCAACAGGCGTCTTCACCCAATCCCACCACATCGATGGCGGCCCCTTGTATGGCATGCAGGATCTTTCCGCAGAAGAATTTCCGGCCTTCACCGGTGCTCACCACAGCATCCACTATTTCCTGCGGGGCGCAGTCCTTCTTGATATAGCTGGTAACACCAGCGCGCAGCGCGCTCATCAAAGCGAGCTGCGAGGGGTCGGGGGTAATTGCCACGAAGCGGGTGCCCTTGTATCGCTTGGCTCCATCGCGTATGCTTTCCGCACCGAAGCCCTCCGCAGTATGATCGATCATAACAACATGGGGTCGGTACCGGGTGATCTGCGTCAACATATCATCCGAGTTCCGGGCCACACCCACGATCTCTACACGGCTTTCCGCACCCAGAATGGCGCGTAATCCGATCAGTGCCAATTCTCCACGATCCGCCAACAATGTCCTGATCCGCATCTGCTCTTTAGAATGATCCTAAACAGCACGAAAGTACGGTTTGAAGCCGTTCACACCTGAAAAGTCCGTCCTTCCTCGGCCGCTAATGTGTTGGGGAACACTTCCCGGGCTTCCGCGATCAGCTCATCGCTGCTTTTGTAGCGTGAACTGAAGTGCCCCAAAAGTAACTGCTTCGCACCAGCCTCTTTGGCCAACTGGCCGGCCTGCCGGGCGGTACTGTGCTTGGTCTCCTTCGCCCTTGCCGCCATGGCCGTTGTAAAGGTGGCCTCGTGATAGAGGAGGTCCACGGCCCGCAGCGCCTCCGCGAGTCGGGGCAAGTACGCGGTATCGGAGCAATAGGCGTAAGCGCGTGTGGGAGGAGGGTCCAACGTGAGTTCTGCATTCGGTATGGTACTCCCGTCCGGTAGTCGCAGGTCCTCTCCTGCTTTCACGGTTTGGCGCGCATAGAGGGGTATGCGCGCCAGCATATCCATCCGCAAGTTGCGTGGCCGAGGGAGTTCGCGGAACAGATAGCCGGTGGACTCCAAACGATGGTCCAAGGCCAGCGCGGTCACCTCCACGCGATTGTCGGTGAAAACCGGAGCCCCTGTGCGGTGTTCATGGGTACCGAAGTGCAAGGAAAAGCGCAGGTAGGTCCTGGACACGCGCAATTGTAGTTCGATCACTTCACGTAATTCCGCGGGGCCGTGCAGATACAAGGGTGTGGTACGCCCTTGTAGGTGCATGCTACTGATCAAGCCCATGAGCCCGAGGTAATGGTCGCCGTGCATATGGCTGATCAATATGCGGGTAATCGCCCCGAAGTTGATCCCCGCCTGCCGCAGCCGCTCTTGTGTGCCTTCCCCACAATCCACTAGGTAAAGCCGCTCGCGGACATTCACCAAATGCGCCGATGGATACCTGCCGCGCGCAGCGAGGGCCGCCCCTGTACCTAATGTGGTAACTTCAAAACGCATGCGACGGGTCCAATGCAAAAGCCCCCGAACGAACGGGGGCTTTTGCATGCTCCATTAGGTACATTCAACGGCCGACCACCATCCGCCCGGTAAAGCTGGTCCCGGCGGTCGAGACGGTGTAGAGATAGATCCCATTTTCCAGCGTCGCAGCATCGAAGGGCATACGGTTGACGCCGGACCTTCCTTGCATATGCCCGCTCCACATTTCGCCGCCGATCAGGTCATACACTTTCACCTTCACATCGCCGGCCTTGGCCAAGGAGAATTCAAAGGTGGTGCGATCCGAGACCGGGTTGGGCAAATTGCGCACGCGGCTAAGCTTCGCCACGTTCAGTTCATCCATTCCAGCACCGATGGAAATGGTGATGCTGTACCCCGTGAATACCTGCGGAAGCACCTGTGCACCCAAGAACGGCGCATGCGCATAAGCTTTAACATGCAATGAAATGGGGTAAACACCTGCCGTAACAGGAGTTCCTTGGATCAATCCGCAACCAACCTGCTGTGGCAAGTACGTACAAGCCGCTCCGGTCTGTGAATTGCAGATTATGGAAAGACCGGCAGGTAACCCGGAAGCCGAATCCAGCGCGATGGAATCGATGGTGAAAATGCTGAAAAGCGGATCGATCGCACCTGCGTTCGAAGGGGTAAGGATGTTCAGGGTATCGGTGTAAAAACCACCCACGGAACCGGGCATGAAGTTCTGGATGGTATCGGGCCACACGCCGAACACGCTATCAGCATAAAGCTGGTTAGGCGTGCACTGTGCGAAGGCCGAGGCGGTCAAAAGTGATGCAAAAAAAAGGGGTAGAACTCTTTTCATGTTCACTCTTCCTTTTTTACGTCCTTCTCGATCTCTTCCATAAAGATGAGGTCGACAGCTTCATTCACGGTGGGGGCGATGGAAAGAACGCTTTCCAGTTGGCTGATCTGCACCAGTTTCATGACAGGCTCCTGCAGGCCGCAGATGATCAGACTTCCATTCACGCCTTTGCAAAGCCTGTTGGCCACCAACAATGCGCTGAGGCCGGAGCTATCGCAGTAGCGCGTTTTCCCCATGTCGATAATAATGTTCCGAACATCCGTCTTATTGAGGTAGACGAGTTCGCTCTTGAGCTCCGGTGCGCAGGTGGTATCAAGCTTGTCCACTTGCGTAGTGACCAGTGCGTACTTGTCCTTGGTGGTAATGTTGAAGTTCATGGCTTCGCCTATTTGAAGCGGTTGCGGTCAAAGATAATCAGGGGTGCATTCCCCCGACACTGCTCAAATTTTCTCAGGGATTTCCAGTTCTGTCCAAGCCTGCAGCCAAAAGATACAGGACGGCCATGCGCACCGCTACTCCGTTCTCCACTTGTTGCAGAATGATGCTTTCCGCGCTATCCGCTAGGTCGCTGGAGAGTTCAACGCCACGGTTGATCGGGCCTGGA
The DNA here is from genome assembly GCA_016719225.1 of Flavobacteriales bacterium. Lineage (GTDB taxonomy): Bacteria > Bacteroidota > Bacteroidia > Flavobacteriales_F > PHOS-HE28 > PHOS-HE28. The sequence goes on along the minus strand of JADKAN010000001.1, from coordinate 746,981 downwards.
TGCATGATCACCACCTCTTTTCCGATCCGGTCATAACGCTCCCGGTTCAGCCCATAAAGCATGGTGTATTCACGTAACGAAGGGAAATACGCGGGTCCTCCACCTTGGCGTTCCATCTGGATGCGGAGCATGTTCGCCACATCGCACCAGCGCAGGGCTTCGTCCAGGTCGTGGCTGATGCGCACGCCCAATTCCGCCGCATGCTTCGGGATCAGCGTAACGGGGCCACACAGCATCACCTCCGCCCCCAGCTTCCGCAGGCAAAGCACATTGCTCCACGCTACGCGGGAATGAAGGATGTCCCCCACGATGGCCACCTTCAAACCGGCCACACGCCCGAACTTTTCCTTGATGCTGTAGGCATCCAAGAGGGCTTGGGTCGGGTGTTCGTGCGCCCCGTCGCCGGCGTTGACAATGCGCGCCTTGGTATTACGGGCCAAAAAGACGGCAGCGCCCGGGTCCTGATGCCGCAACACCACCAGGTCCACTTTCATGGCCAGGATGTTGTTGACGGTATCCAAGAGCGTTTCGCCCTTCTTGGTGCTGCTGGCAGCAGCACTGAAATTCACCACGTCAGCGCTTAACCGCTTTTCGGCCAGTTCGAAACTGAGGCGCGTACGGGTGCTGTTCTCGAAGAAAATGTTCGCCACGGTGAGGTCCCGCAAGGAAGGCACCTTGCGCATGGGCCGCGCCAACACCTCCTTGAAGCCGTCCGCCGTGCGCAGGATCAGTTCAATATCGTCCTTGGTGAGGTCATCAATGCCCAGCAGATGCTGTGTTCCCAAGGTTTCGCTCATTGTTCGTCGCGGGTCATGGTAACACGGTCCTTGCCGTCACTCTCAAGCCACTCCACATGTACGTGCTGTCCGTTCAAAGCGTCCACGGCCCGTCCTACATAGTCCGGCTGAATGGGCAGTTCCCTGCTGAAGCGGCGGTCAATAAGCACCATGAGTTCCACCGAACGTGGTCGTCCAAAAGCCATCAGGGCATCCAGTCCGGCCCGTATGGTGCGGCCGGTATAAAGCACATCATCGATCAATAATACACGGCGGTCGTCAACGCTGAAATTGAGCAAGGTCGTACCCGGAACGGCTTTCACCGGGCGTTGGCGAAAATCGTCACGGTGAAATGTGATGTCGAGTTCCCCATAGGTAATGTCAGCCTTCCCGGTCATGCGCGCTAACTCCGTGCGCAATCGACGCGAGAAGAAGACACCGCGGGGATGAAGTCCTACCAATGCTGTTTCGCCCAAGTCGCCGCGGTCTTCCACCAACTGGCGGCAAAGACGCTGCACCGTAAGGCCGAAAGCCGGTTCGGAGAGAATGGTCAGCGCTCGCATGCCGTGGGCGAAGATACACGGGCAGGCGCGCTGTCCGGTCGTACCATGGGTTGGTCCTGTTGATCAACCCGGCACAACGAGCCGCCGTATGTGATCAAAGTAATGCACCCGTGGCCCAAAGCACCCACATCGCCAAGGCGCATATGCTTCCCGCCATTGCCAGCAGGTAACCGAGTTTGGAGCGCTTCACACTATTCGGGCCGTAAGTGCTTTTCCGAAGTTTGGACCGGCCGTAAAAATGAAAGCCGATGGCAAGCACGCCCATGATGAGCGCAGGCACGCACAGTTGGCGCGCGAAGGCCAACAGGATGCTCAGTGCACCGAACACCAAGGTCACTGTAGATAATGGAAGCCGGCCCTGGGTCATGCGGCACCGGCTTCCCTCTTCAGTTCTTCGTGCAAGGCCAATACTTGTGGGAGTACCATGGAGTGGTTGTCGTTCACGATCACGGCATGGCTCACTTCGCGCCGCTGGGCCTCCGAAGCTTGGTTAGCCATACGCTGCCGCACCTGGTCCTCGGTGCTTCCATCGCGCGCAACCACCCTGGCCAACCGGATATCTTCCGGCGCCTCCACTGTTACCAATTTGTCGAACTGGCGGAATGCACCAGTTTCCACCAGGATAGCCGCTTCGTTGATCACATAGGGGGCGCGTTGCCCTTCAGCCCAAACTTTGAAAGCACTGCGCACAGCGGGATGAACAATGCCGTTCAAAGCCGCCAAGTCAGCGGGATCCTCAAAGATCCGTTCCGCAAGCGCCATCCGGTCCAAGGTTCCATCAGGGTAAATGGACAAGCCGAATAGTCCGATCACCGCATCGCGTAGCTCCGGGTCGTGTTGTAGCAACAACTTCCCATGGTGATCGGAATCGAATACCGGGATCCCGAGCACGTTGAACACCCGGCCCACGGTGCTTTTACCACTGCCAATGCCGCCGGTGAGTCCCACGGTGAACATCCACGACCGCCTTGTTCAGGCGTTCTTCGCCGTCTCTTCCGTAAGCTGCATGGTATTGTCCATGGCCACAGCGCTTTTTTCGAAACGCAGCTTCACGCCATCGGTCACTTCCACCAACACGGTCTTATCGTTCACCTCCACTACTTTACCATGCAGACCGCCGATAGTAACGATGCGGGTGCCTTTCTGCAGGGTCTCGCGGAATTTGCGGGCGTCCTTGGCCTTCTTCTGCTGGGGCCGGATCATAAAGAAATAGAACACGACGAACAGCAGCACCATCATAATGATCGTGGACATTCCACCGCCTTCAGGAGTGGCTGCTTGCAGGAGTACTGGACGCATATATCGGGTTGTTTTTAGAGGTTGGTTTTCGGGATCAAAGGCCTTCGGGTGCCGCCACCACTTCGCCTTTCAAAGTGAGCACGGTAGTGGGGGGATCGGTGTTCGCGACCACCGTGATGGTTTTGTGCTGCGTGCCCGGCCGTCCTTGGCTGTCGAAGCCCACGGTGATGGTGCCCCGCGCTCCTGGCGGAACGGGTTTACGTGGCCAGTCCTTGCCCACGGTGCACCCGCAAGACCCGCGCACGTCGGTTATGATGAGGTCGCGCTTGCCGCTATTAACGAAGGAGTAGATCTTTTCCACCTGCACACCTTCCGCGACCTTCCCCATGTCCATGCCCGTGGTATCAAACCGGAGACCCGCCAGTTGTGATGGATCGCTCTTTTTATAGCCGCTGGCCGGGATCTCCATGTCCCGTGTGGATATGGTACCCGGTTCATCCTCGGAGTGATCCGTGATGCGACAAGCTTGGAAAGCGACGGCCAAGAATATCAAGCAGACGGTAATGGAATTCTTCATGCCCATTCAGCTTTCCAGCAGCCCGCGGCCTACTTTCCGGATCGTTCCGGCCTGTTTCATTTCCGCGAAAAGCTTATCCAGCACACCGTTAATGAAAAGGGTGCTCTTCGGCGTGCTGTACGCCTTCGCGATCTCGATGTATTCGTTCATGGTGACCTTCACCGGAATGAGGTCGAAACTACGCGCTTCATTCAGGGCCATGCGCATGAGCAACATGTCGCTCAGCGCAATGCGATCGGCATCCCAATTGGCGGCTCTTTCGGAGATGGCCTTTTCGTCCGCTGCCTCATTGGCAACTGTCTCGTTGAACAAGGCCGTGACGAATTCGCGTTCTTCCGTTGTACCGTGATCCAGCTCGGTAAGGGAGAGTTCGTTATCACCCTGCTTGATCCCCTCCAAGGTGCGCACCACCATGGTGGCGGCCAGGTCGAGGTCTTCCAACCAGTGGATGCTTTTTTGCTCGAAGTATTCATGCAGCCCTTCGTTCTGCACAAGGTGTTCCGCGAAAAGCAGGGCGAGCACCTGGGAGCCATCCGCAGGCTTCGGGTCCGCCATCCAAGCGATGTATTCAGGGCTTTGTTCAACCAGCTTATAAAGCTGTGCAAGCAGTTCGCGCTGTCCCATCCAGCCCAATTTCCGCTTTTCACTTTCCGCCAGTAGACGTGGGCTTTCAGCCAAGAGTACCAAGGCAGGCATATCCACGAATGCACGGCTTGCACTCAGATCGGAGGCGGTGGGCAAACGCTTGTTCTTCCGTTCCTCGATGCGTTCATCGGCCGATCGGCGCAGCTCCCCGAAAAGGAGCAGGAGCTGTGTATACAGGTCGTAGGTGCGCTCAACGCCCAGGAAAAGTTCCTTCTGCGTTTTGGAAGGCAGGCCGCCCGCACTTTGTGCATGGGCATACAGTGCCTGAAAGGCCTTGATCCGAAGATGTCTGCGGTTGAGCATGTGGGGGTTCAGAACGAAAGACCGGCTTGGCGTACGGAACGGATGCGGGCTTCAGCAGCCCGGTTGGCCGCGAGGTATGTGGGGATATGCTCTTCGCGGCTGGTCTTGAAAATGTTGAGCGCGGTATCGTAAATGCCCTCGGTCTGCTGCAACGCCGCCTTGCGGTCATAGCCGCGTAGTTCCCAAGCACAGTTGATAATCCCACCAGCGTTGATCAGGAAATCCGGGGCATACAGGATGCCTTTTTCCATCAACGCGGGGCCATGAACGGCTTCCACAGCAAGCTGGTTGTTGGCCGCTCCGGCGATCACGCTGCATTTGAGCAATTTCAAGCTTTCGTCGTTCACCGTGGCACCCAATGCGCAGGGTGAATAAATGTCCACATCCAAAGCGAGCACGTCCGCAGGCGCAACGATGTTCACCGTTGGCCGATCCTTCTTGATAGCCGCCAATTTGTCCTCGTGGATATCCGTGAGGTAGACCGTGGCGCCGGCATCCAAGAGGTGGCCCACCAAATAGCGGCCCACATTGCCGGCGCCCTGCACGGAAACTTTGCGGCCGCTCAGCGAGTCTGTGCCGAAAGCCGTCCTAGCTGCTGCGCGGATCCCGCAAAACACGCCGTAAGCCGTAACAGGTGAAGGATCCCCGCTTCCGCCCTGGCTCTCTGGAAGGCCTGCGACATACTTGGTCTCCTTGCGGATATTCACCATCTCCACGGTGGTCATGCCCACATCCTCGGCGGTGATGTACCGACCGTTCAAGCTGTCCACGAAACGCCCGAAGCGGCGGAACATGGCCTCACTTTTCCCCGTTCGTGCATCCCCGATGATCACGGCTTTACCTCCACCAAGGTCCAGCCCGGCGAGTGCGCTCTTATAGGTCATGCCGCGGCTGAGGCGGAGCACGTCCGACAAGGCAGCGAACTCATTGGCATACGGCCACATGCGTGTCCCGCCCAAAGCGGGGCCCAAGGTGGTATCGTGCACGGCGATAATGGCTTTGAGGCCTGTAGTGCGGTCGTTACAAAAGAGCAGCTGCTCGTGGTCCTGTTCCTCCATCCGGCCGATGACGGCGCAGGCTTCGGTATTCTCCGTGGTGGTGGTCTCCATGTGGCGAAGTTGGGTTCTTGTTGCGCAATTGCGCCCGTTCGTTACGGGTTGCACGCGGACGTTGCGACCTACTTTTGCCGCCACGCCCTCTACTTTGAGCGGCCCAAAGGTAGCAAGCCGTCCGCATGCGTTCCCTGATATCGCTCCTACCCTACTTCCGCCGCTATTGGGGGCGGTTATTGATGGGCGTGGCCTTCATCGTCCTGACCAGTCTTTTCTCTGTTTACACCCCTAAGGTGGTACGTGAAGCGTTCGACCTCATCGGTACGGGCATTGCCCAACGCGACCTTCCCATCGCCGAGCGTCATTTGGCATTGCCGGAACAGGTGCGGGATTGGACCTCATGGACCGGGATCGACCTGCAACAAAAAATGGACGGTCCGTTGGACGATGCCGCTTTGGAGCACAAGATCATGTGGTTCGCCGTGTTCTATGCCGGCTTGTTCCTGCTGTTCACCTTGCTTCAAGGCGTTTTCCTCTTTTTCACGCGGCAGACCATCATCGTGGTAAGTCGCTTGATGGAATTCGACCTGAAGAACGCTGTTTACGCGCACTACCAGCAGCTGGACCGTGCCTTCTACAAGAGGAATAGCACCGGAGACCTGATGAACCGCATCAGCGAGGACGTCTCCAAAGTGCGCCAGTTCATCGGACCCGCAGTGATGTACATCATCAACCTCGTGGTTCTCACCGTAATGATCGTGTGGGTGATGTGGGGAGTGAACGAGGAACTCACCATCTGGTCATTAGCGCCTTTGCCGCTCCTGAGCGTGGCCATCTATTTGGTAAGTGACACGATCAACCGCCGCAGCATGGCGACCCAGAAACAGCAAAGTCGGTTGAGCTCGCTGGCCCAAGAGACCTTCAGCGGCATGCGCGTGATCAAGTCCTATTCCAAGGAAGGGCTTGTGAACGAACGCTTCCGCAAGGCCGCAAAGGATTATCGCAAGACCAGCTTGGCACAAGCCAAGGTGGATTCACTTTTCATGCCGGCCATCATGCTGCTTGTTGGGCTGAGCACCGCCTTGGTGGTGTTCATAGGGGGTATGCTTTTGATACGCGGCGGTACGGGCGTCACCGTTGGCAACATAGCGGAATTCACATTGTACGTCACAAAGCTCACGTGGCCTTTTGCGAGTTTGGGTATGATCACCTCGCAAGTTCAGCAGGCGGCGGTGAGTATGCAGCGTATCAACGAATTCCTGGATACGCCTCCGGCCATCATCACCGAAGGCGACCGGCTTGAGGAGGTCAAAGGTGCCATCACCTTTAAAAATGTGTCCTTCACCTACCCTGAAACAGGCATCCAAGCGCTGCGGAACGTCACCTTCCATGCACCCGTCGGAAGCACCTTGGCCATAACGGGCCACACCGGAAGCGGAAAGAGCACCATCGCCGAGCTGATCGGACGTACGTATGATGCCACATCCGGCGAGATCCTGATCGATGACGTCCCTATCCGGCAGGTCGCATTGGAAAAGCTGCGCAGCCAACTCGGCATCGTGCCCCAGGATGTTTTCCTTTTCAGTGATTCCATACGCTCCAACATCGCCTTCAGTCTGGACCCTTCCCAGAGCAACGAAGAACTGGTGATCGCTGCCGCGCGCACGGCACAGGTACACCGCGACATCACGGGTTTTCCATTAGGCTACGAAACCCTGTTGGGCGAACGGGGCGTCACGTTGAGCGGTGGGCAGAAACAGCGGATCAGCATTGCCCGTGCTTTGGTGCGCGAGCCCCGCATCCTGTTGTTCGATGATCCACTCAGCGCTGTGGACACAGCCACTGAAGAAGCGATCCTCCGCGGATTGGACCGCGTGATGGTCGGTCGTACCACGGTGATCATCAGTCACCGCATCAGTGCGGTACAGCGTGCCGACAACATCCTTGTATTGCAGCATGGCCAAGTGGCCGAGCAGGGATCGCACGCGGAATTGGTGAAGCTGGGAGGCCTTTATGAGGCACTGCGGCAAGAGCAGTTGTTGGAGGAGGTGGAAGGCGCTGACGAGGCGTGAACCTGTTGCGTTTGTCGCCGGTGCGGGTTTGCGGATAGCCCACGCCCTTACCCTATATTTGGGTGTAACACCAACACGTCAGCCGATGAACGATGCCCGGGAAGATGTTTTTTCCAATGTGGTGCGCGCAGGCAAACGGACTTATTTCTTTGATGTCCGAAAAACACGGGGTAACGACCTCTTCCTCACCATCACGGAAAGCAAGAAGCAGACGCAAGAAGATGGAGGCGTGAGCTATTCCAAACACAAGATCTACCTCTACAAAGAGGATTTCGACAAATTCGTGGACGGCCTCCACGATACCTTGAAAGAATTGGGCCGACTGCGTAGCGAACTTGGAGAAGCCGTTTCCAGTGCAGAGGATCCATCGCCCTCGAATGATGGTCCTGGTCCTCATACGACCGGAGACATCCAGTTTGAAGACCTTGGAAAGGATCGAGACCGGCAAGAGCCTTGACCCGAAGAAGGTTATCCTGAGAGGTTGGAATTCCGAACGATCGGAAAAAAAGAAAGGGCCGCCTCTAAACGAGGCAGCCCTTTCGCGATCAATGTGAAACCGATCACTTGGTCTCTTCTTCCATAGGCGCTTCCATCACTGGAGCGGTCTCCACTGCCTTTTCTTTCATCAGCGCTTGGAATTTTTCCTTCTGCACTGGGGTAAGCACTTCCTTCACCATGTTCGTGCGGTCAGCAACGATCTCCTGCATTTTCATTGTCTTGTCAGCTTCGTCCATGCCTTTCAAGGATGCCATCTCGTTCTGGGTCTTGGCGTCGATCTCCTTCAACTTTCCCATTTGATCCTGATCGAGACCAAGCTTTTCCACCAACATGGGAACATCCATGTTCATAGCTTGCATCTTCTGCTCCACAGCGGGACGAGGAGGTGGGCTACCAGCAGGCTTGTCTTGGGCGAAAGTTGCACTTGCCAACATCATGGTCGCCACCAAAGCGGCATTACGGAATTGGTTCTTCATGGGATCAGGTTTTAGGTTTGTATTCAACGATTTAGCAATAGGCATGCCAAATGGGAACTACTTTTTTCATCGATAATTCGTCGGGCATAAACCGCCGTTCGTCGGAACTAATGACTCGATCCATCTTGGCGCCTTGCCCACTTCCCGCCCCGGTTGCCGACCTTTGTCCCCATGAAGACCATCATCACGGCTGCATTTGCCGCTTTCACCTTGATGTCCTGCGCCCAAGTGGGGTCAGCGCACTTGAACGTGGCGGATTTCGCAAAGGCTTTGCAACAACCTGAAGTGCGCCTGGTGGATGTACGAACGGTCGGTGAGCGCGAACAAGGCTTTATAGCCGGATCGGAAAACGTAGATTGGAACAGCGGGACGTTGCTGGAACAGATGGCAGCCACTGACAAGGATGCGCCGGTCCTGATCTACTGCGCTTCTGGTGGACGGAGCAATATGGCCCTGAAAGCCTTGGAGAAGGCAGGATATACCAACGTACATGATCTGACAGGGGGAATGCGCGCTTGGTTAGCCGCCAAACAACCGGTGGATAAACCATGAGCTTCCCAGCACACACCGTCTCCTTACGATCGCTGACCTGCGCCATGGCGGCGAGCGCTCTTTTAATGGCTTGCGCCCAACCACCGGCAGGGTACTACAACACCGCTGAAGGATTAAGCGGGCAATCGCTGCGCGTGGCGCTGCACAATATCATCGACAACCATACTGTGTTGACATACAGCCAGTTATGGAGCGCGTTTCAAAGCACTGATGCCACATCGGCGAACAAGGTTTGGGACATATACAGTGACATCCCTGGTGGTACCCCACCATACGTCTACAGTTTCGGGAATGATCAATGCGGCGAGTACAATGGGGAGGGCGACTGCTACAACCGGGAGCACAGTTTTCCGCAGAGCTGGTTCAACTCCGGTAGCCCCATGAACAGTGACCTCTTCCACATCTATCCCACCGACGGCTGGGTGAACAACAAGAGGGGCAATCTCGCATATGGTGATGTGGGAAGCGCCGATTACACCAGTCAGAACGGTTCGAAGACCGGCCTTTGCGTGGACCCTGGTTACAACAGCACCGTCTTCGAGCCGATCGATTCCTACAAGGGTGACTTGGCCCGTAGCTGCTTCTACATGTTGACGCGGTACTATGGGGAAACCTCGGGATGGAGTTCGCCCATGATGACCGCCGGTGATCTATCCCCTTGGGCGGTAACCACGCTGCTGGCATGGAACGACTTGGACCCGGTGAGCCCCAAAGAGATCGCCCGGAATAACGCCATATTTGCACAGCAGAACAACAGGAATCCTTACATCGACCGTCCGGAATGGGTGCATGCGGTCTGGGATGCCGGTGCAGGTGTGGCGGAATTGGGCGAAGCGACAACGAAGCTTTGGAAGGATGGCAACGCATTGCACATAGCGTTTTCCGGCCCTGAAAGATCAACTGTTACGTTGAACATTATGGACAATACGGGTAGATCGGTCTATCATTCATTCATCACTGGCCCGGAGACGCAAATTCCCTTCGATCGGTCACCCGGGCTTTATATCGCGAGGTTCACTCGCTCAGGTCGAACCGAGAAGATCCGTTTCGCTTTCTGAACACGAATAAGGAATTCCCAAGTGTCGAAACCAGCTTAACATGGAGTTCAAAAAGGTCGATGTAGAGGTCACGGACAGTGTGGCCACGATCACGTTCAACCGCCCGGATAAGCTGAACAGCTTTGACGCCCAAATGGCTGCAGAAGTACTGCAGGCCTTGAACTCCGCACAAAGCGATGCGACCATACGGGCGGTGGTTATCACCGGGGCCGGCCGTGCCTTCTGCGCTGGACAGGACCTTGCGGAAGCCACAGCCCCAGGCACGCGGATCGAGGAGATCGTGGAGCGCCAGTACAACGCGATCATACGCAGCATCCGTAACTTGGAAAAGCCGGTGATCGCGGTGGTGAACGGCGTAGCCGCCGGCGCAGGGGCGAACATCGCGTACGCTTGCGACCTCACCTTCGCTGCGGAAAGTGCAGTTTTCGTGCAAAGCTTCATCCACATCGGCTTGATCCCGGACAGCGCCGGCACGCACACTGTTCCCCGATCGGTGGGTATGCAGCGCGCGTTCGGCCAGATGGTGCTGGCCGAAAAAATCTCGGCCCAAAAAGCCGAGGAATTGGGCCTTATATGGAAAGCCGTGCCTGATACCGAGCTGATGCCAACGGCGATTGCCACTGCGCGAAAGCTGGCCGCCATGCCCACAAAAGGGATCGCCCTCACCAAACAGGCGTTGAACCGTGCTCAATCCAATTCACTGGAAGAACAGCTTTTGGTAGAAGGTGAACTACAGGCCATTGCGAGCGCCAGTGCCGATTGCAAAGAAGGCATAACGGCGTTCTTGGAAAAGCGCAAGCCGGTGTTCACGGGGAAGTGAGCGTGTGGCCTTTCCGTGAATGCCTTTGCGGTACTGAGAAATCCTATTGGTGTTTATGTGTACCGTTCTGAATTTCAGGTGAACGGTATCCGGTGTTGACCATAACTGATGCGCAAGCCTCATCCACTCTTCTCTCCCTCTCTACGGTCTCTGCCCCTGCCTACCGACAGGCAGGTCCATACCTACGTGGTGTAACGCCTCCATTCCCTCCTAACCTCTTTTCGTCCCAACCCTCATCTTTGGACCATGGACAAGAGTATGAGCATCGGCGTGATCGGCGCGGGCACCATGGGCATCGGCATTGCTCAAATGGCTGCCGAGGCGGGCCACAAGGTCATCGTCTTCGACACGCGGAAGGATGCGTTGGAAAAAGCGATGGCCGGCCTGCGGGGCCTGATGGACAAATTGGTGGACAAGCAAAAGCGCACCCGTGCGGCTGCGGACGAGCTGTTGGGCCGTATAAGCATTGCTGAGAGCCTCGAATATTTGGCCCCGTGCGGCTTGGTGATCGAGGCCATCGTGGAGGACCTGAAGGTGAAACAGGAAGTGTTCAAGAAATTGGATGGAGCCCTGGCCGCCGATGCCATTTTGGCCACGAACACATCCTCTCTTTCCGTAACAGCGATCGCCGCTGCTTGCTCGCACCCCGAACGTGTGATCGGCCTGCACTTTTTCAATCCCGCCCCCTTGATGCCCTTGGTGGAAGTAGTGCCTGGATTGGCGACCGACCCGGAGCTGGGTCCCGAGTGTGTCGCGCTGATGCATGCTTGGGGAAAGGCACCGGTGCTGTGCAAGGACACGCCGGGATTCATCGTGAACCGCGTGGCGCGCCCTTTCTATGGTGAAAGTCTTCGCCTGTATGAAGAAGGTGTGGCCGATATGCCAGCGATCGACGCCGCCCTGCGCGGCGTGGGCTTCCGGATGGGCCCTTTCGAGCTGATGGACCTCATCGGCAACGACATCAACTTCGCGGTGACGAAGAGTGTATGGGAAGCCTTTTTCTACGAGCCGCGCTATAAACCAAGCTTGACCCAACAACGGCAAGTGGAGAGCGGAAGGCTGGGGCGCAAAAGCGGTCGTGGTTATTACCTCTACAGTAACGGCGCCGCGGAATTGGGGCAAGAGACAACGGAACACGCCGATGCTATCGTGGAACGTGTCCTCGCCATGTTGATCAACGAAGCCGCGGACGCATTGTTCCTGCGCGTGGCGAGCAAAGTGGACATCGATCTGGCGATGACCAAAGGCGTCAATTATCCCAAAGGTTTGCTCGCTTGGGCGGATGAAAAAGGCGCTGCACATTGGCTGGCCGTATTGGAAAGCTTACAAGACCGAACTGGGGAAGAACGCTATCGCCCCTCGCCCCTACTGCGCGAACACGGTGAAAAAGGGACGAGTTTCCACAACTGATAACATTATTCATCCATGGAATTACTTTCCATGGAATTTTCCCAGCTATCTTCGCGCCTTCAACAAACAAGGCAAAAAGCCCTATGAACAACCTCCGATATCTCGCGCCGACCCTTTTGATCGCCGGCTTCGCCGCATGCTCCAGTCCTGAGGCCGCGCCTGCCACTACCACGGCTCCCGATCCGGCTGCCCAAGAACGCTCTTATACCGTGGACCCCGCAACGAGTGTGGTAGCTTGGAGCGGCAACATGATCGGAATGCCTGGACATAGCGGCACGCTGAAGTTCACCGAGGGAAGTTTCACCACCAAGGACGGCCACGTCACGGGCGGAAATTTCACCGTGGACATGAAGAGCTATGCGCTCACCGACACCTCCTATGCGCCTGACGGTTCCAAGCAAGGAACCCGTGCCATGCTCATGGGACATTTAATGTCGCCCGATTTTTTCGCAGTGGACAGCTTTCCCACGGCCAAATTCAACATCACGAGTGTCGAGGGCAACGTGGCGAAAGGAGAACTTACCGTACGCGGCCGCACGAATCCAGCAACGGTGGAGGGCATCACCCTTAGCTCGGACAGTTCCCATGCCATAGCCAGCGGCGATGTCACCTTCAACCGTCAAGATTTCGGGGTAGCGTGGAAAGCGACCATGAAGGACATGGTCCTCTCCGACGATATCAAGCTTCACATTGAACTACACGGAATGTCCAAGTGATCGTGCTTAACGATCCATTCCAAAAGGGACTCTTCGGGGTCCCTTTTGCTTTCTACCCTTGATGAAGCCTAGGGATCATAAAGATCGAGGACTAATGGTCGGGAGTGACGAACCGCGAACCTTCCGAATGGCTTGGCTGGTCGCCCGTGCCCGTGTCCACCCGGCCTTTTTCATTCTTATCCAACTCCATGTGTGCCATGCGGGCATGGTCCACTTCTTCCACCGTGCCATGGAACCCTGGGATCCCATCCAACTGCACCGTTGGATTCGCCGCTTTCACAACGGCCTTATATGCCTTGGGTGCATCAGGTCCTTCTTTCTGTTCTTCCATTTTCTTGGCCTTTAGGATTTATGATCTGCTTGGAACATCGTACCCTCAACTGAATGGAGCACACCATTTTCTTACTCCTTCTATGATCCCTATACTCTCAACATCTTTCTTCTTCCGCTTGAAGAACGCGGCACCAATTACTGAAAGCTCCAACCTTGACTTACTTCGGCGGGATTGTCGGATAAGTGGACCATCATCACCGGGATCATGGCCTTGTTCGTGATGACCTCCTGCTCGTACGGGACGCCCATCACACCGAAAATATTACCTTCCGCAGAGTTCATAACAGCTATTAGGTCCGCATTGGTCTTGGCCGCATAGGTCAGCACCGCATCCACGAAACCAGCACTGTCGGCCTCGGATACAACTGCTTCCATGGGTACTCCACGCTCGCCGAAGTACTTTTTCGCGAAAACGATGTTGTCATTCAACTGGCGTTGGAAATCAGCATCTTTTTCTTTAGGTACGATCACATGGGCCTTGCCCTTGAAATGCGCAGCCATATCGGCGACAAGCCCGATCTTTCGTCGCGTCTCTTCTTTCAGATCCAGCGGCACCACGATGTTCTTATATCCCTCTGGCCCCATATCCTTCTCCTGAACCACGATGAACGGCACTTTGCTATTGCTCACTACACGCAATGCCCGGCTACCCGTGATGAACTGCATGCCACGCATACCGTGCGTGCCCATTACGATGAACGACGCACCGATCTCCTCGGCCGCCATGCCAACGCCTTCGTAGACCCTGCCTTCCCGCAATATCCCCGTGACGGGCACCGAGCGATCCAACTCGGAAGCCCTCGCCACCTCGGCGTCCAACCGTCGTTGGATCACTTCCAGTTCATCCTTATCCCGCCACATGTGCAGCACCTGCACCTCGGCACCCATCACCTTGGCTAAACACATTGCATGCTGCAATGCGAAATCGACCATTTTGGTAAAATCGGTTGGTACCAGGATCTTCTTTGTTGCCGTTGCTATTGTGTTCGGTTTTCCGAAAGATAGAACACCGCGATCGGCACAAGGTTCGTCACGATCGAACACACTTTACCAATGAACGCGCACCTTTGTAGCATGAAGCGTTCGATCTTGATCCTCGGTGCCGGGCGTTCGGCATCTTCATTGGTCCGTTACTTGGTGCGACATGCCCAAGCGGAGAACTGGACGGTTACTGTGGCGGACCGTGAGCCCGAGCAGGCGCAAGCGCTGATCGGCGAAGGAAAGGACGTGGCTACCGCGATGGCTTTGGACGCGACGAATGCTGCCGCGCGTGCTGAATTGGTGGCGGATCACGACCTGGTCATCAGCATGCTGCCCGCCTTCATGCACATGGACGTGCTGAAGGATTGCTTGCGCTTGGGAAAGAATGTGATCACGCCAAGCTATGTGCCCGACGCTCTTTGGGCCATGGACGCTGACTTCAAGAAGGCAGGGTTGATCGTGCTGAACGAAATGGGTCTCGACCCCGGAATCGACCACATGAGCGCCATGCGTGTGTTGCACAGGATCCAGCGCGAAGGCGGCAGAATGGAGGTCTTTGAAAGCTATTGCGGTGGTTTGGTGGCGCCGGAAAGCGACGACGATCCGTGGCATTACAAATTCAGCTGGAACCCTCGCAACGTGGTGTTGGCGGGCCAAGGTCACGCGGCGAAGTACATACGGGACGGGGCGTTGAAGTACATCCCTTACCACCAGCTCTTCCGCCGTTACACGCCGATCGATGTGCCGGGCGCAGGCCGTTTTGAGGGTTATGCCAACCGTGATTCCCTGAAGTACCGTGAGGCCTATGGCATTGCTGACATCCCTACCATGCTGCGCGGCACCTTGCGCCAAGAAGGCTATTGTGATGCTTGGGACACCTTGGTGCAATTGGGTTGCACGGAGGACGGTTATGCGTTGGAAATGCCGGCGGAAAGCACTTGGGCGGATTACATCACGGCCTTCCTGCCGAAGGCGGCGAAGGGCAAGGACCTACGTGGACGGGTAGCCTCCTATCTCGGACTTGATGTTTCTTCCGCAGCGATGGATAAGTTGGAATGGCTGGGCATCTTCGGGAATGGGAAGATCGGCGTAACGGGCCTTTCTCCCGCCGCCACACTGCAGCGTTTGCTGGAAGTGAAATGGAAGTTGGGCGCGAAGGACAAGGACATGGTGGTGATGGCGCACCTGTTCCGCTACCGCTTGGAAAACCGGGTACAAGAGATCAGATCCTCGCTCGTCGTTATCGGTGAGGATCCCGTCCACACGGCCATGGCGCATACCGTGGGCCTGCCGATGGCCATAGCTGCCAAATTATTGCTGAACGGCGCCATCACGGACCGTGGTGTCATGCTTCCGTTGAAGCCGGATCTGTACAACCCGATCTTGGATGAACTGGCTGTTTTGGGCATTGTTTTCAAGGAAGAGGAGTCGACAGTGACTGCCTAAAAATTCAGCTCTAGGTCGCTGAGCATTGCACGGAATCCCGGGGAAGGTTTTCCTCCTGCGTCTTCCACGATCAGCTCTTCCCAAGAGGCTTCAGTTTGTTCGCGTGAAAATTCGATCAACACCCGTTTCGGTGGTTTCCCGATTCGATAGCTCACCATGCATTTTCGCTTGGGTATGAAACCTTCAACGGCGGCAGCGCTTTCCAGATCCACGAGCCGGTCCGCCGGAGCTATCATGGAAATGCGTGCTTCAGGTAGGGTCAAGCTAGCCATACAACGAAAAAGTTCGGCGAGGCTGAGCGTACCATCGTGTTTGGCCATGGCCGTGCGAGCTTCGTTCGAGGCTGTGTGACCCTTGTAGAATGGAGGATTGCACAACACCAGGTCGAATCGAGAAACCGTCCCCCACGTGCGCACATCGGTTTGATGCACCACAATGCGCTGCGGCCAAGGGCTTTCGGCCATATTTTCCCGCGCTTGAGCGGCTGCTACGGGGTCCAATTCCACGGCCTCGATCCGTGCTGATCCATTACGCTGTGCCGCGATCAACGACAAAAGGCCTGTACCTGTGCCGATATCGAGGATCCGAGTAGCGCCGTCGTAATGGGTCCACGCCCCTAGCAAGGTGCCGTCCGTGCTCACCTTCATGGCACACCGGTCCTGCTTGATCGTGAATTGTTTGAACCGGAACCAGGTATTGGGCATAGCTGACTCCCTACCCGTTCCTGTAGAGTTCCACCAAGCCGTCCGGTGTGCGCACGTCCATTCTACGCGCTTCCAGGTCAATGCTTTGGATCAGGTCGCCGTTCATGGGTAAAAGCACTTCCACACCGTCCTTGATCACCACCAGCACGGGGTTGTCCTCGTTTCCTTCCGTACCCGTGACCTCGCCTAGGTGGCCATGCTTCTCATCATGAACATCCATGCCAATGAAGTCCTCAGGGTCCAGGTCCTCCTCCCCCTCTTGCTCCTCCAATTCTGCAGGATTGTGGCCCGGAGGGGCATACACATCGCAATTCACCAAGAATGCAGAACCTTGCGGGTCTTCCAGATCCTCGAATTTCACAACGGCACCCGTGCGCGGATGCTCACGCAAATGATCCACATGGAACGGCACCTTCTGGCCGTCGATATCGGCAAAAAGCACGCCCATCGCCAACACTTCATCGAATTCGGAACCCTCCAAATGCAGAATGAGCTCGCCTTGGTTCCCCCAAGGCTTGCCCAACTTCCCAACGCGGTGTAGGTTGTTCAGGTCCATTGGGCCGTGAATTTAGTCGCGAGAACCGGAGTTTCATCGTTCACCATAAAGACACGGATAAGGATCGGCAGAAGAGGCGCAGAGTGCAGGAAGGGTGCAGATCCGGTCCTGATGTCCTATAGTATTCACCGTACCATCGTTCTACCGGGAACAAAAAAGCCCGCCACCTTTCGGTAGCGGGCTTCGATTTGCTATTTGATCAAGCTTCAGCAGGTGCCTCACCTTCAGTAGCGGCAGGTGCTTCGGTAGCAGGTGCTTCGGCTTCAGCAGCAGGGGCTGCGATCTGCGCGTTCATCTTGGCGATCAACGTGGCGGCACGGTCCTCGCTCTTCTTGCGCTCAGCTTCCACACGGTCTTTGAACGCTTTCTCAGCGGTGTCCACCAAGCCGGTACGCTTGGCTTCCACTTTTTGGGTCTTCTCGCTCATCCAAGCATCGAAGCGGCGATCCGCCTCGGTCTGGTCGAAAGCGCCTTTCTTCACGCCGTTCAACAGGTGGTTCTTGAACACCACGCCGGTGTAGCTCAGGATCGCGCGTGCAGTATCGCTGGGCTGTGCACCTTTTTGGAGCCAATCCAACGCCTTGTCGCGGTCCACTTCCACCAAAGCCGGGTTGCGGTTGGGGTCGTATGCTCCGATGCGTTCGATGTATTTTCCGTCGCGCGGGGCGCGTTGGTCAGCCACTACCAAGTGGTAGTAAGGCTTGCCTTTTTTGCCTTTTCTCTGAAGGCGGATGCGGGTCGGCATTTCGCGGTTGGTTTTTAGGTCCCTTTTCGTTAAGGGTCGGCAAATGTAGGAAATCGTGGGCAATTCGATCAGACGTCCCGAAAATCTGATCAACGGACTTTTCCAACTTGTTCCTTAACTATTGATCCAACAGGCAACTACCCTGAACACCCTACTGGCGCATCCCGATCTTTGTGGGCCAAGGTTCCTACGAGGCTACTTTTGAACCGTATGAGATACTGTTTCCCCTTGATCGTGCTCTGTGCCTTGCAAGCGAGAACCGTTCATGCCCAACCGCTTAAGCATGACCACGGCTCAACACATGCCGATACGCTTCGCGGGAGCAACGGGCCTTTCCGCGCCTGGTGGGATGTAACGCATTATGACATTACAATACGGCCCGAGTTCGCGACCAAGTCCATCGAGGGAACCACGCGGATCACCTTCCGGACCTTGTCCCCGGGCCGGAAGATGCAGATCGACCTCCAACAACCGTTGGAATTGAGGTCCGTTTCGCTCCGTGCCGCGATGGGGGAAAGCGACCTACACTACACCCGGGATGGCAATGTGGCATGGGTGGACCTTCCGCAGGAAATGGCCGCTGGCACCTCAGCGCAGCTGGTCCTGCGCTACGGCGGTATTCCGCGCGAGGCCCGCAACCCGCCGTGGGACGGCGGATGGATCTGGAAAAGAGACCCACAGGGCAACCCATGGATGAGTGCGGCTTGCCAAGGCTTGGGCGCAAGCGTTTGGTACCCCTGCAAGGACATCCAGAGCGATGAGCCGGACAGCGCGGCTATGCACATCATAACACCGGACACTTTGCAAGCCGTAGGCAACGGTCGGCTGCGTAACATGGTGAAAAACGCGGATGGTACGAGCACATGGACCTGGGCGGTGGTGGATCCAATCAACAACTACGACCTGATCCCCGCGATCGGGAAGTATGCGCATATTCATGAGGTGTATCCGGGAGAGGACGGTCCGCTGGACTGCGACTATTGGGTACTTGCAGCCAATGAGGCTAAGGCCCGGGAGCATTTCAAGGAAGTGCCCCGGATGCTGAAGTGCTTCGAACATTGGTTCGGCCCATACCCCTTTTATGCCGATGGATACAAGCTGGTGGAAGCGCCGGAACTGGGGATGGAGCACCAAAGCGCAATAGCATACGGCAATCATTTTAAGAACGGCTACCTCGGCACGGACCTCAGCGGCACCGGCTGGGGCCTGAAATGGGATTATATCATCATCCACGAGAGCGCGCATGAATGGTTCGGCAATAGCATCACAACGGCGGATATCGCGGACATGTGGGTGCATGAAGGCTTCGCCGACTACGCCGAGACGATCTACACACAATGCCAATACGGAGAATCCGCCGGGGACGACTATGTGATCGGCTTGCGGAAAAACATCGAGAATGACATCCCGATCATCGGGCGGTATGGCATGAACCAGGAAGGGAGCATTGACATGTATTATAAAGGCGCGAACATGATCCATACCATCCGGCACGTCATGGCCAACGACTCCCTCTTCCGGGAGGTGTTGCGTGGCATGAACCTGAAATTCCGGCATGGCATCGTGACGAGCGCGGAGGTGGAACAGTTCATCAGTGATCGCAGTGGACAGGACTTCAGCAAACTGTTCCAGCAGTACCTGCGCACCACCGAAGTGCCAGAACTTCAGTGGGGCATCCGGAAAGGCCGGCTCATGGTGCGTTGGGATAACTGCGTTGAAAGCTTCGCGATGCCAATCAGGATCACCGTGAATGGAGAAGAGCGGACGGTTACGATCTCCACCGCTTGGTCCTCACCGGCCAGTGGACTGCACCCTAAGACCGCTTCCCTTTTGCCCGACCGGAACTGGTATGTGGGAGTTGAGCAGTTGAGTGGAAAAGAGCTTAAGCGGGCCATCAAGCGTTGAGATGATCGAGTGCTGTTGCTGTTAGTCGAGCATTTGATCTTGAGTCAAGAGTCCTGAGTCTTGGGAGAGGATTGTTGAGAAGGGAGTTCTTGGATCAGTTGTACCAGTCGCGGTGCAACATCCGCCTACCTCCAACCTCATCCCCCATTTTAGTGATACATCGGCTGCCCTCTTCCCAATACCTTTCGCGGCATGCGGCGGAGCATTTTGTTCTTGTTCATCATCTTCTCCTTGAATGCGCAGGCACAATTGGGAGATAAAATGCGGGCCATGCTCGTGGGGGACACCTTGGCACCACCGGACCATGACACTGCCTACATCGCAACCTACCGCAGTAACCTAGTGATCAGTGCGGTGGGGAAACTCCAGCTTGTGGATGTTGACGTGGAGCAGGACAGCGGTGGAGGCCTTTCCTATTCCACCAACAGCATGGAGCAGTACGGCTTCGGGCTGGATTACAAATGGCTGAGCGTGGAAGCCACCTTCAACGTACCTGCTTTCAGCGACTATGATGCTTCGTTGGGCAAGACCTCATCCAAGGGATTGGGTGTGGGTTTTACGGGTAGAAGGCTGTGGGCACGCGGCTTCTGGAACACAACTCAAGGTTACTATCTGAACGACCCCGAACGCTGGACCGGAAACGATGCGCCCGTGGTGCGTCCCGATCTTTCCAACCGCACATTCCTGCTTTCGGCACACTATGCGCTGAGTGGAAAACGACGCTACAGTGAGAACGCTGCGAATTTCCAGATGGAACGGCAGAAAAAGAGCGCTGGGACCTTTGTCGCCGGGCTTTCCGCCTGGCATACCACCATCACTGCGGACAGCTCACTCCTCAGCCCAGCTTTAGTGGACACCTTCCAGCTCGCAACCGGATTTTCTGGATTGCAGCGGTTGCTCATCGGCGCTACTATCGGCTATGTCCACACCTTCTCCTTTTGGCAAAAGGGGTTTATCCACGCTTCCGTGCTTCCCGGTTTCACTTATGCAGACCAGACCATCACTACACCTACCGGTGATCTGCATGGTACCGGCATAGCCGCTGTTACCGAGTTCAAGTTGGGAGCGGGTTTCAACGGCGACCGCTGGTACGGTGCGCTCACGACCTCGTTCTACTATAGCACCACGCCGATCGCAGAGAAATTGAGCTTGGGCACGAATTACGGATATGTGCGGCTTGCGCTGGGCATCCGGTTGGGTGATCCAGGGATCAAAGCGCTCGGGGCGGTAGGACTTTGATCAACGGTTGCCCAGCGACCTAGCGAGGCGTGACGAAGCGGTAGCGCGCACTTTGTTGCGCACGATGGGGGACCAGCCCAAGAGAAGGCCAGAAGTTCCCAATGCTTGTCGTGACCATTTCCAGAGGTCGAAATCGTCGCGCTGCTTCCAGATCAACCCATCCTTGATGGTGAACGATGAAGCCACCCGATTGTGGACCTTCCTTCCGCTGGAGCTGAATGTGTAGTAGGCATTCCAGTTCACATGGCCTGCATCCGGGGTTTCTTCCTGTACATCGAAATCGATGCGAAGGTCAGTGTCACCGCCTAACAGCATTTTCCACATGGCCTTCACACCGGTAGCGTCCAGGTCCGGGAATACCGGGTCGCTGAAACGTGCTTCCGAGTGATAGCAGGCACCCATGGTAGCCCAATCCCTTTGGGCGAAGGCGTTGTAAAATCGTTCGAGAACTGGCATGGTGCAAGATAGGCAAGTCGTTGCTCCATACGCGGTGGATCACAGGCGAGTAAATGCCGCATGCCATACTTTTTCGAATAGCCACCGCGAGCCTTTTTGGGAATCCGCGAACGGGGAGAATTGGTTCCTGAACGTAATTCAAGGGAGCCGTAAATTGCCGCCATGAAGTCGACCATTCCACTCCTGCTGCTCCTCTCCGCTCCGTTGCTGTCCATGGGCCAATGCGACACCGTGGCCATCGCCCAGACGGGATGGAGTGCTACCTACGTGGACAGCGAGGAACTCATTGGCGAAGGGGCGAGTAATGGCCATGCAGTGGATTGCATCGATAATGATCCGCTCACCTTCTGGCACACCCAGTGGCAAGGTGCAAGCCCCGGCTTTCCGCATGAGATCCATCTCGACCTTGGCGCTGTACATGCCGTGAACGGGATCTCCCTGCTCTCGCGCGACGCCACCGCCGCGGGGAAGGCCAAGAACTATGCGCTTTACCTGAGCTTGGATGGGACCAATTGGGGCGCTGTGCAATCCGCAGGGGACTTCACCTACGCCGACCTCAGTGCCGGAGCCCAACGCGGATCAGCCTATTTCGGGGCTGTGGATGCACGCTATGTGCGCTTAGTGGTCAACTCGGGTTACTCCGGCGGGCCGTACCTTATGGTGGCCGAACTGGACCTCTTTGAATACACCGGTCCGGGATGCACCCCTTCGGGACAATCGAACCAGATCACATCGATTCAAGCGGTGGCCGACCAAAGCAGCACCGCTCCCGCCTTTGCGCTGAACGCATCCGCCAGCTCCGGTCTACCTGTATCGTATTCCGTTGTCTCCGGACCTGCAAGCGTGGCAGGTTCCATGCTAACCTTGGACGGCACTGCGGGAACTGTTACCGTGCGTGCCGAACAGGCCGGTGACGCGACTTGGTATCCGGCATCGGCCACCACCACTTTCAATGTGCTTGATCTTTCAAGCTACGACCCGGTGGTGAGCATGAAACTCACAGAGAACTACCCGGTGCAAATGCCTGAGTTGCACCCCTACGCATTTTACGCAACCGCAAACATCGACGAGCCGGGGTTCAACAGCATTACCAGCGTGGTGTTCCACGTGGACGGCACCGACCTGCCAGCCGCCATGGACAATGGCGCCTATACCGCTTGGTGGACCCCGAACGCCTACGGCACGCATGTCGTTACGGTAACCGCCACCGCCAGTAATGGTAACAGCGCCAACGAAGCCTTGAACATCCAAGTGGTCAACACCGCTGTTGATCAAACCATAGCTACGTTCAATGGGGATGTGATCAACTTTGATGGATCAGGGGGTTCACAGTGGTACACCGGTAGCTACACCTTACCGCAATCCGTGGGGGCTTACGACCACATCATAGCGCACCTCGCCGTAAGCTGCCCAAGTGTGGCGGGCGGTTGCGACGATTGGGACCGCGTGGCCTGGGTGGAAGCGAAAGCTCCCAACGGTGAGTGGACGGAGATCATCCGGTACATCACCCCTTACGGAGTGCCTTGTGACCACAGTATCGATGTCACCGATCTCGCATCCATCCTGCAAGGCAACACGGAGATCCGCATGTTCATCGAGACGTGGGGCAGCGGTGGTTGGAAGTTGGACCTCGACTTTACTTACGAGGCCGGAACGCCGGAATACCTGTATTCCACCGTACAGCAAGTGTGGCACGGCAATTACAACTTCGGCGACCCCACCAACCTGCAACCCATGGACACGGTGCAACTGGAACCGGGGATCGGGGTAGCGAACGCCAGCATCCGTTTGGTGACCACGGGCCATGGTTGGGGAGCCAACAACACGGCCAATGCCGCTGAGTTCTACCATGCCAACCACCATGTTTTCGTGAACGGCACGCATAGCTTCACGCAGGACCTATGGACCGATTGCAATCCCAATCCGGACGGTTGCTCACCCCAGTACGGCACTTGGCAATACGACCGTGCAGGCTGGTGTCCAGGCAGCATTGCAGCACCTTTCGAATATGATGTTACGCCCTACCTGAGCGAGGCACCGTTCGCACTCTCATACATTTTTCAAGAGAGCTACATGGATGCCTGCAACCCCGGCAATCCGAATTGCATCAGTGGCACGACCTGCGCCGATTGCAACGACGGCTACAACCCCTACTACCGCGTGGGCTGCTACTTGATCAGCCGCAGCAATGCCCCTATTGCTCTGGGAATATCCGCGCCAACGGGAGCGGTGGTGGAGAACGGGCTCACCATCAGTCCCAACCCCAGTGATGGGCACTTCGCTATTCATCTTCAACGCGACATCGGCAGATCCGTTGTGACCTTGCACGACATCTCCGGCAAAACCTTGAAGACCTGGTTCTTCAACTCCAACGACCAATTGGCGAACTACGGTTTCGACATTTCGAAATTGGCCAAAGGCACTTACTTTTTGAAGGTGCATAACGAGCAGACCTTACTGGCTGGCAAAGTCGTGGTGCGTTAAGGTGTCGGTCTTGTCCTGGTCCGAAGGACCCGATCGTTACAAAGTGACCAAGGCTACCGCGTTGAACTTATCAGGATGCAGGACCAACACGTGTATTCCGTAAAAGTTGAATGGACCGGGAACCAAGGCACAGGTACCGATCACTATCGCAGCTACAAGCGCGACCATACCATCAGCATGAATGGCAAACCGGACCTTTTAGGTTCCGCCGACCCCACCTTCCGTGGTGACCGCACACGACATGACCCGGAAGAACTGTTGGTATCGGCCCTGAGCGCCTGCCACATGATGAGCTATTTGCACGTGTATGCCATCAACGGGATCGTGGTTATAGCATAATTTGGACCACGCGGTCGGGCTCATGAAGACCTTTCCGGATGGAAGTGGCCGCATGACCGAAGTGGTGCTCCGCCCGGAGGTGACGGTCAAGGAAAGCACGATGATGGAATTGGCCAGGACGTTGCATCACCAAGCCCATGATCTTTGCTTTATCGCAAACTCAGTGAATTTCCCAGTGAGGGCCGATCCGGAAGTCCGTTCAATTTGATCGTCCGCAGCGCTGAGTGAGGTATACCGTTGATCCACCGATCGATCGTTCGATCTTGTGGAAAACTGATCGGCTCCACCCCATCGGCACTTGGTAACTTCCGGGGCCGCATAGCCGGAAAAGTGCTCCGTTGTCAGGAAGCATCTAAGGATTTCTGCGCCGAATTACTCATGGATCGCACGCTTCTGACAACCACCAACTGACAACCGCAAAAAGCATTCCGACACCCTTGAATGGAATTCTCCCACCTTCACGTCCACACCCAGTTCTCCTTACTTGACGGCGCTTCCAGCATTCCCGCTCTGTTCAAGAAGGCCGTAGCGGATGGGCAGCCGGCCTTAGCCATTACCGACCATGGCAACATGTTCGGCGCATTCAAGTTCGTGGCCGAAGCGGGCAAACACAAGAATGAGGATGGCAGCCCGAAGGTGAAGCCGATCGTGGGCTGTGAATTCTATGTGGTGACGGACCGTCACAAGAAAGCCTTCACACGGGAAGACAAGGACAAGCGCTTCCACCAACTGATGCTGGCCAAGAACGCCTTGGGCTACAAGAACCTGAGCAAGCTGTGCTCCCTGGGCTACATGGATGGTTTCTATAGCAAGTATCCGCGGATCGACAAGGAGCTTATCGAGAAGTACCACGAAGGCCTGATCGCGACGACCTGTTGTTTGGGGGCGAGTGTTCCGCAGGCCATTATGCGCGGCGGGACCGATCTGGCGAAAGCCGAGGAAGAGTTCAAATGGTGGCTCAACCTTTTCGGGGACGACTACTACATTGAGGTCCAGCGCCACGGAATCCCGGAGCAGGACCGTGTCAACGCCGTTCTGCTGGAATGGGCGAAGAAGTACAACGTACCCGTGATCGCGAGCAACGACAGTCATTATGTGGACCAACAGGACGCCAACGCCCACGACATCCTGTTGTGCATCAACACCGGGGAAAAGCAAAGCACACCCAAGGCCGATGACGGCGACGACGAAGTGAGCCAAAAGGGGAAGCGCTTCGCATTCTACAACGACGAGTTCTACTTCAAGACGAAGGGCCAAATGTTGAAAGCCTTCGCGGACATTCCGGAGGCACTGGACAACACCGGTTTGATCGTGGATAAGATCGAGCCGTTGAAGTTGAAGAAGGATATCCTGTTGCCCAACTACGAGATCCCGACCGGCTTCGCGGACCAGGACGAATACCTGAAACACCTGACCTACGAAGGAGCCGTAAAGCGCTACCTCGGTGAGGGCAACGGTAGTATGGATTCCTTGGACCCCAAGATCAAGGAACGCATCGACTTTGAGCTCTTTACCATCCGCACGATGGGCTTTAGCGGGTACTTCCTCATTACGCAGGACTTCATCAACCACGGAAGGAACATCGGGGTGGTGATAGGCCCTGGCCGCGGCAGTGCGGCGGGCAGCGCAGTGGCGTACTGCATCGGAATCACCAACATCGACCCCATCAAATACGACCTGCTGTTCGAGCGCTTCCTTAATCCGGATCGTAAGAGCATGCCCGATATCGACACCGACTTCGACGATGAAGGTCGGCAGAAGGTGATCGACTATGTCGTAGAGAAGTACGGCAAGAACCAAGTGGCGCAGATCGTCACCTACGGCAGCATGGCGGCCAAGAGCAGCATCCGCGATGTGAGCCGGGTGATGGACCTGCCCTTGCAAGAAGCCGACCGCTTGGCCAAGCTGGTGCCCGAGCGTCCCGGCATCGAGTTGGCACGTTTGCTGAACGCTCCGATCGACGGGCCAGGCAGCTTGAAGCAAAAGGAGAACCTCAACAGCGACGAACTCGCTAACGTGAAGCAGCTCCGGGCTATACTGGAAAGTGGCGAACCCACTGCGGACGTGCTGCGCGAAGCTGAAAAGCTCGAAGGCAGCGTGCGCGGGACCGGCATACACGCGGCGGGCATCATCATTGCACCCTGCGACCTTACGGAGATCATCCCTGTGTGCACCAGCAAGGAATCCAATCTCCTGCTGACCCAGTACGATGGGCGGGTGATCGAAGAAGCCGGCGTGATCAAGATGGACTTCTTGGGCCTGAAAACGCTCACCATCATCCGCGATGCGTTGCGCATGATCAAGGCCAACCATGGAGTGGAGATCGACATCGACACCATCCCCTTGGACGATGAAAAGACCTTCGGGATCTACCAGCGCGCCGAGACCAACGGCACCTTCCAATTTGAAAGCGCCGGCATGCAGAAGTACCTGCGCGAGCTGAAGGCCGACCAGTTCGGCGACCTGATCGCCATGAACGCATTGTACCGTCCCGGTCCGCTGGAATACATCCCCACCTTCATCAAGCGCAAGCAGGGCCTTGAACCCATCGTGTACGACCTCCCCGAAATGGAGGAATTATTGAAGGAGACCTACGGCGTCACCGTGTACCAAGAGCAGGTGATGTTGCTCAGCCAAAAGTTGGCGGGCTTCACCAAAGGCGATGCCGATGTGTTGCGGAAGGCCATGGGTAAAAAGGACCGCGCCACGTTGGACAAAATGAAAGGCAAGTTCCTCGAAGGCACCGCCGAGCGGGGTTTCGACACCAAGGTCTGCAACAAGATCTGGACGGATTGGGAAGCTTTCGCGCAATACGCCTTCAACAAGAGCCACAGCACGTGCTACGCCTTCGTGGCCTACCAGACCGCTTGGCTTAAGGCCAACCATGCCCCGGAGTTCATGGCCAGCGTACTCACCCATACCGGTGGCCAGATCGACAAGATCACCTTCTTCATGGAGGAGTGCCGCAGCATGGGCATACAAGTACTGGGTCCGGATATAAATGAAAGCTCCTTTCAATTCAGCGTGAACAAGGCCGGGCAGATCCGCTTCGGCTTAGGGGCGGTGAAAGGTGTTGGTGAAAACGCCGTGGAAGCCATCGTTTCCGAACGTAGTGGCGAAAAGGGGCCGATCACCAGTGTGTTCGACTTCGTGCGCCGCGTAAACCTGCGCAGCGCGAACAAAAAAGCATTGGAGAGCTTGGCCTACGCTGGTGCTTTCGACAACTTGAAGATCCAACGGGCGCACTTTTTCCATTCCGCCGGTGAGGGCAAACCCGTCTATTTGGAAAGCCTGATACGCTATGGGCAACAGCACCAGGACGGTGTGGACAGCGCACAGGTCAGCATGTTCGATACTGTCGCGGATGGTGCTGCAGCCATTCCAGAACCCACATTACCCGCCATTGAACCCTGGAGCGCGCTGGAGCAATTGCACCACGAAAAGGAAGTGATCGGTTTTTACTTAAGTGGCCACCCGTTGGACGATCACCGGCTGGAGATCAAGCACCTGTGCAACACCACATTACCGGAGCTGAAAGAGATGGAGAAATTGGCGGGGCGCGAGCTCTGTTTCAGCGGTATCGTGACGCGGGCTGAGCACCGCACGGCCAAGAGCGGTAAGCAGTTCGGCATTTTGGGCGTGGAAGACCATTTCGGCACGCACGAGTTCATGCTCTTCAGTGAGGACTACCTGAAGTTCAAGCTCTATTTGACGCAAGGCACGTTACTCCTGATGAAAGGAAGGGCCAGCGTACGCACTTGGGGACGGGATGAAGGGCAGATGGAATTCAAGCTCGTCAACATAGACCTGTTGAGCGATGCACGTGAGAAGTACTTCACGAAATTGAACTTGCAGATCGACGCCGAGCGGGTAACAGAGACTTTGGCGCGAGAGCTCCGGGAACTCTTAAAGCGCTCACCGGGCAAATGCACGGTGCACGTAAAGATGCAAAGCTCCAAGGAAAACCTAAGTGTAGAGGCGGCGAGCAAAGGGAGCGGTGTCATGTTGAGCGAGGAACTTTTGCGCGCCCTGGATGGCCTATCTGAGGTGACTTGGGCGCTGAATTGATCCCGAAACTGGGTGATCCTTGCATTCCAACCCATCCGCCTGCCATTCAGTCATGCAGCGGGAACGGCGCGGAACTTGCCCTACCGGGTTAACTTTGTAGACATCCGCATGCGGAAAACAAGCACCACGGTCTTGACACCGTATCAGATCGTTGACCACTTTTGAACATCACCTTGCAGGAAACCAATCAGCGGCTTGATATAGCCACAACCGAACATGGCATTAGAACTCACCGACAGCAACTTTGAAGAACTCGTCCTGAAAAGCGACAAGCCCGTCCTCGTGGACTTTTGGGCGGAATGGTGTGGACCCTGCCGCATGGTGGGCCCTGTGGTAGAGGAACTCGCGAAGGATTACGATGGCAAGGCCATCGTGGGAAAGGTGAACGTGGACAATAATCCACAGACAGCGATGAAATACGGCATTCGTAGTATCCCGACCATCCTTTTCCTCAAAAATGGAGAAGTAGTGGACCGCAGCGTAGGCGCAGTGCCGAAGGCCACTTTGGCCGGCAAGCTGGACGGCCAGTTGGCATAAGTCCCTTAGCAATGATCTTGATCCCGGACCTGCTTTGCAGGTCCGGGATCTTTTTTTTCATCCCAGCGGTCACCGGAACAAGGTCTGCCGTGTTCGACGGAGAAAAGCATCTCATTTGCTGCCTTTCCGCACACCGCAATCTTTTTTGGCTTTGCAGTGCAGCGGGCGATGACTTTGGGCGTGCGCTTTGTGGACATGAACAATGCTTGCCGCACAACAACCGGCATCATTAGATGTTCAACTCTTCGCTCCCATCACATGGCAACTCGAAGTGACGCCTCTTTGCATAATAGCCGGTGCCGCTCAGGCATATTGGCTCTTGTGTTGTTTGCAATGGCCGGAACTACAGCCCGGGCCGGGGTACTTATTTCAGCCACCGCTATCGTAGAGCACGATACCCAATGGCTCACGAGCAATGGTTACCCGGAAGCCACGAACGGTGTGAGCGTTCTGAAACTGACCTACCGTACCTCCGCAGTGGACGGCTCACAAACTATTGCCACAGCCGCTTTTGTGGATCCGATCACATCCTGCGCCACACCGCTGGTCTGTTATATCCACGGCACCATTTTCTTAAAGGATCAAGTACCCTCGAGTTGGCAGGATGGTACTGGATCGTGCAAAGAAGGATATTCATTCGGCGGCACAGGCATGGCGTGTGTGCTTCCCGACCTTCTGGGCTTAGGTGGGTCTCCGGGCCTGCACCCCTACTTACACGCGGCCAGTGAGGCAACAGCTTGCATCGATGCCGTTCGCGCTGCACGTGAATACAGAACGGACCAAGCCCGTCCACTGCACGAACAGCTTTTCATCATGGGTGCATCCGCAGGTTCTCATGCTTGCTTGGCCACTGCACAGGCTATGCAGACCCAATATCCAGAGGAATTCCATGTCTCTGCCGCCGGGGGCATCAGTGGGCCATATGCTCCTTACCCGGTGCTCAAGGACCAAATTCTTTCCACTGCTACTTTTGGTGCCGGTGCCAGCGTCCTCTATGTGTTGTTTTCTTATGACAGCGCTTATCCGGGACTTTTCAGTTCAACCAATGACTTCCTTGTTGAACCATTCGCCACGGAAATACCTCCGCTTTACGATGGGCAACATGATGGCGATGTGATAAATCCGCTGCTTCCTCCGGTTATCGGGGCGGTGATCCCCCAAACTCTGCGGAATTCGATCGCGAATAACCCGAACGCCCCCTTGAACCTGGCCCTCAAGGAGAACAACGTGTTCAATTGGAAGCCTCTTTTCCCGGTGAAGCTCTGCTATTGCGGAAATGATGAGATCGTTTCACCCATCAACACGACGATCGCAAAGAATGCTTTCGACGCGAACGGCTCTGATCAAGTCTCCACCGTGGAAGTCTCTGGTTCAGCAAGCCACACGGATTGTGGTGACCTGGCACGACCGGTCATTGTGGACTGGTTCCGATCCCTGAAGGTGGCGTGTGACGGAACGTACCCGCTTCCTGTAACAGGCAAAGCCGCCTTCACGATCGCACCGGATCCGGTCACGGATGGGACTACCACTCTCGACCTTGGATCCCTCCCGGACTCCGGTAAAGGAGTTCACATCATCATTACGAATTCCGCGGGTACGATCGTCTTTACCGGGGCATCCGGACCCAACGATCCGTCCCTGTTCACCGTGTATACCTCGACTTGGGCAGCCGGCACTTATTTGGTTACCGTGCAACTCAGTGGAGCGGCATACTACGGGAAGTTCGTCGTGCTCAAGTGAACGCTGCGTCATTCCATGAGGGCATGACGATGAACAATCGGCGGATCCGGTCCATGCCTCGCTAAAAATCCGACCTCAGTCGTTCATTCCAAGAGTAAAGTGCGGAGCGATCTTTCTCTTGGCACGCTGCCCGAGTATATGCCACACTGGCGCGCTTATCATCGGCTTCAATCCGCGAATTGCAGGTCGTAAAGCTTTCGGTAAGCACCGTCAGTAGCGAGCAGTTGTTGGTGGCTACCCTGCTCCAGGATGTGCCCTTCGCCCACCACGATGATACGGTCCGCTTTCTGGATCGTGCTCAGCCGGTGCGCGATCACGATGCTCGTGCGGCCTTTGGTGATCTTCTCTGTCGCCTCCTGGATCATCTGCTCGCTCATGCTGTCCACGCTACTTGTGGCCTCGTCCAACACGAGCACCTTGGGCTTGTTCACGTATGCCCGGATGAAGGAAAGTAGTTGTCGCTGGCCCACACTGAGCACCGAGCCGCGCTCTCGGACCTCAGTATCGTAACCCTGCGGCAGGCGCATGATGAATTCGTGGGCTCCAACTTCCTTCGCGGCCTGCACCACTTCCTCCCGCGTGATAGCCTCGTCGTTCAAGGTGATGTTGTTGTGTACGGTATCGCTGAAGAGGAACACGTCCTGGAGCACAACAGCGATGCATGCCCGGAGCTCCACAAGGTGGTAATCGCGGATGTCCCGCCCATCCAGCAGGACCTGTCCACGCTGATACTCGTAGGCACGGCTCAACACGTTCACGATGCTGCTCTTTCCACTGCCGGTGGCACCCACCAAGGCGATCATTTCTCCGGGGCGGGCACTGAAGTTGATGCCCTTCAACACCATATCCTCATCGTTGTAGGAAAACCATACGTCCTTGAAATCGATGGCTCCTTTAACGCTTCCAGCGGAAAGCGTTCCGGTATCCACCATGGACGCTTCTGTATCGAGAATGGCGAAGACGCGCTCGCTCCCGACCATCCCCATTTGCAGAACATTGAAGCGGTCCGCCAGTTGCCGGATGGGCCGGTAAAGCATGTTGATGAACTGGATGTACGCTATCAACTCACCGAAGGTGGCCACGCCTTTCAGCACGTCGCCAACGCCCCACCAAATGAGGAAAGCCAGCGAAACAGCGCTCAATACCTCCACCACCGGGAAGAAGATGGAATAAGCGAACACCGAGCGGATGTGCGCGCCGCGGTGCTCCCGATTGATCTGCTTGAATTTCTCATACTCCTGCTTTTCACGCCCAAAGAGCTGCACGATGGCCATACCCTGGATATGTTCCTGCACGAAAGCATTGAGCCGCGCCACCTGTGTGCGTACGTCCTGGAAGCTCTTTTGGATGGAGTTCTTGAAGATGTTCGTGGCCCAAAGCAGCAGCGGGATCGGCACCATGCTCCAAAGTGCCAGTTCCCAATTGTACACGAACATCACCACGATCACCACCACCAGCTTAAGCAGGTCACCCATGATCATGAGCAGACCTTGGGAGAAAATGTCATCGATGGTCTCGAGGTCACTGATAACACGGGTGACCAAGGTGCCAATAGGTGTACGGTCGAAGTAGCGCATGCGGAATCCGGTGATCTTCGCAAAAAGCGCCTGTCGTAGATCGAATGTCACGGTCTGTCCGAGCCAGCTGGTCCAGTAGGCTTGATAGAATTGTACCAAGGCCTCCACCACAAGCAACGCCACCACAATGGACATCAGCATGTAGAGTCCGCTCATTTCCCCTGACGCTGCATGGTCGTCGACCATCTTGGCCATCAGCACGGGGCGCACCACGCCAAGGAACGAGAGAAGAATGGTGAGCCCGAACGTGATCCAGAACAACCGCTTGTAGGGCTGCACGAAACCCATCACGCGGCGGAACAAGCCGATGTCGAACGCCTTACCCTTTCCGCTGCTCATGCCCCTGTTTCCACGAAAGGATATCTGATGTGCGAAAGGTACAGGCCGCAGGCCGGTGCGCTTTTCCCGGCCTTTCCGCGTTCACCGGAAGCGAGGATGTCCGCCATTCGATCGGCCTCCCAATTCCCTTTCCCGATGCGGATCGAAGTACCGACGATGGCCCTCACCATGTTGCGCAGGTAGCGGTCCGCCACGATGGTGAAGCGGTAGCCCTTCTCCGTGGGCACCCATTCAGCCTTGCGCACGTCGCAGATCGAAGTGCCGTTATCGCTGCCTGTTCGCTGGAAGCAGCTGAAGTCCTTCTTCCCGATCAGTTGTTGGCAGGCGGTGTGCATGGCATCCACATCCAACTCAAGCCGCAATAAATAGGACCTGTCGTGCAGGAAAGGGTCCTTTCGCCGATGTATCAAATACGTATACTCCCGTTGCTTGGCGGAGAAGCGTGCATGGGCCTTATCATCCACGGGGAAAGTGCGCTTTGCCGCGATCGCCGGTGGAAGCATCGCGTTCAAGGAGTTGGTGAAACCCGCTGGGTCTGCAAGCGTGTCCGCCGTTTCGAAATGCAGGAAATAGCTGGAAGCATGGACACCCGTATCCGTGCGGCCACAGCCCAAGGCCGTCGTCTTCGGCGAACGCAGCTTCAGGCGGAGCGCCTTTTCCACCTCCTCCTGCACCGTCGGCGCCGCTAGTTGGCGCTGCCATCCCCGGAAGGGTGTGCCATCGTAAGCGAGTTCCATGAAGTAACGGGGCATGGGAGAAGATCTGGCGATCGCCCCCCGGAATATGACCGGGCAGGCAATTAAAATAAGGGCGCAAAAGTAGGACGCATGCATGCGCGATCTTTGTTGCGCAGCCTTCGTTCATGGCTTCGGCAGCACCAACGATGAAACGGATCGGACTTTTAAGCGATACACACGGTTGGCTGGACCCGCGGCTGCGCGAGTATTTCGCGGCTTGCGATGAGATCTGGCACGCAGGCGACATCGGCAATTCCACCGTGACCGAGGAACTGCAACGTTGGAAGCCGCTGCGCGCGATCCACGGGAATATCGACGATGCGAAGATGCGCTTGGAGTTCCCTGCGGACCTGCGTTTCACCGTGGAAGGTGTTCGGGTGTGGATCACCCACATCGGCGGCAGGCCCCCGCGTTATGACCCGGGCGTGCGGGAGGAATTAAAGCGGGACGCACCGAACCTCTTCATCTGTGGGCATTCGCACATCTGCATGGTGAAATTCGACCCGGTGCTCAATATGCTCTACATGAACCCCGGCGCCACCGGCAGACATGGTTGGCATAAGTTGCGTACTGTCCTTCGCTTCACCATTGACGGCGAAAAATTGAAAGATCTAGAGGTGATCGAGCTTGGACCGCGGGGCGCTGGAGCTCCAGATGTCAGGTCTTAGTGCTCAGTTGGCCGGCGCTGCCGCGACCAGGCCCTGGCTGCTGAAGGAGATGCCGTGCAGTCTGCCACCTCCGAACGAAGAACCCACAACTGCTTCTTCACCGCGCCTCCTTCATCTCAACCGATCCGCACTCCGCACCAACGCCTCATCCTTCCGGATCGCGCGCTCAGCAAGGAATGCGAACACGATCATGGCCAAGGGAAGCAGGGCGGATGGGCCGAATTGGGAATTCACGCGACCGCCTTGTTCAAGGTAAGCACGGACCGAATTGGAGGTGATGAACAGGAAAACAGTGGTGCCGATAAGTAACAGGTTAGCCGTGCGCACAACAAGAAGCTGCCGTTTCCGGTCCTTGAAAAGCATGATCGCCACCAGCATCACCAGACTGAAAAATGCGAAGAGGAAGGAAAACGGCAATTTTGGTGAAGCATCCACTATGGGCTGTCCGTCTGCTTGAAAAAGCCCGGAAGTACTGAAGATGAAGCTCCGCACATCTTGGGTGAACGTCTCTATGGGGAAGAAGAACGTGAGCGCGCCGCAAAGCGTGGCAAGCAAAAGGAAAATGGACTGTTTACGTTGGATCATGCGAAAAAAGTTGACAGGCGGCAAAGATCGGTGCTTGTTCCTTTGGTACCGAAAATCGGTCTACAGGCCGAAAAAGTTGTCCAAGCCGTGGATCAGACCTATTATTGCGGTCCGTAAGCTCTTGCCACCACGTTGGCGGGCACTTTTCCCTTCTATCCAAGCTTTACCATTTTTCAGCGGCCATCCGGCCTGTATGCGGTGTTCTCCGCATCCCTCCATTGAACCTGTGATCCATGTATGACCTGAAAGCGCTATCCGCGTTGAAACTCGCCGAACTCAAGGAGATCGCAAAAGAATTGCGTGTCTCCAAGGCGGAAACCCTGAGAAAGCAGGACTTGATCGCCAAGATCTTGGAAGTTTCCTCTGCCAAGGACAACCGCGATACGGATGACATGACCGCGCTGGCCGTGGCCGACGACATCCCCGATCCGGAGCCGGATGAAGATGATGACGATGATGACGATGATGACGATGATGATGATGATGACGATGATGATGATGATGACGACGACGACGATGACAATGACGGCGAAGCGGATCATGAAAAGAAGGAAAGCAACGGCGTAAAAGGAACCGGCGAAGGCAACCGCTCCGATGTAGCACGCACGGAAGCGGCAGTGGCGGAAACAGATCCGGGCCAGGAAGGAGAGCAGCAAGAGGCCCCGTCACCTGTAACGGCGATGGAACCAAAGAAAGAACGGCACCAACGCAACACGGAAAGGCCCAATGATCAGAACGACCGCTTTGACCCGCGTGACCGGAACCAGCGTAAAGGCCGCAGACCGCGCATAGAGGCGGAACGGACGGCGGAACAAACCGCAGGGGAGACCAACCCCGGCCAAGCCGAACAGGTTCAACCGGAAAACAAGCCGTTGGATAACGAACGCCAGCCGCGCAACCAATCGGAAAGCCAGGGACAACAGCGGGATCGCAGTACCCAGAACCCGGCTGATACGACCCGAAGCAGCTCTGATCAGCAACGGAACGGCGACCAACGGAATGACCAGCGCAACGACCAGCGCAATACCGACCAAGGCCGCGAACGTGACCGTCAGGATCCACAGCGCAGCAACGATCAGCGCAGCAATGACCCACGCGGTGGCGAACAGCGTGGCAACGAGAATCGTGGCAACGAGCAGAACCGTCGCAACGAACAGCGCCAACAGCAGCCACAACAACAACCCCAACAGCAGCCTCAGCAGCAGCCGGCCAGCTTCGATGCCTTCATTGAGACGGACGGTGTATTGGAGATCATGCCGGAAGGCTATGGCTTCTTGCGCAGCAGTGACTACAACTACCTGCCTTCACCGGACGATGTGTACGTAACGCAGCAGCAGATCAAGCAGGCAGGCCTGAAGCTGGGCGATACCGTGCATGGTTATGTGCGCCCTCCCCGCGACCAGGATAAGTTCTTTCCCTTGGTGAAAGTGGAAAGCATCAATGGACGCGACCCGGAGTGGGCTCGCGACCGGGTGCCTTTCAAATTCCTCACTCCGTTGTTCCCGAATGAGAAGTTCGATCTCACCACTAAGGGCAGCAACCTAAGCACCCGTGTGCTGGATCTTTTCGCCCCTATCGGCAAAGGCCAGCGCGGCTTGATCGTGGCGCAGCCCAAGACCGGTAAGACCATTTTATTGAAGGACGTGGCAAACGCCATCGCCGCTAACCACCCGGAGGTCTACCTCATCGTGCTGTTGATCGATGAGCGGCCCGAGGAAGTGACGGACATGCAGCGGAGCGTGAAAGCAGAGGTGATCGCAAGCACGTTCGACGAGCCCGCCACCCGCCACGTCGCCGTGGCCACCATGGTGCTGGAAAAGGCCAAGTGCCTCACCGAATGTGGCCACGACGTGGTGATCCTGCTGGACTCCATCACCCGTTTGGCACGAGCCTATAACACCGTGCAGCCCGCCAGCGGCAAGATCCTCTCCGGCGGAGTTGATGCGAATGCGCTGCAAAAGCCGAAGCGCTTCTTCGGCGCTGCGCGCAAGATCGAGAACGGCGGCAGTCTCACCATACTCGCCACCGCGCTCACGGAAACAGGCAGCAAGATGGACGAGGTGATCTTTGAGGAATTCAAGGGCACCGGCAACATGGAACTACAGCTCGACCGGAAGATCAGCAACCGCCGCATCTTCCCCGCTATCGACATTCTCGCCAGCGGCACGCGCCGCGACGACCTACTGCACCACAAGGACGTGCTGCAGCGCACGTGGATCCTGCGCAAACACCTGGCCGACATGACCCCCGTGGAGGCCATGGAATTCGTGAAAGGACGCATGGAAGGCACGAAGAGCAACGAGGAATTCCTCGTGTCCATGAACGGCTGATACCGCTGATCTGATCAGGTGACCAGTTGATCCGACCGACATGTCAGGCATCACACCCACCTTCTTGCTTGCACTGCTCGCCATGGCATTGCGCACGGTGCTGTTTTATGCCGGTTTCACGATAGCGCCGTTTGATTTCATTCTGATCCACTTGCTCTTCATCGTGCTGGCCATTTATTTCAGTGGGCACTTCCTGCTTGGCCGGGATCCTTCCCGGGGCGCCGGCGAATTGATGCGCGCCGGGTTCCAGAGCGCGGTGCTTTATGCATTGCTGCTGTCGGCATTCACATGGATCTTCTACAAGACCATGGACACCAATGCCTTCAATATCTACAACGACAAGCTCGTGGAGGGTTTTATCGCGCAAGGGCAACCTGAAGACCTGGCGCGCGAAAAGGTGGGTGCGATGTACAATGCCGGCACCTACTCCATGCTTACTTTCTTCGGCCTATTCATGGCAGGATCTTTCAATGCGCTCCTTTTCGCGTTGATCCATGACAAGTTGCTCCGGAGGTTCCGCAAGGCATAGTTGTCCGCTGTTCGTTTTCTGTTGATATGCTGCCCACGGCCTGACAACGAAGAACCGTCAGCTGACTTTTAAGCGATGAAAGCCTCGGCTAAGGCCACGAGGTCGACACCCCCGAAGTTCCCGCTGCTCATCATCAACAGGATACCGCCCCCCCCCGTGTCCTTCCGCACTGCTCCCATCAGGGCGATGGGGTCGGTGAGCACGGTAAGGTCATCGCGTTGGAAGGCGCTTTGGATACGCTCTACAGGAACGGGCGGCAATCTCTTCAACTGTACTGCATGCGGATCATAGAATACCAAGGCACGATCGGCTGCATCCATGCAACCGGCGTATTGGTCCAAGAAATTCTCACTTAAGCTGCTGAAGGTGTGCAGCTCCATGCACGCGATCAGCTTCCGGCCGGGAAATTGTTCGCGTACCGCGTCCACCGTGGCCTTCAGCTTGCTGGGTGAATGGGCAAAATCCTTGAACACGATCTTATCGCCATGCTCAGCCAGCTTTTCCAAGCGTTTGGCCGCACCGGTGAACGAGCCGATGGCCGAGTAGAATTCCCCGTCACCGATACCCAACTGGTGGCACACGTGGCGCGCACCCTCCATATTCATCAAATTATGATTGCCGAACACTTTCAACGGGATCTCCCCATGCGTGGTCAATAGCACAGTAATCCCGTCCCGGATCACATGCGGAGGCACGCCGTAGGACACTTGGGCAACATCGCCCCTGCCCTTCCGTAGATCCGCTAATCCCGCCACAACGAAATCTTCCGCACAGTAGATCAATTTCCCACCCGGCTCGATCAGGTCCATGAAAATGCCGAACTGGTCCACGTAGCTCTGGAAGGTCGTGAAAACGTTGATGTGGTC
This sequence comes from Flavobacteriales bacterium, assembly GCA_016719225.1. Taxonomy (GTDB): domain Bacteria; phylum Bacteroidota; class Bacteroidia; order Flavobacteriales_F; family PHOS-HE28; genus PHOS-HE28. Next base: position 709,060 of record JADKAN010000001.1, on the reverse strand, counting down.
CCAAGCGATGCCGCTCACCAATGCGATGTCCGGTTTGTAGAGATGGAATTTCGGGACCGGTTGCAACGTGGAGGCCAGGTACTCATCCCCTTCGATCACGGCAATGCTGCTCTTCGCGCCTAATCGCACCATGCAGTCGAAACCTTCGAGCTGCGCCCCCACCAAGTAATCGAAGTCCACGCCAGCAGCGCGCAGTACGTGCACGATCATGGAGGTTATGGTGGTCTTGCCATGGCTTCCTCCGATCACCACCCGCGTTTTATCCTTGGTCTGCTCGTAGAAATAAGCCGGATAGCTGAATACGGGTATACCAAGTTCCTTCGCGCGTTGCAGTTCGGGATTGTCCGCGCGTGCATGCATACCGAGGATCACCGCGTCAAGGTCATTGGTAATGGACTGCGGATCCCAGCCCATGCGAGCGGGAAGCAGCCCCAGGTTGTGCAAACGGGTACGGCTGGGCTCGAAGATCTCGTCATCACTGCCGGTCACATCGAAGCCTTGCTGGTGCAGGGCGATGGCGAGATTGTGCATGGCGCTTCCGCCGATGGCGATGAAATGGACCCGTTTCATGAGAGCACAAAATTGCCGATTCAGCGGAATGGTGCCGTACGCCGTTGCGCCAAGTTTCCACGTTCCATTGTCAGCGGCGCCTCGATCCGGGCAGAAGGTGCAAAAACGGAAAGGAATGGCTTTCCTAGCTCAACGGAGCGAAGATTCAAGCTCCGTGACCCACATTTGCAGCAGGCCACCCGGTCCACCTCTTGACCCATCCACCACCCCACCCATGAAGTACCACCACCTTCTGTTAGCGTCCCTTTTACTGCCCACATTTTCCGCGCAAGCGCAGAACGAAGCCAAATGGCTCCGCTATCCGGCGATCTCTCCGGATGGAAAAACCATAGTCTTCAGCTATCAAGGTGACCTGTGGCGCGTGGCTGCCAGCGGTGGCACAGCATCCTTGCTCACCACGAACGAAGCCTACGAATTCGCACCGGTCTGGTCGCACGATGGCAAGTGGATCGCCTTCGCGAGCAGCCGACATGGTAACGACGACGTCTTCATTATGCCTGCTGAAGGCGGCCCGGCCACACGGCTCACGGAGAACAGTGCCAGCGATGTCCCGAGCGATTTCACGCCCGATGACAAGGCCGTGATCTTCAGCAGCACCCGGGCCGGTGACGTGCAGGACCGCCAGTTCCCCTCGGGGATCTTCCCACAGCTTTATTCCGTCCCTGTTACCGGTGGCGAAGCGCTGCGCGTGCTCACCACCACCGCCATCAACGCCACCTATTCCCCCGACGGCAAACACTTGGCCTTTACGGACAACAAGGGTTATGAGGACACCTTCCGCAAGCACCACACCTCGTCGGTCACACACGACATTTGGAGCTACGACCTCGGGACGAAGAAGTATACAAAGCTGAGCACCTTCGTCGGTGAGAGCCGCGACCCGGTGTACAGCCCGGACGGCGCTAGTATTTATTTTCTCAGTGAGGAAAGTGGCTCCTTCAACATCCATAAGATCCTTGCAGGCGGTGGCACCTCTACGGCCGTCACCAACTTGGACAAGGACCCCGTTCGCTACCTCTCCATCAGCAAGGACGGCATGATCTGCTTCGCGTTCAGAGGGCTCCTCTACACCATGCGCGATGGCCAACAACCGCAGCCGTTGATGGTGAGTACCGCCATGGACAACCGGTTCACAGCCGAACGCACCGTCCCGGTGAAAGGCGATGCTTCGGAAATGTCGCCTTCCCCGGATGGAAAAGAAGTGGTGTTCGTGCATCGCGGTGAGGTCTTCGTCACCTCCGTGAAAGAGGGCACCACGCGCCGGATCACCAACACGCCGGAGCAGGAACGTTCGGCAAGCTTCAGCCCGGACGGTCGCAGCATCATCTACGCCAGCGAACGCGACAGCAGTTGGAACATCTACCGCACATCGCTCACGCGCAAGGAGGAACACCAGTTCTTCAACGCCACTGTGCTGAAGGAAGAGTCATTGATCGCCACCCCGGCCGAAGAATTCCAGCCGGTCTGGTCGCCTGACGGGAAGGAGATCGCCTATCTGGAGGAACGCACCGCTGTGAAAGTGTACAACCTCGCGAGCAAGAAGACCCGTACCGTGCTGCCAGCGGACAAGAATTACAGCTACTCCGATGGGGACCAGTATTTCTCTTGGAGCCCGGACAGCAAGTGGCTCCTGGTGCAGTTCCTGCAGGACAAACAATGGATCACCCAATGCGGCCTTGTTTCGGCCGCCGGGGATAAGCCAGTGGTGAACCTCACCAAAAGTGGCTATGAAAACGGACGGCCGAAATGGGCGTTGAACGGGCACGCAATGATCTGGTTCAGCGGGCGCGACGGTTACAAGAGCCAAGCCAGCTGGGGTGGTCAACTGGATATCTATGCCATGTTCTTCACCCAGGCCGCTATGGACACCTTCGAACTGGACAAGGAGGAATTCGACCTCTCGAAGAAACAGGAGCCCGGCAAAAAAGAGGAAGACAAGGAGGGCAAGACGTCCAAAAAGGAAAAGGATAGAAAGGGCAAAGAGGAAAAGAAGGACAGCACGATCGCTCCGTTGAAATTCGAGTTGGATGGCATTGAGGACCGGAAGGTGCGCCTGACGGGTAACTCCGCCGATCTCGCGGACGCCATCCTTTCCAAGGACGGGGAAAAGCTCTACTACCTCGCCGCATTCGAGAAGGGTTTCGACCTTTGGGAAACCGATGTGCGCAGCAAGGAGACCAAGTTGTTGGCCAAAATGGGTGCGGAAAATCCCGGCGCACTGGAACTGGACAAGGAGGGCAAGACCCTCTTCTTGCTGAACAACGGCGGGATCTCCACCGTGGATCTTGAAAAAGGGGATGTCAAGAACGTGGGCATCAACGGTGAAATGACGTTGAACGAATCCGCGGAACGCGACTATCTGTTCGAGCACGTATGGCGCCAAGTAGTGAAGAAATTCTACCGCAAGGACCTGCAGGGTGTGGACTGGGCACGGTACAAAACCGAATACAAGGCGTTCCTGCCGTACATCAACAACAATTACGACTTCACCGACCTGTTGAGCGAAATGCTCGGTGAACTGAATGCCTCGCATACCGGTGCTCGCTTCCGGGGCTCGAACGACCCAGAGGGCGACCGCACCGCAAGCCTGGGGCTCTTATATGCCAATGATACCACGCCCGGGCTCACCATCGCTGAAGTGATGGACCGTTCCCCGGTGATCAAGGCCGGTTCCAAGATCAAGGCGGGGACCGTTATCGAAAAGATCGATGGTCAAGTCATCATGCCGAAAGAAGATCCGGCTGCGCTCTTCAATCGAAAGGCGGACCACAATACGCTTCTTTCCATGTTCGACCCGAAGACGGGCAAGCGTTGGGAGGAAATAGTGAAACCCATCGGACGTGGTGAGGAGAATGAACTGCGTTACCACCGCTGGGTGGAACAGAATCGCCACGCCGTGGACAGCATTAGTGGAGGTCGCGTCGGTTATGTGCATGTGCGCGGCATGAACGTGGAGAGCTTCAAGACCGTTTATGAGGACGTCCTCGGCAAATACCACGACAAGGACGCGTTGGTAGTGGATACCCGCTTCAACGGCGGCGGTTGGTTACATGATGACCTGGCCACGTTCCTCAGCGGCCACGTATACATCCATGTTGAGCCTCGCGGGCAGGACCTCGGTACCGAACCGGGTTTCAAATGGAGCCGCCCTTCGGTGGTGCTGATGAACGAGTGTAATTACTCGGACGCACACATGTTCCCCTTCACATACAAGGCACTCGGCATTGGGAAACTCGTGGGCATGCCCGTACCCGGCACCGGGACGGCGGTTTGGTGGGAAACCTTGCAGAACGGAGTGGTCTTCGGCATTCCCCAAGTGGGCATGGTGGACAACAACGGAAAATTCCTGGAGAACCAGCAACTGGAACCGGATGTAAAACAAGCGAACGACCCTGCTTTGCTGAGCAACGGCACGGACGAGCAGCTTGGTGCAGCGGTTAGGACGGTGTTGGAAGGAATGAAGTGAGCGATCCTCTCGGCAGAAGTTGGAATGTCTTTGCCGTGCCTGCGGCAAGAACGTTGCTGCAGGATTATTGCCGTGACCTTGGAAACCAAAATCGCTGACCTTTGCATCGGAATGAAATTGGTGCTCCCACTCCTACTGTCCCTCGCAATGGCTGCGGGCACGGTTTGTAGCGCACAAGATCAGGACACGCTTTCCACCGACATAGCCGCCAGATCCTTGGACTGGCGCAGCCGCCATCAACCCGTTCGCGCCGCGATCTACTCCGCCGTGCTGCCCGGCGCTGGCCAAGTGTACAATCGCAAGTATTGGAAAGTGCCCATCGTACTGGGTGGCCTCGGTATTTCCTATTGGTTCATCCAGGACAACAATAAGCAGTACCAACGCTACAAAACAGCTTATTTGGACGTGGTGAACAACCGGCCGGATGAATTCAACGGCATCTACTACGGAGACCAGCTCCGCAACGTGGCAGACACCTACCATCGCTGGCGCGACTTGAGTTATGTAGCCATCGGCCTGGTATACGCACTCAATGTGATGGACGCCTCGGTGGACGGTTACTTCGTACGGTTCGATGTGAGCAACGACCTTACAGTACAGGCCGGACCGTCGCTGGGATTGGCCGCACAAGGCGCGTTCGGGCTTACGTTACGGATGGACCTTTGACACAGGAACGAGAAGATGAAGATCGCCCTATACGGCTACGGGAAGATGGGCCAAGCCATTGAAATGGCCGCCAAGCAAAGAGGGCATTCCATCGTGCTGAAGGTGGATCGCGACAATGCAGGCACCCCTCCGATAGGTGCAGATGTGGCCATCGAGTTCAGCCGTCCCGAGAATGCGTTGCCCAATATGCATCTTTGTTTGGAAGCCGGCGTGCCGATCGTAGTGGGCACCACTGGTTGGTATGATGAGCTCGGTGCAGTGAAGAATCTCGTGGCGCAAGCCAAGGGCACCCTACTCTGGGCCAGTAATTTCAGCATCGGCGTGAACCTCTTCTTCAAGCTGAACAAATACTTGGCAGCCTTGATGGACGGACAAGGGAACTATGCCGCCAGCATTCAAGAGACACACCATGTCCACAAGCTGGATGCACCCAGTGGAACCGCGATCACCTTGGCCCGCGACATTCACATCCGGAGCAACCGGTACGCGGGCTGGGAATTGAAAAAGGACGGCCACTCCCCTGCCGCCGACCAAGTGCCGATCACCAGCGACCGGATCGGCGAAGTGCCCGGAACACACGCGATCAGCTGGGAAAGTGCGGAAGACAAGATCACCATTACCCACGAAGCCTACGGTCGGCAAGGCTTTGCAACCGGTGCCGTAGTGGCCGCGGAATGGCTGAAAGGCCGGACGGGCCTGTTCACCATGGATGATGTGCTGAGCGGAACGGTTTGAACCACGTAGCAAGATCATGTGAACATGGTCTTCCGAAGGCAACAAGTGATCCGCTGGACCCGTTACCGGACCGTTCCTCATTCGGTTCCATATGCCAGCTTCGTAACGGATGGTATTCACCGATCTTTACAAACTTTAGTCCCGGCGTACCTCACCTGCTGCGCAACTTGCGCCCTATTACCCACCTCACCGCATGATCGCTTGGTTCTTACTTGCACTTTACCTCGTATCGCTTTTCATCTGCCTGCCGAAGATCTTCGCCAAGGCGGGTGTGCCGGCATGGAAAGGATTGGTGCCCTTCCTGAACTTGTGGGAATGGAACAGGATCCTGGGCAAGCCATGGTACTGGGTCATTCTCTTGCTGGCACCCGGCGTGAACTTGCTGATGCTCATCATCTACAACGTGAACACCAGCATCGCCTTTGGCAAGCGCACGTTGAAGGATCACCTCATCATGGTGTTGGTGCCTTGGGTGGAGCTGTCCAACTTGGCTTTCAACGCGAAGTACAAATGGGTGGGTCCCATTCCCGTGGGCTCGCACAAACGCAACATGTTCGGCCAATGGGGCGATGCCATCCTATTCGCTGTGATCGTGGCGACGGCCTTCCGCACGTTCACCTTCGAAGCCTTCACCATCCCCACGGAATCCATGGAGAAATCGCTTCTGGTGGGCGATTACCTGTTCGTCAGCAAGCTGAGCTACGGCCCACGCCTGCCAATGACGCCGGTGACGTTCCCCTTCACGCATCACACCTTGCCGATGTCGCAGAACACGCCCAGCTTCACCAACTGGTTCGAGTTACCATACATGCGCCTGCCTGGCTTTGGCAAACCCCAGCGCGGGGATGCCGTCGTTTTCAACTTCCCGGAAGGCGACACCGTGGTGGCGAACTACCAGAACATGAGCTATTACCAGCTGGCTCGCATGTGCGGACGCGATAATCTGCTGCGCCGTGAGCGTGTGGTGTTCACCATGGCTGACGGTCGCCAAGGCAGCGCACCGACCGGGGGGATCCTGATCCGCCCCGTGGACAAGCAGGAGAACTACATCAAGCGCTGTGTGGGTGTTGCGGGGGACACCATACAGGTCATCGAAGGGGTCGTGAACATCAACGGAACGCCTGAACCACTGGTCAATACCGGCCAGTACCAGTACAATTTCCAGATCAAGGACAGCTTCAACAAGAAGATCCTCAAGGATCAGTACGATATCACCACTACGGATGTGGTGGAGGAAGGAGCAACAGCCAACATACCCTTGACGGTCGAAAATGCCGAAGCGCTGAAGAAATTCGGTAACGTGATCAGCATGGAGCGCGAGGACAAACCCAAAGGCTATTACGGCGCCAAGGACAACTGGCCCATCTTCCCGAACGATCCGCGCTTTGACTGGAGCGAGGACAATTTCGGTCCGCTATGGGTGCCCAAGGCTGGCGCCACGCTCAAGCTTACTGCGGAAAACCTACCGCTATACCGACGGGCGATCACGGTTTATGAGGGCAATCAGCTTGAAGTGAAGAACGGCGGGATCTGGATCAACGGTCAACAGACCGACAGTTATACGTTCAAACAGGACTACTATTGGATGATGGGCGACAACAGGCACCGCTCGCAGGACGCGCGTTTCTGGGGCTTTGTTCCCTTCGATCACGTGGTGGGCAAGGCCGTTCTGGTATGGCTCACCGCGGATCCGGAAAAGGGTGGCTTCCCGGGTGGTATCCGTTGGAAGCGCCTCTTCAGCCGTGTGCGATGAAAACCACGCCGGCCCTACTCCGTGAATGGGGAAAGGCATTGGCGTTGGCCCTGGCCCTTTTGTTAGTGCTGCACCTCTTCGTAGTGCGCTGGGTCACGGTGGCGAACACCAGCATGTATTCCACCCTTCTGCCGGGCGATATGCTTTTGGTGGAACGATGGGCGGTATACACAGGCTTCGACCGGGGTGATATCGTCGTGCTGCGCGATCCCGTGCAGGACGATCGTGCGATGTTCAACCGCCGCTTGCTGGTAAAGCGCATCGTAGGGCTACCCGGCGATGAGGTCGAACTTCGGAAAGGAGAACTCTATGTGAACGGTATGCCCGTGCCGCAGTCGCCAGGCGGAACGCGCAGTTGGAGCATTCGCCTGCGGCCCGGACATAACGCGGACACACTCGTGGAACGGCTCGGGCTACCAACGGGATATTCCCTGCCCGGCAATGATCTGATCGACCTTCCCCTGAACGTGGAGCTTGCAACCAAGGTTAAGAAAATGCCTATGGTAGCGGCTCTCGCGCCACGTGCGCATGCCCTGGGTTCGCCGGACCACATATTTCCTTTCAGCCCGGACCGGCCGTGGAACAACGATGATTACGGACCTTTGCGCGTACCCGCCGCCGGAGACACGGTGAACCTGACACCCTTTAACCTGCCCATGTACGATCGCATTGTAAGCCGCTACGAAAGCAACACTGTGGAGGTCGTGGACCGAAAGCTGCTGGTGAACGGCGATGACTGTGGAAAATACCGGGTACGTGCGGATTATTACTTCGTTCTGGGCGATGCTCGCGATGCAAGTTCTGACAGCCGGTATTGGGGCTTCGTACCTGCCGACCACCTTGTGGGCCGTGCCGCGATCATTCTCTTTAACGCCCATGTGGGCCATGATATCCTACCGGGGAGCCGCACGCTGCGTTCCTTGGCCAACTGAAATTCCGACCCATGCGCAAGTCCTTCCTTCCCCTCCTCTTGCTGTTGCTCGGCGCCTGTAACGGTAAAGATCCCGCATCCCTCTGTGAGAAATTCTACAAGCCTTATCCGGACATGGTAAGCGACCGTGCACGCACCCCGGACAACACCACCTTTCTGGATGCCATGGCGCTATACAATGATGGTGATTACGCCGGGGCGGTCACCGGCCTTGATCGCGCGATCGCACGTGATCCTGGCAACAGTGCGATGCGGATGTACCTCGTAAGCGCCAACCTCGGCGCAGGAGATGCTTACAAGGCCGAAATGCACATCGACTTCCTGGAAAACCAGGCCGATAAGTCATACCGCGACCAAGTGGATTGGTACAACGCGCTGTGCTGGCTCTGCGAAGGTGATACGGCCAGGGCGGACAAACAGGCACATTACATCATGTCGAAGCCGCATACGTACAAAAGGGAAGCACAAGCGCTTGTTGAAGCGTTGAAGAAATGATGGATCTGGGTGAACCGTCGCAATACACCACGGGAGTTGAGAACGACGAAGCGCTCCTGCATGAGCCACGGATCGACAATAAGGATCCAGCAGGTGAAAGATCAGAAAATGGGACACGCTTTCACACCCGAGATCTTGCGAACGGCATTGTCCAAGCCATTGCCGGGACATGAAGCGTTTTCCGCTCTGAGCGGCTACCCGCGGAATGCACCGGAGCAAGCCCGGGAATTGTCACCGCCGCCGAAGGAAAGCGCCGTGCTTGCGGTATTCCACACGTACCACGGCGAGGACCACTTGTTGCTGATGCGGCGCACGGAATACCCCGGCGTACACAGCGGACAGATCGCCTTTCCCGGAGGGAAGCGCGAACCAAAGGACGCTGACTTGCAAGCCACGGCCCTGCGTGAATTCGGCGAAGAGACCGGTGCGGACCTTTCCCATGTTGAAGTGTTGGGAAGACTTTCACCCATCTACATTCCACCGAGCCGCACGGTAGTAAGTCCATATGTGGGTTGGGTGGACCAGCTCGGGCCGTTCCGACCTGACCCTCGCGAGGTGGCTGCTTTGCTGCACGTGCCTTTGCGGGTTGTTCTGGATCCAGCATCGTTGCAACGCAAGCTCATCCGAATGGCAACGGGCCAACAAGCCATGGTCGCCTATTGGCATCTCAATGGCGAAACCGTTTGGGGCGCTACCGCAATGATGATCGCCGAATTGCGGGCCGTTCTGGGGGAACCGCTGCCACGAAAGTGGTGATCAGCCTGGCTGTTCGATCGTTCAGAAATTGATGCCGCTGTTTTGTACATCCCAGTAGCGGAAGGCTACATTTACACTTCAACTTTACAGTAATGCGCACTTTTCACACCCTTGGGAACCTCTTTGCTCTCGGCTTGGTGGCAGTTGCCTCCGCCGCCAGCGCCTCTCCGGTGGATATTACGCTGGTGCCGAACGCCAGTGGCCAGTTGGACGTGCGCTTGAGGCCATCGGCTGGTTTTGACGGCATGGTGAGCAGTTTGGTATTCACACTTCGTTGGGATGCTTCCTCTGGTGCACATCTCGGAACGATACTACAAGCCGCCCCCGCCAGTGCCTACATCCCTATAACCCGCAGTGGTAGCGAACAGGACGATGCCGGACAGCGCTACCAGATCTTCGTCGGCTTCGGATTTACTCCCATGCAATGGATCCCCACGGATTGGGTGGCCGGCACGGAATATACCATCGCATCCATCCCGGTCACCGGCGAGGCTACGTTCAGTTTGGTGAACGATACTTGGACCGATGAGAACAATGCCGACTATTACATCGCCTTGGGCGGAGTGGATGAAACCGGTGCCATTTACGGTGACATCACCACGGGTGTATTCGCAGGCGCACTAGCGGACGGCGTGGCGAACATCACGCCCAATCCCACCGACGGTAACACCTTGTTCACTGTTGAACTTGCCCAAGCACAGGATCTTCGCTTGGAACTCCTCAACGCCGCCGGCCAGATCGTGCGCAAAGAAGAGCACCGCAATGCCTCTGGTCTGGTGCGCATCCCACTTGACCTCACCGACCTCGACAAAGGCGTCTACATGTTGCGAGTACACCGCAATAACGCGGTAAATACGTACAGCGTGGTGAAACGGTGATCAGGACGTTCAAGGCTATTGAACAAATGGCACTGATGCCTTTTTGAGTGCATTCGCACTTGGAAGTTATCTTCCCTGGCCAGGTAACATTGAGTTCACCATGTCATAGCCTTGTGTGAAGCCCGATATGATCACAACGGTTGAGGTGTACCGGCAAATAATACAGATCACGATCCATATTCAGTAAGGAGTTGTTGTCCAACGGCTGGACATAAGAAAGTACGCCAGGATAAGGCTCACATCAGTGCAGCGCTTAACTGGGAACGACTACTCCACTCCCATAAAGTGGTCCATCACCTTCGGCGTAACGCCGCTGCTGCTGAAGCCGCCATCGTGGTAGAGGTTCTGCATGGTGACGTAGCGGGTAAGGTCACTGAAAAGGCTGATGCAGTATGCCGCACAATCTTCAGCAGGAGCATTGCCCAGCGGACTCATTTCCTGTGCGAAGCCGAAGAAGCCTCCGAAGCCTTTGATGCCCGCTCCCGCCGTGGTTTTGGTGGGGCTTTGGCTCACGGTGTTCACACGCACCTTTTTCGACATACCGAGGTAGTACCCCCAGCTGCGCCCGATGCTTTCCAGCAATGCTTTGGCATCGGCCATGTCGTTGTAGCCCGGGAACACCCGTTGTGCAGCGATGTAGCTGAGCGCCACCACGCTGGCATGTTCCGCCAGTGCATTGGTCTTGCTGGCGGCCTGCATCATGCGGTGAAAGCTCATGGCGCTGATGTCAAGCGTCTGGTGGTACCAGTCATAATTGAGGTCGTCGTAGGTCTTGCCTTTGCGCACATTGGGGCTCATACCGATGCTGTGCAGCACGAAGTCCAATTCGCCTCCAAGATGCTCTTTGCTGCCGTTGAACAGCGCCAAAAGATCCTCGTCCTTGGTGGCATCCGCACCGATGATGAGTGCGTTGGTGGACTCGGCCAACTTATTGATCTCCCCCATGCGCATGGCGATGGGTGCGTTGGTCAGGACGATACTCGCCCCTTCGGCGTGGGCCAGTTCGGCCACTTTCCAAGCGATGCTCTGCTCATTCAACGCTCCGCTGATCAAGCCGCGCTTTCCCTTCAATAATCCGTATGCCATGGTGAAAAAGTTTCGGCCCGAAGATAGGTGGATGCGGGCAATCTGACGATGACCGGATCACCGTGCTCACTTTGCCTTCAGCAGCTCCTTCGCATTTTCCAAAGCGGCCTTTCCAGGCTTCTTGCCGCTGAGCATTTGGGCCAACGCCTTCACACGCTCTTCGGCATTCAGCGGACGTATATCGCTTTGGACGCGCTCCGCCTCGTGGTCCTTGGTGACGAGCAGGTGGGTGTCTGCCTTGCTCGCGATCTGGGGCAGGTGGCTGATGGCGATCACCTGGCGTTGGCGGGACATGACCTTCAGCAATGCACCCACGCGATCCGCCGCCTCCCCACTGACCCCCGTATCGATCTCGTCGAAGATCACCGTCGGCAGTTCCTTGCTGGCGGCGGCCAAACCGATCAAAGCGAGCATGACACGGCCCAATTCACCACCGCTGGCCACCTTATCCAGCGGTTCGGGCGCGCGGTCCTTGTTGGCTGAAAAGAGCGCCCTTACAGCATCGATACCTGTGGCGGCGGGTCCTGTGCGTGTCTGGTTGAAGCTGAATACGGCGTGTGGCATACCGAGTTCCTTTAACTGTCCGCCAACTTCTTTGCTTAGTGGGTCCATCGCTTTGGCACGCTCGGTGCTGAGTGCTTCCGCCTGTTGCATCCATGCGATCCGCATGGACTTTTCCCGCTGCTCCAGTTCCTTTAGTTGCGTTTCCATGGAACCGATACGTGCGATCTTCTCCTTCAGTCCATCGCGCAGGGCGATCAAAGCATCGGCATTCTCCACATGGTGCTTTTGCTGCAAGCGGTTCAAAAGGTCTGCCCGCTCACGTAGCCGTTCGGCTTCCTTCGGGTCCAAGTTGACCTCGCCTCCTAGACGGGCTGCCTCTTCGGCGATGTCCTTCAGTTCGATGCTCGCGCTTTGCAGGCGCTCGGCCAAGGCTTGCACACCGATATCCAACCGGGCGGCCTTCGCCGTGTGTTGCCGGACATTCGCCAAAAGAGCCGCAATACCCCGGTCCGCATTGATCCCTTCCTCTATCCCTTGCAACGCACCGGCCAGTTCGCCAGCATGTTCAGCGCGGGACAAGGCTCGTTCCAATTCCGGTTGCTCTCCCGCCACCAAGCGTGCGGCCTCCAGTTCTTCGTACTGGAACTGCAAATAGTCCCGTTCACTTTGTGCGTTGCGCTCTTCGTCGCGTAGCCGGACAAGTTCCTCCTGCACTTTCCGCCAAGCCGAGTAGCCGTTAGCCACCTGTTTTACTTCGGCACCCACTCCGGCGAAATGGTCAACGAGCCCAAGTTGGAACGCGGACGAATTCAAAAGCAACGTGTGGTGCTGGCTGTGGACATGCACCAGCAGGCCACCGAGTTCACGGAGCTGTTCCAAGCGCACTGGAGTGTCGTTCACGAATGCACGCGAGCGGCCGCCCGGATCCAGTTGCCGACGCATCAGCAGCGGTTCCTCCCAGGGCAATCCGTTACGCTCGCACCATTCCGCGGCCGGCGAAAAACCGGGATCTGATCCCACTTCCAGTTCGATCACACAACGCTTGGCGGCGTCCCGGAGCAAATTCCCTTCGGCCCGGTCGCCCAACAAAAGGCCCAAGGCACCTATAAGGATGCTCTTTCCGCTTCCCGTCTCGCCAGTGATCACGGTAAGCCCCGGACCGAGATACAGCTCCAGCTGGTCGATCAGCAAATAGTTCTGCACATTCAGCTTCCGGAGCATGGCGTGAAGATCGGGGTTTTGCCGCTTCCCGGCATCACAAGCGGGTCCTAAAGTCCCAGAAGATGGCACGCCCAGTATGCCACAGCAGCCAGCAATGCGCTGATGGGGATCGTGATGATCCAGGCCCAAAGCAAGCGGATGGTCACTCCCCAACGCACAGCGCTCAAGCGTTTGGTCGCCCCCACCCCGACGATGGCGCCGGTGATGGTGTGGGTGGTACTAACCGGGATACCCATCTGCTCGGTCAGGTACAGGGTGATGGCACCGCCGCTCTCAGCGCACACGCCTTCCAATGGTGTCACCTTGGTGATGCGGGTACCCATGGTCTTGATGATCTTCCAGCCACCGCTCAAGGTGCCCAAACTGATGGCGGTATAGCACGCGAGCGGAACCCATGTGGGCATGTCCTTGAAATCAGTGATATTCCCGTTCGCGATGAGCGCTGCGGCGATGATACCCATAACCTTTTGTGCGTCGTTCCCACCGTGGCCCACGCTGATGGCCGCCGAAGAGACCAATTGCAAACGCTTGAACATCTTGGCCATGCTGAACGCACTGGGTGTCTTCACCTTTTCCACGTAGATGTAAGCGATGATGAACATCAACGCGAACACCATCATCCCGTAGCGGATCCATGAATTATCGCCCTTGGCGATGGCCTTGGTGAGCTTTGCCTCCTCCAAGCTGGGATCGACGTCGTGAATGATCCGTTTCGCCACCCCTTCAGCGCCGATCTTGGGATATAGCGCCAGCAGAGGTGTTGCCTCGTCCAGCTTGGCTCGGACCTGTTCGAACTGAGCCGTGAACGCGGGGTCGAGTTGCGCTTTGGTACGCAGGTCGTCCACCTGCATCACACCGCCGATGTTGTCCTCCATCTTCCCCTCTTGCAGGTGCAGGAAAAGGAACCACGTGAAGATCGAGGTCAGGATGATGAGCGAAATGCGGAACCAGGTGTTCTCGACCAAGGTGACCAAGGACACGAACATACTGAGCGCCATGCCCAGTAAGGGAGCTAGAAAAATGAAGGCCACGATCTTGAGGATCATGGCACTTTCCACCACATCCGCGAAGGAAAGTCCGTTCTGTGTGGAGAATGCATGTGTGAGCGCAGCTCCGGCGAAGCCGCCGATCAGCGTGTGCGAACTGCTGCTGGGAATGCCGTACCACCAGGTCAAGAGGTTCCAGATGATCGCCGCGACCAAACCACTAATGATCACCGGCAAGGTGATGAACTGGGCATGCACGGTCTTGCTGATGGTGTTCGCCACCGCATGGTCCTTGAAAATGAAGAAGGCCACGAAGTTGAACATCGCGGCCCAGATCACCGCTTGGACAGGCGAAAGGACCTTGGTGCTTACGACCGTGGCGATGGAGTTGGCGGCATCATGGAAACCATTGATGTAATCAAACACCAATGCTAGTATGATGATTACGACCAGTAGGCTCATCCTGGCTTGTAATTCGAGGAGCATGCCCCGGAAGCGGAGATGCGCTGTGAAGAAAATGGGAAGGATATGTCAGTCGCCGGTCTGCTTGGCATTCCCTGCGCTTCTGCGCCTCTTCGGCTAATGTCCATCACGCGTATTTGAGCATGATCGATTCGATCACGTTCGCCACGTCCTCGCACTTGTCCGTGGCCAATTCCAGCACCACGTACGTCTCCTTCATCTTGATCAAGTGGATGGCGTCCTTCTCGTTCGCGAAAAGCTGCTCAATGGCCGCATCGAAGACTTCGTCCGCCTCGTTCTCCATGCTGTTCACATCGATCACGAACTGCTGGTGCGCATTGGGCTTGTTCAGGTCGCGCAGGTGATGCACGGCCATCTGGACGATCTTTGATCCTTCATTCACCAAGCGGGCCAGCTCGCGGCAGGTCTCATCGGGCTTTTCAATATGGAAGAGCTCAAGGTTCTTGGCACTGGCAAGGATGTAATCGGCCACATCGTCCAAGCTGCCGGCCAAGGAGTGGATGTCCTCCCTATCGATCGGAGTGATGAAATTGCGCGCCAATTCCTTGAAGATGGTGTGCGTCAGATCATCGTTGGCCCGTTCCTGCAACACCAATTTCTCCAATAGTGCCGTGCGGTGCGCACCGGGTTCGGTGGCCATGATCAGCATAAGGTCCTCGCTCATGCGCAGGACGTTGGCCGCGGAAGCTTCGAAATGATAGAAAAAGACCCGGTCCTTGGGCTTGAACAGGCGGAAGAAGGCTCCAATGGGCATGGTGGGTGCGCTGTTGTGCGGCCAAATGTAACTGCCGTGAACTCAACGGAATTGAACGGCGCCCATCCATAACACAACGGTAACATAGGGGCTTAGAACAGTCAGGCTTTGGTCCACTAAGTGTAATATTCAGGTTGAAAAGCACGCTTTTCGGCCAAACTGCGAAACCCGCTGACATGCCAGATCCATCCTAGCGCAGTAGGTTCGCACGGCCGCGACCATTCAAGGCCGCGCTGTGCTAACCATGTTCTATGCATTCAACGGGTACAAGCCCGTGGTCCATCCCACTGCTTTCGTTCATCCGCAGGCCGTTATCACGGGCAACGTCATCATCGGCAAGGACGTTTACATCGGTCCCGGAGCGGCGTTGCGGGGGGATTGGGGAGAGATCATCGTGGAGGACGGATGCAACGTGCAGGAAAATTGCACCATCCACATGTTCCCGGGCGTAACCGTACGGTTGGAAACAGGCGCACACATCGGTCACGGTGCCATTATCCACGGTGCACATGTGGGGCGCAACTGTTTGGTGGGCATGAATGCGGTGCTGATGGACCGTGTGGAGCTGGGAGATGGCTGCATCGTAGGGGCTTTGGCTTTTTTACCGGCTGATTCGGTATGGGCACCACGGAAGGTGATCGTGGGCAATCCGGCGAAAGCGGTAAAGGACGTCAGTGACGACATGCTGGCGTGGAAGACCGAAGGCACCAAACTTTACCAAGCCTTGCCCGGGGAACTGCATGCAACGCTGGAAGCCTGCGAACCGCTGCGCGAAGTGCCTGCGGACCGGCCGCCTGTATCCGCACGTTACCGGACGTGGAACGAGACAAAGAGCTAGAACAGCCCTTCCGGGGTAGAGAGCGACTCCGTGTCCAGTCGAGGCGTCACTACTTACTGTCCTGTTGATCGAGGTATACAATGTGCAGTATACGGTGGATCGTAGGGGTGAGCATGGTGGCAACGATCGTCAGCAGGGCAACTCCGCTGTACAGTGCGAAGAAGGATGCGAACCACTTTGCCGCCGCATTGGGCAGCACATCCACCGGCCCCATACCGCCCATGATCATGCTGGCGTTCAGGAACGCATCGGTGAACCCGAGGCCGGCAAACCCCATATAGCCCGCCACCCCAATGGCCAAACTAACCGCGATAAAAACCAATGCAGCGAAAACGAAGCGGAGCTGCCTGCGCAGGTAAACGCCGCGGCGCGGCAATTTGTCGGTGAACGGTGATATCATCGGTGAAAAGTAGGGATCAACAGCGCGCGGTTCGTTCTTGTCCTTAGCAGGAAGTAACACAGGACGCAACAGTCCGGACATTCGCGCCATGCGGGGTGCTTTTACCATTGGCCTGCTTGTGTTGAGCAACACATTCATGACCTTGGCCTGGTACGGGCATCTGCGCTTCAAGGACAACCCTGTCTGGGCTAAATGGGGGCTGTTCACCGTGATCTTGATCAGCTGGGGCATCGCGTTTTTCGAATATTGTTTGCAGGTGCCCGCTAACCGGTTGGGATATTCGGGATATGGCGGGCCATTTTCGTTGGTACAACTGAAGGTGGTACAGGAAGTGATCACCTTGGTGGTGTTCGTCATCTTCAGTGCGCTGGCCTTCAAGGGGCAGGAATTCCGCTGGAACCACGCCTTGGCCGGGGTATTGCTCGTGCTGGCTGTTTGGTTGGTCTTCAAGAAATGACCCCGGCATACGGCGCTTAGCAGGTCCTGCATCCCACCGTCGGGCGAATAAAATGACGGTTCATCGAACTTATTCGGGGCTTCGCCGTATCAGTAGACCTATCCGAAAACCGAACGCGATACATGCAAGCGAACATGATCAACCACATCATGGTAGTGGACGACGAGGACGACTACCATTTGATCACGCGCATGATGTTGAAACGATCGGGTTATGGGGGAAAGATCAGTGCCTTCCAAGATCCTGAACTGGCATTACAGCACCTACGCACCACCGCGGACCGGCCAGAACTGCTTTTAGTGGACATCAATATGCCGGCCACGGACGGGTTCGAATTCATCCGGCATTGCAATGCGGAAAACCTCATTACGCCAGAAAGCACCACGGTGGTGCTTTGTTCCAGCAGTAACCGACCGATGGACATCGCCATGGCCGACCGGCTTGACAATGTGATGGCCTATGTGGAAAAACCACTTTCCCAAGAACGTTTCCTACGCATCGTGAACGAACATTGTGAACGCAGCTCCAGCGCTTCCCTAACATGAAAAAAATATTGATCATCGAGGACGAGTCCATTATCTCGTTCGGCTACCAGTTGCAGCTTGAACGCATGGGCTTCGAAGTCTCCGGACGTGCCTCCAGCAGCGCTGAAGCGGAGGAGCTCCTGAAAGAAGTAAACCCCGATGCCATCATGATGGACATTTACCTCAAGGGAGAAAAGAACGGGTTGGAACTAGCGCGGGAGATCCGGCGCACGGACCGGATGCCGATCATTTTTCTTACTGCGAGCTCCCGTCCGGAGATCATGGACGGCATCCGCAAACTGGACCATTGCCATTATCTTCAGAAGCCGATCGACCCTGACGGGCTGAACCAGGTCCTTTACGGTATCATGGAAGGCAATGCCTGACCTGCTGACATCGAACGAAACAGTGCGCAACGAGGAGTTGCACCGGTTCGCGCACGACCTGAAGAACAGGCTGGGCTCTTTGTGGCAGGCCGCCAAGTTGTTGCATGAACTTCCGCCCGGACCCGAACATGCGGAATTGTTGGAACTCGCGGAAAAGAGCTATTTCTCGGGAGCCCGGCAAGTGGAAGACCTGTTGGATGGCTTTGGCGTCCCGCGCGGGACAGAGCACGCCAAAATTGAAACCGTGGCCTTACTGCCCTTACTGGAACGTAGCGTGAAAAGCATGGGCTTCCGCACCACGCCCAAGCACCAACACTATTCTCTCACTGTTCCCCCAGACCTGCATGTGCTGGCGGACCCGCGCCTCTTGGCGCAGATCATCGAAGCATTGCTTTCCAACGCCAGTAAATTCTCGGCGGATGGGGCTGGGATCAGCATATCCGCTGGTACGGTGGATGGAATGGCGCTTTTATCCGTGCAGGATCCCGGTGTAGGGCTTTCCGTCCAAGACCTAGCTGGCATATTCACCCGGTACGTTATGCTTTCGTCGCGCAGTACGGGCGGGGAGAGCCAAGCCCGCAGCACGCTGGCAAGGGCCAAGCAATGGGCGGAATTACAGGGAGGGTCCCTGAAAGCCCAAAGTGCAGGCAGCGGACAAGGAAGCCTGTTCACCTTGGCCTTACCTATCGCTTGAACCTATGCGGTAGGTAGACGCCCAGAAGATCGGGGGTCAGATCACATGCTCCGCCGCCCTGGCGATCTTTTTAGCCACGCGCTGGCCCTTGCTGTTGAATGCCACGTTGAATTCCACCATCATACCGACGGAAAGCTCGCCGAATTCCATGCCTTCCAGGTCGTCGCGGATGAAGAACACGTTATTATCCGGGAAACGGATGAAGCCATAGCCAGCGTGAAGGCTCATGATCTCTCCGGTGTAGCGCTCCTCATCGTTGTAATCGCTCATGTTCACCACGGGGCGTTCACCCTCGGGTTCTCTCGGCGTAGATTCCTTCAGCACGAACATTTCGCGAACCACATCGTCGTTGGAACGCAGGCCTTCTTCCACCAGATCGGCCATTTCCAAAGGCCAGCTCACTTCGTTCCAGAGATCGGTGCTCGTCTTGGTGGTCTGCAGTTCGCCGGTGGTTTCATCGGTATATTCAAAATCCCAGCCCAAGAGCATGGTGTTGCAGCCCAGTGCATGCAGCTTTTTCACCAGCGGAACATGATCACCGTCGCTGGCGATAAGGGCCACCACATCGAACCGCTTCAACATGCAGAGTTCGAAAGTCTCCAAGGCCATCAACACATCGATCCCTTTTTCGCGCTTGCGGCCCATGAGATCCTTAACGGGGAGGTAGTGCGTCTGCACGCCGTTGTACATCAGCACGTCATCGAATACGCGGTCGTAGTACAACTGGTTGGTCTTTTCATTGGCATCCTTGGCACTGAAGCGGCCCCGGAAAAAGTGCGCATCAATGATGTGGCATAGGTTAGGCAATGTGCCTTCGCGCTCGGCCACCATCTGCTTGATGAATTCATGCAGGCCGCCTATGTGGAGCCGCCGCCGGTGCGGATGGACATAATTATAGTAGTTGCTCACGTGCGTGAAATAACTTCCATCATAAAAGACGCCGATCTTTAAGGACGGCTTACGAGTAGATTCCATTATTCGGGGGAATATGTGTGAAGAGACGTGCGAAATTACCGGCACGGCGCTTGCGGGCGACAAGCTTTAGCGAACATTCACAGCCTGACCTTCGGGCGATGACCCGTAAATGACAGAGCCGGTTAACTTTCGACCCATGCCACGGGCCCTTCTCCCCTTCCTGTTCGCTTGGACCTTGTCCGCGACGGCGCAGGAGACCCACGCGCCGGGAAATCTTCTCAGCTTCAATGATGCGATAGCCTTACAGCTATCAAGGTCCCAAGGCATAAAACTGGCGTTGAAGGCGTGGGAATTCAGTTTCGGGCAGCAACCCGGGGCAACTATCCTACTGTTGGACACGACGAACGGTCGCATTGAAGGTAGCGCCCGCGTGAACTTCCGAAGTACGGGTCTCGGTAGCCGCGAAGCAACCATGGGCACTATATCCTATCACATAACGGTGGAAGCACACAACGGACAATGCTTGGTCCGGGTGGCCCAGCTTGAGCATATAGGCAACCGGTCCGCACCGGGAGGTGGCGTGGACCTGGGCAGTGTCTATGCAGGAGAACGCCCCATTCAGAAGACACCGGGCGTTAGCCAAGGCAGCGCACAGCGGCTGAACGAGGACATGCGCACACAGGCCACCAGCAAGATACAGGAGGCCATGCGCGCCTTTGCCGCACGGTTGCGCTTGCTCGCGACATCGCCGTAACACGGGAGGCAGCGCCCGCGTAGAAAGGGCAAACCACTCCTGCTTTGAAACATCTGCCTTGGAAAGTCTGGCCTTTCGCAGCCGCGCTGATCGCCATCATGTTCACGGCTTGGGACATCTCCTTGATGGACCGTGCGCAAAGGATGCAACAGCGATTGGCGGACAACGTAGAGCTATTGGACCACCTGAGCCAAGTTGGGACCACAATCGATCAGCTTGCCACAGCGCATCGGCACGACCGGGATGCGGGCACACGGGATTGGGCCGTGAAAATGGCACAGGCTCATGCCGCGATCGGAACTTTACACGCGTACGATAGTGAAGGCCTCGGGCTGGAAAAACTTGAAAGAAATCTCCTTACCCTCCTTCACAATTGCGACTCTTTGCATACCCAAGCGTTGAGCGCCCGGGTCGTTGATGACAACGCCCGCATGTCTGAAGCGGTTATCGGGGTGATGGCCCAACAGGCCGGCAGCCAAGTGGAAGCTGCGGTGCGTAACATCCACAAGGCCGGGTTAGGACGCGAGACCGCCGTGATGAACCGACAATGGAGCGAAGTGCAATGGATGCTCATGCTGGCCGGCCTGTTCGCCATGGCATGCGCGTTGCTCGCCGCTTGGGTGGCCCGCGTGCTTTATCGCTCCCGTGAACGCAGCAAGCTGTTGGCGCGCACCGGCGTTGAATTGGAACGAGCCTACCGCGAATTGCGGGAGACCATGCTGAGCAAGGAGGAAAAGGAGGTGATGCTGAAAGAGATACACCACCGGGTAAAGAACAACCTGCAGATCGTCCGAAGCCTGATCCGCTTCCAGACCGACAAAGTGGAAGACCCTCGCACTCTGGAGCTCTTTAACGAATGTGTGAACCGCGTGGGCGCCATGGCCTTGGTACATGAACAGACCTACCTGAGCAAGGACCTCGCTAACATCGACGTGACCAGCTATCTCAACTGCTTGGTCCGCGATCTGGTAAGCGCCTACAACATCCGCTTGAAGCTCCACATGGATGTGGACATCCAGGTAAAGACCCTCGGCGTAGATACACTGACACCATTGGGCCTGTTGATCAACGAGGTGATCAGCAATAGCTTCAAGCACGCCTTCAACGGTCGTGATGAAGGCACCATCATCGTACACCTCAGCGGCACTGAACAAGGTGGACTGTATCTACGCCTCGGTGACGACGGCATCGGTTTGCCGGACCGTAAGCATTGGGAAAAGCCCAAGAGCCTCGGTATGGAACTCATCAAGACGTTGGCGGGCCAGTTAGACGCTACCTTGGAATTGGAACCCGGCCCCGGCACGGTGTTCGAACTAAGGACGATCGTGCAGGAGGTGCGGAAGCGGGCTTGATCCCGGTGATACACCGCTTTGACGGCAGGTTCACCAATCCACCCGCAAAGCCACCATTACATTCCGGCCAGGAGCACTGACGCCACTTGCGACAACACGGTAATTCCGGTCCAGGATATTCTCCACTCCTGCTTGAATGGAGAAGGTCCGCGAAACGGAGAATTCACCGCGCACGTTCAGTGTCCACCATGCGGGCATGCCGTCCGGCGTAGCGCTGACCAAGTTGTCCTCGCCGCTCACGCTATAATCAGCCAAGCGCTTCCAACCGTTGTACAAAGAATAGATCTGGGCATGAAGCCGCTTTGTGGAATAATCCAAGGCGGTGCGCCCATACACAGGCGGCACGTGGTCCAGCGGCGTGGGCGTGCTATCGGTCCGCACGCGTCCGTAGGTGTAGGTGATGCTGCTGCTGAGCGACCAATGGGCGCTGAACTTGGCGGCGAACTGAGCGCTCCCGCCGCTGATGGTCGCCTTGCCCGCATTGACCAACGCGGTTACTTGGCTCAGCGTACCGTCATAAACGATGCTGTCACGCCCGTTCGCGGTGAATGGGGCTACGACCAACGCATCCGTGTACCACGTGTGGAACGCTTGAACATCCAGTGTGTAGCGTTCAACGAAGGTCTTGCTGATACCGGCCTCCACGTTCAGCGTGCGTTCCGGACGCAGGTCGGGATCGGGCACGATCACTTGGCCCGGTGTGCTGTCGAACACCTTCCCGATGTCGTCCACGTTGGGTGCGCGGAAGCCGGTGCTCCCCAATGCGGTAAAGCGCCACGATCTTTCCGGTGACCACACCACGCCCGCACGCCAGTTCAGTGCGCCGTTATCCTGGGCCACAGTTCCATTGAGGAACTGGAAGTCCTCCGCATCGCTGAAGGTACTGCGCAGGCCTACGTGGGAAAGCCGAACACCCTCGCTCAACACCCATTGGCGGCTCAGCTCCACCGTGTGTGTGAGGTAGGCCGCGGCATGCGTCATGGTACTGCTGCCCGGGTAGCGCGAACCGAGGTATGAAATGGCCCCTGTTCCGATGTTCTCCGCAAAAGCAGTAGAGGACACAGCGTCCCGTGCCAACTCCAAGCCGTAGCGCAGCTCGTGCTTCGCGATCCGCTTCTCAAAATCGGCATTGAGGCCGAAAACGGCGACTTCCTCGTTGCGGTTCTTTCGCGTACTGCTGCCGAAGTTCCGGTTGTGGCGGCTTTGCACTACTCGTTGCGCGTTGGCGATGATATGGCTTTGATCGTAGATGCCGTGTCCTTGCAATTCCAATGTATACGCCGCCAGAAATCGCTGCTGCGGACCATAGTACCATTCGGCACTGGCGGGAATGATCGCGCCAGTGCTGTCTGTGGAGTAAAGGGAACTCCGGTCATATCGCGGCACATCGCTGCTGATGCTCGCTTGCAAGTTCAGCTGATGCACGGTGTGCGCGCCGCTTCGGAAACGCAGTTTCTCCAACACGTCCAATTGTTTGTAGCCGGTGCCGGTCTGCACGTTCGGGTCCGGGTTCACAAGCGCAACGTCCTTACCGTTGATGCGCTCCACGGTGAAGGGCTTTTTCCGAAATCCGGATAGGCTGAAAGGCGTTGGCTCCCTTGGCGCAGGTCCCCGAGATCGCTCGCGGTTATACTGGTAAAGCTCGAAAGCTTATGGCTTCCCAAGCTCACATCGGCGTGCACCGTGCGTTCGTTATTGGCAGAGCTGTAGCGCGCAAAAGCGCCGCCATGGAATAGGTGCGTTCCCGCACTGTCCGCGAAGGGCGCACTTCGCGTCATCATGTGGATCACCCCGCCCAAGGCATCGCTGCCGTAGACCACGGAAGCCGGACCGCTGATCACCTCAATGCGCTCCAAGGCATTGGGATCCACCGTCATGATGTCCTGCAAATGACCGGCGCGGTAAATGGCGTTGTTCATGCGCACGCCGTCCACCACCAATAGGACACGGCTGGCCTCAAAGCCACGGATCACGGGACTTCCGCCGCCCATCTGGCTTTTCTGTACGAAGAGTGCACCGCTATTCTGCAGCAGATCGCCAGTGCTTTGCGGCGCATCGAAGGCGATGTCCTTACGGGCAAGCACGTCGATCTGCTCGGGCACGTCCCGCCGGGCTTCCTTGAAGCGGCTGGCGGAAAACACAAAGGCATCCAACTCAGTGATGCGGGGCGTGAGCAAAAGCGGGCCACCCAGCTTTCGCAGGGCCGTCGCTCGGACCCGCAAAGGATCGTAGGCGATGTGTTCGACACGTACCCATGCACTGTCCGGAAAGACAGCCAGGTCCACCCTGCCGGTGCTGTCCGAAACAGCTTTTCGCCCCGGTTCCGTGGAAGTAAGCACGACGCCCACAACGGGCTGGCGGCTTGTACCGTCCAAGACTTGTAGTGATTGCGCTTAAGCCGTGAAGCCCAGCATTAGGGCTCCGGCAAAGGTGAGAAGTGCGAAAGCGCAATTTCTTGGTTCCATCAACTGATCAGCTTATGAGTTCCGCGTTTCTTATCGGGGCGCCGAATCTACTGTTCCGTCCATTATCCCCTATATCCATTTCCAGCAGCTCCGGGACGTAATACCCCTTACAACAGGTGAGGCACGTGTGAAGGCTGATAGCTTCCTTTTTTCATCAATTCTGAGGCTCACCATATGCAACAGCGATCTCATCCGCTTTTCATATGACCACACCAACGCCACCGACTCCCTTCCCCGCTTCACGCCCCCCATCGCCGTGTGGACGTCGGTCGGCTGGACGGACATTCCCATCTGAATTGAGCCCATTGACCAGTAACCTACTTTTGCGCCCCATCCCCCGACATATGCAAAAAGCCCTGCCCGTCGCCGTCCTGCTACTCGCAGCTTGCGGCACGTCCACCGCCCCTACTGATAAGCCCATGCAGAAGATCGCCTACCCGGAAACCCGCAAGGACACCACCGTGGTGGACGACTACTTCGGAACCAAAGTGGCCGATCCGTACCGCTGGTTGGAGAATGATACAAGTGCCGAAACGGCGGATTGGGTGAAGCGCGAGAATGCGGTTACCAACGCGTATTTGGCGGACATTCCCTTCCGCGATGCCATCGCGAAGCGCTACGAGGAGTTGTTCAATTTCCCCAAGACCGGAGCACCGAGCAAGGTGGGCGACCTGTTCTTCACCAACCGCAACAGCGGCTTGCAGAACCAGAGCGTGATCTATGTGCGCCATGGGCTGGAGGGTACGGACACTGTGTTCATCGACCCGAACGTGGTTGACCCGAAGGGCACCACGAGCATCGGCTTGATGGGCAGCAGCAAGGACGACCGATACATGGCGGTGAGCATCCAAAAGGCCGGCAGCGATTGGCAGGACATCACCCTTTGGGACCTGAAGACCATGAAGCCGATGGCGGACACCCTGTTGTGGGCCAAATTCAGTGGCGTGGCGTGGTTTAAGGACGGCTTTTTCTACAGCCGCTATCCGGAGCCGAAGAAGGGCATGGAACTAAGCGGCGCGAATCAGTGGCAGCGCGTGTACTACCACAAATTGGGCGACCCTCAGGCCAAGGACGTACTTGTTTGGGCCAGCGATACGGAGCCCAATCTCTATGTGGGCGTGAGCACCACCGAAGGCGAGGAATTCGCATCGCTTTACATCAGCACCGGCACCGACGGTTTTGAGCAATACTTCTACGACCTGCGCAAAGGGGTGTTGCCCACACCGGCCACGCAATGGACCCCGCTGCAGCGCGGGTTCGATCATAAAACATCCATCATGGCCTTTGAGCCCAAGAGCGGGAAATTCCTTGTGATGACGGATGTGAACGCACCCAACTACCGCTTGGTGGGCGTGGACCCCGCGCATCCTGACAGCGCTAACTGGAAAGACGTGATCCCGCAGAAAAAAGACTTGTTGGAAGGCGTGGTAACGGGTGGCGGCAATCTCTTCGCCAGCTATTTGAAGGATGCCACCACGCGCATCTATCGCTATGCCGCCGACGGCACGGGTGAACAGGAGATCGCCTTACCGGGCATCGGCACTGCGGGTGGATTCGGCGGGCTGCGCGAAGACACGAATTCGTTCTACAGTTTCACCTCCTTCACGGATCCAGGGAGCATCTACAAATACGACTACGCCACTGGGAAAAGCGACCTTTACTTCCGTCCGGAACTGAAGTTCGACCCGGAACAATTCACCACCGAGCAGGAATTCTACACGAGCAAGGACGGCACCAAGGTGCCGATGTTCATCGTCCATAAAAAAGGCCTGGCCAAGGACGGGAAGAACCCGGCGCTGCTTTACGCATACGGCGGGTTCAACATCAGCCTTTCACCGAGTTTCAGTACCAGCCGGATGATCCTGTTGGAACAAGGCGGCGTGTTCGCCATGGCGAACCTGCGCGGCGGCGGGGAATACGGTGAGGAATGGCACAAGGCCGGTATGAAGGAGAAGAAGCAGAACGTGTTCGACGACTTCATCGCCGCAGCGGAATACCTGGTGGCACAGAAGTGGACCTCCAAGGATCGCTTAGCCATTGAAGGAGGCAGCAACGGCGGACTGTTGGTGGGCGCGGTGATGACACAACGCCCGGACCTGTGCGCCGTGGCTTTCCCCGCCGTAGGTGTAATGGACATGTTGCGTTTCCAGAAATTCACCGCAGGCTTCGGCTGGACGCCGGAATATGGCAGCGCGGACAACAGCAAGGAGGAGTTCGACTACCTGTATGCATATTCGCCACTGCACAACATCAAGCCCGCGAATTACCCCGCGACCATGGTGATGACCGCAGACCATGACGACCGCGTGGTACCCGCTCATAGCTTCAAGTTCATCAGCACCCTGCAAGCGGACCAAGAAGGGGACGCACCCGTATTGATCCGCGTGGAAACCAATGCCGGGCATGGTGCCGGAAAGCCCACGAGCATGGTCGTTTCAGAGCAGGCGGACAAGTGGGCGTTCTTCTTCAAGAATACCGGGGTTGTGCCGAAGTATCCGCAAGGAGGGAAATAAGAATTCCTGATTCATGATCCCGAATTCCTGATCCCGGCTGCCGACGGGCATGAAGATCAGGTATTCGGGATCAGGAATTTGCTGTATTTGCGACGTTCCCAGAAGCTGTTATCAAGGCTCCGAGTTCTATCAAGGCTATTTGCTTCTCGCCTTCCGCAAGCGCGCTTTGTCCGGGTCTTCGTGGAAGAAGTAACGCAGGTCCACGGTGAGGTAGCTGCCGCTGAGGAATTTCGACATGCGGTACGGCCTGTAATTCTGGTACTGGTCCGCCCAGGTCACTTCGGCGAGCGCAAGATCCTGGAAGGGCCTGTGGAAGGTACCCCCGAGGTAGAAATAACCGGATCTTTCGGTGCGGTATTCCACACCGATGTTGCCCACAATACCAAGCTGCGCCCAGTTGCGACGATAGTAATAGACCTGCCCTGAATCGAAATTCCTCACAGCGTCGCTGGGGTAGAAATCCATGCTTAGGCCCAAGGCGTTGTTCATCCACGTCTTTTCGCCGAGACGGATGTAGACCAAGCAGGTCACCGGCAATTCGTAGCCCACGAAGCGTATCTGCGTGGAACCGTGGTAATCATTGGTGTCGTTGGAAAGTGCCACATCGTAGCGGCGGGTGATCTGGTCAATACCGACCTCCAATGAAATGGCCTTCGTCAATCCCGTGCGCACTACCATGCCGAAAGCCAGGCCACCTTTCAATTCCACTGTGGACGCCAAGGTGCCCTGTTCCAACGTGGTGATCGGTTCGAAAAAGCCGAAAGGGATCACGGGTTTCAACTGTATACCGAAGGTGGTGACACCGAGCTGTGCATGTGCGGTCTGAAGCGTTCCAAGGAATAGCAACGTGGCTGCAAGCGTGCCCAACCCAACACGGCCGGACCTTTCGCGGAGATCGCGTACACCAAATGATCGTTCTTTCCTCACTGTTGCTGGCTGAACGTCAAAGGTCGGGCAATAGTGCGGTACGGCACCTGTGAACTTCAGGAATGGCGACCAGGAGTGATAGAACGGCGCTATTGATCAACATCACCGTCCAAGGCAGATCCCTCGTCAAAGAATAAGAATACAAGCGTAAACCACTAGAGGATAATGAGTTCAACAGCAACTATTGCGCTCCGGCAAACCACTTCATCGGATCCACCGGAGCAGGGTCATCCTTCACCGTTACACCTTTTACATCCCGTTCGGTAGTGTTACCGGTGATGCTGTTGGCGTGCATCACCACGCTCGTCGCCCCCCAAGCTGAAACGTCGTTCCGTACTTGGAGTGCAGTTGCATTCCCGTTAATGGTACAGGCGTCCACATCCAGCGTTGCTCCTTCAGTGGCTTGCAATGCGATACCATTCCCCGCAAGCGTGGACGACGACACCAGCGCCTTGCTTCCGCCTGCGAATTGCAGGGCATTGCCACCTATACCGTTGAACGTGCAACCGCGCACCAATAACGTGGATCCTACACTTGAGATTCCGTCCGGTCCGGAGCTCCCTTCACCGCTAAAGCCGCATCGCTCCACCGTTCCTTTGGCTTCCACTAAGAGCAGCGCTGCATTGCGCGAGCCGATGAAGTAGCTGTCAGTAAACCGTGCGGTCCCGCGTTGCATACTGATCGAGGCAGGACCTGTTGAACTGCCGATGCTGGACTTATCCACCTGCACATCACAGAGCACAAAGCTGAGCATACCGGGCCGATGCAGGCCTCCGATCCATTGCTCAGTACCTCCGCTGATGCGGATACCGCGCAAGCGTACACGTGTCGCGCCGCCACCCAACACCGTGATGCTGCCGTATGGTCCTTCTCCTTCCATAGGCCGTATGAACACCGGGTTCAATTCCGTACCGCGCGCATGGAACTCACCATGGATCGTGATGCTCACCCCTGCAGCGATGTTCCAGCGGGTGCCCTTCTCGAGCACCACGCCCATACCGGCAGGGATCACAAGATCATGATCAATATCGTATTTGCCGCGCACGAAGCGCAGGGTGTCAGAGCCGCTGCGGAACTGTGCCAGCCAAGGGTCCAATGCTGCTTTTTCGCTTGGAGCCGCCTGCACGGGTTTACCGATGAATGCTTCCGGCGCAGGGTGGAACATGCGCTGCATGAATTGATCGCGGCTGTGATCCACCGCTGCTTGTACCAGTCCGATGTTCCGGCCGTTCGCCAGCACGGGCACGCGGGCGGAATCGATGCTGGCAAAGCGATGTGCCCACGCGGCGCTGTCGGCATGCATTTTCCCGGCCCAGCGTTGAATACGCATTTGGGCGGCGATCGTGCCCAACGCTTCGCGCAATGCTACACCCAGGGGTTGCGCGCTTAGTGAAGTATCCTCGCCATAGGGCATGCGGTACAATGGCACGATGCGTCCGGTGATGCCATCATACAATGCACCGGCTTCTGCGTTCAATAGTTCCCTACGTTCCTGCAGACAAGCCAAGAAACCCAGCGCAGCGGTGGCGCTGGTATCGAATGCCGCCCCGGTCAAGTTCGGTGCACGGGATGCATCCGTGGATGCCGCATCCGCGGTATCCGAGGGCTTTGCGTCCACACCCAACAACGTACTACTTACGGAGGCCGAACGCGCCACCATCGCAGGTGAGACTGCCTCCTGCATCAGGTATGGCCCGGCATCGCTTCCGCAGCGGGAAAGCCGCACGAGTTGCAAAGGCGAGCTGCGTATGGGTAATGAATCCGCCACGGCTTGGGCGTAGAGCAGTTCCAATGAAGAGAGGTCCGCAGGCACCAGCGCCGTGCGTTCACTGCCGTTCAAACCAGAAGCTCCCTTAGCGATCAATTCGAGGCCATCTTTCGATCCGGTAAGTTCCCGGATCTCCACATCCGCCGTGTCCATAGCGGTCGCGGCCACGGCTTGGCCCGACTTGCAATTTCCCGAGTTGCTCGTGAGGGTCAGCATCCCTGCTTCGCCGTCAGCGTGTTGTCCGGGGCGCCTGTCGAATACCTTCTGGTAGGTCATGACCTCCTGTTGCCCGATACCCAATGGCCACTGTTCGACCATAGTCCCGTAAGGCATCAAGGAGAACACGACGAAGAGCGCGGCGGCGGGGATCGCCAAGGCAAAAAGCCAAGCGGTAGGCTGGATCCGGGCGCGTTTTCCTTTCCTCATCCTTGGCCTTGGATCCCGTGGATCATCGCTTTTTTACAGGACTGAGCAGGTAAGCGATCATGGCCACAAGGGTCAATGCCGCAGCGCTGATCAACATGCCGAACCCAAGCAGGGCGGCCACCAGCATAACCGGCAGGCCAAGCCCGCGGCCGTTATCGTTGCGGCCCAAAAAACCGGCCACCACTACCCCAACGGCAATGACCGCCGCGGCCCACCACGGTTCGTGGAGGTGTTTTACGAGCAGTGCAAGGCCGAAAGCGACGGTCAAAAGCGGCAACCGTAAGATCGGCCCTCGCTCGGTATTCCGGTATCCACGGTTGTAGGCCCAGCCCATGGCGGTAAGTGCCACTACCAGCTCTATCAGCAAAAGGAAGATGCCACTGCCACCATCCGGCAGCAGGTCCCACCATTGCGATATACGCTCCCACATGGCGGCTAAATTGGCACAGGCATTCCCATAACACGCCGGACCTAGCCAAGTTTCACCAACATGCGAAAGTGGGAAACCCTGGAAAAATGGAGATCATCGATCAATAGCTCCGACCACCGACTTGGCGCTATCAGGGACGAACGTCTTAAAATGCGGTCGCACTTCTATCGCAACAACGCAACGTGACCCACCAGCTCATGGCCATTGTACTCGGTGTCGGTGATCCAGATCTTCCAGACGTAAACACCACTGGACAGGGTGCCACCATCCCATCCCGTATGGATGCTTCCTGTGCTGTAGACCTGCTTGCCCCAGCGGTCGAAGATCCTCAGTTCAAAGGCGGAGGGCTGCCGCACGGAGGTGATCGGCATCAGCACATCATTGATGCCGTCGCCGTTCGGGGTGAACGCGTTGGGCATGAAGAGCAGGAAGGCGTCTTCCACGCAGATCTCAACGCTGGCGGTGTCCCGACAGCCCAGATCGTTCGTAGCCTCAAGTGCCACGGGATAGCAGCCAACGGCGGGGAATGTGATGGTGGGCGAGCGTTGCATTGCCGTATCGCCATCGCCGAAGGTCCAGAACCAGGAATTGCCGTTCTCGCTTGTGTTGTTGAATTGTATAGTGGGCGCATCAATGGTGGTAACGTAACTGGATGGAATGAAGCCGGCCCCGGGCGTAGCGTGGATGTCCGCATAATCCAGGACGGTCACGGTGCCTGTGCAGCCGGTGGCGTCGGTAACGACAAGGCTCACGGGGAAAAGCCCTCCGCTTTGATAGCAATGCGTTGGCGTTTGCAAAGTGTCCGAAGCACCATCGCCGAGATCCCATAGGTATTGGGATGCCCCTACCGGTGTGGGATAGAAAGTGATGCAATGCGGTGAGCAGCCGGTGGTCTCCGTGGATGTGAACGTAGGCTCGAAGCTTGCGGAAACCGTCACAATGGTGGTGTCCGGTGCGGAGCCGCAGCCGTTGGCATCGGTGGCGGTCACGGTGTAAGTGGTGGTGGTGGAAGGCGCAACGGCCGGTCCATCAGGCAGCCAATTGAATGTGTATCCCGGTGTGCCACCATTGGCTTGTGCCTGCAGCACCAAAGAGTTCCCCGCGCACACAGCGGTATCCGGTCCGGCGGTAATGGCAAAAGCATCGGGTGCGCTCACTTCGGCAGTGGTCTGTGCACTGCATCCTTGGCCATCCGTTACGGTGCAGGTGTAACTGCCCGCGGGAAGACTGTTGATGGCCGGGGCATTCTCACTGCCGGGGGTCCAGGAAAAATTGAACGGGGCCACACCGCCCACGGCGGTAGCCGTTGCCGTTCCATCGCTTAGCCCGGCACAGGAAACGTCCGTGTGTGCCACATTCACTGCCAACGTGGTACCGCTGGCAGTAAGGGTTGCTATTGCAGTGACCGGGCAGCTGTTCACCCCGGAGACTGTGACCGTGTACGTACCGGCACCCACATTGGCCAGTGTTTGGGTAGTGGCCCCGCCGGGGGACCAGAAGTAATTGACGGCTCCAGCGGCACCGGAAACAGTGGCTTGCACCGAGCCATTGTCCGCGCCGCAGGTGGGAGGTGTGGCTGTGAGGGCTACGCCCAGCACGCTGATGTCCATGGTGTGCGTGTCCGAAGCGCCACAACCATCGGTGGCGGTAAGCGAGATGGTGTAGATGCCCGGGTTCGCGTAAGTGTGCGATGGGTTCTCCTGGGAAGAGGTATTCTGCGTGGAGCCGGGATCACCGAAATTCCAGGAAAAGAGGTTCGGACATGGTGTGGAAGAATTGATGAAGCCCACATTGGATCCCGTACAGTCGCCACTGAAGGAGGCAACAATGGGCGGCGCCTCGTCGATCAGGATGTCGTCAATGGCGATGCCATCATAATTATTGCACACGCTTCCTGCGCCGAAGAAGAAGCGGAACCGCACGCTTGGCGCATTGGCCAGCATGCCCAAGCAATGGCTCGCCGTTACCCATCCGTTGCTTCCGCTTCCACCTTGGCAACTGCCAGTGGTGCTTCCCGTGCGCCCGCTCCAACCATGCTTGGGGCTTATGCTGCTCGCCAGGTTAGTGATGTTGGACGAGTTGAACCAGTTCTGCGTATTGCAATCTGGCGCTTCCCCGAATGCACCCACATTGCTGTACGTGGTGCCACCATCGGTGGAATACTGAAGGATCATGCCATCATACTGGCGCTCCACTTCCCAATAGATCTTGAAGGAGATGCGCGGCGTGTTCAGGCTTGAAAGATCGAAGCAGGGACTTTCCAACCAAGAGCGCTCATTATTATTGTAAAAGGTTCCTGTGAGTCCACCCACGCACCACGCTTTCAACCCGCCACCGGCTGTGTTGATGCTGGGGTGTGCCGGTACGCCCCAAGCCCAATCGTTCCCTGTTCCTCCGCTGTTCCATGCAGCTGCACTCTCAAACCCTTCGTTGTAGGGAAACGCGGTGATGAACGTACCACACTGTCCCATTGCCAAGGCCGAACCGGACACCAGCGCGATGCTGGCGGCGAACTGATGAAGGCAATGCGGAAATTCCAAGTTGAACTGGTGCTTGCGGACGGAAAAAGCATTCCACCCTTTAATCCGGACGCAAAGATCGCCCTTCGCGGCGCTTAGGGAAAGAGCCACGGCCGATAAATGTGGAAGGACGCGAGGACCAACAGGATGGACAAGAACAAGGTGACGCGCCGTGCGCCATCTCCTCCCTTTAGCGGCGATGTGTCGTATGGAAGCCGGATACCCTCCATGCCGTGTCCCCGAAGACTTCATCATGGTATCCCATTCATCCGAATGAACCTTGGCCTCCTCTTTGCCAATGGCTCGGTCATGAACAACCCCTAAGCATGAAAGCCCAACGTATCATCCTGCTCAGTGCAACCGTGATCGGTATGGCCACCGCGGCCATGGCCCAACTAAAAGTGAATCCGCAACTTGGTGCCGTCTTTACCGACCTTTCCAACGATCCTTCCGGCGTAACCACAAAAGCCGCCGTCGGCTTCCAGGTAGGCTCGGACCTGCGGTTGGGAGACAGGTTGTACTTCCAGCCAGGAGCCTTTTTTGGCCGCAGTGCCACCGTAGTGAAATTGAACGCGGCAGATACCAGTGCTATTGAGGATAACCTGATCCGCACCACCGCAAAATTGAAAGCCCTCGTGGGATACAACATCATTCACGGGGAACAGTTCAAATTGAGGGTGAACGCAGGTCCGACTTACGAGGCGCTGCTCAGCGTGGACAGCAAGAACGACAAGATCGCCTTTAACAAAGACGATTACAACGGTGGCTCCTTCAATATGGACGCCGGTCTCGGCTTGGACTTGAGCATCCTCACTTTGGAGGGTGACGTGAGCTACGGCCTGAGCAACGCTTACAAAAACCAAGGCAAATTGCTGGGCGATGCGAAGTACTTCACGTACTACCTCACCTTGGGCTTGGTCTTCGGAGGCGGAAAATAACTTGCACCTGGACCACAGCGGTCCTTTTACGATGGCTGAAAGGCCCCCTACCTCCGCAGTGTGATGGTCCCGCTCATATCCACCTCCTCACCTAGATCACCCATTCCGCGCAACGTGTAAAAGTAGGTGCCCTCAGGCGCCTGCTCTCCCGCACCGGTGCGACCGTCCCAGCTTTGGTTGGGGCGCTGCAACGTGGCCACTAGCTGGCCCCAACGGTTGTAGATCGAAAGATCCAATTCCTTCATACCTAGCACCCGGAAATCGTCATTGTTGCCATCGCCGTTCGGGGTGAACACGTTGGGCACCACGATGCTATCATTTCCCGTGATACAGATCCGGACGCTGTCCATGGCCGTGCAACCCGCACCATCGGAAACGGTGAGTAGCACGGGGTAGCAGCCGATGCCGGGAAAGGTGAACGCCGGTGAAGCATCGGTACTGGTGCTGTTCGCTGGATCACCGAACTGCCAAGCCCACGTATTAGCGCCGCTGCTCAGGTCGGTGAATTGCACACTGGGATCGTCCGTGTCCGGAGCATTTGGCGAGAAGCTGAATGCCGCTACGGGCGTGCTACCCACCATGATCGGGGGATCGAGCAGGGCGAAGGCTGGGCAGCCGATGCCTTGGTCGACGAGCACTGAAACGGGGTAATTACCAGGCGTGTCATAACAATGGGTGATCTGTTCACCGGAACCATCGCCCCCATCGCCAAAAGCCCAGGCATAGGAAACCGCGCCGGCAGGCAATGCGGCGAAGTCAACGCAAAAAGGTGCGCAGCCTTGTTGTGCGCTGGTCGTGATTGAGACGCTACCATTGTTCGGCACTTCCACCGTTACCTCCACGGGCGGCGAGGTGCAACCGTTCGCATCGGAGACGACCAAGGCGTATGTGGTGGTTTCCAGCGGCGAAACCAATGGGCCATCAGGCGACCACATGTATATGTACGACGGTGTTCCGCCAAAAGCTTCGGCAGTAAGCGTCGCCTGGCCTCCGGGGCAAATGGTGGTATCACCCCCAGCTACTGCTGTTAACAAAGGTGGTTCGGTGATGGTGAAGCTATTGGTCTGCGTGCAACCTTGAGCATCAGATACCGACACATCGTAAGTTCCGGGCCCGAGCCCGGTGATAGAGGCGGTCGTGTCGCCACCCGTCCACAGGAAGGTGTACGGTAAGGTCCCGCCCTCGGGAAGGACGTTCAACTCACCGTCCGCGGCTCCGTTGCACGAAATGTTCTGGTAAGTGAGCGTGTGTGACATCACTGACAGCGTTGTGAAGGCGGAATCGCTGCCGCAGGCAGAAGTGCCCAAAACCCAGATCGGACCCACTTCAGGGAGGCTCACGTTGATGCTCTCCGTGGTTTCGCCCGTGCTCCAGAGGTAGGTATCGGCCCCGTACGCCGTTAGTGGGTTCACGTCTGTGCTGAGGCACAACGAACTATCACCAGTGATGGAAACCTGCGGCGTGGGTGCGGTGACCAAGGTGATCTGGTCACAAATTGTATCGTTGCAGGCGCCGATAGCGCAGAAGGAGACCACCACGTTACCATTATCGCCGCCACCCGGGGTGTAAAGGGTCGTCATGGAATCCGGTTGGCTGAATACCCCGCCGCCACCCTGCCAATGCACCGAGGCGAACGAACCGTTGACCATACCGATGAGATTCGTGCTTTGCCCGCAGGGAATGGGATCCGGCGCGGAAAGAATGACCGGTTCCGTGGCAACAAACGGCGCTTGACAGCCATGGTTCACGTAGGTAACGCCGGGCTGGCCGGGCCAGGAGAATTCGGCGATGGCACCATCATTCTCGCTGGTCAGCCCGCCGTAGGTGCCGTAGATGTTCACCAGTTGGTTGGCATCGTAGGTGGCGGTGTCGCCACAGGAGGTACCGGCCACGTTGATCCGTAACCAACGCTGCAGCGGTGCATCCGGGATAGTGGTAACAGGAAGACCTACGAGGTTGTTGTTCTTGAAATGACCTTGGCTGTTACCCGGGTTTTGGAAGATGACATATAGCGTATCGTTCAACACGGTGAACGGATTGGCTTGCACGCACATGGCGGTGGATGTAACGAAGATCACTTGACTGCCTGCGGGGATGATGCCTGAGGGCGGCTCCAACAGCCGACCACAACCTTGAACACTGGCATCGAGCTGGGAGGTAAGGAGCGCTGTGGTTGCGTTCTGGGCAATGCCGAGAAAATTGCTGCTGTAGAACTGGAACTGCAGATCGGAGATGGCAATGGGAGCAGGTCCGGTGATGAAACGCACCATTTCGTTCATCCCCTCCGTGCTCCCGGGACAATCCACATCGGAAATGCAGGCATCCACCAGGATGCTCTCGATCTCCAAGCACTTCGTTGGCACTTGCGCATAGACCCCATGGCCATTCAGGAGGGCGAAGGCTGTTGCAAAAATGCCGGTCAGGATGCGGCTCGGATGCAGTGGTCGGTGGACATGTGTTTCCATTCCGGAGGATGCAATGGCAGAAAGTGTTCACGCAGCCATGCGGCGAAAGATCTTCCCGATCATGCTCCGCTTAACGTACGGGGTCAATAATTTATCCACCATACGTGTTGAATGGAGTTAAAAAGGCCGCTATTGAGTGCAGAAATGGGCCCGTATTTGCGGATCGTGAAGTCGCTAACGTAGATTTCCGCCAAATGCGTAGAACCCTACCCCTCCTGTCCGTGTTGATCATCACCGGAAAACTCTTCGCCCAAACCAGCTTCACAAGCCATCCGGAGCTGCTGCCCTACCCTACCCACAGCGGGAATTGCATGGCCGTAACGGACATGAACGGTGACGGAAAAGACGACATTGCCGTCTTGGACAACAGTTCCTTCCTCAAGGTGCTGTACCAGAATATCGATGGCACTTTCGCGGGCTACGACGCCGGGATGATGGGTGCCGACCAGTGGGGCATGGCCGTGGCCGACATGGATAATGATGGCCAGAAGGACGCCTTCAGCGGGGGAAATGGCGACGGACAACATTACCTGCGGACTTCACCCACCATACCGGCAACAGCGGGCACGGTTGATCCAGCGTACATGTTCATGCAGAACATCAGCATTGCGGACATCAACAACGACGGTTGGCTGGACGTGTTCGGCTGCCACGACAACGCCGCGCCCAACATCTGGATCAACGATGGACAAGGGAACCTGGTGCTTACACCCTACATCGACTTCACCACCACACCGGTGAGCGACATGAGCGGCAACTACGGCAGCGTGTTCAGTGATGTGGACAACGACGGCGACCTTGACCTTTACGTGGCGCACTGCCGCCAAGGCGTGAATGACATGAACGACCCGCGCCGCTGGAACCGCTTCTTCGTGAACGATGGTACCAACAACTACAGCGACCAGACCGATGACCATGGCCTCACGGACCACTACCAGAGCTGGTGCGTGGATTTTGGGGATTGGGATAACGATGGCGATATGGACCTGGTGGTGATGAACCACGACCACATCATGCAACTGTTCGAGAATGATGGCACCGGCCACTTCACCGAGATCGCCGATGGCGGCTTGAACATCGTGGGCTTTTTGCTCCAAAGCCATTTCGAGGATTTCGACAACGACGGTTTTTTGGACATTCTGATCACCGGTGGTTCACAGTACTACCTGAAAGGCAACGGCGACGGCACCTTCACGCCGCTGGCGAACGTCTTCCCCAACATCGGCGTTATGCACGGTTTCGCGATCGGGGACCTCAACAGCGATGGCTTCATGGACGTATGGGCCAATTATGGCAGCGGTTACACCACGCCGACCACGACCCCCGATGCACTTTGGTTGAACGACGGCAACACCAACCATTGGCTCAACGTGCGTTTGCAAGGTGTACAGAGCAACCGCGACGGGGTTGGTGCGCGCGTCACTGTGACGGGTTCACCCTTGGGTACGCAGATCCGGGAAGTGCGTGCTGGCGAGAGCTACGGCCTCACCAACACCGGTATGTGCCATTTCGGCATGGGCACCAACACCGGCACGGTGACAGTAGCCGTGCATTGGCCGAGCGGACAGGTGGACACCTATAATGATGTGAACATAGACCAACAGATCACCTTGGTGGAAGGCCAATGCATCGCGCCCGTTGCGAGCATTACCAGCAATGCAAGCCTGTTCCTGTGCCCGGTCAGTGACCCGTTGACACTGACCGGCGAAGGTGGCAGCAGCTACGAGTGGAACACGGGCGAGGCCACAGCAAGCATCAGTGCAATTGGCACGGGATACCATGCCGTTACCGTTGACGATGGAAACGGTTGCAGCTCAATAGCCAGTGCATTCACGGTGCCGTTGACCGGTATTGAACCGGTGATCACTGCCGATGGCGACCCTGCCTTCTGCGCGTATGATTCCCTGACGCTGACCTCCACCTTGGCCGACAGCTATTTGTGGAGCAACGGTGCCACCACCCCTTCCATCACCGTGCATGACAGCGGTAACTATACGGTAACCGTGGATGCGGCCTGTCCGGACATTGCCTCCGCACCATTCACAGCGGAAGCTATTCCCGCACCTCCTGGCCCCACAGCGAGCAACGTATCCATCCCTGCACCCGGCACCGCGGAACTGACCGCTACGGGTGATGACATCCTTTGGTACGCTGCCGAGCAAGGCGGTGCGCCGATCGGCTCGGGCAACAGCTGGACCACGCCGAGCATTAGTGCCAACACAACTTACTGGTGTGCTGAAGCGGCACCTGCCATGACGGATACCATCCACGGGGGGATGGCAGCAGCCACTGCCAACGCACCGGAGGAAGGCGCGGCACAGTTCTTCCCGATCTTCGAATGTTATTCACCCTTCGTGTTGAAGAGCGTGTTGGTGCATGCCCAATTCGCAGGGATCCGCACTGTGGCATTGGTCAATTATCCAAGCAATACCACCATCAGCTCGGCAGACTACAGCCTGCCAGCCGGTGATTCGCGGATCCAGCTGAACATGTCCATCACACCCGGCACTTACGGTCTGCGCATGGTCGGTGACAACATCGGCATGACCTACGAATATGTGGACGGTGATTATCCGTACGCCTTGGGCGATTTAGGAGCCATCATCTCGACCACGAACGAAGGCTCGGGTGCTACGGCCTACTATGAAATATTCTACGACTGGGAGGTGCTGAACACTACCTATGGTTGTGAGAGCCTGCGTACTCCGGTGCAAGTGTTGGTAGGTCCGTTGGCTGTGAACGAGTTCAATGGTTTGCAACAGGTGACCGTGTATCCGGTCCCTGCGCACGATGCGATCAACATCGACCTCGGTTCCATGAACGGTGTGGTACAAATCGAACTGATGGACATCGCTGGCCGTATCATGGACCGCACCATCTTGAACGGTGGAAGCTTGCGCACGTTGGATGTTTCGCGTTTGGCACCGGGTGAATACCACCTGAGGATCCAAGGAGAGAGCGGACC
Source organism: Flavobacteriales bacterium (assembly GCA_016719225.1). Classification (GTDB taxonomy): domain Bacteria; phylum Bacteroidota; class Bacteroidia; order Flavobacteriales_F; family PHOS-HE28; genus PHOS-HE28. Next base: position 670,040 of record JADKAN010000001.1, on the reverse strand, counting down.
GGTGATGCGCCGGATCGTGGTACAATAGTGAACGAACGGCCTAGCGCCGTGGAAGTATTGCGAAGACCTCGTGACCCGTGTTACGAGGTCTTCGCGCGTTCCCAGTACACGTCCATTTCGGCGAGGCTCATTTCACCCAACTGCTTGCCGTCCTTGCGGGATTCGCGTTCCAGGAATTGAAAGCGTTGAATGAACTTCCGGTTGGTACGCTCCAAGGCTTCATCGGGATCCACGTTGAGGAAGCGTGCATAGTTGACGATGCTGAAGAGCAGATCGCCCAGCTCATCGGCCTGCTTGTCGCTGCCGGTGTCCACCTCGTGCTTCAGTTCGGCCAACTCCTCATTCACTTTTTCCCAGACCTGGCCGGCATGCTCCCAATCGAAGCCTACGCCGCGGGCCTTGTCCTGTATGCGGATGGCTTTCACCATGCTGGGCAGTCCGCGGGGGACGCCTTCCAATACGCTCTTCTCCCCTTGAGGAACGCCGGCTTTTGACTTCTCAGCCAGTTTTATCTTCTCCCAGTTAGCCTTCACTTCTTCTTCACCCTGCACCTTCACATCGCCGTAGATGTGCGGATGGCGACGGATCAGTTTTTCGCAGATCCCGTTGAGCACATCGGCCATGGTAAAGGCCCCTTGTTCCTCGCCGAGCTTGGCATAGAACACGTTGTGCAGCATCAGATCGCCCAACTCGTTCTTCACCTCCGAAAGGTCTTTGTTCAAGATTGCATCACCCAGCTCGTAGGTCTCTTCGATGGTGAGCGGGCGCAGTGTTTCCATGGTCTGCTTCATGTCCCACGGGCACTTGGCGCGCAGGTCGTCCATGATGTTGAGCAGGCGCTGAAAGGCTTCGGGACGGGGATCCATAGTGCAAGTGTATGTTCTTTCGTGCAGGCTCGTTGGCTTTCCGATGGATCACATCGCGCTCATTGGGCAAGGCACGGAGCCGATGCTCAATCCAACAGCACCTCCTGCACCACTTCGCGCTTCATGCGCGAGTTCACGGTGGTTTTCAATGCTTCGCGCATAAAGGTGAGCTCTTGGCGCAAGGGCGCACTGTCCACCTTGATGAAAAGCTTTCCGCGCCGCAGTTTTACGGCCACGGTGTGTTTGGCGACCATGCCACCGACGATCTCGTCCCACAAGGAAGCCACCTCTAGCTCATCCAGCTTTTCGCGCAGCCCGTAGGCATCCACCAAGCGGTCGATAGCCTGTGCCATGGTGGTGTCATTGCGTCGCTTCATACGATCCGGTCGGCTGTTATCTCCGCTTGATCCGCGATCACTCCTTCATGGCCCAAGTGGAAGAAACGCGTATCCAGCGCTAGGCCGTCGAGCGCTTTGTGCATCCGCTGGGCATCAGTATCGGTGACCACCACCTGGCCGAAGCGGCCGTCGCCCAAGAGCTGCAGCAGATGGCGCATGCGAGCGGGGTCGATCTTATCGAAGATATCGTCCAGCAACAGCACGGGCTTGATGCCGGCACGTTCGGCGGTAAGGTCGAACTGGGCGAGTTTCAGTGCAATGAGGAACGTCTTCTGCTGGCCTTGGCTACCGAAGCGTTTGATGGGTCGGCCATCGATCTGGAACAGCAGATCGTCCTTGTGGATACCACCGGTGGAATACTGTGCCGATAGATCGCGCTGCCAATGGTGCTCGAGCACTTCGCGCATACCATGGCCGGCCACACCGCTGCTGTAGACCATGTCCACTTCCTCCAAGCCGCTGCTGATGCCGGCATAATGCCCGCGCAACAGGGGCACGAGCTGGCCCATGAATGCAGTGCGCACATTGAACACGGCTTCCCCGTGTGCAATGAGCTGTTCGTCCCAGGGCGCTACGGCATCCCGTAAGGCGCGGCCTTCCCCCTGCTTCAGCAGCAGGTTGCGGTGGGCCAATGCCCGGTTGTAACGCAGGAGTGAATCCAAATAGGCCCGGTCGAACTGGGCGATGAGACCGTCCAAAAAGCGCCGGCGCACCTCGCTTCCGTCCAGCACGAGCTGGCCATCGTACGGCGTGATCATCACCACAGGATAGCGTCCCACATGGTCGGCCAAGCGGTCGTATTCCTTTCGGTTCAGCGTGAATGCTTTGCGCTTGCCTTTGCGAACGGCGCAGGAAAGTTCATCCACGCCATCGGCGGAGATCATGCTGCCTTTCACCATGAACCATTCTTCGCCGTGGAGCACATTGTGCATGTCCTGCGCTTCGAAGTAGCTCTTGCACATACACAAGTAGTGCACAGCATCCAGCATGTTGGTCTTGCCGGTGCCGTTCGGTCCCGTGATGCAATTGAGCTGTGGCCCCAGTTCCAGTTTCGCCTCCCGGTGGTTGCGGAACTGGTTCAGTGAAAGACGGGAAAGCCGGACTTGCATGGGGAGTTCAAATGTACGTGCGTTGATAGCACGGCTGAGGACAAAGAGATGAAAGGAAAAGGTTCACCACGGAGGCACAGAGGCACGGAGTTGAGAGGAAAGTATCACCACAGAGACACGGAGTCACAGAGAATGCTCGGTGCTGCGCCAGAACGCATTGCCGGCGAAACCGTGTCGCTTCAAGTGTATTTTCTCCGTGCCTCTGTGCCTCTACGGTAGAAAACCCTGCAGCCGTGTTGCTTGCCATCCATCCATTACGGCGCAACAGCGCCTCAAGGGTGGACTACTGCCGCCTCGTTTGTATTTCTCCGTGCCTCCGTGTCTCTGTGGTGAAAAACCCGTCAGCCGTGCTTTCGCTAAAGCATTACATTCGCGGCGCTGATGATCCCCGGCTTCACTACCGGGGTTAAAAGGGAACCGGGTGTGAATCCCGGGCTTTTCCTGAAGCTGTAAGCCTGTGAACGATCCGGCACGAAGCCACTGTCAACCGCAAGGAAGATGGGAAGGCGCCGGGGAGAATGGCGAGCCAGAAGACCTGTCAACAGCGCATTGGATGATCGCTTCCAGGAAAGGAGCGTGCCCATGTGCTGCCCCCGATGGGCGCATGCGAGCACTTTTCTCCTTGGAGGTTTTGGCAGGAAACCTAAACAACACCCGCAAGGATGAATAAATACGTACCCGCATTTCTCGGACTCTTGGCCAGCTCTTCGCTGTGCGCCCAATTCGACATCTCACAAATACAGTACTGGATCGGTGCCGGAGCGGACACCTCGGTAATGGTGGTGGACTTCCAGGACGGAAGCGCTACTCCCTCCTATGCATGGGGCTACCTGCACAACGGCGGTACCGCTGAGGACATGATCAACGCCATCGCCGCTGCGGATGTCAATTTTTCCATCGATGTTGTCGGTGGCTTCCTCAACAGCGTCACCTACGGCACCCAAGAAGCCATCGGCGGCGCACCCGATTATTGGTCCACGTGGAGCGGCACCAGCATCGCCACCTTCGCTTTGAACAATGGCTTGGCCGAAGCTTTGGGCAACGGCGATTGGTTGGGCTGTTCCTACACGGACTTCAACCCACCGCTGGAGCCGGGTGAACCCATTCCAGCCATGGCTCCTACCGCCATCATGGAAGCTGCTTCGCGAACGAGCCTCCAAGTGTATCCGCAACCCGCCACGTACGTGCTGAATCTGGCAACGGGGATGATGTCCAATGTGGACGTACTGGTCCATAGCGTCATCGGCGAGCAGGTCTATTCATCACGCACCAGCGCAGGCATCACAACGATCGATGTGTCCTCCTGGCCAAAAGGCGTTTATGTCTTGAAGGCCGGTACGGCGACCCGTACCATCCTGGTGCAATAACGCACGCACTGCGCCAAGTCCGCGGCCCGATGCCCGTGCAGCAACGCCTGTTCCTTTTGCCAGTGTTCTACATGTTGGCATGGGGAACGGGCGTGTATGCGCAAGAGCTGCCGGACACGGTTCACCTCGCCCCGGCAACGATCGTCGGCACACGTACCACGGAATTCGTTTCCGGCATCAAGGAGCAAACGGTGGACAGTGCCACGCTGGCGCATTATCATTCAGCGAAACTCGGTGACCTGTTGGGTGGCGTGACGCCGATCTTCATCAAATCCTACGGTCAAGGGTCGCTAGCCACTACGGCCTTCCGTGGCGGCAGTGCCGGACAAACGGCGATCCTGTGGAACGGGTTCAACATCGGCAGCCCCATGAACGGTCAGCTCGACCTGTCCTTGGTGCCGCTGGTGGTGGCCGACCATGTGCGCATCCAATACGGCGGCACCAGCGCGCTCTGGGGCAGTGGTGCGTTGGGCGGAACGGTGCTGCTGGACAACGTTGCCGTATTCGGGAAAGGGCTTGATGTGCAGGCCGGCGCATCCATTGGCAGCTTTGGCGACGCGCGGCAGGATGTCAGCATTGCTTACAGTACAGCGCGTTGGGTGTCCTCCGTCAAGGTCTTCAACACTGCGGCGCGGAACGATTTTGTGTACACCAATACCGAAGTGCTCGGCGCGCCTCTGCAGAACCAACGCAACGCGGACCTGCACCAATTCGGTCTGCTGGCGGAAAACCACTTCCGGATCAACAACCGGCAACAGATCAACCTGCGCATCTGGTACCAGGCTAGTGACCGGGGCATCCCACCCACCCTTTTGCAGGAAAATACTTCGGCTCGCCAGCAGGATGAAAGCTGGCGCTTCACCACCGAGTGGCAGCGCAAGGGTGATAGAGTGCAGTGGAACGTACGCACTGCCTACTTCGATGAGCAGCTGGACTGGTTCTCGTTCAGGAGTGCACCGGGAGACCTTAGCCATTCGCGCAACCTCATCGCCGAGGCGGAAGGGAAAGTGGCGCTGAAGCCGGGCCATGCGCTCAATGTGGGCGTGAACAACACCTATTCGCAGGCGATTTCCGAAGGATACAGCGGCCGGCAACAGCAGGACCGGCAGGCGCTCTTCGCCTCCTACCAGCTCAACACCAAGGACGGTCGTTCGCGCAACACATTCTCTGCCCGGCAAGAATGGGCGGACGGCATCGCCGTGCCGTTCACCTTTTCCGTGGGTAGTGAATACGGCGTGTCGCAAGGCGTAACGGCCAAAGCGAACGTGGCCAAGGTGTACCGCGTGCCCACCTTCAACGACCTGTACTGGAACCCCGGTGGCAACCCGGCCTTGTTGCCGGAAAGCGGATACAGCGCGGACATCGGCCTCGCTGCCAAATGGAACCCCGCTAAAGGCAGGACGACCCTTTCCGGCGAACTCAGCGCCTTCGGGCGCAACGTGGATAATTGGATCATCTGGCTGCCCGGCCCCAGCTATTGGAGCCCCCGCAACATCGCCAACGTATGGAGCCGCGGCATCGAAACGCGCGGCAAAATGGCGAGCCGCATCGGCAATGTTGATTTAGCGCTTGGGCTGCTGACCAGCTATGTGCTGAGCACCAGCGAAGAGGCCAAGGTGGAGAACGATGCTTCCGTGGGCAAGCAGTTGATCTACGTACCCATGTATAGCGGGCAGGCCGACCTTACACTCACCTACAAACGGCTTTCCGCCAGGTATGCCATGCACTACACCGGTGTGCGTTACACCAGCACCGACAACCGCGAATTCCTGGAGCCGTTCATTTTGGCCGATGCCTCGATCTCCTACGCCATGCGCGGCGGAAAAAGCTGGTCGATGGAATGGTTGGCACAAGGCTTCAACCTCTTCGATGAACAGTACGAAGCTGTGCAGAACAGGCCCATGCCGCTGCGCCATTACATGCTGGGTGTGCGCGTACTTTTCAACCATCCGCTCAATTCCGTACCGTTGCAATGAAGACTTCCCACCCACCGTTCAGAGCACCCGCCATCCGAAATTCATTCCTTGCGTTGATCGGGATGCTGGCGATCACCGCTTGCCGGAAGGACCGGCCCGACGAACCGGAAGTTGTCGTGCCCAACATCGGGGTCGGCGGCGTTTTCATTCCGAACGAAGGGAATTTCCAGGCCGGCAACGCCACCGTGAGCTACTACGACATCGCCACCGGCATCGCCACGGAAGACCTCTACGCACCGGCCAACGGCACCTCGCTTGGCGATGTATGCCAGAGCATGCGTCTGTTCAACGGCAAGGCCTACGTGGTGGTGAACAATTCCGGAAAGGTGGTGGTGGTGGACCCGGCGACCTTCGTGACCACAGCGACCATCACGGGTTTTGCCTCGCCCCGCTTCCTCCTTCCGGTGGGCAACCACAAGGCTTACGTCACCGACCTCTATGCGAACACCATCGCTGTGGTGGATCTTGCCAGCAACAGCATTACGGGCCACATCCCCTGCCCCGGCTGGACGGAAGAGCTGGCGCTGGTCGACGGCAAAGCGTTCGTGACCAACAAGAGCCACAACTATGTGTATGTGATCAACACCGCGACGGATGTACTGGAGGACAGCATCGCGGTTAGCCGCGGCTCCAACTCCATCTGCCTGGATACCCATGGTAAATTGTGGGTGGCGTGCAGCGGCGGCAGCGGAACACAACCAGCACTTTACCGCATCGATCCACAGAGCAATACCATAGAGGCCGACTTTCCTTTCCCGACCACCAGCGACAGCCCTTGGCGCTTATCGATGAACAGCGACAACGACACTTTGTATTACCTCAATGGGGACGTGTTCCGCATGCCGATCACTAGCACGACATTGCCCGCTGGCGCTTTCGTACCAGCGGCGGGAAGGAATTTTTACGGGCTGGGTGTGGAGCCGCAGACGGGCGTCCTCTATGTTTCCGATGCCAGTGACTACGTGCAACGCGGAACCGTTTACCGCTATCGGTCGGATGGCTCTGTGGCCAACACCTTTTTGGCGGGGACCATTCCGGGCGGGTTCGTTTTCAACTGATCCGTACGGGTTCGGGTGAAGTGCCGAATCTCTCGATCCGTTAACGCAACACGGAAATAGTCCCGTTCAGTTGGCGGGGTACACCTTCATCGTTCCAGACCCGCACCACGTAGTAATACGTCCCTTGTAGCACCAGTTCCCCGGTCCCGTCGCGGGTCCCTCTCCATACGGAGCCGATCGGATCGCCTGTGTGGACCAAGGCTCCCCAACGGTCGTAGATCTCCAATTCGCCGCGCACTGCGCCAGTGGCACCCAGTGCAAAGCCATCGTTCACACCGTCGCCGTTGGGAGTGATCACATTCGGTAATTCCGATGGGCATTCCTCTTCACCCACTTGCACGGTCGCGCTGGAATGGCATCCGTTCATGTCCATGGCCTCTAAGCCGTAGGTACCGGATCCACTCACGACGATGGAACTGGATCCTTCCCCCGTGCTCCAGACCGGATCTGAAAAGCCGGAAGGCATGAATAGCTGGAATTGCGAACCGGAACACATCACTGTATCCGGGCCCAGGTCAATGAGAACGGGTTCAACGAAGGCGAGCAATACGCTGTCCCCAAGCCCAACACAGCCGGAAGACACCGCCGTTAAAACGTACCAGCCGCCATCGGTAACGGTGACCGGCCCAACGTAAAGCGGATCACCTTGCATGTTCCCGGAGGGCGTATCCCAGACCGCGGTGAACGGCGCCGGCACATCCGCGACCAGCAACACGACAGCGCCTGCGCAAGCCGAAGCCGGCGCGCTCTGGATCACAGCCTGTGGTGGTGCTACCACATCTACCTGTACCGGGAAAGGAAGTCCTCCGCACACCGCATCGGAACGTACCAGATAGACCACCGTGCTGTCCGCGGGTACGCCCAGGTCCAATGTGGGTCCCGTGCCCAGCAGCACCGTCAAATTGATGTCGGAATACCAATGGAATGTTCCTGCGGCGGTCTCTTGCAGTATCACCGGCGAACCGACACAGACCGTAATGTTCTGAATGGTGAGCGGACCATCGAAGTCATGCGCGGTTACCACTACGGCTTCGGTGGTGTCGGAGCAACCGTTTGCATCCAATGCTACCAAGGTGTAAGCCCCGGGTTGTGAAACGAGAAGAGAACTGCCAAAGACCGCGCCGGGTTGCCAGATGTAGGCCGCCTGCCCTACCACCGCTTCCAACGTCAGCGTGGCGCCGGGGCACAAGACCAAAGGTCCAGCATCGAGCACTTCGGCATGCGCAGAACCGGTAACGATCACCGTGGAAAGCTCCGTGGTGATGCCACAAGCCTGCACCGTGCAACTATACACGCCGGGTTGATCCACGGTCTGGGAAACGGCGTTGCCGGACAAGGGAGCGGCCCAGACCAATGATGTGAAGCCCGTGGTGACCACTTGCAGCAACACGTCCGTTTCCCCTAGACAGAGGACCCCATCCGGCAGGACGTTGAGGAATGGGGTTGCGTAGCCGGTGATCAGGATGGGATCCGAATTCAGGTAGCAGCCGTTCGGATCCACCAAGGCCAAATAGTATTCCCCAGGGGTGGTAACCGCGATGGAATCATTGTTCACTGCGAGCTCGCCGTATGGCCCGTACCACGTGTATTGGCCGACCGCTTCGGTAAAGATCGTCGCACTGGAATCCGGGCAGATCACCCCGTCGATCGGGGCCACATCCAGTTCCGGCACACCGGGATGGGTGAGCTGAATGTCCGCGTAAGCTTGAAAGGAGCATCCATTGGTGTCCGCTGCATAACCGACCACTTCGTAATAGCCACTGGTAGTGGTGTAAGCGTTGTTACCGTCAATGCCGAACAAGCCGGGCCCACTCCAATTCAGCCCGGTACAGGTGGTACACACGGCTTCGAGATGGGCGGTATCAGAAGGGCACAGGAACGCTGGACCGGTGAGGGTAAGGTCGATGTTCACCGCGGTGTACAGATGGACATAGATGCTGTCCGAGACCACCGGCGGCAAAAAGAGCGTGTCCGGCACGCAGGCATTGGTATAGATGAACGCCGAAACATGATCCACATACCAGCCCGAGCTGTACACCGGAACGCTCCACGGTGCGGTCGGCTCGGAGATGTATGTCGTGTCCTGGTCGTGGGTATAACCGAAGTAGAACGAGGTGAGGTCAGTGCCGGTGAAGGTGTAGGGCGCGCCGTCCAAGTACCACGTGGGTGTTATCTGGATGAGCCGTCCGGCATTCGGGCACAGGTCCAGCGTATCGTTCTGGTCCGTATCCTGCGGATAACTCATCTCCAAGCTCACAGTGAAATTGCCCATCGTGGGGTTCCCCTTGTCGGTGACGTACACGGTGTTGTATGAAGAGCAGCCGAAGGGATCCACCATGTGGAAGTAGAAGGTGCCGGAGGTGTCCACCAAGAGGGAATCCGCATGCACCTGGTCGCCAAGACCGGACCAGTAAAAGTTCAGCGTGGTATCCACGTTACTGCACCAGAGCCAGGTTTGCTCGGGATCACATATGGTGATGCTGTAGGCGTCCGGCGAGTCCGTGCCCACCGGTATGTCATCGGAGATCAGGGGTTGCGGCGGGAAGTCGTGGATGGTGACATGGACGGAATCCGTCCATTGCACGCAACCGCTGGTGGAGGTGCAGATAACGCTGTACATGCCGGTAGCGCTCACCGCGAGCGAGTCCGTGGTTTCACCCGTGCTCCACGAAAAGTCCAGATCCGGGCCGATGTAGAAGGTATGTTGATAGATGCTGAAGGAGAATTCGGGGTGGATACCGATCACCGCCTCGCCGCAGGCATTGATGGAGTCCGGGCAATCGTAGGCCATCGCACCGAGCCCTAGGCACAGTTCCTGTGGAAGGAAGGAACACAGCGTGTCGTTGCGCGACCACCAGTCGTACGGTGCGCGGCCGATAACGTAGCCGCGTGCGATGAATCCATCCTTCAGCCCGTTGCTGGTATCCGCTGCGTAGGAGCCATAATACGCATCGCCGCAATAGCCGCCCATGTTAGGTGCCATCAAGCCGTAAGGGGATATATTGGAGGCGATATCCGCCGTGAATTGATCCAGGCACGGGAAGACGATGACGTCTTCATAGCTGCCACTGAAGATCGGGGAACCGTCGAGGAGCGTGGCCACCTGTCCGGCCAGCTTCTCTTGCCGCCCGCCGAACTGCTGAGCATCCAGCACAGCCCAATCGTCCAGCGCGTGCCGCACGATGAAAAGGTCCTGCTCGCCAGTGGCCATCCATAGGCCCGCATGGGCGCTACCCACCCGGGAGGTGAACTGGCAATCGAACTGGCCGAGCACGGTGATGGTACCGTTCCTCTCGTCAACGGAGCGACCGCTAACCGGGTTCTGTGAACCGATCACCGTATCCGCCAACAACTCACCGTTGCTGCCCACCCTCAGCAGGTAGTAGGCATAAGGATCACCGCTGGGGATCAGGTCAGGGACGCTGTCCAAGAAGATCATCGTGCCGCGCAGGTCCCCCACCATCAGCAGGTCGCCGGCACTGGTCCACTGCATGTCCCGTACCTCGTCGTATACCGCCCCTCCCACCCTGCGGAACCAGACCTCGTTGCCGGCGGCATCAAGCTTCAGCAGGAAGGTGGCGTTGTACATCGCATTGGGATGCGATGTGGCGAACTGTATGGTGTCGCTGAACTGGCCCGTGACGTAAATATTATCGGCCGGGTCGTTCACCACGTCGATGGCACGGTCGGTGTATTTGGCCGCACCCTGCCGCGTCCAAAGCGGGGAACCAGCCGGGGCGTAGCTCGCAATAAAGACGTCGATGCTCGGCAACAGGGTCTGCGGGTCCTGCATGCTGATAAGCGGGGTGCCGCCGATGTTTGCCGCACCGCTGAATTCGCCCACCACGGTCACGTTACCGCTAGCGCTGATGGCCACACCATACGGGCGATCGCTGGCCGAAGGCCCGCCGCCTTGCGCGATCCACTCCAAGGCACCCGAAGCCGCATTGTGCATCGCGATGAAAATGTCAGGGCCACCCGAGGAGGTGAGCGACTGCGATTGGAACGTGGCTGTTTGCGTGAACTCGCCAACCACGGCTACATGGTCATCGCGGACGGCGAGTTTGATACCACGGTCGATCCCGGGGCCACCGCCTTGCACGAACCAGAGCACCTGTCCGGTGGGCGTCATCTTGGTGAGGAACATGTCAATGCCCGCGGTCGCGGTGTACTGCGCCCCCCCGAAAGAGATCACTCCGCTGAACTCACCGGTGGCGTAGATATTCCCCGCATCGTCCGTCTTCACATCGGCCACATGGTCGTTGCCCGTGCCGCCGATATCCTTCGCCCAATATGGCTGGCCTTGTAAGGCACAAACCACCAGAATGAACAATGACAAGAAGGCGGTCCTGTATTTAAAGATCCAATTCATCCTTTTCCATTTGTCAAGTTGCTGCCCGATATATAGCGGACCCGCGCATTCGTATTAGGTAAATATAAGACGGCGGTTCCGGCCGATCCGCTGCCTGTGCTTATTTTCCATGTTCCCAACAGCCTGCTCCTTCCCTTCTGTTGCCACACTTTCCACACGGACCCAAAAGCTGCAACCGCTGCGGGTGTTACACTTGCGAACACCGGCTGACGCATTTTCCGGCAGGGCCGCACGATGGAGGACCGCAAGATCTACACCTTACGCCAGGTCGGCACGGCGATCAAACAGCGGATCGAGGAGGCCAGCCACGGCGCATCGTTCTGGGTGAAGGCAGAGATCGCTTCCATCAATGTGGGCAAACATGCGTACCTGGAACTGGTGCAGCACTACGAAGGCGAGAAGGTCGCCGTGATGCGCGGCGCCATCTGGATGACCGCCTTGCACCGCATCCGGCAGGAACTGGGCAACGAAAGCCGCAACATCCTCAAGGACGGCGTGGAGATCCTCTTCCTCGCCAAGACCAACTACCACCTCGTATACGGGCTCAGCCTGGTGATCGAGACCATCGACCTCAGCTTCAACATCAGCGAACTGGAGCGGCGCAAACGCGAGACCATCGCCACGCTAAAGGAAGAAGGCCTCTACGACCGGAACCGCTTCATCCCCTTGCCCATGGTGGTGCAGCGCATCGCCTTGGTGGCCTCGAAGGGAACGGCGGCCTATGCGGACTTCATGAAGCACTTGGAGCGCAACGAGCACGGCTACGTGTTCCATGTACACCTGTTCAACTCCGTGGTGCAGGGCGAGGCAGCGGCCGGCGAACTGCGTTCCGCCCTGTTGGCCATCGACCCAACGCGGTTCGATGCCGTGGTACTGATCCGTGGAGGCGGCTCCAAGCTGGACCTCGAAGCCTACAACGACTTCGAGCTAGCGCGCGTGGCCGCACACATGCGCATACCCGTCCTTACCGGCATCGGACACGACGTGGATGTCTCCGTGCTGGACCTCATCGCACACGGCCACCACAAAACACCTACGGCGGTGGCGGACTTCTTGGTGGATCGGAACCTCTACTTCGAGACCGCGATGACGGGCATGCTGGTGCAGATACACAACGCCATGCTCACCACTTTCAGCGACCGGAAGGATCAATTGAGCATCTTCAAGGAAATGGCCGCCATGCGGCCCACCGCCCGCTGCCGCGCTGAACGCGGGCTGCTCCATACCACCACCAGCCAGTTCGCCCGCAACGTCACCGACCGCATCGGCGCTTCCCGCCGGACCGTCGACACCTTCGCCCACGACCTAACGCTATTGCCGCGCCATAAGCTGGCACAGGTTGAAGCCGCCCGCATCCGCGAACTGAGCGGCTCGCTCTCCGTGATCGCGCAACGCGGCTTCCAGCTACTGCTCGGCCGCCTGCAAGGCATGGACGATGCCATCCAGTTCCTATCGCCCGAAAGACTGCTCCAACGCGGCTTCAGCATCACCCGTAAGGATGGCCAAGCAGTGAAGGACGCCACCACCCTGCACGCGGGGGACCGGTTGGAAACGACCTTTGCACAAGGCAAGACTTGGTCCACCATCAACACGATCGAACCCAATGGAGAAAGTTGAGGAGAAGCTCACCTACGAAAAGGCCTACGCAGAGCTGGAGCGCATCATGCAGGACCTCCAAGAGGACAAGATCAACGTGGATGAGCTAACGGGCGGGGCCGGGGAAGAAGGGCTAAAGGCATTTTGAAACGCGCCAAAACGTGGTGCCTGTTATCGCGAGATTATTCCTTCCTGCAACGAAGCGATCTGCTGCGCAGCACGGAGGCGGAGGTCGTCCGGGGCCTGGATGAAGGAACGTTGTGGTTCCACCTCATTGGAGGGAATTTCCCGTCATCGATACCTGGGGAAGCGACACCAACGCGACGTGCTGTTATGGGCGTGTTGGAAAGGCCTACCGCTTTGACCAGCGGACCGCACCCGTCATTCCGTCACTACGCGATCCATTTCCCCCGCCATTTGTTCAGTTAAAGGGACTGGATGTCGCTTGGAGCGGATCTTGTTAGCCACGAAGCACGCTGAAAGGGCTTTTCCTTCGGCAAATACATATCGGATACAACAATGGACTTGAACAAATTCACCATCCGCTCGCAGCAGGCCATTCAACAGGCGCAGACCATCGCCACGGGACTTGGCCAGCAGCAGATCGAGACCGGCCACCTGCTGAAGGGGCTATTGGAAGTGGACAAGGACGTCACGCCCTTCCTGTTGAAAAAGCTGAATGTGAACACGGCAAACCTGCTCGCGGCGTTGGACCGCATCGTGAACGGCTACCCGAAAGTACAGGGCGGCGAAATGGGGCTGAGCCGCCAAAGTTCCCAAGTGCTGAACAAGGCGTTGGCCTCGCTGAAAGAATTCGGCGATGAATTCGCCAGCGTGGAGCACTTGTTGATCGGCTTGGTGGAAGGCAGCGACAATGTAGCGCAGCTGCTGAAGGACGGCGGTGTTACGCACAAGGACCTCGTGGTAGCGATCAAGGAACTGCGCAAAGGCAGCAAGGTGACCAGCCAAAGTCAAGAGGAAACCTACAACGCGCTGAACAAGTATGCGAAGAACCTGAACCAGCTCGCCAAGGAGAACAAGTTGGACCCGGTGATCGGGCGCGACGAGGAGATCCGGCGTGTGTTGCAGATCCTGAGCCGGCGCACCAAGAACAACCCGATCGTGATCGGTGAGCCCGGCGTGGGCAAGACCGCCATCGCGGAAGGCATCGCGCAGCGCATCGTGAGCGGCGACGTGCCGGACGACCTGAAGAGCAAGCAGGTCTTCAGCTTGGACATGGGCGCATTGGTGGCCGGTGCGAAGTACAAAGGCGAATTCGAAGAGCGCTTGAAGGCGGTTGTGAAGGAAGTGACCGGTGCGGAGGGCAACATCATCCTCTTCATTGATGAGATACATACGCTTGTGGGCGCGGGCGGTGGAGACGGCGCCATGGACGCGGCAAACATCCTGAAGCCCGCTTTGGCACGCGGCGAGCTGCGCGCCATCGGTGCAACCACGCTGAACGAGTACCAGAAATACTTCGAGAAGGACAAGGCCTTGGAGCGCCGCTTCCAGAAGGTGATGATCAATGAGCCTTCCCGCGAGGATGCCATCAGCATCCTGCGCGGTCTGAAGGAGAAATATGAAAGCCACCATAAAGTGTTGATCAAGGATGCCGCTATCATCGCAGCTGTCGAACTGAGTACGCGTTATATCAGCGACCGCTTCCTGCCGGACAAAGCCATCGACCTGATAGATGAGGCCGCGAGCAAGCTGCGCATGGAGATCAATTCCAAGCCCGAGGAACTGGACGAAGTGGACCGCCGCGTGATGCAGTTGGAGATCGAGCGCGAGGCGATCAAGCGCGAAGGCGATCAAGGGAAACTAGAGGACCTGAGCAAAGAGATCGCAGAGCTGGGCGGCAAGCGCGATGCGCTGAAGGCGCGCTGGGAAAGTGAGCGTGGACTGGTGGAGAAGATCAACGAAGCGAAGGACCTCGGCGAAAAGTTGAAGTTCGATGCTGCGCAGGCCGAACGCGAAGGCGATTACGGTAAGGTTGCGGAGATCCGCTACGGCCGCATGAAAGAAATGGAGGACCAACTGGCGAAGGCCAAGGCGGACCTCACCGAATTACAGACCACTTCCAAGATGATCAAGGAGGAAGTGGATGTGGAGGAGATCGCTTCGGTGGTGAGCCGTTGGACGGGTGTGCCGGTAACGCGCATGCTGGAAGCTGAGCGCATGAAGCTGATCACCTTGGAGGACGAATTGCACAAGCGCGTGGTGGGCCAGGACCAAGCCGTACGCGCTGTGGCCGACGCCGTGCGCCGCAGCCGTGCAGGCATGGGCGATGAGAAACGCCCCATCGGCTCATTCATCTTCCTCGGCACCACCGGTGTCGGCAAGACCGAACTGGCCAAGGCGCTGAGCGAAGTGCTCTTCAACGACGAACACGCCATGACGCGCATCGACATGAGCGAGTATCAGGAACGCCATAGCACGAGCCGCCTCGTGGGTGCGCCTCCAGGCTACATCGGCTATGAGGAAGGTGGACAGCTCACCGAGGCCGTGCGCCGCAAACCTTACAGCGTGGTGCTGTTGGACGAGATCGAGAAAGCGCACCCGGACGTCTGGAACATCCTGCTGCAAGTGCTGGACGATGGCCGCCTCACGGACAACAAGGGCCGCACGGTGAACTTCAAGAACACCATCATCATCATGACCTCCAACATCGGCTCGGAGATCATCCAGGAGAACTACGAGAAGATCGACGACAAGAACCACGCACAAGTGCTGGAAAAGACACGCGACGAAGTGATGGAGCGCCTGAAACAGAGCGTGCGCCCAGAGTTCCTGAACCGTATCGACGAGGTGATCATGTTCGAGCCATTGAGCCGCGCCAACGTGCGGGAGATCGTAAAACTCCAGCTGGATGCCTTGATGGCCTCGCTCGCCGACCGCGACATGTTGCTTACACCTAGCGAAGAACTGGTGGACCATATCTCCCGCATGGGCTACGACCCGCAATACGGTGCGCGCCCCATCAAGCGTATGATACAAAAGGAGCTGCTGAACGAGCTGAGCCGCTGGATCATTGAAGGCAAGGTGGAGGTGAACACGCCCATGGTGATCGACGTCTTTGACGGGAAGGTCGTCTTCCGCAAGCCGCTGCAGGACGAGGAAAAGGTGAACGGCGAGGAGAAGCGGAAGAAGCGGAAGAAAGCGGAGGCTTGAAGCTGATCACTGTGGTCACTTGTCAGGCGTTGCCGCGATGTCGCCAGGTACGGAAGTAGCGCGTTCCGCGATGAATTCCGGTACTAGCTATGGTCCTTTTTGGAGGACCCTTTCCGAGCAGGTAGCGCGGCCGGTTCAAGTGGTGTACGTTTGATGCATCCCGCCAAGAACATCCTGCTTGGATGGCGCAACGAACCGGATGCGGGGTTATGCGTTATCAACGAAACCAAAACCCATGAACGGACTTTTCAAGACCCTCATTGCCGGCTACGGCGCTAAGAAACTCGGTGGCGGCTGCGTCGGCACCGTAGTGGTGTTCATCATACTGTACTGGCTTTTGGGCACCTGTAATTGAGCAGGTACAGGCGATCGTTGATCGATCGTGTATAACCCGTTGCCAGGGATGGGCGATCGGTGGCTCATGGAAAGTAGTTTGCGATCGTAAACGAGACGCCACTACCATGAACTTCAACGCCCAAGTGGACGAGATGCTCACCGCACTGCGGCATACGCACGCGCGGTTGCTGGCACCTGTGGACCACCAGCAACTGCTGCTCCCTACGGATCCCGAGATCTTCGTGGAGGACATTGTGAACTACGTGATGGACGAATGGCGTTCCGACCTGCGCAAGGAGGGCCACGTGCTTGAACAGAATACGTCCTGGAAAGATCCCGCGAGCCATTATCCGCGCTACGCCTTGCGGCTTGCAGGTGGTGATGTAGTGGACATCCTCTTTTCCGGCACTTACCCCCAAAGTCTTTTCCTGCATGTTTCCAAGGCGATGCCAGGCCAAGGTTTCAGCGATGCCAAAGCTGTACAAGTGCCGTTGCTCGTAAGCAACGATGCAGGCGCATTGCTCTACTCAATCCTCGGCGGATTGAAGGAATTCGTTAAGGCATAGGCTGCGCTTTCAACTCTGTAGGTGCCGGTCAACTCTCCAGAGAACGGCAACCGCGACACCAGGACTAAATCATCTCTCCCATCAAAACTCTATACATCGTCCGTCACGCCAAAAGTGCTTGGACAGAGACCGCCAATGGCGACATTGATCGTCCACTGAACGAGCGTGGCATGAGCGACGCACCCATGATGGCAAAGCGCTTTGCAGAACGCGCAGAGCCCGTGGACCTTTGGATCACTAGCACCGCCTTGCGCGCTAGGAGCACTGCGGCCTTCTTCGCCAAGGAACTCGGACTGGAAGCACCACAGGAATTGCCGAGCCTTTACCTGGCCCCTGCCAGCACCCTT
The DNA here is from genome assembly GCA_016719225.1 of Flavobacteriales bacterium. Taxonomy (GTDB): domain Bacteria; phylum Bacteroidota; class Bacteroidia; order Flavobacteriales_F; family PHOS-HE28; genus PHOS-HE28. The sequence continues at coordinate 652,875 of JADKAN010000001.1, read as the reverse complement.
TTGGCCACTTTGAACGCCTTTCCGAAGTCCGTGAAAAGCGCCATGATATTCGGCCACAATCCCGGGCTCAGCTTGTTAGCGGACGATCTTGCCCAAAGTGGCTTGGGCGACCTGCCCACCTGCGCAGTGATCCGCATCGACTTTGATGCCACGGATTGGGAAGAAGTGGTGAACGGTGAAGGTTCGCTTGTGTGGTGGGACACGCCCAAACAAGGCTGACCAACCACAGCCGCATGCCGATCAATCACTGATGGGTGTGGACTCACGGTAGATCGTTCGTTTCTGCAAGGAACCCAGGGACCGCCAGATGTAATAAACGCGCCCTGCCTGCACTTGGACCTTTTCGGGGTAGGGATATTGCAGACGGAAAGGCTCTCCCAAAACACCTGAAACAGGGTCGATGGAACGCAGCCAAGCCACGCCATTGCGCTGGAAAAGCGCATAGACCTGTTGACCGGTACGATCCTGCAGTAGCCGTCCGGACCAGTAACGGCTTTCTGCCTTGGCCTGATGATACACGGGTGCCTCCCCTGCGGGAATGAGGTCGAGGGTGAATTTTCGCAAGCTTCCTCGTGTGTGATCGAAGACGAGCAGCGTATCCGCTACCACGAACAACGGAGCATACACGGGCCGGTACCAACTGTTGTGGCTAAAGCCGGTCATGTAACCCGCCACTACCTCTTTGTCCACGCCGAGGTCGGAAGCTAAATTCATGGCCAGCACCTTGTCGGATCCACGCATGTATTTGTAGGAGCTGCGGAACAGGTCCATCATGAACGTGTCAACCACGGAACAGATCCTACGGGCGGAGTCATGCAGGGAAGCCAACGCCAGATGGTCCAGTGCGGGGAAGGTGCTGTCGGCGTTGGAACCCAACACCCATCCGGGAATGCTGTCCGTCCACGGAAGTACCGCGTGCCGCAGTTCTTCCAACCCGAAGACCTGGAGCACAAGGTCATCTCCCCTCCTACCCACCCCGAACGCATGGCGCGTTCCTTCGATCACCACGTCGTTGCGTAGGTCGTGACGCAGTCCGAAGACATCCTCCGGCACAGGGCAAGAGGCGACTTCGCGGTAAGCGGTATCCAACAACACCAGCCGCACATCACGTAGGATCTCTTTGCTGGCGTCGCTTTGTGCCCGTACCATGCGCGGATGTTCATACGCAAGCACCCAAAGCCCGTCGTTGTTGACCAGCAGATCGGCCGCATGCAGGTCCTTCCGTTGGAACACCTGCACGGGCGCGGACCTACCCACGGAAACGGACCCAAGCCGGAACTCCGTCGGCATCAAGCGCACCGTCCATTTGCCATCCTTCAGCACGGATGCGGGCGAAAGAATGCGCTCCTGCGTGCCATAGCCAACGTGGGAAAAAGTGACTATTAGCGCAGCGGTCCGGTCCCACTGCAATGTTCCTTGTCCATCGGCATCCGTGGAACCCAGCACGCGGCCGTTCACGGACATTTCCGCGAAAGCCACGGATGAAGCGTCCAAACTGTCCAATACCTGCAACGCTTGGCGGAAGGACTGCGCATCACCGCTCGTGACGATGGCAAATGCCAAGGTCACCACTGCCCAACGCGCCCAATGGAGATAGCGGCTCATGCTCTACAAGTGCAAGATGCAAAAACCACGCGGATCGCATGATCCGAACGCTGGAAATAGAAAAAGCCCCGCACCGTTGAAGGTCGCGGGGCTTTCAAAAGACTTAGCGATCACGAAGCGCGGACCATCCAGCCATGCTTGTCCGCTGTGCGCCCCCGGCGGATATCATCCAGCATGGTGCCCAACTTCATCACTTCATTGTCCGCACCGGGTTCGGGTAGGTCGATCACACCACCTGCATGGCCGATGGCTGCTATGGGCGCAATGGTGGCGGCGGTACCAGCTCCGAATGCAGCATTGAGCTTACCGGCTTTCGCAGCCGCAAGAACCTCCTCCACGGAAACCTTACGCTCAACCGTGGGCAACCCTTTGTCCCGCGCCAATGTCAGAATGCTGTCCCGGGTAATGCCCGGCAAGATCGTGCCGTCCAACGATGGCGTGGTAAGCACTCCGTCGATGATGAAGAACACGTTCATGGTGCCACTCTCCTCGATGTACTTATGCTCCATGGCATCGGTCCACAGCAACTGGTGATAGCCTTCGTTCTGTGCCATTTTGGAGGGATACAATCCACCGGCATAGTTGCCACCGCATTTGATGGCACCCGTTCCACCGGGGAAGGCACGGCTGTATTGCAGTTCCAGCTTCACGCGCAACGGCTCTTGGTAATAACCGCGCACTGGGCAAATGAAGATGGCGAAGCGATAATTGTCGCTCGGTTTAACACCGATATATTCATCGTCGGCGTACATGAAGGGCCGGATGTAAAGCGCAGCTTCCTTTCCCTCAGGGACCCAAGCGGCATCGATCTTCACCAACTGCTTCAGTCCGTCCAAAAAAACATCTTCCGGTATGGCGGGCATGGCCATCCGGGCGGCGCTGCGGTTCATGCGGGCAATGTTCGCTTGCGGCCGGAACAAGGAAACCTCGCCGCGCTCGTTCTTGTAGGCCTTCATTCCTTCGAAGATGGTCTGAGCGTAATGCAGTACCAACGTGGCGGGGCTCAAAGACTCATCCTCATAGGCCCGGATCACCGGCTGCTGCCATGCGCCGTCCACATAGTCCATAACATACATGTGGTCGGTGAAGACACGGCCGAATTTGAGGTTCTCCAAGTCGGTGGATGCAAGGCGCGATGTGCCGATCGGCCGGATATCGATACGTGGTTCGGTGATGATCATAGCGGTATGCTTGGTGCCCAAATGTAACCCGTCCATGGTTGTCGACCAAGGCAACGTTACCCGTATCCTTGTAGTTGCAATGCATAGGGATATCCACGCAGTGCTTCGTGAAACATGGGGCTACGCCGGTTTCAGGCCCATGCAGGAAGAGGTGGTCCGTTCGGTAATGGCCGGGCGTGATACCCTTGCCTTGTTGCCCACCGGTGGCGGAAAAAGTCTTTGCTTCCAAGTACCTGCATTGGCCATGGGCGGCCTGTGCATCGTGGTATCCCCGTTGATCGCCCTTATGCGCGATCAAGTGGAACGGCTGCGCAAGTGCGGCGTCCGCGCCGCGGCCATTACCAGCGGCATGACCTCAACAGAGATCGACAACGCTTTAGAAAGTGCGGTGAACAACAAGCTGAGTTTCTTGTACGTGTCACCGGAACGATTGGGATCGGAGTTGTTCAAGATGCGTTTGCCGAACATGCCCTTGTCCCTATTGGCAGTGGATGAAGCGCATTGCATTAGCCAATGGGGCTATGATTTCCGTCCAGCGTATCTGCTCATCGCCGCGGTGCGCGAGGTACATCCATCGGTCCCGGTGATCGCGTTGACCGCATCGGCCACACCGGAGGTAACGGAGGACATCATGCTGCGCTTGGCCTTCCGAAAGCCCAATGCCCTGCGCGGATCGTTCACCAGGCCGGAACTCGTGTTCTGGACCAGCCGCGCGGAGGACAAACTGGGGGCTCTTCTGAAGGTCACACGGAACTGCCCCGGCAGCGGCATCGTGTACGTCCGGAACCGGCGGGGCACGGTGCAGACCGCGCACTACCTGATGGAGCAAGGTGTTTCCGCAGCGGCCTACCACGCCGGCCTGCCGCATGACGAACGCGACCGCGTGCAGGCCGACTGGTCCACAGGGGAGGTCCGCTTCGTGTGCGCGACCAATGCTTTTGGCATGGGCATCGACAAAGCCGACGTTCGCAGCGTGATACACATGGAGCCGCCACCGGACATGGAGAGCTATTATCAGGAAGCGGGACGCGCCGGGCGCGATGGTCAACGCGCACACGCATTCCTACTGGCCAAGAGCGAGGATGAGGCCGTGATGCGTGAGCGGATGCTCGGCTCCTTCCCCACCCTGGCTCAAGTGCGGCGTGTATATCAAGCCTTCGCGGACAAGCACGGCATTGCGTTGGGTGCCGGTGCGTTCGAAGCGTACACGTTGGATCTACGTGACCTGGCAAGGCGCACCGAGCTAACACCGAGTACGGTGAACGGTGCGTTGAAAGCTCTTGAGCTGGATGGCGGCATCGCTCTCTCCGAAGGTGCACGCACCCCCTCCCGAGCGATGCTGCGTGCCGATAGTGCAACGGTATACCGGATGCGGGTGGAAGACCCCGTTCGCGGTCCGGTAGTGGAGACCATGCTGCGGATGTACGGTGGTCTTTTTGAAGAACCATCCATCGTGGACGAAGAAGCCATCGCTACGCATTTATCTATTTCCGTGGCCAAGGTGCGGAAGATCCTTCAAGACCTGGACCGCGACAAATTCCTCTTCTACCATCCACGGAATGACCTGCCCACGGTGACATTTATGATGCCGCGGCGCGATGCGGCCACGTTGGTGCTGGACCGCGAGGCCCTGCAACTCCGGGAAGAACGCGCACGGCGACGGTTGGAGGCCATGGCCCATTACAGCTTCCGGCTGGAAACCTGCCGTGAACAGGCGGTACTGGCCTACTTCGGTGAAGCCACCAGCGAACCTTGTGGGCGTTGCGACAACTGCAGGAAGCGCATGGATACGGAAGGAATTGCCATTGAGCCTGCAGGACGTTGGGGCCACGATGAGCATGGTGGAAAAAGATCGGCGCACGCGGGATGACGTTGTTGAAGCGGTCCTTTTATGACGACCCGGATGTGGTCGCCGTATCGCGCGCACTTTTGGGCAAGGTGCTGGTAACACGCATCGGCGGCCGGACCACATCAGGCATTATCACGGAAACCGAAGCGTATGCCGGGGCGGTGGACCGCGCGTCACATGCGTACAATGGAAAAGTAACCGGACGGAACCGCATGATGTACGGGCCACCCGGCCATGCGTACGTCTACCTCTGCTACGGCATCCATCACTTGTTCAATGTGGTAACGAACTCGGAAGGCGTTGCCCATGCGGTATTGGTACGTGCCATCAAGCCCCTGCACGGGCTTGTCACCATGGCCGAAAGGCGCAACATGGAGCGTCCTACCACCGGCGGCCCCGGCACGCTCTCGCAAGCGCTCGGAATCACCACGGCAATTACGGGTGCTGACCTCTTGGGGAAGGTCGTCCATATCGAAGACCAGGGCATCAGCATACCGGAGGCTTCCATAATAACAGGCCCGCGCATCGGCGTTGATTACGCCGGCGCCGACGCCCTTCTTCCCTACCGGTTCCGGACCGTGATCCCGGACAAGGCATGAGCAAAAAGATCATCTTCATGGGCACGCCCGCATTCGCCACGGCTTCATTGGAAGCCTTGATAAATGCGGGCTTCACCATTTCCGCAGTGGTTACCGCACCGGACCGTCCGGCGGGTCGTGGACGCCAGTTGCGCGCAAGCGATGTGAAACAGCGTGCGCTGGAACTCGGGCTGCCCGTGCTGCAGCCGGAAAAATTGAAAGACCCTGCCTTCCATGCAGAACTGGATAAGTTCCGCGCGGACCTCTATGTGGTTGTGGCGTTCCGGATGTTACCGGCGCTTGTTTGGGAAAGGCCGCCCTTGGGCACGTTGAACCTGCACGCATCCGTACTACCCGACTATCGTGGGGCCGCACCCATCAATTGGGCCATCATCAACGGGGAGAAGAAGACGGGTGTGAGCACTTTCTTCATTCAAGGCGAGATCGACATGGGCGATCTGCTGCTGCAGAGCGAAACGGATATCGGGCCCGACGAGAATGCAGGCCAACTGCACGATCGCCTCAAGTTGATGGGGGCTGAATTGCTCGTGGCCACGGTAAAGGATATTTTCGACGGCACCATGGATGCAGTACCACAGTCGGGTTTCGCCGGTGGCGACCGGCACGCTGCACCGAAGATCAACACCGTTGATTGCCGCATCCCGTGGGAACGGGATGCTAAGCGCTTGCACGACCTCGTGCGCGGCTTGGCTCCATCACCGGGTGCATGGACCACCTGGAACGAGCCGGATAGACCCGCGCGGCAATTGAAGATCCTGCGCACGCATCCGGTCAAATCCGGAAAGAACCACACGGAATATGGGCGTCTTTATACCGATCAGGGAAGACTGTTCGTGCAATGCGGAACGGGTGAATTGGAATTATTGGAATTGCAAATGGAAGGCAAGCGGCCGATGACGGCCAAGGATCTGCTCAATGGAACGGGCGCAGTGGATCAGGTGGTTTTGCGTTGACAACCAAAAATGAGCAAGGCTCAAATGTCGAAAATCAGCACCTTCTGAAACCGTTGGTATCAGTGCGATTGCGGGCGACTTATCAACAAAACCCCTGCTTTTTCAACATTTTCCGGGCATACCGTCTGAAACCCTTGTAAACAGGGGCTTTCCGAATACATTTGTGTCGAGTCCTAAACCACAACACTCAAAAACCAAAACAGAACATGGGCCTGAACAAAGCAGAACTTATCGAATCGATGGCCGCTGAGGCCAAGATCTCCAAGGCTGACGCAAAGCGTGCCTTGGATGCCTTCGTGAACAACACCACCAAGGCTTTGAAGAAAGGCGACCGCGTAGCTCTCGTGGGCTTCGGTACTTTCAGCATCACCAAGCGTGCCGCTCGTAAAGGCCGCAACCCCCAGACCGGCAAAGAGATCAAGATCGCCGCTAAGAAGGTGGTGAAGTTCAAAGCAGGTGCAGACCTGAGCAAGAAGGTGAAGTGATCCACCTTTTGTAAATTGAAAAGGTCCTCCTTCACCGGGGGACCTTTTCTTTTGTACCGATACATCCGCCATGGCCACAGACGCCGAACGCTACGCACAGCTCGCCGAATTCGTATCCGCGAACAAGCTCAACTTGTTCGACCGCATCGCGCCAGAACGAACGCGGCATATCAACGTGGTACTGGAAGACATATACCAGCCGCATAACGCGAGTGCCGTGGTGCGCACCTCGGAATTGCTCGGTGTACAGGACCTTCACATCATAGAGAACAGGAATAAGTACACCGTGAACCCGGACGTCACCTTGGGTTCATCCAAATGGACCGACATGCACCGCTACCGGGAAAAGGAAGTGGATAACAGCGCAGTTTGTGCGAAGGTCCTAAAGGACCGCGGCTACCTGCTGGTGGCCACCACACCTGCCACCGGCGCGTACACACCGGAGAACATACCGTTGGATAAACCGCTCGCTTTCTGCTTCGGCACAGAGCTTACAGGTATCAGTGACACGATGCGCGAAGCGGCGGATCTACAGCTCCGCATTCCGATGTTCGGCTTTACGGAAAGCTACAACATCTCCGTGGCCGCGGCGATCACCTTATACACGGTGATGCAGCGTTTGCGGCAGAGCACTGTGAATTGGCAGCTACAAAAGGATGAGCTCATGGCCTTGAAGTTGGCTTGGGCGCGCAAAACAGCAAGATCAGCAAGCGCGTTGGAAGCCCGCTTCGATCGTGAGGAAGGCGAAGCTACCTCGATATAAAAGCGGCCCGTTGTATCCACGTTGGACAAGAGGTTCGCCTGATCATGACAACGTAAAATGCTTACGATCGAATACGATCCATTCTTCATTGCTGAAGACGTGGCGTTGTCTTGGCTGCGCCGCTCCGCATGCGAAATGCGGAGCGGTTCTCAACAGCTTCGCGTGGAGAAATGAAACCATCCCCACATGGTGCGCGTTATAGCCTCTAAATAGATTTGGATCAAATCCTAAACACTCCAGAAAATGGGTAAAGGTGATATCAAGACAAAGAAGGGAAAGCGTGCCGTAGGCAGCAAAGGCAAGTCACGTCCAGCCAAGCGCACGGTAGCTTCCGCTAAGAAAGCAGCCGCCAAGAAAGCAGCGCCGAAGAAGAAGGCAGCGGTGAAGAAGGCAGCACCGAAGAAGAAGGCAGCGGCCAAGAAGGCAGCACCGAAGAAAAAGGCAGCCGCCAAGAAATAGTAAGCGGCTTACGCTACAGAAGCAAAGACCCCCGATGAACTCGGGGGTCTTCTGCGTTCAGTCCCTAACGATATCTTCGAAGCTCATTCGAGCATGATAAAAGAAGTGGGACGCATCCGACGAAAGGCGGTCCAGGATCCGTCGCTCGATCACTACGGTTGTAGGCGCATCCGTTCCCAGGACCCATCACCGAAACGTTCGTAGGCCAAGCGATCATGCATACGGTTGTTACGGCCTTGCCAAAACTCGATGCGCACCGGGTGCAGGATGATGCCTCCCCAATGTTCCGGGCGCGGCACCTCCCTCCCTTCGAAACGTTCGGACCAACGCTCGTACCGTTCTTCCATCGCCTCCCTGCCTTCAGTGATCCTGCTTTGATCACTGCTCCATGCGGCAATGCGGCTTTCACGCGGCCGGCTCAAAAAGTAGCTGTCACTTTCCTCCACGGTAGTACGTTCGGCCTTACCCTCGAAACGCACTTGGCGTTGCAATGAGGGCCAAAAGAACGTGGCTGCCGCACGGGGATCCCGTTCAATGTCCAAAGCCTTACGGCTATTGTAGTTGGTGTGGAATATCAGCCCAAGGTCGCTGAATGAACGCAGGAGTACCACGCGGCTGCTGATGCTCGCACTGCCCACGGTGGCCAGGATCATGGCATTGTGGTCCGGGCATCCGCTCTTTTCCGCTTCGGCGAGCCATTGACCGAAAAGCTCCAAGGGATCCATGCCCGCAGCACTTTCCGTCAACTCCGCCAACGCATACTGGGTACGCGTATCCACATTTTTCTCACCTTGCATGGGATCGTCATGATTGTTGCCGCGAAGGTATCCGCGTACCGACAATTAGTGTTCCAATAATTTTATTGCCCTCATGCCGAACGACCCGCTGGAACTGGACCCGGACAACCCCTTGCCTCCTGCGCGCGGAACGTTGCTGGTCGGCGGCCCATTCCTTTCGGACCCCTACTTCCGCAGATCCGTGGTCCTATTATGTGCGCACGATGAGGAGGGATCATTCGGCTTTGTGCTGAACCGGCGTATCGATATGAAAGTTGACGACCTGTTGAAGGACATGCCGCACATCGGTTCGCGTGTGGGCATCGGTGGCCCTGTCGAAAGCAGCAGCTTGTTCTACTTACACACTTTGGGCCCGCGCATTGAAGGCAGCGTTGAAGTGGTGGACGAAGTGCGGATGGGCGGCGACATCGGTCAATTGCGGGCGGTCCTGACGGAGGATCCAAAGTTGGCGAAACACGTACGCTTCTTCGTGGGCTATAGTGGTTGGGATGCCGGACAGCTGAACTCCGAAATGGATCGTCGCTCCTGGTTGGTGCACCCCGCAGATCGCAAGACCATCATGGGCATGCGCGAAACGGAGCTTTGGAAGAGCATACTTCGCGGCATGGGCCCGGAGTTTTCGCCGTTGGCCAACTTCCCCGAAGACCCATCGTTGAACTGAAGTGTAGACCTTGAACATCGCATGTGCCCGGTTGAAAAGACAGCACGACGCAATTCACCTACCTCAGCAGCCCTCAGGGATCAAATGGGTGAAAGCACTTTTTTCACCAACAGGTCCTCAATGGCCAGTGCCATGCGGTGAGCATAGCGCTTTGTGCGGTACGCTCCCACCCATTGCACACCCAAAGCTGCATTGGTAAAGAAGAGTTCGTCCGCAGCCAGTAGATTCTGCGGATTCAACGAACACTCGTACACTTTGATACCGTTCTCCAACGCGATGTTGATGACCTGCATGCGCATGATCCCGCCTAAGCAGCCATCCTCCAACGAAGGGGTGTACAGGACGCCGTTGCTCACGATGAAAATATTCCCGGAGCTGCTTTCAATGATGTTGCCTCGATCGTTCTGCAGCAAGCAATCATCCAAGTGTTGATCGATGGCCCATAAACTGGCCATGATGTATAGCTGCGAGTCGAGCGTTTTATGAACGGCCAGCATGTTCACGGGCTTGCGCATCAAGGGATAAAGATCCACTGTGAACCCACGCTCGTTGAGTATGTAGGCATCGCGGTCCACGGCGGTCATCTCGATGGTGTAGGCGCCGTCGTTGCGCTGAGGCCGGAAGTAGCCGGGTGAATCGCGGAACACGGTAAGCCTGCAACGTGCGTTGGGCATACCGTTGCGTTCGGAAAGATCGAGCAACCGGGCCTTGAGCTTCTCCTGGTCCAGCCCGCGGGGCATTTCGATGCGCAGCACTTTCAACCCTTCGATCAGCCTGGCCCAGTGGGCTTCCAAAAAGCAGGTACGCCCACGCACCATACGCATGGTTTCGAACACGCCATCGCCGTAATGAAAGGCGCGGTTATCAAGCCCCATCACGGGCTTGTCCGCCGGATACAAATTACCGTTGAGGTCCACATATACGGCCATCAGAAGATCGCTTCGTTTTTCAGTGTTTCGAGCAAGGGTGCATTGGCTTGGACCAGGATGCCACGAACGCCAGCTCCAGCCGCCGCATCAATGTCACGCTGCCGGTCACCCACCATCACCGAACGGGCGGGATCGATGTCGGATCGGGCAATAGCCCGTTCGAAAAGCAGGCTGCCCGGCTTGCGGCATAGGCAACGGCCATGATCGGGGTGGTGCGGACAATAATACACGGCATCCAGGACTGCGCCCTGCTGGGCGAGATGCCGGTGAAGGTAGGCATGCACGTTGGCAACATCAGCATGGCTGTAGAGTCCCAGCGCAATACCACTTTGGTTGGTGATGATGATGGTGAGCAATCCCGCAGCATGTGCAGCCTTTACGGTATCCGCCACTTGCGGGAGCACTTCAAAGTCCTCCACGCGCCACGTATGTGCCCCGCGTTCGCGGTTCACAACCCCGTCACGGTCCAAGAACAAGGCGCCCTGTGCCATGTCCTTAAAGGCCTACTGCATTGATGAACCCTCCCACGGCGCCGGGAATGATGATCGCGGTGAATGCGATACCGAAAAGTGCACCGAAATAGTGAGCATCGTGTGCAATTCCGTCACTACTACGCTTGCTCATGTACCACTCGTAGGCCAGGTACAGACCGCCGAAGATCCAGGCTGCCATGGGGATAGGTAGGAAAATTAGCATGAGCTTGGTATCCGGATGCAGCAGAATGAAAGAGAACACAACAGCCGAAGTAGCACCGGACGCACCAACGGCGCGGTACTCCGGATCGTGGCGGTGCTTGAAGTATCCGGGAAGTGAGCTAAGGACGATCCCCCCTAGATAAAGCAGGATGTATGCTTCATGTGGCATTCCCGTATTCAAGGCGTAAGCATCCTCCACCGCGGTGCCGAACATCCACAACACATACATATTGACGGCGAGGTGCATGAAGCTTCCATGGACAAAACCATGCGAAAGGAAGCGGTACCAGCTATTCCGGTCGTGCATTACGAACGGTTGGAACAGCAATTTGGAGAACAGTTCCGGATTGTTCAGTGCGGCGAAAGAGACCAAGGCCGTTAAGGCCACAATGATCAGGGTGATGGACATGGGGGGAAAGATACAGGTGCACGCACGCACGTGTGCGCGAGAAGGCCTTTGGAAACACCCTTGAACTGGGAGTGCGCCAAGTAGCAAGCCCCCCAGCTTTCGCTGAGGGGCTTGCTACTGTATGTGTAGCGCGAGAGTGACTTGAACACTCGACCTCGTGATTATGAATCACGCGCTCTAACCAGCTGAGCTACCGCGCCGTTTCGGGCCGCGAATATAACAAGCCACGTCGACCACGGCATGGAATATGCAACACGGGCCGCAAAGAAGACGCGGATGCTTGTGTTGCACAACGGTCCGATCAGCTTACCTTTCCGCGCACCACACTTGCCCAAGAACCCCATGGCGAAGAAACCCATCAAAAACACCGACACCACCCGTAAAGCCGCGCCCGACAAGCCCCTTAAGGCCAAGGGCACGGAAAAGGTGAAGGCCGGCAAGGGCAATTCCGCAGCACGCACGAATGCGGTCGCGAAAAAAAGTCCTCCTACTAAGAAGTCGGTAACAGGTAAAAAAGCCCCATCCAAAGCATCTCTGGGGAAAAAAGTGGTAGCGAAAGGAAAGCCTGTTGCAAAAGGATCAGCGGTAAAAAAGGCAGTGCTGAAGAAATCCAACACCAAGGCAGCGGTTAAAGCCACATCCAAAAAGCAACCGACGGCCAAAAAAGCTGTCCAAAAGACGGTTCCGAAAGCAGTGGCTGTGAAGAAGTCGGCACCGGCAAAAACTTCCACCATACCCGTTGCGCCGAAAAATACTGCCGCAAAGCGATCCGCCCCTGCGGCCAAAAAAATCGAAAGCCCTGCACAGCCTAAAGCGCAGGCCAGTACCTCCGTTGTACGCCCTACGCTGAAAAAGGCGAAAAAGGATCGCTATCAGCTGGAATTCTACCTGAACGCTACGCCAGCCTCGCTATTCGACCTTATCAGCACACCAAGCGGTTTCAGCGAATGGTTCTGCGACGACGTGGACGTTCATGAAACGAGGTATGTGTTCAAATGGGGGGCGGAACAGGAAACGGCGATCTGCTTGGCCAACAAATACCATGAACTGATGCGTTTCCGCTGGGAAGAAGAGGAAGAGGAGGACCCGAACTCCTATTTCGAGCTACGCATCCGGGTGGATGGCATGACCAACGAAACGTGCTTGGTCGTGACGGCGCATGCTTGGCCGCAGGACGTTGAAGAATCCAAAGCTTTGTGGCAGTCGCAGATCCAAACGCTGGCACGCGTACTCGGCGCTTGAGGTTCATTACTCCACCCTTTTCCAGTGTAGGCAGATGAAGCGGCTGCATCGCATGATGATCGGGGCTTACTGGGGTCCGCTTTTCATCACCTTCATCATCGTACTCTTCCTTTTCAGCATGCAATGGCTGTGGAAATGGGTGGACGACCTGATGGGTAAAGGGCTGCCTTGGGACGTACTCACTAAACTGATCGCCTTCGCTACTTCGGCGTTCGTACCGGCGGTATTGCCGTTGGCTGTGCTGCTCAGTTCCATCATGACGATGGGCGGGCTTGGTGAACGGAGCGAACTAACCCCGATGCGTTCCGCAGGGCTAGGACTGTTCAGGATCCTTTCACCCTTGATCGTCTTCGCCTTCGCCACTGCGGCATTCTCCTTTTATTTCAGCAACAACCTTTTGCCCATAGCGAACCTGAAGTTCCAAAGCCTGTTGTGGGACGTAACGCGGGCCAAACCTGCATTGAACCTACGGCCGGGCGTATTCTTCGGCGGTTTGGACGGATTCAGCATTCGCGTTGGCGATAAGGACGACCAGACAGGTGAGCTGAGCGACGTGCTCATTTACGACCACCGCAAGCCCTTCCAAGCCAACCGCACAGTGGTACGCGCAGCGAAAGGCCAGATGCGGCGCAGCACGGACGGTCACTACTTGGTCCTAACGCTGGAGGATGGACGGATCTACGACGAACAAAGCAGTGGTCCGCGCTCAGGCGGCAACTATCCCCTGTTACGCGGACGTTTCCAGCAAGAGGAAGTCCGTATCGACTTGAGCGGCTTGGAGATGAAGCGCACGAATGAGGACCTTTTCAAGGACCACTACAAAATGCTCACGCTTGGCCAACTGGGTTATGCGGAGGACAGTTTACGGACACAGATGACGCACCGCATGGCAGATCAGGACATGGGCATGCGCAACACCTTGGCTCCACTGCGGAAAACGGATCGGCCGGAATACGTGGACGTTTCACGGCGGGCCATCGTGATGCCTGTTGAAGGTGCCGCGGATGTGCGGCCTCGTGCTGCGGATCTGGCACGGAACGCCATGGCCGCACTGGACCGCATAAAGCAGGAGCGCGAGGACCGAAAGGAACAGATCGCCAAGTTCGAGGTCGAATGGCACCGCAAGCCCATGCTGGCATTCGCTTGCGTGGTGTTCTTCTTTATCGGTGCACCACTCGGGGCCATCGTACGCAAGGGTGGTATGGGCCTGCCTGCCGTCATCGCCATCATCTTCTTTCTCGTGTTCCACATACTGAGTTATTCCACGGAGCAAATGGTAAAGTCGGGCTCCTTGCCCGCATGGCCCGGTATGTGGATCAGCACCCTCGTCCTGCTGCCCGTTGGAATTTTCCTCACTTGGAAAGCGGCCACGGACAGCCCCCTCTTCGACCGGGATGCTTATGCCCGCGCCTGGTCGCGTTTCCGTGCCATCTTCGCCCGCAATGCGCATCCTTCAGCTGTGCAATAAGCCACCTTATCCGCCGATAGACGGAGGATCCAAGGCGATGTACAACATCACCCGCGGGTTGCTGCATGCAGGGCACGAAGTGAAAGTGTTGTGCCTCAGCACGAAGAAACATCCGCTGAAAGTCGGTTCTGTACCGCAGGAATTCCGTGATGCCACACGTATCGAAGGCGTGTTCGTGGATACATCCCTGAATATTGTTGACGCGTTCACCGACCTGGTAACGGCGGATAATTACAACATCAGCCGGTTCTTTTCGCCGGACATGGACATCCGGTTGATCCAGTTGCTTTCGCAGGAGTCCTTCGATGTGATCCATTTGGAAAGCCTGTTCATGACGCCGTACATCCCCACCCTGCGTCGTTATTCCAAAGCCCGGATCGTACTGCGTTCGCACAACTTGGAGCACATGGTGCAGGAACGCATCGCAAAAGGTGAAAGGAACCTGTTGAAAAAGCCGTACCGCAAGTTCTTGGCCAGGCAGCTGCGCACTTACGAGAAAAAAGTGCTTTCCCAATTGGATGGCGTGGTGGCTATAACGAGGGCTGATGCCGGGCAAATGGCCGCACACCATGGAAGCACCCCGATCACTACGGTGCCTTTCTCACTGGATCTCGAAGACTACGTTACACCTCAAGCGGATGGACCGTTGGTGTTCTTCCACTTGGGCAGCATGGATTGGTTGCCCAACGAGGAAGGTGTCCGTTGGTTGCTTCGCGCGGTATGGCCCCGGGTGTTGAAGGTCCATCCTACCGCAAAGCTTCACTTGGCGGGCAACGGCATGCCGAAGGACATGATCCGGGCGCGATTGCCGGGCACCAAGGTCGTGGGTCGCGTTGCTGATGCGAACCGCTACATCGCCGAACGGCACGTCATGGTAGTGCCCTTGTTCAGCGCGGGCGGCATGCGGGTAAAGATCATTGAAGGCATGGCCATGGGCAAGTGCGTGGTATCCACCACGGTGGGTGCGGAAGGCATTGCATACACTGCAGGTCGGGACATCCTGCTGGCGGACACGGCAGCTGAATTCGCCGAGCAGATGGTCCGCTTGCTGGAGGAGCCTGGGACCGCGGCACGGATAGGTAACAATGCCCGTTTCCTGGTCGCAGAACGGCATTCCACTGCAAAAGCCATCAACGACCTGGTGGCGTTCTACACAAGCATCATCGCGGCATGAGGTTGCTGGTGGTGCTCTCGCGCATGCCCTATCCGCTGGAGAAAGGCGACAAATTGCGGGCATATCATTTGGTGAAACGGTTGGCCAAGCATCACCGGATCTACCTCTTCTGCCTTAGCGATCAGCGGATAAAGGACGAGCATCTGGAACACCTGCGCACGTTCTGCGCCAACATCCGCGTGGTACACCTGTCGAGGTGGCGGATCTTATCGCGCATGGCGACATCCGTGTTCTCACGGCTCCCCTTCCAAGTGGGTTACTTCCATCATCGGCATGCTCAACGGGCGATCGACGAAGTGATCGCCGATTTCAAGCCGGAACATGTGCTATGCCAATTGGTGCGCACCACGGAATACGTTAGGCACCGCTACGAACTGCCGAAGACACTGGACTATATGGACACGCTGAGCAAGGGTATGGAGCGGCGGGCGGAAAATGCTTCACCATGGCTGCGGCCTCTGCTGAAAGCGGAGACCCGACGATTGATCGGATACGAGAACCTGATGTTGGACCTGTTCGACCATCACGTCATCATCAGCGCCCAGGACCGTGACCTGTTGTACCACCCCGGCCGCGATTCCGTTGAAGTGATCCCCAACGGCGTGGACACGCTCTACTTCACCCCGCGCGATGCTGAAAAGCGGTACGACCTGCTCTTCACCGGCAACATGAACTATCCGCCGAACATCGATAGCGTGCTTTTCCTGGTGCAGCGGGTGTTACCGCTGGTGCATGCGCAGCGGCCCGACGTGAACTTGCTGATCGCCGGCGTGGACCCGGACGCACGGGTCCGCGAACTGGCGCAGCGCCATCCGGAAGTAACGGTGAGCGGTTGGGTGAAGGACATCCGCGATTCCTATGCTGCGGCCCGGATCTTCGTGGCGCCCATGCAGATCGGCACGGGGCTTCAGAACAAACTGCTGGAAGCCATGGCCATGCGAATGCCCTGTGTCACTTCAGGTCTGGCCAACAATGCAGTAGGAGCCGAGCCCGGAACATCGATCCTCATCGGGCACGAGCCAGTGGAATATGCGGAACATATACTTCGGCTGCTGGACGATCCAGAGGAACGGGAACGGCTGGCCGGTAACGGTTTGGAATTCGTAAAGCGGACGTTCGACTGGGACCAAGCAGCGGAGCGCCTTCACCGGTTAATGTCCGAGGATGACCTTCCACCGGACAGTTCCGTAATTTCGCATCCCCAACGGGAAAACACGGTATCATGAGCGAAGGATCGCAATTTGACAGCATTGAAAGTGCCATCGCGGACATCCGGGACGGGAAAATGGTGATCGTGGTGGATGATGAAGACCGTGAGAACGAAGGCGACTTCATCACCGCTGCACGCAACGCCACACCGGACGTGGTGAATTTCATGGCCACGCACGGCCGCGGCTTGATCTGTACCCCGCTCACCGAGCAGCGTTGCGATGAACTTGGGCTGGACCCCATGGTCCGCGACAATACCGCGGTCCACCAAACACCTTTCACCGTAAGCATCGACCTGCGCGGCCACGGCACCAGCACGGGCATCAGTACCAGTGACCGCAGCAAGACCATCCTCGCTTTGATCGATCCTGCCACCAAACCAGCGGACCTTGGCAGGCCGGGACACATCTTCCCATTAAAAGCCCGCGACGGCGGTGTACTCCGTCGCACCGGTCATACAGAAGCCACTGTGGACCTTGCACGCATGGCGGGTTTCGAACCGGCCGGCGTGCTGGTGGAGATCATGAACGAGGACGGCACCATGGCACGGCTTCCGCAACTGCGTGAAGTGGCCAAGCGCTTCGACCTGAAGCTCATCTCCATCGAAGACCTCGTGGCCTACCGCATGCGAACGGAACGTTCCGTTGTACGCGAGGTGGAAGTGGATATGCCTACGGAATACGGCGATTTCAAACTGATCGCCTACCGGCACAAGGAAACCGGCGAAGAACATTTGGCACTGGTGAAAGGCACTTGGGACAAGGATGAATCCGTGCTGGTGCGCATGCACAGCAGCTGCCTCACCGGCGATATTTTCGGCAGCCAACGCTGCGATTGCGGTCCGCAATTGCACGCGGCCATGGCGATGGTGGAGCAGGAAGGAAAAGGCGTGATCGTCTACATGCAGCAGGAAGGACGCGGCATCGGGCTGATGAACAAGCTACGCGCCTACAAACTGCAGCAGGAAGGAGCGGACACAGTGGAAGCCAACCTTATGCTGGGCTTCGATATGGACCCGAGAGACTACGGCGTAGGAGCCCAGATCCTGCACGACCTCGGTGTACGCCGCATGCGATTGCTCACCAACAACCCGAAAAAACGCACGGGGTTAGTGGGATACGGCTTGGAGATCACGGAGAACCTACCTATCCAGGTGGTGCCGAACAAGCATAACCGCAGTTACCTACTTACGAAGAAATTGAAGATGGGCCATCACCTCGATATCGAGGGTTGAGCATCGTTCACAATTGGCGCGATCGTCGATCTTTTGACGGACAGCCCTCTGCATTTCAAATTGAGGAAAAGGCCAGAAGCAGGCTTTTAACGCCGCGGCTTCACTCCCAGAACGCCCAGCAAGCCACGGGTAACCTCGCGTAAAGCAGTCCGGCCAAGTTGCCTGACCATGGTGTTCTTGGACAGGTTCTCGAACATGCCCGGCTCCTCCTTTTTGGTTTTTTCGGGTTTCGAAGGCGTGGCAGGTTGCCCAATGCCTTGGTGTTCCTTCAGGCGTTTGTCCAATATTTCGCTGGCGCTTTCCCGGTCGATCACTTCGTTGTACTTCGCGGATAATGAAGATGCTGAAACCAATGCTTGCAATTCCACGGGGGTTAGGATGTCCATACGGGTACCTGGCGCTCGCACCATGGTATGGGCCAGCGGTGTGGGCACGCCCTTCTCGTTCAGCGCCGAGACCAGTGCCTCCCCTATTCCCATGGATGTGATCACCTCCTCGGTATCGTAAAAGTCCGTCAAGGGGTAGTTCTGCGCTGTTTTCTTGATCGTGGTGCGGTCCTTGGCGGTGAATGCACGTAGGGAATGCTGCACCTTCAAACCCAATTGGCCCAATACGCTTTCCGGTACGTCGCTCGGGTCCTGGGTGCAGAAGTGGATGCCCACTCCTTTGGAGCGGATCAGCTTGATGATGCTTTCCACTTGATCCAGTAAGGGCTTGGTGGCATTATCGAAAATGAGGTGCGCCTCATCAATAAAGATCACCAGCTTCGGTTTTTCCAAGTCACCCACCTCGGGGAAGGTGCCGTAGATCTCCGCCAAGAGGCAAAGCATGAAGGTGCTGAACAGTCGCGGGCGGTCCTGGATGTCCGTAAGCCGGACGATGTGCACCACGCCCTTCCCATCACGCTGTTGCAGCAGGTCCTGCGTATCGAAGCTGCGCTCACCGAAAAAAGTGTCGGCCCCCTGTTGCTCCAGCTCGATCAGCTTGCGCATTATGGTGCTCACCGTGGCACCACTCACCATGCCATATTGCTTCTGGATCTCCTCTTTCCCTTCAGCAGTAGTGAATTGCAACACACGCCGCAGGTCCTTCACATCCAAAAGTGGCAATCCGTTGTCATCGCAATACTTGAACACCAGTGAAAGCACGCTTCCCTGCGTATCGTTCAGTTCCAGTATCCGGCTAAGCAGGACGGGGCCGAACTCACTGGTGGTTGCCCGGAGCTGTGCACCGGGTTCCTTGCTGAGACTGAGGAATTCGACGGGGATCTTCAAGGCTTCCCAAGCCACGCCGATCTTCTGCTGCCGTGCGTCGATCTTCGGGTTGGGATCAGCGGGCGCCCCGATCCCGCTGAGGTCCCCTTTCATGTCCATGAGCAAGGTGGGCACGCCTTTCAAAGACAACTGCTCGGCGAGCACTTGCAAGGTCTTGGTCTTGCCGGTGCCGGTAGCTCCGGCGATAAGGCCATGGCGGTTCATCGTGCGCAACGGGATGCCTACCGGGGATGCGGGAACGCAATCACCTTTGAAAATGGGCGCACCAAGGATAATGGTATCGCCTTGGAAGGTGTATCCGGCGGACATTGCGGCAGTAAAATCCTCTATCGTGGGCATCGGTCGGTGGGTTCAGGGAACGAAGGAAAAAGGAAAAGGGGCACCACGCCCCTCTTCCCTTTTAAGGTTGCACAAGCCTACTTGTCCAGGGCGAAGGTGATCTTGCAGTTAACGCGATACTCCGTGATCTTGCCCTTTTCAACTACGGCACTTTGGTTCGTGACGTTAATAGAACGGATGCCCCGCACGGACTTGTGCGCCTCTTTCACCGCATTCTGCGCGGCACCTTCCCAGCTGCTTTTGTCGGAGGCCAGGATCTCCAATACTTTCAGGATCGCCATAGGTTTTTTGTTTTAATGGAGGTTGTTCTACTTAAAGAGTTTTCCGAGCATGCCTTTTGCGGTATCTGCCATTCCGCTGAGGTCACCGAGGCCTCCTAGCATGCCTTTCAACTTCGAGGCGTCACCGCCAACATGCTTCGCGATGAAGTCCGTTACCAAAGGCAAAAGCATGCTCTGCACCATGCTGGCCTTTTCTGCAGGCAGACCGGCCTCAGTGGACAGCTTTCCTTGCATCACCGTGCCCAACTTGCTCATCAAGCCATTGGCACCGGCAGTGTTCGTGTTGTTGCTGAAAAGGCTCAATACATCGTCCATGCCGAAGCCATGGTTACCACCAAGCACTTCTTTCACACTATTTGCAGCTGCACCCACGGACTTATCCGCCTGGTTCTGGTCCAAGCCGAGCTTGGCCATTAATGCCGGAGCGGCTTCTTTTTGAAGGGAGGAAAGGATCTGGTCGAACATGGGTCGGGGGGGTGAGTACCGCTAAGGATCTTGGCGGCACGGATGAATGGAAGAAAGTGGCACATTTAGCCACGCTTGTTGATGCAAAAATACGGAACATCGTGAAAAGGGGCGTTTGAATTGTGGGAAACTTTGGCGGGAAGCCACGCACGTAGGGCATTCACCGTGGACAGCGGATCGTTCAAAAGTATAGGGCCTTTTACACTGGACCCACCCTGTACAGCCCTCTACCTTCGCCACGCCGAATCGTTGGGCCAACGGCTTCAACGAGCAAGGTGAACAGCAAGATGAAACTCACGTGGTACGGTCATAGTTGCATGGGTATGGAGGTTGCAGGTCTGCAACTGCTTTTTGACCCGTTCATCAGCGGCAATCCCATGGCCAAGAGCATCAAGGTGGAAGAAGTACCGGCTACGCATGTGCTCCTCACCCACGGTCACGGCGACCATGTGGCAGATGCTGAGGCCATCCTGAAGCGAACGGGAGCTATGCTTGTGGGTAATGCAGAGATCTGCGGTTGGTACGAGGCGAAAGGCATCAAGCGCACTACTCCAATGAACATCGGGGGTGAAACGGATCTAGGGGACTGCCGAGTGCGTCTCACCATTGCGCAGCACAGCAGCACCATGCCCGATGGCGCTTCCGGCGGCGATCCCGGCGGCTTCGTCATCTTCACCCCGGAAGGCAATTTCCACCATGCTGGCGATACCGGCCTGATGTTGGACATGCAGCTGCTAAAGAGGTATAAGCTGAACTATGCGTGCCTGCCCATCGGCGACAACTATACCATGGGCTATAACGATGCGGTGGAAGCCGCGCGATACATGGGAGTTACCACCGTGGTGGGCATGCACTACAACACCTTCCCTGCTGTCACCATCAACGTGGAGAAAGCGAAGGACGCATTCCGCGCTGCGGAAATCAGGCTAGTGCTGCCCATGATCGGGGAAACCATTGAACTCTAACGAAGGAAAACAAGACGCTACATGGCCAAGATCATTTCGATAGTCAACCAAAAAGGTGGTGTGGGCAAGACCACCACCGCCATCAACCTGGCCGCATGTCTGGGCATCCTGGAGCGCCGCACGCTCATCGTGGACGCCGACCCGCAGGCCAACGCTACCAGTGGCACCGGACTGGATCCCAAGAATAACGGGGCCAGCATTTATGAAAGCATCATCAACGGGACACCCGCGCTGAGCGTGGTGCAGCATACCGACAACCCGAACCTCGACATCCTTCCCGGCTCCATCGATCTGGTAGGTGCAGAGATCGAGATGATCGACATGCCCGAGCGTGAACACCAGATGAAGAAAATGCTCGATCCCTTGCGCGAGCACTACGACTTCATTATTATCGACTGCTCCCCTTCCCTGGGCTTGGTAACGGTGAATGCCTTGGTGGCCTCGGACAGCGTTATCGTACCGGTGCAATGTGAATACTTCGCGTTGGAGGGTTTGGGCAAACTGCTCAACACCATCAAGATCATCCAACAGCGGTTGAACCCTGAACTGATCATCGAAGGCATGCTGCTCACCATGTACGACAGCCGCCTACGCTTGGCCAACCAAGTGGTGGAAGAGGTGAAAACCCATTTCCAGCAACTGGTGTTCGACACTGTTATCCACCGCAACGTAGCACTAGGTGAGGCACCGAGCCATGGACAGACCATCATCATGCACGATGCCAGTAGCAAAGGCGCGGTGAACTACCTGAACCTTGCGCGCGAGATCCTGCAGAAGAACGACATGACCCGGATCAAGGCGGAAGCGCGCAGCGCGGCCTTGGCCATAGCCCAGCAGGAGCAATGACCAAAAAACGTGGATTGGGGCGCGGCTTGAGCGCCCTGTTGGAAGACCCCGGGACGGACATCACATCACGGCAATCGCAGGAGGTGGGTCAGGCGCGTGTGGCCGGTGGCGTTGCCACGATACCGGTTTCGCAGATCGAACCCAACCCGTTCCAACCCCGCACCACTTTCGCACCGGAGGCCATTTTGGAACTGGCACAGAGCATCAAGGAATTGGGCATTATCCAGCCCATCACCGTGCGCAAGCTGGGTTATGACCGATATCAATTGATCAGCGGTGAACGGCGTTTCCGAGCCTCGCAAGCCGCGGGATTGGAGCAGATCCCGGCATACATCCGCATCGCCAACGACGAGAGCATGCTGGAAATGGCGCTGGTGGAGAATATCCAGCGCGAAGAACTGGATGCCATCGAGATCGCCATCAGCTTCCAACGGTTGTTGGACGAAGTGGATCTTACCCAAGAAGCCCTCAGCGATAAAGTGGGTAAGGACCGCGCCACTGTGGCCAATTACCTCCGCCTGCTGAAATTACCCCCCGAGATCCAGCTCGGACTGCGGCAGCGGCAGATCGGAATGGGCCATGCCCGCGCATTGATCGGCATTCTAGACCCCGCTAAGCAAGGCGAACTTTACCGGCGTATCCTGGAAAGCCAGCTTTCCGTGCGCCAAGTGGAGCAGTTCGCACGCGACGATAAGTCTTCCGGAAAGCCAACCGGCATCAAGGCAAAAATGGGCAGTGCACGCCAGAAGGAACTTGGCAAGCACCTGAGCAACATTTTCGCCAGCCGCGTCACCGTAAAGCAGACCGAGGCGGGCAAGGGTAAGATCGAGATCGCCTTCAAAAGCGATGATGATCTCGCACGGATCAAACTGCTTTTGGAGAGCCGGTGATCTGCAATAATCTACGCGGTCTTATTGGGCTAGGTGAGCTGGATCAGCCTTGTCGGCAGGTCCATCGCTGTTCAGCGTAATGCTTTGTATCGGGCAATCCCTCAATCCCGACGCATCACTGAGCGGAACAATTGCTTGCCCTGCGCCACCACTTTCAGCCGACGGCGGTGTAGCAATATGCTCGCCTCGTTCTCCGCATGCTCGTCCATGCGGTGTCCGTAAGCACGCAGCAGCGCTTCCGAGGTCAGCAAGCCGATCACAACACCGTCCTCCACTACGACCACGGGCACGTTGGTTGCGCTGCGCGTAAGCTCTCGTGCTGCCATGCGCAGGTCGTCATTCGGCCCCACGACCAAGGGGACCCGAACTAATTGGAGCAACGCTGTGTCAGCGGCCGCAGCATGCATATCCACGACGCGCACCACGCCGGCAAAAGTCTCATCGGAATCCGACACGAACAGAAACTCCACCTCCGGCTGCACCGTTGACAACGTCTCCCCTGCCGTCGAATGTCCAGCCACGACGGGAATGTCGCGCTCCATCACCGAACCCACGGACAGTTGTTCCAGAATATCCGGCTCGTAGGAATCCGGCGTGCGTATGCCGCGCCGCGCGATCTTCTCCGTCATGATCGTGTTGGGCATCAGGAAATACGACACGAGATAAGCTGCTGCACAACCACCCAGCAAGGGTAGTAATGCTTCGATACGGCCGGTGGTTTCCAAGGCGAAAACCACACTGGTAAGAAATGCCCTGGATGCCCCTGCGAACATGGAGGCCATGCCCACCAGCACGGCCAGAGGAAGCACGATACCGACATCCGGCAAGAACCGCTGCGCCAAGATCCCCAACAAGCACCCGATCGCCCCACCGATGGTCATCATGGGGGCCAGCGTACCACCGGAAGTACCGCTGCCCAATGCGATGCCCCACGACAGCAACTTCAGTACCGCCAAGCCAATGATCAAGTCCATGGTGGCCTTTCCGCTCAACAGGTCCGTGATGTTCTCGTAGCCAACGCCCAACGTGCGCGGCGCGAAATAGCCGATGATACCCACAGCGAGTCCACCGATGGCCGGCCACCACATCCAGTGGACAGGCAGTTTTTCAAAAGCATCTTCCACCCAATACACCGCTTTGGTGATCGCCAACGAAAGCAGACCGATCACCAAGCCGATAACGCTGTAGGTGAAGAGCGCATAATTTCCCGGGAGGTCAATAGGCGGCATGGCGAACATCGGCTCCGCTCCGAATAGCAGGTGGTGCATGGCCGCACCGGTGATGCACCCCATGGCAACTGGCAGTAGGGAGCGTGGTGCGAACTCGAACAACAGCAGCTCTATGGCGAGAAATATCGCCGCGATGGGGCTGCCGAAGATCGCGGACATGCCAGCTGTGGCACCTGCGGCCAAGAGCACTTTGCGTTCGTTCGGCGAGATCCGGAGCAACTGGCCCACCATGGATCCCAGCGCCCCACCGGTGGAAATGATCGGCCCCTCGGCTCCGAAAGGGCCACCCGTACCGATACTTATGGCGGCGGAAAGAGGCTTGAGATAGGTGATGGCAGGCTTGATCTTGCTCTGGTTGGTCAGGATCATTTCCATAGCCTCCGGGATCCCGTGCCCACGGATGGCCTTGGATCCGTAAAGTGCCATCAGTCCCACCAGCGCCCCTCCAATAGCGGGCACCACTATCACCCACAAGCCGAGACTGTTCTGGCCCGGGGGTATATACTCGAAACTGAAGCTGCCTTGGAAGGCTATGTTCGTGATCAGGTCGATCAGCAACACCATCCCCTTTGCCATGAAGCCGATCACGACCGCTGCCAATACAGCCAGTAGCGTTATCCACAGCAAGCGTTTCTTCGTCCCTACTGATCGTCCTTCCAGGGAAGCCGAATGCATCTCTGCATTGACCGGTAACCCCAACATCCCCTTCCTCGCCTTCACTTTTCCAGCCATAGCAGGCGCAAATGTATTCCTGATCGCTTCCCTTCATTGTCCAGCGGATTTGCAACGGCCGTAGCTTTGGGCCATGCTGCGGAACGAACCGGTGGAAGCTTTTCTGGCCGCCGGACTACCGGTGATCGATGTTCGTTCACCCGGTGAATTCAAACAAGGTCATATACCCGGAGCGCACAATCTGCCACTATTCAGCAATGACGAACGTGCTGTTGTGGGCACGTTGTACAAAAAGAAAGGTCGCGATGAGGCGCTATTGGAAGGCTTGCGGATCGTAGGCCCGAAAATGGCCGATCTGGTGGAGAAGGCCTCCTTGATCGCACCGGGAAAAAGAATAGGTGTCCATTGCTGGCGGGGAGGTGAACGAAGCGCAAGCGTAGCTTGGTTATTGGATAAAGCAGGTTTTACGGAAGTGGTCGTGCTGCGGAAGGGTTACAAGGCCTTTCGCGCCCATGTATTGGGATCCTTCGGAAAAAACCGTTCCCTGATAGTATTGGGTGGGGCCACGGGCTCAGGCAAAACGGCGTTGCTTGCGTTATTGCATGCACGCGGAAAGCAAGTGGTGGACCTTGAAGGATTGGCCAACCACAAAGGCTCCTCCTTTGGCGGCATTGGCCAACAAGAACAGCCCGGTACGGAACATTTCGAAAATGAACTGTGGGCGGAATTATCAGCACTGGACCCTGACCGACCCATTTGGCTGGAGGATGAAAGCAGCACCATCGGTCGGGTTAAGATCCCAGATGGATTGTTCGCTCAAATGCGTTCTGCGCGGGTGTACTACGTGGACATGCCAGCTTCGCAGCGGGCGGGCCGATTGGCGCTGGACTATGGTGAACAACCCAGGGAAGAATTGGCCCAAGCTATTCAACGGATCGCCAAACGCGTTGGCCCCCAACACGCAAAACAAGCATTGGAGCAGCTCGAAGAAGGGGACCTTCAGGGGGTAGCACTCACCGTGCTGGGTTACTACGACAAAACCTATGCACACGGCCTGGGCAAGCGCGATCCGGCATTGATCACCACCATCAATGCAGATCAAACCTCCATTTCAAATATTGCAGAACAACTTGCTCAACATGAATGAATTGACGCAGCCCGATCTCAGACTCACGCAGTACAGCCATGGTGCTGGTTGTGGTTGCAAGATCGCCCCGGCGGAATTGGACAAGATCCTCAGTGGTTCGACGATGGATATCCCTGAGGCCCGGCTCCTAGTGGGCTATCACACCCGGGATGATGCAGCCGTTTATGACCTGGGTGATGGGCGCGCTATCATCAGCACAACGGACTTCTTTTCCCCTATCGTGGATGATGCGTTCGACTTTGGGCGCATCGCCGCAGTTAATGCACTGAGCGACGTTTATGCCATGGGCGGCCGCCCGCTGATGGCGGTAGCGGTGCTTGGTTGGCCCTTGGAGAAATTGGGCGCTGAATTGGCTGCACAAGTGGTTGCAGGCGGTCGCCAAGCTTGCAAGGATGCGGGCATCCCGCTCGCCGGTGGCCACAGTATCGATGCCCCCGAACCCTTTTTCGGTTTAGCGGTCACTGGTGAAGTAGCGGTGAAGAACATTAAGCGGAATAGCTCTGCAAGGCCCGGTGATCGGCTATTGCTTACCAAGCCATTGGGTGTCGGGGTATTGGCCACGGCAATGAAACGTGGGCAGCTTCAGCCGGAGCATATCCATATCGCCCGCGACCAAATGATACGGCTTAACCACATCGGGGCATTGCTGGGCGAACAACCGGGCGTACATGCGCTCACAGACGTAACCGGATTCGGACTGCTGGGCCATTTGTTGGAAATGTGCCAAGCAAGTGGCACAAAAGCGACATTGAGCTATACTGATATCCCTTTAATTCCTGAGAGCCTGCACTACTTGGCACTCGGATGCTATGCGGATGGCGCTTTGCGCAACTGGAAAAGCTATGCCTCCAAGATCGAAGGAGCGGCATCATTGGAACGAATGATGCTATTAAGCGACCCCCAGACCAGTGGCGGACTGCTGGTATCATGCGATCCCCGCTTTTCGACCGAAATACAGACTTTAATGACGAATAACCAAATTATGTCGGCAGATATAGGAATGATGGGGTTCGAGGGTGGCAGCGTGCGCGTTGTGGTCCAATGAATTATGACTTCAACGGTGCATAAGATGATGAAAAGTCCGTACGGTATTGGTTTATGAAGGTTTCGGTTGGCTTAATTTTGTACCGCTCCAAACCATTAACCATACAACAACTGACATCATGGCGAAAAAACGCCTGAGTGAAAAAGAAATTGATCACCTGCTCAGCCATTACCGGTCTGAAAGGAGGCGTTTAAGCTTCCAATTGGATCATGTGCGCGGCCTGATCACTGACTTGAAAGAGTCCAAAGGAAAGGCCCCGAAAAGCGCACCGGTTGCTAAGGTGAATGCTGATGGCACTCCAAAGCGCGGGCCTGGTAGGCCCCCTAAGAATCCTGGCGCCACCAAGCCCGCACGTCCTGTGGGCCGCCCAAGAAAGCGTGAGCGTAAGCCGCGCGAGTTGAATACATGGGACAACATGGTACTGGATGCCATCAAGACCTCGGGCCGGTTAATGCCCAAAGAGGAATTGTTGGAACAGGCCACGATCTGGGCTAGCAGTAACGAGCCTTCACTCAGCTCTGCCGAAGTGGAAGCTTTCCTGACCCGGACGTTGCAGAAGCTCAGCGGCAAAAAGAACTTGCTGGGAACTCACCACAGCGGACTTCGTCGCGGTTATCATTATGGCCTGAATGACTGGTTCTTCCAAAGCAGTGGTAAGCTTCGCAAGCAGCACTTCGACCGCTTGGTCCTTACCGCGGAAAAGGAAGCTGAGCTAGCTTGAACCTCCAAATATTGAACAAATGGAATGGCGGCCAAGGCCGCCATTCCATTTTACCGGCAGCATCTTTTACATGCCCACGCTCATTAGCCGCGTGCAATTAACATGTGGTTACCTTTCGGTCCCTGAACAACAACTATGAAGAACATACTGGTACCCTTGGACTTGAAGCCCGGCACGGATAAGGTTTCGGCCATGGCATGCCGCTTGGCCAAAGCCACAGGTGCCAAACTCTGGCTGCTCCATGTCGCCGCCCCCCAGCCCGATCTCGTTGGCTATGAGGCTGGCCCACAGTATATCAGGGATGTGCGTGCCGATGAACTAAGGGAGGAGCACACGTGGCTGCAGCGGTGCGCGGCTGAAACCCAGGCCCAGGACATTGTTGCGCAAGCCATCTTGGTAATGGGCCCTACGGTGGAAGTGATCCTGAAAGAAGCAAAACGTTTGAACGCTGACCTTATCGTAATGGGCAACCATGGACGGCATGGGTTGGCCAAGGCTTTTATTGGAAGCGTTAGTGAGGAGGTAATTCACGCGGACGCGATACCTGTACTGATCGTTCCCACTCCGAAGGAGGAATGAAGCTTGCGCAGCGCTTGCTTTCTGTTACTCCCTGGGCAGCGGTGTTGGGATTGGGTGGCGTTTGCCAGCCCACCCTTTTCGCCGGTGATCCCCGCTTACATGACATCACGCTGCCACCTGGCTTCCACATTGCTGTCTACGCGAAAAACGTCCCCAATGCCCGCGGCATGAGTTTGGGCGCCGATGGAACCGTATACGTTGGTTCGCGGGATGCAGGCAACGTATATGCGCTTCGCGACCTGGATAACGACGGACACGCCGACACCTTGTTCACCATCGCCACCAAGCTGAATATGCCGGCCGGTGTAGCCATACATGACGGTGACCTCTATGTGAGTTCGGTGGACCGTATTGTGAAACTACCGGATATTGCCAGCCATCTCGCAGATCCGCCAGCACCGGTCACGGTATGCACCTGCTTCCCGGATAAGGAGCACCATGGCTGGAAATACATCGCCTTCGGTCCGGACGGAAAACTTTACGTGCCCGTAGGAGCACCATGCAATAACTGCCTCAGCGAGGACAGCATTTTCGCGACCATTACCCGCATGAACGCGGATGGCACCGGACTGGAGATCATTGCAAAGGGGGTCCGCAACAGTGTAGGGTTCGATTGGGACCCTAGGGATGGTAGCCTGTGGTTCACGGACAACGGGCGTGACATGATGGGTGATGATGTACCCAATGATGAACTGGACCATTTGGTAAGACCAGGCAGCCACTTCGGCTTTCCGTTCTGCCATCAAGGGGATATTCCGGACCCGGAATTTGGCAAAGGCAAAAACTGCTCGGATTATGTGCCACCAGCAGCTTTGATGGGTCCGCACGTGGCCGCGCTGGGCATGAAGTTCTATCGTGGATCCATGTTCCCGGAAAAATACCGTAACGCCATTTTCATCGCCCAGCATGGCAGTTGGAACCGTACCACTCCCTTGGGCTATCGGGTAATGGTCGCTTGGCCACAGCCTGATGGTAGCGCCACTACGGACATCTTCGCGGAAGGCTGGCTGAAGGGCAATACGGCGTGGGGAAGGCCGGTGGCGTTACAGGAACTACCGGACGGCTCCTTGTTGCTGAGCGATGATTCCGCGGACCTGATCTACCGGATCACCTATTCACCGGAATAGCGCCGAACGGGCGAGCGGTCCAGACCGGGGCGGAGTGAAAGTGGGCCGTGGTA
This sequence comes from Flavobacteriales bacterium, assembly GCA_016719225.1. GTDB lineage: Bacteria > Bacteroidota > Bacteroidia > Flavobacteriales_F > PHOS-HE28 > PHOS-HE28. The sequence continues at coordinate 623,530 of JADKAN010000001.1, read as the reverse complement.
CAACCGACGGTAGACCAGCCAAGCGATGAATGTGCCCAAGGCTGCACCGGCCACCGCATCCTCGGTGAAATGCTGCGAGAGGTATACCCTGGAGTAGGACAAGATACACGCGAGTAATGCCAAGCCTACGGCAGGCGCGCGCTTGCCCCAGATAACGGCCAAGGCGAGACACATCCCAAAGGCGGCTGTAGAATGCCCGCTCGGGAAACTGAAACTGTGATGGAGGTCCACGCCGGGAACCAGATGCAATCCGGGCATCTCCGCCAAGAAAGCCGCTGGCCTGTCCATGCCGGGGAAAAGGAAATGCTTCAGTGACTGCACGGCCAAGGAGCCTAAGGCCGTGCTGAGCCCCATCATCAGGAACGCACGCCATGAATGCCAAAGGAGAGCGATCGTCAATACGACAGGGACCCATCCGTTAGCTGCTTCGGTGATCCACGGCATGGCTTGGTCCGCCCAAGCCGTGTGCCACTGGTTCACAATTTGATGCAAGGCCAAGTGGGAGGTGGCTGCGATGGCCCAAAGCGCTGGTAGTGCGATCACCATGGCCGTTGCCAGGAAAAAGAGAACGGCTTTGTTCCGCATGGGCCAAAGCTACCCTGCACGCAATAAAAAAGCGCCGGGCGTGGCCACGGCGCTTTTCAATGGTGGTTGACTTTTCAAGCGTTCAGGAAACCCTTTGCCTTGGCGCGTTTCAACGCTTCCACGATGCCGATCTTGGTGATGGTGCGCATACCTGCAGCACTTACACGCAGGCTGACCGTGCGGTTCTCCTCTGGGATGAAATACTTGCGGTCCTGCAAGTTCGGCGCGAAGGTGCGGCGGGTCTTGCGGTTGGAGTGGCTGACGGCGTTACCGGTGATGACGTGTTTTCCGGTGATCTGGCAAATGCGTGACATGGCGCTGTTTTTCGGGCTGCGAAAGTAGTAAAAAAGCCGGACTTGCAATGCTGCCTTGGTCCGATGCGTTAAACAAGCTGCAAAAGCCGCTTCCGCAGCATGTTCAATGCCGCGATGGCCGAGCGCCGTATCACCAACTCGCGTGTGCCCATGAATACACCCATGCTGGAACTGACGCCATGGGGACCGGCCACAGCGATCCACACGGTACCCACGGGCTTTTCCGGAGTACCGCCATCGGGGCCGGCCACTCCCGATGTGGCCACCGCCCAATCGCTGCGCAGGGCTTGCCTAACACCTTCAGCCATGCGTTCCACCACAGGTTGGCTCACGGCACCGTTCAATTCCAGCATGTCACTGGGAATGCCGAGTTCTTCCATTTTCACCGCATTGGCATAGCTGACCACCCCACCGATGAAATAGGCGGAGCTACCGGGCACGGATGTCACCAAATGACTCAGATAACCTCCGGTGCAGCTTTCTGCCAGAGCCAGTGTGCTACCCTGGCCCTTCAGCAGCTTGCCGATCGCTTCCTCCAAGCGCATATGTCCTTCACCATAGATCAGCTCCGGGACTAATTTGTACAGGGCCTCGGCCTGCCGATCTATGCGCTCCCGGGCTTCATCGGGGTCTTTGCCTGCATAGGTGGAAAGGCGGAGCTTCACAAGTCCCGGGGAAGGCAGGTAAGCTAAGGTCACATCGTCCAGTGCAAGGCCCGTCTCCCAATCCGCGATGCGCTGTGCCAGTTGGGTCTCCCCCATTCCCGTGGTGCGGATGGTGCGGTGAATAATGCTGGAAGGCCGGAACCGCTCCTTCAGCTTCGGTAGTACGGACACGCTCATCAGGCCCTTCATTTCATAAGGAACGCCGGGCATGGAAACAAAAACGCGCCCTTCACGCTCGAACCACATGCCGCTCGCGGTGCCCAATTCATTCGGCAGTACGGTGCAATCCGCTGGAAGCATCGCTTGCGCCAGATCGGCCTGTTTTACTTGCTTGGGTGCCTGCCCCATACGCGTGAACAATGCCGTGATATGTGCTTCCACCGCAGGGTTATGGACCAGTTTAGTTTCGAAGAATTCACTGAGGACGTGCTTAGTGATGTCGTCCTTGGTCGGTCCAAGCCCACCCGTGATCAACACAACATCAGCCGTGCTGTTGCGCAGCGCCTGCATGATGCGTTCGCGGTCATCCCCCACTACCCTGGTCAATACCGGGCGGATACCGACAAGGCTAAGCTGCTCGCCCATCCAGGCCGCATTCGTGTTCACGGTCTGGCCTATCAACAGCTCATCACCGATACAGAGACATTCGGCCGTGGTGGCCTTTTCGGGCATTGGGTTCATTCGCTTCCAGAGGAGATCAATGGAACACTTCCACGGCTAGCCGCCAAGTTCCCTGTGGACCGGTACCTCGCACCAAGTAACGGCCCGGTGCAATGCCGGCCACATCCATGGTGAGCTCAGATGTGCCCTTAGGCCACTGCACGGTGCGCACAATCCGGCCCATTGGATCGATCATTTCAACCCGTACCGCCCCATCAGCATTGGAACCACGAAGGGTAACCTGATCACTGGCCGGCCTCGGGAACACGGCCGGTGCTTCTAAAACCCCGGACACCACGGATGTAAACAGAACGATCAGAGGAGCAGAATACAGGTCGCAGGGCGGCCCATGGCTGGCCTTTACGGTGTAACTACCTTCAGCCGTCGGAAGAAAGGTCTGCCCGGTGGCTCCTGTAATAGCTGTGCCATCCAAGTACCATTGCCATGTATCTGCACCGGTGGACGTAAGCGTCAAACCATCGAACGAGATCTCCGGAGGGTCCATAGGACATGCATCCACGATCTTCTTCACCGTTCCGAACTCCACATTGACCACATAAAGCTCGCCGGCGGTATCTTGTGCAAAGGCCGAATTGCCCGGATAGATGCTTTGCATCAACGTGTCCAACTGCCCTTCCGGCGTGCTGGTAAGAAAGTCCCCGTTGCAATAATCGGTGAAGATGTATTTACCGTACAGATGCGGAAATGCCGGTCCACGATAAACGTATCCGCCTATAATGGCACACCATGCTTCGTCCGCATGGTTGAAAACAGCGATGGGCGGAACGTAATCTTCCGCGGTCCCACAATTTGTCTGGTCCACATTGGCGTTGGTCAATAGACCTTCACGGCAGCGCCACCCGAAGTTCGGACCACTGTTGTCCCCAGCAGGCCAAAAATCCAGCTCTTCTGAAAGGTTTTGTCCTACATCACCGATCCAAAGGTCTCCTGTGAGGCGATCGAAACTGTAGCGCCACGGGTTGCGCAACCCGCTTGCCCAGATCTCCGGGAGGGTGTCCGTGGTGTTCACGAAAGGATTCGTGGGCGGGATCAAATAGGTGGAATTGTGCTCAGATACATCGATGCGCATCATGGAGCCGAGCACGCTGGAAAGGTCTTGACCGCTGTTCGGTGGGTCATTCGCACTTCCGCCGTCCCCGAAGCCGCAATAGAGGTAACCATCCGGACCGAATTGCAGGCAGCCACCATTGTGGTTGCTGTTGATCTGCAACCGGTCATAAAGGTTTACCTGAGTGGACGGGTCCGCCACGTTCGGGTCGGCGCTGACTTGGAATCGAGAGAGCCTACTGGACCCAAAGCTGAAGCCACGGATGAAATACACATAGAAGTAACCGTTGGTGGCGTATCCGGGATCGAAGGCCAAACCAAGCAGGCCTTGCTCGTTACCATTACTGTTCACCTGATCGGTTATGTCCAAGAAAGGCGTGGACAGTACGGTATTGCTGTCGGTAATGATCTTGATCACACCGGGTTGTTCCAACACGAAGAGCCTGCTATCACCCGCATGTGTGGCATAAACCGGACGGTTCAACCCGCTTGCCCAATCATGAAGTGCGATCCTCGCTTGGTTTTCCTGCGCGGTGAGCAAGAGCGGAAAAGCCAAAGAGGTAACGGCCAGGATGCGTTTCATTGAAGAAGGTCGAGTGGATCGGCTGAGCGGCACGAAGGTAGGGAACAGCCTACTGCAGCCCTCATTCCGCTGTCGTGCACATATCCATGGCTCCGATCCGGATCTTCGGATACCGGAACCATAGAATGACGGGCACGCGCTACACTTTGGTAGTTGCACTCAACATGTCCGGCTCCAGAACCAATGTTCAACGCCCCACTTCCACCGCTTGGCGCCATGCTCCCGCAGCATTGGAGCCTCGCACCACATAATTGCCCGGTGCCAAGCCAGCCACGTCGATGGTCACCTCCAAGGTCCCAACAGGCCATTGATAGGTGCGCACCATGCGACCCATGGCATCGAACAGCTCGATCTGCGATGCCATGGCGCTTGCTGTTGCTGCACGAAGATGCATGCGGTCCAAAGCTGGTTGGGGGTAGATCGCCGGAGCGTTATCACCAGAACTGTGGATACCTGTAACGAGCACGACCAAGGGTTCGGAGTATAGATCGCATGGCGCCCCGAAACCGGCTTTCACCGTATAGGAACCATTGGCCTGAGGAGCGAAGGTCTGTGCCGTGGCACCAGTAATGATGGCCCCGTCCAAGTACCACTGCCATGTGGTCGCGTCCGTACTGGAAAGCGTGGTACCATCGAAGGTGATCTGTGGATCGTCCATGGGACAAGCGTCCACGATCTTTTTCACGGTTCCTCCGCTCACGTCCACCACGTACAACTCCCCGTTCACATCCTCGCCAAACGCGGAATAACCGGCCGTGGTGGTCATCAACAGCGTGTCGAGTTGGCCGTCGGCGGTACTGGAGAGAAAATCACCGGCGCAATAATCGGTGAAGATGTACTTGCCATAGAGGTGCGGAAAGCTGGGGCCGCGGTACACGTAACCGCCGATGATCGAACACCAGTTCTGGTTCGTGTGGTTGAACACGGCGATAGGAGGAACGTAATCCGCAGCAGCGCCGCAGCCGGTCTGTGAAACGCCCGGTGTAGCGACCAATCCCTCACGACAACGCCATCCGAAGTTCGGGCCGCTGTTGTCGCCCGCAGGCCAAAAATCCAACTCCTCCCACGCCCCTTGGCCAACGTCACCGATCCACAGGTCGCCTGTTAGCCGGTCGAAGGAATACCTCCATGGGTTACGCAGCCCGCTGGCCCAGATCTCCGGAAGCGTGTCCTGTGCACCCACGAACGGGTTTGTGGACGGTATCGCATAAGTAGCGTCGTGCGCGGAAACATCCAAGCGGATCATGGAAGCCAAGGCCGTGGACAGGTTCTGACCATTGCCTTGCGGGTCGTTGAACGATCCCCCATCGCCGAAACCGCAATACAGGTAGCCGTCCGGTCCGAACTGAAGGCAACCCCCGTTGTGGTTTGAATAAGGCTGAACGCGGGTGTACAATACCACTTCACTTGCAGCATCGGCCACGTTCGGGTCATCACTTACATGAAAACGCGAAATGCGACTGGTACCACTGCCGCTGCCGTTGATGTAGTAAACGTAGAAGAAACCGTTGGTGGCATATCCCGGATCGAAGACCATGCTGAGCAGGCCTTGCTCATCCCCAACGCTTCCGCTGCTGGTAACCTCTGTCGTGATATTCAGGAATGGCGTTGGTGCCACTTGCATACTGTCGGTAATGATCTTGATCACCCCTTGGCGCTGCACCAGGAACAGGCGATCATCCCCGGCATTGGTGACATAGACGGGCCTTGTCAGCCCGGTGGCCCAAGTGTGCAAGGCGATCTGTGGGGAATTGGTCTGCGCGAAAACCCCGAAAGGCAATGCCAATGCAAGAGCGATGTAAAGACGGTTCATGTACAGGGGGGTAGCGGCATGGTGGCCACAGGGAGCAAAAGTAAGGTTCGTCCCGCCCCGTGCTTCCGCTACCTTCGCGTCCATTTTTGACATGGGACCGATCGAGGAGATAGCCAAGCGGCGCACATTCGCCATCATCAGCCACCCTGACGCGGGTAAGACCACGCTAACGGAGAAATTCCTACTGTACGGTGGTGCCATCCAGACCGCAGGGGCTGTTAAGAGCAACAAGATCCGCAAAGGCGCCACCAGTGACTTCATGGAGATCGAGCGGCAACGCGGTATCTCCGTGAGCACTTCGGTGATGACCTTCGATTATGCGGGTACGCTGATGAACCTGCTAGATACGCCCGGTCACCGTGACTTTGCCGAAGACACTTACCGCACGCTCACCGCAGTGGACAGCGTGGTATTGGTGATCGATTCCACCAAGGGCGTGGAAGCGCAGACCGAGCGGCTCATGGAGGTGTGCCGCATGCGGAACACGCCGGTGATCGTGTTCATCAACAAGCTCGACCTGGAAGGCCGCGACCCCTTCGACCTATTGGACGAATTGGAGGAGAAGCTCTCCATCAAGGTGCGGCCGCTCAGCTGGCCGATAGGCGTTGGCGCCACTTTCAAAGGCGTTTACGATCTGTATGATGGTGACCTGCGTCTCTTCGAGGCCATTAAGACCAAGCGCGAGGCGGAAGCCGTTCAGGTCAGCGACCTCAACGATCCACAGGTGGATAAGATCCTCGGTGCCGAAGCAGCCGCTACACTGCGTCAGGACGTGGACCTGGTGAACGGCGTGTACGACCCACTGGATGTGGCGGCTTACCGCGCGGGGCAATTGGCACCGGTTTTCTTCGGCAGTGCGTTCAACAACTTCGGCGTGCGCGAAGTGCTTGACACCTTTGTGCGCATCGCCCCGCCGCCCGGGCCGCGCGAGACCGACCAAGGCACCGTGCGGCCCGAAGACCCTGCATTCACCGGCTTCGTATTCAAGATACACGCCAACCTTGACCCCAACCACCGGGACCGGGTGGCGTTCCTGCGCGTGTGTTCCGGCAGTTTTAAGCGCAACACGTTCTACCACCATGTGCGTAGCGGGAAAAAGCTGCGCTTCGCCAATCCCACCGCCTTCATGGCTGCGCAAAAGACGTTGGTGGAGGAATCCTGGCCCGGGGACGTTATCGGATTGTTCGATACGGGCAATTTCAAGATCGGAGACACGCTCACCTCGGGTGCCAACCTCAACTTCCGCGGGATCCCGTCCTTTAGCCCGGAACTTTTCCGCGAGTTGGTGAACAAGGACCCGATGCGCAGCAAACAGCTCGAAAAAGGGATCCGGCAATTGACCGAGGAAGGAGTGGCGCAGCTCTTCACGCAGCAACCCGGCAACAAGAAGATCGTGGGTTGCGTGGGCGAACTGCAGTTCGATGTGATCCGCTATCGCTTGGAGCACGAGTACGGGGCGGATTGCGCGTTCCAATCCATCCAAGCCTACAAGGCGTGTTGGCTTACCAGCAACGATCCCGCGGCTTTGCAGGAATTCATCCGGGTAAAGTCCATGCAGGTGGTACAGGACAAGGACGAAAACCCGGTATTCATGGCTCCTTCGGCCTACATGTTGGATTTGGAGCGACGCAACAACCCGGCGATCGAGTTCCATTTCACCAACGAGTTCAAGACCTTGCAACACGCGTGATCGCGTTTGCAGGGGCTGAGCAAGTCGCAAGCACGGCTGCCATTCGCAATTCCCCAGCTCCCGTGAGGTCTCCTTCAATTCGAGCCCATTTTCTTTTACTGTTCGGCGCACCGGCTTCTTCACTCCTATCCTTGCGGCACGTCGTTTGAAATGCTAAAATCGCTCAACGGAATAACCTCTTCCTCATCGAAAGCGTCAAAGGATCGTTAACAGTCCTTACCCGCCTGCCCCCACCTCTAATTTTGCCCACATGCGAACCACTTTACTTCTGCTTGTCAGCTTAGCCTTGTCCTCCTTGCACGCACAGGACAAACGCCGGCTGCAGTTCACTGTTGACGGCACCGCAGGCGACACGATCTTCTTGGCGAATTACTTCGGCAACAAGCTCTATTACACGGACACCACCGTGGCGAACGCGAAAGGTGTTTCCGTGTTCAACCGAGTCTCTGGCTATAAAAGCGGAGTGTATGCCGTGGTGATACCCGGCCCGAAATACTTCGAGTTCATCGTGAATGAGCCCGTGGTGGAAATGGCCAGTGACACGACCGCACTGAATGAACATTTGAAAGTGGTGAAGTCCGAGGAGAACCAGATCTTCCAGGGGTACATCAAGAAGTTAGCTACGCTGCGCCAAACGGCGGACAGCGTGAAGAAGGCCATGGCCGGATTGGAGGACCCCATCGCGAAGGGTCCTTACATGAAGCAGCTCGCTACCTTGGATAAGGAAGTGAAAGACTACCAGAAACAGTTGGTGAAGGATCATCCGGGCACCTACATGGCCAGCATCGTGAAGATGAGCATCGAGCCTGACAACACGCAGGTGCTTAAGGCTGATGGAACCTTGGACAGCACGGCGAGCTATTACGCTTTCCGCCAGCACTTCTGGGACAACACCGACCTGAAGGACCCGCGCAACCTGCGTACGCCAGTATTCCAGAACAAGTTCGATGAATACATCAGCAAGGTGGTGCCGCAGATCCCGGACACCATCAACATGGCCGCCGACGACCTGATCCGGCGCATGGACGACAATGGCGAACTGTTCAAATTCGCCGTGAACGGCATCACGTACAAGTACGAGACCAGCGACATCATGGGCATGGATGCGGTGTTCGTGCATATGGCGCAGACCTACTACTGCCCCACCGAGGGAAAGGGAAGAGCGACTTGGATGGAAAAGGATAAGCTGGACAAGTTGTGCGAGCGCGCCAAAAAGATGGCCCCCCTGGTGATCGGTGCCACAGGCAAGGACATCATCTTAACGGACACCACGGAAGCGAACTGGCAGGGGTACTACAGTCTGCCCAACAAATACGTGTTGTTGGTGTTCTGGGATCCGCATTGCGGCCACTGCAAAAAGGTATTGCCGGTGCTGCACGAGGACTGGAAAGCCAAGTTGAAGCCATTGGACGTGGCCGTTTTCGCCATCGCCAAGGCCACGGACAGCGTGTTGTACAACGACTGGAAAACCTTCATCAAGGCCAACGACCTGGACTGGATCAATGTGGGCCTGACGTGGCACGTTTATGAAGGTGCGAAGAAGGCTTCCTACAATTACATCCCCAAATACACCACCATCGAAAGCATGAACTATGCGGACACGTGGGATGTTTACAGCACGCCGAAGTTCTTCCTGATGGACAAGGATCACAAGATCGTAGGCAAGCAGTTGGACGTGGACCAGATGGTCGAGCTGATCAAGTCACTGGAAAAGAGAAAGGCGAAGTGATCGGGAGCGGTTAGCCACGGAGGCCTGCAGGCGCTAAGCATTTCGAAATACGCTATCACGTCTGAATGCCGATCCAAGGGAACTTTGATCGGCATTCACTACGAAAAAGCGGCTCGCACTACCGATCACTACTTGATCTTGAGAGTTTAGGTGGTCGGGAACGCGATCGAAACAGAAGCGTTCCGTTCCAGCCTTTTTACGTGCGGTGGAAAAACACAGGTGCTGAGTCTGTGCAGACATGACATTGCGCTGCTCATGGAGGCGTTCCTGGTCAACCGCACGTGAAAGCCCACCCTACAAAGGTGACTTACTGTTCCGTATTCACCGACCAGTTCTGCTCGGAAATGGGTTGCCCGTCCTTGAAATAGAACGTCCCCCACTTGGCGATCACCTTGCTGTAGGCATTGGCCTTGTTGCCCTCCACGACCACCCGACGGATGATCACCTTATTGCCTTCCGTGTAGCTTTCCTCGGTAACACCTTGTGGATATTCCTCGGCGAGCTTATTGCGACCGTAATCCGCGGTGGAGCGCTGGGCATTGACGTTGATCCCGCTGAGGCGCTCCTTTTCCCCGGCACTCCGGTCCTTACCGGCATTCGCCAACTCCTGTTGGTGCATGCTCTCCTGTTCCTTGAACTGTTCCGAGGCCTGTTGCTGTTTGCTAGCCAGTCCGGATCCCTTCTCTTGCATTTCGACTGCTTGCTGCTGCGCAACCTCTACCTGTGCATAGGCAGCGGCAGTGCGTTCCTGCGCGGCGGAAGCAACTGCCTCCATGTGGCTCTGGGCATCGGCGGTGCGCTGTTCGATGGTTCCGGCCGTGCTACTTCCTTTTTGGTGTGCGGTTACCATATCCGCATGGGCCTCAATTTGTGCATTGGCAACCATCAATGCCTGCTGGCTTTGGGCGACCCCTTGCGCGCGTAGCGATTCCTGACGATCCGCCAACGCTTGTCGGAGGGCTTCCAGTTCCTCCGCATTCCGTTTGCGCATTTCCTCGCTTCCCTCGTAAAGTGAAGCGGATCCGTCCCTTACGGACTGGTTCCTTTTCAGGTCTTCTTCCTGACGCTTGTTCGCCTCTTCCTGACCTGTGACCGCTTGGTCCTGCACAGCCACCTTCAACCGCTTGATCTTGCCATACTTCTCGGCGTCCTCGCGTTCGCGTGCTTCGCGCATGAAATCCTCTGCTTCCAGCTCCTTGCGGTTGTCCATGGAAGCCGTGGCCACCGGCGGCGGGGGGGTCTTCACCTTCGCCTGTTCGGCCTTGGCACGTTCCGCTTCCAAGCGGGCCTGTTCCGCCAACAACTTGTCGATCTGTTCGATCTTCACCTGTGGGTAGGTCTCGGTGGACTTGATGTCCAGTGCTTGCGAATACAGGTCCCGAGCTGCGGAATAATCCTGCGAGGCCATGCTGGCGTCCGCGTTCCGGATCACCTCGGCATAGCGATCATCAATGGCTTGCTGGCCTTCCCGCTCCTGTTTGGCCTTCTCAAGTGCCAGGCGCTTACCTTCCGCTTCGGCATCGGCCTGGCTTCGGGCCGCCTCCGCTTCCATTCTTGCTTTTTCAGCAGCAGCAGCGGCTAAGCTGTCCGCCGCGCTCAGTTGTGCCAGTGCGGCATCAATGGCGGCCAATTGGCCTTTGGGATATTTCTCGTCCGCCTTGATGCGGAGCGCTTCGTTGTAGCCTTCGCGAGCGGGGTCGTAATCCTGCGTTTTGAACGCGGCATCGGCCTTGGCGATAGCGGCATCGTAGCGGCCTTGCAGTTCAGCGGCGGACTGCTCCTTGCTGCGCTTCTCCGCATCCAAGCGCGCACGCTCCTCCGCTTCCAGACGGGCCTTTTCCGCAGTAGCAGCGGCCAAGCTGTCGGCCGCGCTCAATTGTGCCAGTGCAGCATCAATGGCCGCCAATTGGTCCTTGGGATACTTCTCATCGGCCTTGATGCCCAGTGCTTCGTTGTAGCCGTCGCGCGCGGGTTCGTAATCCTTCGTTTTGAACGCGGCATCGGCCTTGGCGATCGCGGCATCGTAGCGGCCTTGCAGTTCGGCGGCAGACTGTTCCTTGCTACGCTTCTCCGCATCCAGTCGCGCGCGCTCCTCGGCGTCCTGCGCGGCTTTCAGGCTATCCGCCGCGCTCTTGGAAGCCAGCTCGGCCTGTAGTTTCTGGATCGCCGTGATCTGGTCAGCGGGGTATTTCTCATCCGCCTTGATGTCCAATGCTTGCTCATAACCGCTCAACGCACCGTCGTAGCTCTTTGCCTTGAATTCGATGTCCGCTTGCTTGATGAGGGCATTGTACTTGTCGTCCTTGTCCTTGGCCTCGCGTGCTAGTCGGTCCTTTTCCGCCTGCTCCTTGGCATTGGCGTCCATCAGCTGTTCAATGGCCGCGATCTGGTCCTTCGGGTACTGTTCACCTGCTTTCAGTCCCAGCGCATCCTTGTAATTATTCAGCGCATCGCTGTTCTTCTTGTCCTTGAAGAACTTATCGGCGCTGCTGATCAGGCCGGCGTATTTCGCATCCAGTTCGTCCTGCTTCTTCTTCTCATCCGCTTGGCGGGCGAGTTCGGCGAGCTTGGCATCGATCTCCACGATGCGTTCCTTCGGCTTCGCCTCGGAGGGTTTCAGCCCCAGGGCCTCTTGGTATTTTGCCTTGGCTTCGGTGAAGGACGCATCGGCAAAGAGCTTTTCAGCATTGTCCACCAGCTTTTGGTACTGCTCGTCTAGCGCCTTGGCTTTTGCATCCGCATCGGCCTTGTCCGCCAGTTCCTTCACCTTTTTCGCGATGGCGGCGAGTTGGTCCGTGGGATATTTCTCCTTCGGCTTCATGCCCAACGCCTCGCTGTACTTGCCTTTCGCGGCATCGTAGTCGGCCGTTTGGAAGGAGGCGTCAGCAGCGGCTATAGCGGCTTGGTACTGGGCGTCCTGCTCTTTGGCTTTGGCATCCGCGTCGGCCTTATCGGCTATGTCCTTCAACTTTTTCTCAATCGCGGCAAGCTGGTCCGTGGGGTATTTCTCCTTCGCCTTCAAACCGAGGGCTTCGTTGTATTTACCCTTCGCTGCATCATAATCCGCGCTCTTGAAGGCGGCATCACCTGCTGCGACGGCGGCTTGGTACTGCCCTTCCAGCTCCTTGGCTTTGGCATCGGCATCGGCCTTATCGGCCAGTTCCTTCAGCTTCTTATCGATCTCAACGAGCTGGTCCGTGGGGTATTTCTCTTTTGCCTTCAGGCCCAACGCCTCGTTGTACTTGCCTTTCGCGGCATCGTAGTCGTTTTTTTTGAACGAGGCATCGCCGGCGGTAATGGCGGCTTGGTACTTGGCCTCCATCTCTTTGTTCTTAGCGTCCTCTTCCGCCTTCTTGGCCTGTTCATCCAATTTCTTGGCGATGGCAGCGAGCTGTTCGGGCGGGTATTTCTCAGCGGGCTTCAAGGCCTGCGCTTCGGTGAAGCCCGTCTTGGCCTGATCGTACTTCTCAGCCTTGAAAGCCGCATCCCCGGCGGCAATTGCGGCATTGAACTTATCGTCCAGTTCCTTGGCCTTCTTATCGGCTTCGGCCTTCTTGGCGAGGTCGTCGATGAAGGCATCACATTCCTTCACCTTCTGTTTGGGATAGGCTTCCTGGTCCTTCACCTGCGTAGCTTCCTGGTACTTCGCCTTCGCGTCCTCGTATTGCTTTTTGCCGAACAAGGCGTCCGCTGTTTTGATCAAGTCCGAGTATTGTGCCTCTTTCTTGCTGGCAGCGCTCAGTTCGTTCAGCTTGATCTGTGCATCGCTCAACTTCGCGGTAGCCACGGGATCAGCGGGTTTGTAGCCCAGCGCTTCGGTAAAGGATTTCACAGCCTTGTCGTATCCGGCCGCTGTCATGGCATCGGTTCCGGCCTTCATGGCCTTCGCGTAGGATTCATCCGCACCGGCCTCGCGCTTTTTCTTGTCGTCGTATTCCTTCAGCAAGCGCTCCATCTCCGAGCGGATCTGCTCGGTGTACTGGAGATCCCACGCCAGGTTCTTCGTCTCCGGATCATACTTCGACTTCCCGATGGGTTGTTGCAGCAACTTGAAATCGATGCCCGGCAACTCTTGGAACAGCGTCATTTCCACGTTCATCGCCAAGCCCCCTTGACGGTCCCCCTCCGGAATACTGGTGGTGTTGATGCTCACGTTCTTGCCCACCATGCCCGGCTTTTCGAACACGAGCTTGTAGTCATGCCCATAATCCAGGTTGAACTCGTATTTGCCGTTGGCACTGGTGACCACCTGCGCGAATTTGGCACCGTCCTTCAGCACGGAAACGGTGATGCCGTCCAACTTCTTCGAGGTATTGTAGTCCTTTACCGTGCCGTACACATACACGTTGTCGATCTGCGCGTTCGCCGCCAGTCCGAACAAAAGGAAAAAGGCAAGGAAAAGCCAATGGAGCGGACGAAAGGCGGTTGCGGCCATGCAGGGCGGGGTGCGGGGTCGGGTCTGGATAAGCGGCAATTTACAACAACTTTGGCGCGTGGTAACGCCCGTTAAGTTCAACGGACGTCCACCTCGCGGGTTTCGATAGCCGAATTTAGCAGGCGCAAGCAAGAACAGGAACATCATGGGAAGCATTTGGGAAGATCGTTCCTTCAGCGGGGAAACCGCGCTTGTGGTGGTGGGCGCGGGCATCACCGGCCTCTTCACGGCCCTGCACTACCTGCGGGAACACGCCGACCACCGGGTGGTGGTGTTGGAAAGCGGCCCGCACCCGGTTGGGGCGAGCGTCAAGAATGCGGGCTTCGCCTGCTTCGGCAGCCCGAGCGAGCTGCTGCACGATCTGGACACGTTGGGCGAGACGGTGGCCATGCAACGCGTGGAGGAGCGCTGGCGCGGGCTGTTGGAACTGCGGCAGGAACTGGGCGACGAAGCCATTGGTTTTGAGCCCGTGGGCGGATATGAGGTGTTCCGGAAGGATGATCCGCTGTACACGCGGGTGGCGGAACGGTTCGACCTGCTGAACACCGCGTTGCGCGGCATCGTTGGCAAGGACGTGTTCGTTCGGGCCGACGACCGGATCCCCGCTCTAGGCCTGAGCGCGGAGCACCTCACATGGAATGCGCTGGAAGGTGCGGTGGACAGTGGCATGCTCATGCGCGCACTGCTCCGCAAGGTGCAGGAAGCCGGTTCGGAGGTCCGCTTCAACGCGAAGGTGGTCTCTTGGGAGGAGGACGCGCATGGCGTGTCGCTGAAGTTGGATGGTGGCGCGGTATGCACGGCCAAGCAGGTGGTGTTCGCCACCAACGGTTTCAGCAGGCACCTGGTGCCCGGATGTGGCATCCTGCCCGCGCGCGGGCAAGTGCTGCTAACGGAGGAAATACCGGGGTTGACGCTGACAGGCACCTTCCACGTGGATGAAGGCTACTACTACTTCCGGCACTACCAAGGCAGGGTGCTGCTGGGTGGCGGCCGCCACTTGGACATGGCCGGGGAAACCACCGATCTGGACGGCACTACACAGCAGATCCAGAACGCACTGGAGGAGCTGCTGCGCACGCTGATCCTGCCGGAAAAGGAATTCCGCATCGCCCAGCGCTGGAGCGGCGTAATGGGTTTCCGCGAACAAGGCGGCCCACCGCTGGTGGAACGCCGCTCGTCCCGCACCGTGCTGGCGGCGGGCTTGGGCGGTATCGGTGTGGCCGTAGGGATACGGGTGGGACGTGAGGCCGCAGGTTTGGTCGCGAGAGGCATTTAGGCGGGTTGGCGAAAGCACAACAGCAGACCAAGCAGTACACCATCAACAACGTATGGAATGTGGCTGAACCGCTCAATGGTGCGCACGGAGATCCGTTTAGGTCGGATCCCGGTCGCTATGTTCATCGGGCTGATCTTCTTTCTCCTTGTGGCGGTCTACATAGGACCATCGTACGAACCAGTATAATTGGGCTTCGAATATGCCCGACTGTCCAATGCGCCGTTCGACACCAGCACACCGATCATGTTGCGGTTGCGGCTCTTCGGGCCGCTGTTAGGCTATCTCACTTTCTTACGTGGCCCTGTTTTCGTCCTATTGCCTTGGTCCTTCCTCATTGCCTTGATCGCTCTTTGCTACTTCAGCGCCCGGAGAAAAGGGCTTTTGCCGATCAATGCGCTTTTGACAAGTGCCGCGATCACCTTTACGTGTACTGCGTTCGTCACGCTCTACGCACCTGGATACACGGATGCGATCACTTACTTTTTTATTCTCCTATGCTTGCTTCCCCGATTTCCGCTTCGTTGGAAAGCCCTTGCCTTCGCCGTGGCTGTTTGCAACCACGAATCGGCGCTGGTCTTGTTACCGGCTGTGCTTTACACCCAGTACTTGGACAGAACAAGCAATGGACGACCGATCCGATTTTTCGGCTGGCTAGCGCTCTTCTTGGTCCCTTATCTCCTTTACCGCGTTTGGGCCACTAGTATGGACCCAAGTGTTCTCGGACCAGCGTACTACTTGACCACTGCCAACGTCAATGTGAATTACCGGGAATTAGGGCCCACACTTTGGGGCTTGTTCTGGTCCTTCAGAATGATGTGGCTATTGCCAATGGCGGCGTTCGTAATGAGCATGTATCAAAGGCGCTACGCAGGTGCATGATCTATCCGTTGATCATACTTCCGGTCTGCAGCCAAGAACTAATAGCGCATGACACTACGCGCTTAATGGTTCTTGCCTTTCCCGCAGTGCTGCTGAGTTGCTGGGAACTGCACCAAAGGTGGGGTCCGAAAAGGTTCGGTGGAATAGTTGCAACCCTGTTGGTGATCAACTTCCTGATCCCGCCTAAAATGGTGGTATGGAACGATACATTTCGGATGCGGAAGGAGCAATACGAGAAGATCCCCGATGCGTTGGATCGGTTCGCGAATAATGCCAAGTGGGGAGCGCAGCAAGCAGTCCTTAGCGGGCGGCTCTTCCACATTCCAGAATGGATAGGAAAACGCTGATCGGCTCGGCGTGGCCGTAGGGATACGGATATCGCGGAAGGCGGCGATGCTGGTCGGTTGAGGTTCACCTGATCATTTAGTTCGGTGCGGATAGAAAGCCATGGATCTAGTCCTTGTTAGGCGTATTTCCAACATGCAACGGCTAGCTCATCGGTGTTGTTCAACGCTTAAAACCATCCCATCAACACCACCGTCCCCCAGCCGTGGGTGAGGCCACCTTCGAAGGTGCGGCCGATGTACCATTCCCGGTACTCGAGGTCCACGGCCTTGTAGTTGAAGCGGGCGCCCCAGCCGTAGCCCGCCACCACCCGTTCGATACGGTCCGCAGGGAGCACGTGGGGGTTGTCCCGTTGGAACATGCCGCCTTGCAGGGGAGCGTCGTAGCCCACCACGGTGAGTGCCGCATTCCCGAAGGCGCGGAACTGTGGTTTTGTGGGCCGCTGTTGTGGGGGTGTGAAGCCCGATGCGCCCTTGCCCAGTGCCAAGGTGAAGGAGGCCGTGGCATCGTCCCGGTAGGTACCCACTTGGACGGCCAGTCCGCCGCGCCCTTC
The DNA here is from genome assembly GCA_016719225.1 of Flavobacteriales bacterium. Lineage (GTDB taxonomy): Bacteria > Bacteroidota > Bacteroidia > Flavobacteriales_F > PHOS-HE28 > PHOS-HE28. Next base: position 606,935 of record JADKAN010000001.1, on the reverse strand, counting down.
GGCCCAATTGCTGCTGAAGAGGCGCTTTTCGAGCAGGGCCCCGTAGTTGAGCAGCACATCGGAATGCACTTGATACTGCCAGCCCAACGGCTCGATGTTGCCCAAGCCGTGGTGGATCCATTGCTGTTCCTCCATGCAGGAAGCGCAGGGGCCCAACACCCCGGCGATGAGGCTGGAGGAAAGCTTTACACCAGTGAGCGCAACCAAAGAGGTGGCCTCCAGTCCGAGGTAGATGGCCGCGGCAAAGGGCTGGTCCAACGGGCGGATGGTATCCGTCCGGATGCTAGAGGGCGTATAGCAGTCCTGCTGTAGGCGGACGGTCAACCATGGGGAAGGGTCGGCGTGCAGACGCAACATCGGCTTGGACAGCCAGGATGTTCCTAGGGAAAGCGAGCCGTAGCGGAGGCCCACACCTTGGGTGAAATAGCGGTCCGTCGCGGTAAAGAAGTCGTTCGCGTAGGTAAAGCTGGCAGTATGCGAAGCCGTGCCCGTGGCCGACGGCTTCTGCCCCACCGCCAACAATGCGTGCACCATGATCGCCGAGAGAAAAAGGACCCGCATAACGCTATGTACGGACCGTTGGCCCTGGTGGATGTAGCAAAAAAAGCGGGGAGCTTCCGCTCCCCGCCTTCAAACTGATCAACGCTGACCTTAGTGAGGTGCCTTCTCTTCGGCTGCCTTGGTATGCGTGTCGAACATTTCCTTCACTTGGTCCTTGGTCTTGCCGAGCTTCTGCTGCAGGCGACCGTAAAGTTCATCTTCCTTCCCCTCCACATAGGTGAGGTCATTGTCGGTGAGCTGGCCGTATTGCTGCTTCAGCTTGCCTTTCATTTCGTTCCAGTTCCCTTTGATCTTATCCGTTGTAGCACTCATTGTTGCTTGGGGTATTTGGGTTAGTGTATGTGAACGCACTTCCTGATGCAGACATCATACCCGACATACCCTGACCGCCGCAAACCCTTGCCTGCCGTGGGGTTTCCGGCAAAGCACCACGATAACGGATGGACATTCGCTCCCCGTCCATTGGGGGATCGGGCAAGCCTTGCCACGATCGCTGCAAAAAACACAGCCCCCGGAAATACCGGAGGCTGTGTTGCGGGTTGCGGAGCCTCCTGTCAGAATTGAACTGACGACCTGCTCATTACGAATGAGCTGCTCTACCGCTGAGCTAAGGAGGCTTTTGCCCGGACCGTTCCGATCCGGGGCGGCAAATGTAATCGTCCGCTGCATGCCACGGTGCGGGAGGGCGTTCTTCCGGTATGCGCATTCCGATGTGCAGCTTTCCCATGGCCGTTACCGCAAGCCGAGGCTGACCGCCGCTACCTTCGCCGAATGGCGGACTACGAGCTGAGGCCGGTGGATGCAACGGACGCTGGTCTGCTGCCGGTAGTGGCGTTGTTGGCCGGGGTATTCCCCGATGCCAAGCACTTCACGGCGGAGGTATTGCGCTGGCAGTACCGGCTGAACCCTACTGGCTCGGCCTTGGGGTTCAACGCTTGGCACGGCACCGAATTGGTGGGGCATTATGCCACCATTCCCATGTTGGCCAGGGTGAACGGCACAGTGGAACGGGGCCTGTTATCGTTGAATACGGCCACTGCCCCCGCACACCAAGGGAAAGGGCTCTTTACGAAATTGGCGAATGCCACCTATGCGCTGGCAGCGGATGCGGGCTACGGTTTCGTGGCTGGAGTGGCGAACTTGAACAGTACGCCGGGCTTTCTGCGGAAGCTGGGCTTTGAACTGGTATCGCCGCTGCGCGCCATGATCGGCGTGGGCACGTTGCCGCGCAGGGACCCGGAGGTCATCCCTGCCTTTGCGCCTGTGCGCGATGCGGCTGCGATCGCTTGGCGGGTACAGCACCCGGCCTACCCTTACTCCGCGTACACGGAACAAGGACGGTCGCTGGTGCTTTCGCATCGCAGTCAATACGGCGCGCGGTTCGTGATGGGGGAATTGGATGCACCGGTGCCAGCGGCGGTGCTACCGCAAGAACCGGGCATAGTGTTCGGCAAAGTGCTCATCGGGTTGGATCCCGCGATGCACTGGGGCGGCAAGGCTTACGTGAACATCCCGATGCGCTTCCGCCCCTCCCCGCTCAACCTCATCTTCAAGGACCTCACCGGACAAGGCCGAACGCTGGATCCGCGCACCGTGCGCTGGGACCCGATGGACTTCGATATTCTTTGATCGTTGGAGGAAAATTGCCCAACGGTGCCAACGCGACCTAACTTTGTGTTCGCCCCCTGCAAGGAGCTATTGCCTAAGCATGAAACTTACCGCACCTGAAAAGCCCGCTGAAGAGCGTGCCCCCGACACCTATGCCGGTGGTGACCACTTGACGTTCGATCCGTTGGCGGACCTGAACCTGCCCGCGAGCTACGAGGAGGTGATGGCCCGTTACCGCCGCATACAAGGTAGCCGCGCGTGGGAGCAGTTGAATTGACCGGTATACCTTCCCGTTGACCCATGACCCCGGCCTGTCCGGGGTTTTCTTTTGAGTGTCCCGTTAGCGGGGATGCTCTCCTTTTTTCCGCACAGCGCGCTGCGGATAACTGCATCGCTTCGCGTCCGTCGCCAAGGAACCACGCCGATACTTTCACCGGCAACAATTCCGCATGGCCCAACGCACACACACCACCACCGCGGTCGTCATTATTGGCGCGCTGTTCTTTTTGTTCGGCTTCGTCACGTGGATCAACGGGCCGCTGATCAGCTACCTGAAGATCGTGTGCGAACTGAAGAACGGAGCGGAACCGTTCTACGTCACGTTCGCGTTCTACATCGCCTACTTCGTTACGGCGCTACCCATGGCGTGGGTGCTGGGGAAGACCGGCATGAAGCGCGGCATGATGTACGGCCTTTGGACCATGGCCTTGGGCGCGCTGTTGTTCATCCCCGCAGCACAGGGCCGCTCCTACGGCTTGTTCCTCGCGGGGCTCTTCATCATCGGTACGGGTCTTTCGCTGCTGCAAACGGCAAGCAATCCGTACATCACGGTGGTGGGTCCCATTGAGAGTGCCGCCGCGCGGATCAGCGTGATGGGCATTTGCAACAAAATGGCCGGGGTGCTGGCCCCGTTCGTCTTGGGCGCATTGCTGCTGGCGGATGCGGATTCCTTGCAGACCGACCTGGCCGCATTGGAAGGCCCGTTGCGCGCGGCGCGCTTGGATGAACTGGCCGGCCGCGTGATCATGCCTTATGCGGTGATGGCCGCTGTGCTGGTAGCCTTGGGCCTTTTCGTGAACTTCTCGCCTCTCCCGGAGCTGGACCCTGAAGTGGACGCGCCCGGAGTTTCCACCGATGGCCGCTCCATCCTATCGTTCCCGAACCTGGTGCTGGGTGTGATCGCCTTGTTCCTTTATGTGGGTGTGGAGGTGATGGCTGGCGACACCATCGGCATCTATGGCAGTTCGCTGGGCATGCCGCTCAGCGCCACGAAACACCTCACCAGTTACACATTGATCGGGATGGTGGTGGGCTACATCGTGGGTATCGCGGCCATTCCGAAATTCATTGCGCAGAGCAAGGCCTTGGCGGTTTCAGCGGTGCTGGGCGTGGTGCTCACGGTGGCCGCCACGCAGCTATCGGGCTACAATTCCGTGATGTGCATCGCCCTGCTCGGTTTCGCGAACGCGTTGGTATGGCCGGCGATCTGGCCCTTGGCGATCAACGGGCTTGGGCGGCATACCAAGACCGGCAGCGCGCTCCTGATCATGGCCATCGCTGGCGGAGCGGTGCTGCCGTTGGTCTACGGAAAGCTGGCCGAACTGCCGTCCATCGGGCACCAACAGGCGTATTGGATGATGGTGCCCTGCTACCTCTTCATTCTGTGGTACGGCCTGAAAGGGCATGCGAGGAAGGCCTGGGCCGCTTGACACGTGTGGCTTGAAAGCTTGAGGCTTGCGGCGAGAAGCTGCAAACCTCAAGCGCGCTCAAAACAGGCTCAAAGGCAATTGGATCGGCCCTTCCCCGTTACTTTGGCCAGCGCGAGTTCCCCTGCCCTTCCACCGAAACCCTTGCATGCGTCGTATTTTCCTGTTCCTGTGGTTGTTTCTGCCCTCTTTGGTCCATGCCCAGACCGCCATCCTGAGCGGTGTGGTGCGCGATGATGAGAACCGCCCTTTGCCGGATGTCAGCGTTGCCGTTGCAGGCGCATCCGCGACATCGGCAGGCTCGAACGGAAGCTATTCCTTGACGGTCCCCGCAGGCAGGCCCATTACCGTGCGCTACGCCTACCCCGGTGCGGAGACCGTGGAGCGCAACATGGAACTGAAAGCCGGAGAGAACCGCACGCTGGACGTCACAATACGTTCCACAACGATCAACACGGTAACGGTAACGAACGAGCGGCTGCGCGACGCAGGCATCGATAAGCTGAACGCACGCACGTCGCATTTCCAGCCGTCGCTGGGCGACGTGAACAGCCTGCTGCAGGGCAGCCTCGGAGTGATGACGCGCAACGAGCTGAGCAGCGGATACAACGTGCGTGGCGGCAACTTCGACGAGAACCTTGTTTATGTGAACGACATCGAAGTGTACCGGCCGTTCCTGGTCCGCAGCGGCCAGCAGGAAGGCTTGAGCTTCCCCAACCCGGACATGATCGAGCGGATACACTTCAGCGCTGGTGGTTGGGAGGCGCGCTACGGCGACAAGATGAGCAGCGTGCTGGACATCCAATACAAACGTCCGCGCGAGTTCGAGGCCATTGCGAGCGCCAGCCTGCTGGGCGGCTCGGTAACGGTGGGCAGTGCCATGGCGAAACAACGCTTGCGCCAGATCACCGGCTTCCGCTATCGCACGTTGAACACCGTGCTGCAGGGGCTGGATACCAAAGGTGATTACACGCCCACCTACACCGACCTGCAGAGCTACTGGACATACGACCTGAGCGACAAAGTGGAGCTCGGCTTCCTGGGCCTGTACTCCAAGAACCGCTACGACGTGGTACCACAGGACCGGGAGACCGAGTTGGGCAACTTCAACCAAGCCCTGCGCTACACCGTGTATTTCGAAGGGCAGGAGAAGACGGCGTACGAGACTTTTTCCGGCGCGTTGAACCTGAACGTCCGGCCCAACAAGAACACGCTTTTGAAATTCACGGGAAGCGTGTTCAACACTTACGAGACCGAGCACTTGGACATTCTGGGCGAATACCGCTTGGGCGAACTCGACCGCAACCTCGGCAGTGACCAGTTCGGCCAAGTGGTGCGCGACCTCGGCGTCGGTGGCTACTTGGACCATGCACGCAACAACCTCGAAGCGACCGTGGCCAGCTTCGGGCACAAAGGCTCCTTGACCTACGGCACCGGTGGTAATTCCAACCTGCAATGGGGCGTGGAAGCGCGCACGGAGGCCATCAGTGACCGCCTGAACGAATGGTACGTGGTGGACAGCGCGGGCTACAGCATTCCGCAGAGCAGCGGTGATTCGCTCAACCTGCAGACCAGTGTGAAGAGCAACATCGATCTGAAAAGCTTGCGTACTTCAGCCTATGTGCAGAACGCTTGGGAATGGAAGCGCGGACGCGACCGCTCTTGGGCGTTGGTGGCCGGCGTGCGCGGACAGAACTGGAGCTACAACGGACAGACGGTGATCAGTCCGCGGGTGCGGCTGGCCTACCATCCCGGTTGGAAAAAGCTGAACGCTGCGGGCGATACCGTGCCGAACGACTACAGCTTCTGGTTCGCTACCGGACTTTACTACCAACCGCCGTTCTACCGCGAACTGCGCAACTTCAGCGGCATGCTGAACCCCGACGTCATGGCGCAGCGGAGCATCCACTTCATCGTGGGCATGGACCGGCAGTTCAAGATCTGGGACCGCCCGTTCAAGTTCACCACGGAGGCGTATTACAAGATCCTGAGCGACCTGAACCCCTACGAGCTGGACAACGTGCGCATCCGGTACTACGCCAACAACAACGCCAAGGGTTATGCAGCTGGCATCGATATGAAGCTCAACGGCGAATTCATCAAGGGCGTTGAATCGTGGGCCTCGCTCAGCGTGATGCAAACGGAGGAGAACCTCGACGGTGACTTTTACTACCACTACTACAACGCGGCCGGTCAACGGACGGACGGTATCGACACGCGCGACCGCACGCCGGTGGACAGCACGCGTGTGGAAGCGGGCTACATCCCCCGGCCCACGGACCAGCGCGTCAGCTTCGCGCTGTTCTTCCAGGATGAAATGCCGAACTGGCCCACGTTCAAGGTCCACCTGAACCTCGTCTTCGGTTCCAGCCTGCCGTACGGGCCACCGAACTTCAACCGGTATGCCGACACGTTGCGCACCAGCCTGTACCGTCGGGTGGACATCGGCTTCAGCAAACAACTGTTGGGTGCACCAGGGCAGGAGAAAACGAACTTCCTGCGGCACATCAAGGACCTGTGGATCTCCTTGGAGGTGTTCAACCTGATAAACCTGAACAACACGGTGGATTACACCTGGATACAGGACGTGCAAGGGCGCTATTATGGCATTCCGGAATTCCTGAGCCCGCGCCGGTTGAACCTGAAGGTGATCGCCCGCTTCTGACGGGAACGGAAAACCGGTAGCTTGCGCAACGATGAAACCGCTGCACATCGCACTTGTTGCCACCCTGCTGTTCGCCTTCGGCTGCTCCACGCACCGTTACGTGGCCAGCAGGTTCCCCGATGGCAAACCCGAAGTAGTGATCCACTACGATGGCAAAGGCGACAGCGCCATGAAGGTGATGGAGGAGGTCTATCACCCGAACGGCAAGTTGGATTACCGTGGGCGTTTCAAGGATGGAAAGGAGAACGGCGAGTGGAATTATTTCTACGACAACGGCACCCGCAAATTCACCGAGCATTGGGAGAACGGCTTGGAAGAGGGAGTGCAGACCGACTACGCGCCGGATGGCCAGATCTACCGCGAGCTTTACTACGAGAAGGGAAAGCTGGTGCGCACAGTGGACCGCTCGAAAGTGGAGTAGCACACCCGATGGGCACTGCTCCGGAGCTTGTGGGTAGCGGAAAGGCATCCAGTCATATCAAGGGTTTTGATGGCCTGCGCGCGATCTCGATAATCTTGGTGATCCTTACCCACATGAGCGTGCTGGATTACTTGCCGGACACGGCGTTCTTCCAGGGCCGTTTCCACCCGCTGGTCAGCGGGGTCACCGGGGTGAACATTTTCTTCACCTTGAGCGGCTTCTTGATCACGCGGATCCTCATCCGCGAGCAGGCCCGTACAGGCAAGATCAACTTGCGCTCCTTTTATGCTCGCCGCTTTTTGCGGCTCACCCCTCCCTTCATTCTCTTTTTGGTCCTGTTGCTTATCGGCACAGCTTTCGGGGTATACACGGTGTATCCCATCGGCCTGTTGCTCTCCTTCGCCTACCTCTATAATTTCATACCGCATTTTCTCTTGAACGGTCAACTTTCGCATACTTGGTCGTTGGCGGTCGAGGAGCAATTCTACCTCGTTTGGCCGTTCTTGATCACGCTGCTGCCACACCGTCGGTTGGCCTTTGCAGCACTAGCTGCCGTCGCCCTAGCAGTTTTAGCGGCGTATGTCCTGCCTGGGTTGAGCTTTCCTCATAACGGCCATGTTTACACATTACAAGATACCTTCTTCGTAAGTCGGTGGTTCTTCCCAGCGGCAGGCCCCATCATGGTAGGTGCGTTCATGGCTGTGCTCTTGTTCAAACGGCCAGCGGCATGTCGGCACTTGGCTTTGTCAAGCCTTGCCTTTCCACTAAGCGCTGCTCTTTTCCTATCACCGCTGTACCTCCCGGTTGCGCTGCTTCCGATGGCCTTCGTGATACAAGCCGCTGGCGTTGCGGTCCTCCTGCTTGCGATCATGGAACGACAAGAGGGTGCGCTGACCCGGTTGTTGGAATTCCGCCCCCTCGCTTACCTGGGCAAGATCTCCTACGGCGTATACCTCTACCACGTATTGGCCACGAGCACCGGTGCAGCCGGGGCCACGGTGAAGTCCGCGCCGCTGAGCATCCTGTTGTTCATGGGCCTTGCTATTGCCTCTTACGAGCTCTACGAGAAACCCATACTCAAGCTGAAGGCCCGCTTTCAATAGAGCGACGGCCTGTTCAGGAGCACGTGTTGAACTGCCACCGTAGTTCCGATGGGACCCAGCCGTTCAAGTTGAGATCACAACCTCGCGGTGTCCGGTATTTAATGGAAGCGCGGATCAGGCGAATTCCTGCACGCTCTTGTGGATGATGGCACAGCATGCCATCAATTGCTCCTCGGTAATGGTGAGCGGAGGTGCGAAGCGGATGATGTCGCCATGCGTTGGCTTGGCCAGCAGGCCGTTCTGCGCCAACAACAAGCAAAGTTCCCAAGCCGTCCTACCGTCCGCACGCGGCTCGATGATCACAGCGTTCAATAGGCCTTTGCCGCGCACAAGTTTCACGAAGCCGAATTCCTTGACCAGCTTGTTCATTTCGGCACGGAACAGTTCGCCCAACCGCTGTGCGTTGTCCGCGAGCTTCTCGTCCTTCACCACCTCCAAGGCGACCATGGCCACCCGGCACGCCAACGGGTTCCCGCCGAATGTGCTTCCGTGCTGGCCGGGCTTGATCACCAGCATGATCTCGTCGTCCGCCAGGACTGCGCTAACGGGCAGCACGCCACCACTGATGGCTTTGCCGAGGATGAGCACATCGGGCCGTACACCCTCATGGTCGCACGCGAGCATTTTGCCGGTGCGGGCAATGCCGGTCTGCACTTCATCCGCCATGAAGAGGACATTGCGCGCTTTGCAGGCCTCGAACGCTTGCTTCAAGTATCCTTCGTGCGGCACCATCACGCCAGCTTCGCCTTGGATCGGCTCTACCATAAAGGCGGCCACATGCGGATGTTCCAAAGCGCGTTGCAGTGCCGGGATGTTGTCGTAGGGTATGATGTCGATCCCCGGCGTGAACGGGCCGAACCCGCCACGGCTGTCCGTATCCGTACTGGCGCTGATAATGGCGATGGTGCGCCCGTGGAAATTATTCCGGCAAACAATTATACGGGCCTCATTCGCGGGGATGCCCTTCTTGTCATAACCCCATTTGCGGGCCAGCTTCATGGCGGTCTCCACGGCCTCGGCGCCGGTGTTCATGGGCAGCACCTTGTCGTAACCGAAGTAGTTGGCGATGTACTCTTCGTATTCGCCCAGCACATCGTTGTGGAACGCGCGGCTGGTGAGCGTGAGCTTCTTGGCCTGGTCGATAAGGGCATCGATAATGCGCGGGTGGCAGTGACCTTGGTTCACGGCGCTGTAGGCACTGAGGAAGTCGTAATAGCGCTTGCCCTCCACATCCCAAAGGAAAACGCCTTCGCCTTTTTCCAGTACCACCGGAAGCGGGTGGTAGTTGTGTGCGCCGAACTTGTCTTCGACGCGGATGGCTTTCTGGCTGCGGCTTTCTTGGGATGTCGTTGTTGGCATTTGAATTCGGTATTTGGCCCGGGTACTTCCCGCGCCGCACAAAGGTAAGGAACGTGGAATGGGGCTTATCCCAAGCACTTACAGCCGTCGTCGATCCAGGTATACAAGACCCGAACATCGTTCCGAATCACGTTGTCGCGGATGAAATAAAGAACCATTACTTGGCGGAAAACAGCAACGACGCTCGGCTGCTCAGGGTTGAGCTAACGGCTCATCGATCATCAATGGCACCAGCCCTTCGTGGCCACCCTTTGCAATGGCGTTATGGATGGCACATTGGATCTTGGTACGGATGTCCATGTGTGCCAGCTTCTTGTTGCCAGCATCAGGGAACACGCGATTGCTGAGGAAAACGTAGATGGAGCGGTCGCGCGGATCCGCCCAGATCACCGTACCGGTAAAACCCGTGTGGCCGAAGCTGGCGGAACTGGCATCCGCACATGCAGGGCCAGGCTGCCCGCGCTCGGTGGGCCGGTCCCAGCCCAAGGCCCGCCGATTACCCTTGCCTTGCACCCCTGTGCAAAATCGGCATTTGGTGAAATGGTCCACGGTCGCCCGTTTCAAGTAGCGCTTTCCGCCATAGATGCCTCCATCGAGCAGCATTTGCAACACAATGGCGAGGTCGTTCGCATCTGAGAAGAGGCCAGCGTGTCCGGCAACGCCGCCCATCATCGCGGCACCGGGGTCATGCACATAACCTTGGATCTGCTGCTTCCGGAAAACCATATCGTTCTCCGTAGGCATGATGCGGTCCTTGGGAAAGTTCACCAGCGGCGAGTAGCCCATAGTGGCCAGTCCCAACGGCGCATAGAATTCCTTGCGGAGGTATTGGTCCATAGGCAAGCCGGCGACTTTCTCGATCACCAACTTCAGCAGGTACATGCCCATGTCACTGTAGACATAATCGCCTCGCTTGCCCAGCGTCGTGGCAAGGATCCATTTCGTGATCGAATCCTGGTACGCCGCATTGATGTAGATGCCATCCGCCACGTTCAACGTGTGATCATTGTCCGGCTTCGATACGGATATACCCGCCTTCAGCTGGTTACCGTCCATCAGGTTGCGGTAGAATGGCACGAAGGGCTTCAACCCGGATTGGTGCGCCAGGATCTCACTGAGCTTAAGGCTGGCATGGTAAGGTGAAGATACGATCCAAGGCAGGTAGTCGCCGAGTGTTTTCTCCACGTCCACTTGTCCCTCATCGCTCAATTTCATCAAGGCGAGCGTGGTGCCCATCACCTTGCTGATGCTCGCTAGGTCATAGATGTCATCCGTTTCAACCGGTCGCGCGTTGGCGTAGGTTGGCGAACCGTAGGAGCGGTTCAGCACCACCATGCCGTCATGGGCCACCAATACCTGGCAACCCGGATACGCACCCGCTTTGATCCCGTCCAGCACAATACTGTCCACACGGCCCAGGTCCTTGCTTTGCATGCGATCCTCTTCAGGCAGCCCATAGCGCAATCGTTGCAGCGAAGCCGTCTCCTCGCCTTGCCCGAGCTTGAAGAATTGCGATGCCGTAACGGGCAACGTGCCGGTTGCCTGGATGGCGCCGAATAGCATTTGAGCGGCAAGGTCCTCGGTATCGTCGTTCTCCTCGTACGCGACCACCACGCCCTTCCAACGCTGCGCGCCGATGGCCGTTCCCAAGCGGTACGGGTTGGCGAACAGCACGTTGATGGCAGTTTGCTGGTCGTTCAGGCGACGCAGGAGATCCAAGGTGAGCTGCGGCACGCCGAATTCCTTGTTAGCGCGGGTGGAAACTTGGTGTACGGAGGTGATGACCAGATCGAACCCTTTGAGCGAATCCAGCACCTGCTGCGACTGGGCGGCGTTCAGGATCTTGCCACAGGAAAATTCCTTCACAGGAGCGTAGCGGCCCAAGGCTTTTTGGAAAGCGTTGTGCTTTGCATCCCCGATCACGAGGGAGGCTATCTTCAAACTGTCCAGCGCCCGTATGGGGATCAGGCCCTTGTTGGCCACCACGGTAAGCGCGTCGGCATACAGGCTGCGGCGCAAGGCAAGTGCATCGGGTCTGTTCAGGTCAGCGGTAAGACCATTCAGTTCGATCGGCTTCAACTTGTCCAAGCCTGCCCATTCCTTGGCGCGGAGCACCTTCAGGCACTTGTAGGAAATGGTCTCCTTCGCGATCAAGCCATTCTCCACGGCCTTGCGGATAGTGGCGATGGCCTTCACCGGATCCTGCGGAAAAAGCAGCACATCGTTACCTGCTTGCAGGGCGCGCAACTCGATGGCCCCCGGCTTATCAGCGTCGGCGATGCCTTTCATGTTGAGCGCATCGGTGAACACCAAGCCTTCGAAACCCATGTCACGTTGTAGCAACTCGGTGACGATCTTGCGGCTCATGGTGCTTGGCAAGCCGGGCGTGCTATCCAAAGCGGGCACTTCGAGGTGTGCCACCATCACAGCACCCACACCGGCATCGATGAGTTGCTGGAAAGGACGTAGTTCCACGGAATCGAGGCGCGCCCGCGATGCGGTCACTTTCGGAAGCGTTTTGTGGCTGTCTTGATCGGTATCACCGTGGCCGGGAAAGTGTTTGGCGGTTGCGATCACACCGCCGCGCTGCAGCCCACGCATGTAGGCGATGCCCCTCAAGGCTACCTGTTCGGGATCTTCACCGAAGCTGCGATCGCTGATCACCGGGTTGGCGGAGTTGATGTTCACGTCCACATCCGGACTAAAGCTCACCTGCACGCCGAGGCGCTTCATCTGGCGTGCGATCTCACCACCCATGGCTTCGATCTTATCCACGTTCTGCAAGGCACCCAACGTCATTTGCCGGGGAAACTGCACGGTGCTGTCCAAGCGCATGGAAAGCCCCCATTCAAGGTCCATCCCGATCCACAACGGCGTGCTGGCGGCAGCTTGGTAACGGTTGGTCAATTTCGCTTGGCGCACGGGGCCTCCTTGAAAGAAGATCAGGCCACCGATGCCCTGTTCACGGACGAGTTTTTCGATATCGGCGGCATGTCCTTCGTTCTTATTGCTGTAGGCCGCCACCATCATCAACTGGGCGATCTGGTGGTCCAGGTCCAGTGTTTGCATCACGGAATCCGCCCACGGCGTGCGAACGTCCAAAAAGGGTGGCATGGTGCCGTTACTGCGTGCGGGCGGACCACCGCCGAAGGAAACGGAAATGGCCGTACCGAGAAGTAGGATAAGGAGGGAGCGCTTCATCTATCCGGCCAAAACTATCAGCACATGCGGCGTGGTATGGGCAAAGAGCACACCGGTTTTGAACACCAAGGGTTGTATAGGCGGTTGGTGAAGTTCAACGGCACCTTGTCATAACGCGTACTTTGGCACAGTCCTTCCACGTTCCCGCGTTGTGATCAAGCCCATCCTCTTCTCGCTCCTGTTACCCTACGCGGCCTTTGGTCAGGGGTATGCCGATCTTGTAGGAAGTTTGAAAGCCATCGGCGATGCCGGCTCCGATGATGCGCGCGACAGTGCTTCCGCAATGGTGAAGCAGCAGCTCGGTACGATCTTGGAAAGCGATTCAGCGTGGACAGCGTCGTTCAAAGGCGTGCCGATCAGTCATGTGGAGCCGACCGATGGTGCTTTCCGGCTGTTCACATGGAACTTGCGCCAAGTCGACGGTTCCTTCCGATATGAAGGTTTTCTGCTGGTTAGGAACAAGCACGGCCAGGACCTGGTGGAACTCCGCGACATGACGGACCACATTACCAGTCCGGCCAGCGTGCAACTTTCACCGGAGAATTGGTACGGCGCACTGTACTACGAAGTGATCCCCGTAACGCGTGGCGCGAAGACGTGGTACACCCTGCTGGGCTGGAAAGGCGTGAGCGACATCGAGACGCAAAAAGTCGTGGAAGTGCTCAGCTTCGCCCCCACCGCCAAGTTCGGTGCAGCTGCTTTTCCCGATGGGCGCAAGCGCAGTATGCGGAAACTCTTCGCCTACAGCGCCCAAGGTAAAATGACGTTGAAATGGGACGCTGCGCACCTTTCCATCGTCGCGGACCACCTCGCGCCCACCGACCCTGCCTTCGCAGGGAACCCCGCCTTCATGGCCCCGGACATGACCTATGACGCGTATTTCTGGGACAAGGATCACTGGGAAATGCAGCGCGATGTGGATGTGCGCGGTCCGGATAAGCAGAAGCCGTTCAAGGTCCCGAAGCCGAAACCGTAAAGCTCTGTTTGTACCGTCACGAATGGGATCGACGGATCATTTCGGCCCGACCCTTACCAGCCTTCACTCAAGCACACATTGGTTCTTGAGCAATGCCTTACCGCGATAAAGACTGACAGCGATCGCAAGTGGTCGTGCGCTCCGAACATCGCGCAACCTGATCCATTACCTTCGCGGCCACAAAATCCCGTCCCGATGCCTACAGACACCAAGATGAAAGTCCATAATTTCAGTGCAGGTCCATGCATTCTTCCGCAAGAGGTGTTCCAGAAGGCAGCGGATGCCGTGCTGGATTTTGAGGGCAGCGGACTCAGTATTTTGGAAATAAGCCACCGCAGCAAGCCTTTCGAGGCGGTGATGTTGAAGTCCCGCGAACTGGTGAAAGAGCTTTTGGGAGCACCGGCGCACTATCAAACCGTGTTCTTGGGCGGCGGAGCCAGTATGGGTTTCCACTTGGTACCACAGAACTACATGAAGCCCGGCGGCAAAGGGGCCTACGTCAACACCGGTGAATGGTCCACGCGGGCGATCAAGGAGGCCAAACTGGCCGGTGGCGCAGAGGTGGTGGCGAGCAGCGAGGACAAGAACTTCAGCTACATCCCGAAGGGTTTCACCATCCCGAGTGACGCGGATTACTTCCACTTTACCAGCAACAACACCATTTTCGGCACGCAGTTCAAGCAGTTCCCGGAAAGCCCGGTGCCGATGATCTGCGACATGAGCAGCGACATCTTCAGCCGTCCTGTGAACGTGAAGGACTTCGCCTTGATCTATGCCGGTGCACAGAAGAACATGGGCCCTGCGGGCGCTACCATGTACCTTTTCGACCCGGCCACCCTTGGCAAAACGGGCAAGAAGCTGAGCCCCATGATGGACCTGGCCAACCACGCGGCGAAGGACAGCATGTACAATACCCCGCCCGTGTTCCCGATCTACGTCATCATGCTCACGCTGGAATGGATGAAGCGCATCGGCGGCATCGCGGAGATCGCCAAGCGCAATGCTGCGAAAGCCGAACTGATGTACGGCACGATCGACCGCCTGCCCCTCTTCAATGGCACCACGGCCAAAGAGGACCGCAGTGACATGAATCCCACCTTCGTGCTGAACGACGCGGCCTTGGAACCCGCCTTCGATGCCATGTGGAAAGAGGCCGGTATCAACGGCATTCGCGGGCACCGCAGCGTAGGCGGCTACCGGGCAAGCATGTACAACGCATTGCCTTTGGAAAGCGTAAAAGCCTTGACGGAAGTGATGGAGGAATTCGCAAAAAAGAACGGTTGAACATGCGCGTACACGCGAACGACGGAATTTCGGCACCGGCACAGGAAGCCCTGAAGGAACAAGGCTTCACCGTCACGGTGGATTTTGTGCCACAGGAAGAATTGGCGGCTTACATCAATACCGAAAAGGTGGACGCCTTGTTGGTCCGCAGCGCCACCAAAGTGCGCAAGGACCTCATTGACACCTGCCCCGGGTTGAAGTTGATCGCGCGCGGCGGCGTTGGCATGGACAACATCGACGTGGCTTATGCACGGAAGAAAGGTCTTCGGGTGGTGAACACGCCTGCAAGCAGCAGCATCAGTGTTGCGGAACTGGTGATGGCGCATCTCTTCAGCATGACCCGCGACCTCTACAAGGCGAACCGCCGCATGTGCGTTGAAGGGCACGACGCCGCTTGCTTCAAGGAAATGAAGAAGAGCTACGGCAAAGGCGCCGAGCTGCGCGGAAAGACCCTGGGTATCGTTGGCTTCGGGCGCATCGGCAAATGGGTGGCACGCTACGCCATCGGGAACGGCATGAAAGTGCTCTACTATGACCGTAGCTCCACAGTGGACCACATCGAGGTGCAATTGAACGGGGACACGGTCCGCGTTGGGATCAAGATGGTGCCCATGGAGGAACTGTTGAATGCTTGCGATGCCATCAGCCTGCACGTACCTGCAACGGATGACGGCACCCCCTTGTTGGGTGCGAAGGAATTCGCGCAGATGAAAAAGGGCATGCTGATCGTGAACACGGCCCGCGGCAATTCTTTGGACGAAGAGGAGCTGCTGAAAGCGCTGAATTCCGGAAAGGTGAAAGCGGCCGCATTGGACGTTTTCGAGAACGAGCCTACTCCCCGCGCGGACCTGCTGGCGCACCCCAACGTGAGCCTTAGCCCGCACATCGGGGCGGCCACCATGGAAGCCCAGGAGCGCATCGGCGATGAGCTGGTGGATATCCTTTCGGCTTGGCGCGATGAAGTGACCGTGGGACGCGGATGATCAGGGTACGGCCCTTTCGGGCATGGCGGCCCGCGCCCCATACGGCGCACCTCGTGGGATCACGTTCTTTCCTGACGTATACACCGGGTGAGCTCCGCGAGAAATTGGCTGGCAATCCCTACTCCTTCCTACACATCGTCCATGCGGACCACGATCGGGTGGGCTTGACGCGTGCTGAGCATTTCGATGGTGTCCGGCACAAATTCGAAGAGTTCACCCATGAAGGTATCCTGCTGCGTGAGGAACGGCCGGCCTTCTATCTCTATGAGCAAAGTTGTGCAGCATTCACTTCGATGGGTTTGATCGGTGCCGTCAGTGTCGCCGACTATGTCGAAGGCCGGATCAAGGTCCACGAGCAGACGCTCACGGCACGGGAGGCGATCTTCACCGAATACCTCGAGCACACGGGGATCAACGCCGAACCGGTATTGCTCGCGATACCCGGCCCTCCTGTTCTGGAAAAGCACCTCCACGGATTATCGGTAAAGCCTGTGCTCTACGACTTCTGCACCACCGATCGGATCCGCCACCGTTTCTGGAAGATCGATGAGCCCGCGGAGATCGACGCGCTCGCCGACCATTTCCGGGCGTTGGACGCACTCTACATCGCCGACGGTCACCACCGCAGTGCCAGCAGTGCCCGCCTGGCCAAGGCTTCTGGTGCGAAAGGCGAAGACCCAAAGGCGTGGTGCTTGGCCTACTTGGTACCGCACAACCAGCTTCACATCTTCAATTTCGACCGCGCGGTATCGGGCCTGAACGGTCACTCCCCTGCTTCATTCTTGGAAGCACTTGGCAGAACAGGGACATTGACGGTACTCCCCGACGGTCCAGAACGTTGCGCTCCCGCAGGACATGTACAGGTACGCACGCAAAGCGGCTGGTACCGGCTTGAATTGCCCAAACCCATGGGTACGGATGTGACCGAAGCGTTGGATGCCTCCGTACTCAGCGCTGCGGTGTTGGGCCCGATACTGGGTGTCATGGATCTACGCACCGACCCGCGTATCCGCTTCATTCCCGGCACTGATCCGTTGGCCGCACTGGACAAGCTGGTGGACACCGGCAAAGCCGATGTGGCCTTCAACCTCTGCGCCATACCCTTCGCAAGCCTTGCGGCTGTTGCGGACAACCTTGGACTGATGCCACCCAAGACCACGTGGGTGGAACCCAAGTTGCGCAGCGGGCTCACCATCTACTCCTTGGAGGACAATTGATGGACAAGGAGGGCTTAGCGCAGCGCTTCCGCAAGGTCAAGGACGGCCTGCCATCCGGAGTATTACTAGTGGCAGTAAGCAAGAAGCGGACCGTTGAGGAGATCAAGGCACTTTACGACCTGGGCCACCGGGATTTCGGCGAGAACTACCCCCAGGAGCTGCGCGAAAAACAGCCGCTTTTGCCCGAAGACATCCGTTGGCATTTCATAGGGCACCTGCAGACGAACAAGGTGAAATACCTCGCACCCTTCGTGCATCTTGTCCACGGCGTGGATAGCCGTGCGCTTTTGGATGAGTTGGATAAGCGCGCAGCACAAGCTGGGCGCATGATCGACATTCTCCTGCAGGTCCACATCGCACAGGAGGAGACCAAGCATGGCTTTTCCAATGACGAAGTGCTGCCATTATTGTCGGAATCGCATACAGAACATTGGATGAACTTGTGTTTCCGCGGATTGATGGGCATGGCCACCAATACGGAAGACAACGCGCAAGTTGAGGCCGAATTCAACGGGCTGGCGGCACTGCAACGGCAGATCAACGCGCTTCACTTGCCCTATTTGGCGCAGTTCACGGAACTCTCGATGGGCATGAGCGGCGATCTGGACCAAGCATTGGCGGCCGGTTCCACGATGGTCCGTGTAGGTACGTCCATTTTTGGCGCCCGTTGAAGATCTGAACAGCTGGCAACCGTTGTGGCAAACCCACGTCCTATCTTTAGATTCTCACCAGCAGAACTTGGACATCATGCGGCATCCTTTCCACTTTCTGTTCCTTGCAGCCTTATGCGGCACGGTCCCTGTTCATGGCCAGCGCAACTTGGAAGTTGGCGTTGCCTTGGGGGCCGATCATTTTTCGGGAGATCTGGGCAATTGGGACGGTGCAGTGCAATGGAACGGCATCCGGCCCGCGATGTCCCTCACTTTCCGGGACTACCTCAACAATCCCAAGCGTTACATCACTCGCGCCCTCACGACGGAAACACGTTTCAGCTGGCACAGGCTGGGGTACAATGAAGTGGAACCCACCGGCGGCATGTCCGGAGTGGAACTGCGCAACTTCAAGCGTGGGCTCAACTTCAGGAACGACCTCTACGGCATCAGTCAGCATTTGGTACTGAACATGTACCGCGAGCCTTTCCAACCCTTGTATGAGCAGCGCTTCTTCGCGTTCAGCTTCATCGGTGTGGGCTTGTTCTACGGAAGGCCGAAAGCGGACCTGTTCCGGGGCGAGCAGGACCTTTCCAACCGCTACTACTACTGGGCGGATGGCACCATACGGGACCAACCGCGCGGCGGGACCAGCGGTAAAGTGATCGAGCAGGATGGCACCTACGAGACCGACTTGTATAGCTGGACCACTGAAGGGAACGGCATGGGACGTGAGGCCAAGGTCTTGGACAAGCCCAGTCCTTGGCACGTGGGCATACCGGTCGGCGTCGGCATCCGCTACATGGTTACGAGGGAATTAGCCATCGGTGCCGAATTCAGCTATTACATGTTTTTCAGCGACCTGCTGGATGGCGTGAGCGACCGCTACGCCACCTACAACGAGATCGGGCAGACCTACTCGGACAGCACCCAGCAATTCCTGGCACGTTACATCAGCGACCCAACGGGTTGGGGGACCAACGGCAACTCAGGAATTTATACCAGCCGACGGGGCAATCCGGCACTGCCCGACTCGTTCAGTTATTTCACTTTCGAGGTGAGCTATAAGTTCAAGCGCAACAGTGTCCGGCGCTCTTATGTGAGCCTTTGAGAACGGCGTTGTGCCTTACAAGCTCAACATCACCTTCAGTTGGAGGGTGAGTATCTCTCCCATGGTGGAGCACTTCCTGAAAGGTGGATGCGCATGGTATTTCGCCAGTTCGCTCCGCAATAAGGCAACATGTTCCGGCAGGCTTATTTCGGCATTCGACATCACATCCAACAGATCCTCCACCTGCTCCGCAGCTACCTGATAACGCTTCCGTAAAAGGGAACGCTCCTCTTGGGCATACTGCTCAGCTGTTTCAGGGCTGATGAACCGCCGGGCATACTCCACGTACCCCAAGTTCTCCTTATAGAACTGCGGCAAGTAGATGCGATGTCTTCCCTCGAAGCTTTGCTGATCGAAATCGATGCTCCGGAGGCGGTACTGCGCCTGATCGAAATCCTGCGTGACGTCCACGACGAAATTGTAGGCGCGCATATCGCCCAGCAGCCGCACGAAGCAGCGCTCGTTGAATTTCACGAATTCCTTGCAGAGTCGTACCGGGTTGAAATTGCCGCCATATTTCAACGGGTCCTTCATGAAATCATCGCCCGGCACGCCGATGATGTGCTCCTCCACCAAAGTGGTACCGGTGCAGATGTAGTTGATCTTATTGGGGCTGAGCAGATGCTCCAACTCCAAGCCGTACACCCGGCTGGCATCGGCTTTCTTGATGTAGTAGTAGTCGTGGTTGTCGTTAAGTTGGTTCAAGATCTTAATGCGGAACGGTTGGCTGTTCCCATATCCGCAGAAATCGATGCTGGCCACGCGCAGGTACGGCAATGCGCGGCCATAGCCGATCAACACCTGATAGAGTTCCACTAAACGATCGTGCATGTCCTCCATTTCTGAAGGCCGCAGCATCACCGTTGTCCACAACGTTTCCTTGCCGTCCGGGCCCGTCTGCGCCATCAACCCATCGTGCCTTAGCAAGTCCTCGTAGGCGACGGGGATCGGTGTATTCCGACCGTGCTTTACCAGATATCGCGCAAGCCCGTCCCCTACCCGGAAGTTCGGTTTTTTGAACGCGATATGGTTATCACTGCGGGTTTCCACTGAAGGTGAGCGAAAGGTATGGGCGCTGGAGCGCATGGTCGGCAGGATAGGGAATACCGCTAGTAATACGCCTGGTTGCCTTATCGGGTTCAGCGAGATCCTGAAATGGATGGCCGACCTTTGCAGCATGATCAAGGCGATCAGGCTTTACACGGGAGCGGACGGCGATTCACACTTCGAGGAAGGCATGATCGCGCAGCTGGACGAGGATGCGGTGGTTTCCATCCATTTCAAGGAGACACAACCACATGGAGTGCTTGATTGGCACACCGCACCAGAGGCGCAATACGTTCTTACGCTTTCCGGCACGCTGGAATTCACCATGCGGGACGGAAGCACGTTCATCCTCAACACCGGCGATGTACTGCTGGCGTTGGACACTACGGGAACAGCGCACAAATGGCGCATGCTGGGCGATGCGCCATGGAAGCGGGCTTATGTCGTTTTGAAGAACCCTGTTCCGGGGTTGTTCACGCCCAGCAGATAGAACATCGACCACCGAGCTGCACCGTTGACAATTGGTCAACTACAGCTACTTGCCAGCGACCTTGGCCACGGTCTTTTTCTTGGCGGTCTTGTTGGAGGTTGAAGGTTTGGCAGCCGCTTTCACCAATTCAGCTGCCTTTTTGGCTTCGGCCTGCATGCGGGCAGCTGTTGTGGCTTTGCGCTTGGCCCGGGTGCTGGCAGTGGCACTTGCCTTGGTGGAGGGTTTCTTGTTACCCTTCCGGAGGCGTGCCCTTTTGGTCGTCATTTTTCTTGAATTTCGTGAAAGGTAGGCATAGCTGGTCAAGGCCTTTCGGTTGATCACAGGAAGAAGCTGGCGAAAAACGACCACCTACTATTAAGGCCACCACGGACTGAGCACCTTGGAGCCATCCAATGAGCGCCTTCAGTTGAACGAAATTCCTACCCGGGATCTGTGTGCCGAAAGCGCGATATAACAGCTATGCCCGTGATCGAAACCTTCCAACTACAGGTGCGTATCAAATGGTCATCAACGCAGATCCCCATGAAAGCAACCCTACTCTTCGCAACTGCCTTGTGCTTTGCGGCATCGGCACATGCACAACAAGTAACGGCAACTGAGCCTGCCACATTGGAACGCAGCGCAGCGGTACCTTCCGCTGATGCTGTTCCCAGCGCTTCGGAAATGGCCACGCTTACTTCCGCCATGACCGCCACCTCCCACCTGCGGATGTACCCCGTGCCCACGAATGGATCAGTAACAGCGGATTGCCCGGACGGTATGCTCACCATTGAAGTGCGCGACTTGAACGGCAGATTGGTCATGCGCGATAATCAACTCAATGGCATCAAGCGGTTCACGTTCGACATCGGCCGGCCCGGTACCTACATCGTTGACGTCCTGGACCGCATGGGCCTGTCCCAACGCTCGCGCTTCATCCGCAATTGAACGCGGCTCACGGATCTTACCAAAGGGCACGGCGCAAGTCGTGCCCTTTTCATCTGTATCCATCGCCCGGGCCCGCCACCGGTCCTTGGCATGACTTTGGCTTGACCGCGCGCGCTAACTATACCAAGGACCGCATCGGAAAAACTCGATCCTTCGCGGTAAAATACCAACCTTTACCACGGACGCACCGTTCTAACCTTCCTTCCCAGATCACCTTTACGCGCACATGGCACAGGCACCTTACCTCAAATGGCTCCACGAAGTGGAACTCAGCGACATCCCGACCGTGGGCGGCAAAAATGCAAGCCTCGGGGAAATGATCCAGAACCTCGGTAAGCTGGGCGTGCAGGTTCCCGGCGGATTCGTGGTGACGGTCGCCAGCTATGAGGCGTTCATTGCCCACAACGTCCTGGACCAGAAGATCCGCGACATCGTCTCGGGCTTGGACGTGGATGATGTGGAGAACATACGCCGCACGGGATTGGCCGTGCGTACGCTGATCAAGAACGGGAAATTCCCGGAGGAGATCTGGAAGGGTATCATGGCGCGGTATGATGAAATGTCCCAGAAGTACGGGCAGGAAGCAACTGACGTGGCCGTGCGCTCCAGCGCCACCGCGGAAGATCTTCCTGACGCATCCTTCGCTGGGCAACAGGAGACCTTCCTCAACATCCGCGGACACCAGGACCTGATCGCCGCCGTGCGCAATTGCTTCGCTTCCTTGTTCACCGATCGTGCAATCGTGTATCGCGAAAGTCTGGGATACGACCACTTCCAAGTGGGGCTTTCCGTTGGCGTCCAAAAGATGGTGCGCTCCGATGTGGGCAGCAGTGGCGTGGCGTTCAGCCTCGATACCGAAAGCGGCTTCAAGGATGTGGTACTGATCAACGGCAGCTACGGTTTGGGCGAGATGGTCGTACAGGGTGCCGTGAACCCGGACGAATGGATCATCTTCAAACCCACACTGGCAGAGGGTTACTCCAGCATCATCGAGAAAAAGCTGGGCAACAAGGATCGTAAAATGGTCTACGGAGTGGAGCCCGGCAAGCCCACGCTCACGATCCCTGTGGAACGCGCACAACGCAACCGGTTCTGCATCAATGATGAGCAGGCGCTGGAAGTGGCGCGAAGTGTGACCGCCATAGAAAAATATTACAGTGATCTCAAAGGTCACTGGTGTCCCATGGACGTGGAATGGGCAGTGGACGGACTAACCAAGGAACTCTTCATCGTACAGGCCCGGCCGGAAACCATCCACAGTAACAAGGCCACCGATCGTGTGGTGGAATACAAGATCGACAAGCCCGAGGGCGTCAAGGAGGTCACGCGGGGTATCGCCATTGGCGATCGGGTGGGGTCGGGCAAAGTGCGCATCCTCTTCAGCTTGGACGGTCGCGGAGGCGACGGCGATGGCAAGGATTTCCAAAAAGGTGATGTACTCGTCACGGACATGACGGATCCCGATTGGGAACCGATCATGAAGAAGGCCAGTGCTATCATCACCAATAAAGGCGGTCGCACCTGCCACGCTGCGATCGTGGCCCGCGAAATGGGCGTCCCGGCCATCGTTGGCTGCGGCAATGCTACCGATCTGCTGGACACCGGTATGGAAGTAACGGCCAGTTGCTGTGAAGGTGACACGGGCATCATCTATCATGGCCTCATCCCGAGTACGGTGGAAGAAACGATGCTCGCCGACATCCCGGAGACGAAAACGCCGATCATGCTCAACGTGGCCAGCCCGGACCTGGCCTTCAAATTCAGCGGCCTTCCCAATGCCGGCGTGGGTCTGGCGCGTGAGGAGTTCATTATCAACAACTACATCCAAGCACACCCGCTTGCGCTTCTCCAACACAAGGAACTCGGGGATGTCGCCCTCAGCGGCAAGATCAGCTACCTCATCAACGGGTATGAGGACGAAGAAACGTTCTTCGTGAAAAAGCTCAGCTATGGCATCGCCAAGATCGCCAGTGCCTTCTATCCCAACAAGGTTATTGTGCGCTTCAGCGATTTTAAGAGCAACGAATACAAGAATCTCTTAGGCGGGGAGCATTTCGAACCGGACGAAGAGAACCCCATGATCGGCTGGCGCGGTGCCAGTCGCTATTATAGCGAAGTGTACAAGGAAGCGTTCGGCTTGGAATGCAAGGCTATCCGCCGTGTGCGTGAAAAGATGGGCTTGAAGAACGTGGTGGTGATGGTGCCCTTCTGCCGCACGGTGGAAGAGCTTCAAAGCGTGACCGCGGTGATGAAGGAATACGGTTTGGAGCGTGGCAAGGAAGGCTTGGAGCTGTTCCTCATGGCCGAGATCCCCAGCAACATCATCATGGCTGAGGAGTTCAGCGAACACATCGACGGCTTCTCCATCGGGAGCAACGACCTTACCCAACTTACACTGGGCCTGGACCGGGATAGTGCGCTAGTAAGCCACCTCTACGACGAACGGGATCCAGCGGTGAAGCGCATGCTGAAAATGCTGATCGAGACCGCTAAGCGCACTGGCACCAAAGTGGGTATCTGCGGCCAAGGCCCGAGCGACTTCCCGGATTTCGCACAGTTCTTGGTGGAATTAGGGATTGATTCCATCAGCGTCACACCGGATTCGTTACTGAAAACGAAGCGCGCTATCGCGGAAGTGGAGAAGACGTTGGCGACGAAGAACGCTACGGCAAAGGCTAGCGCGAATTGACAGTCCGGATAAAGCTGACCTAGCAGTCTACCCCAAGGACTTCATATCGATCACAAAGCGGTAGCGCACATCGCTTTTCAGCATGCGCTCGTAAGCCGTGTTGATCTGATCCATGGGGATCAGTTCAATGTCACTGAGCACTTTGTGCTTGGCGCAGAAGTCGAGCATTTCCTGCGTTTCCTTGATCCCTCCGATGAGGGACCCGGCCAATTGGCGGCGTTGGAGCACCAAGGAACCTGCATGTATCGGCGATGCGTCGGGCATGCCCACTAGCACCATGGTACCTCCCCGGCGCAACATGCCGAGGTAGGCGTTGTAATCGTGCGGTGCGGAGACGGTATCCAGAATGAAGTCGAAGCGCTTCGCGTTGTTCTTGAATGCATCGGCTTCCTTCGTCAGCAGGAAATCGTCGGCACCCAAACGTTCGGCATCGGCCTGCTTACTGGCGGAATGGCTGATCATGGTAACGTGCGCTCCCATGGCTTTGGCGATCTTCACGCCCATGTGGCCTAAGCCGCCGAGCCCGACAATACCCACTTTGTCACCAGCCTTCACCCCGTATCGGTGCAAGGGCGAATAAGTGGTGATACCGGCGCATAGGAGGGGTGCGGTACGGTCCAAGGGCATTCCTTCCGGGATCCGCAACACGAAATCCTCGTTCACCACGATCCCAGTGGAATAACCGCCACTGGTCACGGTGCCGTCCCCGTACTTGTCGATGCTATTGTAGGTGCCGGTCATCCCTGTTTCGCAGAACTGCTCCTCATGTTCCTTGCAGGAAGCGCAGGTGCCGCAACTGTTGACCATGCAGCCCACGCCAACATGTTGACCCACTTTCCAGCGGGTAACGTCGCTGCCCACTGAGGCTACAGTGCCCACGATCTCATGTCCGGGTACGATAGGGTATCGTGTACCACCCCATTCGTTGCGGGCGGAGTGAACGTCCGAATGGCAAACCCCACAAAAAGCAATGTCAATGACGACATCATGTGGGCCGGCAACGCGGCGTTCAATGCTCAAAGGAGCAAGCGGAGCAGTCGCGCTCTGAGCGGCGTAGGCTTTTGTGGTTGACATGGGTGCAAAGGTAGGCAGTGATCGATAGCGCCCGATCCATGCAAGGCCATCAACACGGAAGATATGGTATCATTTCACGATCCTTGGGATGCCCTCCAACTCTTGCAGGAAGCAGCCGACTTAATCGAATATCCTGCTCAAAAAGCTAATATTAGCTCCTTCAGTTCGACCGGATGAACTCATGTTCCGGAACTGACCTGCCTTCAGCCTTGGCCACTTTCAACTCGTTCTGCAGTTGCTTGCTGGTCATGCTGCTGCCATCGTGGCTCCATCCCGGAGGCCCGAAGATGTACATGAGCTTGTTCTTCAGTCCAGGGGCCTTTTTCACGTCCTTCCAGATCTCTTGGAACTCGAAGAGGTTGTGGGTGATGGGATTGTTCGTACCCGGGTCGTGGCTGATGCCGTACTTGGGCTTCAAACCTTGGATCGGTGCTTGCCAAGTGCCATAAATGCGGTCCCAGAAACTGAAGATCCCACCATGGTTCTTATCCAAATATTCCGTGTTACTGCTGTGGTGCACAGTGTGGAGGTAAGGAGTATTAAAGATCCGCTCGTAAAGTGGCAGTGACGGGACCAATTGCGAATGCAAAAAGAACTGGTAGAAGGAATTCACGATCAGCACGGTGGCGATCATGATCGGTTCGAAGCCCAAAAGCGGCAACCAGAGCCAATAGATCGGTTTGAAGAAGGTAATGAACCAACCGTTGCGGATGCTCACCGTCAGGTTAAAGGTCTTCGCGGAGTGGTGCGGCAAGTGTGCCGCCCAAAGCACCCGGATATTGTGGCTGAGACGATGGTGCCAGTAGAAGTTGTGGTCGTCCGCGAACAGGCACAGGATCCAGACGTACCAAGCAAATCCGAACGAGCTGTAGCCCAAGTACTGCTCGCGCAACGGCTCCGCCAAATGGAAAAGGTAGAAGTAGAGCGTGATCTCGAAGACGTTCGTAAGCACTCTGATCACCGTGGCGCCGACGAGGATCACGAAGCTGGCCCAAGTTTCCTTGATGTTGTAGAGGTGCTTGGCATTGTAGAACTCCAACAAAAGAAGGCCGAGGAAAATGGGATAGATGTACTTGATGCCTATGCCCTCTATCGCCAATGGAGGCAACTGAGCTTTCATCTGCAGCCAAGCGTCAATGGGGTTGAAAGTCATGGGCTTCGGTATTCCTGCTTGCAAGCGGGGGCGCAAAGGTATTAACCACGGAAGCTGACGAAAGTTTGGAAATGAAAAGTTGCGAAATACACCCTCCGCCGAAGCCCGTTCCACAAAGCACGGAACCGGTGCACGGATGCACACAACGAGGCTGACTTCAAACGAAAAGCCCGGCTTGTGACCGGGCTCTTCAATGTTGAAGGATCGAGCCTATTCGCCCAGTTCCTTTTTGATCGCGTTGTATTTAACCGTATCGCCGGTCTTGGCATAGAGCTTTTTCAGCTGCTCCATGCTGGCGCGGTCGTCGGGCTTCAATTCATGCGCCTTTTCGAAGTATGGGACGGTCTTTAAGTAGATCGCATCGGCGGTCTTCTTGCACGCGTTGTACTTCGCGTCATCCTTGATCGCGTTGCACTTTTCGTATTCGAAAGCCGCGCGGTTGTTGTATAACACTCCGATGTTGTAGTAGCTGTCGAAGAAGGTGGGATCCACTTCGATGCTTTTTTTGTACGCTGCCTCAGCGAGGTCGTACCACTTGACCATGTCGGCCTCGGCCACAGTACCCTGTTGAGGATTGGCCTTTCCATCATACAGGCTACCGAGCACGGAATACAGCACGGGGTTCTTCGGGTCCTTTTCAATGGCGGCCTTTACGCTGGTCTCAGCTTCATCCATTCGGTTGGCATCCAGCAGGAAGGCGACGAGGTCCAACATCATCTCCTTATTCTCTCCATACTTGGCCAAGCCGGCCTTCGTCGTGGTAATGGCCCCATCCAGGTCGCCGGTACGTTTCTTCATTGTTGCGAGGTAGCGGAACACCTCGGGTTTGTCATAGCCGATCTGGATGCACTTTTGGTACTGCTCCATCGCCATGGCCGTGTCGCCCTTTGCTTCGTAGGCCAGCGCGCTGTTGAATACGGCGTTGCTGTCCACTTGTCCGAAGGCCTTTGCGATCTTCTCGCTCTGCATGTAACCAGCGATGGCCTTATCGTAGTCCTTCTTATTGAAAGCATCGTTCCCACCGTTGAGCGCGGTGATCTGAAGGTTGAGCAGGGCACGGTCGTTCTCTTCCTTATAGCTGTCCTTGGTGTCAAGCTCCTTGGCCTTGATGTAGCTCTCGACGGCTTTACCCGCGGCGTCAGGGTATTTTGCCTTCAGCGCTTCGTCCGTGCCCATGGCGATGTGAGCGTAAATAGCGCCTCTGTACCGCCAAGTCTTTTCCTTACCGGCGGTGGCGTCATTACTGGTGGCCGGTTCAATGTACTCCGCCGCCTTCGCGTAGTCACCATCACCCATGTAGTTGTAAGCGCTCACCACGGAGCTGTTCTGGGCGTGAAGGGCGAAAGGGATGGCCAGTGAGGCCAAGATGAAAAATTGCTTCATTTTGATAGGTCCTTGGGTCATTCTTCCGTGGCACCTTCAATTTCGGTGCCATTCTCACCTTCCCCTGCGCTGCCGGGGATTTCTCCATCAACGGCCCCAGCTTCTCCATAAGTAACCGCTGTTTCCGCTTCTTCGGCGAGACTGCTGTCCACTTTGGCCACTGCGGCGATCGAGTCGTGCTTCCGTAGCTCGATAAGACGCACCCCTTGCGTGGCACGCCCAAGCACGCGCATTTCGCTGAGGTCCATGCGGATCGTGATACCGCTCCTGTTGATGATCATCAACTGATCGTCCTCCTTCACGGATTTGATCGCGATGAGCGGTCCGGTCTTATCGGTGACCTGGATGGTCTTCACCCCTTTGCCACCACGGTTGGTGATGCGGTAATCGTCCACCGGGCTGCGCTTCCCATAGCCTTTTTCGCTCACAACAAGCACTTGGATGTTGGCGGTCTCTTCACCTTCCAACGTCACCATACCGACCACTTCATCCTTGTCATCGGCGAGCATCATCCCGCGCACGCCACTGGCGTTGCGGCCCATCGGACGCACGCGGTCCTCTTCAAAGTGCACGGCCTTACCAGCACGGCTGGCGATCACGATATGACTATTACCGCTTGTGAGCTTGGCTTCAAGCAATTCGTCCCCCTCGCGGATATTCACTGCTATGATACCGTTGGAACGTGGGCGGCTGTAAGCTTTCAGCGTGGTCTTCTTGATCACGCCTTTCTTGGTGACAAGCACCACAAAATGGTTCTCCAAGTAATCCTCGGTCTTCAGGTCCGTGACGTTGATGTAAGCCAGCACTTTGTCATCTCCTTCCAACTGCACCATGTTCTGGATGGCGCGGCCCTTGCTTTGGCGGGTTCCTTCCGGAATATCGAAGACGCGCATCCAATAGCAACGCCCCTTCTGGGTGAAAATGAGCAGGAAGTTGTGGTTGGTAGCTACGAAGAGATGCTCCAGGAAGTCCTCATCGCGCGTGGTGCTTCCACGGCTGCCGATGCCTCCTCGCCCTTGTGTGCGGAATTCGGAGAGTGAGGTGCGCTTGATGTAGCCCAAATGGCTGATGGTGACCACAACGGCATCATCAGCAATGAGGTCCTCCATGCTCATGTCGCCGCTGGAGTGAACGATCTGGGTGCGGCGTTCGTCGCCGTATTTATCGCGTATCTCCAAGGTCTCGGCCTTGATGATGTCATAGCGCATGCCCTCATTGGCGAGTATCGCCTTCAGGTGGTCGATGAGCTTCATCAGCTCAGCGTGCTCATCTCGGATCTTGTCACGCTCCAATCCGGTGAGGCGTTGCAGACGCATGTCCAGAATGGCGCGGGATTGGATCTCACTCAGACCGAAGGTGCTCATCAGCCCTTCGCGGGCAATATCCGGGGTTTGGCTGGCACGGATCAGCGCGATCACCTCGTCCAAATGGTCCAAGGCGATCAACAATCCTTCCAAGATGTGGGCGCGTTCCTCGGCCTTGCGCAGGTCGAACGTCGTCCGGCGGACAATTACATCGTGGCGGTGCTCCACGAAGTGGTGGATCATGGGCTTCAATCCCAGTATCACCGGGCGGCCATGGACCAATGCGATGTTGTTGACACTGAAACTCGTTTGCAGCGAGCTGAACTTATATAACTGGTTGAGCACCACGGTACCCATGGCCTCTCGCTTAACATCGTACGCTAAGCGGATCCCTTTGCGATCGCTATAGTCGTTCACATCGCTGATACCCTCGATCCGCTTCTCGTTCACCAAATCGGCAACACCTTTGTAGAGCTGCACGGCCTTGTTCACTTGGAAGGGGATCTCGGTCACGATGATCGTCTCGCGGCCCGTCTTTGGGTCTTCCTCGATGTGGCATTTTGCGCGCAGTACCACCTTGCCCCTGCCGGTCTCATAGGCCTGTTGGATCCCTTCGGTGCCGTAGATGATACCGCCCGTGGGGAAGTCGGGGCCCTTGATGTGCTCCATCAGGCCCGCCACGTCGATGTCGCGGTTGTCGATGTAGGCCATGATGCCATTGCAGACCTCGGTAAGGTTGTGCGGCGGCATGTTCGTGGCCATACCTACAGCGATACCGGAACCGCCGTTCACCAGCAGGTTCGGAATGCGCGTCGGCATCACGGTGGGTTCCTCGAGGGTATCGTCGAAGTTTGGGCGCATGTCCACCGTCTCCTTGTCCAGGTCAGCCATCACCTCCTCGGCGATCCTGCGCATGCGCACCTCGGTGTAGCGCATGGCTGCCGGACTGTCACCATCGATGCTGCCGAAATTGCCTTGGCCATCCACCAACTGGTAGCGCATGCTCCATTCCTGGGCCATGCGCACCATAGCGTCGTAAACGCTCTGGTCACCGTGCGGGTGGTACTTACCGAGCACCTCGCCCACCAAACGGGCACTTTTCTTGTAAGGACGCGAGCTGGACATGCCCAAGCCCTCCATGCCGAAGAGCACCCTGCGGTGCACCGGCTTGAGGCCATCGCGCACATCGGGCAGGGCCCGGCTCACGATCACCGACATCGAATAATCGATGTAGGCGGTCTTCATTTCGTCCTCGATGTTGATCGGAATGATCTTCTCTCCTCCAGCTTCTGCCATTATGTTCGGTTGTCAGGTCTCGCACGGTTCTTGGACTGCCCCTACGAAAGCGGCCCCGAAGGTACCCTTTATGATGGTTTCGAAAAGACCGGTTTTTCCACAACCGGGACAACTTTGTGGAAAAATCCGCAACCTTTGGAAAGGGGCTGGACTTCCGGCAGGAATAGCTTGCCCCCCGGGAGGTCGTGTAACTTCCGCAAGTCTTCCGCGTTAGCAATGAACAACCCGCCGCAAGGCGCAAAGAACGAACAGTAGAGCATGGACGCAAAATTCTCTCCCCGGGTCCGCGAGGTGATCGCTTTCAGTCGTGAGGAAGCGCTGCGCTTGGGGCATACCCGCATTGGCATCGAACACATTTTATTGGGCTTGATCCGTGATGGTGAAGGCAACGCTGTGAAGGTGCTTCGGCACATGGACGTGGACTTGGAGGACCTCCGCAAAATGGTGGAGGGTGCCATGGAGCCCGCCAGCGGCATGCGGCCACCGGAAAAGGACAAGATCACCTTGGTGAAGCAGGCCGAGAAGATGCTGAAGATCACTTTCCTGGAGGCCAAGCTTTTCAAAAGCCCGCAGATCGATACCGAGCACGTACTGCTGAGCATGCTGAAGGACCAGGACAACTTGGCCACGCGTGCCCTGCACAAGTTCCATGTGGACTATGAAGGAGTTAAGCACGAAGTGGAGACCATCCTTGCCGGTGACGGCCCTTCCACCATCACCCCGAGGCCACGACCCACGGCACAAGGTCCCCAAAGCACCGACGATGATGACGACGACAGCGGAAGCCAAGGCTTCAGCGGCGGTGGCCCCAAGAGACAGGGTGACAGCAAGAGCAAGACGCCGGTGTTGGACAACTTCGGTCGCGACCTCACCAAAATGGCAGAGGAGGGCAAGCTCGACCCTATCGTGGGTCGGGAAAAGGAGATCGAGCGTGTAAGCCAGATCCTTTCACGCCGCAAGAAGAACAACCCGGTCTTGATCGGTGAGCCCGGTGTGGGCAAAAGCGCGATCGCAGAAGGTCTGGCCCTTCGCATCATCCAGCGCAAGGTGAGCCGTGTGCTCTTCGGGAAGCGGATCGTGGCGTTGGACATTGCCAGCCTAGTGGCAGGCACCAAGTACCGCGGCCAGTTCGAGGAACGCATGAAGGCTGTGATGCACGAACTGGAGAACAGCCCGGACGTGATCCTCTTCATCGACGAGATCCACACCATCGTTGGCGCGGGCGGCGCATCAGGATCGTTGGATGCCAGTAATATGTTCAAACCTGCCTTGGCACGTGGCGAGATCCAGTGCATCGGCGCCACCACCTTGGATGAATTCCGCCAATACATCGAAAAGGACGGTGCTTTGGAGCGCCGCTTCCAGAAGGTGATCGTGGAACCCACCAGCGTGGATGAAACGATCCAGATCCTCAACAACATCAAGGAGAAGTACGAGGACCACCACAACGTGACCTACACACCGGAGGCTATCAACGCCTGCGTAAAGCTCACCAACCGTTACATCACCGACCGCCACTTGCCGGACAAGGCCATCGATGCCTTGGACGAAGCCGGCAGCCGGGTGCACATCCGCAACATCGTGGTGCCACAAAGCATCCTGGATGTGGAAGCGAAGATCGAGGAAGTGAAGGAGGAGAAGAACAAAGTGGTGCGGAGCCAGCGCTACGAAGAAGCCGCGAAGCTGCGGGACCGCGAGCGGATCCTGCTGGAAGAGTTGGAGGCCGCTAAGAAGACTTGGGAAGAAGAAAGTCGCACCAACCGGACCGTGGTGTCGGAAGACAACGTGGCCGAGGTGGTCGCTATGATGAGCGGCATCCCCGTGCAGCGCATTGCCGAAAAGGAAAGCGGCAAGCTGCAGCGGATGAAGGAGGAGATGGAAGGCAAGGTGATCGGGCAGGAAGAGGCGGTCACCAAGGTGGTGAAAGCCATTCGTCGCAACCGGGCTGGCCTGAAGGACCCGAACCGCCCCATCGGGAGCTTCATCTTCCTCGGTCCTACCGGCGTGGGGAAGACACAGTTGGCCAAGGAATTGGCGAGGTACATGTTCGACACGGATGAAGCCTTGATCCGCATCGACATGAGCGAATACATGGAGAAATTCTCCGTGAGCCGCCTCATCGGCGCGCCCCCCGGCTACGTTGGATACGAGGAAGGCGGGCAGTTGACGGAGAAGGTGCGCCGCAGGCCCTACTCCATCATCCTGCTGGACGAGATCGAGAAGGCGCACCCCGACGTGTTCAACCTGCTGCTGCAGGCCTTGGATGACGGCCAAATGACCGACAGCCTCGGGCGGCGCATTGATTTCCGGAACTCCATCATCATCATGACCTCGAACATCGGGGCACGCGACCTGCAGGAGTATGGTGCAGGCGTTGGCTTCGGTACCAAGGCCAGGGTGGAAGGCACCACCGACGCCAACCGTGGCATCGTGGAAAAAGCGCTGAAGAAGGCTTTTGCGCCCGAGTTCCTGAACCGCATCGATGACATCATCATGTTCAATTCCCTGAAACGGGAAGACATCCACAAGATCATTGACATCGAGCTGGGTTACGTGTACAAGCGCATCAGCGAGCTGGGTTACGAACTGAAGCTCACCGACGAGGCCAAGGACTTCTTGGGTGAGAAAGGGTATGATGAAAAATTCGGCGCACGCCCGTTGAAGCGCGCGATCCAGAAGTACATCGAAGACCCTATGGCCGAAGAGATCATCAACCAGCACGTGGATGAAGGCGACAAGATCACCGTGGGGTTGAACAAGGACAAGAGCGACGTCACCATCAAAGTGACCAAGGCCAAGAAGAAGGTTGGCAAGGGTGAAGACGGCGGTGCGGATACGGAAGGTTAGTTGTCGGTTATCGGTTGTCAGGCGATTTCCGATATGGCTGCGGACCACATCGGCACAGCATCACGCAAAAAGAAGAAGGTCCCGGGATACGGGACCTTCTTCTTTTGGATACATGGCCGGAGCGGATAACTGAATTACTGTAACCTACTTAGGTGCGCGTTCGCATGTATGCCGGTGCCCCGTGCTGACATCTGGAAACTAACAAACGACAACTGGGGATCACCACAACCCCTCCCCGCTCGCCTTCGCAAAACCTGTGCTGAAGCCCAAGCCCACCGTGAGGAAACGATAGGGTGCACCGGTATCGGTACGGCCGGGGAAATGTTCCAGACCGATCACATCCGGGCCGAAGCTGGTATTGTCCGCATCGTAGCCCAGGGTAAGTCCGAAGGCGAGATTGTCCGTGGCATGAACGAAGTAGCCAGCATCCACGCCCCAGTGAAATCCCGGTTGGCGGATGCTTTCCGCACAGGTGCTGCAATTCCAGTTCCACGAACTGGGGCCGAGCTTGGCCTCCACCTGCACGAAAGTGACGAGGCCTGTGTAATGCACATAGTTCAGCTTACCGTAGTAGAGGATGCGGTTCACAAAGCCCAATGTCTGTGTTTGTGCGCCCAAGCCGAATTCGTTCAGTTCGAAGAAACTGGCGTTCAGTCCCACTCCCACGCCGAAACCTTTGTACACCGGCAGCTGGAAGCTACCGTCCAACTGTGCCAGCACAGATGTGAGGTCGGTAAAGATCGGATCGCCCAATGCTAGTGGCAGTACAAGAAATCCTTGTGCCGCCGGCTTGGGTCCGGGTATGCGTTGCGCTTGTGCCGCTGTAGTTGCCGCCAACACCCCGAGGGCCAGCAGGAACGGCTTCATGCGTTCCGCACCATAAAGCGGCGCTCCGTCCGTTGGGTGGAACTGCCCAGTTCAAAATGGAGCATGCCATCTGCTTCGGGATCGAGCGGAAACTCCAACTCGTGGGATCCTGCACCCAAACGCATGGCGGGCCAGCTCAACATTTTGGAATGGTCAGCAGCCAAGACAGCCGGGAAGACCTCCTCTTCACGCGGAAGGCGGACCAGCACATGCACCCGAAGTGGATGATAGACCACCTCCACGTTGAGCAGTTCGGCATGCCGGGGCACGGGTGTATGCTTTTCGCGGATGTACTGCTTGTATCGTCGAAGTGCAATGGCCAGCACTAGGATAGCGAGCGTGATGAGCAACGTGGTGCGTAGCGTGTCGAACATCGTAATGTCAAAGGGCGATAACACCCTTGATCTTGGCGGCGAGGTCGTAGCGCGCCACAACTTCATCAGCACTCAACATCACCTCGCGAGCGGTAAGGCTGAGGTACTTGCCGGCCTTACTGTACTTGCGGAGGATCTCCGCTTCTGGTGGAAAAAGCGCCAACACGGCATTCAATCGCTCTTCTTCAGGCTCGAAGATGAACTTGAACATGTACACCGCGGGCCACTTGTGGACCATATCGAGGGCCTTGCGCATGCGGTCGCGGGCTTCATCGTGTTCCATGTGGGCAAAGGTAGGGCGGGCTGAAGCGATGCCCTTGACGGGATGATCGCCTATGTCCCTGACTCATCCGTAATGGTCTACCTAGGCTGGTTGATGTGGATGCGTTCGTGTATCAGTCCGCGATGCTGGCGACCTTGATCCGGGAGCTGTTCAACGAAGGCGATCTCCGCGATCCACCGGGCAAATTGGGATTAGATGCTGAAAAGAAGAACATTCATCGGGATCAATGAACTTTACCGCATGCGGCGTGTACCGCCCCTTGAACATCCGCCGATGAACAGGCTCCTCCCCTATATCCTCTTGGCCCTGCTGCCGCTTAGATCGGCGGCCCAAACGCAGGAAAGCCCACCTTCCGCGCCGCCACCCGTGGCCTTGCAGGGCGTTTACGACAACCAGATCGCCAACAGCCAAGCGGGCCAATGGAAAGCGCTCAATAGTGCTCAGCCCGGCAATGCGCAGCTTCAGCTCAACTGGTTCCGAAGCGAATACAATGCTCGATCCAGCGACAACAACGGTGCCTTGAAGGGGTCGGATAGGATCGCGTTGACCACTATCGCGGACGACATCAAGGCCAGCGCGCCGGGCAGCTTTGAGCAACACTTGGCGGACTATTACCTGGACTTCCCTTCAGCACCTGCATTCAAGGACCTGAGCGCCGCTTACGGAATGGCTCCGGAACGTGTGGAACTGCTGGCGCCCATGCTTTCCAAAGCGATGGTGGAAGGGGATGCAAACGGCTTGAAACGCTGGGCCGATGCATTGGACAGCCATGGGGCCATCGCAGTCCCGTTACGATCGGCCGCGGCTGACGTTCTAATGAGTGTCGGGGCGAACGGGATCCTCTTCACCAATGGCGACATGGACACACAGCCCGCTGTGGTAAGTCAGGTCACGACCGGCGAGCGTGTTGATGTGCTCATCGTGGACCGGCGGCTACTGTCCGATGCGGGTTACCGTACGCGGGTTTGGAACAGCGCTGGTGCAGCAGGTGTTGTTCCGGGCAATGGGCCCGGCTTTGCGAAAGCGATCCTGTCTGCATCGGCGCGTCCGTTGTACTTCGCCTTGAGCCTCGACAGGTCTTGGTTGGATGCGTTCCCCGGTGAGCTGCACGCGGTAGGCGCTGTGTTCCGGGTAGGTACTGCCCGGCCGGAAGATGCCGTCATGCTTGCCAAGCATTGGGCCAGTATGAAAAAGCCGCTGGACGCGGGTCCTTTGAGCCGCAACTACCTGTTGCCGGGTGCCGTGCTCCTCGCCCACTACCGCGCTGCGGAGAATACGGACAAGGCAACGGCAATAGAAGCTGAACTGGAGCGGATCGCTAAAGCAACCGGTGCTCTGAAGGACCTACAAAAAGCGGGCGTGCTGCAACACTAGGAGCATGGGCCTTTTCCGCACCGACCCCGTGGACCTCAGCGACGAGCACCTGATGGAGCTGGTGGTGCGCGGCGACGAGCGGGCCTTTACCGTGTTGTTCGACCGCTATCAGCGCAAGCTCCTCACCTACTTCCACCGCATGCTGTGGCATGACCGGGAGCGCGCGGAGGATTTTTTGCAGGACCTCTTCACCAAGATCGCGCAAAAGCCGGGCAGCTATAACCCTGAACGTCCTTTTCGCACTTGGCTGTACAGCGTGGCGAACAACATGTGCAAGAACGAATACCGGCGCATGGCCACACGCACGGCCGCGATGCCGGAATTGAAAGCCGAGCACAACGGACACGTTCAGCCCAACGCCGGCGCGGAAGTGGACCGGGCACGCTTCAACCTCCGCTTGGAAGAGGAACTGGAGAAGATCGACCCTGACCACAAGGCCACCTTCGTAATGCGGCACCACGAGGACATGTCGATCAAGGAGATCGCAGAAGTGTTCGGCATCAGCGAAGGCACTGTGAAAAGCCGACTTTTCTACACGGTGAAAAAGCTGGCGGAACGCATGCCTGAATTCAACCCCAAACCCACGGAAACGGCGCCCACCGAACGCCGGTAGCGCACTGTAAAATGGAACCCACGGAACGATACGACCCCGAAGACCTGGAGCACCTGATGCTCGAGCGCCGCTTCGACGAGCTGCTGGAGGAGGAACGTGCATTCGCGCTACGGCACCTTACTGGCCGCGCGGAATATGACCGGATGCGCTCGCTACTGCTACATGTGCGCGAGGACCGCACGGAACAGGGCACATTGGACGCCCCCCCCCAAGTGCGCGAGCATGTTCTGCAAGCATTCCGAGAACAGCAACGCCCACAATGGAAGATCTGGTTGAACAGTGTGGGTGGCTTCCTGTTGCCGGAACGGCCTGCGCAATACTGGCGCCCCGCGTTAGCGTTTGGCATGGTGGCCGTGTTGAGCTCTACCGGCGTGGAAATGTGGAACAGCTTGCAGCACAAGGAGAACAAGGTCTTGGCAGAAGTGAAACAAGAAAAGCAAGTGCCAAAGTCTGAAACATCGAAGCAGCAAAACGAAATAGAAAGCACGACCGAGTTAGAGGGAAATGCAGCCCCGGTATCACCTGTGCCATCCGCGCCTGTTGCTGCTGAACGCGATAAAGCAAAGGATGCTCTCCACTTCGAGCAAGCAACAGCAGATGAAGTGGTGACCGGAAGATCCATTGCTGCGGAGACCGCACCCACTTTCCAAGCCGATCACGCATTAGCTGAAACTGCGGTAGCTCGTACCCCGGAAATTGAGGATGCCAAGAATCTGGAGGACATTGCGTCCGCACCTGCTGCGCGGGCAATTAGTGAAACGCGTGCCCAAGTCGATTCCAACACGCGAAGAGCCAAGGAAATGGCTAATGGCGATTGCACGACGAAAAACCAAGTGGCCACCGCTTTAGCACAGCCCAATGTGGATGCATTGCTAGGATTGTTGCGGGCGGCTTGGTAGGCATGCGAAAGACTTTAAACTGAAAAAGGCTCCCGAGGGAGCCTTTTTCTTTGGAAGTAAACTTCGGTTAGTGCTGCACCAGAACGCGCTGGGTGAAACGCTTTCCTGCCTGCTCCACAGTGACCATGTAAAGGCCATTCTGAAGGGTGCCGGAATTGAAATCGATTGTACGGCGGTTCACTTCCGTGAACTGCTGCATAGCTACCACCTTTCCGGAAACATCCGTGATGGAAATAGCTGCCTGACCTTTCATTGCATTGAAAGCAAGGGTGATAGTAGAGTTGGCGGGGTTCGGGTAAACCTGAACACCGGACAAGGCATCGTTCTCGAAAAGACCAGCGATCACTACGCCGTCAACTTCCAAGGAAATGTCATCAGCGAGAATGTTGAAAGGAGTACCACCGTTTTCCTTTGCTTCAAGTTTCACGTTATGAACTGCGCCATTGGCATACGCATTGATAGGCACGGTCCAAAGGGTGTAGTTCGTATAGGCGGAAGAATCCAGCGCCGTGACCATGGCCACCTCGGTACCATCAATGAATGCCTTTAAGTAATTGCCAGCGCTACCATCTCCAGTGGCGGGGATCTTCACGTAAACAAGCAGGTTCGCGGTAGTGCCGGTCGTGATGTTCGCATCCTGATCGACGGAAGCAATTTCAGAAGCGTCGCCGAGGCCACCGAACCATGCGAAGACCTCACCCGTGCGAGGAACTGCACCGCCACCACCAGTACCGCAGGCGGCAGCTGTGCAAAGTGGGGTTCCGAAGTTAGCAGAGGCTTCGTTCCAAGTTCCTGCACCGATGCCAGCTTCGAAGCTACCATCCGTGATCTGCGCGGTCGCTCCAACGGTTAGGGCCATCGCGGCCAAAAGTGTAATGTATTTCATGGGGTTTTGGTTTTAGGGCCGCAAGGTAGTTCTCGCATCCATGTATCTCCAAACCCAGTATCCTTGTGGTCCTTAATATGCGTGAAAGAACGCTTCCATCTTCCATCGCCAAACCGATGGCGGTGCTCACCACGCTCTTCTTCATGTGGGGCTTCATGACGGTGATGAACGATGTTCTGATCCCGCACCTCAAAGCCGTATTCACCCTGAGCTGGTGGCAGAGCATGTTGGTGCAGTTCTGTTTCTTCGGCGCGTATTTCCTGGGCTCGCTCGGTTACTACATCTACTCCAGCAGCAATGGCGATCCCATCCAACGGATCGGCTACAAGCGCGCGCTGATCGCGGGTCTTCTGTTGAGCGCTTTCGGTAGTGCGCTCTTCGTTCCGGCAACCTACGTGCACTTCTACGGCCTATATCTCGCTGCGCTTTTTGTGCTGGGCCTGGGCTTCACCCTATTGCAGATCGCGGCCAATCCGTTCGTGGCCATCATTGGTACTGCGGAAGGTGCGAGCAGCCGCTTGAACCTCGCGCAGGGCTTCAATTCCCTGGGTACCACGCTGGCCCCGTTGATCGGAGGTGCGCTGATCTTCGATCTCTTCAAAGGCGATGCGGCTGTGCGTTGGCCGTATGCGTTCTTCGCCCTGCTGCTGGGGCTTCAGGCGGTCTGGGTGTATTTCACCGCCTTGCCGGAACCGCCCAATTCCTCCACCGGTGCGCGCCAGAACGCCTTGCGTCACCGCCAATTGCGGAACGGAATGGGCGCCATCTTCTGCTACGTGGGCGCGGAAGTGGCTATCGGCAGTCTCATCATCGGCTTCCTCGGGATGAAAGGCGTTCTGGGCCTTTCCCATACCGATGCGAAGAACTACTTGAGCCTTTACTGGGGCGGCGCGATGTGCGGCCGTTTCCTCGGTGCGGTGGCCTTGAGCGAGCGCTTCAAGGGCCGGCGGCGACTGCTGCTGATGGCGGCGATCGGACTGGCGATGTTCGGTTTGCTTTGGATCGTGAACACGGTAGGCGGTGGCTTGGACCTGAAGCACCTCTGGCCGCTGGCGGTGTTGATCGCCGCAAACATGGTTGTTTTCCTCCTCGCGGGAAGAAGGCCGGGACCTGTTACAGGGATCTTCGCCTGCGTTGCGATGGCCTTGGTACTGCTCACGATGGTCACCGGCGGTGCCGTGGCCATGTGGGCCATCCTCGCCATCGGCTTGTTCAACTCGGTCCTCTGGAGCAACATCTTCACCCTGTCCATCGCCGGGCTTCAAAGCGATACCGGCCAAGGCAGTTCCCTGTTGGTGATGATGATCCTCGGTGGCGCATTGATCCCCCTGGCCCAAGGTGCGCTCATCGATGCGCTTCAAGCAAAGGGCATGGGTGATATGGCGATGCACATCAGTTTTGTGCTACCGCTGTTGTGCTATGGGTACTTGGCTTGGTTCGGTTTCAATGGGAGCCGTGCAGTGGCCGAATAGAACGCAGATGACGCTGAACGAGTTGATGAACGCTGGTCTGAACCGCGGTATAGCTTTTGGTGACCAAAATGACGGAACGCTGGAAATTCATCTGCGTCTATCGGCGCCATCGGCGGTTTTATCTTTCAAACCATGATCATCGGAATTGACATCGGCGGAACCAGCAGCAAGATCGGCTTGGTGGACCAAGGGCGCGTGATCGCCACCAAGCGCATCATAACCACCGGCCATGCGGATGAATTCGCTTTCGCGGATGCCTTGGCGGAATCAGTCCGAGAACTGATAACGGAAAACGGTCAACCCGCCACGGCGATCGGTATCGGCGCTCCCAACGCCAATCAGCTCACCGGCATCATTGAGATGGCGCCCAACCTGCCGTGGAAGAACGATGTACCCTTGGCGAAAATGGTGGAAGAGCGAACGGGGATCCGGAGCGTTCTGGGCAACGATGCGAATGCGGCCGCTTTGGGTGAATGGCGCTATGGCGCGGGCCAAGGCTTGAAGGATCTGCTTTTGGTGACCCTCGGAACGGGTGTGGGCAGCGGCTTCATCGTGAATGGACAACTGGTGCTCGGCAGCGCTGGCAACGCGGGTGAGCTC
The DNA here is from genome assembly GCA_016719225.1 of Flavobacteriales bacterium. Taxonomy (GTDB): domain Bacteria; phylum Bacteroidota; class Bacteroidia; order Flavobacteriales_F; family PHOS-HE28; genus PHOS-HE28. The sequence continues at coordinate 566,512 of JADKAN010000001.1, read as the reverse complement.
GGCCACATGACGATCGTGATCGATGGCCGGGTTTGCACCTGTGATCGCAAGGGATGTCTGGAAGCCTACGTGAGCATCCGTGGACTTCGGCAGACCTATTTGGAACTGGATGGTGACCCCGAGGTGCTGAAAGGAGAAGGTGTACACTGCATCGCCGTTGCCGCAGCGGCGGGTGATGCGGCCGCATTGCAGACCTTCCGCCATGCCGCACGGTGGTTGGGTGTGGGCCTTGCGAACGCGGTGGCGGTCACGGGTCCGGCAAGGGTCGTTCTTTTCGGAGGCATTTCGCGCAGTGGCGATCTGTTGATGCTTCCGTTACAGGAGCGCTTCCAAGAGTTACTGCTGAACATCTACCACGGCCGGGTGGATCTGGTGACATCGGCCCTGCCGGATGATGATGCCGCTATACTGGGCGCGGCGGCGCTGACGACGATGTGAACCAAGGGGAAGATCCGAACCCGTATTTTCGGCCAATGCGCTACCGGCTGCTTCTTTCGTCGTTTTTGATCCTTCCGACGGTTCTCCACGCTCAGGACACCACCACCTGGGCGAAGAACTATGCCACGGAATTGGTGAACCCGTTCGTCGGAACCGGTGGCCACGGCCACACGTTCCCCGGGGCTTGTGTTCCCTTCGGCATGGTGCAGCTGAGCCCGGACACCCGCACCGATCCGCAGGAATGGGACGGCTGCGGCGGATACCACTACAGCGACAGCCTGATCTACGGATTCAGCCATACGCACCTTAGTGGCACCGGGGTCTCGGACCTTTGCGATGTGCTCTTGATGCCACTGAGCGGCGGTCCCACTACGAAGCCCGAGGAATATCGTTCTCATTTTTCGCACCAGCGCGAAGAGGCTCATGCGGGTTACTACAAGGTACATCTGGACGACCCGGACGTGGAGGCAGAACTTACGACCACCGCCCGTGTGGGCATGCACCGGTACCGATTCGCGAAGCCACAGGAACGAGCGTTCGTACTGGACCTTCGGCACCGCGACCGGTTGACGCGAAGCTCCATCCAGCAGACCGGACCGCAGGAGATCTGCGGGGAACGCCGAAGCAGTGGCTGGGCACGCGACCAACGCCTGTTCTACTGCATACGTTTCAGCGAGAACGTAACGCTGATCAAGGACCTTTCCGACAGCTCCAAGGCCGTTCTCCAATTAGGTGATGGCAAGGAGACGCTGGTGAAAGTGGGGATCAGCGCGGTGAGTATCGAGGGTGCGCGGAAGAATCTGGACACCGAGATAAGCGGATGGGACTTTGATGGCGTGAAGAAGAATGCCGAGGCCGCATGGAATAAAGAACTGGGCCGCATTGAGGTGCAAGGCGGCACGCGCGAACAGCAGCGCATCTTCTACACAGCGCTCTACCACAGCCTGCTCGTCCCCTACCTGTTCAACGATGTGGACCGTAAGTACCGCGGCAACGACGGCAACGTGCATGTTGCGGATCACGACGTGTACACGGTCTTCAGCTTGTGGGACACCTTCCGCGCCGAACACCCGCTGTTCACCATCCTTGAGCCGGACCGCACGGTGGACTTCATTAAGACCTTCCTGAACATCTACTCGCAGACCGGTCGATTGCCCGTGTGGGAATTGTGGGGAAATGAAACGGATTGCATGATCGGCTACCACAGTGTAAGCGTGATCGCCGACGCGTTTATGAAGGGCATCCGAGGCTTCGATGCCGAGCTGGCGATGAATGCGATGGTCTCGAGCGCGGATCGCGACGAGACCGGCCTCAACGCCCTGCGCGCCAAAGGCTACATCAGCAGCGAGGACCAGAGCGAGAGTGTGAGCCGCACGCTGGAATACGCCTACGATGACTGGTGCATCGCTACGATGGCAGAGGCCATGGGAAAGGACAGCTTGGCCACCGTGTTCTTCGGCCGGGCCAGCAATTGGCGGAACGTGTTCGACCCCGTATCCGGCTTTTTCCGTGCCCGCTACAACGGCGGCTTCAAAGGCCCGTTCGACCCGTTCGAAGTGAACTTCGACTACACCGAGGCGAACGCTTGGCAGTATAGCACCTTCGTTCCGCAGGATGTGGATGGCTTGGAAAGCGCATTGAAAAAAACAGGGCACGGCGGTGTTGAGCAGCGCTTGGACGAGTTATTCAGCGCCAAGGACCAAACGCACGGTCGCGACCAGAGCGACATCACGGGCTTGATCGGCCAATACGCACATGGCAATGAACCCAGCCACGCCATGGCTTGGATGTATGACCGGGTGGGCCGGCCGGACAAAGCACAGCGCGTGGTTGACCGCATCCTGAACGAGCTTTACCACGACGCCCCTGACGGCCTTAGCGGGAATGAGGACTGCGGACAGATGAGCGCTTGGTACGTAATGGGTGCTTTGGGCCTTTACCAGATCGCCCCCGGAGACCCGCGCTTTGAACTGCACTCTCCGTTGTTCCACGCCTACCGGATCCACCTGCCCAATGGGAATGAGGTGAAGGTCCGCTCCACGGAAGATCGGAATGGCGCGCGTGTGATCGGCTCCACGGAGCTGAACGGCGTGAAAGGACTTGTAGAGCACATCCCCTACTCCACCTTGATGAAAGGGATGGACCTGAAATTGAACCTCACCAGCGAATGGCGGCCAAGCGACAGACCGACAGCCTCCATGAACCGGCCATCACTCGAAGGTGCAAACGAACAGGACGCTGACCGCACGTATCTCCCGAGCTCACCCGTGATCACGGCACCGGCAGAGGCGTTCACCGGACCGATGGTAATAACGTTGGGAACGTTGCAGCCCAGCGATAGCATCTTCTATTCGGTGGACGGCAGCAAGCCTACACAGAACAGCACCCTCTACAAGGCACCTTTCACGGTTGACACCACCGCTTTCGTGAAAGCCGTTGCCGTTAATGGAGGTTCCTCAAGTCCTCTCATCACGGCACATTACGCTTGGCTTGATCCAGCGCGTACCATCACCGTGGAGAGCCAATGGAGCGCGCAATACCCCGCCGCCGGGGAGATCGCACTGATCGATGGTGTGCGGGGAACCCGGGACTTCCGGGTAGGAGGTTGGCAGGGCTTCTTGGGTGAGGATGTGCTGGCCACCGTCGACCTCGGCAGCGTAAAGGTGCTGAAGCGATTGGGGCTTGGCGTACTGCAGGACGCATGGTCGTGGATCTGGTACCCGCAAAGCGTGAAGTTCGCATGGAGTACGAATGGTCGCACTTGGAGCAGTGCCACTGTGGAGAATACCGTGCCCCGCGACTCCGGCGGCTCCCAGACAATGGACATGATGACGGAACTGTTGAATAAGCATGCCCGGTACATCAAGGTGATCGCGAAGAACCCTGGTCCGTGCCCGGATTGGCACCCCGGAAAAGGCGATCCGTCGTTCATCTTCGCGGACGAGCTGTTGATCGAGTGCGAGTAAAGGTGTTTTCACCACGGAGGCACGGAGGACGATCTATTGGCTGCTGAGCAGCGGAGGCGCCGGCTGCTGAGAAATGCAGGTTGCTGACCGATGATATGCTTGGAAAATGCATCAATGCATTCTTGGCAATAGGTCGAACGCTTAACACGCCGCCGCCTCGCACTGCCCATAGCCGTTACCACTACCCCCACGGATATGTGCTGCTGGTGCGCGAGGGATCGTACATGGGGTCCGGCGGAAGTCGCGGGCCGAGATCCGGTGTGGGACTTTGCACGTCGCCGGGATCTTGGTAGGCGATCGGTGGATCTTGACCATCGAGCTCGTCGTCCTCATCATCATAAATGCGCGGCGGCGGCACGTGTGCAGGAGGAATTCTCCGATAGAGCCACGCCATCACGCTGCCCACCACGCCGCCGAAGAGATGGCTTTCCCAACTCACACTTGGCTGCAGCGGCAGCATGCCCCACCACATACTTCCGTACAGGAATACCACGATCAACGAGACGGCCATCAAAGCGATGCGCCTGCGGAAAAGGCCGCTGAAGAAAACGAAACCGGCCAAAGCATACACCACGCCGCTAGCACCGATGTGATGGCTGTCCCTGCCGACCACCCAAACCCAGAGGCCCGTGGCCAACCAACTCACTAGCACCACCCTACCGCTCGCTTTCGGGTAGAAGTAAACCGTGAACCAGCCCAGGACCAACAAGGGAACGGTGTTACTGAGCAAGTGGTCCACACCCGCATGCAGGAAGGGGGCCAGCACTATACCACGCAGGCCGATCAGCGTGCGTGGCAGAATTCCAAAGCGCGAAAGATCCAAATGGTACACCAGATCAAATGCCAGTACGATCCACATCAGCGCTACCGCCATAGTGGGTGGTAGCAACGCAGTGAACAGCCTGCGCCGATCGTGGTCGATGGGTTGAGGATCGGATCGGTGCATTTTGGGGCCGGATACGCGAACTTTGGGCCGTGATAAACTTCCGGCCAGCTTGGCAGGCCAAGTTGAACAAAAAACAACGAAACATGGGTCATCACCAACCCTCCCCGCTTAAGCTCCGTCACTACATCGCGATGGCACTAGCTGCCATCCTCCTGCCTGCCTGTTCAAGCCGCATGGCACAAGTCGACCCTGCTCCCACTCACGCGGAACCGGCCCGTGTGGTAAAAGGCCAGCCCCCGCCCACCAGCCAACTGGCGCTGCTCATGCGCGACATGACCGCCTACGCGGATTCCACGGGTAAACACTTGGCTGCTGGAAAGGATCTGCCGGAATACCCGAAGCGGTTCAAGGCCATCATGACCGCGGAAAGCACGCCGGGGATGGTGGATCATAGCACCTTCGATCCTTATGCGCAAGCATGGCTTAACCAGCTGGATGCCTTATACACCTCACCCACGTCCGAACGTACGGAAGTATTCAACGCTCTGGTGCAAACTTGCGCGGCCTGCCATGGCCAAATGTGCCCAGGTCCACTGGTGCGGATCAAGAAGTTGACGATACCGGAAAATGAAGAGTAGCAGTGCCTCTTCGGTCCCGGGTACTTGGACCAGCTGTCGGCTGCTTGTTCTATTGCTGCTGTCCTGCCCCTTGATCACACCGAAGATCTCCAGCGCCCAAACGTCCTATTTCCCTCCAGATGTGGCAGGCAGTGCATGGGAAACCACGGACCCCTCCGTGCTGGGGTGGTGCACTGACCGCATCGACTCGCTGTACGACTTCTTGGACACGAACGGCACCAAGGCCTTCATCCTTTTATATCAAGGCCGGATCGTGTTGGAGCATTACAACGGAACCTTCACGCAGGACAGTTCGTGGTACTGGGCCAGCGCTGGTAAAACGCTCGTAAGCGCCATTGTCGGACTTGCACAGGAAGACGGCTACTTGGACATCAACGAGCCTACGGCCACGTATCTCGGAGCCGGATGGACGCAGGAAACACCCGTGCAGGAGGCTGCGATCACCGTGCGCAACCAGCTCACCATGACCACCGGCATGGATGACGGAGTACCTGAGAATGACTGCACTGATCCTGCATGTCTGACCTATCTCGCTGACGCCGGTGACCGCTGGGCGTATCATAATGCACCCTACACGTTGCTGCATAACGTGGTCGCCAATGGCACAGGCCAGAACTTCAGCACCTATTTCAATTACAGGTTACGCGACCCGATCGGAATGGACGGCGTATGGTTGCCGAACGGATACAACAAAGTGTACTACAGCACGGCGCGCAGCGCGGCACGTTTCGGGCTGTTGGCCTTGAACCGCATGGTGTGGGACACGGACACGCTCCTGCACGACACGGCATATTTCAATGCGGCCACCTCTCCCTCACAAAGCTTGAACCAGAGCTATGGGTACCTCTGGTGGCTGAACGGGCAGCCCACCTACATGCTGCCTCAAACGCAGTTCATCTTTCAAGGTCCACTAATGGTCCACGAACCGGCTGATGCCTACAACGCCTTGGGAAAGAACGACCAACTCATCAACGTAGTGCCCAGCAGGGATATGGTGTTGGTGCGTTTTGGCAACCCTGCCGACGGTCCGCTTCCCGTTGCCACGGTGCTGAACGACCAGATCTGGGAGCACATCAATGCGCTGGTCTGCCCAACCGGCTTGGCAGCGACCGAAGCAGATCGGATCAACATGACCCTGGTCCCGGATCCTGCCGAAGACCTTGTGCACGTGCAACTGCCAGGAAACACGCGGATCTTGCAGATCACCGTATTGGACGGTGCGGGCAGACGCGTTTCCCACGTGGTGGATGCGGACCATTTTTCCGTGGCCGGATCGGCACCCGGCCTATACACGGTGTTGGTCCTGACCGACCGTGGACGGTACGTGTCCCGGCTGCTGAAAAAATGAAGGGTTTTACCAATGCTCCGGACTTCTATATTTGCGCCCCCTTGCCCAGGTGGTGAAATTGGTAGACACGCACGCTTGAGGGGCGTGTGGCCGAAAGGCTATGCTGGTTCGAGTCCAGTCCTGGGCACTTAAGGTGCAAAAAGGCCTCCGCGAAAGTGGAGGCCTTTTTCGTTCCAAGGGAGCGTGGAATGGGACTGGCGAGAAGTTTATCCCGCACGGCACGGAGTGACGATGCGGGAAGTCCAGTCCTGGGCACTTAAGGTGCAAAAAGGCCTCCGCGAAAGTGGAGGCCTTTTTCGTTCCAAGGGAGCGTGGAATGGGACTGGCGAGAAGTTTATCCCGCACGGCACGGAGTGACGATGCGGGAAGTCCAGTCCTGGGCACTTAAGGTGCAAAAAGGCCTCCGCGAAAGTGGAGGCCTTTTTCGTTCCACACCTAGCGTGGAACAGGACTGGTGGAAAGTTTTTTCCGCACAGCATCTGGGTGAAGATGCGGAAAGCCCGGTCCTGGGCTTCTAAATAGCTCAATGACCTATGTTAAAGCGGGCACCTTTCCTTTCCTGAAACAGGGCGGACATCCTTTTTGCATGATGCCTGCAACAGCGCGCTTGCCATTCCCGTACAACGCCCTTGTCTTTTGACAGATATACGTCCATCCCGACCAAACGACGGCGGGAAATCGCGATACTTGCACCATGGCTCAGGCTTCCGCCCGGAACATCGATGAATTCCCACAGGGGTGGTGGCGCTACTTCCCCGCGCTGGACAGCCTACGCAAGTACAACGGGCATGTGGCGCGCGCTGATCTGCTGGCCGGACTTTCCGTTGCCGCGGTAGCGGTGCCGCAGGCCGTAGCGTATGCATTGGTGGCCGGCGTACCGGCGGAGTACGGCTTGTACACCGCGGTGGTGATGACGGCGATCGGGGCATTCTTCGCCAGCAGCCGGCAATTGATCAACGGCCCTACCAACGCCATCTCCATCGCGGTGCTCTCGGCCACGGCCATGATCCCCTTGATGGAGGACAAGGTGAACGCCGTCCTAGTGCTCGCCTTGATGATCGGCGTTCTTCAGGTGATCATCGCAGTCCTCCGCATCGGTGACCTTACGCGCTACATCTCGCATTCCGTCGTGGTCGGTTTCACCGCAGGCGCTTCGGTACTGCTGGTGATGGACCAGCTCAAGAACCTGCTTGGCCTGAGCTATAAGGGCGATGTGCATGAGCCATTCGTCATGCGCTTTTGGCACTCCATGACACAGGGGGGAACCGTGGACCCCTCCACATTGGCGGTAGGCCTGGCTTCCATCGCACTCGTAGTAGGGTTTCGGAAGATGAAAAAGGCCTTGAACTGGAAACTCTTCCCCGAGCTCTTGGTCACCGTGATCGGTGTTTCCTGGGTCACGTGGTGGATCCACCAAGGGAGTATTTCCGTGGTAGGACATATTCCTGCTAAGCTGCCTTCTTTTCACATTCCCCTGTTCGACAAAGGCTTGCTGAAAGACCTCGCACCATCCGCCTTGGCCATCGGCACACTGGGGTTGTTGGAAGCCATTGCGATGTCCAAAAGCATTGCCACCACAACACGCCAGCAATTGGACCTCAACCAGATCTGCCTTTCGGAAGGCTTGGCCAACGTGGGTGCCGGTCTGTTCAAGGGCATTCCCGGTTCCGGTTCGATCACGCGTAGCGCCATCAACGTGCAGGCCGGGGCGCGCACGCAATGGTCCGGTATCTTCTCCGCAGGGGCCGTTGCCTTGATCGTGGTGTTGTTCGCACCTTATGCGCAGTTCATCCCCAAGGCTTGTTTGGCGGGCATATTGATCCTCACCGGCCTTCGGTTGATCGACCCCAAGGCCTTGCGTTACCACCTGCGCGCCTCGAAATTCGATGCGGGCATCGTGCTGGCCACTGCCTTCAGTGCCGTGTTCATCTCCATTGAATTCTGCGTTTTGATCGGTGTATTCCTTTCCTTCCTGCTGGCCGTGCCACGCGCGGGGCGCATGCTGCTCTCGGAATTCACCGTCACCAAGGACCGCGTGATCGCGGAACGCATGCCGGACGACCCGGAGTGCAGCCGTATCCTGATCTTCGGACTTGAAGGCGAGATGTTCTTCAGCAGTGCCACCACCTTGGAAGAACATTTCCGCACTATAGAAAGAAGGCTAACGGGCAATACCAAGGTGCTCGTGCTCCGCTTGAAACGTGCCCGGAATCCGGATGCCGTCTGCCTACATCTATTGAGCGATCTGGTGCAGCGCACCGAAGACCGCGGCATTCAGGTGATCCTGTGCGGGGTGAACGACGACCTGCACGAAATGATGCAGCGGACGGGAGCTGACCTGTTGAGGGCGGAAGTGTTCCGCGAGCAGAAAGTGCGCTATAGCAGCACCATGATGGCCGTGAAGCGCGCCTACGAGATCGTGGGTAACGACCTCTGTGCACACTGCCCCCGGCGACAAGGCCAAATGCAGGACGAGGGCTACTACTTCATGGTATAGCGTTTTGGGGCGGGTCGGCTACGGCGCCAACCGGACACTCCACAAAATCCCGACCTTTGGCCAACACCAGCATGGCCAAACCCGTGCTGGCACAGGATGAAGCTGCATACCATCGATACCGGTCTATTCAAATTGGACGGAGGTGCCATGTTCGGCGTGGTGCCCAAGAGCTTGTGGAGCAAGGTGCACCCTGCGGACGAGCGCAACATGTGTAACTGGGCCATGCGCTGCCTGCTGGTGGAAGATGAAGGGCGCCTGATCTTGATCGACAACGGCCTCGGCGACAAACAGGACGCAAAGTTCTTCAGCCATTACGACCTGCACGGCGATGCTACATTGGAAGGTTCCTTGAAAGCAAAAGGATTTTCACCGGACGACATCACGGATGTGTTCCTCACACACTTGCATTTCGATCATTGCGGGGGCAGCATCAAGCGCGTGGGCGACAAATTGGTGCCGACCTTTAAGAATGCGACCTACTGGAGCAACAGCTACCACTGGGAATGGGCCACCAAACCGAACGCCCGTGAGAAAGCGAGCTTCTTGAAGGAGAACATCCTGCCGATCCAGGAAAGCGGCCAGTTGAAATTCGTGGACGTGGTGCGGAAAGAGGGAACGGACACGCCTTATGTGAAAGAGCTTTTCCCGGGGTTCGACGTGCTGATGGTGAACGGCCACACAGACGCTATGATGATCCCACACATCCGGTACAAAGGCAGAACGGTGGTCTACTTGGCGGACCTGATGCCGAGCAAGCACCACATCCCCGTTCCCTGGGTGATCGGTTACGATACGCGGCCATTGCTGAGTATGCAGGAGAAAGTGCCGGTATTGGCGAAGGCTGCGGCTGAAGGGCATATCCTCTTCTTCGAGCACGACAGTGATACGGAGTGCGCCACAGTGGAACAGACCGAAAAAGGTGTCCGGTTAAAAGAGACGTTGCGGCTCGACGAACTTTAGTTCCCGCTACCACAGCTCCACCCCGAAGATCTTGAAGGTGGTGTACGCGAAGCCGATGAACACGCCGTCGGGACGCTCTTCTATGGGAAAAACTTCAGCGCTGTCCGTCCCGCCACCGCGGTTGCGGCCCGTCGTTAAGTTGAAGCCCATGCGGTGCAACGGACAGATAACGTCACCGCCTTCGCACCAACCTCCAACGAAGCTGCTTCCTTGGTGCGGACATCGGTCGAGAAGGGCGTGAAGCTTGCCTCCGTTGCGCACGATACAAAGCGCCTTGCCCGCTACAAGAATGCGCGTCAGTCGACCTTCGGGAAAGGTATCGGTATCACCACTTTCAACGCGTTTCCAGCGGACACCTTCCACGATCATCTGGGACTAACATACGCACCGTTTGCCCGCATGTCGAAGTTGCGCAGACCGTTCGTATCGCTCCATTGGCGAAGGTCCTTTCGGGCAAAGGAGGACAGGCTGGAGGCCAGCACCATCTTCACGGCACTATCGGGGCGAAAGGCTGAAGCGTATTGCCTGGCCCTACGGGAATTCCCGTACAGCACGACCTCGCCTACTTTCTGGGCGGTATCCCACGGTGCAGGCGTTGTGCCTATGGGCAAGAGAAGGACCTTCCTATCACCGGCATTGATCACTTGGGGCATGCTGTCGCAGATCACCACGCGCGAGATACCTGCATTCCGCGCGTGTGCTTCCAACTTGGCATCCAAGCGCTCGCTCGCCGCGGTGCGGAAGGCATACAAGGTGCGGCCATCCAGCACCGAACACATCGTATTGTCCTTGTCGTCATACACGGTGAAGTTCCGTTGGCCATTGCGTTCGTGCGCCGTCCAGGCCCAGCCGCAAAGCAGGACCGAGAGCAACCCCAAGGTGATGCTGCGCGATGAACGGCGGCCTTGCAGTACCCAGGAAGCGAAAAAGACGAGCAGCGCGTACATGCCCACCATGCCCCACCAGCCCACACGAACGGCGGGGTATGCACCCGGCAGTGTGGCGAAAAATCCGGTTGCCGTGCCTAAAAGCATCAGCAGCCATTTCAGACCCACCGAAAGCATGGGCCCTATCACCGGGACCGCATGCAACAACACCACGGCGATGGCGCCGTAAACGCCAAAGCCCACCAAGGTCACGATGGCCATGTTCGCCGGCAGGAACCATACGGGGAAGGCGTGGAACATGTACAAGCAAAGCGGGATAGTGAATGCCTGTGCCGCCAAGCTCACCGCGATCAACGACCAGAAGAAGGCAGCGACGGAATTGGGCGGAGTCCAGGCCAGGTTGATGGGCTTATAGAACACCGCTATGCCCAACACGGCGAGGAAGGAAAGCTGGAAGCCCAGTTGGCCGAGCATTACCGGGTCCCACATCAAGAGCAGGAAGGCAGCAGCAGCGAGGTTGTTGATGGATCCGATGCGCCATTGCACCATTTCCGCTATGGTGAACAGCGAGAACATTACCGTGGCGCGCAGCACCGAAGGAGTAAAGCCGGTGAGACCTGCATACATCCAGAGTGCGCACAAGGCGATGGCTCCGCGCAGAAGGCGTGCCCTCCGCCCCTTCCCAAGCCGCACCAAGGCCCACACAACGGCCACGTAGATGATGCCCACGTGCGTGCCGCTCACGGCCAGTACATGGATGGTGCCGCTGCGCACGAAGGCTTGGTTCTGTTCGGGTTCCAGCTCATCACGCATGCCCAGCAGGATCGCCTTTGCCAACGCTCGTTCGCGCGGGGGTAGTCCTGAATCCCGAAGCCATTGGGCAACACTGGTGCGCGCATCGGCGAAGAAACCGGATCCGAGCTTATTGGCGCGGATGAGCTGCCACTTTTCCGCTGGAGCAAAAAGGGCGAAAGCGGCACCGTGGTAAGCAGCCCATAGCCTCTGGTCGAATCCTCCGGGATCCGGGGTGCGGTCAATGGGCTCCAACCGACCGCTTACAAGCAGCCGGTCCCCCACCGCTGGAATTGCATGTAAACTGTCGCGCATCAAGGTGAGCAGTACGCGGCCTGCCGCCGGCACCGGTTTCCCCTCCACAAGAGCCGATGTCACATCTGCCCATGCCCGGACAGTGCGCTCTTTGATCGACGAAAGCTCGGCGACCTCTAACTCAAATCCCTCCGCGCCATGCCCTATATTCTGGATGTGGTGTTCGCGCAACTGCACCGCTGCCAAGCGTTGACGCAAGCCGCCCATTGCCACGAACAACAGAATAAATCCCACGCCCGGCAACCAACGCAGCGCATATTTCAACCTTACCGCCCAAAGCCAAAATGCGAAAATGAGCGCAGCAACAAAAAGCTCCCAATACCATATCCAATTAGCCTGAAAATAGCGCGCAAGCCATAAGCCGAATATGAAAGGAACAACAACACGGATCATGGGCGACCGGGTGATCGCGCTGGCCAGGTCGTCGTGCTTCCGCATTTTTATTCCTGTTTCCTTATGGAAAGGAACAGCAAAAATGTGGAAGCGCGAAAGCGGTCGGGCAAATACGTACGGTTTACTTGGATATCCGCAGGGAACGAGTTCCGCGGAATTTGAAGGGGATGCTTACAGGTCCCCTGCTTCCGCGATCAGCTCTGCGATGTCCTTTACCACCACGGAGCCTTCCTTATTGAAGTGCTTCACACCGTCGTTGAGCATGGTGTTGCAAAATGGACAGCCTGCGGCGATTATGGTGGCATCGGTGGCAATGGCCTCCTCGGTCCGTTCCACATTCACCTCCTTATTACCCGGCTCAGCCTCCTTCCACATCTGCGCACCGCCCGCGCCGCAGCACAATCCGTTCGCTTTGCTACGCTTCATCTCCACCAGCGCGGCGTCCAGCTTCAGCAACACTTCACGCGGAGCCTCATATTCGCCATTGCCACGACCCAAATAGCACGGATCGTGGAAGGTGATGCGTTTGCCTGCGAAGCTGCCACCATCCACTGTGATGCGGCCCTCTTTCAGTAATGTGTTGATGAACTGACTATGATGCATCACCTCGTACTCGCCACCCAGTGCAGGGTATTCGTTCTTGATGGTGTTGAAGCAATGCGGGCAGGCGGTAACAATGCGCTTGATGCCATAGCCGTTGAGCACGGTGACATTCTGCAATGCTTGCATATTGAAGAGGAACTCATTGCCAGCGCGTCGAGCTGGATCGCCAGTGCAGCTCTCTTCCTGCCCCAGCACGGCGAATTTCACCTTGGCCGCAGAAAGGATGCGCACGAAAGCCTTGGAGATCTTCCGCGCCCGGTCATCGAATGAACCCATGCAGCCTACCCAGAAGAGCACTTCAGGTACTTCACCGCTGGCCGCGAATTCAGCCATGGTAGGCACCTTGATGGGGTCATTCATTACTCCGTCCATTTCATACGTTGATCAGGTCCAAAAGCCCATGCGGCTCCATTATTCTCGATGGTGGTGAACATGGCGTTCAATGCCGGACGCGCCTTGCTCTCCTCCATTACCAAGAAGCGGCGCATGTCCAGGATGATCTCCACCGGATCGATGTTCACCGGACAGGCTTGTGTGCAGGCATTGCAGGTGGTGCAGGCCCAAAGCTCTTCTTCAGTGATCCGGCTGAAGAGGCTCTTGCCATCATCCTCCCACTTGCCTTTCGCGTCAATGACCTTTCCCACTTCCTCCAGTCGGTCGCGCGTGTCCATCATCACCTTCCGCGGACTAAGGAGCTTGCCGGTGATGTTGGCCGGGCAAACGCTGGTGCAGCGCCCGCATTCGGTGCAGGTGTAGGCATCCATCAGGGCCTTCCACGTAAGGTCGAAAACGTCCTTGGCGCCGAAATGCTCAGGCGGCATGCCATTCGTTGGCTCCACTGGTGGCGTGGGCGGCGGGATGGACGGGTCCAGCATGCTCTTCACCTCCGCAGTAACGCGAGGCATGTCGGACATCTCCGTCTTCGGCGCTAACTTGCTATACCACACGTTCGGGAAGGCCAGCAGGATGTGGAAGTGCTTGCTGTAAGGCAGGTAGTTCAGGAAGCCGAGGATGCCGATGATGTGGAACCACCAGCTGAAGCGCTCGATGCCAATGAGCGTGGCAGGTGCAAGATCTGAAAAGTGGAAAAGCTGGGCGATGTAGGCACTAGCGGGGAATGAACCGGCCATTACGTAGTGCTCCACGCCCATGCCCTGCAGCGTATGGTCCGCAGCATTCATCAGCAGGAAGGCGGACATCAGCAAGATCTCGAAAGCGAGGATCAAAGCGGCATCCGTGCGCGGCCAAGCGGTCATCTCCCGCATCCAGAAACGCTTGATGCGGAGGACAAAGCGACGGGCCAGGAAGATCGCACAACCCAACCAGGTAAGCACGGCAAGGATCTCGAACGATCCGATAAGGAAATTGTAAAAGCCACCCATGAAGCTCAGCACGCGGTGGGTCCCGAAGATGCCGTCGATGACGATCTCAAGTACTTCGATGTTGATGATCACGAAGCCAGCGTAGACGACGATGTGCAGCATCCCTGCGATGGGCTTTACCACCATCTTGCTCTGGCCCAATGCGACCTTCGTCATCAGTGCCCAGCGCTCACTGGGCCGATCAGTGCGGTCCTCTTCGCGACCCAGCAGAATATTTCTCCGGATGCGTTTCACGTTCCACGTGAACCACCAAGCGGCGGCCACGAAGGCAAGGAGGAAAACGATGGAAGCGATGCTCATGGCGTGGGCTTCGGCGGATAAGCGTCGCGGATGCGCTCGATGTCACTGCCGCTCAGCTTGGGCAGCTTATCCTTCCGTCCGAAGATACTGAGGTAACGGCCCGGATTCAGGCGGACATCCTCAAGCAGCAGGTCCATCTGGCGGCTTGCCGCGTTCAGGTTCACGTAGAGGCTGTCGTCGTTCATCAGCTTGCCCAGTGTGCCTTGCCCACCATTGATCTTGTCCATGGTGGCTTTCAGTTCGTTGGAAGTGGCCTCGAGGTTGGCCATCATGCGCTGCAAGCGGCCATTGGCCAAGGCGGCGGTGGCACTGTCCGCGTTGGCCAGGATGTTGGTAAGGTGCTGGTTGTTCGCGGCCAAATTCCCGCTCACCTTGTCCACATTGGCCAGGATGCTGCTGATATGGCTACTTTCCCTGCCCACCAATTCATCCAGCTTCTTCGTGGTGGCGTTGATGTTCTCCAAGGTCCCGCGCAGATTGGTGAAGCTGGCATCGATGTCACCCCGAGCATTTTCATTCAAGATCAGCTGGAACGAGGTGAGCACTGAATCCACGCTCGCCAACATGCCCTCCGCCTTGCGCTTCAAGGGGTCGATCTGGGAGCTGACGGATTCGGTAAGGCTCATCTCCGCTCCGCCATTCAAGGTATCGCCGCGTTCGGCAGGGGCACCGGTCCCTAATTGCAAACGCACGGCACGGCTGAACAGATCGGCGCTGAAGAGTTCGGCCTTGGTGTCCTTGGTGAGTTGAAGTCGCTCCTCGTCGATCTGGAAAGTCACGTCGATGCGGCCGCTACCATCGGGCAGCAGCGCCGTCCCGATCACCTGGCCCACTTTGAAGCCGTGGTAGAGCACGGGTGTGGCGTCGTTAATGCCAGAAACATCCGCATATACAGCGTGGTAAATGTTGCGGCGCTGTAACAGGTCCAACCCCTTGAGATAGTTGACCCCGAAGATCAGCAGCACGATGCCCCCTAGGACCAAGAGTGCGATGGAATACTGGCGTTTGAAGACTGGCAGTGGAATGGGGGGCTTAAGGTGGCGGTCCGATTTCTACCGGACCAAGTTAACGGCTTGTTGGAGTTCGATGCGTTTGCCGTCCTTCCAAGCGGTGATGAAGGCACCCGAGAACCCCTTTTGCTTGCATTTGTCCTGTACGATACGCGCAGCCTCCAAGGTTGGTTCGGCGCCCACGCTGTATTTCCAAAGATCATTCGCCTTTTGCTCATCGGCCTCCAGTCCGTTGAACTTGGCCGAGCCTTTCGGTATCGGTTTGCTACTGGTGATGATCTGCACTCTGAAAACGACGCCGGTATCCTTGCCGGGGGCGGCTTTCACGGGGTCTGCAGCGGCAGTATCGGGTTTGGCCGGGGTATTGAAGGCCACGTCCTTGTGCTCGATCAGATCTTTATACTCTTTGAATGCACGGTAGATCGCGGAGGCCATGTAGTCCTGCCCTTTCTGGCTTTGCAGGAAATCCTCCTCGTTGGCATTGGTGAGAAAGCCCAGCTCAATGAGCACGGCGGGCATGGTGGTGTAGCTGATGACGAGGAAGCCGGCCTGTTTCACCCCACGGTTCACGCGGCCCACCCGTTCCTTGAACTGGTTCTGCACCAAGGAACTGAGCAGGAGGCTGTGGTCGATATAGGCATTCTGGCGCAGGCTGAGCGCGATCATGCTTTCCGGATCCTTTGGGTCGTAGCCGTCATACTTCAGCGCGTGGTCCGCTTCCAGCAGGATGGATTCGTTCTCCTTCATGGCCACCTTCATGTTGGCCTCGGTCTTGTGCAGCCCCATCACGTAGGTCTCGCAACCGTGCGGGTCGGTGTTGCTATTGGCGTTGCAATGGATGCTGATGAACACGTCGGCCTTATTACGGTTGGCGATGTTGTCCCGTTCCATCAGCTCGATGAAGCGATCGTCCTCCCGGGTATAGATCACGTTCACGTCGGGCAGGTTCTCCTTGATGTACTTGCCCACGGCCAACGTAACGGCAAGCGCGATGTGTTTCTCTGTGGTCTTGTACCGCTTGGTGCCGAGGTTCCCGGGATCCTTCCCACCGTGGCCGGCGTCCAGCACCACTGTCCCCACGTGGTTGGCGTCCTTGGTGGGCTGCTGCGCAAAGACCTGTGCAACTCCGGAACAAAAAAAGGCAGCGATGATCAGTGCGCGCAATGCAGCGCCCATCGGTGCGTTCAGGCCCGCACGGCGTGCAACCGCTACTTTCGGCGCCGCAGCGCCGCTGAAGAATTGAATGGCCTTTTCACCCCGCATATCCACTTTCCGTACCGCCCTTTCGAACGGCGAGCGCGAAGGTAGCCCTGCCATGGCGGGGGCCCGGAGGACGATCAGGTGCATTTTCATCACGCTGTTGTTAGGAATGGCGTGCAAACCCGCCATGGCACAAGGCCTCGGGGAGGAAGTGAAGTACAGTGCCCGGGACAGCATGCGTTACAACGTGGCCCAGCAAACCGTGTACCTCTTTGGCGCTGCCAAGGTGGAATACCAGGACGTGGTGCTTTCTGCAGACCGCATCATGCTCGATCTGGCCAAGAACGAAGTGCATGCGTTCGGCACCTTGGACAGCACCGGGAATCCCTCAGGCTTTCCAACCTTCACCCAAGGCGGAAAGGACATCACAGCGGACAGCATCCGCTACAACTTTGACACCAAGGAAGGCTTGATCAAGGAAGTTCGGACGCAGGAATCGCAACTCTACGCATTGGCCCGGATCAGCAAGCGCCACGCGAATGGCGAGGTACACAGCTTGGGCGGAAGGCTCACCACCTGCGACCGGCCCCACCCCCACTACCAGTTCGCGGTGAGCCGCATGATCGTGATCCCGGACGACAAGATCGTGGCCGGGCCGGCCATCATGAAGATCGGCAAGGTGCCCACGCCACTGGTGGTGCCTTTCGGCCTGTTCCCCAACCACAAAGGCGGCAGCGCGGGCCTACTGATCCCATCCTGGGGCACCAGCGACCAATACGGATTGTACCTGCTGAACGGTGGCTACTACCTACCGCTCGGCGATAACTTCGATGAGCAGCTCACCGCGGACATCTACAGCCGTGGCAGCTGGGGTCTGCGCTCCATTACGCGTTACGCCCAACGATACCGGTTCAGTGGTTCCATGGATCTGCAATACAGCGACAAGCTCAACAGCATCCGCGAATACCCGGATTTCAGCGAACAGCGCACGTTCTTCATCCGCTGGAACCACCTGCTCGATCCCAAGGCGAGCCTCACCGACCGCTTCAACGCCAGCGTGAATGCGGGTTCCAGCCAGAACTTCACCAACAACTTCAACAGCAGCACGCAGGATTATCTGAGCAATACGTTCCAGAGCAATATCACCTGGAGCCACCTGTGGACCGGAAAGCCGTATAGCCTTAGCGTGGGTGCAAGACACAGCCAGAACACGCTAAACCGGTCTTTCGATGTCACGCTGCCATCGGTGAACTTCAACGTGCAGCGCTTCTTCCCTGGCACTTGGTTCAGCCCGCAGACCGTAGGCGCACCGAAGTGGTATGAGAACATCGGCGTGTCATGGAGCAGCGTTTTCGAGAACCGGCTCAGCACCACGGAAGACCAGATCAGCATTGCCAACATCCCGAATTTGCTGGACCGCATGCGCAACGGTGTGCGCCACACCGGAACCGTGAGCACCTCCTTCAAAACACGCGCCTTCACGCTGAACCCGCAGCTCAACATCTCCGACCGCACTTATTTCGATCTCCAGCGGAAAACCTACTTGCAAGCCACGGACACGCTGCTCACGGATACCATTCCCGGCATCAACAACACCTTCGACTGGAGCATCGGTGCCACGGCCACCAGCAAGCTCTACGGCATGTACGTGTTCCGCAGCGGAAGGCTGAAGGCCATCCGCCATGTGGTGACGCCCAGCGCCGCGCTCACCTACCTGCCCGGCAACGATACGCGCATCTTCGGCCCCTACGGCCCGGGCGGAACCGATGCGTCCTATTCACCCTACGACATCGGCATTTACGGCACGCCCTCCCCCAACGCCAGCGGGCTCGTCTCCTTGGGTCTGGTGCAAAGCCTCGAAGGCAAAGTGCTATCCAGAAAAACCGATGCCAAAGGTGATCCCGTCCTTACGAAGTTGAAACTGCTGGACTATTTGGGCATCAACGCCAACTACGACCTGCTGAAGGATTCCGTTCGCTGGTCGCCGGTGAGCACCGCTGCCCGCACGCGGCTGTTCAATTTCCTGGACCTGAACGTGGCCGCCACCTTCGACCCTTATGCCACCGACAGCTTGGGCCGCCGGCTCGACCGTGCTGCACGTACGGCGGATGGCGCGCTCGCGCATTTGTCGAATGCGAACGCAGCCTTGGGCTTCGAACTCCAGAGCAAGCGCTACGGGAAGCCCTTAGCAGGGAGCAGCAACGATGACCAAGTGGTGGCTGAGGCCGATCCGAGCAAAGGCGCGAAGGTGAATTTCAGCATCCCGTGGCACGTGCGCGTCAATTATAGCTGGTCCATGGCGCGGGCTTATCAAGTCGCGGAGTACACGGAACAGCAAACGCAGAGCGTGCTCTTCAGCGGCGACCTGAACATCCTCAAGTACTGGAAGCTCGGCTTCAGCAGCGGCTACGACATGGAAGCCGGCGAATGGACGCCCACCTCGCTCAACCTTTACTGGGACCTGCACTGCTGGGAATTCAATGCGAATGTGATCCCCTTGGGCGTGCGCAAAAGCTTCACCTTCCGCATCAACGTGAAGGCGAGTGTGCTGCATGATCTGAAGTACGAGCTGCGGAAGCCGTTCGGGAACGGAAATGAGCTGCTCTATTGATATCGTCCTTGCCTGAGATCGAGCACCGGTGATGGACCACTCACCTCGTTGATCATGGTGAATGGTCTCTACGTCCCCTTCACCGACAGCGCAACTGCCTTTGGTGTGAGCCCTCATTCGCTAGTACTTAGCTCTCATGGATCCGCGGGGAAGGCTAAGTGGTTCCTATCCTTACTTTTCCTTTTAGTTGAATCAGTCGGCTTCGGCCAAACCATCGTTGACTCCTGTTTTTCAAGTGCAGGTCCATCACCTGGTTTTGTTTCGAGCAGTGATCTGGCGAACCTCGGATCCACCCAAGCAGACCTGCTTCAGTGGGATGGCACCAGCTGGATCGGCGCCCTGCCAACAGCGGACCTCACCATTCCGCCTCCGTCCAATGGCGCTGGCTGCAGCGCCATCTTTATCGGGAATGCCACAACTTGGACAACTGGAGGCGAGGGTTTCGGCCTACGCTTGGATACGACTTTGGTCGCGGGCCAGACCTATTCCTTTGCCTTTAACTACGTAAGCCAAGGGTTCGGGAGTGACGCTGCGTTCAGTCCCAGCATCTATACCGGCTATTTACCGGGCCTGTACTACTATGTTGGGGACCTTCCCGCCGTCGGGAATACTTGGACCACGAATTCAATTTCATTCACGGCCACGCCGGAACAAGCGGCACACAATTGGCTCATGGTGACCACGGCGCCGGAGGGAAGTTCGGGACTGATCAATTCGTTTTGCCAAAACTGCAACGACACCTCTTTGGTCAACTGCAGCATCGACCTGGGCGGAGACAGGACCTTGTGCGAGGGCAACACATTGCTCCTTCATGCCAGCACACCGGATGCAACCTACTTGTGGCAGGACAATTCCACGGACCCGACGTTCAACGTTACCGAGGACGGAACCTATTGGGTGCGGGTGACCAGAAGCAATTGCAGCGAAGTGGATACCGTGCATGTTGCCTTTAAGAATTGCAATTTGACCCTTGACCTGCCCAATGTCTTCACGCCGAACCAGGATGGCCAGAACGACCTCTTCGTCCCCATATCGACCCAAGGGATCGTTTCGGTCCATACCACCATCCGGAACCGTTGGGGCCAAGTGATCTTTGAAACGGACCGCCTGACGATCGGATGGGACGGAAAGGATGCTCCGGAAGGCACCTACTTCTGGATCGCGAGTTATGTGGATGTGGAAGGGAACAGTAAGGTCGCCAAGGGCTATGTCGCGCTGTTGAGGTAGGCCGTGGGGTCGACGCCTCCACCGTTCCGGAACGTCTCGGACCGCACCGACCATGATCTTCGGAACAGAGCCGGCCCTACTATCCATACGCATCCGATATCTTGGACCCTTGTTCCAAAGAGCAATGAACAAAACCAAGCAGTGTGTCCACGCTAGAGGAACGTACCTCCTCCTTTGTCTGTCATTGTTTGCTGGTACCAGCATAGCCCAGAGCTGCGACCCGTTGACACTGGACTCCATAACTGACCCGGGGATCTACAGTGTAGCTACCCTCACCGAGTCCAACGGCTTGAGAAATGGCCCGGACTATGCGGGAGCTACCCTCTACTACCCGACGAACGCAACGCCCCCTTTTGCAAGCATTGCGATGGTTCCCGGATTCATATCCTTTCAATCATCGATCCAGGATTGGGGTCCATTCTTGGCCTCGCATGGCATTGTGACCATGACCATAGGCACCAATAGCCTCTTTGCTGATCCTTATGATAGAAGAGATGCCCTACTGGATGCGATCGTAACCATAACGGAGGAGAACACGAGATCCGGGTCTCCGCTCTTCGGCAGTTTGGACCTCGATAAGATCGCAGTTGGTGGTTGGTCCATGGGTGGTGGCGGTGCACAACTTGCCGCGACCGCTGACCCGACCTTAAAGGCCGTTATGGCGCTCTGTCCTTGGCTGGATACCCAGACCACCGCTGCTGACCTGGATCACCCTGTCCCTGTATTGATCTTCAGTGCGGAGAACGATGTAATTGCACCACCGGCAGCACATGCCGATATCCATTACGACCTGACACCGGAAACAACGAGCAAGTTGATCTTTGAAATAGAGAATGCTGATCATGAAGTAGCCAACAGTCCAACAGGAGGCCAAGGATATGTCGGTAAGATCGGCCTCTCCTGGCTCAAACAATTCCTTCTTGACGATGCGTGCTATTGCCCCTTATTGCTTGATACGCCGTCCGTGGCGTCCAACTATCTCACCAATATCACGTGCCCGGATATCCCTACCCGTATCAATGACATAGCTATGGATAGCCACGTCTCCTATCAGCTCTACCCCAGTCCCTGTGAAGGAAGCATTAACATCAACGTTGCGCGGATCAGCGAGCGAACAACCTATGAGATCCGCTCGGTCACTGGTGAAAAGGTCTCCAGTGGACGTGTGGAAGCGCGAACGACGAATATTGATGTTCGGGATCTGCCTCCCGGGCTATACCTGATGAACGTGATCACGGATCGTGCCTCGGAACAGACCAAGTTCATTGTGCTTTAAGTGTGAAGTTCGCGGATCGGGTCAAGAGCACCCGTGTGATAAAGGAGGAAAGGACCATCCTTTACGATCAGCACGGTCGCGATTTGTGCGGGGCCGTTGGAGTTAGGGCATTACAGTATGTGCCGGGTCAAAGGCCCTGAGCGGAAACACATTCGGCAAAATGCTGAGCATGTGCATCATACCTCCGCCAGATCCTCTTTCCGTGACCCTGCGGGAATGAAGCTCCCCACAATAGTTTTGACGAACTGTGATATTCCGACCCCTTCTGCGAATAATGGAATGAACGGCTTCTTGAACGCGGCTCTTCAAGCAGATGGGAACCCCAAGAACGGATCGCTATGGCACTGCACTTCTTGCGGTACTGACCATGACCATGGGCTGCGGAATATCGGTGACAAGGAACGTCTACTTCTATTATCCTGAGCAACACGAGCAGGCTTCAAAACCGAATTCAGACCAACAACCACTGCTCGTTGACACGCTGAATATGACGAGCAATGGCCAGCATTGACGGATCCAGCCGCTTCATGGCCATTATCGAAGCGAACAAGGGGATCATCTATCGCGTGGCCAACTCCTATTGCAAGAACAGCGAGGACCGCAAAGACCTGGTTCAGGAGATCATCATCCAGCTCTGGAAGTCATTCGGCGGCTACGATGACCGGTTCAAGCATACCACCTGGATGTACCGGATCGCCCTGAACGTGGCCATCTCGTTCTACCGAAAAGAAACCAGCAGGAAGCGGATCTCGGATCCCTTGACCGAAGGGGTCATCAACCTGAAGGGCTCGGACAGCCCGGAAGATAAGGAAAGCGAGCTAAGCACTTTGGATCGGATGATCCAACAATTGAACGACCTGGACAAGGCATTGATGATCCTCTACTTGGAGGAAAGGCCCCACAAGGAGATCGCACACATCATCGGCATCTCAGAAACCAATGTGGCCACCAAGATCGGGCGTATCAAGCACATCCTGAAAGAAAAATTCACGCAAGCCAATAACCAATAAGATGGAGAACGCAGAACTGATCAGCCTCTGGAAGGCACAGAACGGGAAGCTCGAGCAAACGTTGGCGATCAACCAGTTCCTTCTTAAGGAAATAATTGACCAACGGGCGCAGCGCTCCTTGAACGCTTTGATCAAATTGAAGACAGCAGGCATTGTTGCTTTCGCCCTCTTCCTCTTGCTCTTGGGGTACGCCTTGGTCCATGCGATCTCCCACTATTCTTCCGCGTGGAACTACTTCATCATTTCCCTTTCAGTGATCGCCGTTGTGAATGCGAAAGGCTTTGCGGACTACATCAAACACCTCGCGTGGGCGAACAACATCAACTACAACGGTAGTGTGATAGAGATCCAACAGCAGCTCGCTCGCCTGCAACTCTCTATCATCAAGCACGCAAAGGGCATGTGCCTACAGTTTCCCTTCTATACCACGTTCTACTTGAGCAATGCGTGGTTCCCGCAGGATGTCGGGGTTGGATACATCATCTTCCAAGTACTCCTGACAGGTTCATTCACCTACTTGAGCTATTGGCTCTACAAAATGCACAAGCCTGAAAACTTGGGGAAGAAGTGGTTCCGGAACATGATCGCAGGGTCCGGCGGAGGATCTGTTCTGAAGGCAATGAATTTCTATGAAGAAATGGAGGCGTTCAAAAAAGAGTGATCAGAATGCCAGCTTTCCATGAGGGTGGAAGACCCCGGCTTTTCTGCCGGGGCCTTCGATTTTGATCGGACCCTTCCATCCGCCACGCGGAAGGGAGCGTCGGCCCCCATGCCCATATTTTGATCGCCCGCTATCTTGCACAACGCACAATTCTGCATGCACAACTGAACCGCAGATCCTGGACTCTCCTTCATCCATCAAGTTCCATGTAAAGCCAGTGCCAGCCATCATGATCAAGAC
This sequence comes from Flavobacteriales bacterium, assembly GCA_016719225.1. Taxonomy (GTDB): domain Bacteria; phylum Bacteroidota; class Bacteroidia; order Flavobacteriales_F; family PHOS-HE28; genus PHOS-HE28. The sequence continues at coordinate 542,872 of JADKAN010000001.1, read as the reverse complement.
AAGCATAGGCACCGCCACTGATATCCCGGGCATCTTGGCCCTGCAAGAGAAGTACTTGTACAATAACTTGAGTGAAGAAGAGAGGAAGCGGGGCTTTGTCACCACGCCCTTCACCGCGGAGCAGATCGAGGAAGTGATCCAGCAGAACGGGATCTTCATTGCGACCAATGCCGAGGGGGGCATCATCGCCTATGCCTTCGCTGCAAGTTGGAAGTACTTCGAGCAATGGGAGATCTTCAAATTCATGGTATCCCGTTTTCCGCAGCTGAGCTTCCAAGGCGGCGTCCTCACCACGGAGAACAGCTTCCAGTATGGCCCGGTGTGTATCGACATCCCGTATCGGGGCACCGGCCTACTGAACCAGCTCTTCGAGGAAATGGGATCGAGTTCGTGAAGGTGTATCCCATCTCCGTCACCTTCATCAACAAGGTGAACAAAGTCTCTACCAAGGCCCACACCAAAAAGCTGGGTTGGGAGGTGATCGATGAATTCGGCTTCAACGGAAAGGAATACATCGGTTTGGCGTTTGATATGCGGAGGTCGGTGTTGGGATGAGTTGTCCCTCTGACTATTGGTGATCTCGGACAGCGTTCTTGTGCGATCCCGGCTCATGGCCGGGGTCGCACAAGAACGGCATTTCCCGCCCTCCGCACGAACTCGCGTTTCCCGAATGCGAGCATTCGCGGGTAACGCTGCACGGAATAAATTGCAGCGATGAAACTGAACCTCCTGTCGCTGGCCTTTCTTCTATCGACGCATGCAACATTCGCCCAGCACGGAGAGATCCACAAGCTGGACGGTTCGGTGATCAGCCCGACTGAAATAGATCACATCGTGCTTTCGCTCATGGATCCGGCCAAGGTCGATGGGCTCAGTCTTGCGATCTTGAATGACGGCGCACCGGTCTATGTCAACGCCTATGGCTATCGGAACAGGCCCCGCAAGGAGTTGTTGGATACCGCGACGATCAATTACGCAGCATCCTTCAGCAAGGCGGTCTTCGCGGTCTTGGTGATGAAGCTGAAGGACCAAGGAACGATCGACCTCGACAAACCGCTCTACGAATACCTCAAGAAGCCACTGACCGAATACGAGGATTACGCTGAACTCGCCACCGACGATCCATACAAGACGATCACCGCGCGCATGTGCCTGAGCCACACCACCGGACTGCCGAACAACCGCTACATCCACCCCACCACCGGCGAGCTGGACACGCTCGGAACGCTGAAGATCCATTTCTCCCCGGGAAGTCGCTATGCCTATTCCGGCGAAGGCATCAAGTTCCTGCAACTCGCCGTGGAGGACATCACTGGAAAGAACGTGGAGGAGCTGGCGAAAGAGCAGATCTTCATTCCCCTCCATATGCTCCGGACCGGTTACACTTGGCATGACAGCTTTGGCACCAATGTGGCCATCGGCCATCTGAATGACGGCAGGGTGATCATCAAAAAGCCGCGGAACACACCCAATGCAGCCGGCTCCTTGGTGACGACCATCGCCGACTATTCCATATTCATCTCCGCCCTCTTGCAGGGAAAGCTCCTGAGCGCAGAGACGTTTGCCGAAATGACCACTCCACAGATCACGATCAATTCCAAGTTCCAGTTCCCCACAATAACGGATGGGACAACAACGGAGAACGACGCGATCGGCCTCTCCTACGGCCTGGGCTGGGGCCTTCTGGATTGCAACTACGGAAGAGCTTTCTTCAAAGAAGGACACAGCGATGCGTGGAGGAACTACAACATCAACTTCGTTGACAAAGGGATTTCGGTGATCATCATTTGTAACAGCGAGAACGGGGAAGCGCTGTTCAAGGAGCTATTGGAAAAAGTAATTGGGGATACGTGCACGCCTTGGAAGTGGGAAGGGTATGTGCCGTATGATCATGTGAGTAGGTGAACACCGTCCTTGACAGGGGCTTTCCTTACGAACAGGCAGCCTATTTGGAATGGACCCGCCAAAACCTAGGGCGTGCTTCCGCATTGAAACGCAAAAGGCCCCGGCATTTCTGCCGGGGCCTTTGCAATAAAACCTGCGCACCTATAAGCCGGATCCTGTATCCACCTTGCGGCGGACCTCCGCCATCTATCTGGGACCGTGCTCACGCACAGCCTCTATCGACCTACCCGCTGGATCACGCGGGCCGCGCTTAGCCTGCCTTGCGGCAGGCGTTCCAGCTTATTTGGTCTTTCAGCCCGTGGGGTTTATCAAGCTGCCCCGCTCACGCGGAACACTGGTGGGCTCTTACTCCACCTTTTCATCCTTACCTCCGCCTTACGACGGGTCGGCGGTTTCCCTTTCTGTGGCACTTTCCATAGCGCCGCCGTCACCAGCGGCGCTCCTTCCCGTTAGGAAGCACGGTGCCCTTTGCTGCCCGGACTTTCCTCCCTCCCCGCCTTGCGGCGGAAAGAACGGCGGAGCAGTGCGCAGGATGTGAAAGAACTTTTTAGCCGGCTTTCCGATCCTCCTTTAGGGTCGCCACCTTGAACCCCTTAGCAAAAACTAGTAGTGCAAGATCTCGATCGCCGTGGCGCCTTGCCCATAGCGGCGGGGGTCCGCATCGTCAAAACGTACACCCTCGTAGAACTGCAAGGTCTTGCGCACCTCCTCGCGCAGGACCCCTTCGCCCACGCCATGTATCACAATGACGCGCTTTTTACGCTCGCGGATAGCTGTGTTCAAGCGTCGCTCAAAAAAATCGAGCTGGAAGCTGAGTTTTTCGCTGGGGCTCAACTTCGTTTCATCCTCCACCAACTTGTGCAGGTGCAGGTCCACCTCCACTGTTTGCGGATCCTCCACCGGCTTGGGTGCTTTGCCCCCGTTGGCAATGGAGGCCCCGCGGCCCTTGTTCCGCTCGACGCGCTCCATCATGCGGTCATCGCTTGCACGCAACTGGGCGTGATGGTCGCTCACGGCATAGCTTGAATTCTTGGCGCGCATCACCAGTTCTTTCAGCGGCACGACGAACTCAAACCCATCCAACGTGCGTACTTTGGCATGGTCCCTGCCCACCAGGGACAACACCATGCCGCCTCCCACCTCGTTCAGGAAGGAAACCTCATCGCCCGGAGCGAAGGTGAGTTTGGCGGCCATGCTGCAAATTTACGGGACCATGGCACGAAAATTCCTCTTCCCCTTTTTTATCCTGCTGGGCACCTTTGCTTCCGCCCAGGATTTCACGGCGCCGGAGCCGCTGGGCGGCAAGGATGCCGTGAACTGGCTGCTGGAACAGGAACAGCATTTTCCTCCTGAAGCATTGGCCGCCGGACTGAATGGCGAAGTGGGGGTCAGCTTCAAGATCCTGGCCGATGGTTCCGTACAGAACGTGCGCGTGAGCCTGCCACTGGACCCTGCCTGCGACGCGGAAGCGCTTCGGTTGGCACGCATGATCCGTTGGAAACCAGCCTCGGCGAACGGTACTTCCTTCGAGAAGGACCACAGTATCATGATCCCGTTCAACGCCAAGAAATACGCTAAACTGCAGTCGAAAAAAAAGGATTGTCCACCGTTGAAGAGCATGCTCACGCCGGATGCGTCGAACACACTTTACTCCGACCGCGGAACGGACACCTTGGCCACTCCGCGCATCGATGGCGGCCTGCGCCAACTTCCCAACTACCTCGCGCAGAACCTGAAGTATCCGCCGGAAGCCTACCGTTTGGACATCCAAGGAAAGGTGACCATTGAATTCGTGGTGGAGACCACCGGCAGCGTAAGCAACCTGCGCACCCTGAACTTCCTGGGCGGCGGTTGCGATGCGGAAGCCATGCGGCTGGTGCGCACGCTATGCTGGAAACCGGCCGTGAAGGGGGACCAATTGGTCCGCAGCATCATGAAACTGGACATTATGTTCCGGCTGGATCCTTCGAAACGGTGAGAGAAGCACGGACCGCGAAGGACACGCAGAATTGTTGTATGAATTCCGCGGGAGATGGAATGAGCGTGGCGACAACGAACACGAAGAACACAGCATCCGTACTGCACCTTCTTCGCGCCCGTAGCGCTCTGTGTGGTAGAAGCCGAACGAGCTTGCATTGCTCCACCATCTTTGCGGCATGAAGAAGCGCGGACCTTGGACAACGATAAGTGAGCAGTTGGCTTATGAAACCCCGTGGATCTCCGTATCGCACCACGCAGTGATCGACCCCGGTGGCAAACAGGGCGTCTACGGCGTTATCCATTTCAAGAACCTTGCCGTGGGGGTTATCCCATTGGATGCGGAGATGAACACGTGGATCGTGGGCCAATACCGCTATCCGATGGAGGCGTATAGCTGGGAAATGCCTGAAGGTGGCGGCGATCGCAACATTCCAGCGGTGGAAAGCGCGAAGCGCGAGTTGCGGGAGGAAGTGGGCATCGAGGCTGACCGGTGGACGGAGATCCTTCAAATGGACCTCAGCAACAGCGCCAGCGACGAGCGGGCCATCATCTATGTGGCGCAGGGCCTCACCTTCCATACTCCGGAGCCGGACCACGATGAGGAACTGGAGCAGCGCAAATTGCCCTTCGCGGAGCTTTACGCCATGGTACAGTGCGGCGAAGTGCGGGACAGCCTCACCGTGGCTGCGGTAATGAAGGTGCAGTTAATGCTGTTGGAAGGGAAATTGAGCGCGTAAAACCGTGAGCTCTCGCGACAGGCGACAGCAGAAACACGATTAGAGCAGGGCGAAAAGCAATGCCCCTCACATCTGTGACATCTAGACTTTGGTCAGTGCAGAACCTTTGTGCGCTGCGATGTGATCGGTCTTGTCGCTCTTGATCTCGTACTGCGGGTCGTCCTTTCTGGCATGGTGGGTGTGCCCTTTGTGGTCGAAATCCGCGTGGTGCACCTTGATGATCTTCCCGCTCACATGTCCCGCCTCGGAGTTCCACTTTACATGGTCACCCACTTTGAATTTTGCTGTCATCATCGTCTTTGGTCTGATCAGACTCCCATAGCATAACGCCATAGCTGAGGGACAGTTCGCCTAACCGGAAAAAGGGCACGGACCTCAAGTACAGCCCACACAGCTATAAAGGAAAGTGCTTTCCTGAACAGGACAAGCCTCACTCCCCGGGCTCTTCCCTGCCGAACGCCTTGGATGAGTTCTTACGCTCTTCGTCCTCCGCCTTCAACACCTGCTTCAGGCTGTCGCTCACGTCCTTCTGATCGAAGTGGTCCAGGTCCGGTTGGCCTGCATCCACCCAGGCGCTGTACCAAAAGCTGCCCACGGAGATGATGGCAGCGTTCATGCGGCGCTCCACCATGCCGCCCATACTTTGCTCATAGGCTGCGGTGAATTCCTGCGAGTAGAGCTGCACACTTCCACGGCCGCGTTGCTCGTAAACGTACTTACCGCTTTCAGGGAATGTAGCCTGCAATTCCTTTTCCTTGCTGAACACGGTATCCAGTGCGGCATGGCTTCCGATCACAGCGTCCCAAGCAGCCTCCAGCGGATCCTCGATGTATTTGGCACGACCCGTGAAGTGGTCATAGCTCTCGGCATTGAGTTCGGGAATACGGGACTCCCAGAAGGCGTGAATGCCATGTTGGCCGCTCATGTCGCCGTTGTAGTTCTCTGTGGTGTGGAGAGGTACGTGAGCATCTCCGATGTAGTGCCCTATCTCCGCACTGTAATACAGGATGCGGTCCACGCTTCCGCGCTTAAAGGCATTCACGAGCCGACCATACATGACGGGAATATACCAAGGAACGATACCGTAAGCTTGAAGGGTATCCTCGGTGAATTTCTGCACCGCGAGGTCCCATTTCTTGGGTACTTCCTTGAACGGATCCTCTCCCTCTGGCACGTAATGGTCGATATCGATGTAATGGCGTGGCGCCTCCGCGGCCACGGCATAGCGGCGGCTGTCGGGATCGGTGGCATGGTCGGTGATGTAATCGATGTGCCGCTTATAGAAGCCGAACATGGCAGGTGGTAGCGTGAACACAGCCATCCGGTTGATGCGACGATGCCCATAGAAGCCCCAAGCTTCGGCCTCGCTCTGCATAAAGAAAGGCCACGCAATGGCCAATCCCAGGAACAGCACGAATGCACGCAGGGCTGTCTTACGGCTCATGGTTCAATGTCCAGCAAGACCAAGCGTCCATCGCGAAGGATGGGAATGGCGGTGCTTTGGTCCGGGGTAAGGCAGAATTTCACGTCTTCCAGCAGGTGAAGCTGCTGCAGGCGCTTGCGGCGGGGAGCGGCTTTGAGTATGCTCATGAAGTTGTCGCGGGCGGCCATGTAGAGGTATTTCGAGGCGATGCTGCTGTCCTCCTCTACGCCGAATTTACCGCTTTCAAGCAAGCGATCCATCACAGCGCCGGCAAAGACGCTGTCCTCTAAACTGAACTTGTCCTTCCAACCGGAGCAGAGCAGCAGTATGTTATCGTCCTGTTTCAATAGCCAGTTGCTCAACGCCGTCAGGTTGAGGAATGAGCCGATCACCAGTTGCCGTGCTTCCCGGCCTGTATTGATGGCCTGTGTTCCGTTGGTGGTGCTGATCACGATGGTCTTGCCACGCAGGTCCATGGCCTTGAAAGCGAGCGGTGAATTACCCACCGGGAACCCTTCCACGATCTCGCCGTTCCGTTCGGCGGCAGCGATGTAGCCGTCCCTCCCGATATATTGCCGTGCTTCCTCGATGGTGGCCACGGGTATGATGTCCTTCACCCCGTGATCGAAAGCCGCCACCATTGCACTGGTGGCCCGCAGGATATCGATGACCACCACGATGCCCATATCCTGCTTGTAGAGCGGGAATTGGCCGGGGGTGTAGCAAACCTCGACGCGGTATTTATAATCGGTATTATGGGATACAGCCTTCATGTGTGTTCAGCCTCGGAGGTGCATGGCAGGGAATACAAGGAAGTTATGGGTCGTGTTGAGTTGAGCTGGGAGTATTGGGTCGGGAGTCGGGAGTCTTGAGTCCTGTTGAACGATCACTCTTATTTTCTCCGCGTCTCCGCGCCTCTACGGCAACTTTGTATGCTCACTTCGTGCTCTCGATAAAAGGCGTTTTTACCACCACCCCTTTCAGCACTTTGCCGCGCACATCCACGAGGATTTCGGTTCCGGGCGTTGCCATTTCCTTGGGCACGTAGGCCATGCCGATGGGTTTTTGCAAGCTGGGGCTCATGGTCCCGCTGGTCACTTTGCCGATCGTCTTCCCGTCCGCATCCACCACGGGGCAGTCGTGCCGGGGAATACCGCGGTCCAGCAGTTCAAAGCCGACGAGCTTATTCTTCACACCGGCTTCCTTTTGTGCCTTCAGCGCAGCGGAGTTGGTGAAGTCCTTGGTGAATTTGGTGATCCAACCGAGCCCTGCCTCCAGCGGCGATGTAGCATCATCGATATCGTTGCCGTACAAGCAGAATCCCATTTCCAAACGTAGCGTGTCGCGAGCGGCGAGGCCGGCAGGCTTGATGCCAAAAGGCTTTCCGGCCTCCATGATAGCGTTCCACGCCTTTTCCGCAAGCGGGTTCGGCATGTAGATCTCATAACCGCCCGCACCAGTGTATCCGGTGGTGGAAATGAGCACCAAGCCCACTCCCTTCATTTCGGCGTACATCGCGTTGTAATAAGGCATGGCGGCAATGTCCTCCGTGAAAAGGTCCTTCAGCGTATCCACGGCTTTGGGACCTTGCACGGCCAGCAGCGACATGTGGTCGCTGATGTTCTCCAGCTGCGCATCGAACGTGTTATGCGCATTGATCCAATCCCAGTCCTTCTGGATGTTGCCAGCATTCACTACCAGCACATAATGCTTGTCGTCGCCGCGCTGCATATCGTACACCAGCAGATCATCCACGATACCGCCCTTTTCGTTGGGCAGGCAGCTGTATTGCACTTTGCCAGGGCTGAGCTTGGAGGCATCGTTGCTGGTCACTTTCTGGATAAGGTCCAATGCACCGGGCCCACGCACGATGAATTCGCCCATGTGGCTTACGTCGAACACGCCCACTGCCTTACGTACGGTGAGGTGCTCATCGTTCACACCGGAATACTGCACGGGCATGAGGAAGCCTGCGAAAGGCACCATTTTGGCCCCAAGGGCTTCGTGGATGTGGGACAGGACGATCTCTTTCGGGGGATTGGTGTCGGTCATTTCTTGCGTTGTTCGATCAGTTCATTGAAGAGTTGAAGGTAGCGGTCCCGCCAAGCGATCATGGAATATCGGGCTTCCACGGTCTCCCGGGCGGCGCTGCCCAACCGTGCGCGAAGGTCGGGTTCCTCCACCAATCGGCATAGGCATTCATGCCATTGGGCATCATCCTTGGCTAAAAGACCATTCACACCGTGCCGGACGATGGTGCTATTCACGCCAATTTCCTCTAGTACCACCGCGCGCGCCATGGCCATGTACTGCAGGCCTTTAAATCCGCATTTGCCCCGGCTCCAATCATTATGCGGCAGGGGCATGATGCCGATATCGATGTCCGCCAGGTCCTCAGCTTCCGTGGCACTGCTCCATTTGCGGTTCTCTATCCGCAGGCCGGGCACCTCGAGCAAGGTGTCGCTAATGATCCGGAAGGTCACCCGGTCGTTGTACTGTTGCTGAAAGCGCTGCAGCACGGGAATGGCCTGCTCCAAATGCGGCATGCTCGTGAGCGATCCACTCCAACCTACCACGATCGGACGGCCGGTGGCCATTGGCGGGGATGTGGGCAGGTAGCGTGCCGTATCGATCACGGTGGGCATCACCACCACGTTGCTATGGAATTGTCTTGCATAGTCGGCGAGGAACTCATTTCCCGCGATGACAACGGTGGCAAGGGGAACGATCTTGGCCGTCTTGGCGGGATCCTTCAGCCAGCGCAACATGCGGTTGGCCTTGCTGACGTCCATCAGCCAGATGGCATCGTCGAAATCGTAGATCATCGGCACCCCTGTGGCCGCGAGTTCGCGTTCGAACCGGGTACTGTGCGTCATGAAGGCTTCCCGCTGAACGAAGATGAGGTCGTACGAGCCCGCCTTCTGCACATGCTCGCGGCGGCGTTTGTGGCTCTTCAGGAAGATGCGCGATTTCGCCCACAGCGCTCCGGACCGGTAAAAATGGATATCGTCCTCCTCATCGATGATCCAAGCATGGTCGCATTGGAAACCGTTCGCTTCCCAATACGGGGTGAACTGCTCAAACCGGTAGCGCTGGCTGGGCGACCGGTCCGGGCGGTGGGCGGCGATGAAAAGGATGCGTGGCATACGAGCGGAGCTTCGCAAAGATGGTCCTCCCGGCTGAAAGTCGTTCACGAGGAGTCCCGCGTGGAGCGTGGCGCAACGTCCGCCTACCTTCGCGGTCATGGCCACGCAGCGATTGATGCCCCGTTGGGCGATCACAGCGATCGACCTGGCCATGTGCTCGGCGGCGCTGCTCGTGGCTTACCAGCTCCGATTCAACTTCAGCGTGCCCGGGTACGAATACGACCTGCTCTGGCCGGTGCTGCCCATCTACCTACTGATCCGCGGAGTCTGGCATGTGGGCATGGGCATCCAACGGAGCATGGTGCGATATACCGGCACGGAGGATGCACGGCGGATCTTCCTGACGGTACTGGCCGGCACGCTCACGCTCTTCTTGGCCAATGCGGTGCGATACTACTTTGTGGATCAACGTTTCGTACTGCCGACTTCGGTGCTCATCATCGAGTTCATGGGGGCGGCCATGCTGCTCATTTCTTCCCGGATCGCCTTCAAACTGCTTCATCTGAAGCGGCAAGGTCATGGAAAAGAAAGGCAGCGGGTAGTGCTTTTCGGCGCGGGTGAAGCAGGCCTGATCACCAAGCGGACCTTGGAGCGCGAAGGCAGTGCACGATACGAAGTGACAGCCTTCGTGGACGACGACCCCGTGAAGGTGGGCAAACGCTTGGAGGGTGTCCGTGTACACGCCACCACCGAACTACCGGACCTGCTCCGAAAACGGCCAGCCCAACAGGTCATCATCGCCATCCAACGGCCAGACCCTGAACACCGCAGACGCGTAGTGGATATGGCGATCGCCGCACAGGCTGATGTACGCACCGTACCGCCGGTGAAGGACTGGATAAACGGGCAGCTGAGCAGCGGCCAGATCAGGGAGGTGCGCATCGAGGACCTCTTGGGCCGGGCACCGATCCATTTGGAAGATGCCGCCGTGGAACAGCGTTTCCGTGGGAAGCGGATCCTGGTGACCGGTGCGGCGGGCAGCATCGGCAGCGAGATCGCGCGGCAGCTTTTGCGCATGGGCGTGGCACATGCAACACTGCTCGATCAAGCGGAAAGCGCCCTTTACGACCTGGGCATGGAATTGCAAGGTCGCGGCGACACTGCGTACAGCACTGTGGTGGGCGATGTGCGCAATGGGTCCTCCATGGAAAAATTACTGGCTGAGGCGAAGCCCGAAGTGATCTTCCATGCCGCCGCCTACAAGCATGTGCCACTGATGGAAGCGCGCCCTTCCGAAGCTGCACTCACCAATATCGGTGGCACGCGGGACCTGGCGGAGCTGGCCCGGCGGCAGGGTGTGAAAGAATTCATCCTGATCAGCACCGACAAAGCTGTGAATCCCACCAGTGTGATGGGTGCCACCAAGCGTTGCGCGGAGCTATGCCTGTCCGCACTCACGTTGAAAAACGGCCCCGGGATGTCAGTGGTCACCACGCGGTTCGGCAACGTGCTTGGCAGCAATGGATCGGTGATCCCCTTATTCCGCAAGCAGATCGAAGCAGGCGGCCCCGTAACGGTGACCGACCCGGGAGTGGTGCGCTTTTTCATGACGATCCCGGAGGCATGCCGGTTGGTGCTCGAGGCCGCCACCATGGGGCATGGTGGCGAGGTGTACGTATTCGACATGGGCCAACCGGTGCGCATCACTGAGCTGGCGGAACGCATGATCCGGCTCAGTGGCAAAGAACCCGGACGCGATATTGAAGTGAAGTACATCGGCTTGCGGCCCGGCGAAAAATTGTACGAGGAATTGCTGGCGGATGCAGAGAGTACATTACCCACGCACCACCCACGCATTTTGATCGGAAAAACAACGGAGCAGGATCCAGAAAGGACCTTGGCGCTGATCGATACCATTCTGGAGGCGGCTGACCGGCGCGACGATGCTTCCTGTGTGGAGGCCATGAAGCGTTTGGTACCCGAATACAGGAGCCGCAATTCACCCTTCAGTAAATTCGACCCACCGGAAGCTATTCCGCAGCGCAACAGCCCATGACCACGGACAAGAACATCGAGACAGCGAAATTGCAGAAGGAGATCAGCGACCACATCGGTGTGGGCGTGGACAGCCTGATGTTCAATTACGTGGAAGAACCGGGACAGGACGCCAAGCTCTACTTGATCACCCTGAACCCGCGGCACAACCAAAGCTTCCTGTTCCATTACACGCAAGGCAGCGATAAGCTGGAGGCTTTGCGCGCCATGCGCCAGTACGTGAGCACCTACAAAGACCGCACCAGCAGCTACACCGTACAATGGAGCGCCCGTGGCGAAGGGGAGTTCAACACCTCCTACTTCCGCGCCAAGAACATCCTCGAGGCCTTGGACAAACTGTTCTACGATCGGGATCCGAACAGCATCACGGTGTTCTCTGTGATACTGAATCCGATCTCGTGAGCGCGGAGCACAAGTTGGCGGCAGCGGCCAACCGGTAACACAGCCTGTCCTTGTAAACTGCTTCCCATCCCATGCGCGTAACAACCCCGATCCAGCTCCGCTTCAGCGATGTGGACATGGCGCGGCACGTCCACAATGCCGCTTACCTGCAATACTTCGAGCTGGGCCGAATGGACCTGCTCCGGCGCTTCATGGAAAAAGACCACGATTGGGTAAGAACCGGGTTGATCCTGGCCCGCAACGAAGTGGACTACCGCACACCCATCCATTTGGCCGATGAGGTACACATCCAGACCTGGTGCGGAAAGATCGGCTCCAAGAGTTTTGATCTGCACTACGAAGTCCTGAATTTGGACAGTGGGAAGAAGCATGCGGAAGGGCGGAGCGTCATGGTCTGCTTCGACTACTCCAAGCAGACTTCCATCCCGTTGCCCGAAGCATGGCGAACGGCTTTGGCACAATTGATGGATACACGGAACTCCTGAACCAACCCCATGAAGAAGTCCATCATTCTCCCCTTGATCGTTCTACTCGGCACTTCCTGCTCCGCTCAATTCCCGAAAGTGCTGCAGGACGCCGCAAAGCAGGTGGGTGCGGGTACGGGCGCTCCATTGTCCAACGCTGATGTGGTGGCCGGGCTGAAAGAAGCCTTGGAGAAAGGAGCCGAACATTCCGTGAGTGTAGCTTCCGTAACGGACGGCTTTTGGCAGAATGCACGGCTCCGTATCCCCTTCCCTCCGGAAGCGGAAAAAATGAAGAAAACTTTGAACGACCTGGGCATGAGCAGCCAAGTCGAAAAATTCGAGCTCACCATGAACCGCGCGGCCGAGAGCGCGACCAAGGAAGCTGTACCCGTTTTCGTAAACGCCATCAAGGGCATGTCGGTAGCGGACGGTTTCGCCATCCTGCGCGGTGGAGACCATGCCGCCACGGAATTCCTCAAGGATAAGACCACACCCGAACTCATAGCCAAGTTCCGGCCTATTGTGGAAAAGGCAACGCAGGAAGTTGCACTAACAAGCTACTGGTCGCCGCTTGCAGGAGCTTACAATAAGACCACGTTGTTCACCGGCGGGCAGGCCATTAACCCTGACCTCGACGCTTACGTGACGCAAAAGGCGATCGACGGCCTGTTCCTGCTGGTGGCCGATGAAGAACTGAAGATCCGCCAAGATCCATTGGCCCGGACATCGGACCTGCTACAGCGTGTGTTCGGCAGCAAATAAGCCGCGGACACTTGCGGCTTCCGATGGGAGGCTGGTATTCATGAGCGTAGATATGCGCCCGATACCTATTGGATCATCTGCTGTTCTGATTCTTAGGGAACCGTTCGTTTTAAGTGGCTTTCCTGAATGCTCAAGGCGTGTCACCGTGGCTCCTCCACACCGTTCGCAGTGCCACAATTTCCTTTATGTACTTTGCGGTAAACCCCGGATCTTTCCCACATTTGGGACATTCCCATCAATCGAACAGCTTCATGCATCCCATCCTGCTCACCGAACCCGGCGTAGAGATCGCCCCCAGCGAACTGATCCTCAATCCGGATGGATCGATCTATCACCTCGCGTTGCGCCCCGAACAGTTAGGCGACCTGATCTTCGTAGTGGGCGATCCCGGCCGCGTTGCCTTGATCAGCAAGCACTTCGACGAAGTGGAGCATAAGTCGCAGAACCGCGAGTTCATAGCGCACACCGGCACGCGGAACGGCGTGCGGATCACCGCGTTGGCCACCGGCATCGGCACGGACAACATCGACATCGTGATGAACGAGTTGGACGCCTTGGTGAACATCGATTTGGAGAAACGCACCCCGAAAAAGGAGCACAAGTCCTTGACCGTTGTGCGCATGGGCACTTGCGGCGCGCTTCAGGAAGACATCCCCGTGGATGAGCTGATCGTGAGCCACAGTGGGCTAGGGTTGGACAATGTGCTCCACTACTACGCTCATGAGCAGACGGATGCCGAATTACGGATCCTGCAAGCATTCCTTACGCACACGGAATGGAGCGACAACCTGCCTCTTCCCTACTTGGCCAGCGGCGACAGTGCCTTGGTGCAACGTTTGGGCACCGGCAACCATATCGGATTAACCGCTACGGCGGGTGGCTTCTATGGTCCGCAAGGGCGTCAATTGCGCGCCATTCCCAGCGTGGACGGGCTGAACGAGCTCTTCTCGTCCTTCCGGTACGAGGACATGCGCCTGCTGAACTATGAGATGGAGACCAGCGCGCTGTACGGTCTTTGCGGACTGCTCGGCCATCGTGCTGCCACGGTATGCACCGTGGTGGCCAACCGACTGCGCAAGGAATACAGCAAAGACCACCACACGGCGATCGACCGGATGATCGTGCAAGTGCTGGACCGCATGGCGGGTTAGTGTGCCGGAGGGAGAATGGAGTATCCCGCCAGCAGATCCGAGAAATAGAAGATCAACACATCCTGTATTGATGGTGAGTGCTACTTGGCTGCTCGGAGGAGTTGCCTATTAAGCCCCTGTTGTGCTTATTGGGACCTAACATGAACAGGAGGCTGGTGGAAACACGGCCAACATGGCCCTGAAGACGCTGGGTAAGCGGAATAGTTTCGCCAACGCCGAACCGCCACGGGGCCGTTTCCGTATACCATCATACAATCGTGCCTGCCATGAGCGAAACCGAGATCCACGCCCTGATCACCCTGATCGATGATCCGGACGAAAGCATCTACTGCCATGTCCGGGACCGCATACTGTCCATCGGTGAGCCAGTGGTGCAGGAATTGGAGCGAGCGTGGGAAATGGATGATCTGGGCGACCTCTTCCGTAACCGGATCGAGGACCTGCTCCACAGCATCCATCTGGACCTCACCTTCAACCGGCTAAAAGCTTGGGCCGCTTCTGGTGGCGAAGACATGCTTGAAGGTGCGCTCGCTGTGTGCCGATACCGTTACTCTGAATTGGATGAACATCGCGTAAGGTCACGTTTGGCCGCCATTCGGCAGGACATTTGGCTTGAATTGAACGACAACCTCACTGCCTTTGAAAAGGTGCGTGTATTCAATCACATCTTCTTCCAAGTGCACGGTTTCAAGGGTAATAAACGCAACTACCACGCCCCGCAGAACAGTTACATCAATGAAGTGCTGGAGGGTAAAAAGGGCAATCCACTATCGTTGGCATTGATCTACCAATTGTTGGCAGAGGACCTTGACCTTCCCTTGCGCGGAGTGAATCTTCCGAATCATTTCGTACTGGCTTACATGGACGAAACGGGTGTGGCCGCAAGCGAACTGGGCTATGGTGACGTGCTCTTTTATGTGAATGCCTTCAGCAACGGGGACATTCTGGGCAAAGCGGAGATCGATGAATTCCTGGGGAAATTGGACCTGCCCACGGACGAGAATTTTTACCAACCCTGCACCAACATCGACATTGTACGCAGGCTGTTGAACAACCTACTGAACAGCTACGAAAAGTTGAACGATCCTGATCGGGTGGAAGACCTTAAGCGATTGTTGACGGCGCTGTAGGCCTGCTACTTCCAACCACCAAAGACCTTGCCCGCCGTGGCGAGGATGATGCGCAGGTCGAGCAGAAGATCCTGCTCTTGAACATACTTCAGGTCCAGCGCCAGTTTGGCTGGCATCACTTCCCTGATGTAGGTCATTTCCGGTTCACCGGAACGCGCTAACATTTCATTCTCATCAATGTAATTGATACTGGCCATGCCCGTGATGCCGGGGCGAACGGAGAGCACATGCCGCTGCTCTGCGGAGTACAAGGCCACATATTTCGGCACCTCCGGCCTTGGCCCGACCACGCTCATGTCGCCCACCAGCACGTTCCAAAGTTGGGGTAGTTCATCCAGCTTTGTCTTCCGGAGGAAATAGCCCACCGCCGTGATACGTGGATCACGGCCGCCGATCGTAAGTTGACCTTGGGCCTCGCTGCCCGGGCGCATGGTTCGGAATTTCAACAGGCGGAAAACACGGGCTCCTTTCCCTACCCTTTCCTGTGAAAAGAATGCACCACCCGGGGAGGTGAATGCCACGGCCAGCGCAAAAACCAGCAACAGCGGCAACAAGACCAGTAAGAAAAGTAGGCTGAAAAGGATGTCGAAGGCACGCTTCAACATCACCCGAGCACCTCTTGCACGCTGGCCTTCACGGCTGCGATCACCGTATCCACCTGAGCATCGGTCAAGTCGAAATAGACAGGAAGGCTGATCTCGCGGCTGTAGTGGATATAGGCATAAGGATAATCCTCCATCCGGCAGCCAAAGCGCTTGTAAAAGCTGAGCATTGGTAACGGTAGGAAGTGCACGTTCACACTGACATCCCGCTTCGCTATCGCTTCGATGATCACATTGCGATCGACCTCCGATGCGCCGGGCACGCGCAACATGTAAAGGTGGTAACTGCTTTCCCTGTTCTCGTCCTTTAACAGGGGTGCGATGAACCGTTCGTCAGGTGCGAAGGCATCGTGATACCGTTCACAGATCGCCTTCCGTCGCGGCAACGTTTCGCTGTCATAGCGGTCGAGTTCCACCTGACCGATGGCGGCCTGGATATCCGTCATGTTACACTTCCACCCGGGGGCTTCCACATCGTACCGCCACGCGCCGGGCTTTGTTTTTGCCAGTGCATCCTTGCTTTGGCCATGCAGGCTCATGGTGTTGAACCACGTGTAAAGTTCCTGTGCATTGAACGGCTCCGGCAGGTGAAAGGCCAGTGCGCCACCCTCCGCTGTGGTCAGGTTCTTCACGGCATGGAAGCTGAAGCCGGTAATATCGGCCTGTGCGCCGACAGGCTTGCCGCCGATGCGCGCACCGAAGGAATGCGCCGCATCACTGAGCACGAGTGCGCGCCCAAGCCGCATTTGAGGATTGGATCCGCCTATGCGCAGATTCACTGCGGGAGTGAACCAAGCGCAGGCTTCCTCGGCCACGCGCATGATCTCCTGCACCCGGGCAGGCATGCCGCCGATATCCACGGGAATGATGCACTTGGTGCGTTGGTTCATGGCGGCGCGCACCGCTTCTGGGTCCATGGTGAAATCGTCCAATACATCCACCAACACGGGCTTGGCCCCTACGTGCATCACAATGTTGGCGGTGGCGCAGTAGGTGTAAGCAGGCACGATCACCTCATCACCGGGGCCGACGCCGTACCAGCGCAAGGCCAGCTCGCAGGCATTGGTCCAACTGTTCAGGGCGATCAGCTTTTCCACACCGCAGTATTCCGCGAGGTGCTTCTCGAAAGCCTTTGTCCGCGGCCCTGTGGTGATCCATCCACTCCTCAAAGCGTCCGTTACGGCCTGGATGGTGCGATCGTCTATGCGCGGTGGGGCGAAGGGGATCATGAAAGATGGATCTAGGGTGCCGAACTCGTCCGAGGTGGCGAAGATGGTGAACCTTTCATGGCCAACAACCATGCGAAGAAGGCGAAAAAGAGCACACCGGCCTGTACCTCCAACATACTTTCCACTGTCCAGTTCAGCGCGTTCAGCAAGAGGAAGTAGGCCATGATCAGGTCTCTTTTGCGAAATGCTGAAACCGTTGGGACCAGGATCATCAGCAGCAGGATCAGCGCAGTACCGATGCCCAGTGCCACTGCGGTATTCAGGTATTGATCATGGGCATTCAGCTGTTTCCGGAGCGGTTCCACATAGCCCCGTTCGGCATACACCCTCAGCAATTCATCCTTCACATCACCGGTCCCTGACCCAAGCAGCGGATGGAGGGCCACCAGCTCAGTTGCCGCCTTCCAGACCAAGCGCCGATCATCCGTGCTGTTAGCGGCTTGATCGCTTGGGGCATCTTCCCTAAAGGTGTGGACGACCTGATCCACCCGTTCGTGGACATAGTCGGTGCCCGCGTACAGTGCCACACCCGCGGTCAATGCAGCCAAAAGGCCCCACATGACCATCCGTCGCATTGCGCGATCATGCCATCGTTCCGCTAAAAGCCCGATTCCAGCCACGAAAAGAAGCGCCCATCCGGCTTTGCTTGCGCACAGGACAATGCCGAGCAGCAACAGGAAGCCGATCACCCCGGATAGACGCTTCGGCCAGGGTCCGTGCACTTCGTAGCGAAGCAGTAAAAGCAGCGCCAAAGTGAGATACATTGCCATGTACGTGGGATGAAGGAAGAAGGAGAGATCCGATGAAAAAAACGGAACGCTCATGGCAAAACCGCTCATGGATGGTCCCGGCTGCCCATGGGTATTGATCAGGTTAGTAACCAACGTATAACATGCACGAAGCACACAGAAAACCAGTGCCACCGCGTTGGCTCCTACGAACCAACGCTGCACTTGGAAGGTGTTCGCCAACGGGCGTCCGAACAAGTAGATCAACGGAAAAACGAGCAGAGGGGCTTTGATGCCAAGGTCCAAGCCGGCGAAATCCATGTTGGTGGTCCAGATCAGGCCGATCAAATGGAGCAGATAGAGAATGCCCATCCAAAGCAATGGCCCGGTGGGACGAAGTTTCCTAACGGATCTTGAAGAAGTCCCGGGCCATATTGCGGATAAAGCCAGAGCGACAAGGGCTACCGGAGCAATGTTAGGAGCTAAGGGTAAGCAGACCGCGAATATCACTGCAGCTACAGGCATCGCTCGATCAGGGAATGACATCAGCGCTCCATTCTTCATGGACCTATCGTGTCAAGGAGCGGCTTGAACCACTTGGTGATCCACCCCGTACGATGAAACGGATGATGCCCTTCAAATAGCCCCATCCATAACCAACATGCAAGATGAGAAAAGCCCACAGCACACCCGGTGCGTCCCCCTTTTGAGCCTGCGCTTGTAGCGCGGAAACCACGGCAGCGCCCAAATACACCAACAGGCCCCCCAGGATCGGTAAGCGCAGAATGGGTACCGTAATGGCCAAGATGGGTGCGACGATCAAGAAAAGGACGAAGAGCGCAGGGACCACCTGTCGCAGCGTTGTTACCGTGCGGTGTTTGTGGTTCACATAAACTTTCCAATAACCGTATTGCAGATATTGCTTGTATAACCGCGAGTAGGACGCCCGAACGTAATATTTGGAACGTACGGCGCGGCTCAGAAAGATCTTGAAGCCACCCTGCAAAACGCGGTAATTGAACTCATCGTCCTGGTTGCGCACCAAGTCCTCATCGAACCAGCCTACCCGTTCGAAAACTTCCCTGCGATAGGCACCAAAGGCCACGGTATCCACATAGCCATCGCGCACGCCTGTTCGGAAGTGCGCACCGCCCACGCCAAAAGGATGGCCCATCGCGGCACCGATCCTTCGTGAAACCGGCCCGTCGAAGACATTCTCGATCACACCACCCGCACATCCCACCGAGGGATCGGCATCCAGCACCTTCAGGTTTTCACGGATGAAACCCTCGTCGATCACGGCATGGGCGCCCAGGATGATCCCGATTTCGAAAGGAGTGTTGCGTAATCCGATGTTCAACGCCTGCGGTGTGGTGCGCTCGGGGTTATCGATCAAGAGGACCGAAGGATACTTGCGGGCCATGTCGGCTACGATGGCGCGCGTCCCATCATCGCTCATGCCATCACAAACAAGCACGGTCACTGCACAGCCGGCATGATCCGCGGCCTGAATGGAACGAACGCATTCCGCAATGAAGCGTTCCTCATTCCGGCACGGGATCACTACGCTCACCTTACGCTCCATGTCCTGCATTTTTCCATTCCGGAAGCAGCTTTGCAAAAATGGCGGCAAGCAGCACTACACCAACAGGAAGACCGAAACCTTCCACCATCAAAGCCTTCAATGTCTCCGGCCCGTCCCGGACGAGCATTGGCAGATAAGCCACCCAGCAGGATGTACCCATGATCGACAGGATGCGCATGACCAGTGAACCGCCCAATGGCTGTCCGTTCCACCGCATGAGCAGCCCCCAGATCGATCCGAACAAAAGACCTCCGAAGGCGACCATCGGCCAACCTCCGTTCATGTACCACGCCGCAGCCTGGTGGATGGTATATCCCTGTCCTTCCGTCAATCCGGCTTGCTTGGCATACGCGTCATAGGCTGTCGGCGGCCTGTCCTTTTCCACCAACCTGGGTATGACCGCAGAAGCCAGATAGCGAAAGCTCACGCCGGGAACAGGTTGCACATGTTGTCGGCAGATACCATACAGTGAGAAGTGTGCAGCGAACAGTTCGTTACTGAAAAAAAGTTGACCCATGCGCATGACCGGGCCTGTCGCTTCCGGCTTTCGGGGAACCTCGGCAATGATGGGCACGGTGAACCGCTCCGAAGGAGGTGTAAATGCCAATTGGCCCGTATTCAGCTCCTGCAGGCTGAACTCCCTGACCTTGCCCGTGATGAACAAAGGCACTGCGACAAGCCCTACATACAGCGCCAAGCGGCCCAAAGCCGACCGGCCGGAATTCACGAAGAATAACAGGATACCCAGCACGAGCGCCATGAACAGTTCATGCTTGTTGCCAAGGAGCATCAGGTAAAGTTCCAGTGCAATTAAAAGTGCTGGATAGGCGTATCCGATCCAAGGCCTTTCCACCTTAGTGAAATACTTGGCTCCCTTTGCCGAGAGGTACAAAGCCCAGCCGACGAGCAAGCTGAAGGCGGCCAGTTCATTACATAAAGCGTGAATGGTGGAAGCAACGAAAAAGGTTGTCCGCGTTACGAGGTAGATCGACTGTCCTTGACTGATGGCTTGCATCATGAGCGGCCGCACGATGAGGAACCCGGCGAAGGCGGAAAGCATGGCCACGACCAAGAATACCCGATGATCCAAGAGCACCAGAGTGGTTGGGCCGGGTGTTTTCTTTGCGTTGCGCACCATTGCGAATACCCCCAGCAACAAGGCAACCAAGAATAAACCATAGCCCAACAGCGTGATCGTATAACAATGGTCCAATTCGAAGGGGAACATCTTCTCCATCAAATAGTAGTAGGCCAGTCCGATCTTATAGCCTTTGTAGCCGCTTAATGCATCACCGATGAAGAACCACGCCCCGAGGAACGTCCAGAAATAGAGGATGCACATGCCCAGCAGGAATGCGCCCTGCCGGGTCCTACGGTAGATGATCAGGGAACCAGCGCATAGTAGCACCGTGATGGCGAAGAGGAGTAGATAGTCGCTCATCTGCTTCGGTACCACGTGCAATTCTTCAGCAAGGCGGCCACGCGCGCATCGAGCACTGCGGAAGTATAGCCCTGCTGTATGAGCACCTCCCTCCCATTGGAACGCCGCGCCGCAGTGATCACTTCCAATATCCCATGCGCGAAGGCTTCCGCGCGTTGCTCCACTAAAGTGCCGGGATGGACGCCTGTTATCCTCTCGGCCACATCGCCCACATCGTTGCTCACCACAGGCACATTGCACGCCATGGCCTCTTTCACCATGGTAGGGCTACCCTCTGCATCGCTGCACAAAAGCACAAGATCCGATGCATTGATCAAAAGCGGCATGTCCTCCGGCTTTACCTGCCCCTGCAAAGCTTCCAGCCGCGCATCCTGGACTTGCTGTTTCACGATCTCCAAAGCCGCTTGTGCGAGGTCCAAACGCTTGAGCTTTGGATTGCCGGCATTGAATAACACCACATGACCCGATGGCCAATCCAACTGTTCGCGACAGGCTTCACGGTCCATCGGACGGAATTTGTCCGTGTCCGTTCCCATAGGGATCACCGCTGCATCTTCCTTCCTCCACCAAAGCCGTGCGCGTAATCCTTCAGAAACGCAAATAATGCCGGTGGCTCCCAATGCGGCGAGCTGCGAGAAGAGCCGGCCCATCCGGTCTCGCCAAATGCCGTCCGTAGGCGTTGGGTTCAGGTCGCTGCCGTGAAAGGACACCACCAAGGGGCACCGCACTGTAAGCAGTGTGAAGAGCGCGGTCACAGTTCCGTAGTGGACATGCACCACATCCGGCCTGAAAGTGCTCTCCATATTCTTCAGTTCCCGCCGTGCATTCAACAAGCCACGGATGGAAGTACGGGTGGAAAGCATGTAGGTGTAAACATCATATCCCGGCATCGCCTTAATGGCTTCAGCTTGTCTGTGTGAGAAGGGCATGCCGGAAGTACCGGCGATGCCGGGAATGACCACCAGGACCCGGAGAACATGGTCCTTTTCAGTACCCATGGATCGCAGGTCGCGGCGCATCCACGCGATACTCTTCCATGTTAGCCACGCCAGCAGTGCGAGCGGTGCCACAATGGTGGTCACCAACGCAAAATTCAATGACGGCCAGAACCAGAGGTACGAGCCCACACCCAATAGGAAAAGCGCAAAAGCCGCAAGCAGATTAAAGGTATTCCGAGGAGCCGTGTAATAAGCGTCCAAGATGCTGCGGAGCGAAACGAAGACGCCCATGAAAATGGCTCCGATAAAGATGATACGACACGTGGTCTCCATGGCTGCTCCAGTGTCACCGAGGTACCAACGAAGCAAAGGCGAAGCGATCAATTGGAAAACACCGACCATTGCAATGCCACTGATCAAGGCCGTCCAGGCGATGCGCTCGGTCCTGCGCTCCAAGTCCGGCCATTTCTTTTCGGCCAACATGCCCGAAGCAGCCGGCAATAGCAAAAGACTTAAGGGTGAGTAGGCGGACGAAGCTAGATTCACCAAGGTCAGTCCGAAAGCCACTTGAGCTCCTGCGCCTAAGCCGCTCACATGGTTCACTAAATAAACGGGGATCGTCAAAAGACTTGCCAGCACCAGGTCACCGGGCACCCGCGGAAGTCCGTAACGCAGAAGCCGCGAACGTTCACCAGCAGAAAGGAGTTTCTTCGGCGAGATCAAGACCGGCACCAAGCCGATCGCACTGAAAACACACCATGCGATGCCCATGGTCCACAGCACGGTGGTCATATCCTTTCCCCACCACATCGCAGCATTGGGCACCACCGCCAAGTTGAGCACTTGAAGCACGTTCGCCTTCCCCATTTCCATACTGCCGCGCCAATAACTGTAGATCACAGAGTGGAGCAGCAGGCCTACGGTGAGCAGTCCGATCGGCAGGGTCAGCGCAGCATGAGAGGCATCACCGAAAAAAAGCTTGGAAAGCCCTTCCGGCGCAATTGTACAGATGGCCAGCACAGCCAAACTCACCAAGGTCAATGGCCTCACCACTGCATGCAAAAGACCGACCTGCTCCGGCTTGCTTGGAGCCATTGCGACAAATCTCACCAAGGCCACGCCAAGACCGAAGAGAAGCACTGTTTGCAGGAAAGAAATGGTACGGCGTACCACGGCATAGGGCTCGAAACCAGCATTACCGAAATGGAGCGCTGCCAGTTTGTAGACCACTACCGTACCTAGCAGCACCGCGCCTTCGGCCCCGTAGGTGGCTATGTGGATCCTGTGATCCCGGGTCAGGTTCGGCAAATTCAACTTCATGTCAAGCCATCACTTCGGTCGTGCCGTTCCTGTGCAGTCCCACCTTGCGCAAATAAGCGAGCGTCTCGGCGGCCATTCCGGACCCATCCTCGCCCAGAGGCAGCACCACGGCCTCGCTTTGGCGCCACCACAAGTGCTCGCGAACACTTTCATCGGAGCAGATAATGCCTGCTGCGAAGAACGCTGCTAATTGGCTGAAAAGCCCCCCCATCCAAGGCCGGGCAACTCCGCGCACGCCGCTGCGGTCCAGATCATCGCCCATGAAAGTTACCACTACGGGAACGGAACTCACGAGGACGCTGAACAAGGCCGCAACGGATCCAAAATGGACGTGTACCACATCCGGTCGTTGCTCGCGTACCAGCCTCTTGAACCGGCTTCGCGCCTTGATCAACTTGCCCAATCGGGTGCGGCTCTCCAGATGGAACATGGAAACAGCGCAACCGCGTAAAGCGAACGAACGCGCTTGTGCCTTGGAAGCCGTGAAAGTGACACCATCGGCACGGTCGGGTATCACGACCACCAACCGCATCTCCTCCGACCCGCGCGTAGCCAACCGGCGCAGTTCGCTGCGCACATAACGCACATCCCGCCAAGTGGCCCAGCCCAACCAGAACATGGCCAGCACCAAAACCACGCCCATGGTGTACCAAGGCGTTACCACAGCGAGGTGGAAGGCGCTTCCAAGCAACAAAAGGCCAAAAGCCACTACGAGGTTCATACCGTTACGCGGGGTGTGGAAGTAAGCATCCAGCACACTGCGCATTCCGTTGAAAAAGGCAAAAGGCAATGCTCCGATGAAAATGATGCGCGACATCGGCAGGTAGGCTGCCCCGGAAGGTCCCAAGTAGATCCGTAACAACGGTTCGGAAAGAAGTTCAAATCCGACGGTGAGCGCGATGGATGCCGCAAGTATCACCCAGGTCATTTTAGCAATGCTCCGCTCCAGACCGGCATGATCGCCGGTAGCCAAGCGGACAGCGGCTGCGGGCAATAACAAAAGGGCCACCGGTGAGAAAGCAGCCGCGGCCAAATTCAACAAGGTGGCACCAAAGCCCACCTCACCGCTCACATCAAGCCCGTGGGTGCGCAAGGCCACATATCCAGGTATGGTCAATAGCGCCCCCAAGGCGATATCGCCCGGCACACGGGGCAGGCCGTAGCGGAGCAGTTCACTTCTTTCACGCCGCATTTTGGCTTGCTTAGGAGCAAGCAGTGCGGGAACAAGTGATATCAAAGGCACAGCGCTCCAAGCGATGCCGGTGGCCCACAATACAGCACTCATGTCGGTCCACAGCAGGAAAGCGCCGCAAGGGGCCAAGGCGAGCACGGAAAGTTGGACCACATTGGCAGCCACCATCGATTTCTTGCCGCGCAGGTAGCCATAGGCCACCCCGTGCAGGGCAATACCGGTGATCATCAAGGCCAGTGGCGGTATCAGATCTGCACTAGCCTCGGACCCGAAGATCGTCCAAGCAAGTCCCTTTGCGAACAAAAACCCACAGGCAATGGTCAATGCACCCAAGGGAAGAACCCAAGCCAGCGCACCACGCAAGTAGCCGCGCTGTTGGGCCGGTTCGCGGCTCATGGCCACAAAACGGGTAAGCCCGACCATAGCGCCCAGGATCAATATGGGAAAGACGAAGGAAACCGTGCGCCGGACGATCACATAAAGGTCCAGATCCTGCTTGCTCACCTGCGCGGCCAACCGGTATGTCAGCACCATGCCCAACATGGACAGCCCTTCGGTAACGGTGGTAAGCAGGCTATCGCGCCCTTGCGGCGAACCTAGGAAGCCCTTGATCTTTCCGGCCATGAACGGCGAAAGTAGGCAGCTTGTGCAGCCCGGCGACGCGGCCATACCGGCCCCGCACCACTCATCCTGATCCCGCGTCCGACCCCGGTAGGTTCGGGCTATCTTCGCCACCAACAAAATGGACATGGACTTTTTCCAATGGCACTGGTGGGCGGGTTTGTCCCTTCTGATGATGATCGCAGAGATCTTTCTGCCGGGCTTCTTCCTGTTCTGCCTTGGTATCGGCTGCATCGCGGCGAGCATCTCGGCGGCCTTGGGGTTAGGTGCCGCCGGCCAATTGCTGGTGTTCTCGGCCTTTTCGCTGCTGGCCTTTTTCACCATCCGCCCGATACTGATGAAGCGCTTCTGGCAAAAGGACCATGTGCGCACCAATGCGGATGCCCTTCCCGGCATGCGCGGCCGCGTCAGTCAGGATTTCGACCCGGGCCTACGGTTGGGACGCGTGCAGGTGGGTGGCGACGATTGGCGTGCAGAATCCATTACCGACCAACCGCTCCGCATCGGCGACACCATTGAGGTGGTGCGCGTGGAAAGCAACACCCTCATCGTAAAACCCCTAACCACAACCTAAGCCATGGGCCCCGGAACCATCATACTTCTTCTGATTGCCTTCTTCGTCATCTTCATGGTCGCCAAAGGCGTACGCATCGTTCAGCAGAGCGAAGCCATGATCATTGAGCGCTTCGGCAAATACCGCGAAACGCTCACTGCCGGCTTCAACGTCATCATCCCTGTGTTCGACAAGCCGCGCGAGATCATCTTCCGTTATTCCCGGGAGCTGCCTGACGGCAACAAATACGTTCAGTTCATCAAGAAGGAACGCTTGGACTTACGTGAAACGGTGTACGATTTCCCCAAGCAAAGCGTGATCACCAAGGATAACGTGGGAACCGAGATCAACGCGCTCCTCTACTTCCAGATCATGGACCCCGTAAAGGCCGTTTATGAGATCGAGAACCTGCCCCAGGCCATTGAGAAACTCACCCAGACCACACTGCGTAACGTGATCGGCGAACTGGACTTGGATGAATGTCTCACAAGCCGTGATACGATCAACGCCAAGCTGCGGCACATCCTCGATGAAGCCAGTAATAAGTGGGGCGTGAAGGTGAACCGTGTGGAATTGCAGGACATCAATCCGCCGCGCGACATCCGCGAGGCCATGGAGAAGCAGATGCGGGCTGAACGCGATAAGCGGGCTCAGATCATCGATGCTGAGGGTACGAAGCGTGCAGTGATCCTTCAAGCTGAAGCCGTGCAACAGAAGCAGATCAACGAGGCCGATGGCCAAAAGCAGGCACAGATCCTCGAGGCCGAGGGTGATGCACAGGCGCGTATCCGTCGCGCACAAGGTGAAGCCGAAGCCATCCGATTGGTCACCGAGGCGATCAAGGGCGCTCACGCTGATCCGGCCAACTACCTGATCGCCATGAAGTACTTGGAAACATTGCAGGCCATGACCTCGGGCAAGGATAACAAAGTGATCTATGTGCCTTTTGAGGCCACGGGAGTTCTGAGCAGCTTGGGCGGTATCAAGGACATGCTTGTGGCCGGAGGCACGGGGAAATAGGCGACCACTAAATTTCAGGAAAGCGGGCCGAGGCCCGCTTTCTTGTTTTCATGTCCGCACGAACAAAACCTACCGGGACGTTGTACCTTCGACATCATGCCACGTTCCTACGATACCCTGTCCGAAGCCGTGAATGACCTGCAGGCGCGCGGCTACGCTGATGAACTGACTCTTCACGAGAATTGCGTGGTGTGCAACGGTGCCAACACTTCGCTCCATCCGGATGATTTCGTCATCGACGAATTCCATCGCTTCGAGGGGGAATCCAACCCGAGCGATGAAAGCGTGGTATATGCCATCAGTTCAGAAAAGCACAAGGTTAAGGGTGTATTGGTGAACGCCTTCGGTCCAACAGCCTCAGGATTAACCCAGGCCATGGTGGCAAAACTCGCCACCCATCCAGTAAAATTGACCTGACCGTCAATCTTCGCGTGCGGAGAGATCGAACGTGAGCATCACGTTGTCTTCGATCATCTTGTCACCGATGTCGTTGAAGAAACTGGCGGAACCGTAGCGCACATCGTAATTGGCTCGGTTGAACACCGCAGTTCCAGCCACCCGTGCCTTTTTGCCCTCACGCCAAGCTAGCACATCAAAAGTGATCGGCTTTGTAATTCCTTTGATCGTAAGATCTCCCGTAACAGTGAAATTCGGCTTTCCAACTTCGGCATCCATGATCTTGGTGACCGTTGCGGTCCGGAACATTGCCGTACCGAACTCAGCTGTATTGAAGAAGTCCGCGGACTTTAGATGACGCTCTAGTTTTGCGGCCGATTCCTGGTTCAAGTCCGTGTTCTTGATGCTCGCCATGTCCAAGGTCATGGTGGCCCCGGACAAGCCATCCGCATTCCATTCAACACGGCCCTCAGTAACATCGATCGTTCCGTTGTGGGACCCTGTCACCTTCGTGCCCGTCCAAACCAATTTAGTCGCAGAGGGGTCCACTTTAAGCGGAACCTGTGCCCAGACAGAAGCGGTTACAAGTAGAGCGGTCGCCCATAAAGTGATGCGGTGGGTAGCGGTCAGATGCTGTTTCATGTGGTTGGAAGCGGCGAAGGATTCAGGTCCGGAGTTTGTCGAGGCAAGAGTTGAGCGAGCGGGCTTCGGCAATGGTCAATTTCCGGGCCACATTGAAGATCTGTTCATCGGCCCCTTTGTCGATCGTCTCCAACAGAGCCTTGCCCTCGGTGCTGATGCGCAAGTGCACAACGCGTCGGTCTTCTTCGCTCCGTTCCCGCTCGACCAAATGCTTTGCGCAGAGCTTATCGGTAAGGCGGGTGGCATTGGGCGCACGGTCCAGCATACGCGCCGTGATCTCGTGCATGCACATGAGCTTGCCTTTGGCCCCTCTCAATATCCGCAGGATGTTGTATTGCTGCGGACTGATGCCATACGGTGCCAAACGCTCTGTGTCCAGTTGCTTCAACCAATTGGAGGTGAACAACAGGTTCAAGACCATCTTCTGGTGTTCATCCTTGAACGCCGTTATGGATAACTCTTCCTTGATCCCGGCCATGGTGCAAATCTACCACGGAAAATGAATCCATGGAAAGGAATGTGAAAAGGGTTCGAACGCACCGTTAGAACGTTCTCGAACGATGTGGCTATCCCTATTTTTGGCGAACATCCTGCAATATGCGAAACATACCGTTCCACCTTACCCTTGCAATGCTCGTGATCGGTTGCACTTCACCGGAACAGGGTGCGGTCCCTTCAGCAGTCCTTGGCGCTGATGTACAACCCCAGGTACGGGCCAACCCTGTACTCGCCGAAGATTCCCCGGATGACTGGCGCAAGGGCGATTCGTTGATCGCGACCATGGGGAGCTTGGAAGGGAAAGTGGTGGCCGATCTGTTCGCCGGTGATGGATACTACACGTGGAAATTATTAAAAGCCGGTGCCCGGGTGCTCGCCATTGATGATGACCCTGCGGCGATCGCATCGCTGAACGCCCGCAAAGTGGCTGAAGGCATCGGTGACGATCGCCTGATCGTTAGGGCTACCATGCCCGGCATTGTAGGCTTGCTGCAGAATGAGGCGGACTTGGCATTGATAACGCGGGAAGTGTCCACCTTGGGAGATCGGCCAGCGTGGTTCGCACAACTCTTCCCCGGAGTGAAGCCGCCATCCACGATCTTCATCGTTAATTTTCTGCCCGGTTCAGCGCAGGTGGGTCCACCTCTCAACCAGCGTATGGACTACGGGACTGTTCGTGACGAGCTCAATTCATATGGCTTTACCGATGTGGGTATCCTTTACAAACGGCTCCCCTACCGCTACATCCTTTTCGCACGAATTGCGCAGGAGTCACCGGGTCAACCTTGAACGGAAACCCCGGCTTAACGTGGAACCACTGGCTCCACATTGCCGACTATCGCTTAGCAACCTGTCGGCCAATTGCCAGGGTCGTCCGATCTGGACCCGGCAGTTCAACCATCGTTAATAAGCCTGATAGGCGGGTATTTCTCGATGCAGTAAGGCCTTCTTATGGCTCGCCGTCCGCGGAACCTGGCCGCATCCGTGAAAGATCGCAGGTGCCTTTGACCCAGGAGTCGTACCCCAACACTCGATCCTGTTCGGCCAAGTAGCAAAATGAAAAGAGGGGCCTTTCGGCCCCTCTTTCCCAGATCATCGTGATGTCTTAGCGCATGAAGGTCACTTTGAACTCTACGCGACGGTTCTTGGCACGGCCAGCTGCAGTGGCATTGTCATCCACAGGCATCGTCTCACCATGTCCGAAGCTTTGGAGACGTGAAGCGTCAACACCTTTTCCGATGAGGTAGGTGCGAACTGAGGCGGCGCGGTCCTCGCTCAATTTTTGGTTCTTGGCATCATCGCCCTGGCTGTCCGTGTGGCCATGGATCTCCAGGTCGTAAGAAGGATTCTCCTTCATCACATCAACCACTTGGTTCAGGATACTGTTGCTCACGGCCTTGATCTTATCGCTACCGCTCTCGAACTGGATCCCGGTCAAAGCCTTTTCGAAAAGCTTCTTCGTTTTTTCAGCCAGTTCGGGGCAACCGTTCATGGAAGCCACACCTTTCACCGTTGGGCAACGGTCGAGATTATCAGGAATACCATCACCATCGCTGTCCGGGCAACCGTTCATTGCGACGGAACCTGCTTTATCAGGGCAAGCATCCATGTTATCCGCGATACCGTCACCGTCACGGTCCGGGCAGCCACCCAAAGCGGCCAAGCCGACTTCGTCCGGGCAACGGTCGTCCTTGTCCGGCACGCCATCGTGATCACGATCGTCCTCTGGATGCAAGTTCAAGCTTATACCATCCAAGTAGTAGTAAGCGCGCTGATTGTCGGCACCTTCGATAACCTTACTGGTTTCGTATCCGCCATTTGGGAAAGCACCAATAACGAGGTACTTCTCCGTGCCATCGGCCGTAAAGGTCCCCGTGATCTCGGTCCAGTTCTGCTTGTCGTCCACGATCTTGGCTGTGGATACCTGTGGCTTCTCGTTCAGGTAGTTGGAGTTGTTGTACTTCAACTCAGTAGGTGACAGGTAAGCACCGATACCACTTACGGCACGGTCACTGCCATTTGCCAGTCTCACCCGGAAGGCAACGTCGTACTTCTGGCCTGCGGTGAGTGCACCGTTCAGCGCCGTTTGCAAGTACTCTGAATACTTCTGGTTGGATTTGCGCCAATGCTCTTCTTTGGCGGTCCAGATGCGCTTCAGGTTCGGACGGAGCTCATCCTTATAGGCTACGAAGCCTGCGAAATTCCCGCCTTCAAAAGCGGCAGCACCGGTGCCCATTTCGCCATCAGGGATCCCGACGGTGTTCAAATAAGCATCCTTGGTATGGATATCGGCCGTGCCGGTGTTGGCATTGGTCCAACCCTTGGCATGATCTAACTGGTCCCAGGTGACTACCGGTTTGGACAGGTCTTCAAAGCCGGCGTTGTTCACCAAGTTCGGCTGTCCCCCCTGGGCCATGAGGCCGGCGGAGAGAACCGAACCCGCGAGCATACTGGCGTAACGGATGTTCATGGTTTTCTGTTTTTGGTTGTTGCGTGGCGGAGCCGTTATGGCTTTCAATGTCGATGATGGATCGACTTGGGCGCGAATGTAAGCAGGGTATCGGGTACCCCTGTACCCCTGGTTCATGGGTTTCTTTCCATGGTGCACGGTCGATAAGTTGCGACCCAATACGCGCAAAGCCAGTGCCTTGGGGCTCCTTCATGGAAAAGGCGACCACTCGGCCGCCTTTTCCAAATGAGCGGGAAACGGGATTCGGACCCGCGACCCTCAGCTTGGGAAGCTGATGCTCTACCAACTGAGCTACTCCCGCATGGCGGCGAAATTAGCACGGAGTTCGTCTTCGCGTCCGGTGAGGTTGAAATGAGGCAGTGCACTCTGCGAGTTTCGCTCTAAAGTGGCAATCGTACGTGGTCTGACCGCAGACGTAAGTCCTCCGTTCGCTGCCTCTTCGGTCAAGCTGCGATCGGCTTGCTAGGATTACCCGGGACGGGCTATCCTCCACTAGGGGAGCTTCATAAGTAACCGCCCCCGTTCACTGCGCTAACCGGGGGCTTTTTCGTGCGCCCCTTCGCTCAAGCTGCGCTTGGCTTGGGGCCCATGAAAAAGCCCCCACGACTTCGTCGTAAGGGCTCTACTTCTGGTCGGGGTGAGAGGATTCGAACCTCCGGCCTCTACGTCCCGAACGTAGCACTCTAACCGGGCTGAGCTACACCCCGTAGCTTCAAAACTGGGCTCAAATATAATCCCACCCGTCCAGGGCATGTGCCAATGCCGATACTTGTCCGGCAATGCCCGTTGCTCGTTGTTTTCGCCCGGCAGGCATCCCTTTGGGTGGTGACCACGTCTATCTAATGAACCCAATGTCACGCTCGTACAAAATAGCATTGATCCTGAAGAGTCGCAGCAGCTTGGCCGTGTACAACGACCTGGGTAGGTTAAGTGACTCCGAACTGGACCGCCAAGTGATCGCCATGTTGCATAGGATGCGCAGGAATGAAAGCTCTGTGATCGCCCGCATGGTCCTCCGTGCACCCGCCTTCAGCCTGAACTGAGTGCTGACGTTTTCCAGCATCCACGGCTACGGTTATATTCGCGCCATCAAACTACCGCGCATCATGTCCAGCCACGAGCAACACGGCCACTTTCCCGAAGAAGCAGAACAGAATGAGATCGGTGGTCCGGTAGTACTCACCTTGATGGTGCTGGCCATGGTGGTGCTGATCTTGTGGGCCAGCTGCTGATAGCGGCTCAGCTATCGCCGGCCCTTTCCAAGTATTCGTCCCGGCGGACCAAGGCGTACCAGTCGCCATCCAGTTCCAAATAACCGTGTTCGAAACAGAACACATAGACATTGCCCACCTTAGTGCGGTAAGTGTTGGTGTGGAACATGAAATTATAACCGCGTTCCACCAATTTGTCCCGGTGGACCTTCATCTTTCCACTCGGATTCAATTCACTCAGGATCCTTCGGTTCCTCTTAAGCGTGTTCACCACATTGCGCACGTAATTGATCGGTGCATTATTCGTACGGTAGTGGAACAGGTTCCGGCAAGCGTCGGTGCAGAACTTCTTGTCCGTGCGCCCGTGCAGGGCATCCCCACATTCTAAACACACCTTTTTCCCCGTTGCGTGATGGGCAAGCATTGATCGAATGTATGGGTTCTGAATGAAAAAGCCCCTGACCTTTCCGGCCAGGGGCTTTTCAAGATTAAAAAGCGATAGGGTTACTCTGCAGCGGCTTCCGGGGCAGCTTCTGGTGAAGCTTCCGTGGCAGCTTCGTGCGCGGCAGGTGCAGCGGT
Source organism: Flavobacteriales bacterium (assembly GCA_016719225.1). Classification (GTDB taxonomy): domain Bacteria; phylum Bacteroidota; class Bacteroidia; order Flavobacteriales_F; family PHOS-HE28; genus PHOS-HE28. The sequence goes on along the minus strand of JADKAN010000001.1, from coordinate 510,752 downwards.
CTTGATGCCTGTGTGCTTGGCGAAGCGCTTCTTGAACTTGTCCACGCGGCCCGCAGTGTCGATCAGCATCATCTTACCCGTGTAGAAGGGGTGCGACGTGTTGCTTATGTCGAGCTTCACCAAGGGGTAATCCTTGCCGTCCTCCCACTTCATGGAGTCCTTCGTGATCGCGCAGCTCTTGCCAAGGAACATGGTGTCGTTGCTCATGTCCTTGAAGATCACGATGCGGTAGTTCTCGGGATGGATGCCTGCTTTCATGGCGCTGATGTCTTTCGTATTCGTTCGCCGGTCCTTTCCGGCGAAAGCGGGCGCAAATGTAAGCCGTTTCGGGGAATCGACAAACTTGACCCGGGAAAGTAGGGGCCGACCGTTATCACAGCTCACACCATTCGCGATGCGCAGGCAATGATCTCCGGCGTTTCCACGTATTCAAGCGCTGCCCCATCTTTGCACGCCTTGAAAACACAACACCTTCTCCTCCCCTTTCTCTTGTCTGTTCTAGCCTCCGGATGTCGCAAGGACCAGTTGTTCACGGACAACTCTTCTGCACAGCTCATCTTCACTGAGGACACGGTTTACTTCGATACCGTTTTCACCACGGTGGGCACGGTTACGAAGCGCTTCACTGCTCACAATCCAGCTAGTGAGGGTGTGCGTGTGAACATCGATCTGGAGGGCGGCAGCCCTTCCCCCTTCCGCATCAATGTTGATGGCAGCTCAGGCCTCAGCTTCAGCGACGTGGAGATAGCCGGTGGTGACAGCTTCTTCGTCTTTGTCGAAGCCACGTTGGGCCCCGGCAGTTCCAACACGCCTTTCATTCTGGAAGACCACATCCGTTTCAACACCAACGGTAACCAGCAGCAAGTCACGCTGCAGGCTTGGGGCCAGAACGCGCACTTCTATAGGCCTAACACGGTGGTCCAAGGTTTTCCGCCGTTCAGCTATATCGCCGGCGGTTACGATGGCAACGGCAACCAGATCTGCGAAACAGTGCATTGGACGAATGACCTACCCTACGTGATCAATGGCTACGCGGTGGTGGACAGTTGCTGCACGTTGATCATCGACCCTGGCGTTAAGGTCTACTTCCATGGCGGTGGAGGACTGTGGGTTTATCGCGGCGGCAATATCCAAGCGAACGGCACCTACGACGAGCATATCACCTTCCAAGGTGACCGGCTCGAAAGCACATACGCGGACCTGCCCGGCCAATGGGACCGGATATGGATCAACGATGGCCCCACCGACAACACGTTCAACCACGTGGACATCAAAAATGCATTGGTGGGGATACAGCCGCAAAGCTGGATCGGTACTCCGGGCCAACCCACAAGCGCCAATACGCTGGTCCTGAACAATGTGAGTATCCGCAATTGCTCCGCGGCAGGTATCCTCTCGGAGAACTACCGGATCCAAAGCACCAATTTGCTGGTGGCGGATTGCGGGCAATATTGCGTTGCGCTCACCGGCGGTGGGAAATACGATTTCAACTACAGTACCATAGCCAACTACTGGAGCTATGATTTACGGCAGGAACCGGCGTTCATATTCACGAACACGTTCACGGACCTCTACGGTGCCACACAAACGCGCGATGTGGAAACCAGCAGCTTCCGCAACGGCATCATTTACGGCAACAACGGAAACGAATTCCAATTGTCTTTCGACAACCAACTATCGCCGGATTATATCTTCAAGAATTTCCTCTTCCGCACGGATCAGTCCACCGCGGACGGGAACCACTTTGACCAGGCCAGCATTTATCGGAACCAAGAGCCGGGATTTTTGGACGCAGGCGCAGGGAACTTTCATCTTTCGAGCACGGCGTATGCGCGTGACAAAGCATTTGATGCATCCGGGATAGCCGTGTTCGATCTCGACCAGAATACGCGAGGTGCGGACGGACAGCCCGATCTCGGATGCTACGAGTACACGCCCTGATCCAGTGCCAGCAGGAATTCCAGCGTGTCCACGTTGTCCGCGTAATCACCGGGACCCGGGAATTGGCCTGAACCGAACGGTATCCGGTCATGGCCCACGACACATTGGAGTTTGCTATCCAGTTCGTCTAATCGGCCCTTTAGCGCTGAAGCATCCGCATAGCGCTCATAGTACAGCGCAGCCACCGGGCTGTTGAGGGCTGGCTCTTCTTTGAGAATGAGGAACCCGTTCTCAATAATGGGTGCGCGGTCCAAAAGCCACACGGCCTTGTTGTAGTCGTAGTTGTTCGCGTACTTATTGTGGTTGACAATGTCCTTCCACGGAAAGAACGCACCGAAGAGCCGGTCCAGGTCGAAGTGCTGCGGAATAAAGACCTTGCCCACGTTGCGGCAGCCGAGTCCGAAATACCTGAAGACATCCTCCCCAAACGCGGCCAATTCCAGGTCCGTTTCCGAACCGTCCAAGACCGCCACGCTTGTGCGATTTTTGCGCACAATACGCGGAATGCGACCGAAGTAGTGCTCGAAATAGCGCGCAGTGTTGTCGCTTCCCGTAGCGATCACGGCATCGATCTCACCGATCTTTCCGTTCGTAACGCGCACTGAATTGGACATTTCCGGTGCGATGCACGACAAGATCTTGAGCAGCGCCACGGTCAAGCCGGCATCCTCGCTGGAAGTTTTCACCACGGCATGGTGCCCCGCTAAAAGCACACAGAGCAGGTCGTGGAAACCGACGAAAGGAATATTACCGGCCATGATGACGCCGACCTTGCGCGGTGTCCTCGCCACGTTCAACGCAGGATAGCGCGACAGCCATTGCTCCATGGCCCCGGGTTCCAAAAGGTGCGCAATACCACTGGCCGCAAAGCGCACGTTCGCCTCCGTGAACCAGCCGTTGTAGCTACGGGCTTGTTGGACCGCATGCTCGAATGCATCGAATTCCTGCTCGGTAAGGCCGCAGGAATGGCCCGGCCATTGGGCTTTCGCACCAAAGATCGACAAGGTGGATCCCAGTTGGATGAAGGTGGCCAACCGCTGTTGCAGGTCCATTGAGGTGCTCGTTGTACCGGTGTTGCCCACGGGATCTTTACTTTTGTAGCGCTTCCGCCATTCGGCCACAAAGATGTGTGCCTGTTGCTGCGAGGGCGCGAATTTACCGGAACGGACATGGCCATCATCATCACAGAGGAGTGTATCAATTGCGGAGCTTGCGAGCCGGAATGCCCGAACAACGCCATATACGAGGGGGGTGCCGAGTGGAAGCTCAGCGACGGCACGAATCTTCACGGGCAGCAGACGCTGCCAACAGGCAACAGCTACGATGCCGATGCCAACAATGCGCCGGTGGCCATGGATGTGTACTTTATCGTGCCGGACAAATGCACCGAATGCACGGGCTTCCATGACGAGCCGCAATGCGCCGCCGTATGCCCCGTGGACTGTTGCGTTGACGACCCCGACCACCGTGAGACCAAGGAGCAGTTGCTGGCGAAGAAGGAGTTCATGCACTTGTGAGCCGGAGGCATAGGTGTCTTTCACCACGGAGGCACAGAGGCACGGAGAACACGATGGGTTTTATGAGGCACACTCCCTCACAGTGCGCTCTGAAGGAGACACAGAGTTCAGGGACTGCTGCCCGCATTTAGCATAGGTGTTTCAACACCGCATGCGTGAAACAACGCTGCCCGGCGCTGACCGGGTTGTATCCGTTCTGCGCACCTTCGCGACATGGCAAAAGCCAAGGTCACCATCGGTCGGTTGGAATACATCGCCTTGCCCAAGCTGGGTGTTGCGCGGGTGCATGCCAAACTGGACACGGGTGCCTTCCGCAGTGCGTTGCACTATCAGAAACTGGACTTGCGTATTGTCGACGGCAAGCAGGAACTGGTGGTCACTTTCTCCATGGGCCGCAAGCGCACCAAGGTGGTCTTCCATGAATTCCGCCTTGTGATCATAAAAAGCAGTACTGGACAACGTACCGAGCGTTATTTGATCACCACCACGGTAAAGCTCAATACGCATGAGGTGAGGACCCAATTCACCCTTTTCGACCGTAGCGACATGAAGTACCAAGTGTTGTTGGGACGTAAGTTCCTTCAAGGGCGTTTCGTTGTGGACGTAGCGCGGAAGAACATCCTAGGTTGATCGCGGAATGAAAGATCGATCCAGCGCAAAGCAGGCAGTGCACGCCGCGTGCGTTAGCGCTTTGCAAGAGCGTATCGGCCAGGCCCAAGCGGGTATGGAGCAAGCTCGCGAGGCCGGCACCGCCGATACCAAAAGCAGCGCAGGCGATAAGCATGAAACAGCCCGTGCAATGGCGCAATTGGAAATGGAAAAGCAGGCCGTGGCACTGGGTAATTTATTAGAGATGCACCATACCGTGATCCGTTTGGATCCATTGCAGCGATGCACGGTGATCAAACCCGGCGCGTTGGTAACCACCGACCAAGGCACGTATTACATCAGCACCGCTGCCGGAAAATTGGAGGTGGAGGGCACTACTGTGATGGCCATTTCCATGCAAGCGCCGATCGTTGAATTCTTGAAAGGCATCGCCCCGGCGGGTAGTGGGAAGTTCAACGGCCGCACTGTACGCCTGCTTTCTGTGGCATGACCCCTTCACTATCCCAATAAGAATTTGCTCATATCGGCCATGGCCTTGTAATGGACCATAAAGACCTCGGGCAACTTCGGGTCCACTACCGCTTTGGGAGGAAGTTCAGCTGCGAAGTAGAACTGTTTGTTATAGAGCAACGGCTCTTTCACGGCGGCGGCTTTGAGTTCCGGCGGCAGCACCTTGTTCCGCTCACCTTGTATGGTGCCGAAGTGCTTCACGAATGCTTTATCGGCGCACAAGGCCTTGAATTTGGCCGGGTTCTTCGCGATACGCATGCGGATCTGCTGCAGGAGTTCTTTGGCGGGCATGTAAGCACCGCCGTAGATGTGCACGGCTTCCGGCCCCAGCTCGTAGTAAATGCCGGGCGACTGCATGTCCTTCCGCCCTCCCACGGCGATCAGGGCCGATCGGTTCAGCTTGTATGGCGCCTTGTCCTTGCTGAAGCGCACATCGCGGTTGATGCGGAAGATCGCCTCTTTCGCGGTGATCTTGATCCTGGGGTCCAGCTTGGCAACGCGCTGGATCACCTCACCTGTGAACGCCTCGAAAGGTTCTTTCACACTGCGGAAATAACGCTCGCGGTTGGCATCGAACCACTCCTTGTTGTTGTTGGCCGCCAGTTCCTTGAAGAAGCGATTGAAATCCGTGCTGAACCACGCCATACGTTCGTAATTTGGCCGAAGATACCCTTGAACAATGGGCACCTTGCGCAACCACAAAGAGCCGGAACTTTTCGGTCCGCAGTACGTGGCGGCCTTGGAAACGCCCATCGGCAAGCTGTGGGTGGAATCGGACGGTGAGGCCATCACGCGCGTTTCCTTCAACAATCCGGGACGTGGAAGGCATGCACGCGCTCCCAAAGTGCTTATAGAGGCCGTGAAACAGTTACAGGGCTATTTCGCCGGGCGGCGGAAGAAGTTCGACCTCCCTTTGTATCAGGTCGGTTCCCCGTACCGGCGTAAAGTGTGGTCCCGTCTTGGCCTGATACATTACGGCGTCCTGGCCACGTACGCGGACCTCGCGAAAGACATTGGAGGGGCTGCTCGGTCCACAGGTTCCGCCTGTGCTGTGAACCCGCTGCTGATCCTGGTGCCATGCCATCGCGTGGTGGGTTCGAATGGACTGTTGATGGGCTATGCCGGAGGGCTGTGGCGCAAAAAGTGGTTGCTGGAGCACGAAGGCGCACTGGCGAAAGAGATGTTCTGAGATGATGCGACCTTCAGGAAAGGTCCCACTCCTTTCCGGTGCGGAATACGGTGCCTTTGAACAGCGCCACGGCAATTCCCTCAGTGTTCAACACGGGAATATGGTAGATGGCTATGCGGTTGCTCCGGCTTTGCTCCGTAGCGCTGGCGGTAAGGACATCCCCGGCGCGCACAGGCTTCACATGGGAGATCGATGTTTCAATGGACACCGCATGGCTACCATGTGAATTGGCAGCGAAAGCCAATGCGCTGTCCGCCACACAGTAGGCGATACCGCCATGCGTAATGCCGAACCCGTTATTCATTTCGTCGCGCACTACCATGCGCACGGTGCAGCCGCCGGGGATCATTTCCAGTACTTCGATCCCTAGCCATTGACTCATTCGGTCATCCCGCATCATGCGCGCCACTACCCGGTTGGCCAGCTCTCTTGCATCCTCCATACGGGCGAAAATACTGAGCGCACCGGTTTGAAGGATGGATCGGGTTGCGTTCCATATACCACCTTTGCGGCATGAAGGAAGCATACATCGTTGACGCTGTTCGCAGCCCGATAGGGTCGTTGGGTGGTGGTTTGAGCGCCGTTCGCGCGGACGACCTTGCCGCGCACGTTATCCGCTCGTTGGTGAGCCGTCATCCGGAGTTGGACCTTGCCGCTATTGATGATGTGATACTGGGCTGCGCTAATCAAGCCGGAGAAGACAACCGGAACGTAGCGCGCATGGCCGCTTTATTGGCGGGCCTGCCCACCAGCGTACCCGGAGAGACCGTTAACCGGCTCTGTGCCTCTGGCATGAGCGCGGCGGTGCATGCCGCGCAGGCCATCGCGGCTGGCGCGGGCGACGTGTTCGTTACAGGAGGCGTGGAGCACATGACACGCAGCCCGTGGGTGATGAGCAAGACCAGCACACCTTACGGCCGTGATGCACAACTGTTCGACAGCACCTTCGGCTGGCGCTTTGTCAACCCTGCTATGCAAGAAAAGTACGGGACCGACGGCATGGGAGAAACAGCGGAAAACCTCCTCGAGACCCAGCAGATCACCCGTGAGGACCAGGACAAATTCGCGCTTTGGAGCCAACAGAAGGCCTCGGCAGCACAACGCGAAGGCCGCTTGGGCCGGGAGATCGTGCCCTTGAGCATTCCGCAGCGGAAGAAAGACCCCTTGGTCTTTGAGAAGGATGAATTCATCAAGCCAGGCACGACATTGGAAGCGCTTGCCGGTCTGCGCCCCGCGTTCCGCAAGGATGGCAGTGTTACCGCAGGTAATTCCAGCGGATTGAACGACGGTGCGGCAGCCATGCTGATCGCCAGCGAAGCGGGCATGAAAGCGAACGGTCTTCGCCCGTTGGCGCGAATTGTTTCCAGCGGTGTGGCGGGCGTGGAACCACGCATCATGGGCATCGGCCCGGTGCATGCCAGCGCGATCGCTTTGAAACGCGCAGGGCTCACCTTGGAACAAATGGACGTTATCGAGCTGAACGAGGCTTTCGCTGCGCAGGCTTTGGCCTGCACACGGACCTGGGGGATCGCCGACAACGACCCGCGGCTGAACCCCAACGGCGGCGCCATTGCGTTGGGCCACCCTTTGGGCATGAGCGGCGCGCGCTTATTGCAGGCGGCAGCCTTGGAACTTCACCGCACCCAAGGACGGTACGCGCTTTGCACCATGTGCATCGGCGTGGGCCAAGGATACGCTACCGTGATCGAGCGCGCCTGAACCGGATACACTAACTTGGCTACATTCGCCGCCCTTAAAACCATACGCATGTTCCCAACCAACCGGCTATTGCTCCGAACGGCCGTTTTCTCCACCGCGGCACTCGTTCTCTTCACAGCACACGCACAAAGCAGCGGGGTGCGCGTAAAGGTGAAGGCGGATCTGGAGACTGAACCTGACCGAGGAACAGGGATCTCCAAAATGGTCTATGGTGATGAAGGCAGTATCGTGGCCTTGAAAACCAAGAACGGCACTACGGTGATCGGTGGTGTTAGCGACAGCGACCTCGACTGGAGCCTATACGTGTACGGCTCCGATAAGCTGAACGTGATCAAGCACGACAAGCCGAAATTCGTTTGGGGCGTGGGTCCGGTGACGCTCGAAACGATCGAGACGTTCGGGAAGAACTTCCATGTGATCCTCTCCAAGCCGGACCCGGACAATGGTAAACTGCTGCTTCTGGACCAGATCCTCAGCCCGCGCAGTCTTACTGGCAAGGCTGCCGCCATGATCACGGAAGTAACCTACGATCGCTTCGGCAAGGGAGTTGACTACTTCAAGCCCGGCATGGCCGTTGGCTTCACTACATCCATTGCAGCGGACGGCAAGCACATGCTGATCGGTCTTACACCGGCAGGTACGGTACGTTCCGCTGGATGCCCCATCGTCGGGGTGATGGTGGACGAAAAGATGCAGCCGAAATGGACCAACACGTTGTCCCCCGCCTCAGGCACCTTCCGCACCGACGTTATCAGTGTGGCCGTGGACAAAATCGGCGCAGCGTGGTATTTGGTGAAGAACGTCACCGATGCTGCGCCCAAAACCAAAGGCCAGTTGGGCTTCACCTTCAGTTTGTACCGTATGGACAGCGTGGGCCAGCAGGAAGCCAAGCTGGACCTGGGTGAGAAGGTCCTTCCACAGGAAGCAACATTTTCGCTGATGCCGGACGGCCGGATCGTATGCACGGGCACCTACACGGACAAGGACGCTAACCGCGACGAATCCATCGGCGTCTTCCATACTGTGCTGGACATGGCCAGCCTGAAATGGTCCAAGGCCGCGACCACACCGTTCATCATGCGCGAGGTTAAGAAAGTGGAGCGGCTGCAGAACAACATGCACGTGATGCAGGCCTGGCCCAAAACGGGAGGCGGCCTGTATGTATTAGCTGAGAAAGCCGGAGTAGAAAGTCACACCGTAAGTGACCTGAGCGGGAAAAAAGTCGAGAAGACCGAGTGGGTGGATGGAGCGCTCCACATTATGGAACTTGGCAAGGATGGGGCGATGAAATGGTATACCCAAGTACCGCGTGAAATGAGCTTTGCGAACAATGGTCCGGGCAAAGCCTTTTCCTGGATGAAGGACGATGTACTCTTCGTGTTCTTCAACGATGCTGAAGGCAATACTGAACTGCGCAAAAAGAAAGTGGCTGTAGAGCCTGTGGACAAACCGCAGGATGCCTTGATGCTGGAATTCAAGGACGGAGGTGGATACAAGGAAAAGACCGTATTGAAGGAGGGTTTCAAGCAAGGCTACTTCAATGCTGATGCTCTTTGGCCCATGGGCGATGGGCTGGTCGGCACCACCGGTGCCCCGGATTTCCGAAAGGACCGTACCTTTCCGATCGTTATCGAATTTGGCAGTGATAAGCGTAAGTAAGCTTGCCACGCCCGTAAAAAAGCTACCCCATGCTGGTCCCCGAACAGATCAACCTCTACATCGCCGAGCACCCGGAATGGCAGCGGAAAGTATTGGTGCGCTTACGGCAACTGGTCCATGCAACATGTGACAACGTGCAGGAAAATTGGCGGAACGGTGTACCCAGTTTCGATCAGGACGGTATGGCTGTGGTGAGCTTTGCCACCTCCAAGACCTCTGTCAGCCTTTGCTTCCCCAAGGGCGACCAGCTGAAACCCGGCAAGCTGGAATTTGAGCCTGCTTCGGGTGCGAGATGCGTCCGTGTAGCCAAGTTCCGGGAAAAGGACAAGCTGCCGGAATCCGCGGTAAAGGACCTGCTGAAGAAAGCGCTGGTGTGCAATTCCAAGGCGAACGACGAGGAAACAAAGAAGAAGATCCACGAACCCGTGGAGTTGGAAGCCGTACTCCGGAAAGATCCGATGGCATGGGCCAATTGGGAGAGCTTTTCCAAGGAGACCCGTGTTGAATACCTGGAATGGGTGAATGATGGCCGGAAAGTGGAGACCCGCAAGCACCGCATCGCCAAGGCGCTTGAACTGATCCGCGAAGGCATTACGCGCGAGGAAGAGCCCAAGCGGCTGCGCGACGCGTAAGACGCGACGCCCCTTGCTGTGCTGCTCCCCCGCTGCAGCAATTAATTACCGTTGCATTTCACGCTGTGAACAATGCGCTGTGCACGCATGTTCAACCTCGTGCGAAGGGAAGAAGAGCCATCCCTGAAATTTGCCTCACCGGCCGGAGCATTGCACTGAGCAAAGTGGAACAGCCATGATCACGAACGATTTCAACATTGAGGCCCAACCTGACGATGACACCTGCGGTGCCACCGCCCTGCATGCTGTTTACCGACATTTCGGCGACAAGTTGGAATTGGGAAGGACCATCGAGGAGGTACACCACATGGCCGAAGGCGGTACATTGGAGGTATTGCTTGGCATCCACGCATTGCAACGCGGCTATCATGTACGCTTGCACAGTTACAACCTGAATGTTTTCGATCCCTCGTGGGACGGCTTGACCATGGCGGAGATCGCTAAGAAGTTATTGGCACAGACCCGGATCAAGGACGGTAAAAAATTGCATGCGGCCTGTTTGGCTTATGCTCACTTCATCAAGGAAGGCGGAGTGATCCGTTTTGACGACCCCGCACCTGCCCTGCTTCAAGGCTACTTTGACGAAGGACTTCCGGTTTTGGCGGGCTTAAGCGCCACCTACCTCTATCGCAGCAAGCGCGAATACACCGGGGCCAAGGGAAAAAGTCTCTACCACGACCTGCGTGGAAAGCCGATGGGGCATTTCGTGGTACTCACGGGCATGAAGAACAAAAAGGTGCGCGTCGCCGATCCCTATCACGATAATCCGCTGGCACCTGGCCGGATCTACGAAGTGACTGTAGGCAGGCTCATCAACAGCATTATGCTGGGGATCGTGACCTATGACGCCAACATCATGGTGATCTCCCCAAAACCGTTGCCCGCATGAAAAAAGTGATCGTGGTCCAAGACCCGAAGATGTTCACGCTCGGTGGTCCTGGTGTAGAGGTGGTCTCCAGTAAGGACTACCTTACGTCACCACGTTTCGCGCAGTTGAAGAACACGCGGATCTTCAACTTGGCGCGCAGCTTCGCTTACCAGAGCCGGGGCTATTACGTAAGCCTGCTTGCGGAGGCGCGTGATCAAAAGGTGATCCCGAGCGCAAAGACCATCCTGGACCTGAAGAACCCTAGCATCGTAAAAGTGCTTTCGCGCGACCTGGACGACGTGATCCAACACACATTGGCGCATAAGGAAAAGCACGACTTCGTCCTCAGCATGTACTTCGGGCGCAACGTGAATCCCAAGTACGACAAGCTGTCCCATGAACTCTACAAGGCGTTCGAAGCGCCACTGCTTAGGGCCCGGTTCGTGAAGGGTGAAAAGTGGGAACTGCGCTCGGTGCGGCCTGTGCCGTATAATGAGATCCCTGAGGAACACCTCCCACTGCTGCGGAAATTCGCTGCGGACTACTTCGGCAAAAAGCGCTACGACACTGCACGCGGGGACAAGAGTGCGTACGACCTCGCCATCCTGGTGAACCCTAACGACGATGCAGCGCCGAGCAACAAGCGCGCAGTGGTGAAATTCCGGCAAGCGGCAGAGGAATTGGGGTTCCGAGTGGAGATCATCGGGCCGGGCGACATCGACCGGCTCGCGGAATACGACGCTCTCTTGATCCGGGAGAACACGCACGTGAACAACCATACGTACCGTATGGCGCGCAAAGCCGAACAGGAAGGCTTGGCCGTGATCGACTCGCCCGGCGCGATCCTGAAATGCAACAACAAGGTCTTTCTGGCGGAAGTGATGGTGGCCCATGGCGTGCCCACGCCGAAGACCATGGTGGTGCACAGCGAGAACAGGCATGAAGTAGCCGAGCGCATGGGCCTGCCTGTCGTGCTGAAATTACCGGACAGCACGTTCAGTCGGGGCGTTGTGAAGGCCAAAACAGCCGAAGAATTGGAGAAGCACTTGGACGAGATCCTGAGTTCCAGCGATCTGGCCGTTGCGCAGGAATACATGCCCAGCGACTACGATTGGCGGATCGGCGTGCTGGACGGAAAGGTGCTGTATGCCTGCAAATATTACATGGCCCAAGGGCACTGGCAGATCTACAACTGGGCCAGTGCGACCAAAAATGATGAAACCGGCAACTTCGACACGGTGCGGGTGGCCGACCTGCCCGAAGAGATCAAACAAGCCGCGTTAAAAGCCGTGCAGGCCATGGGCTGTCACGAGGGTCTTTACGGCGTGGACGTGAAAGAATACGAGAGCAAGGCTTATGTGATCGAGGTGAACGAATGCCCGAACATCGACCACGGCATCGAGGACATTGAATTGGGTGATGAGATCTACCGCCGCATCATCGCTTCGCTGAAAGCGACCATAGAACGCAAGATCGGCATCAAACCCGCTTCGGCTGGGATACAACACTAACATACATGGCGAGCACCAAAAAGCCGTTCAGCCTCTTCGAGGTGACCGGCATTGAACTGGAATACATGGTAGTGGATCGGGAAAGCCTCCGCGCCAGCCCGACGGTCGATCTGTTATTCAAGGACGCAACCGGTGCGATCACCAGTGATGTGGAGCGCGGCGATGTTGAATGGAGCAATGAGCTTGTTGCGCACGTTGTGGAGCTGAAGACGGCCCGGCCCACGAAGAGCATACCGGCTTACCGGGAGAAGTTCGCTTCCGAGGTCCGTGCCATTGACGCCTTGCTGGAGAAACGTGGGCTGATGCTGTTGCCTACCGCCGCCCATCCCCTCTTCGATCCGTTTACCGAAACCGTGATCTGGCCGCATGAGAACAATGCGATCTACGCGCTGTACAACACCATCTTCGATTGTTGTGGCCATGGCTGGAGCAACCTGCAGAGCGTGCACCTCAACCTCCCCTTCGCCAACGACCTTGAGTTCGGGAAACTGCACACAGCGATACGCTTGTTACTGCCGATCATTCCTGCCCTAAGCGCCAGTTCTCCGATCTTGGACGGTAAGCCGACCGGTTGGCTGGACTCGCGCATGGAAGCCTACCTGCACCACCAGGAAAAGCTGCCGCCATTGATGGGCGACCTTATCCCCGAAGCCGTCCTTACGGAAGAAGAATATTACCGCGAGGTTTTCGGACCTATAGGAAGGGCTCTGGCACCATTCGATAAGGAAGGCATCATGGACCACCAGTTCGCAAACTCGCGGGGTGCCATTGCCCGGTTCGACCGGAACGCCATTGAGATACGTGTCGTGGACATTCAGGAATGCTCCAGCGCGGACCTCGCGATAGCGGAGATGATCGTTGCGACGTTGCGCGCCTTAACTGAGGATAGGTGGGCCAGCAACTATCTGCAGCGGGCTTGGCACCAAAAAGATCTACTCTCGATCTTCAAGGACGTGATCAAGGACGCCGGTGGCGCCACGATCAAAAATCACGAGTTCCTGCTGATGTTCGGGCTGGACCGGCCCACTGCAACGGTGCAGGAACTTTGGAACCATCTTTTTGAACAAGTGAAAGGCTCTCTTTCCCCGGAGGCAGCAAAGGCGGTCCGCCACATTTTGGACCATGGCTGCTTGGCCTCACGTATACTCGCCAAGACCGGAGCAGCTCCGGATAAGGACCGCATCATCGCAGTTTATAAGGAACTCGCAACCTGTTTGCGGGAAGACCGTCAGCTGGCATGAGAAAACTGTTCCTGAGCTGCGAACATGCCGGGAACAAGGTGCCGGTGAACCTACGTTCGCTGTTCATAGGAGCCGAAGAAGTGCTGGCCTCACATCGCGGCTGGGACATCGGCGCGTTTGGGCTGTTCAAGGCGCTTGTGCCGCAGGCCCACCATTTTGCGTATGAAAACCTGAGCCGACTATGCATTGAGATGAACCGGTCCATAGTTCATCCAAAGCTATTCTCACCCTATACGAAGGATGCTGAAAGTGAGCAACGTGCGTTCCTATTGGAGCGCTACCACGCCTATCGCGTGGACTTCACCACAGCGATACAGAGCAGCATCGAGGCCGGTCACCAGGTGCTTCACATCAGCGTACACACGTTCACCCCCGTGCTGGATGGTGAATTGCGCAACGCGGACATCGGATTGCTGTACGACCCGGCACGAAAACAGGAGCAGAAATTCTGCCGGGCGTGGCAAGACCAATTGGAGCACTTCCTGCCCGGTTCAAAGATCCGGATGAACCAGCCTTACAGAGGCACTGCGGACGGATTCACCACCGCTCTGCGAAAGACTTTCCCGAAGAACTACGCTGGCATTGAGATCGAAGTGAACCAGCGCTTCGCACCGCTCGGTGTGATGGATGCCAAGATCATTGCGGGCATCCAGAATTCGTTGGAAGCAGTTCTTGAAAGACCGTGAACCCTTGGTCCGGCCTTCAATTGGAGGCCACCTTGGAACTATCCGCCGTGGCCATCGTCCCTGCCGTGGGTACGGTTTCCGGAGCGAAAAGCTCACGGGCCAGGCGGGCATCATGGCCATACACATCATCGCGGAAATTCAATCGCCCATCCGTGTCCACCCAGGCCGTGAAATAGCCGATGGTCACAGGCATTGGTGGCCGTAGGTTGATCACCTTTTCCTTAGGGGAATTCATGGCCTTACCGATCGCTTCCGGGGTCCAAGTACTGTCGTTCCGGAGGAGATAGTCAGCCAGTCTTTTGGGCTCACTGAGGCGGATGCAGCCGTGGCTGAAAGCGCGCTTGTCCGCAAGGAACCTGCTCTTGGCCGGCGTGTCATGGAAGTAGATGCTGTATTCGTTGGGGAAGAGGAATTTCACCAAGCCCAAGGAGTTGCTCTTGCCGGGACGCTGGCGCACAGCATATCCACCCCCACCCTGCCAGGTGGCCCAATTCACGCTGCTTGTGGGCACTACCTGCCCGCCGCGTACGAGGTCCATGTCATGACGGGCCAAGTAGTTGGAGTTCTTCCTCATGGCCGGTCCGATCTCACTGCGGATAATGCTGGAAGGCACGGTCCACGTGGGCGCGAATGCGATCATGGAAAGCTCTCCGCTGAAGATGACGGTGTGCGTTGCTGTGGCGCCTACCACCACGCTCATGCTCCACGCCTCCTTTCCATCCTCGAACACGTGCAGCCGGTATTCCGGGATGTTCACCAGCAGATGGTCCTTTGGCGGCGTGGGATTCACCCAACGCAGGCGCTCCATGTTCACCAACAGCGTTTGGATCCGGTCCTTCAACGGCGTGTTCAATGCGGCCATGGTCGCCGTTCCCGGCAACCCGGTGGTGGAAAAGCCCATGCGTTCCTGGAAATGTTGGATGCCTTTGTAGAGCGTGCTGTCCAATGCCGCGCTGCTGTCCGGATCTGACAGGTCGCCTAACAATGACAACCTTTTCCTTATCGCCCGCAAGGCGGGCAGGCTATCACCGAATACCACCTTTTCCTTTCCTAATACAATGGGATCGCGGCCGAACAGTTCCTGAAGCGCGTAGTAGCGTTTCAACTCCGCTTTCAGCAATCTGTATTGAGGATGTACGGGCTCGATCGGAGAAAGGTCAGTGCGCCCGGCCACCAATGAATCAAGTAGCATGGAATAGTTCTTCTTCCGCCGTGGTATGTACCAATCCAATTCCCGCAGGTCACCTTGGACGTGGCCTCCATATTCCTTTTCGGCAAAATGGAAGAACTGTGCGGTGAGACCCAACTCCACCTTCAGACGCAAACTGTCCGGTAGGGGGACACTGTCCGAGCCCACGCGTACTTCTGATAAGAGCTTTTGCCATGTTCCGGCGCTGGCACTATCACTGGGATCCAGCAGGTTCATCATGGTGCCGGCTGCGGAAGAAAGCGTGTCGTTCGCGAACCAGGCGAACTGGTTACCACGGCTGCTGTAGAAATCCCGGATCTGCGTGGAATCCTTGGCAAACTCGGGGTTTTCGGCAAGGAAGCGGTGAATATCGAGCGTATCCAGTAATCGTGCAGCGTACGGTTTCGGTGTTTCGAATGCGGCGTTGATCTCTACAGCCTGTTGCGCTACCGTGTGTTCCTTAGGCGATGGCCCGTTGCATGAGGCAAGAACAATTATGGAACTGGCACAAAGAAGCAAGTGGCGACAATGCATGGTTGGAAAATGGGCCGCAAATGTCGTGCAGGCAAGCCTACCGCCATGAGAGCATTTGCCAATACACTTTTCTTGCGGGACTACTTGGCGAAGACGTAGAGCAACTGCCCTTCGAGCAGAGAGATCACCTTGGGCATCACTTCCGGGGCCACGGCAGGGCATCCAAAGCTCCGACCCAGACGGCCGTGTGCAGCGATGAAACCAGCGCCCACGTAGTCCGCGGCATGGATGATGATCTCGCGACTTTCCGCAGCGGAATTCACGCCCGCGTCCAAGCCATGAAGTAAGAGGGCATCGCCATGTTTTGGGCTGATGATCTTCGTCCCCACCCGGTACAGGCCTTTGCTCGTTTGCAACGATCCACTGGTGTTGCTGACCGAAGTGCAATACAGATCACCGGAGTTCTTGCCATGGGCCACCCACGTGCGCATGATGAGCTTCCGTGCATCCAGGTCGATTATGTAAAGACGTTTCTCCGTGGAAGGGCGGGTCATGTCCGCCACCGCAATGATGTTCGCCTTGGAATTATGCGCGGAAATGCTTTGAAAGGCCTTACGGAAGGCGTCTTCATCCATCACGCCGACCAAGCCACAATCCGCGAACATGGCATCGGCAGAAGCATTTGGAGCCGATTCCACGACCACCAAAGCCGGAGGCACCGGAACTGGCTCAACCGGTGAGGCGACTGCGAAAAAGGAAAGGAAGAGGAACACGAGGAGCGGCATCAGGGTTGCGAAGCTAACAGGGGAACACGCTGTAAAATGTTTACGTCGACCGATGAGCATTTGTTGCCGACGAGCTGTCCAGCAGGGGGGACGCGAAGCCAACCGTTAATTTGACCAAATTGTTTGACCATCCTGTTTGACTATTTGGTCAGCATCACTAATTTTGCGCCCCCGATGGAACCCACGGACACCGAGAAACGCATCCTACAAGCAGCCACGCTCGTCTTTGAGCGGGACGGCTTCCTGGGTGCCCGCATGCAGGTGATCGCCGACGAGGCGTGCATCAGCAAGGCTTCCCTGCACTACTATTTCAGGACCAAGGAGAAACTTTTCGACCGGATCTTCGATGACTACACCGCCAGCATAGTCCCCCTGCTCAGCACGTGGGAGGATGGCACGGATGAATGGCAGGAGAAAGTACGGCACTTCGTGAAGGGGCTGATGCGGGTGTTCAGTGAAAGCTCTTTGCTATTCATGGCCCAAGAGCTGCACCGCGATCCCAAGAAGCTGGAGCCACGTATGGCCAAGCGCCGCACCGGGCCCAATGCTTTCATCTTGTATTATGAGCGTTTGCGTGCCAAGGGGCTGGTACGCGATACGGATCCACGCCCGTTGTTGGTGGCCATGCAGAGCATCTGTGCCTATCCGAGCATGAACCCCAAGATGTTAGCGGGCTCTTTACGCATGAACAACAAGGAATACACCGCGTTCATCACTTCCTACGCTGATGATGCCGCCGACCTGCTGATAAGAATGATGCAAAAATGAACAGTGCCCGGATCCCATCCCTTGTCATCTTGCTGAGCGCTACGGTGCTTTCGGCGCAGAACACCATCACTTTGGAGCAGGTACGGCAAGCTGCGTTGGCCAACTCCCCCACCACCACGGAAAAGCAACTCTATTTGGACGCCGGTACGCTGCGCGCCAAGAGCGTCAACAATGCGTGGCTCCCGCAGGTGAAGGCCGTGGCACAGGGCACCTACCAGAGCGAGGTCACCGAGTTCGACCTCAGCGCTCTTGGTTTTCCAGCGATCATCATTTCCAAGGACCAGTACCACGCGGGCTTCGAAGTACAGCAGACGATCTATGAATTCGGCGCCACCCATGCCCAACGGGAGATCGCGCTCACCAATGCCCAAGCACAGGCGGCGCAGGCTGATGTGGCACTGCTGAACGTGAAGCGACAAGTGGACCAACTTTACGCTGGCGTGCTTCAGCAACAGGCCGGATTGAAGATCCTGCATTCCCGGGCGAACGATATCGCATCACGCCTGAAGCAAGTGGCTTCCGCGGTGCGGAACGGCGTGTCCTTAAAGAGCAATGAAGAAGTGTTGAAGGCGGAGGCCTTGGCCACGGAGCAGCAGATCGTTACCGCCGAGACCACCTTGGCACAGACCGTGAGTGCGCTCTCCATCTGGACGGCGCTGCCCATGGACACCACCATGACCTTCGCCCTTCCGGACGCACCTGCCCCGAAAGGCAGCGGCACACGTCCAGAACTCACCGCCTTCAGCCTACAACAGAGCAGTGCTGACCTTCAGGCGGAACTGCTGAAAAAAGGAAACCTACCGCACCTCAGGGCCTTCGGCAACGGCTACTACGGCCGGCCTGGATTCAACTTCCTCAACAACGACTTCCGCGTCTATGGTATCGTGGGTGCTGGCCTCACGTGGAACATCGCCGGCTATTACACGCAGGGAAAACAGTTGAAGGAGAACCTGATCCAACAGAACCTTATCGAGGACCGCAAACGCCAGTTCGAAATGCAGCAGGCCGCGGACCTTGATAAGGAGGAAAAAGAGATCGTGAAGCTCGACCGGATCGCCGAACTGGATTCCGGCATCGTTGCCAGCAAAACGTTCGTGCGCGAAGCCGCCTCCAGCCAACTGGAGAACGGAGTGATCACCGCACAGGATTACGTGACCTACCAGAACGCACAGGACCAAGCCAAGCTCAACTTGGAGCTGCACCGCATTCAAGCGGTAATGGCCCGCATAGACCACCAACTGACACAAGGAAACTGAGCCGCAGCGCGGAACATCACATGGCAACGCAAGAAGAAGCACAAGAGAAGAAGTCGAACCCGAAGCGCAAGAAATTGCTGATCGGGCTGGGTGTGTTGGCGGTGATAGCCGGTATCGTGTACTTCATCCTCTCGATGGGACATGAGAAAACGGACAACGCGCAACTGGACGGCAACATTGTTCCCATCCGTACAGCCGTGACCGGCTATGTCGACGCGGTGCTTTTCACTGACAACCAGCGCGTGAATAAAGGCGACACGCTCGCGATCATCCGCAGCGACGATTATGCCGCCATGGTGACCCAATCCGAAGCCGCTTTGGCCAATGCCGAAGCCAGCTTGGCAGCCGCCAAGGCAGGAAGCAGCATGGCCGACCAGAATGCCAATGCCAGTTCGTTGAACAGCCTCGCTTCCAAGGAAAGCATTTCCACGGCGGAGACGAAACTCTGGAAAGCCCAACAGGACATGGCGCGTGTTGATGCCATGGCCAAGGACAACGCCGCTACACCGCAACAGGTGGATGCGATGAAGGCAGAAGTTGAGGTGGCCAAGGCACAAGTGGAAATGGCGAAGAAGCAGACCGGAGCATCACAAGCCATGGCAGGGGGATCACGCTCACAGGCCAAGGCCCAGGAAGCACAGATCGCTTTGGCCAAGGCCATGGTCGCGCAGCGCGAAGCCGAAGTGAAGCTGGCCCGGATACGCTTGGGGAACACCGTGATCACTGCACCTTTTGCTGGCATCATCAGCAAGAAATCCGTGGAACCCGGACAATACATCACCGTTGGATCACCTGTGTGTGCAGCGGTGGACATGAACGACATCTGGGTAACGGCCAACTTCAAGGAGACGCAACTGGAGGATCTGAGACCAGGCCAACCCGTTAAAGTGGTGGTTGATGCCTACCCGGGCCTCAAGCTGGAAGGACGCGTTTCCTCGCTTGGCGGAGCCACTGGTGCGCGCTTCAGCTTGCTCCCGCCGGACAATGCCACGGGCAACTTCGTCAAGGTGACACAACGCCTGAGCGTTCGCATCGATCTGGACTCCTCGCAGGATAGCACCGTGCTGCTCGCTCCTGGCCTCAGTGTGACCGTGGACGTCAACACCAAGAGCTGATCCATGGCCAAGGTGGAAACAGCGGAACGCGTGGCGGAATACCCGCCAGGGACCGCGCGCACCATGGTGGTGACCGCGGCCATCATCGCGGCCATGCTTCAGTTGATCGATATCAGCATCGTCAACGTTTCGCTACGTGAGATCGCCGGGAGTATCGGTGCCACCACGGTGGAGATCGCTTGGGTGGTCACCGCCTATGCCGTCAGCAACGTGATCATGATCCCGTTGGCGGGCATGTTCTCCGACCTTTTCGGACGGCGTAACTATTTCACCATCAGTATCATCATCTTCACGGCTGCTTCGGCCTTCTGCGGCATGGCGCACAGCCTCAACGAGATCATTCTCTGGCGCTTCATCCAAGGGCTCGGCGGCGGCGGTCTTCTTACCTCAGCACAGACCATCATCGTGGGGGCCTATCCTCCGGAGAAGATCAGCATGGCCAACGCCATCTTCGGAATGGGCGTGATGATCGGGCCCACCATCGGGCCAACGCTCGGCGGATATCTCACGGACAGCTTCAGCTGGCACTGGATCTTCCTGGTGAACATCCCCGTGGGCATGCTCGCCGCTTACCTGTCGTGGAATTACGTGCACGATAGGCCCGGAGCGGTGAAACCGAAGAAGATCGACTATTGGGGGGTCGCCTTCCTGGTCATCGGCGTGAGCACGTTACAGTATGTGCTGGAAGAGGGCGCGAAGGACGATTGGTTCAACAGCCCGTTGATCACGGTTCTCAGCATCATTTCCGCCTTCGGTCTTATCATGTTCGTTTGGTGGGAATGGAATACGGCCCATCCTGCTGTGAACGTGAAGCTCGTGATGGAGGGCAACATGCCGATCGGCACGATCCTCAATGCAGTGCTCGGGCTGGTTTTGATGGGCACCGTGTTCGTCTTCCCGCTCTTCGTGCAGATCGGCCTGGGCTGGACCCCGCTGATGACGGGGATGTTCATGATCCCCGGCGCGCTGGCCACCGGCGTATCCATGGGCTTAGTGGGCCGCTGGCTCGGCAAGGGCGTGGACCCGCGCCTCATCATGGGTTCGGGCATCATCATCGTCTTCGCCTTCGCCTTCCTCATGGGCAGCAGCTCGCCCGGAAGCAGCGAGGGCAGCTTCTTCTGGCCGTTCATCCTGCGCGGCGTGGGCATGGGCATGATGATGGGCCCCATCCTCACCATCTGCCTGCAAGGCATGAAGGGCGCTGACATCGGGCAGGCCGCAGGCATCACCAACATGGTCCGCCAGATCGGCGGCGCAGCGGGCATCGCAGGACTGAACATCTTCCTCACCGATCGCGGCGCTGTACACAACAACGCCCTGCTCGGCAACGTGAACATCTACGATCCCGCCACACAGGACCGTCTCGCCGGCTTCACCCAGAACTTCCTAGGCACCGGCCATTCGCTGGGCGAAGCCACGGACATGGCCTACCGCGCGCTGCAAATGACCGTGTGGAAACAGTACAACCTGATCGCCTACAACGACGTGTTCCTGCTGGTAGGCGTGCTCACCTTGGCCTGCTTGCCGTTGGTGTTCTTCGTGAAGTACAAGAAGCCGAAGGTCGGGGTGAAGGTTGTTATGGCGCATGAGTAGGCGCTCCGCATTGAAGAAGGCGGAAAGTAACGAATGGCGGACATCCGCTATCTTCGCTTCCAATGGCTAAAGTTCAAATCAACTTTGGCGCTTGGTCTGCCTCAATCCGGTAGAAAAATCAGGCTTTGTTCTCCTTTTAGCTCAAAGCAACCTACAGCCGGTAAAACACAATTCGTTAGGAGCATTTCGAAAACATGAATCAGGAAGAACTTGTTGCACAGGCCGAAAGAATCATAAAGGAGGCATCAGCAGGCAACACGGCTGGAGGACTGGCTCAAGCAAAGCAGTTTCTTTCAACATACGGTGGCAAGGACAATCACTTCCTGAATCAATTAAAAGATTTAAAATTGAGTCCAAATTCAAATGGCACTAACATCACTGTTCAGTCAGTACTAAGAGCGTTTTGCGAATACGTAAAAAGCGGATTGCTTAGAAGTATTTCCCTTGAAAGAGGAATTCAAATAGACACAGTTTCAGATTATTTGGAACAGGCTGAGAGACTACTAATGGATAGTAAAGTTCATCCAGCCGCTCCAGCTGTAATCATTGGTGCTTCACTAGAAGAATTTTTAAGAAATTGGCTAGAGGAACAAGGAACCGATTTGACGAAAATAAAGAACAGCATTGACGCGTATGCTCAACGCCTGCGAGAACTTGAACTTATCAGCAAACAGGATGGGAAAGATATTATTTCATGGGGAGGCACGCGAAATGATGCGGCGCATGGACATTGGAATAACGTCGAAGATCGGAACCGCATTAAACTCATGCTTGAAGGTGTTAACCTGTTTATGAGACAGCACTCATCTTGAATCATAAACTATCCTCGAAGAAAAACCGTGTGGGAGTTTTAAAAAAGCAAGGACATGGAACTAACAGAAGAACAATGGGAGCGCATCAAACCACTCTGTAGTCAGATCGCACATGCCAATGGAGATGACTATGGATACATCCATGCGAATAGCCTCAAAATTGAGGACATTATGTGCGATACCGATCCAGAATATTTTCTCGGTGACACACCAAGAATATTCAACAAAGACGAGCGCTCACGATTGTTTGGATCGGCAGCCGAAAAGGACATAACCGCCGAAGGCTTGGCCCATTTCCTCGCAACATTTCAAGAGGTGAAGGCCGCGACAATCAAAAGATTAGAAAAAGTACTCGGCAGGTCAATCTCGAACCTATGAGCCCCCACCTCGCTCACACAAATGGCCGAGCTCGGGCCATTTCAATTCTTCTAACTTTCAGCCGTGAGTGACAACTGCAGTTCAGGATGAGAAGCGTTTGCAAACACACGAGCGCGAATGCCAGTGCGAGTTGAAGAATCTTAATGAAACTGTAATTACCAACATGCCTCATCAATAGATGACAGACACAGAGCTAATCGATGTAATATTAACAACATTACATGGCAAGCATAGCCAACATGGAACATCTCTGCATAAAGAGATTTTAAAACCGAATGGACTTGAGTTAGACAAAGTTCAGGAAGCGAGAGTCATATCAATAATAAAAAATAAAATTGTTGAGGTTGTGGACCTTTATGATGCCAGCGATACTGGCCTGAGATTAACAGCATATGGCATTCAAATCATACAAAAACATGGATCGTACACTTCATTCTTGAAATCCAAAGAAGAGTTTAAAGCACTTCGAGATGAAATCGACCTTCTTACCAAGAAGAATCTTATTCTACAGAACAGAAATTTAAAACATACGCTACTTCACATATTTATTGGATCAGTATTAGGTGTTATACTGACTATATTATCGGGACTTTTTTTCGCTCCTAAATGAACCATATCTTAGCCCTCTTGGCGCGAGACTTCCGCTTCCAGAACTCGGCTCGGAGAGTATCGGATGGCACGGGAGGACGGCTGTTTGCCGGAGGTATCGGTCGGCCTAACTCCCGCGCCGGGGTTTTCGGAGAGACCATTCATTCTGGCGCGAGACTTCCGCTTCCAGAACTATGCGCTCCAGTGGGCGGATGTCTCGTGCCGACCAACGAATGGATCTCGATGCATGGGAGACTTCGTCTCCACCTTGGGAGAGTTCGTCTCCACACCAAACACTACCCCCTCTTGGCGCGAGACTTCCGCTTCCAGAACTATGCTCGGAGAGGATCGGATGCCACAGGAGGACGGCTGTTTGCCGGAGGAATCGTTCCGATATGTATCGGAAGGCCTAACTCCGGCGCCGGGGTTTTCGGAGAGACCATTCATTCTGGCGCGAGACTTCCGCTTCCAGAACTATGCGCTCCAGTGGGCGGATGTCTCGTGCCGACCAACGAATGGATCTCGATGCATGGGAGACTTCGTCTCCACACCACACACTAAACACGGTCCAACTTCAACATTCCGGGTTCATAGGCTGAAGAGTAGCAGTACGCCTCCGGTCTATCAACGATGCATTCCTTCACGGGATTCATCTGGATGTAGTCCACCACACGTTCCACCTCGGCTGGCTTGGTCACTGCCAACGGATGGTTGTTCTGCTGCCAAAGCTGGAAGGAAGCATTCTGCTTGTTCTGAATACCGGCCTGTCTCAGCAAACCCAGCATCCATTTCCGACGGCTTTCACCCGGATGTTCCTTGATCGCCGTATGGATATTCCCGCTGGTGAATTTCTTCAGGTCGCGCATAATGTCGGACATGGAAAAACCTTCACGGGCAGCAGCCAGAAGATGCACATGGTTGGTCATGATGACCCATTCGTACAGCAGCAATCCTTTCTTGGCTTGGCAGAATTTGAGGCTTTCCACAATGATGTCCTTGTAATCCGATCTGGTGAGGACATCGATCCAATCCACGGTTGCGAAGGAGATGAAGTACACTCCCGCCGGGTCATGGAATTTGTATTTGCGGCTCATGTGGGGAAGGTAGTAGCCTTTGGGTCCGGCACGGGGACCGCTGCTTTGTCGAAGGTATCAGATGGCACGGGAGGACGGCTATTTGCCGGAGGTATAAGTCGGCCTAACTCCCGCGCCGGAGTGTGGGTGGGTATCGGATGGCACGGGAGGACGGCTGTTAGCCGGAGGTATCGGTCGGCCTAACTCCCGCGCCGGAGTGTGGGTGGGTATCGGATGGCACGGGAGGACGGCTGTTTTCCGGAGGTATCATTCCGATATGTCTCGGTCGGCCTAACTCCCCTGCCAAAGGCAGGCAGGCGCGCCAGTGATCGGGCTTGCGGAGCGATGGGGGCGTATGGTCTCTTATCTTGCATTGCCTGCGCCATAGCTTCGCGACTCATCTGCAAAACAGCGTCATGAAAAACATTCTTCTCGCCTTCACCTTTCTCTTGCTGAAAAGCACAGTGTTCGCGCAGACAAGTGTCACGACCGTGATCAATGGTGACACTATCATTACATTCTACAACCCTGCTGACAGTTTGCGAAAACTTGGGGACCTGAAAGGTGCGATCGAATATTTCAAGCTTATGCAAAAAGAGGAAGGACGAAACTTCCGGAGGAACTACAATTATGCTTGCGCTCTTTCAGTCGACGAGCAGATCGATTCTGCATTTAAGTACTTGGCACTTGCACAGGACATTTCACCGAATGCTTTTTGCGACCCTGACTTCTTGAATTTGCGCAAGGACAAAAGGTGGGATGAGTTTGAAGCAAACCTAATTTCCCTCATTCAAAAAAGAAATGGCGATCCATACAAAGATGTAGAGTATGCAAAACGACTTTGGCATATGCGGGCGACGGATCAAGCCTATTACGACTGCATTAACCTTGCGGAAGATAAAATAGGAAAAAATTCGTCCGTTTCTCGTGCATTGTGGAAATTAAAAGAAGGGCTCGACGCCGAGAATCGACAAGAGCTCGTGCAGCTTATCGAAACTAAAGGGTGGCCAAAAAATTCTGTCGTTGGCGAAGACGCAGCGGGTGCAGCTTTCCTAGTTATTCAACATTGGGATACAGATCAACAGAAAAAGTATTTGCCGACAATAGAAAAGTTGTGTAAAGAGAACGAAGCAAGCTGGGAAAGCTATGCGTTAATGTATGACCGCATACAGGTCAGCGAAAACAAACCGCAAAAATACGGATCACAAATTCGTTTCAATTCGGAAACGAATACCTACGAGCCTTATCCGCTTCTGGACGAAACGAAAGTTGATGAATGGAGAGCAGAGGTCGGCTTAGGTCATTTGAAGGACTATGTTTCAAATTGGGGAATCGTATTTCCACCGGAGACGAAGTAGAACAGCCGCTAACAACGGTTTTGCTTTAGTGGCGTCATCTTGGCGTGAGATCTCCGGTTCCAGCACGATGCACCAAGAGAATCGGATGGCATTGTAGGACGTCTTTTGCCGGAGGTATCAGTCGGCCTAACTCCCCTGCCAAAGGCAGGCAGGCGCGCCGGAGTTTTGGGCGTAGACACTCGCGCGAGATTTCGGGCGCTCGGCCCGCGCTGGTTCGATCCCGTATCACCTCGAGCTTCAGCCGCAGGGCCGCCGAACACGCCGAGGCACCCGGGAAGAACAGGTGCTTACGCCTGTCCGGCCCGAGTGCCTTGGAAGAACTCGGAAGCGGTCGTGCCACTCCTTTACAATGACTTCAGGTACTCTACCAAATCCGACTTCTGCTGGTTGCTCAAACCCAGACTTAACCTACTGTCGTAAGTATTCACAACTGCGGCCAACGTGGGAGCCGATCCATCGTGGAAGTACGACGGATGCTGCCACGCACCTTTCAGAGGCGATGGACGATATTTCCCCGTCGCCGAACGCGCAGCGTAACTGGGAGATTCAGGTTCCACCATGGAGGCGCTGGGATCCAGCAAATGATCAAGTGTGAAATGGAGTTCGGGGTCATGGCATGTGCTGCAGGTACCTTGCCCGTTGAAGACGATCTCACCTTGCTGTGCGGCTTGCACATCGTAGCTGCCAGCAGGCGGCTGAGGTGCTGGCAGCGATAGTTGATAGGCCTGAAGCGCATCCAGTTTGGGCTCGACAAGGTTCGCGCTGCCATCATTCCCTTCGCCGGTGTAATCGATCGTGGCATCAAAAGGTAATCTGGGATCGCTAAATGTTCCCTGACCGTGCATTTGGGTCACCCCTACATATCGATTCCAGTATTTGACCTCTTCCCCATCGCCGGTGAAAGTGATGAAAGGGACGCCCTGCAGGCCGTATGCCGGCGGGATCACTGTTGGCTTGCTCTGACCGTCAAAATTGAATCTCGGGTCATACATCCCCGCAGGCCAAGATGCGTAACTAGCCTCGGTTGCGCCCTCTAGAGCAGGAGATGCCGCAATAATGGCACCAACCTGCAAGTCGCGGTTAGGCCAACCATCAAGCCGATGGCCAATACCTGCCGAAAATGAGTTGTCTACCGTGGAATGGCACAGCGCGCAGGTAATGCCAAGGTCGGTGATCTGGCCATTTTCAACCATGGCCTTTACACCGATCACCGCGTCAAGGCCGAGCAAGGCCATTGTGGTGGCAGGGTCGTCGAGGGGAACAGTGGTGGGATCGCCATCGGTGATCCCGTCCCTGACCGCATCCGGCAGAGCATCCACATCCACTTTCAGCCCTAACCCCAGTGCTGCCTCCGGAGAAAGCGTAGCCACCACATCGTTCATCTGCAACACGCCCGTCCAGAACCATTCGTCGCCAAAGGTTTCATAACGGAAGACCTGCCTGCCCTCCTCCACTAATGGCCCGCTGCCACCACCTGATGGGTCATTTGGAGGATCGCTCTCCTTATTACATGCCACAAATGCAATAGTGGCCATTACAAGGGAAAGTAATGTGACCACGCGCGCGGGGTTGGTACCTTTCATTTTTTGGTTTATTTTTTAGTGACTTTTTTTTCAGGATCATCTTGGACCTGGAAAGCGAACCCAGCCCGCCAATTGGATGTAGAGGGAGGACATCGGTTACGATCGGCCATGTGATGGACACGTAGGTGGTTGTGTCATCGCTCCTTGGCATCATCTTGGCGCGAGACTTCCGCTTCCAGTGCGGTGCAAGGAGAGGATCGGATGGCACGGGAGGACGGCCGTTTTCCGGAGGTATCGGTCGGCCTAACTCCCGCGCCGGTAATCGGGCGGTTCAAGGAGAGGATCGGATGGCACGGGAGGACGGCTGTTTTCCGGAGGTATCATTCCGATATGTCTCGGTCGGCCTAACTCCCCTGCCAAAGGCAGGCAGGCGCGCCGGAGTTTTGGGATAGACTATTCATCTTGGTGCGCGACTTCCGCTACCGGAACAATGCGCTCCAGTGCGGATGTCTCGTGCCATCCAACGAATGGATCACGATGCAAGGGAGACTTGGTCTCCTAGCACCACGTTGGACGGGCACTTGTGTAGAAGACTGCTCAAGCGGAATAGCGCTTCAACGGCTTTTGCCGCATGTGCCGGACACGATGCACCACGATCTTATCCTTTTCCAAGGAATAGATCAACGAATACTGGAAGGCCCCCAAATGAGCAAACCGGTACTTTTCAAATCTCACTTGATATCCGCGCGGGAATTGAAGTACGTAGCGCAAGGTCTCGATCACCTCAGCGTTGAAAAGGTCAACAAGGGCCGCATCGACACCGCTCAGGTCATCCTCGATCGCCTTCAGATCATCCTCCGCCTGTTGGGCAAAGGCCAATATCATGATCTCTTTTTTCTCCGGTCCTTCATCCCAGCCTCGATCTCCTCCAGCGAATACCACTTCCCTTCGCCACGGAGAAATCGTTCGCGGCTCCTCTCGAGTTGGGCGACGTCCTCAGGCGCCAGCCCGGTTTCTTCATGGTCGATCTTGTTCCGTAGTTCGTTCAGCAGGATCCGCACTTCCGCTGCTGAATAGCTCCTGTCCTCCAATTTCAAGTACGGCTCCTCCCCTTCCTTCACCACGCTGAGGTGCTCGTTGGGGATGCCATATCCACGGGGCGCGTCCAAGAGGCGCTTCAAGGCCATGAGGCGTACTTCATCCTCCATGAGGGATATGCGCTCCAGCAGTTCGAGCTTGAGGGATTTGAGGTCCATGATCCAAAGTTAACAGCAACGGCATTCCTATGGAAGGGCAGGAAGGCAATGGAATGCTAAAAATATCTTGGGCCACAGAACGGCTCTAAGCGATCCGGATCCACCGCCTTTCAATGCCTTCGGTAAAGGCCGGCTCAACTGAAATAGCGCTTCAACGGTTTGCGGTGCATGTGGCGGACGCGGTGTACCACAATGCAATTTTTACGGACGGAATAGATGATGTGGTATCCGAACTCTTCGATCGGCGCGGACCTGTAAATAGTATGCCGCACCTGCGCTCCTAGCGGAAATTGCTGGATGATCCTTAAGCAGTGCTCCAAGGCATCGCGGAATTGCACGCTGGCTCCTACACTGTCCCGTTCAAAGTAGCGCTGGATCTCCGTGATCTCTTCAAGGGCAACAGTGGAAACCTGGAGCGGCAAGCTCATTTCCCAAGGTCCTTCCGCAAATGGGCCATAACCTCCTCGACCGTATGGAACGTGCCTTCACCCCTTTCTGCTTGTTCCCCTTCACGGTCCAGAGCCGCCCATTCTTCCGGTGAAAGCAGTTCGGCAAATGCATCGTGATCGTCCTTTTGCTTTTGGATGTCCTCCACGATCTTCCGCACTTCCGCCGCTGAATAGTTCCTGTCCTCCAATTTCAAGTACGGCTCCTCCCCTTCCTTCACCACGCTAAGGTGCTCGTTGGGGATGCCATAGCCACGGGGCGCGTCCAGCAATCGCTTTAAAGCCAGAAGGCGAGTCTCGTCCTCCATGAGCAAAATGCGTTCGAGTAGTTCGAGCTTGAGGGATTTGAGGTCCATGAACCAAAGTTAACAGCAACTGTTTCATCCCGATCTTTTCCGGAGAGGCGACGGCACAACGGTCTTCAGTGCTTGCGGAGTGGACCGGCTCAACCAAAATAGCGCTTCAACGGCTTTTGCCGCATGTGCCGAACACGGTAGATGACCAGACCTTCTCCTTCCACCACATAGATGATGGAATAGCGGAACACAGCCAGAGGCGCAAAACGGAAAGGCGACCTGCGTACTGGATCCCTCTTGGGAATTGCTCGATGTATGCCAAGGTTGCTTCCACGTCCGCCTCAAAGCGCGCAATGGTCGAAGCATCCAGGCTTGAAAAGGAACTCCTTGCGCGATCCAGATCAGCAACGGCCGTTGGCCGAAACATGATCCGACGCTTCATCAGCGCTTTTCACCAGCCCACTTTTTCTTCAGCTCCTCCCAAGTGAAATTGCTCCCTTCGCCTCGCAGGTAAGCATCTCTGTCCTTGTCCAATTGTGCCCATTCCTCCGGACTTAGCTGGGTCGCCAGATCAACACCCTCATTCATCATCCTGTCCGTGACCTCATCCACGATCTTCCGCACTTCCGCTGCTGAATAGTTCCTGTCCTCCAATTTCAAGTACGGCTCCTCCCCTTCCTTCACCACGCTAAGGTGCTCGTTGGGGATGCCATATCCACGGGGCGCGTCCAGCAGACGCTTTAAAGCCAGAAGGCGAGTCTCGTCCTCCATGAGCGAAATGCGTTCGAGTAGCTCGAGCTTGAGGGATTTGAGGTCCATGTTGGTGGGGTTGAACCAAAGATACCCATTTGATCAGCAGATCAGTGAAGATCTTCCTCGCAATGACGAGCATTGTGGCCGATCCGATGAGCTCACTCCCCCAGCACCCGCCGCAACTCCTTCTCGAATTCCTCCGGCTTTTCAATGTTGGCCACGTGACCCGCTTTTTGGAAGATGACCAGGAGGTCCGCAGGCAAATTGTTCCGCCGCGCAATACCCTTTCCTACTTGTAGCGGGATCAAGCGGTCTCCTTCGCCCCAGAACACGTATACCGGCATGGGCCAGTTATAGGTTTTGTGGGCGTATTGGTCCTCATGCATCAGCAGGTCTTTCAGCAATGCTGAGGTCTGCGGAGCCTTGGCCTTCATCAGGTCATTGATCTGCCGGAATACGAAGCCCGGTGCCTTGATGGGCTTGTACATCACCAGCGAGATCAGGCGCTTTTGCTCTTCCTTGTTCTGCGGGTCGAAGAGGTCGGTGATGTCCTTTGCTCCCACTGATCGCGCCACACTGTCCGCCATGGCCGCGGTGAAATCACTGGCGGGGCCATCCTCGATCACTAAGGTCTTCACGCGGCTTGGGTGCTGCTCCGCGAAATTCGCCGCGATGGCGCCTCCGTATGAATTGCCCACGAGATCAACCGGCTTTTGAATGCCCAAGCTATCCAGGATCAGTTCCAAGTGGGCCACTTGCGCGTCCACGCTATTCCCGCTCCATTGTGCGATGCTTTTCCCGTGGCCGATCAGGTCCGGGATCACCAGGTCGAAGTCCTTGGAAAGGGACTTCACGTTCTTTCCCCACATCAGGCTTTGGCTGGTGATGCCGTGGACGAGCATCAGCTTGGGCCGGCCATCGTCGGCGCTGCCAGGCGCGGTGCTGCTCCACACATAATGTGGTCCGGCCTTATCGGTGAAGGTGTAGGCGTGCAGTCCGCTCTTCTGAAAGACCTTGGTTTCGTGGCGCAGACCCATCTTCACCACGTTGCAAGAAACGAGCAGGATGGGCAAGGTGATGGCGAGGAGGACCTTTGGGATGCGCATGGTGGAAAGGTAGCGAGAGAGGATTAGCTGATCAGGGCGATCAGCGGATTAGCTGATGTCCGCAATTCGACTTCAGTGCCTTTACCGACCTGCAACGTTCCACGAGTTGAATAAGCAAAGAAGTGATCCGCTCGAATCCTCAGCGGAGCCCATGGAACGGACATCCGCTAATGGTCACATCAGCGAATCAGCTAATCGAACAAAAAAGAGGGTCACTTGCAGCGTATGGAAGAACAACTGTTACACGCTCTTAGGCCTTACCTCCACCACATTACCGCTGACGTTCACGCCGTCATTCCTACGCAGTCCAGAGAAGGTGAGCGACGAGATGATGGTGGCAATACCCAGTGCGATGAACGCATGGTGCAGGCCATTGGCGTAAAGCGCCGCATCCTGCTGTTCAACATGCCCTCCGAGGAAGATCGCCGCCACCAAGGAGGCCACGGCCACGCCGAAGCCGCGCGCCATCTGCTGGAAGGTGGAAGCGATGCTGTTGGCCTTGCTGGCGTCCTCATCGTTGATGTCCGCATAGACCAACGTGTTCATGCAGGTAAATTGGAGGGAAGAGAACAGCCCTTGCGTTAAGCTGAGCAACAGGATCGCCCAGATGGCGACGCCGGGGCCGATCAGGGAGAAGGCCATGATGTTGCAACCCAGCAGCACCGTGTTCAAGCGCAACACCGTTCGGAAGCCGAGGCGAGCGATCAAGCGGGTGCTGAGCACTTTCATACCGATGGAGCCCAAGGCCTGTGGCGTGGTGAACAGACCAGCCTGCAGCGGCGAATAGCCCATGCCCAGCTGATAGAGCAGCGGCAAGAGAAAGGGCATGCCGCTCACCCCCAGCCGCGTAATGAAGCCGCCGATCACGGAGATGCGGAACGTCCGCACCATGAACAAACGGATGGACAAGAGCGGGAACTTCACCCAGTGCGCATGGATGCCGTAAGCGATCAAGAGGACGACGGAAGCGATGGACATGGCCAGCATCGGAGCGGGTGACCAGTTGTGCTCCCCGAACACCTCCAGCACGTAAGAGAGCAGCGCTACACCTGCACCGAAAAGCAAGAATCCCCACTTGTCCATCGGCGGCACGTCCGGATCGCGGTGGTCCGGCATGTAGCGGCCCACCATCCACCAGCCCACGATGCCGATGGGCAGGTTCACGAAGAAGATGGTGCGCCACGGCAGCCACTCCACGATCAAGCCCCCCAGGAAAGGCCCCACCATCGGCGCGATCAACGCCGGGATCACCACGAAGTTCATCACCCGCAACAGGTCCTCTCTGGGGAAGGTGCGCACCAGCACCAAGCGGCCCACGGGCGTCATCATCGCGCCTCCAATTCCTTGCAGCACGCGCGAAGCCACGAGCATGTTCAAGTTCACGGAAAGCCCGCAGAGCAACGAGCCCAAGGTGAACAAGGCTACGGCGGTGCGAAAGACCTTCCGCGTACCGAACCGGTCCGCCATCCAGCCGCTGATGGGGATGAACACGGCCAAGCTCAAGGTATAGGTGGTCACCACCGCCTTCAGGCTGAGCGCACTCACGTTCAGATCTTCGGAGATCACCGGCACCACGGTGTTGAGGATGGTGCTGTCGAGGTTCTCCATGAAGAAGCCCACCGCCACCAGCCATGGTGCGATGCGCTTGATGCGCTCCAGATGTACTTCGGTTACCGACCTTCCGCTGGGCATGGACGGAGCAAAGGTGCGGACCCTCTCCGTTCATCCATGGATCGTTCTAATTTTCCCGCATCGAATTCCATGGAAACTCACACGCACCTTGCCAAGACCTTTGAAAAAGTAAAGTGGACCGGGCAGCACGTGCCGCAACGCGAGTTCGAGGAATGCACCTTCACGCAGTGCGACCTATCTCAAAGCGATTTTTCACGGAGCCGATTTGCAGAATGCACCTTCGTGGGCTGCGACCTTTCGATGATCAAGTTGACCGAGGTGGCCTTGCGCGAAGTGACCTTCAAGGAATGCAAGCTGCTCGGCGTGGACTTCAGCGCGTGCAAGGAGATGCTCTTCAGCGTTTCGTTCGATCAATGCATGATGGACCATGCCGTGTTCCACAAGCGGAAGATGAATGGAACGAAATTCATCCGCTGCTCGCTCAAAGGGGTGGACTTCGAGAATGCCCATCTGGAGAACGCGGTCTTCGAGCGCTGCGACCTGGACCGGGCGGTCTTTGTGAACACGCTCCTTCAGAAGGCGGACCTCAGCACGGCCTTCAACATCGCCATCGACCCGGACAAGAACAAGCTGAAGGGCGCCAAATTCTCCGTGGAAGGCGCGCTAGCGCTACTTGCGAAGTATGGGGTGGTGGTGGGGTAGTGTTCGACCGACCTTGTTATGGATTTGATCTGCTGATCAAACCACCGCCCGGGATCCTTACTTCTTGATCGATCGGAGCGCTTGTGCAGCAGTATATACCTGCGGCACTTTGCCCTTGAAATGCTTGTCCCGGCTAACGATCCCATCCAAGCGACCGGCGCTCTTCGCAGCGAGATACTGCGCAGCATCCTCGATGTCCTTTATGGGGCTGCGCAATGCTCCCAGAAAGTGCTCCGGAAGCATAGGTGCCCATTCCATCATCTCCACAAGACGTTCCACCACACGGGCTACCTGTTCGGCGCCGATGGTTGTTTCCAAGCGTTGCAGATAATGCACCACCGTGGCCATGGTGGCCGGTGTGATCAGCCCGATGGCCTTTCCCTGGCTTACGGCATCCAGCAGGGCGACGGCAGCTTTGTGTTCCTTTTCGAAAGCGGGTTCTCGCCAACGAAAAAAGGCATCCAATAGAATGTTGGTATCGAACAGCAAACGCTTCATCCACGTCCCTTCTTTCGCGCTTGCAACGCCCCTTGCCCTGCCGCGCTCTTCCGCAATTGATCAGCATGGTATCCTTCTTCACCCACCATGTCAGCACCCACAGGCTGACCTAACCACGGGAACTCCTTGCTAAAAAGGGGGCGTTCACTCTCCTCCTTTCTGAGACCCTCAGCAAACTCTTCGATGAGCGCGCTGATCGAAGTGTCCCGGCGCGCACTGGCCTTGCGCAAGAGCGCAACAGTTGCACTTTCAATGCTCAAGTTCAACTTCTTCTTCATAAAGCGAATGTACGTATCATTTGTACGTATTGCCTCGATCCGCAAGGCACGATCGGCCTGCGTTGGATCTCGTTCGGCTATCCTAAAACATTTCAGCACAGTGATCCAGCACTGAGCTCTTGGGACCGGCTTCAACTGATCAAACCACCGCCGGCGCCATCACGCGCTGCAGCACTTCCACCGCGCGGTCCACTTGGGCCTCGGTGTTGAACTTGCTGAAGGAGAAGCGGATGTTCGCCCCGGTGCGCCCCGGATACAGCGCCTCGATGACGTGGCTGCCTTTGTTGCTGCCGCTGCTGCAGGCGCTGCCGCCGCTGCATGCGATGCCCTCGATGTCCATGTTGTAGATGAGCATCTCACCTTTGCCGTCATCGGGGAAGTGGATGTTCAACACGGTGTAGAGGCTGTCGGCGCTGCTATCGCCGTTGAAGGTGGCTTCCGGTATCGCGGCTTTGATCGCCTTCTTCATCCGGGACTTCAAGCCTTGCACCTGTTGGATGTGCTCGTCGAGGTCGCGGTAGGCTACTTCCATCGCCTTGGCCAAGGCCACGATGCCGATGATGTTTTCAGTGCCGGCGCGCATGTTGCGCTCTTGGGCGCCGCCCACGAGCATCGGCTTCAGCACCGATCCGTTGCGCATATAGAGGAAGCCCACGCCTTTCGGCCCGTGGAACTTGTGTGCGCTACAGGTGAGAAAATCAATGGGCAGCTGCTCCAGGTCGAAGCGATAGTGGCCCATCGTCTGCACGGTATCCGTGTGGAAGAGCGCGTTGTACTTGCGGCACAAGTTGCCGATGGCGACCAGGTCGTTGCGCGTGCCCAGTTCGTTGTTGGCATGCATCAGGGAAACGAGGACGTGGTCATTCGCCTTCAACAGTTCCTCCAGGTGCGCGAGGTCGGCCTTGCCATCGGGCATCAGGCGAAGCCAATGCACTTGTGCTTTGCCGCTATTCCCAAGTTCCAGCGCCACATGCTCCACGGCGTGGTGCTCGATCGGCGAAGTGATGATGTGCTTCACACCCAGATCACGGACGCTGCACATCAGGGCCATGTTATCGGCCTCGGTGCCGCAGCTGGTGAAGACGATCTCGCCGGGGGCACAGTTGAGGAGCTTGGCCACCATGCGACGCGCTTGCTCGATGCCTGCACGTGCCTTGCGCCCAAAGGCGTGTACCGCGCTGGGATTGCCGTAATGCTCGCGCATATAGGGCAGCATGGCGTCGATGACCTCGGGATCGAGCTGGGTGGTGGCGGCGTTGTCGAAATAGATGCGTTCCATGGGGATGCGAATTTAACGGGTCGCAGGGGTCGCCGCTGCCAATTCCTTCATCTCGCCCATGATCCTACGGGCCAGTGCATCCGCCTTTTCGGCACTGTCGCTCTCCGCGTAGATCCGCACGATCGGCTCGGTGTTGCTCTTCCGCAGGTGTACCCATTCCTTGCCGAACTCGATCCGCAGGCCGTCCAGCGTGCTGTGCTTTTCCGCCTTGTGGCGCTCCTGCATGGCATCCACCAAGGCTTGCACGTCCATTCCGGGGCTCAGTTCGATCTTGTTCTTGCTGATGAAATAGTTGGGGTAGCTCTTGCGCAGTTCGCTTGTCCTCAGCCCCTTCTTCGCCAATAGCGTGAGGAAGATCGCGATGCCGACCAAGGCGTCGCGGCCGTAGTGCAGTTCGCTAAGGATCACGCCGCCGTTGCCTTCTCCGCCGATGGGTGCGTTCACCTTGCGCATTAGTTCCACCACGTTCACCTCTCCTACTGCGCTGGCGTGTCGCTTCCTGCCATGGCGCTCGGCCACATCGTCCAGTGCGCGGGTGCTGCTGAGGTTGCTCACGGTATCGCCGGGGCGGTTGGCCAGCACATGATCAGCACAGGCCACCAAGGTGTATTCCTCACCAAAGAGGCTTCCGTCCTCAGAGACCAGCGCGAGGCGATCCACGTCGGGGTCCACGGCGATGCCGAGGTCGGCCTTGTGCTTCACGACCGTATCGCAGAGGGCTTTCAAGTGTTCCGGCAAAGGCTCCGGGTTGTGCGGAAAATGGCCAGTAGGATCGCAATAGAGCTCCACGGTTTCGGCCACGCCGAGTGCCTTCAACAGCTCCGGCACCACCGTTCCACCCACGGAATTCACGGCATCCACCACCACGCGGAAGTTGCGGGCCTTGATGGCGGGCACATCCACGAGATCGAGGGCCAGGATCGCATCGATGTGCTTCTTCGTCCAGCTATCATCCGTCCGGACGCTGCCGAGCTCATCCACTTCAGCGAATTCGAGTGCCTCGCTTTCAGCCAAGCGCAGCACCTCTGCACCCTGTTCGGCGTTGATGAACTCCCCTTTCGCATTGAGCAACTTCAAAGCATTCCACTGCTTGGGGTTGTGGCTGGCGGTAAGGATGATGCCCGCGTGGGCGCCTTCCCCTACAACAGCCATTTCCACGGTGGGCGTAGTTGCCAGGCCGAGGTCGATCACCTCGAAGCCGAGGCCCACCAGGGTGCCGCGCACGAGATCGGTCACCATCGGTCCGCTGAGGCGCGCGTCCCGCCCGATCACCGCCTTGGGCTTTTTCGTGCCGGAAGCTTTCTTCATTAACTGGCCGAAGGCCGCCGTGTAGCGGACCACATCAAGGGGGGAAAGGCCTTCGCCCGGCGCACCACCAATGGTGCCACGGATGCCGGAAATGGAGCGGATCAAGGTCATGTTGGTAAGTTCAGGCCAGAAAAGGGCGGCACTAAGGCCGACAAAAATACCAAGCATCCCGGGGTGCGGAGGGGCAAAAGGCCCACCTTAGACTGTTAAAAACCTGCTGCACGGCACGTCCTGCCTGCGCTTGAAGCCCTACATTTGGAGGGTCGCTTCTCAACCCATCGCATGAACGAACCTTATCGGCCATCCCCCGGGCACAACGAAGACCAGCGCTTGTGTGTGCAGCGCTATGAGTCCATGCTTGCGCAAAAGGGCCAGGAGTTCTTCGATATTGAGGAATTGGAGCTGATCATCGATCATTATTTGGAGCGTAACGAACCACGACGGGCCGAGGATGTGTTGCCCTTGGCCAAGAAGCTCCACCCCACTGCGTTGGACATTACCTTCTGCGAAGCTGTTGTCATGATGGCCTTGGGCCGTTTGAGCAAAGCGATGAAACTGCTGGATGCGGTGGAAAAGGTGGAGCCTTGGAACGAGGAGGTACAGCTGCATAAAGCCGGGATCTTCAGCCAACAACGTAACCACCGTCGTAGCGTAGAGCATTATAAGCGGGCTTTGGAACTTGCGGAGGAAGGCCAGGACGAGATCTATCTGGACCTGGCTTTCGAGCATGAGAATCTTGAGGAATACCAAGAAGCGATCGTCTGCCTGAAAGCAGCCCTGGAATTCAACTCGGAGAACGAGGCGGTGCTTTACGAACTGGCCTATTGCTTCGACCTAGCGGGGAACGATGAAGCATGCATCGCATTCTTCATCGCATTCACGGACGAATACCCGTATTCCAGCGTGAGCTGGTACAACTTGGGGAATGTTTACGCCAAGTTGGAACGCTACCCGGAAAGTGACGATGCACTGGACCTTGCCTTGGCGATCGATGAGCGCTTCAGCTCGGCCTGGTTCAGCAAGGCGCGCAACCTGCTGTTGGCTTCCAGGTACGAGGAAGCGATCGTGTGCTACGAGGAAACGCTTTCTTTTGACGGCCCACAGCCCATCACCTATAGCTTCATCGGCGAATGCTATGAGAAGATGGAGCGCTTCGAACAAGCGTTGATCAGCTACGATCAAGCGATCGCGTTGGAGCCGGAATGGGTGGACGCCTGGATCGGCCGCGGTGTGGTGATGGACATGCAGGATCGCGTGAAGGAAGCCGTGGTAGCGCTCCGGCAAGCCGTGATCATTTCACCGGAGAACCCGGATGCGCTGTACTACTATGCCTCAGCCTTGGTCCGCGCGAAAGACTATGCCACCGCCCTGTCCACTTTCGTGAAACTGAATACCCTTGAACCGCAAAGCCTGGACGGCTGG
Organism: Flavobacteriales bacterium; assembly: GCA_016719225.1. Lineage (GTDB taxonomy): Bacteria > Bacteroidota > Bacteroidia > Flavobacteriales_F > PHOS-HE28 > PHOS-HE28. The sequence continues at coordinate 472,782 of JADKAN010000001.1, read as the reverse complement.
CTGGACCACGCGGACCTGTTGCATGAAATGAAGGGGCCTGATGCTGCGGCCGCCAAACTTCAGGAAGCTGCACAGGTACACAGGCTCAACGTATCGTGGAAATACCGCTTGGTGGGCTACCTGCTCCGCTGCGGAAGAGAGCAACAGGCCCTGCTGGAACTGGAAGAGGCGCTCACCACCGACCATGCAGGCCATTCACAATTACTGGAGCGATTCCCAGAAACCGCCGACATGCCACAGGTCCTGCACTTATTGGAGCTTTACCGTCGATGAACTTCGAGCTATCCCACGTTCCCCCGCGCAGCACAAAGCCTCGCGAGGAAGGTTTGACCATGGTGATGGACAAAGGTTTGAGCTTTCGCCAAGCGGAAGATCTGATCGATTCCTCAGGGCACCTCACCGACCTTGTAAAGCTTGGCTTCGGCACCAGTTTCGCCACGCTACGGCTGAAGGAAAAGATCGCGCTGTACCAATCCGCCGATATCAAGGTCTACCTCGGTGGCACCTTGTTCGAAGCCTTCATCGCTAGGGGCCAGTTCAGCGACTACCAACGGCTTCTGGATAAGTTGAAGCTCGACGCTGTGGAGGTGAGCGATGGTTCCATCGATCTGGAACACGATGAGAAGCTGAAGTACATCAACACCTTAGCCCGCAACCTTATCGTATTGAGCGAAGTGGGCAGCAAGGAGACCGGCATCCTGATCAGCCCGGCCCGTTGGGTGCGGATGATGAACTCCGAATTGGAGGCCGGTAGTTGGAAGGTGATCGCTGAAGCACGCGAAAGTGGCACTGTGGGCATATACCGGCCGAATGGCCACGCGCATACCACGTTAGTGAACCGGATCATGGCCAAAGTACCCGGCCAGGATATCATTTGGGAAGCACCGATCAAGAGCCAGCAAACGTGGTTCATAAAGCAAGTGGGTGCCAACGTCAACCTGGGCAACGTTTCCCCTGATGAGGTGATCGCCTTGGAGGCGTTGCGCCTCGGTCTCCGGGGTGATACGTTCTTCGAATACCTTCCTGGTGACATGGCGGAGAACCTCCGCCAGATAAAAACGGAGAAGCCAGCGGAAAAAGAAAAACACAAGGCCGCAGAGCATCCGAAAGCAAAGGTGAAAGTGAAATGAGGGAAGTGACCGCACCGGAGCTGAAGCGTATGCTCGATGCCGGAGAAAAATTCGAATTGATCGACGTGCGCGAACCCTATGAAGTGGAGTTGGCATCCATCGGAGGTCATTCGTTGCCCATGAGCCAGTTAGTGGACCGCATCGCAGAGATCCCGAAGGATGTTACGGTGGTGATCCACTGCCGGAGCGGGTCGCGCAGTTGCGCCGTTATCGACGCGTTGACCACGCGCTACGGCTTCTCCAACCTCGTTAATTTAAAAGGCGGCATATTGGCTTGGCGGGCCGAAGTGGATCCGTCCTTGAACTGTGAGTGACCTTTCTATCCGTTTACATTTTCACTACCTATTTCTGATGGACCTCCTACTCTCCTTCTGGCATTTCATTACGCACCTCAACGAGACATTACCCGTGTTCATCAGCGACCATGGCAACCTGGTCTATTTGCTGCTGTTCATGATCATCTTCATTGAAACCGGCTTGGTGGTGATGCCTTTCCTGCCGGGCGATTCGCTCCTCTTCGTTGCCGGTTCGCTGGCGGCCATCGGCACACTCAATATTTTCTACTTGTTGGGCCTTTTGATCGTTGCCGCCATACTGGGTGACAACATCAATTATTGGATAGGCCGGTTCTTCGGTGCGCGGATCACGGAATGGAAGATCTTCGGCAAACGGTTGGTTCGGGAAAAGGACCTGGCCAAAACGCATGGCTATTTCGACAAGTACGGTGTGCGCACCATCATCATCGCGCGGTTCGTGCCCATCGTGCGGACCATCACCCCATTCGTTGCCGGTATCGGCAAGATGGACTACCGCAAGAAATTCCTTCCCTACGACGTCATGGGCGGGATACTCTGGATAGGCCTGCTACTCTTGGTGGGCTACATCTTCGGGCAGCATCCCTTCGTGCAGAAGAATTACGAGGTGGTTATCCTGGGCATCATCTTCATCTCGTTGTTGCCTATGATCATCGAGTTCGCTCGGATACGCTTTGCTCCGAAAGAGGCAGAGAATTGAGTCTCCTCTGTTTGTTGGAACGTTGATCTTCGCTGGTCTGAGGTGATCAGACAGCTGCCAACAGTCTCCTGACACTATTGACCGCCAACGAGCCACTGGCAACGACCACCATACCTTGCACCTATGCATCGCTATGGCCTCATCGGGCGGAAGCTGGGACATAGCTTCAGCAAAGACCATTTCACCGGGGTTTTCGCGAAGACAGGGCTGAAAGACCACGTCTACGACCTTTTTGAACTGGCCGACATTGCTGAATTCCCTGATCTGTTGAAGAACAAGCAGGATCTGTGCGGCCTGAACGTGACCCTTCCTTACAAAGAGTCCGTGATCCCCTACCTGGATGCCATGGACCCTTTGGCAGCCGCCGTGGGCGCGGTCAACACCATCGTGGTCAAGGACGGCCGGACCACCGGATACAACACGGATGTAGCGGGCTTTCGGACATTGATACGACCGATGATGAGCGGCTTGACCGATCCCGGAAGCGATGTGAAAGCCCGTGCCTTGGTACTGGGTAGTGGCGGTGCCAGCCGAGCCGTCGCCTTCGTGCTGCGCGAAATGGGTATCCGGTTCCGTATCGTGAGCCGGAGCAGGGAGCGCGGCGACCTCACGTGGGACCTTATCGACCCGACCGTGCTGCGCGTTTGCCGGCTCATCATCAACACCACCCCTTTGGGAATGCATCCGGACGTGGAAACGGAACCGCCGCTGCCCTATGCCGCGCTCAGCGCGAAGCACGCACTGATCGACCTGGTGTACAATCCGGAGGAGACCGCTTTCCTGCGCCATGGAATGGAACAAGGGGCGAAAACCATCGGAGGGCTTGGCATGTTGAAAGCTCAGGCCGAAGAGGCTTGGAGGATCTGGCAGGAAGCCGAAAAGTGAGCCTTGCCCTCCGCTATTCCAACTTTCAGGACTGCTCCTCAAGTTCCCGAAGCAATCCCACCACGTCCAACTGACGGGTGAACATCGTCAACGCGCCATTGGCCTCATGCGGCCAGAGCTCGCGCGGCCGGTCCCAATAGAGTTCCACCCCATTCCCGTCGGGATCATCCAAGTACAGCGCCTCTGAAACGCCGTGATCGGCGACACCTGTCAGCGGCTGTCCTGCTTCATTCAAGCGGTGCAGGATAGCCGCCAGATCACGACGCGTAGGATACACTACGGCAGTGTGGAAGAGCCCCACCGACCGTTGTAGTGCCGGATCCGCGTCCTTGCTGTACCATGTGTTCAGCCCGATGTGGTGATGGTAGCCGCCGGCCGAAATGAAGGCCGCTTCGGTGCCGTATCGCATCATCAGTTCAAAGCCGAGCAGACCGCAGTAGAACGCCAGCGATCGTTCCAGATCCGCCACTTTCAAGTGTACGTGTCCGATACGGGTCTGCGAAGGAATGAGGTAAGTGGTTGCCATGGGTTTACGCTGAAAAGAGGACACAAAGCTGGATCATGGTAAACTCCTAGATGTCGTGGATGCCGCCTTACACCGATCACCTCAGATCCGGGCCATTACGGCTTCCACCAGCTTGTCGCAATGGCTATTGCCGAACTCGAAGGCGGCTGCACCCGCATGAGCGCCCCAAATGGACTCTTTCAACATCGACTTCGCACGGTGCAGGCGCACCTTCACATTGGATTCCGTGATCTCCAGGCAGTGGCCGACCTCAGCTCCGCTCATGCCCTCCACTTCGCGCAGCATGTACACAGCGCGATACGTCTCGGGCAGCCTGTCAATGGCCTGTTCCATGAGCCTCTTATTCTCTCCTTGGATGGTACGTTGCTCAGGGTTCATCTGTCCGTTGTCTGGTAGTTGTTGCAGTTGCTCCATGCGCACCTCGGGATCGGAGTGGACACGCATCGTGCGTGACTTTCGCAGCCGTTGTAAGGATTCGTTGATACCGATGCGCACCAGCCATGTGGAGAAAGCCGCTTCACCCTTGAACTGATCAAGCTTTGAATAGGCCTTCAGGTACGTCTCCTGCATGGTGTCCTCCACGTCCTCCTGCCGGTCCAAGTAGCTGCGCACGGCTCTATAAAGCGTTTGGTTGTAGCGCCTCATCAAGATCTCGTACAGGCCCTTTTCGCCATTCGTAACGCGGAAGATCACTTCAGCATCGGTAAAGGATGATCTGCGTTCGGCACTATACTTTAAGGCTTCCATCGTAGTATATTTATTGGGTTCGATGCAAAACACGCTGGATTGCGGTTGTTGGATGCTACAGTGATACGAAGGTTACAACTTTTGTAACCTGAAAGAGGGAACGCCATCCAATGCCCGAGCAAACGGTAGAATTCAGACGGCACATTACCTGTATGAACCACCGAAAGCCCGATGACCACGAAAGTAAACTTTCTGCCTGTTGAGCGGTTGTCATGAAGACTGAACGATCTAACCAAACTTGAACCTCCAATGGATCACCCCGTCACTCTCCTGAATAAGGAACAACTCACGCACGACGTGGTGCGGCTCACCTTGGAGAGGCCCAAGGGTTATGATTTCACCGCCGGCCAAGGCATAGACTTCAAGCTTCAGGTACCTACCGTGAAAGACAAGGTCTCCCCCTTCACCTTCACTGGGCTACACACTGCCGACCATCTGGAATTGACCATAAAATGCTATCCGAGCCACCACGGGATGACGGAGCAGATTGCCAAACTGCAGGTGGGCGATGAGGTCATCATCAGCGACCCATGGGACACGGTAAAGCTGAAAGGCCCGGGTGTCTTTATTGCGGGCGGTACGGGAATGACGCCTTTCATCGCGATCCTTCGGCAAAAAAAGGTGGACGGCGCATTGAAAGGGAATTCACTCTTCTTCTTCAACAAGACGAAAGAGGACGTATTCATGGAGGATGAGTTCCGCGGCTGGCTCGGCAGCGATTTCCACAGTGTACTCTCGAACGACGAAGCTCCCGGCCATTTGCACGGCATCGTGAGCGCCGACTTCCTGAAGTCCCAGATCAAGGATTTCCATCAACCCTTTTACACCTGCGGTCCGGAAGGCTTTGTGAACGCGGTGAAAAGCGCGCTGACAAGCTTGGGTGCGAGCGAGGAAATGATAGACGTCCAATTCTAAAACCAACAAGAAATCAGCTTGTTCAACTTTCTTACATAATAGTTGAACAAGTGGCCGATGTTCCGGTATCTTTGCCGTCCCAATTGACAGAACCCATGAATCGTAACGGAAGCGCGGTAAGCGAAGCACGAACGGGATCCACCGGTGCCGGAAGGCATCTATATCCCGTGCATGAAGCGATCACGGAGTCGGAGAAGATCGAGACCATCAAGCACCATTTCGGCAAGATCATGGAGACCCTTGGTCTCGACCTCAAGGACGACAGCCTGCGTGAGACACCGCAACGCGTGGCCAAGATGTTCGTAAAGGAGATCTTCAGTGGATTGGACGAACGGAACTTCCCGACCATCACCACCTTCGAGAACAACTATGGTTACTCGGAAATGCTGGTGGAACGGAACATCACGCTACACTCTTTCTGCGAACACCATTTCCTCCCCATCATCGGCAAGGCGCATGTGGCCTATTTCCCCGGAAGTAAAGTGGTGGGTCTGTCCAAGCTTAACAGGCTCGTGAACTTTTACGCAAAGCGCCCACAGGTGCAGGAGCGGCTCACCATGCAGATCGCCCAAGGCATGCAGCGGGTATTGGGCACTGAGGATGTGGCGGTGTACATCGAGGCGGACCACATGTGTGTTGCGTCACGTGGCGTGGAGGACACGAGGAGTTCCACGATCACCAGCTTCTATGGTGGTCGCTTCCGCGTAAGCGAGGAACGGGAGGCTTTCTTCAAGTCCTTGGTGTAGGCTCGGTCATCGGTCGTCCTTCGATCATCCGGTGCTAAAGGGTGTTACAAGATCCGGTGTGCTGCACCTGAACGCGAACTTTCGCTTTGAGCACCTGTTTTATCGTAGATCGGTTTATTGGAACCAAAGAACCCTACAATGACCTACTCAGTGAAGTTGCTCAAGAAAGATAAGCTCACGCATGATGTGATCGGTCTCACCTTGGAACGGCCTTTCAATTACGCGTTCTCACCTGGCCAGTTCCTCGATCTAACACTGGAGCAACCCGGGAAACCCGGTGAAAGAGCCCCGTTCTCGTTCACCGTACTGAACAGTGATCCCCATCTTCACGTGGCGCTCAAGATCCACCCTGACACGGATGACATCAACGCACACATCAAGCGGCTCGATGAAGGTGTGATGGTCCAGATCAGTGAGCCGAAGAATGAAGTGGTCTACCGTGGACCAGGTGTCTTCATCGCTGGCGGCACCGGGATCACTCCTTTCATGGCCATTTTCCGTCAGCTGGAAAAGGATGGGGAATTGGACGGTAACCTGCTGCTATTCGCGAACAAGCGCGGCGAGGATATCTGCTTTGAAGGAGAGTTGCATCACATGTTCGGCACCGATGTCATCAGTATCCTCGCCTTCGAGGACCGGCCACGGAACGCTGCCGGCCAGATCGATGTGGGCTTCATCAATAAACATGTGAAAGACCTGGACCAGCCCTTTTATGTGTGCGGACCTGAGCCATTCGTGAGCACGGTGGCCGATGTACTTAAGGAAGTGGGCGTGGAGGATACCCGGGTATCGCTCTACTCCAGCCTCAACTGACGTAGCTCGCGCCTACTTTGCTGGACGGATCCGCCATGCCCATCGTTGGACAACTACCCCGGCGGGATTGAAAGAAGGATCATGGACAAGGAATTTGAGCGCATCGTTCACCTGCTGAAGGAGAAAGAAGAGATAGGGCAAGCACTGGATATTCCTGTGCAGCTGCGCAAAGGCCTGTTGAGGCAAGTTGTGGGCTACGCAGACCACTTTTTGGATACGCTTGATGAGCGAAAAGCTTATGAGGCTTCGGGCTACGACAGCACCGATACCGATCAAGGCTTTGAGGTGAGTGAAATCGGGTCGGAGATGGACGCCATGCTCGACTTTATCGGCGAACGCGTGGACACCACGGGCCTTAACCCTGCATCCGGCGGGCACTTGGGCTATATCCCCGGAGGCGGTATCCCCGCTTCTGCCTTGGGTGACTACCTGGCCGCGATCTCCAACCGCTACGCGGGGAACTTCTACGCTTCACCCGGTGCGGTGCGCATGGAGAACGCGATGATCCGATGGACCGGCCGCCTCGTGGGCTACAAGGAAGGCTTCGGGGGTAACCTCACTTCCGGTGGCAGCATCGCCAACCTCACAGCGATCCTGACCGCACGGACCGCCAAGGGCGTGAAAGGAAAAGATCTTACTCAGAACGTGGTCTACCTGACACAACAGGCCCACCATAGCTTGGCGAAGGGCTTGAACATGGCTTGCATGGGCGAGTGCGTCGTGCACAGAATAGCCTTGGACAGCGGTTACCGCATGGATATAGCGGCGTTGAGGAAGCAGATCGAGGCTGATGTCCACGACGGCCTGAAGCCTTTCCTGTTGATCGCGAATGCAGGCTCCACCGACACAGGCGCCGTGGACCCGCTCGATGCCATGGCGGACGTGGCACAGGAGAATGGAATGTGGTTCCATGTGGACGCGGCATACGGTGGGTTCTTCCTGCTCACGGAACATGGCAAGCAGATGATGCGCGGCATAGAGCGCTCGGATTCCGTGGTACTGGATCCGCACAAGGGCCTCTTCCTGCCCTACGGCTCGGGCATCGTGCTGGTCAGGGACATCAACCATTTGCTGCGGGCGAACAGCTATGAGGCCAACTACATGCAGGATGCCGATCAGCAGACGTTGGAGCGTTCACCTGCTGAACTTTCCCCCGAACTGAGCAAGCACTTCAGGGGTATGCGCATGTGGCTACCACTAAAGCTGCACGGACTAGCGCCCTTCCGGGCCAACTTGGAAGAAAAGCTGCTGCTGGCGCGGTATTTCCGGCATGAGGTACACGGCTTGGGCTTCGAGGTCGGACCTGAGCCGGACCTTTCGGTGGTGGTGTACCGGTACGTGCCGCCCACCGGCGATGCGGATGCATTCAACAAAGAACTGGCACACACGATACAACAGGACGGCCGTGTCTTCATTTCCACGACGGTGCTGGGCGGGGCCTTCATGCTGCGCCTCGCGGTGCTCTCGTTCCGCACACACAGGAAAGATGTGGATGTTTTGCTGGAACAGTTGGGCAAGCTGACGCGCTGACCGTATCAGACCATCGCCAACCGCGATCCCCAATAGCGTTCTTCAAGCCAGATCTTGAACAGGGGATCGATCCATTCGGTCTCTTCGCCCACGAAATCCAATACTTCCTTTTTTTCAAGCGCGGCGGTGATGCGCTTCACGTTGGCGCTGGAACCAAGGTCGAAGCGGCGGATATTCTCGGTCGTGGTGAAGCGCGTAACCCCGTTCAGTAGGGCGCGCAGGTAGTTGAGCTGTGGCGTGGTGAGTTCGTCCACGAGGCGGTGGTAGAGGATGCCGTGTTGGTCCAGTAAGTCTTCCAAGGCACGGTCCACCACTGCTTGGTCGCACTTCTTGCGGGTGTACATCCATGCTGCGTGCGAGAGCAGTTGTACGTGGTAGGAATGGTCCAGCATGCGGGCCGCGATGCCTTCGGCGACCCCGGTGGGAAGGGACTTCTTCGTAAAGGCGAAGCGCGCTTGGATGAACCGTGTCCAGTCGGCGCGTGGGATCTTGTCCAGGAAGATCACCTCCCCGAAGCGGTAGAAGGGCATGCTCTGTTTACGGAAAAGCTCCACCATCATGTGCCGCTTGCTGCCATAAATGGCGTGGCATACGTGCTCCTGTTGCTGCCATGATGCGCGCAGCAGCTTCTGGAAGCCCAGCGGATCGGGCAGTTGCGCGATGTTCTGGAACTCGTCTATACAGAGCACCAAGCGCAACTTCTTCGCCTTGGCCATGCGTTCCGGAAGGTCAAGGATCTCTTTGATGTTGCGCTTCCCGGGCGGCCAAGTGAACTTCAGGGTGAACTCACTTTGGGGGTCCACGCCGAAGCCGATCTGCGGCACCACGCCGCGTATGAACTCCTTCACATCGGCCATACGTTCCTCCATGGTCCTGCCCAACGCCTTGATCACGGCTTCGGACATCCGCTCCATGAATTCCTCCTCCGTGCGCACATGGAAAAGGTCGATCCATGCGAAGCGCACATCCTTTTCTTTCTCCATGTCGATGGAGACCTGCCTTACCAGAGAGGATTTTCCCCAGCGCCGTGGGCTGATCAGAACGGTGCTGATGCCGGAGCGGAAGTTGGTGGCCAACCGCTTACGAATGTCCTCACGATCGACGAACAACGATCCGCTGACGACTTTCCCGAGCATGAACGGGGAGACCTCCGGTTCCATTGCCAGCGAAGGTAACACATTTGTTAGTAACATCATTGTTACAAACAATCATGTTACATGCCCTTGCACTACTACAACAGATGCCGTTCTCGCTCACTTCCCGATACAGAACCGGGAGAAGATGCTTCCCAGCAGGTCCTCCACGGTGATCTGGCCGGTGATGGCGCCCAAGTGGTACTGCGCCTGTCGCAGGTCCGTTGCCAGCAGTTCCCCGCTGATACCGTCCTCAACACCTTTCTTCGCTGATAGCAGCGCCGTGCGTGCGTTCGTCAGGGCTTCCACATGGCGCGCATTGGTCACGACGATATCGGATCCGCTCGTGTTCAAGTTGCCCACGTGCTCCGTAAAAAGGTCCTTCAATTGGTCCAGCCCGGCTCCGCTCTTAGCGGAAATACGCACGGCTTCTTTCGCGACCTTGGCCTCTCTCGCATCCTTTACCACCTTCCCCACATTCACCTGCACAGCCGGGACCAGATCGGCCTTGTTCAGTACGGGGATGATCACCGGCCCATCGCCGATCCGCTTCCTCAGCATGGCGGCCTGGGTGTGGAAAGCACCTTCGCTCAAGGTCGCCGCATCGCCCAACAGGACCACGATGCTTGCCTCAGAAGCCTTCTTGTAACTACGCTCGATGCCGAGCTTTTCCACGGTGTCCTTCGTGTTCCGGATGCCGGCCGTATCGATGAAGCGGAACAGCACACCCCCAAGGCTGATGGTCTCCTCCACGGTGTCCCGCGTTGTACCCGGCACATCGCTCACAATGGCGCGGTCTTCCTGCAGCAAGGCATTGAGCAACGTGCTCTTTCCACTGTTGGGCGCACCTACGATCGCCACAGGCACACCCTGCTTCACCGCATTTCCATAGCGGAAACTTCCGATGAGCACATCACAAATGCTGACAATGCCGTCCAACAACTGGGTCAGCTCGGCCCGGTCAGCGAACTGCACGTCCTCCTCCCCGAAATCGAGTTCCAGCTCCACCAAGGCACTGAGGCTGATGAGCTGATCGCGCAGGCCCTCGATCTGGCGGCTGTAGCCACCCCGCAATTGCTGCAACGCGAGTTTGTGCGCGCCTTGTGATCCGCTGGCGATCAGGTCCGCAACGGCCTCAGCTTGGCTCAGGTCCAGCTTACGGTTGAGAAAAGCACGTTGCGTGAATTCACCCGGCATGGCCAAACGCGCACCGGCGGTCAACAAGGCCTCGAGCATCCGCTGTTGGATGTAGGGCGAACCATGCACACTGACCTCCGCGACATCCTCGCCCGTGTAACTGTTGGGTCCGGGGAAAAACGTGAGCAGGCCCTCATCGATAGCGCCTTCGGCATCGCGCAGCCGAACAAAGACCGCCTCCCGAGGCTGCGGGGTCAGCAGCATCGACGGCACCACGGCGTGCATGACCTGCTGCGTGCCCGGCCCACTGACGCGCAACACGGCAATGGCGCCTGTGCCCGGCGCGGTGCTGAGTGCTACGATGGTATCGGGCTCATACATGCCGCAAAGGTGGCGATGGGAAGATGATCAGCGGACCGTGGGGTCTTCGCTCCCTCATCCATTGTTCAAAGCCGAACTTTGCCCCATGTCCACACCGGTGCGCGCTGCCTTTGATGCCCTCGATCTTCCCACCGTGGTGGTCGTGGGTGGCGGCTTCGCTGGCTTGGAGATGATCCATCGCTTGGCAGGCAAGGCCTACAAAGTGATCCTGCTCGACAAGAACAACTACCACTGTTTCCAGCCGCTGCTATATCAAGTGGCAACGGGCAGTTTGGGGGCGGACAGCATCGCACACCCTTTACGACGTACGGTAGGCCCCATGCCCAACGTGATCTACCGCATGGGTGAGGTGCTACGGGTGAAGCCGGAAGAGAATTGCGTGGAGACCGACCATGGTTGTGTGCCTTACGACCATCTGGTGCTCGCCACCGGGACGGTCACCAACTTCTTCGGCAACCGGCAGATCGCAGAGGAGGCCATGCAACTGAAGAGCATCAACCAAGCGCTGGATATCCGGAGCGATTTTCTGCAGGACTTCGAAGCAGCGCTTTACTTGGACGACGAACAGGCCCAACGGCAACGCCTCAACTTCGTGATCGTGGGCGGTGGGCCTTCCGGCGTGGAGCTCGCGGGCGCCCTGGCCGAGATCCGCAAGACCATTGTGAAACACGAGTACCGTGAGATGCACAACGAGCGGATGCAGATCCACCTCGTTGACTCCAACCATGTGGTATTGGGCAACTTCTCCTCCAAGCCCCAGCGCTTGGCCTTGGAATACCTGAATAAATTGGGCGTGAACGTCATCTTCGGTCAGCAGGTCACCGGCTTCGATGGTTCCACGCTCACCTTCAAGGATGGTAGCACCATGGAGACCAACACGGTGATCTGGGCAGCCGGCGTGAAGGGACTTCCCATTCCCGGCATAGAGGCTTCGGTGGAGGAACGCTCCGGCCGCTACAAGGTGGATGCATTCAACCGGGTGGTGGGCACCAAGAACATATACGCCCTCGGCGATATCGCGCAGAGCACCGCTGATGTCCAGTGGCCGAGGGGCCACCCGCAGATCGCGCCCGTGGCCATCCAGCAGGCCAAGAGCCTTGCGAAGAACCTACTTCAGAAAAGCGTTGACGAATGGAAGCCTTTCGTTTACCACGACAAGGGATCCATGGCAACCATCGGCCGCTACAAGGCCGTGGTGGACATCGGAAAGCTCCATTTTGGCGGACCCATCGCTTGGTCCATGTGGCTCTTCGTGCACTTGATGAGCATCGTGGGTTTCCGCAGCCGCGTAATGGTGCTCACCAACTGGGCATGGAAATACCTGAGCTGGAAGAACACGATCAGGCTGATCATCCGGCCATACGTGAGGAAGAATTCCGTGAACATCGATCCGGTGGTCAGTGGATCCGGCACTGAGGCGCAGCGGCGGTGAGACATGCCAACCGCCACTGGCGAAGGCCACTGACAAATGCCCCCTGACCTCCAACTGCGAACTTCTCATCTCCGTGCCTCTGTACCTCTGTGGTGAATACCAACTGCGATAATTTCGCGTCCCCTTGCACATGGACCGGAAACTCTACATCCTCTGCCTCACTGTATTCGTGGACCTGCTGGGTTTCGGCATTGTGATCCCCATTCTGCCCATTTATGCCACGGAGCTTGGCGCCTCGGCCTTCGTGGTCGGGATGATCATGGCCGTCTACGCCTTGATGAACTTCGTTTTCTCCCCGTTCTGGGGTAGTCTCAGCGACAAGCACGGCCGCCGTCCCGTTATCGCAGGCACTGTGCTGATCACCGCCATGGCCTTCCTGCTCCTAGCGAACGCGCACACCATCGCCATCCTGCTGTTGGCACGCGCATTGGCAGGTGTCGGCTCCGCCAACATCGCCACCTCGCAAGCGTACATCACGGATGTTACCGAGCGGGAGAACCGGGCCAAGGCCTTGGGCATGATCGGTGCTGCGTTCGGACTCGGCTTCATCTTCGGTCCACCGATCGGTGGCTTCATCAAGCAGCATTACGGCATGGATGCTGTTGGCTATGCGGCCATGTGCCTTAGCCTGCTGAACTTCGCGCTGGTCCTCGCCTTCCTGCCGGAGAGCCACCACCAACGGGACAGCGCCCACAAAGTGCAGATGAAGCCGGTCTCGCAGGCGATCAGGGCCTTGGGCGATCCGCGCTACAGGGACCTTTTCCTCACCAGCTTCATCTACATCACGGCCTTCAGCATGATGACGATCACGGTAGCGCTGCTCTGGGAGCAACGCTACGGCCTTGATGAGGCGCACATCGGTTACATGTTCGCCTTCATCGGCTTGAGTTCGGCGATAGTGCAGGGCGGCTTGGTGGGCCTGCTGGCGCGAAAATTCGGCGAGCAGAAGCTGATGGTGTACGGCTGCATCCTGATGGGGCTCGGCCTCCTTGGGATCCCTTTCGTGCCGGTGGGGCATTTCTTACCATGGGAACTGATTCCCATGGTGCTCCTGGCGGGCGCCAACGGCTGCATGATGCCGAGCATCTCTTCGCTGCTGAGCGGCTTGGCCAGTGGCAAGGAACAGGGCCAAGTGCTGGGGATGAACCAGAGCTTCGGCTCCTTGGCGCGCATCGCCGGCCCGCTGCTGGGCGGGGCGCTCTACGGCATGCACTTCACGGCCCCTTACATAGGTGGTGCGCTACTGATGGCCGGGGCATTGCTCTTCGTACTGGCGTTCCAGCGGGCCGCAAGGGTCAGAGCAGCGGATGTGGAGATCAGCTGAGTTCCTCTTCAGCGTGGTCACGGGCAGTTTTCACGATCCCATCGGCTCTTCTCCGTGCCTCTGTGCCCCTGTGGTAAAACCAGCTTAAGGGCCCGGCCCTGTTTGTTTCCTCCCCTATCAGTAGTTTCGCGGCCCTATCCTCGAAATAAGCAGAACGGAACATGAGCGTACTCGTCAACAAGCAGAGCAAGGTGATCGTCCAAGGCTTCACCGGCAGTGAAGGCAGCTTCCACGCCACGCAGATGATCGAGTACGGCACCAACGTCGTAGGTGGCGTTACCCCCGGCAAGGGCGGGCAAAAGCATCTGGACCGTCCCGTGTTCGAAACGGTGAGCGAGGCCGTGAAAGCCACCGCTGCCGACGTCAGCATCATTTTCGTTCCGCCGCCGTTCGCCGCGGATGCCATCATGGAGGCCGCTGAGGCCGGCATCAAAGTGATCGTCTGCATCACCGAGGGCATTCCCGTAAAGGACATGGTGACGGCGCGCGAATACATCAAAGGCAAGAATTGCACGCTGATCGGGCCCAACTGCCCCGGCGTGATCACCGCCGACGAATGTAAAGTGGGCATCATGCCGGGCTTCGTCTTCAAGAAAGGCAAGATCGGCATCGTGTCCAAGAGCGGCACCTTGACCTACGAAGCGGCCGACCAAGTGGTGAAGGCCGGTCTCGGCATCAGCACCGCCATCGGCATCGGTGGCGACCCGATCATTGGCACCACCACGCTCGAAGCTGTTCAACTCTTCGCCAACGACCCGGACACCGAAGCCATCGTGATGATCGGCGAGATCGGTGGCGACCTCGAGATCCGTGCAGCACATTGGATCAAGGCCAACTGCAAAAAACCCGTAGTGGGCTTCATCGCTGGCGAGACCGCTCCCGCAGGCCGCACCATGGGCCACGCCGGCGCTATCGTGAGCGGTGCCGACGAGAGCGCCGCCGCGAAGAAGAAAGTGATGAGCGAATGTGGCATCCACGTGGTGGATAGCCCTGCCTCCATCGGCGCGAAGGTGAAGGAAGTGCTTGGGTGATCTAGTTGTTGATCGCCAGTTTTCAGCCGTAGCCGCGATCAAGCTGCAGCCCGTCCGCGCCTTGTAGCTGGACCCTGCATGCCGCATCCTTTGCCGCGTTCCGATCAACCCAGGGCGACGCACTTAAAAAGCACGCAGCTGGGATATAACGTGAGCCAGTAATTCGAGCAAGATCCGCATTCACTCAACTCCGCCCCCCATCAACAGCGGAATACGAGCCACTGGCTCCATTGATCTTCAAGCTCAACGTTGGATGTGCATCCAACCAGTTCTTGCAGGAACTCGCGAGTTCCGTTCCAGCACCTGCGCCCACTGCTTCTCTCAAACTACTTGGATCGTTCTCCTTTGGAACGAAGTAGAACACCGGCCTGATGATCCCGGTGGGATCAACCGTTTCATATTTGATGATCAGATCGTGGTGATCGTCCAGAATGGTGAGCATGTACGTTAGCTGCTCTTCGAAGCTTTGAGCAGTCGTCGTGGGTCTTACCTCTGTGGACCTGTCGCAGCCGGTGAAGAGCAAAGCCAACGTGAAACCAAAAGAGAGAAATGATGCAGTTTTCATTTTTCGCTGGATTTTGGTTGTACGAAGTTATATGCAATTCACTGGAAAACGCCGGTGGCGGAATAACAGTAACACACTCGCGAAAAACGCGAGCGTACGCTACAGGCCAGCAGGACAACTGCAAACGCTATCTTCGCCCACATGGCATTACTAACAGGCAAAACGGCTCTGGTTACGGGAGGTACCCGGGGCATCGGCAGGGGCATCGTGGAACGCTTCCTCGAAGAGGGCGCTGACGTGGCTTTCACGTATGTGAGCAGTCCGGAAAAGGCGAACGCATTGGCGGCTGAACTAGGCAAGGACGGCCGCAAGGTGATCGCGATCCAAAGCAATGCGGGCGATTTCACCGCGGCGCAAGCCGCCGTGGACCAAGTGGTGCAAGCTTGGGGCAGGCTGGACATCCTGGTGAACAACGCGGGCATCACCAAGGACCAGTTGCTGATGCGCATGAGCGAGGCCGACTTCGATGCGGTGATCGCCACCAACCTGAAGAGCGTCTTCAACATGACCAAGGCGGTAATGCGCACCATGTTGAAGCAGAAGAGCGGCAGCATCATCAATATGAGCAGCGTGGTGGGCGTGAAGGGCAATGCCGGCCAAGCGAACTACGCGGCCAGCAAGGCGGGCGTCATCGGCTTCACCAAGAGCGTGGCACTGGAACTAGGTAGCCGCAACATCCGGAGCAACGCCGTTGCACCGGGGTTCATCGAAACGGAAATGACCGGCGCATTGGATGAAAAGACCGTGCAGGGCTGGCGCGATGGCATCCCCTTGAAACGCGGCGGCACACCCACCGACGTTGCGAATGCCTGCGTTTTCCTGGGCAGCGATCTGAGCGGCTACATCACGGGGCAAACGCTGAACGTGTGCGGCGGGATGCTGACTTGAGCCGTATTGTAATTCTTTCGTCAGCTTGGACAACGGTGTTCATGCGATCATCGCGAACTTCGCGCCCGTGAATTTAACCACTGCCCATAGCCTTTGGCTGGCTCCGCTGTGTTTGCTGCTCGGTGCCGTTTGCGCTTGGTTGCTTTACCGCGGCAGTCGCGAACGCAACGGTTGGGGTGCCGGCATGCAGTGGACCTTGGGTGCGTTGCGCGCGTTGGCCGTCGCCCTCATCGCCTTCTTCCTGCTGGAACCACTGGTGCGCGTGCAACTCCGTGAAGTGCGTAAGCCCGTGGTGGTGGTGGCACACGATGGTTCCTCCTCGCTTCTTGCCATCGGCGATAGTACGGCCTTCAAGACGGCTTACGCGGAACGGCTGCGGAAGCTCGCAGAAGAGCTCGGCGATTCGTATGAGGTCCGCCCCTTCACATACGGCAGCGCGGTCTCCGAAGGGCTCGACTTCGCACAGGGGGAGGGAAACACGGATATCGACCAACTTTTCCGCGCGGTTTACGACCGCTTCGCCGGGACGGATCTTGGCGCTGTTGTGATCGATGGCGATGGCATCTACAACAGGGGGCGCGACCCGGTGCTGAGCGCGGAGCGCCTCGGCGTGCCGGTGTTCGCCGTTGAACTGGGCGACACCACGGTTTATCCCGATCTGCAATTGCGGGGCTTGGAGTACAACCGAATCACCTACCTCGGCAACGACTTCCCGGTATTGGTCCGCGTTCAGGCCCACCATTTGAAAGGCCGCAGTACGCGCGTGGTGATCACCAAAGGGGGCAAGGAAATGGCCGCGAAGGACATTGCGGTCACGGGTGATCCGTACTTCACGGAGATCCCCTTGATGGTGAAGGCCGAGACAGCAGGCCTGCAGCGATACACGGTCTCGTTGCGTGCGATCGAGGGCGAGGCTACGCTGGCGAACAACAGCCAGGACCTCTTCGTGGACGTGCTGGACGATCGGCGCAAAGTGCTGTTACTGGAGAATGCGCCGCATCCCGATGTGGCGGCCATCGCCCAAGCCATGCGCGGTATTGAAGGCTACTCGCTGGAAGTGCGCACTCCGGCCACCTTCACCGGAAAGATAGCCGGATACGATCTGGTGATATTGCATCAGTTGCCCAGTGCCCAAGTAGCAATGCAGGATCTGCTGAAGCAGATCGACGAACGGCACATCCCGACGTGGACCATCTTGGGTCAGTCCAGCGACCTGCGGCAGGCAAGCGGTCCGGCCACGGGCATCGATATTCAAGGTGGCCGCGGCAGCTATAATGATGTGCAGGCCTCGGTGGACAAGAACTTCAGCCTGTTCACCCTGGAGCCCGAGGACATCCGGGCGTTCGAACGCTTCCCGCCCCTACAAGTGCCGTTCGGTCAATACGCGCTGGGCCGATCCGCCACGGCGTTAATGAGCCAGCGGATCGGCGCTGTGGCCACGGCCTATCCCCTCTTCGCCTTTCAAGCCAACGCCGAGCGGCGCACCGCTGTCACTTGTGGCGAAGGCCTTTGGCGCTGGCGTTTGGCGGACATGCAGCAAGGCAACAGCACGGCGCATTTCGATAAGCTCGTGCGGCAGACGATGCAATTCCTCGCGCTGAAGCAGGACAAAAGCCGGTTCCGCGTGAAGCCCGCGCAGGAATATGCCGAGAACGAAAAAGTGGGCATCGACGCAGAACTCTACAATGCGAGTTTCGAGCCCGTGAACAGCACAGAGGCGACGATCACGCTGAAGGATGAAGCCGGGAACGACCTCGCGTACACCTTCAGCCCCAACGGCACCGGCTATCACCTGGATGCGGGGATGTTGCCCTCGGGCCGCTACACGTGGACAGCGGGCACCACCCTGGATGGCGAGCGCCTCACGGCTAAGGGCGAGTTCCTGGTAAAACCCTTGGTGGCTGAGCGCATCAGCACCGTTGCGGATCACACCTTGTGGCAGCGTATCGCCGCGCGTACCAACGGCATCGCGGTACCGCCCAGTGATATGGGCAAGATCGCCGAAGCCATTGCCGAACGTCCGGAAATGAAAGCCCGCTCCTATGCGCACGACAGTTTTAGCGACTTGATCGGCCTGCGTTGGCTGTTCCTTCCAATCCTGTTGCTATTGGCCGCGGAATGGTTCATGCGCCGCAGGAACGGGGCCTACTGATCATAAGCATGGTGGAGGAGGAAGGCATACTGGGGAGATCCCGGACCAACTATCCAAGCTGGGCAAAAGCGTTGTTCATCCTTGCCTTACTGGCCGGGCTGATGTTCTGGCAGCGTGAACCATTGCTCCGTGCATTGGGCAACAACCTGATCACGGAAGACCCCTTGGCCCATGTCGACGCAGTGCTGGTCCTTGGCGGTTCAGCGATAGACCGGGGCAGCGAAGCCGCACGGCTTTATAGCAAAGGCATTTCCGAACATTTCGTATTCACCGGGGCACCCGTCCCGAACGATCTGGCGGCTTTGGGCATCGACAGCACGGAGGCCCAATGCACGCGCAACATCGCCGTGGTGAAAGGCATACCAGTGGAGCTGACGACCGCGCTGGATAAGGGGACCAGCACGTGGGAAGAGGCAGAGGCGCTTTTGGACTGGAGCAGTCAGGTCGGCACGGACACCGTGATGATCGTGTCCAACCGGTTCCACTTGCGTCGCGTGCGCTTCGTCTTCAAAGAGCGCTTCAACAATGCAGGTATCACGTTACTGTTGCACGGCGCACCGGCATCCTCGTTCGATGAGAGCACGTGGTGGACCAGCGAAGAAGGCCTTATCATGCTGAACAACGAGTACGTGAAACTGGCCTACTACCACTTAAAGTATTGACCCCGTAACGCTGACAGCATCAGCGGTCACGCAGGAGACCAGGTCGCTTGGACCGCGATCAGCCATTCGGCCCTGAAAGCTCCCGTACCGATCCAGGAACCGGCATACCAGCAATGCAAAGTGTGCAACTAACGCTGTACTACCAAGCGCTGCACGGCCCGTTGTCCATCGCCTTCGGCCACCAGCACGTAAGCGCCGTTGGAGACATTCCGCAGGTCCACTTGCATGCGGTCCGTGCCTAGCGGTGAGCTGCCGGTCCAAACAACACGTCCCAGTGCATCACGCACACTGAGCGAGCGGGGCGGACCAGCTTCGCCGAAGGAAAGGTTGAAGACCCCGTTGTTCGGATTGGGCCATATGCGCATGTCCGCACTCGCGGTCTCCTTAATTCCCACCCAGTTCATGCAGAAATCGCTGACCAGTGAAAACCCGAATTGAGGGTTGCCGTCCAGCAGCACGGCCCCGGTGGTGTCCTGGATCTGGTAAGATCCTTGGCCGTAATCGCAGCAGATCCCGTCGCCTACCGCGTCGTTGATGGTGAAGACATAACATTCGTGGGTCAAGCATACGTGCACATCCGTCGTGTATCCGTTGGGGCTGTTCACATACGGACCACCGGTGAATGCGGTGAAGCCGTCCTGCGTTTCAATGGACCACGTGGTCTCTGTTCCGAAACGGTCGAGTTCCAAATGGACGATGGCTTCAATGCCCGGGTTATTCACCAGGAAGACCAAGCTGTCAGCGTCATTCAGCGGGTTGGTGTCGAACTGCAGGTTCGGGCTGGAGGAAAATACCTTCAACGTGTGCAAGCCGGAGGCCAAGTGCATTACCGGCAGAACAATGTTCACGGTC
Source organism: Flavobacteriales bacterium (assembly GCA_016719225.1). Classification (GTDB taxonomy): domain Bacteria; phylum Bacteroidota; class Bacteroidia; order Flavobacteriales_F; family PHOS-HE28; genus PHOS-HE28. The sequence continues at coordinate 452,919 of JADKAN010000001.1, read as the reverse complement.
TGGACCGGCTGAAGCGCACCGTACCAAGGAATGGACCCCATGGCAACACCGTCCACGGTGTAATTGATGCTGGCAGAGGTTATAACGCCTTCGCCATTGTTCTTCATCGTGACCACCGGCAGGATGCTGTCAGCATCGCAAACGCTGTGCGGCACACCGGAAATGCTGGTGATGGAAGCGTCCAACGGCACCGGGATATACGCGTCCGGGTCGAAGCCGTTAAGCGTATCGCCACAGGCGCCCAGCCATTCCTCGATCAGCGGATAGGTCAGGTCGAAGCGACCGAAATAGTCGTTGACGTTATTCCCGCACGACGCCTGGCCGCCATAGAGCTGGCCGATGAGGCGGTGATCCTCGTTCCAAAGGCCGCTGCCGCTGCTCCCGGGTTCGGTGGTGCCACTGGTCCATTGGGGAACGTGCCAACAATCCGCTGGCCCGTTGCCCACATCGAGGTTCTGCTGATCGAAGGGAGCCGCATTGCTGCTGCTGATCTTCTTGATGTCACCGCTCGGGTGGTGGATGCAATGGACGGAATCCGGAGGTGTACCGCTCTTGTCCCAGCCGCTGTAGAACGGGATGTAATCCGCTGGTGGAATGCTGCTGAGGAGCAGGAAAGAGGCATCCGTGGGTGAGTTCTCGAGGAGCTTGTCGCAACCCGTGATGCTGTGGTCCGTGGGAGCATTCTCAGTCGGGTCGCACACGGGGCTTTCCCAGTTGAAGACGAAAACCCAGGAGGCGTTGGTCATATTGCCCTCGGTGCAGTGATTGGCGGTGAGGAAATACGGCGTGCTATCGTTGGCGCAGTTGTTCAGCAGGGTGCCGGAACAAACGCCACCTCCGAGTATCACGTGTGCGACGGAGCGGATCTCATCGCGCCACAGATCACCTTCCGGGCAAACGGTGTTGAAGTTGCACGGGCCGCTGTCGCCGTAGCCGCGGTTGGTGCCATCGGCGTTCATTCCTCCGCCGAGTACGCGGTATTCATGCACCACTCCGCTGATGGTGAGTTGCCCCTGCCCTTCCACAATTGCCGGTTCGATGTATTCCACAGTGATCTGATCACCGGAAAGCGGAGCGGTCCCGAACGCGGTGTGGCCCGGATTGCTCTTCGCCGTGAACGCACCGCGCACGGTGCCTTCCGCATTGTAAAGGAACAACCGGGCGCCTACGGGCATTACGTAGTTGCTCATTTGCAGGTTGATCCCCAAGGCACCGGGGCAATGCAGCAAGAGCCGCCAAACGCGATCGCCGTTCGGCATGGTGAACCAACTGCCGCTGTTCGTCAACGTGTATTCGACTTGGTGCTCAAAGCCGAAACGGAACGGCCCTTTGATGCCTTGGGCTGCGCGGTCGGCATCTTCCTGCATCAACGTGGCCACATCCACTGCGGGCATATGCATGGCCGTCGCGGGAGGCATGCCGCGCTTCTCGGCCTTGTCGCCGTATGGCTGGCCACCAAAAGCAAGCTGGGCGTGGGTCGGAAAGGCGAGAAAAAGAACGAGGACGATGAGCGTACACTTCTTCAGCATGGCAAAGGGTTGATGGCAGGTGCCGTGAAAATGACGCAGCCGGGCGCCTTTTGGTTGCAGCGAAATTAGGCACGTCCACACGGAAGCATTCCCGGAGCTGAAAAAGCTAAACGGCGCTGGCCTTTTCGTCGATCAGCTTGCGAAGGGCGAAAAGCTCGTCACGGAATTCAGCGGCACCGATGAAATCCAGGTCCTTGGCGGCCCGTTTCATCTTCGTTTCCAGCATCGCGGCATTCTTCTCGAGCGCTTCCACCGGCATGAACTGCATTACGGGATCCGCAGCCATGCTCAGTTCTTCCGGCTCAACATAGGCTTTGCGTCCGCTTCCGTCGCCCGCATCGATAACGGACGTCTGCTGCATCACGCTGGCGCGGTCGCGCTTGATCTGCGTCGGAGTGATGCCGTGTTCTGCGTTGTATTCCTTCTGCTTTTCGCGTCGGCGGTCCGTCTCATCCATGGTCCGGCGCATGCTGTCCGTGATCTTATCCGCATAGAAGATCACCTTCCCGTTGATGTTCCGCGCTGCACGGCCCGCCGTCTGGGTAAGCGAGCGGTTGCTTCGCAGGAAACCCTCCTTGTCAGCGTCCAAAACGGCCACCAGTGACACTTCCGGCAGGTCCAAGCCTTCGCGCAACAGGTTCACACCCACCAGCACATCGAACAGGCCGAGCCGCAGTTGGCGCAGGATCTCGATGCGGTCCAAGGTCTCCACATCGCTGTGGATGTATTTGCATTTCACACCGTTCTTCCCGAGGAAATCCGTGAGTTCTTCGGCCATGCGCTTGGTCAAGGTGGTCACCAGCACACGTTCCTCGATCTCGGCCCGCAAGCGGATCTCATAAAGCAGATCATCGATCTGGTCCTTGCTGGGCCGCACATCGATGGGGGGGTCCAGTAGGCCGGTAGGACGCACCACCTGTTCCACTACGATGCCTTCGCTTTTCTCCAGTTCAAAGTTCGCCGGTGTGGCACTTACGAAGACCGTTTGCCCCAACATACCGTCGAACTCCTCGAACTTCAGCGGACGGTTATCCATGGCGCTGGGCAACCGGAAACCGTACTCCACGAGATTCTTTTTGCGGCTGCGGTCCCCGCCGTACATGGCCCCGATCTGGCTCACCGTTACGTGGCTCTCATCGATCACCATGAGGAAATCCTCCGGAAAATAGTCCAGCAGGCAGAACGGGCGTTGCCCTTGCTGACGCCGGTCGAAGTAGCGGCTGTAATTCTCGATGCCGCTGCAATAGCCCAGCTCGCGCATCATCTCCAGATCATAGTTCACGCGCTCTTCCAGCCGCTTCGCCTCCAAGTGCTTGCCGATCTCATTGAAGAATTCCACTTGTTTGCCCATATCCTCTTGGATAGAGGCGATCGCATCATTCAATGTCTCCTTGCTGGTAACGAAGATGTTCGCGGGGTAGATCGGCGTCTCGTCCAAGGTCTCAATGGTCTTGCCATTGTCGATGGCGAACCGTTCGATCTTCTCGATCTCGTCCCCCCAAAAATGAATGCGCATGCCATCGTCGGCGTAGGCGAGATAGATCTCGACAACGTCACCCCGAACACGGAAATTCCCACGCCCCGGTTCAATGTCCCTTCTGCTGTAGAGCGCTGAGACGAACTGGTGCAACAGCGCGTTCCGGGAGATCTTCTGTCCCTTTTTCAAATGCACGACGCTCTTGTGGAATTCCGCCGGGTTCCCGATGCCGTAGATGCAGCTCACACTCGCCACCACGATCACATTGCGGCGCCCGCTCAACAAAGCGCTGGTGGTGCTCAAGCGCAGCTTCTCGATCTCCGAGTTGATCGAGAGATCCTTCTCGATGTACGTGTTCGTCACAGGCAGGTAGGCCTCCGGCTGGTAATAGTCGTAGTAACTCACGAAGTACTCAACACGGTCGTTCGGGAAGAAGTGCTTGAACTCGCCGTAGAGCTGGGCTGCCAGCGTCTTGTTGTGGCTCAGGATCAGTGTGGGCCGGTCGAGCTGCGCGATCATGTTCGCGATGGTGAAGGTCTTTCCCGAACCGGTAACACCCAACAAGGTCTGGTATTGGACGCCTTCGCGGGCGCCTTCCACCAATTGACGGATCGCCTCGGGCTGGTCGCCAGTGGGCACGAATTCGGAGATAAGTTCGAAGGGCATGTGGAAGGGTGCAAATTTAATCCTGCCACGCCGCGCACGGACCTGTTGGAAAATTGCGCCTTGGCACGGTGAAGAAAGGCATAGATGCCCACGGGATCGGCTCCTTGAACGTGGCCCGCATTATCTTCACGCCATGTTCCTCAAGCGCATTCTCTACTACCTGAATCCGGCCACGTTGTTCGGTAAAAGTGACCATGATGTGAACTTGAAGTTCATGCACGGCATCAACCGCATCAGTATCCTGATGTTCTTGGCTTGCGGTGTTGTGATGGCCGTGCGCGCTTGCCTGCGGTGAGACAGACGCGTAAAGATCCGAACTTAGCCGGGAGCTCTTCCCTCATATGCGGCTCCGGTCACGGGCACTCCTGCTTCACCAGCACCTTTTCCAGCTTATCGATGTGGATGTATTCATCCTGCCCATCGCCCTCCATCGCAGGCCCTACGCGCATGGTCGCTGTCACTTGCACATAGAGTGGAGCGGGCGGTGACTTCACCTTCTTGTGATAGGTACGTTCCAGTTCCAAGCCGGCTCCTTTTTCCCCTGCGACATCCATGGCCACCGGAATGGCGTAAGCGCTTCCGCACGGCTTGAAGCTGTGGCTATCGGCATAGTAGACATAGGCGCCTGTCAGGAGCATTGGGCCTGACCCGAAGGTCTTCACGCGATGGATGGTGTTCGGCAGCGGCGTATCGATAGGTCCACCGTGGATGTCCAGCCGTTCCAAGCCTTTGGGACCCATGGTCCATTCAGCCTTGCCGTTCAAGAACAGTTTCATGCCTTTTGTACGCCATTGGCCCATGCGCCCGTTGGGTACGCTGTCGCGTTCGAGGTATTTTTCGCGCAGCACAAAAGTGCTGTCCGCACGTAGCTCGAGCTGGGTAAGGATGCCTGGGCAATCCGCGCAGGGAAGGGTTTCTGAATAAAGGCCCGTCCAAACGATGGCGGCCTTTGGCTTTATGACATCTGCTGGCACGGAGTGCTGCTCTTCCGGATGTTTCTCTTCCGGGTGTTCCGTTCCACAGGAAGCGAACAGCAACAGAATGACAGGAAGTGCGTGGATGGTTTTCATGAACATGGTATCGTGTGCGCAAAGGAACAACGCGGAGCCGACGATCTTTGTGCACGATGTCCATCCCGCTGCTATCCGCGTTCTATTTCGGTGCCGTGGAGCATTATGCGCTGTTAGCGCGTAGCGAATGCGCGGTGATCGACACCGGCGAGCATTATGAGCGGCAGAGCTACCGGAACCGCTCGTCCATCATCGGGCCGAACGGTAGGCAGGACCTCGTGGTATCGATCACACGGCGAAGCGGCGAGAAGATGCCGATGCAAAGCGTAGGCTTGTCCTATGCCGAGCCCTGGAATGCGCAGCATGTGCAGGCCATCCGGACCGGTTACGGGCAAACACCTTGGTTCATCCACTACATGCCGGACGTGGAAGACCTATTGCTGAAAAAGTACGATAGCTTGGTCGAACTGGACCTGGCCACCATGCGCATGGCCTTGAAATGGTTGAAGATGGACATCGCGATCGAGCTTCGCGAAAACTTCGTGGAGGATCCTTCCGGCCTGCTTGATCTGCGCAATTCACTGAGCCCAAAGAAGACGCTACCGCTAGGCGTTCCAGCCGTTACGTCCTACACCCAGGTATTCGCGGACCGGCATGGCTTTGTGGGAAGGCTCAGCATCCTGGACCTGGTGATGAACGCCGGTCCGGACGCACGTGGTGTCCTTAAGCGCCTTTGATCGCGTCGCGGTTCACGGGATCACCGTTGATATCGAACTCCTGTACTCTTCCGGAGGAAACCAACCCGGTGAGCGTTCCCATTACCTCTGCCTTATCGCTCACAACCAGCATGGTGGCCTGTGCAGGATGTAGAAAGCGCTGCGCTGCCGCTTGGATACCGGCAATGTCCACGGCCTCCAGGCGCTGCAGATAGGTCTCGTAATGTTCTGCCGGAAGTCCATAGAGGAACGTATTGAGGGCGAAACGGGCCACCGTGCGCGGGTCTTCCAATGAACGTGCGAAGCTGCCCGCCATGTAGCTCTTCGCCAAGGCGAGCTCATCCGCTTTCACCGGCTCGTCCCGGATGCGCGTCACCTCCATCATGATCTGCGAGACGGCGTCCTCGGTCACCTCGTTCCGCACGCTGCATCCGGCGCTGAAATTGCCGGCCCAACGATCGGATTCGATGGAAGAATAGGCCCCATAGGTGTACCCTTTATCCTCCCGGAGATTCTGCATCAATCGCGCATTGAACACCCCGCCGCCAAGGATCGTGTTCAGGACCTGCGCATGCAGGGCCATTGGGTCATTCGGCTTCAATTCTAACGGGAAGACAACTTTGATCACACTTTGCCCGCTACCCGGACGGTCCACGAAGGCAACACGCTTTTCACTAAGGAGCACCGGCGCAGCGGACATTTGGGCTTCCTCACCATTGGCAGGAGCTTGCTCATGGCCGGTCCAGCTACCAAAAGTCGCTTCGGCCATGGCCATCCCCTCCTCTTCGTTGATGTCGCCCACCAGCACCAAGTACCCGGAAGCGGGTTGGAAAAAGCGCTGGTAATAGTTGAGTAGATCACGGCGTTCCATGCGGTCCACTGTGGCTTCGGAGGCAACTTCACCATACGGATGCTGTTTACCGAAAGTGAGCGCATGGCCCACCACTTCAGCGATCTGGTCGGGATCATCGGCCCGGGCTCCGATCTGCGACACCAAGCGTGTTTTTGCCTTGGCGAATTCCGCTTCCGGAAAGTTCGACGTCGTGACCACCTCGCCGATCAGTTTGAATAGTTGCGGGAAATTCCGCGTAAGACAGGATGCGTAGAGGCCATCCGTACTGCCCATCAATTTGGCGCCGATACTGTCCACCTCTTCATCGATCTCCACCTTGGTCTTGCCGTCCGTGCCGGAAGTCAAGAGTTCCCCCATCAGCTCCAAAAATCCGACCTTATCGCCTTGCGGTACGGGCGCATGATCAAAGCGCACCTGCAGGCTTACGATGGGGATCTTGCGGTCCTCCACCACGATCACGCACATGCCGTTCTTCATCGTGAAACTGTGGTGGCCACCGAGGTGGACATGTGGCGCGGGCCCTGCAGGAGGAGCTTGCGTACGATCTGGTTCCATGTTCATGAAATGCGGTTATGACGATCTATGTAAAGGCCTGTGACCTGGCACACGGATGTGCCCGTCCCCCTGCATTTGCAATTCAATTCTTCGAGGCAATGGGTAGGTAATGCAGCACGACCCGGTTTTCCGGAACGAAGTATTCCCGGGCCACACGTTGGAGATCCGCGGAGGTAACTGCGAGGTAATGTTCCACCTCCGTGTTCACCATCCCAGTGCCCCCGAGAAAAGTGTAAGCATTGGCCAAGTTGTTCGCGATCCCTGCGACGCGGCTGTTCTCCGTGGCCTGTTCGGTCTCTATCTGCACTTTCAATTTCCTTAGTTCTGCTTCAGGCACGGGCTCATTGCGTACCAGCGCGAACTGGCGGTCCATGCTCGCTTCCAAGCTGCCCACATCCACCCCCATATTCGCCACGGCAAAAGCGATCGCGAGGCCGGGATCTTCAAAGGGCAGGCTGAAGGAACCCACGTAAACGGCCTTTTGCTCCTCGTCCTTTACCGTCCGCACCAGACGGCTGCTATTGCCATTGCTCAGTAGGCGGTTCAACATGTCCACCGCATAAAAATCCGGCGTGCCCAAAGCTGGGATACGGTAGGCCTGCACAACGGCCGGCAGCTGGATCTTATCGTACACCGTGTCGCGCACCTCGCCTTGCAGCGGTGGCTCCACTACGGCATTCCGGGGCGGCATGGCTCCTTTGGGGATACCGCCGAAATACTTGGAGATGGCCGCCATCGTGGTCTCTTGCTCAAAGTCGCCGACCACCACCAGCACGGCGTTGTTGGGAACATAGAAAGTCTTGTAGAAGCTCTTGAAATCCGCTTCCGAAGCAGAAACAAGGTCTTCCATGTAGCCGATAGTGGGCCATTGGTAAGGATGCTGGGTGTAAGCGCGTTCCAAGACCTCTGGCAGGATGCTGCCGTAGGGCTGGTTCTCGTACCGCTGGCGGCGTTCCTCTTTCACCACCTCACGTTGGGTGGATATGCCCTTTTCGTCGACACGCGCGTGGAGCATGCGTTCGCTTTCCAACCAAAGGCCCAGTTCCAGCTGGTTGCTGGGAAGCACCTCGTAATAATAGGTGCGATCTCCCGTGGTGTTGGCGTTCAGAACGCCGCCTGCTTTTTCCACATACTTGGCATAATCGCCTCGCGCTATGTTATCCGAACCCTCAAAGAGCAAGTGCTCGAAGAAATGCGCGAAGCCCCGTCTGTCGCGGGCCTCGTCCTTACTGCCGACATGGTACATCACGCCCACCGCAACAATGGGTGTGGACCGTTCCTGGTGCAATATGACATGCAACCCGTTGGGCAGGTCGAATTCCGAGAATGTGATGGAGCGGTCGGCTTTACTGACTTCCGGATGGGCCATGAGCTTTGTGCGGGGGATGGGTGCGGCACCAAAGGACCGGACGGGGCTAAAGTAGGGGAAGCGCGAAAAAAGTTGCTTGTTGATCCACCAAGGATCACTCCCTCAGCAGGCATAACAGGGCACGTTGTTTGTTGTTCGCGAGCAAGCAACTTACTCATCGGCAAAGTGGTCAGGTAAACCATCCTTCCTCTCTTTTGAGCCGTTTTAAGGCAGGTTGCTGGAATAAAAATGCAAACTTCGCATGTCGGTCTGTTCGATGAACCTGTTACATGGTCTGTTCGTAGAACGCCCTTTCCCGCCGGCATGGCAACCACCGACGCGCACACAATGAAAGACCGGCTGCTTACCCCCGGCGCAGTGCGCTTGATCACCGATCTGGACGACCGGTTCGGGGGTCGGCGTTCGGAGGTCCTGGAACTGGCGCAAGCGAAGATCCAGCGGTTCAGGACGGGCGAAATTTCCCCACTGAAGGAAACGGTGCGTGTGCGTGAAGAAGAGTGGACGGTGGACCCCGTACCTGCGGAATTGCTGGAACGCCGGGTTGAGTTGCTTGGGGGTTGTGCCCGTAAGGATCTGATCGAAGGAATGAACGCCGGTGCGAAAAGCTATGTGGCGGACCTGTGGAACATGACGTTGTCGGACCCGTTCAGTATCATGGAAGCGCACCGGAATCTGGAACGCGCCAGTGATAACCGTTTGAGCTATGTAGGCGAGGACGGCAGCCGTGTGCGTATCAATCCACGGAGCACCACCCGACTGATGATGGTGCCGCGGCCGCTACAGGTGATGCATCCGGTGCAGATCGGAGAGCGGAACCTGCCGGCCTCTTTCGTGGACCTCGCGCTTCACGCGGAATGGAATGCGGCAAAGCTGCGGCTCCGCCAAGGTGGCGTATTTCTTTATCTGTGCAACGTAAGTGGCCATTTGGAAGCACGCCTTTGGCGGGAAGTGTTCGAATTCCTGGAAGAACGATTGGAACTCCCTCGTGGCACCTTCCGGGCTACTGTCATGATCGACAGCCTGGCCGCAGCATTGGAGCCGGATGAGATCCTCTTTGAACTGATGCACCATTCTGCAGGGCTCTCGCTGGCACCACAGTCGTACGCTGCGGACCACATCGCCTTGTTCAGTGCGCCCGACCGCGCTGTGATGCCGGACCGCGAACATATCGGCCTCAATGCGAAATACCTGCGTAGTGTGAGCCTGCGTGTTATCAGCATTTGCCACCGCAGGCAGGCCCACGCCATAGGTGCTCCCGCATTCGTGTTGCCCCCCGCGGAACACGGAGTACTGAAACCGGCTTACTTGGCGATGATCGCCGACAAAGAGCGCGAGGCTGTGGACGGCCATGATGGCACGCTGGTCGCGCTTTCGGGGCTTGTCACAGCTGCCATGACCGAGTTCAACAAGCACATGCCACGCGCGCACCAGATGTTCTACCAACGTCCGGACCATGCGACTGTTGCTGATCTCATCGCGCATCCTGAAGGGCCATTGACCACCGAGGGCTTGTTAAGCACGGTGCGCACCGTCCTGCGGATGATGGTGGCACAGCGCACCGGTGAAGCCTTGGTGTTACAGGGTGGACGTTTGCATGACCGTGCCTCTACGCGGCTTTCCACATTGCTTCTTTGGCATTGGACGCAGAACGACAATTGCCACATTACGGACACCGGATTGGAGATACATGCCGACGTGGTAAAGTACCTGATCCGCAAGGAGGGTGAAAAGGTCGCTGCCCGCGGCTTACCGGAGCACCGCGCCATCGTGAAGCATGCGGTGGACATGCTCACGGCTTCGGTCCTGTCCCCCGATGTCCCCGAGGATCTGCTGGAGGACCTGGTTCCGGGCAGTTAATTTGGAAAGCCTATGGAAGCTGAACACGCTTGGAATGCTTGCGCCGAGCGCTTGCCGCAAGATGGCGAGCGCGTGCTGTGCTGGTTGCCTGCGAACGGGGTGCGCCTGCCGGGCGGTGACAGAACGGAGCAGCGCAACGTGGTACTGATGCGCTTTGCGGAAGATTGGTTCATCAAGAACCCCAGCAAGACCGGGCGGAAAACACATCGGCACTTTTGGCTGGGTGAAGGCGGCAGCAATAGTTTCTTTGAGCAGGTCACGCATTGGATGGCCTTGCCTATGGGTCCGGCGAAGTGATCCGGCGCACTACCGTTCCTTGGGATCCGGTTGAAAAGCGTTCGGGAACTAAAAAAAACAAAGGCCCGGTGATCGCCGGGCCTTTGAAAGGTTCAACGTCCTGTCGTGTTCAAGGCTTACCGTTGTGCAGGATGTCGATGAGCTCCAATTCGAAGACGAGGGTGCTATTCGGCGGAATGTCCTCACCGGCACCGCGGGCTCCGTATGCCAGTTCGCTGGGCACGTACAACTTGAACTTGGAACCGGTAGGCATCAACTGAAGCGCCTCCACCCAACCGGGTACGAACTTGGCAACCGGATAGTCGACCGGGGAACCGTTCTTGTAGGAGCTGTCAAAGACGAAGCCATTGAGCAATTTCCCTTCATAGTTCAATCGCACGGTGTCCTGCTCTGCGGGCTTGGGACCCTTACCCATTGTGATCACCTCGTACTGCAAGCCGCTGGCCGTGGTGACCACTCCTTTCTTCTTGCCATTTTCAGCCAAGAACTTATCCCCTTCCGCCTTGTTCGCCTCGCCTTCAGCTTGTTTCTTGGCCATCATTTTCTGCTGCGCGCCCATCATGTAGGTCTGCACCATCTCTTTAACGCGGTCCTCAGGAATGCGCTCTGAACTATCAATAGCATCACGCATGCCGGCGAAGAGGGCATCGTAATTCAATGAATCCAGGCCGGACTGCTTCATCTGCGTATGGATGTTGCGCCCGATGTCGGTGCCGATGCCATAGCTCACCGAATCATTGGTGGTGGTCAACGCGATCACGCGTTCCTTTTGGCCGGTGGCGGTATTGGAGCATGCACTGGCAAGCATGGCCACCAAGGCGAAAAGAGGGAATTTCAAGTTCATGTGCTGTTTTTGGGGCCGCGAAATTACGTGGCCAAGGGGAGACGACTGCATGGGGGCGTTAACGATCACGATCGTTAACGCTGTTCTCTTGGGTAAGAATGGCGCGCAACTTCCGGCGAAAACGCGGGAATCCCGGCAGGTTACTGTGGTATCCTTTCTCGAACGAGATCAGTTCGCGATGGATGTCCGTGGGGGTTGCTGCATAAAGCTTCAACCCGCTGCTATAAGGCACCAGAGGGTCACGTTTGCCGTGGAAAATGTAGACAGGACACTTCACGCGCTTGATGGCCACATCGTTCCTGAACCTGTATTTCAACAGCCAACGGTAAGGCAGGATCGCGAGGTAATTCCGCGCCACATCCAACAGGTCGGCATAAGGCGATTCCAGCAGCAGAGCACGAGGTGACCTGTGTGCGGCCACGGGTACGGCCATGCCCGAGCCCATGGAGCGACCATACACCACGATATTCACTTCGCCATAGATAGCGGCCAAGCGATCGTACCACGCTGCTGCATCGGCCAGCAGTGCTTCCTCCGAAAGCTTGCCCCTGCTCTTCCCATAACCGCGGTAGTCGGGCATCAATACGGAGAGGCCCAGGCTGGTGAACCGGGAGGCCTTGCCTTGCCAACGGCGAAGGCTGCCCGTGTTCCCATGCATATACAGCACGACACCCGTAGCACCCGCCTGCGGGAAGTGCAAGGCGTGCAAGCGAGCACCATCAGGCGTGTCCATCCAGAGTTCCTCATGGACTTGTTTATCCGAGAACTTGAAATCATCCGCCAAGGTGAAGCGCACGAAAAGGAAACGTTCCTGGAACCACCAGTAGAACAGGCAAACACCGAGGTATACCAGCAGCAGCAGGCCAACGGCGGAGATTGCGAAGAGGATCACGTTGCTAAATTACCGGTTCAGGTCAGCACCTGACAAGTGTTCCAAGAAAAGGATCACCGCGTGAAGAGCCATTCGTCCGCCGTGCTGCCTTTGCGTTGGAAGGAGTAGCCGTCGACATCATACTCCTTCAGTCCTTCCGGCTCCACCAAACGGCGCTGAATAGCCCAGCGGCACATGGCCCCGCGCTGGTGCTTAGCATAGACGGCCACCATGTTCAGGCCTTTCGCCGTCCGTTCCTTGAAGACGGGTGTGATCACGTGGGCCTTCAAGCCATCAGGACGCACACTTTTGAAATATTCGGTGGATGCAAGGTTGACCAGCGTGTCCTCCTTGTTCGCCTTCAAGGTTGCATTCAATTCGGCGGTAATGCGGTCACCCCAAAAAGCATAGAGGTCCTTTTTGCCGTGGCCCATGGCAAGCTTGGTGCCCATTTCCAACCGGTGAGGGGCAATGGCATCCATGGGTCGCAAAACGCCGTAAAGACCGCTCAGGATGCGCAAGTGCCGTTGTGCGAAGCGCAGACCGGCCGCATCAAGTGAGGACGCATCCAGCCCGCGATATGCTTCACCGTTGAACATCAACACCGCGGGCTTCGTGTTCACCGCTCCCTCCCACTCCTGGTTCCTCGCGTGGTTAAGCTTAGCCAGGTCCTTGCTGATGTCCATGAGCTTCTGCAGACGACCGGGTGAGTATGTTCTCAGCTTTGCGGCAAGCTTGGCGCTCTCTTCCAAAAGTGCCGGTCCGGTGGCCGGAATAGCAGGTTTGACGTGGGCCTCATCAAGAGTTTTAGCAGGCGAAAGAACGAAGACCATGGCTTGGTGTAAAATGGAATGTTGCGGAGTGCAAAGGTCCGCTATCCATCGGAATTGACCAGGGTCCAAGCCTGGGGCGCGGTTGTCCGGCAGCAAATTTTCGCACGCTCCTCATGCGGCCAGCCGCACATCACGTCGGTCGCTTTCGCCTGATACCACACCCAAGCAGGCAGACCAAGCGGTATGTACTCAAGCCTGATTTCGCACGCCTGCCGTTACATTCGGCCCATGGCCGCTAAACGAACCGTGGTTTTGGAGCACGACCGCATCCAGCGGAAACTGGACCGCATGGCGCTGCAGCTCCTCGAGCGGAACGTGGGCGAGAAGCAACTCATCCTGGTCGGCATCGTTCCGCGCGGGGCGGCCTTGGCGAAGCGATTGAAAAAACTGTTGGATACCCATGGTTTATTGAAAACGGAGTTGCTGGAACTGGTACTTCCCAAGGATGGCCCGTTGAATGCACCGGTAGAGCTGAAACCGGTGACGACCAAGCTCGATGGCAAAGCAGTAGTGCTGGTGGACGATGTGGTGATGAGCGGACGCACCTTGATGCACGCCGCTTCCCACTTGGTGAAATTCCCGGTGAACAGCCTCACCACCATGGTACTGGTGGACCGGCTGCACCGCACCTACCCTATACGGGCCGACATCGTAGGCCTCACGCTCAGCACCACGTTTGAAGAACACATCAGCGTGGAACTGGGTACGAAGGACACGGTCTATTTATCCTGAACCTTCATTCCGGCAAGTCCCGCTATGTGCATGGCGGCCTCACGCGGAGTGCCTGTGGCCGGGACGTGCCACGGAGCCCGGCGGTAAACGGGTTCGCGCACGTCCATCAGTTCGCTGATGCGTGCAGCTAACGCTTCGTCCTTCAGGCCGAACAACAAGGGCCGGTCCCCTCCCACCCTTTTTGCGCGTTCCAGCAGCAAAGGCCGATCCACCTCCAAATAGGCGACGTGCCCGGCGGCCAGCATGCGATCCATGTTATCGGCAGCCATTGGCGTACCTCCGCCACAGGCCACCAGCAGGTCCTCTTCTTGGAACAATTCATCCAGTACTTCGGCCTCCTTCGCCCGGAAAGCCGCTTCACCGTTGATACGCATCCAAGGGAGGATAGGTCCGATGCGGGCTTCGATGGCGCGATCGATATCGGTGAAACGCATGCCAGTGAGTTTAGCCAGCTCGCGGCCCACCACACTTTTCCCGCTGCACATGAACCCGATGATAAAGATGCGCATGGTGCCAAGGTAGGAAATGGACCGGTGCGTTAAACTTCCACCCGTAGACCGTCGAACCCTAGTTGCACGTGTGGCGGCAGCTTCACGTCGGCATGCTTGCCCATGTAGTGGCTGATGTGCGTAAGGTATGCGCGGCCTGGACGTAGGTCCTCGATCACGGCCAAGGCCTCATCCAGGTTGAGATGGGAGATGTGGGGCTCCATGCGCAGCGCATTCAGCACCAGCACGTCGCAGTCCCGCAATTTGTCCCTTTCCTCCGGGGCGATGGTCTTGGCATCGGTGATATAGGCCAACCCGCCGATCCGAAAACCCAGCACGGGCATGCGCATGTGCATCACCTCCACTGGCTGGATCCGCACGCTTTTCACCATAAAAGGGTCCTTATCGATCTCATACAGATCGAACTTCGGCATACCGGGATAGCCGTTACCGGAGAAAGCATAGGCGAAGACACGGCGCACCGCTTCCAATGTGCCCGCAGTGCCATAGATCGGAACGGCCTTTGGCGGGTCTTGGGCGAATGTGAATGCACGCAGGTCATCAAGCCCTGAGATGTGATCCATGTGCTCGTGCGTAAGTAGCACAGCGTCCAGCTTCGATATCCGCTCCCGAAGCAGTTGCTGGCGCATGTCAGGCCCCCCGTCAATGAGCAGGCTAACGCCATCGGTCCGCACAAGGACCGAAGAACGGGTACGTTGGTCACGCAGATCGTTGCTGGTGCACACGGCACAGCCACATCCGATCACCGGAACGCCTTGACTAGTGCCTGTACCGAGGAATATCAACTCTGCCATGCCTGAGTACGCGAAGTTAGCGGGCTTCTCCTGGGCCGTTCCCGCGATCGCCCGTAAGCGTCATTGCGCTTTTTTGCCTTCCCGCATTTTGATGCGCACGCCCTTTGATCCCAAACGGTCCAAGGCAGCGGAGGCCATCGGATAATCCTCGCGCATGCTGAGCACCATTTGGTAGTTGGCTGCGGCACTGTCCAACTGATCCAGTTTTTCCATGGCAAGACCCCGGTTGTACCACGCATCCACATAACCGGGTTCCAACGAAATGGCCCTGCTGAAACTCGTCTTTGCGGTCTGCCATTCGTGCTTATGCACCAGCTGCACATAGCCGGTATTGTACCAAGCTATCGCGTTGGCACTATCGATCTCCATGATGTGGCTGTAGCAGTCCAGCGCCAAGCTGTCCTCTCCATGGTCCTGATGATACATGCCGAGGTCATACCAAGCCTCTACGCTCCGTGGCCTGATAGTGATGGCGGTCCGGTAATACTGCACAGCGAGCGGATCATGCTTGGCCGCACTGAGCTTCCCCAGCATGATATAGACGGGATAATCCTGTGGATCCTGTTCCACGGCCGTGGCAAAGCTGCTCAATGCCAAGGCGGTGTCACCGGTCTCCATGTGGATCCAACCCTTCAGGTAGTAGCCATGTGCAGCATGCTGATCAATGCGGAGCGCGTCATTCACCAGGTTCATGCTTTCGCGGTAGTTGCGGAGCAAGAGGTCGATCTCGGCTAATTTCAATTTGGCCTGGGTGCTCTTCGGGTCCAGCTTGGCCGCAGCCTCAAAGCGCTCCTTGGCCTTCGCCACCGCTTCGCGGCGATAGTACAGATCGCCCATGCGCA
Organism: Flavobacteriales bacterium; assembly: GCA_016719225.1. Classification (GTDB taxonomy): domain Bacteria; phylum Bacteroidota; class Bacteroidia; order Flavobacteriales_F; family PHOS-HE28; genus PHOS-HE28. The sequence continues at coordinate 437,165 of JADKAN010000001.1, read as the reverse complement.
GTTGCCGGTTCACGTTGGTGCTGTCCAAGCGTAGCGCACGTTCCAGATCCAGTGTTGCGGCCGGAAGGCTGTCCACGGCGAGGTACAGTTGGGACCTGTAGTCATAAAGAGCCGCACTCTTCGGACTTTGCACGATCAACGCGTTGATGGAGTCCAACGCCTGTCGGAAGGAATCAGCACTTTCCACCACCAGTGCCTTCGGAGTATCGTCGGCGCCGGAGCAGCCAACAACGATCCAAGGGAAAATGGCGGTTATGGCCAATACGTGCAGAAAGCTGCGGATGCGGTGGGATGCGATCATGTTGGTACCCAAACGGGGACCCCGGCGGTCCATGATCTTTTCATGGTTCCCGTCGGGGTCCGCAAAGTAAAGGATGGTTACGCGGCGTGGTCCTTGCCACCCCGGGAAAGGTCGCTGGAGATCAAGCAACGGCTGGTGCTGCTGGCACCATGGCTACCTTGATCTTATTCTCCAATTCTTCACAGAGTTCACTGTTGTCATCCAGCAATTGGCGCACTGCATCGCGGCCTTGGCCGAGTTTGGTGTCGTCATAGGCGAACCAGGATCCGCTCTTCTTGATGATGCCAAGTTCCACGCCCATATCGATGATCTCGCCGGTCTTGCTGATGCCCTTTCCGTACATAATGTCGAACTCGGTCTTCTTGAACGGAGGCGCAACCTTGTTCTTCACCACTTTCACCTTGGTACGGTTGCCAAGCACGTTCTCCCCGTCCTTGATCTGGTTTGAACGGCGGATATCCAAACGGATGGAGGCGTAGAACTTCAGCGCGTGGCCACCCGTGGTGGTCTCCGGGTTACCGAACATCACGCCGATCTTCTCGCGGAGCTGGTTGATGAAGATGCAGCAGCAGCCGGTCTTGCTGATGGTGCCGGTGAGCTTGCGCAGCGCCTTGCTCATCAGTCGGGCCTGCATGCCCACTACGCTATCCCCCATCTCTCCCTCGATCTCCGCACGGGGTGTAAGCGCCGCTACGCTGTCCACCACCAAGATGTCGATGGCGCCTGAACGGATCAGGTTGTCGGCGATCTCCAAAGCTTGCTCACCGTTGTCCGGCTGGCTGATCAGGAGGTTCTCCGTATCCACACCCAGTGCTTCGGCGTAGGCCCGGTCGAAGGCGTGTTCCGCATCGATGATGGCAGCGATGCCACCGCGCTTCTGGCATTCGGCGATGGCGTGGATCGCCAACGTGGTCTTACCACTGCTTTCCGGCCCGTAGATCTCGATCACTCGGCCCTTGGGATAACCTCCCACGCCCAAGGCAAGGTCCAAGCCAATGGAACCCGAAGGGATCACCTCCACTTTCTCAATGGCGTCGTCGCCCATCCGCATCACTGCTCCCTTACCGAAGGACTTTTCCATTTTGTCCATGGTGAGCTGCAATGCTTTCAGCTTGTCCTTGTTCACCTCAGTTGCCATTGTGTTGGTTGTTTTAGTTGCTTGTTTCAATGGTCGCCATCAAGGGCGACGGTACAGCTGCCTCCGCTCAGACTTTCGACGCTTCCAGAACTTGAAGAGCATGGTCCGTAGTGCGCACCTTGTCTATCACTTGCTGGATGATGCCCTGTTCATCGATCACAAAGGTGGTCCGCAGGATGCCATCGAATTCACGGCCCATGAATTTCTTCCTGCCCCAAACGCCATAACGCATGGCCACCTCCTTTTCAGTATCCGCCAAGAGCCGGAAGGGCAGGTCGTACTTGTCCGCGAACTTCTTGTGCTTACTGGCTTGGTCGGGGCTAACGCCAAGCACCTCGAAACCGCTTTGGCGGATCAGGTCATGTTCATCGCGCAGGCTACAAGCTTCGGCCGTGCAGCCCGGTGTATCATCCTTCGGGTAGAAGTACAACACCAGCTTCCTGCCTTTGTAGTCAGCCAGTGAAACGGCTTTGCCGTCCTGATCCAAGCCATTTATCGCGGGGGCCTTGTCGCCTTGTTTTAAATGTGTCATTTTCACCTTTGACGATTATCTCGTCATCATTGTGACGTGCAATTAAGCACCTCGCACTGGATCCACCAAATTTCCCGGTGGAAAGTTTTGAACAGGTGCTCCTTCCGCCTTTACATCGCGCTGACGGATTTTCCACCAAAGGACCATGCAAGTGGGCGACCGGATTACTTTCGCGGCTCGCATACATCCATCCATGAACGACATCTTCGACAAGATCCGCAAAGACGCCGGCCCGATAGGCCGCCACGCCAAACAAGCACACGGCTATTTCGCTTTCCCGAAATTGGAAGGCGAATTGGGCGCCCACATGACCTTCCGCGGTAAGGAAGTGCTGGTGTGGAGCCTGAACAACTACCTCGGTCTGGCGAACCATCCGGAAGTCCGCAAGGTGGACGCGGATGCCGCAAGGGATTGGGGCCTCGCCTATCCGATGGGTGCGCGTATGATGAGCGGCCAGACCAAATACCACGAGCAGCTGGAGGATCAGCTGAGCGACTTCATGCAGAAGGAGGACACCTACCTGCTGAATTTCGGCTATCAAGGATGTATGAGCTGCATCGATGCCTTACTGACCCGGCACGACGTGCTGGTCTTCGACAGTGAAAGCCATGCCTGCATGATGGACGGAGCTCGCCTGCACGCAGGGAAGCGCTTCATGTTCCAGCACAACGACATGGATAGTTTCGACAAGCAGTTGGAGCATGCGCGCAAGGTGGCAGAACATACCGGTGGCGGCATCCTGGTAATGACCGAAGGTGTGTTCGGCATGGCTGGCGACCAAGGCAAATTGAAGGAGATCGTTGCACGTAAGGCAAAGTACAACTTCCGTCTTTTCGTGGACGACGCACACGGCTTCGGGCAGATGGGCGAACACGGCCGCGGCACAGGGGATGAACAAGGTGTGCAGGACCAGATCGACATCTACTTCGGCACCTTCGCCAAGAGCATGGCCAGCATCGGTGCCTTCATCAGCGGCCCCGAGGACGTGATGATGTACATGCGTTATAACATGCGCAGCCAGGTCTATGCCAAAAGCCTTCCCATGCCGCTCGTCATCGGCGCCATGAAGCGCTTGGAGATGATGCGCACCATGCCCGAGCTCGGCGCTAAGTTGTGGGAGATCACCCATGCCTTGCAGAACGGGCTGAAAGAGGCCGGCCTCGATATCGGCAACACGAACAGTTGCGTAACACCCGTCTACATGAAAGGTGGTGTACCCGAGGCCACGAACGTGGTGGTGGACCTGCGCGAGAACCATGGCATCTTCTGTAGCATCGTGGTGTATCCGGTGATCCCGAAAGGGGAGATCCTGCTGCGCCTGATCCCAACGGCCACCCATTCCATGGAGGACGTGAAGCGCACGATCGATAGCTTCAAGACCGTATCCGCGAAGTTGAAGGCCGGGGAATACGCCTCGGAGTCGATCGCGACATTTTAAGCGCTGACATGAATTCGGCCACTATGCCGAAGTTGCACCGCATCGTTCTTGCCCTAGCTGTAGCATCCCCGTGGGGAACGGCATGTCTCGTTGCCCAAACAGGTATCGATTCATTGCTTCAGCGCCCCGTGGTGAATTGCAATGACATCGCTGTGAATGCCTTGTACATCTTCCAAGGCAACGTGTTGCGTGGGCAAATGGATTCCGCCGCAATGGTGTTGGATCAATGGCACCGCAAATGCCCGGAGACCGAAGCCTGGCAACGTTCACGTGTGCTCGAACTGCTTGCAAAGCCGGCGTTGGTGGACACGGCGCTTTCCGACGATATCATAGCGCATTTAGTGGTCTACCGTTATCTGGACAGCCTACCCAAGGCTGAGCTGTTGAGGCAAGCTCCGCAGATAGCCGGCTACCTGAATTTCACGAAAGCGTGGTCGACCGAACTGATCAAAAGCTTCTCTCCCGGGATGGTCGAGTATGGGCTGGGCGAGTTTTACGGAACGGATGCGAACTTGCTCTTTCCCGCGATCCAACGAGGTGAGTATGCAGGAACGAAACTGCGTACTAAGTATTTCGAGGCGGTAGAGCGCGTGGTCCATCTTCCGGAAGTCCACTTTGCAATTTCCTTGGGCGCTTGGATCCCCACCGGCGAATTGGACGTCCTCGGGATACATCCGGAATTGGGGTTCCAAATGGGATCGAAGTACCGTAAAATGAATTACGACCTGGCGGTGGGCTTCCGCTTCGTCTCTTCTGCGGAACCCTATCCCGCCCGCAGAACGAATGCCGATACCGTGGAGAGCACCTCCCATTTTTTCGGTGGATATATAGGGATCGATGTGGGCCGTGATGTGCTCAACGTCGGGCCGAACGAGGTCCAATTGCTCGCAGGTATCGGCTATGACGGTTTTGACACCTTCGACGCCAAGCCCAATTCCGGGCTGGAAAGCGGGACGGCCGGGTCCTTCGATCTCAGCATGGGTCTTGGCTATCGCCGTTATCTTAATTCGTGGAACTATCTCGGGATCGAAGCCATCTATCATTGGGTGGATTATGCCAACTCCCGTTCGGTGGACCTGAATGGACGACCCTTCGTGATCCGGTTGGTGTACGGAAGCCTCGGCAGCATTCCGAAGAAGCAACAGCTCGGCTATATGCAGTATAAGCTGCGGCAATAGGCGAGGATCATTACGGGCATCCTTCACCAGAGGCTGCCTGACCAACTACGCTAAAGCCCAGGACCGGTGATGCTTTCACCGGAAATTCAACCGATCCAGGCTGAACCTGCCGCTGCCCAAGAGGAACACGGCCAAGAAGGCCATCATGTAGAGGAAGCCGAGTTCCTGGTTCTTGAAGGGCTCGTCGCCATGCTGCATGAATGTGGCCACTGCCATGGCGATGATGGGCGGAATGGTGCTGATCCGCGTCCACAGCCCCAAAGTGACCAAGGTGCCGCAGACCACCTCGGCCACTAGGATGAGTATTAAGCTGATGAAGTGACCTACACCCAATGGATCGGAGAACGTCCCGCTGAGGTTACCGAAAGCCATGAGCTTCGGCAGGCCATGCTGCATGAGCAACGTACCACCTGCGGTGACGCGAAGGGCCAAGGTGCCGAGGTCATTGGAGATCTCTTCGGAATTGAGCAGCATGTGAGCGGGTTTGGGGGGACGAACTTATCGGGTGGTTGCGCTGCCAATGGAAGGAATATGTGGATCCTATGCACAGCTCGGCGTTGAAATCCGGGACGAACACTACGTGCAATACCGTATAGCGCTGTTCTCTTGTGAAGCACGATATTTGCCGCACCACAAACACACACCACATGAAAACACGGAACGCCCTCGGCGTACTCTTCCTGGCCGCTTCGCTACCCCTTTCCATGAACGCACAAAGCTTTCAAGAGGGCGACAACGTCCTTGGAGTTGGCGTTGGCCTCTTAGGTGGATATAGCGTCGGGTTCACGGGTAACGGTGTTACGCAGTCCCCTGCTATCAACCTGCATTTCGACCATGGCATGGGCGATCTGGGACCCGGCACGTGGGGTTTGGGAGGTTACGTTGGATACAAGACCGTCGGCTACAAGTCCAACTACATCTATTACAACTACGACTATCACTACTCCTATCTGGTGATCGGTGCTCGTGGAACCTGGCATTACAATGAATGGCATGGCAACGATAAGCTGGATACCTACGGCGGACTGATGCTGGCCTATCGTTCGGTGACCTATAAGGACAACACGGACTATGGCCCATACGGGTACCTGAACACGTACAGCTATTCCGGTAGCGGTGTCGGCTTCAGCGGCTTCCTGGGCGCACGGTATTATTTCACGGACAAGATCGGCGCCTATGCTGAACTGGGCTATGGCCTTACCACGCTGCAGATCGGTCTGGCTGTGAAGCTTTGAACCAAGTGGTCCTATTTATGCGAAGCGCCCAGGATAGGGGCGCTTCGTCATTAATGGGGCATCCCCCGCCCAAGCTGCTTAACTTCGCGGCCCTTTCACCGCCGCCCGTATGGCGGGAACTGCGAAACGATGAAGATCAACGTGACATTACCGGACGGCACCGTCCGCGAATATGAACAAGGTGCTACCGCCATGGATGTGGCGCTCAGCATCAGTGAAGGACTGGCGCGCAACGTGCTTTCGGCCAAAGTGAACGGCGAAGTGCGCGACGCCAACCGCACGTTGCCCGGCGATTGCACCGTGCAATTGCTCACTTGGAAGGACGACGAAGGCAAGGCCACTCTGTGGCACAGCAGTGCGCATCTCTTGGCGGAAGCTGTCGAAGCGCTCTATCCCGGAACGAAATTCGGTATCGGTCCGTCCATCGAGAACGGCTTCTATTACGACATCGACCTTGGCGACAAAGTGATCGGCGACGCCGACTTCAAGGCCATCGAGGACAAGATGAAGGAGCTTGCCAGCAAGAAGGAGGTCTTCGCCCGGCGTGAAGTTCCCAAGGCCGAGGCCCTCGCCTACTTCAAGGAAAAGGGCGACGAATACAAACTCGAACTCATCGACGGGTTGGAGGATGGGACCATCAGCTTTTACAGCCAAGGCAATTTCACCGACCTCTGCCGTGGGCCTCACTTAGCGGATACCTCGTCCATCAAAGCCGTGAAAGTGCTGAGCGTTGCAGGTGCATACTGGCGTGGCGACGAGAAGCGCAAGCAGCTCACGCGCCTGTACGCGATCACCTTTCCTAAACAGAAGGAGCTGGACGAATACCTCGTGCTGCTGGAAGAAGCCAAAAAGCGCGACCACCGCAAGCTGGGGAAGGAACTGGACCTGTTCACCTTCAGCGAAAAGGTGGGTGCGGGCCTACCCTTGTGGCTGCCGAAAGGCGCGGCATTGCGCGAACGGCTGATCAACTTCATGAAGACCGCGCAGGAAAAGAGCGGCTACTTGCAAGTGGCAACACCGCACATCGCGCTGAAGCAGCTCTACATCACCAGCGGCCATTACGAGAAATACGGAGCGGACAGCTTTCAGGCGATCCGCACCCCGCACGAGGGCGAGGAATTCATGCTGAAGCCCATGAACTGCCCGCACCACTGCGAGATCTTCGCCAGCCGGCCACGCAGTTACAAGGACCTGCCTTTACGCCTAGCGGAATTCGGAACGGTCTATCGCTACGAGCAAAGCGGCGAGCTGCATGGCCTTACACGGGTGCGCGGCTTCACGCAGGACGATGCACACCTCTTCTGCCGTCCCGACCAAGTGAAGGACGAGTTCAAAAAAGTGATCGATCTCGTACTGCTGGTCTTCCACGCCTTGGGCCTGAACGATTACGAAGCCCAGATCAGCCTGCGCGACAAAGTGGACCGCAGTAAATACATCGGCAGCGACGAGAACTGGGAAAAAGCGGAGCGTGCCATCATCGAGGCTGCTGCTGAAAAAGGCCTGAATACCTTCATTGAATACGGCGAGGCCGCATTCTACGGACCCAAACTGGACTTCATGGTGAAGGATGCGCTGGGCCGCCGTTGGCAACTGGGCACCATCCAAGTGGATTACAACCTGCCCGAACGTTTTGAGCTGGAATACGTGGGCAGCGACAACGCGAAACACCGCCCGGTAATGATCCACCGCGCACCTTTCGGTAGCTTGGAACGGTTCCTCGCCGTGGTGATCGAACATACCGCCGGGAATTTCCCGCTGTGGTTGGCTCCGGAACAGGCGATCATCCTGCCGATCAGTGAAAAATCGAATGAAGCGGCGCGTAAAACCGCTGAATTGCTGAAAGAGTGCGATATTCGCGCCACCATTGACGAACGCAACGAAAAGATCGGGCGCAAGATCCGCGACGCGGAAATGTCCAAATACCCGTTCATGCTCGTAATTGGTGAAAAAGAGGCCGAAGCAGGTACTGTTTCGGTGCGCGAACATGGCCAGGGCGACCTGGGCACGATGACGCCGGACGCATTCAGGTCCTTGGTGGAAGAGCGCATCGCAGCATCACTGCAAAGCCCTGTTAAGGCTGATCATTTAGAATAACGAACGATAGCGAATTTGGCAAAACGTCCCCCCTTCCGTCCCGCAGGTCCCCGACCTCCCCGCCCCTCCGGCGGCTCCCGTGCACGCGGTCGCGTAGTACGCGAAGATCCGCACCGCATCAACTCCCGCATTACCGGCGTGCCCCAAGTAAGGGTGGTCGGCGAAGATGTGGAACAGGGCATATTTCCAATAGAGCAGGCCCTGAAAATGGCCGAGCAAAAAGGCTTGGACCTGGTGGAGATCAGTGCCAGCGCCGATCCCCCCGTTTGCCGGATCATCGAGTACAAGAAGTTCCTGTACGACCTCAAGAAGAAGCAGAAGGAGATCAAGGCCAAGCAGGCCGTGATCGAGATGAAGGAGATCCGCTTCGGCCCCAACACGGACGAGCATGACCTTAACTTCAAGCTGAAGCACGCTCGCCGGTTCCTGGAAGAAGGCCACAAGGTGAAAGCCTTCGTATTCTTCAAAGGCCGCACCATCGTGTTCAAAGAGCGCGGCGAGATCCTGCTCCTGAAGTTCGCCCAAGAATTGGAGGATATCGGCCTGGTTGAGAGCATGCCGAAGCTGGAAGGCAAGCGCATGATGATGTACTTGATCCCGAAAAAGAAGAAGTAAGATCCATCAGCGGACCACGGATCATCACGGATGATCCATGGTCAATAGAGGCACGGCGAAGAAAAATCGGGGGACTTGCCTCTTATTCAAGAAAAAACACGAAATTCGCGCCCCCAAGTACGCTAGAAACAACGCGAGGCCATGCCCAAGATGAAGTCCAAATCCGGAGCCAAAAAGCGCTTTGCGCTTACGGGCACCGGTAAAGTGAAGCGTAAGCACGCCAATCACAACCACATCCTTACCAAGAAGCACAAGAAGCGCAAACGCAACCTGCAGAAGACCACGTTGGTCTCCAAGGTGGACCAGAAAGGCATCTTGGCGCTCCTGAAGTAAGACCGTTTCCCGCCGGGTACACAGGCGGGGTAAACCAGGGTTTGCAGCACCAAAGAGCCGTCACCGTGCGGACGCTCAAGCCCGAAAACAGTAGAACAAAATGCCACGCAGTAAGAACAAAGTAGCCAGCCGCGCCCGCCGCAAGAAAGTGCTGAAGAAGGCCAAAGGAAACTTCGGCCGCAGGAAGAACCTGTTCACCGTTGCGGTGAACACTGTTGAGAAAGGTTATAACCACGCCTACAGCGGTCGCAAGATCAAGAAGCGCGACTTCCGCGCCCTGTGGATCCAGCGTATCAACGCCGCAGTGCGTGAACACGGCATGTCCTACAGCGTGTTCATGAACAAGCTGAAGCTCGCCGAGATCACCTTGGACCGTAAAGCTCTTGCGGAGATCGCTTTTAGCGATGCCGCAGGTTTCAAGGCCATCGTGGACCAAGTGAAATAGTCCTTCTCCGGAGTCTGTCCGGTGCTGAAGGGCCATTCCGTGAGGAGTGGCCCTTTTTAGTTGGTTTTTATCCGCTTGCGAAAAACCCGTTCAAGATCATGAAGGCGTCATCCTAAATTCGTGACCGGCATTACTTATACGAATGAGCACAAAGCGCATCATTTTCTGCATAGCCATTGCGATCGTGAGCTTGCCGGGATGCAAGACCTACTATTTAACCCCAGCATCCTTGCAAGAACAACTCCTGACCACAGCTCCTGCTGAGACGCGCTCGATAAGCCCCTTCGGGCAGGTACTCACCTATCAGGCTGTCCAATTGAATACGATCCGCTGCACTGATAAAAAGGGTGTGGCGATAGAGTTGGCAGTCGCACCGAACATCGAAATGAGGATCACCCAAGCCTCCGGAAAGCGGCGTAGTATGTATTTCGACCGCACGGAACTTCGAGGTGACACGCTTATCGGCCACCCTTCATGGATCATACCCACGCTGACTTACGAGATCCCAATTTCCAGCATCACAAAGGTGGAGGTGCAAAATGGAGGAAAACGGCTTCGCTCTGCACCTTGAGGAAACCAACCGCAGCATTGGGTTTTCCGCTCGTTTTCGGGAATTTCCTAGTAACCTAACCTCGTCACCTTTCCTCCCGGCGTCCGGTGTTCCTGCGGACTCAATCCACCGCATTTCAGGCGGCTATGCTTCAGCAGGTCATCCACGTTGGATACTCCCGTCTTCCTGCTTGCGCACAGCACCAGTTTCGCGGCTGCCTCAGCATCGTTCCCCGCACGGTGATGCGCGAAGCGGATGCCGTGCACGGCACACATCGGCCCTAGTCCGTAGCCCTTGTGGCCCGGCCAAACGCGGCGACAGAGGCTCACGCTGCAGAAGTAACTGAACGTGGGCAGCGCTAAACGGTGACTTAAGAGGGTGCTGCGGAGCACATTCATGTCAAATGCCGCATTGTGGGCCACCACTACATTGCCCTGCATCAAGGGCATGGCCTCTTCCCATACTTCGGCGAAGCTTGGCGAATGGGCCACATGCTCAGGTCGTATACCGTGCACTGCAATGGTGAACGGCGAGAAGTACGGCCATTGCCGCGGCTTGATCAACCAATTGCGCACCTCGCTCACCTCGCCGTTCCGCACGATGGCCAAGCCCATTTCGCAAGGGCTGTCCGGGGCGTTGGTGGCGGTCTCGAAGTCGAGGGCAATGAGGTTCATTGTAGAGGCACGGTTTCTTCACCACAGAGGCACAGAGACACGGAGTAATGCGACGATGAGAGAATTCACGATTGGCCGTGGCTGGCCTGTGCTAACTGCCAATGCCGACCATCCTTTTATCAAAGCTTCACCACCTCCGCATCCGCCAAGGCGTGATAGATCTTCTTGGCCGTGCCTTCGCCTACGGGAACCAGCGGCAGACGCATGTGAACGTCACAAAGTCCGAGGGACTTCAGCACTTCCTTGATGCCGCCGGGATTCCCGTCCACGAAAAGCAGGGTGATGAGCTCTATGAGCTTGAGGTGCTCCTGCCGCGCCGTTGCGAAATCCCCTTTCAACGCAGCGTGGACCAAATTCCCGAATTCCATTGGCAGGCCATTTCCGACCACACTTATCACCCCGTCGCCGCCCATGGCGAGGATGGGGAGCGTGAGGGCATCGTCCCCGCTGATGACGAGGAAGCCTTTGGGACGGTGCTTCAGGATCAAGCCTACTTGGTCGAGGTTTCCGCTGGCCTCCTTGATGCCTATGATGTTCTTGAAATCGCGCGCGAGTCGCAACGTGGTCTCCGCGGCGATGTTGCTCATGGTACGGCCAGGCACGTTGTACAGGATGATCGGCCGCAGACTGACTTGCGCCAGTGCTTTGTAATGCTGGTAAATACCTTCCTGCGTCGGCTTGTTGTAATACGGGCTCACGCTGAGGATGGCGTCCACACCGTCAAGGTCGAAAGCTTGCAATTGCTCTGCTACCTCTGCGGTGTTGTTACCGCCGATACCGAGGACGATGGGCACGCGGTTATGCACCACTTCGATCACTTGGGCCAGCAATTGTTTCTTCTCCTCGAAGGTGATGGTGGCGCTTTCGCCGGTGGTCCCCATCACTACCAGATAATCGATACCACCCACGATCTGGTGTTCGATCACCTTGGCCAATGCGGCATGATCGATGGCGCCATTGGCGCGGAAGGGCGTGATGAGGGCCACGCCTAGGCCCGTGAACGGTGAAGACATGTTGCGGTGCGTTAGGGCTAATTGAGCGCGGCCACTTTCGGCGCGTTTATCATCAGCAGGTATTTGTCCATGTTGCTGATCAGTTGGGCAAGGCTATCGGCTCCGGCGGTATCGATCATCATATCCAGGAAGTGCGCGGACTTATTGTCGAGGCGGCCTACCTTGAAGCGTGCGTGGCTCTTGGCCATGATGAACTGCAACGGATACTGGTCCTGCAGTGTGAGGTCGATGAGGATGTCATATTCCTCTGCTATGAAGTTCTGCACCACGTTCCCATGGGGCACGCGGTACCAGTTGAGGTCCTTATGGCAAAAGGCATCGAAATTAAGCTTGGCATGAAGATAAAAAGGCAATTCCTTTCCGGGGAAGTAACCCAGGGCCATTATTCGGGTGAGGCCCAGGTTCTCCTTGATCTTCTTCACGTAATTACGCACTTGAGCGTGGGCCTCTTCCTCATGGGAATAGTAGATGATGCCCACCTTCACGGACATGGCCAGGTTCTTCGCAATGGGAACTCTGTCCGGTACGATCTGCTTTACCAAAGCGCGCCGTCCGAACCAGTCCTTGATGCCGTCCAGCACGCTCATCCGTCGATCAGGTGCTTGAGTTCATCCTCACTGATAACGGGCACACCAAGCTCTTCCGCTTTAACGCGCTTGGCCGGGCCCATGTCCGCACCCGCCACCACGTAGCTGGTCTTTTTGCTGATCGAGCTTCCCACCTTTCCTCCGTTGTTTTCGATGGCTTCCTTTATACCGTCGCGGGTGAAGTTCACGAAAACCCCTGACACTACAAAGGAAAGGCCTTTCAACTTGGTTCCCGCCACAATGGATGCACTGGCTTCCATGGCCATTTGCAACCCGGCATTACGCAACCGCTCCACCGTCATACGGTTGCCTTCCACGCCGAAGAATTCATGAATGCTCGCGGCGATCACCGTACCGACCTCATTCACGGCGGTGAGTTCTTCCGGCGGCATAGCGGCCAGCTTCTCCATGCTGCCCACGGCGCGGGCCAGCTTTTTGGCCACGGTCTCGCCCACGTGGCGGATCCCGAGCGCAAATAGGACGCGTTCGAAGGGAACGGCCTTACTCGCCGCTATCCCGTCGATGACAAGCTGTGCGCTCCGCTCGCCCCATCCTTTGCCAAGCGCCAACAATTGTTCTTTGGTGATGTCATACAGATCCGCCACGTTACGCGCCAGCCCCGCGATGAACAACACCTCCACGGTTTCACCGCCAAGGCCACCGATGTCCATGGCACGGCGGCTCGTGAAATGCTCCATACGGCGGGTGATCTGCGGCGGGCAGCCGTGCTCGTTGGGGCAATAATGCTGGGCTTCCCCCTCGTCGCGCACCAAGGTGGTACCGCACGCCGGGCAATCTTCCGGATAAACCACGGGCATTGCGCCCGCAGCCCTGCGGTCAAGGTCCACTGCGGTGATCTTAGGGATGATCTCGCCTCCTTTTTCCACCTGCACCATATCGCCGATATGCAGGTCGAGTTTTGCGATCTGGTCGGCGTTGTGGATACTGGCGCGTTTCACGGTAGTGCCTGCAAGCTCAACCGGTTCCAATAAGGCCACGGGAGTGATGGCGCCGGTGCGCCCCACGTTGAATTCCACGCCATTGAGCCGGGTGAACTTCTGTTCCGCCTGGAATTTGTAGGCAATGGCCCAGCGTGGGCTTTTAGCGCGCAAGCCCAGTTCTTCTTGCAGGTCGATGTTGTCCACTTTGATCACCACACCGTCGATGGCGATGTCCAATGTGTGCCGGGCTTGGTCCCAGTGGGCGATGTAGGCCATAATGCCGTCCAACGTAACAGCCTGCTCTATGAAGCGTTTGCTGGGATCGGGCGTGCGGAAACCCCACGCATGGCATTGCAGTATGTTACCATAGTGACTACGGGTGGGCAAGGCATCGGCCTGAAGCGTGTAGATGAAGTTCTGGAGCCCACGCTTGGCGACGATCTTCGGGTCTTGCAGTTTCAGCGTGCCGGCCGTGGTGTTGCGCGGGTTGGCGAAGAGCTCCTCCCCTTCGTCCTCCCGTTGACTGTTCAACTTATCGAACTCCTTCCGGCCCATCAGGATCTCGCCGCGCGCCTCCAGTTCAGCCGGTGGGTTGCCACGCAGCCGCAGCGGGATGGAGCGCACGGTCCGGACGTTGGCGGTGATGTCATCGCCCTTTTCACCATCACCACGCGTGAGCGCGCGCAACAGTTGCCCATCCTGATAAGTAAGGCCGATGGCCACGCCGTCGTATTTCAGCTCCATGGTGAAGGTGACCTGTCCATGCTCCTTCACGATGCGCTGCACGAATTCCTCCACTTCCTCGCGGCTGTAACTGTTGCTGAGTGAAAGCATCGGCCATCGATGCGCTACAGTGGTGAATTCCTTGGTAAGATCCCCGCCCACACGTTGGGTGGGGCTGTTAGGTGAAGCGAGATCCGGCCAACAGGCTTCCAAGCCTTCCAGCTCCTTCATCAGCAGGTCGAAATCACGGTCGGCGATCACCGGCTTTGCCTCTACATAATACAGATGGTTATGGCGCTCCAGCTCCTCGCTCAACGCCGCGATGCGCTCCTCGGCCTGTTCGCGTTCCATGCGTACAAAGATCACTTCCGGGCGCGAATGAACCGCGGATTTCCACTCAGGTCCTTCAACACTTCCACGCGACTGAACCCTTGTGACCTGACTTCGTCCGCTGTGGCCGGGGCGCACAGGTGGTGCGCCTCGAACCAGAGTTCATCCATTACTCCGGCATGTGGTACGAAAGCCTTGGCGATGGCCCGGTAGAACAGGTGCGGATCAGTATCTTCCACGAACAGCGCTAAATGCGGCTCATGCAGCAGCACGTGCGGGTCCATCCGCAGCTTATCCTGTTGCGGAACATAGGGTGGATTACTGACAACAAGCATTCGGCCCGGCCGTTCTTGCCCGGTGAAAAGGGCGTTCAGACCGGCACCGAGCGCGTCGCACTTCTTCCAAGCAACATCAAGACCCGTAGTGGCACTATTGCTGCGTGCCACGTCCAGCGCACCGTCGCTGATGTCGCATCCGGTAACAGCCGTGCCAGTAAATGCTTGCTTTAACGCTAGCGCTATGCAGCCGCTTCCGGTACAAACGTCAACGATGCGCGTCGATACCATGTCCTGCGCATGTATGATGAGATCCACAAGTTCTTCTGTTTCCGGCCGTGGGATCAACACACGGGGATCAACAGCCAGCTCCAGCCCGTGGAAAAGCACGGTACCGAGGACGTATTGAAGCGGTTCACCAGCTACGAGCCGCAGCTGTATGGCTTCCGCACGCGAAGATTGTTCCTTGGTGAGCAGCGTATGGCCGTCCAACTGAAGCGGGTCTTTGCCCAGGAGATGTCGGAAGGCTGCGCGCGCGATCGCCTTTGCCTCATTCGCACCATGCAGTGAGATCAGGCCTTCGCGGAACGCGCGGTCCCATTCGCCCAAGGTTCTACCACTTATTAAAGGCATGTCGCAAAGGTGGGCCAACGCCGAAGGTCCTGAAAGAATATCCCGGACATCCTCTCATCTTCGCGGCATGGACCACGCACGTTGGATGCATCGCTGCCTGCAACTGGCCCGCAACGGAGCGGGAATGGTGGCGCCGAACCCCATGGTGGGAGCTGTACTGGTGGAAGGTGAAGACGTGCTTGCGGAAGGTTGGCACCGCGCCCATGGTGGACCGCACGCCGAGGTGGAATGCCTGCGCAACTTCGGCGACGGCGATGTTCCCGCGAACGCCGTGATGTACGTTTCCTTGGAGCCTTGTGCGCACACGGGCCTCACGCCTCCTTGCGCGGAACTGCTGATCGCGCGCGGCGTGCACACGGTGGTCGTGGGTTGCTTGGACCCCGACCAGCGTGTGGCCGGCAAGGGCGTCGCGAAACTCCGCGAAGCCGGTGTGGATGTGACCGTGGACGTATTGCACGAAGAATGCCGTTGGCAGAACCGGCGCTTTTTCTCGTCCATTGAAAAGCAGCGCCCTTATGTGATCTTGAAATGGGCGCGCAGCATCGACGGATATTTGGACCAACAGCCACGGGAAGGGCGCAGTGTTCAACGCATCTCCTGTTTTGCCACGGATGTGCTGGTGCATCGCTGGCGTAGCGAAGAAGCGGCCATTCTGGTGGGTGGCCGAACAGTGGTCAATGACGATCCACGGCTGAACGTGCGACATGTTGCCGGTCGTTCTCCATTGCGCGTGGTGCTTGACAGGGCCGGCATCACGCCTGCAAAGTCGAACGTTTACGATGGAACCGTTCCCACCTTGCTTTTCACCGGGAAACTTCGATCGGACATCCAGGTGGATCAGATCGTTGCAGGACCTGGAAAGGGCATATTACCAGCATTATTGCAAGAACTCCATCGTCGCAAGGTGCGTTCGGTACTTGTGGAAGGCGGGAGCGAACTGCTTGCCCATTTCATCGCGGCCGGTCTGTGGGACGAAGTGCGGGAGATCGTCGGCGAAGTCGCCTTCGGCAGTGGCACGTCCGCGCCCAAAGCGCCCGTGCTTCCTCAACTCACCTTCACTTCCGGAACGGACCGCATATACTTCGCTGCCAAGGAAGGGATACCAGAAGCGACATGGTCCTGGTGATCATCGCCTCGCTCTTCGGAGCAGCGCTATTCGTGATCTTTAAAGCGTTCGGTCAACGAAGCGTGCCATTGCTGCCAGCCATCGTCGTGAACTACACAGTGGCCTTTGTTTTCGGGCTGGCGGTCTCCAAGCCTTGGAAAGTAGAGGATCTGCAAGAGCTTTGGCTACCCGCTGCATTGCAAGGCGCAGTATTCATCGGCCTGTTCCAATTGATGGGCATTTCCAGCCAACGCGCCGGCATAGCACCAACAACAGTTGCCAGCAAAATGAGCCTAGCGCTCACGGTGGTCCTCATGGTACTGGCATATGATGAACGGCCTGGGCCCATGGTATGGGCAGGCATCGGTCTGGCGGTGCTGGGCGTAACCTTGAGCAGTTCGGGCGGCATCGGTAAAAGGTCCCAGGGCCGTTGGTTGCTCCCGGTGATCTTCATCGCCAGCGCGGGTAGCGACCTCCTGATCAACGCCTCGCAGCGCAACCACGTCACCGCGGAAAATGAAGCGGCCTTCCCCACCCTGATCTTCGGTTTTGCAGCCCTGTTCGGCTTATTGCATCTGTTCCTGAAAAAAGGAACGCCCCAGTTGCGTCGGCCTGATGCGCTGCTCGGTGGGACGATCCTGGGTTGCGTGAACTACGCATCGATCTATTTCCTGGTGCTCGCGCTATCGCGTAGCGGAATGGCCGGCAGCACCGTGTTCCCATTAATGAACGTGGGCGTGATCCTGCTTGGCACAGCTGCTTCGATCATCCTGTTCAAGGAGAAATTGGGATCGTTGCAATGGGCGGGTATCGCACTATCCGTTGCAGCCTTGGCATTGATCATGATCGCGCAGCCATGACCAAGGACAGCTATCTCACACTCGCATGTGAAAGCACGGCGGAGGTGCGCGAAAAGTCCAGCCGTTTCGTTGCGTATGCCTTTCCGGTCGTGGATGTGGAAGCGTTCAAGGCGAAGCTGGCGGAGATCAGCAAAGCGCATCACACGGCGCGCCACATCTGCCATGCCTGGGTCCTCGGCACTGCTGGTGAGAAGTTCCGGTCGTTCGATGCGGGGGAACCTTCCGGCAGTGCGGGAAAGCCGATACTGCGGCAATTACAAGGCGGCTCATTGACCTTCTCAGCGATCGTGGTAGTGCGCTATTTCGGTGGCACATTGCTGGGCAAAGCGGGCCTTTCGCATGCGTTCGCAGCTGCAGCAAAAGCTGCGCTGGCAGCTAACCACGTTGTGGAACAGAAAACGCTTGAGGCACTACTGGTGGAATGTGGTTACGAGCAGGTAGAAGAAGTGAAGCGCTCCGTGGTCCTGGTGGAAGGAGATGTGCTGGAGGCACATTTCGACATCCGTTGTCGGCTGCATATAGCTGTGCCGAAAAGTGCGGTCGCCGGGCTGATCATTGATTGGAGGCGGAAGGCGATCGATGTCCGGCCTGAAGAACGTTGAACGATCACTGCGCATGACGGTTCTTCGCGGGATCTTGTCCCCAACGGGCACTGACCATCCCTCCTTTTTTCACACGAAAAACGGAGCAAGGATCTTCAGGAGCTCTGCAGGCGCACGGCAGGGTTTGTTGGTTGAGCGATCAATGAACACCAGTGTTGTCAAGGCTTCCGTGAGCAGCTCTCCTTTTTCGTTCCGCACTTCATAAGCGAAACGGATGCGGACTGACGGCAATTCCATGATCATGGTCCGCACCGTGAGGAGGTCATCGTAAAATGCCGGCTTGTGATAGGTGGCGGAAAGGTCGCGAACGGGCAGCATCACCCCTTCCTCCTCCATGCGCCGATAGGACATGCCGAGGCTTCGCAGGGCTTCCACACGACCCACTTCAAAGTACTGCGCATACACGCCATAGTACACGTATCCCATGCGATCCGTCTCGGCATAGCGCACACGTAGAGCCGTCTCGTTGCTGAACATGTGTGCAAGGTAATGTGGGCCATGCCGTGGTCCGGAACCTCTGTGATCAACGGCGAAAGGGACGCTGAATTCCGACGGATCCTCAGGTGCTCGACAAATGCGAAGAATAAGGCGTTGCACATTCGGCTTCCTCCTTAGGGGTCACCGGGTTACGCGCCGCCGTGGCACAAATGCCGACCTCCGGAAACCCTTGCTGGGCGCGGGCTGCGTATATTCGACAAATCCGGTGAACGATCGCAAAACATTTGATCGGTGCAAGGAGAAAAGAACTTTTTTTTTCACCGACCACGGCTCATATTTGCCACCCCGCCGGGCACCATGCCTGGAAAGAAAGAACGATATCCATCCCACCTGCCACCCATTCAAACCACCGGACCACCAGCATGAAGAAAGACCATGAGAAGACCTGGGAACGGTGCCTCGATGTGATCAGGGACAACGTCAGCCAACAAAGCTTCAAGACCTGGTTCGAACCCATCCGGGCCGTGAAGATGGCGGACAACGTCCTGACCATCCAGGTACCATCACAGTTCTTTTACGAGTGGCTCGAAGAGCATTACATCGGGCTGCTGAAGAAGATCATCCGCAAGGAAGTGGGTCCGGAGGGCCGCTTGGAGTATTCCATCATCATGGAGAACGGCCAGCGCAATTCCAATCCCTACACCGTGAAGATGCCCACGAGCAATGCACGGGATGTGAAGAACGCACCGGTGAGCCTGCCGATCGATGTGGCGAACAGCCCGATCAAGAATCCCTTCATCATACCGGGGCTTCGGAAGATCAAGATCGAAAGCCACCTGAATCCGAACTATTCATTCGAGAATTTCATCGAGGGCGATTGCAACCGCTTGGCGCGCAGCGCCGGTTTCGCCGTGGCGCAGAAGCCCGGAGGCACTGCTTTCAATCCGCTGCTGATCTACGGCGGCGTGGGTCTTGGAAAGACACATCTCACCCACGCCATCGGTATCGAGATCAAGCGCAACCACCCGGAGAAGACGATCCTCTACGTGCCTGCGGAAAAGTTCACGCAACAGTTCATCGAGGCTGTGAAGAACAACACCATGGGCGACTTCCAGCAGTTCTATCAAATGATGGACGTGCTGATCATCGACGACGTGCAGTTCCTGGCCGGCAAGGAAAAAACACAGGACGTGTTCTTCCACATCTTCAACCACCTGCACCAAAGTGGCAAGCAGTTGGTGATCACCAGCGACAAGGCACCCGTGGAAATGAGCGGCATGGAACAACGCCTGCTCTCCCGCTTCAAGTGGGGCCTGAGCGCGGACCTGCAATCACCCGGCCTGGAAACGCGTATCGCCATCCTGCAGAAGAAGATGTACGCCGAAGGCATCGACCTGCCAAAGGACGTAGTGGAATACCTCGCCTACAGCATCACCACGAACATCCGCGAACTGGAAGGCGCCATGATCAGCCTCGTCGCGCAGAGCTCCCTCAATAAGAAGGCGGTGAACCTGGAGCTCGCCAAGCAGATGATCGACAAGTTCGTGAAGAACACGGCGCGCGAAGTGTCGATCGACTACATACAGAAAGTGGTTTGCGACTACTTCGACCTACCCATCGAACTGCTGAAGAGCAAGACGCGCAAACGCGAAGTGGTACAGGCGCGGCAGATCGCCATGTACTTCGCGAAGCGGATGACCAAAAGCTCGCTGGCCAACATCGGCGCGCATTGTGGCGGAAAGGACCACGCTACGGTGCTGCACGCTTGCCGCACCGTGAACAACCTGCAGGAAACGGACAAACAGTTCCGCGGTTATTTGGAGGACCTCGAGAAGAAGTTGAGCATCCATTGATCGCTTCCCTGGAAAATTGGAAAGCCCCGGATCCTTCCGGGGCTTTTTCATTTCGCATCTTCGCGGCAGTATGAAGATCCTGCTTGTATGCCTCGGCAACATTTGCCGCTCCCCAATGGCTGAAGGGCTGTTACGTGCCAAAGTGATGGAGCGCCATCTTTCCATCACCACGGATTCCGCGGGAACGGGAAGGTCGCACTTGGGTCAAGCGCCGGACCCACGTGCGCAGGCGGAGATGAAAAAGCACGGGATCGATATCAGTGATCTGCGCGCGCGCCAGTTCTCCCGGGATGATTTTGAACGCTTCGATCTGTTATTGGCGATGGACAGCCAGAACCTGCGGGAGATGCAGCGCCTTGCTCCGTCGCCGGAACTGGGCCGCAAGGCGCGGTTGATGTTGGACTGGTCCTCCACCGAAAAAGGTGGTGACGTACCGGACCCTTGGTATGGTGGCAGCGAAGGATTTGCTCCCGTGTACCACTTGCTGGATGCTTCCCTTGAAACCATGCTGGATGAGCTTGACGCGGGAAATTGAACCTGTCCTTTATCTCCTCCCCGTTTGGTTGGGCGAAGCAGGCGGCACCGATCTAATGCCGCCGCGGAACATCGCGATCGCAGAAGAGACGGCGCTTTTTTTCTGCGAGAAAGAACGCACTGCCCGCCGCATGTTGCGGCGCATGTCCAAGATCATCGATCTGAACGCGATCGAACTGCACGTCCTGGACAAGGACAGCGATGCTGCGACTATTTCCTCTTATGTAAAAATGCTGGCCACACGGACCGGTGCCATCATCAGCGAAGCGGGCATGCCCTGCATCGCCGACCCCGGTGCACGCTTGGTCGCCGCAGCGCATCGCGGGGGCATCCGCGTGGAGCCGCTCACCGGCCCTACTTCACTGCTGCTTGCATTAGCGGGTTCCGGCATGAACGGACAAAGGTTCACCTTCCACGGCTACCTACCGCGGGAAAGCGCGTTGCGCAAACAGGAGATCAAGAAGTTGGAGCAGGAGGCCAAACGTACCGGCGGTGCGCAGCTTTTCATTGAAACACCCTACCGCAACGACGCCATGCTGGCGGATCTGGTCTCCACCTGCGAAGGCGGGACGTTACTCTGCATCGCCATAGATCTGGAGCAGCCGGGCGGTAGTTTGAAAACGCGTACGATCACGGCTTGGCGCGACACGACCACGCAGTTAGGCAAGCGTCCTTGCGTTTTCATCCTCGGCATTGCGGCGCGTTGACCTATTTCCGGCTACGCAGTGCCGTTGAACCAGCAGTGCTTTTTATTACCTCGTCCTTACCTTGCAGTCCCTCCAAGATCCCAACATGCTCAGTTTGCCCCTCAACACCGACCCGACATATTCCGCTCCGGACAGTTACAGTCGGATGGACCGCTTTTTCATAGGGCTTATCAATGACAAACGCGATCTGCCGTTCATCCATTTATTGTTGAAGGTATCCTTCAGTATCGTGCCATTGGCGGCGTTGCTTTTCGTGCCGGGTTTGAACATCTGGCTATGGTTGTTGATGGCAGCTACCTACTTGTATATCAACAACGTCACCTACAAAGGTCCGTTCGGCCTGATGCTCCATTGCACCAGTCACCGGCCGCTCTTCCGTAAGGAATATGCGCCGTTGAACTACGTGATACCCTGGTTGCTCGCCCCATTCTTCGGCCAATCGCCGGAGACGTATTTCGCACACCATGTCGGCATGCACCACGTGGAGAACAACATGGAGGACGATGAAAGCAGCACCATGAGCTATCAGCGGGATTCCGGGAAAGGCTTCACGCGTTACTTCTTCACCTTCCTCTTCTCCGGCATTTACACGCTGGTGTTATACCACTTCAATAAGCGCAGCAAAAAACTGGCTTGGCGCACAGTGCGGGGCGAGCTTCTTTTCATCGCGTTCTGCACAGCGCTGTGCTTCGTGAACTGGCAGGCCACGCTTGTGGTGTTCATTCTTCCTTTCCTCGCTTTCCGCTTAGTGGCGATGGCCGGTAACTGGGTGCAGCACACGTTCATCTGCCCGGAGCAACCCGGGAACGACTACCGGAACAGCATCACCTGCATCAATGTGAAATTCAATCATAAGTGCTGGAACGATGGCTACCACATCAGCCACCACATCAACCCCACGCTGCACTGGACCGAGCACCCGAAATATTTCCGGGAGCACTTGACCAAATTCGCGGAGAACAGGTCCGTGGTGTTCGCGGGACTGAACTTTTTGGACATCTTCATCTTGCTGATGAAGGATGACTATGCTAAAATGGCGGCGCACTTCGTGAATGTGGGCGATGTATTCAGGTCTGACGAGGAAGTGATCGCGCACTTGCGCAGCCGCGTGGTGCCCATCCCCTTTCCGGTAGCTGGTAAGGTGGCGATGGCTGCTTGATCCGGACTTTCGCAAGACCGACTTTCACTTATTCAAAAGAACACGACAATGAGCGATGGATACGTGCGGACGACCCATGAAAGCGGCATTGCAACGGTGACCTTCCACCACCCCAAGAGCAACAGCTTACCTGCTGCTATACTGGGGGAATTGGCTAAGCAGATCGCGTCCGCCGGTGGGGATAGTACCATCCGGGCCATCATTCTGCGAAGCGATGGCGACAAAGCTTTTTGCGCGGGTGCCAGCTTCGATGAGCTGGTCGCCATCGGGACCGCGGCTCAAGGCCTAGCCTTCTTTAATGGTTTCGCTCAGGTGATCAATGCCATCCGTACAGTACCATGCTTTGTATTGGGCCGTGTTCAATCCAAGGCCGTGGGAGGTGGCGTAGGGCTCGCGGCCGCCGTGGACCTTTGCTACGCACATGAGAGCGCATCCGTGAAACTGAGCGAGCTCGCCATCGGCATTGGTCCTTTCGTGGTGGGACCGGCGGTGGAACGCAAGACCGGCACCACTGCATTCAGCCTGATGAGCGCAACGCCAGCCACATGGCGAAGCGCTGGATGGGCCTTACAGAACGGCCTGTATGCGGAAGTGCATGCGGAACAGCAAGCGCTCGAGAACGCAGTACAAAAGCAGGCAACGGAGCTGGCAGGATACAGCCCCGAGGCCATGGCTGAACTGAAGCGTGTGATGTGGAAAGGCACCGACGATTGGGACACGTTGCTCCCGGAACGCGCCGCCATCAGTGGCAGGCTCGTGCTGTCGCAATTCACGCGCAGCGCCATTGCAGCGTTCAAGGAAAAGACGGCCTCAAAAGGATAATTGACCGACTTGCGAAAGGCTGCGCAACAGCGCAGAAGATCGTCTGTTTTTGTGAAGGGTTCGGATCCGTTGCTGCTCAACAACACCAAGGCTTCTATATTTGGTCGCGCTGCCGGAACATAGCACCGGCACGCATGGCATGCATGGCAACGAAAAGTGAATTGGTAGCACGGATGGAGGAAGTGCTCCAGCAACCCGATGTGGAACGCTCCGCTGAGGTGGTGGACACGCTGAAGGAAGCGTTCGAGGAACTCGTGGCCTCCGAACAGGAAGCCGCCAAAGCAGCGGCTGCCGAACTCGGAACGGAAGCTGAACAGGAGGCCCCGAAGGCTGTGGATGGTCAATTCCCTCCACCAGCAGCGCAGCCGCAGTTACCCCCACAGCCCATCGAATCCGCGCCGCTCACCGACGAGGAGGATAAAAAGTTCAAGCAGCTTTTGGATGCCTTCAACACCAAGGTGAACGATATCCGGCGCAAGCGTCAAAAGGAAGAAGCGGACAACTTGGCCCAGAAGCAGGCCATCATGAAGGAGTTGCGGGAGCTCATTTCCAACGAGGAGAACATCGGCAATGCCTTCCAGCGCTTTACCGAGCTCGGCGAGCAGTGGAAGAACATCGGGACCATCCCCCAGCAGAGCTACCGCGAACTGCAGCACGACTACAGCCAATTGCGGGAGGAATTCTTCTACCACATCCGCATTTACAAGGAACTACGCGACCATGACCTTCGGAAAAACACCGCGCTGAAACAAGCTCTGGTGGCGGATATGGAAGCGGTGCAGCGCGTGGACAGCGTGCGGGAAGCCGAAGACCTAGTGAAGGACTACCAGGACAAGTGGCACCAGATCGGCCCCGTGGTGAAAGAAGACCGCGAAGCCGTCCGCGATGCTTTTTGGAACGCGACGCGCGTGGTCTACGACCGCATCAACGACCATTACAAGGCGCGCCGGTCGGAACACGAGGCCAACCTCGCTTCCA
Organism: Flavobacteriales bacterium; assembly: GCA_016719225.1. Taxonomy (GTDB): domain Bacteria; phylum Bacteroidota; class Bacteroidia; order Flavobacteriales_F; family PHOS-HE28; genus PHOS-HE28. The sequence goes on along the minus strand of JADKAN010000001.1, from coordinate 413,072 downwards.
AGCAGGCGCTGGTGGCCAAGGTGCTGGAACTGGTGAAGCAGGCAGAGCAGGAAGAGCCACGCGACTGGAAAGTCGCGACGGATCAAGTATTGGAATTGCAGAACGCTTGGAAAAGCATCGGCTTTGCCACCAAGAAGGACAACGAGCGCGTATGGAAGGAATTCCGAACGGGATGCAACGCCTTTTTCGACCTGAAGAACGCGCACTATGCGGCCATCAAGGACAAGTTCAAAGCCGTGCGCTTGAAAAAAGAGGCCCTCATCGCGGAAGCGTTGGAACTGAAGGAGAGCACGGCATGGAAGCAGACCGCGGACAAGCTGAAACACTTGCAGCAGCAATGGAAGGAGGCCGGTAGCGCAGGCCAGCGTGATGAACACAAGTTGTGGGGGCGCTTCCGCGAAGCGTGCGACGCCTTTTTCAGATCGCGTCAGGAGAACTTCGCCAAACAGGATGAGGAACAGGCCTCACATGTAAAGGAACGCGAGGATCTGATCGCTGAGATAGACAACTACACGCTCACTGGGGACCGCAATGCGGACATCACAGCACTGAAAGGATTCAGCGGGCGCTGGCTGAACGGAGGCCGCACCTCCCCACGCGACCAGGAACGGCTTGGGAGAAACTACCGCAACGCACTGGACAAGAAGTACGGTAGTTTGAAAATGAATGATGACGAACGCCGTAAAATGGCGTTCAACGACCGCATGGAAGATCTAGCGGCCGCACCGGATGGAAAAGAAAGGATCGAAAAAGAAGCCCGGTCCATGAAGCGCAAGATCGAGGAATTGGAGATCGAGGTGCGCCAAGCCGAGGAGAACATGGGGAAGTTCAGTTTCAAGAGCGCGGCCGGTGCAGCGATGAAAAAGGAAATGGAGCGGGGTATGGAAAAGACCCGGCAAGAGATACAGCGCTTGCAGACCCAATACAAGGAACTGATCCGCAGTATGCGGGAACCGAAACCTGTGCCCGCGGCAAGTGGTGGTGAACCTGTTCAGGAGTAAGCAAAGGGCAGTTCTAAAAGGAATTACATTTATTGCCGCATCCATTCAATGTGGTTAACTTTCGCCGCAATTAAAAACCAAAACCACTAGCACATGGGCATGTTAAAGGAGTTCAAGGAATTCGCGATGAAGGGTAACCTCATCGACATCGCGGTGGGTTTCGTAATGGGCGCTGCATTTACGCGCTTGGTAACGGCTTTCACGGGCGGCATCGTCACTCCCTTGATCAGCATGTTGACCGGCGATGTGAAGTTCGATAACTTGAAATGGGTACTCCGGAGCGGCACAGCGGAAGTGAAGGATGCGGCCGGTGTGATCTCCGTACCAGGGATCGAGGAAGTTGCGGTGAAGTATGGTGAGTTCCTCCAAGCGACCGTGGATTTCCTGATCGTTGCTTTCGTGATGTTCATGGTGGTAAAAGCGATGAACAGCATGAAAAAGCCCGAGCCGCCAGCAGCACCAGCAGGCCCCACGGAAGACCAGAAGTTGTTGATGGAGATCCGCGACGCGCTGAAGCGCTAAGCGATCCGATCGATCCAGCGAAAGCCCCGGCACACCTGCCGGGGCTTTCTTTTTTCAGCGCAGAAAGCGGTGTGTGCCTTCAGCATCGAACCGAACACCTGCACCCGCGAAAGTCCGTTGCAGTTCACCGGAACGTAGCGCTTCCTGAGGCGTGCCTTGCCAAACGCCCTCCTTTCCGCGCATCAGCAGCAAGCGGTCGCAAAGGTCCAGCGCTAGTTGCAGATCGTGCGTGGAGAACAGCACTGCGCGAACATCAGTGGCGGCCTTATCGCGGAGCAAACGCACAATGGCTGCCCGGTTCGGGAGGTCCAAGAATGCTGTGGGCTCGTCCAAAAGCAGTAGCGGTGTTTCCTGTGCTAGTGCGCGTGCGATGACCACTTTTTGGCGCTCACCATCGCTGCAATGCTCCACGCTCCTATCCCGCAGATGCTTTATGTCCGCCTGGTCCATTGCGCGCTCCACGGCCTCTTGATCCGCCGCGGAAAAGCGGCCCCAAGGCCCGGTCCATGGGTGACGGCCCAAGCCCACCAATGCTTCCACTGTCAACAAAGCCGCATCGGTCCGCCGGGTTGTGACAAGGGCGATCTTCCGTGCCCTTTCCTTGGCGGCCATGGTGTGCACGTTCTGGCCGGAGGTGAGAACATGTCCGTTCAACGGCTTTTGCAACCCGGCCAGCGTTAGCAATAAAGTGCTTTTACCGATACCGTTCGGACCCAGTAATGCCGTGAGCGACCCGGCATGTAGTTGAATTGCGAGTTGTTCCGCCAAACGGATCGTTCCATAGCCGATGGCCAGGTCCGTTGTTCCAAGCAAAGTTGGATTGTTCATCGCGAGCTTCCCCATTTGCGTCCTTGGAGCAGCACCCAGAGTACAACAGGCACTCCCAACAGGCTGGTCACCACGTTCAGCGGAACGCCGCTCAAGGGTGGAAAGGCCCGGACCAAGAGGTCGCAGGCCAAGGCCAGAGCGGCACCCAGCAATACCACCATGGGCAGCAGCACCCGATGGTCCGCCGTGCGGAACAAGGCACGGGCAACATGCGGAACGGCGAGGCCGAGAAATGCGATGGGCCCGCACCAAGCGGTTATGGTTCCGGCCAATACACCGGTAACAGCGATGGCCAACAACCTTACCCGAGCCGTTGCCACGCCCAATGCACTGGCTTCCTGTTCTCCAAGCATCAAGGCGTTCAATGCTTTACCCAGCGTGAGTGCCACTACGGTCGCCACCAGAACGGGGAAGAACAACCATGGAAGGTCCGCCAAGGTGGTGCCTGCGAATGAGCCGAAGCCCCAGAGCACAAATCCCTTCACCGCGCGAGCTTCACTTGCCGCCTGCAACAGGCTGGTGAATGCCGAACACAAGTAACCCACCATAAGCCCAACGATAAGTAGGGTCGCGGCATCGCCCAAGCGACGATCGGCAAGCACGATAAGCACCAGCACCGCGAGTGCCCCGAAGAGCCCGGCCACAGTGGCCAAAAGCGAAGGCGACAAGTTGATGAAAACCCAGATCGGTCGCGCGAGTACTACCAATGCCACACCCAAGGAGGCGCCGCCGGTTATGCCCAATACGCCCGGTCCCGCAAGCGGATTCCGGAAAACCGCCTGCATCAACAAGCCACCCACAGCCAATCCGCTACCGGCCAGTATCGCGGTGATCACCTGTGGCAGGCGGACTTCCCGTACCACCGCTATCAACGCATCCGGTGTTGTGTTCGGAAAAAAGGCAGCCCAGACCGAGGTCGCAGGAACAGCGGTACTTCCGTTCATCAGCCCGAGCCATGCCAATGCCAGCACTAACAGACCGAGCAGGACCGAACCGGCAAATGCCTTCCGCATGGGCCCAAACTTAGGCCTGCATCCGCAAGCGTGCAGGATCTTCGGCACAGGTTCCGATCTTAAAGAGCGACCTTTGCGACATGGAAAACAACATGGGCACGATCAAGCGGTTCCGCACGGTCGCGATCTTGGAAGGCATCAGCTTTTTGGTACTTTTATTCATTGCAATGCCCTTGAAGTACCTGGCCGACCAGCCCTTGGCCGTGAAATACACGGGCTGGGCCCACGGCGTACTGTTCATCACGTACGGGCTTCTTGCCGTGCCACTGTTCACGCGGTTGAAATGGCCCATGGAGCGTATGTACGGCGTAGCGATCGCTGCACTGCTCCCCTTCGGCACGTTCGTGCTGGAGCGGAAATGGTTGCGTTCAAAAGGCTGACCAGCGGACAGGCCGTATCCCTTCCTTCCCATAGCGCAGCACCACTGATCCGGTGTTGCTCCGGCCGTTCTCGGCCCCAAGGCTTGTAAAGTCGAAGGTCATGTGGAGCGGCCTCGCCTGCACTTCGTTCAAATGTGCGGGAAAAGCCTTACCGAACTGCATCAGCGCACTGAGGTAGAACAGGGTGACATCATACCCTAGGAAGGCATATTCGCCAGGCTCGTTGTGATAGCGTTCACGGTATGCACCGATGAAAGCGGCAACACGCAGGTCATCGATATCGATGGCGGTGCTGGCCGGCAGGTAGGTATCCAATTTGATCAAGGCAGCGATGTCCAACGTGGGTATGTTCTTCCAGCTGTCCATACCGAAAACGCTCACCTTGTATTTACCGATCGTACCCGCAAGCGCGGTGATGGCCGCCGAAACAAATTCGACATCCTCACTCGGCACCACTACGAAGTTGGTCTTCACGGGGTCCATCGCGGCCAACAATCCGGTAACGGCCCGGCGTCCGCAATCGAGCACCCGGATGGAATCACTCAGCGGTGCTACCGGAGGTAGCGCGGCCTTCAATTCGCGGAGCATCAGCGCTTGGAGATCCCGTTCAGCGGGAATGGCGGCGCGCAACATCAGGATCTGTGCCCCCTCACGGTGTTGCACTGCGTAACGGGCGAGCTGCTTCACCTGATCGGTACGGCTGCCCACGGCCTTGCTCACAGTGGGATTACCCAAGAGCACCTTGTTGCTTTGTGGCACCGGGCAAACGATCGGGGCATCACCGGCCACACGCACCAAGCTCTCCAAAGCGGCGCGGTGGAACGGACCGATATACAGGTCCATGCCGCGTAATTCATCACTTTGGTAGAGGGCTTCCCATTGCGACGGACGGGTGCCTGAATCATAGACGCGCACTTCGACGTTCATGCCTGCGGCCTGTAACGAATCCAATGCCAAGGCCATGCCCGCGCGGAACTCCAACGCAGCGTAGGTCACTTGGCTTTGGTCGCCTCCGGGTGCACCTTCCGAGGTATCACGCGCGGTAGCCGTGAAGGGCAGCAGTACGGCCACTTTCCGGGATAAACCGGCAGGTGGCGTGGCCACCTTTTCGAGCTTGGCCACCGTGTCCCGCACCACAATGGCCTGTGGAACACGGATGTACAGCCCCGCCTTCAACCCGTCGGGAAGTCCGTTGTTGGCGGCTTTCACTTCTTCGGGAGCAACGCCGAAAAGCTTGCCGAGGGAATAGAGGGTTTCGCCAGTGAGCACCTGATGGAATTTCGCACTGTCGGATGTGGCGGGCTCAATGGCGGCGGGAGGTGCGGCGCTGCTTACGGAAACGGGTATGCGCAATTGCATCCCTGGTCGCAGACCGAAGCTCAGTTCCGTGTTGGCGGTGTTCAACGCTTCCTGCGTAACGCCGTAGCGCTTAGCAATACCATAGAGCGTTTCCTTTTTCGCCACGGTATGAAGCAATTCGCCGTGGCTGAGCTCGGGTGCGGACTTGATATCTTTCTTGGAACGTCCGGCCATTGGAACGAGCAATACCTGGCCCACGCTCAGCCCTTCCGCAGCACCTGGATTGGCCTTGGACAGGTCGGTGAGTTCCACCGCATAATGCTGGCTGATCCCATAGAGCGTTTGACCCGCGGCGACGGTATGCACGATGTACTTGTTCCCGTCCACTGTACGCACTTCCTGCGCGCGCGCAGTGGCGGCAAAAAGCCCGATCGCGAATAAAAAGGCGGAAAGAAGGCGCATCATTCCCATTCAATGGTGGCAGGCGGTTTACTGCTGATGTCGTACACAACGCGGTTCACGCCTTTCACTTGGTTGATGATGCTGTTCGATATCCGTGCCAAAGTCTCGTACGGCAGGTGGCACCAATCGGCGGTCATGCCATCGGTGCTGGAAACGGCGCGGAGCGCAACGGCATTCTCATAAGTGCGCTCATCTCCCATCACACCCACGCTTCGCACGGGAAGAAGGATGGCCCCTGCCTGCCACACCTGATCGTATAGGCCGGCTGCGCGGAGCTCCGAGATGAAGATGTGGTCCACCTCCTGCAACAACGTTACTTTTTCAGGTGTGATGTCGCCCAAGATGCGGATCGCCAAGCCGGGCCCGGGGAAGGGATGACGTCCCAGGATCGCAGGATCCAAGCCGAGCGCTCGGCCCACACGGCGCACTTCGTCCTTGAAGAGGGACCGCAATGGTTCCACCACTTTCAGGTTCATCTGCGCGGGAAGGCCGCCAACATTGTGGTGGCTTTTGATCGTAACGCTGGGACCGTGAACGCTCACGCTTTCGATGACGTCGGGATAGATGGTGCCTTGGGCCAACCACTTGATGTTGCTGATGCGCTTCGCCTCGGCATCGAAAACTTCGATGAACGTCCTGCCGATGGCTTTCCGCTTCGCCTCGGGGTCGTCCAATCCTTTCAACGCATCAAGGAAACGCGCGCTGGCATCCACCCCTTTGATGTTGAGGCCCATGTGCCGGTAGCTCTCCAGCACTTGAGCATATTCACCTTTCCGCAGTAGGCCGTTGTCCACGAAGATGCAGTGCAGGTTCTTGCCGATAGCGCGATCCAGCAACATGGCCGCCACGGAACTGTCCACGCCGCCGCTGAGGGCGAGCACCACATGATCGCTGCCGAGTTGTGCGCTCAAGGTTTCAATACTTTCGTCCACGAAGGCGCGGGGCGAATGTTCTGCCGGGCAGTTGCACACCTCGATCACGAAATTGCGCAGGAGTTTCAGTCCATCCGTGGAATGGAACACCTCAGGATGGAATTGCACGCCGAAGGTGTCCTCCCCTTTCAAGCGGAAGGCGGCGACCGGCACCGTGTGCGTACCGGCCATGATCTCCATGCTGTCACTGGCCTTCACAATGCTGTCCCCATGGCTCATCCACACTTGCGTACCCGGATGGATGCCCACGAATAGCGGTTGTTCCTGATGGATATTGTCCAGGAATACCCGTCCATATTCACGAACGGTGCTGCGCACCACTTCACCGCCGGCGCGCTTTGCCAGCAACTGTGCGCCGTAACAAACACCCAGCACGGGGACCTTGCCTTGCAGACCTTTCAGGTTCGTATCCGGTGCTCCGGGATCGAACACCGAGGCCGGGCTCCCGCTGAGGATCACCCCGCGTACGGAGGGATCACCGGCGAATTTCGCAGCAGCGCTGAAGGGGTGTATTTCGCAATAAACATCCAGTTCGCGCACGCGCCGGGCAAGGAGCTGCGTGTATTGTGAACCATGATCGAGAATGAGGACTTTGTTCTGCACGCGTACGGAGGATAAGCGGCAAAGGTATTGGCGTCGGCGGGATGGATGACCCGGGAACTGAAGAAGGCATCGGAATAGGTCGCACAACGATCCGATCGGAGCCCTATGTTCGGGGATCAGCGGTCACTTCACCACTTCCACGCTGCGCTCCACGTAAGCCACGATCGCGCCGGCGATATCCTCTCCGGTGGCCTTCTCAATTCCTTCCAGTCCGGGCGAAGCGTTCACTTCGATCACTAATGGTCCGCGCGCACTCTGCAAAAGATCCACCCCCGCTACGTGCAGGCCCAAGGCCCTTGCCGCGTGCAGAGCCATGCGCGATTCCTCGGCCGAAAGATCGATCAATTCCGCCCTGCCTCCGCGGTGCAGGTTGCTGCGGAACTCGCCCTCCTTGCCGGTGCGCTTCATCGCACCCACTATGGCGCCGTCCACTACGAAGGCGCGAATGTCCTCACCCTTGGCCTCCTTGATGAATTCCTGCACGATGACCCGAGCCTTCAGGCTGTTGAACGCTTCCACCACCGCCACTGCCGCCTTATGCGATTCCGCAAGAACCACGCCCAAGCCCTGCGTGCCTTCCAGCAGCTTGATGATACACGGTGCGCCACCGATACGGTCCAGTGCGCTGGCCACATCCTTGCTGTAGTTGGTGAATACCGTGCGCGGCATATCCACCCCGGCGCGGCTGAGTATTTGGAGACTGCGGAGCTTATCCCGGCTGCGTACCAGGGACTGACTGTCCACTGTGCTGAAGACCTTCATGGCCTCGAACTGGCGCACCACCGAGGTACCGTAGAACGTCACACTGGCGCCGATCCGGGGTATGATGGCATCGATCCCTTCCAACCGTTCGCCATTATGGAGCACATGGGGATCCTTCCGGGCGATCACCAAGTCACACTTCACGTGGTCCACGATGCGCACCTCGTGGCCTCGGGCCTTGCAGGCTTCTGCGAGCCTGCGTGTTGAATAGAGACGCGGGTCGCGGGATAGCACGGCGATGTTCATGGGGAAGGGCGGCGCAAAGCTAACGGTGGAAAATGCGCACACCCCCCTGCGGACAACCTTTGCAAAGGTTAACCGCGGATGACCGTACTGTCACCTAAATTCGCCGGACCAATTCCACCACCCGTGGCACGTATCCTAGAATCCAGCACCCCGTTGGGGCTATCGCTCACAGCGGAGCAGCGCCGTTCGTTCCACCAGAACGGCATGATCCATTTCCCGGGCTTCATTACCAAGGAAACCGTTGCTGCACTGTGGAAGGCGGTGGAAAGTGTTCAATCACATTGGATCGACGAAAGCGTTGAAAAGGTGAACGGTGTACCGGTCAAATACGGCGCGGACGTGGATGGTAGCCGCATCGTACAGCGCTTTGCATTCGCTAATCAACATTCTCCCGTTCTGGCGGAATTCCTGAAAGACCCCCGTTTTCAGGTGTTATTGGGCTTGGTAGGGCCCGATGCACGCTTGGGTACCGATGAAAAAGACGGATTGGTAGTGAACCACTACGTGAACGCGGACGCCAGCAAATTCACCCAGATGGGGTGGCATACCGACAGTGTTCGGGACATCTTTTTAGGCAAGAAGATCCTACCCATGTTGAACGTGGGCATCCATTTGGATGATCAGGATCCGGCCAACGGCGGCCTGCGCTTGCTGCCCGGTACGCATGAGCAGAACCTGTGGAACATGCTGTTCCGCAAGAAGAATTTCCTGGACAACGAGCCGGATGCCCGCGAAGTGGCTTTCGAGATCAAGGCCGGTGACCTCACCGTGCATGACGGCCGTTGCTGGCACCGGGTTGAACGCAGCCGCTTGACAGGCGAGGCCAGCCGTCGCCGCGTGATGTACATCCCGATCATTGCGGGGAAGTACACGCCGAAAAGCGAAAAGAGCCCAACGCCCTTCTACCACCGCTTCCAGCACTTGGTGAAGTAGTGGCAGAACGGGTGCACTTTTTCGCACTCTTGTTTTTCTCCTTGGAAACACCATGCCCGAAAACCGCGGATACGCGCTGATCACCGGAGCCAGCCAAGGCTTGGGAAAGGCGATCGCATTGGAACTGGCACGCCACGGCTATGGCGTGCTGTTGACCGCGCGCAGCGGTGATGCCCTGCGCGGAACAGCGGCCGAAGCCGAAAAGATCAGCGGTCTTCCCAGCCATTTGTTGGAGCAGGACCTCTTTGCACCCGATGCTGCAAGCGTGATCGCTCAGTGGGCGATCGGGCTCAACGTGCAACTGACCTGCTTGGTGAATAATGCCGGCCAAGGCCTTTGGGGTCTGTTCACCGTGCTGAGCGCTAAAGAACAGTTGGACATGATGCGCCTCAACATGGCTATTCCCGTGGCGCTGACGCACGCATTGCTGCCTGCTTTACAAAAACAGCCTCGCTCCTATTTGCTGAACATCTCCAGCATGACGGCTTATTCGCCCATGGCCACCTTCGGGGTATACAGCGGTAGCAAGGCCTTTGTGCGATTATGGTCGCGTTCCTTGAGGATCGAGTTGGAAAAAGGCCCGGTCTCCGTAACGGTGGTGTGCCCCGGAAGCATCATCACGGGTTTCACGCAGCGGGCCCGCATGATGGCCATGGACCAACTGGCACGCAAATTCGGTAGCACTCCGGAAGCGGTGGCCATAGAGGCGGTGAAGGCGATGTTAAAAGGCAAGGCCGAAGTAGTGCCTGGCCTGCTCAACCGGATCACCGCAGGTTTGCAAGGCATCTTGCCGGTCGCCCTGAACGAGCGCATGGCCAGTAGCATCTACCTCAAGCACTTGCCGGAGCGGGGGGCTGAGTAAAGACCGTCGTCAATTTACCGGCGCCTGCCCAAGCCGCCCACGCCGCAAAAGGCGCGGCCACCACGTCCACCGTCCAGTGAACATGTTGCGTTACCACCATGGTAGCCACGGCCAGTGTGGCGCACCAAGCGACGATGCGCAATGGTTTCCGATCCACCAGAAATGCCATCAGTGCCAATGTCGCGGTGTGACCGCTGAAGAAGAGATCCTTCACGAATGGAGCATTTCCCGGATAGAATGGACCGGTAACGGGATCCAACAAAGGGATGGCATCCGATGGCGGCTCCAAGGTGAAGACCGTCATGGTGATCATTCTCAATACAAGCAGCAACGCATAAGCAAAAAGCCCTCGAAGCAATAGGTAAGGGCGGTTCGCCACGGAGATCACCGCGAGCAAGATCACGGCATAGAGCACGGAAAAGATAGGGATCGAAAGGTCGGCCGGACCCAAGTACGCGATCAATGGGTCAGGTGGTAAAGCACCCGGCTTGGTGGCTATGAAGTCGAAGAAATCGGGCAGCGTGGAGGCCAGCGCCAAAAGTGTGAGCAGAGCTCCCAGCAAGCTCCTGCAGAACGCGACACTTTTCCAGGCACCGCGCCAACCGTGTTGCGTTTTTGAGTTATCCGGGTAAGGCTCTGGCATGCAGGTAGCGCCGACGCATGGCGAAGGCGGGCCGAAAGTAACGGGGTGTCGGCCACGCTGGACCTGCTTTCCAGTTTGCCTTCAGTACCACCGCAGCGCCCTGCCTATTTTGCACCCATGGAAGTACGGCTTTGGAAGGGACTCGTGGCGCGTATGCAGGCCAACCCTTTGGCTTGGCTCACGGGCATAGCCCTAGTACCGCGCGTGGTGGCGGCCTTTTTCTCCGGAGGATACTTCGCTCAGGACGATCATTTCCTGGTGATCGAAGCGGCGCAGAGCTGGGTGGACGGTTTCGACTACAACAATTGGCTTCCTTGGAACCAAGGGGCGCACCCCGCCCCCACTGGCCATATGATGCTTTATCCCGGCCTGCATTACTTGTTCTTCAAGTTGTGTGCGTGGGCGGGCTTGGAAAACCCCTCTGTGAAAATGGTCCTGGTGCGGCTGCTGCATGCATTGTGGAGCTTGATCGCCGTGCGCACGGGCTACCGCATCGCGTTGAAATTATCCAGCCCGGCCGTGGCTTTCCGGGCGGGGCTTTTCCTGGCGCTGTTCTGCTTCATGCCTTTCTTGTCGGTGCGCAATCTGGTGGAAATGGTGAGCCTGCCGCCCCTGATGCTATGCAGTTGGTTGCTGATCAAGGATGGGCCTTCTCCGCGGATGAAACACGTGGTGCTCGCTGGCATGTTCGCCGGGTTGGCGGTGGATCTCCGGTTCCAGACCTTGTTCTTCGCTGGTGGAGCTGGCCTGGCGTTGCTGCTTTTACGCGAATGGCGCAAGGCCTTCGTTTTCGGACTGGCGCTGTTGGTGCCCATCGTCCTGGTGCAGGCGGGCGTGGACCTGTTCATCTGGGGCAGGCCATTCGCGGAGATGGAGGAATATGTCCGCTACAACATGGCGAACTCCACCACGTATTTCGATCAGCCTTGGTACAATTACCTGCTCGTTCTGGGCGGGATCTTCATTCCGCCTTTCTCATTGGCGATACTGTTCGGTTTCTTCAAACGCCCCAAGCCTTTGCTGGTCTGGCTGCCCACCTTCGCCTTTCTCTTCTTCCACTCCATCTTTCCGAACAAGCAGGAGCGTTTCATCCTGACGATCGTGCCACTGGTATTTGTGCTGGGTTATGTGGAATGGGAACGTTTCCGTACTGCGAGTCCTTGGTGGGCGCGTCGCGTGGGGCTTTGGCGCGGCATTCTCACTTGGACCTGGGGCCTGAACATCATACTGCTCGTGGCCCTTTCCATAAGCTACAGTAAACGCGAGCGCGTGGAGGCCATGTTGATGCTGCGCGGAAAAGGGATCGGCGCCTTGTTGGTCGAGGATACCGTGGAAAAAGACCCGCCGATGATGCCGTTGTTCTACTTGGGTAACTGGCATGTTTCCCAGGTGATCATCACCGATCCGGCAGAGGATATCCGTGCTGCTTGGGCCGGTGTGCCTGCGGAACGTAAGCCGGGCGTTGTGCTCTTCATTGGTGCGGACGATCTGCAAGAGCGGATACAACGCGTGGAGAACGCGTTGGGGCCTTTGACCTATATCGGCACGGCAGAACCGGGCTTGCTGGACCGCACCTTGCATTGGCTGAACCCGGTGAACCGCAACGTGGCGATCGCCGAATATGCCGTCTCTACAGGCGACTTGCCCGGAAGTCGGTAATTTCGCGCACCAACGATCGAAATGATACCGCTCGACCAGCTCAACTTCGGCGTATTCCTGACCAGCCACGGTTGGATGCAGCTGCTCACGCTTACGGCGCTGGAGGTAGTACTGGGCATCGACAACATCATTATGATCAGTATCCTCAGCGGTGAATTGCCCACGCAATTACAAGCGCGGGCACGCAGGTTGGGCTTGGCCTTCGCACTTATAACGCGCGTTCTGCTGCTTCTAACATTGAGCTGGATGATGCGCTTGGTGGAACCCTTGTTCTCCATCGGGTCCATGGCCTTCACAGGAAAAGACCTGGTGCTGTTGATAGGCGGCTTGTTCCTGGTCTGGAAGGCGGGAGTGGAGATCCGCAACAAGGTGGAACTGGTGGAAGAAAAGGCGGGACCGCATAAAGTCGCCACGTCCCTATCGCTTGTGGTGCTGCAGATCGTGTTGCTGGACATCGTGTTCTCGCTCGATTCCGTGATCACTGCTGTGGGCATGAGCAACGAGCTTTTGATCATGGTGCTCGCGGTGGTGATCGCCGTACTGATCATGCTGGTGGCCGCTGAATGGATCAGTACGTTCGTGAACCGCCATGCCACGGTGAAGGTGCTGGCCTTGGCGTTCTTGGCCATGGTGGGCGTGGTGCTGATCCTGGACGGGCTTGGGCTGCACGTGGATAAGAATTACCTCTACGCTGCCATGGGCTTCTGCGTGCTGGTTGAAACGCTGAACCTGCGCATGCGGGCCAACGAGGACAAACATCACGGACCGGACGGCCACTAAGGCACCGAGCTGTTCACCACGGAAGTAGGCAATCCTCCCAGATTGGTCACCACCGGGTCGCGATCGTTGTTGGAGCCTGTGTACTTCACTTTCCCGTCCATGTTCACATCCTCCAGGGTATATCCTGTGTACGTTGCCGTAGGCACACTGCCCACCCTCACCAGGATGGAGTCCCGGTCGTTCGCTGCACCGGTATATTTCACGGCTTGATCACCGTTCGCGTCACCTGACCAAAGGCATCGCACGCCGTTTACCAGCGTGGTGGCACCTTCCCCTCCATAGATCAGCGTGCTGGGAGAAGAAAGGTCGATGAGGGTCGCGGTAGTGGAGATCGGCTTTGTTGTGGCGGTCATGATCGCCAAATGGTTACGGTGATGCAGGGCCACGTAGTAGGAACCGGCGGCCGTGCCCGTAAAAGCCACATCCGAAGCGCCGTCCACATCCACGACCTTCCCGTTCTTCAGGATCAATGCGGAACGGGTGGCGATCACACTACCGGGCACGTTGGCATCGCGCAGTTCCAACACCACCCAATCCACTACGCGACTGCCTCCGGTCACATTGAGGACAGTTTGTGTCGTGCTCTCTCCACCGCCGCCCACATGCTGATAGCCCAGCGCAGTGTATGGTTCCGTAAGGGGAAGAAGTCCCATATCGTTAATGCCGGTGGACATGTTGCCGTTTGCCGGTACGAACGGCCCTTTCAGCATGGCTTTCAACTTCACCTTCAGCAGGGGGGTATTGGCATTGGGGTTCCATCCGTTCAAGGTGATGTGCGTGTTGGATGGATCGAGCCAATCGCGCAAGCGCGAACCGGGTGCCGTGCCACCGTCCCAGTTCTCGCTGAATTTTGAGCCATAAGACGGCACCGTGGCGTAATTGGTGCACGTCTGCACACCATCCACCATGTGGGCCACCAAGCGTTTGTTCTGGTCGAAGAGCGGCGCGCCGCTGGCACCGGCCTCCTGTATGCCATTGCTCCAGTACACGGACCAGCAGGGCGTGAACTCGCCGTCCTGGCTCAGATACGATGTTGCCGGAGTGCTGTAGAAGCTGATCTTCTTCACATCACCTGCAGGATCGATGACCGCGGCCCCGCTTTGTGGCGGCGTACCGCTCCGGTCCCAGCCCGCGTAGTACGCATTGAAGGCGGGTGGTGGGGTGTCGAACATCTCCATCAGGCAGAAATCACCGTGGTACAGAATGGAGCGTCGGTACGAACCCAGCACGGTCTGCATGGTCTGCCCGGTATCGCCGATGCAGGTGGGGCTTTGATAATTGAAGTAATACAGCCATTGGCTTTCCGTGGGCTGGTAGCAGTGGTTGGCAATGAGCACATAGGGAGTGCCATTCTGCGCGGTGTTGTTGAGGAGGGTGCCATTGCAACCCAAGCCGCTGGGCATTACGAACCAGATGGTGGCGTGGATCTGGTCCTGCCACTCGTCGGCGATGGGGCATGCCACGTTGTTGTGGCAAGGCAGTGCTTGGTAGCCGGGGTTGAAATCACGAGCCTCATCGCTTTGCGGGAACATGGACCTCCATGCATGTGTAAGGCCTTCCAGCAAGATCTCCGGCGCTGGTGCCCCGGCCGGCTCGCGATATTCCAATACGACCGCATCGCCGGGCAGCATGGCGGTGGCGAACTTGCCATCAGGGCTTTCGTTGGCGCGGGTGAAGGCGCCCAAGAACCGCGTGCGTGCGGCATCGTATACGAACAGTTGACCACCCCAAGGCAAGTGGAACGAACTGAACTGCAAGGACATCATTACCGCGCCCGCGCTCTTCACCTCATAGCGACAGACCCGCCCCCCATCAGGTAATGTGTGCCATTGCCCTTGCGCAGTCATATCCGCGGTGAAGAGTCGCTGGGTACCGAACCGGAATCCACGGGCAGCGCCTACGGTGTCGGCTGCGGCCACTGCAACGGCGCGGTCCACGGTACCCAAGGTAGTGCCCGGTAGAACCATGGGATGCAGATCGGCATTGCCCCAATCCAATGGTTGGCCACCGTGGCTGATCTGGGCTTGGGAAGAGAGCGTGATCAACGCAAGAACAATTGTGGAAAGACGTAGCATGGGCGTGAAATTACGTAAGTGCTTGGGTTCCGTGCACGAATTGCAAATGACAACATCCGATAAGCCTTCCGGGTTCAATTTTGGGCGATGTGCTCCTCAGGGTATCGCACATCGGCTTCCATAAAGGTGGGGTTTGCTCCTACTTCGCTCGAAGGAGCAGTGGAACAAGAAAGGCCGGTCCACCTCACGCCCTCCGGTTCGCCAGCAGCACCGGGGCCTGGCCGTCGAAGGGGTTGTCCATGCGGCCGATGCTTTTGGCGGCCATACCTGCGGCACGCATCACCATGCGGTCGCCGAAACGCTTGCGCACCTTGTCCATGGCCTGGTAGAGGTTCATGGCCTCTTGGGTATCGGTGAAAGCATCCATCTGGTGGCCGCCGCCCACGAGGTGGCTGAAACGTACGCCCACTAAGCGGATGCGTTGGCGGCGGTCGTAGAGTTTGGTGAAGAGCTCATGGACCAACGGCAAAATGAGGTGATCGCAGGCGGTATAGCCGACGCGCAACTGACGGGCATGCGTATTCATGTCGGCGTAACGGATCTTCACGGTGATACAACTGGTGAGTTTTTCGCCCCTGCGCAGTTGGAAGGCGAGGCTTTCGGCCATGGCCGTGAGCAGGCCCTTGAGCTTCACCAGGTCGATGGTATCACGTTCGAAGGTGCGTTCGGTGCTGATGCTTTTACGCTCGTGCCACGGGGTCACCGGGCTGGGATCGATGCCGTTGGCCTTTCGCCACAGCACGGGCCCATGCTCGCCCAGCAGCCGCTGCATAAGGTCCACGGGCAGCTCCTGCATGGTGTGTAAGCGGGCCACGCCCATGCTGCGCAGCAAGTGCGCGGTCTTTCCGCCCACGCCGGGGATGCTTTCAATGGACATGGGCGCGAGGAAGAGTCTTTCAGTGCCGCTGGGCACTTGCATTTGGCCGTCCGGACGTTGTTTGGCTTCGCCGGTGGCCACCTTGCTCACGGTTTTGTTGACACTTAGGCCGAAGCTGTTGGGCAGGCCGCTTTCCTTCATGATGCGTTGGCGCAGCTCGCCGGCCATTTTCCAGCTACCGAAGAATTTGTCGGTACCAGTGAGGTCGGCATAGAACTCGTCCACGCTGCTTTTCTCGAAGAGCGGCACGTGCGCGCGGACGATCTCGGTGACCTCGTCGCTCTTCTTCAGGTACGCACTGCTGTCGCCGCGCAGGATGATGGCCTCCGGACAGAGCTGCTTGGCGGTTTTCATGGGCATGGCGCTGCGCACGCCGAAGGCACGCGCCTCGTAGCTGCAGCTGGCCACCACGCCACGGTCGCTGTCACTGCCGATCAGTACGGGCCTGCCGTTGAGCTTGGGTTCGCGCAGCCGTTCCACACTTACGAAGAAGGTGTTCAGGTCGAGGTGAAGGATGGTCCGTTGCATGTAACTGGGAAAGATCGACAGGATTATCGTCGATCCTGCGCCAGTAATCTAGTCAATGTTGATGGATGATGATCGGTGTTCAAACTTTGCCCGATCGCCCATCAGTGCATCTTTCTGAAACTGGGGTGGGATCGACCCGATCCCAGAACGCTCAGCGGTCCGAAGGCATGTTGGTGCCCGGTGGGTTGTTGGGTTCCAAACGCGGTGAGCGCTTATTCAACTCCTTCCATTTGTCGTATTGGCCGCCAGTGAGAAAGCCCTTGAGATCGAACTCGCGCGCGCTGTGCAGCCTGATGTAGGTGGGATGGTTCTCCGGGTGTTCGCCCAAGGCCTCGTACTTCCTGTTCCAGCTTTCATTGCGGGTCTTCCAGCCCTCTTGCTGGTCCTGTCGTAACCCGATCACTTGGCCAACGCTGTCAGTAAGCGTCGTCCAACGCGGTGGCGTGTCAATGGACGTGTTTGCAGTGTCTTGAGCATTTACGCTAGCGGATGCGGCTAAAAGGCCGGCACAAAGAAGCCATGCTGTCGTTTTCATTGTGAAGTGTATTTGGAGACATGGCCACAAACGATGTGCCGACAACCCACTAATGCGAGCAGCCAACTGGAACGCCCTCAAGCCGGAAATCGTCCACTGGAAAAGGGAATGGTCTTCCTTACCATTTTCATCCCCCTAACATTTTGACACCCCCAGTGGACGGATCGTCCAGAAAGCACGTCATCATCTTGTTCGTAAACCACCAAAACGCCTACGCCGGGCAAAGGCGCCGCATACATGAGGAAGATCACTACCCTGTTCACCGCCATCGCCTTTGCCGGCGCAGCAAGCGCCCAGACCACGTACCAACTCACCAACGAAGGGCTCACGTTCTCCCCGAGCACCATCACCGCGCAAGCGGGCGACAGCATCCACTTGGTGCTGGGAAACCCGCACACCTGCACGGAAGTAAGCCTTGCAACTTGGAACGCCAACGGCAACGCATCCAACGGAGGCTTCAATTATGCATCCGGCGAACACACCTTCGTGCTGAACACCGTGGGTACGTACTACTACGTCTGCATTCCGCATGCAGGCATGGGAATGAAGGGGATGTTCATCGTGGGATCCAGCGTGGGCGTTCCGGAACAGGAAGCCAACGCGGTTCTTCAGCTTTCACCCAACCCAGCGAACACCAGCGTACACATTACAGGCGTTGCCAGCGGACAGCGCATCCAAGTGCGTGAAGTAACGGGCAAGGTGGTGCTGGATACCCTGCTCGCTGATGACGGAATGGTGGATGTTTCCACACTGCGCACCGGTAACTACAGCATCGCCGTCCGTGATGAGCAGGGCAACCTCGTAGCTGCGGAGCGCATAACGATCGCGCGTTGATCGTATCCACATCAAAACGGAAAGGGCGTTCACCTTGCGGTGAGCGCCCTTTCCGTTCCCGGCGGGGACCTTCCCCTACCCGCCCGTGGCACCCTGCGCCACCAGCGTCCCAATGTCGTTGTTCACACTGAGGATGAGCAGTGCCGTTGCGGTGCAGAACACCGGGCTGGTGATGCAGTGGTGGCCGTTCCAGCTGCCATCGTTGTTCTGGATACCCACTAAGCGCGCGGTGGTTGCGTCGTACCAGTTACGCCAGCTATTGTCGCGGTTGATGATGAGCGATTCGCCGGTCTGCAGGAAGCTCATGAACTCCTCACCGCCGTTGTTGCCGAAGCCGCTGATCACCTCATCGGATTGCGCTCGCACCTTGGCCACATTGTAAACGTTGTAGGCGGTGTTCACCTTTTCGGCCTCATCCTTGGAAAGGCCGGCCTGCTGTAAGGTAGCGGACGATACCGGTGCGGCTTGGTCCACTTTCCCTTCACGCTTAGCGCGCTCCATCACTTCTTCCGCATGGCGGGCTTCCTTCGCACTGCTGCGCGTACTTCCGCTCACGGCATAAAGCGTAACTCCTGCCGCAGCTTCGGTGGCCACGGTACCCGTGCTGGCGTCGAAGTTCCCTTTTTGGAAATCACGGGCCTTTTCCAGCGCTTTCTCATCCACTAAGCCACCCACGTGCTGCGCGCTCTCCAGCGCGTTGGTGGCGAAACTGCTCTGTAGCACACCCGCCCAGCCACTACCCTGTACACTCCCATTGGCCATCTGCGCGCGCTGGATCTTGGCGGTGCATGCGTTCAGTGCGTTCATCCAACGGTCATGCTTGGGATCATTGCAAGGCAGACGGCCCATGAGGTTGCTGAGGTATTGCGCGGTGAGCGCCACATCAATGTTCTGACCCAGCTTCACTTGGATCTGGGTACCGGTGAGCGCAGTGATGTTGAGCGCATCGGACGGTGCGTTCTCCACCGCTTTCAGCAGGAATTCGGTAGCGCGGGCCAGCACGTTGGCGAAGCGTCCTTCTTTCACAGTGCTACCGGCCCGGAGCAAGGCCATGCTCACCATCGCCGTAGTGGCGGGGTCGCTTGGGGCTGCGTGCGGATCCATCACGTTCTGGGCGGCATGGCTACCTGCGGCAAAACCACCATCACTGTTCTGCGCATTGACCATCCAGTCGTAGGCGCGGTTTTCCGAGGTAAGGACTTCGGCGGGGGTCTTCAGGACGAAGGACGGGTCCAGGCCGTCGCCTTCGTAAACAGTCTTGAACACGCAACCCTTGGGCGGTAACGCATTGGGTTGAAGCTGACAGCAGGTTTCGGGTGCGCTGCGGAAGGAGATCAAGGCGGCGCTGCCCGCGACCACGGCGGCCAGCGCAAGGGATATGACGAAGGGCTTCATCATGTTCGGTGCGCCGTAGCCCGGCGGAGGCGTTAAATGGTGGTTGAAAACGCAATGACGCGTTGCCGTACACGCTTCATCCGGCACGGTTCAAAATGTCCGATACCATCGCAAGCGCCGGTGCATCGTTCCCACCTGTAGCCGAACGGGCTGTGTGTGCCACCTTTGCGCAGATATGCAGAATGCATTACACCGCTACAGGAATGCGGTCCTTTCAGCCTTCCTCTCCGGTACCTGCTTGGTCGCGGGCAGCGCGGTGCACGCCCAAGCACATGCCCCTGGCGACACCTTCGACACCGCCTACGTGAAGGACTACTCGCACATCCTAACAGGACGGGTCTACAGCAGCACCAAGTACAATAAGATGCAGCTTGGTGGCCTGAAGGACACCAAGGCGTTCATTCTACGGCCCAACAACAAGATCAACTTCGGTGTGGGAGCCAGCTATCGCTCGTTGACGCTCAACATCGGTGTTGGCATTCCGGGCTTGAACAAAGACCAGGACATCCGGGGCGAAACGCGCTATTTTGATGCGCAGGCCAACCTATATACCAAGCGCTGGGCCAGCAACCTGTTCCTGCAGCGCTTCCAAGGGTACTATATCAGCTCATACACGTTGCCGGAACTGGGCTGGCAACAGGACACCGAGTTCCCTACCCGACCGGACCTGGTGCAATACAACGTGGGCGTCAGCACCGTGCACATCTTCAATAACGACCGCTTCAGTTACCGTGCGGCCTTCAACCAGGACGCTTGGCAACGGAAAAGCCAAGGCACCATCCTAGCGGGCGGTTATCTCACCTACTTCCACCTACAGGCCGATTCATCCTTGATCCCCGTGCGCTTGGCGGATCTCTACGATCCCGGACTTCAACTGAGGCGCGGCGGCTTTTTGGATCTGGGGCCCAGCGCAGGCTATGCCTACACCCTCGTATTCAAGGAGCATGTTTTCCTTACCGGCTCGTTCGTTGTGGGGGGCGGATTAAGCCTACAACGTGCCGTTACGTACGCCACCGATGGGAACGAATTGCTGAAGACCAGTGCGGGTCTGGGTTGGCACGGACAGTTCCGCGCAGGTGCCGGCTACAACAGCGCCCACTACTACGCCGGACTTTCCTTCAACCAGGAGAACATCGGCTATTTACTCCAGGACCGCAGTAGCTTCTACTGGAGCGTAGGGAACATCCGGCTCAACTTCGTGAAGCGCTTCGACGCCCACATCCGTTTCATGGACAAAGGCATCCGCTGGTTCAGGAAGAAGGTGACGGAGCCTGTTCAGGAGGCCCTACCGAAAGTGGGATCAGACTAGGCGGATGTTGGGCCACCGAGGCGCGGAGAAATGCAGTATGGTGACTGGTGATGGGACGATCGGACTCCAGACTCAAGACTACTTGGCTCACGACTGCCACTGCCGACTGCACGCTGCTTAAGCGTTCTGCGGCTTGCGCTGCTTCTTCCGCTCGTTCTCGTCCAGGAAGATCTTACGGATGCGCAGGTTCTTCGGGGTCACCTCCAAGTACTCGTCATCCTTAATGTACTCCATGGCTTCTTCCAAGGAGAACTTCGTGGCAGGCGCCAAGGCGGTCTTGTCATCGGTACCCGAAGCGCGCATGTTGGTGAGCTTCTTCGTCTTGTTGATGTTCACCACCAGGTCGTCCATCTTGGGATTCTCTCCGATCACCTGTCCACCGTACACCTCTTCATTGGGGTTCACGAAGAATCGGCCACGATCCTGCAGCTTGTCCATGGCATAAGCGATGGCCGTACCGGTCTCTTGGCTGATGATGCTTGAAGCGCGGCGTATGCCGAGTTCACCTTTGAAAGGCTCGTATCCCTTGAAGCGGTGAGCGATGATCGCTTCGCCCTCGGTGGCGGTGAGCAAGGTGTTGCGCAGGCCGATGATGCCACGTGCGGGGATCGAGAACTCCAGCACCGTGCGATCGCTCTTCTGTTCGATATTCACGATCTCACCCTTACGGCGGGTCACGTTGTCGATCACCTTGCTGCTGAATTGCTCCGGCACTTGCACGGTGAGCAATTCGATGGGTTCTTGCTTCTGCCCATCGATGTCCTTGTAGAGCACTTGGGGCTGCCCCAGTTGGAACTCATAGCCTTCGCGGCGCATGGTCTCCACCAGGATGCTGAGGTGCAGGATGCCCCGGCCGAAGACCAACAGTTTATCCGGCGAATCGGTTTCCTTCACCCGCATGGCCAGGTTCTTCTCGATCTCCTTGAAGATGCGATCACGCAAGTGGCGGCTGGTTACGAACTCGCCCTCTTTACCGAAGAATGGCGAGGTGTTGATGGTGAAGAGCATGCTCATGGTCGGCTCGTCCACTTTGAACTTGGCCAGGCCCTCGGGGTTCTCTGCGTCGGCGACGGTGTCGCCGATGTCAAAATTCTCCAGGCCCATCAGCGCAACGATCTCGCCGCAGCCCACTTCCGTCTTGACCTTCTCCTTGCCGAGGCCCTCGAAGATCATGAGTTCTTTGATCTGGCCTTTCACGGTACCGCCCATGTTCTTCACCAAAGTGATCTGCTGGCCCGCCTTCAGGCTTCCACGCGAGATGCGGCCCACCGCGATACGCCCTTGAAAGGAGCTATAGTCGAGCGAGGTGATGCGCATCTGCACGGTGCCTTCCACCACCTTCGGTGCGGGCACATGTTCGATGATCACGTCGAGCAGATAGCTAACATCTTCTGTAGGGGTCTTCCAATCCGCACCCATCCAGCCATTCTTGCTGGAGCCGTAAACAGCAGGGAAGTTCAACTGGTCCTCGGTGGCATCCAGTGCGAACATCAGATCGAACACGGCCTCATGCACCTCTTCAGGCGTGCAGTTGGGCTTGTCCACCTTATTGATCACCACCACTGGCTTCAGGCCCAGTTCGATGGCTTTGCCCAGCACGAAGCGCGTTTGCGGCATCGGTCCTTCGAAAGCGTCCACCAGCAGGATCACGCCGTCCGCCATGTTGAGCACGCGCTCCACCTCACCGCCGAAGTCACTGTGGCCGGGGGTGTCGATGATGTTGATCTTCACGCCCTTATAGTGAACGCTCACGTTCTTGCTGAGGATCGTGATGCCGCGCTCACGCTCCAGATCGTTGTTGTCCAGCAGCAGGTCCTTCACCTCCTCGTTCGATCGGAACAGTTGGCATTGGTGCAGGATCTTGTCCACCAATGTGGTCTTACCGTGGTCGACGTGGGCGATAATGGCGATGTTGCGGAGGTCCTTCATGGAAATGCTGGGAAAGGGCGTGGAAAAAAGCGGGCAAAGGTAGTGATTTTCAAGGCGCTTCTGAACAAATGCCTTGTCCTTTCCTGGAGACAGCTATGGCTGGCTCCGGGCAACGGCCAAATCGGAACGCCCCGCTACGGAGTAGTCTACTTTCGGCGATCCTGATCGCCACGTTGACGTAAAGACCGACCAACCCCGAATGAGATCGACCTTCCTCTCCATTATACTCCTTCTTGCTGCATGCACTCCGGCGGAAACCCCGGCGCAAAAAGCCCCCGTGGACTTTGACGGCTTCAAGACGCGCTTCCTCGATGCCTATTGGAAGCAGTTCCCGTCCGCTGCGATATCGGTGGGATACGGGAAATATTATGATGAACTCCCCGCCCCGGACAGCGCCTATTTCGCAGGTAGTACCTCTTTCGCGGAACGTTGGCTCGATTCGCTGCACGCAATCGGTAGCGGGCAACTGCCATTGCCTGAACGCATCAGCTACCGCATGATGGAGAACGAACTGCGGCGCAGCATCTGGGCGATCGACACCCTGCAGGACCAGCGCTGGGACGCTTCCCGCTACAACATCGGCGGTGATGTGTATGCCATCCTCACACAGGACTATGCGCCGTTGGATGCCCGCCTACGCGACCTATCCGCACACCTCGCACGCGCCGGTGATTACTACGCCGCAGCCCTGAACGTGTTGAAGGATCCGACCAAAGAACACGTCCAATTGGCCATTGGCCAAAACAAAGGTGCGCTATCCGTATTCGGGCAGGACCTCATCGATTCGATCGCGAAGTCGACACTTCCGGAAACAGATCGCCAAATGCTCAACCAACGAGTGGGAGATGCGAAAGCCGCCATCAACGGATATATCGCCGGGTTGACCAACCTGCTTTCGGACAGCACGGTCGCCTTTCGTGATTTCAGGCTTTCGCAGGCCTTGTATGAACAGAAATTCAAGTACGAGATCGTCTCGGACATGGGTCCCGACCAGATCTTCCAGCTGGCCAATACGCAAAAAGACAAGTGCCACCGGGAGATGTACACCCTCGCCAAGGAATTGTGGCCGAAGTACCTCGCGAACTCCCCCGAGCCGGCCGACAGTTTGGTCATGATCAAAACGATGATCGACCGGCTCTCGCTGCAGCACGTTAAGCCCGCAGGCCTCTTCGACACGATCAACGCCCAGCTGCACCGTATCAACCGCTTCATCCTGGCCAAGGATCTCTTCAACTTCGACACTACCGCCTCGTTAAAAGTGCGCCTGATGCCTCCCTTCTCCAGCGGTGTCACCATGGCTTCCGCGGAATTCCCCCTGCCCTATCAAAAGACTTCTTCAGCCTACTACAACGTAGCGGACCTCAGCGGAAAGCCGCCTGATGAAGTGGAGAGCGCACTGCGGGAGTACAATCATTGGATGTTGCAGCTCCTCACCATTCACGAAGCGGTCCCCGGCCATTGCATGCAGGGGATATACACACAGCGGGAAGCACCGGATAAGGTGAAGGCCGTCTTCGCTAACGGAGCCATGGTGGAAGGTTGGGCGGTCTACAGCGAGCGCATGATGATGGAGAACGGCTGGGACGGCGATGCGCCGGAAATGTGGCTGATGTACTACAAATGGAACCTACGTGAATGCACCAACGTCCTCGTGGATTATGGCATCCATCGCTTGGGTTGGTCCGAGAAGGACATCCGCGACCTGTTGGTCGATCAGGGCTTTCAAGAAGAAGCGCAAGTGCGGGAGAAATACCGTAGAGCAACGCTCTCGCAGGTGCAGCTTTGCTCCTACTTCACCGGTTCCACGGAGATACTTGCGTTGCGAGATGCCTATAAAAAGAAAATGGGCAATTCATACAGCTTAAAGGATTTTCACGAGACGTTCCTCAGCTATGGCACTGCGCCGGTGAAGTACATCCGTGAAGCGATGCTCCAATGAACCGGGATCCTGACCATATCACGCTAAAGGTCATGCGAGCAGCGCCTGCCAGTCTAGCCATGTTCCTTGCCTTCACTTTCGGGTGCCAGGTTGCCGGGCCTCACGGGAAACCCGTTGTGGACAAGCATTGGGAAGGTGATGTCAGGATCTTGCCCGGCGATACCAGCTTCGTAGTGTGCGGCACCACGGTCCCTATGCGGTTGACCGGTCCAGGCGCGGACAGCATTGCGCAGCATTATACCCAACTCAGCACGTTACCGGGACAGTGGATAAAGACCTGGTGCAGTGGCCAGATGGTACTTCCGGGCCCAGGGCTGGACAGCGTGCTACAAGCTTCGCATTACCTAAGGATGGACAGTAGCGTGAACTGCATCCCTGTGCCCAACGAGCATATGGCGGGAAAGTATGTTTCGATCAGTGTGGGACAGACAGGGCTTATCACGGAACAGATCCTGCTTCTCCAAGGAGGCGATGCTGTATCCAGCATTACCGCGCCGAACGCTCCGCTCACCGAAGATGATGGGAATTGGGGCATCGATGCCAACGGCGACCTCGTCGTTCAACTTCCCGAGCGGAAGGCAAAGCTCACGTTCATGTGGGAGAAAGGTGGCCTTAGAAGCAAACTGCCCAACGGCGCTCCGGGTCCCACATACCGACTAGCCGGCCATGCCGACCGGATGGATGGGACATTTGGACGCACCGCCACGTGGCTGGCCGCGGTGGCCAAGGACCAAGGGGACACGTTGAGGGCAGAAAACCTGCGGCCAAGCATGGCCTTGGACAGCCTCTTCCCGGGTCCCGCTGCCCGCGCGGCACTGAGCGCCTCCGCGGCCGATACGCTGGGTATGATCGAGCAGGAAATAAATCCCGTGTGGAACGCGGCCCGGACGGTGAAGGATGTGAACTCCTTGCTGCGCTCGCATCTCCGGGAAGTACGATAACATTACCTTCGCGCCCGCTCCGAACGGAAATAGAGCGGATATCCTGGCCCCGTAGTTCAATTGGATAGAATGGCAGATTCCGGTTCTGCTGGTTGGAGGTTCGAATCCTTCCGGGGTCACTGAAGGAAGGGAGGTCGAAAGACCTCCCTTCTTGCATTTACATCCATCTACCTTAGTTGCTTGTTCTGCCAAAGAGCCAGAAGCTGGCATACTGGGGCATTGGAACGCAATAGGACCGAAGATGCGCATCGATAAATTCCTCTGGTGTGTGCGCCTGTGCAAGACGCGCAGCGTAGCCGCAGAGGAATGCAAAAAGGGACACGTCCGGCTGAAGGGGAACGAAGCCAAAGCGAGTGCTGAAGTGCAAGTCGGCAACACGGTTTCCATCCGCCAGCCCCCCATTTGGCGGGTGTTTGAAGTGAATGCGATACCGCCATCGCGGGTGGGTGCAAAACTGGTACCGGAGTTCGTGACGGACCGCACACCGTGGGAAGATCTGGAGAAGCAGGAGATCGCCCGAAAAGTGCAGGTGGCAAGTCGCGATCCCGGGGCAGGCAGGCCCACCAAGCGGGACCGGCGGGATATTTCGCGGTTCAGCAGTGAGGACTGAACAGGATCAGCTGATCGGCTAATTAGCTAATTGGCAGCTCACATCCGCTCCGGCACTGCGATGCCCAAGCAATCCATGACCTTCTTAACCACATCCGCTACGGCTCTGCTCAGCGACAGCCGGAAACCACGTTTGTCGGCATCCTCCTCTTTCAGCACTGGCACGGTCTGGTAGAAACCGTTGTAAGCCTTCACCAGTTCGTAGGTCTGGTTGGCCAGCGCGGCTGGATCCAGTTTGACCGCAGATTCTTGCAGCACAGCTGGCATTTGGTGAAGCAACTTGATCACGTTCCGTTCCTCCGGTAGCAGCGCATAGATGTCAGTTGTCCCGGTATTCATAGGGGCTTCTTCGGAAAAGACGGTCGCTTCTACGGCTGGGAACAGGGTGTCCGCCTTGCGAAGTAGGCTGCGTATCCGTGCATGGGTGTACTGGATGAACGGCCCTGTGTGCCCCTGTAGGTCAATGCTGGCCTTGGGGTCGAACAGCATGCGCTTTTTGGGGTCCACTTTCAGCAGGAAATACTTCAGTGCCGCCATACCTATCTGCTCGAACAGCTCGTCCTTTTCTGCGCCGGAAAGGTCGTCCAGTTTGCTGAGCTCCTCCCCTGTGTTGCGCGCTTCTTGGACCATTTCGGCCATGAGGTCGTCCGCATCCACCACGGTGCCTTCGCGGCTCTTCATTTTGCCATGGGGCAGGTCAACCATGCCGTAGCTCAGGTGGTGCAGACCGTCCGCCCAAGAATATCCCAATTTTTTCAGGATGATGAAGAGCACCTTGAAATGGTAGTCCTGTTCGTTGCCCACGGTGTAGATCAGCTGCGATAGACCGGGGAATTCCTTGAACCGTTGGATCGCCGTTCCGATGTCCTGCGTGATGTAGAGGCTAGTGCCATCGCCTCGCAGCAGCACTTTTTCGTCCAATCCCTCGGGTGCATTATCCACCCATACACTGCCATCATCCTTCTTGAAGAACACGCCTTTCGCAAGCCCGTCCAGGATGTCCTGCTTGCCGAGCAGGTAAGTTCCGCTTTCGTGGTATACGCTATCGAACCCAACTCCCATGCGAGCATAGGTGGTGTTGAATCCGTCGTACACCCAGCCATTCATGGTGCTCCAAAGTGCACGCACTTCGGGATCGTTCGCTTCCCATTGGCGCAGCATGTTCTGCGCTTCCAAGATGAGCGGCGTCTTCTTTTCGGCCTCTGGTCCGGGTGTACCGGCTGCTACTAATTCCGCTATTTGCAGCTTGTGGTTCTTATCGAACTCCACGTAATATTTCCCCACGAGCTTATCGCCCTTGAGACCGCTCGATGCCGGCGTTTCGCCATTTCCATAGTGCTGCCAAGCCACCATGCTCTTGCAGATGTGGATGCCCCGGTCATTGATCACCTGAGCGCGGATCACCTCGTTCCCAGTGGCCTTCAGGATGCGGCACACGGCATCGCCCAGGAAAATATTGCGCATGTGGCCCAAGTGAAGCGGCTTGTTCGTGTTGGGGGAAGCATATTCCACCATTACTTGCTTACCGTTCGAGGGGAATTGCAGGATGTCCTTTTCAGCGGCCTCCCGCAGGAAATCCAGCCAATAGCTATCGGCGATAGCGATGTTCAGGAAACCCTTCACTACGTTGAAGCGGTCCACCACTTCGACATGCTCCTGCAAATATGCTCCGATGGCGGTGGCGGTCTGTTCCGGCCCTTTCCCGCTGATCTTCAGGAAAGGGAACACATTGATGGTGAGGTCCCCCTCGAATTCCGGCCGTGTGGGTTGGAAGGACACCGCCTTCGGATCCACTTCTTTCTGGAAGTTTGCTTGGAATGCAGCTTGTACCGCAGGGAGCAGGATCGCTTGAAGACGGTCTTGGAACATGTTCGGCGAAGGCATTGGGCTAAGCGTGCAAAGGAAGAAAGTTCTCCGCTAGCATGCAGCGAACACTTCCGCCGCCGATAGTTTCAATGGTGGGAATGGCGACCGGCACAAGCTGCCCGTGCTTGGCCAAAAGGCGGACCTGATCGGGCTTGAACGACCGATGTGCTTGCTCCGAAAGAAAAATGAAAGTGCCCTTTGCGCTTCGCAACTGCAGGATATTTCCTGCAAAGGCATGCATCTGGGCGAGAGTGATCTGGATAAGCTCCCTTCCGGAATTGGCGAGGTTAGCGGCGGTAATGTGCCGCTCATTGAGGTCCGGAAGTGCTTCCATGCAGATGACCGCGAACCGGTCCCCGATACTCATCAGGACATTGGTATGATAGATGGGTTGGCCCTCACGGCTGCCATCCATTGTAGCATTGAAGGTGATGGAACCGTAGTTCATCTCCTTGCTCCAAACCTCCAGCACCTGATCCGATGTTCGGGGCGAAAGGGCGGCATATGCCGTATGTGTCCTGCGGTCCAGCACCATACTTCCGGTGCCTTCTAACGCCAAACCGCGGTCTTCCCAGTCACTTAAGTCGAAGGTTCCGTTGTTCGCGAAGCCCGAACGGAGCAAGGCATCGCCCAGGTCCGGATCCCGTTCGGTCCGTCGGGACGCTGTCGCCATGGGATAGGTCACAATGCGACCGTCTTCATGCGTGCTGAACCAATTGTTCGGAAAAACAGCATCCGGTGCCGAAGGGTCTTTCGGGTCGAGTACGGTGGTACCGATACCACATTCGGTCAATGCATTAACGAGGGCTTCGAACTCCTGTTCCACCTTGTGTTGCAGGTCAGGCGTGGAGAGTTCTTGCTGAAACCCATTGGTGGCAGCCGTTTCCTTGGAATATCGGAAGCCGACCGGCCTCACCAGGATCACATTCCCAGCAACTTGCTCGTGCGGTAAAACGGGAGCTGCCACGGGAATTCCGATCAACGGGCACGAAGGATCGGGAACAACGGCTCCAGAACGGTGAGCACGTTCTCCGCCATTGCATTATCACTGTCCAACGCGGGATTGATCTCCACCACGTCCAGCGTAACGGTCTTGGGGTCCGAACAGAAACCCGTGAGCAGTTCACGTGCTTCGTCGAGGAAAAGACCATCGGGAACAGGCGTTCCTGTCCCCACCGAAATTGTTGGGTCGAGGCTGTCCACGTCGAAGCTCACATGGATCTTGTCACAGGTGCTGAGGTGCGCCAAGGTTTCTGCTACTGCCGCTTTGGCACCCTTCTTCCGCAGGTCATCCACGGTGATCACCTTGATCTTGTGCTCCTCGATGATCGCGCGCTCCTCCTCTTCGTGATCACGTAGTCCGATAAAAACGAGATCCTGCGGCAGCACTTTGGGCCCGTTCGACCCGATCTTCCTCAGGCGGTCCCACACGTCGAGCGTGAACATTTTGGGCCTGTTCACACCCTTCATTTCGATATTCATCAACAAGGCCAAAGGCATTCCGTGAACGTTGCCGCTGGGAGTGGTCCAAGGGCTGTGCAGGTCGGCATGGGCATCGATCCAGATCACGCCAATGCGCTCATTGGGGAAGGCCATTTTCGTTCCTGATACCGAACCAATGGCGATCGAATGATCCCCTCCGATGACGATCGGGAAAACATTGTTCCTCAGGAACTTATACACTTCGTATGCAAGATCCGATTCAAAGCGGATCAGACCATCGATGTGGTGCGCATTCGGGGATTCCTTGTCATCCTCATACAGCACATCATTCTCATCGCGGAGGATGCTTTCCTCGGCGTGCCCGAAGAGCTCACTACCGTTCTTCCAGGCAGCCACACGTAGAGCGCTCATGCCCATACTGGTGCCCCGTGTGCCGGCCCCGATCTCCGAGGCGGCTTCGATCAATCTAACGTCCATGTGCTGAAATTCAGAAGTGCTTCAAAGGTAACTCCAGAGGTTCTGGGTGAAGGTCCCGGATGTCAACCCTCCTCTCCGGTTACGCGGGACAGCTTCAGGCGGATTCCTCGGGAGGCAAATGCGGAAGGACCGCACGCAGCCAGAAGTAACCGATGCAACCAGCCACTGTGGAAGAGAGCAGGATAGTCGTCTTGGACATCAGGATGTGCTCCGCATCGTTGAACGCTAGCAAGGAGATGAAGATGCTCATGGTGAACCCGATGCCGGCCAACGCCCCTGCTCCCAATAATTTCTTCCAGCTGATCCCGGTCGGCAGGGTGCACACACCCAACCCGACGGCGACTGCGCAGAAAAGTCCTATACCCAAAGGCTTACCAACCACCAGCCCTAGGAAAATGCCATAGCTGTTCAATGTCAGTAAATGATCATACCAATCGGTGCCCAGCACAATACAGGTGTTCGCCAGCGCGAAAAGCGGCATAATGATGAACGCCACGGGTTTGTGCAGGAAATGCTGGAGTTTCCAAGAGATGGTATCCTCTCCTCCATCACCGAAGGGGATCGCAAATGCTACGAGCACGCCCGTCACCGTGGCATGCACACCGGAATGGAGCATGAGCCACCACATCACCACGCCCAGAACGAGGTAGGGGACCAGATTGAAAACGCGCAAGCGATTGAGCACCAGCAGGATGGCCCATACGCCGAACGCCCCGCCGAGGTAAGCCCATTGGATGCCGCTGGAATAAAAAATGGCGATGGTGAGAATGGCACCGAGATCGTCGATCACGGCCAGTGCGGTGAGGAACACCTTAAGTGCCAGCGGTACACGATCGCCCAATAAGGAGAGTATACCGATAGCGAAGGCGATGTCCGTGGCCATGGGGATGCCCGCACCTGCTGCAGTGGGCGTTCCATGGTTGAAAAGCATGTGGATCCCTGCTGGAACAAGCATTCCTCCAAGTGCGGCGATGGCCGGCAACAGCGCCTGTTTCAGGCTCGAGAGTTCACCGATATACACCTCACGCTCCAACTCCAGCCCGATCATCAGGAAAAAGATGGCCATGAGGCCATCGTTGATCCAGTATTCCACCGATCCGCTAAATAGATCTTGGTGCCAAAAGCCGAGGTATTCTTCGCCAGCGGCGGAATTGGTGAGCCAGAGCGAGATCACCGTGCAGATCACCAGAAGCAGTCCGGCAGTACGCTCGTTCTCGAGCAGGTCGAGAAAGAGGTTCACGGGCTTCATCAGCACCGGGGTATCGCGTTTTGCCATCGAGGGCGCAAGTTTAACGCATGTCGCTTTACGCTACCTTGGCCGCATGTCCGAAAAGATCGGAAACTCCCGGGTGCAAGCGGTTGTACTGGCGGTGGGTGTGCTTTTGATGGCGGTGAAGTTCGTGGCGTGGCGGATCACGCACAGCAATACCGTGCTCGGGGATGCCCTTGAGAGCATTGTGAACGTGGCGGCTGGCGGATTCACGCTGTACAGCTTGATACTCGCCGCGAAGCCCCGCGACCGGGAACATCCATATGGCCATGGGAAGGTTGAGTTCATTAGCGCGGTGGTGGAAGGCACCTTGGTGGCCATTGCGGGCGGGATCATCGTTTACCGTGCCATCATGGCCATGATGGAAGGCACAGAAGTCCATGAACTTGGGACGGGCACCGCCTTGATCGCCATCGCCGGCGGGGTAAATCTCGGCATGGGCTTGTACCTGAGGAGGCGCGGAACCGCCACACATTCCTTGGCGATGGAGTCCAGCGGCACCCACCTTTTATCCGATGCTTGGAGCAGCGCGGCCTTGGTAGCCGGTCTGTTGCTCATCCAATTCACAGGGCTGCACTGGTTGGACAGCCTTTTCGCTCTGCTGTTCGCCGCCTTCATCATCTACCAAGGAGTGAAAGTGGTACGGCGCGGCATCGGCGGGATCATGGACGAAACAGATATGGCCGTGGCAGCCTCACTGGTAAAGATCCTGGACGACAACCGGCGGCCCGCT
Organism: Flavobacteriales bacterium; assembly: GCA_016719225.1. Classification (GTDB taxonomy): domain Bacteria; phylum Bacteroidota; class Bacteroidia; order Flavobacteriales_F; family PHOS-HE28; genus PHOS-HE28. The sequence goes on along the minus strand of JADKAN010000001.1, from coordinate 381,387 downwards.
TGGGTGGACGTCCACAACTTCCGCGTGATCAAATTCGGGAGCACATTACACATCGACAGCCACGTGACCTTACCCTATTACTTCACTTTGGAACAGAGCCACGATGAAATCTCCCGGATGGACCGTTTGGTGAACGAAGCATCGGGGCGTGAGGTGGAATTCTTCATCCATACCGATCCCTGCGTGCCGAGCTCATGCCCGGTATGCCTACTGAAAGACTGTCCGGTACGCAGTGCACCCTTTGAGCGGCGTGTGCAGTGGACACTGGAAACAGTGCTTCGTAACGAGAAGCACGGACAGACGGAGGAACTTACATAGCACTTCCGCATAGGCACATTGTTCGAGGTTTAACACCCTGATCACCTCGACTTCTCAAGGGGAAGTTGTCAAGCCACCGTCCGCTATGCGGCCGGTAGCCGCTGCGCGGCTTGTCTTCCACCCAAACAAAAAGCCCCTTTCGGGGCTTCGTGTTTGGGTGGAAGACCGGGCTTCCCGCGTCTGACGCGCGGGATGAATTCCAAGCCACCGTCCGCTATGCGGCCGGTAGCCGCTGCGCGGCTTGTCTTCCACCCAAACAAAAAGCCCCTTTCGGGGCTTCGTGTTTGGGTGGAAGACCGGGCTTCCCGCGTCTGACGCGCGGGATGAATTCCAAGCCACCGTCCGCTATGCGGCCGGTAGCCGCTGCGCGGCTTGCTCCAAACAAAAAGCCCCTTTCGGGGCTTCGTGTTTGGGTGGAAGACCAGGCTTCCCGCGTCTGACGCGCGGGATGAATTCAAGCCACCGTCCGCTATGCGGCCGGTAGCCACTGCGGCGGCTTGTCTTCCACCCAAACAAAAGCCCCTTTCGGGGCTTCGTGTTTGGGTGGAAGACCGGGCTTCCCGCGTCTGACGCGCGGGATGAATTCCAAGCCACCGTCCGCTATGCGGCCGGTAGCCGCTGCGCGGCTTGTCTTCCACCCAAACAAAAAGCCCCTTTCGGGGCTTCGTGTTTGGGTGGAAGACCGGGCTTGAACCGGCGACCTCCGGAATCACAATCCGGCGCTCTAACCAACTGAGCTACATCCACCATTTCCATCCAACGGTCCGTTGAGCGGGCGGCAAAGATAATCAGTGCGGGGCCACCGCGTTACTTTGCGCAAGCATGCACATCCTTGCCCTGCCCAAATGGTATCCGAATGAGGCGGATGTCCAGCTTGGCAGCTTCATCCAAAAGCAGTTCCAGGCGGTTTCGGAGGTGGTACGGGTAAGCGTTGTATACATAGCACCAGCATCAAAAGCGTGCTGGACCGTTGAAAAAAGTCAGGAAGGCGATCTTTGGGAAGTCCGCAGTTATTTCCGGCCAGCGGAGAATGGCCCTGCAGCATTCCGGCGCGCGGCGAACTTTCTCCGCTATTGGCGCGCCATGGCCAACGCTTTGGCCCGGGTACGCAGTGAGCGTGGCAAACCGGACCTGACCCATGTACACGTGCTCACGGCACCTGCGTTGGTGGCCCGTTGGCTCAAGTTGAAATGGGGCCTTCCCTACCTCGTTACCGAACATGGCAGCGCTTACATCACCGGCACTTGGAGTGCCCGTTCTTTTTTTGCGAAGGCGGTGGACCGATGGGTGATGCGGGGTGCTGCAAAAGTGACCGCGGTAAGCCCTCATCTTGCAGCCGCCTTGGAGCGGAACGGACTGGCGAAAAATCCCGTTGTGGTGCCGAACATCGTGCCGGGCATGGATAGACCACTGCCACCACTTGGCCCGGCCACGGACTTTCTGGTCGTTGCTGACATGGTCGACAACATCAAGAACATCAGCGGTGTGCTACGCGCATTCCAAAAAGCGAGCGCAGGCGGCACTGGGTGGCGTTTGACGATCATCGGTGGAGGCGCGGACCGCGAAGTACTTCAGGAACTCAGCCGGAGATCGGGGCTGGAAACACAAGTGCAATGGCTTGGACGTATGGAGAATAACGCCGTGTTGGACCGCATGGCAACCTGTGGCAGCGTGATCGTGAACAGCAACGTAGAGACCTTCAGCATTGTCACCGGTGAGGCGCTGGCACTCGGCAAGCCCGTGATCGCCACGCGCTGTGGCGGCCCGGAGGCACTTATCCACGACGGCAACGGCGTGCTCATTCCTGTGAAGGACGATGCCGCATTAGCCGCTGCCATGCTTGAGGTTGCATCCAAGCACGAGGCATTTCCCCCGCAAAAGCAGCGGGATTCGTTGGGTGGGAAATTCACTCCTTTCGCTGTTGCGCAGCAATATGTTTCCATCTACCGATCCATCCTTGGCCATACCTGATATGGGTTTGCGCATCGGCCTGCTGTGCGAAAGCACGCACCTTCAACGTTGGCAGATAGCATGCCTGCGGCATTTACTGGCGGTGTCCGGGGTAACGATCGCTGTTGTGGTCCTGCGCCAGCCCCAAGAGGGTCAAGTACTGAAGCCGAAACGCCGTTGGGCCACCGCGCTCTACCGGCGTTGGCGCGATGGCGCCGGGCAGGCCGATGCCATGAAAAGCGAGGATGCTTCGGCATTACTTGGCCAAGCACCGCTTGTAAACTGCCGCACCGAACTAAAGAAAGGCGCTGAACATTTCACCGCACCGGACCTGGAAAAGATCCGAGCCTATTCACCGGATATACTGCTGCGTTTCGGCTTCAATATCATCAAAGGCGGCGTGTTGGAGTTGCCGAGATATGGCGTTTGGAGTTTCCACCATGGTGACGAAATGCACTATCGGGGCGGTCCTCCGGGCCTTTGGGAAATTATGGATGGCGAGCCGGTCACCGGTGCCGTTCTTCAACGCCTAACGGAAAAACTGGACGGCGGTCGCATCCTGCGGAAAGGTGCCTTCAAGACCATCGACCATTCACTTCCTGAAACCGTTGGGACAGTGCTGATGCACAGCGCCCATTGGCCCGCACAGGTCTGCCGCGAACTCCTAGCTGGCAACACAACCGCTGCCGAAGGCCGAACAAGCACAACCGAGGCACCCATCCATCGCTACCCGGGCAACATGGATTTTTTGCGCTTCCGCTGGAAGATGGTGGTGAACAAAATGCGTTTCCACCGTGCGGAGCTGAAGACGCACGAGGAATGGAATATCGGCGTGCTTCCCCATCCTATTTCAGTATTGGTACAGGACGACCCGCAGGTGAACGTGCGCTGGTTGCCGCCGCCTGCCGACGGTCAATACCGCGCGGACCCGTTCGGCTACCAGGCGGATGGCCGTTTGAATGTGCTCTATGAAAAATTCGATCAGGAAGCGGGTAAAGCTTCCATTGCCCGGCTGCGGCCCAAACGCGATGGCGACCTGAAGCGTTCGCGCACCATGATGGAAACGGCGGGCCATCTCTCCTACCCGTTCGTTATCGAGCACGAGGGCAGGATCCATGTAGTGCCGGAACAGGCCAGCACTGGGCATGTGGAACTGTACACCCTTTCCGTGGAAAATGAAGCGTTGGTCCCGGAATGCGTACTGTTGGAAGAGCCCTTGGTGGACCCCACATTATTGCCTTACCAAGGCCGCTGGTGGCTGTTCGGCACGAAGGCACCGCTCACCGGCACGGAACTCTTCGTGTACTTCAGCGATCGGCTGGAAGGGCCTTACACCGCGCATCCACAGAACCCAGTGAAGAGCGACATCCGCTCGGCGCGGCCAGCGGGAACACCATTCACAGTGGACGGCGAACTGTGGCGACCCGGCCAGGATTGCAGCCGCACTTACGGTGGCCGCGTGGCACTGAACCGGGTTACGGAACTATCGCCGGAACGCTTCGCGGAAGAGACGGTGAAATTCATCGGTCCCTTCAAAGGTTCGTGGGACAAGGGCATGCACACCATCAGCGCGGTGGGCGACGTTACGTTGGTGGACGGCAAGCGGTTCATCACCGATGAACGGCAACGCAGCCGGGTGCGGCAACGCAAGTTGGGCAAACTGATGGGAAGGCCGGACGGGGATAAGAACAAGCGCAAAGTCGAGCGTTGAATGTTGAAGCAGATCACCGGCACCATCGGTGCGCGCATCATCACCACGGCCATGGGGCTATTGGTATCGGTGGTTGCCGGGCATCGACTGGGCGTGGAGGGCATCGGCGTTATCGGGCTCATCGCCTTGGGAATTACCCTCGTTGGCCTGTTGGCGGGTGCTTTTGGTGGCGGGGTGATGGTGTACATGGTACCGCGTGTGCCGTTGGCACGGCTGGTGCCGCACGCATACGTATGGGCGGTGGTGCTGAGCGTGGTAGGTTACGCCATTGTGAAATACGCACACTTGGTCCCTGAGGGATACGCGGAGCATGTAGGCGTGTTGGCATTCCTGCAATCCGGCTATTCCATACACACCGGTGTGCTGTTAGGGCAGCAGCGCGTGCGTGCTTACAACTACGTGGACATGCTGCGTTCGGTGCTGCTGTTGGGCGTGTTCGCCTTGCTTGCCTTCCGCCCCTCGCCCACCCCGCTCGACTATGTGCATGCGGCCTATGGCGCGTTCGGTATCTCTTTGCTCGCCAGTGCGTTCGCGACGCGCAACAGCCCGGCACCCGCCATGGCCGCTCCCGCTGACGTATGGCGCACGATGGCCGGCCAAGGGCTGATGGTGCAGGGTGCGAATGGCTTGCAACTCGTGCTCTACCGCGTTAGCTATTGGCTGATCGAGCACTACCGCAACACCTCGCTGCTCGGACTTTACGTGGTGGCGAACCAACTCTCGGAAGGTGCTTGGTTGGTGCCGCGTAGCGTGGCCGTGGTGCTGTACAGCAAAGTGAGCAACACCGAAAGCACCGAAGGCCAGAAACGTGTAACGATCGATATGCTGAAGCTTTCCGTGTCCTGTGCTTTGCTCGCTTTGGTGGCCCTCCTGCTCATTCCGGAAGCCCTGTTCTCGTGGGTCTTCGGACCGGAGGTTTTCGGGTTACGGCCCATCATCGCGATGCTGGCCCCCGGTATTTTGGGCTTGGCAGCTTCCCAGGCGTTCAGCCATTATTTCAGCGGTACGGCGCAGAACAAGCATAATGTGATCGGCTCGGGCATCGGCCTCTTGGCCATGTTGGCCGCAGGCTTCACGTTGATACCTGCATTCGGCCTGTTGGGTGCGGCGGCGAGCGGCTCGTTGGCCTACTTGGCAGCTGGGATCTACCAGGCATTGGCCTTTATGCGGGTGACCGGCGCAGGCTTCAGTGAGCTACTACCCTCGACTACGGATGCGCAACGTTTGCAGGCGCTTTTAGCAAATAGGCGTAATCCTTAACGGGACGTAAAGTGTGGGTGCGGATCAGGCAGACCGCACATAAAAAGGGCTGTCCTTGCGGACAGCCCTTTCCATTTAAGCGCATTAATGTGTTACTCCATGCCGTCGATACCTGTGGATAGATTTTGCATAGCGCGCATACTGGGTGCTGCGTCCATCATGGGCATGTTATCCGTGGCGAGGTCAATACCGCGGAAAAGCAAGCCCAGGTCCACATTCACTTCCGCAGCAAAGAACTCGCCTTCCGTCAGGTTGTGGTGCACATGGGCGTGTGCGGGCGTTAGCAGCATGTCCATGCCGCAGGCGTACTTCACGGGTTGCTCGAAAACGCCGTCTCCATTGATGTCCGCCATGCCATCGACCAGCAGGAATTTATGTCCCATTGTCGTGTTGAACCACATGGTGGTATCGCTCAGCGGGCCAGTAGCCATGCCTGGAATTACACTATTAGTGGTAGGCTCCAACCCAAGGTCGAACTCGAACTCATGGATGTGCGAGGCATGAATGGCCCCAATTGCGTAGGTGGAGTCAGCGTGCAGGGCATCCACCAGCAGGATGGCATCTTCGTAATGCGCCAGCACTTCGCCTTCATCGTTGAAGGCATGGAGACCACTGATGTAGAACTTCACTTTGTCCAACTTTACGTTGTGGCCGAGGCTGTCCTGTACCACGGTGGAATTGAGCGTAAATGGCACGGTGCCGTTCACAAAGTTGAAATGCATACCTACGGTTGCGTTAACGGCCACTTCCGTGGAAGGCGTATCGACGGGCGGATCCACGGAATCCTTTTTGCACCCCGTGGCGGCAAGCAGTGAAAGTGTCGCAAGGAAGAGCGGCAGGTTCTTGTTGATCATGATGTTCGTGTGATGAGGGTGGTCCTTATGACCGGTTTTGTTGAAGGCGATGAAGTCATCGCTGTTTGTTCTGGTTCAATCTTTTTCGAAACTGTAGTTGATGCCGGCGACAAAGCGCTCGCGGTTGGGGATCATCAGCGAGCCGATGTCGTTCACCAAGGCGTGTTGCCATGCGAAGGAAAAGCCCAATGCTTTCCACCAGAGGCGTACCCCCAAGTTGGAGAAGACCGTGGTGCCGCCCGTGGTCATGTCCTGCATGCCTTGGTCCGCATCGGGACGGGCGTACTCCACGTATCCGCCCACGGAGGGCAACCATTGGAACGACCTCTGCCGGAACACACGAAAGACCTCTGCGGTCAGGCTCCCGCTATTGCCCATCCGGTGGGCGTCGGTCATTTCCGTGTTGTAACGACCAACGAGAGCAACGCTGCCACCAAACCGTTTACCGCGCACGGAATACTCCAAACTGGCCAGACCGTCCCATGTACCGGTTCCCGGTTGCAGGTCATGGTCCAGTGTTTCACCGAACTGTTCCACGTCCGTGCGACCCAGTGGGATCTTCACACCCAGCCCGGCGGTCAGCCTATGGCGCAACCGCGTGGTGTCCGGCCCGGACTTGGAGCCAAGTACCACGTAACGCGCAAGCAGCATCGGGTCGCCCACGGCATAGAGATCGGCCCGGCGGATACCGTCCACTGCTTGGAAGTTGTTCAACAATGGAATGCTTCCCGTCAGGTTGAACCGATCACCGATCCACACCTGCCCACGGGCTTCCAGCACCATGTATTCTTCGGTGTATGAAGCCGGGCCACTATTGGGTCCATCATGGCCGCCGTGTTTCAACAGGCTCATCGTCGAGGGTGCCGTGATATCACCGTGCAAGTAGCGCATGCGCCATTGCAGACCGAAATTATTGGCGTGATCGTAAGGCTGCACGCCGAGCAGCAGGCCGCAACCGCATTGGTCACAGGCCCAGCCGGGGAACGCCAAAAGCAGCAGCGCGCCCAGCACAAGGGACTTCTTCATTCGGAAAATGTTTGGTTACTGTAGCTTAACAGATGCCATTCCCCCGTTCCGGCAAAATGACACACGAAGGGGGAACGATAGGCTGCTCAACACCAAGGCACCGGAGCAAGGCGGCGCGGATGGCCTTCCTTCACATCTTCCGAGAGCATGGCCCAGATCTCCTTGTCCCTTTTCTGCGGAACTACCAGGACCAACTGTCCGTCATTGGTGATCATGTCCCCAATGCGCACGGCACGCAGTTCCATGGGCAGGTTGCGTTCGCGTTCCCCGCTCTTCTGCAAACGCTTCATAAGGAAGCATTGTCCGTGGCAGGTCCGCTGACCCTCAGGCACCGAACGCTGCACGCAAAGTTCCCGCTCAATACGGTCGCGCTCCACCACAAAGTCCAACGTGATCCACGCCGGAGCAACGGTGATGGCAATAAAGTGCAACAGGAGAACGACCGAAAAAACGCGCATCGCAGGCCAAAAGTAAGTTCGGCAATGCTGCTTTTGCTGCTGATCATCACTTGGAGGAATGACAGGCGTCATCCATCATCCGATGCTTGAACGCGGAACTTGGTTACGATCACCGGCGCAAGCGCCGATGACCGGTCAGGGCTTGCTTTGACCACTTGTATCGCAAAAAACGGCAGCAGAACCTGTCCCGCTCCTGGATCCTCCATTTCTGCGTTCCATACCGCAGCATAGGACCCTATCTCTTAATTCCGCCGAGATCTGCATTAAGGCTGTCGGGATGTGAGCCTGTCAAAAAAGACGAAGTCATCCCCATGTCCCTTGTTGAAGTCCTTAGCTTCACATCATGATTCATACACTGGATCGGCTTCTCGCGCTGCTCATCACGTTCACCGCGCTATCCGGCAGTGCCCAGCCGCCGATGGCCACGCTGACAGGTGAAGTGGTGGACATACGCACAGGCCAACCGGTTAAAGAAGCCTCGCTCTATCTTGTTCCGGGTAACATTTCGCTCACCACCACCAGCGATAGTGCGGGGAAATTCCGCATGGCAGCCATTCCTGTTGGGCACTACGCTTTGCGTGCGGCCGCAGTTGGCTACGACACGTTGGAAGTGCCGGAACTGCTTCTTCGCGCCGGAAAGCAAAGTGAGCAGCGGCTGGAACTGTCGCCTACCGGCAAAGAGCTCAGCTCGGTAACGATCAATCCCATGGCCCGGGAACAGGCCTCACCTTTAGGGTCACAAGCATTCACCGTGGAGCAGAGCTTGCGTTGGCCATCCACATTCAGTGATCCGGGTCGTTTGGTGGCGGCTTTTCCCGGTGTGGTACAGGTGGGCAATGGAGCCAACCACTTGAGCATCCGTGGGAACGGGCCCAACACCAATGCGTGGTATTTGCAAGGCGCGGAGATCGTAAGCCCGAACCATTTGGGCAATGCGGGTACAGCCAGTGACCAGCCGACGTCAAGTGGTGGCGGTGTGAATATCCTTAGCGCACAAATGCTGGGCACATCCCAATTACTCACCGGCGTATTGCCGCCGGGCAAGGACAACGCACTGGGGGGGATCCTTGACATGCAGTTGCGCAACGGCAACAGCAGCCATCAGGAATGGACGTTACAAGCGGACCTGGTGGGCCTCGACGTTTCCACGGAAGGGCCTATCGGAAAAGGGGGTCGGTCCTCCTATTTGGTGAACTACAGATACTCTACCGTGGGCCTGTTGAACGCGATCGGCGTGGATCTGGGGGACGAGGCGGTGAACTTCCAGGACCTGTCCTTCCACGTTACGTTACCAGCGGGCAAGCGCGGCGACCTCCACCTCTTCGGTCTGGGTGGGAACAGCAGCAATAACTTCTTGGCGAATCGGGATACGACAAAATGGAAGACCGACAAGGACAGCAAGGATATAAATTTCACTGCGAGCGCCGGCGCAGCAGGCGCAAGCGTGCGTTTGCCATTGAAGGGAAGTGCCATATTCAGTTCCACGTTGGTGGTCTCAGAAGGCGATCAGGACCGCAGGGAGGACGGGCTCAACAAAGACTTCAGCATCCAGTACAGCACGGACATTCCGTTCAGCGAGCGCAAGATCTCGGCAGTAGCGGAGGTGGAAGGCGCAGTGGGCAGCCGCTCCGGTTATGCCGCCGGTGCGAGTGCCACGCAACGCAGCATGACCACCTTGATCGACAGCGATCTGAACGGATGGTTAATGAGGCCTTGGGTAATAGGCCGGTACAGCTTGACCGAGCGCCTGCAAGCCTCGGCAGGATTCGGCATTTCATACCTCACCTTTAATAAAGATCTGGTCGCCGAGCCGCGGGCCGGATTGGAATGGAAGCTCCCGAACGGCGGAAAGTGGGCATTGGAATACGGGGTGCGGGCCCTGCTGCCGGAATGGCAGGTAATGAATGTGCAACCGGTGGGCCAGGTCGGCTTTTCGAACCACGACATCGGGATGATCCGGTCGCATGATCTGGTGCTGGGCATGGACCTGCCGATCAAGAAGAACATGACATTGCATGGGGAAGTCTACTACCAACAGTTGGTTCGTGCTCCCCTGCCCTACTACGCCAACGATACTGCAAGCCTTCGGGGCTTGAGCATTTTGAACGTTTGGGACCTTCCCATCGGTTCGCCTCTGCAGAACACCGGCGACGCGTATAATACCGGAGTGGAGTTGAGCGTGAACCACCGTTTCGCGGATCATTACTATTACGCCGCCAACGCTACGGTATACACAAGCCGCTACACCGACGCACACGGCGATGAATACGACAGTCGCTGGGCAGGTACTTGGGGCATGAACCTGCTTGGGGGAAAGGAATTCGCCAAAGTAAAAGAAGCCGTAACGCGCACATGGGGCTTGAGCGGGCGCTTCAATGCCGGTGGTGGGCCACGCGCCAATCCGGAAGCTTTGGGAGCTCCACAAGATCCGCCCGTATTCGATCCGGGCCTTTGGACCGTTCAGCTCGGTGCGACCTATAGCTTGGACGTGCGGGTGTACTTGAAACACGACCATCAACGCCGCACAGGCACTTGGGCGTTGGACCTACAGAATGTGACCAACGCGCAGAATCCTGCATACACCTATTACGACGGTCGGAAGGGTGAAATGGTAACGAAATATCAGTTGGGTATCATCCCGAATGTGAGTTACCGGTTGGAGTTCTAGGCCAAGCACTGATCACCCGCAGTCCTTGAATGTCAGCGTTGAGGCCGCCAGTCCTTGATTTCAGTTCTTCAAGATCGCGATAGGATCGCGGTATAGCTTGCACGCATGAAGGTGCTCCTCATCGAGGACGAATCGGAACTGCGCCGGGCCATCCGGCAGTACTTGCAGGACGAAGGCCACTTGGTGGAATCCGCCACGGACTTCCCTACCGCCATGGAAAAGGCGCAACTGCACAGCTATGACGCCGTCCTGGTGGACATTACCCTGCCCCTTGGGAACGGGCTCGACATCGTTCGCGCATTGCGCAAGGCCGACAACAGCTGCGGCATCATCATCATCTCCGCAAAGGGATCGCTGGATGACAAAGTGAATGGCCTCGACCTAGGCGCCGACGACTATCTTCCGAAGCCATTTCACCTGCCGGAACTTGTGGCGCGAATGCGGGCCTTGGTGCGACGCAAACAGGCCAAGGCACAGGACTCCATCACCATCGGGACCTTGCGCGTCGTGCCGGATGACCGCTTGGCGGAAGTGCAAGGCGAGCACTTGGATCTTACCGGGACCGAATTCGACCTGCTGCATTTCCTGGCCGTGAACAAGGACCGCGTGCTTTCGCGAAGCGCGATCCTGGAGCATGTGTGGGGCGACCTTGCGGAGCGCATGGACCGCGACGACTTCCTCTATGCGCATGTCAAGAATTTGCGGAAAAAGCTCGCCGCACACGGATGTGACGGCTTGATCAAGACCGTCTACGGCCTCGGCTACCGCATGAGCGACCGCACATGAAACTGCTTCAACGCACCGCGTTCTATCAAGCTCTTTTGGCACTGCCAATGGTGGTGATCGGCACGGCCATCGGCTATGGGCTGGTGCGCCATACGGTAACGTTGGAGGTGGACGAAGCGCTGGAGGATCATGCGATATTGCTGCGCGAACGGATGCGCACGGCGGACCGGGACCTGGAGATCACAGCTCCCGACATGTTGGTAAGGATCGCAGCGGGGACCATTACGCACCAACTGTTCTCCGACACGGTCATCTATGACAGTCTGCAAGCGGAGGACATCCCGTGGCGGGTAGGCCGCTTTCCGGCAACGATGGCGGACGGCAGCGCGGTAACGATGACCATCGGTCGTTCGCAATTGGAAACGGACGATCTGGTATTCGGCATCGCCCTCAGTATCGCCGCCGTGCTGGTGCTCTTCACGCTGTGCACATTGGTGTTGTTCCGCTGGCTCTCCGCGCGCTTGTGGCGTCCGTTCCATGCGAGCCTAAAAGCCATGGAACACTTCCGCCCTGATGGTCCTTCGCCTCCGCTGGCCGCTTCCAACGTGGATGAATTCACCGGCATGGCGAACGCGCTGGAGGGCATGATGGCCAACATGCGCCGCGACTTCACTGCACAAAAACGATTCACCGAACAGGCCGCGCACGAGTTGCGCACGCCGCTGGCGATACTGCGCGGAAGGCTCGATCAACTGATCCAATCGCCCGCGATGGGCGAGCGCGAAGCCGAGGTGATCCAAGGCATGTACACGGCATCGGAGCGGATGGGCCGCACCATCAATGACATGCTGCTCTTGGCCAAGGTCGGCGAAGGCGGAACCCCTGCGGAGAATGTGGACTGGCAGCGCATCATCCACGAGGAGCTGGAATTGCTGAAGGACCCGATCGCACAACAAGGACTCGCGGTGCAATTCACGGAAGAGGAGCCCTGCGGGATCCAACTGCCGCCCATGCAAGCACAACTGCTGATGTCGAATCTGCTGCGCAACGCCGTTCAGCACAACCTGCAAGGCGGATCGATCACCATCACCACCACGCGCGATGCGATCACTGTGCGCAACAGTGGCGGCACACTTGCCGTGGACCCCAGCACGCTTTTCGAACGCTTTGCCAAGGGCGATCCATCCAGTTCCTCCGCAGGTCTCGGCCTTTCCATGGTGAAGGAGATGGCGGAACGGAATGGGCTGGTCGTGGCGTACACGTTTGAGAATGGGATGCATGTGCTTTGTATTCGCAGGGGGGAAGACATTTGGGGTGCTTCCTTGGACGGGTCCCAATGCTCCGGAAGGTGACCCGGCCGCTAAGGGGCGCATTTACCAAGTTGCCAGAAATACACACGGGGGCTTGGGGATCTCGATCATTGCATTGTGCCGATGTTCGCGTACCATATCGTAATATTGCGATATATCAGAACCCATGGGCGTCACCAAGACCGATCTCTTCACAGCGCAACAGAACCAACTGGCTACTTGGGCCAGGGTGCTGGGCCACCCGGCGCGGATCACCATCCTTCAATACCTGCTGAAAAAGAAGACCTGCGTTTGCGGCAGTCTGGTGGATGAGCTGGGCTTGGCACAGGCCACCATCAGCCAGCACTTGCGCGAGCTGAAGGATGCCGGCCTCATTACAGGCACGGTGGAAGGCAGCAGTGTATGCTACTGCATCGAACCGAAGACCTGGGCGAAAGCGCAAGCGGGCTTTAGCGCCCTCTTCAGCAAGTACAAACCCATTGGCAACGATTGCTGTTGAGCGAACATACACAAGCAACATCGCCATAATAGGCATAGACGATCCCGCCGACCAGCCTGTTTTCTCTAAACCCCGATCCAACATTAGATATGGACCGCACGACCCATCCCGGCCTGCAGCGCTATCTGAACGAACGTGTGCTGCCTGCCATGGCTTCCATCCCGGCCGAACGCACGAAAAGCCTCGACCTGATGGCCGACTTCATCAAGAAGCGCAAGGCTGCCGTCACCACCGCCGACCTTACCTTCATCTGCACGCACAACAGTCGCCGAAGTCTCTTTGGCCAGTTGTGGGCGGCCACTGCAGCTTGGCGATCCGGGTTGGACCATCTACGCACCTACAGCGGGGGCACCGAGGCTACGGCCTTCAACGCACGCGCAGCAGCAGCGCTGGAGCGCGCTGGTTTCCAGATGACCAAGCCCGAAGGCAACAACTCCGTGTACGAAGTGTCCTTCACCGAAGAGCGCACGCCTGAACACTGCTGGAGCAAGACGTACGACGATCCCGCGAATCCGTCCACCGGCTTCTGCGCCGTGATGACCTGCTCACAAGCCGATGCCGCCTGTCCCATCGTGAGTGGTGCTTTGGACCGCATCAGCCTGCCCTACAACGATCCCAAGGAAGCCGACGGCACTCCCGAAGAAGAAGCGCGCTACGATGAATGCAGTCTGCGGATCGCCGCAGAGCTGTTCCATGTGATGCAACAAGCCAGCCGATGACCATGGAACACTGCGCACCGGCGCTCGAACGCAAGAAGCTCGGCTTCCTGGACCGCTACCTCACCTTGTGGATCTTTCTGGCCATGGCCCTGGGCGTGGCCCTTGGCCATTTCATCCCTCAAGTGGGCGACGACATCAGCGGCATGGCCACCGGTAGCACCAATTGGCCCATTGCCATCGGCCTCATCCTGATGATGTATCCGCCGCTGGCCAAAGTGCGCTATGAGAAGATGGGCGAGGTGTTCCGCAACACCCGCGTGCTCAGCGTATCGCTCATCCTCAATTGGGTCATCGGACCTGTGCTGATGTTCACTTTGGCGCTGCTCTTCCTTCGCGACCGGCCGGAATACATGGTGGGCCTCATCCTCATCGGCCTTGCCCGCTGCATCGCCATGGTGATCGTGTGGAATGAACTGGCCGAAGGCGACCGCGAGTACGCCGCCGGGCTGGTCGCGCTCAACAGTATTTTCCAAGTGCTGCTCTACAGCGTTTATGCCTATGTCTTCATCACCGTCCTGCCGCCCTATTTCGGCGTGGACTCGTCGACGGTAAACGTTTCCATCGGCGAGATCGCGAAGAGCGTCGGCATCTACCTCGGCATTCCCTTCGCAGCGGGTTTCCTCACGCGTTACCTCCTGGTGAAGGCCAAGGGTGGAACGTGGTACCGCGAAAGCTTCATTCCGCGCATTTCCCCTATCACCCTCATCGCGTTGCTCTTCACCATCATGGTCATGTTCAGCCTCAAGGGCGAGATGATCGTGCAACTGCCGCTCGATGTGGTGCGGATCGCCATCCCGTTGGTGATCTACTTCGCCGTGATGTTCGGCATCAGCCTCGCACTGGGCCGCTGGTTCGGCGCCGACTATTCCAAGAGCGCGTCCGTCGCCTTCACCGCTGCGGGCAACAACTTCGAGCTCGCCATCGCCGTGTCCATAGGCGTCTTCGGCATCCACAGCGGCCAGGCCTTCGTGGGCGTTATCGGTCCGCTGGTGGAAGTACCCGCGCTGATCGCTTTGGTGAATGTGGCGCTCTGGGCACGACGGAAGTATTTCAACAATGCACCAGCAGCTTCCGAAGCCCATTGAGATTCTTCCTGAATCATCATGCGCATTGATCTTTTCAGCGACAACACGACCGACCTGCCCGCGCCGTATGCCTTAAATGTCACGCGAGTTTTGGGCCTTTCCATGGTGAAGGAGATCGCGGAACGGAACGGGCTTGTTGCGGCGTATGCGCTAGAACACGGCATGCACGTGCTCGCTGTCCGCAGGGGTTGAGCACCTGCTGTCAACTTCAGGATCTCGACAGGATCAAGCGGTTGCTTTGCATCGAACCAACGCAAACGACCCATGAAAACCCCCTTGATGATCCTGTCCGTCTTGGCCCTCAGCGTCAGCGCCTGCGGGCAAAAAGTGAGCGAGGCCGATGTGCCCCAACCGGTGAAGGCCGCATTCATGAAGCAATTCCCAAAGGCCGATCACGCACATTGGGGAATGGAATCGAAGACCGAATACGAAGTGGAATTCAAGCAGGGTTCCGAATCGATGAGCGCCACCTACGGCAACACCGGTGAATGGATGGAGACGGAGAAGGACCTGAAGTTGGCCGCTCTGCCCGCACCCGTGCGTGCTACCATTGCACAGAACTACGCGGATCAAAAGCTCGGTGATATCTCCCATGTGGACAGCCCCAAAGGAGAGCTGTACGAAGTGGACATGGAGAAAGGCGAGCAATCCATGGAGGTTGTTTTCTCCACCGACGGCAAGGTGATGAAGGAGAAGATGGAGGAGAAAGGCAACGACGAGGACAACGATAACGACTGAGCTCCGCGCCGGTGAATTGAACAAATGAACATGACGCTGGCGAACCCCGCCCCGAACATCGCACGATGGCTCGGGGCGGGTGCGCTATGGGGGGTCGTTGTTGCTGCAGCCTTGGGCCTTTCCGTTCCGGCCCGCGCACAGACCGGAACGCTGGAGCAGTACTTGCTTGCCGCTGCCGCGAACAGCCCCGCCGTGGGGGACCTGGGATACCAGCTGGGCATGCTGGGCATCGATAGCGCGGAAGTGCATGCGCGCCAACGGCCGCAGGTGGACGGCACCGGCCAGGTCCTCTATGCGCCGAGCGGTGCACATTGGGGCTACGATCCCGCCATTACCAACGGTGGCCTATATGCTGCGATGGTGGGTGCCTCCGTTCCGCTTTTCGCGGGCAACCGCTTGCAGTCCGCCTTGGATTCCGTCGGGGTGCAGAACCTGGTGCTGCGCGCGGTGCTGCAGGATACGCTGCTGGAACTGGGCAGGCGCATCACCGAGCAGTACATCAGCGCTTATGCGGACCAGCGCGCATTGCAGTTGGCTCAGGAACGACTACGTCTGATGGCCGTGGAGGACACCGTGATCACGCGACTGACGGCGCATGGTATCTACCAGCAGACCGACGTGCTGGGCCTGCGCGTGAATCTGCATGCGCAACAGATAACGGCCGCGCAGGCGGAGGCCCAACTTCACAAGGACCTGCGCCTGTTGTACGCCCTCTGCGGCATCAAGGAAACGGCATTGACGGAGCTTGCTCCACCGGGACTTACGCCGTCGGCGGCATTCGATCCCGCGAACACGCCGCGCATGCAGCGCTACGTGGCGGACAGTTTGGTCAATGCTGTAGCGAACCGCCGGGTGGACCTCTACTACCGTGCACAACTGCGCGCCGTGGGCGATGCGGGATTGGACGCGATCACCATCGGTGACATTCCGAACCGCTTCGGCGCAAGCGCGGGCCTCAACCTGCAAGTGCCGATCTTCGACGGGGGGCGCAGGAAATTGGAGCACCAACGCGTGGCCCTGAAGGAGGCGACGCGCAAGGGCTACCGCGATTTTCTCTCGGAGCAATTGCTACAACGCCACGCCTTGTTGATGGACGCGGCCGTGCGTGCCGATTCGCTGGTAGCCGACTACCGGCGCCAGTATGCCGAGGAGGAACAATTGATCAACCTCTATCGCGTGGAACTGGGACAAGCGCTGGTGCGGCCCACCGATCTCTTCCTCACCTTGAACGATCACGCGCGCACCGCCGATGCGATGGTACAGGCCGAAGCCGACCGCGAACGCACGCTCAACGAACTCATCCATCTGCAATGACGAATGATCACCGGATGTCCCCGGCCCTGACGACGAGCGGCCCTACCCGCACTTTCGGGATGGCGAGCGCTGTCGCGTTGCTGCTGCTTTCCGCATGCGGTGGCGGAACGATTTCCTCGGAAGACCCCACTGCGGATCCTCACACGCCGGTCACGGTAACACGGATCGCCACAGGGGCGATCAAGAACACGGTGGTGCTCAACGCCATGTCGCGTTTCCTGCGGAAGAACATCGTCCGCTCCACCATCAATGGGCGCGTGGTGCGTTGCCACATCGCCTTGGGAGAGCATGTGAAAGCGGGTCAGCCGATCTATGAACTGAAGACCAAGGAAGCCGAGGCCTTGGGCGCTTGGGCCAAGAAGGACAGCCTCTTCAGCATCGGCGGAACCATCACCATCACCGCGCCGGCCAGCGGCATCGCGATGCAGGTGAACAAGCTGCTCAACGACTACGTGAGCGACGGCGATCAGCTCGCGGTGATCGCCGATGCGAGCAGTTCCGTCTTTGTGATGGATGTGCCCTACGAGTTCAACGCCAAGGCCACCATCGGTACCGCATGCACCATCGTGCTGCCGGATTCCAGCACCGTGCGAGGCACCATCGAAACGCAATTATCGATGATGGACAGCACCTCGCAAACTCAACGCTACGTGGTGAAGCCCGCAGTAGCGAAGGTCTTTCCCGAAGGCCTCGCAGGCACCGTGCGGCTCACCGTGGACCGCCATGCCGACGCACAGATACTTCCCGCGAGCGCCGTGCTCGGCAACGAGGAGATGACCACCTTCTGGGTGATGCGCCTGGCGAATGACAGCACGGCGGTGAAGGTGCCGGTGGAGCGCGGCATCGCAACGCACGACAGCGTGGAAGTGCTGAAACCTCGCTTCGATCCCGGCGACCGGTTCCTACTTAACGGCGGCTACGGACTTCCGGACACAGCGAATGTGATGATCACCGCTCCTTGACCGATGAAGGATTTCTTCGTCCGCTACAAGAACCCGGTGACCGTGGTGTTGGCCGTGGTGCTGATGGGCGGCCTCTTCACCTACACGCGGCTGCAATCTTCGCTCTTTCCGGAAGTGACCTTGCCGAAGGTGAAGGTGATCGCCGACAGCGGTCTGCAACCCGTGGGCAAGATGATGGTGACGGTGACGCGCCCGCTGGAATCCGCGATCAAGCGCGTGCCGGGCTTGATGACCGTGCGCAGCGTCACCGGTCGCGGAAGTTGCGAGATCAGCGCCTTTCTGGACTGGAACGTGAACATCGATCTCGCCAAGCAACAGATCATCTCCGCCACCGGCGATGTGCGCAACGAACTTCCGCCGGGCACCACGATCACCGTGGAAAAGATGGATCCTTCGATCCTGCCGGTGATGGGCTATGTGATCGGTGGTGGCGGCAAGAGCGCGATCGAACTCAACCTCATTGCCGAGTACACCGTGCGTCCCTACCTCGCGCAGGTGGTGGGCGTCAGCGATGTGCGCACCATCGGCGGACGGCGCAAGGAGTACCGCATCACCCTGCGGCCCGATGTGATGAGCGCCCTGCGCATCGTTCCCGACACGGTGAGCGCGGCGCTCGCACGTACCAACTTCCTCGGCAGCGATGGCTGGCTCTTCACCAACCACCGCATGTATCTCACGGTGACGGACGCGACGGTGGGTGCCTTGGACGAGCTGCAAAAATTGGTGATCGCCAATGATGGCAGGCGCATCACCCGGCTGGGCGACATCAGCGAGGTGAGCGTGGAGGAGGAACCGGCTTACACGCGGGTCAATGCCAATGGCACCTCGGCGGTACTGGTGGCGGTGGTGAAGCAGCCGAACGCCAACCTCATTGACATCACGGACGGCGTGCAACAACGCGTGAAGGAATTGAACAACGGCCTGTTACCCGCAGGCGTGAAGCTCACGCCGTACTACGTGCAGGCGGACTTCGTGCGCGATTCCATCCGCAGTGTGCAGGACAGTTTGTGGATCGGTCTGCTCTTGGCCATCGTGGTGGCGATGATCTTCCTGCGTTCGTGGCGCTCCAGCCTCGTGCTGCTCGTCACCATTCCCGTCACGCTCGCGCTCTCGCTGATCGTGATGCAGGTGATGGGGCACACGCTCAACATCATGACACTCGGTGCATTGGCCGCGGCCATCGGGCTAATCATCGACGACGCCATCGTGGTGACCGAGCAGATCCACCGCACGCACGAAGAATTTCCGGGACGTCCCACGCGCGAACTCATCGGCGGATCCGTGCGCTTCCTGCTGCCGGCGATGGTGGCTTCTTCGCTCAGCACCGTCGTCATCTTTCTTCCCTTCGTGCTGTTGAGCGGCGTCGCCGGTGCGTACTTCAAGGTGCTCACGGACACCATGATCATCACGCTGAGTTGTTCGTTCCTTGTGACCTGGATCGGCTTGCCGGTGGTGTACCTGCTGTTGTCGAAACGAACAACGGGCGCGAAGGATGAGCATACGTCGGTGTCGCCGGAAAAGAAAAAGGAAACGAGCGGCAATTGGGTGCGCTGGTTCATCCGAAGACCCATTCTCAGCTTCGGCTTTCTGGCGTTGATCGGCGTCTTCGCATGGCTGGCTGCGCAACATCTCGAGACTGGCTTTCTGCCGGAGATGGACGAAGGCTCCATTGTACTGGACTACACTTCGCCATCCGGAACTTCGCTGGAAGAAACGGACCGCATGTTGCGCGAAGCCGAGAAGACATTCGCGCAGGTGCCGGAGATCGAAAGCTACAGCCGCCGCACCGGCACGCAGATGGGCCTCTTCATCACCGAGCCGAACTACGGTGACTATCTGATCCAATTAAAGAAGGACCGGAAACGCACCACCACTGAAGTGATCGACGACATCCGCCAACGATTCGAGGGTTCACAGCCCGCGCTGCGCATCGACTTCGGGCAGGTGATCGGCGACATGCTCGGAGACCTGATGAGCAGCACCCAGCCCATCGAGATCAAGGTCTTCGGTAATGATCAACACCAACTGCAAGCGCTGGCGCAACAAGTGGCGCACGTGGTGGAAAACGTGCAAGGCACTGCGGACGTCTTCGACGGCATCATCATCGCCGGGCCAGCGGTGGATGTGCGCACGGATGACCAAGCCTTGGCGCGGCGGGGTCTTTCGCCACAAGACCTCGACGCGCAGTTAAGCCTGCAATTGCAAGGTGTGCCGGCCGGGAAGATCTTCGAGCGCGAGCTGGTTACACCCGTGCGCATGGTGTACCCGAACGCGGCCACCACCTCGCTCAACGATCTGGATAAAGCGCGCATCTTTCTGCCGGACGGTCACTTGGTCGCGGTATCGCAGCTGGCCTCCATCCACGTAAAGCAAGGCGAAGCGGAGGTGGAGCGTGAAGACCTGCAACCCATGGTGCCGGTGACCGCGCGCCTGAATGGCCGCGACCTCGGCAGTGTGATGAAGGACATCCAAGCGGGGATCCGGAAGAACATCGCATTGCCGCAGGGCTACCACATCACCTACGGCGGCGCCTTCAAGGAACAGCAGCGCAGCTTCCATGAATTGCTGATGATCCTCGGTTCCGCGAGCCTGCTCGTCTTCATCGTGCTGCTCTTCCTCTTCCGCGACCTGCACGCGGCGCTGATGATGCTGGGCATCGCGCTGTTCGGCGTCTGCGGCTGCATCCTTGCGCTCTTCATCACCGGCACGCCGCTCAACGTGGGCAGCTACACGGGCATCATCATGATCGTGGGCATCATCGGCGAGAACGCCATCTTCACCTACCTGCAATACACGGACAACCGCAAAGAGCAGGGCGTGGACGATTCGCTCACCTATGCCATCGGCACGCGCCTGCGCCCGAAACTCATGACCGCGCTCGGTGCCATCGCCGCGCTTTCGCCGATCGCCTTGGGCATCGGCGCGGGCGCACAACTCCATCGCCCGTTGGCCATCGCCGTCATCGGCGGATTCATCCTTGCCTTGCCGCTGCTGCTGATCGTATTGCCCAGCATGCTGCGGATAGTGCATCGAAAGGAAGATCGGAACGAGACTTCCACAACGACTGAAAGAACAAGCTAACAACACACGAAAATGAAAGCGAACATCATCGGCCTTTGCCTCGCGTTGTGCGTGGGCCAAGCCTGCATTGCGCAGGATGCTTACCACGTCGTCAATAAGTTCTCCGTTCCCGGTGATGGACATTGGGACCTGCTCGCCGTGGATGAGGTCACAGGCAGGATCTTCCTATCGCATGGCGACGAAGTGAACGTAGTGGATGAGCACAGTGGCAAGTTGCTGGGCACCGTGACCGATACAAAAGGTGTGCATGGCATCGCCATTGCGCCGGACGTGAAGAAGGGTTTCATCAGCTGCAAGGATGATTCATCGGTCGTCGTCTTCGACCTTGGGAACTACCGCGTGCTGGCCCGTGTAAAGGTCAACGGCGCCAGCCCGGACGCGATCATCTACGATACGTTCTCGCATTGCGTGGTCGACTTCAACGGGCACAGTTCGAACGCAACGGTGATCGATGCGAAGACCAACAAGGTTGTAACGAACATCACCTTGGCGGGCAACCCCGAACTCGCCGTGAGCGACGGACAAGGCCACGTGTATGTGAACCTGGAGGACGAGAGCATGGTCTGTGCGATCAATGCATCCACTTGGAAAGTGGAACACACATGGTCGCTCGCGCCGGGCGAAGGACCCAGCGGACTTGCCATGGACGTTATGACGCATCGCCTCTTCTCCAACTGTGACAACAAGCTGATGGTGGTGATGGATGCGCAAACCGGCAAGGTGATAACCACGCTGCCGATCGGCGACCACGTGGACGGCGCCGCCTTCGACCCCGGCACCAAACGCGCATTCGCACCCAACGGCGAGGGTACCCTGACCGTAGTGCAAGAGGACAGCGCGGACAAGTATCACGTGCTAACTACACTACCCACGCAGAAGGGCGCACGCACCATCGCCATCGACACGCGCACGCACCACCTCTTCCTACCGACCGCAGAATTCGGGGAGAAGCCGAAGCCCACCATTGAAACGCCACATCCTCGTGCGGCCTTGGTACCAGGCACATTCTTGTTGTTGGACATTGCTCCGGAAAACTGAAAAGCTTCTGGATCGAACACGAACGATCGGAAATGCGAAGGGCTTCCTTGCGGAAGCCCTTTGCACGTTTACGTCGATCGCTCCGGACCGATGGTCCGAAGTGGTACTGGTAAGCCTTACTTCTTCTTGGCCACCTTCTTGGCAGCAACTTTCTTCGCTGCAGGCTTCTTTGCAGATGCCTTCTTCGGAGCGGCCTTCTTCTTAGCTGCCGTCTTCTTGGCTGCTGGCTTCTTGGCCGCTGCCTTCTTAGGGGCTGCCTTCTTCGCTGCTGCCTTTTTCGGTGCTGCCTTCTTTGCTGCTGCTTTCTTCTTTGCCATGGTGTTGGTTGTTTGTTGTGCCAAATCAACGACGACATTGCATCACGATGAACAAAGCATTCAAATAGAAATCAACGATGCAGTGTCAATTTCCTTTTCATTTCGATCGGTCCCATCTTTGCAACACGCAAAAAAAACAATGATGAGAACCATGCTCACCTTGGCGCTTGTTGCTTGTATCAGTAGCATGCATGCGCAGAACATTATCTATAGCTATGCCATCGGGAACTGGCGCAATGGCCCTACGGTGATGATATCGCCGTTGTTCGAAACCACCGAACAGTTCACCACGCTACAGCTCATTGCTCGGGTGCGCAAGGATTGGCCGCAAGCATTCACTGATACTACGGACATCGACGTTCAGCGCTTCGCCACCAAGGAAGAAGGTGAACTGAGCCGCGTTACGCTGAAGGGTAAATACGGCGTGCGGAAGTTGCCTGTGGATATGCTCGGCTCCGATCCTTCCGTGAAGCCTTCGCCAGCGAAGTTGGAACACAACGAGTAGCCGCAAAAAAAGAAGCGCCTCATCAGCAAGTGATGAAGCGCTTCAACGATCGGCTGGAAAGCCGGAGCGTTATCCGTCAGCGTCGGACCACCAATCCAGTGGCGCCCATCGTGGCTCCGTTACAAAGCACACGCGCGGTATAAACGCCGGCCGCTTGATGCGAAAGGTCCAACGTTAATTGTCCATCCGCCTTGAACTTCCGGCTTTGAATTACGCGGCCGAGTGGGTCCAGTATCTCGATGGTCGCATCACCTGTGAAGGTCTTTGGCAACGAAACCTCAACACGGTCCGTCGCGGGATTGGGCCATAGCCCGATGGAGATCTGCGCAGCGGTATTCTCGCTGATGCCGATACCGGAGCCGCAGGGGTCATAACTACCATCCATGGTGAGCAGACCGGTGCTTGCGGGATCCAACCACACCTTCAATTTTTGGTTCGCTGGGCCCGGGTCGCTTTGCCAGTGGTAGCTCATTTTACCATATGAATCGGACACATTAGGTCCGGTGCCCGGCCCGCAGTCACCAGCGACACAGCAGGATCCACCACCTGTAAGTGTGCCAACGATACGTTTCGCATTGTTGAACAAAGGGGATCCCGAGGATCCTCCTTCGGTGACGCCGTGACCGTTCGCGGTGGTCACCCACGTAAGTGTCCAGTGTGTTCCCGGTACACCACCCCAAGTACTGCTACTGGGTGTTGACGTGAACGTGCTGATCTTCTTCTGCGATCCCGCAGGGTGGTGGATCCCAACGCCACCGGCAGTTGCGGAGTTGTTCGCATCCCAACCGGCCCAGAAAGGCGTGTACGTGGAAGGGATGTCCGGGGTATTGGCTTCCAGCAACAGGTAGTCCGAGCCGCTGATGTTCCCGTTGTTGTTGTCATTGCTATCCCCGCGTTTGGTGCAACCGGTCATGGAATGCGCCTGTGTGGCCACTCCCGACCCGCAGTTGGGTTTTTCGTAATTGAAGTAGAATTTCCATTGGTTGAAGTCCGATGCGGTGGCGGTCTCGCCGCAATGGCGCGCCGTGAGGAAGTATGGCTTGCAGTCCTGGGCCAGGTTGTTGACCAAGGAACCGCTGCACCAGTAATTGAATCCCCCGTCCAGTACGCTGATCCGCACTACGGCATCGCGTTGCGCGGTCCAGCTGGCTCCTTCGGTGCAATTCACGTCCACTTCGCAGGGGTCGCTCAAAGCTGTTCCGGTCATGCGGTAGCCATGTCCTACGGACTTAACGTCCAAACGCCCCATGCCCAATTCTGCCTGTGGCTCGTAGTATTCCACAATGGAACTTTCACCATCGATCAAGCCCGTTGCGAAACTTCCATCCGCCGAATTATTATACGGCGTGAATGCACCCAACTGTTGTCTACCGTCGGGGCTGTACACGAACAATGAAGCGCCTTGCGGCAGGTACATATCGAAATAAAGTTCCGTGGCCAAGGCGCCCATACTCAGGATGCGCACGCGCCAGATACGATCCCCGTTGGGTAGGTCCGTCCATTTGCCGGCATTGTTCAGATCGGCTCCCACCGGCAGCACGCGGCCATAAGCGGGGATGAGGTGGGCTTCTTCGCGGCGGGCATCTTCCGCGGCCACGGCTTCAGCATTGAACAACGCACTTTCAACGGTGGGGACGTCCACCAACGACAGCCCGGCGCGCAGGCCGTAAGGTGAACCGCCGCTGGATACCTGTGCAACGGATGAGAGCACAATGCTGAGGAAAGCAACGGAAAGGATCGGTCGAAGCATGGGTGGTTTTTTGAAAGGGGTTGCAAGCTACAATGGCAGCACGTGAAGTTGCAAAGCGGAGTTCCATGCGGGAAGCCCGCCAGCGGGAGAGCACCCGGTCAACGCGTCGTAGCCTTGGCCAGGTTCGCTACTGCGCACGGTTGCAATGGAACGCGGACCTTTAGCGCCTGCTTCTGATGCGCATTCCGCACTCCCGGATAAAAATCCGCCGCTGGTCCCTCATTGTGCTCGCAGTGTTGTCCTTGCTCTTGGCTTGGGCGCGTTGGTGGCCCATGTCGCCATTATTCATCGATCCTTATTGCACTGTATTACTGGACAAGGATGCGCACCTGCTCGGCGCCACCGTTGCCGATGACGGGCAGTGGCGCTTTCCACCCGGTGAAAAAGTCCCGATACGTTTTGCCACCTGCTTGGTACAGTTCGAGGACAGGCACTTCCGGTCCCATTGGGGCATCCGCCCACAGTCGTTGGTGCGCGCTTGGGAACAGAACCGCGCAGCTGGCCGGGTGGTGAGCGGCGGCAGCACCATCACCATGCAGGTAGCGCGGATGGCACGCGGCAACAGGGCACGGACCTATGGGGAAAAGTTCATTGAGGCGATCCTTGCCTTGCGGATCGAGATCCGGATGGACAAGGACAAGATCCTTGATCTCTTCGCTGCACACGCACCGTTCGGTGGCAATGTGGTGGGTCTGGACGCCGCGGCATGGCGCTATTTCGGCCGGCCTGCGGAACGTTTGAGCTGGAGCGAAAGCGCCACCTTGGCCGTGCTGCCCAACGCGCCGTCCGCCATTTATCCGGGCAAAGGCCATGATGCTTTGCGCAATAAGCGTGACCGGCTGTTGACCCGCCTTTTGGCGGTGCATGCCATCGACAGCACGGAATGGTCCTTGGCGAAGGAAGAGCCCTTGCCCGAAGGGCCGCGAGTTTTACCCCAGCGAGCGCCGCATCTGTTGGCCACGTTGAAAAGTCAAGGTCATGACGGCGAGATCCTGCACAGCACTTTGGACGGCGAACTGCAGGACCGCGCCACCGCAGCAGCAGATCTGTACGCAGGCAGATTACTGGCGAATGAAGTGCACAACGCGGCGGCGATCATTCTGGAAACCGGAACAGGGCGGGTACTGGCCTACGTGGGCAATCTCAGCAGCGCCGGAGCGGCACATGCGGGCGAGGTGGACATTGTGCGCTCGCGGCGCAGTACGGGAAGCGTACTGAAGCCTTTTCTCTATGCGGACATGCTGCAAGGTGGCGAGCTGTTGCCGGACATGCTTGTGGCCGACATCCCCACACGCTACAACGGATTCGCGCCGCGCAACTACGACGAGCATTACAACGGCGCCGTGCCCGCATCGGAAGCGCTGAGCCGATCGCTGAACGTGCCTGCCGTGCGCGCTTTGCATGCGCACGGCATCGATCGCACGTTGCGGCTTTTGCGGGCCATGGGCTTGAAAAGCATCGATCGGAGCGCGGACGATTATGGCTTGTCCCTTATAGTTGGCGGCGCGGAAAGCACCCCGTGGGAATTGGCCGGGGCGTATGCGAACATGGGCCGTGTGCTGCAAAATTTCGGACGGAAAGGCATGGCCTATCGGCAAGGTGACGTACACCCGCCAGTGGTATTGGCCGCGGAAGCTGATGAAAGAACAGCCCGCGCACCGGTGGCCGAAATGACTCCCGCACTCAGCGCCGGCTCGATCTACTTCACACTGAAAGCCTTGCGTGAAGTCGCGCGGCCCGAGGACGAACAAGGATGGAAACAATTCGCGGGATCGCGCAACATTTCGTGGAAGACCGGCACCAGCTATGGGCACCGCGATGCATGGGCCATCGGGCTTACAGCGAAGTATTGCATCGCCGTGTGGACGGGCAACGCCAGCGGCGAAGGCCGACCCGGCCTCACCGGCACCCTAGCTGCCGCGCCGCTGCTCTTCGACCTTTTCAATCTGCTGCCCGCAAGTGATGCGGGGTTCGAACCACCGTATGATGAAATGGTCCGCAGCGCCATTTGCCGCACAACAGGTTTCCGTGCTAACCGCGATTGTCCCCAAGTGGATACGGCATGGGTGCCGCCGCAGGGAACGCGCACACCGCTGTGCCCCTACCACCGGCGTGTTTGGTTGGATGCATCCGGCACGCATCAGCTGGCGGGTGGCGCTGGCATAGGCATTCCTTGGTTCCAGCTTCCACCCGCGATGGAACACTATTACATGGAACGCCAACCCGCGTACAAGCCACTTCCTCCTCCACTGCCGGACACGCCTATCGGGCAGGACCGCCCCATGGAGATCATGTATCCGGATGCCGGCGGCACCATCCTGATCCCCATCCAATTGGACGGAAGTGTGGGTAGCATGGTCGCAGAAGTAGCCCACCGTGATCCGCGCGCCACGCTTTACTGGGATCTCGACGGCACATTCATTGGTACCACGTCCGGTGAACATCGCATGGCCCTCAGTCCGGAAGCAGGCCTGCACCTGTTAACTTTGACCGATCAACGTGGCAACCGCGAGCAACGCACCTTCACAGTAGTGCGCGGCGCCTCCTCCCCTCCTGCCCGGCATGCTCCATAAAACATTCATTTTCGCAGCACTGTTGCTCACCGGCAGCCTGTTCGCGCAACCTGATTCCCTGTACATCACCACCAACGATACCTCCGTGGCCTACGCGGTGACGTACGCGCCCATGCAGACCGTTGAGCGCTTCCGGCTAGTGGGTAAGTACGCCTTCGACACAACGCGCACAGCGGTGCAGATCGACTACAAGCGGGGAAAACCAAGTGGCATTTACCGCGCCTATTATCCGGACGGAAAACCCTTGATCTTCGCGGTATATGGGTGGGGCTCACTCCATGGTGATTGGACTGAATATGACCCACTAGGCCGCATCACGGTGAAGGGCCAGTACCGCATGGGCAAGCGTGATGGTACTTGGGCATTCCGCGAGCAAGGCATTGTAGGCCACTACAAGGACGGCCAAAAACAGGGCTCTTGGAAGTATTACGAAAACGGCAAGCTGGTGCGGAAAGAGAAATGGCGCAAGGACCAGATAAAGCAAGGCGGAACGTTCCTTTTCCGATAGGCATTGGATGTCCGCCCATCGCGACTTCCCGGATCCGGAGTGCTTAACAACGCTTAACCCTTATCCGGACAACCTCTCCGACGCGGATACGTTACATTGTTATTCCTCCGGCACGGCACTTGTGGTCCATGCCCAAAAGGAACTATTACCCCCCATGAAGAAACTGCTCTTTTCCATTGCCTTACTCGCGGCTCTCCCCACTTTTGCCCAACCCACTGCTGCCTCCAACAAGTTACAGTCCTTGTTGTACCAGATCGACCACATGTACGTGGACAGTGTGGACGACAATAAATTAGTGGACAAGGCCATCGTTAGCATGCTGGCAGAGCTCGATCCGCACAGCGTCTACATCCCCAAGGAAGATCTGGAGGAAGTGAACGAGCCCTTGAAAGGAAATTTCGAAGGCGTGGGTATCCAATTCAACATCCTGCAGGACAGCATCTACGTGGTGGATGCCATCTCCAGTGGCCCCAGCGAGCGCGTAGGTATCCATGCAGGTGACCGGATCATCCGGGTGGACACCATCAACGTCGCGGGCACCGGGGTGAAGAACTCGGATGTGATCAAATTGCTGCGCGGCCCCAAAGGCACGAAGGTTGACGTTCGGATCATACGTCCCGGTGAGAAGGAACCGCTGGACTTCACCATTACACGGGATAAGATCCCCATCTATAGCGTGGAAGCCGCCTACATGGCGGCGCCGGGTGTGGGCTATATCAAAGTGAGCCGATTCGGTGCGACCACTACGGATGAGTTCAACACTAAAATGGCCATGCTGAAAAAGCAGGGTATGAAAGACCTCATCCTGGACCTGCAAGGCAATGGTGGTGGATACTTGCGCTCCGCGATCGAAATGGCCGACCAATTCCTGACCGACCGCCAGTTGATCGTGTACACAGAAGGCCGGACCACTCCGCGCGAGAACACGTACGCCACCAAGGACGGTGATTTTGAAAAAGGGCGTTTGGTGGTGATGGTGGACGAAGGATCCGCGAGTGCCAGCGAGATCGTTACTGGTGCCGTGCAGGACTGGGACCGGGGCTTGGTGGTAGGTCGCCGCAGCTTCGGCAAGGGCTTGGTGCAACGGCCCATTACCCTGCCGGACGGTTCCGCTGTTCGTCTCACTGTTTCGCGATACTACACGCCCAGCGGCCGGTGCATACAAAAGAGCTATGCGGACGGCCTCGATGCCTACCGCCACGAAGGCATGGACCGCCTTCGCGAAGGCGAGCTGAGCAATGCGGACAGCATCCATGTGCAGGACACCGCACGGTTCTTCACCAACAACAAGCGCGTGGTCTATGCAGGCGGAGGTATCACCCCGGACGTGTTCGTACCCATCGACACTACGCTGAGCTCGGTCTGGTTCGGACAGCTCGTGCGCAAGGGGATCACTAATACGGCTGCCATCAACTACGTGGATAAACACCGGGCCGAAGTATTGCGCAATTACAAGGATGTGGAGACCTTCCGGAAGAATTTCACCGTGGGTCAGGACCTCCACGATGCCTTGCTGGTATTGGCCGAAAAGCAGGGCGTGGAACCGGACAGCGCCGGCATGGCCCGTTCAATGCCCGTGGTCGACCTACGCCTGAAAGCCTTGATCGCCCGCGATGTTTGGGATACCTCCGCCTATTGGGAAGTGATCAATGCGGATAACCCGGTGGACCGGAGCTACGAAGAAGCCCTGCGTGTGATCGGGGACGCGGACCTTCAGCGCACCAAGTTGGCCGAACGGTGATCGGCTGAAGAAAGCTTACAGAGCACCAATGGCAACCTCGACCTTCCGATCACCTCATGCGTTAAATTCGCGGCGTTCAAAGCACAATGGATCGTACAATGAAAGAGAATATCAAGATCGCTTTACTGGCCATCATCGCCGCCGGCGTGGTTTTCATGGCCATCGGCCAGCGCACCTCATCGAATGCGGTACAGACCTTCGCACCCGTGGCCACCGCACCGGCAAAACCGGTGATCCCTCCACCGACCAGGAGCACCTTCGACCCCTTGACGCCACCCGTGCAGGCCGAGCCAGCGCCTTACAGCGGCCCTACCACCACCATCGGTTACAAGGTGGACAAGCATGATTTCGGCAAGGTGATGCAGGACAGCGAGAACAAGTACGTCTTCAAATTCACCAACACTGGCAAGGAACCCTTGGTGATCACCAACGCTGTAGGCAGTTGCGGCTGCACCGTGCCCGACTATCCCAAGCACCCTATCGCCCCCGGCGCTAGCAGCGAGATCAACATCGTTTACAAGCCCGGAAAACAGGAGGGCATGCAGAGCAAGACGATCACGGTGACCGCCAATACCGAGCCGAGCCAGACCGTGCTGAACATTACCGCGGACGTCCAGGTGGTGAAATAAGGCCTATCGCCTTCCGTGACCTTATAGTGCGGCCCAGCGTTTTGTGCGCTGGGGCCGCACTATCATTTTTGAGGAGATCAATGGCACTGTTGGCGACCGAATTAACTACTAGTCCCCCTGATCGCATCGATCGCTTTAGCCAGCTTCCGGTCTTTATCCGTGACCTTGTCGCCGGCGTCGTGGCTGCTTAGCTTGATGTCCACTTTGTTGTACACATTGCTCCATTCGGGGTGATGGTCCATCTTCTCCGCGGCCAACGCTACGCGGGCCATGAAGGCGAAGGCCTCACTGAAGTCCTTGAATTGGAAGCTCCGTTGGAGCTTATCGTTCTCTTCTTTCCACATGTTTGTTCCGGATGTTTCAGGGAATGGACAAACAAAGAGATGGTTCCGTTCAATGGTGCAGCGGCAAGTCGATGACATGTGGAGCCTCATCCATCCCCGCGAGCTCCATTTCATCCACCAAATGCTTTCCGCCCAAGTACTTATCGATCACGAAGAGCACGTACTTGATGTCCACCGATATGTTGCGGCAAATGGCGGGGTCGAACTGGATGTCGCTCATGGTGCTTTCCCAGGTCCGGTCGAAGTTGATGCCGATAAGCTCACCCTTGCCATTAAAGACAGGGCTTCCGCTGTTCCCGCCAGTAGTGTGCAGTGATGACAGGAAGCAAGTGCGCATCTCACCATCTGTCGCGTAAGGCCCGAAGTCCTCTGCGTTGTACAGGTCGATCAGCTTTTGCGGAACGTTGAACTCGGGATCGGTCGGATCGTATTTTTCCATTACACCGGCAAGGGTAGTGAAGGGCAGGTAGGCCAAGCCATCGCGCGGGAATGTGCCTTCCACCTTTCCATAGCTGAGGCGCAGCGTAAGGTTGGCATCGGGCCACCAGGTCTTTTCGGGGAACAGCGTGATCGTTCCTTTGGACCAAATGCGTATGGTCGCATCGAGGCTATCACTGATCGCGTTGTAGCGCGGGCGCACCTTGCTGTCATACGTGGAGTTGGCGGAGGTGGCAAGCAGGTAAGCGGGATCCTGTGCCAATTTTCTCGCGTTCTTTTTGGAGTAATGATCGAGCAGTTGGAAAAGTTCCGAGCTGTCGGCAAAGACGCTCCGAGCGAAGAGGTCGTCCGCGTAACGTTGGGCGTTACCGCTGAACCTGGTTTGCACCGTTTGTAATTCGGGGGTTGCCAGTGGATCCTTCTGATACTGCAGGACGATGGGCAATTGTTCAGCGAAAACGTCATGATCCACCGTTACGTTGTAATTCTTGAAATGGGCGCTGGCAATGGCACGCAGGCGCTTGACTTCGGCATCCGCCACGGCTTTGGAGAGGGTATCGCGTCCTTCGATCAGCCTGCTGAAACCGGAAGCAAAGCGCGGCAGATAGGCGCCGTTGTAGATGAACTCGTTGTACAGTTCACGGGCTTGGGCATAGGGCTTTTGTTCCGCGTACAGCTTTTCCAAGGTGGGCAGGACACTGGCGTATTCGGGCATTCCCGAAGCCCTCCGCAGGAATTCAGCCTCTTCGGCCTGTTTCCTTGCCACGGTGCCCAACGCCTTGAGGCCCTGCAGCTCGCCCTGCCATTTCTTCCAGCCGTTGGCGATACTTCCACGTTTGGAATAGTACTGCAGCTTGGTCGCTTCATCAGCGTTCATGGCCGCGGTGATCACGTTAAGGCTGGCGCCGCGCAGTGCGATACGCAACGGATCGGTCACGTCGATCACTTGTTCCACGCCGTAGCTGGGGAGGTAGTAATAGGTGGTTCCGGGAAATCCATAGATCATGGCGAAATCACCTGCCCGAACGCCGCCCATATCGATGGCCAAGGAACGGCGCGGTAAGAATGGCTTGTTCTCAGCGGCGTGCTCGGCAGGAGTGTTCTCAGGAGAAGCATAGATGCGGAAAACGCTGAAATCACCGGTCTGTCGGGGCCACATCCAGTTGTCGGCGTTGCCTCCGAACTCGCCGATGCCTTCCGGCGGGGCAGCCACCAAGCGGATATCGCGGAACGTTTCACTCACGATGAGGAACCAGCTGTTCCCATGGTTGAACGGACGCACCACGGCATCGAATTTCGTTCCCGCCAAAGCTTCGGCAGTGATGACAGCTCCTTCGCGGCGCGCAACGGCGTAGCGCTCCTTCTCATCCATCCCCTCCGTCAATAGGGCGTTGATACGGTCCGAGACATCTTCCATCCGCACGATGAAAGTGACACTAAGGCCGGCATTGGGCAGCTCGTCGGCCAGTGTGGCTGCCATGAATCCCTCACGCAAGTAATTATGCTCGAGCGTGCTGTTGGCCTGTATGGCACTTCTTCCGCAGTGGTGGTTGGTCAGGATCAATCCTTGCGTGCTCACCACTTCCGCGGTGCAACCGCCATTGAACAGCGCCACGGCATCCTTCAATGAGCCGTTGTTGATGCTGTAGATCTCTTCGGCGGAGATCTGCAATCCTTCTGTCCGCATGTCGCCTTCGATCGCCTTGAGCAAGGTTGGCAACCACATGCCTTCGTGGGCGCTAGCGGTTTGAACGGAGAGTGCAGTGAGAAGCGTGAGACAAGTGAGAGCTGTTGCGCGGGCGTAGGACATATCGGATCTTTTACGGTGAGTAGCGTTGGACAAGATATCGGCTGCGCAGGAATGAGAGGATGCGGTACGTTAGTTCGTGCACTTGACCAAAAGTGATCGGCACGGATCATGTGGCTTAATTTCCCACCATGAACACCCGCCTGTACCGGCTTCAGCGCAAGCTCCGGTTGATGCATCCTTCGTTCACTAACAGGTCACCGTTGATCCTGCGCGATCATTTGGCCTTGGAACGTACACGCTTGAGCAACGAACGGACCCTCTTGAGCTACATCCGCTCCTCGCTCTACCTGTTGATCGGGGGCATTGCGTTGGTGCAGATCGAAGGCTATGGGGACCTGCGTTATGTAGGCTATTTATCGCTCCTGATCTGCGTGATCTCCTTGGTGGTGGGCTTTTATCGGTTCCAGCGGCTGCGCAACCAGCTCGACCGGTTTTATGGTCCAATAAAGCGGGGGGGCACCCGTCATGAAACCGTGGACGGCGGCTGAGATTTCGGCCATTCATCGCATAGTATAGGTCGTTCGTCCGCGTGTTTAAGGCATTCGTTGACGGACCGGGCGGGAACTTCTCTACGGGGTTGTCCGTAGAACCGTGGGAATGACCTTGCCAAAGCTCCCTTTTGGGAAGAGTGTCGCACTTTACAGAGCAGTCCGTGCAGCACCCGGTGCTTGCACATGGGTGTTTGTCCTCTTGACCACTCTTTTCTCTGTTCAGCGGGTATCCGGCCAAATGCCGGATGGTTGGGACTGGTCCACCAAGGTGGCTTCCAATAAAGTGGAATTCGCATCTTCCATAGCCACTGACCCGTCTCATAACGCGGTGTATACGGCCGGCCAAGTGGAACGAGGATTCAGCTCGATCCTTGGGGGTTTATGGACATCGCTGTTCGGAAGCAGTACGGGAAGTGACGGTTATTTGGTGAAACAGGACCTGAGCGGCAACGTGCAGTGGCAGGTGGTCCTGGGCGCAGCTGGCAGCGATGCCATTACCGGCGTTTGTACGGATGCACTGGGCAATGTTTATGTGACGGGCTATTTCTCCGGTAACAACGCCTCTTTCACAGGTGTTACCGGAAGTGGTCAAACCATGAGCTCCAGCGGTGGAGAGGACATTTTAGTGGCTTGTTATAACGGCAGCGGTGCACTACTGTGGAAAATAAGTACTGGCGGATCAGGGAATGATAGAGCAAGTTCGATCTGTTACGCCAATGGGCAATTGTTCGTTGGCGGCTTCTAAGTTGGTTCGCCCACCATCGGTGGATTCAGTACACCGACCGTATCCGTGGGTAATGCAAGTACGACCCATGGTTGCATATTGGGGTTGGACGCATCCACCTGGAGCATTTCCTGGCTTTCCACCGGTTCGAACAGCAACAATAGTGCGATCAATGCGGTGGCCACGGATGGTACGAAGGTCTTCGCATTAGGAGTTCACAAAGGAAGCCCTTACACCTTCCGCACCAGTACGAATGCCACAACCATCGGCCTCTCCACGATCAGCAGTAGCTTGAGCGCCGACATTCTGGCACTCTCGACAGGTGGCGCCCTGAACTGGGCACAAGCGGTTTCCAATCCCGGAAGTGACCAGATCAATGCACTGGGCTTGGCTGTATCAGCGTCCGCGTTGTACATCTCCGGCAGCAGCCACAACAATTCGGTGTTCCCGGGCAACACCGTGCTCGCGTTAGCCCTGAACCCACACGACTATGGGTACGTCGCACGCTTGAACAAGACCACAGGCGAAACGGTTTGGACCAGAGCGTTCTATGGCACCAACAATCATGTTCAAGTAGGCCGCGCATTGGCGACCGATGATCAAGGCAATCTGATCTTGGCCGGTAGTTTCCAGCAATACCTCTATTACCCCCCGGGCTTGGTATTCTCCGGGGGCGACGACCTGGAAGTTTTTCTTGCGAAGATCTCTACTCAAGGAAAGGTCAAATGGCTCATCAGCCCGCCCGGTGAGGGCGACGACATGCCCAATGGTGTTGCCGTGGACGGATCGGGCGGCGTCTACATCGCTGGCAGCTATACCAAGGACATAACGTTCAACACGGCTTTTACCGACCATTCATCGCAGAATTTGTTCACCGCGCGCCTGAGCGATCTCGACTATCAAGTGGGCACCTTCCACGATCCATCGGCATTCTTGCCGTTCGACACCATCTGCGCGAACAACGGCACCATCAACCTTTCCACAAAGCTCTTTCCAGCGCGTTCCGGCACTGGCATCAACGTTGAATCCTCCTCCGGTATTTCCAGCAATGGTGCAAACGGGCCATCGGGCGGGTTAGGCCAGGCCCCCGGCGGCGTCGCCGTGTTCGACGATCCGGGAGACCAGCTGGTGATCGATCTTGGCGAGATCATACCTGTGGGTGAAAAAGTGATCATTCGCTGGAAGAGTGCCGGTGGCACCGGGGTGCTGAACGTGCAAGGCGCTTTGATCGGTGTGGGTCCTTTCACGGACTTGGGCAACATTTCCACGACCTCGACCACGATGGTATTAAGCGGCGTTACGGCGACGGCACCCATGCGCTTCGTAAAGCTGAAGCGCGTCGGTGGTAGCACGTTCCATGTGGATGGAACCTACTACAATTTCGGCAGTGATCCCGAAGGTGTTTGGAGCGGTCCCGGCGTTAGCGGCAACATCCTGAACTTGTCCGGACAAAGCGGCGATCTGGCGATCATTTATACCGCAGGCGGGCAAAACACCACCCACTCCATTTTCATAACCTCGCCCCCCATCGGAGGAACGTTGATCGGTGGGAATGTGTGCCCGGGAAGCCCGTTCACCGCAACATTGACCGGACAAAGCGCAGGTGCCGTGTATTGGAGCACGTCGATCAACAACGGAGGGACTTGGCAGTCCCAAGGTCCACTTGGTGGTTCTTTCACGATCCCATCCATTACCCAAACAACGTTGCTCAAAGCACAAGTGAACGATCCGCCCTGCCCTGCAGGAACAGTAATGTGGCGACCCTAACCTCCTTGGACAACATTACTCCAACGATCACTTGTCCGGC
Organism: Flavobacteriales bacterium; assembly: GCA_016719225.1. Taxonomy (GTDB): domain Bacteria; phylum Bacteroidota; class Bacteroidia; order Flavobacteriales_F; family PHOS-HE28; genus PHOS-HE28. The sequence goes on along the minus strand of JADKAN010000001.1, from coordinate 346,033 downwards.
CAATGTGGCGGCCAACACGAACTCCGGTTGCACGGCAACGGGCGTGAGCTTAGGTACGCCCACGGCAAGCGACAACTGCTCGGTCGCAACGGTCACCAACAATGCACCCTCTGCCTTCCCGAAGGGGGTGACCACCGTGACATGGACAGCCACCGATGCCGGCGGGAATACCGCGACCTGCACCCAGATCGTGACCGTGAACGATGTGACCGCACCGGTCATCATCGCTGCGGCTGACATACAGGTCGCTGCGAACACGGGATGTTCAGCTACCGGTGTATTCTTAAGCACTCCCTACTACAGCGATAACTGCGGCCTACCCTCCATTACCGAGAACGCACCATCCGCATTCCCATTAGGCATCACCATGGTTACTTGGACGGCAACCGATGGCAGTGGGAACCAATCAACCTCCAGCCAGACGGTAACGGTGAGCGACCAGACGGCTCCTGTTGCCATCTGTCAAGAGGCTTCGGTGAATTTGGACACGACCGGTTGGGCCCATGTGACCACAAGCATGGTGGATAACGGCAGTTGGGACAATTGCACGTTGGCTTCGATGAGCGTGTCACCCCAGGATCTTGATACACCGGGGGATCATGCGGTAACCCTCATCGTGATCGATGCGGCAGGAAATAGCACTAGCTGCAACACTATTGTGCACGTCATCGACAACCTTCCTCCTACTGCGATCTGCACCGGGTCAACGCTCTATTTGGATCCTTCCGGTGAAGCTTCCATCAGCGCAGCGGACTTGGACGGGGGATCCACGGACAACGATGCGATCACTGAATGGACCGCCAGCCAATTAGTATTCGGCTGTGCCGATGTAGGTTTGATCACCGACACACTGTTTGTGAGCGACGGCAGCGGGAATACGGCATTCTGTCTGTCGACGATCACAGTGATCGACCCCTATCCTATCAATGCTGGAGTTGACGGCACGGCTGATCTCTGCAATGTGGGTGCATCCGCATCGCTACTTCCCTACTTGGGCTCCAATGCGCAAGCGGGAGGTGATTGGTGGTATCAAGGCCAACCAGCTTCGGGGCTTATTGAACCGGCGCAAGATCTATCCGGCACCTATTTGTACACGGTGGCCAATACGAGTGGTTGCCTAGTGGACAGTGCTATCGTCACCGTTATGATCCATGCGATCGGCGTTCCCGGACAGGACACGAGCATCACCGTGTGCAGCAGCTCAAGTTCATTCGCATTGATGGACCTCTTGCCTGGTGCTGACCAAGGTGGTGCATGGAGTAATGGAACAGGATGGTTCGATCCGGCTACGTCTGTTACGGGTACGATCTTGTACACCCTGAGCGGTGCCCCCGTCTGTCCTCCCACAACCGCTTCCGTTTCCATCCAAGTCAATATCGCCCCTGATGCTGGCACGGATGCCAGCTTGGCGCTCTGTGCTGGTGCATCGCCCGCCAACCTTTATGATGCCTTGTCGGGAAGCCCCGACCCGGGCGGAAATTGGACCGGCCCTCTCGGAGAGACCGTGTCTGGCGTTTATGATCCCGCGACGTTGAGTGTAGGTCCTTATACGTATACGCTATCCGGTACGGCTCCCTGTGAGATGTCGAGCGCTACGGTTATTGTGTCGTTGATCCCGCTACCATCCGCATCATGGAGTTCGCCGGATGCAGTCTGTTCCTCCAATGCTCCCTTCGATATGATCACATTCGTTACGGGCGTTACCGGCGGAACTTGGAGCGGGCCAGGGATCAATGCGACCGGACATGAATTTGCTCCGCAAAGTGTGCAGGTTAACGGCGTAAGCAGTGCTTTTACGCTGACCTACACCGTAACGTCGAACGGTTGCACATCCAGTTCCACCGGGGAGATCACGGTGTTACAGAACCCCGTGGCCGACGCTGGACCGGATACCTCGGTCTGCGGAGTGGAATTTATCTTGAACGCGAATACACCGATCGGCACCGGCAGTTGGAGCAGCAACGCTGGCGCAACCTTCAACGATCAGAACGCACCGGATGCGAACGTGGGAGTGGCCGCCACCGGCATCTATTCCTTTCAATGGACCGTGATCAATGGAACGTGTTCGGCACAGGATGAGGTTCAAGTGAGCTTCCATTTACCGGAAGAACTCACGGAGATCAACGCTGGACCGGACCAGTTGCAGGATATCAGCACCAGTGCGGACCTCCAAGGCAGTGCCACTGGAGCTACGGACACCTGGTGGGCCGTTATCCAAGGCGATGGCATAGTGGTTGCCCCTAATGACCTGACCACATCGCTGAATAGCCTTTCCATAGGTGAAAACATGCTCGTTCTGGGAGCGCGCGCGGGAAGCTGTCCGGCGCGAACGGATACTGTGGTGATCACCGTTAGGGGCTTGTTGATACCCACGGGATTCTCGCCCGATGGTGATGGCGTGAACGACCGTTACGAGGTGCGCGGGCTGGAAGTATTGGGCAATGTAACACTGGACGTATTCGACCGTTGGGGGAACCGCGTATACCATGCGTCATCCTATGCTAACGACTGGGACGGCCATGGCAGCCATGGCGAGCTGCTGCCCAATGGCACCTATTTCGGCGTGCTGAAGATCCGTGGAGAAGACACGTGGAACGGCGCGATCACCTTGAAGCGATGAAAGGAATGCGCACCATATCCCTCGCTATCGTCACTGGCTTTGCGTTGCAGTGCATGGCCCAACACACGCCGATCACCACACAATACCTGTTCAACGGTTTGTTGATCAACCCCGCCTACGCCGGTAGCAGGGATGCGCTCACCGCGAATCTGACATGGCGCAAACAGTGGGTGGGCTTCGACGGTGCGCCGGAAACGCAAGTGCTCAGTATCCATTCACCGCTCACCGGCAAAAAACTGGCCTTGGGCTTGTTGATCACGAACGATGGGATCGGCATCAGCAAACAGACCGGGGTCATGACCAATTATGCATACCGCGTAAAGCTGGGCAGCGGCAAACTGGCTTTCGGGCTCGGCGCGGGTTTCAAAACAGGCCGATACGAATGGACGGCAGTGCGCACCACCGACGAAGGCGACGCGCAATTCGCAGCCGACGGCCCGGCCACTACCCGCGCGGACTTCAGCGGTGGGGCCTACTGGTACAGCAAGAAATATTTCGTAGGCCTCTCCATCCCCACCCTGCCGCGCGCGATCACGGTGAAGGACAGCAGCCGCACGAATACGACGTCCGGCTTGGCATTTGCACAACCCATGCTCACCGGCGGGCTACTCTTTAAAACCGGGGCGGACATCAAATTAAAACCGTCCTTCCTGCTGCGCCGCTTGGGCGGTGGTCCCGTAAGCGGTGACCTCAGCCTGAACGTGATCTACCAGGACCGCTTTTGGCTGGGAGCCAGTTGGCGGAAGGATGATGCGCTGTGCGCAATGCTTGAAGTGATGGCTACACCGCAATTCCGGGTTGGTTATTCATACGACCTCGGCTTAGGCACCATGGCAGCCTATCATCAGGGTTCACACGAGCTGATGCTGCAATATGAATTCGGCTTCCATGTGAAAGCCCGCGATCCCCGGTTCTTCTGATGCGTGGTCTGCTCACAACCTTCATCCTCGCCCTTGCAACACTGGTGTCACAGGGCCAAGTAACGTGGTCCGTGGAGCCGCTGGACATCAAGCCGGTCGGTGATGATTTCGCACCAGTTCTGGTGGACAGCACGTTGTACTTCACATCCGTGCGCGACCGCGTTCAGGTAGTGGCTTACACCGATGCCGCAACCAACAAACCGTTGGCTGACCTCTACTGTGCGGATATCCGTTCAGGAAAACCGGGCCATATACGCTTGGTCGACGGCACGCTATGCACGCCCCTGAACGATGGGCCGGCCAGCTTCAGTCCCAGTGGGGACACTGTTTGCATCACACGCAACATCCCTACCGGCAAAGGGAAAAGGAACGCTGAATTATTGGGCCTCTATTTCGCGGTCCGTACCGGGAATAGCTGGGGTGAAGTGACGCCGTTCGCACACAACAGCTAGAATTGGTCCGTGATGCATGGCAGCTTCAGCCCTGATGGCCGTTCCCTGTTCCTAGCCTCGGACAAGCCCGGAGGTACAGGTGGAACAGATCTTTACGTGTGCCACAAACAGGGCGCGGGTTGGACGGTGCCTCAGAACATGGGACCGGAGATGAATTCACCGGCCAACGAACTGTTCCCTAATGCCGGATCGCATGGCACGCTGGTCTTCAGCTCCGACCGTAAAGGTGGCTTGGGCAAGCTGGACCTCTATGCTTCGGAATTCGAAGGCAGCGACTATTCACTCCCGATCGATCTGCCTGCCCCGATCAACAGCGCGGGTAACGATATCGGCTGGGCGCTCAACGCTGATGGAGTAAGCGGATATTTCAGTTCAGACCGCGAAGGCAAAGGAGCCATCTACGCTTTCCTGAAGAAGGCCGTACCGTTCCAGGATTGCGTGCAACAGAAGCCAACGCAGCCCTGCTATGCGTTCGAGGACAAGGGATCCTTCAACACCGACACGCTCCCCCTGCGCTACGAATGGGACTCCGGTGACGGACAACGCCAAGCGGGCCTGAACACCTCTCACTGTAATGCAAGGTCAGGCACCTACCCTTTGAAGCTGAACATCGTGGACACCTTGACGCAAGGTGTGTACTTCAACGAAACGGGTTACGACCTGGAAGCCATAGCGGACGAGCAGGCCGTGATCGATGGGCCGGACACGATAGCAACCGGCGTGGATGTCAGCCTGAGCGCCACGGAAAGCAACCTACCGGGTTTCACCCCAAAGGAAACGCACTGGGACCTGGGCGACGGTCTCTTGGCCAATAGGGACAACGTCTCCCACGTGTATATGGATGCAGGCACGTACCGCATACGGCTGGATCTGATCGGAGGGCACAACGGAAAAGGCGGGTTCGATCATCATTGCGTGTTCCGCAGCCTGCAGGTCTTGAACGGATATGTTGCACCTGCATTCCCAACGCCGGTGCTGATGCTCGCGCAGTCCAGAACAGCCGACTACGAATTCAGATACACCGAACTCCCGAACGACTTTTCCGAAGCCTCCCTTTCGGAAGCTAACGATGTGTTATACGCTGTGGAACTCTTCACCTCCACAACACGGATCGGGCTCGGCGACGAGCGCTTTTCGGGCGTGCGCGGATCGTACCCGGTGACAGAGCGTTTCCTAACGCGATCGAGACAATACAGTTATTCCATCAGCGGTGGCAGAACGCCGCTGGCGCTATACGATGCGTATGCGTTCGCAACCAAAGCCGGGTTCACGGAGAGCATCGTTAAACAGGTACCCAAGGAAAAGCCTTTGGACGTCGATGATGCTGCCGCCCTGCCCTTGGAAGCCTTGAACAACACCATAGTGCGCGTTTCCTCCGTGCGGTTCAAGTCTGGCGAGAACCGTTATGACCAGCGCTTCAACATCATACTGGACAAGATCATAGCCGTGTGGGTGAAACATCCCGAAGTGGAACTGGTGATCGAGGCACACACGGATGATGTTGGCAGTGAACAGAGCAACATGTCCCTCTCGCAAGAACGGGCGAAAGGGATGGTGGCTTACTTCGTCGCGAACGGTATAGCGTCATCGCGTTTACGCCCCATCGGTTTCGGGGAAGATCGGCCGGTGGCCGACAATGCCAGCGAGGAAGGCCGCGCATCCAACCGCCGTGTTGAATTCCGACTGAGCGTTCCCGATGACAACAGCACTGCGCAGCCATGAACAAACACACCGTCCTGATCTTGGCAGTGTGCGCGTTGAATGGCGTGTTGGCCAAGGCGCAGCCCGTGCCCGCAGCGGAAGAGAACATCCCCTATCTGGTCACGTTCGGCGCCAATAGCCTGAAGAGCTGGGGTGATGATGACTTCTGCCAGACCTTCTTCTTCGTGGTGCCGAAGAACACCACCGTCCCTGTGTACCTGCGGGTCTTCGATCCCGATTGCTCAGGGACCATCGACGAACCGAAGAACGGCTACAACACCGTTACCAATTTCAGTGTTTATGGCGGAAAAGGATGCATCACCGAACCGGAAGCGCGCAGCACCGAACCCGTGGGCACATACCGCAGTGGCAACTTGCTAGCCAGCCGGGATTTCGGTGATGATACCAAATACGATGGCAAATGGTACACCTTCGGGCCTTTCGACCCCAGCAGCGGAGAGGATGTGGCTGAATACGGTGGCCGTGTCTTCAAAATGATCGCCCAAGGCAAAAGCGGCGACGACGGCAACCTGTACAGGTACTTCATGAGCTCCAAGGCGGATGCCAACGACGCCATCGAGGGCGGTAATGCTTTCACTTTCGAATACAGCTTCCGCCTGCACGATGACCCCAAGGAGATCTCGCACATCTATCCCTACGTGGACGAACGCGTGATCAGTGTAAAACAGAGCAACTTCGATTGGGACGGCGACGGCTTCATCCGTGTGGTGAGCGTGGCCAAACGTGGTGACATGGTGACCGCCAGCGGCGACAACGTGTGGGTGACCAGCGACCATCCGATCGCGAAGGAGGAACTCAACACCTCTCTGGACATCCGCTTCATGAAACGGCCTGACGGTGGGATAAAGAACAACAATGTGGTTTTCTACGTCCGCAACCAATACGGTGGGCTCTTGCCCTTTTATACAGTACCCATCGGCGGCATTCCACAGTACAAACCGACCATCGCGGTAACGCGGATCAAGTAATGCGATGCGCGATCCGTACCGCAGGCCTTGCGGTGTTGTCCTTGTTCTGGCTCAGCTCCTCAGCGCAGACGTATAAGTTGCGCCCGATCGGTGCTGATGAAGGCCTCACGAACAGTTTCGTTCATGCCTTGGCGCAGGATGCCGCTGGCTATCTCTGGATCGGCACGGGTGAAGGCGTGGGCCGGTTCGATGGCAGGACGGTGCGGATGTTCAACGTGGCCGACAGCCTTTCAGAGAATTTCGTCTCCTGCGTTCTCGCCCCGGCCAACGGCGACCTTTGGTTAGGCCACAACGAAGGAGGCATCACATTGCGGCGCGGCGGCGTGTTCCGTAAGATCCCGCTGGTCGGGCTTTCCAGCAGCACCATCAATGCCATGGCCCCTGATGGGCACGGCGGTATCTGGGCGATCGCACAGAACAACGGCATCCTGCATGTGGATGGCGACGGAAAGGTCCACGCAGCGCTCATCTCGGAGGAAGTGCTCTGGTACAGCCTCTTGGAACTGGCCAGCGGCGAACTGTTGGCCGGTGCAAGCGATGGCCTCCACTTATTCAAACCCACCAACGACGGTTCGCTGCAGGCGCGAGGCGACCTTTCAGCCGTTGTGCGGGCACCTGTCCGCGCGCTGGCGCGCACCCCTCGTGACGGGCGCTTCCATGCGGGCACCGAGGGAGAAGGCATCGTCTCCTTCAACCTGGAGAACGACAAGGCCACTGCCTTCAGCACGCTGGGTTCCGCCCGTGGCATGGATCAATTGCAGGTCCGGGATCTGGGCATAGGGGCCAACGGCCAACTGATCGCCGGCACCTTCGGCAACGGTGCGTTCGAATTCACCCTGCTGGGCGACTCGATCATTTCCCTGCAACACTATGATGCCAGCAACGGACTGGGCACTGATAATGTGAGCGTGGTGCTCATTGACAACGAGAACAACCTTTGGTTCGCCCGCTTCGGATTGGGATTGGCCCGTCTGCTGGACCGCGCGTTGGTCTATTACGCCACCGAAGGAAATGACCCCAACGTGCAAGCCCTGACCTGCCGGGGCAATGATGTCTGGTTCGGCTTGAACGGCACTGTAATGCACGTGCGCAACGACGACATGCGCGAAGTGGACACGCTCGGCCTGCGCAGCGGGCTCCCCATGGATGAAATAACGGCCTTGCAAGCCGATGGTGAGGGACGCCTCTGGGCAGGTACCGCCAACAATGGCTTGTGGCACCAGGACGGCACTGGACTGTTCCGGAGCGTGATGACCGCAAGCGACCGCATGGCCAAACAGATACATGCCATTGCGCAGGACCGGAACGGGACCTGGGTCGGCACATCGAATGGTGTTTTCATTATCGGTCCGGCCAGAACACGGCACCTCACCACCGAGAACGGATTGATGCACAACCAGGTCAACGCCGTTGCCACCGATCGTGAGGGGCGCGTATGGCTCGCTTGTAACAACGGAGGCGTCAGCGTTGTAAAGGACACCTTGGTCCGCAGCTTCACCTTGACCGAACAAGGCAACGCTTTCCACGTTAGCGGCATCGCACAGGACAGTTCGGGTACCATGTGGTTCAGCACCATGGGTAATGGGGTACGTTGGTTGGACGGAGATGAAGTACATGGCCTGGGAGAAACACAGGGGTTACGTTCGGACTATTGCTATGCCATAGCGGCCGACGGCAGAGGTTCCGTTTGGGTAACGCATCGTGGCGGGGCGAGCCGCATTGACCGCACCACCAAACAAGTGCGCACCTACGCAAGGCACTTCGGCATCGCGCCGGACCGTGCCATCAATACGCTTGCAGCGGACGATCGGCGCAACATCTGGTTCGGGACGGACAAAGGCGTGCTGCGCTATGACGTGGGCCGGGATGCTGACGCCATTGGCGCGCCACCGGTATCCATCACGGGCCTGAAAATTTCCGGCAAGGACACGCTCACCAACATCCCGCTCCGGCTTCCGCCGGACGAGTACCGGCTGCAGTTCGACTTCCAAGGCATCAACTTGAAAGATCCGGATGATGTGGTGTACCGGTTCATGCTGGAAGGTCATGACCCCGAGTGGACCTACACCGACCAGCACAGCGCATACTACATGCGCTTAGGGGACGGAGAGTACCACTTCAAAGTGCAGGCCAGCATGCGCGGCATGCCGTTCACCGGCCCGGTGGCGGAAATATCCGTGGTGGTGGAGGCCCCATTGTGGAAGCGTGTATGGTTCCAGCCGTTGATAGCACTGCTCTTGCTCTTGGTCATTTGGGGATATATACGGTTGCGCGAACGTGGCCAGCGCTTGGCGAAGGCGCGTCTGCAGGCAGCATTGGACCTGCGCACCCATGAATTGAAAAAAAAGAAAGAGGAGATCGAGGCCAAGAACAAGGACATCACCGACAGCATCAACTATGCGCAGCGGATCCAACAAGCCATGCTTCCTTCGGATAACGCCCTCTCCGATCACTACCCCGACTCCTTCATCATCCACCGGCCACGCGACATCGTGAGCGGCGACTTCTATTGGTTCAAACGCTTCGGCAACAAATTCATCCTGGCCTGCGCCGACTGCACCGGGCATGGCGTTCCGGGCGGGTTCATGAGCATGATCGGCAGCATGCTCTTACGGGAATTAAGCGCGGAGCGTGAGATCACCTCGCCCGATGAACTGTTGTGCGCTCTCGATCGGGAACTACGGTCCACCTTACACTACCGGAGTAGTGAAAGCAGCAGCGGACGCGATGGTATGGACATCAGTGTGTGTGAGCTGGACCTGGACAACTTCGGCATGCGGACCTCCGCTGCCATGCACGATATATTGCTCGCGCGTGGAGATCAATGGACCCGCCTTCGAGGTACGCGTCGCAGTATCGGTAGTGAGCCTGTGCCAGGCACGGATACGGGGTTCCAGTTGATCGAACAACAACTTGAAAAAGGTGATCGGCTCTATTTTTTCAGTGATGGCATCCAGGACCAGTTCGGTGGTGAACGCGGCAAAAAATGGATGGTCAGCGGCCTACAGTCATTTTTGAAGGCGAATGCGCAACTGACCATGGAGGAGCAGGGCATGGCGCTTCGTGAGCATCTCGGCCAATGGATGAACGGCTATGAGCAAGTTGATGACATGCTGTTGATCGGGTTCGAGATCTGATCGCTCCGCTGGCCTACGGCCAAGCACTGTCGGCGACAGGTGAACACGCTGGGCGGCCATGTGCCTGATCATCGCTACATTGGTGGCTGCCAACGCACTATGGTCCGTCCTCTATTACTGCTGTTCTTAGCGGGTTCCTGCGCTTTGGGGGCACGCGGGCAATCCCCACTGCGCTTTGTTGAGAACCGGGGCCAATGGCCGGAGGCGGTAACCTTCCGGGCGGAAGTGGATGGAGCCGTGCTATGGTGCGAAAACGGCTCGCTGCTGATCGATCGTTACGACGCCGCCGCCATGACCAAATGGCACGCGGGCAACACTGCGGATCTCGATCCATCCGCATCACGGACGGTCAAACACCATGCCTTGCGGCTGAAGTTCATCGGGTCCAACGGTCCGGCGCATAGCGAGGGGATCGGCGTTCAGCAGGGTGCCTACAACTTCTTCATCGGTAACGACAGGACCAAGTGGGCGGGCAATGCCCATTCCTTCGCGGCGGTTATGCAACAGGGATTATACCCCGGTGTGGACCTGCGGTTCCGGCGCGGCGGCGAGGTGCTGAAGTACGACCTCATCGTCGCGGCGGGCATGGATCCGCGCGTGGTGCGCTTCACATACGAAGGTGCCGAAGGGATCGAGCTGCGCAATGGCGTGCTGGTCATTAGAACGTCGCTCGGCGATCTGGAAGAGCGGGTTCCCTTGGCCTACCAGATGCGCGACGGCCATGAGTTCCCGGTGGAATGCCGCTACACGTTGAAAGGAAAGGAAGTTGGCTTTCATCTCGGCCCTTATGACCCTGCCGTGGAGCTGGTGATCGACCCCGTGCTCAACTTCGCCAGCTATTCCGGGAGCACCAGCGACAACTTCGGCTATTCCGCCACCTTCGATCAGGATGGCTTCCTGTATTCCGGAAGCAGCGCCTTCGGCCAAGGCTATCCCACGACCGTGGGCGCTTATGACGTCACATGGAATGGAGGGGTCGGTGGCGGAACGACCGGCACGGATATCGCGTTGACCAAGTGGGACACCACGGGCCACTTTTTGATCTGGAGCACTTTCCTCGGTGGCAGTGGCGACGACCTGCCGCACAGCTTGATCGTGAACAACGCCAATGAACTGATCGTGCTGGGCACCACCGGCTCCGCGAATTTCCCCACGTCCACCGGGGCCTTGCAAAGTGTTTTCGGCGGAGGTACTGCTTTCAGTCCGCAAGGCATCGGCACCACTTATCCCAACGGCACGGACATGATCCTGTCCCGGCTCAGCGCCGACGGTTCGCAGTTGCTCGCCAGCACCTACGTCGGCGGAAGTGCGAACGATGGCATCAACAGCGCGGTGGGGTTGAAATACAACTATGCCGACGAAATGCGCGGCGAAGTTGAAATAACGCCCACGGGCAACATCCTGGTGGCAAGCTGCACGCAAAGCACCAACTTCCCGGTCACCGTCGGCGCGTACCAGATGGCGCTGGCTAGCGGCTCGCACGATGCCGTGTTGTTCGAACTCGACCCGTCGCTCAGCATCCTGGAGTGGAGCACCTATTTCGGCGGTAGCGGAGCGGATGCGGCCTATTCACTGGAGCAGGACAGCGGCGGCAACATCTTCATCGCCGGCGGCACCAATTCCACGGACCTTCCTGTAACGCCCACTGCCGTTGGGCAGAACAACAACGGCGGACAGGCCGATGCCTTCGTGGCCTCCTTCAGCCCGGACGGAAGCATCCTGCTGGCCAGCAGCTATTACGGCAGCACGGGTTACGACCAGTTCTACTTCGTGGACCTGGACGATGCGGACAACGTCTACGTGTTCGGGCAGACCGCTGCGCCCACCGGCCAGCTCATCTCCAACGCATCGTATTCCGTGAGCACCGGCGGACAGTTGCTGGCGAAGTTCGATCACGACCTGAGCACCGTGCTTTGGAGTTCCCGCGTGGGTGCGACTTCCGGACCCGGCGTTGGGATGCCCAACATCTCCCCCACGGCCTTCCTGGTGGATTATTGCGACAAGATCTACATCAGCGGCTGGGGCAGCAACATCTACGTGGCGCTCACCACCACGGGCCTTCCCGTTACCAGTGATGCTTACCAGAGCACGACGGACGGCCAGGACTTCTACTTGGCCGTGTTCGACATCGATATGAGCTCCCTCTCCTACGCCACGTACTTCGGCGGCAACCAAAGCGACGAGCACGTGGACGGTGGCACCAGCCGCTTCGACCGGCGCGGACGCGTCTATGGCGCGGTATGCGCGGGCTGCGGCAACCATGATGACTTCCCCACCACACCGGGCGCTTGGAGCAGCACCAACAACTCCTTCAACTGCAACCTCGGCGTTTTCAAGTTCGACTTTGAGGCCCCGTTGGTGATCGCGGGGTTGGCTGCGAATGGCCCCTTGTGCGCTAATGGACCGATCGTTTTCAACAATACCAGCTACTTGGGCACTTCCTACAGTTGGAACTTCGGGGACGGTGGCACCTCCACGCAAACCACGCCCACGCATACATACACTTCCCCGGGCACGTATACCGTAACGTTGGTCGCGTCCAGTCCCACGGCCTGCAACACGGCGGACTCGGCGAACATCACGATCACCGTACTGAATGCAGCCCCGCCCCTGGTGGTGATGCCCGACACCGTGCTGTGCGGACCGTCAGCATCGCTTCTGCTATCGGCATCGGCCAACGGCCAAGCATCCCAATGGATGTGGAGCACCAGCCCCGGTTTCGGCGACATGTTGAATGTTAGCACGGCAGATAGTACTGCGCTACTTCAACCGGTGACCGCCGGAACGTATTACGTCCGTGCCACCGCACCGGGCGCTTGCGTTTCCACCGGCAATGTGAGTATCTCAACTTCCTTGGTGAATGCATCCATCTCGCCGGACGTTTCCATTTGTATGGACGGTAGCGCCACGCTCTCCCTCTCTGGCATTGACGCAGGTTCTACCATTGTATGGTCGCCCGCAGCGTTGATCGATGCCGGACAAGGAACCGCGCAGATCGATGTAAGCCCCAGCGAAGCCACGTTCTTCACCGCATCCGTAACCAGTTCCACGGGGTGCTTTTGGACGGATAGTGCCTTGGTCCAAGTTGGCTTGATCAGCGGCACGAGTGTGACCGCCAGCGCGGACCAGGCCGTTGTGTTGCCGGGTACCACCGTGCAGCTACAAGGCACGCCGACCACGGGGGTCACGTACCAATGGCAACCTGCTGGCGCAGTAAGCGACCCAACGAGCGCTTCGCCAACGGCGGTGATCAACACTTCCACCATGTTCTACCTCACCGTGAGTGACGGTATCTGCTCCAGCATGGATTCGGTGTTCGTGAAAGTGCACGAAGTGTTGTGCAACGATCCTGACATCTTCGTGCCCGATGCCTTTACTCCCAACGGCGATGGCAGCAACGATGTGCTCTTTGTCCGCGGGCTGAACATCGCGTCCCTGGACTTCCATGTCTTTGACCGCTGGGGGGAGACCGTATTCCGTACCACCGATCAAAAACAAGGCTGGGATGGCGACTACAAAGGGAAGCCCGTGGACCCGGCGGTGTTCGTGTATTGGCTGAAAGTGGGATGTAAGGACGGCCAGGAGTTCTTCACCAAAGGGAACGTAACCGTGATCCGATGAGGGGAATGCAGCTACAAGCCTTTAGCCGCAAGCTCCAAGCTGCAAGCCTCAAGCTGAAAGCCTTTAGCCGCAAGCTGCAAGCTTCAAGCTACAAGCTACAAGCGGCAAGCCGCCAGCCAGCGACTCCGTCACTCAAGCTTATGGCTTATGGCTTATGGCTTCAAGCTGCAAGCTTCAAGCTCCAAGCTGCAAGCTACAAGCAACATGATGCAAGCCGCCAGCCTGCAACTCCGTCGCTTAAGCTTAAGGCTTATGGCTTAGGGCTTCAAGCTGCAAGCTCCAAGCTCCAAGCTGCAAGCTGCCAGCCAGCGACTCCGTCACTCAAGCTTATGGCTTATGGCTTAGGGCTTATGGCTTCATTCACCAGCGGCACCCTGCACGCCCAGGACATCCACTTCTCGCAATTCTTCAACGCGCCGTATGCGCAAAGCCCCGCCAACATCGGGCAGTTCACTGGCGACTATCGGATGGGCGCGATCTACCGGCAGCAATGGCGGAGCGTCACCACACCGTACAGCACCTTCGGCATCGGTGGGGATGCGGCGCATTTCATGGGCGTGGACGGTCTCGGTCTGGGCGCTTGGATCTACAACGACATGGCCGGTACCTCGCGGCTGCACACCTTCCACGCGGACCTCGGTGCCAGTTGGACGGAACGCTTCGGCGCGGAAAAAGACCAGGCGCTCACCTTCGGCGTGCAAGCGGGTTATACCAACACCAGCATCGACTACAATGCGCTGCGCTTCGATGCGCAGTACAACGGATTCACCTACGATGCCTCCCTCGTTACCGGCGAACAGTTCACGCGCAGCGCTCGCGGCCACGCGGACCTGCACGCGGGCATCGGCTATGCATACACGCCCGAGGCCCGGCGGAAATTCACCGCAGGTCTCGCCTTCTTCAACCTCACGGCACCGAACGCTTCGCTCTTCGACGGCGCTGCATCACCGCTCGATCTGCGCAGCTTGGTCCATGCCAGTGCGCAACTGCCGGTGAGCGAGAAGGTCGATGTGCTGCCCGAACTGCAGTGGCAGGCGCAAGGCAAATTCCGCGAACTGGACCTCGGCGCCACGGTCCGCTACATCCTGCTGGACCGTTGGGGCTTGGTACGCGCCGTGCAAGGCGGGCTCTTCCTACGCGCCAAGGATGCTGGCTACGTGTATGCCGGATTGGAGCACGATGATTGGACCTTCGGGCTGAGCTACGACATCAACATGAGCCGCTTGGAACCCGCCAGCCGCAACCGGGGCGGTATCGAGGTGACCGCCGTGAAGATCTTCCGCCGGAAACCCGCCGTGCCCGTGCGTTTCAAGGCATGTCCGACGCAGATGTAATGGCGCAACGCAACTTCAAGATACTCTGTTGGGCCGTGCTGCTTTGTTGGCTGCCCCTGCACGTGCAGGCGCAAAGTGCGGAGCAGTTCATCACCTGGGGCGACCGCGCCTTGGCGGTGGACGATGCCTACGGCGCATCGCGCTACTACGGCGAAGCCTTGCAGGCACAGCCCGGCATTTTGGAAACGCAGTGGAAGTACGCCGAGGCCTGCCGCCTGAGCAACCAATACGGCGAAGCGTCTCTCTTTTACGAGAAGGTGGCCAGCAAGGACCGCGCGGGCCGGCACCGCGAAGCATGGCATTGGCTGGCGGAAATGCAGATGTGCAGCGGGCAGTACGATGCAGCCGCGATCACCTGGGCCAAGGTGAAGCAAAAGGAACGGAAAAAAGAGAGCTGGGTGGCGCAACGCGCGGACAACGGGCTGGAAGGTTGCCGCTTGGCAAAAGCGATGCTCGCCGCGCCCGATACCTCCGTACTGGTAGCGCATCTGCCCATGCCGGTGAACAGCTTCGACAGCGAGTTCGGCGCACGCACCGGGCCGGACAGCGCCTTGTACTTCACGTCGCTGCGCGGTGAAGCGAATGCAGACGGCGCCGTACTGGACACCGTGAACTACCACGCCCGCGTGTTCCGCAGCACGGAGAACGGCGATGCATGGAAGGAGCCCGCAGCCTTGAACGCCAACGTGAACACCCAGGTCAACAACGCGAATAGCGCGTGGAGCGTGGATGGAAAATGGTTCTACTTCAGTCGTGATGATGGCACGGGCGTCTTCAGCATTTGGGGCGTAGAGCAAGGCCGCACCGATGCCGTTGCACAAGAGGTGATGCACGCCGACGGCGCGAGCTGCACGCAGCCCATGGTGGCCCTGTTGAACGGGGTACAAACGCTGTTCTACACGAAGCGGAACAGCGGCGAACGCACGGACATGGACCTCTGGAGCTGCACGCTGGACGGCGCGCGGACCAGCAATGCAGCACCGCTACAAGGCCCGGTGAACACGCTGGGGAATGAGACGGCCCCCTTCTACATAAGCGCCACTAACACATTGTGGTACAGCTCGGATTTCCTACCGGGGCTGGGCGGTTACGACATTTTCAAAAGCCAGCTGGGTACGGGTGGCTTCTCCGCTTCGGTGAATGTGGGAACACCGCTCAACAGCCCCGCGAACGACCTCTATCCGGCCTACTACCCGGAAACGGCAACGGGCTGGCTCACCAGCAACCGCACGGGTTCCTTCGCGGAAAAAGGCAGCACCTGCTGCAACGACCTATACCGTTTCAGCTATCCGACGGAGGTAGCGAAGATCGCCGCACGACGGGTCTTGGTGCCCCTGCCCCCGCTGCCGGAGGAAACGCCCCCGGACGCGCTGACGGACGCGCAATGGAAGCGCATCACCTCCTTGCGTGAAAAGCTGCCCATCCGCCTCTACTTCCACAACGACGAGCCCGACCCGCGCAGCTGGGATACCACCACCACGGCGGACTATGCCGGGACCTACCGCAGCTACAGCGCCAAGAAGCCGGAATACGATGCCGCCTGGGCGGCCACCCCGTCGGGCCCCTCCGCCATCGACGCCTTCTTCGCGCAGCAAGTGGACCGTGGCTATGTACAGCTCAACGACTTCACGGGCCTGCTGAAGGTGGCACTGGACGAAGGCCAGCACATCACCCTGCAGGTGCGCGGCTACGCCAGCCCTTTGGCCAAAAGCGACTACAACAAGAACCTCTCGCTGCGCCGTATCGCCACGCTGGTGCATTACCTGGAACGCACGGACCACGGCGCGCTCGTCCCCTACCTCAACGGCAACGCCGCGAACGGGGGCCGGCTGGTGGTGGTGCCGCAACCCTTCGGCAAAAGCACCGCCGATGCCTCGGTGAGCGATCGCTTGGACGACCTGCAGCATTCCGTGTATGGTGTGGGCGCGGCGATGGAACGGCGGATCGAGATCGAGCAGGTGGTGGGGCGGTGAAGGTTGGGGTTCGTAATGGCAATTGTGGAGAAGGGCCGGAGGCTGAGCAGAAGCATGGCACTCGCGAAACACGCGACTTTACGCTGAGCACCTCCCTGGAACACGCCGATGCGCTGCGCGTGGATAGTTCCACAACCTACTTCCGCAGCTCAGCCAAGATGAGTTGAACGAAGCTTACCACCACAGCAAGTGGAAAGAGATGCACACGCGCTCCATTTGGAGGTTCTGGAAAGGTCGCAAGTGCACTTTCGCCCTAAGCGGGAGGGAGAATGGAGAGGGCGGAGGTCTGCTGCGGGGCAAGGACCGGATTAGTTTTGCGGGTTACGGTGGGCGCTTACTCGCCCGCCCCGTATCCCCCCACTCCGCAATGAACGGCACCACCACCGCTTCCGCCTTGGACCGATCCCTTCCGCTCTGCTTTCTTCTGCTGCTAACGGGTCCGGGCGCGGCACAAACGAACGACACGAACGAGGTGGCGGAACGGATCCGGCAGGTCGAACACGGCCTCCATGGCGAGGGGGTGGACGATAGCACCTTCACCATCCAGGACCGGATGCGGTTCTATGGCGTGAACGGAATAAGCGTGGCCGTTATCGACGACTTCCAGATCGTGTGGGCGAAGGGCTACGGATATGCGGACCTAGGCGAGCAACGGGAAATGACCAGCCGGACGCGTTTCGAACCCGGCTCCATCAGCAAGTCGCTGAACGCAGTGGGCATCCTACGTCTTTACCAACAGGGGGACGTGGACCTCTATGCGGACATCAACGACTATTTGTCCACCTGGAAATTCCCGTACGATAGCGTATCCGAAGGCAAGCCCATCACCAGTGCGCAGTTGCTGAGCCATACCGCCGGTGTATCCATTTACGGTTTTCCGGGCTACGAGCGTGGGAGCGCACTGCCGTCCATTACGGACATCCTGAACGGAACGCCACCGGCCAATACGGGTGCGGTGCGTTCGCAAACCGCGCCCGGTCCGAGCTCCAGCTATTCCGGTGGAGGCACGCTGGTGCTGCAACAACTCCTGATGGATGTGAGCAAGCTGCCTTATGCGCAATTCATGGCGGAGAACGTACTTGGGCCACTGGGCATGACGCAGAGCTTTTACGACCAACCCCCGACGCCGGACCAGGACCACGACCTAGCGACCGGCTATGGCAGCGACGGAAAAGAAGTTCCCGGCAAGTACTACATCTATCCGGAGCAAGCGGCGGCCGGGCTCTGGACCACACCGGAGGACTTGGCCAAGTACGTGCTCGAAATGCAATTGGCCGTGCAGGGGCGGTCGGCCCGGGTGCTGGACCAGCACATGGCCCGCTTGCATCTAACGCCCTACGGCGATGAACATGCGGCCTTGGGCACGTTCGTACAGACCAGGAACGGGGAAACGTACTTCTTCCACGATGCCTCCAACAAGGGCTTCCTGGGCCTTTACATGGCCGGCACCTCCAACGGAAAGGGCGCTGTGATGTTCGTGAATTCCGATGATGGCCGGATCTTGCTGGAATTGCTGAACAGCATTGCCGGTGCCTATGGATGGAAAGGATTTGAAGCAGCCGGGCAGCGCATGGCCACGCCGAAGGAGGAGTAGTGGGTACACCGCTCGCCTTACTTCTTGCCAATGAACCGGGACGGGGCACGAGGCTGATGAACGCTGGCCCTGGATAAATAGCTGAGCTCGGGGAATGCGGGTTCAGAAGTGAGCCTGGCCAAATGCGGGAGGGACAGTTGCGAGATGGGGGGGCGACATTACCTCAGCCAACGTGTGGTGGAAGCTTTCTACCTTCTCGGCTCTTCCGATAACAACTCTTTCTTCCGGGCCGGACCTACACACGAGATCAGGATTTCCTCAATTAACTGATCACCGCAGACCTGATGCTTACCGCAGCAGTTTGTAGGTTGCACAGTAATATCCAGTCTGAACCATGCTAACGAATGAACAGCATCGGAGGGTTTGGAGACCTTCACGGAAGGAGACTGACGCGAGCTCAATTCAACCCTTCAACAAAGGTCCCACGTGACACTCGCCAATTGCGCGAGGAACAGTTCCAGAGCGGGGGCTGAAATGACTGGCACGTTCCGACACCCTCGCCAATAGCGGCAAGATCTAATGGCTCCGCAAGACGACCTTGCTCAGTTGATGTTAAGGTGCCGCGCTCCGTAGCGGGAAATCCCTTGCCCCACGCTTATCCCGGATCAGGGTTCAAGTCTGGCGATGACGTGCTGGCTTCTTTCGATCTCCCCGTCCGCGGCTACATTCGCCCGGCTGCACCGCTTTGGCTCTTTTCTTGCCGAGCGTGCCGCTTAGCCATTGATGAAGCTCTCCCTGACCACTTCCCAGAAACTCTGGCTCGGCTTCGGGCTGCTCACGCTTCTGCTGGTGGGTTCCACCTTGGTGACCTTGGTGCAGGTGCGGACGATCCAGGCGAGCGTGGTGCGCCAAGCCACGATCACACAGCCTTTCCTGCTCAACACGCGGCAGTTGGAGATCAGTTCCGGCCGTTATGTACTGAATGTGCGGTCCTACCTGCAAACGGATAATGTGACCGTGCACCAGGAGATCGATGAGGCGCAACAAGCCGTGGATACGGCCTTGGTGGCCTATGACGCTGTGGCGATCACACCTCACCAACGGGAACTTTCCCAAGGATTCAAGGAACGATGGAACGCCTTGACGGCCACCGTGGCGGAGCTGTTGGCATCCAACGTGCGGCCCATGAGCAAGGCGGATTCCGAACGCTTGACCGGGATGCGGCTCGATCTGGAACAATACATGAGCAGCCAGATGCAGCCGGAGGCCATGGCGGGTTACGAGACCCAGCGGAACACTACGATGACCAATCTGCAGACCATCCTGCTGGTGGCGCTGGGCCTGCTATTGGCGGGACTCGTGTTCGCCTTGATCACCGGTACGGTGGTGGGCCGTGCAGTGCTGAACTCGGAGCGGGAGCTCATCGAGGCCCACGACCTGCTGGAGGGCAAAGTGGAAGAGCGCACGGCCGAACTGAACGCCAGCACGGAAGCGTTGATGCGGAGCAACCGCGAGCTGGAGCAATTCGCCTCCGTGGCCTCGCACGACCTGCAGGAACCCTTGCGCAAGATCCAAGCCTTCGGGGACCGTTTGCAGCAGCGCTGCTCCGAGCAGCTTGGCGAACAAGGGAACGAATACCTCGACCGGATCCTCAGCTCGTCCGTGCGCATGCGGCGGCTCATTGATGATCTGCTCAGTTTCTCCCGCATCGCCACTAAAGCACAACCCTTCGTCCACGCCGACCTGAACGGCATTTTAACGGATGTGGTCTCGGACCTGGAAGGACGCATCCAACAGACCGGGGGTCTTGTGGAGGCGGGCGCATTGCCCAGCATCGAGGCCGACCCGGTGCAGATGCAACAATTACTGCAGAACCTGATCGGCAATGGCTTGAAATTCAATCGCCCCGGCGTGGCACCCACCGTCCGGGTGCAAGGGCGTCTGTTGGGCAAGGAACATGGCGGGGCCGGGCATGACATTCCCTTGTGCGAGCTCACGGTGCAGGACAATGGGATCGGCTTCGAAGAGATCTACTTGGACCGCATCTTCAATGTTTTCCAACGCCTGCATGGTCGTAATGAATACGAAGGGACGGGGATGGGCCTGGCCATCTGCCGTAAGATCGTGGAGCGCCACGGTGGCACCATAACCGCAAGAAGTGTCCTGGGAGAGGGTTCCACGTTCGTGGTCCGGCTGCCCATTGTACAACCCGAAACCGCAACATGAAAGACCCTGGCACCCCCATCACGATCCTCATGGCCGAGGATGATGCCGACGACCGGCTGATGACGAAAGAGGCCTTTGAAGAAAGCCGCTTGAACAATGACCTGCGCTTCGTCTGCGATGGGGTGGAGCTCATGGACTACCTGCATCGTCGCGGTCCGTATGCCGATCCGGCCAATTCTCCCCGCCCGGGCTTGATCCTACTGGACCTGAACATGCCCAAAAAGGATGGGCGCGAAGCGCTGCGCGACATCAAGGCCGATCCGCACCTGAAGAACATCCGCGTGGTGGTGCTCACCACTTCCAAAGCGGAAGAGGTCATCTTCCGAACGTACGATCTCGGCGCTGCCTCCTACATTACCAAGCCCGTGACCTTCAGCGCCCTGGCGGACATCATCAAGACCATGGGGAAATATTGGTTGGAAATCGTGGAATTGCCCAATGACGAGGTCGGCGACCGTTGAGGAAAAGCGGGTCAGGGTGCTGCTGATCGAGGACGACGAGGATGATCACATCCTCACGCGCGAACTCTTGGCGGAAATACCCGATCGACCTTACCTGCTGGACCGGGCGGCGAATTACGCCACCGGACTTGACATGCTCTTGCAGGGTAGCTATGCCATCTGCTTGCTGGATTACCGCTTGGGAGCACGCAATGGGGTGGAACTATTGAAAGAAGCCCGCCAAAAAGGCGACAACAGCGCGATCATCATGCTCACCGGTCAAAAAGACCGCGAGCTGGACCTTGCCGCGATGGAAGCCGGGGCAACGGATTTCCTGGAAAAGGTGGACCTGAACGCGCCTTTGCTGGAGCGTGCGCTGCGTTATGCCCTGCAGCAAAAACGCAATGCGGACCTGTTGGAAGAGCGCGTGGCCAGCCGTACAGCCGAACTGCATGCAAGTGAGGAGCGGCTGCGCCGGATCGCGGCCGACCTTTCCGAGGCTGACCGGCGCAAGAACGAGTTCATGGCGATCTTGGCACATGAACTGCGGAATCCGTTGGCCCCCTTGAGCATCGCTGTGGATGTACTGCAACTGAACGCAGAGGACAGTGGACAAGTGCGCGCGGTCGCGGAAATGCTCGAAAGGCAGGTGAGGCAGATGGTGCACTTGGTGGACGACCTCTTGGATGTTAGCCGCATTACCCGGGGCAAGATCGACCTCCGCCTGCAGACCATCGAACTTTCCACTGTGGTGGACCAGGCCATTGAAGCTTCGAACGCACAGCTTCTGCGTGCTGGCCATGAACTGCGCGTGTTCCGCCCGGACCGGCCCCTGCATGTGAACGGCGACCCGGTCAGGATCGCACAAGTGTTGGGCAATTTGCTCAGCAATGCAGGGAAATTCACGGATCCCGGTGGACATATCGAGCTATCCACCCGAGCGGAGAATACCCTTGCGGTGATCAACGTGAAGGACAACGGCATCGGCGTAGCTGCTGAGAACATGTCCAGGATCTTCGACATGTTCATGCAGATCGATGGGTCCTTGGAGCGCCCCACCAGCGGCTTGGGTCTGGGCCTCACCTTGGTAAAGAATTTGGTGGAACTGCATGGCGGCACGGTGCAGGTAGAGAGCGCCGGCGTGGGCAAAGGGACGCAATTCACCTTACGCTTGCCCCTGTTGGAAGAGGTTCCCGGAACGGTGTAGGAACTCCGCCGAAGTGATCGTGAGGAAGTCCAGGACCGGCTGGCCCAGCATCGGTCCGCGCATTAAGACCTACCCGGCACCAGTCCGGTATAGCACACACCACTAACGCCGTTGATCCACGGATCGACGGTAATAGCGCAAGGCATCATCAGCTGATCGGATGTCGACAAACTATCTTGGCCGCATAACCCGACCCATGCGCCTATTGCTACTCTCCAACTCCACCCTGCCCGGCGAACCATTCATGGGCTGGCCGAAAGAGCACCTCACCCAGTTCCTTGGTGCACCGAAGCGGATCGCCTTCGTGCCGTTCGCCGCTGTAACAACGGACCTGGACGCATACGCCCAAAAGGTGCAGGAAGCCTTTGCCGTCATGGGGCATGAGGTGTTCAGCCTGCATACTGAAAAGGAAAAAACGAAAGCCTTGGCAACTGCCGATGCGGTAGCGGTGGGCGGTGGCAACTCCTTCCAATTGTTGCGCTCCCTTTACAGTACCGAACTGTTGCGCGCGATCCGGGTGCGCGTGCTGGGCGGACTTCCCTACGTGGGTTGGAGCGCGGGCAGCAACGTGGCCTGCCCCACCATCATGACCACCAATGACATGCCCATTACCGAGGTGCCCACGATGCGGGCCATGGGCCTGGTGCCCTTCCAGATCAACGCGCACTACACCGAGGCGACCCTGCCGGGGCATGGCGGTGAAAGCCGCGACCAGCGCATCGCGGAATTCCTGGAACTCAACCAGCGTATCGTGGTGGCAGGCCTTCGCGAAGGCACCCTGCTGAACGTGGATGGCGACCGCCTTACCGTGGAAGGTCGCGGCATGCGGGTGTTCCGGTACGGCAAGGAACCCAAGGATGTGGCGGGCGGTGTGGAACTGCGGGCCTCGCTGGCGGACGCTTGAACGGGATCCTTCCGGCCCCCTTGGTCCTGTTCTTCATTCCGCGCATCCCTTCGGCCATGAACGCCCGATCGTTGATGCCTTCGCGCGGGTCATGAAGAGGCTCGCTCCATCACCGGTAAGTTCGCAGCATCGCTCAACGGAATGAAGGAGGAAACCAGCAAGTTCGAGATCCTGATGCAAAGCCTCGGCATGGACCTGCTGATCCTGCTGAAGGTGGTCGCCGTGCTGTTCGCGGCGTGGTTCGTGGAGCGGCTCATCTACTTCGCCCTGCGCCGTGGCTACTCCAAGGCGAAGGCGCACGGCCGCGAGGAGATGACGCGCTATCGCTTCTTCCGCAACGGCGTGCGCACCATGATGGTGATCCTGGCGCTCATCGCCATTATCTATACCATTCCCTCGTTGCGCTCCTTGGCGCTCACCCTCTTCGCCGGTGCCGGTATCCTGGCGGTGGTCATCGGTTTCGCGGCGCAGAAGGCCTTCAGCGACATCATCAGCGGTGCGTTCATCGTGGCCTTCAAACCCTTCCGCGTGGGTGATTTCATCCAAGCGGGGGAAACCGGACCCTTCGGCACGGTGGAGGACATCAACCTGCGGCATACCACCATCCTCACTTTCGAGAACCGTCGCTTGGTGATCCCGAACTCCATCCTCAGCGAGGACCGGATCATCAACAGCAGCATCAAGGATGAATGCACGTGTGAGTTCATCGAGTTCGAGCTGGCGCTGCATGCCGATGTGCCGCTTGCGATCAGCCTGATCCAACACCAAGCGTTGTTGCACCCCGACAGGATCCCGGGCCCGGATGTCACCAACATGGAAAAGCCTGATGAGGCCATCACCGTGCGGCTGGTGAAGATCAACGAGGGCGCCATCACCCTGCGTACCTATGTCTGGGCGAAAGATCCCGTGACCGCTCGGCGCATGCACTACGACCTCAATGAAGCGATGCTGAGGATCTTCAACGAGAACAATATCCCGTTCGCGCTGCCCATCCGCCGAGCGGTACAGACCGACAACACCCGCGTGAACCCGATCCAGCATGGCCAAGCTCCGCAGTGAGAAAGCCGGTCTGCCGCCCGGATCCCTCGTGCCCGTGAGCGAGGACCCGGAGGTGGCCACCACCATCAAAGTGATGGTCTACAACGGGGACACCTTCTCGGAGCGCTGCGCCGTGGCTTCGGACAAGATCGACGTTGGCGACCCCACCAAGGACGTAACGTGGATCGACGTGGCAGGTCTTGCCGACCTCAAGGCCATCACGGCGATCGGCGAACGCTTCGGACTGCACCAGCTGCTGTTGGAGGACGTGCTCAACACGGACCACCGGCCCAAGATCGACGAGTTCGAGGACAATCTTTTCGTGGTGGTGAAAATGCTCAGCTTCGATCCGGAAGGTGAAGAGATCTGGAGCGAACAGGTCAGCTTCGTGTTGGGAAAAGGCTTGGTGATCAGCTTCCAGAGCGAACCGGGGGACGTGATGGAACCGGTGCGCGACCGCATCCGGAAGAACCTGGGCCGGCTGCGCAAAAAGGGCGCGGACTTCCTGCTGTATTCCTTGCTCGACGTGATCGTGGACAACTACTTCGCGATCGTGGAGGACCTTGGCAAACGCATTGAAGCGCTGGAGGTGCGCGTAACCGCAAGGCCCCGGAATGTGGACCTGCTGGCCATGCAGGAAGTGCGACGCCAGCTCATCAGCGTAAGCCGGCAAGTAACGCCCACAAGGGAATTGACCGGCCGGATGAACATCATCCCCAGCGCGCTCATTGCCAAGAACACGCGGCGGTACATCAACGACCTGCAGGACCACACGGTATACATCGCGGAAAGCATCAGCATTTTCCGGGACCAGCTCTCCAACTTGGAGAACACCTACCATGCCGGGCTCAACATGCGCATGGGACAGGTGATGAAACTGCTCACGGTGATCAGCACCATCTTCATCCCGCTCACCTTCATCGTAGGTGTGTACGGCATGAACTTCGACCATATGCCGGAGCTGCATTGGCGCTACGGTTACTTCGTGGTGATGGGCGCGATGTTGTGCATCTCGTTGATCATGCTGTGGCTTTTCCGGCGAAAAGGTTGGCTGTGAGAACAGAGCTTTGAGATGCCTCCCTACTTTTCCTCACGTTGGGTCTCCGTTTATGGGAACCTGCGGGGGAATGGAAGCTTTGAAGTGGCGTCAACAAGAAATGGCCGCCCCGCTTGGTGCAGCCATTTCCTGTTGACGTATTCCGCGCATTGCGCTCCACTTCATCCAAGGCTCCGGGGCTTTGCTCAGCCCGCGTGCAGAAGGCAAGTGCTCTTCACTTCACCTTCACAGCACGTTTCACCACCACGTTGCCTTCCACCATCAACGTGCAGAAGTACGTGCCTGCCGCCAATTGCGTGGTGTTCCAGGTATAGCTGAACTCCCCTGCCTCGGCTTTTTCCTCGCGCAAGGTTTCCATGGGCTTGCCATCCGCGCTGCTCACTTGCAGGCTTACTTGGCCTGCTTGTGGAACGTAGTAACGCAGCGTGGTAAGATCCGCCACCGGGTTGGGAATGATGAGCAAGCGTTGCTCCTTCAACTCTTCCGCTGGTGCGTTGCGCTGGTCGCCATTGTTGGGAGCCATGCCTTGGCCTTGGGCGGCGCAGCATTGAATCAAACTTTGTTCCAATTGATCCATGCGTAAATTCAGTTCCTGAAGTTCGTCCGTCAAGGCAGCGTTCGTTGTTTGGAGGTCCGAAAGCTGGGTCCGTTGCTCTTGGTAACCCAGTACCAGTAGAGGTGTCAAACCAACATAGTTTACACCTTTCACTTGCATTGCAGGTGCGGTTTCATTCCCCATAGAATCGACCATTGCGGCGATCACAGTGGACGAAACAAGTTCGGGAAACAACTCTTCCACCTCTTGGGCAATAAAGCCTATTTGACCAGTTGCAGGAAGACCCATGCGGTTTTGTGCGGCATCAGTGTAATGGAACCGTTTTGGTGAGAGAAGCAACAGATTTTCGAGGTTCCCGTCCAGTTCCTGTACATCGGTCTTCAAGGTCTCATCTGATAAAATCATATTGACTCCGTTCCAGAGATTCCCTGTGATCTGTACATGACCTGCGAAATAACCGGCCCAGTTGGTAGTACCGAATTGCGCTTGAGCCCATACCCCGTAGTTAGTTGAACCCGCTCCTCCTCCATTCGCATATGCGCGTACGCCATAGTTCAAGGTCCCTGGGGCTCCAAAAACATTCGAACGCACACCATAGTTGGTAGCACCTCCATTGGCCAAAGCATCCACACCGAAATTGGTCACCGCATTCGACCCTTGTGCATATATCCCATATGCATTGGACACCCCAGCACCCAATGTAGCCTCGCCTTTACTGCTTGTGCCGAAAACTTTACTTGCGGAACCGGTTGCGGACGCATTCAATCCAATGGCGCTCAAGTCTTGGGAAGTGTTCGTTGCCGAAGCTTTCACGCCTACTGAATATTTCCCCCCGATTGAAACATTCTCGCTGGCAACATTGTTATCGACCGCTGAGGTGCCTTCTGCTCTGAAGGATCCGGCGCGGTTCGTACCAACGATCCCATTGGTCACCAATGCTTCCCCGATAACGGCTTGGTTCTGATCACAACCATTTGCACTTGACATGGTCGCTCTGCCCAAAATACCGGTGTTGGTAATGGTACCATTCAAGGAGGTACCACGAATGGCTTCAGGCTGCGATGCTGGGCTACCATTGTCCGTTGTGACCATGGATTCCATTCCAATGGATCCTCCTCCACCTTGGTTGAGCACCTTCACCAACAGGCCGTTCACCGGGCCACCTTCGACAATTTTAGATTCTACACCGAGTTTCGCACCCGGGTTGTTCGTACCGATACCAACCCGCTTATCTCCCTGTGGGCATCCGGGGTTTAGGTTGTAAGCAGTGGCGATATTGCTATTGCTGCCGGGAATGCCCAAAAGTGTCCATTCGCAACCACCACCCGTTCC
This sequence comes from Flavobacteriales bacterium, assembly GCA_016719225.1. Lineage (GTDB taxonomy): Bacteria > Bacteroidota > Bacteroidia > Flavobacteriales_F > PHOS-HE28 > PHOS-HE28. The sequence continues at coordinate 318,992 of JADKAN010000001.1, read as the reverse complement.
CGGAGGTACGTTCCGCCACTTGATCACCCCGTATTCGGAAGAGGTAGGGTCCGTATCGTCCACCACCAAGAACTTCAACAAGGTGGGTGGAGCGATGGGGTCATCAGGGAGTTGTTCCAAACGCAACCGGCCGGTCAGAAGGTGCAAACGCTCCGTAGGGTCCGTGGTGGTGGCTGCAAAATCGCCAATGCCCACGTTCACCTCATTCGCGTTCTTCGGCCACATGCGCAATGCCTCCAAACCATCCAGGGATCCAGACCCACTGGGAGCACCGGTTGGAGTTGAGGTGAACAGAAAGCGTAACCGGTCCGGTCCATAATTAGGGTCGCCACCGGCGTTGTCGCTCCATTGAAAGATCAAGTCCGTACGGTCCTCGCCATTGAACTTCTGGCCTACGTACGCTTGGTCGCTATTGCCCGTAAAGGTGATGCCGTTGCGCATCCACGGCCTGTAGCCAAAGGTCTGGGCGTAGACCGAAGGATTGTTCGCTCCCTCATCATCGGCCAAGTGTAGCCGGGTAAAGGGACCGTTGAACCCGCTGAACAAACCGGACCGTCCACTAATGCCCACGAAGCCCATACGCGGTGCCGATGGGAAAGTGCCAACGGGATAGCTCACGGAGGGGTTCAAGCGCATGCGAAGTATATCGGCCGTGTAGAAGTCGATCGGGTAATTCCCCCTGTGTTTTATATCCAGCGACTGAGGCGCACCGGCATCCCAGCCCAGATAGTAACCCAATCCGCCACCATGGCCGAGTATATCAGTCTGAGCAAAGGCATTTCCGCCTATCCCCAATAAAGCGGCGATCAGTAGATACCGCAGTGTTCTTAACGTTTTCATGGTCTTTCGTTTTTTGATGTCGAAAGACCGGCATGATGCGTCTTACTCGATCAAGACGAACTTCACCGCTTGCTTTTCTTTTGTTCCATGCACCCGCAACAAGTAAGACCCACGCGCCCAATTGGCCACCATTATGGCATACCGGTCCCCTACTACGTTGCCTTGCCACACCCGTCGGCCCAGCACATCCACCACTTCAACTTCCATCCCCGCCGACCTGCCGATGAACAATTCATCGGTAGCCGGGTTTGGATAAACGAAGGGAGCATCCCCAGACATCTCGTCGATACCATGGACCTGTTCGCAACCGTTGGGAACGGGTGAAACACAAACGGCATCTATCAAGGTGTAACTGATGTTATACCATGGAAAGATCGTGTCCGGGTTTGCGAAGTGAACAGTATCGCTTTGGGCATTACTGAAGAAATTCCCCAGCATCACGTAGGTATATGCACTATCCGCCACAAAACTGCCGCTCACCAAGGTCCAGCCTACTGTATCAGTAAGCACCATGGGATATTGGATATCCGCCCTATTCAAGGCTTCGGGGTACGGGCCATACTCATCCCAGTGCCGGTCGTAGGTGGTGAAGAGCATGCCCACATGGTTGCTGGCCAGCCAGATCTGCGGATAGAGATCATTGCCACCGAAGCCCGCATTGGCGCGGAAACTGCAATAATAGGTCTGCCCCGGCACCAGTGCTGTCAACAAAGTTGCCATGATCCATTCCCGTTGCTCAACCCCGCTTAGAGATGCATAGGTAGCAAGACCAATGCAAGAATTCCCCTCAAAGGGCTCTTGGTAGGTGAACATATTCATGGGCAGGCCATTTACCGCACCATAAGGCAAACAGCTTTGCAGGTGGTCAGGTGTCAAGTAGGCGCTGTACCAATCGTGGATGTCTCCCAAGCCAAGGATAAGCCGACAACTATCGGTCTCCTCAAAACCAGCGTTGGGCACCAAGTTTTGACAACTACCATGCAAAGAACTTGGAGCAACCAAAAGGCTGAGCAGGGCGCGAAACGCCCAATTCTTTACCATTCGTTCGTTGCTTTTGCGCTGCATAGTTTCCTAGTAACTTGTGAAGTCTTCGTATCGACCGAGCGCATCATGCCGGTCAAAAAAACCGCTACACTAATGCCCTTTCGCCGCGCGGCGTTGGCGGGGCATGCCAAAAGTTAGTCCGGTGGCTACGGTGGCGAGGCTTACTTTGCTTGAGCCTTTGCCATACCTTTGTTCAGCTTTTGTTCATCTTTCTTCGCGGTAAGGTGGGACATGAGCGACCAGCCCCTGGTGTTGATAGCACCGGGGGCTTTTTCATTGCATGAAGGGAAGAGGTTACTTTTAGCTCCTTTGATGAGCCGATGAGCCGATGAGCCGATGAGCCGATGAGCCGATGAGCCGATGAGCCGATGAGCCGATGAGCCGATGAGCCGAGGAGCCGATGAGCCGAGGAGCCGATGAGCCGATGTTCGGCATAGCAGACATGGCTAGTAACCTTTCTCGGTGCTGCGTTTGAATATGGTTTCACGCGCCTCATCGTGTCGCTAAGGTCACAAAAAATCCTTTACCAGTGCATCTTTTTTGTCCTATTTTTAATCTTCTGTTCCGGTGAGGGGAAAGGCAGACCACGCTTCAGCAAGTCTTCCCCGCCAACCAAAATGGCGCTCCAGCGTGAACGGCGGGGGGCGACTTGTGAGATCTTATCCATGCTGGTCCATCAAGATCTTATGAAGCTGCCCCCCCCCTATGGCCGGAGCGGATGAGTATAGGTATCCTTCCGGCGGTCCTACAGAACCAACATAGCGAAGGTGATGAAAAAGACCATTGGGGGTCATGGATGTTTGAGGTTCGGCTCCTGCTATCCAAAGGCGCAGGGTCCTCTGTTTGCCGCAGGTAATTCTTTGAAAGACTCTGCGGGAGGATCAGGCTCCGACCCTATTCATTCAAGTCCTGCTCCGCAAGATCATGCAACGTATGACCTCCCATTCCGGTGTGAAGCATGGCCTGACCGCAAAAAAGGAATTTCGACCATTTTACGGAACCCCGCGCTCCAACCTTTTACTTTGCACTGTCCCTGCGGCATGACCTCCCTGCGCGTCCCTTCCCTCCTGAGCCTCCGGCATCGCCGCGGCTCCGCGCTTTCCATGAAGGCCATGGTCCCTTTGGGCACCGCTGCACCTTTCCGCTGATGACAGCTCTCCACGCCTCCGGAATGTACCACGCCAATTGCGCGGTTCCCGGTCCAGAGGTGGAGTTTGTCACACGCCTGCTTTTCGTTCGCCGAGGATCTTCCGTCCTGCGCGACCCTTCCTTCACGCCCATTCCAAAATACTTCCGCGCCGTTCCATGAAGACCCGTTACATCGACCTGATCGAGCAGACCTTTGACTTCCCACAGCGGGAATTCAAGTTCGACAATGAGCTGCTGACCTGGAACGACCTGCCGTTGATGGACATCCTCAAGAGGCATGGCACACCGCTACGGGTGATGTACCTGCCCAAGATCGGCGAGAAGATCGATCAGGCACGCGACTCCTTCGCCAAGGCCTACAAGGAACACGATTACCACGGTACGTACGAGTACTTCTATTGCACCAAGAGCAACCAGTTCAGTTATGTGATGACCGAGGTGCTGAAGAAGGGTGCGAGCCTGGAGACCAGCAGCGCTTACGACATCGACATCATCGAGCGGCTGATGGCCTCGGGTGAAATGCCACGCACCGCCACCATCCTCTGCAACGGCTACAAGGACGAGCGCTACATACGCAACATCGGCCGCCTGGCGGATAGCGGCGTGCGCACCATCCCCATCATCGACAACATGAGCGAGCTGTGGGCATTGGACGAGGCCATCACCGGTCCGTGCGACATCGGCATCCGCATCGCGGCAGAAGAAGCGCCGAAGTTCGAATTCTACACCAGCCGGTTGGGCGTGGGCTACAAGGACATCATCCCGTTCTACATGCGCAACGTGAGCAAGCAGCGCAAATTCAAGCTGAAGCTCATGCACTTCTTCATCAACACCGGCATCAGCGACAGCGCCTACTACTGGAACGAGCTCACCAAGTGCGTCAACGTGTATTGCGACCTGAAGAAGCTCTGCCCCACCCTGGATACGCTCGACATCGGCGGCGGACTGCCCATCGACAACAGCCTCAACCGCCACTTCGACGTGGACTACATGATCGGCGAGATCGTGGGCCGCATCAAGGACATCTGCGAGGAGAACGGCGTGCAGGAGCCCAACCTCTACAGCGAGTTCGGCAGCTACACCGTGGGCGACAGCGGCGCCACCTTCTTCAGCATCCTCAACCAGAAGAAGCAGAACGAGAAGGAGCGCTGGAACATGATCGATGGCAGCTTCATGACCACGTTGCCCGACACTTGGGCCATCAACCGCCGCTTCCTCATGCTGCCCATCAACAACTGGACGGACGAGTACGAGCGTGTCTTCCTCGGCGGCATGACCTGCGACAGCGACGACTACTACAACAGCGAGCAGCACGTGAACGCCATCTACCTGCCGCGTTTCCGCGAGGACCGCCCGCAATACCTCGGCTTCTTCAACACCGGCGCCTACCAGGACACCTTGGGAGGTTTTGGCGGCATCCAGCACTGCCTCATCCCGAAGCCTAAGTACCTCCTCATCGACCGCCTCCCCGACGGCACGCTTACCGAACGTGTCTTCAGCGAAATGCAGAGCTCGGACCGCATGCTTTCCCTGCTGGGTTATGCGAAGAAGGAGGAGCCGGTGGTGAACAAGTAGAAGTCCGCCGATGCTGGACCTGAAAGCCGAATACTTGAACGTGGTACTTTCCATTCTGCGAAAGCAATTGCCGCATGCCCAAGTGTGGGCCTTTGGGGCACGAGTGAGCGGACATGCAAAGCGCCACAGTGATCTGGAGCTTGCGGTGAAAGGTGAAAAGGAGCTCGACGTCCGGGCAATGACCGCTTTGAACGAGGCCTTCAGCGCGAGCGGCCTTCCCATCCACGTGCATGTGCTGGACCTGCATTGCGTTTCGCCGGAATTCCTGTCCGAGATCCAGGATGAACTGGTCCCGGTGATCGAGTGAACCGTGCTCAACGCGCTTGGCCGCAGGCAGCGAAGCGATAGGAACGAAAAAGCCCCAAGCATTTCGATGCTTGGGGCTTTCCATTTCAGGATCGCTGGGACTACGAAAGCGCCAACGCTCCCTCGGCCCCGGATAAGGCCGTGTCGTTCGGGGTCTTCGTCTTCGTCGTCTTCGCATTCAGCGCCTCCATCACTTCGCTGTTGTGCAGCTCGTCGTCGTTGAGCTCGATCACCACCTTCTTGTTCCAGCCGAAGCGTTCCATGATGCGGTCGAAGAGGTAATAGATCACGGGCACCACCAGCAGCGTGAGCAGCATGGAGCTGAGCAATCCGCCGATGAGCACCCAGGCCAATCCGTTCTTCCATTCCGCTCCGGGACCGCTGGCCAGTGCGATCGGCATCATGCCGAAGACCATGGCCAACGTGGTCATCAGGATCGGGCGGAAGCGCGTGTGTACGGCTTGTACCAAGGCGGTCTTCACATCCTGCCCGGCAGCGATCATCTGGTTGGTGAAGTCCACCACGAGGATGGCGTTCTTGGCCACCAGACCGATCAACATGATCAAGCCCAGGATGGAGAAGATGCTGAGCGATTGCTTCGCCAGCGCCAAGGCGATGAACGCCCCGATGATCGCCAACGGCAAGGAGAACATCACCACCAGCGGGTGAACGTAGTTGTCATACAACACCACCATGATGAGGTAGACCAGCACCAGCGAGGCGAGCAAGGCAAGCCCGAGGCTACCGAACGCTTCTCCCTGTTGCTCCAGCTGTCCGCCCATCTTCACGGTAACACCGGCGGGCAGATCGAGCTTGGCTACTGCTGCTTTCACTTCAGCGCCTACCGTCCCCACGGGGCGGCCGAGCACCTGCGCTTGCACGGAGAGTGATGGAACCTTGTCGATGCGCTCCAGCTTGGAAGGGCCCGTGCTCTCACCGATGTTGGCGAACTGCCCCAGCTGCACCGGGGTACCCTTGTCGTTGATCACGGTAAGCGCACCCACGTCCGCCGAAGAGCGCCGGTCGAAGCCATCCAGCTGCACGGCGATATCATATTCGTTCTCGCCATCGCGGTACTTGCTATCGCGATCGCCGCTGAAGGCCGTGCGCATGTTGCCGCCCACCTTGTCCATGGTGAGGCCGAGGTCCGCCATTTTGCTGCGGTCCACCTGCACATCGATCTCCGGGTTTCCACCTTCCACGCTCATCTTCAGTTCCGACGTGCCTTCGATCTTGCGCACCGCGTCCATCACCAAGGGTGCGGCCGCGATCACCTTGTCCATGTCCGGCCCTTGCACGATCACGTTCACGGGTGCTTCATCGGCACTGCCCATGATGTTCACCGGCACGGTGCTGAACTTGGCGCCGACGAACTTCTCCTCCAAGGCGATCTTGGTCTCGCGGGCAAAGAGCGCCGTGCTCTTTCCACGCTCAGCGGCGGGCACCAGGTTCACGTTCACCTCGGCCACGTAAGGCGTAGCGGTGGTGCTCATGCGACCGCTGGACTGCCCCACCGTGGTGGTGACGGACTGCACGATGGATTCCTGCGCCAGGAAATGTTCCACCTTCTTGGTCATCCGGTCGGTCTGTTCCAACGTGGCGTTCTTGGGCAATTCCACGCGGACATAGAACTGGCCGCGATCACCAGCCGCGACGAACTCTGCGCCGATGAAGCCCATGCCTACCAAGGCGAAGGAACCGATCAGCAACACCAAGGTGATGCCGAACAACCAGCGCTTGTGGCCGAAGGACCATTCCAGCAGATCGGTAAGACCCTTCTCGACGCGGGTCAGTTGCTTTTCGAACCACAGGAAGAAGCGGCCCGTGATGGTCTTGCCATTCAAGTGCTCCAGCTTCGCGAAGCGCGAAGCCATCAGCGGCACCATGGTGAAGGCGATGAACATGCTGAGCAAAGTGCTCGTGGCCACTACGATGGAGAACTGGAACAGCAGATCGCTGATCATGCCTCCGGTCATGGCGATGGGCAGGAACACGGCCACGATCACCAGGGTGATGGAGACGACCGTGAGGCCGATCTCGCGCAGTCCATCATAGGCGGCTTGCGCTGCGGATTTCCCCATTTCCATGTGCCGGTGGATGTTCTCCACCACCACGATGGAATCGTCCACCAGAATGCCCACCACCAACGAAAGGCCGAGCAAGGACATCAGGTTGAGCGAGAAGCCCATGAGGTACATCACGGTGAACGTGGCGATCAGCGCCGCAGGCACGGCCAACATCACGATCACCGCGTTGCGGATGCTGTGCAGGAAAAGCAGCATCACCAAGGCAACCAGGATAATGGCAAGGATCAGGTCGAAGATCACGTGGTTCGCCGCCTCCAAGGTGAAGGTTGAGGTATCGGTAGGAATGCTGATGCTGAGGCCGACAGAAGCATATTGCTTCTCCAGTTCGCCGATCCGCTTGCGGACCTGTTCGCTCAGCGCCACCGCGTTCGCATCGGTCTGTTTCTGGATGCTCAGGCCGATGGCATCGGCACCGTCCACGCGGCTGATGATCTCCGGCTCCTTCTCGCTGTCCACCACTTGGGCCAGCTCGTTCAGGCGGATCAAGCTTCCGTCCGGGCGACGCTTCACCACCAGGTCGTTCAATTGCTCCACGGAAGTGTACTTACCGCTCAAGCGGATCAGTGTCTGCCCATCGGCACGCTTCACCTTGCCCGTGGGAAAGTCCATGTTGGCGTTGCGCACGGCTTGGCTCACGTCGTTCATGTTCAAGCCAAAGGCCACCAAGCGATCGGCATCCACGTTCACCACGATCTCGCGCTCTTGCCCCCCTTGGATCTTCACATCCGCCACACCCGGGATCTTTGCCAGACCGGGCTGCACCTTGTTCTTCACCAGGTCATAGAGATCGGTGGGTGCCAGCTTTCCGGATACGCCCAAGTGCATAATGGGCATCGCGCTGATATCGAACTTCCCGAGGGATGGTGTCTTCGCATCATCGGGCAGGTCGCTGATGATGGCGTTCACCTTGCGCTGGGCATCCTGCAGGGCGAGGTCCACATCCGAACCTTGCACCAGTTCGATCGTGATCAGGGAAAAGCTCTCCATGCTGGTGGAGCTCATCTTCTTCACCCCTTCCAGCGAGGAAAGTGCATCCTCCAACTTCTTCGTTACGGTGTTCTCCACCTCGCCGGGCGAAGCGCCGGGATAGGCGGTGCTCACCGACACCACGGGGGATGTGATCTTCGGCAACAGCTCGTAGTTGAGCGAACCGTAGGTGAACAGGCCGAGGCCCACCAATAAGGTCATCACTACGACCACAAGCGTGGGGCGGGTGATGGATAAGCGTGTGATCTTCATTTTGCTGATTCGTTGGGATCACTGCGCGATGGCCTTGATCCGGGTACTGTCCGTTAAGTTGATCTGGCCGCTCAGCACCACGCTGTCGCCCGCTTCGAGGCCGCTCTCGACCACCATTTTGTCCGCGGTCACCTGGCCGATCACCACATCGCGCAAGCGTGCAATGTCGTCCTGTACCACATAGACCTGCGGCGCTTTCACGCTGCCCACCAATGCGCTGCGGTCCACCACGAGGTACTCCTGTGCGGTGCTTTCCTGGAAGGTGGCCACGGCATACATTCCCGCCTTCAGCGGACTGTCCTTGGGGTTCTTCAGCTCGATCTCGGTGTTGTACTTCAAGGCCTCATCGGCTTTCATGCTCACGTTGGAGATGGTGCCGGTGAAGGTGGCCGATGGCAGCACCTTCAGGGTGATGGCCACCGGTTTGCCTTTGGTCATTTCCAGCACGCGGCTTTCGGGCACCTTCACGTTCAGTTTCAATGTGCTGATATCCACCAGCTGGAAGAGTTCCATGCCCGGGCTGATGTAGCTGCCCTGTTGCACATGGTCATCGTTGATGTAACCGCTCACGGGTGCCTTGATGGAGGTTTTGCGCAGGCGATCCTCCGCAGCTTTCAACTGGGCTTCTCCGTTGCGAACGGCGAGTTCCGCCTGTTCCACTTGTTGCGCGGTCATGGCTCCACCTGCGGCCATGTTCTTGGCCCGCTTCAGGTCCGCTTCGGCTTTCTCGAACTGGTTCCGCATGGCGAGCACATCGGCTTGCTGGGCACCGCTTTCCACTTGGGCGAGCAGATCGCCTTGGCGGACGTGATCGCCCTTCTTATGGAGCAGGCGGGTGATGATGCCCTGCGCTTCCGATACGATACTGATATCGACGGCAGCCTCCAAGCTTCCGCTCGCGGTATAGGAATCCTTCAACACCTCCATTCGGGCGGTCCCCAGATCCACGGGGATGCTCTCGCTCATCTTCTCGCTGAGGGCGGCCACCGCCTTCATCTCTTCCTTGTTGGCGTTCAGCTTGAAGCCTGCCAATACGATCAGCGCAGTGATGGCTCCTATCCAAATGATCTTCTTCATCGGTCCTCCTTTCTTTTCGGTTGTTGCTTGGTTGTTCATGGCAGTGCTCATCGGGTCAGGGTGTTAAGTCCGCCCTGTGCTTTGAGCAGGTCCAGTTCGGCGAGTTTGTATTTAAGTGTGGCACTGTGGTAGGCGGTACGCGAATCGCTCAGGGCTTGGTCGGCATCCAAGAGATCGGTCAGTGGTGCGATGCCCTCGCTGTACAGGCTGTTGGTTTGGCTGTACACATCCTGCGCGAGCACCAGGTTGCTGGCCTGCGCCTCCACGGTGCGCCAGCTGTTGTCCAGCGCGGCGATGGCGTTGCGTTCTTCCACGGCCAAGGCATTGGTGGTGTATTCCAGATCGGCCTCATACTGCAGCAAGGCCACCTTCTGTTGGGCGATCTGGCTGTGCTTGCGAAAGCCATCGAACAACGGAACCGCCAAGGTGCCGCCGATCACGGAGTTCGGGAACCAGTTCTGCCCCTGATCGAAGAAGTTGAATTCATTGCGCTGCGCTTGGTAGTTCAGCGCTCCGAAGGCGCTCAGCGTGGGCATGTAGCCCGCGCGGATGGAGCGGATGTTCAGGTCCTGTAGTTCGATCTGTTGTTGCAGGATCTTGATGTCCGTGCGTTGCGCGGAAAGTGCATCCCCCGATATCACGGGCGCTCCGATCCCCATGTTGGCAGGATGTGCCAGTACCAGTTCCGCGGAAGCGGGCATGCCCATCAGCAGCTTCAGGTAGTTCACCTGTTGCTCCACGTTGAGGGCATAGCCATCCCGTTTGGTGGTGGCGTTCTGCCGGTTCACCTGCACGCGCTGCAGGTCCAACTTGCGCTTGAACTGGTTCTCCACCTGCAGGGTGGTGATGCGCTCCAGCTCTACCATGCGCACCAGTTGGCTGTCCACGCTGGCTTGCTGCGCCTCCAGGTCCAGCACTTGGTAATAGGCGCTGGCCACTTCGTGGATCACCTGTTCCTCGGTCTGCAATTGAAGCATCTCATACAGCTCCGCGGACCTGCGGGCCGCTTGCAGGCCGGTGAGGAAGCGCTGGTCATAGAGCATCTGCGTCACCTTGCCGCCCAGCGTGGCGTTGTACTTGGTGCCGAACTGCACCGGCACTTGGGTGCCCGGCTGGCCGATGATCTCACCGGGCAGGATCTGCGTGGCGATGCTCGGGTAGTAGTTGAGATCCGCCTGCGCGCTGATCTGCGGAAGGCCTTCGGCACGGGTCTCGTTCACCTTGTAGCGCGCTGCGTCCTGGTCCATGGCCGCCTTGCGAACCTGTGTGTTGTGCTCCAGCGCCTGCTTCAGGATCGCCTTCAGTCCCAGGCTTTCCTGCGCTGTGGCCGGAAGCGTGGCAAGCACGAACAGGAGCGGCAGTGCACACACCGCCATCAAACTCCTTTTTGTTCTGATCATCGTCATCGGTTTACTACTTACTATTTGGTTCTGTACTTTATGAACTTTAGCGGGCAAAAAAAAGGGATCAGGACTTCTGTTCCCACTTTTTGAAGAGCGCGGGCATCTCCTTCACGATATGGTCCAGGAAGTCGGTCATATCGGCAAGGCCGCGATTGAACTCCGGGGTGCTCTTCGGCCGTTGGCGCAGCACCTCCTTGTACATGGCGCTCATTTGCCCCACGGCCACGAACTTCTCCTTCATGTCCTCCTTCCAGTTGAACATTTTCACCCGGAAGTAGCGGCGGCGTTCGCCGGGACGGGTAACGTACTCCAACCGCTGGAACGTCAACAGCAGGTTGATCGCATTGCTGGTGGCGCTCTTGCTCAGGTTCAGCAAACGCGAGATCTCCTCGAAGGGCAGTTCGGTCTCATGGGACACCAACAGCAGTGCCGAAACACGTGCCGGTGCAGGCGCCAAGCCTCCCCCTTCCAAAACGCCCCCCATGCGCTCAATGAGCTGCAACTGGTCCTTCGTAAGCTGGGTTACTTTCTCGGTCTTCGCCATCGGTTCCTGTTCAACGGGACAAATGTACGATAAATTTCTTTTGGTTCTGTTTGCGCAGAACTAATAAAATATCCGAGCGGGGGTTCAGCCTCAAGCTACCAGCCATAAGCCACAACCTTGAGGCTCCAGACTCCGGACTCCGGACTCGGGACTCGGGACTCAGGACTCAGGACTCGGGACTCACGACTCAAGACTCAAGACTCAAGACTCAAGACTACATCAACGGCGACATCAACCGTGCCACCCGCTCAGGAAGGATCTTCCAGTCCGGCCGCGCCTGCCATGCCACTGGATCGATCCGTTCCGCCTCCTGCAGATCCCTTGCAAAAACTGCAGCGAGCTCATGGGCCATCTCCGGTCCGTACACCAAGGCATTCATCTCGAAGTTCAGCTCGAAGCTGCGGTGATCCATGTTCGCGGTGCCGATCACGCTGATGCAGCGGTCCACCACCAAGGTCTTGGCATGTAGAAAGCCTTTGCGGTACAGGAATATCTCCACGCCCACGTTCAGAAGCTCGCCGTAGTAGGAGCGCGCTGCGTTGTTCACCAGGAAGGAATCGCCGTTGCCCGGCACCAGCAGCTTCACCTTCACGCCACTGAGCGCGGCCACCCGCAGGGCATCCTTGATGGAGTTCCCGGGAATGAAATAAGGCGTGGTGATCAGTAGCTCCTCCTTCGCGAGGTTGATCGCCTTCAGCAGGGAAAGCATGATGGTCTCCGTAGGCGAATCCGGGCCGCTGATGGCCGTTTGCACGCCGATGCCTCCCACCCGATCGGTCAAGTCCGGGAAGAAGGCCCGCTCCACCTGTAACGCTTGGGCAGCGCAGAAATTCCAGTCGCACAGGAATGAATACTGGAGGTGGTGCACTCCTTCCCCATCGATCCGCAAGTGCGTATCGCGCCAGTAGAGCGCCCGTTCCGCAGCGTCCGCATTCGTGTACCGATCACTCAGGTTGATGCCGCCGATCAGCGCGTGCTGGCCATCCACGATCACCAGTTTCCGGTGGTTGCGGTAGTTCAGCCGGTTCGCCAGGAACAGCAGCCGCACCGGCGAAAAGGGAAAGGCCTCCACCCCACCCGCTTTCAGCTCCCTCACCCAGCGGCCACGGATGGCGTGGCTTCCGTAATCGTCATAAATGAAGCGCACCTGCACGCCCTCGCTCGCCTTCCGCAGCAGGATCTCCTTCATGCGGTCCGCGATGCGCCCCGGCTCCACGATGTAATACTCGATGTGGATGTGGTGCTCAGCCGCTTCAAGCATGGCGAACAGCTCCGGGAACTTCTCCTCCCCGTTCACCAACAGCTTCGTCGTGTTCCCGAACGTGAACGGGCTCATGCTATCATTCAGCAACAGCTCCGCCAAGGATCGCACGGCCTCCGGCTGAATCAGCGCCATGTTAGCGCGTGAACGCGTGTGTACCAACTTCTCCACCTCCACGAGGTTCTTGGAATTCACGATCAGCTTCCGGCTATAGATCCGGTTCTTCCGATAGTTGATACCCACCGAGAAATAGATCACTGCCCCAGCAACGGCACGAACACCACCAACAGCAGGTATGCAAGCGTCTTCGAAGTGCTCGTGGTATCGTAGATGATCCGCAAGGCCACCCCGATGATCGCCAGCACATAGGCCGCTTCGGCAACGAGGATCCAGTTCATGTGTGAACAAGGATACAGGAAAGGGGGTTAAGTCTTCGGAGGTTCCCCTGCCTAGCCACAAGCCATAAGCCATAAGCTTGCACGCACAGCTTGAAGCTTGTGGCTCCAGGCTCACGACTCAAGACTCCCGACTCAAGACTCCCGACTCCAGCCTCCCGACTCAAGACTCAAAACTCAGGACTAACTTTCCCCCACCAAAAAACACAACTGCCTTCAGGCTATCGCTATGAGCAACATACGTCCGATATCGGCCTTCATGGAAACGCACTACCTGCACTTCAATGCAGCTGCGATGATGGATGCCGCCAAAGCATACAAGGTCCACAAGAAGAGCGGCAAGAAAATGCTGATCTCACTCGCGGGTGCCATGAGCACCGCCGAGCTCGGCAAGAGCCTCGCCGAAATGATCCGCGCAGGACAGGTCGACATCATCAGTTGCACCGGTGCCAACTTGGAAGAGGACGTCATGAACCTCGTGGCACACGACCACTACGAGCGCGTGCCTCACTATCGCGACCTCAGCCCGGCCGATGAGCGCGCCCTCGCCGACCGCGGCATGAACCGCGTCACCGACACCTGCATCCCCGAGGAGGAAGCCTTCCGCCGCTTGGAGGAACAGGCCGTGAAACTGTGGAAGGACGGGCAGGAAAATGGCAAACGCCGCTTCCCGCACGAGCTTTTCTACGAGATGCTCAACTCCGGCTCGCTGAAGGAATACTACCAGATCGACCCCAAGGACAGCTGGATGCTGGCGGCCGCCGAGCGCAACCTGCCCATCGTATGTCCGGGCTGGGAGGACAGCACCATGGGCAACATCTTCGCCGCGCACTGCATCTTGGGCGAATGCGAACCCCGCATCATGAAGAGCGGCATCGAATACATGATCTGGCTGGCCGATTGGTACACCGCCAACGCCGGCACCGAAGGCGTCGGCTTCTTCCAGATCGGAGGCGGCATCGCGGGCGATTTTCCCATCTGCGCCGTGCCCATGATGGCACAGGACCTCGAGCGCGAAACGCCTTTCTGGAGCTACTTCTGCCAGATCAGCGACAGCACCACCAGCTACGGCAGTTACAGCGGCGCCGTGCCCAATGAAAAGATCACCTGGGGAAAACTCGACGTCGACACCCCGAAATTCGTGGTCGAAAGTGATGCTACTATTGTGGCACCGCTCATGTTCGCATACATCCTCGACAAGTAAGCACACCCCATGGAACGCCGCATACGATCCTTCGAAACCCTGACGGACGAACTCCGCGAGAAGCTGCAGGAGCAGTACCCCGACGGCATCGAGAACAGCCACATCAAAACGGTGAGCACGCCCAAAGGCGAGAACCTGCGCGTGATCGAACTCACCACGCCGGATGTCATGTACCTCATCAAGGTGAACACCGAAAGCCGCGAGGCCATGGACGAGTTCCTTGAACAGGACAGCGACAGCGACGACCGCGACAGCGACGACAGCGACAGCGATAGCGACAGCGAGAACATCGAAGGCAACGACGACCTCGAAGGTGCCGACGAAGAGGAGGAGGAAGAGGACAAGGACGCCCCGCCCGCCGACGAAGGTGACGAGGACGAAGACTGAAGATCAGGCGCGCCGCGCAGGGTAAGCGCGGCGCACCCATTCCGCCTCCGGATCCGTATCGGGGCTATTGGAATTTCTATAACTTGAACTCATGCTCAACGGATCCTTCCACCTCGCCTTCGCCACCACCGACCTCAAGCGCATCAAGGCATTCTACGGCGGCCTTCTCGGCTGCGAAGAAGGCCGCAGCGCCGAGACCTGGGTGGACTATGATTTCTTCGGGCACCAGCTCACCATCCAGCAAGTGCCCATGGTCACCAAGACCGCCGCGGCCTACAACCCGCAAAGCCACATCCCCAGCGACCACTGGGGCATCGTGCTGGAGCTGGCCGACTGGCGGAAGATGCGCGACAAGTGCAAGAAGCTCGGCGTGCGCTTCTTCATCGAACCCCAAGTGGTGATGAAGGGCGAAGTGGGCGAGCAACGCAGCTTTTTCATCGAGGACCCGGACGGCCACGCTATTGAGTTCAAGGCGTTCGAGGATCCGGGGAGTTTGTTCCGGAAGGGGTAGGTTGGCCCAAAGGAGTTGGGGCCATTTTCTAACACGAGCGTGCCCGATAGTTCCGTAGCCACCTGGTCGCAGCGCGCTGACCCCAGATGGTTTGGCGCCCGCATTCCCGATGCATTGATCTCGTATAGAGCGGGAAGGAAGTAGCTTGCCTCAATTGTTTCTGGGAGTTGGACGGGAAGCAAGCTTGAACTGAAATGAGACCACAGCTGATCGCAACCCTTATCCTCATCTGTTCCACATTGACGGGTTCCGCTCAAAGCACATCCCTGCGATCAGACACTTCGGTAGGTCCAACCGATCCGTTGGGATCAATTCTATCCTCCAGCACATTTACGCTTCAGGAAGACTATCAAGGCGATTGGGGAGGTCATTTACAAACCTTCATTTTCACGGCAGGTGACACGCGTGTCCGGGTGCAATGGAAGGACCCTGCGTCCGGAAAAGACGTGGAAGTAATGCTACCGCTACATGCACTGGATGGCTTAGCGGATCTCTTCCATGAATGCGCGTCCCGAATAGACTCCTCCAACACGAAGAGCACGGAACACATCACGTACCTTTTCAAGAACAACAGGTCCACATATGTGCTCGACGACCATTTCACCATGGCATGCAATGAGGATTTCAAGGCGTGGAAAGCCATGCTTTTGGCCGAATGGGGAAAGGCAGGAAATAGATAGTTGAAGCGGGTTCAACGGCGAAGCGCTCAAGGTCCGAAAACCGAGCGCCGATATGAGACCTTAGCTCGGCATTTGAAAATAAACACACCGAGCATTTGAACACTTTCCACAAGTCCGTGCTACTAGGCAACTGCCTGTTAACATGGCAGCCCGGCACACTTCAACCCACTTCCGGATCCGCGATGAAAACAACGCTCCTTCTCTTCCTATTCACTCTTGCGTTGGCCAGCCCCGGTTGTGCGCAAGAACCAACCTATCAGTTATCAAGTCACATCCTGGACATCACGAAGGGACAGCCTGCCGCGAATGTGAAGATCAGCCTGTCCAAACAGGACGCCAGTGGTGCGTGGGCCACCATCGAGGAAAAGACCACCGATGCCAACGGCCGCATCCCCGACTTCCTGAAGAACGCCAAAGGGGTGGATAACAAAGGGATCTACAAACTGACCTACTTCACGGCCCCCTATTTCAAAAGCTTGGGCGAGGATTCGTTCTATCCCTTTATCGAAGTGGTCTTCGAGATCAAGGACGGGAACCACTACCACGTGCCGATCACGCTCTCGCCATACGGTTATTCCACCTATCGGGGGAATTGAGTCGCAGAGCATTCCTTACTGTGAGCCGGGCTGTTCAAACCATGTATGTGCCTTCCATGAAGGAGGGTTCCGTGTCCTTTTTGTAGGGATGCAGGTGGTCCGCTCCACTTTTCAAAAGTTTTCCACGCGCACGTAGGCCCGCAGGCGCATCGGGTACCTTCGCCCACCCATCAGGGATCCCGCCCATGACCTCTCCCTTGCCGGCTACCGCCAAGAACACCTCTGTCGAAGAAATTCAGTCCATCGCCAGCCAAGTTCGCCGCGACATCGTTCGCATGGTGCATGGTTGCCAGAGCGGCCACCCCGGCGGTTCGCTCGGTTGCACGGACTACCTCGTCGCGCTCTACTTCCACGTGATGCGCCATGATGCGGAGAACTTCACCATGGACGGCATCGGCGAGGACCTCTTCTTCCTCAGCAACGGCCACATCAGCCCGGTGTTCTACAGCGTGCTGGCCCGCAGCGGCTACTTCCCTGTCGATGAACTGAAGACCTTCCGGAAACTGAACTCGCGCCTGCAAGGGCACCCCACCACGCACGAAGGCCTGCCCGGCGTGCGCATTGCCAGCGGCTCGCTCGGCCAAGGGCTCAGCGTGGGCATCGGCGCGGCCATGGCGAAGAAGCTCAACGGCGATCCTTCGCTCGTGTACACCCTGCACGGGGACGGCGAGCTGCAGGAAGGCCAGATCTGGGAAGCCGCCATCGCAGGCGCGGGCAAGAAGGTGGACAACCTGATCGCCACGGTGGACTGGAACGGTCGCCAGATCGACGGGGACGTGGACGACGTTATGCCCTTGGGCGACCTCCATGCCAAGTGGAAAGCCTTCGGCTGGGACGTGCTGGAGATGCAAGGCAACGACATGGCCGCCGTGCTGAAAGGCTTCGATGAGGCCAAGAGCCGCACGGGCAAGGGAAAACCGGTGATGATCCTGATGCGCACCGAGATGGGTTCCGGCGTCGACTTCATGGAAGGCAGCCACGCCTGGCACGGCATAGCTCCCAACGACGCGCAATTGGCCGATGCCTTGAAGCAGCTTCCGGAAACCTTAGGGGATTATTGATCGCTGCCGTGGCTGCTCAAGTCAGATCCGGCACGCTTTTGCGTTGTTCCCGCGTTATGAAGGTTGAAATGGCAGATGTCCGTTCTCAGTCGTCCGTTGTCAGGGGCCGTTTCCCGAAGCTCTGGGCAGCGATCTCAACACCGTACCGGCGCGGCCCACTTCGACATTCTATGTTCAACATTCAATATTCGACCTTCCTTCTCCTCGCTCTTGTTATCTCCACCTCGGCATTTTCTCAAAAGCCTGAGCTGGCAAAGGAAAAGACCCGCATCCTCTTCGTGATGGATGCCAGCAACAGCATGAACGCGTTCTGGGGCAACGAGCCGAGGATCAACGCCGCCCGCCGGGTATTGCTGGAATCGCTGCCTCCCTTGGAAGACGTCCCGAACGTGGAACTCGCCCTGCGGATCTACGGGCACCAAACGCGCATCGAGCCGGGCAAGCAGGACTGCGACGACACCAAGCTGGAAGTGCCCTTCGGGAAGCACAACGGCAAGGCCATCCGCGATAAGATGAACGCCGTGCAATGCCTCGGCACCACGCCCATCGCACGTTCGCTGGAAAAAGCCGCCAGTGATTTCCCGGACAACAAGTCACGGAATATCATCATCCTGATCACGGACGGCATCGAGGCTTGCGACGAGGACCCGTGCGCTGTGAGCCGTGCCCTGCAGGCGAAGGGCATCATCCTGAAGCCCTTCGTGATCGGCATCGGCATTGAGGAAGCCAACAAGTACAGCCTGAAATGCGTGGGCAACTACTACGATGCCGGAACGCCCGAGATGTTCGACCGCGTGCTGAAAGTGGTGATCGACCAAGCGCTGAACAGCACCACCACGCAACTGCTGCTGCTCACCGACGACAGCAAGCCCACCGAGACCGATGTGCCGGTCACCTTTTACGATCAGAACACCGGCGAGGACCGCTACGACTTCGTACACACCATGAACCTGCGCGGGGAGCCGGACACGTTGAGCATCGATCCCGTTTTCACCTACCGCATCGTGGCGCACACCGTGCCGCCGAGCGTGAAGGAGAACGTCACCATCGAGGTGGGCCAGCACAACGTGGTCGCCTTGGTGGCCGGGCAAGGCCGCTTGGAGCTGAAGATCGAAGGTGCCGTGACGGCGGAATTCCCCGTGGCGTGCATCGTGCGCAAGCAGGGTGAACCCGCCACATTGAACGCACAGCCGATGAACAGCTCACAGCTCTACCGCACCGGCGCGTACGACCTGGAGGTGCTCACACTGCCACGCCTGTACATCCCCGGGGTCGTCATCAAGCAGAGCGGCGTCACCCCGGTGAGCATCCCGAGGAGCGGCGTGCTGAACGTGGTGGCCAACGTGGCCGGGCCAGGGGCCATCTTCCAGAAGGAAGGCAACGAGCTTAAATGGGTCGTGGACCTGGACACCCGGACCGCACGCAACCAGTTCAAGCTGCTCCCCGGCGACTACCGCGTGATCTATCGCCCAGGTGGGGCGCGCGAAACCGCGTTCTCCATCGTAAAGGAAGTGACGGTGGTAAGCGGAAGAGCCGTCAATATCGAACTTTGAGGTACAAGAGGAAATTCACCACAGAGGCACAGAGGCACAGAGATATCAGCCATCTGCCGTAGGGGCGATGCATGCATCGCCCCTACGGCAGTGGCAGTCTACAGCCGTCCAATCACCAGCAACCAATCACCAACATGACCACCTATCCTGTACTTGACAAGAAAGACACCCGCAGCGGCTTTGGCGAAGGGCTGTTAGAGATCGGACGATCGGATGACCGCGTGGTGGCGTTTTGTGCGGACCTCACGGGTTCGCTGAAGATGGACGCCTTTGCCAAGGAATTCCCGGAGCGCTTCATCCAAGCCGGCATTTCCGAGGCGAACATGATGGGCATGGCCGCAGGGCTTACCATCGGTGGCAAGATCCCCTACACGGGCACCTTCGCGAACTTCAGCACCGGCCGGGTGTACGACCAGATCCGCCAAAGCATTGCCTATTCGGGCAAGAACGTAAAGATCTGCGCTAGCCATGCAGGCCTGACCTTGGGCGAGGACGGTGCCACGCACCAGATCCTGGAGGACATCGGCCTGATGAAGATGCTGCCGGGCATGACGGTGATCGTGCCTTGCGACCACAACCAGACGAAGCAGGCCACCATCGCCATCGCCGATCATGAAGGTCCGGTGTACCTGCGCTTCGGCCGCCCGAAGTGGCCGGTATTCATCGCGCCCGATATGCCATTCGAGATCGGCAAGGCACAGCTGCTGAGCGAAGGCACGGACGTGAGCATTTTCGCCTGTGGGCACTTGGTGTGGAAAGCGCTACAGGCCATGGAGGAACTGGAGAAGGCGGGCATCAGCGCGGAGGTGATCAACATCCACACGATCAAACCCTTGGACAATGCCGCCGTCCTAGCTTCTGCAAGGAAGACCGGATGCGTAGTGACCTGCGAGGAACACCAGCGGAACGGCGGCTTGGGCGACAGCATCGCCCAGTTGCTTGCGCGCGAACTGCCAACACCCATGGAATACGTGGCGGTGAACGACAGCTTTGGCGAGAGCGGCACACCGGAACAGTTGCTCACCAAATACGGCTTGGATACGCCGGACGTGGTGGCGGCCGTGAAGCGCGTGCTGAAGCGGAAGTAACCTGCGCACTGCCTCATTACGAACAGGGCGTTTAAATTTCGGAGTGAATGACCGCCTTGGCACAGACCAGTCCCTATCCCATCGCCTTGGATATTGTGGGCGCGGAAGGCTGCCACCTGCACACACGCGACGGCAGGCTTTACTTGGACCTGGTGGCCGGCCTCGCGGTGAACAACGTGGGGCATCGGCATCCGAAAGTTGTATCGGCGATCAAGGATCAGGCGGATCAGTATCTGCACGTGATCCCCTATGGCGAATTCATCCAAGAGCCTCAAGTGCGCTTCGCGGCAGCCTTGACCGGCCTTTTGCCCGAGGGCTTGGACAGCGTCTACTTCGTGAACAGCGGGACCGAAGCGAACGAAGCCGCGCTGAAATTGGCCAAGCGTATCACCGGCCGCACGAAGCTGGTAGCCTGTCATCGGAGTTATCACGGAAGTACCCACGGCTCGCTCAGCATCACCGGGAACGAGGAGAAGAAGTACCGGAACCGACCCCTCCTTCCGGATGTTCACTTCATCACCTTCAATAGTGTGGAGGACCTGGCATTCATCGACGCTCGCACGGCCGCTGTGGTGGTGGAACCGGTACAAGGCGATGCCGGTGTGCGCATTCCGGACAGGGAGTGGATGCTGGCTTTGCGGCAGCGTTGTGATGGAACCGGCGCGTTGCTCATTTTCGACGAAGTCCAAACAGGCTTCGGACGCACGGGACAGCGTTTCGCCTTCGAGCATTTCGGCGTAGTGCCGGACATCTTGGTACTGGGTAAAGCATTGGGCGGTGGCATGCCCATGGGAGCCTTCGTCAGTTCCCAGGAACGAATGGGCCTGCTTACGCACAACCCGGTCCTGGGGCATATCACCACCTTCGGCGGTCACCCCGTGGTGTGTGCGGCAGGTTTAGCGGCTTTGCAGGTTTTGGAAGCAGAAAAGCTGGCGGAAAACGCAGAGCACATGGGTCGGCTCTTCAAGGAACTCCTCATTCATCCGCGCATTCAAGAAGTGCGTGGCATGGGCCTGATGCTCGCCGTGGACCTCGGAGATGCGGACACCGTGCAACGCGTGGTAATGGGTTGCCTGAAGCGAGGCGTCCTGGGCTTCTGGTTCCTAAGCTGCCCCACGGCGTTCCGGATCGCACCGCCGTTGTGCATCACTGAAGACCTGGTGCGCGAAGCTTGCGCAGCGATCTTGGCGGAGCTTGAAGGTGGAACGTAGCCGCGGTTCTGCCTCTCTCACTCTTTAGAATTGCCCTGTGGCCAACATCACCAGCGTGCAAGCTTCGAGAGTCTCAACGCCTTGTTCCTTTGCCTTGGTGGCCAAGTCCGGGTTCTCCGCACCGGGATTGAAGATGATCCTCTTCGGCTTCAATGCCAAAACGGCTTGTTCCCAATCTTTTTGATTGTGGGCATTCAGGTATATCGTAACGGTATCCACCTGCACCCCTTGCGGGATGGCTTTCACGACGGGAACTCCGGCTACTTCACCTTCGCGGAGCCCCACGGCCACCACGGGTTGCTCATGCTCGCGCAGCGCTCGTATGGCGCGGTTGGAATAGCGGTCGTCGTTCAAGCTCGCACCTAATACCAACGTCTCCTTTTTCATCGTCGATCTTTTATCGCCAATGCTCCGCATACCACGGCACGGCGCGTTCCAATCCCTCGTCCAAGCTGAAACGCGGAGCATATCCGAGTTGTTCTCTGGCATTGGAAACGTCCGCCAAAGAGGCACGGACGTCACCGGCACGTGCTGGCGCATGCTCCACGCCCACCGTCGCAATGGCCGGGTCAATGCGGGCTAATCTGCTTTGCAATTTGCCCAGCAGGTCCAGCAGGTCACAACTGTCGCCAAAAGCAATGTTGAACACTTCACCTCCGCAGGCCACAGGCGCTTCCAGCGCCAACTGCACGGCCTGGACGGCATTGCCCACGTACGTGAAATCGCGCGTCTGGTGGCCGTCGCCATGAACCACAGGTGCTTCGTGTTCCATCAAGGCACGAATGAACTTCGGAATGGCGGCGGCGTAAGCTCCTTCGGGATCTTGTCGCTCCCCGAAGATGTTGAAGAAGCGCAGGCCGATGGTCTCGGTCCCGAAAAGGTGATGGTAAAGTCCGGCATACACCTCGTCCATCTTCTTGGTGACGGCATAGGGAGAAAGCGGGTTTCCCTCTTGGCCCTCCCGTTTGGGAAGTGCGGGGCTATCGCCATAAACGCTGCTGCTGCTGGCATAAACGATCCGTTTCACCCCAGAATGGCGGGCCGCTTCCAGCACATTCAGGAACCCACCCAGATTCGCTGCTTCACTATCCAAAGGGAAGGCTATAGAGCGTGGAACACTCCCCAAAGCAGCGAGGTGCACGATGGCATTCACCCCGTTCAATGCTCGTTCGATGTCCTCGGCGTTGCGGATATCACCTTGGAAGAACGCAAAGCCCTTGGCACCGAGCAAATGTTCAATGTTGCGCTGCTTCCCTGTTTCCAAGTTGTCCAAGCAGCGCACATGAAGGCCTTGAGCGATCAACGCATCGCAGACGTGCGAACCGATAAAACCAGCCCCGCCCGTGACGAGTACCATTGACACGGCGACGGCCATGGGTCTACTTCGCCACGGCCATGGAGCGCTTCTCGCGGATCACCACGATCTTCACTTGGCCCGGGTAGGTCATTTCATTCTGGATCCGGTCGGCGATGCTGAGGCTGATGCTATCGGCCTCGGCGTCGGTCACCCGGTCACTTTCCACCATTACACGCAACTCACGGCCGGCTTGGATCGCATAGGCCTTGGAAACGCCTTCGTAGCTCATGGCGACGCTTTCGAGGTCTTTCAGGCGCTTGATGTACTGCTCCACCGCCTCACGACGTGCACCGGGGCGTGCGCCGCTGATGGCGTCGCAGGCTTGCACGATGGGTGCGAGCAGGCTCGTCATCTCGATCTCGTCGTGGTGTGCACCGATGGCGTTGCAGACGTCCGGCTTCTCGCCATATTTCTCGGCGAGTTGCATGCCGAGCAGGGCGTGTGGAAGTTCAGGCTGGTCATCGGGCACCTTACCGATATCGTGCAAAAGACCAGCGCGTTTGGCGGCCTTCACGTTCAGGCCGAGTTCAGCGGCCATGGTGGCGCACAGGTTAGCGGTTTCGCGGCTGTGCTGCAGTAGGTTCTGTCCATAGCTGCTGCGGTACCGCATGCGGCCCACCATGCGCATCAGTTCATTGTGTAGACCGTGGATGCCCATGTCGATGCAGGTACGCTTACCGATCTCCATGATCTCCTCCTCGAGGTGCTTCTTCGTCTTGGAGACGATCTCCTCGATGCGTCCGGGGTGGATGCGACCGTCCTTCACCAACTGGTGCAGAGCGAGACGGGCCATTTCGCGGCGTACCGGATCGAAGCAGCTGAGGATGATGGCACCCGGGGTGTCATCCACCACGATCTCCACACCGGTAGCCTCTTCCAACGCGCGGATGTTCCGCCCTTCACGGCCGATGATGCGGCCTTTCAGTTCGTCATTCTCAATGTGGAACGTACTTACGGCGTTCTCCACTGCATGCTCGGTGGCCACCCGCTGGATGGTCTGGATGATGATGCGTTTAGCCTCCTTGTTGGCAGTGCTCTTCGCCTCATCCACCACGTCCTTCACCAAGGCCATGGCATTGGTCCTCGCTTCGTCACGTAGGCTGTCCACCAGTTGCTTTTTGGCCTCTTCAGCATTCAGGCCGCTGATCTTCTCAAGCTGCTGCACCTGCTTCTCGTGGTTCTTCTCCACCTCCTGCCTGCGCAGTTCGATGCCTTGGATCCGCTGATCGATCTCGCTCTGTAGCGCGTTCACCTGCTTTTCCTTGTTGGCCAGTTCTTGCTGTTGGCGGCTCAGTTGCTGTTCCCGCTGTTTGTTCTTGTCCAACCCTTGGTTGAGTCGCTTGTCCTTCTCTTGGGCGACGTGCTCGTGCTCTTCCTTGAGTTGTAGGAATTTCTCCTTGGCCTGCAGGAGCTTCTCCTTCTTGATCGCCTCACCTTCTGCTTCGGCTTCGCGCAGGATGGACCCACGCCGTTTCTTCAATACGCTGTTCAAGACGGTATAAACAATACCGCTGCCAGCGAGGAGGCCTACAATGGCCCCGATCAATGCCGCTACGATGTCAAAATCCATGTCCACTGGTTTTTTTGATGGTTCAGTGGACCATTTAGTGCTCCGGAGAGCGAAGGCGGGATCAGCCGTTGAGGTCGTTGAGCAGCCGTCCCAGCTCGTCCATCACCTCCTTATCGGTCTGTGATGGTATAGGTTTGGCAGAGTTCAGGGCGCGGGTCGTCACTTCCAACGCGGCCATGGCCAGCAGATCCTGCTTGTCGGTGAGTGGATATCCGGCCTTTAATCGTAGAATGCTCTCGTTCAGCTCCTTGGCGGCCGCACGGATATTCTCCTCCTCATCCGGATGGATGGTGAGGGGGTATGCCCGTCCGGCCAGTTCGATCCGTATTGATCGTTCTTCCGTGGTGTTACCAGCCGCTCCGCTCATGTGTTCAACAAGGCCAGGCATTGGTCAATTTCACTCACCAATTCGTCGATCTTTTCCTTCGATCCCGCACGGTTCGCGGCCGTAAAAGCCGTTTTCGCCGTTCGGAGAACTTCGTTCTCCTGTTCCAATTCGTGGATCCTTGCCTTCAGCACTTCGGTCTCACGGGCCTTATCGCGCAGGGTACCTTCGAGGGCATCGTGTACGGCTCGCTGGCGCGATCGCTCACGTTGGTCCTGCTGCACTTTTGCACGGGCCGCACTGATCCGCTCAAGCAATCCTTCCATTCAAGGGAACAAAAGACCGGTATGGTCCGTGTCAAAGATAACCGGGTAAAGCAATGCAGCACGCCTTTTGTTTGAACGTGGGGATGTTCACCTTGCCCGGGATACCTTGCAAGTGGAAGAACTCCATTGGTCCACCTTTGTCGTCCGGCCTTGCCAGATGAAATTAGCAAAGCCCGGTGTAAGAGTTCCCGCAGATCGAAAACAAAGGATTGCTGAAGCTAGGAAACACTTCACTCAATGAACCAACGATTGGATCAGGGTCCCCAAAAACACGACTTCCTTTACTTCCACCAATAAATCAAAACACGAAGTGAATTGCACCAAGTCTTTCGCGATCATAGGATTGAGCCTTATTTCCGTATGTACATTCTCCCAAGAGAAGCCGAACTTTATCCATCCCATGGACCTGCCCTTGGAGGTGGCCGGGAACTTCATGGAACTGCGTTCCAACCATTTCCATTCCGGATTGGACATGAAGACCGGTGGCCAGATCGGGCAGCCGGTGAAGGCGGTGGCCGATGGCTGGATCAGCCGCATCAAGATCAGTCCGTGGGGCTATGGCAAGGCGGTGTACATCGACCATCCTTCGGGCTATACCACTGTGTACGGCCACCTGGACCATCTTAAGGGCGTTTTTGCGGATGCTGCATTAGAAGCACAATACAAGGCTCGCGATTTCAGCATTGACAAGGAATTTATCAAGGGCGAACTTCCTGTGAACCAAGGAGAAGTGTTCGCATACAGTGGGAATACCGGTGGCTCAAGCGGTCCACATCTCCACTTCGAGGTACGCCGCACCGCGGACCAGCATGCTGTGGACCCACAAGCCTTTGGCATGAACCCTCCGGACAAAGTGCCTCCCAGCCTTCTGGGCCTACGCATATATGCGTTGGACGATAGCTCAAAGAGCATCCCTTACCCAACGGGGACCGTCGGTTTTCCTGTAGTTGCAGTGAACGACTCCACCTACATGGTGAAGGCCGGGACGAAGCTTTCCGCGTTCGGCACTGTTGGTCTGGCACTGAATATCACGGATAATTACTCCAACAGCCACAACCGTTGTGGGGTGCGTTGGATCACCGTGAGCGTAGATGGCACGCAGGTATACAGTGCCCATTTGGACGACATCGACTTTGCTAAGCAGCGGTATGCCAATGCGTATATGGACTATGCCATGTATACGGGTAGGTCACTGAAGTACAACCGGTTGTACAAACTGCCGAACAACACGTTGAACATCTACGGCAAAGAGGCAGCGCAAGGGCGCATTACCGTGCAACCGGGTAAGGATCATGCCGTGCAGGTAGTAGCCACGGATGCCGCAGGCAACCGCAGCATGCTGACCTTCGTTCTTCATGGAGCAACCCCGGCGGAAGCAGCAGCTTGGCCCAACGCGCTAACACCGGGACAACTATTCAAATACAAAGAAGCCAATCTACTGGTGCAGAACGGCCTTCGTTTCAGCCTGCCGGCAAATGCCTTGTACGACGATGAACGCATCCGATATGCGCTTCTTCAAAAGCCCAAGGGAGCCGTAGCGCCTTTGCACAGGATCCAGGATGCGAATACACCGCTCCAAATAGCAGGGGAGATCAGCGTAACGGTACAAGACAGCATAAGCGAGGGATTGACGTCCAAGCTGTTGATCGTTCGAATGGTGAAAGGAAAGCCCGTTGCTGAAGGTGGCACTTATGCCAATGGGGCGGTAACAGCCAGCGTGCGCAATTTCGGGGACTTCACGGTGATGTTGGACACGGTTGCACCAGCGCTCTACAACCTGGACCTGAAAGCCGACATGACCGGCCGGAAGAGCTTCAAGCTCAAGATCGGTGATGCACTTTCAGGGATCAAGAGCTGGGAGGTCCGGTTGGACGGGAAGTGGATCATGATGGAATACACCCCCGGATCCAGCACATTGGAGCACACTTTTGATAAGTATAGTTCCGCATCCGGGAAACACAAGCTGGAGGCCAGCGCTGTGGACGAACGCGGCAATAGATCCTCATTTTCCTTCGAATTCACCCGGTAGAGAGCCATGAAACGAAACGCCGGAACGCAGCGTAAGAGGGGACAACAAAATTGCATGCTCCGCTCCCGGGCCACCTCTAAAATTACCGTGCTTGCCGTTACTGCGGTAATGCTCTCGGCCAGCGGCTGCGGTCATTCCCTACTTACGGGAGGTATTACCGAAGGTGTGATCGAGTACAAGATGAGCTTCCCTGGGATGGACCCGAATGGTCTGATGACAGGGATGTTACCTGAAAAATCCGAGCTGAGTTTCGCCGACGGGAAGCAGTCCATCGACCTCAGCGCAGGGATGGGGATCTTCCGCACCAGCATGGTGATCAATAACGCTGCGCGTGAAGTGGACTATCACATGAGCATCATGGGAAAGAGCCTTTTCGCCAAATATGGCCCAAGGGACCTACAGGCCATTGACAGCACGCCGCCGCCTATGACGGTGCTCTACACCAATTCCATGGATACTATAGCAGGCTATCCCTGCAAAAAGGCTTACCTCATCTATCAGGACATGAACAGGCCCGAGGAGGAGGTCTGGTACACCGACGCCATTGCCTTGGAAGACCCTAACTGGTACAGTCCATACAAGGAGATCCCAGGGGTACTGATGCGCTACGAGGTGGTGCAGCACCACATTCGGGTCCGGATGGAGGCCAGCTCGGTTAAGCCCGGTCCGGTGGACAAGGCCAAATTCGAAGTGCGCCCCGGACATGAAGAGGTATCTCCCGCCGTGCTGGACCGCGAGCTGGACGAGGTTCTGGGGACCTTCAACCAATAGAAACTTCTTCCGCCTTGTATAAGGCAACACGCCGCTGTTGATAATAGCGGCGTCCTCGCGACGTTCCTCTGGTCAAGGCCCGATAGTTTTGCCTCAAGCCGTCCGGCGATCGGCGGCAAACCACGGAAATGCCGCCAATGCGGGGTTTCCGGCAACAATTCCACGCCCTTTGGCCCAGAAACGCAAGAATAAGATCCGCGAGCCCGAAGTGGTCGAGGAAGCCCCCGCCAAAAAGAAGCGCACCAAGTCCAAGAAGGATGTGGAGAGTGCCACTGGCGAGCGCTTCATGAAGCTTCGTGAATTTGCCCGTGACGAACGCGTGCGGAAAGTAGGCGGGCTCTTCTTGGTGTTGACCTCCGCGTACCTGTTGGTGGCCTTCACCAGCTACCTGATCACTTGGCGGATCGACCAGGACCTGATGGGCCGGCCGTGGGGAGAGATCTTCAGCCCCGATGTGCGCGTGGAGAATTGGCTGGGCAAATTGGGCGCGTTGATCGGTCACCGCTTCATCTTCACCTGGTTCGGGTTGGCGGCATTCGTGTTCGTTCTATGGTCGTTCCTCGGGGGCATCCGTATGGCGCTGGGCACATGGCTCCTGCCGGTGGGGAAGACCTTGCGCTGGAGCCTGATGGCCTTGGTGTGGCTTCCTGCACTCCTCGGCTTTTTCTTCCCAAGTGGCAACTGGCAGGTGTTGGGAGGCGGTATAGGCTATGCGATCAACGCACACCTTACCGGCTGGTTAGGCACCTTCGGCGCAGGGGCCCTGCTCCTCTTCGGGGCAACGGCATTCCTGGTCTACACGTTCAATCCATCGCTCCATTGGGTCATGGCTTTGTTCGAGCGGAAGCCCAAAGTGGAGCCAGAGGTAGCTGAGGAAGACGTGGACGCCGATGAATGGAGCGATGTCCGGGGAAACCGGATGAAGTCCGCTGCGGTGGAAGTGGAAGCTCAAGAAGAACTACCTGAAGCGGATGAAGAGGAAGCAGAGGAAGAACCCTTTGAACAGGTAAAGCCCTTGGAAAAAGCGGCCGTGTTCGCGAGTGGCCCCGAACTTGAAATGGAGCCCGCAGCGACCATGGACTTCAGCGGGATCACCGAAGAGGCCAACGGCTTCAGCGTAGAAGTGAACGCGCCGGAAGAAGCCCTTTCAGAAGCCGAGATCGAGAATAAGCTGAAGGAATTCGGCGAATACGATCCAACGTTGGACCTCAGCAGTTACGTCCCCCCCACACTGGATCTGCTCGTCGAGCACAGCACCGGTGAGCTCACTGTTACAAAGGAGGAGCTGGAGGAGAACAAGAACAAGATCGTCAACACGCTGAATAACTACAACATCGGCATTGACAAGATCAAGGCCACCATCGGACCTACCGTTACGTTGTACGAGATCGTGCCGCAGGCCGGCGTACGCATCAGCAAGATCAAGAACCTCGAGGACGACATCGCCTTGAGCCTGGCCGCCTTGGGCATCCGCATCATCGCACCGATCCCCGGCAAGGGCACCATCGGTATCGAGGTGCCGAACAGCAATCCACAGGTAGTGAGCATGCGGCAAGTGGTGGCCAGCGAGAAATTCCAGAACAGCAAGTACGACCTGCCCATTGTGCTGGGTAAGACCATCAGCAACGAGACCTTCGTGACCGATCTCGCCAAGATGCCCCACTTGCTGATGGCCGGTGCCACAGGCCAAGGGAAATCCGTGGGGCTCAATGCGATCCTCGTTTCGCTCCTGTACAAAAAGCATCCGAGCCAGATCAAGTTCGTGCTGGTGGACCCGAAGAAGGTGGAACTAACACTGTTCAACAAGATCGAGCGGCACTTCCTGGCCAAGCTGCCGGGCGATGGGGAGGCCATCATCACCGACACCAAGAAAGTGGTGGCCACGCTGAACAGCCTTTGCATCGAAATGGACGAGCGCTATGAGCTCCTCAAGGAGGCTGAAGTGCGCAACATCAAGGAATACAACGCTAAGTTCGTTAGCCGTCGCCTGAACCCGGAGAATGGCCACCGCTTCCTTCCCTATATCGTTCTGGTCGTGGACGAGTTCGCGGACCTGATCATGACGGCCGGGCGTGAAGTGGAAACACCCATCGCCCGCTTAGCCCAATTGGCACGTGCTATCGGCATCCACCTCATCATCGCCACGCAGCGGCCCAGTGTGAACATCATCACCGGCACCATCAAGGCCAACTTCCCTGCGCGCATTGCTTTCCGCGTGACCAGCAAGATCGACAGCCGCACCATTTTGGACAGTGGCGGGGCGGATCAGTTGATCGGCCGTGGCGACATGCTTCTTAGCACCGGCAACGAATTGATCCGCATCCAGTGCGCCTTCGTGGATACCCCGGAAGTGGAGGCCATAACCGCCTTCATCGGTAACCAGCGCGGCTATCCCGATGCCTTGATCCTGCCGGAAGTACCCACCGAAGAAGGCGAAAGCAGCGTGGCGGACGATGGTGAGCGCGATAGCATGTTCGAGGATGCCGCCCGCGTGGTAGTGATGACCCAGCAAGGCAGCACCAGCCTTATCCAGCGCAAGCTGAAGCTTGGATACAACCGCGCAGGCCGCATCGTGGACCAGTTGGAAGCAGCCGGCATTCTCGGTTCATTCGAAGGATCCAAAGCCCGCAAAGTGCTGGTTCCCACAGAGGCGGCATTGGACGAGATGCTGCATCCAGCAGGCGCTACCGCTGGTCCGGGTCCGGGGAGGTACTGATCCTTTCCGCGTCCTATTCCGCGTGCCGCTGCCAATAGCGTTTGCCGTAGTCGCAGAGCACCTCCTCCCCCACCCGGATGCGCCGCTTGGCCCGTAAACAGACATGGCCTCCGTCATCCAATGCGATCACGGCATTGTTCCTCAACACGGTGCCTGAACTTCCCTTTGCATCGTTAGCGAACTTTGCGAAGCCCTGCACACCCATGGCATCCAAGGTGGTCCCATCCGGCAGCTCCATGAAGTAGCGGTCCAGTCCCCGATCGGCACGCGCCCCTGCTTCCTTCAGCGAAAGCCGTTCACCACGGAAGATTGCGATCACCTCATCCTTGTAAAGGGTTACGGCAGTGAATAAACCTTGCCCGGCTCCCGGTAAACCGGAAACGGCGGTGTAGAGGAATTCCTCTTCCGCTAGCGGAATGGTATCGGGGTCCATGGGGATACGAACTTATAGTCCACTTTCCTGAACGGCTCTGAAGACTCCTTACTCCACTTCCATCACCGGCAGTTCCAATTCTGCGCGCACCAATGTTCCAAGCTCCGACTTCACCACCCCGAGTTCCGCCAGTGCCGGCCACGGATCCGTTCCGGAAGCCATTACCTTGAACAGGCCTTCTTTCCCTGCTCTGCGAAGGATATGCGCACAGAGCACCGCCCCGATCGCATAGGGCACATTGGTGTCCTTGTCGATGAAGAACTGATTGTACATATTGGTGGAACCTGCGGGATCGAAGGTGGGGTTCTCCTTCAGGAACCGCCTCAGGTTTTCCCGGTGCCAAGCGTATGGCTTGCCGCTGCTACCCCCTAGAAGCGTTGCAAGACCCTCGTCCATGATGTCCGGCCGCTCCACCCCGAATTTACGCGTGGTGAATAAGTGGACGATCTCGTGCGTATAGGCGTCCCTGTCGTTACCGGAGAACACGCGATCACCATAGTCCGCGAGGCCGCCGGTCTCATGGACGAACATGAGCGGATGTAAGTGGAAACCGCGCGCCCGGAATAGGTCCGCCGGGTCTTTAAAGGAATAGTAAGTGATGGGGAACATTGCAATGCCAAAGAAGCGCGACAGGCGCTGCACATCCAGTTCCTGTTCTAGTGCTTGCTCTTGTTGGAAACGGTGGAGCGGTGAAACAATATAGCGCAGATCGCCGAAGTCTTCCCGTTGCCAATTGAGCGTGTTATGCTTGAGCGGCCTGTCCAAGCGCATGCCCTCATCAGTCCGGTGAGCCAGGA
Organism: Flavobacteriales bacterium; assembly: GCA_016719225.1. Taxonomy (GTDB): domain Bacteria; phylum Bacteroidota; class Bacteroidia; order Flavobacteriales_F; family PHOS-HE28; genus PHOS-HE28. Next base: position 287,457 of record JADKAN010000001.1, on the reverse strand, counting down.
AGTCGAAGACGTAACGCACATCGGCGGCAGTGCCGGTGCTGTCGGTAGCGGCCCACTTCACCGTAAGGAGCCGGTCGCCTTTATCCAAACTTGCAATGCGCATCAGCGTGGGGAAATACTTGAGGTTGGCGTGCTCATCGTATTCCACGTAGGCAATGTCAGCGAAGGCCAACGTGCCGGGCGCGGGGTCGGTGGAAACCCAGTAGCTGGTAATATTTTGTGACTGGAGTTTCAGTTCGAAGAAGCTGCGCAGGATCGCGATGGCTTCCGCGTTGGTGGCATCCAGCGTATCGACGCCGCTCCGGATGGAGAGATCGGAAGCCGTGAGGAACGCTGGCTCCGAAGCAGGAACAGAGCTGACCTCAGCGGTGGATACAGGCTCTTGACCGGCGGACCGGCAAGCTGGTAGGGCGAGTAAGAACAGGACCTGAAGGCGAAAGGCCAGCATTGGGCAAAAGTAGTTGGGGCGTCAAGGAGCTGGGGGCAGTAGAAAACGCAGGCTACGCGGAAGCCCCACGTAGGCCTGAAGTTATAGGCCTGGGACCGTTGCTCCATCAGATGGAAATGTTCCTCTGCCTCGCCTTGAACGTAGCTGACCTGCACATCGGCACTCGGCATTCAATACTGCTCATACCACTTGAACTTCTCATTTACGATGCGGCTCATGTCCGCCTTCAAATGATCCAGGAAGGCCAAGGCTACCGGCGCGTGCTTTTTCCCTTTCAACCAGATCAGGCTCCACGTGGTGGTTATTGGCAACCCTTTTACAGGAATGATGCTCAATTCCTTGTTCTGGAGTTCATTCTTTATACCGATCAGCGGCATGATGGAATACCCCAGACCGGCCAGGACTGATTGTTTGACCGCCTCATTGGATGTCAATTCCATTTTGTGCAGCACCTTGAGTTCCTTGCTTTCGATGAACTGTTCCATGGCCTGCCGCGTGCCCGAGCCCTTTTCCCTGAAGATCAATGGTATGCGCTTAAAGAGCTCGTGAGCATTCATCTTCTTCTTGCTCACATCCTTCGCATTCCCGACCAGATAGAGCTTATTCCGAAGCAGGTCCAACCGCTCCACGTTCAAGGTCTTCGGTATGATGGAAACCAGTGCCAGGTTCACCTCGTTGTTCTCCAAGCTTTCCACCACCTTGCTCTTATTCGTAACGTCCATCACCAATTCGATCCCCGGATGGGCATTGATGAAATCCGCCAAGAAGTAGGGCATGACGTATTTCCCGGTTGAGACCACCGAGATCTTCAACCGGCCGGTTAATTGTCCTTTATAGGCCAACGTCTTGTAGTTGATGGCATAGACTTGGTCAAGTATGGTCTCCGCCGCTGCGGCGATCTCACGGCCGAAGTCGGTGATGTGGATCTTTCGGCCCACCACCTCCGTCAGGGGTATCTCGAACTGGGCTTGGAAATTCTTGAGCTGGATTGAAACAGCGGGTTGGCTGAGATGAAGCTCCACGGCCGCCTTGGTCACGCTCTGTGTTTGCGCGATCTTGAGAAAGATCCGCAATTGGTTCAGGGTATAGTTCATCTGGTGGGGAGGCCGCGGGAATTAGGGAGCTGTTGCAGAACGAACGGTCAGAGCAAGACGCCAATTCATAACGGAACGCAATGCTTTCCATTATGAAGATATATGCAAATTTATGGGATAAGACCCACACTTTTGCGCCGCAGAAGAGCAACAAAACATGAACATGACGCGCATAACAGTAGCAAAAGGGGACGGCATCGGTCCTGAGATCATGGATGCCACATTGGTGATCATTATAGCTGCAGGCGCAGCGCTGGAGATAGAAGAAATACAAGTGGGTGAAAAGGTGTACCTCGCCGGCAACACTTCAAGCATATCAGAGGCCTCTTGGGATACCATTAGAAAAAACAAGGTTTTCCTGAAAGCCCCGATCACCACGCCACAAGGCGGTGGCTACAAGAGCTTGAACGTTACTACGCGCAAATTCCTGGGCCTTTATTCCAATGTCCGCCCCTGCATGAGCCTGCATCCATTCGTAAGTACCAAGCACCCGGTGATGGATATCGTGATCGTGCGGGAGAACGAGGAGGATCTCTATGGAGGCATCGAACACCAGCAGACCGACGAGGTGGTGCAATGCCTCAAATTGATCAGTAGACCGGGGTGTGAGAAGATCGTGCGCTATGCCTTCGAATACGCCAAACAACAGAACCGGAAGAAAGTGACGTGCTTCACCAAGGACAACATCATGAAGCAGACCGATGGCCTCTTCCACCAGGTCTTCGACGAGATCGCGAAGGAGTATCCGGAGATCGCCAACGAACATTGGATCATCGACATCGGTGCGGCCAAACTGGCGGACACCCCGGAGTTGTTCGATGTGATCGTGATGCCCAACCTGTACGGCGATATACTCAGTGATGTGGCCGCACAGATCACAGGCTCCGTCGGATTGGCGGGATCCGCCAACATCGGCGAAGAGTGCTCGATGTTCGAGGCCATCCACGGTTCAGCTCCAAGGCGGGCCGGGCAGAACGTGGCCAACCCTTCGGGCCTGTTGCAAGGTGCGATCATGATGCTGAACCATATCGGACAGACCGCAGTAGCTGAAAAAGTGCAGAACGCATGGCTGAAAACGCTGGAGGACGGCACACACACCTACGACATTTTTAAGGATGGTGTGAGCAAGCAGAAAGTCGGCACCAAGGAGTTCGCCAAGGCGGTGATCGCGAACCTCGGCCATGGCCCGGCTGTGCTGAAACCGGTCTCGTACTCCAAGAATACAGCGCTGGACCTACCGCGTTACAAGCGGCGCGCACCGGCGGAAAAGCTTCTGGTAGGTGTGGATGTCTTCATTGATTGGAGCGGCAGCGAACCCGATGAACTGGCCAAGGACCTCAACGCCATGAAAAGCGAAAGTGTGAAGCTGACGATGATCACGAACCGCGGGATCAAAGTATGGCCCAACGGGTTCAAGGAGACCTTCTGCACGGATCACTGGCGCTGCCGGTTCATGCCGGAGCAAGGAAGGACCATGACCAAGCAGAACATCATCGAACTGCTCGGGAAGACCCAGGAGAATGGCCTCGATAGCATCAAGACGGAGAACCTCTATTCTTTCAACGGTAAAGCAGCCTACTCACTAGGGCAAGGACAATGAGCAAGAGCATGGACATTCAACTGATAAACGGTGCGTTCGGCGCGGCCGACGCTTTGGATCTGATCACCCGGATGATCCATATCAAGATCAAGTTCCACGAGGACAGGATCAACCAGAACAGCAGCGAGGAGGATATCAAGTACAGGGAATCCAAGATCCGCAACCTTCAGAAGGAACTTTTCCAACTCCGGGAAGGCATAGGCCGCGAGAAGGGGACGATAACGTTGGATGCGACCATCAACATCAGCGTGAAATGAGATCGATGTTCCGGGACTTGGACCTTGAACGTCATCCACTCCCCTCGCGTGCCATGAAGATCCCGGGAGCGACTATTGTCGGACCGCCTTCCTCCTCATACCAGACCCAACGATCCAATGAAACAGCCTGAGTCTTTCACTTTACTGAACGGGTGCTTCACCGCACAGGATGCAAAAGAGGTGCTGATGAGCGTGTTCCAAGCCAAGATACACTTCCACCAAATGCAGAACTTCAGCTCGCAGGAACGCTTTGGCCGCGAGGATGTGATGGCCCTGAAGCGCATACCCGAGCTCAAAAAAAATCTTCAGGGCATCCTGGAAGTGATCGCCCAGGCTGCCGCGACCAATATGAAGTTGAACGTGACCTCGGAGGTGAACATCGAATTCACCCGGACGGATCAATAGGTACTTCCCGACCGAGGCCGTGGCGCCAAGCGGGATCAATGGATCCCATTCTCCGGGCGGTACAGCAATGGAAGGTTCCTGCGAAAAAATGATGGGTACAAAAAGGAACGCCCCGGACAAGTCCGGGGCGTTCCCAATGTGTGGTTGCAAGATCAATTGCCGCCTTCCAACTCCGTTGCTTTCTTCAGGCCATCCTCGATCATGTTGTAGAACTGGTCCATCTTCGGCAGGATGACAATGCGCGTGCGGCGGTTCTTGGCACGGTCCGCGGGCGTGTCGTTCGCCACGAGCGGCACATACTGGCCTCGGCCGCCAGCGGTGATGCGGGCAGGGTCCACACCGAGGTCGTTGGTGAGAACGCGGGTGATGGCGGTAGCGCGCATCACGCTCAGGTCCCAGTTGTCCTTGATGCAATCCTTGCTAATGGGCACGTTGTCCGTGTGGCCTTCCACGAGGACGTCCATCTGAGGCTTGTCGTTGAGCACGGTGGCCACTTTGCTCAACACGTTCTTCGCGTTGGGGCCGATGGTGGTGCTACCGCTTGGGAAGAGCATCTTATCGCTGAGGGAGATGAACACCACGCTCTTCTCCACATTGATGGTAACGTCAGTGTCGTTGAGGTTGCCGAGCGAGCTCTTCAAGCTGATCACCAACGCAAGTGTTACGGAGTCCTTTTTGGTCAGGGCATCGCTCATGTTGCGGATCTGGAGGTCCTTTTCCTTGATGCTCTCCAACGATTTCTCCAGATTGGAAGCTTCCTTGGCACTCAGTGTCGCCATGTTGCCCACGTTGTTCAGCAACGCTTGGTTGGTGACGCTCATCTCAGCCACTTGGTCCTTGAGGTGGTCGTTACTGGTCTGCAAAGTGGCGGTCTTACTGTTGCATGCATCCAAGGCGCGGTTGGCCTCATCCAGCTTGCCGTGCAGCGTTTCGTTGGATAGTTGAATGGCGGTGTACTTTTTCTTCGAGACGCAAGAGCCCAAGGTGAGCGATACGGCAAGAAGGAGGAGAAGAGGTTTGTTCATGTGCTGTTCTTTTTAATGCTTCGAAGGTAGAGCGTAGTTCCATCATGTGATGGAGTTCACTGGATATGGGGGGCAAACATCCGGGGTCTTTCATCGCTCGTCCTTCCTTCCAAAATGTGCTTCGGCACCCAAGCCCAAAGGCGGTATGATTTTCAGCTGCGGGCCAAATAGTTTCTTGGAAAACCGGGGCCATAAGTCATCATTACCTTGTGGGGCGAAAGGAAAGAGTCACCCCGAGCTGCGGCCACCCTCACCCATGCACCCTTAAAGCCCGAATGCGATGAAAGACGAACAGGAAAAGGCCAAGATGACGGAAAAACAAAGTGAACAAAAGCTGACCTCGATCTCAGGCTGTCCGGTGGTGGACAACCAGAACGTGCTGACAGCCGGCCCACGAGGTCCGCAACTATTGCAGGATGTGTGGTTCTTGGAGAAGCTCGCCCATTTCGATCGCGAGGTGATACCTGAGCGACGCATGCACGCGAAAGGTTCCGGAGCATACGGCACCTTTACAGTGACCAATGACATTTCGCAGTACACGCGGGCGAAACTCTTCTCCGAGGTGGGCAAGAAGACGGAGATCTTCGCACGCTTCTCCACCGTTGCCGGCGAGCGCGGCGCGGCGGATGCGGAGCGCGATATCCGCGGTTTCGCGGTGAAATTCTACACCGAGGAGGGCAATTGGGACCTGGTGGGCAACAACACGCCGGTGTTCTTCATGCGCGACCCGCTCAAATTCCCCGATCTCAACCACGCCGTGAAGCGTGATCCGCGTACCAACATGCGCAGCGCGCGCAACAACTGGGATTTCTGGACGAACCTCCCGGAGGCGATCCACCAAGTGACCATCCTGATGAGCGACCGCGGCCTGCCCAATGGCTATCGCCACATGCATGGTTTCGGTTCGCACACCTTCAGCTTCATCAACGCAAAGCAAGAGCGCTTCTGGGTGAAATTCCACCACGTTTGCCAGCAAGGCATCAAGAACCTCACGGACGCGGAGGCCACCGCGTTGATCGGTAGCGACCGGGAAAGTGCACAGCGCGACCTCTATGAGTCGATCGAGAACAAGAAGTTCCCGAAGTGGAAGCTCTGCGTGCAAGTGATGCCTGAGAAGGACGCGAGCAAGGTGCCCTACAATCCCTTTGACCTCTCCAAGGTGTGGCCTCACGGCGACTATCCGCTGATCGAAGTGGGCGTTTGGGAGCTGGACCGCAATCCCGCGAACTACTTCGCCGAGGTGGAGCAGGCCGCTTTCAACCCGGCGCACGTGGTGCCCGGCATCAGCTTCTCCCCGGACAAGATGTTGCAAGGACGTCTCTTCTCCTACGGCGATGCGCAGCGCTATCGTTTGGGAATCAACCACCAGCAGATCCCGGTGAATGCGCCGAAGTGCCCCGTGCACAGCTTCCACCGCGACGGGGCCATGCGCGTGGACGGAAACCACGGCAGCACACTCGCCTATGAGCCCAACAGCTATGGCGAGTGGCAGGAACAGCCGGACTTTGCTGAACCACCGCTGGCGCTGGAAGGCGCTGCGGATCACTGGAACCACAAGGTGGATACGGACTATTTCTCACAGCCTGCAGCACTCTTCCACTTGATGGATCCTGCACAGCAACAGGTCCTCTTCGATAACACGGCACGTGCCATGGGCGATGCACCTCGTGAGGTGAAAATGAAGCACATCAGCAATTGCACCATGGTGGACCCGGCTTACGGGAAAGGCGTTGCGGATGCGTTGAAGTTGCCGATGAAGTAAACGGCGTTCTCCCTCCTGGCATGGATCGGAACGCCCGTGGATCGAAAGGTCCACGGGCGTTCCTGCAACTATCCTGACCGCTTAAAGGCGCAGTCTCCGCGCCGCTGGGCTTCTGCCGCTTCCTCTTCGTACACATCGGGTTGTTCACGTCCGGCGGTTGGTCGGCACCACACGGCTTCCGTAGTGCCGCTTCTTTGCAGAGCAACAACAGCCCATGGCCCTCAGTCGTTTTTGGACCTTCCTCCTCATTCTCAGCATCGGCTATGCGCTGGCCATGTTGGCCACCGGCAGGCAGCATAGTCTCGGTACGCTGGTGAACGGTAATCAAGGTGACCCGTTGATGGTGGCCGAAAAAGACAGTGCGGAACTGCACGGAACGGCCTTACTGATGGAACTGCGTGCGGCTGGCGAAGGTGGAGTGATGCGCAGAGATACGTTGATCACCATGGGCAAGGGTGGCATGGTGCGCTACAGCCACGGCAAACAGGCGGCGGACGGCCTTTTCGAGACCTGCAAGAACACCGTGAAGGACCTGTGGCTTCCGCTCATCGGCTACCTCACCTTCTTCTGCGGACTGATGAACCTGCTGGTGGATTCGCGGGCCATGGAAAAGCTCGCGCGCTTCCTCTCCCCCATCTTCCGTCGCATCTTCCCCGACCTGCCGGGCGATCACCCTGCGTATGGGTACATGACGCTGAACTTCGCCGCCAATTTCCTCGGCTTGGACAATGCTGCCACGCCCTTCGGCCTGAAGGCGATGGAGAGCATGCAGGAGAACAATCCCACGCCGGACAAGGCCACGAACAGCCAGATCATGTTCCTGTGCCTGCACGCGGCAGGCCTCACCTTGCTGCCCACCAGCATCATTGGCTACCGCGCGGCAATGGGCGCGGCCAACCCGGCGGACATCATGATCCCGTGCATCGTGACCAGTTTCGTTGGCACTTTGGCTGCCTTGATCTTCGTGGGTATCCGGCAAAAGATCAACCTGTTCAATGTGCCGGTGATCATCTTCGTGCTGGCCGTGAGCGGCGTGATCGGTGGTCTGATGGCGTTCATCAGCGGCTTGAGCGGCGCGGCAAAATTCCACTTCACCGACAACCTCGGCAATGGACTTCTGCTCGCCATCATCCTGCTGATCGTCGGCTATGCCTTCCTGCACGAACGCTTCTTCACCGAGAAGGGCACCAACATGTTCGACTCGTTCATCCACGGCAGCAAGGACGGCTTTACCACCGGCTTGCGGGTACTGCCCTACATGATCGCGATGCTGGCTGCGTTGAGCATCTTCCGTAATAGCGGGCTCATGGGCATCGTAATGGACGGCTTCTCTTCGCTGCTGGCCGTTTTCCACGTGGACCGCGAGATCATCGACGCCATCCCTGTTGCTCTGATGCGTCCCTTCAGCTCCGGCGGCTCGCGCGGTTTCATGCTGGACGCCATGAAGACCTACGGTGCCGATAGCCTTACGGGTCAGCTTTCCAGCGTGTTGCAAGGCGCGGCGGAGACCACCTTCTATGTGGTGGCGCTCTACTTCGGCACGGTGAACGTGAAGGACACGCGTTATACTATCGGTGTAATGCTGTTGGTGGACCTGGTCTGCGTGATCACTGCCATCGTGGTGTGTTCACTGTATTTCTAAGTCCCTGTCCACCACCGTCGCAGCGTTGCTTTGGGAAGTTTGCCTGAGCTTTGCCGCTATGTCCCACCACGATTCCTTCGAGTTGAACCGGGCGCTCTGGAATGCACGCACCAAGCACCACGTGGGTTCCAAGTTCTACGACGTGGAAGGATTTCTGCAAGGCGCGAATTCCCTGAGCGAGAAAGAAATTGAACTGTTGGGCGAAGTAGCGGGAAAGGATGTCCTTCACCTACAATGTCATTTCGGGCAGGACACGCTTTCGCTGGCACGCATGGGCGCGAATGTCACTGGTCTGGACCTCTCGGATGTAGCCATCGCGGAAGCTCGGAAGCTGGCGGAGCGCACCGGGTTGCAAGCGGAATTCATTGAAGCGAACGTATTGGACCCACTGCCGGAACTGGAAGGACGCTTCGATACCGTGTTCACGAGCTATGGCTTGCTGGGCTGGCTTCCGGAATTGGGGACATGGGCGCAGAACATCTCGCGCTACCTGAAGCCGGGAGGTAAATTGGTGCTGGTGGAATTCCATCCGATGGTATGGATGTTCAACAACGCATTCACGGAGGTTGCGTATTCTTATTTCAACCGCGAGGTGATCGAGGAGACCGAGAAGTCGACCTATGCCGACAGTACCGCCGAGATCAACCTGAAGTCGCACGGATGGAACCATTCCTTAGCGGGTTCCATCACAGCTTTGTTGGATGCCGGGCTGCACATCGACCGCTTCGAGGAACTCGACGGCTCTCCGCACAACTGTTTTGAAAAGACCGTGAAGGGAGCGGACGGACTGTACCGCATCGCAGGGATGGAGGGCAAATTGCCAATGGTATTCGCGTTGGCGGCATCGAAGGTTTAAGGAGGGTAAGCACGGTCGCCGTCGCAGGACATTGCATTCGTGTCTTTCCTTAGTTTTCTTCCAAGTGTGCAGTGCGCGGGACACTGAGTGTAAATTCGCGCCTCTTTTTTCCGCACCCATGCCCAGCAAGATCGCACAGCGCAACTCCAAGATCCACGGCCAAGGCGTTTTCGCCACGGCGCCCATCAAGGCGGGCGAGGATGTGGTGCAATACAAAGGCAAGCTCCGCACGCACGCGGAGGTGGACAAGGAATACGGCGGCAAGGACACCGGCCACACCTTCCTCTTCATCCTGAACGACGATTACGTGATCGACGCGAACATCAACGGCAACGTCGCACGTTGGCTCAACCATGGGTGTGCGCCGAACTGCATGGCGTTCGTTATCGAGGCCGAAAGCGGCGACCCGCGCAAGGACAAGGTGGTGATCGAGGCCTTGCGCGACATCGAGCCGGGCGAAGAACTCACTTACGACTACGACATCCGGATCGAGGAACCCATCACGGCGGAAGATCGCCGCTTGTGGGCCTGCCGTTGTGGCGCGCCGAACTGCACCGGCTCCATGATCAAGCCGGCGAAGAAAAGCAAAAAGAGCAAGGTCGTCCCGGCCTGAAGCATGGCCTCACCCATCATCGTACGGCGTTCGCGGGTCCACGGGAATGGGGTGTTCGCCGCGTGCGACCTGCCGGCAGGCACGGAGCTCATTGAATACAAAGGCCGGTTGATCACCACGGAACAGGCCGATGAACTGTACGATGAGATCTACACGGGACATACGTTCCTTTTCGCACTGAACGACGCGTGGATCATTGACGGGAACGTCGGCGGCAACGACGCGCGTTGGTTCAACCACAGCTGCGAGCCGAACTGCATTCCATACCTGCATACCCATCCACGCGACCGGATGAAGGACCGCGTGATCATCGAGACGCTGCGCGACGTGGCTGAAGGGGAAGAGTTGAACTACGACTACGGCATCTCATTCGATGTGCCCTACACCGCAAGGCTGAAAAAGATCTGGGCCTGCCGTTGTGGAGCCCCTTCCTGCACCGGCACACTGCTCCAACCCAGGACCCACGAGCGGGTAACGCCGTGAGCTTGGCACGCGAGTTGCCATTCAGCAACTGAAACCCACGACCTCCATGAAAAAGCCCCTGCTCCTCCTCGCCTTCCTCTCCCTGTTCCTGCACAGCTTCGCGCAGGACGACCCCAAGAGCCGCGCCATCGTGGACCAGCTTATCGCCAAGAACAAGAGCTACACCAGCTTCGACGCCGATTTCAGCAGCCGCTTGCTGAACACCGCGAGCAAGTTGGACGTAAAGCAGGACGGCAACATCAAGGTAAAAGGGCGCAAATTCCGCCTGACCGTGCTGGACAATACGGTGATCAATGACGGCGCCGCACTTTGGACATACAGCAAGAAGAGCAACGAGGTGAGTATCAGCGACCCCAAGGACATGGACGAAGCGTTGGATCCCGCCAACCTCTTCAACGTTTATGAAAAAGGCTTCAAGAGCCAGTACGTTGGCGCAAGCACAGAGGACGGCGTGGCCGTAGAGACCATCAAGCTCTTCCCGCTCGACCCCGCCAAGAAACCCTTCCATACCGTGATCCTCACCGTTGACAAAGCCAAGATGGAGCCGCGCAAAGTGGTGATGAAGTACAAGGATGGCAACGAAGTGACCTACGTGCTGAAGAACTTCAAGCCCAACGCCGAAATGGTGGATGCCTTGTTCAGCTTCGATAAGAGCAAGTACCCGGGTGTGGAAGTGAACGACATGCGGTAATTGCTGTATCCGTCATCGGTGGCCGGCAGCCCGACCAACCATTCATGGTGTGTTCCGCTGCTGGGTATTGGCTACTGAACGTTGCAGCCTCGTGCGGGTCCCCTACTTTCGTCCCCCCTTTTCCCTAAAGGGCTCTTCGGACACGGGATCCGTGCACCATGCAAAAGCCGCATACGCATCCGCTTTCCTGGGCTGGCCTGCTGATCACGTTGGGCATCATTTATGGCGATATCGGTACATCGCCACTTTACGTGTTCAAAGCCATCATTGGTGAGCGCCCGATCAGCGACCAGCTTATCCTGGGCGGCATTAGTTGTGTGTTCTGGACACTCACCATCCAAACCACCTTCAAATACATCCTGTTGACGCTGCGCGCGGACAACCGCGGGGAAGGTGGGATCTTCTCGCTCTATGCCTTGGTGCGGCGTTACGGCAATTGGCTATACTTCCCCGCTATCATCGGCGCCGGCACGTTGTTGGTGGACGGCATCATCACCCCTTCCATCACGGTGAGTTCCGCCGTTGAAGGCTTGGGCGGCCTGCCTGTGCTGAGCGGCATTATTGAACCGGGCAATACCCTCACCGTGTCGGTGGTGCTCGTCATTATATCCGGCATTTTCTTCTTCCAGCGGTTCGGGACCAAAGTGGTGGGCTTGGCTTTCGGCCCCATCATGATGGCGTGGTTCACCATGCTGCTGGTGCTGGGAGTCTCTTACATCGTGCGTTTCCCGCACGTGCTGCTTTGCTTGAACCCGTATTATGCCTACGACCTGTTGGTGCACTACCCCGGCGGCTTCTGGCTTTTGGGAGCTGTATTCCTGTGCACCACTGGCGCTGAAGCACTTTACAGCGATCTGGGCCACTGTGGGAGGAGGAATATCCAAGTGAGTTGGATCTATGTGAAGACCACGCTCGTGGTGAACTACATGGGTCAAGGAGCTTGGCTTTTGGGCTTGGGGGACGACAAGTTGCTGGGCCGGAATCCTTTCTTCGAGATGATGCCATCCTGGTTCCTCCTGTCCGGCATCATCATCGCCACGTTGGCGGCCATCATCGCCAGCCAAGCGTTGATCAGCGGTGCCTTCACGTTGATCAACGAAGCGATCACCTTGAACTTCTGGCCCAGGGTCCGGGTGCGCTTCCCCACGGAAGTGCGCGGACAGATCTACATCCCCAGCGTCAACTGGATGCTCTTTGCGGGCTGCGTAGGCGTGATGTTGTACTTCCGCGAAAGCTCGTTGATGGAAGCGGCCTACGGCTTCTTTATCTGCGTGGCGATGTTGATGACCACCACCCTGATGTTCGGCTATTTGCGCCATGTGCGCCACTGGAGCCTACTGCTGGTGTTACCCATTATCGGCCTGTTCTTCACTGTGGAAAGCGCCTATTTCGTTGCCAACGTGGTGAAGATCACGCACCGGGCGTGGTTCATCGTCTTCGCTGTGGGCCTGGTGGCGGTGATGTACGTGTGGTACAGGGCACGGAAGATCACCAACCGCTACTTGAAGTTCGTTACGCTGATGGACTATGCGGAAGCACTGCGGGAATTGAGCGCCGACCTGGAGATCCCCAAGTTCGCCACGCACTTGGTCTACCTGATCAAGGCCAACAATAGTGACCAAGTGGAAGAACAGGTGATCCAAAGCATCCTGAGTAAAAAGCCCCGCCGTGCGGAGATCTACTGGTTCGTCCACGTCAACTATACGGATGCGCCGTATACCATGGAGTACGAGGTCACCGAGTTGATCGACGATAAGGTGATCCGCGTGGATTTCCAACTCGGCTTCCGTGTCCAGCCCCGGATCAACCTGCTTTTCCGCCGGGTACTGGAGGAGCTGGATGCCGACCAGGAGATCCGCTTCAGCAGTAAATATGAAAGCATCAAAAAGGGTGATTTCCACACCGACATCTGCTATGTGCTGATGGAGCGTTTCCTCTCCGTTGAGAACGAATTCACCTTGAGGGATGACCTTATCCTGGACATCTTTTATTTCCTGAAGCGGTTCTCCCTCAGCGACCGAGAATCCTTGGGATTGGACCCCAATGTCACCTTGGTGGAAAAAGTGCCTTTGGTCCTGCAGGCCCCTCGCGAAATGCCGTTGGTGCGCACTGGCAGGCCCATTTCCCCGGCAGGGTGATCCCGGCTGATGGAACCACGGATGGTAGGGTACCGTATGCACGGCCAACGGCGAGCACTGCGATAGCGCTACATTCGCCCCCCCTTTGGGCGGGCCGCCCGGCTCCTCGGATCACGCTACGCATGCAAAAACAGCACACGCATCCCCTGACCTGGGCGGGCATGCTGGTCACGTTGGGGATCGTCTTCGGCGACATCGGCACCTCGCCGCTTTACGTGTTCAAGGCCGTGGTGGGGGAAACCTCGCCGATCAGCGAGCAGCTCGTGCTGGGGGCGTTGAGCTGCATTTTCTGGACGCTGACGCTGCAGACCACTTTTAAGTACATCTTGATCACCCTACAAGCCGATAACAGGGGGGAAGGAGGGGTATTCTCCCTCTATACACTGGTGCGCCGCTTTGGCAAATGGGTCTGGTTACCCGCGATCATCGGTGCTGCCACATTGCTGGCGGACGGCATTCTCACCCCGCCGATCTCCGTGGCCTCGGCCATTGAGGGTTTGTCCGGTGTGGAAGCCTTTGCGGGCATTATTGATGCGGGCAACACCACCACCGTTCTGGTCGTGGTAACGATCATCAGCCTGTTGTTCTTCTTCCAGCGCTTTGGTACCAAGGTCGTTGGGCTGGCGTTCGGGCCCATCATGCTGGTCTGGTTCACGATGCTACTGGTGCTGGGGTTGCTCCAGTTGGTACATGCCCCGCACGTGCTGCTGTGCATCAACCCCAAATATGCCATTGACCTGCTGACCGAATATCCGGGTGGTTTCTGGCTGTTGGGCGCGGTTTTCCTCTGTACCACTGGTGCGGAAGGGCTCTATAACGACATGGGCCACTGCGGGCGGCGGAACATCCAGACCACTTGGATCTTCGTGAAGACCGCGTTGGTGGCGAACTACATGGGCCAGGGCGCTTGGCTGTTGCAGCACCAGGGCATGCTGCTGGAAGGGCGCAACCCGTTCTATGAAGTGATGCCGCAGTGGTTCCTGCTCACCGGCGTGGGCATCGCCACCCTAGCGGCCGTCGTGGCTTGCCAAGCAGTGATCAGCGGTTCCTTCACCTTGATCAACGAGGCGAGCACCTTGAACTTCTGGCCGCGGGTCACCGTGAAATTCCCGACACTGGTGCGCGGCCAGATCTACATCCCCAGCGTGAACTGGCTGCTGTGGGCCGGTTGCGTAGGCGTTATGTTCTACTTCCGGAGCAGCGGCAACATGGAAGCTGCATACGGTTTCTTCATCGTGGTGGCCATGCTGATGACATCCGTGCTGCTGTTCGGGTACTTGCGCTTCGTGCGTCGCTGGCACTTGGCGCTGGTGCTGCCGGTCATGGGCATCTTCTTCACCCTGGAGCTGGCCAACTTCGTGGCGAACGCAGTGAAGATCATCCACCGGCCGTGGCTTGTCGTCGCAGTGATCCTGGTGTTCGGTGTGATGTTCACCTGGTACCGCGCCCGGAAGATCGTGAACAGCTTCATCCGCTTCGTGCCGTTGACCAAATACGCCCAATCGCTGCGCGACCTCAGCAACGACCGTGACCTGCCTAAGTTCGCCACCCATTTGGTCTACCTCACCAAGGCGGACGACCCGACGCAGGTGGAGAGCCAGATCATCAACAGCATCATGGCCCGCAAGGTGAAGCGCGCCGAGATCTACTGGTTCGTGCACGTGAACTACACCGACGAGCCGTATACGATGGAGTACCGCATCACCGAGCTGATCGACGACAAGGTGATCCGCGTGGATTTCGACCTCGGCTTCCGTGTACAGCCCAGGGTGAACGTGTTGTTCCGCCGTGTACTGGAGGAGCTGGATGCCGACCATGAGCTCAACTTCCGCAACAAGTACGAGAGCATCAAGAAAGGCGATTTCCACACGGATATCTGCTACGTGCTTACAGAGCGCGTCCTCTCCGTGGAGAATGAGTTCAACGTGCGCGACAACTTCATCCTGGACATCTACTACACGTTGAAAAAGCTGGCCTTAAGCGACCGGGAAGCCATGGGTCTGGACCCCAATGTGACCGTTGTGGAACACGTGCCGCTGGTGCTTCAAGCCCCCCGCGAGATCCCCTTGAAGCGCATGGGGATGACGCGCCTGGGGAAGATGGAGTAAGCGTGACCGTTGATGGTCCCAGAGATGTACGCCGCAGCCATGGGCGCTGAGCCGTTGGGAGCCGCAAAGTGTATGCGATCGCGGGTGATCAGTGGCCGATGACCGTGCGGATCAGGTGCGACAGGGGTCACATGCCCCGCTCCCGCTCTATCCGTTCGTAGGCCTGCTGCACGTTCTTGAACTTCTCTGAAGCGGCTTTCTGGAATTCCTCGCCCAAGTGCGCCACGCGGTCCGGATGGTGCTTCATGGCCATGCGGCGGTAGGCCTTTTTCACCTCATCGTCGCTGGCCTTTGGATCCACTTCCAGGATGGTGTACGCACTGGAGGTGCTGGGCCCACGGAACATCGCATCCAAGGAAGCGAGGTCTTTCTCACTGATCCCAAGGTCCGCGGCAATGGCCTCCAACATGCGGCGCTCGGCCACATGGATGTTGCCATCGGCATGTGCCAGACCGATGAGGTAATGCATCACCTGCAATCGCTCCGGGTGGCTCAGATGGCCGCGTATCTGTACGCAAACCTCCCGCAACTGGATGTCGCGTTCCAGTACATCGCGCAACAAGCGCAGTAGTTCCGCACTATGCGCGGGGCCGAACTGCCGGGCGAAGAACTTGCGGACATGGCCGAGCTCGCCGTGCGTGGGCTTGCCGTCGGCCTTCATGACCGCGGCCGTGAGCACCACCAAGCTGATGGCCAGATCACCGGAAGTGGCGGAACGGGCCGAAGTGAATTGCTTACGCGGTCCACCGGGCTGCGCCGGTACAATGCCACTGGCATTGTCCATCAGCGCGCCGAGGGCGAAACCGATTGCCGCGCCAATGGGCGTGCCGGTGAGCGCAAAGCCCAGGCTTCCGAAGATCCACTTGTTGAAACCCGCCATGCGTTACCAAGAACCACCGGCTCCACCGCCGCCGAAACCACCTCCGCCAAAGCCACCGAAACCGCCTCCACCGCCACCACCGAAGCCACCTCCACCACCGCCGGAAAAGCCTCCCCAACGGCCCGAATGCTTATTGCTGGCCGCGTTCAGCAGCGTCCATGCCGCCCAGAAATCAAGGCCATTGACCTTGGCGTATTTCTTCGTCCTGCCAGCAGCGGACATAAAAATGAAAATGAAGAAAGCGATGAAGGCCAGGATGGGCAACCAAGGAACGGGCTGCTCGCCATAGCTCTTCGCATCGATCTCCCCTTTGGCCAACGCCATCAGCACGTCCGTGGCGTGGTCCATGCCGCCGTAGAAGTCCCCGTTGCGGAAGCGGGGCAGCACCTCCTCGTCCACGATCCGCTTGGCAATGAGGTCCGGAATGGCACCTTCCAAGCCGTAGCCCACGGCGATGAAAACATGGCGGTCGCCAGCGATCCCATTGGGCTTCACGAGGATCAGCACACCGTTGTCGATGCCCTTCTTCCCGAATCCCCAAGCTTGGCCCAACTGGAACGCGAAGTCGCTGGGCGGATAACCGCAGAGCGTGTCCACGGCCACGATGGCGATGCGGTTACTGCTCTCGCGTGCGAAGTTCACCAACTTGTTGTTGAGGTTCGCAGCCTCGTCCTTGTTCAGGAAGTTGGTGAACTGGAAAAGCAATTGGCCCTCGTTGGCGGGCTTTGGCGGAAAGCAAGGGTCCACATCCGCAGCCGTTCCCCATGTGGAAACTGCCGTTAAGGCGAGCAGGAAAACGTAACGAAGGATCCTCATTTTCCGAAGCTCACGTCATCGCTCAATTCGTTCACGTCGTCGCGCTGGAACGGGAACCTTTCCTGCAGCTGTTCACCAATGGCCGTTACGCCGGCGCAAAGCCCCTCACAGAAACGGTCCTGCTTGAAGTGGCCCAGCACAAGGTCCAGCACCTGCTGCCAGTAGTCATGACCGAGCTGTGCATGGATCGCGGTATCGCCCAGCACGGCCACCTTGCGCCCCGGTACGCTCACATAAAGCAGCACGCCGTTGCGGTCCTTGGTGTTGCCCATGCCCAGCTGATCGAAGACGAAGGCGGCATGGTCCAGCACATCATCCATGATGGCCACATCGAGGTGTAGACGGATCTCTCCGCTCGTGCGCTTCTCGGCGGCGCGCACCGCATCGCGTACGCGGTGCAGCTCGTCGCGCGTTAGCCACTCCTCGATGTCGATCCGGCTTTTCACTTGCCGAAGTCGATGTCGGGAGCAACGTCCGTGCCTTCTTGGGACTTGAAATAGCCCTTCTCCGTAAAGCCGAAGAAGCCGGCGAGCATGTTGTTGGGGATCTGCTTGATCTTCGCGTTATACGCCCGGGCCAGGTCATTGAACTTGCGGCGCTCCACACCGATGCGGTTCTCCATGCCCTCGTACTGGGCTTGGAAATCGCGGAAAGCGGTGGTGGTCTTCAGGTCAGGATAGCGCTCCACGGTCACCATCAGGCGGCTCAATGCACCGCTGAGCTGTTGCTGGGCGGCTTCGAACTGGGCCAGTTTTTCAGGAGTGAGGTCGTTCGCGTTCAGTTGGATGCTGGTGGCTTTGGCGCGGGCTTCCACAACGTCCGTCAGGGTCTTCTGCTCGAAATCGGCGGAGCCCTTGATGATGGAAACGATGTTCTTCGTCTTGTCGGCACGCAGCTGGTACGCGTTCTCCACGTTGCTCCATTGCGCGGCGACGCCCTCGTTCATGCCCACCATGCCGCGTTGGAAGCTGATGGCCCAGAAGGCGATAACGGCAACGATGCCAAGTACGATGAGCAGGGTACGGTTCATGTCGAGTGGTGATTTATCGGTTTTGCCCGGATGGGTCGGCAGCTGCAAAGATGCGGGGAAGCGGGAGAATTCCAGCGTGTTCGGGGTGAACGGTCGGGGAAAGTGAATAGCGGTGCCTAGGTGGGGACCGCAACGACGCTACGGCGCAACGGTGTCGCCACGTATTGTTATCGGGAGTGTGAATGTGAATGCGAAAAGGCGGAAGTGAACGCAATGACGCCAAGACACAGCGTAATGCCACGTAATGCGGACCGCAGCGATGCGTCCGTTGCCGTGCAATGTCCTTACGCTTTCGTTGCTTGGTCGAGTTGTTGGTGTTAAAGGCGGAAGATCCCCACCTCCTCCCCGCGCCCGTCGATCCGCGCGCGGTACATGCCGGTGCAGTTGAAATCCAGGACGATGTTGCCGTGCTTGTCCACCGCGATCATGCCGCCCTCACCGTTCAATGGCGGCAGTTTCTCATGCACCACGATGCGCACGGCTTCCTCCAGCGAAAGGCCTTTGTATTCTATCAGCGCATGCACATCGTGCGCGGCGACCGCTCTCAGGAAGGCCTCACCGTTGCCTGTGCAGCTGATGGCGCAGGTGGCATCGTTGGCATAGGTGCCGGCTCCCGGCACGGGACTGTCACCGATGCGGTTCCAACGCTTGTTCGTCATGCCTCCGGTGCTGGTGCAGGCGGCCAAGTGGCCCTGCGCGTCCAGCGCCACGGCGCCCACGGTCCCGAATTTCTTCTCTCCGGTACTGTGGTCCAAGCGCGTTTCCGTGCTACCGCGCACTTCTTGCCATTGGTCGTACCGCAGCTGGTCGAAGAAGTAGGGATCGTCCTCCAAGGCCACTTTCTGCTGGTGCGCGAATTCGAACGCCCCGCGGCCGCTCAGGAGCACGTGGCCACTTTTTTCCATCACCAAGCGGGCAAGGCCCACGGGGTTCTTCACGTTCTGCACACCCGCCACCGCACCGGCGCGCAGGTCGCTGCCCCGCATGATGGCGGCGTCCATTTCGTGGGTGCCTTCAGCCGTGAAGACCGAGCCCCTGCCAGCGTTGAACAGCGGTGAATCCTCCAGCATCCGAACGGCGGCCTCCACGGCATCGATCGCGGCGCCTCCCGAGGCCAATACAGCATGGCCACGGCGGACGGCCGCGGAGAGCGCACCGCGATAGGCCGCTTCTTTCTCCGGGGTCAAAGCCGAAGGGTCCAACGTGCCCGCGCCTCCATGTATGGCGATCGCTATCTTTTCCATGTCAGTGTGCCGGATCGTGCCGGCCAGTTTGATGAAGGTACGGTACCGCTAGCCCGATGCCAGCGCCGATGACATAGCCAGCGATGACGTCCGTGGGGAAATGCTTGCCGGCTTTCACGCGGTAAAAGCCCACGGCCATGGGCCATGCAACGGCAGCGGACCAGGTGATGGTCTTGGCTGTTCTGCTGGCGTCGCTCTGTTGGACCAATTGGGCGCAGGCGAAGGTCATGGCGGCAGTGGTAGCGGTGTGTCCACTCCAAAAGGACGTGTAAGCATCAGCGGCCATGCGCACATTATCGGGCACTTCCGGGTTGTAGGCATGAGGACGGGCACGGTGCGCAACGTTCTTCACCAGTTCGGTGAGGCCCACGGTGAGCATACCGGTCTCCCCGATGATCGCGAGCGGGGCGCCCATCCCGGGCGTTGGCCTGTCGATCAAGGCCATGGTGAGCGCCCCCCCGATGCCGGCGACCAGCAAAAGGTCGCTGGTGCGGGCGGCGGTGGTATTCCAGTTGAACGAAGCCGGCCTGTCGAACGCCCTTATGTCACTGCGGTCGGTGGCTTGCGCTTTCAACCAAAGCCCCGCCACATCGGGTCTGACCAGGTATGAAGCACCTTGGAAGGCAAGGCCCGGAAGGGTGATCGCCAATTCACGACCCGTGGTGAACGTGTACAGAGCCTGCGCAGGGCACGGCCCGGTTACAACGCCGGTGAGCACGGTAAAGGTGAAGTTCCGCAAGGCGGAAGCGAACGGAAGCTGCACGCGCAGGGTCGATTATTCCTTGATCAGCACGCCGTCGGCCTCGAACGTCCAGCTGATCTCCGGTGCGGTGATCGCCGCGATCTCTTCTTTGCTCTTTCCGGCATCCTCCGCATAGTGCTGCAACATGGCCACATCGGTCACGTCCTTTTTGGCGCGCCCCTGCATGATCACTTCCTTGCCCTCCAGTCCGGAGGTGGGAACGAAGAAGCCGTAATCACGGAAGCGCACTTTCATGGCGCTGCCATCGGCCATTTTCACATCCATCCAGCAGCCTTTCTTACCGCAGCTTTTCTGGATCTCGGTATGGATCTTCGTGCTCATGGAATCCACGTTGGCTGCGGCCTTTTCGAACTCGGCCACCGAGATCGCACCATCGGCGGTGATGCTGTCGCCGTAGCTGACAAAAGCACCTGCAGGGACCGAAGCGGTCCGCGGGGCTTGGGCGCAAGCGGTGAGCGCGAATGGCGTCAAGAGGAGGAAAAGCAGGTGCTTCATGGGGGATTTTTGGCAGCGCGAAGATAAACGAACGAGTGCAGCGGGAATAAATTCGCCCCATGCGCCACCATCCCATCCTATTCGCCCTGCTGCTCCTTGCTGCCTGCGGCACATCCACGGAACCCGAACACGTGAAGGCCGCACCGCCCATTCCCGACCTGCTGGCCTCCCACGTCGACAGCACGGTGAACCCCGGTGACGACTTTTTCGCTTTCGCCAACGGGGGCTGGATCAAGGCCAATCCCATCCCTTCCACGGAATCGAACTGGGGCATCGCGAACCTGGTGGTGGACGGACTGCGCGAGAAGATCCGCACCATCAATGAAGATGCCGCCAAGGCACATGCGGCCTCGGGAACGGACCAGCAGAAGATCGGCGACTTCTGGATCACGGGCATGGACAGCGCCAAGGCCGACCGCTTAGGCACCACGCCGCTCAACACCCTGCTGCAACGCATCGATGGCATCAAGAGCGCACAGGACGCGTTCGCCGTCGCGGGTGAACTGAACCGTGCCGGAGCCGATGTCCTCTATGGTTTCTTTGTGGCCCAGGACAGTAAGAACAGCGAGAAGATGGCCGCTCAGCTTTGGCAAGGTGGCTTGGGCCTGCCGGACCGCGACTACTACTTCAACAACGAGGCCGGGGTGAAGAAGAACCGCGCGGCATATCCGGGACACATCTCGCGCATGTTGGGCTTCTTGGGGCAGGACAGTGCCACCGCTGCCAAAGCCGGCGCCGCCGTAATGGCCTTCGAGACCGCACTGGCCAAGAAAAGCCGCACGCTGGACCAACAGCGCGACCCCTATGCCAACTACAACAAGATGGCCGTGGGCGCGCAACTGAAGAAGACAACCCCGCACTTGGACTGGCGCATGCTGCTGAACAGCTACGGCCTTCCCCTGTGCGACACCGTGATCGTGGGCCAACCGGAATTCCTCAGCACCGTGGATGGCCTTTTGCAGACCACGCCCATGGAGACCTTGAAGAACTACTATCGTTACCACCTGCTCTCCGCTTTCGCCAGCAACCTCAGCAGTCCCATTGATCAAGAGGATTTCTTGTTCTACGACAAGCAGCTCTATGGACAGGAACAGCAACGGCCACGCTGGAAGCGCGTCATCGCCAAGGAAGGCGGCTCCATCGGCATGATCGTGGGCCATGTGTTCGTAAAGGACTACTTCCCCGAACGCGCCAAAAAGCGCTACGACGGGCTGGTGGAAGCCATCCGCAGCACCTACGCCGATCGCATCAAGAACCTGGACTGGATGAGCGCCGCGACCAAGGACAAGGCCTTGGAGAAGCTCAACACCATGACCAAGAAAGTGGGCTATCCGGACAAATGGCAGGATCTAAGCACCTTGCAAGTGGATACCGCGAGCTATGCCGGCAACGTCCTGTCCGCCAACCGTTGGCATTTCGACGATATGGTGAGCAAGTGGGGCAAGCCCGTGGACCGCACCGAATGGGAGATGACGCCGCAGACGTACAACGCCTACTACAACCCCAGCAACAACGAGATCGTACTGCCCGCCGGCATCTTCATGCTGCCCGGCCAGCCGGATTCGCTCGCGGATGACGCCATGGTATACGGCTACGCCGCTGCCAGCACCATTGGCCACGAGATCACCCACGGATTCGACGATCAAGGCCGCCAGTTCGATGCCAAGGGCAACTTGGTGAACTGGTGGACGCCAGCGGACAGCACCAACTTCATGCAACGTTCCGAGGTCATGGCCAAGCAGTTCGATGGTTACGAGCCGATCACGGGCATCCACATCAACGGGCACGCCACCTTGGGCGAGAACATCGCCGACTTCGGCGGCATCGAATTGGGGCTGGAGGCCTTCAAGAAGACCGACCAGTACAAGAAGGGCGAAAAGATCGCCGGTTACACACCCTTGCAACGCTACTTCCTGGGTTACGCCTTGGGCTGGTTGGGGCACGAAAAGGAAGAAGCATTGCGCAGCGGCCTGCTCAGCGACGTGCACAGCCCCGGGAAATACCGTGTGAACGGTCCGTTCGCGAACGTGCCGGAATTCTACGAGGCGTTCAACGTGAAGGAAGGCCAGGCCATGTGGCGGCCGGACAGCCTGCGCGTGAAGATCTGGTAGATCCACCGTGAACGATCGGTGCGAACAGTGCGTACCCGTACCGTATCGTCGACGTAGTGAAAGCACTTTTCCTGTGCCCGCGAATGAGCAGGCCCAAGGTGCGATCGCCAGCTGGCCGCAAAGCGCCCGGGCGTGGAGCCGTGTTATCCCTGTAGCTCCATGGTCAGGCTGGCGGCAGGTCCGTTCTTCCGTACGCTATCGGCGCTCCGGATATTCCCACGTACGTAGGCCAAGCTGTGCTCCCTCTTCCGCGAGGAATACCTTGGGCTATTGCCGATCACATGGCAGTAAAGGCCATGGGTGGGCGGCGGGTCACGGTAGTACGAATGCTCCTCAGGAAATCGCCTAGGGCCACGGGCGTGTCCACACGTTGCCGACATGCACGTTCCACAGGGTCCGTTCTAAAATGTGAACGCGGGAGGGTTTGTCCGTTGAACGGGATGGATACAGGCATACCCCAAGGCGCGACGGCGCACACACGAATGTTAGGCGCGTGCGGAGAGCAACACCCTGGTCTTTACCGTTTGCAGGATCTCCTTGAGGGTAGCACCATCCATGGGCTTGACCACGTGGCGATCGAACCCGCAATTGGCGGCACGCAGGAGGTCCTCTGATCCATTCCGGCCCGTTACCGCTACGATGAACGAGTTGAGGCCCCAATCGGTCGCGCGTATCTCCTTGCAGACTTCATAGCCCGAAAGGTCAGGCAGCCCGATGTCGAGGAAGACCACATCAGGTTGCAGCTCGGTCCCTTTCATCAACGCCTCCTTGGCTTGAAAGGCCACCTGCACGGTGTATCCCATGTGCTTCAGCAACAAGGCAAGGCTCATGGCCACATCTTCCCGGTCATCAACCACCAATGCACGCAGCGTTGGCTGCGGGACATCGCGGTTTTGGATCAATGGCTCCATGTCATGGTCGGTATTTGTTGCTTGTTCCGCCAAGAAGCGTGCCGGAGGGATGCCAAAACCCTATCGGAATGAATGCCACACAAAAGTGGGAAAAGGATGGTGCACCATCGCCCCATCCCCGCGCCTGCCGAACCGACCTGGCGCTTCGTTAGTGGCATCCTGCCCACTCGGATCCGCGATAAGCGGACATCGAGGTTGAAGAGGCGCATGCAGCCCGCACCGTTCAGCGCTACCGGGAAAGGTCTGTAAGCAGACCCAGCAGCACCGCCGTGTCCACCGGCTTCACCAAGTGCTTTTCGAACCCGGCCGCGAAGCTTTTTTCCCGGTCCTCCGGTTGGCCCCATCCGGTAAGGGCGACCAGATACGTGGCCTTCCCCCATTCCTTCTGGCGGATACGCTTGGCCACTTCATATCCGTTCAGGTTAGGCAGGCGGATATCCAAGAGGATGACATCCGGCCGGAATTGGGCCGCGAGGTTCAACGCTTCCATTCCGTCATAGGCCATGCGCACCACATGCCTATGGCGGCCCAGGATCATGGTGAGGAGCTCGGAAGCATCACGATTATCGTCCACCACCAGTATCTTAAGGGCACGGGTAGCTGTTCGGGCAGTGCCCGATTGCCCCGGGACAACGGCGGAGGGACCATCGACCATTAAAGGAAGGGTCAGTGTGAAAGTGCTTCCCTGCCCCAGCCCGGCGCTGTGGACCTCCACGCTTCCGTCGTGCAGTTGCATTAAGTTCCTTACCAAGGTGAGGCCGATGCCCAAGCCGGTGGTGCTGCGCTCCAAGGAGGAATCCACTTGTGTGAACAGGTCGAAAATGCGCGGCATGTCCGCCTCACGGAGACCGATGCCGTGGTCCGACACCTGGACGACTACGCGCCCATTGTCCACGCGCACGCTCAACTCCACGCGGCCCTGCCGATCACTGAATTTGCTGGCGTTGTTCAGCAGGTTGCTCACTACTTGCGCGAGGCGTGCGGGATCGGCATGTACGAAGATCGGCTCATCGGGAACTTCCACGGCTAGGTGCTGTTCCAAGGCATCCATGGTCGGCTGCATTGCCGCCGCGGCCTGCCGCAGTAATAGATTGAGCTCCACCTGCTCCTTGTGTAGGGTGATCTTGCCACTGGTCGCGCGGCCCACGTCCAACAGGTCGTCCACCAGCCGTACCATTTGGTCCACCTGCCGCCGCATCATGTCCTGCACCTCCAAAATATCGGCATCCTGGTCGCTCTTGTCGTGGAGCACCTCCAACCCGAAGCGCAAGGGAGCGAGCGGATTGCGCAGTTCGTGGGCCAGCATCGCCAGGAATTCGTTCTTGCGCTGGTCGTTCTCCTGCAGCACGCGGGTCGCGTGCATCATCTCGTTCTCCATCCGCATTCGCTCGGTAACGTCGGTGAAGAGCACGGCCAATTGCCTGCTCCCGGGTTCCCCGGTAGGGAAGGCATACACGTCGATCCAGCGGCCCAGTTCGCGCACCTCGTTCAGGTACCGCACGGCATGGCCGCTCCGAACCGCCTTATCGTAGGTCTGGTACCAATGGGCTTCAATGCTTGAAACCTCGGATCTCGAAGCAGAACGCTTTGGTCATTTCAAGTTTGAAGAGGCTGTTTGGATGTATGGCAAAATTGGCACGGCGAAGACCGATTTGAATACTGGGGTAGAGGAGCATATCTGGTCGCGCTGGTGCATTCGCGTAAAGGTGAGAGTGGGCGATGAAGCTTGAGATCGAACGGGTATTATCAGCGATGAACATGTTGCTCAGGTATTTCATCGTTTCAACTACCCCGGAGATCTGGTCTTGTTCATAGTGCTCCGAAAGAAGGTCCGTCAATCCTTTCGATACATTCTTGACCAGTGGCCTTAGGTCGCTGTTTTCAGGAAGTTCGTTGAACATGAAAGGAGTGATGTTCACGGTCGCTCCTTCTCGGACCTTCCATTCAGATAGATACCCATACAGCACAGGTTTGCTTTCTTTCCTGCTGCATAGCGTTTCATGGAAGGTCGTCGCTGGGTTTGCGGAACAATACATGACCGGGTGATGAGCGATACTGCAACGATCATATCCAGCAAAGGCCGGAGGCGGAGGTCCATATTCTGATATGAGGCCATCGTTCAGCGGTTGCTCAACTATGCGCAACCGATAGTAGCGTTGCGATGTATCCGGAACATCGGGCCTTACCAAGAGGACGAAACTTCGCTGAAGAACGCCTAGTGCGGAGCCAACGTGAGTCAAAAACTCTTGCGGCGTCCCCAACGCGCGGTGGCGTCCCCAGTCCTCAGTCGCCACGAATTTGTCTATAGCGCTCTTGACCTCTGTCAAGGTTGGAAGTGGCGGTACGTTCATGATTGCCTGCCTAGTTGTTCTTCTCTCATCACACCCCCTCCACAACCCCCACCTCATCCGCCGTAAGCCCATACACCCCATATACCACCGCATCGATCGCTGCCTCCACGGTGGCGACTTCTGGGCTGTCATCTACTAATTCGAGCCGCTGCTCCACCAATGCTTCCAAATGGTCCTTCGCCACGTTAGTCGGTATTCGAATAGGCAATCGTTTGCAGTTTGCTATAAGGAATTTTTGGAACGTGACTTTCTCCTTGTCCAAGAACCGTTCTTGATGATAGTAGTTCATGAGCGTCGGGATCTTTTTCCCAAACTCTCCGGTCGAAGGAACGGAAGGCAATATCAGTGAACACCGGCTCCTCGTCATTTGCGAAAACTTTGGCTTGTATTGGACCGTCTGCTCCTTTTTGAACGAAGAGCAACATCGTCTCAACTGCTGCCTCCTCGAAAATGCCATCGGGTAGCTTAACAAGGCGATGAAGGTCCTTGACGAGTTTCTTGCGCAAATTGGAGTAGGATTCATTGACGAGAAGTGAATTGGGTACGATGAAGGCCAAGCGACCTGTTGGCTCAAGCAGCTCCAAGCCACGCTCAATGAACAAAGCGTATAGGTTGATCCGCTTTTGGGCCGTGGTGTAGTGCTTAAACAACATCCTGGCATCAGTCGCCGCCATCTCCTTAATGTCGATATAGGGCGGGTTGCCAATTACCACATCGAAGCCGCGGAAATCGCCGTTGTCGTCCAGCACTTCCGGGAAGGCGTAGCGCCATTCAAAGGCGCCGCCGTAGGCCCGGCCGCCCATTTCGCGCGTCAGCTCTTCGCTTACGGCATTGATGTGCTGCTCCAGCAGGCCGATGCGCTTCTTGGCCTTTGCTTTCGCCGCTGCCGTGCTGTAGCCCTGCCCGCCCCCGAAGAGGCCCCCGGTCAGCTTGTCCAGTTCATTCACCATGGTGTTGCGCCGCAGCACACGCGGATCCCGGTTCTGCGAGTAGGCCAGGAATTGCGCCTCGATGCCTTGCAGGATGGTCTTGATGCCGGCCCGCTCTTCGCGGTTGCTGGCCGCCTTGTAGTCCTGCACGAAGCCCCGGTACTGCTCTGCCGTGTAGCTGGTGCGCTGCATGATGCGCTCGATGTTCTCGCTCAGTGCGAAGCGGGAGTAGAGCGAGTTGCCGCGCTTGATGTTGATGTCGATGTTCGGCAGGGTGCGCAGGTCGCCCTCACCCCCCGCCCCTCTCCCGGGGCGAGGGGGGCTGGTGTAGTAGGCGTTCTTCAGCAGTTCGATCCACAGGCGGAGGCGGCAGATCTTCACGCTGTTGGGGTTGATGTCCACGCCGAAGAGGCAGCCTTCGATCAGCTTGCGCTTCTGCTCGAAGAGGGCGCGTTGCACCCGTTGCATCTCCACCGGTATGGGCTTGCCGTCCGGCGGTACCAAGTATTTGAAAGGCGCGTCCGTGGTGCGGTCCGTTACGGTGATCTCGTCGTTCGCCAAGCTCACCGTCCAGCCGTGCAAGGGTTTGCCTTCCACATCGGTAAGCAGGCCCAGGTCGCTCTTGATGCAGAGCAGTTCGTTGAGCGCGCTTACCAGGAAGTGGCCGCTGCCCACGGCCGGGTCGCATACCCTTATGCTATCCACCACGGCCTCGGCGGCGGCGATCTCTTCGTGCTCGTTCAGCTTGGCGCAATGGTTCCGCAGCGCCTCGAAGCCGGAGAGCGCAAGCCCGAAGCGCTCGTTGTAGCGCTGTACCACGGCGGGGCGCAGCGTTTCGCCGCACATATACATGGTGATGAAACCGGGCGTGTAGAAGCTGGCACCCTTGTATCCGTTCAGCTTCTCGAAGATGAGCCCGAGCACTCAACAATGGCGACAGCACGGGCTATGGTTTCGGTTGGTTCAT
This sequence comes from Flavobacteriales bacterium, assembly GCA_016719225.1. Classification (GTDB taxonomy): domain Bacteria; phylum Bacteroidota; class Bacteroidia; order Flavobacteriales_F; family PHOS-HE28; genus PHOS-HE28. The sequence continues at coordinate 259,838 of JADKAN010000001.1, read as the reverse complement.
TGAGCGCTCGCCCACGGGGAGGAAAATGGTGTCGCATTCCGGTGGCTGGGCCGGCTTCATCACCTACTTCCTCCGGGGCATCGAAGAGGACAAGTGCCTCGTGCTGCTGTCGAACAACTCCACGGAATACATGCGGGGCCTGGTCAAAGGCATGACGGCCTTGCTCTACGACCGGCCTGCGACCCTGCCGCCGCTGTTCATCCGCGAAGTGATGGGCAAGGAGATCGCCACCGAAGGGGTGGAACCTGCGATCGCGAACTACCGGAAATACAAAGCCGAACGACCCAAGGAATTCGTTTTTGCGGAAGACCAACTGAATCCGCTGGGTTATTTCTTGATCGAGGCCGACCGGGTGGACGATGCCGTTGCGGTGCTGCGACTCAACGCGGAAGAATACCCCGGCTCCTCGAACGTGTACGACAGCTACGGCGATGCCCTGCTCGCCAGCGGGGACAGTGCGCAAGCACTCTTGAATTTCAGGATGGCTTTGGCGATGGACACGACGCTCCTCGCGACGCATAAGAAGATCGATGCACTGGAGGCCGTTGCTGCGCCAATGAAGGAGTAACGCGGGCAAGACCTTCCCGTACGCTTTGCCTCCCACAGAATCTCTCCTCCCGCCTTACACAGCGTGACGTACTTGCGAAGCTGGTTCTGCTGTTCTGAAAGCACTTGCAGTCCTGTCACCGGAAGGGATAGCTGGTGCTTATCTCAACAAGGTGACGTGTGCTGTAAGGTTCGTACGGCGCTCATGATCCAGCGTCACCACGTATTATCCCAAGGACTAAGGCCCGCCTCAGCAACGCCCTTGCCATCGCTCACAGAAGGCGGTCCAGCGGCCCTAAGCAGAGCGCACGCGGGCCCGAGCGCGTGCAGGGCCACTTTACACGATGGTTCCAATGAGGTCGATCTATCGACCGTGCATCGAAACACGCTCGGTGGATCGCCGCGCTCCGTTACTGCCTTACTACCGTGCGCACCAGCCGCCGTTCACCGGCCTGCAGGTATACCACGTACAGGCCCGGAGGGGCGCTCTTCATATCCAAGGTGGTTTCCGTTCCAGTACCGGTGAGTTGCGTTGGCACTACCCTGCCATCCGTTGTGATAACGCGTACTGTACGGTCCCAACTTGCCGCAGGTACCTGTAGCCGGACCAGACCATCCGGTGTAGGATTCGGATAAAGGCGTATGCCCCCGGCCAACACGTCCTCCCCCACGCTAATGTCCAGGGCGCAGGCACCCGGTCCAATATTGTCGGCAGGGTAGTGCGTGGAATCCCGCAGCGACATGCACTCCAGCCGGCGCTGATAGTTGGAGACGTTTATCCAAGGTTCGCTAAGCAGCCCCCACTCCGCACCAATACCCTCTACCCAGGTTCCACCCTCCTGCAAAAAAAGCACCTTGCGGCCTTCCAACAGGACATCGTACATCACATTGGCGATGACCACATTGGTAATTGCCGGCACATTACCGGGTAGCTCGTAGTACACCTGGAAAGCGGTGTCACCGTCCATTAGGGTAAAGTCGTAAATGAGGTATTCCTGCGTGGAATCCGCGGGCACGTAGTACACGCTCCCTTCATCGTTCCGGAAAGCCCCCTTATAACCGCCTTCGCAGTACGCCAGCTTTACATAGCTGTTGCTGTTGATCAACGTATCCTCCCCCTGCGCGCAGTAACTGTCCACCGATAGGAGGGAGAAGGTGCCCGGCGGTGGAAAGGGTTCCACCGTGTACACGGTATTCACCCATACCGCTGCACTATCCGGCAAGGGCCGGGTTTGGGCGCTGCCGGTAGAAGCCGAAAGAATGAACAGGGTTGCCAGAAGCATGGTTCTCATTGGGTGGACCTTTTTCACCAAGACGATGGAAGAGGTTGCAACCGCTGCTTAGGCCACTTCCGGTTTTACGGAGTGGTGCTTTTCGGCGTGTGCCATGCAGCCTGCAGTGGTGTGGGGCACGCCAACCAAAAGAAAGGCGACCGGATCTCCTGGTCGCCTTTCTTCTGATCGGTGCGGGACCTTTTCCACCACCACCAGTTGGGTGCTGCTGCCCGAGGCCTTTCCGCTTCGCCCACTGCCTGTATGCTGAAGCGTTGAGCGGCCTGAAAAGCCAAGAGGCCTAAAACCGCCGGAGCCGGTGCGATATGCATCGGAAATGCCGAAGAGCTTGAAGGACGTGAAGAAGCCTGACACCGCCTGGCGCGCTGAACACCCGCTCTATCCTTGCGGATCCCGCGTTGCTGGTGGCCGGACGCAAGCCTTTATGCCGTACCACGGTCCCTCCCCTGCTCAGCTCTTATTCGCCGCCAGCACCCTCATCTGGACGATGTCCACCAGGAAGGCGAAGGCCATCGGGCCGTAGATGTAGCCCTTTGGCAGGTAATGCCCCATGCCTTCGGCCACCAGCGCTACCCCGATCACCATGAGGAAGGAGAGTGCCAGCACCTTGAAGGAGGGATGCTTGGTGATGAAATCGATGATGGGTTTGGAGGCCAGGAGCATGATGCCCACCGTGACCACCACGGCCACGTACATCACCCACAGCTGATCCACCATGCCCACCGCCGTGATGATGGAATCCAAGGAGAACACCAGGTCCAGTACGAGGACCTGCGCGAGCAGGGCACCGAACGTAGCGCCTAGCGTGGCCTTCTTCCCTTCCGGATGGGCCTTCTCCGTCATGTGGAAGATCTCCCGCGTGGACTTGTACAGCAGGAAAACGCCGCCCACGAGCAGCACCAGTTCCTTGCCAGTGAAGCCATTCCCCCACACGGTGATGAGGTCGCTGTTCAGCTTCATCACCGCCGAGATCACGGTGAGCAGGCCGAGGCGCATCACCATTGCCAGCCCGATGCCCCACTTCCGCAATTTGTCGCGTTCGCCTTCCGGCAGTTTGTCCGAAAGGATCCCGATGAAGATGATATTGTCGATACCCAGCACCACCTCCAAGGCGATGAGGGTAAGCAGGGCCATTGCGATATCGAGCACTTCCATGGCCGCGAAGATCCGTGCGAAAGTTCACCGTTCCACAAGGCCTTGAAATTATTGCAAGCGCGTGTGTACCTGCCGGGGTTAGGGGGGCTTGTCGGAGGCAGGGTGGGCAGCTTGCGGTAGTGCATGGTAATGCCGATTGCCTATGAGCTTGAACGCCTAGCGACCTGAACAGACCAAGAGGCCTGGAACCACCGGGGCCGGAATGCGCCGGATGCGCGGAAAGGCCGGAATGCCTTCACACAACCGCAGCACCGGAACTGCTGGCCGTTGCCTCGTTCGACCCTGATACGCCAGCACGCCGTCCCGGATCGTGAAGCGAAGGTGAATTCACGGTCGCGGCGGAAGAGTTCATGCGGCCTTGGCATTGGGTTCATACAAATGGCGTCGCTTTGCGGCATGAAAAAAGAACAACGAAAGATCGAACAATGGCGGAACCGGTCCTTCAGGGCCTTCACCGCGGTGGCCCTGCTGGGCGTGGTAGGCATGGCCTACGGACAAGGAGAACCGCTCAGTCAATTAACCCCGGTGCCGGTGCGGTCCCCGAGCACCGAAGTACGGCCGGTGGCCATGGACCCGGTGCCCTACACCGCGCCGGTGCGGATCACGGACGATGGAAGGCAAGGCGACCAACGGGGTAGCACCAACCAATTGATCCTTGCCTTTGCGAGCGACCGGGCCCATGCGATCACCGTGGAGGTGTTCGATGAGCAAGGCCGTAGGGTGCAACGCTCGGTGCTGCGTTCCAAGCCCGGCAAGAGCGCCTTGGCGATGAACGTGGCCGCACTGCGCGAAGGGCGCTATGTAGCACAGATCACCGAAGGGGCCGGTGGCCGGACGGTCCGGTTCCAGCGGTGAAGTGATCCACAGCATGGGTCCTATGGATGGCCGGCCGGGAGGCCGGCTTTTTGTTTGGAGGTCCGCGGTGCTCCTGCAAAAGGCTGCTCGCGTCGACCTACCTGTCCCAACGCTGGCGCGAGCTTCCACGATCGTGCCTCGTAACCACCTCGTGATGCCCTGGACCTCATCAACCTAAAAAAGGCTGATCAAGCTCGAGCATGGGCACTTGCACCTGTTGTGCTCGCTTATATTTGATATCATGCAACGAAGCGTACGCGTTCCCGCTATTCTTTCACTTGGATTCCTCCTTGCGCTGGCGATAGTGCACTACAGGAACTTGACCGGCAGTGCGGATGTACGGCCCATCTTGGTGGTATCGCTCATCGCTATCGGGATGATCCTGGGGGTGATGCTCACGAACGTCTTCGGTCTTTGGAAAACGCGAAAACCTGGACTTGAGGACGGCAGGCCGCGATAGGTTTTGGCGCGCCCGAACCATTCGCAGGCTCTCCACCTCAAGAACCTGCACCACTGCACATGCACGCAGGTCGTGAACAAACCAGACCTACGTTGTTGGACCGGATGCACGCCAACTGAGTGTAAAACCAGGGGTGGTCCAGCAACTTCAATAATCCAGATACAACAGATCGCCTGGCTGAGGGCGGTCAGGATACCCTTTGGTCCTTTTCCACATCGCTGTTCCTGTTGTGTCGTACAACGTGAGTACCTTCCCATTCACATTTATCCCGTAAGCGAAGGCAGCTTCCGGTCGGGGTTCTTGGCGGGCCATTTCCACCGAGTCGGTCAAAAGGCTGGCCAAACATGCTGCGCAGGAGTCTTGCGTTCTTTGGAAAGCCAGTTTCGCCCAGATACTTTCTGACCATTGGCGTTGTCCCATGACCCCCTTGTACTCGCGCATAAACCGCAAAGGAGTACCCTTCACCAGTATCGCACCGCTATCGAGGCGGAATGTGAGCTGTTCATTCTGAACAGCTAGTACACGTGCTTGGATCGTCCAAGCTTTTGTGGACATGTACATCGTTTGCACAAGCGGACCGATGGAATGGTCCATGCTAGTGGAAGTGAAAACCAAGTTCCTGCCAGAGATCGAGGGCGACTTTTTATAGTACATATCAAGTTCCAGCTGCATCCGGACCGAATCCCCTTTCACGCCCGAGTCGCTCTTCGGGGAAACAAGTAGCACACCTCCCAACCCTAAAGTGTCCCGGAAATACTCGCTGCCGACGAACCCGGTGATGCTGTGCCGCTGATATAGCTGCCCCTTGCTGGCCAGCGATGCGCTAAGCGCTTCCTCATCGATCACCCGGTAGGGGTACAATGCGCCGATGGACTGCCTCATGAAGGACTCCTTGAAAGCGATCGTGTCCACCAGGCCTGCTGCATGCGACCGGGCCAGCGGATCCAGTTCAAACTGAACGTAGATGGGGCCCAACGTATCTGGTGGATCGGGTTTCGCTGAACCTATTAGGCCCGATCGGAAAAGCGAGGTAGCAAGAACAAGAATGCAGATGCTCCCCACGGCATACCATGCCAGCTTCCTGCCCCGCTGTTTCCGGATCAGCTGCGGCACCATTGGAGGCGGCAGTTCGCTCGGGAAGAAACCGAACAGTTCCACCGGTTCATCGATACCCTTTAATCTCGCCTTGCCATAAGCGGCTTGGCCGATGTTCGAAGCCTTGTGCGTCTTCAGCCAGCCGACCGTGTTCTCCTGCACCGAAAGGGAGGTGAGCACCTGACCGGCCGATGCGGCGGACTCGATCCGGGCCGCCCTGTTCACATGGCTGCCGAAAACATCCTCCTGCAACGAGTTCTCCACGGCGACTTGTCCCAGATGGATACCGATACGGACCTTGATGGTATACCCCCCTGAGGACAGGTGCTCCCTATTGCTGTGCAGTGCTCGCTGGAACTCCACAGCCCGCTCCACGGCCACGGAAGGTTCCGCGAAGACGCAGAGGAATGAATCGCCGATCTGCTTCACCACAGTGCCAGCGTCATCTCGACCCATGATGCGGAGATGCCTGAGCCGCGAATACACCTCCTCTCCCAGCTGCTCCGTGGCTCTGGTGCTCCCAACTATATCCGTGAAAAGGATGGCAAGGATGGCCGTGTGCTTGTGCCGCCGGAATGCTTCGATGGACCTGAGCTCTTCCTGACTGAGTGCTCCGGTCAGGGTGGCAACATATGCTTGCATGGAGCGTGAAGATAGCCTAAATCCCTGTAGACAATCCGCCTCGGAACCCACCCTGGATCGAGCGTCCACGCTCCTGCCTCTCGGCGTCTTTTTGTTTGGAGGTCCGCGCTGCTCTCCTGCAAAAGGCTGCTCGCGTCGAGCCACCACGAATGCGAGCTTCGACGCGAGGATCGCCGAGAGTCCACACCTTCCGCTCCGTCAACGGGTCTTTCCTTGCTTAGCGCGGTAACGTGGTGGAGGGGAAGGAATTATTCCCGCTCAACACCACGTAACCTTTTACCGGTAATGAACGCACCTGCATGACACGCCAGTAGGCTAAAGGGCTATGTAACGAAACCGACCAATGATCTATACGCGTGTAAGGCGCATGCCTGCGCTCTCGTAGTCCACTTGCCTTGCACCAGCGAGGCTTACGTAGCTGAGCCCGTTGCGCATTGCTCCCGCCATTTTATCAGCCGAGGCCGAAAGATCGACAGGACAGCGCGCGGCATTTTTTAAATTTTGATCAAGTCCGGGATCAAATTGGCAGTGCGGGGGCCACGGCATTTTGTTTGTTCCACCTGCAGCGCCCCCGACCATGTGGCCGGGGTAAAACAAAAAGCAATGGCAATTGTAAAGTATAGCAATGCACCGGTGAGGAACGGCTCTCCGGTGGACCGGTTGGCCAGCGAGATCTTCGGCGCTAACATTTCCCGTCTCTTCGGAAGCGATGGCCTAATGGACCACGGCCCCCGCGTGAACATCGTGGAGGGCACGGACGACTATCGCCTCGAGATGCAAGCCCCGGGCTTCGATAAGAAGGACCTGAAATTGGAGATGGTGAATGATACGCTCACCATCCGGGGTGAACACACGGAGGACCAAGAAAAAGAAAACACACGGTGGACACGGCGTGAGTTCGGTCGCGCTGCCTTCGAGCGCAGCTTCGTGCTCCCACAGAACGTGAAGGCCGATGCCATCCAGGCGGACTATGTGAACGGCGTACTGCAGGTGACCATCCCGAAGTCCGAGGAGGCCAAGCCGAAGTCACGCACGATCAGCATCCGCTGAGCGGCCCGGTGAAGTGAAGGAAGGCCGCCCGGACAGGCGGCCTTCCTTGCTCCCGGTGTGCAACAACCCACAACAGATCACCCATGAAAACCATTGGAACACCCCCGCTGGTACATGCTTTTGCCCTGGTGACCCTCACGCTTTCCGCCTGTAACGGACAAGCGCAGCAACACCGGGACGGTCCCGACCCAGCGGACACCTTGGCCGCCCGTGTGGATACACCGAGGACCGAGGTGCATGTGAACAAGGAGTTCGATGCGAACGGCAACGTGATCGCCTACGACTCCACCTATTCGTCCTACTACAAAAGCCGCAACACGGATCCCGCGCGCATGGACAGCCTCTTCCGGGATTTCCGGCCGGGTTTCGGCAAGGAGTTCCCGTTCCTCTCGGATCCGGGATTCAATGACCTGTTCTTCCGCGATTCCATCTTGTACCCCGACTTTTTCCACGACGACTTCTTCCGCAAGCGCATGGAGATGAACACCCAATGGATGGAGCAAATGATGGCGCGGATGGACTCGATGAAGAATGCCTACTTCCGCAATAACGCGGTGCGTCCTCCGGAACAGGAAGGCGAGGTGCATTGAACAACGTACATGGAAGGCATTGAAGAAGCCATCATCAAGGTTTACATGCTCCAGCGCGGCTCCTTGCGCGAACGCGCGGAGGCGATGCTGGAACAAGCACCGGAGCGTGATGTACCGCCCACGTGGGTGGTGCCGATGGACGTGCCCGCGGTGGACACCCTCGTGGGTCGCAGGAAGCCCTATCTCTATTACGACCGGCACCGCAAGCGCTTCACGCATATCGTGCACGCGTTCACGGTGATCCCGAATGCGTCGGAGCCTACGAACGCATTCCCGGTACAACGGGTGGTCACTATACCGGAAGGGCTGGGTTGATCGGTAGCGGGCTTTGCGATCGATGTGGATCAGGCCTCGAACGTATGGGCCCTGCGGTCCATCGTCGGCACGGATGAAAGCTCCACCCTCCCACGCCCCGCAAGCCCACCCCGCTTACCCAGCAGTGCATCCCAGAGCGAGCAGCGGGCCGTGACGTGCGGCTTTGATCCACCTCTATCCTGATCCCGCTTTGAAGTTCCCGGACTTCACATGATGTTTCCGATACGTTCGGGTCCCAAAAAATAGCATGCCGGTGTTCGCTCCCGCTGGTTGAGGGGTTACGCGGACCCGCGTTGTTCCTGGCCCAAGTAGGACTTGTGCAGCTTTCACCGGGAGGTTCATCCCTTCCAAAATCAGTGGTTCGCTGCTCCAGAACGGGCAACGCGCTTTAGCAGTGGCGGAACGCACTACACTCGTGTGCATACCACCAGCCCTCCCCCAGCCGCTGCTCGCGTTTTCCGCGCGTGCCCCCCAATGTTCCGGCCTCCGGCCGCCTTCCGGCTGGGCTACCTCCGCAACCAATGGCCGTCAGTCGTCGGTTCCAGGAAGCCTCCAAAAGGTGGCGTGCTCCGCCGGAACGATGACCGTCATTGCTTTGGGCAACTGGCGTGCGGCGCGGTACTCCTTTTTCCTGCCAGGCTTAGAACTGGTTCTCCAACGCGCCCCGCCTCCCTTCGAATGCTGGCGGCACATCATCGGCCTCCACCAGTTGGAAGAGCTGTTCCTCCGTGTAGGTCTTCATCCCCATTTTGGCACCCGGCTTCGCCAGGCCGTACACCACGGTGCCTTGGCGGAACGACCACGTGCGGTGGATCACATGCAACGCGTAGCGCCCTTGCACCAGCACCACCTGCCCCACCGCATAATGCGCCACCGCCCCGATGGAAGCAAGCAGCACCGCATGCGGCACCTCGCCGTGCACCAACAGTTCCCGGTCCGCTGCGCGGGTGTGTACACAATAGGTGAAGCCATGGTCGGCATTACGCCGCAAGCTTTGGATGGGCACTACTTGGCCGAGGTAGGGCACAAGCCCTTTTACAGGAAAGGGGTTCATGGGATCGGCGGCGTTTTTGTCAAGTCCGGTCCTGCAGTATACGACCGGTCCAATGATCAACACACCGAAAGCAAAAGCCACCGCATGAGGTGGGAGCCTGTAGATCCTGCGAATGCGCTACCGGACATCCGATCATTTCCTGATGCGTGTCCCGTAGTACATGTATCCTACGTCCATCATTGAACACGGCGATCAACTCCCTAACTCCTCCCCTTGGCACAACACTTACCCACGCGAACGGTCGGCAAATGGATGGGTTACTCCGGAATGGCCGCGGCCTTCCTCGCCGTGACCTCTGAGGCCAAAGGCCAGATCATCTACACGGATATCGACCCTGATGCTGTTTTCAATCTTCCTGCATCGCAGTTGGACCTGGACGGCGACGGGGTGATCGACTTCAGTTTTTACGACACCAGCAGTAGCGCTGGATCCAGTGCCGATCACGGGGTGGGGGTCTTGTTGCCCATCGGCAATGGGGTCATTGCAAGCCCCGCACCCGTCCAGCTGAGCCCGACCGTACTGATGTATGGATCGGAGATGGATGCCGGGGATCCCGGATCCACGAACGCCGGGGTCGATCCCCTATACATCAACCTGGGCCATCACTTCAGTTCCTGGGTCTACGGCAACTGCATCACCCAGACCGGTTTCATCGGGGTGCATTTCGTGGCGGGTGATGGAGAGACCTACTACGGCTGGATCCAACTTGATGTGGATATCGAGGTCCATTCCTCCGTGCTGGCTTACGGCTATGAGAGCATCCCGAACGCGAAGATCGCTGCGGGAGCCACAAGCGCGAGTGTGGGCTTCGCAACAGCACAGGAGCCCATGCTTGATGCGGGGATCGCACCCAACCCGGTGCTGGACCGGGCGACGATCACGCTGTCCGACATTCCCGCCAATGGATGGTCGATCACCGTAATGGATCCCTTGGGAAAGGTGATGCTCAGCAAGATCGCGATCCAAGCGGAAAAATCCGACTTGGACCTGCGATCCCTGTCACCGGGCACCTACTTCGTGCGGGTGGACGATGGGGTGAGTGCAGCGTTCAAGAAGGTGGTGAAACGGTAGCATGATCAAATAGCGGTAGCGCGTTGCCGCACTACTCCACCAATGCGGACAATGACATCCATGCGTCGTCCATGATGGTGGGGATCTGGAGGGCCAGCCTTTCCTGTACGACCTCACCGCGAACATGTTCATCACCTTCGCCATCCCCACGGGATATGGACCAGCCACGTCCCTCAGCACATACAACGACGGCCTCGCAGTGGGCCATGCAGGATCAACCAACGGGCGGAAGAGCCGAAGACGGCCGGGCCGACAGCCGCCCACCCAGCAAGACCATTTTGCTTGCCATGGATCACAAGCCCGCAACATGGCTTACGTCCGGCCCCGGTTATACAAAGCAAAAGCCTCCGGGAGGGTCCCGGAGGCTTTTTGAGGGTTCTGCTGGCATCGTCCCGCGTTCGCGGATGCCCTCCCCCGGCTCGCGTCAGTGCGCTACCAGCATGCGCCTTACCACGCGGCCTTCGGCACCCTCCACACTTTAGCTGTATACACCGTCCGCCCAGCCGGAAACATCCCACGTGATCACGTGGTCGCCCTTCCCGCTGATCGGCCACATGCCCATTTGGCGGCCTTGGGCATCGCGCACGGTGATCGCTACCGGGGCCGCATTGGCCAGGGATACCGTTGCTTCCGTTCGCGCCGTGCAGGGATTCGGCACATTCTGGTCCACGCGGAAGGCCGCACCGGCAACCTCGGGGATACTTACCGGGATCTGTAATTCGAACACTCCGCCCCCGGCGGTCCCGGCATATACTTTACCCGTGTTGTCCACACCCAACGAGCGGACATCCAAGGTGGTCAATCCGGTGTTGATGGACACCCAGGAATCGCCGCCATCGGCGGATAGCGAAGCCCCGGCGCTGGAACCCGCGATCACACGGCCGATGGGATCCACCAGCAAGGCTTGGGTGTTCAACTGGTCCAGGCCGTTCACCGTTTCTTCCCATGTGCCTCCACCATCCAGCGATCGGTAGATGCTTCCGCCGAAACCCACTGCCGCAGCATACACGGCTCCATTACCGCCCACCGCTAGCGCCGGGATGTCCTGGTAGGAGAAGGAACTGCTCACCGAGGTCCAGCTTGCCCCGTTGTTGGTGGAACGGAACACGCCCTCATTGCACCCTGCGCTCCCTGCATAAAGGTCATTATCACCATCCACGGCGATGGACCAGAGGTTAAGGCAGGAAAGGCCATTGTTCATGGCGATCCAACTATCCCCATTGTTCACAGAGCGATAGATCCCCGTGATGTAAGTGGCGAGAAAAACGTCCCCGTTGGAGTTCACGGCGATGCCGCGTACATCCTGCGACACATCCCCGTGGTTGATCTCCTCCCAGGAAGCACCGTTGTCGGTGGAACGGTAAACGCCACCATAGCCGTCAACAAAGTCCGCACCGGCGAACAAGGTGCCGTTGGGTGCTTTGGCGAAAGCCCGGAGGTAACGCGCATCCAAGCCGCCGTTCGCCCCGGCCCAGCTCTGGCCTTGGTCTTCCGAAAGGAACAGGCCCAAACCGTAGGAGCCTGCAAACACAGCGCCCGTGTTGGTGCCGCCGAGCGCCCGGATATCGGTGGCGCTCAGGCCATCGTTCCGGGTCTGCCAGTTCGCACCGTTATCCATGCTGCGCGATACGCCACCGCCGAAATAGGCACCGGCGAACAGGTCGCCGGCAGCATTGCTGGCCAAGCAGAGCATGTAGGAGGACACCAGGCCGGTGCTCGTGGAAGCCCATGTGGCACCGTTGTCCGAAGAGTGGTAGATGCCTTCCCCGTAGGAGGCGGCGAACACATCGCCATTGGCGGCCACAAGCAGGCCGTTCACGTTGTTCGTGGTGATCAACGGCTGGTGCTGCCAGGTATCCCCGACATCCGTGGAACGGTAGATGCCTTCACCGTAGTCGGTGCCCAGAAAAATATCGCCATCGCCATTGATAGCGAACGAAAGCACGTACTGTGCAGAAACACCATCGCTTACGGGCATCCAGGAATCGCCGTTGTCCGTGGAGCGGAAGGTGCCACTGCCCCATGTGCCCGCGAAGAGGACGCCTTCCGCCGTGACGGACAATGCCGGCACCCATGTATTGCTCAAGCCGTTGTTCAGCACCGTCCACGTCTCCCCGTTGTCCACGGAGCGGTAAACGCCGCCACCTTCCACCGTGCCGGCGAAAAGTTCACCGAAAGCATTGCTGGCCAAGCTGATCACGTACGGCCATTCCAATCCGTTATTCGTAACGGTCCAGCTATCGCCGTTATCACTGGAGCGGAACACACCGCCGCCCATGGTACCGGCGAAGAGGTCCCCGTTCGCCGTAGCGAGCAGTGCCCACACCTTGGAATTCTTGATGCCGTTGTTCACCGGTTGCCAGCTCTCCGCATTGTCGGTGGACCGGAAAACGCCGCCGCCTTGGGTACCCACGAACACATCGCCTGTGGTGTTCAACACCATGCAATACACATCTCCTCCGTAAGGTCCGTTGGTAGCCTGCCACTGCTGGGCCGAGGCCAAGGTGGAAAGGAGCAGAAGAATAGGGAGTATGATCGTTCTCATCATGTGTGGGGTTTAGACTCAAACTTACTCTCGTTCGAAAAAAATCCAAAACGACGGCAGTGGCACCTGCAGTTCGGTGCCGATGGATCCCGGGCCGGGTGGGCATCTGCCCGTTCCGATGCGGTGCTGGGTCTTCGCCCGGCATGAGAGACACGCCGTGAGGACGGAGCGGGGATCTTCGCTGAAGCTTGTCGCAGGACGATCTGCGCAATAACAGGGTTTGTCACCCCGGCAAAAGAGCCGGGGTGGTACGCGATCGGTATCCACTCCAACGGCAACAGCCCACCTAATGGGCGATCACCACGGTGCGCCAACTCACAGCGGACTCGCTTACGACTTCGACGAAATAAGTACCGTTGGGCATATCTGTCAACGAGAGTTCGGCTTGCACGCCATCGGGCTTAAATGAACGAATGATGCGCAGGTCCTCCCCATGAACGTTGATCCTCTCGATCGGTGTTCCGCCCATTTCCACGGTGATGGACCCCTTGGATGGATTGGGATAAATGCGCAGGCCGCGCATTTCACCGGGGTCCTGGATACCGGTATGCAGGTCGTTGTTCAGGCAGCGCATGCTCATGCCGTAACCCCGGTAGGCATCGTCCGCGGGGGCTACCCACGTATCGCCCAATGAAAAATTCTTGGCGTAGACACCGCTGGTGGTGCTGCTCCAATAGTTCCCATAGACGCCCGCGTTAATGAGGGTGCCGGTACCACCGTCCCGGGAACCGGCCACCACCAGTTTCAGATCGGATGCGAAAGCGCTGGCACTCCCGGTGATCCCTTCCTCGGTGATCACCGCATCCCATTCCGCTGCGGACGGCAGGTGCCACGCGGGTCAGATGCCTGCACAGGGGTCGATGCCCTTGGTGGCCGTCGCCGATGTTCCGCCCCAGAAGTCCGCATCGGTACCGGCACCCCACCAATCAGCCGGGTTTGCTCCGATAAAGAAGAAGGGGCTGCCGGTGCCCAGCCCCAGCGGGTTGGAGGAGCTGAGCGTGGACACGTTGGCCGTGGCACTGGTGCGCAGTGCGTGGCCATCGTCCCAACGTCCCCATTGGTACAGGTCGCCGAATGCGGCCACATCCTCCATCGAAATACCCACTTGGGCCGCCCCGAGGTTCTGCTGGAGCCAAACGTTGCCATCCGTGGCGCGCACGGTGACCAGCGTTGCAGTGCCGTAGGGAACGGCGCCGGTGGAACCGGGCGTTTCGCCCGGTACGACCTCCTGGGCGGATGCGGACAAACAAAAGGTGAAGGACAAAGGGAGCAGGAGAAGAGGTGCTTTCATGTGCCGTGTTGAGCGTTGTGCCTACAAGTATAGGCTGCGCCTGCACCGGACGTTACCAAATGGCACGGCCCTTTCCGGATGAACACGCGCTGGGAAGTGTCCGCAGCCTTGCCGCTCGCCGAATGCCCCGCATCTTTGCGGTCCCGTGCCCTGCGAGCGCGCGTCCCTCCGCATGAGCGATATCATCCGCCTCCTCCCCGACCACGTGGCCAACCAGATCGCCGCGGGCGAGGTGGTGCAGCGTCCGGCCAGCGTGGTGAAGGAGCTGCTGGAGAACAGCGTGGATGCAGGCGCGGAGCAGATCACCCTGGTGGTGAAGGACGCCGGCCGCACGCTGATCCAAGTGACCGACGACGGCAAGGGCATGACCGCCACCGATGCGCGGGCCTGCTTCGAGCGGCATGCCACGAGCAAGATCCGCCAAGCGGACGACCTGCAGACCATCCGGACCAAAGGCTTCCGGGGAGAGGCTTTGGCGAGCATCGCTGCCATAGCGCAGGTGGAACTGAGAACGCGGCAGGAAGGGAACGACCTGGGCACCCGCGTGTTGATCGAGGGCAGCCGTGTACAGGCGCAGGAGGCGCTGGCCTGCCCGGTGGGTTCTTCACTGCTGGTGCGCAGCTTGTTCTACAACGTGCCTGCGCGGCGGCAGTTCCTCAAGAGCGACCCGGTGGAAATGAAGCACGTGATCGAGGAGTTCCAGCGCGTGGCGTTGGCACACCCCACCATCCGCTTCCGGCTACTGCACAACGGACAGGAACTGTTCCACCTGCAGCCCGGCAACGAGCGGCAACGCATCGTGGGCGTCTTCGGCAGGAAGTTCGACGAGCGCTTGGTGCCGGTGGAAGAGGCCACAAAGTTCGTGCGCGTGGAAGGCTTCGTCACCAAGCCGGAGTTCGCTAAGCGGAACCGCGGCGAGCAGTACTTCTTCGTGAACAGCCGCTACATCCGCAGCCCTTATTTGGAGCATGCCGTGCGGCGGGCCTACGACGAGCTCATCGCTCGGGATAATTACCCCGGCTGGTTCCTCTTCCTGGAGCTGGACCCGGCGTGGATCGACATCAACATCCACCCCACGAAAACGGAGATCAAATTCCGGGACGACCGCACAGTGTATGCCATTGTGCATGCAGCGGTGCGGCGGGCGCTGGGGCGGCACAACATCACCCCCAGCATCGATTTCGAGCCCGAGCCCGCGCTGCTGATGGGTGCCACGGCCAGCGGCCCCGTGGAAGGCGAGCCGCCGGTATCCTCCGGACGATGGCGTCCCACGGACCTGCCACCGCACACGTCTTCCGCAGGCTGGCAGCAGTTGTTCGACCTGGGCAACCAGCGGGTAACGCAGCACGACGAACACCTGCCGGGCGTGATGCCGGAAGATCAGGGTCATGCCGCGCCGTTGCATCAGGAAGTCAACAGCCAGCGGCCCGTGTTCCAAATGTTGGGCCGCTACATCTTGGCGCAGCTCAAAAGCGGTTTTGTGGTTATGGACCAACAGCGGGCCATGGAACGGATCATGTACGAGCGCTCCATGCGTGCGTTGGAAGGAGGCAGCGGCACCAGCCAAGTACAACTCTTCCCCGTCACCTTGGAACTTAACGCACCGGACCATGCGCTGTTGCTGGCCATTCTACCGGAGCTGGAGGCGTTGGGCTTCCAGGTCGAGCCCTTGAGCGGGCGCAGCGTGGCGGTTAACGGCATGCCCGCCGAAAGCGGTGCCGAGGACCCGGCGGAACTGCTGGGGCAGGTGCTGGAGCAAGTCCATAACGAGCGGGGTTCCTTGAAGGCCGAGCGGCACGCCACACTGGCGCGTGGCATGGCCCGCAGCGTGATGAACCAGCCGGTGAAAAGACTGGGTACCGTGGAAATGCACGACCTGATCGACCGGCTCTTTGCCTGTGAAATGCCGTACTTCACCCCGGGTGGAAAACCCGTGTTGATCACCTATGGACAGAACGAATTGGATGACCGTTTCGAGCGATAAATTAGCAGCATGTTCCGCGATCCCACGTCCAACCTCCCGGTGGTGGTGAAAAACCTGTTGATCATCAACGGCCTGATGCTGCTGTTGAAGATCGCCATGGGCACCGACGAGCTGGGCCGCAGCCTCCTCGACAATTGGTTGGGTCTGCATGCCATCGGCTCGCCGGACTTCAAGCCTTGGCAGGTGGTGACGCACATGTTCATGCACGCCGGGCCGGGGACTGATGGTTGGTACTGGCACATCGTGAGCAACATGTTCGCCCTGTACATGTTCGGTGGCCCCATCGAACGCGTCATGGGCGCCAAGCGCTTCCTCAACTACTACCTGCTCTGCGGCCTTGGCGCAGCGGCGCTGCAAATGGGCGTGAGCTACGTGGGCACGCAGGACCTCGTAGCACAGGTGCAAAGCTTCGGTATCTCGGTGGCCGACGTGCGCCACATGGTGGAAGCGAGCCACGCTTCCATGGACCAGGCCAACGCCGTGATGAACGACGTGGTGGCCCAGCACCCCGGCAGCGATACCGCAGTAAAAGCACTGTTCTGGGACTATGCCGGTGTGATGATCGGAGCGAGCGGTGCCATCTTCGGGATCCTGCTGGCCTTCGGTATGCTGTTCCCCAACGTGGAGCTGATGCTGCTGTTCCTCCCGGTACCCATCAAGGCAAAGTATTTCGTGGTGCTCTATGGCCTGTGGGAACTGTACTCGGGCGTAAGCCAACGCGCGGGCGACAACGTGGCGCACTATGCCCACCTCGGCGGCCTGATCTTCGGATTCATCATCATCAAGTACTGGCGAAAGAAAGGAGTGCTGTGAATGGTGCCCGGAAGCTCGGCGATGCGAAAGGATAAAGGTGCTTGGTATTAAGCCCGTGAACACGCGCCCCGGAATTCCTACCCCCGAACTCAAGACGAAAGACCAAGGACAAAAGACTAAAAGCAAGTTCCCTGTGTTCTCTGTGACGCTCTGGTGAACAAGACTCCCATCCCCCTCCATGTCCCTCACTGACGATATCAAGAACCAATGGGCCACCGGCGGCATGACCAAGAAGCTCTTGATCGTGAACATCGGGGTATTCCTGGCGGTGTGGGCGGTGGAGCTGCTTGGTTGGCTGGTGGGGAACAGCGGCATAGGTGCCCTCTTCCTCAACAACCTGATGGGCTCCAACAACTGGGCGTGGTTGGCGCGCCATCCGTGGACACCCATCACGTACATGTTCACCCACCAGGCGCCCATGCACCTGTTCTGGAACATGGTGATGCTGTGGTTCAGCGGTCAGCTCTTTGAGAGCCTGCTGGGCGGCCAGCGCCTGTTGGGGAACTACCTGCTGGGCGGCCTGTGCGGTTTCGCGTTCTACGCCCTGGGCAGTTACATGCCGGAGCACTTGGGTCTGGCCAGCAACGGTCCCATTCTCGGTGCCTCGGCCGCGGTGATGGGCGTGTTCATCGGCATCGCGGCGTACCGGCCGGACATGATGGTCAGCTTGATCCTCTTGGGCGCAGTGCGGCTGAAGTACATCGCACTTGCGGTGCTGGTGCTGGACCTCATAGCCATCCGCCAAGGAGGCAATACGGGTGGGCACTTGGCGCATTTGGGCGGCGCTCTTTACGGCTTTGTTTCCGCGCGGCAACTGGCCCAAGGCCGCGACTGGTCAAAAGATCTCGTGGATCGCTTGGAACGCTTGTTCCACCGCCTGAAACCCAGGAAAAAGAGCCGGATGCGTGTGGAGAAACGGCCCACCGGTAAGCCAGCGCCACGGAACGACGCGCAGTTCAATACTATGAAAAAGCAGCACCAGGAACGCATAGACGCCATTCTGGACAAGATCTCGAAGTCCGGCTACGGTAGTTTGAGCAAGGATGAACGCGACTATCTTTTCAAGGCCGGTAATGACCGTTGAAGAAGTCGCGAAGCCGGAACGCCGCCGCGGGTTGATCTGGTGGCTGGGGCTCCCGGTGTCCCTGGCACTGCTCCTCTCCTGCCTCAGCTCGCAGGTGGAACCCGTTCGCTGTTGGCCATTGGCCTTATTCGGCATGCTCTTCCCTTGGCTGGTGGTGGCCGATGCCGCCGTGCTGCTTTTCCACGGTGTGGTGCGCCGCCGCCTGCACGTACTGTGCGCGTTGGCCATGGCCTGTGCCGTTCCGCACTTGGGCGAATATGCACAGCTATCCGGG
This sequence comes from Flavobacteriales bacterium, assembly GCA_016719225.1. Classification (GTDB taxonomy): domain Bacteria; phylum Bacteroidota; class Bacteroidia; order Flavobacteriales_F; family PHOS-HE28; genus PHOS-HE28. The sequence continues at coordinate 241,722 of JADKAN010000001.1, read as the reverse complement.
CGGTTATCGCAACCCGCTGGAGTGAGCAACAGCTTCTCCGTGATGAGTTGGAACGTGCGGCTTTTCGACCTCTACAACTGGACGCACAACCAGCAGACCCGGGATGAAATGATGGACCTGATCCGCGTGGAGGATCCGGACATCCTTTGCATGCAGGAGTTTTTGGACGTTGACGGCGGCGACCAGTTGGAGGTGAAGGACACGCTGCTATCCGCATACCGGTATACTGCCTGTGCAGATGCCTATACCGTGCACACGCGCGGTAACCAGCACATCGGGATCGCCATTTTCAGCACGTGGCCGGTGCTCGCCCAAGGTACCATCCACTTCCCCGATGAATTGAACAACCTCGCCCTGTGGGCGGACATTGCCTTGGGCCGCGACACCATACGGGTGTACACGGCACACCTCGCCAGCCTGCGCTTCGGCGATCAGGACTATGACTTCATCCGCAACGTGGAACAAGGCGGTGGGGCAGACTCCCTTGGCACGGCGGGGACGCGCATACTGGGGCGGCTAAGGGATGCATTCATCCGCAGGGGAAGAGAAGCCACCACCATCGCCGAACATATGAAAAACAGCCCGTGGCCGGTGGTCTACTGTGGCGACCTGAACGACAGCCCCATGGGTTATAGTTACCATGAGCTGCTGCGCTCCGGGCTCATCGATGCATTCAGTGAAAGCGGCGAGGGGCTGGGACATACCTACATCGGCAACGTGCCCAGTTTCCGTATCGACCACATCATGCACGGCCCACAGTTCAACGCCTGGGGTTTCCGCACCCTGCCGGACGAGTTGAGCGACCACCGGGCCATCATTACCTCCATGGGGTTGAAGGTGGAGGAGTGAACGCCTCAACAGCCTGCCTCCTGCCACTTTATCGACTGCCGACTTTTTCTGGGCCAAGTGGAAGTACCACACGTTTGTGGGACAGGACTCCCAACGCCTCCAAGCTATCCACCAAATGCCCTGTGAAGATCCTGACCTATGCGGATCCGATCCAAATTAATAAGGGACTGAGCCGGACAAGGTTTCCTGTCAACAGTGTCAGCCAAGTCCTGATCCCTGGTTCGACTTTACTCCAACCTAACCCCTTCCACGCGATACCCCATCCTGCGCAAGCGCTCCAACACCCCGACCGGTTCAGGCAAATGCGCCGCACCGATGGCGAAGAACCAGCTGCGTCCGTTCTGCATCAGGCTGTCCATACGCAAAGCCATGGTCGCGTTCCGGTCATCGATCAGGCGATCGCTGAATTCCTTCGGAAGGCCTCCTATTGCAGCGATCCGGGTAAGGCCCGCAAGATCCTCCTTCGCGTAAGCGTCCAGCATCCGCTCCATGTCCTTCCGATAAAGATCGTTACGCACCAGGTCATAGAGCATGTCGGCCTGCTGCTTCAATGGAAGATCCTCCACGGTGGCCAACTGCTCCTCGGGCTTTTCCAATCCCACCACTTCCTTCCCCATTAACCTGGCCTGCCGTTGGAGATACTGGTCCAGCACCTCGGCACTATCGGAACGCATGGCGGTCTCTCCCAACAGAGCCATCAGGTAAAAGGGCTTCAACCGTAAGGCAATGATCGCCATTGGACCGAGATCATGCGCTACGGCGGTCTTCACTTTTTTGTACTTGTGCTTGCTCATCAGGTCCGCGAGATCCTTCCCCGGAGGCAGCACCATGGCCTTCATCATCATGCCGCTCGCCATCGCACCGTCAGCAAGATCCAGCTCTCCGGCTAAAGCATCCTGGCTTTGTAGATAAGGCAAGAGCGATGTGGCATGTTCATAGGCACGGGCATCCCGACTGTGGACGGTGCCAAGCACATAATTCGGGCGACTCAGCCCGTTGCCGGAAATAGACCAAAGCAAGCCACCACCTTCAGCTTGCGCGAATGCAAGAACAGGGACCAATGCTGCGGCGATGCACCAGTTGCGCATGGCCGCAAGATAGTCCCCCGCTTTACATAGGGGTATAGGCCAAGGTGAGGAAGAACAGCGCCAATCCGGCACTGATGAGACCGGCATAAAAAATGACGCGGGAACGGTTGAGCGGAGCGGTATGGGCCATTGACTTGAGTATGGGACTGGAAGACGCGGGGTTGCTTAAAGGGTTGCCCGGAATTTTCACAGCACATGGAAAAATGAGCGTTTTAGTGCACGCGGTACCTTCGCGGCCCTTGCAATGCCTACCGGCGCAACCTGCAAGACCCTAAACTGCCGGAACCCGTTCAGAATGAGCACCCCGCGCACCGTTGCCTTCCACACCTTGGGCTGCAAGCTCAACTTCGCGGAGAGCAGCACCTTGGCGCGTTCGTTGGAAGAGGCGGGATATGCACGGATAAGGGTGGAAGAGCGTCCGGACGTCTTCGTATTGAACACCTGCAGCGTAACGGAAAATGCGGACAAGGAATGCCGCCGCCATGTGCGCCGGTTCCTATCCATCAACCCCGATGCGTTCATTGCGGTGGTAGGTTGCTATGCGCAGTTGAAGCCGGCAGAGATCGCAGCGATACCCGGAGTGGACCTGGTATTGGGCGCGAATGAAAAGTTCGACCTGGCCGAGCATATTGAAGCGCTTGAAGGCAAGCAGGCCGTAGCACTGATGAAGTTCGGGGCCATCAAGGACGTGAAGACGTTCATCCCGTCCTACAATGCCAATGACCGGACGCGCACCTTCCTGAAAGTACAGGACGGCTGTGACTACTTCTGCTCCTTCTGCACCATACCCTTGGCCCGTGGAAGGAGCCGTAGTGGCACCATCGATGAAACCGTACAGCAGGCGCGGAACATTGCTGCAACTGGCGTCAAGGAGATCGTGCTCACCGGTGTGAACACCGGTGATTTCGGCAGGGCGCACGGCGAGAATTTCCTGCAGCTCGTCGAAGCGTTGGACCGGATCGATGGCATCGAGCGCTTCCGTATCAGTAGCATCGAGCCCAACTTGTGCAGCGATGACGTGATCGACTTCGTGGCCGGGAGCCAACGTTTCGCGCCGCACTTCCACATGCCTTTGCAAAGCGGCAGCGACGAAATACTGAAGCGTATGCGCCGCCGCTACGACACTGCTCTTTATGCGGACCGCGTGGCGCACATCAAGCGGGTCATGCCCCATGCATGCATTGGCGCGGACGTCATCACCGGCACCCCGGGAGAGAGGGATGAGGAGTTCCTGAAGACCCATGCGTTCCTGCGTTCCATCGACGTGAACTACCTGCACGTATTCACCTTCAGCGAACGCGCCAACACGACAGCTGTCCGCATGGACGAAGGTGTGCCGATGAATATCCGTCGCGAGCGCACAAAGCAACTGCGCATCCTCGGCAGCAAGCTGCAACGTGAATTCTACGAAAGCCACGTCGGGGAGACACGACAAGTGCTTTTCGAGCATGGCGATGAAACCTCCGGGGTGGCCATCGCCGAAGATCTATACGGTTACACTGACAACTACATCCGGGTCGCAATCCCCTTCGATGCGCAGCTTATCAACGCCATGGCCACCGTGAGGATCGGCGCGTTGAACAGCGACGGGCATGTGGTGGGCACCATCCCAGGCATGGTCAGCGCTTGACATCGATCTCCGGGCCCGCTCTGTGTCCTTCTTGGTTGGTCGATCGCCGAGGATAAGGCTCTGCTGACCTTTCCCCCACCAGGTCGAAAATATTTGCTTTCTTCGTCTGGGATCACTCCTGATCATTCAGATCGGACCTTAACACATAACCCCGTAAGCATGAACCTTGCTCCAGGAAGCTACAGCCTATTGATCGCTGATGCGAAAGGCAACATCCAAGCCCGCACCCGCTTTATGAAACAGTGAGCCGGATCAACAATGCATGAGGAGGGCTCCCGGATCGGGCGCCCTCCTTTTTTTGTGATACATGCTGCACCACTAGATCCACATGCACCTTCTTAGACGTTCATCAAGCTTGATCAGAAGATGTACGGATCCAATTTCCAGTGGTCCGGTATCTTCGCCACCGCTTTACCGCGGCATACCGGCCATTGGGCCAAATGTGGAACGCACGATGCTCATCAATAGGCACACCTCCGCCCTTTACGCCCCGACTGTGCATCCTACGGCATCCATCACCTCCTCGCGACCCCCATCCGTGGCGGCAATATTTCTCCCTTGACCGCACTGATCGCCCATGTACCCCACCCTCTACCACGCCCTCCTCGACCTTACCGGACTGGACTGGCCGGTCCTGAAATTCCTGAACAGCTTCGGCTTCTTCGTGGCGTTGGCCTTCATGGGCGCCTATTGGACCTTGGTGCTGGAGTTAAAAAGGAAAGAAGGTCTGGGCCTGATCAAACCCAGCGTGCGAAAAGTGATGGTTGGCGAGGGCGCCAAGCCGGCCGAGCTCATCATGCAGGGCATAGTGGGTTTCGTGGTGGGCTGGAAAGGGCTGTACATCCTGCTGAACACTGCGGAAGTAACGGCGGACCCTCCTGCCTTTTTATTGAGCGGAACAGGCAACATCATCGGCGGCATTGCCGTGGCGGCCTTCTTCGTTTGGCTGCTCTGGCGCGAAAAGGAAAAGCAGCGGCTGAAGGAACCGAAGGAAGAGATCGTCACCATCCATCCTGCGCAGCACGGCGGCAACATCACGCTCACAGCGGCACTCTGGGGGTTCATCGGTGCCAAGGTGTTCCATTGGCTGGAAAGCCCCAAGGACTTCTTGGACCTGTTGGCTACGGGCTCGATCAAGGATATTATTTCCGGCCTCACCATGTACGGAGGCCTCATCGTCGCGGGCTTCATGGTGGTGCGTTACTTCAAGAAAAATGGCATGGCGGTGCTTCCGAGCATGGACTCGGCCGCACCGGGCCTTATGCTGGCTTACGGTATCGGGCGATTGGGATGCCAAGTGGCCGGCGATGGTGACTGGGGCATCGCCAATACCTCACCTAGACCCAGCTGGATCCCGCAATGGCTATGGAGTTACGACTACCCCAACAACGTGAACGCCGTGTTGGGCCCGCACAGGGGTGGATATGTGGGGGAGGTAATGACAAGCGGCACCATCTTCCCCGGCTATGGTACCCATCTTGTCCCGGGCGTTTACCCAACACCGCTGTACGAGGTGATCATGTGCATTTCGCTCTTCGCCGTGCTGTGGTGGTTGCGGAAGCGGATAACCTTGCCGGGTGTGCTGTTCTGCACCTACCTCATTTTCAACGGCGTGGAGCGCTTTTTGATAGAACAAATCCGGGTGAACAACCTGTTCCTCGGCAGTTGGACCCAAGCGGAGCTCATCGCCTTGGGACTTATCGTACTTGGCGTTGGAGGCATCCTCTGGCTCCGTAATCGGAACACGAATGGAACTGAAACAGCTCACTGAAGAAGTTGCATTGCTCAGCCGTGAGATCGCCGCTTTCATCCGCATGGAAAGCGCGGGCATCACCGAGGCCAACGTGGAGAACAAAAGCCACAACAACCTGGTAAGCCACGTGGACACCACGGCCGAACAGCGCTTCGTTGACGCCTTGAAGGATCTGCTCCCGGAAGCCGGCTTCATCGCCGAGGAAGGCACGGGGGAAAAAGTGGAGGGGCTGAACTGGATCATCGATCCACTGGACGGCACCACCAACTTCGTGCATGGCGTGCCTTGTTATTGCACCAGCGTGGCGTTGATCAAGGACGGAGAGATCCAACTCGGCGTGGTGGTCGAAGTAAACCGCGACGAATGCTTCGCGGCGTATCGCGGCGGGGGGGCTACCATGAACGGAAAGCCCATTGCGGTTTCCAAGCGGAGCCAGTTGCAGGAAAGCCTGCTGGCCACCGGGTTCCCGTACGATGATTTCGGTTTCGAGAGCGAATACATGGATCTGCTGCGCGAGCTGATGCACCGCACACGCGGCATTCGCAGATTAGGGAGCGCCGCAGCCGATCTGGCATACGTGGCCTGCGGACGTTTTGAAGCGTTCTATGAATATGGGCTCAATAGCTGGGATGTGGCGGCAGGGATCATCCTGGTGCGGGAAGCGGGCGGGAAGGTCAGTGGGTTCCGGCCCAGCAAAGACCCGGTTTTCGATGAAGAGATCGTGGCCAGCAACAGTGCTATCCACGAGGAACTCTTGGAAGTGATCGAGAAGAATTGGCAAAGGCAGGATTAAGCCGAGCACCTCTTTACCGTTGCTGCTTTGTAAATTACCGATGGTGGTCCGGCATATGCCGGGCCAAAAAACTCCATTTGCAAAAGGGCCGCAGGGAAACGTACATTGTCATGCGGAATAAAATTAAAAGCCCATGAAAGTGCTCATCTTCCCCTTGTTGATAGCCTCTATTCCAGCCATGGCTACGGGCAAGCTGTTCGTGGTAGTGCACACCACCGACGCCGTGGTGAAGAATTATGTCTGTTCCGATGGCCTGAACGGAACGGATGATGGACCGGTGGTGCGCAGTTCCATGGATTCACAAGGCAGTTTCATATGGCATGCCGTGGGCGGTACAGCACCATACACACAGATCAGCGGACCTTCCCAAGGAAGCATGGGCGGTTGTGTAACGGTGATGGACGCCGAAGGCCAGATCGCCACCGGATGCGGTACCGTTGGTGTTGTGAAGATCAACGTGCCCTTCAATTGCGGGACGAACGAACCATTGCCGATCCCGCCAGCAAAACGGGATCAAGAAGAGAAGAAGCCAGGAACAGAAGCCAAGCTGCGTCCTACTACCGGTCCGTTGGATCCAGTAAGCAATGACCCTGTGGAAGTGACCACCGGGACCACCACTGGCGGAGTTACCGGCACGAAAACCCCGGTGCGCAACCCTGGCCCTACACACCGCCCGAAGCCCACGACCAAAACCCCGGACCGCACCGGCACGCAACGTCCTACCGGCAACAACTCCGGCACGCACACCTCCGGTAGCACCAGCCCCGCCGCCACAAGGCCGAGCACCGGGAACACGGGCGGTACAGGCGGTTCCAATGTCACCAGCACGCCGCCGCGCCAATAACATGGGATCAACCCAACGGAAAGCGGACCTTTACAAGGTCCGCTTTTTTGTTGCATACCATTCCGCAAGGGTTTTCATTGACCCAAGCGTGAGCCTAGGAACCATCACACTAATTCCCGGTGCTCACCTTTGGCCCGGCACGTCCAGGCCTCTTCGAGCCCATAAGCATGTCACGTTCCCACCACCGCTTTCCCGCCCTCGAGGAAGTCCATGTCTTGTTGGATGATGCTTACGAACGCCTAGCCACACCGGACTTCATCGCTAACGACCCGGTGCAGATACCGCGTTCGTTCAACAAACGCGAAGACGCTGAAACCATCGGTTTCATCACAGCCACCATTGCTTGGGGCCAGCGGAAAACCATCATTACCAACGCTTGGAAACTTGCGGACCTGATGGATCGGGCACCTTTCGAATTCGTGATGAACGCCGGCCCTAGGGATCTGGAACGATTGGATCAGTTCGTGCATCGCACGTTCAATGCGTTGGACCTTCGGCAATTCGTTTTTGCGCTACGGCATCTGTACAACGAACATGGCGGATTGGAAGCCGCTTTCCTATCAACGGAAAAAGCAGCGCCGCTTCCTCCTATAGAGGATATGATCACGTTGTTCCGGGGGCGCTTCTTTGAACCTGAACACGAGCCGCGCACCCACAAACACGTTGCCGACCCTGCTCGGGGCAGCAATGCGAAGCGCATCAACATGTTCCTCCGCTGGATGGTGCGTCCCAATGATCGCGGCATCGACCTAGGCTTGTGGAAACGCATTCCCGCCAGTGCATTGCACGTTCCACTGGATGTACACACGGGCCGCGTTGCACGCGAACTGGGCTTGCTGCGCCGGAAACAGGACGATTGGAAAAGCGTGCAGGAACTTACCGCGGTATTGCGATCATTCAACGCAACGGACCCGGTGAAATATGATATAGCGCTGTTCGGCTTGGGCGTGGAAGGAAAATCCTATCCGACGCTATAGTTCGGTGCTTCCCGCGTGATGAACACATCGTGCGGGTGGCTCTCCTTCATACCCGCTGCCGTGATGCGCATGAACGTTGCTTGCTGCAAAGCGGCAATATCCGCCGCGCCGCAGTACCCCATGCCGGCACGCAGTCCGCCTTCAAGCTGCACCACTACTTCCTGCAAAGGACCTTTATAGGGTACCCGTCCGCTGATACCCTCGGGCACGAGCTTTTTGACGTCCTCTTCCATGTCCTGGAAGTAGCGGTCCTTGCTGCCGCGTTGCATAGCCTCCAGGCTGCCCATGCCACGATAGGTCTTGAAACGGCGGCCTTCGTAGATCACCGTTTCCCCTGGACTTTCTTCCACCCCTGCGAATAGCGACCCGATCATCACACAATCCGCTCCACCGGCAATGGCCTTCACCATGTCGCCCGTGTAGCGGATCCCTCCATCAGCAATGACGGGAACTCCGCTTCCGGCGATGGCTTGAGCGCAGTCGTGCACTGCTGTCAGTTGCGGGACGCCCACGCCCGCGATGATGCGCGTGGTACAAATGCTGCCCGGTCCGATCCCCACTTTCACAGCATCGGCGCCAGCTTCCACCAATGCTTTTGCAGCGGCCGCTGTAGCCACATTGCCAACAACGAGATCCACCTTCGGAAAAGCTTTGCGGATGCTTCGAAGCATGTCCTGCACACCGATATGATGCCCGTGGGCCGTATCGATCACCAACGCGTCAACACCTGCGTTCACAAGTGCGGTGGCGCGCTCTAAGCTATCGCCAGTAACCCCAATGGCAGCGGCAACACGCAGCCGTCCCAAATGGTCCTTGCACGCATTGGGGCTTTGCTTCAGTTTGATGATGTCCTTGTAAGTCACCAAGCCAACGAGTTTTCCTTCGGCATCCACCACCGGCAGCTTTTCGATCTTGAACTCCTGTAGAATATCCGCTGCCTGTGCCATGGTGACATCCGGCTTCGCGGTGATGACATGCTCACTCGTCATTACCTCGGCAACGGGCTTAGCCATTACTTTCTCGAAGCGCAGGTCACGGTTGGTAACGATACCGACAAGCTTATCGGCCTTGTCCACCACAGGGATCCCGCCAATGCCATGCTCCGCCATCAGGCGCATCGCATCACCAACGGTCGCCCCTTCCATCAGTTTCACCGGGTCTGTGATCATGCCGCTTTCGCTACGCTTTACGCGACGCACTTCTTCAGCTTGTTCCGTGATCGTTTGGTTCTTGTGGACCACGCCGATACCACCCTGCTGCGCGATGGCGATCGCAAGATCCGCACCCGTTACCGTGTCCATGGCCGCGGACACGATGGGCAGGTTCAATGCGATGTTACGGCTGAAGCGCGAGCGGATATCCACGGACCTGGGCAACACCTCGGAGTACGCTGGCACAAGCAGCACATCATCGTAAGTGAAACCTTGGGCAGCGAAGCGGTCTGCTGCGGTGGCCGCACCATTGGCGGGGCTTACGCGATGCCCGGGGGCATTTGCGGTGGTGGATCGTTCCATGCACAAAAGTACTGCGTCGCGGCGGAACGGTTTCGCTACCAAAGAAAACGTTCTGCACCGTCGTGCTCGTCCAGCACAGGTCCACGGTCCGATTAATTTCACGGCAGGAACGTCACGGTTCCTTTCCGCTCAACGGTCTTCCCGGCACCGTTCAAGAACGAGCAGTAGTAGGCATACACCCCTTGTGGTACGAAGGCACCGTTCATCCGGCCGTCCCATGCTTCATCGCGGTTGTTGGTCGTCCAGATCTGCTGGCCCCAGCGGTTGAAGATGGTGAACTCATAGCGGTTGATATCAGCGTAAGCAAGCACGGGTTTGAACGTGCTGTTGTAGCCTCCTGCGATGAATGCGTTGGGCACCCAGACCTCTTCCTGTTGCACCGTGCAAGCGATGTTGCTCACCGAAACCGCATTGATCCCGGATGGATCATCCGTTTCGTTGGCCTCCACATAGTAACAGAACTTGCCCGGGGTATTGAACAGGTTTTCCACATTGTCGGGGAATTGCCAGATGCTTGCGGCTGTGCTCCCTACGGGGTCGAACGGACCATCCGCGATGCTGCGATACACGGTATAGCCGGCCACGTTACCGGCCCATTGCGAGTAGCCGTTCCAATACAGCCGATCGTATCCGTCAAGGTCTGCGCTGGCGGACAGCAGTATGGTGGTGCCCAAGTTGCTGATGGCGGTGCGTGCCCCACAACTATCCTCAGCGGCCACTCGGTAGGAATAGGAGCGTTCATCTGTCAGGACATCAACGTCTTCGAACACCAGCAAGGGGCCCGTACCGCCGGGTGCTTCTGCAATGGGTTCCCATGGTCCACCGTTGTAGGTGCGCTCCAATACGAACCTTTTGGTGAAAGCGCTCAGGTCCACACTATCGACCACGGTAATGTGGTCTTTCGCCGTTACGGTGGCGACGCGCAAGTAGTTCCATTGCGGCACTTGTGGGTAGGCAGTGGTACGGCAGTGCTTGTTGCTGAGCGAGACTTGTTCCGGCTGTGCGCCTATCGCCTGCATTACAAAACAATACGTGCGATCGGCTTGCACATCCGCCAACGCGTAAGATGGGTCATCGGGCGCTAGGGTGGCCACCAGTGTATAGGGCGCATTATCGATGGACCCGAACAGCGAATACTGCTCCACCGGCCAGCCCACATAAGGTGTACGGTCCACGGTGATCGTTCCTGCGCAGCGATCATAATCCGTTGAAAGGAAGATGGTGGTGTGCGGGTCGAACGTGGCACTGGTGTTCGGGCTTGGCGGATTTCCACGTGAACAGCTGTCCAAGGCGGCGATAGTGAAGGATTCTGGCCCCGACCCGGCCAGGCTACCAGTCCAGGGATACGTCGTGTTCAGGCGACCGTACAGCGTATCGATGATCACGTTGCCACCGGGAGTGGACTGTACTACAATGTAGCCTTGGGTGTCGAGCTCTGGGCTGGGGTTCCAATTGAGTACACTTTCATTGGTCGCGGTGTCAACAGTGACCGTCACCATGATCGGGATGGACGGCGGGGTAATGTCCTGGAACCGGGCACCCGTGGCGTTGCTGGTGGAGTAGCAGCCGCTGGCATCCGGCTGGTACACACGGAAGTTGAGCGAATCATCACAGATACTCACCACTTGCGCCCAATGGTGGATAGTGTTCAGCACAGTGTCCGCCAAGGTCCATGTGCCCAACGGGTACTCCATATCCACCAATGCGTTCGGGTCCGAAGTGGCTATTGGCGGATCATGCTGCAGTTCCCAATCCACCACGGAATTACCTAAAGGCACACTTTGGGAAACTTGAATGAACAACGTGGCAAGCGTATCACTGGGCACCGAATTATTAGGTGTACCTGTGTTGGAAATAGTTGTCAGATAGTAGAACCTGCTTCCCAAGTTACCGTTCGTGCCCGCATCCATGAAAGTCGTTTGAGCGTAGACTGGCACGGCAGCGACAAACATGAATGGGCCTGCCGCGGCATCTGCACGGAAGACCTCATACTGCTGGAATTCATTCGTTGGATCCGGTGGGGCAACCCAAGTGAGCGTTACCTCGCCGTTGGCGGCAACGGCAGTGCAGCGCAGTGAAGGTGGTTCCAGTACCGTGGCCTGAACATAGCACGGACCAGCGGCAAGCAATACAAGAACAAGGCGGCGCACGATGCTCCAACGCGATATGATCATGATCGGTATTGGCCTAATGACGCTTGGCAGGGCAATAGGGTTTGCGCATAGGTCCCAAAAAACCGCAACATCACGCAAAAACCATTCCCGCAAACTCACTTCGGGCGGCATCGAACTCGGCCATGACCTGTTCCACGATGATGCCTGCGGGCAACACTTCATCAATTGCGGCGCCGACCTGGCCGATCTCCAGTTCACCCTGCTCCAGATCTCCTTCGAACATGCCTCGTTTAGCACGTGCCCTGCCCAGTAAGGCTTTCAACTCCTCCGGTGGGGCGCATCGCGCATACGCTTCCTGCAATTCATGAAAGAACGCATTGCGCATCATCCGCACGGGGGCAAGTTCCTTCAGGGTAAGAAATGTCGCTCCCTCTTGGCTTTGGACCACATGCTGTTTGAATGCCATATGCGAGCTGGATTCCAACGATGCCACGAAACGGCTTCCCATTTGCACCCCTTCCGCACCCAAGGCGAATGCAGCCAGCATGCTGCGACCTGTGGCGATCCCGCCGGCTGCGATCACGGGTAGGTTGACCGCATTGCAAACCATGGGGACCAGCACCAGCGTGGTGGTTTCTTCGCGTCCGTTGTGGCCTCCAGCCTCAAAGCCTTCTGCCACCACCGCGTCCACACCGGCATCCTCTGCCTTTTTAGCGAACTTTACACTGGCGGTCACATGCACCACGGTAATGCCCGCATCCTTCAACCGGCGGGTCCAAGTGGCCGGATTACCTGCACTGGTAAAAACTATGGGAATGCGTTCCTCGATAACGGTAGCGATATGCTTGTCCACATCGGGGTAGAGCATAGGAATGTTCACCGCAAATGGCCTATCCGTCGCCGTTTTGCATTTCCGTATGTGGTCCAACAGCACTTCGGGATACATGGACCCCGACCCGATGATACCCAAGCCTCCGGCCTCACTCACCGCGGAGGCCAGCCGCCATCCGGAGTTCCAGATCATGCCCCCTTGGACCAAGGGAAAACGGGTTCCGAAAAGCGAGGTAATGCGGTTTGACAAGACTCCAGTTTTGAGGTTCGGCGATGGTCGCGAAAGTAGCTGATGAACAGTGCATTGTGATCGTTCATATCCTTTTAGTGGCTCGACCGTAAACAAGTGCTTGTTTTCGTTAAGTTTGCCGGTCAATCGGAAAGACGTGCGCATGAAGCCAGTATTACTACGTACAGCCTTGGTGGTAGCCATGGTAGCAGCCATGGGCGGTTCCGCCAATGCCCAGTACGATTGGGACTTCGGTGCACACCTCGGCGGGGCGAACTATCTCGGAGAATTCGGTGGGAAGGAAAAGAACCGTCGGGACTTCATTTGGGACATGCAATTGGGCCAGACACGTTGGGCCGTTGGTGCTTTTGCCCGTCGCAAGATCAATCGTATGGTCTCGGTCAGTTCGGGTGTCATGTACTACCGGCTGCAGGGTGGGGACTACTTGAGCACCAACCCGGAAAGGGTGGGTCGCAACCTCAGCTTCCGCAACGACATGGTGGAACTTTACGTTCGCCCGGAACTGACGCTTTTCCAGGACAACGACATCGGCGGCCGAGGACGCTACAAAACGGATTTCAGATTGTTCGGCTACATAGGTGGTTCGGTGTATTACAGCAATCCCAAAGGCCAGATCGACCACACGGGCGAATTCTATGCGCTGAGGGAACAGACAACAGAGCTCCAGAACTATTCCAGCATCGGCTTTGCAGTGCCTGCAGGCATCGGTTTCCACTTCACGTTCAAACGGAAACACCGCCTTGGTTGGGACTTCGGATGGCGTACCACCTTCAGCGACTACCTGGACGATGCCAGCACAGTGTATGCCGACCCCTCGGCATTACCCGGAGGCGCGAACGGCCTCGCTGCCCAACTGGCCAGCCAAAGCGATTTCGTACGCCCTCCCGGCAGCAACATCCCGGATCCGATCCAGTATACAGCTGGATTGAAGCGCGGAGATCCAACCCACAACGACAGCTACCTCACCATGACGTTCACCTACAGTTATGTGCTGCGCGGGCAGTCGAACTTCTACCGTCAACGGCACAGCTGGACCCGCGGTAAGAAGCGGATCGGCAGGAAGAGCCGAGCGAAATTCTGATCGCTCAAGGGACAACTAAAAAAGGGGCTGCGGCCCCTTTTTTTATGGCAGTCGCAGCAACCTTCAGCCGAGGATGAAGGAGGTATCAGCCAGGATCTGCTCCAAGCCTTTTCGGAGCGGCAACAACTCCCGGCCCAACAACTGTCGCATTCGTGTGATATCCGGCATCCGCCTGGTCATGTCACCCTCTTTCAATGGGGGAAGGTGTATGATCTTGGAAGCACTGCCGGTCATATCAACGATGAGCCGGGCCAACTCCAGAATGGAAGTCTCTTTGTCGTTACCGATGTTCACTACATCGTTGATCGCGGCTTTGCCGTTGAACGCCGCAACTGTGGCAGCGATGTTATCCTCAATGAAGCAGAATGTCCGGGTCTGGCTCCCATCGCCATAAATGGTGATGTCCTCCCCTTTCAAGGCGGCACGGATGAACTTGCTCACCACGAAATCCTTGCTCTGAGCGGGTCCGTAGGTATTGAAGAATCGGAAGATCGTGTAGTCCAGACCGAATTCGCGTTGGTAGCTGCGCAAGAACGCTTCACCGATGTTCTTCACGATGGCGTACGGAAGTTTGCTGTTGAGCGGCGTGGTATGTTCATTCTGCGGGAATTCCACCGGTTCGCCATACACCTCACTACTGCTGCTGAAAAAGACGCGCTTCACCCCCGTGTTCTTGCAGAGGTCCAAAACGTTGCGAATACCATCAATGTCATGCAGCACACTCACCGGATGGTCCGTTGTACGCTTCACCCCCACCACGGCGGCGTAGTGGAACACATAGTCAAACCGGTTCGAATAGAAAACCCCGCTAATATCCTCGAATCGGTTCACGTCGCATTTGATGAACCGCGGCGGATGCTGCGCAAGGAGATCCAACTTCCGTAGGTCACCGGTGGAAAGGTCATCCACGGCCGTCACCGAATTATCCGGGTCGCGGGACAAGTGGTTCACTAAGGCACTGGGCACAAAGCCAGCACCACCTGTTACTAGGATCTTGTTCATTATTATTATTGAATGCGGGTCCGCAAAAGTACCGGTCAGCGCGCCGGGAGGATGAGTGGAGAGACACTTTCCTCCGAGCCTTCATCGGGCACTTCAAAAGCCACTTCTTGGGACGCGGACCCAATGATCTCTTCTTCAGAGACAATGGTAAGAATGATCAAGAGCATGATGGTGTATGGGTTCAACGAACCAGCGAGCCAGCTTTCGTAGAGAATGGAGAACAGCACCGAGAACATGATCGCCATAGCGATCGGTGTGGCTTTGGTGGCCTTGATGAACACGAGGACGAACCCGCGCAGATAGAGCACGAGCCCGACAATGCCCGTGTTCAGCCAGAAGGCGAGATAACTGTTATGGACACCACCTTGGTGACCCAGCCGGGAGAGGTAATGGCGCGCGTTGTACATCAGCCAGTATTCGTTGTCAAACCCTCCGCCGAAGAAAAAGAATCCCTTTTCATTGATCTGTTGCCAAGCAAAATTCCAAGCCATATATCGCCCCGAACCATCGGCAATGGTATCGACGCGCAGGTATTCTTGCAGTCCAAAGGCGGAAATGATGGCCGGTAGGTTGCTCGAGATGATCTCGCCGATACCGATAAAAGCGACGAAGGAGATGATGCCCAAAAATGTCGAAATGCGAAAAAATTGGATGAAGAGCAGGAACATGAGTGTGGACATCAGCGAGGTGCGAGCGCCACAGGTGATGATGTAGTAGGTCAGCAGACCATAAATGAAGACTTTCGCCCAGCGCGAGAACAAGTCGCTCCGCAAGTGGTTCACCACTACGAACAGGACGAAAGTGAGATAGACAAAAACCGCGAGGCCATTGGGATTGCCGAAATAACCCCGGAAGCGCTCTTCAACGAAGATCCAAGAGTTGGGGACCATGAAGCGCAATAGCTGCTGTGATGTAATGATCAGGACGATGAACCAGATAAGATCCCGGAAAAAGGACCATCCTGAGCGCCTGAAATTGAACAGCACCAAATTGGGTACCACTAGAAAAAGCAGTGCATAGGACATCGTCTTCTCGATGGAGGAAATGGGTGATGGGGAACGGATGATCGGAAAGAATGCATAAATGAAGAAAGGCAGGAATAGCGGAAATATCCGGGCCAAGGGCTTCATGCGTTCCTGATCGTTGAAGACGATGAGGGCGAGGGCGACGATGTAGGTATACTTCGCGGTCTTCATCACCTCCAAGGGCACAACGATGGGGTGGCTATCGGAAAGAACCAGGCAGATCAGGAACCCGAAGATCATCGCGGCCCACATGTCGCGGCGACGCATCAGGTATACGCTGATGGGAAGCACGGCATAGGCCAAAGGAGGTGCATAAATGCAGCATAGGACCCAGAAGAGGACCAGCCAAATGAAGGTGGCGTACTGCCGGAGGAAAAGCGTCATGGATTGCTGCCGTTGGTCCGGAAGATGGCGATCAAAGCTAATTGTGGCCGCAGGGCTGGATCCAGTGGTATCAAGGGTTCAGCCGGCTAATTACCCCTGTGTGCTATCTCTTCCAAGAGTTTCAGCTTCCTACTGATAACGTCCTCCCAGGTGAAATTGTCACGCACTCTCTCCAAGGAGACCCGCTTCAGCGCATCCAACTGCTCGGTGGGTAGTTCGATCGCTTTCTCCAACGCATGCCGGATCGCGTTCACATCGGGAGCGGGTAGCAACCAGCCATTTCCGTGCACTTGGCGGTTCACCGCACCCACGTCCGTGGCAATGATCGCAAGGCCCGAAGACATGCCTTCCATGATCACCGTAGGCATACCTTCGGAATAACTGGGGCAAACAAGCACGTCGGCCCCACGTAAAATACGTTTGATCTTTTCCTCTTCGTGCACAGCCCCATGGTAGATGATACGATCATCGATCAAGCGGTGCCCCTCCAAGATGGGTCCGATGAAGTGGAACTTGATGTCAGCCTTGCTCTTCTTCAACAAGGCCTTTAGCGCCAACGTGAGCTCATGTACTCCTTTTCGGCGTTCATCACGGCCGATAAAAACGAATTCCCGATGCGTATCCGATGTAGGCGATGGAGCCGATACGAGCCAACTCGCCTCTACGCCCAAAGGGCATTCCACCACATTTTCTGGCGGAACGCCCATGCCGAATAGAATGCTGTTGATATGCCCACCGTAGGAGACAACCGCATCGGAACCCAACGTGATGCGCTTCGTGGCGCTGCGAAGCAACCACTGCCCAAGCCACCCTTTCAAAGATGGCGGCCGTTGGTACATCTCATACCCATGCAAATTGGAAACCACAGGTATGTCCAGGTTCCCCTGTTCCTTGGCTTCGATGAATGCCCAAGCCGTAAACCCTTGGCAATAAACCAGATCGAAATCCGCAAGCTTGTCACGAACAAGTTCCAAAACAGCGTTTGAATACAGCTTGTTATCGGAAATGTAATGGCCGGGCACCTTTGATGCGGCCGGGAAAGGCAGGCTTTCAAAGGTGATGTAGCGCCCATCAAACCCTTGGAACTCCGCCCTCGCCATTTCAGCACCCGGTGCAAGATCCTGCGCGCAATGGACCAAGTGGACCTTAACACCGGCCTTGGAAAGGAACTTCCCCAAGTAATACGCATACTTCTGCATGCCTCCCATAACGAATGGATAGATCCCGTCAGTGATCAATAGAATGCGCATTTTTCAGGAAGGCAACGAGGGGCGAAGATCACAAAGGAACGGTTCATGGAGCGAAGCGATCAGGCAAGCGGCTGACCATTGGCTACAGCAACAAATACCATCGGGCATAAGGTAATGCAAGGCCTGTGGACAACATGTCCGACAGCGTGGGACGGCACTATGACAAATGCTTCCGTCAAAATTATGGACCTTGGCACTACTTATCGGTCACTGGCAAGTGCAGCGTCATAGAACCGGGTGAGTGCAGCATTCCTAACATCCAAGGTAAATCGTTCATTGATGATGGACGTACTGGCGGCTGCCATCTTCGCAAGCAGCAAAGGATCATCCATCGATCGCTGGATATATATGGCGATCTCTTCCGCAATATCATCACTGCTCCTACTGGCCACGGGTAGAACCCAGCCATTCACGCCGTTCCGGGCCACTTCCGGCAGGGCGCCCACATTGGAGCAGATCACCGGCAGGCCCGTGCCCATGGCCTCGAGCACCGTGTTGTTGAATGGATCGCGGAAGGTCGTGCTGACGAACAGATCCGCCTTGCGCATCTGATCGATCAACTCGTGGTGAGGCAAAGCCGTAAATCGGGTGATACGCGGATGCTCGGAAATGACCCGCTCCGTTTCCATGATCACATCCGCAGAGGGTCTGACCCCCCAGTCCACTTCCAGCGTACTGATGATCACTAAGCGGACGTCCGTTCGTCCCGACCGTTGGAAGGCCTTCAAAAGCTCTACCCCGCCTTTGCGATAGAATGCGTTCCCTGCAAAAAGAATGGTGAAATCCCGACCCTTCCCCGGCAATGGAAGGTATTGTTCCACGGCACGGTAGATCACGTTCATTTTTGCCTCCTCCACACCGGCTGATCGCAAGCGATCGATGTTCATGTCCCGCGCAACGAAGCTGGTGAACACAAGACCTTTGCAATGAGCACTTGCCAACCGGTTCAGCGCCCAGCGGTATAAACGGTGCTCGGGATCCATGTGGCCATATCTGGGCAACGTGCTCTCCACCTCTACCACCCAAGGCCGGTTGTTAGCGACCACGGAGTTGTACGTGTGGTAAATGTCCACTTTGGGAAGCGGCGCAAAAAGCTTGGAATGCAGGAGGAATTCCGACCGGGAACGAAGCAAATGCCACGGGAAGTCCGGGACCCGCACATACCGGTGTCCCACAGGAGGATTACTGAAGCAATAGTGCTGCCAATAACGTGTCTTGTGGCTGATGCCGATGGTGCGCATAGGTCCTTCAAATGCAGGCTGACAGCCATTCCGGCCTAATCCGCGCTCCTTTCCAGGTCACTTGCGGTCAGCCAACGCTGAAAATCCGCAAGGCCGTCCGCCAATTCCGTAACGGGTGAATAGCCGAAGCCGGCCCGGGCTTTTTCCACATCGGCATGGGTTTCCCGCACATCGCCAGCTTGCTCAGGCAACACTTCAAGCAACGCTTTGCGGCCGAGCTGCCGTTCGATCGATCCGATCAGATCACGCAAAGCCACGGTCCTCGAATTGCCCAAGTTGAAAATATCGAACGCCCCCTGCTCATCAGGTCCTTGCAAATGCCTGTCCATAGCCCCGCGCATCCCGGTCACGATGTCGTCCACGTGGGTGTAATCCCGCTGCGTGCCACCGTCACCGAATTGCTGTATTGGAAGTCCCTGGTCGATCTTGCGGAAAAAGGAGTGGATAGCGAGGTCGGGCCGCTGGCGCGGACCATACACGGTAAAAAAGCGCAGCACCGTGGCATTCAATCCGTGAAGGCGTGCATACACCCGCGTGAATTCCTCTGCAGCGATCTTCGATGCCGCATAAGGACTGATCGGCTTCAGGTCGGTCGCGCTCTCTTTCCAAGGCACCTCCTTCAGGTCGCCATACACGCTGCTGCTGCTTGCCAAAATGAAATGGGAGATGCGCGCCATGCGTGCCTTTTCCAACAGCTTCAAAGTTCCCGTCACGTTCACCCGGTGATAATCCGTGGGGTTGTCCAAACTGGGTCGTACACCCACCAACGCCGCCAAATGGACCACTGTAACAGCTTTACCTTCCGATCCTGAAAAGATCCGATCCAGTACCTCTTCGTCCAGAATATCACCTTCAACAATACTGAACAAAGGGTTGCCAACGTGGCGAGCCAAATTGTTCTCTTTTACGGCCTTGGGGTAATTGGCATGGAAATTATCCAGCACGGTCACGTGCCTTTTTCCTTCATCCAATAAACGGTCCACCAAGTGGCTACCTATGAAACCGGCCCCGCCTGTAATGATCACCTGTTTTTCCATACCCGCACAATGGCGCCAAACTAACCAATAAAGATGGTTGCACTGCTACGCCCGGCGGCTACCTTCGCCGCTCATGGCACCGGGTGAACCCATCTTGATCATTTGCTACGGATTTCCACCGAATTATGGCATTGGGGGCAGACGTTGGGCGAAATTCGCGAAAGAACTGGCTCGGCGTGGGCATCCGGTGCATGTGATCAGGCGTGAGTTCAAAGGCGGTCCGAAAAGCCTTTGGACCGCGGACGGGGAAACACCGGGGATCTACCACCATCCGTTGCCGTCGCGCACACCAGCTGTATTCCATCGTTGGCCGCTGACCACCGTGATGGAGAAAATACTTTACCGGTTCTGGAAAGTGGTAATGCCTTGGCTTGTGCGAGGCAATTGGCTGGACCCAGCTGCGCTATGGAAAAGGCCATTGGTCAGCAAGGGCAACGAGTTGATCGGGACCCATGGCATTCGGAACGTGGTGGTCACCGGAGCGCCTTTCAGCCTATTGGTGCATGCTTTGGGCCTTAAAACCACACATCCGGAGACCAATCTTGTGGGCGATCTCCGCGACGCTTGGACATGGGTACCTTATTATGGGCAAGCCATGCTTTCGACGCGCGACATGTCGGCGGAAAAACAACAAGAAGCACAAGTAGCAAGTGATTTCGACAAGCTGATAGCACCCGACTCCCGGATCGTGGCGCATATGCAGGAGGTGTATGGAATGAATGCCCGGCAATACACCACTATACCGCACACGATAGACCCGGAGGACTTTGAGAAATTGCCGACCTCTATGCCGAACGATGGCCTGTTCCGGATGATCTATGCCGGCAGCTTTTATGGTGCTGAAGAGGCTGAAGCTTATTTCGATGAACTGCTCCGGACTTTTGAGGGGATGCGAGCAAGGCAACCGGAACTCCTGTCCAAGTGCCGGGTCGACTTTTACATAACCGGCAACGGCTCTGAGGTTGCCAAGCTAAAGGTGGCAGCAAAAAGCCTTGGGACCATAATCCGGTTCCATGAACCACTCCCGCCCATGACCATTTTCCATAAGATCGCACAATCGGACCTGGTGGTCAACTTTGTTCCAACGATCAATAAGGATTTCCTGGGCACAAAGTTCAACGAGATCTTCCAATTGCGCCGGCCATTATTGCACATAGGCGAGCCCGGGCTTGTAAGCCGTACTGTCGTCGGTCGCAGGCTCGGTGGCTCCTTGCGGGTGAAGGAACTTTACACGGAACTGCCGCGCATCATTTCAGGTGAACGAAAGTTGGAACTGGACCCTGATGCCGACCTGAGCGAATTCCTGCTGGAGCGGGTCACCGACAAGTTGATCGGATCTGTTTTTGTTTAATGGAGAATAAGTGGTTGCGCGTTTAAAACAGCGGATACACCTGCTTCTTAGCCACTCTGGTACAAGAACCGGTTACTTGAACGTCTGATCTGGAGAGTATGCAGCACCCGATCTATTTTGCACGCCCGATCGAAGACTCCAGCCTGTGCTGTTAGCAAATGCTCTATTACAAACATCGCAGAACACCTGAGTTGAAGCCGTCCTTGAGATGCTGGTAAAGGCCATCGTAGTAACATATAACGGGGTGCAATGGATCGACCGGTGCCTTGATAGTCTACGTGGCCAAGGTGTGCCCGTGAAGACGATAGTGGTGGACAACGGCAGTACGGACGGCACCGTGGAGGCGATTAGGAGCAGGTTCCCGGAAGTGGAGTTGCACGTCACGGGCGAAAACCTTGGCTTTGGCAAGGCTAACAATATCGGCATGCGCATGGCTTTGGACCAAGGTGCGGACCATGCCTTTCTGCTCAACCAGGATGCGTGGTTGGTCCCGGATGCGCTGGGAAAATTGGTGGCTGCAGCTGCAGCTGAAAAGCAATACGGGATCCTCAGCCCGATCCAGTTGAACGGGACCGGCTCTGCGCTGGACTTGGTATTTTCCCATTACATAGGCCCCAGATTCCAGCCGAAGCTATTTTCCGATATGGCCCTGGGCTTAGCGGGTGACCATGTCTACCCTATTAAATTCGTGAATGCTGCCGCGTGGCTGGTAACCCGCGCTTGCTTGCTGAAGGTCGGAGGCTTCAGTCCTTCTTTTTTTCACTACGGGGAGGACGATAACTATGTGCATCGGCTCCATTACCACGGGCTACAGATCGGGGTGGTAGCAGATAGCCAGATCTATCACGACCGTGAAGAACGGGTAGTCAATCCGTATTTCGACGATATACGGGCTTGGAACGAAAGAAAGGCACTAGTGGAATTTTCGGATCCGACAAAAATGCTCGACCCGCGAAGACAAAAGCTTTTCTTGTTGCGCCAATTGGGGCAACGCCTTTTTTCGGCGCAGCGATCTGAAGCGCGCGACCTGCGCGAACGGTTACGGGCGGTGAATGCTCTTCCCACGAATGAAGTATTGAAAAACCGGACCCTGTCCATGCAAGCGGGTGCTTGCTTTTTATGATGACTCTCCTACTTACGCAAAAGTGCATTGGCAAAGGCCCAAAACAAGATCTCGGCTTTCACCGATGAAAGTCTCGGTCGTGATACCGGTCTACAACAAGGCACCCTTCTTGCGCGAGGCGGTGGATAGCATCTTGTTAGGGACATTCACTGACCTGGAGATCATCGCTGTGGATGACAAGAGCACGGATGACAGCCTTGAAGTCCTTAGGTCTATCTCGGACGTGCGTATGCGCATCATCGAATTGCCGCAAAACCTTGGACCGGCAGGTGCCGCCAATGCGGGAATGGATGCGGCCAAGGGCGATTACATCGTGAGGATGGACGCTGACGATATTTCCGTGCCGGAACGGATCTCACTGCAGGTAGCATTCATGGATTCTCACCCGGAAGTTGGGGCCAGCGGAGGAAGCGTAAAATTCTTCGGTTCCGAAAAACATGCTGTTGAACTTCCCCTTACACCGGATGCCTGCGCTGCACAGTTGATCTTCGGTGTGCCTGTATCGCAAGGTGCCTCCATCTTCCGGCGAAGCGTACTTGAAAAGCATGCACTGCGTTATGACCCAGCGTGGCCTCGTATAGGCGAGGACTGGCTCTTTTGGCTACGCATGGCCCGGCATACACAGTTCGCTAATCTCAGATCAGTTGTGCTTGAATATCGCCGGGGCGAACAGAACATCGGCCACGGGCGAGATAAAGCAGTTGACTTCGCCCCGCTGCAGCGGGCTGCGTTCGAGCAGTTAGGCATTCCTTTTACATCGGAGGAATTGGATCTTCATCTCATGGGGTCCACCATCTTCAAAATAACACCGACTCTTGATCGTGTACGATCGCTCCGTGCGTGGTATGACCATTTGATCGCGCTCAATGCATCCAGTGCCTTTGCTCCGCAGAAAGCCCTCTCCGAAAGAGTGGAGGAGCAGTGGGACAAACTCTTTTACCATTTACCGAAATACGGTCTTGTCGTGGCCATTGCCCACCTCAGATTGAATACCAGATGGACGATCGCACAACTGGCATATGCACTCAAGTACTGTGCAAAGGCATACTTGGGCCCAACACCAAAGGCATAGGCAATGCCAAATGAACTTTGGCTTTTCACCATGCGGTTCCCTTTCGGGAACGGAGAGGCCTTCTTGGAAAACGAACTTCCGGTTCTGGCAAAGGGATTCAAACGGATAAAACTTTTCCCGCTGTCGGCTGCAGGTCCCCAACGGTCCACACCTCCGAATGTGGATGTGGTACGGCTATTCAAGTCAGAAGAAATCTACCGACCAAGTGATGTTCTGTCCACCATGAAGGAATTACCCATTTTGCTGAAGTTGTTGCGGAATAGTCGACGCTCTGCCCCATCAGCTGCCATTTTCGCCAAGCACCGGCGCGAGATCATTAGCCGATTGCGCCAAGCCTTGTACCGGGAAAAGAGGCTCCGGGCATATAGCGCGAAGAACTTCGGTATAAAAACGGTAACCCTTTATTCGTATTGGACGGCTGACTGGTCCACGGTGCTGGGATTGTTAAAAGCTCACGAGCCAGAAGTGCAATTCATTTCCCGCATGCATGGATTCGACCTTTATGCTGAACGCGCCCCTGACGGATGGCAAATGTTCCAAAGCTTTCATATCGCACAAGCGGAGCGGATCTATATCGCTTCCAAAGCCGGACTGGACGATTTGGAGCAACGTTGGCCGAACTACGTTGGAAAGTTCCGGTTGGCAAGACTGGGTACCACGGATCATGGCGCTGCTCCATGGGCGCCTGTGCAACAACTCAGGGTGGTTTCCTGTTCGCATTTCGTTGAACTGAAACGCGTGTCATTGATAGCTGAGTCATTGCGTCATATAGAGGGTCCCATATGTTGGACCCATTTCGGCGATGGCCCTGAACGTTCAAACGTGGAAGCGATCGTTAAAGGCCTCCCCTCGAATGTCACAGTACATCTGATGGGGAATTGTCCGAACACCGCCGTAATGACCTGGTACAAATCCAACCCCGTGGACGTATTCGTCCATGCTAGTTATACCGAAGGTGGCGCGCCCGTGGCACTTCAAGAAGCGGCCAGCTTCGGCATCCCTTTGCTGGCCGCTGATGCTGGTGGAGTGCGCGAAGTTGTCACAGAGGCCAGCGGCATATTGCTACCCAATGCGCTTACAGCCGATGTGTTGAGTAAAGCCTTGAACGATTTCCGAGGATCCAACTGGCGTACAGTAAATGCTAGGGCTGCCGTCCGTTCATTTTGGGCATCTAATTTTAACGCGGAAAAAGTCTACGGTCGGTTCCTTGACGAAATTCAATGCAAATAGACGGCAAGTGCCTCGCACTTTCCAAGGTGACGGAAGGTGAACCAGAAAATCAATTGACC
The DNA here is from genome assembly GCA_016719225.1 of Flavobacteriales bacterium. GTDB lineage: Bacteria > Bacteroidota > Bacteroidia > Flavobacteriales_F > PHOS-HE28 > PHOS-HE28. The sequence goes on along the minus strand of JADKAN010000001.1, from coordinate 217,224 downwards.
ACACCACGCCTTTAGAGAATTCGGCTGGGGATACGGTGCATCTTTAAAGTTTTAGCTTAGCAATTGAAAGCAAGACTCGAAATACAGTTATGGAATGATGAAGCAATTTTTCCGTTCTCTTAATCATATCGCTTCCGAAATATATGCGGAGCGTTATATCCTTGAATCCCCTTACGTTATTTCCGTTTACTTACACAAGCTCTATCCGACCAAAGCAGATTTCACATCGCTGAACGGATCGATCAATGAGGGAGTAACTATTGGTGAATTCGAGGCGTTGATCTCTTACTTCAGAAAGCGCAGTTTCGTCTTTGTCGACGGCCCGGACCTGCTCGACAAAAACTTGGACCTTACAAAAAAGCACATTCATGTGTCCTTTGACGATGGCTACTTCAATAACCATATGGCTCTTCCCATTTTGGAACGGCACCGGGCGAAGGCAACCTTTTACATCACCACGGAGCATAACCGCCAAGGGAAGTATTTTTGGTGGGACGTCCTTTGCCGGGAGCGGGCTAAGCAGGCGAAGTTCACCATGGCTGAGCAAAAAGCAGAAGTGCTTTGCTTTTATGACCTGAGCTGGGAAGAACAATATGCCCGGTTGATGGCTGAGTTCGGGGAGGATGCGCTATACGGCAATAACGAGATGATGCGTCCCATGACCAGAGAGGAATTGGTACAATTCAGTAGGCATCCATATGTTACGATCGGCAATCACACTACCAACCATCAAAACTTGAATCTACTGAACCACCTTGAAGCTAAGGATGCGATCCAGGATGGAAAACGCTATTTGGAAAGCGAAGTTGGTAAGGAAGTAAGTTCGATAGCCTATCCGTATGGATTCTACTGCGACCGTGTGATCCGCATTGCTAAGGACGTCGGTATGCAGGTGGGCCAAAGCACGGAAACAGGGGTGGACAAATTGATAGGCATGGACCGAATGGCCATGAAACGGAATCAACTCTCTGGCTCATACAACATTGAGGATCAGTGCAGGCAATTGCACGTCAACTATTCAATCTTCCAACAACTCAAGGCACGCTTTACCTGACCTGTAACCAATGGAGTACTATACCGAACGGATCTCCAGTTCCAATTTCTCGGCTTTCCTGGAGATCTTTAAAGCGAGTTTCGGCAAACTATCAGTTGATGAGCAACATTTTAGGTTCAAATTCAATACCGCTTACACCGGACATAATTGGCTCGGATTCATCGCCTTCCAAAAGGAGACGAATGAACCGGCTGCTTTTTATGGTGTGTTCCCCACTATCGCCTCCATAAAAGGTGATCAGGTTATAGCGGCCCAAAGTGGTGATACGGCCACGCATCCTGCCCACCGGGGAAAAGGCCTCTTCCGTTTGCTTCATGACCGTACCATGGAGTTATGCCGACTAGAGGGGATCGCCTTTGTATTCGGCTTTCCTAACGAACAATCCTATCCGGGTTTTAAAAAATTCCATTGGTCTGATCGAGTTTCAGCTCTCAGACTGACGCGATTGGTCAAAGTTCCAATGCTGATTCGTGCATACCGGAAATTTCTGCCCGGATCATTTTGCGCATACCAAAAGAAACACATTCGGAAGCACCGCTTGCCGCACGCTGAGATAGAAGCGTTGGAGAGAAATAGATGCTTAGTCGGATACAGCGGACAGTCAGTGGCCATACCGCGGACCTTGGCTTACTTGGAATACAAGATTTCATTAGGCTCGGAACTGTTAAAGTTTAAAAGCGGCGTCGCTTGGGTCGCGTTCCAAGGCAATCAGCTTGTGATCGGCGACCTGTTCGGTGTTGATCCTCAAAAAATATTGGAAGAGCTCATACAGTTCACATACGAGACCGGATACGACGTCTTGATCATTGTCACTTCGAGCGAGAGCATCCGTGAACTATTTGTTGACCAGAATGAATTCAGCCTCCAGCATTCAAATAAGCTCATCATAAATTCCTTAAGCAGCAGTATAGCAGATCAGGACTTTGCATTTACCTCAGGTGACCACGACGTCTTTGGCTCGGCTTAGGATGGATCCCAACCTGTTTGTCGAAAAATGGTGGCCCTCTAGTACCGATGTATGAACACCACGATAGAGCGGTGTGCACACCCGGCGGCTGCCATTCATTTTACGCCACCGGCATGCATTGAAAACCCGTTGATCTTCAGATTCTAGCAGTTAGGTCGAAGCTGGATCACTTTACCCTTGCACAAATGTCAGTTCGCAAAATCCAACATGCCTGACCGGATAAGGGGAGAGCACAAAAGCTTTCGGATAAGCCCAATAGCAACCCGTACTTTTGGCCTGACCCATTCAATCTCCATGCACCCAACACAAGCTTTGGAATCGACGCTCACACGTGACTCCGCCATTTTCGACATCATCGAGCAGGAGCGCTGGCGGCAAACGAAGGGCCTGGAGATGATCGCCAGCGAGAACTATGTGAGCGCACAGGTGATGGAGGCCATGGGCAGCGTGCTAACGAACAAATACGCGGAAGGCCTGCCGGGCAAACGCTACTATGGCGGCTGCGAATTCGTGGACATGGCGGAGAACCTGGCCATTGACCGGGTGAAGAAATTGTTCGGTGCGGCTTGGGCGAACGTGCAGCCGCACAGCGGTGCGCAGGCGAACGCGGCGGTGATGCTCGCCTGCTTGAAGGCGGGCGACAGGATCCTGGGCTTCGACCTTAGCCATGGCGGGCACCTTACGCACGGTTCCCCGGTGAATTTCAGCGGCAAGTTGTACAAGACCAGCTTCTACGCCGTGGACAAAAAGACCGGACGCGTGGACATGGACACCGTGGAAGCTACGGCACGCAGGGAGAAGCCGAAGATGATCATCTGCGGCGCCAGCGCTTACAGCCGCGACTGGGAATACGCACGTTTCCGGGAGATCGCGGATGAAGTCGGAGCGTTGTTGATGGCGGACATTTCGCATCCCGCAGGACTGATCGCCGGCAAATTGATGGACGACCCCATGCCGCATTGCCACATCGTTACCACCACCACGCACAAAACGTTGCGTGGACCTCGCGGAGGGTTGATCATGATGGGACAGGACTTCGAGAACCCTTGGGGCTTGAAGACCCCGAAAGGCGCGACCCGCATGATGAGCTCCATTTTGGACTCCGGCGTTTTCCCCGGCACCCAAGGCGGCCCCTTGGAGCACGTGATCGCGGCGAAGGCCGTGGCCTTTGGCGAAGCATTGGACCCGAGCTTCAGGGTTTACGGTGCGCAGGTGAAAGCGAATGCGGCGGCCATGGCAAAGGCGTTGATGGCAAAGGGCTACAACGTGGTGAGCGGCGGCACGGACAACCACTGCATGTTGATCGACATGCGCAGCAAGGACCTCACCGGCAAAGTGGCCGAGGCCATCCTCGGTGCCGTGGACATCACCGTGAACAAGAACATGGTACCCTTCGACACGGAAAGTCCTTTCGTCACCAGTGGTATCCGCATCGGCACACCGGCGGTGACCACGCGCGGATTACGTGAAGCTGAATGCGAGCAGATCGTTGAATTGATGGACAATGCGTTCAAACAGAAAGACAATAAGGCGGAGCTGGACCGCATCCGCTTCCAAGTGAACGGAATGATGAGGCTGCGCCCGTTGTTCGGTTGGTAAGATCGGGAGCGGTCTACGGAAAGAGTGCTACGAAAATGATGAATAGGGCTTTCCGGGAACGAATTCTTTTGATCACGATCGCGGCGACCGTGACCGTTGCGGCATCCGCACAAACCGCTCCGCACCTCTCCCACCGTGTATTCGCCTATTGGGGATACAACCGTGCGCAATTCACCACGAGCGACATCCATTTCACGGGTGCGGATTACGACTTCATATTGCACGGCGTGGCGGCGAAGGACAAGCCGGAAGCATTCACGCTGAACAACTACTTCAACCCGAAGAACATTTGGATCCCGCAGTACAACTACCGCGTGGGCTGGTTCTTCAACGATCATTGGAGCTTTTCCATCGGCCTGGACCACATGAAGTACGTGGTTGTGCAGGGACAACAGGTCGCCCTCAACGGTTCGATCGCACCTTCGCGTTCGGCCACCTACGCCACTTCCGGTGAAACCGGCGAAGTGCGGATAACACCCGACTTCCTCACATATGAGCACACGGATGGCTTGAACCTGCTGGGCCTGGATGCGGACCACTATTCGCTGTTGACCCATAGCGGCAATGGGAAACGAGCATTTTACCTGACCCAAGGGGTTTTCGCAGGCCCGGTGATACCGCGCACCGATGTCCGGTTGTTCGGTGAAGGCATCAACAACAATTTCCACTTAGCAGGTTATGGTGCAGGTTTGCAGTTGGGCGTATTCGCTCTGGTGGCCGACCGCATTTTCCTCCGCGCCAATGTACGCGGCGGTTACATCGAACTTCCGAGTGTGCTCACCACGGGCAAGTCGGAGGACCGCGCCAGCCAACATTTTTGGTTCGTCCAAGAGAACGTGGTATTGGGTGTGCTGATCGGCAAGTAGCCAACATGCTAAGTGCTGAATCGGCTTCCTAAAAGCCTTCTCAAGGCCGTTGATCTGCACAATCCCGGATCGAACTTTCCGCGCTTTTTTGCCGTAGAACAGCCTTCCGCCCCCTTAGGAGGCCACGAAGCGCATGTCCATAAGCAAAACGATCAAATCCCTTTTCGGGTGCATCCTTTTACAAGGTATTGTACTCATCACGAGCCTTCCAGCCTTGGCGCAGGTCGGTCCGGGCGGGGTAGCCACCGGCAACAAACTGTGGGTAAAGCCGACCAAGGTGTAACCACCACCATAGCAAACGTTTCACTCTGGACCGATCAGAGCAGTTCCGGCAACAATGCTTCGCAAGGAACCAATGCTAACCGCCCTGACCTGATCCCGGTTTTGGAGAATTATAGGCCCGCTCTTTACTTCAACGGGAACAACGACAACCTCGTAGTGAACGACCTTGTTGCCACCGGATCATCGGCTGTAAGCGTATTCGCTGTGGGCACACACGAAACGGGCGGTGATGCCCGGCATTCACTCGTAGTGGGACAAGCGCAAAATTCATTTGCTGGCGGAGGCTATGGTATCAGCTCGTTGAACACGACGAACAATCCTTTCGGGTTCTGGGTGCGTGACGTTGGTTCCAACCAAGTTGGGAGCACTTGGATCGACGCGCCCATGGCGGTGCTGGAAGGCGAGTATGGCAGCGGGAGCCTTGAATTTTACCGGAATGCGCAGTTGATCGGCACTGATGCCTTCAATGGGACGGTGGGCGACAACGGCACAACCACGATAGGAGGTGGACCGGGGACGACCAACAGCCATAAAGGCTACATCGCCGAAGTGGCCATCTATGACCGGAAACTGAGCACAACGGAGCGCAAGCGCGTGAACTCTTATCTAGCTCTCAAGTATGGCCGCACACTGGACTTTACCGGGTCGGGTGGGCAATACGTACAAAGCAGCGGTAGCGCCATCTTTAGTGATGCGGGCAGCCATTGGCTCAGTGTTATCGGCATCGGGCGTGACGATAATAGCGCCTTGGTACAGCTCCAAAGCCATGAGCCATCGGATTCGGTCCGTTTGTATTTAGGCACCTTGGCTGCCAGCAATGCCACGAACACATCAAGTTTCAGCAGCAACAACCAGTTCATAGTAGCCGGGCACAACGGCAACGCCACCTGCATCACGGACCTGCCATCTCTAACCATGCCGACAGGGATCCAAGCGCGCATGCCTCGCTCATTCAAAGTGGACAACACCGGTTTTGGCGGCACCTTTACACTTGAACTGGAACTGGGGGCCTGCGGTACTACAGGATACTATTCCAATACGAACCTGCGATTGCTTGTGGATGATGACGGGGACTACAGCAATGCCACGTCCTATGCTCCGGGTGGAGGTTTGAGCATTTCAGTGGTCGGGGGCTATGTGCGTATCTCGGGGATATCGAACACCCAGCTACCGTCCAACGCGAGCCGCTTCATGACAGTGGGCGTAACGGTCTATACGCCACCTGTGGGTCCAGGTGGCGTTTACAGTGGTAACGTGTTCTGGTCCAAGGCCGATGCGGGCGTCACATTGACCACCGGCAAAGTATCCACATGGGCCGATCAAAGTGTTTCAGGCAATAATGCAACACAGGGTACGACCGCATATCGACCTACCTGGACCTCCGTGAACCGCAACTTCAATCCTTCGATCTATTTCAACGGCAACAACGATCACCTTTCCATGAACGACCTGATCGCCTCGGGTAGCCGTGCGGTCTCCGTGTTCGCGGTGGGCACCAACGAGAGTGGCGGGGATACTTGGCATAGCATGGTGTTCGGCCAGTCCAACGGGACCTGGGTGGGAGGCGGTTATGGCATCTGCTCGTTGGATGGCACCAACACGACCATGGGCTTCTGGGTCAGCGATTATTTGGCGAACAGGGCCTACGTTCCTTTCGTGAACCGACCAATGGCCATCAATGAAGGCACGTACGGCTGGGGAACCTTGGAATTCTACCAGAACGCGGAATTAAAAGCTAACGATGGATATGCAGGGACCGTGGGCGACAATGGCACCACGCACATCGGGGGGGGGAATGCCACCAACTATAACCACAAGGGGTACATATCAGAAGTGTTGGTCTATAACACCAAGCTCAGCACTGCCGACCGGCGCCGGGTGAACTCGTACCTCGGCCTGAAATATGGCCTCACGCTGGAACGGGCGGGGATGAACGGGAAATACTTGGACAGCCGCGGGAACACGGTTTTCAGCGATGGTGGAATAGCGATGTATTGGAATGATGTGATCGGTATCGGGCGCGACGACCTCGGCGGCCTGCTTCAACGGCAGTCCAGGACCGCTGACGATTCAGCAAAGATCTATATCGGTGCACTGGCCACATCGAATGCGAACAACACCGGTATATTCAACAACGACCGGCAATACGTGGTGATGGGCCACAACGGGGGTAAACTCTGCGCAACGTTGGCCAGCAACTTGGAAAAGCCGGTCGGCATTTCCTCCCGGATAGAACGCGAATGGAAGATCACCAAAACGGGCTACACCGGGACATTCAGTGTTGAATTCCAACTCAATGCCTGTTCAGATCTGGCCAACATCGCTACAACTGATCTTCGACTGCTTGTGGACGCTGATGGCGACTTCACTAATGCCACTATTTACGCCTCCGGCGGTACCATCACCATGGCCCGCAGTGGTGGCCGCATTATCGTAAGCGGGGTTCCCGTTGCCGTGATACCGGCATCCGCGACACGCTACTTCACGTTGGCTTCAGTGAACGCGGCCACGCCATTGCCCATTGAACTGCTCAGCTTCACTGCAACGGCGCGTACCAGCACGGTAGACCTCGATTGGTCCACCGCCTCTGAGCACTTCAATGACCACTTTACCGTGGAACGTTCCGCGGATGTGCGAACGTGGGAGCCCATCGCCACAGTGGCGGGTGCTGGCAACAGCACGCAAGTAGTACATTATGCAACAGTGGACCAAAGCCCATTGCCGGGTATCTCCTACTACCGCTTGGCGCAAACGGACTTCGATGGAACAACGGTGCGCAGCAACATGTTAGCGGTACAGATGTCCGGTTCGAAGCCCGAGATCTTGTTGATCCCCAATCCTGCGAATGAAGAAGTGGAAGTCGTAATGCCTCCGTCAGGAAAAGAACCTTGGCGCATCACCTTGGTGGACCAAACGGGTCGGCCTGTTCTCATGGCCATTAAAGCCACGGACAAAGGTTATCGACTGGATGTGCGCAGCCTGCCTTCGGGTATGTACGCGTTGAGGATCGAAGGGAACGGGCTTATTTGGACAGAACGGCTTGTGGTAAGGCACTAACACCTTGCACTTCAGTGATCCACTACCGTATAACACACACCTCGATCACCGGTTCTTCAGGCTAAGAAGAACAAGGCCACCAAGCTGATCGCTGCTAGAACGAACATGGGTACGTAAAGCCAGTTGACGGTGGAGACTTTGATCTGTTCGTGGCCCATTTTCAGTAGTGCTGGCCCAAAAACGTCAAAGCACGTGCCACAACTAAAAACGGTCGGTCCTCTATGCCCGTGCTCAACGGCAAGCACGGGTTGATCTTCCCATCGGTCAATGAGGTGCGCTCTCGCCCGCCATTACCTTTCCCACCGTGATGATCAATCGTCCGTCCCGCGAACTGTCCTTGCTCCTCCTCCTGTGGGCGCTGGCGACAGCGCTGGACTTTGGCAAGGCCTTCCACATCGACGATACCTTCCATTTGTTGGCGGCACAGTGGATCGAACACCATCCTTTGAGCCCCATGAGCGGTTTGGTGAACTGGGGCCAGGATCCGCAACCGTTGCACGACTTCAATCAGCCGCCGGGGTATTTCTACATCATTGCGCTCACAGGGCATTTCCTGGGCTATAGTGAAGGAGTGATGCATGGCTTGCGGGCCATGTTCTCGTTGATCGCCATTGCTAACCTCTACCAGTTGGCTCGGCACCTTGTGAAGGGTCAAGCGCTCTTCATCACGTCCCTGTTGGTGCTGTGCCCCGCCTTTTTGGTGAACCAAGGGCTGATGACCGACGTGCCTTTGCTAGCAATGCACTTGCTTGGCTTTCGGCTGTTGCTCGTACCGGGAAGTGGACACAAGGGCGTGCGCTATCTATGGGCAGCCTTGGCCTTCTCTGCAGGGGTGTTCATTAAATACACCACGCTGCCGGTGTTGCTGGTATTTCCGCTCGTACTCGCCCTACGCAGGGAAGGGAAGTACATCGCTCTTGCGGCCGTACCCTTCGTACTGCTGGTGCTTTGGGGCCTGTGGAACGTGCAGGAATTCGGCGCTGTGCACCTGTTCGGCCGGGAAGGCGGCGACCGCTCCCTACGCGGGATCTTCGTGCGTACACTGGGCATGTTCACCGCCCTTGGTGCGGTCTCTCCTTTTGTGCCAGCGATGGCGATGGGGCGTTTCCCCGCTTGGCAAAAATGGATCCGTAACGCATGGCTGGCCGCCCTTTCCGCCTTCGTGATATTGGCCGCAGCGGTATACAGCGGCAACTTGTCCGAGGCTGTTTCGGATGAGATCCTACGCATAGCTTTTACGTTTAACGGGGTCTTGTTCGTCGCTTTGGCCACGCTGACTATTCCGTGGAAAGATCACCCCACACAACCGGATCGCTGGGCACTGATCCTTTGGGCAGGTGGTCTGGCTGCATTCCTCGCCTTCTTCGCTCCGATGATGGCTACGCGGCACATCCTTTTGTTGTTGGCGCCCTTGCTTTTGATATTAGGCCCTGCGCTTGGATGCGCAGGTGCGAAAGCACGCAGCTTAGCGCTGGCCACAACAGCGGTCCTGGGTGTCCTGCTTACCCTTAGCGACCGGGAATATGCAGGCTTCTACCGGGACATGGCACCCCGCATCGCCCAGGAAATGGGCGGCGATGGGACCATTTGGAGCGCCGGCCATTGGGGCTGGCAATGGTACACGGCCCAAGCTGGCATGCGCACGTATGAGCAGCACGGCGCCCAACCCGTTCCGGGGGACGTTGTGGTGATGCCGGAGGAATACGATGCGCAGGCCATCGCAGGCACTGTGCAAGCAGTCTTGTTACGCAGCTACGAAGCCCCACCTACCGCAAGCACCTTCTTCAACGTGGAGCAGTTCGCCGGCATGTACACCTCCAGCTATGGCAAATTGCCGTGGAGCTTGAGCCGCAGCCATATCAAGACCATCCGCGTTTACAGAGTGGTAGCGAGCGGCGGAAGTGCCATTGTGCAGGAGCCTTTTGGGAAATAGGGTTAATCCCAGCTCTCGGCTGAACCGATCACTGCAATGATCCGCCGAGTGCCTATGATGCCGTCCGCACCTGGCTACCGAAGGCATGCTCTATCGGTTTCCAACAGATCATTTCAAGCCGCTCCTAAGAAATTGGCCATTCATGGTTGAAGGCCGAAGTGATCCGGCACTCGGCAAACAGCCGAGCGCCGGATCACAGTTGTTACTCGTTTGGTAAACCTGCGCCGTGGAACTCATAGCACAGCCCAATAGCCTGGCCAATGCCCAGACTTTTAAGGTCTTCTGTCTCATGGTCTTGTGTTGTTTGCACCAAGACCGGAGTTGCTACTCCACGATCACGAACCTGAACGAACGCCTGCCTCCTTTTCCTATCCAATTCAATATATACTGCCCTTTTGCCCAATTCAATACGGTCAAGACCAGGTGGTCAAAACCATCTCCTCTTCCTGCCCATACCGACCGACCTAACAGGTCCACCACCGTGATTTCCCCTATCACCTTCTCTCCAAAAAAGGCATGAAGCTCATCCCTCACAGGATTGGGAAAAATACCGTCAGATAATCCAGAAAGTTCAATCACACCAGTCGCCATCGGGCATCCTTCGGGATCGGGGGATACACAGATCTGGTCCACCAACGTGTAGGCCAAACCATAGTAATTTCCCGACGGGTCTGGTCCAATGAACGTTGTATCTGTATGGGCATTGTCGAAATGGTTGCCGATCACCATGTAGCGATAAGCGCTATCGGCCACGAAACTCCCGCTCACCAATGTCCAGCCCAACGTATCTGTGATCACGTTGGCACTGTATACTTGGGCATAGTTCCGCAGTCCGAAATCCGGCATATTGTACTCCCCCTCGTAAGGATCCACGGTGAAAAGAATTCCGATATTGCTGCATCCTATATCGAACGGCTGTATTCCACCATGTGTGGCATTCGCGTAGAAGCTCGCATAGTAGGTCTCACCGGTTATCAGCGGACTTAGCAGTTCGACAGCGGCCATCTCACGATACTCATCAGTCAAAAAGGTTGCCATCCCCGTGTAAGCCTGTCCATCAAAAGCCTCTTGATACCCAAAAACATTGTATGGCACGCTAGCGACCGAGTCTTCACAAGCACTGAAGTAGTCCGGGCTGCCGCTTGCACTGTACCAATGTTGCGGACGAGCATTGGGCAGAAAGCCGAGTACAGGTGGAATTCCTGGGCAGCTATCAATCTGCTCAAAGCTAGGATTCGGAACCAAATTCTGCGCTTCACAGCGCGGAGAAGCAACAAACAACAGGCAACCCAAGAGCAAACTTGCACTTGCACCGGGCCACCTGTTGCGTGTTTTGGAAAGTAGCATTCGTTCGTTCGTTTTTAAGCGCAGTGCTGTTCGTTCACACTGAGCTTGTCGAAGTGTTCGTGATGCATTTCGCATCTATCAGGTCAAAAACTCCGCTACAATAATGCCCTTTAGCCATGCGGCGGTGGCGGGGCATGCCAGAAGTTGGTCCGGTGGCTACGGTGGCGAGGCTTACTGTAGGGTTCTTTTAGAATCCCTGCGCTTGGGCCTTTGCCATACCATTGTTCAGCTTTTATTCATCTTTCTTCGCGGTTAGGTGGGACATGAGCGACCGGCCCCTGGTGTTGATAGCACCGGGGGCTTTTTCATTGAATGAAGGGAAGAGGTTACTTAGCTCCTTTGATGAGCCGATGAGCCGCGAGGAGCCCCGATGCAACTTGACATTCAACGGGTATGTTTGTCGTGCTCTGCATCACGTTTGCAAGATATGGCATAAAAACAGTGAGTTGATTCTTGGTGGTTGATAATTGGTCAGTTTTGTTCGTAGGAAGGAACATTGCCTTTACTGAACAGAAAGATGCCAGCGTTTTTCCATGACCACCCCGATCTCCCAACCTCACCGGAAGCCCGACCTTTGCGCCATGAGCGACAACAGCGCCCCCGGAGGAAAGCAGACGAGTTCGTGGATCGAAACCCCGGCCCACAGCGACTTTCCCATCCAGAACATCCCGTTCGGCATTGCCAGTGCCAAGGACCGTGCGGCACATCCCTGCACACGCATCGGCGATACCGTGGTAGACCTAGGGGCCTTGGCGAAGGCCGGCCTGCTGAGCGATCTGGGCATTGCCCCTGAAGCGTTCCAAACCACCAGCCTGAACGCCTTGATGCGCCATGGGAAACCGGCGATGCGCAAATTGCGGCAGCGCTTGGGCGAATTGCTTTCCGCCGACAACGGCACGCTGCGCAATGATGCCGCAACGCGCACTGCGGCCTTGTTGCCTGTGGCCGATTGCACCTTGCACCTGCCTATTGAAGTAGGCGACTACACCGATTTCTACAGCAGCCGCGAACATGCCTTCAATGTGGGCACCATGTTCCGCGGGCCGGAGAACGCCTTGATGCCGAACTGGCTGCACCTGCCCGTGGGCTATCACGGTCGCGCGAGTTCCATCGTCGCAAGCGGCACGCCGTTGCACCGGCCCAAAGGCCAAATGCGGCCCAAGCCGGACGAGCCACCGGTCTTCGGCGCTAGCAAGCAAATGGACTTCGAACTGGAGACCGGCTTCATCACCTTCGGTGGCAAGCCATTGGGTCAGCACATTTCCGTGGAAGAAGCCGAGGAGCACATCTTCGGCATGGTGCTCTTCAACGATTGGAGCGCGCGCGATATCCAGAGCTGGGAGTACGTGCCGTTGGGGCCGTTCCTGGGGAAGAACTTCGGCAGCAGCATGGGCGCCTGGGTGGTAACGCTGGATGCTTTGGAACCCTTCCGCACGGCACAACCCGAACCGGAATTCCAGCCGCTCCCCTACCTGCAAGGACATGGAAAACAGGCATTCGACATCGCCTTGGAAACCGTGTTGACCACGCCGGAAGGCAGCGAAACGGTGATCAGCCGCAGCAACTTCAAGCACTTGTACTGGAGCATGGCGCAGCAACTGGCGCACCACACGGTGAACGGCTGCAATATCCGCTGCGGCGACCTGTTGGCCAGCGGTACCATCAGCGCACCGGACCCAAGCGGCTACGGCAGCATGTTGGAGCTAAGCTGGCGCGGCACCAAGCCCATCACCTTGGCGGATGGCAGCGAGCGCAAATTCATCAATGATGGCGACACCATCACCATGCGCGGGCACTGCGAAAAAGACGGGTTGCGCATCGGCTTCGGCGAGGTGAAGGGCACCATACTTCCGGCATTGTAGCGGGCATACGGCGGCGGCCACCCTAAATTTGATGCATGCCGAACAGTGTCGCCAAGATCGACCTTGAACAGGAAAAGGACCAGATCCTGAGCCGTTACCGCGGCTTGTTGCGCGGCCTGCGTACGGACCGCACGCCTGAAGGCACACGCCTGATCCGCAAGGCCTTCAACATCGCCATGGAGGCGCACAGCACACAGCGGCGCAAAAGCGGCGAACCCTACATCTACCATCCCATCGCGGTAGCCCGGATCTGCGCGGAAGAGATCGGACTGGGTGTTACCAGCGTGGTCTCGGCGCTGCTGCACGATACAGTGGAGGACACCGACATCACCTTGGACGATGTGCGTGAAATGTTCGGTGACACCGTGGCCACCATCATCGACGGGCTCACCAAGATCAGCGGGGTGAACTGGCAGACCGACAGCATGCAAGCGGAGAATTTCCGCAAAGTGCTCCTAACGCTTGCGCAGGATGTGCGGGTCATCCTGATCAAGCTGGCCGACCGCTTGCACAACATGCGCACCTTGGATGGGCTCCCGCGCGAGAAGCAGTTGAAGATCGCTAGCGAGACCCTCTTCCTATATGCACCGCTTGCCCATCGGCTGGGCCTTTACGCCATCAAGAGCGAACTGGAGGACCTTGCGCTGAAGTACAAGGAACCCACAGTCTATGCTGACATCGAGGAAAAGTTGAAGAAGGGCGAAAGTGTGCGCAAGCGCTTCATCAGCCGATTTATCCTGCCCATCCGCGAAGCGCTGGAAAAAGAAGGGCTGGAGTTCGAGATCAAGGGACGACCCAAGAGCATCAACAGCATCTATAACAAGATGGTGAACAAGCACGTCACCTTCGAGGAGGTGTACGACGTGTTCGCCATCCGCATTATCGTGGACAGCAAGCAGGAGCTGGAAAAGGCGGACTGTTGGAAAGTGTACAGCATCGTAACGGACTACTATCAGCCAAGCCCGGACCGTCTTCGGGACTGGATAAGCCGGCCCAAGGCCAATGGCTACGAAAGCCTGCACACCACCGTGATGAGCCCGGGCGGCAAATGGGTGGAGGTACAGATCCGCAGCCGCCGGATGGACGAAGTCGCGGAAATGGGCCTTGCTGCGCACTACCGGTACAAAGGCGAAGAACAGCACGCCAACGCCATGGACGGTATGTTGAACAAGATCCGCGAGATACTCGCCGATCCAGGCAGCAACGCGTTGGACTTCGTTCACGACTTCAAGCTGAACCTCTTCAGCGACACCATCATGGTGTTCACCCCCACTGGTGAAATGCGGGATATGCCCAAGGGCAGCACGGCTTTGGATTTCGCATTCGAGATCCACAGCCAGATCGGCCGGCATTGCATCGGTGCGAAAGTGAACCACCAGCTTGTTCCCCTCAGCCAGCCCCTACGCAGCGGTGACCAGGTGGAGATCATAACCAGTAGGAAGCAGATGCCTAAAGAGGACTGGCTCAACTACGTGGTAACAGCGCGTGCCCGGCACAAGATCAAGCAAGCTTTGCGCGAGCAGAAACGGAAACTCGCCATGGTGGGCCGCGACGCTGTGCAACACCAAATGCGGACGTGGGGCGCCAAAGTGAACAAGGAGAATATCGCGGTGCTGCAGGACCATTTGCTGGCCTCCAGCCCGAATGACCTTTACTGGCAGATCGCACGCGGCCGCCATGACCTGCACAAACTACCGCCACCGCAAGTGAAGAACGGCCGCCTGCACATGGCCAAGGGAAAGCTCACCATGGAGGAAAGGCCGTTGGAAGAGATCGTGGCCGAGATCCGGGGTAACCAAGGTGGCACGCTCACCATCGGCGACGATGTGCAGAACATGAACTATAAGCTGAGTCCGTGCTGCCATCCGATCCCCGGCGACGACGTATTCGGCTTCATCACACCCGGTGAAGGCATCCGCATCCACCGGGTGAACTGTCCCAACGCCGTGCAGCTGATGAGCAACTTCGCCATGCGCATCGTAAAGGCGCGCTGGAAAGGCAAGGATAGCGTGGAATTCCTGGCCGGCATCCAATTCAGCGGCATCGACGCGGTCGGGCTTGTGAACCGCATCACCACCATTATCAGCCGGGACAGCAACGTGAACATGCGTAGCATCAGCTTCGAAAGCAAGGACGGCATTTTCGAAGGCAAAGTGATGGCCTACGTCCATGACGCGCAACACCTGCACTCGTTGGTGGAAAAACTCCGCGAAGTGCCCGAGGTAAGGCGCGTGGAGCGGATCGACCATTAGTTCTCAATTGGCAGGACTTCCACCAACTTCCGATCTGCTTTTGGTCCGGGATCCCTTGTGGTTCTCCATGTGCGTTGGCGGTCGGCGGTAACGGTCAGCAGCGCATAGGCAGTAGCGGGAACGCCCCAATTCGCTCCAGCAAACGTTCCGTTCAGTAACTGCCTTTCTCAGCGGCTCTTCGGATTCCCCGAACCCTTACTCCGCCGAGTATTTGTGCGGGTCATTGTGGTCGTCCTCGATCTGTATCTTAATGGACCACATCTTGAGGCCGAGCATGGCCAGTTCGCGGTGGTCATTCTTGAGCAGCCATTGGAACGCATCGTCATTACCACCGCTTTCGGCTACTTTGCGAAGGACATTCATGTTATTGGCATCGAGCCATTTCAAGGCCTCCTCATCGTCCTCGATGCCGCGGATCACCGCCATCAAATGGGGGTGGCCGTTCTCCATGAGCCACTTGCGTGCATCGGCCTTCAGGTGCAAGGCAAAGACGAAAATACCCAACTCAGGATAGCCGTTCTTGATCAACCAGTCACGGATCTGTGCATTGCCTGAAATGGCTTCACCCCAAGCGACGAGGATCTTAGCGGGGTAATTCAGGCGCATGGCGTGAAGTTATACAACGTCAAAAGCCGAGCTTTCGTTTATTCCGCTCCACACCTTCATCCCGCATTGTTCTCACCGCTTATGGGGCCGTATTGGTACAGGAGAATGACCGGATCGCGAAGGAGCGTTCAGGAGCATTGCCTGGCCATTGGCTGCGCTATAGCTCCCTACCTTAGCCCCATGCGTTCCCAAGCATTCATCGCATCCTTGTTACTGCCCGCAATGTTGTTGGCCCAAGGCATGAGCCACCAGGAGAAAAAGGTAAGGAAACTCTTGTCCAAGGGAAAAGCGTATCCAGCGTTGCGTGTGGCCACGGGCGCCTTGTCGAAAACAGATCAGCCCGTTTTTTACGGCTTGCGGGCACAGGCGTGGAACACCATTTCTGAGTTTGAGAAGGCGGAAGCCGATTCACGCACGGCCATGCGCCTCATGCCGGACAGCTTGGTTGGCTTTCTGCAGTTGGCCATTGCAGAGCAGGGCTTGGGGCGGATGGACAGTGCAGCAGCACATCTGCACGCTGCTTTGGTCAAGGGATCTTCGGAAGAGGCGCTTTACCGACTGGCACAGGTGGAGCGCGCAAGAGGCGACCTGCCCACAGCACGAGGAGCGATCAACACGGCCTTGGGCAAGGTATCGCCGGAGGATGCCGGTCGTGAGCGGTTGTTGCGCATGCAAGGCGAATTGGCGGCCGAGGCGGGCGATACGGCAACAGCGCGTGCTGCCTTTGCACAGGCCATTGCCATGGACCCAAAAGATCCGGTGAACTACAACAGCCGCGGCTATTGGCTGGAGGCGGCCAACGAACGGCATACCGCTGCCATAGCGGATTATGACCGGGCCATCAAACTGAACCCGAACTACAGTTATGCCTTCAACAACAGGGGCTGGAGCGAATACAAATTGGGTCAACACGACAAAGCTTTAACCGACATCCAACGCGCCCGCAAGCGTAAGGTGCGCAACCCCTACATCTACCGCAACCTTGGCATCATCGCTCTGGATGGCGGGGATACGGCCAAGGCGTGCGTCAACTTCCGGCAGGCGCTGGAACTCGGCTTCACTGCGCAGCACGGCGATGAAGTGGAAAAGCTGGTGATCGCCCATTGCGGCGGCACAGTTGATAAGCCCATGGTACCCGTACAGGCCCCACAGAGCAATACGGACCGGAACGAAAACAAACCAGTGCCGCGTACCAACGCTCCCGAATGAACATGGAAAACAAGCAAAGCATGTTGCGCGATGGCGCATTGGACGGGAAAGTTATCGTGGTGACGGGCGGGGGAACCGGCCTGGGACGCAGCATGGCCGAAGCGTTTCTGCGTCTGGGGGCTCACGTGTGCATCACCAGCAGGAAGATGGACGTTCTGGAGACCGCCGCCAAGGAAATGGAAAAAGCCACTGGTGGCAAAGTGTTACCGGTGGCCTGCGATGTGCGCGACTGGAAAGCGGTGGATCATTTGGTGGAGGAAGTGACGAGGGAATTCGGGCAAGTGGACGGTTTGGTGAACAATGCCGCAGGGAACTTCATCAGCCCGACTGAGCGGCTCAGCGGAAAGGCGTTCGAGACCATCATCGGCATCGTGTTGATGGGTACTGTGAATTGCACCTTGGCTTTTGGGAAGCATTGGATCGCTAAGGGTGAGAAAAACAAGACCGTGCTCAACATCACCACCACGTACGCGTGGACCGGCAGCGGTTATGTGGTGCCAAGTGCGTGCGCCAAGGCAGGGGTGCTGGCACTAACACGTTCCTTGGCGGTTGAATGGGCGAAATACGGCATCCGCACCAACGCCATAGCGCCCGGCCCCTTTCCCACCAAAGGCGCTTGGCAACGCCTACTGCCGGGTGAACTAGTGGAGAAATTCGACATGGCCAAGCGCGTGCCGTTGGGGCGCGTGGGTGAACACCATGAACTCACCGACCTGGCCTCCTATTTGATCTCCCCCTACAGCAGCTACGTTAACGGAGAGGTGGTGACCATTGATGGCGGCGAATGGCTCAAGGGAGCGGGTCAGTTCAACATGCTGGAAATGGTAGAGCCTGGGATGTGGGATTCCATCGAACGCATGGTGCGAGGGACGAAGGGTTCATAGTGGTCGCTATTCCGGCAACGAGCAGGACTTACACATCGACCGTTCCCATTTGTGCCTCACGATGCTCATCCGCAGGGGGTAAAAAGGTCGCACCGCTTCCGTATCTTCGCAGAACAAAACAAACACAACCCATGAGGACGTTCAAATTGTTCGCTGCCGCACTGTTGATCGGTGTGGCTTCCATGGCGAACGCCCAATCCACAGATAAAGAGAGCGCCAAGGCCTGTGCTGACATGACCAAGGCCAAGGTGGAAATGCTGACCAAGGAACTGAACTTGGATAAGGACCAGACCGTTAAGGTGAATGAATTGCTGACGAAGAACGAGGAAAGCCTGATGGGCATGCGCGGCCACTGCGAAACAATGGACGCCAAGGCCAAGAAGCAGGACGATGCTACATACGCATCCATTGCGGAAGTGCTCAACCCGGACCAGCAGAAGAAGATGAAGGATCTGCAGTCATCCGGGAAGTTGGACTCCTGCGGCAAGGACGGCGGTAAAGGCTGCTGCGCTGGAAAAAAGGGCTCCGCTAAAGCGGGAACGAAGTAACCCGCTGTTCCACACACATCATGAAAAAGGCCGCGAAGTTCGCGGCCTTTTTCATGATGCCCCCTGCATTCCGGGGCGATGTATGGTGTAACTCGGGTCCGCCACTGGCGCGGAACCACTCCTCGCTTAATCCGCTTCGATAACCAAGTACTTGCTTACGCTCCAGAAGCGCGCTGTATCCTTGATCGTGAGATTCTGCACGCGGTCCTTTCCGACCAACTCGTATGTGCCGGCCGGGTGTGATGTGATCACCTTGGCTTTCTTGGCATCCACAGGGATTACGGTGGTCTTGGTTATGTCGATCTTCTTGAAGTAACTCTTGTTGAGATCAGCGGTGTTCAGTTTGTTCACTGCACCGATGCCTATGACGCCACCTTCCTTGGTGAGCACGTTGTTGTCGCGCAATTCCTTTGCGGTACCAACGCAATACCAGCCGGCGTTGAGTTCATCCGTCTGCATGTTCGCTTGCTGCTCCTTGTCCTGATACATCTGGATCATACTGGCCAGCGAGGAATTGGTGCTGGTCAGCTGCTCCTTGATGGACCCGATCTCAGCATCCTTGTCGCTGATCGTACGCTCCATCTCGGTAATGCTCTTCTGAAGCTCAGTGAACTTTGTAGCGTCCTTGGCAGAACTGCTCTTCATCCGCGCAATGATCTTCTTATTCGCGGCCAGCAAGGAATCGATGGCGTTGAGGTCGTCCGCGATACTTTGTTCCATGTTCTTACCACCTTCCACGCCGCTCGTCCCCTTGGCGATCAAGCCCTGTTTGTCGCGGATCATGCGCAGGTTCTCGCTCACCCGGTTAAAGGCCCCGAACATCTCATTGATGGTGGAATCCTTCATGGTGCCTTCTTCAACAGCCACGGTTTTGTCGTGCTCCAAGCTCTTATACTGGTCGGTGGTGGTGGGATCGGTCTGGCAGGAAGCAAATACCAGCGCGGCCGCGATGGTGCTGAAAACGGCGGATTTCAAGGTGGGGTTGCGCATGGTTCTTAAGGTTTGGAACAGGCTTGTTATGGTTAAAGCCAACTTCGGGGGCGAAATTACGTACTCCGCATGGTGCGGATATGCTCCGGGTCCGTATTTTGTGCTGGCCCGTCGTCATGAACACCCATTCCCTGCTCTTGGTTCGTAAACTCTTGATCATTCCGGTGCTGGTTTTCGCCACTCCGCTATGGGCACAGCAGGCCGACCCGCTTTCCGAGAGGCTTGAACATCTCAGCCCGAAGGAGCGCTCCGCTTTAGCGGCCAAGGAGACCGCAGAAGCGAAAAGCGATAGTGCCTATCAAGAGGTGATGCGGCAAGCGGAAACCGCTTTCCGCGAAGCTCGGTACGAGGATGCGCTTTCGGCCTATGAAGAAGCCCGTAGGACGCGGCCATATAATGTTTACCCCAAGGTGAAGATACAAGACCTGCAAGCCCTGCTGAGGACACGGGATGGAACAGAGAGCGGCCTTCAGACCGGCAGCGGGAGGCCAGCTCCAATAGTGCCGGCAACATCCCCAGGTCTGCCTGTACCGCTTGAAAAATCCGTGGCGATACCAACAGCACCGCTACACGCGCCCGTAAGGCCGGCGGAGCGCGTTTACATGGAAGGCGGTGCCGTTGTGACCGAACGGGCCGTGGAAGAGGATGGCAAGCCCGTGGTTTACAAGCGGGTCGTACAACGCTCCGGTCAAGTGTTCCACTTCAGGGACCACCTGCCCATACCGGCACAAATGTGGTTGGAGCGGTTCCGGTGAGCCCATCAACGGATCATCCATCCGGAAGGAATAAGTCCGGGTCAGTGAACACAGTCCTTTAGCTGCGCTATCGTGGCGTGCCTTAGGGATCAATCCTGAACGGAGACCACCTCCACGTTCATGTCAAGCAGTTCTTGATAGTCGTGGCCCGCCTCCTCCATGTCCAGGTCATCTGCATCGTGCAGCCAACGCAATGTGACTGCACTGGCTCCGGAGGCATGGGCATCATCCAGCAACTTCAGCAGGTCCAATATGTACTTGGCACTACTGGAGTTGAAATAAGGCATTGAAATAAGCACCTGCGTCACCGGCTTAGGTTGCTTGGCATAATCGGACATGCTTTGAAGCAGTGGCTTGTAGAAAGCATGGGCATTTTCATGGATAGAGCTTCCCGAAAGTTCGAACAGGCCTTCATCAGGCAGAAAACGCACGGCGGGCGTCTTTTCAGTCGCAGGTATCTCAATAGCGGACATGTGCGGCGAAGGTATATCGCCATGTCATAAGCCTCTCCGAACAGCCGACCATGGTGATGTGGCCTTCAACCACACCGTGTTGCAGGGAACCAAAGCCTCCTTAACTTTCAGGCGTTCCACCAATCCTACATCCATGGCCTTGAACCATATCCTCGTCCCCTACGACTTCTCTGAATGCGCGACGGATGCATTGCGGGTGGCGGCGAAGCTGGCGCGGCTCAGCGGTGCCACGATCCACTTGGTGCACGTCTACGAGGACATGGGGAACTTCCACGCGAGCAACCACAAAGTCCGGGACGAGATCGAACTCCGGCTGGATAAAGTGCCGGAACTGCCGTTCTTGGAGGGCATCACCATGAAGCGCTTCATGCTACGCCAATTCGGCATCACGGAGATCTTCAAGAACGCGCAATTGGCGCATATGGACCTGGTGGTGATGGGGAGCAACGGCGCACGCGGCATGCGCGGCGTGGTGGGCTCCAACACGCAACGTGTGGTACGCATCGCACCGATGCCCGTGCTGGTGATCAAGCACAAAGTCGAGGACTTTGAGGTGAAAGACCTGGTTTACGCCTCCAACTTTACCCCGGACGACATTGTGAAGTTTGATGTTTTCATGCCCATAGTGGAATTGTTCGACCCCAAGATCCACCTGTTGAAAGTGAACACGCCCGGCAGTTTCCAGCGCAGCGCCGATAGCTACCAGGCCATAGATTCCTTCCTGCAGCGCCACGAGCTGAAGAAGTATACCAGCACCATTTACAACGACCTGAGCGTGGAGGAGGGCATACTGGACTTTTCCCGCAGTATCGACGCGGACATGATCGCTATGGCCACGCATGGGCGGAAGGGCTTTTTCCACGTGGTGAACGGAAGCCTTACGGAGGACATCGTGAACCATACCACTTTCCCGGTGCTGAGCGTGAAACTTTGAGAACCGTCCCCCCTCGCTTGTCCACTTCCATATCTTAGCACTTGCCAAACCCAAAACCCAACATGCGCTTCCTCTACCGGAAATACCCCGCCAAACGGCACGAGACCATTGAGGTTGAAATGGACCGACCAGCAACTGTAAAGTTCATGACCGCCGGTGAGTTCAAGAATTATGCAGGTGGACGCACCCACACGTATTTCCGTGGGCAAGATGAAGCTGGTCTGTTGCGGTTCACCCTGCCATTTGACTCCATCTGGCATGCAGTGGTGGAACAGCCCGTGGGGCAAGAAAATGTTGTTGCCAATTGCAGGTTGCGCAATACCGCACCTCAGGCTCCGTTGATCGAGGGCCGGAAAAGGAAAAGCACGAACGAGGACGCTGAAAGCGAACTCCAGGCCATCAGCTTGGGTGGCCGCAGTGAAGGTTGAACCAATTAAACGACCGCCGCGATGCTCCATCCCAACGAGGAACGCTTGGCCCGCTTACTCCGCGGGCAGGAGTCGCTGATGCAGGAGGTGTACTCCATACTGGAGGAAGAGCAAAAAAAGGACGACATCCTATTGGCCGTGGTGCGTACATCCCGGATCCACCGCGAAAACCAGCTCACGGGCATGGATCCCGCGCGTGTTTTCGAGATGGAGGATATCCGGAGGACATGCATCCGCTATCGGTTGCGTTTCCTGCCCAGCGGCAATTTCAAGGCGGAGATCCCCCTACAGGCCTTGCTGGCGCTGCGCCACACAGAATCCATGGCCACCGCACCGCTTGTTGGATTCAAGATCATGGCACCGTCACGCCTCTTTAAATTAGAGGATTGTGATGCAGACCCCATTTTATTCGTTCCCGTGGGAGGTGGACGCTACTATTTAGTGCACCAATGGGGCCACGAGATCGGGCCGGTTCGTTCCCTGCTCACGTGGCCGGTACGAGGACCTTGGCATTTACTGGCCACCGTGCTGGTGCTGGCCGGTACTGTCGCGGCCCTGATACCCACTTCGCTGATAGCGGTGGACGCTTCCGCGGGCTGGTGGGGTGCTCACCGCTTTTTCGTGTTCCTCTGGGCCATCATGACGTCTTGTGCCGCAACGGCATTCGGGTGGCTGGCGTTCTTCGGCCAGTTCAGCAACGAGGCGTGGGACAGCAAGCACTTCAATTGATCCTACGGACCGGCTGCGGCTGTAACGTTCCCTCATTTCCCCCTGGCCTGCAAACGCAGGTTTCGCGGAACCACCTTTTCAGTTCATCACGTTCGGCGGGCAATAAGCGCTTAAAAGCCTTACGAAGCTCCTTGCGGAAAACGGCACGGTCCGCATGGCTGATCTTTTCCAATATCTGCTTGTGATAGTCCAGCAAGTTCGATCCCATATTCTTGTGAAGGTTAAAAGAGTTGGAACGCATTCCGGTCCATGAAGTTACGAAGCATGTGCGGCCCATTCCGGCATACCAGGACCAGTATCTTCACTGGCAAGAAGATCCAACGCTTACTGGGGAAGGAAAATGTAGGTGATGGTGCCGCGCTGTGGATCCGGCGCGGTGGACGAACGGGAAAATTGCGCACCCGATGCGGAAGCGACCGCATTGTCCACCATGCAAGCTTCCTTCGTGGTGGTCCGTGCTGCATCAACATCGGCCCTCAGCACGCGTCCGGCGGCATCCACTGCCACTTGTATCGTCACCTTACCACTGCCTTTGCACAGATACGCGGGCACTTCCAGGATAATGTCCGTCCGCCCTTTAAGGTCGTATGAAACGGTGGTCAAACCCTCCACTTTGATGGGTTTGGGCGTTTTATCCATGTAGTTGCTCTTGTCGAACTTGCTGGGGTCCAATTGCGGCACGGTGATCTCTTTGCCTTGATCCTTGCGTTCCTGTGCGAGCCGATCGAACTCCTCCTTCTCCATCGAGTGTAGGTCCTCCTCCACGCGCTTTCCCATCCGCTCCTGCGCTGCGCGGGTCATGGGCGGCGTATTCGAGACGTCGGCCGTGGAATTGCTCGCGCGGTTCGTCACGGCCTGCATGCCTGCCTCGGTCTGTTGTTCTTCCTCCTCTGGTGTCGTGGGTTGTGGCGTAAAGTCCATCAACACCTGGATTTCTTCCTGTTTTGCGGGAGTCATATCGCCATCCACCTTACTCATGGTGAGGGTGAATACCAGTAACGTATGGAGCATGAGTGTGCCGATCACGCCGTACTTATGGCGTTCAAAAAAGTCAAGGGACCGGTCAAGCATGTGCATTGCAAAGTAATCGCCTACAAGCTGCGGGCCATAGCCGAACGTGCACAAAGACCATGGACCCTATGTGAAGCCGGGGCAGGATATTCATGTACACCGACGGAGAAGGATACATGCCGTCATTAAGCTCACGTGCTAAGAACAATGATCGTTCATCCGCTTAACAAACCCGTTCAACGCATTCTGATCCGCCACGGGTTTGGCCATGCGTTGTTCCAGCGGTTGCCCGCCCCGTGCGCCCAACCCAGAGGTGAGCCCTCGAATTGCACCAATGCGATCCCTGTGGCATCATTCGCGGAGAGTGCTTCCCCGCGCAGATAGGCCAAGGCCTCCTTTAAGGGCAGTTCCAGCCGGTTGAAAGCATCCGTTCTCAACGCCATGGACAATGCCAGTGCGGCATGTGGCACCACGCCAACACCCTTCGCCTGCACCGCTGGGATACCGGGTGAAAGCACGCGCACGGTGCACATCAGTTCTTCCACAAGCCCCGCCCAGTGCCGGGAAAGCAAATGGCCGATGCGATCCTGTTGAATGATGCACTGATCTACGGGATCTTTCGTCCAACCCCCAATTTCAACATCCACCGGTTGGGCCGGGCTTGGACGTGAAGACTGTGGAACGAACTCCCCTGGCTTACGCACCACCGCGATAAAAAAACCTTCACCTCTCAAACGATGCGGATAGCAGCGTAGGCCCCGATCGCCAACGACAACACCCCAATTCCCGTCCACGGCAATAGGCAAGTAGGTCGCTCCTAGATCGATCAATTGCTGCACCTGTGATTCGTTCTCCTTTTCCTCCCAAGTACACGTGCTATAGATCAAGTGACCTCCGGGCTTCAATGCAGCCCACGCATCGGCCAGGATCCCTACTTGCCGCTGCGCACAGCTTTCCACCAGTTGCTCGTTCCATTGCACGCGCGCAAAAGGTTCTTTGCGGAACATCCCTTCGCCAGAACACGGCGCGTCCACAAGGATCAGGTCGCACCATTCACCCAGGGGCGCGAAGTCTGCTGGTAAACTACCCGTGACCACCACGTTCGGTCTCCCCCATTTCCACAGGTTCTCCTGCAACGCGGCCTGACGTGCGCGCACCGGTTCATTGGCCACCAATAATGCGGAAGGTGGGAGCAACGCTGCAAGGTGCGTGGTCTTCCCGCCTGGGGCTGCGCAGAGATCCAAGGCCACGGCATGTTCCGGTATTGGACCACAGGCGCGGAAAGCTTGCTCCAACAACATGCTTGAAGCCTCTTGAACGTAGTAGCACCCTGCGTGGAAATGCGGGTCCAACGTGAAGACCGGCCGCTGTTCCAAGTACAGACCTTCCACACACCAAGGCACAGGCGAGCCTTGGTGCGGCGCGGATCTCACCGGGTTGCGCCGAATACTCACCGGAGGCGCCTCGGACAATGCCTTCAACAGCAATGGAGCTTCATCTCCCAGCGCTTTCAACACGGCAGGCGGCAGGACCAACGGTCCCGTCGTCACTTGCTTTTTGCGCGCACGGTCCTTGGCCATGCAGTGGATCAGCGAACCAAGGCCTGAGCCTCTCGCAACAGCGTTGCCGTGCGGTCCGGACCAGTGCTCACCAAGCGGATGGGCACTTCCACGGCTTCTTCAATGAAGCGGATATAATCCTCGATCTCTTTGGGTAAAGCAAGCTTGGGGTCCAGGGCGCCCCATCCCGGCATGTCGGTATAGACCGGCGCCACGCCGGTCGTGATGTCGAAGGGTAGTCGGTCCGTTTCCTTGCCATTGATGCGGTAGCTGGTGCAAACGCGCACCGTCGGCATTCCGCTAAGCACATCCGCCTTCATCATGGCAAGTTCGGTAAGGCCGTTCACCATCACGGCGTAGCGCAGTGCGGGAAGGTCCAGCCAACCACAGCGGCGGGGTCTCCCGGTGGTACTGCCGAATTCGTTGCCGGCGGTCCGGATGTGTTCGCCGTCCGCATCATGCAGTTCTGTGGGGAACGGGCCACTGCCCACACGGGTGCAGTAAGCTTTGAAGATGCCGATGGCCTTGCCGATCCGCGAAGGCGCGATGCCCAATCCGGTGCAAGCACCAGCGGTGATCGTGTTGCTTGAAGTGACAAAGGGATAGGTGCCGAATTCGATGTCCAGCAGAGTGCCTTGCGCGCCTTCCGCAAGGATGTTCTTCCCGGCGCGCAGTTGCTGGTCCATCCAGTGCTCACTATCCACCAGCGTGAACTCGCGCAACGCTGCGATGGCCTGTAGCCACTCGGCTTCCATGGGTTTCCAATCCACTTTATGGTCGTAGATGCCGAACAGGCGCTCGTGTTTGGCGACCAAGGTGTGGTAGCGGTCCATGAAATCCGGTCGTTCAATATCGCCCACGCGCAGACCGTTGCGGCCGGTCTTGTCCATGTAGGTGGGACCAATGCCTTTCAGTGTGCTGCCGATCTTGCTTTGGCCTTTATCCGCCTCGCTGGCCGCATCGAGTGCACGGTGCGTAGGCAGGATCAAATGTGCCCTTCTGCTGATCAACAGGCGCGGCCGCACGTCAACGCCGGCATCCGCCAAGCTCTTCACTTCTTTCAGGAAGACAACAGGGTCTATCACAACGCAATTACCCACGAGGTTCCAAACGTCCTTTCTGAACACTCCGCTGGGAATGGTATGCAGCACATGCTTTATACCATCGAAAATGAGGGTATGACCAGCGTTCGGTCCGCCTTGGAATCGGGCGATCGCTTGGTATCCAGGGGCGATCACGTCCACAACCTTTCCCTTGCCCTCATCACCCCATTGGGCGCCGAGCAGCACATCCACACGTCCGGCCATGTTATGCGTTCAACTTGGCCAAGGCCAGTTCCACAGTGTCCAAAATAGGGAACACCGTATCCAATTTAGTAACGACGAAAAGCTGGCGGACGCCATGGGAAACATCGGCAAGGACGACCTGCCCCCCGGTTTTCTTCGTGCGTGTAAGCACGCTGATCATGATGTTCAGCCCGGTGCTGTTCATGTAAAGCAACCGGCCCATATCCAGTACCACGTTCATCCCATCCTTGCCGTTGAGGTGTTCGTCCAACACCTTCATCAGGTGGTCAGCCTGTTGTTGGTCCATGAGGCGGCCATGAAGGTGGAAGACCTTGGCGCCCTTCTCATCGGAAACGGTGAGCTCGAACGGGGATTTATCGGTTGCGGTGGTCATGGTTTGCTTACTTCGGGGATGCAGTTGGGGCAAAGGCCATAGATGTGCAAGGCATGGTGGCTCACTTGGAAGCCCATCACCTCGGCCACGGTGGCACGAACGTGCTGGATGCGGGGATCGCAGAATTCCATGACCTTGCCGCAGGCGGTACAGATCACGTGATCGTGCTGGCGGAAACTGTGTGCGCGCTCGAACTGTGCCTGTGCACCAACGAAACGGTGCTTTCGAACCAGTTTGCAATCCAGCAGCAGGTCCATGGTGTTGTAAAGTGTGGCCCGGCTGACGCGGTACTTTTTGCGCTTCATGCGCAGGTAGAGCCGCTCGATGTCGAAGTGACCGTCCTGCGCATAGATCTCGGTGAGGATGGCGAAGCGCTCCGGCGTTTTGCGGTGCCCCTGCGTCTCCAAGTAGTCGCGGAAAATGCGCTGTACGTTCTGTTGGATGTCTGCGGCCGCCATGGCGGTGCTAAGGTAGGATTTGCCGGTGATGGGCCAAGATGTGGGATCTCCGGGTTACGAACAGGGTGCGAAAAAGGACATCCTCGGTCAGAACGGGCCTCGGTCCTCCCCTTCTTCATCAAGGTCATCCACGTCCGGCAGCAGGTCGCTCAACATGTCGCCAAAACGCACATTACCCCCGGGCCCCGAGCGACCGATCCGACTATGCTCGGCAAGGCCGTGCAGGATGAACTCAGCCCACGTGTTGCGGTCTTCAGGTGCAATTGGATCGTCGTTCAACTTAAGCAGGTCGGACAATCCGGAAACCTTGCTCAATGCTTTCGCATGATCAGCGTTCTTTCCGTCCGAGCGCAGTTCGATCTGGTGGTCATTGAACCAAGCCACAACGTCCGCGAAGGGATCCGGCGTGGTACCTCTTCGCTTGGGCGATGGGTTGGGGAAATGACGCAGGAAGGTGTTCCGGATCGCGAGCCCGATCAGGTGCTCTGCGACTTTTTCGGGGCCTTCCTGTTCGCCCTCGTATACCAGTTCGATCTTCCCGGTGATGGCGGGCGTAACCGCGAGAAGGTCGGCAATGCGTGCGGTGGTTTCCTTCTCATTGGCGTAAAGTGCCCGACGTTCGGCAGCCCCCATAACGCTTTCCAGCGCTCCGATGGCCAAACGTGCGCTCACGCCGCTCTTTCGGTCCACGAATTCGCTTTGACGGGCTTCCATCGCGATGCTTTCCACCAGTTCGCGTAGCAGTTCCGGCATGCGCACGGTAGCGCGTTGGTCCGGCGTAAGGCGCGCTTCCTGCGCCGTGATGGCCATACCCAGTTCGATGCGCTCAGGGTAGTGTGTAAGGATCTGGCTCTGGATGCGGTCCTTCAACGGGGTTATAATGGCACCGCGGTTGGTGTAATCCTCCGGATTGGCGGTGAAAACGAACTGGATGTCCAAAGGCAAGCGCATCTTGAAGCCGCGCACCTGCACATCGCCTTCTTGCAGGATGTTGAACAGCGCCACTTGGATGCGTGGTTGCAGGTCGGGCAGTTCATTGATCACGAAAATGCCACGGTTACTGCGGGGCACCAAGCCGAAGTGGATCACGCGTTCATCGCTGTAGTCCAGCTTGAGGTTGGCGGCCTTGATGGGGTCGCTGTCGCCGATGAGGTCCGCCACGGTGACGTCCGGCGTAGCGAGTTTTTCAGTGTAGCGGTCGTTGCGGTGGACCCAAGCGATCGGCGTCTTGTCGCCTTTGGCGGCTATAAGGTCCTTCGCGAAGCGCGATACGGGAGCGAAAGGATCATCATTCAGCTCACTGCCGGCCACAATGGGCATCCATTCGTCCAGCAGTTGGACCAGCGAGCGGGCCATGCGCGTTTTTGCCTGCCCGCGCAGACCGAGCAAATTGATGCTGTGTCCTGCCAGGATGGCGCGTTCCAGCGCGGGGACCACGGTATCCTGATAACCGTGGATCCCTTCAAAAAGTGGCTGCTTCGCACGGATGCGGGCGATCAGGTTCGCACGTAATTCCGCTTTCACGGAACGGCTCTGCCACCCGCTTTTCTGCAGTTCGGCAAGTGTTTGGGGATGGCTTGGCATGTTCGGGTTTTGATCGGGCCATAGCCCCGATGAAGATCGGGGGTCGGCACGGATTTGAACTATTGGCTTTTCCGGTTCGCGGCGTGGTCGCGGAACACCATGTCCGCCAAGCCTTGCAGGCCGGTGTAGAACGCGCGTCCTTGGTTGATCTCGGTGAAGCGCTCGATGAACTTTTGCAGGTACGGGTCCTGCGCGATCATGAAGGTGGTGATGGGGATCTTGGCCTTGCGTGCACGCATGGCGGCATCCAATGTGCGCGCCACGATGGTCTCGTCCAGACCGAAGCTGTTCATGTAATACTCGCCGTTCTGTTTGATGCAACTGGGTTTGCCATCGGTGATCATCACAATACGGCGGTTCTTCAGCTTGCGCCGTCGCAGGATGTCCATGGCGAGCTCCAGCCCGGCCACGGTATTGGTATGGAACGGTCCAACTTGCAGGTACGGCAGGTCTTTCAGGCTCACCTGCCATGCATCGTTGCCGAACACCACAATGTCAAGCGTGTCCTTCGGATAGCGGCGCGCAATGAGTTCTGCCAATGCCATGGCCACCTTCTTTGCAGGAGTGATGCGGTCCTCGCCGTAGAGGATCATGCTATGGCTGATGTCGATCATCAGCACGGTGGCGCAGGCGCTCTGGTGTTCGGTCTCCACCACTTCGAGGTCGTCCTCGCTCATGCGCAGGTCATCGATGCCGCGCTGTTGTGCGTTGCGGATGCTGTCACTCATGGCCACCTGTTCCAGCGCATCGCCGAAGCGATAAGCACGCCGGTCGCTGGTGGTCTCATCCCCCTGCCCGATGCGGCGCAGACCATGACTTCCGCGATCACTTTTCTTCAACTTGCCGAAAACCTGCTCCAATGCACGTTCCCGGATCAAGCGCTCGGCCTTGCCAGTGAGTTCGGTAGGTCCACCACCGGTGGGCACCCCGAGGATCCCTTGCTTGAAGAGATCCTCCTTGAAATTCTCGAAAGTGTACTCCGCGGAAAAGAGGCCGTGCTCTTTGTGCACTTCCTGCATCCAATCCAAGGCTTCATCCACATCGCCACTGGTATGCGTGAGGATCTCGAGGAAAATGGGCAGGAGCTTTTCAAA
Organism: Flavobacteriales bacterium; assembly: GCA_016719225.1. GTDB lineage: Bacteria > Bacteroidota > Bacteroidia > Flavobacteriales_F > PHOS-HE28 > PHOS-HE28. The sequence goes on along the minus strand of JADKAN010000001.1, from coordinate 187,063 downwards.
GGGTGTCCGCTCATCCTTGGGCGCGACGTATCTACCGAAACGGATGCTAGCCATGCAGGGAACAAAGGTACGGAGGGCTGGTCAGGCGGTTGCGTTCGGTGGCTTTCGTCAGTGAGCAATAAAGATCACGTTCCGCAAGCGTTCATGTCAACAAAAGCCCGATCACTTTCCGCAAGTGACCGGGCTCATTGGACCATTTGACCGATCAGCGTCAATGCGCCACCAAGAAGCGCTTGGTACTACGCGAGCCGTCCGCGCTGGTCATCACTGCCTGATATATTCCTGAAGGCCAAGTTTTCACGTCCACTGTTCGGCGCATGTCACTGTGTGCTCCGATGACCTTGTTCATGACCACTGTACCACGCCCATCCATCACCGTAAGCGTTGTACTACCCGCGTTCGGCATATCGAATGCGATCACCACGGCAGCATCCGCAGGATTGGGGAAAGCGGTCAAGGAAAATGGATCGGCCTGTGCTTCGCGGATACCCACGGTGACCGCATCCATCCATTCGGAATAGTTGGATACTTGTGTCGCGAAAGCGCTGATGAGTGAATCCGTTACGGTACGGAATACCGGCATCTTGCTGAATGGCGTGCGGTACGCTACTTCGATGCGCTTGTGCGTTACCCCAATAGGAAAGGGAATGCCACTAGGGGTGATCGTAATGGACTCGTTGACCGTGGTGGTGGTGCGAAGCATCGGAAGTGGCGTAGCATATCCGGGGATGCTCACGTAACCGTAAGCATCAGCAATGCCACTGAGGGAACCTACCCGGATCCCGGTGGACCCATCGACATCGAATGTACCGGCAATGCCGTCCGTCCAGGTATCATTGTATGCCAACGGCAAAGGCAGCTCGAGAACGGGGTCCGTGAAACCGGCGGGGAAATTGGCGAAAAGCAGATCGATGGTACGTGTCTCCCCCACCCGTTCAAAACCGAGTGCGGAGGTCTTGTAGAAAATGGTGTCCGGCCCACCGTTGTTGAGCAGCAGGTTCGCCGAAGGGAACATGCCTGCATTGGGGCTTAAGGAAGTGGCTGTCCAATGGTAAGTACTGGAACTGGTTTCTGTAAGCCCTGTGAGGTCATGAGCGACGTCCGCACCGCCGGCTGGCACTGCGGTGAACGCGCCGCGGTGCATGAGCACATCGGTACCCACGGCCGGCACTGTTGATGATGTGGTCAGCGAGAAATCCTGTGCGCTAGCAGAAAAGGTAAGTGCCAAGGTGCAAGTGAATGCGGCGTATCGGTTCATTTCCATGGTGTTGTTTTCGGTCCACAAAGGTAGACAGGACAGAATGGGGGTTCGTTGCCTGGGATGGGAAGAAATCCGAACGCGGAGATTGTCAGTGCGGATCTGCCCGCCGCAGGCACGGGGAACGGAATGAGCCACAATGGTCGGCATTGCAGAGAGGCGCTCCGAAGTTCACACCATCCGCCGAAGCACATCTTTCCGCATCTTCGCCCTATGCCATTGAGCCGCCGCGAGATCCGCACCCGTGCCGTAAAGTTCGCCAAGCAGTGGGCCGGGGCAACGGAAGAAGAAGCCGATGCCAAGCCTTTCTGGTACGAGTTCTTCAACATCTTCGGCATCCGTGCGCGCACCGTGGGCAGCTACGAGGTGCATGTCCGCAAGCTGGACAAAGCCCTCGGCAAGATCGATTACTTCTGGCCGGGCATGGTGCTCATTGAGCACAAGAGCCGCGGCAAGGACCTGAAGAAGGCCGCCGTGCAGGCCGTCGATTACCTCCACGGCGTGAAGGAGCACGAGAAGCCGCGCTACATCATCGTCAGCGACTTTGCCCGCTTCGTGCTGTACGACCTGGAGAGCGGTGTTGAAACTGAACTGCTGCTGGAGGACCTGCCGCAGCGCATCGAGCTCTTCGACTTCATCGCCGGTTATGAGGTGCGGCCCTTGCGCGAGCAGGACCCCGTGAACATCCGCGCGGCGGAATACATGGGCGAGCTGCACGATGAGCTGAAGGCTTCCGGCTATGGCGGCAAGGAGTTGGAGGTCTACCTCGTTCGCCTGCTCTTCATCCTCTTCGCCGACGATACGGGCATCTTCGAGCAGGATGCCTTCTACAATTTCATCGTGGACCAAACGCGGGAGGACGGCACCGACACCGGGCCGCAGCTCGCCCGCATCTTCCAGTTGCTGAACACGCCGGAAGAGAAGCGCCAGAAGAACCTGGACGAACGCCTCAAGGACTTCAAGTACATCAACGGCAAGCTCTTCGCGGATCCGCTGCCCATCGCCGATTGGAACGGTGGCATGCGTGTTACGCTGCTGGAATGCGCCGGGCTCAACTGGTCGCGCATCAGCCCCGCGATCTTCGGTGCGTTGTTCCAGAGCGCCATGGATGCCAAGGCCCGCCGCAACCTCGGCGCGCACTACACCAGCGAGCAGAACATCCTCAAACTCATCAAGCCACTATTCTTGGACGAGCTCTGGGACGAGTTCGAGAAGGTGAAGGGCAGCAAACCCAAGCTGGACCAGTTCCACAAGAAGCTGAGCGAGCTACGCTTCCTCGACCCCGCCTGCGGTTGCGGCAACTTCCTGGTGATCACCTACCGCGAGCTGCGCGAACTGGAGATCGCCGTGATCACCGCGCAACTGAAAGGCCAGCAAGTGGTGGACGTGGACAAGCTGGTGCTGCTGAACGTGGACCGTTTTTATGGAATCGAGATCGAGGAATTCCCCGCGCAGATCGCACAGGTGGCCATGTGGCTGATGGACCACCAGATGAACCAGCGCATCAGCGCGGCTTTTGGGGAGTATATGGTGCGGATACCGTTGACGCGCAGTGCCACCATTGCTTGCGCCAATGCCTTACGCTGCGATTGGCGGGACCTACTACTGGAAGGCGAACATTATGACTTCATTCTTGGCAATCCTCCGTTCATAGGCCATCAATGGAGAACAATCGGGCAACAAGCGGATCATGAACACATCTGGGGTAAAAAAGGAAGGGTTGGAAGGTTGGACTTTGTTACCTGTTGGTTCAAGGTGGCTTCAGGCTTGGTGATTGGAACCACTACGCAAGTTGCATTTGTTTCAACGAACTCAATCGTGCAGGGAGAACAGCCTGCAATAATGTGGAGCGTGCTAAATAGAATCGGCATAGAGAAGACGTTCGCATATCGCACATTCAAATGGAACAATGAAGCTCGTGGAATAGCTCAAGTGCATGTCGTCATCATAGGATTTGGTAGTCCGAGCAACAAGAAAAAGTTGATCTATGATGAAGAGCTAATGACTGATAGCGTGGGGCCTCATCAAGCACTACAGATAAACGGGTATTTGCTTGACGCTGCAGATGTCATTCTTGAATCAAGGGGTAAGCCGATATGGTTCAAACATCCGATCAACAAGGGTAGTCAACCAACAGATGGTGGGGGGCTAATTCTCGATGACTCCGAATACTTGGAATTGAAGGAGAAGGAACCCGCCGCTGAAAAATGGATCCGTCCCTACATGGGAGCCTTCGAGTTTATCAATGGAAACTACCGCCACTGTCTGTGGTTAAAAGGAATCGGCCCAACTGAACTGAAGAACTTTCCCATCGTCCGAAGTCATCTTGACACCGTTGTGCAATTCAGGAAAGGGAGTCCTACCGCGTCTGTTCGTTCAGCCGCAAGTACCCCGACACTATTCACGCAAGATCGTCAGCCGGAAACTCCATTTTTGGTCATTCCCGAAGTTTCATCCGAGAATCGGGCCTACATACCCATTGGATTCATTGACCCTATTGTTGTGCCTGCCAATACAGTGCAGGTTGTTGCGAATGCGGACATGCTCTCTTTTGGTTTTATACAGTCTCTGATGCACATGGCATGGACTTCAGTTGTCTGTGGAAGAATGAAGAGTGACTTCCGATATACCCCTTCTGTCTACAACAACTTCCCTTGGCCCGAGCAAGCCACCACCGCGCAACAAGCCACCGTGGAATCCGCCGCCCAAGGCGTGCTGGATGCCCGCGCGCAATTCCCCACCGCCAGCCTCGCGGACCTCTACGACCCGCTCACTATGCCGCCCGCACTGGTAAAGGCCCACCAAACGCTGGATAAGGCCGTGGACCAGTGCTACCGCCCGCAAGCCTTCGCGAATGATGCGAAACGGGTGGAGTTTTTGTTTGAGTTCTATGAGAAATATACGGCGGGGTTGTTGGCGGGGATGATTGCAAAAAAGAAAAGGAGCAGATGATTGCTGAAAATGGAAAGAAGGTGGTGTATTGGTTAGGTGCAGGAGCCAGTTATCAAGCGTTGCCGATAGTGGGGGAAATGCCTCTCGCCTTTAGAAGCCAGTGGCGCTGGCTAGTCAATGTCTATCCAGCTGCAGAAGGTACTGAATGGCTCGCGCGCTATCGGCAACAAATGGATTTCTACGCCAGTGTAGCTGAAAGATATGGCACCATCGATACCTATGCACGCTCTCTTTTCTTATTGAAGAAGGATGAGGAATTAGCGGACCTTAAACTTCACCTTGCCATGTATTTCTTACTCGAGCAAGCAGTTGAAAAGAAGGACTATACCATCTCAGCAAAGGAGGGTGTAGCTTATTCCAAGCCAGATCAGATCGATAAGCGATACATGACGTGGCTCGCGCAGGTCTTGGATAACGACGGAATGATGTCCAAACGCATCAATATCCTCTCTTGGAACTATGATCTGCAAATCGAACATGCCATTGGCCTCTATCACGGCCTTACCAATCTATCGGAGTTGCATAGTAAAAATAGGTTTACTATTTATCCTGATTCCACAAAGCCGGATGGCCTTACTACAAGCGTCCCGGACCTCATACATTTGAATGGGATTGCCGGCCATGCCGTTATTGATGGAACATCTAGAGCTTTGTATAGCTCACTCCTCCTCGGCGATTCGGAACTGTACATCAAACGGCTATTTGAACTGTATGATGGTTATGATAGCCAAGACCAGTGGATGTTGAGAGCAATGCAGCGTACGTTCAATTTTGCATGGGAGGAGAGTCCTATGGCTCTGACAGGAATAGGTCTAGCTCACAAGTGCCTTGAACTAGCAGATGTTCTTGTAATCATCGGATACTCATTCCCTGCATTCAACCGCTCAATTGACATCAAGTTAATGAAAGCATTTATGAGTCCTGGCATGCACAGTCCCCATAAAAGAATCTACCTTCAAAGTCCGAGCATCACTGAAGAATGGTTTGGTCATCTCTTCAGCATTAATAACAAGATGGTAGGTTTGAAAGCCGACTCAACTGTGGACCAATTTTACCTACCCCCCGAACTATTCAGTTAACACGCACCATATCAAAGTGAGAAGCATGGCTAAGTCCAGATCACAACAAATCGCAGAGAAGACCATCTACGCCACTTTCAAGATGAAGGAAGCGGGTGGCGAATTGCGGGGTAAGGAGGTGTTGAGCCGCATTGAAGCCATTGTGCCTTTTGATGATTATGAGAAGCATCAATACGAGAAAACGGGCAACACGCGCTGGAAGAGCATTCTGCATTTCTACAGCATTGATTGCATCAAGGCTGGATACATGCGGAAGAACAAGGGTCTTTGGATACTGACAGAAGAAGGGGAAGCCGCCATGAAGCTTGGGCCAGAGAAACTCCTTTTCTCCGCTACGAGCAGTACCGCGAATGGGATGCCAAAAGAAAGAAGGAGAACCCGGTGAACGGAGGGGATACGGAGGAGATTGAAGCAGTTGTAGAAGGTGAAAAGGGTCAAGCACAGAAAGCACGTTTGGACCAGTACGAGGAGGAAGCGTCCAATGGCATACACGACTTTATTATAGGCCGGAACCCATACGAATTTCAAGACCTTGTAGCCGCATTGCTGGAAGCAATGGGCTATCACATTTCCACGATCGCGGAAAAGGGACCAGATGGTGGTGTAGACATCGTGGCTTATACGGATCCATTGGGGACTAAACTTCCGAGAATCATAGTGCAAGTGAAGCACCGACCGAACGATGCGATTTCGGCGGATCAGATCCAGAAGTTGGCCGGAACACTCAAACGAAATACGGATGTAGGCATCTTCGTGACCTCCGGAAGTTTCTCCAAGCCTGCACGCAAAGAGGCGCGCGATTCAAGGGAGCACATAGAACTGATAGACTTTGAGCGATTCGTAGATCTATGGCAACAGTACTACGGCAAGCTGCCTGATGAGAAGAAGAACTTGTTGCCTTTGCATCCTATCTACTTTCTTGGGAGCAATGAATAGGTTTTCTGGGTTGCACAGCATGCGAACATGGGCTTAACACGAGCGCAGTCGCTCACTTCCGTTATGGAGTCTTTCGTAGCCTAAGCCTGAATTTGATCATCTCTCATGAAGCGCGGATCAACTACGCTCAATCGCCCAAGGTTGAAGAATACCATGCAATGCGTTCGCAGGTAGGATCTTCCTTGATCGGTGCTGTATCGGATACGCCAATGAGCGATTACGGCGTCTGTCGATTCATTAAGATCCACACATGCAGCCTCTCCTCTGGGTAAGTCCCTTGATTGATTGCTATCATTGAAAATGGCATCTTGATCGATCATATAGAATGGATCAATGAATGTTTGTACATAGTTTGGTGTAGCGCTAACTTGCGCTAGTGGGTTCTCAAAATTGCCTTTCACATCGTAGTAAGCACTTTCAAAACTGGTAACCAACAAACCGCTCCGTCCCACATTACGGAACTCGAATTTGATGCAACCCCACTCACGGTCCAACTTGGCCGATACACACGCAAGACGGCCGCGTTCGAGCTCGATATAAGCTTCGACACTATCGCGTGTGGCTTTCGACCCCTTTCGAGCTTCTATCAGGGCTTCTGAGGCAGTCTTGTTCGACGCCCTTAGCTGAAATAACTGCACTATTGTGGCGGCAACTAGAACTCCTGCGAAGAAGAGTTGCCCAACATCTGACCGTGTTCCCCAGTTTTCATCCCTATCTATATCCCCTGCTCCCTCCGCACAGGCTTTGGCGGTGGTATCACCATCATCCGGCTGCCTCCCGCACGTGATAAGTGTCAAGGCAAGTGCGCATCCCGCTAGGAGCGTCGCCATTCTGCTGTTATTTCTCATGCATCTAATCTACCCCACTCCGGCGCTCGAGTGTTTCGCGCGTGCCTGATCTAGTTCCACGTCAACGGTTGGTACGCCGGTAATGGCTCATCAAAGTCGGCAATGGTATAGCTGTCTGCCGACCCATTCACTTCATCCATGAGCGTGGCAACCAGCTTCACGCCGAGTGCAAGGCTCAGGTTTCGATGGAAGCCACTTGTGCAGTGCAGGATCACTGAACCGTGTGCATTCTATTTACCGGCCTTGGCCAATGGGTCCCCCCTCCCGGCGCTCGGGTTCTTCCCGAGTGCCCGCCACCCATAGGCCTCCGGCCGCCTCGCGGCTAGTCTACCTTCGCATCCAATGGCGGTCAGTCGTCGGTTTTAGGAAGCCTCCGAAAGGTGGCGTGCTCCGCCGAAACGATGACCGTCACTGCATTTGGGCATAGTGCGTCCTGCATACCCCAACACCAAACAAGCCATGCCGCTACCGAAGCCCAAGGCATCGCGCCAGCTAAAAGCGGCCAAGCGCCACCTGAGCGAAGCGCAGCTGGTCGCCTTTCTGCGCGCGGCAAACGAAGGTGATACGACTTCAGTCCGGCTCATCGTCCGCGACTTGGACGAGGGCCGTACGCTGAAAGAACTCCTTTCGCCCGTGGAACTCGCTGTGGGTCCGACCGTCCTGGGCATCTTGACGGTGGAACTGAAAGTGAAGCCGCTGGGGCCAGATACCTACGAGATCCTGTTCGGTCATCATGGGCCTGGCTATGGGGACGGCGGTACTTGGAAAGTGGTCTATGACGGGAATGGCCAAGTGAAGGAACTGATAGGTGAAACCTCTTGGATCCATTGAAAGGGGCCAACGGAGGCCGGGCCAGGAGCTACCTTCCCATCCAATGGCGGTCAGTCGTCGGTTTTAGGAAGCCTCCCGCAAGGTGGCGTGCTCCGCCGGAACGATGGCCGTCATTGCTTTTATGCTGGGTATGCACCACGGATGCCTTCTTGCTTCCACTTTTGGGCTTGAAGACCGAGCGGCCTAAAAAGCCTAAAAGGCCGGAAGACGCCAAAGCAAGGGACCGAGCGCTAAAGGGCCGAAGCCGATAAAAAGCCGGAAACCCGCGGACGGTTTTCAGGAGCCCACCCCACCTATTGGACGTGCAAAGGGCGAATGCCTCTACGCGGCGGTTCCGCTGCGCGGCCTGAGCGCTTAAGAACAGCACAAAATCCCCATTTATGGGTATTGCAGGATCCACGGAGTAGGTGAAAATTTGAAGCGGGACTCCCCATAAGCGATCCGCGCCATGCCAGCGATAGACCCCATAACCCTGGTGATCGTGCATGCTTCCGAGCTGGTGCGGGAAGGTTTCCGCAGGGTGGCCGAGCGAGGTGGGCTTGTGCAGGTAGTGCTGGACCTGGCCCATGGGGAAGGCTTGGGTGCTTTATGGCCTAAGGACGGGGTGCAGGTGGTGGTGCTCCATTTCGATAAGTCCGTGCAGGTTGTACTGGAGCTGGTGGCTTGGGTGCGGCACCGGCATCCGGGCACGGGGGTGCTGGTGCTGGGCGAATTCACGCCGATGCTGGCGGAGCGCTTCCGGCTGGCGAATGCACACGCGCTGTTGCACCCCAACACACCTTGCCCGGAGCTCCTGAAGGCGGTGGACATCGCCTCGCGGGGCGGGGTGTACGGGAACAGCTTGATGTTGGGCGTGTTGCAAGTAAAAAAGCTCGCACCCCGGACGGTGCTGGCGGAGCAGCGGAGCCATGCTGTGCTAACTGCTAGGGAAATGCGGGTGGCGCTGGAGCTTTGTGACCCGAGCGCTCCCACTGCGCAGCAGGTATGCGTAAAGCTGGGGATCGCGGAAGGCACGGTGTGCTCCCATCGGGCCAACATCTATAAAAAGCTGCAGGTGAACAACCAGACGGGGCTGGTCCATTTGGCGCGGGAACTGGGCTGGATCTAGGCCGGAAAAGCACGCCACCGGTGAGTGGGTGTTGCAGGCCGGGCCGCCGCAGGCGTTGGCCGCTTTGGCCATGGCGGGTCCACCGTTCGCAACAGCGACCGCACGGCGTGCAGCAGGCTACGCAGCGCGTATAGCAGTGAGCGCGCGGTCCATAGCATGGTGCACAGCACGATGCAGCAATAAGCTGGCCCTCTTTCCCATGGCGCACGAACGCATGCAGCAACGAACTTGCGCACTGGCGCTCGGAGCAGGCTCACTGTAGCAACGACCTGAAGCGCTGGCTTATGGAGCACCGTCCCTTGGTGCAACGAGCTCGCGCGCTGCCGCATGGAACACTTCCCGTGTCGCACCGACCTGAAGCCCTTGCGTACGGAGCAAGGCTCCGTGTCGCAAGGACCTGAGGCGCTGTCGCATGGAGCACCCCCGCTGTTGCCACGACCTGCCGCGCTGCGGAATGGTGCACGGCCCCATGCCGCTGGGACTTGGCGCTCTGTACCAGGGTGCAAAAGACCTTGTTGCGACGACTGGAAGCGCTGTCGTCGACTACACGGCGCGCGTAGCCTGCGTCACGTTCACCATAGCAGGGTATTGACGCGCTCGCTGCGAGCCTCCAATTTGCGGCGCATGGCATGCGCGATCCGTCGCAGGGAATCACCGCGCTGGCTTCGAGCCTCCGGCTTGCAGTGCATGGGACACGAACTCCATGCCAGCATATCGGCGAGTGGTCCTTGAGCCTCCAGCGTGCGTCGCAAAGCAGGCATACGCCGTCGCCGGGTATCGGCGCGCTGGCCTCGAGCCTTCCGCGCGGGGCGCATGGTAGGCGTGTGCTGTCGCTGGGTATCGGCGTGCTGGCCTCGAGCCTTCCGCGCGGGGCGCATCGGCATGTGCCGCCGCATACGGCACATACACAAGGAGCCGCCAGCTTGTGTCGCCTGGCAGGTGCGTTCCGTCGTAGTGTACGGCTGCGCTGTAGTGGAGGGTTCAGCGGGCGGGATGCAATAGGACCAGCTGCTTATATTATGGTACCCACGTGGAACCACCCGGTAACGTTGTTGTGTACACCGTAGGCTAAGTGGCGCGCGCTACAGCTGCCATCGTACCGCAGGTGCAGCTGTCAATTGCCTAAAGGTCCGCAGCAGGCCGCATGCGATGTCGGTAGGCCCATGCCGGAGCAGCACGGCTACCAACGGATGCCCGGCGAGCTTCGGGAAGTACTTGTTCCCAAGGGTGATACAACCCGCCGTGCACCCTGTTACGGCCGGTCGGCGAAAAAAACGAGCCGTTCATGCCCCCTCCGCTTTGCCTAGCGCTACGCGGACTTCCGCCTTGGGTCTATATCCTAGGGTATAGACCTTTCCTACCTTAGGGTATAGACCGGGTCTGGCCATTTCCCTGCCGATCTCGTGTAAGTACCAAAACCGGGCCTCGGCCCACAAAACAAAACAAGATGCGTAAAGTGTATTACTACGTGAAACTGGGATTGAACCGTGTCAGCGCTTTCGTGCTGGCTGCCAAGGCCAACAACATGGTGACGAAAATGACCGGCAATCCCGCCTACGCCACTCCAGTGCCCGCACTTGCGGACGTTAACGCAGCCAGCGAATTGTTGACAGCGGCCATCGACGCGTACATCCTCAACCCCGGTCCCCGGGAGAAGGCAGCGCGAGATCAGGCCTTCGACAACCTGAAAGGACTGCTGATAGACCTCGGAGGGTACGTGCAAGCCGCCAGCAACGGCAAACGCGACGTGATCGAGAGCGCCGGTTGCGATGTACGGAAGAGCGCAGTACCCGTGGGCGAACTCCCGGCACCGGGCAAGGTGCAGGCCTATGCAACCGCACTGAAGGGCCGCGTGGACATGCGTTGGGGAGGTGTACGCGGTCGCTTACTGTACAGCCTTTACAGCTGCAACGGCGACCCGAACGTAGAGAGCAACTGGAGCCTGCAGATCCAGACCTCCAAGAACCGGCATTCGTTCGAGGGCCTGAAGAGCGGCGATACCTATTACTTCGCTGTGCGTGCGGTGGGCGTGGCCGGTATCAGTCCGATGAGCGACGTGACCAGCGCGAAGGCTGCTTAAGCCTCTACCGCGAGCCGCAACGAGCGTGCGGCACGGTACCTACTTCTTCCAGCAAAAAGCCCCGGCCTATCAGCCGGGGCTTTTTTGCATGGGGGTCACGGCAATGGGTAGTCGGCTTGGCCGAATGGGCAACGGAGCAGGGAACCGGAAGAACCTGGAAAGGCCATGGTACGAGGTTCAGTGATGGATCAATTTTGCGGTACGTTGCTGGCCGGTCGCATTCGTGGCACGTAACAGGTACAGGCCCGAACTTTTGCTTGCAAGGTCCATGGTCAGGCTCTGTCCATTAGTCTGCCAAGTTCCCACCGTTTGCCCGGCCATGTTGTAGGCCACCAAGTGCCAAGCGCCTTCACTAGGCAAATGCACCGACCATTGGCCTTGCACACCGTTGGGCATTACCTGTAAAGCGGCCGGCCGTTGGGGTGGTTCGCTGATGCCTACGGTGCAATTTTCCACGGCATCGCCACCTATCCATTGTGCTACTTGATGGACCGTGTCATCATCAACAGTGAGAATGCGACCACATACGTAGAGGCTGTCGTGCCACACGGCCATATCAAATAACTCGGATCGGCCTGAACATGCCAGCTGGGTTTAACATTCCGGATGTTCCCGTACCGACACGAACAAGGCATTGAGATCATGGACCAGTTTTGTTTGCACCTATCCTACTTCATAAGGCCGGAATTCCCTCTTCCATGCTTCTCTTTGCACCCACCAAAAAAGCACTACCATGAGGCATTCCGTAAGCGACATCACCGCATTGATCCGGGACCGGCGTTCGATCCGCCCGGCAGAATATACGGACCGTGAAGTGCGACGTGAGGTGATCGACGCGGTATTGGGTAATGCACTGTGGGCCCCCAGCCATGGCATGACGCAGCCTTGGCGGTTTACCGTGTTCACGGGTAATGGTCGGGAACGTTTGTCGGAATTCCTGGGCGAGGAATACAAGCGCATTACTCCACAGGAGAAATTCATGCCGCGGAAATACGAGAACCATGTGCAGCGCCCTTTGCAAAGCACCGTGGTGGTAGCCTTAGGTGTAGCGCACGATCCCGCAGGCACGATCCCTTTGCGTGAAGAAGAGTTCTCCATGGCCTGCGCCGTGCAGAACATGTACCTGACCTGCACGGCTTACGGCTTGGGCGGCTTCTGGTTCACGGCCGCGGCGATGACCGGAGAGAGCATGGTGCGCTTTCTGGGCATGGGCGAACATGATCGGTGCATGGGCTTATTCTTCATGGGCTATCCGGCGGTGGAATGGCCGAAGGGTTACCGGAAGCCACTACCGGATCTCGTGAAATACGTCGGGGCTTAGCCTCCGGTTGTTAGTTGCCGGGAGCTGTTGCCGGGTGCGGTAAAACTTCTTCCCGGAAAATATCATCCCGGTCCACCGGCCTTGCTTCCGGTCTCCACACAAAGCCTTCGAGCCTCACCTGTTCGGGTGGTGCCTTCGCCAAGGGATAGAGCGTGGCTTCAGGCTGCGTCAAGAAGCTTACCGAGCTCACCTGTCCGCTGTCCAAGCCCAATACCAGCCGCGCACAATCCGCACGGTTCAGGTTGGTGAGCGGCCCTTCCTTTTCCTCTCCTTCCCGGGCGAAGTAGGCTGTTTGCGCGTTCCCTTCAGCGCTCACTTTCACGAGTTCCTTGTTGCGGAACGTGCCAGTGATCAAGGTGCCGGCCACTTGGTTCCAGTGCAGACTGTCCGCTGGCGAGGCCATGAAGCCGCTACCGTCAACGATCACGGAGCGCGGTCCACCATCGGCCATGGCTAGCCGGATGGAATCACCGCTCATCTGGTCGGCGCCGCTCCACAACATCGGTTTTCCGTGCAGCCGCACCAAGCTGTCCACGGTGCTATAGCGCAGGGTATCACATAAGCCTTGCACATCGCTTTTGAAGAAGCGGACATTGCGTCGCGCCGTCACGTAGCGGCCTTGTAGGCTATCGGCGGAAGCGAACAGCGTGTCCGCGTGTAGAAAAAGCGTGTCGCCCTTCATGGGCATGAGCAACTCCGCGCGTCCGGTGATCATGCTTCTACCCTCCATTTCGCGGTATACGCCCATGTTACCGCGTACCAGTAGATCGTTGGCCGTATCCGCTACCTGCACGTGACCCCAGCCCGACCCGATACCAGCAGTGCGGTCGTAATGCAAGCTGTCCCCGGTCAACGTGCGGCCCTGTGTGGTGATCCGACCTGCACGGGTAAAACGCCCGGTGTTCTTGCGGGTGTCATAGGCACCGCGCTCGCAGTACATGTCCGTGTTGCCTTGGGTAATGTGTGTGGGTCCGATGAAATCGGCGACGCCGGTACTGGTGGCATACTGAAGCGTATCCGCGGTGATCAAGCGATCAGGGTGTTCGATGCGGACGTTGCCACTGAAGATGAAGCGGTGCAGGCCGGTGAGATAGGTCCCGTTACGGCTGGTCAGCGTGTTCCCATCCCGCCGGCTTTCGATCCGTGCACTCTCGGTGTAGGTGGCCCGGCCCGCCGCCAGATCGTAGGTCAGCGCGTCAGTGGTCAACGTCATTCCGGGGTCGCTCAGCACCACCTTTCCGGAAACGGTCGCCACGCGCTTTGCACCGTCATATTCCAAGTGATCCGCAGTGATGTTGAGCGTATCACCCTGCTGGATACCCACATGGCCAAAGGCTCGCACGTGCTGATCCCCGTAGACATATGCACTGTCGCAGCGCATCAGGGCATCCGCATGTTCCAGGCGCACATTCCCGATCAGGCGTTGGGCGCCGGGGGCGACCAACCGGTCAAAGTCCAAACGGTCCGCGTTAAGGATCTCCACACGCCCGTTCGGCTCCTGTTGCGCGAAGGTTGTTGGGCCGAGCAATACGAACAGCCAGCAAAGCGCTTTCCGGTTGCCAATTATTGAATGGAACCGATAGGCCAAGCGCTCACTGGCCATGCGCAAGCTATTTTGCTTGTGCCCCTTGGCGGGTGCGGTGGCGCTCATTAAGACCCTTCACCAGCTGCGGTGTGATGTCCAAACCCTTGTTGCCCACCCAGATCTGTCCGGCATCCTGGATGCTGAAGATGTAATCATACCCGGCGGTCTTGTTGTAATCTTCCAAGAAACCACGGATCTGTCCCGTAATATCCTGCAGCATTTTCGCCTGCATTTCGTCCAATTGGTCCTGTGAGCTGGATCGCATTTCCTGGATCTTCTGTCCCAGTTGCTCCAGTTCAGCCTGATCCTTGGCCAGTTCAGCTTGGGTGCTGTACGTGTGGTCCTTGCCCACCAGCGTTTGGTATCGCGCCTGGGCCTTGTCCATTTCGCGCTGCAACGCGCTTTCCATCCGTTTGCCTTCGCTGCGCACTCGGTCGCTGCTCTCCTTCACCAGTTCAAACTGGGATTGCACCGAATCCATGAAGAAGAAGGCGATCTTGGCGTTCGGAGAGCGCGCGGTATCACTGACCGTGCTGCCGGAAAGCGTATCCCCGGTGTTGATGGTCGCCAGCTTTTCCTTCAGGATCCGATCAGGAACGCGCGCCCGTGTGAGCGACCAGATGATGCAGCCGGTGAGCAGCACGTTCCAAAAAACAAGCAACAACAGCAGCGTACGTTTCGACATATCGGTGTAAAAAAGGTGTGCAAAGGTAACGGGAGGCGAAAACCATGCCGAACGTCAGGATGGCGATAGCCCCTTTGTACTCGAAAAAAGTCGGCGCCCCATCAAGCCTGATACAAGGCTCGATGGGGCGCCGAGAAACCTTTACGCAACTCAACGCTGCACCACGAAGCGGCCTTGAAGCTTACCGTTCTGCACCCGAACATTCAAGAGATAGGGCCCGTTCGCGAGCTGAGCCACATTCACCTTCCAAGTGGAGCTGCTTAACGTCTCCGCACCGAAAAGGACCGTTTTCCCGCTGGGATCCGTAATGTTCCAATGCATATTCCCTGCTGGGATGCCGTTCACAGTGATCGCATCATTGGCCGGGTTCGGAGCCATGATCAGTTGAACGATCGCTGATTCCTTGATACCCGCCACGAGATCGATGTTCACACATACGGAGTCATTGTTCGGATGCGCATCATCGATGGCGGATGTCCAAGTGCAGAACTGACCGTTCGCCGTTACCGAGGGCAGCAGTGGTTGGGTGAAGTTCATCAATGCTGAATTACCAGGTTGAATGGCCGGTCCGGAATAGGATTGGGTGGTGGCCGGTCCTCCGTTGAAGCTGTAATTCACCGGGAAGCCGGTGGCCGGTGTGTTACCGTAGTTCTTCAACAAAGCGGTGACCGGTGTCGAAGCACTGATGAACTGCCCGGCACCGATGCCGATCAACCCCTCGCAACCCACATCGGTAAAAGGTGCGGGTTCAATGCGCAGCCCGAGGTGGAAATCCTGCGTGGAACGATCCCGATAGTTGGCCCACACATTTCCCAGTACTTCAAAGGTCCGCTGCGAGAAAGGTGGCTGGACATCGACTGCGATGTTGACGAAAGTGCCCTGCATATACCACTCCACATAGTATCCGCCACTGCTCACCTGGATGGGGTTCGCCAGCGGATAGACATGGTCTCCTGGAAGGGCATCATTACCTTGGATGTAGGCGCTGTCCAGCAAAGTACCGTGGGCACCATCAAGGCCATCATCATCGTAGACCTTCATGGTAAAGGCCGTACCAATGTTGCTGGCGATACGGATGGTGGTACCTGTGATCTGGCACGGATAGGACGGAGGCGCGATGTAGGTGGCAACACCACCGTCACCTCCATTCCAACCGATACCGACCAGATTATCCGTGGTCCCTGCCCAATCCACCACGTTCGAGAGTTGTGCGGGATCGTAAACGCCCACTTCGCGGCTCAGAATGTTATTGCTGGCGATGAACTCGTTCGCAATGCCGGTGATGATGATGCGCTGTTGGTAGGTGCCGGGCAAGGTGGGCGTGAAGGACTGGAGGAATGGCGGATCGAACACTTGGGAAGGAAGCAGTGCATCCATCGGGACGGTCTCGGTATACACAGGCGCTCCGAATGGCGAGAGCACGGTCCCTGTGATCGTGGCGCTGGTAATGGTCTGGTTCCCCGTGTTCTTGATGCGTGCCAGCAGCGGGATCGAAGCCCCCACGGAAATATTCGTTCCCCCCGTACCTGCCTGCCCCACCCATTCCACACTGGCATCGGTGACGTCCAGTAGCGGCTCGGCGGGATTATAGAAACGTACGGCATAATTTGCCGCAGGAGAGAGTAACTGTGACCTTGCAAGGCCGATGTCGCCTGTGATGCTTTCAATGCCGCAGACCGGACCGTTACTTCCATTGATGCCGCTGTTGCTTTGATACTGCATCGTAATGGTGCTATCCAATTTATTGAACACCACTTGGAAGGTGTTGCTGCCCGAATAGCCGGGTGAAGAAACACTCCAGTACGGCACGTTGATCCAAGAGAAAACGGCAGTCTCCTGATCGTCCCACGCATAGACCTGTGCAGGATTACCGGCACCGAGGAAGGTGAGGTCTGCCATGAACACCGCCATATAGTCGTTGGTGGCACCAGCGGCGGGCAATGTGGGGAACATGGCCGCCATGTTGCCGGGGTTGAAGGCGACATAGCCGTTGCTGCTGATCCACACATTCTTCACACTGTACCAGTAGTAGGGCATGTTACCCTGCATCACGTAAGGCCCCACGAGGTTGTCGTCGGCCAAACCGGTCATCAACGTACCGATGGAAGTGATATCTATCCAATCATAAGTTGGCCCACCCGGTTCGTTACTATCCTTCCACAGGTAACCGTACTGGTCCGGACCGCCGGAACCGGCACGCACAACA
This sequence comes from Flavobacteriales bacterium, assembly GCA_016719225.1. Taxonomy (GTDB): domain Bacteria; phylum Bacteroidota; class Bacteroidia; order Flavobacteriales_F; family PHOS-HE28; genus PHOS-HE28. The sequence continues at coordinate 170,174 of JADKAN010000001.1, read as the reverse complement.
ACGAAAACGAAGACAGCAAGCAGCAGCGTAACGGATCGTTTCATGATACATGGATTTGCTTCCGAATGTACGCCGTTCACCGATACGCGCCAAAAGAAGTGTATCCCGACCGTGCAGGCTACCGCATCCCTTTTCCCACCAGCTTCAGAGGCTCATGATCTCTTTGAAGCGCAGCGCCTGCCTCCGGCTCACCTCCACCGTTTCGCCGGAGTTCAGGGTAACGTTCAATCCTCCGCTGAACCAAGGTTCGATCTTGTCCACGAAAGTGAGATTCACCATCTGCTTGCGGTTGGCGCGGAAGAAGACATGCGGATCGAGCTTCTTCTCCAGATTATTCAGCGACCGAAGGACCAACGGCTTCTGATCGGCGAAACGCACGCGTACATAGTTCCCCTCGCTTTCCATGAGGCGCACATCCTTCAGCGCTACGAACCAGCACTTTTCACCATCCTTGAGGAAAATGCGGTCCTCCGGTCCCAGACGCTCACGGCTGGTATCGCCTTCTTTTGGGACCTGGGCAAGCTTGTTCACGGCGGCTGCAAGGCGGTCCGGGTCAATGGGTTTCAGCAGGTAATCCAACGCGTTCAGGTCAAACGCCTTCACGGCATGTTCGTCGTAGGCCGTTACGAAGATCACCAAGGGTGCTGGCTCCAAAGCCTCGAGGAATTCCATGCCATCGCGACCGGGCATGTTGATATCGAGGAATAGCAGATCGGGTTTCAACCGGTTCACTAGTTCCTCCGCCTCGTCGGCATTCGCTGCCTCGCCCACAACGGTAACGGTGCTGAAGGGTTCCAAAAGGCGACGGAGCTCGTTGCGGGCCAGACGCTCATCGTCTATGATCAATGCGTTCATGGTTCGATGTTCAAAGTTGTCGTTTGGATGGTATTCAACCGCGGGATATACAGGTCGCAAATGACCAGCCCATCGACCTCAGTAAGCTTGATGGAAGCTTCGTCGCCATAAATATGGCGCAATCGCTTGCGAGTGTTCCGCAGCCCGATCCCTTCGGTGCGCGACTTTCCGGTCCGTAGTCCACCGGGGTTCATCACATTGATGTGCATGCCGTTGGGTCCGGAACGTGCGCTTACGGAAACCTCGCCGCCAGCAGGCAATTGGGCGATCCCGTGCCGCACTGCATTCTCCACCAACGTCTGCAGCATCATGGGTGGCACGGGTTCGCGTGCCAATGCCGGGTCGATGTCGAAACGGACGCGTAACCGTTCTTCGAAGCGCATGGTCTCCAAAGTGAGGTAGGCACTCACCATATCGATCTCCTCACCGAGCGGTACGGTGCGGCGCTTCACCGTGGCCATTGCATTCCGCAGGATCGCACTGAGCTGGGTGATGGCTTGCTTGGCGCGATCTGGATCCTCCTCGATCAGGCCACGGATGCTGTTGAGGGCATTGAACATGAAGTGCGGGTTGAGCTGGCTGCGGAGGTTGGCAAGCTGCCCTTCGCGGTTGGCGGATTCCAGGCGGAGAGAGCGGAGTTCCTCTATCCGGCCGCGCACCACGGAGCGATAGGCAATATAGGCCAAGGCCCACGCCATGAGCTGCAAGACCCAGCCGATGGCGGCTTCCGCAAATCGGCGCGCCGGCCCGCCGAGAATACGTTCCGCCGCTGGAAAGGAGGCATCATGCACGGCCGCTTGGGCGATACCCGCCAACAGGCCAAGCGCCACCGCTGAAAGAAACACCCGGGGTAGTAGGCGCTCCAAGGGAAGATCGGCCCAACGCCATTCCTTGTAGAAGGAACGCAGGACGTGGCTGCTTGCGATCCCGATGATCACCATGGCCAGCAGCGCTTGGCCGTATTGTGGTGTAAAAGCGCCCCCCAGCCATACCGGCAAACCAAGCAGCGCCATGTAGCCCGTCCAAGCCGCGAATTGGGCGCCCCAATAGACCAGCAGATGCCTCCGGGTTTGCGCCATGGGGTAAAAATACCGGACACCGTGCGGTATTCCCGGGCTGGATCCATGGAAGGTCCAAGGCAAGTGGAAGCGGTGTTGGGTAACTTGGCCCTCGGGATGAACTTCCTCGGGCATTTGTACGTATCGGGAGAAGACCCCATGGTGATCGTGGGCAACTTTATGGCCGACGGCGTGAAAGGCCGCGACCTCTCGGGATGGTCCCCAAAGCTGCAACAGGGCATACGCATGCACCGGCATATCGACAGTTTCACCGACACACACCCGTTGACCCTGCTGGGCCGGGAGCGACTACGCGCACACTGCGGTAAATATGCAGGAGTGGCGTTGGACCTCTTTTATGACCATGTGATCGCCAGCCAATGGAGCATGTTGCGCGCGGAGCCGCTGCAACTGTTCGCGCAAAGGATGTACACCTTGCTTAGCGCACACAGCGATATCATGCCCGAGCGAGCGCAGCACATGTTGCCGTACATGGTGGAACATGACTGGCTCAATACATATGCCACTATACCGGGCATGGGGCGTGCTTTGGCCGGACTGGCGCGGCGAAGCGGTGCCGGCGACAGGCTGGCCGGATCCGAAACGGTACTAAAAGAACACCTGGAAGCCTATACGGCGGAATGCCTTGCCTTTTTGCCATTGCTTGAAACGCACCTCGCCAATGCGGACGACCCACGGTGAACTCTTAGGAACGGGCCTTTTCGCCCTGCTGCTCTTGGCCGTGGCTTTACTGCCCGCGGGCGGAGGTTTTCATTTCCCCCGGCTCGATCATGGCCCCAAGGATCTGGTGGACCGGGACCTGCGCCAGATCCACAAGGACACCTTGCGCGTACTGGTACTTCCCGATGCCTTGAGCTGGGAGCCACGGCCCGGTGCACAGACCGGGTTGGAATGGGAGTTATTGGAACGCTTCGCCCGCTGGGAAAAGGTGGCCATTAAACCCATACCGGTGAGTAACCGTGACAGCATGTTGATGATGCTGCGGAACGGTCAAGGGGACATCATCGCTGCTCAAACAACGGCAGCCGGATGGGCAGCACACGGCAACGCCTGCACCCAGGGTTACCGCTTGGTAGCATGCATGCACGCCAATGTACCCGGCGGAAAAACGCAGAGCTCTGACAGTCTATTGATGAGCTCATGGTCACCCTTCCTGGACACCCTTGGCCGCTTGGTGACCGGCGACAGTACGTGGCGGATAAAATTGGAACCCGGCACACCGGAAGAACTGCTCACGGCTTTGGCACTGGGCCGGCATAAAATGTCCTTACTCGTAAGCGATGCAACGGCCTACATGGAGGCTAAGCGATTACCGTTGGTTGAATTCAAGGACCGCACCGGACGGTCGGTACCCTTGGTTTTCGTGGTAAGGCCCAATGCTTCGAAGCTGTTGCATGCCATGGATACTTGGCTGGCACTTTCGCCGGAAAGGGAAGTGCGTACGGCTATGATAGAGGCTTATGTGAACGGCCTCGACACGCGTAAGGTGCGCGCCTCGCGCAGCGGCTTAGCACTTGGATCGAACAGCATATCACCGTTCGACAGTCTGTTCCAATTGCATGCGGACAGCAGTTCCTTGGACTGGAAGCTGCTTGCGGCGGTGGCCTATAAAGAATCCAGTTTCGACACATCTGCCGTATCCTATGCAGGTGCCGGTGGCCTGATGCAGATGATGCCTGCTACGGCCGCCGCTATGGGCGTGAGTAAAAATGGTGGAGTGGACGGCCACATACGCGGTGCATCCCAGTATCTCCACACCCTTAATGGGATCTGGCAACGGGAAGTTCCACGCGACGATCAACGATTGAAATTCGTACTCGCCGCCTATAATGCGGGACCAGGCCATGTGAAGGATGCACAGCGCCTTGCCAGGACCCTGGGCCTTGACCCGACGCGCTGGGATGGCAACGTGGAGCGGGCAGTAGTGCTCTTGAACCGTCCGCGCTATTTCACGTTGCCGTTGGCAAAGAACGGCTACTGCCGTGGCCAGGATGTGTACTGGTACGTACGGGAAGTAACCGGGCTTTTCGGCTGGTTGCGTGGAAGCGATACGGAGAAGAAGTAAGGGTGCGTCCTATTCACCAAGTAGGCACGGGAAGCCGACATTGTTGGCAGCAGCAATGGGCAGCCTTCCTTCCGATGGGTCCCACATGATCGACGTGGACGGATGGAACAAGCACCCGAGTTCCTGTACGCTCGCATTGCAGCCGTGGACCTCGGCCCAACATCAAAAAACGAACAAAGCCCCCCGTTCCCGGAAGGGCTTTGCTTGCAATTGGAAGGACTTAGTGGCCCATCTTCTCCATTTCCTTGTCAAAGGTGGCCTTGAACTTTTCGTAATCGTAATCCACCTTCAGCATTTCGTCCTTGCTCAGCCGTTCGTTGTAAGCGGCAAGGATATCGTCCGCGCTCAGTTCAATAGCCACATAGCTTTTGTAGTTACCCGTGTTGTCCACGCGCACTGTCTTTTCGCAGATGGTGCGGGTACCTGCTAAACGCTGGTCCACCACTTCGCGGCTGAGGCCTTCGAATCGTTCGGCGACTTCTTCCCGGTTGTTCAGCTCCCTGCTGTTGACGTAATTATCGATCACGCTTTTCACCTGTGTATTGATGGCGCTGGCCATGGCGGCACGTGCGTTGCTCATGGCCTTCTTCATGGCCGTGGCCTGGTCCATGCTTTCGCCGAGGCTGTTGGCGCGGAAGTTCTTCTTATCAGTGAAGTATTCAGGTCCGGTGCAGAACACTTTCACTTCGGTTTCGCCCATGGGGGGCTTTGCAGCCTCAGCGGCCTTCTTCTTACTGTGACAGGCGCTCAATCCGCCCAAGGCGAGCATAGCGGCCATGGCCAGTGAAACGGTATTATTCAGGGTAATCGTTCTCATGGTTGATGGTGTTTGAATGTTGCTCGATCGCGTGCACTTCCAATGCTGTGCCAAAGTGCGAAAATGCTTGTTAATGCTGGATCACGGCGGTTATCATGGCCGGAAAAAGATCCGTGCGTACTGCCCCTGTGGCTTTCTTGAAGGCGTCAGTACCCGCTTTCTCATCGGTGAGTTGAATGCCCTTGATGCCTTGGCGTCCACCTTGATAAAGCACTGCTCCGTTGCGGTCGCGGGCTACGAGCTCAAGGTCCAAGGTGGCGGTATGAAAACCATTGCTTTCCCCGGCTGGCGCAGCATTGGCGGTGAGCTCCAATAACAGTTCAGCATCGCTTTTGCGGTCTGTTGCACGGAAACCCATGTTGGCCAGTTCCTCTTTCAATGCAAGCGTGCATGGGCCATCGGTCAACGGTTTTGCCATGCTCCGTTCAGTGCCTGAAACGAACACCTTCGGCAGGACTGGATCGATCGGCACATGCATTTCAGGGACGGTGAGGCTGGCAAGTATGGGCTTTATCATTGCAGCATCGAAACCCTCCCCTTTCAACGCTTCAAGATCAAGCCGGACGACGACTTCCATGGGCTTGGCGCGCAGGTCAACCCCGCTGACCGTTACGCTGGCATGGCCTCGTGCATCGGTGATCCTGGCGGTGGCCGCCTCAACCGGGTTCTTAGGGAACGAAAAGAGGAGTGGCAATTGCGCCAATGCATGGCCACCCTTGGTATAGGTGGCGGCAATATCCAGATCACGCCGGAAACCGTGGTCAAGGTCCAACACTACCTGTGCAGGCTGTGCATTGAACCGCACACCGGATGCCATTTCCTGAAGGCTGCCGAACAAGGCATTGGCGAGCGGCGTGTTCTTGCCGTCGAGTTCCACCAGGTCATTCTCACCCCAGCGCTCCTTGATAGCGTCCAAAGCGCGTAATTCAGTATTGAAAGCGGAACGTAGGTCGCCTTGCGAAAGGCTGTTCTGCGCACGACCGTGCAGATCCAACGCAAGGCCAATTGCCTTTTGCGCTCGTTCAGCAACAACTTTGGCATAGACAGCTTTGTCCAAACGGTAATAAGTCCAATAGTCCTGTGGCCCGTCGTACCCATCCACGGCCTCGTAGCCTTCGACCCTTTCGTCGGTGCGCGTGCGCACGGTGCTCAGGAACTCTTCGTTGAACGCGCCGGAACGGTCCAGTGTATAAAGCAGGCTGTTGCCCTGCACGGTGACACTGATCTCACTGGCCAGATCATTCAACGCGTTCTGCTTGGCGGTGGCCTGGAAGTCGGCGCGGGACTTGGAGCACTGGCCGATACCGATGTAATAGACGGATGAAACGGGCCTTTGTCGCACCCATTCGGGAACGGGCTTCACTTCGGTGACCTCGGGCGGGACTACAGTTTGCTGCTTGCTCTTACACCCTGAAAAGGCCAATGTTGCGCACGCTGCCAACGTCCAAACCGGGATCGGCCGGAACCTGCTTTGGATCAAGAGGGGCGTTCCACGCATTACTGCATCCTGGTGCTAATAACCTGTTGCACTTGCTGCGCCATTTCGCCGGTAGTGCTGCGCAACAGGCCTGCACCCAGCATTTGTGCTGTCTGTGGCGTTTGCGGAGCGGAAAAGAGGGCCGCCAGATCACGCCGGGCACGGCTATCGTTGCTAACTGCACCGTTCACTTTCGGATAGAGTGCCTTCACATCCCCATTGTAATAGGCGTAGTTCGACCTGTCCTGTCCGGCTTGATCCACTACTTGGCTCAACAGGACCTCCCCTGTTTCGAGGTTCACCAGTTTGTAGCTGAAGGAAAGCGTGGCTTTGTTCTCGAGTTTATTCTCGGTGAAGTTCACCGGCTTGAATTCGGTGGTGGTCCGGTCCAACCCGGTAACAGAATCCCGGACCGACACTGGTGTTCCGAGGTAGGCTTCGCGGGTGCTTCGTAGCACGGTGCCGGTTTCCTCGTGGTATTCCATCAGCGTGCAGATCAACACTACTTGCGCAGCGATCAATTTGCCCGCGCCAACGGCGGTGCTTTCATCCACCATGCCGCTCATGTTCAGCTTTTGCTCGTCCAACAACCGCTGCAGGTCGTCGCGGTCCACCACACTGAGGAAAGGGTCGTTCAACCCTGCCAGCGCACTGATGGCCATGGCCTGCAGTGCCGGAGCTTTCAGCGAAGGCCGCCTCAAGCCGGAGCTTCCTTGAAGGACGGCCACGGAAACGCGGCCTTTCGTAATGCACTCGCTCCTCAGTTCCGCGGCATTCTTGTAAGCCGTATTCCGGGCAAGAATGCGATCCAGGTCCGAGACTGCTTCCCGGTAGTTTCCTTGAGCCATGGAGGCCCCGGCACTTTGGTAAAGGGGTTCCAAATAGGCGATGGCCTGCAAGCTGGCCGCGTCCTTATATCCCGGTTCCAGCTCTGCGATCCTGGCGAATTGGGCTTGAGCACGCGTAAAATCCTTCGCAGCGAGGAATGCTTGGCCTTTCGCATACAGGTCTATAAGCGCTGCTCCCTTCGATGCTTGGAAATCGGAGGTATAATGCTCGGGGATCTCCAACTGCACCCCTGCAGCTTTGGCGCGGTCGGCCCATTCTTTCGCATCGAGGTATGCGTCCACGGCGGCCAGCGGGTCATTGCCCATGTTCGCTGCCTTGAAGAATTGACCGAGCTTATCGTCCAACAGTTGCTGGCCAGCTCTTTTCAGGCCAAGCTTGGCATCCACGTTGTTCGCGTTCCGCAGGGCGCTTTGCAGGTACAACTCGGCAGCCTCCGTATACATGCCGCTGGCATCAAGCTTATCGGCCCGCTTGGCCATTTTCCGGCTACCGGTACACGCCGCCAATGCAAGGAGTGCAACGAGGAATAGGATGAAATTCAGGATCTTCATCCGGTGGGGGATGTTGAACGTCAAAAAAGCTTAACGGGTTTGCAGGTAGCTGTTCAAGGTTTCCACCGAACCGGAGAACTTGAGCTTCGCCGAAACTTGATGGTAGTTGCCGGTATCGGTTACATGGTCGTATGCGAACTTGGCAAAATCCAACCGTGAATCCTCGAAATTGAACAGATCCAGCACTTCCATCACTTGGCGCGTGGTGAGGCAATTGGATGCGCCCACCTGCTTTGCCATGGCCAAGCGTCCTGCTTCAAAGGAAAGGCCTTCAATGCTCTTTTTCGCGGAACCGAACGCCTCCACGGACATGGACTGGCGGCAGTTGTTCCCGGCCGGGGCTGGCACTTTCCGGACCACGCCGGTCCAACGGCCGTAGCGGGATGGGGGGCAACCGGACGCCGCTTGAAGTGCGAACGAAAAGGAAAAAAGGAGGAAAAGGGTGGAGATGATCGCGCGCATTGGGCGTGGAGGTTGCTAAAGTATATTCCCGCACCACATAGGCAAGGGCTATGCCAGAAGCGGTCCTTGCTGTTTTTACGCTTTGTCTGTCCATTGCCGTGTTGCCGCAGGAAACAGTGAGCGACCGTTCATGTATGGCCGGGGAAGGATACCCCGGCTAACGATAGATTCGTCCCTTGGGAACCATGCTTAAGCTTACCGACATCCGCAAGTCCTACCGTATGGGGCAGAACACGCTCCAGGTACTGAAAGGCATCGACCTGCACATCCGCAAGGGTGAAATGGTGAGCATCATGGGATCCAGCGGCTCGGGCAAGAGCACATTGCTCAACATAATCGGGTTGTTAGACAACCCGGACAGCGGGGAATACCGGCTGGACGGCCTGTTGATCAAGGACCTGAACGAAACGCGTGCCGCGGAACTCCGCAGCAAATACCTCGGCTTCGTGTTCCAGAGCTTCAACCTTATCGCCTTTAAGAACGCCATGGAGAACGTGGCGCTGCCCCTGTATTACCAAGGCGTTCCGAGCCGTAAACGGAACGAACAGGCGCTGGAAATGCTTACGAACGTAGGTTTGCGCGATTGGGCCAAGCACATGCCCAACGAAATGAGCGGCGGTCAAAAGCAACGGGTCGCCATCGCTCGTGCCTTGATCGCGGATCCCAAAGTGATCCTGGCCGATGAACCTACGGGCGCGTTGGACAGCACCACGAGTACGGACGTGATGGACCTGCTGAAGAAAGTGAACACCGACCTGGGTATGACGCTGGTGATCGTGACCCACGAGCCGGACGTGGCCGCATTGACCCAGCGGGTGATCCGCCTGAAGGACGGTGAGATCGAAAGCCACGACGGTGTTCCCCTAATCGAGCGCCAGGATGTTCGACGCTGAAAAGTGGGCGGAGATCTTCGACACCATCGGCAAGAACAAGTTGCGGACGGTGCTCACCGGCTTCAGCGTATTCTGGGGCATCTTCATGCTCATCATTCTTTTGGGCGCAGGGGCTGGCCTACAGAACGGCTTCAGTTACAATTTCCGCAACACCGCCACCAACACCATCGACATTTGGGGCGGGCAGACCACCAAACCTTGGCAAGGCCTTGCGACGGATCGCGAGATCCAATTGGATACGCGCGACGTGGACGCCCTTCGCGGAGCGATACCTGGACTTCAGGCTATCAGCGGCAACTTCCGCGTATGGCGTGGCAACAGCTCGATCAGCCGGGGTAAGAACTTCGGGAATTTCAGCATCAACGGAGTAACGCCGGACATCACCGACCTACAGAACCAAGTGATCGTCAGCGGAAGGTTCATCAACGAAATGGACCAGCAACGGACACGGAAAGTGATCGTGATCGCGGAAGATTGCCGGGATGCGTTGTTCAAGGGTGAAGACCCCATCGATCAATGGCTCCAAGTGAACAACATCCCGTTCCAAGTAGTGGGCGTATACCGTTTCGAAGCCGGAGGCCAGAACCAGAACCAGAGCAGCCAGGTCTTCATACCGCTCAGCGTGGCGCAGCGCGTTTTCAATGCCCAGCAGGACGTGGACAAGATCAGCTTCAGTTTCAGCGATGCCTCGTTGATGGGCGCGGAACAAGCCCAACAGCGTGCGGTGGCCGTGCTGTCCTCGCGGCACCGGTTCGACCCCACGGACGACCAAGCCGTGTACCTGAACAATAACGTGGAGAACGCGGACGTCTTCGGGAAGATATTCGGCGGGATCACCGCGTTCCTCTGGATCATCGGCATCGGCACCATCATAGCCGGCATCGTGGGCGTCAGCAACATCATGCTGATCGTGGTGAAGGAGCGGACGCGCGAGATCGGTATCCGGAAAGCCTTGGGCGCAACCCCGGCCAACGTCACTGGCCAAGTCATCATGGAAGCTGTTTTCGTTAGCGCGGTAGCGGGCTACTTCGGCCTGGTGTGCGGCGTGGGACTTTTGGAAAGCCTATCGAAGGCCATACCCGGCAACGAGATGTTCCGTGACCCGACGGTGGACATCAAAGTAGCGCTCTACGCCACTACGGTGCTGATCGTAAGCGGCGCGTTGGCCGGCCTTATCCCGGCACGCAGAGCAGCGGCGATCCGACCCATTGAAGCCTTGCGGGACGAATGAGGAACAAAGCGCATAGTGCCTCAGAGCGATGGGGAGTTGTGCGGCGTCTTTCTGCGTGTAAAGCGCAGTCAGTAGATGCCAGTGGGCAGTTGCCAGGCGACACATTGTCGTCCGCCATCTGCCCACTGCATTCCTCCCCGTCTCCGCGCCCACGCGACCCAGATCCTTTGCCACATGTTCGATAGCGAGCGCTGGAAAGAGATCTGGGTAACCCTGCGGCGGAACAAGTTGCGCAGCGGGCTCACTATGTTCGGCGTGTTCTGGGGCATCTTCATGTTGGTGATCATGTTGGGCATGGGGCGTGGCCTGAGCAACGGCGTTCTGGGCGGTTTCGAAGGATGGGCTACGAACAGCTGCTTTATGTGGACGCAGGTCACCTCGTTGCCGTATGCCGGTTTCAAGCGGGGCCGCAGTTTCGATTTCGACAACAGCGATATCGAAGCGTTGAAGGGCGTGGAAGGCGTGGACAAAGTGGCACCACGCCTACAACTCGGTGGCTATCGCGGGGCGAACAACGTGAGCTATAAGGACAAGAACGCGGGCTTCAACGTGAACGGCGATATGCCGGACGTGATGTACTTCCAGGCCGCGCAGATCCCCACGGGGCGCTTCATCAACGCTAAGGATATCCGTGATGGGCGCAAGGTCTGCGTGATAGGTCCCAAAGTGATTGAAACGCTCTTCGGCAAGGAAGACCCCTTGGGCAAATACATCCGTATCCAAGGCGTGTTCTTCCAAGTGGTGGGCACGCATTTACCGAAGGCCAACGCCAACCACGACGATGGCGCCACCAGCACGATCTACATTCCGTTCACCACCTTCCAACGGGCATTCAACAGCCTGAACACCGTGCATTGGTTCAGCATCAGCGGGAAAGAAGGCGTGGACGTTGCCGACGTCCAGACGCGTGCCAAAGCACTGATGGCCAAACGGCATAAGGTGGACCCGAACGACCCTTTGGCCTTCGGCGGCTTCAACCTCCAGCAGGTTTTCCAACAGATGAACATGCTCTTCATCGCCATCGCTGGTCTCAGCTGGTTCGTGGGGCTGCTCACATTGATCGCCGGCGTTATCGGCATCAGCAACATCATGCTCGTGATCGTGAAGGAGCGCACCAAGGAGATCGGCATCCGGCGCAGCATCGGCGCACGGCCCGGGAACATCACCGGCCAGATCATGCTGGAGGCCTTGACGCTCACCTTCATCGCGGGTTACTTCGGTCTGTTAGCGGGCGTTGGCGTGCTTGAAGGCATCAATGCCATGAACATCGAAGGCGGTTTCTTCAAGAACCCGGAAGTGAACCTCAACGTGGCCATCGTTGCCTTGGTCGTACTGATCCTTAGCGGCCTGTTGGCCGGCTACATTCCTGCGCGCCGCGCACTGAGCATAAAACCTGTTGACGCATTACGGGCGGAGTAGTGCCGCTGTATGCATCGCCACTACCGACCCGCCCGCCACCGATCAAAAGACCCATGAAAAAAGTCCTCAAATACGTCATCCTCATTTTGCTGGCCGTCCTGTTCATCTGGACGCTTTGGTTCCTCTACCAGAAAAGCGTGACCAAGCCTCCGGAATACAAGATGGCAAAACCGAAAACGGCGACTATCGTGAAGAAGACGGTGGCCAATGGCAGCATCGAACCCCGGCAGGAGATCGACATTAAACCGGTGGTGAGCGGCGTGATCCGTCAACTCTTCGTGGAGGCCGGACAGCGGGTGGTGGCAGGCGACAAGTTGGCCATCATCCAGATCGTGCCGGACATGCTTTCATTGAACCAGGCGGAAGGCCGGGTGAATAGTTCCGCCATCGAAGTATCCAACGCGCAGTTGAACTACGATCGGAACAAACCCTTGGCGGAAAAAGGCGTGATCGCTGCCAGTGAAATGCAGACCTATGACATCGCGCTCCGCAACGCCAAGCAGGAACAGGACGCTGCTCAGGACGCACTGCAATTGGTGCGCGACGGCATCAGCAAGAACAGCAAAGGAGCCAGCAACACCATCGTGCGCAGTACCATCGACGGTATGGTGCTCGATGTTCCGGTGAAAGTGGGGACCAGTGTGATCGAACGCAACAACTTCAACGAAGGCACTACGATCGCCACGGTCGCTGATATGAAGGACCTGATCTTCAAAGGCAACGTGGACGAAAGCGAGGTGGGCAAGGTGAAGTTGGGAATGCCGGTGGTGCTTACCGTGGGTGCGATCGACAGCGCAACATGGAACGCCGACCTGGAATATATCGCTCCCAAAGGCGTGGAAGTGAACGGGGCCATCCAATTCGAGATCCGCGCTGCGGTGAAAGTGAAGGAAGGGCAGACGCTGCGCGCGGGCTATAGTGCGAACGCTGACATCGTGCTGGACCGACGGGATAGCGTCCTTAGCATACCGGAGAGCGTGATCGCCTTCAACGATAAGGGCGACAGCGCCTTCGTGGATGTGAAGAACGGAAAGGATTGGAAAAAGACCTTCGTGAGAACAGGGCTGAGCGATGGTGTGAACATTGAGGTGCTCGGCGGCATATCGGACACCACTACTTTAAAGGGTGCTAAGATCATCGCGGAGGAGCCCAAAAAGCCGGGCATGGACTAAGGTCCACCGCAGCGATGCACCTGTTCCATTGCCCTCAGTTGGGTACGGCTATAGTGGACCTTCCGCCGGAGGAAGCCCACCACGCCGTGCATGTGCTGCGCCTTTCCGTCGGGGAGATGATAGGCCTCTTGGACGGAAAGGGCACCTCCGCCGAAGCGCGGATCACGGAAACAAGTAAACGCGTTTGCAGGGCCCAAGTATTGAGCACCGCATCGCATGGCCCGGAGCGCACTTCCCGGATCCACATCGCTGTTGCGCCAACCAAGCAGATGGACCGCTACGAGTGGTTCTTGGAGAAAGCAACGGAGATCGGCGTGGACCTCATCACACCCCTTTCAACCCACCGTACCGAACGTGATAAGCTCCGTCGGGACCGTATGGAAAAGGTGCTGGTGGGTGCCATGAAGCAAAGCCAGCGCAGGTGGTTGCCAGAGCTTGATGACCTGACGAAGCTTAAGGAACTATCCCTCAGCTCGGCGCCGCAAAAGTTCTTTGGCTGGTGTGAAGGCGAACATATCGATCTTACTTCGGTGTATGATCCGAAGCTCGACGTGTTGATGGTTATCGGTCCTGAAGGGGACTTTACGCCGGAAGAAGCACAAATGCTCGTAGCGAACGGCTTCCGGGCGGTGAGCCTCGGAAAAGCGCGGCTTCGCACGGAAACGGCGGCGATCGCTGCTTGCACTTGGATGAACTTTGCCCAGCATTGAGGATAACTTAGCGCTATGAAGATCAGGCTCCTCGCCCTTGCGGTCTGCGCTCTGACGATCATTTCCGCCAGTGCCCAAGGCACGTATCAGCTGGCGGTAATGAAGTACAACGGCGGCGGTGACTGGTACGCCAACCCCACGGCAGTGCCGAACCTCGTGAAGTTCTGCAACGAGCAGCTGGGCATGAACATCAACGCCGAAGTGCCGAATGTGGAGGTGGGTAGCCCGGACATCTTCACCTATCCTTGGCTGGATGTCACCGGTCACGGCAACATCACATTCAGTCCACAGGAGGCGGAGAACCTGCGGAATTATCTACTTGGCGGGGGTTTCCTTCATGTGAGTGACAACTACGGGATCGATCAGTTCCTGCGGCCGGCCATGAAGCTCGTGTTCCCGGAGCTGGAATTCGTGGAGTTGCCCTTCGGGCATTCCATCTATCACCAGAAGTTCGACTTCCCCAAGGGCCTGCCGAAGATCCATGAACACGATGGGTTGCCCGCTCAAGGCTTCGGCCTCATTTGGGAGGGCCGGTTGGTCTGCTTCTACGACTACCAGTGCGACCTCGGCGACGGCTGGGAGGACCACGACGTGCACAACGACCCTCCGGAGTTGCACACCGCAGCATTGAGGATGGGGGCCAACATGGTGCAGTATGTTTTTGGCGGTGTGGAGTGACCGGACCGTTGTTGGTTTCTAGTTGTCAGTTGTCATCTCGGCATACGGTTCCGTTACAGCTCGCACCTGCAGCGCTTGAGAACATTCGCAGCATTACGAATGCTCCGGCGATCCAACACGGAAGCCTGTTGACCAATACCGCCGATCAGGCCTTTCTCCTCTTCCGCATCTTCATGTTCAGCAGCTCCACACCGAAGCTGAAAGCCATGGCCACATAAGCATATCCTTTCGGGATCTCGCTGTGGTGCAACGGTTCCAAGCCTTCGAAGAAGAGCATGAAGCCCACCATGACAAGGAAGGATAACGCAAGCATCTTCAACGTTGGGTGCTTTTCTATGAAGCTGCTGATGGCTTGCGCGAAGAAGAACATCACGACCATGGCGATGATCACTGCGGCGATCATCACCTCCACATGCTTGCCAAGTCCGATGGCGGTAAGGATACTGTCGAAGGAGAACACCGCGTCCACGAGTATGATCTGTGCCATCAGCGCACCGAAACCCTTGGCTTTAACGCTGGTCTCTTTGTGCCCCTCCTCTCCTTCCAGCTTTTCGTGGATCTCCATCACTGCCTTGTAAAGCAGGAAAAGGCCACCAGCGAAAAGGATCACGTGGCGAAGCGTGAAATCGTATCCGGCAATGTCGAACAGTGGTTTGTCCCCGTGCTTCACCAGTGTAGTGAGTGCCAACAAGAGCGCGCTGCGCATGATGATGCCGGCGATCATCCAGAGCTTCCTGCCGCGCGCACGGTCCTCCTGCGGCATTCGCGCCAAGATGATGCTGACGAATATCACGTTGTCGATGCCGAGCACGACCTCCAACAAGGCCAAGGTGATCAGGCTCACCAGTGCACTGAGCGTAAACAGGTCTTCCATTCGGGGCGTGAAGATCGTGCTAAGCCTCTATTGCTGCTTGCAAGCTGCGCGAAACTTCCGCCGCGCGGTCCAGCACCATGATGTGCGATCCGTTAACGATGGCATGGTCCACCGGAAAACCCAATGGTACCACATGATCATTTGTACCATGGATGCGCACCAAGCGGCCTTTCCAGCGCGATCCTTGCCAACGCAATACGGCTTGTATCCCCCGCTTGATCTTGGATGCGGTTTGCTGCCGCGCCATGTCCCAGAGGAGCTGGTCCGTGGCACGATCGCGTTCGCCGAGCATGCGTTTGAACGGCCAAGTCGCCCACATGGTGAACGACCCGATCAGGTTTGGCAGATGCAAGGCCCGCCCGATCCGGACATGCTGCGGAAACTCGCTTGGGCCTGTCCAAGTGGAGATCAGGATCACCTTTTGTGGCGTGGTGAGCAACGCTAATTCCTGAGCCACCATGCCGCCCATGCTCACGCCAGCGAGAATGTGCGGCTCTATCACATCAACACCGGCGCGCATTTCAGCGGCCAGTTCAGCCAACGTGCAACCTTCGGGGAACGGCGGCCATTCCAAATACCTCACGTCAACACCCTGCAGTTGAATACGCGAGAAAAGGCGTTTGTCGCAGCCCACACCAGGGAGGAAGTAGACGGTCATTGACCGACAGCAGATCAGCCGATCAGGAGATCCGAAGAACGCACGAACTCCAGGGCCTCCTCCATCAGGTCATGCATCACCACATCCTCTTCCACGAAAGGGACGTGCTTGCGGAATGACGCGTGTACCGACTCGATCGCTTTGGAAGACTTCAGTGGCTTCCGGAATTCCAATGCTTGGGCCGCGGTGAAGAGTTCGATGGCGAGTATACGTTCCACATCCTCCGCCACCTGCCAGGTCTTGATCGCGGCCGCGGCACCCATGCTCACATGATCCTCCTGGCCATTGCTGCTATCGATGGTGTCCACGCTGTTGGGCATGCAGCGCTGCTTGTTCGCGCTCACCAAGGAAGCCGATGCATACTGCGGGATCATGAAGCCACTGTTCAGGCCGGGATGCGCCACTAAGAAAGCAGGCAACTCACGTTGGCCGCTGAGCAACTTGTAGGTACGTCGCTCACTGATGCTGCCGAATTCCGCCAAGGCGATCGCCAAGAAATCAAGTGCCAGGGCGAGTGGCTGCCCATGGAAGTTACCCGCGCTTACGATCAGGTCCTCGTCCTCGAAGACGGTGGGATTATCGGTAACGGACTCCAGTTCGCGTTCCACCACGCGCTCCACGTAAGCGATCGCATCACGCGATGCGCCGTGCACCTGTGGGACGCAGCGGAAAGAGTACGGGTCCTGCACATGTTTCTTAGCGCGCTTGGCGATGGCGCTGCCCTTAAGCAATTCACGGATATGCCCGGCCACCACAGCCTGCCCGGGATGAGGGCGTACGGCATGCACCGAGGGATTGAACGGCTCCATGCGGCCATCGAACGCATCGAGCGACATCGCAGCGATCACATCGGCCATGTGCGCCAGCCGGTTGGCCTTCAGCGTTAGCAAGGATGCGAACGCGCACATGAACTGCGTGCCGTTCAACAGTGCAAGACCTTCCTTAGGGCCGAGTTCCAGTGGCTCCCAGCCCAACTGTTTCAAGGCTTTCGCCGTTTTCATGCGCTTGCCCTTCAGCATCACTTCACCCAAGCCGATCAGTGGCAATGCAAGATGTGCAAGTGGCGCGAGATCACCGGAAGCACCGAGCGAACCGCGCTCGAAAACCACCGGCAGCATGTCGGCATTATGCATGTCGATGTAGCGCTGCACGGTTCCGATGGCTACGGCGCTGTGCCCAAAGGCCATGTTCTGCACCTTCAATATCAGCATAGCGCGGACGATCTCCGCAGGTACGGGATCACCGGTACCGCAGGCGTGGCTCATCACCAGGTTCTTCTGGAGCTGCGCAAGCTTGTCCTTCGGAATGCTGGTATCAGCCAACGCACCGAAGCCGGTGTTCACACCATAGATAGGCGCGTCGCTCTTCTTCAGGCGTTCGCGCAGGTAGGCGTGGCAGCGCTTCACCGCAGCGATGGCATCCTTGCTGAGCTCAATGGGGCTTCTTGAGGAAAGGATGTGGTCCAGCTCGGCGAGCTCGAGTCCTATGGTTCCTATTTGGTGGGGCTTCATGGAATTGGATATGTTCGACCTCATGGGTCGGGGTACAGATGATCAGGAGATGATGCTCAGCAATTCTTCGGCCTTCACGGCTTTCTGCTCACCGTTCTTCATGTCCTTTACGGTCACGATGCCTTGCTTCAACTCGTTCTCCCCGATGATGGCCACGAAGGGGATGCCTTTGTCATCGGCGTACTTGAACTGTTTGGCCATCTTCACTTGGTCAGGGTACAGCTCGGCGGCAATGCCGGCATCGCGCAATTGGCGAAGGAGTTTGAAGCAATGCATCGCTTCAGACTCACCGAAGTTCGCGAAGAGGAGCCTTGTGCTTTGGCCGAGTTCCGCAGGGAATTTTTCAGTCTCCAGCAACACGTCGTAGATGCGGTCCGCACCGAAGCTGATGCCAACGCCGCTCATGTCCTTCAGTCCGAAGATGCCGGTAAGATCATCGTACCGGCCACCGCCGCAGATGCTGCCGGGCATGGTGCCTTCGTTCGCTTTCACCTCGAAAATGGCACCAGTGTAATAATCCAGACCGCGTGCTAGCGTGGGATCGAATTCCAGTGTCGCGCTCTTCAAGTTGCCCACAGCATCGAATATGGTGGAGAGGGATTTCAAGCCTTCCTGCGCGACGGGTACATTGCCCAGCCAATCGTCAAGCTTATTCTTTTGTTCCGGCCACGTGCCGCTGAGCCTGAAGAGCGGCGCAATGGTGGATATCGCGGTGTCGGTGATGCCCTTGGCACGCATCTCCTCCTCCACTTTCTCCTGACCGATCTTGTCCAGCTTGTCGATCGCCGTCACCATGTCCACGACCTTCTCCGGCTGCCCGCTGATCTCGGCGATGGCACTGAGCACCTTTCGATCGTTGATCTTCACGGTCACCTTCATATCCAAAGCGGTGAAGATGTCATCGATCAATTGTACGAGTTCGATCTCGTTCAATAAGCTCTTGCTGCCAATGACGTCCGCGTCGCACTGGTAGAACTCGCGGTAGCGGCCCTTTTGGGGGCGGTCGGCTCGCCATACAGGCTGTACTTGGTAGCGCTTGAAGGGGAAGGTGAGCTCGTTCTGATGCTGCACAACATAGCGCGCGAATGGCACGGTGAGGTCGTAGCGCAGGGCCTTGTCAGAAAGTTCAGCAGCCAGCTTTCCAGGGTGCACTTCCTCCCCTTTCACAAGCATTGCCTTCACCTCGGAGGACACTGACTTCCACGCATCGCCGCTGTTCAGGACCTTGAAGATCAAGCGGTCGCCCTCTTCACCGTACTTGCCGGTGAGGGTGCTGAGGTTCTCCATCGCGGGGGTCTCCAGCGGCAGGAAGCCGTACTTGCGGAACACCGTTTCGATGGTATTGAAGATGTACTTGCGGCGGAGCATCTCCTGCGGGGAGAAGTCGCGCGTGCCCTTGGGTGTGGAAGGCTTTTGTGCCATGGCGGCGAAGGTAGGGGCCGGTGGGTTTTTGCCACAGAGGCACACAGACACGGAGAAAGGCGGATTCCAATTAACCGTTGCCAACGCGCTCTTACGCCAGCTGCTCGCGTACCAACGGCACCACCTTCGTGGCATAAAGTTCAATGCTGCGCAGCATCATTTCATGCGGCAAGGTTCCAGCGCTGTACTTCATATCAAACCGGGATAAGCCCAGCGCCTTGATCGTGTTGGCGATCTTCTTGGCCACCGTTTCCGGAGAACCTACGCAAAGCGCCCCGTTCGGTCCGGCCAACTGCTCAAAGCTCGGTCGGGAAATCGGCGCCCAGCCCCGTTCCGCGCCGATCTTCGCGTGCATGGCCGCGAAATGCGGGAAGAGCTCCTCACGGGCCTGTTCATCGCTGTCGGCCACATATCCCGGGGAATGGACACCGATGGGCAGAGCTGACATCCCCGCTTCCGCCAAAGCTCTGTTATACAGGTCCACCAAGGGGCGGAAACCCAATGGATCACCGCCGATAATGGCGAGCATGAGCGGCAGGCCATAGTGAGCGGCGCGCAAAACCGAGCGCGGCGTGCCGCCAACCGCCACCCAAGTGCGCAAGGATCCACTGGCCGTCCGGGGATATATCGTTTGATCATTCAACGCTGAGCGCGTTGTGCCCTGCCAGGTCACCGGCTTCTCCTTCAGCAACTCGGTGAACAGTTGCATACGCTCCTCGAACAGTAGTTCATACTGGTCCAAGTTGAAGCCGAAGAGGGGGAAGGACTCCGTGAAGGAACCTCGACCCAAGATCACCTCCGCACGTCCGTTGGAGATGGCATCCAACGTGGAGAAGCGCTGGAACACCCGCACGGGGTCGTCCGAACTCAACACGGTAACGGCCGAGCCCAAGCGGATCCGCTGGGTGCGCCCTGCAATGGCGGCAAGCAACACATCGGGCGCCGAAACCGCAAAATCAGGACGGTGGTGTTCTCCGATGCCGAAGAAGTCGATGCCAAGTCGATCGGCCAGCTCTGCCTCTGCCAGGACATTCCGAAGCACTTGGTGCTGTGGAAGGAGCTTCCCGTTCCCATCCACGGTAACATCACCGAAGGTATCGAGACCGAATTCCAGTTTTTGCGGCATGAGGACTTTACTTGAGGCACGAAATTACATGCGCGTTCCACCGCCGCGAAGGATGCCTTACCTGCCCTAGGTTTTTGCAGGCGTGGATGGTAGCGTGTGCGGCCGATAGCGGCCCTTGAGTCTTAGGAAATAGGATTCGAAATATTTGTAGGAAAGCGCTGACATCGCGATGGTGAGCGCGAAAACCACGGGATAGGTGACCAGATCGCTGGTGATCCCCATGTGAACGGCCAAGTTCAACGTTGCCATCACGGCCACCATATGGTAGATGTAGAGCCCATAGGAAATGCGGCCGAGGTAGCGAAGGATGGGATGTTCCAGCACCTTACCCAACCAAGGGTTCGCAGCAAGGTTCAGCACCAGTAACCCGAAAAGCATGGAGTAGGTGCGGTAACCCATGATCGCCGTTTGAGTACCTGTAGCCATGCAGAACACCACCACTATCAGGACCAGGATGCAAAGCCTGCGGTCCAAGAGCACTTTCAATATGGGGCTTCGCTTGAAGAGCAACCAAGCACAAAGCCCCCCCACCGCCATGACGTCGATGTTGAAATTCTCCCAGTACGGGTTGATCAAGTGGATCCCCGGAAGATCGGCGGCGAGTGATGTATGCAGCACGCGGTAAATGACAGCATAGCTGAAAAAAATGCCGACCATAAGTTGCCAACGGAAGCGCTTGAAAAGGCGGAGGAGGAATGGCCAGATGAGGTAAAAGTGTTCTTCGGTACCAATGGACCAGAGATGCATGGCGTAAAACACCTTGCTGAAGATGAGATGGACCAGGGTAGGAAGGAACAGAACGTAGAGCACCAGTTTGCCCCAAGGATCGCTCATTTGGCCGATGGCAGGGAGATCGGGCACTTCGAGCAGAGAGAAGCGCGGAATAACAAAGAGCGAGAGCGCCACCATCAAAAAGTATAGCGGCCAGATCCGCAAGATCCTACGGACCTCGAAATAGCGGACATGGATCCGGCCGAATTTATGCTCTTCCTCCAGTATCAAATAAGTGATGAGGAAACCGCTGAGAGAGAAGAAGAGCATGACGCCCAGATGGCCAAGCACGGTCCAGTGATGGGGGTCGCCCGGGGCGGGCATGCCCAACATCAACTTACCGGAATGGACATGGCTCGCGATCACCAAGCTTGCGGCGATAAAGCGCAACCCATCCAGGTTAGGGAAGTAGGTCTTGTGGGCGGCCATGGCTGGCTAAAGTATGGCCGTAACACCGTGGCGGCGATCACAGCAAAAGCCCCTACTTCCGCTGTTGCCGCTGTTTGGCTTCCAAAGCAGGCAATTGTTCCTTGTACTTCACGGGATCCCATGTAAGGTCCCAGTTGCCCGGATATTCCGCCAGTGGATCCAAGCCTACTTGTCCGCGCCTTTCATCCACCTTGTCGGGATCTTCCAGCGGAAGAATGAAGTATTCGCCGGTATCGTTGTCCCGTCCTATCTGGCTGCCATAGATCTGCCGTTTGCCTTGACCCAGCGCAACGCGATCCTCCAAAAGAGCAAGACTGGATCCTTCCGCGTTCCCTTTGGCTACGGCTTCGCGCATCATCGGAAGATAGCGTTCCTGGGTGGCTTGGTCCGCATGCTGGATCACCAGGAAAAGCGTTGCGTTGCCCTTGCCACCGATAATATCCGCGCCCAGCCAACCCCGTTCATCCAGGATCCTGGTCACGAGTAAGAGGTCCAAAGAATCGACACGGCTCATCGTACGTCACAGCGCCTTCATCTCTTCTGATCCCCGGCCATGCTGTTTCTCTACTTCCTGTATCTGACGACGATAGCGCTGATCCTCTTCGAAGACCGAATCGAGCGTAGTAACAAGTGGATGATCAAAGTTGACCTCCGCCTCTTCCTTGTTCGCACGCACCGATCCGATGACCCGGGGCCATCTCGGATCTTCATGAAGGCTCAACAGGTCAGTGTCCTTTGTGAGATGGTCCAGGTTGTGGAATCCCATCATCTCCGAAATGCGGAAGAGCTGAAAAAAGGCGGAGTCGGGAACTCCACAAAGTGCCCAGAGGCAAGCCGCATCGTAGCGGTCATCAAGAGAGCCTTTCCATCCCAATGCTTCGAAAGCGGACGAATAGAGTTCAGCGGAGGCGGCGAAGTCCTTTGTGGCATAACGGGCATGCGCTTCATTGACCAATGAGTCGTAACGCGCTTGGTCCTGTCCCAGAAGGCCTGTTGCGATACAGACCAATACGATGGTGATCGTTCTCCTCATTGCCGGACGAAACTAAACGACGATCCAGCGATCGGACTTCGGATAGACTTGGCCGCACACTGCCCTGAACGGCCCACAGCCCACAACAGGCAATGGACAACTCATCCTTGGGACCGCCGCACATGCTTTTCCTTCAACGTTCTTTTGCCTTCCATGAGCCCTTACCTGCTTCTTGCCATCGTCTTCGGCTACTTCCTTGTGCTCTTGGGTATCGCGTGGTACACATCACGCGGGGCTGGAGAGCATTCCTTCTACAGCGGCGACCGCAAGAGCCTTTGGTACGTGGTGGCGTTCGGCATGATCGGCACTTCGCTCAGCGGCGTCACCTTCATCAGCGTGCCGGGTTATGTGGACGCCAAATCCTGGACCTACTTCCAACTGGTATTCGGTTTTGCGATCGGCTATTGGGTGGTCGCGGGCGTGTTGTTGCCATTGTACTACCGCCTTCAACTGACCAGCATCTACGGCTACCTGCGCGAGCGCTTCGGCATGCATAGCTACCGTACGGGGGCCTCGTTCTTCATCCTGAGCCGCTTGGCCGGGGCCACCATCCGGATCTTCGTGGTGCTGAACGTGATCCAGCTTTTCGTGCTGGACGCCATGGGTGTGCCCTTCGAAGTAACCGCGCTTGTCGTGATGGTGATGATCGTGGGCTACACGCTGAAAGGTGGTGTGAAGACCATCGTGTGGACGGATACGCTGCAGACCTTGTTCATGATCGGCGCGTTGATCGGCACCATCGTCTACATCACCGGCAGCACAGGCATGAGCGATTGGCTCCCGGATCTGAAAGCGAGCGGAAGCATGCGCATCCTGGATCTCGACTGGCGCAGCGACAGTTTCTTCCTGAAGCAAGTGCTGGCGGGCATCTTCATCACCATCGCCATGACCGGGCTGGACCAGGAGATGATGCAAAAGAACCTGAGCGTGTCCACTGTGGAAGGCTCGAAGAAGAATATGCGCGTGTTCAGCGTGATCCTATTGGGCGCGAACCTGCTGTTCCTCCTGCTGGGCTCCTTGCTCTATCTGTATATGCGTCGCCAAGGCATCGCGGTACCAGTCCACTCGGACGATGTGTTCCCCACCCTGGCGTTACAGCACTTCCCGCCATGGTTGGGCCTGTTGTTCATCATCGGCCTCATCAGCGCGCTTTTCCCGAGCGCCGATGGTGCGCTCACCGCGCTCACCGCCAGCACCTGCATCGACCTCATCGGCATCCGCGACCGCGGTTGGGACGATGCGAAGCAGAAGCGCGTACGCCAACGCGTTCATTTAGGAATGGCAGTGCTCTTCCTGCTCTTCATCCTCTACTTCCATTGGTTGGCCACGCCTACGGTGATCAAGACGTTGTTCGATATCGCAGGCTTCACCTACGGACCACTATTGGGACTGTTCGCGTTCGGCATCTTCTTCAAAGCTGCACCACAGGAGCGTTGGGTTCCGTGGGTGTGTATCGCGGCACCGATCATCACCTACTTCATCCGGATGTATTCCCAAGAGCTCTTCTTCGGATACAAAATGGGCTTCGAAGTGCTGTTGGTCGTGGCTGGCCTTACCATGCTGGGTTTGTGGATCTCCGCCACGCGAAAGGTCCGGGTATAGGTTCTGCGGTATGGTATAACGGGGCAACGGTCCGAGGCCAGGTCCCGTCTTACTTTGGTTGCACGGTCCTTCGTAACGGCCACAGCTCCATGTCGGGTAAAAAAATCGCGGTCTTCCTGCTTATTGCCATTGTAGCGGTGTTTGCGGCATGCCGGAAAGATGCTCCTGAAAACCCCATTGACGTTCCATCTCCGGTACCCGGCTCGCCTGTGGTCTTCAATTTGGACTCGGTGCCTTACGCCACACTTTCACACTACAACTTCTTCGCGGGGAACATCGCGGCCCAGCTGCCGGTGACCGGCGTGCTACCCTACGAGCCCATCACACCGCTTTTTACCGACTACGCACACAAATTCCGATTCGTGTGGATGCCCGCTGGCACCAAGGCCGTTTACGAAAGCGACAGCACGGTGCTGGATTTTCCGGATGGTGCGGTGCTGATCAAGACCTTCTATTACGACAATGTGCAGCCCGCTGGGGATCGTCGGCTCATCGAAACACGGCTGCTGTACAAAAAAGCCGGGTATTGGAAATTCGCCGACTACGTGTGGAACGCTGACATGACCGAGGCCGTGTTGGACCTCAACGGCTCCTTCACGCAACTGACCTGGACCGATGCGCTTGGGGTTCCTCATGATGAGAACTACCGCATTCCAAGCGAAGTGGAATGCTATACCTGCCACAAGTATTACGACCAACCCATCCCCATCGGGCCCAAGCCGCAGAACCTGAACTCGATGATGGCCTATGCGGACGGTCCGATGAACCAATTGGCCAAGTGGGAAGCAGCGGGCTATCTTCAAAGCGGCTATCCTGCCAACATCGAGACCGTGGCGAAATGGGATGACCCCAATGAGACCCTGGAGCGGAGGGTGAGGTCCTACTTGGACATGAACTGTTCCCACTGCCATGCCACTGGGCGGCATTGCGACTACCGTCCGATGCGGTTCGCTTGGAGCGAGACCACCGACCCCGTGAACCTGGGGATCTGTGTTCCACCGGAAGACCCGATCGATGCGGGGCAGACCTACATCGTAGCCGCAGGTAACGCTTCGCGCAGCATGATGTATTACCGCATCAGTTCCACGGCAGAAGCCGTCCGAATGCCTTTGATGGGCAGGACGGTCCGCCATGAAGAAGCCATCTCGTTGATCGGAGAGTGGATCAATGCCCTGCCGGATACTTGCCAATGACCTAATTTCACCTCAACCACCGCCCATGAAACGTTCGTTACTCTTGTTCGCGACGTCCTTTATCGCTTGGCAGACCCAAGCACAGAACACGTGCGCCACAGCGGTCGCCGTGAGCATCAACAGCTACTACATCTCGGCGATCAACGGCACGGATGTGCCCACCCCTACCTGTTCAACAGGCGGCTCCAATGCCAGCGCTGGTGAATGGTACAGCTATACGGCCACATTCGATACGGTCATCCGCGTTACCACCGACCTACCGCAGAATGGCGGGGTGGATACGCGGGTGCAGATCTATACGGGGACGTGCGCGGACCGGGTGTGTTATGCAGGAGATGACGATTCCGGGACCGGCTACACCTCCCAAGTGGACTTCTACGTCACCTCGGGCACCACGTACTATATCGCTTTCGATGACAATTGGACCTCAGCAGGCTTCACCTTCAAAGTGATGTATGCTCCTCCCCCCCCGCCCCCTCCCGGCGGTTTCGTTGCGCAGTACGTACCCGTTACAAGCTATGCCAATTGCATCGTGGACATGAACGGGGACGGGTTGGACGATGCCGTTTCCGTGGACGACACCCAGATCAATATCAACTACCAGAACGCGGACGGCACCTTGACCAACACCTTGTATAGCACCACCTATGCGGACAACGCGCCCTATTGGAGCATGTGCGCTGGTGATCTGGACGGCAATGGGTACAACGACCTGGTCTACGCCGGCGGTGGGCTTACGTTCATGATGGCGAACGACAATGGCACCGGCTATACCGAAGTATCGCAGCCAGAGTACATCTTCTGCCAGCGCAGCAACCTCGTGGACATCAACAACGATGGCCTTTTGGACGCCTTCAGCTGCCACGACGTAGCACCCAATGTTTACTACATTAATAATGGGGATGGTACTTGGACCTGGCATCAGGGCGGCTTGGGCGACACACCTGATGGCGGCAATTACGGCAGCATCTGGGTGGATTACGACAACGATGGGCTTTCCGACATGTTCATTGCCAAATGCCGTGGCGCAGGAAGTTCGGCCAGTGTTGACCAGCTGTGGCATAACAATGGTGACGGGACGTTCACGGACGTGGCACCGACCATGGATCTCGCCGATTTCCAGCAAAGTTGGAGCAGCGCTTGGGGCGATTTCGATAACGACGGCGACATGGACGTGATGATCGGGGCGAGTTCCTTCACCGGCGGTGGCCACAAGCTGATGCGCAACGATGGTACAACCTTTACTAATGTCACTCCGGGTTCTGGCTACGACCTCTTTAACGGGACCAGCATCGAATTCGTGGCACAGGACTTCAACAATGACGGCTACATCGATGTGCTCGGTGGCGGTGCGCTCATGCTGAACAACGGCGACATGACATTTACCCAGACGTTGATCCCGGCGAACAACGGTCCCATCGGCGACATGAACAACGATGGTTTCTTGGACATCCAGAACGGCAATACCCTGTGGATGAACGAAGGCAACGACAACAACTGGATCAATGTGCTGCCCGTGGGCGTTACGAGCAACAGGAATGCCATTGGCGCGCGCATCGAAGTAACCAGTGCCTTGGGCACCCAGATCCGTGACATCCGGAGCGGCGACGGTTTCCGCTACATGAGCACCTTGACCGCCCACTTCGGGTTGGGCACCGATGACGCGGTGAGCGAAGTGACCATCAAATGGCCGGACGGCTTAGTGGAACACATATTGGACCCGGCCATCAACACCACCATAAAGCCGGTTCAAGGCCAAAGCAGCACGGGCGTTGCCGAACTACCTGCAGCAACTTTCAGCGTATTCCCTTCACCGGCGGTTGACAAACTGCACCTGCGCAGCACGATGGACCTTTCCGAAAGCAACGTCACCATCACCGACCTCTCCGGCAAGAGTGTACTTCGTCCTGCATTGCTGAATAATGCGGTCGATGTATCCACGCTGAGCCCGGGCTTATACCTCGTTAAAGTGCAAGGCACAGCTGCCAATTTCACATCGAAATTCGCTAAGCAGTAAGCGGCTGTTCGATCCAATTAACTAAAAGGGCGCACCGTTGGTGCGCCCTTTTAGTTCCGCCACTTCAAAACCAACGGAGTTGCGATAAGATGAAGATCGTCCCCGTTCGATGTGCGACTTGCTTCCGCATCAGAAAAGCGACCTTTATGCCATGAGCCGTGGATTCGTACGCGAGGACGATCAGGAGGAACCCATCTTCATTCCTCAACGGGCACCCTTACCGGCAGACCTGGACAACTTGGTGACGCCACGCGGATCACGCCTGCTTCGCGAAGAGCGCGAACAACTGGAACTCAAGCGCAGCGAAGTGCAGGTCACCGACGAGGTTGCACGTCGCAGGGAGTTGGCGGAGATCAATGGGAAACTTGCATTGCTGGACGAACGCATCGCCAGTGCACGCGTGGTGGAACCGGGCAACAAACCCAACAAGGAGGTCCGTTTTGGTGCAACGGTGACGTTCATGATCCTGGACGGCAGGCAAAAAGGTGTGGAACGGACCTTTACGTTGGTGGGCGTGGATGAAGCATCCGTGGCGGAAGGCCGCATCGCCTACTTCGCCCCTATTGCGCAGGCCTTGTTGGGCAAGAAGAAAGGACAAAAGGCCACCTTCCGCTTAGGCCCGGAAGTGCAGTGCTTGGAAGTAAGAACGATCGTTTGAATCAACCTCACGAGCTCCTCTCATTGCCTTACTCTCCTAACACCGGTACCATGCCCGAAAACCTGAATAAAGTAGCCCGCGTAACGCTACTGTTCTGGCTGATGAAAATACTCGCCACCACCTTGGGCGAAACCTTGGGCGACCAACTTTCCATGTCGATGGGCCTGGGCTACGCCACGGGCATCGGCATCACGTTGGTCGCCTTTCTGGCCGTACTGTTCCTGCAGGTGTTCCGTAGGAATTTCTACGCGCCGTTGTATTGGGCGGTGATCGTGGGAACTACCACCTTGGGTACGGAGATCTCCGATTTCATGGACCGTAGTTTGGGTTTGGGTTACTTGGCGGGATCAGCGGTGCTGTTGTCCGCGATGCTCAGCATTCTGGCGGTGTGGCACAAGCGCTTGGGCGGTATCCGGGTCTACCCCGTCACACTGCGCAGCGAAGAGCTCTTCTATTGGGCAGCGATCCTGGCCAGCAACAGCCTCGGCACCGCGTTCGGTGACCTGCTCGCGGACGACCTCGGTTTCACGTACCTGCAGGGCGCGATGATCACGGCCGGAGTGATCGGCGTGGTGCTTGTGTTGCACCGCTTCACGAAGTTGAACCACGTACTCTTGTTCTGGATCGCGTTCATTTTTACCCGGCCGTTCGGTGCCACGTTCGGGGATCTGCTCACAAAGTCCACAACAGCCGGGGGGCTGGATCTGGGAACCCTTCCGGCAACGTTGGTCACGGCAGCGCTGTTAGGCATGTTGATCATTGTGGCACACCGTCAGGAAATAAAGGAGCAAGCAAAAGCATCAGGCTGACCTCTAAGAACCTTGGCCTGTTCTCTTGACGGTCCATTCCCGATGTGCCGGACGTATCATACCCGGCACGGCGACACCGTTCATCCATGGACACGATCCACATAGCACTCTACATCTTGTTGGGCTTCGGCGTTGGCGTCTTGGGCACTTTGATCGGCGCTGGTGGTGGCTTCATTCTACTGCCAGTGCTTTTGCTCCTGTTCCCGGACCTGAAGCCCGATGTGCTCACCAGCATATCGCTCACGGTGGTCTTCATCAACGCTGCCTCCGGTTCCCTTGCCTATTCGCGGCTCAAGCGGATCGACTATCGCTCGGGTGTCATACTGGCCTTGGCCACGCTTCCGGGTGCGATCATCGGCGCGTATACCACGCAGTACATTCCACGGAAAGCCTTCGACATCGTGCTTGGTGTCGTGTTGCTAGCGGTTGCTGCCATTCTTCTGCTGAAGCCCGGTTACCAAGCGAAAGCATTAGCCTTTCAAGATCATCGCGCCCACCGCACCATAACGTACCGTGAAGGCACCACGTATAGTTACTCTTTCAATATGGTCACCGGTGTGGCGGTGAGCTTTGTGGTGGGTTTCGTATCCAGCTTGCTCGGCATCGGCGGCGGGATCATCCATGTGCCCTTCCTCGCCACCGTGCTGCATTTCCCGGTGCCCATCGCCACGGCGACCTCGCACTTTATCTTGTCCATCATGGCCTTGGCCGGAACGGCGGCACACATCGCACAGGGCAACCTTACGCTGGGCTGGCCTTACGTTATTACGATCGGCGCGGGCACGGTTGTGGGCGCGCAAGTCGGTGCTTGGGCTTCGCACCGCATCAAGCCGGCATGGATCATCCGCACATTGGCCATCGCGTTATTTCTAGTGGGCTTTCGGTTAGTGACGGGTTGAGCAAGCAAAGAATGCTGATCAGTGGCTGGTAGCGGTACAATTCATGCACTCCTGACCCAAGCCTCGCGGCTCATCGACTCCTACCTGTAGTGAAAGATCCGAAGGAAGAGTTACCTTTGTGCGGGGCAAGTCTTGTACGTCCAGCTCCTGCTGAATCCCCCAGGGCCGGAAGGCAGCAAGGGTAGGTGGTCGTAGCGGAGCGATATGAGGAGCTTGCCCCAATTTTTTTCCCTCTATCGATGTATAGCACCCCGAAGGTCGTCTTGGTGACAGGCGGATCCAGCGGTATCGGGAAGGCCATTTGTGAGCGCTTGGCGCGGAACGGGCATCGTGTTTTCGGAACCAGCCGGCAACCGGCAGAACAACCTTCGAACTACAGCTTAGTGGCATTGGATGTCACGGATGAAAGCTCCGTTCAGCAGGCGGTGGGCGAAGTGCTGAAGCTGGCCGGACGGATCGATGTACTGGTGAACAATGCCGGCGTTGGCATCCAAGGCGCGCTGGAGGATCTGGGACCCGAACAGGCACATGCTGTCTTCGATGCCGATGTGGTGGGACCGCACCGGGTATGCCGTGCTGTGCTACCGGGAATGCGCGCACAGGGCTCAGGCACCATCATCAACATCACGAGCTTGGCGGCCAATTTCGGCTTGCCCTACCGTGGGCTTTACAGTGCCGCAAAAGCCGCTTTGGAGCGCTATACCGAAGCGTTGAGCATGGAGGTGACACCCTTCGGCATCCAAGTATGCAGCCTGCAGCCCGGCGAATACAGAACGAACATCGGGTCCAACCGCATAAAACCGTCCCTTGTCGGCGACGCTTACCGCAAGGGCTATGAGCGGGCCATGGAGATCCTCTCAAGTAGCCTGCACTACAGCCACGACCCCGATGAAGTGGCCGTTTTGGTAGAGAAGATCATGGCGACACGCAGGCCCAAAAGCGTGTATCGCGCCGCGCACGGCATGCAAAGTGTGGCCGTCGTGATGAAGAAGCTACTGCCGGGCCGCTGGTTCGAAAAGCTGGTATTGCGCGAGTACAAATAGTGTAAAGCCGGTCATTCGGCTTTACCTGTTTTGGACATTTGCTCAGCAATGAGCCTTCATGGCAGGTGCACGGGCACAGCCTTGAAGGATGTGATCATCCAAAAAACCAAGCAAATGAAAAAGTATTTTACCCCATTGCTCATGGCCGCGTCCATCGCGGTGCAGGCCCAGTGGACCACGGATCTTTCCATGAACACAGCGGTGCGTGCCGCCAGTGGTAATGACGCAGGCTCGATGCTTATCGCTGATGGTCCGGAAGGCAGCACGTACTCGTGTTGGTTCGAGCATGACGGCGGGGGCTATGAATTGCGTATGCAGCGGTTGGACGCAGCGGGCAACCGTCTATGGCCGGACGACGGACTCGTGGTGAGCGACCACCCCCAGAATTCCGCCATTTTCCGCTACGGTCTCACCTCCGATGCCGATGGCAACGCCTTGGTGTCCTTTCAGGATCAGCGCACCGGCGTCCTGGATATCGTAGCCTATAAGCTGGCCCCGGATGGATCGTTCCTCTGGGGCGCGGACGGCGTTGAACTGCCCACGCCCGGGACCACGGGTCTAGGGACAACGGTCGCGGGCTTGTCCAACGGGAACAGTGTGGTGGCGTGGAATACCAACAGCAGTCCCGGCCATGTGGCCTTCCAGTTGGTAGGCCCCACGGGCGACCTGTTGCTTACCGTACCCACTGAACTTTCCGCGGCCACACGGCTATCGCGCCCGGTCCCGGTGGCCACCAGCGATGGAGGGTTCATCCTTCAATATGAACTGGAAGGTTTCAACTTCCTTGCTCCCGCCACCATGTATGCCCAACGGTTCGATGCGGCAGGAACGGCGGTATGGGCCAACCCGATCGTGGTTTCCACGCAGACGATATCGGGCTTTTATTTCCCTTCGCCGGTCACCGATGGTCATGACGGTCTATACGTGGCCTTCAACACCAGCAACCCGGACAATGCCTCCTTCACGGATGTATATGTGCAACGTGTGCGCGGGAACGGAAGCTTATGGAGCGCAACGGGCACACGTATGGACAACAGCAGCATCACGCAGAAATTCACCGCCGGCAAAGGCTTGGCCTGGGTAAGTGATGGGAATGGGGTGATGGTGCCTTTGCAGGTTACCGACGGTGCCCAAGGGCAATCCGGCTGCTCCGTGCAACGGGTGGATACCGCCGGGGTGCGCCAATTGGGCGATGCGGCAGTGGCTGTGATCCCTGTTACCGCAGCCTATGTTGCGCCGGAAGACATTTCCGCCACGGTGGACGGTGCGGTGATCGTGCATGAGCAAGGTGCGTTCGGCCAAGTCCACATCGCTGCTACACGCGTGGACCTGAGCGGCCTGCCGGTATGGACACCTGCTCAAATGGACCTGAGCACCGCGAACAGCAACAAGGACGACGTCCAGACCACGAGCATGCGCTCCGGCCAGGTCGTCACGGTGTGGCAGGACGATCGCGCACTGAGCGGGGTTTACGCGCAGAACATAACGGGTTTGGATATCACAAGCGGCATTGGGCCTGTTCCAATGGCGAGCAATTCGGTGCGCATTGAAATGAACCCTGCAGACACACCGGTACTTCTCTTGGACCCGGGTTTCGGTCCCGAAGTGACCGTAGCGGTTTTTGACCTCCAAGGCAGGCTAGTGTTCGGTGCGACCTTCGCTTCCGCCCCTCGCCTCGTACTTCCTCTTCAAGTATCGTTACCCGGCCTTTACACCATCCGTGTGGAAGGAAAAGACCGGACCGTAGCGGTGCGTTGGATGAAATAGGCATACGGTACGCTGGAGAAGAATAACGAGGTCGGTCCGGCGAAAGCTTGGCCGACCTCCTTGTTCCAGCACTATGGAAAGCCACGAAATCCGGTTGCCGTACTTTTGCTGCACGGCCCGCATCAAACAATTCCGGGCGAAGCACGCATGAAATTCTTCATAGACACCGCCAGCTTGGCGCAGATCAAGGAAGCGCAGGACCTCGGTATCCTCGACGGCGTTACCACGAATCCTTCGTTGATGGCCAAAGAGGGCATCAGCGGCACCGATAAGGTGATGAAGCATTATGTGGATATCTGCAACATCGTGGATGGCGATGTGAGCGCGGAGGTGATCGCCACGGACTTCAATGGCATGGTGCGCGAAGGCGAGAATTTAGCGGCGCTGCACCCCAACATCACGGTTAAGCTGCCGATGACCCGCGAAGGGGTGAAGGCCATCAAATACTTCTCCGATAAAGGGATAAAGACCAATTGTACGTTGGTGTTCAGCGCCGGTCAGGCATTGTTGGCCGCGAAGGCCGGTGCCACATATGTGTCGCCTTTCATCGGACGTTTGGATGACATCAGCAACGATGGCGTGGAGTTGATCGACCAGATCCGGACCATCTACGATAACTATGGTTTCACCACGCAGATCCTCGCTGCCAGCATACGGCACCCGTTGCACATTGTGCAGTGCGCGGAAGTCGGAGCTGATGTAGCGACCTGCCCGTTGAGCGCTATCGTGGCTTTGTTCGACCATCCGCTCACCACCATCGGCCTGGAAAAATTCCTCGCGGACCACAAAAAAGCGGCACAGGCGCAGGTGAAAGCAAAGTAGATGCTGCTCGCCATCCACCCCAAGAACCCGGAGCCCCGCAAGGTGAAGGAGGTGGTACAACTGCTCATTAAAGGTGCCGTGGTGGTCTGCCCCACGGACACGGTATACGCCTATGTGTGCAGCGCACAGAATTCCCGCGCTATCGAGGCGATCGCCCGTTTGAAAGGGACCAAAGCCCACAAGACGAACCTGTCCTTGATCTGCAAGGACCTCAGCCAGTTGAGCGAATATGCGCGCTCCATTTCCACGCCGGCCTTCCGTACCATGAAGAAGGCGCTGCCGGGGCCCTACACGTTCATTGTACCGGCCAGCAACGAGATCCCCAAGATCTTCAAGAATAACAAGCGCACCGTGGGTATCCGTGTGCCGGACCACCCCATCCCCATCGCCTTGGTGGAAGAGCTGGGCCATGCGTTGGTGGTGACCAGCGTACACGACGAGGACGAATTACTGGAACACACTAGCGACCCTGACCTCATCGACGATCGGATCGGCAAGCAGGTGGACCTGGTGATCGATGGCGGAATGTGCGGCTTGCAGGGCTCTACCGTGATCGACCTGACGGGACCGGAACCCGTACTTCTCCGCGAAGGGAAAGGTGAGTTGGAAGGGCTTTTGTAGCCACTAAGGGTTAAGAGTTACGCGTTACGCGTTACGGGTTAGTCGGTGGATAGCCACGTTATGACTTCAGAGCACACGTAACACGCAACAGTTCAACGCGAAACAAGACGAACTCCTTATGGATTCTTCTGATCGCGGTTTTCCAACCGCAACGCCTTCCACGCTCCAGGCAAGTGTTCGATCAAGTCACTCGGAACCATGCCGTCCATGCCGAGCTCCCGAGCAGCTAGATCGCCTGCTAAGCCGTGTGCATAAACCCCGACAAGCGCCGCGGAAAGCGGATCGAGTCCTTGCGCACGCAAGCCGGTGATGATGCCTGTCAGCGCATCGCCACTACCTCCTTTGGCCATGCCGGGATTCCCGGTGGAATTAAAGAAAACGCTTCCGTCCGGAGATAGGATGGCCGTATAAGCGCCCTTCAACACAAGCACCACTTTGAGTTTGATCGCCAGGGCCTTCGCGGTTTGCAAGCGCGCGAACGCATTGGAAGCACGGCCTGCCAATCGATCGAACTCCTTCGGATGCGGCGTAAGTATGGTGCCGGGTGGAAGGAACGCCAGCCACGTCTTGTTCTCGGCCAGTATGTTCAGTGCATCGGCGTCGATCACCAACGGCGCTGGCGCATCCTGGATCAACCGTTTCACCGTGTTCGCCGTTTCCGGATCGGTACCGATCCCCGGCCCAATGCCAATGGCGGAAGCTTTGTTGCATTCGGGGAGCGCTGACAGATGAGTTGCCGAACCATCCAAGGAAACCATCGCTTCCGGAATGGCCACATGCACGATCGTATCCTTTCCGTGCGGGACATGAAGCGTTACCAAGCCAGTGCCGGTACGTGAACACGCTTTGGCCGCAAGTATAGCGGCGCCCATCTTGCCTTCGCCGCCGGCCAATAGCCAGGCATGTCCATGGTCGCCCTTGTGCGAAAAGTGCGTTCGTGCCGGCATCATGGCGGCTATATCGCCAACCTCCAGTATCATGCCTTCCGGCTTCAGCCCAGCAATAAAAGCCCGGTCCAGTCCGATCGGGACCACGTCCCAATGACCTGCGAAACGTTCATTCTCCGGCATCAAAAGAGCCAACTTGGGGACCTCCAACGTGTAGGTACGTTCAGCATGGATGATGGCCCCCGGATCGTTGGACGAATTATCCTCCGCGAAAAGACCCGACGGCAGGTCGATGGCCAGTACGGTGTTCGGGCGCTGGTTCACAGTGCGCACGATCTCTTTCAACCATCCCGCTATCGGTCGTTGAAGCCCTGTCCCTAGAATGGCATCGATCACCGTGGCCCCGGAAGGAAATTCCGGAAGTGCCGCGCCTTCATCCAGGAATTCGGTCGGCAGACCGACCTCTTGGGCGCGCACTATGTTCTGTTGCAGATCCGGGGATCGTTCCGTCTTGTGGGTCAGTACGATCACACGCACCGGCCGGCCATATCCGTGCAACAAACGGGCGATCGCCAAGCCGTCACCTCCGTTATTCCCCATTCCGGCCAGTACCACTACCTCAGCATCCTTGGGGAATGCTTCCATGAGCCGCTGCGTACAATAGAAGGCCGCACGTTCCATCAGCAATAGCGAGCTGATGGGCTCGTTGGCGATGGTGTAGGCGTCAGCTTGACGAAGCTGCGCGGCGGAGAGCACAGGGACCATGGCTCGAAGGTACGCCCGCTGTGAGGGGGTAGGTTGATCACAGCACGAGGCGAGGCGTGGGATAGTCCATAAAAGAAGAACGCCCCCGTTTCCGGGGGCGTCCTTGACCAAAGCGGGAACCGCTTATTGGAAGTAGAAGTTCACACCAACGGTTGCTCCGGTAACGCCGGTGTCGATGCTGAAGCTGTTCTGCTTCGCGGTCGCACCTTCGTTGGTCGTGGAAACAACTGAGTTGTTCACGAACGACTCCGAAGTGGAAGTACCGAAACCGGTGCTGTTCATAGCAAGACCCCAAGTGTACTCGCCGCTAAGGGAGATCTTGGGAGCGCAGAACCACTCCACACCAGCGAAGGCGCTGAGGCCGATGCTCAAAGTGGAACCGTTCTTGTTCTCGGTAACACGAGCAGCTGGGTTACCAGCGTTCAGCGGGTTGCCGTATTCGAAGGTCTCCTTCGAGGAACCGATGCCGAGGCCGATCTGTGCACCATAAACACCCACAACGCGGGTACTACCCACGCGCTTCTCCAGACCGAAGCCCAGGTTGATGTTCATGTTGTTGTTCTTGTCCACGTTCTCCACGGTAGCGTCCGCAGCTGCACCGGCAGCTTGGTCGGGAACCTTGGTCGTGGTCTTGTCGCTACCGAAGCCGATGCGCAGGGCACCGCGGTAAGCCGTGTTGGCATCGATCAACTTCTTGCCACGGATCGCGAAATCGGGGCGGAGGAAGGTGATACCGTTGCCAATCGTGTTGCCTTGATGGCCGTTG
Source organism: Flavobacteriales bacterium (assembly GCA_016719225.1). Classification (GTDB taxonomy): domain Bacteria; phylum Bacteroidota; class Bacteroidia; order Flavobacteriales_F; family PHOS-HE28; genus PHOS-HE28. The sequence continues at coordinate 134,243 of JADKAN010000001.1, read as the reverse complement.
AACAAGTTGCCGGCATAGTTCAGCAATGGGTTGGCATCAAAAGTGAGGCCCCAATCGCCGTCCTGTGACAGCCAATTCTCGCCACGGTTGCTGGTGATCTCCCCGGTTTGGGCGGAGGCAGCCGTTACGGCGAAGAGCGCTGCGGTGAACAGTACTGTCTTCTTCATGACTTTTAGTTTTTCGTGTGCTTAGGTTGTGTGGTTCTTGTTGCTTGGTCGGGGCCAAAACTATCCGATCTGGGCGGCAAACTTATAAACCGGCCTTTCATGTTTCAACAACTTTTTGTTGATCGTGTGAAAATACCTGCTCATCGGCTGCTTTTCGGGACCGGTCGTTCTGGCTTTCAGGGCGCGAATGTAACAAAGGGATCGAAAAAGTAAAGTCAACCACGGGCTTTATGCTCCAGCATGGGCACGAAGCTGAAAGCGCCGTGTTCCTTACGCACCGGGCCTTCTGGAGCATTATCCATGGTGAGCATGCGCTGGCCGACCTCCGATCCCACGGGGATCACCAAACGGCCCAAAAGCGCCAATTGGGCAAGTAAAGCAACGGGTACGTCCGGGGCGCCACAGGTAACGATCACTTTATTGAACGGTGCGTGCATCGGCATGCCGAGGTAACCGTCGCCGTGCACCAAGGTGGGCCGATAGCCCATTTCCGCCAACCTGCGCTTGGTGGCCAGGTGAAGTGGTTTGTGCCGCTCGATACTGAACACTTTGGCGCCCAGCTCGCACAGGATGGCTGTTTGAAATCCGCTGCCGGTGCCCACCTCCAACACCTTTTCCCCTCGCTTCACCCCTAGCAGCTGGCTTTGGAAGGCCACTGTATAAGGTTGTGAGATGGTCTGGCCACAATCAATGGGGAAAGCTTGGTCCAGATAGGCGAACCGCTCAAAGGCCGAATCGTCGATGAACAGGTGCCGTGGGACCTTGCCCATGGCCGCGAGCACAGAGGTATCGGTAATGCCCTTCTTTTTCAACTCCTCCACCAGTTGGCGGCGCTGGCCTTGATGGCGGTAATCGTCCTGGGTCATCGGGCGGCGAAGGTACCGTGGCGTCGGGATCCAACCATTGAGGAACGGGGTGCAGTTGCCAACAAGGGAGTTCCCACATGGCCTACTTTTGCCGCCCTTCCATGGAGAGATCATTGCGCATCGGGGTACTAGGGGCGGGCCATCTTGGCCGGATCCATGTACAGCAATTGAAGGAACTCGCGGAATTCGAGGTGTTGGGTGTGTATGACACCCACGCAGAGAAAGCCGCCGCCGTGGCGGCGGAGTTCGGTGTGCCGATCTATGCCAGCATGGAGGAACTGGTGGCGCAGTGCGATGCGGTGGACGTGGTGACGCCTACCCTCGCCCACCACGATTGTGCCATGTACGCGCTGGATGCAGGCAAACACGTTTTCGTGGAAAAGCCGATCGCCAACACGCTTGCGGAAGCACGGGAGCTGGCAGGGCGCGCGGAAGCCACCGGTCTTGCCGTGCAGGTGGGGCATGTGGAGCGCTTCAATCCGGCTTTTGTAGCCGTGCGCGGGGCGCTGGAGCAGCCAATGTTCATTGAAACCCACCGCTTGGCAACATTCGACCCGCGCGGCACGGATGTGAGCGTGGTGCTGGATTTGATGATCCACGACCTGGACATTATCCTCCACGTGAACAACTGCGCCGTGGCGGACGTGCAGGCCAGCGGCGTTTCCGTGGTGAGCGGAACGCCTGACATCGCCAACGCGCGGATCACGTTCGTGAACGGTTGTACCGCCAACCTGACGGCCAGCCGCTTCAGCATGAAGAAGATGCGCAAGACCCGCTTCTTCCAGAAGGACGCCTACATCAGCGTTGATATGCTAACCCGGGAAGCTGAGATCCTGCGGATGAGGAGTGTGACCAAGCCGGATCCCTTCGCTGTGACCATTGACCTGGGACCCGGAAAGGGCCACCGGGAGATCGCCTTTGAAAAACCTGAAGTACCCGCCGACAATGCTATCCGCGAGGAACTGCGGGCCTTTGCCAACGCCATCCACACCAACACCCGGCCGCTTGTGCCCGCCACCGACGGCCTTGCCGCGCTGGAACTGGCACACCGGGTACTGGACGCCATGGCCAAAGCGGCCGCCCGATCATACTGATCCACCCCGCGCCGCGTTACCCGCACAGGAAACACCATGACCCGCCCTTTACTTTATTGCGGACTGTCCGTGCTGCTTTTGGCTTCTTGCGCCAAGGACGGTGCCACGCCGGCTTACTTACAACTCGGCATTCCTACGGCAGTGACCGAAGGTGGCCAAGCCGCATCGTGCAAAGTCACCGACTGTTGGGTGTACCTCAACGACCAGCCGGTGGGTGTTTGGGAACCCGGCAGCCGCATTCCGTTGATCGGGTCCGGCAGTGCACGTTTGAAAGTGATAGCCGGGATCCGGAAGGACGGGGTGACCGACCAGCGCATCCAATACCCCTACTACGCCACATGGGAGCAGCAAGTGGAGCTGGTGCCGGAGCAAGCGGTGAGCTACTCGCCTGCATTCCACTATTACGACGGCCTCTCCTACTGGCTGGCTGATTTCGAAGCGGGCGTCCGCTTCGATACCTCCAACTGTACAGCGGTGATGCTGCCCGTACCGGGCGACGGCACATTGGTCGGTGAACAGACGCGCGTGGGCCGGATCCAGCTGGACGGGGACCACCCGTTGTACCTGGGGATCAGCAGTGGGGACCCTTTCTATGGCACCGATAGGAACGCCTTTTTGGAAGTGGACTACCGCAGCGATGTACCGTTGCTATTCGGTGCGAAATACACCGCTGGCGGTGTGCCTTACCAAGTGGGCTATGCCTATGCTGCTCCTACTTCGCATGTGGGCAGCGATCGGCCTTGGAATAAGATCTACATCAACATCGGTGCGCCGATGTCCATTCCGGGTACATCCGACATGCGGTTCTTCATCCGGGCAGAGCTCCCTAGCGGGACTTCCAGCGCGGAGGTGGAGATGGACAACATTAAGCTGGTGCAGCGCTGAGCATGGGGAAACGGGGCCAGGTATTGCTCTACGTGGTGGCCGACCTGGTGGCCAGTGCCTTGGCTTGGACGCTCTTCTTCCTGTTCCGGAAGGTATACATGGAGCCCATCAAATTCGGGCATCCCGTACCGCTGGAACTGAACGGGCAATACTGGCTGGGTCTGGCGGTGGTGCCGTTGTTCTGGGTGGGGCTCTTCGTGGTGATCGGCGGTTATTCCGACATCTACCGGCGCTTCCGCACGAAGGAATTGGGACAAACACTGCTGATCACCTTCATCGGCTCCATCGTCATCTTTTTTGCGCTGCTCCTGGACGATACCGTAGCCGCTCCCACGTTCTACTACCGCTCCTTCGGGGCGCTCTTCGGGCTGAGTTTCGTATTGCTCTTCTTCTTCCGCTTCCTGCTCACCACCCGCACGGTGAACCGCGTGCATGACCGGCGCATCGGCTTCAACACCCTGCTGGTGGGCGGTAACGAGCGGGCCATCGCCATCCATGCGGAGATCGAGGGGTTGAAGAGATCGCCGGGCAACCGGTTCGTCGGCTTCGTGAACGTGAACGGTGGCGACCAGCACTTGGCGGAGGTCGGCGTTCCCCGGCTGGGGCAATGGGGCGACCTACGCACATTGATCACCCGCCACCATGTAGAAGAGGTGATCATCGCGGTGGAAAGTGGTGAACATGCTCACATCAGCAAGATCCTGAACGAATTGGACGGCACGGCGGTGCGCATCAAGATCATTCCGGACATGTATGACATCCTGGCGGGGAGCGTGAAAATGACCAGCATCTTCGGCGCCCTGCTGATCGAGGTGAACCCACAGATCATGCCGGCGTGGCAATTCTCCCTGAAACGCGTGTTCGATGTGGTGTTCAGCATTTTTGCGCTTGCGCTATTGAGCCCTGTGATGTTGGTAACGGCCATACTGGTGAAGACCAGTAGCGCCGGCCCGGTGTTCTTCCGCCAAGAGCGGATCGGCTTGGGCGGCAAACCGTTCCGCATCATCAAATTCCGCAGCATGGTGGCCCATGCGGAAAGCAACGGACCCCAACTAAGCAGTGCGGACGACCCGCGTATCACCCCCATCGGGCGTTTTCTCCGCCGCACGCGCATGGACGAACTGCCGCAGTTCTGGAACGTGCTGAAAGGCGACATGAGCTTGGTGGGACCGCGCCCGGAGCGGCAGCACTTCATCGACCGGATCCTGCTGGTGGCCCCGCACTATCGTCATTTGCACAAAGTGCGTCCCGGCCTTACCAGCTGGGGTCAAGTGAAGTTCGGCTACGCGGAGAACGTGGACCAAATGGTGCGCCGACTGAAGTATGACATCCTCTACATAGAGAACATGAGCTTGGCGGTGGACCTGAAGATCCTGGCGTATACCGTCATCATTATTCTGAAAGGCGACGGCAAATAGGGGCTGAATGTAGGGGCGGATGCATGCGTCGCCCCTACATTCGCAGCATGAAAATTTCCGTTATCGGTGCAGGGCAAATGGGCAACGGCATCGCGCACGTTCTCGCCCAAGGCGGACACGACGTGGTGCTCATCGACATCGCACAGGCCAGCTTGGATAAGGCCTTGGCCACCATTGGCAAGAACATGGGCCGGCAGGTGGAGAAAGGCAAACTCACCGAGGCCGACATGCAGGCCGCATTGGCACGCATTTCAACGAACACCGTCACCGCTGAAGGCGTGAAGAACGCCGAGCTCGTGGTGGAGGCCGCCACCGAGAACGTCGATCTGAAGCTGAAGATCTTCAAGGACATCGATGCGCATGCGCCAAAGGGCTGCATCCTTGCCACCAACACCAGCAGCATCAGCATCACCAAGATCGCCGCGGTGACCGGAAGGCCGGACCAGGTGATCGGCATGCACTTCATGAACCCCGTGCCGGTGATGAAGCTCGTGGAAGTGATCCGCGGCTACAACACCTCTGATGCGGTGACGAAGACCGTGATGGAGCTCAGCCGCGCCATCGGCAAGGAACCCGTAGAAGTACGCGACTACGCGGGTTTTGTGGCCAATCGCATCCTGATGCCGATGATCAACGAGGCCATCGAAACACTCTTCCAAGGGGTGGGCGGCGTGGCGGAGATCGACACCGTGATGAAGCTCGGCATGGCGCATCCCATGGGCCCGCTGCAACTGGCGGACTTCATCGGGCTGGACACCTGCCTCGCGATCATGCGCGTTTTGCAGGACGGCTTCGGCCAACCGAAATACGCGCCCTGCCCCCTGCTGGTGCAGATGGTGACCGCTGGCAAGCTCGGCGTGAAGAGCGGCGAGGGCTTCTATGCCTACACAGCTGGCAGTAAGAACTTAGTGGTGGCACCCGCCTTCGCTTCTTGACGATGAAGCGTTTCATCACGCCCGTCCTTGCTTCCATTGCGCTACTTGCAGCTTGTGGACAATCCGAAGATCCCGCTGCACGCGGTTCCATCGCCGCTGCCACCCAAGGCCAACCGGTGATGGTATCTCACTGCTACCTGCAGGTAACGAAGGGCGCCCCCCGCATGGAAGGCAACGACACCATCCCAGGCACGGTCGATTCACTTTACATCCGGTTGGACATCCTAGGCGAACTGGCGAATGGTGTATACAACTGGTTACCCGGCGAAAAGGACCGCATGACGGGCACCTTCCAAGGGTCCATCGAGGACAGTGTGATCACCGCCTTATATTCCTATAGCGCGGAAGGGCAAACGCAAAAGCAAGAAGTACTCTTCAAGATGGGCCCGGGTGGCCTGCGCATCGCGACCGGTGAATTGGTCTTGTCCGAGGGCGTGAACCTCTTCAAGGACAAGTCGAAATGCAGTTATGGGGAACCTGTCCCCGAAGTACCCTGTAAGTGATGCATTCTGCATAAGAGCGGTTGGGCAAGGGATCAAGATCAGTCCACTACCAGTTTGAAATCACTGAATGAAAAAAGAGGGGCCGCTTCCGCGGCCCCTCTTTCATTTTGACGGAAAGTTCCGATCAATGCTTCACGAACGAACGCACTTGGCGCTTGCCGTCCAGCATGCGGACCTGCATGAAATAGCGGCCCGTGGGTAGGTCAGCCACACCCACTGTAGCCTGCTCCGCACCAACGGCTTTGGTAAGCAATGTGCGGCCTGTGAGGTCCATCACCGTTACATCGGCGATAGGAGCTTCCGCGGTCACGTTCACTACGTCCGTGGCAAGGGAAGGGAAAACGCGCAGGCTCGGGACCTGGTCCAGTTCCCCGATGCCGCTCGCAGCACCGAAACCGAGATCATCGATCTTGATGAAACTTCCATCCACCGGGGCATTGAGGCTGGAAGCAATGATGATATAGGCGGTATCCGGATTCACCGCGCTGAAGTACTGGAGGGGCACGTTCAGGGCATGCCAGCCGGAGAGCGTTCCGATCGCAGCGATCGCACCTCCCCCAACACTATCGCTATGCTGTGTGGTCGTATTCCACTTGGTCAAGTAGATCGCGACAAAGCCGGAATCATTCGACTGGATCCCATACTGCCATTGGCCTGTAAGTGCTGCTGGGCGGGAAGAGTAGGCGAAGCCCGTGGCACCGCTGTTCGCATTCCCCACGGACATGAGCCCGGGGAGCAATCCAAAAGCGGTGTTGCGCGTGGTCAATGTGACATAGTAGCTACCCACAGCGCCAGGGCTGCTTTGTACACAGGATGGCTGGGCACCTGCACTGGAGGCGAGGTCATTGAACGTGATCCATTGCGCGGGGTCCTGATAGGTGCCTACCGTGTTCCACGTCTCAAAGCCTCCGTTCGGTATCTGGGCCAAAGCGGTGGCGGAAGAGAGTCCCGCAACAGCAGCAAGAATGAGTAAGTGGTGTTTCATGTCAACAGTGGTTTAGGTGCCAAAGGTCGTTTAAGCAGTACCGCGAGCGCAAGTGTTTACAACTCTTTTTAAACCGGTCCATGGGTAAACCCTGGCAGGGTCCTAAGGAATGATACAACTCTTTTAAATGACCGGAATTCGGCGATCGGGAAGTGACCCAGCGCACCGAATACCGATGGATATCACCCTGCATCCGGCCTTTCACGATGGAAAATGGAAGAGTCACCTTCGATCCTTCTTCCCATGGCCGGGCGCAGCTTTGATCTTCGTATGGCAGCAGGAATAAATGAAGGGTCCTCGGCACGCCCTACCTCCTCCGGCCGGACGGCACGATCGTATTTCGCCCGACCTTTCGCCCATGAAGATCCGCACCAACACGCTGCTGGGTACGGCGGCGATCCCCGGGAACGGCGGCGAACTCCGCTTCTACCAGCGCGGCGAGGATTTCGCCATCGTCGTAGTGGGCATCGACGGCGACCTGATGAACAGTGCGGTGCACGGCAGCGAAGAACTGCTGGCTGAAATGGCGTTGAAGCGCCTGGCTTCCCCATTGACCGCCCGCGTGCTGGTGGGTGGCTTGGGCATGGGCTTCACGTTGCGTGCAGCGCTGAAGCACACCGGGCTGAAAGCGCAGGTGGTGGTGGCCGAACTGGTGCCTGAGGTGATCGAATGGAACAAGGGGCCGCTGGGCGAAAAAGCCGGCAACCCCATGAACGATCCGCGGGCATTGGTCCGCGAGGGCGACGTGGCAGCGATCATCCGGGAGCGCAAGGAGGCCTATGACACCATTCTGTTGGACACCGACAACGGTCCGGAAGGCCTCACCCAGGACGACAACCGCAAGATCTACAGTACGGCCGGTATACGCGCCATCCACGACTGTTTGCGGACGGGCGGCGTGTTGGCGGTTTGGAGCACGCATCCGGATAAGCCTTTCTCGCGACGCTTAGGCATGGGCGGCTTCCGTGTGGAGGAGGTACAAGTACCCGCCACGGGGACCAAAGGGACCAAACACACGCTTTGGTTCGCGAAGAAGCTTCCGCCGGAGCGGAAGGGACCGCAACGGCGCTGAGTCTTTCGCGCTTCCAGCGCGGCCGGATGTTCTTGCCCGGTGGAATGACAAAGGCAACCCCACGGCCGTGGGCGACTATGAACAGCAGATGAAGAACTGCTACAGCGACCTGGACAAGATCCTGAAGCACTTCGGCTGCACCTTCGATGATGTGGTAGTGGAGAACGTCTTTACCACCGACATGGCCGCGTTCTTGAAGTACGCCGCGTACCGCAACACGATCTACATGAAGCAATTTCCCGCAGGTTCGTGGCTGGAGGTGAAAGGCCTGGCACTGCCGGAATTCATGATCGAGATCGAAGTTGCTACAGTATCCAAAAGCACGATAGCCATTACCTAAAGCACTTACACTATCGCACCACTTTGGAACTCAAAATTCTTCCGTCAACAGTAACCGCACGAAGTAGATATATGCCCGAGGATGCTGACCGCAGGTCCAGATCAACAGGGGTGGTGCTGCTTTGCAACATTCCGACTTTGCGGCCTGTGGCATCGTAAACCTCCACTATCCATGGTCCATTGTCGGGGAAGCGCACCATCCAAGCCGCCTCAGTAGGTAACGGAACCACCTGTAGCCCGTTCATTCCAGCATGCCCGGTCTGCTCTGCAATACCCACCGTACTGCATTCGCCCGCCCCCCCCCCCCCCCCCCCCCCCCCCCCCCCCCCCCCCCCCCCCCCCCCCCCCCCCCCCCCGCCCGGGCCCCCCCCGGCGCCCCCCGAACCCCCCCCCAACCCCCCAGCCCCCCCGCCCACCCCCCCCCCGGAACCCCCCCCCTCCCCCCCCCCCCCCCCCCCCCCCCCCCCCCCCCCCCCCCCCCCCCCCCCCCCCCCCCCCCCCCCCCCCCCCCCCCCCCCCCGCCCCCCCCCCCCCCCCCCCCCCCGCCCCCACCCCCCCCCCCCCCCCCCCCCCCCCCCCCCCCCCCCCCCCCCCCCCCCCCCCCCCCCCCCCCCCCCCCCCCCCCCCCCCCCCCCCCCCCCCCGGGAAGAAAACACCTTCCGCCCGAAAGGACTTATTCCCCCGGGAATATTCCCCCCCCGGGCCCCCCCCCCCCCCCCCCCCGGCCCCCCCCCCCGGGCGCGGCCCCCCCCGCCCCCCGGGGCCCGGGGCCCCCCCCCCAAGGTTGGCCCCCCCCCCCGCCCACACCGACCCCCCCCCCCCCCCCCCCCCCCCCCCCCCCCCCCCCCCCCCCCGCCCCCCCCCCCCGGCCCCGCCCCCCCCCCGGGGGGCGTTTTCGCGGCCCCCCCCCGGCCCTCCGCGCCCCCGCCCCCCGGGGGCCGGGGGGGGGGGACCCCGGGGGCGGAAGCCCGCGGCGGGGGCCCCCCGCCGGGGGGGTCCCGCCCCCCCCCCGCCCCCCTTTTGGGCCCCCCCCCCCCCCCCGGCCCCCCTTTCCCCCCCCCCCCCCCCCGGCGGCGACCCCCCCCCCCCCCCGGGAAAAAAAGACCCCCCGCCCCCCAAGAAAATCCCCCCCCCCGGCCGGCGCCGGCCCCCCGGGGTTCGGCCGGCCCCCCCCCCCCCCCCCCCCCCCCCCCCCCCCCCCCCCCCCCCCCCCCCCCCCCCCCCCCCCCCCGCGGCGCCCCCCCCCCCCCCCCCCCCCCCCCCCCCCCCCCCCCCCCCCCCCCCCCCCCCCCCCCCCCCCCCCCCGCCCCCCCCCCCCCCCCGCCCCCCCCGCCCCCCCCCCCCCCCCCCCCCCCCCCGCCCCGCGGGGGGGCGACACCCCCCCCCCCCCCGGGCCCCCCCCCCCCCCCCGGGGGCGTTTCCCCCCCCCCCCTTCGCCCCCCCGCGGGGGGTCCCCCCCCCCCCCCCCCCCGCCCCCCCCCCCCCCCCCCCCCCCTTCTTGCCCCCCTTTTTGACCCCCCCCCCCCCTTCCCCCGGCCGGGGCCCAATTCCCCCCCCCGGGGGGGGGGGCGGGGTCCCCCCCCCCCCCCCCCGCGGGGCCCGGCGCCCCCCCGCGGCGGGGGGGCGGGGGGGGCCCCCCCCCCCCCCCCCCCCCCCCCCCTCCCCCCCCCCCCCCCCCCCCCCCCCCCCCCCCCCCCCCGCGCCCCCCCCCCCCCCCCCCCCCCGAAACGGCCCCCGCCGCCCCAGGGGGGCCCCCCCCCGGCCCCCCAGGTGGGCCAAAAAACCCCCCCAAGAACCCCCGGGGGCCCCCCCCCACCCCCCCCCCCCCCCCCCCCCCCCCCCCCCCCCCCCCACCCCCCCCCCCCCCCCCCCCCCCCCCGCCCCCCCCCCCGGGCCCCCCGGGGCCCCCCGGGGCCCCCCCCCCCCGGCGCCCCCCCCGGGGGAAAGGTCCCACCCCGCCGGGCCCCGCCCCCCCCCCCCCCCCCCCCCCCCCCCCCCCCCCCCCCCGGGGGGCCCGCGCGCGTCCGCGAGGGCCCCCCGGGCCCGGGCGGGGGTTCGGGTACCGAAAAGTCTTTTTATTAACCCTTCGGAATCCCCCCCGCCCCCCCCCCCTTCCCCCCCCCCCCCCCCCCCCGGCCCCGCCCCGGCCCCCCCCCCCCCGGCCCCCGGGGGCCCCCGGGGACCCCCCGAGCCCCCGGTCTTCCCCCTTTCCCCAAAAACAACCCCCCTCCCCTTCTCCCCCCCCCCCCCCCCCCCCCCCCGGGGGGCGCCCGGGGCCAAAAACCCCCCCCCCCCCCAAAAAAAACCCTGGGGTATTTCCCCCCCGGGCCCCCCGGGGGGCGGGGGCCCCCGGGGCCCGGGGCCCCGGGGCCCGCGGAAACGGCGGCCCCCGGGGGCCCCCGGGGTTCCCTTGGGCCTCCCCCCCCCCCCCCCTTCCGCCTCTCGGCTTTTTCCCCCCCGCCCCCCCCCACCTCCCGCCCCCCCCCCCCCCCCGCGCCCCACAGCCCCCCCCCCGCCGGGGGGGCCCCCCGGCGGGGGCCCCCCGGGGGCCCGGGCCCCCCCCGCCGCCCCCGGGCCCCCCCCCGCCCCCCCCCCCCCCCCCCGCGCCCCCCCCCCCCCCCCCGCCCCCCCCCCCCCCGGCCGTTAAAAACGGGGCGCGCCCCCCCCGCCCCCCCCCCCCCCCCCCCCGGCCCCCCCGCCCCCCCCCTGGGGTTCCTCCGGGAAACCCCCCCCCCCCCCTTCCCGCTTTTCCCCCCGGGGTTTTTGGGGCCGGGCCGGGCGGCCCCGGCCGCCCCCCCCCCCCCCCCCCCCCCCCGCTCCCCCTCTCCTTCCGGGGGGGTCCCCCCCCCCCCCCCCCGGCGCGGGAAACCCCCCCCCCCCCCCCGGCCGCCCCGGGGTCCGTGGCCTCCCCCCTTTTTTTGTGGACAATTTTTATTTTCGCCGCCGGGGGCGCCGCCCGCCCCCCCCCCCCGGGTGGGGGGGGGGGGGGGCCGACCCCCCCCCCCCTTCCCCCGCCCCCCGCCGGGGGTTCTGGCTTTCTCACCCCCCCCTCTCCCCCCTTTTTGCCGGGCAGCGCCCCCCCCCCCTGTTCCTCCCCCCGGTGGTCCGGGGGCGGTTGTGCATAAGTTGATGTGGTGAACAATGATCCGAAGAAGCTCCATACAACAAGCGGTTGCCAAATTGCGAGCCATCGTGCGTTTTTCTCCACTTGCGGTGTTCTCATCCTGAATATCTGTTAGGTTTAACAAAGATGCGCTTGCAATGTAAGAGCTGATCAACTCGGTGCGCTCGGTTATTTTTTAAACAGCTGACCCAAGGTCTCCTCACCAGATCAGCTATCACAAACTCGGCCCTGTAGACATAGTTCTCCAGGTAATTCGCATTCATGTATGCCGGACTGAACACGTCCGACTTCGCAGCAAATTATGGTGGCGCAACGGTTGGATCCCCCGTGGTGCCCAGCGACATGGGCGGATCCTTTGTGATACCCTAGCGCACGTTGGAACCGCCGTGGGCCTTCCGAAATTGGCTTTTTCTCACTGTGGGTGTTCCGCAGAATAGTGGACCTTTGCACTCAGGTACTTGGACATGTCCGCACCCCTCGTAAAGGACACCCCGCCCGACGACGCCACGGACAAAGGTCCACCGCTTCACGTAGGCCCCAACGCCCGCAAGGCCGTCTTCATTATCGCCATGCTGCTCTGCCTCAGCCCGGCGATGAGCCCGCCGCTGGCACTATTGCTCGGATTAGTGCTTTCGATCACCATCGGTGATCCCTTCGCGGACTTCAACCACAAGGCCACCGGTTGGCTGTTGAAGGCGTCCGTAGTGGGCTTGGGCTTCGGCATGAATCTGCAACACGCCATCGCCGCCGGTAAGGATGGACTGATCTTCACCGTGTTCTCTATCACGATCACGCTCGTCGCCGGCTGGTTCATCGCCAAGCGCCTGAAAGTGGACGGTATCTCCGCCTTCCTCATCTCCAGCGGCACCGCCATCTGTGGCGGGAGTGCCATCGCCGCCGTGTCGCCCATCGTGCGTGCGGACCGCAACCAGATGTCCGTCGCGCTGGGCACCGTTTTCATCCTGAATTCCGTGGCCCTGCTGGTGTTCCCGCTGCTGGGGCATCTGCTGAACATGAGCCAGCACGAGTTCGGCATGTGGTGCGCCATCGCCATCCACGACACCAGCTCCGTGGTGGGCGCGGGCGCGGCTTACGGCAATGAAGCGCTGCAGGTGGCCACTACCGTAAAGCTGGAACGCGCGTTGTGGATCATTCCGCTGTCGTTGATCACCGCGCTGGTGATGAAGGGCGGCGGCAAGGTGAAGATCCCTTGGTTCATCGGACTCTTCATCCTGGCCATGGTCATCAGCAGCTACTTCCCGCAATACGGCCAATTCTACGGCTGGCTTGAACTGGCGGCGAAACGCGGCCTCACGCTCACCCTCTTCCTCATCGGCGCCAGCCTCACCTTGGCCACTATGCGTGCCGTGGGTGTAAAGCCTATGGTGCTGGGTATCCTTCTCTGGATCTTGATCAGCACCATGTCCTTGGTGGCGATCCTTTGGGTGGGTTGATTGCGAGAAGGGCCGCTGCCTTGCATTTAAAAACCGTGACCGTTAAATTGCGGCTCAACCTCGGATCCTTTTCCATGAAAACATCCTATTTCCTCGTCGCCGGTCTGCTCGCTATCGGCTTTTCCTCGTGCCAAAAAGAACCGCAGAGCAGCCCCGTGCCCACTATTGACGGGATCGAGAAAGCCGGGATCATGGCCCGCCCGGTGGGGCCGTTCAACCAGCTCTTTACGCGGTACAGCGGCTGGAGCGGTGGTGACCAAGGCTACAGCATCCGCCTGCCGGACGGGCGTGACCTGTGGCTCTTCGGCGATTCCTTTATTGATACCGTTTTCGCGGATCGAACCCGCCCTTCGAGCCCACTGGTCCGCAACGCTTACGTTGTGCAGCAAGGCAACCAGCTCACCACGCTCAACCAGACCGTCGGCGGCGTGGTGCAGCCCATCGTGGCAACGCAGGACCCGAGCGAATGGTTCTGGCCCGGCGACGGCTTCGTGAGCGGCAACTCCCTCTACATCTTCCAGCAGCGGATGAAGAACCAAGGCTCCGGTGTTTTCGGCTTTGCGCAGACGGGTGTCGACCTCGCCCGGTTCAGCCTGCCTGACCTCACCTTGCAAGAGGTAACGCCGTTCACGTATGCGAACGACATCGCGTGGGGCATGGCGGTGATGGAGGACGGCGACTACGTCTACATCTACGGCACGAAGAGCCAGCAGTACAACAAGTATATCCAGGTGGCCCGTACGCCCATCGCCACGCCTTTCAGCACGTTGGAGTTCTGGAACGGCACCGTGTGGACCACGGACGACGCCTCCACGGTGTCCATCCGCAACGACGTATCGCAGAGCTATTCCGTGTTCAAGCACGCCGGTAAGTACTACCTCCTTTCACAGGAAGGCTTCCTAGGCCCCGACATCAACATGTACCGGGGCAATTCGCCCACCGGCCCGTTCCAGCGCAAGCAGCTGGTGGCCACCACACCCGTGCCCGCAAGTACATGGACCTACAATGCGTTGGCGCACCCGCAGTACATTACGGCACAGGGCGACCTGCTGATCAACTACAGCATCAACGTGCATAACTTCTTCGATCTGTTCCAGAACGCGGACCACTACCGCCCGATCTTCTTCCGGGCCAGGGGCTGGGAATGACCTGTCCCAGGATCCGAGGGGATCCAAGTGCTGGCACATAACCGGGAAGTGCGTATTTTGTCCGCTGATCGCATCCATCGTGTGGTCATAACGCCACCATCATGCGCCAATTCCTCCTTGCAGTATCGGTCTGCACCGCGTGTTCCGTGCATTCCCAAAGCACACGGATCGGTCAATTTGCCAAGGACCAAGCGGGCGGACCTTCGCCGGCTGTGTCCATGGGCGGAAAACTGTACTTCAGCGCTTATGATGTGCTCCATGGCCGGGAACTGTGGGCTTCCGATGGCACGGAAGGGGGCACCTACCTGGTCAAGGACATCGCACCCGGGACCGGCAGCGGTGTTTCGGAATACTTGGAGCTTGTGTCGCTGGCGGTGGGTGATGTCCTCTATTTCCGGGCGGACGATGGCGTGACGGGCAGCGAACTCTGGCGCACGGACGGTACCGAGGCCGGAACCGTGCTGGTGAAGGACATCCAAGGGGGAGCGTTCAGCAGTGGTCCGGGGAGTTTCGCACAGGTGGACGGGATGCTCTTTTTCACGGCCTATACCGGCACGCAATTGTGGCGGAGCAACGGCACCGCGAACGGCACCCAATTGGTGCGGAACTTCTCCGTTGCGACCTCACTTTACGGCCACCAAGGCAGTCTCTATTTCGCGGGCGACCCCGACAATTCGGGGCAGGAACTGTGGAAGAGCAACGGCACCTTCGGCACCACCGAGCGGTTGAAGGACCTCAACGGTGTTTTCGGTGCTTCCCTCCCCATCAACTTCCATTCCGCCGGGGACCTGCTCTACTTCGATGCCGCCACCGATACTGGCTGGGAACTGTGGGCCACCGACGGCACGGGGGACGGCACCTACTTGGTGAAGGACATCAACCCGGGTAGCGCCAACGGCACCTTGGACGGGTATGCGGATGTTACAATGACCAACCGGGGGGATACCCTCTATTTCGGCGCGAACGATGGTGTGCATGGTCGTCAATTGTGGCGCACAACGGGAACGGAGGCCTCCACCGTGCGTATTTCCAACCTGCCCGATGGCGTGGATGCCAGCTGCAATTTCCCCGTTGTGGACGATCACGTGCTGGTGAACAACTATGCCGTGGACCGCTGGTGGGCCTACTATCCCACCACGGACACCACCTTGGAAAGTGGCTACCCCAGCGCCTCCTATTTCAATTTTTACGACTTCAGCCCCAGCAAATACCTCTTTGTGGACGGCACCCTGCTTTACGCCGGCAAGGACACCGCCTACGGCTGCGAGATCTGGCGCTCCGATGGGATCTGGGGTGATGCACACCGCACGCAGGAAACCAATTTCACGGACAATTGGACGCCGCTACCCGCACAACCCTTCAATTCCATCCTTGGCACCGTGAACGGTCTTGTGCTTTTCACGCAGGCACGCACGCCGTATGACCCGGGTACCGTTGCCCTGTTCAGCCATGACGCTGCGGAGGAATTGCCCTGCCGCGCACCCCGGACCTCCTTTTGCGTATCGGTAGAGGACGGCTACCTCACCGTACTGTGTGATCGCATCAGCAACTACGGCCTGCTTACCGTGCGCTACCGGCAACCCGGTTCGTCCATTTGGGAAATGGTGGACACCAATGGCGGGTATGCCGAGCTACCCGTGGATGCCACACTGCCTTGGGAATACAATGTGCGGAATGAATGCGACGGCGTCCTCTCCGACTGGAGCCCGTTGTTCACCTACGATCCCGCAACACAGCCGCAACCCGCTGAGGCCAGTATACTAGCCGACCGTTCTACGGAAGCGGACGCCGTGAGTATTTATTGGACGCGGACCGCAGCACACACCAACATGAAAATGCGGTTCAGGCCATATGCGGACCAGACCGCACCCTGGGTGGAAGTCAACAACGCCACGGGGCGGCGCAGGCTCACGGACCTACTTCCGGAAACGTTGTACGAGTATCAGTACCGCATCCGGACCAACGACGTTTGGACGGATTGGACCACCACATCGCTCTATTTCACTACACAAAGCCTGGACATATCAACAGCCATCGTGGCGCAGGATGCAGTACAGTTGACCCTGTCACCGAATCCGGCCACGGACATGTTGCACATTTCCGGCCTCGCGCCGGGGATTGCACACCTGCGCGTGTTCGATGCGCTCGGCAAGTGCGTTCTGGCCGCTGCTCGCGCAGATGGGACGTTGGACGTGCGCTCCTTGCGCCCCGGACACTACGTGCTGGAAGTGCTGGGCAACGCGGGTCCGGTGCGGGCCCGCTTCGTGGTCGGTCCGGCGAAGTGATCCAGGGAGGGCTTCGTGAGAAGTCCGTCGATCCTTTTCATCGGATAGGTGTTCATCCCAAAACCAACGCATGCCCACCACCACCATCGAGACCGATGTGATCCTTATTGGTTGCGGCGTCATGAGCGCCACGCTCGGCGTGATGCTGAAAGAGCTCGACCCGAAGTTGAAGATCCACATCATTGAACGGCTCGACGAGGTGGCCGGAGAAAGTTCCGACGGATGGAACAACGCCGGAACCGGCCACGCCGCGCTGTGCGAACTCAACTACACGCCCGAGAACGCGGACGGCAGCATCGACATCTCCAAAGCCCTCCAGGTGGACGAGGAATTCGAGTTGAGCAAGCAATTCTGGGCCTGGTTGGCGCGGCAGGGGCGCATCGATCCGGCACGCTTCATCCACAGCGTGCCGCACATGAGCTTCGTGGAAGGAAAGGACAACCAGGACTTCCTACGGAAACGGCACGCTGCCATGAACGACCACCCGCTCTTCCACGGCATGGAATTCACCACGGACCGCGAACAGATAGGCGCATGGGCACCGCTGTTGATGAAGGAGCGCACGGACAACGGCGTGTATGCCGCCACGCGTTCCCTGCTCGGTACGGACGTCAACTTCGGCGGGCTTACCCGCATGCTCTTCGCCGACCTCGACACACTGCCCGACACCGATATCCACCTCGGCCATGAAGTACGCGACATCGACCGCATGGACAACGGCCGGTGGCGTGTAGAGGTAAAGGACCTTAAAAGCGGTGACAAAACAGCGTACCAGGCACGCTTCGTCTTCATCGGTGCGGGCGGCGGAGCCTTGCCCCTGCTGGAAAAGAGCAACATCCCGGAAGCGGCGGGCTACGGCGG
Source organism: Flavobacteriales bacterium (assembly GCA_016719225.1). GTDB lineage: Bacteria > Bacteroidota > Bacteroidia > Flavobacteriales_F > PHOS-HE28 > PHOS-HE28. The sequence goes on along the minus strand of JADKAN010000001.1, from coordinate 117,107 downwards.
CTTCCCGGTGAGCGGCCAATGGTTGCGCTGCCTCAATGCGGACATCATCCGGCAGCACCACGCCAAGGTTTACGGTAAGGCCAAGAGCGGGAGCCCGCCGATGTCGGTTCCCCACTTGGACTCGCGCACCATCGGGACAGAGCAAGCGCTGCTCTTCGGTCCCTTTGCGGGGTTCAGCACCAAATTCCTGAAGCACGGCAGCTGGCTGGACCTCCCCTCCTCGCTGGAATGGGACAACATCATGCCCATGGTACAGGCCGGTTGGAAGAACATGGACCTCACCAAATACCTCATCGAGCAGGTGCGCCTTACGCCGGAGGAACGATTGGACGAGCTGAAGGAATTCATGCCCACCGCGCAACTGAAGGATTGGGAATTGGCCGTGGCGGGGCAACGGGTGCAGGTGATCAAGAAAGACCCGGAGGAAGGCGGCGTCCTGGAGTTCGGCACCGAGCTAGTGGCCGCAGCGGACGGCAGCCTGGCCGCGCTGCTGGGTGCCTCGCCGGGGGCGAGCACGGCGGTCTCCATCATGCTGAAGCTGGTGTTGAAGTGCTTCCCGGAGCGGGCCACGGAATGGCACGAAACCCTGAAGCGCATGGTGCCTTCGTTCGGCCGGAAGCTGGCGGAAGATGCTGCATTGATCAAGGAGGTACGTACCAAAAGCCACATGGCCTTGGGCTTGTTGGTGCCGGTGTGAGCGGTGGGCCAGCAACGTACCCCTGCAAGCGCAAACGCCAGCGGGCATCATCACCATTGCCGGGTGGCAATACCATTCCATGGCCCTGCGGAAGGCCCCGTAGAAACAGGCCCCTAGAATTTCACCGATAGCCCTGCCCCTCCGCCGAAGCGGTTATCATATCCGGCCTTGATGGACAGGCAGCGCGAGAGCAGGTATTCCGCCCCGGCGTTCCACTTCCATTCTTGCGCATAGCCAAGTTCCAGCGCATTCGGCCCTAAGACTTCAAGGTTGTTCACCAGGCCGGGGTCGATCTGGTATTCCACTTTGCCATAAAGGAGCAGGCCACGGAACAGCATCACCTCCCGTTCCAACGAGATACGTGGGCGCAGTTCATTGTCGATGCGCACGTCGAGGTTGAACCTGTACGGCGTGAAGAAGCGGATGCCCGCCATGCCGGTAAGGTGGAGCTCATCCAGTGTTTCCCCGTCCTCGTTCTCGGCGTTGGCGCCTACGAACACGCTGAGGTAGTCGTAGAGGTAGCGTTCGTAGGTGAGCTCGCCTTCCGCGCGTTGGTTCCATCCGTACTCGCCGGTGAGCATCACCTTGTTGCGGATGTTGGTGGCCACCAGTTGCAGCGCGGCATGGTCGCTCATCGTGCATCAGCTTCATATCGGTGAGCATCGCCGTCATCCGGGACACGGCGAAAAGGCTGGCGACAACACCTGAGAACGTGGCTATGATCGCAATGCCCACGGTGAAATAGAGACTGACATTCCCGAAGTTCGGCCAGGCCGCAGAACGAACAAGGCCCCGGGAAATCCCGAGGCCTTGTACCCGCATTGGTCCGCGCGTATCCGTGGCGCGGCACCAGCCTTGCGCCTTACTTCCAGTGTACGATCCGCAACACCGGCGGTCCCTGGGCCACCAGGCTCGTTTGGTCCGCATCACCCCGGTGGTGCTTCACCGCATCGATGTATTCGATCCCGAAGATGGCACCGTTCACCGCCACGTCCACCACCAGCGCACCTTGGCGGGGGCAGTCCAGGATGAAGCCTTTGTGGTAGCGGCTGCGGTCCTTCGCCTGTGGGTCCGCGAAGTAGGCGTACATCTCGTTCTTGCGCCACTGCTGCGTGCAGCGGGCCAAGGCCTCCGCGAATTCCGGCCGGCCGGGGTGCTGCTGCTTGGCCAGCGCCACCAGTGCGGTGGGGTCGAAAGGTGAGCATTGGTAGCGTGGCGCGAAGTAGTGCTGGATCAGGTCCTGCTCCAAGCGGGCCCGCGTCTCCGTGCTCATCCTGCTGTAATCCGTGCGGAAGTGGGCGATGCGTTCCGCCCTCCGTTCCGTCTTTCGTTCTGCGTTCTTCATGTTCGTTCGTTTTGTTCGTAGTGATCGTGACCGTGTCGTACGTTTTCCTTTTTCTTGTTTCCGCTTCCGCCCTTCGACATTCGCTATTCAACATTCAACATTCGACATTCAACATTCGACATTCCCTTCCTTCCTTCCTTCCTTTCCTTCGCCATTCAACATTCGACCTTCAACATTCGACCTTCCTTCAACGCCCCGTCCCCGCACAACTCCCGATCTGCATCGGGACGGTGGCGGGGCAAGGGCATCAAGTGAAGGACATCCGTTCCGGGTGACGCTTCCCGGAGGCGTTCGCCTTAGGCCGCCTTGGCGTGGGCGGAGTCGCTGAGGGGGCCTGCTCCGGCGGCGCCCAGCGCCTTCACCCGGAAGTAATACACGCTGTCGCTCTGCAAGCCGTTGGCGACGTATCGGTTCTTGCTGGTGAGCCCCAGCAACTTCCAGTTTGCATCCACGTTCGGGTCGCCGATGCAGCTTTCCAACTCGTACATGCTGCGTCCACGTACACCGCGCCAGCGGACTTCAATGCGACCACGGTAAGGGCTGGTCTCCGCCACGAGATCCCGGGGCTGTGCCAACTGCCCTACTGGTACACTGGGTTTGCGGACCACGCAACCTGCACTCTTGATCAGCTCAAGGTCGCCCTTGCTTGCTGACTGAACATAGCCACCGAGGTCGATCAAAAGGCTCTTGAGCTTACCGAAAGCGAGTTCGCGATCGATCAGTTCACCCGGACCCGGGTTGAGCTGTTGGGCGTTGATGGCCGACTCGAGGGCATCGCACGCCGCGGTGACATCCGCCAAAGCCGGAGAAGGGGTGGCATAAGCCAAGTTGCCGGTCAACTTGGTTACCATGTTGCGGGCTTTCACCAGCATTGCCGAGGGCGTGATCCGGGCCAGGCCCAGTGTCACTATGTAGTAAGTCTTCAGCATTGTTTCTTTGGGCCTGTGTAGCCGTGCCCAGGCTAATGGTTATGGGGTGTTAATCGGGATCAACGGGCCATGGGTTCAGCCAAACCGGGGGATATACGGGGGGGGCGTACCCCGTATTTACACGGGGTCGTTCCCCGGAAACCCGCAGCCAGCAAGGTCATCCGCAAAGGGGCTGAAATGCACGGAAATCCGATCGCCGAACGCAACGGAAAGGGAAACGGACACCACAAGTACACTGTCTGGACGATCAAGTACACTGTCTTGCGGATCAAGTCACATGTTATGACGTTCAAGTCGCATGTCTTGGCGATCAAGTACACTGTCCTGTTGATCAGGTCACATGTCGTGTCGGTCAAGTCATATGTCCTGGGGATCAAGTTCACTGTCTTCCCGTGCACGTACACTGTCTTGAAGCTTAAGTACACTGTCTTGACCATCAGGTACACTATCGTGTCGGTCAAGTACACTGTCTTGACGATCCGATCATATGTCTTGCGGATCAAGGCATATGACCTGTCGATCAAGTCCTATGTCTTGCCGATCAAGTACACTGTCTTCGCGTGCAGGTATGCGGTCTTCTTGTGCAGCACAGTGTACTTGCCGTGCAGCAACAGGGTAGGTCTGGGGCGAACGAGCATCCGGACGATGCGGGGGCAACCCCATATCCGGAAACTTTCCGTTCACGGGTACAACCCGAGCTTGATGGCTTTCTGTACCAATGCGCGGCTCGATCGCACGTCGAACTTGGCGAACAGCGCATGGAGGTGGTCATCCACTGTTCGCGTACTGATGCCCAGCGCTTCCGCGATCTGCGGCCGGGTGTAGGCTTTCGGATGGCAGAGCAGCCGCAGCACCTTCAGCTGCATCTCCGGCAGGTCCGTCGGTGGGGCAGTGGCGCCCGGCCGCTGCTTCTTCGCCAGCAGCTGCTCCCGCATCAGCCCGTTCAAGTGCATGCCCCCTTGGGCCGTCACCGAGACACTTTGTACCAACTCCGTCAACAGCGCATCGCTGTGCAGCAGCCCGCTCACATGGGCTTCCAGTGCTTGCCGCGCCAAGGCCGGCGTCAGATCGCCCAGCACCAGCACCGCCGTCCCCGGTGAACGGTGGCGCACCCAGCGCGCCGCATCCAAGGTCAGGCTCATCGCAGCGCTCAGGCAGAGCAACACCACCTGCACGGTCTCATCGGGCCACACCTTCGCCAGCCCCTTCGGTTCCGCCAGCTCCAACACCACTTTCGCCACCCCGTCCCGCTCCATGGCCACGCGCAGCCCCAAGCGCATCGCCTCGCTGGTATGTACGATCACCATGGAGATGGGAACTAAGGGATGCATCGGCCGGGGGATGGATACCGTTCGACCTTTTTCCAGGCCTCCAGCGCCGGGTGCGTAGCGTGGCTGTTCCTCATAAGCCAAAAATCGAAGGGAACCGTGGATCCTGCAATACCCGGAAATGGGGATTTTTCGGGGGTGGGTTCGGCTGTTCGGTGTGCGAAGGCGAGCTTGTGGCCCCGGGGCTAAAGGCATGTAGCTCGGGAATTCTTTTAGGCCCTTGGCCTTGGCTCAGGCTATGAAGGACTTCTGGTGGACGCGGCATGAAAGCCTCTTGGTTCGTTCGGCATTCAGGCGCATTCCGGCCAGCTGGCTCATCGGCCTTGGGCTAGGCGGAGCCATCGCGGCCAGGTGGCTTTGACAATGCCAACATCCCAAACCCACTGCGCTCCAAGCGCCATTGCGGCAACTGCCTTAGTTTCGTCCGCCCCCATGGCGTTCAACGAGAACACACGCGTAAAGCTTCCCGCGATCCTGCACCTGTGCAGGTTGGGCTATACGTACCTGCCTTTGAGCAAGGCCACTTGGGACCCAGACACCAACATCTTCACGGACATCTTCCTTGAGAGCGTAGGCAAGCTGAACCCGGAGCGCACATCGGATGAGATCAAGCGGGCCTTGGAGGAAGTGAGGCTCACACTTGACAACGAAGACCTCGGCCAAGCCTTCTATAAACTGCTCACTTCCGGAACGGGCGTGAAGCTCTTCGACTTCAAGGACCCATCGAAGAACAGCTACCACGTTGTCACTGAATTAACGTGCCGAAACGGCGAGGACGAGTTCCGGCCGGACATCACGTTACTGTACAACGGTATGCCGCTGGTGTTCATCGAGGTGAAGAAGCCGAACAACCAGGAGGGCGTGTTGGCTGAACGGGACCGCATCAACACGCGGTTCAAGAACAGCAAGTTCCGGCGCTTCATCAACATGAGCCAGTTGCTGATCTTCAGCAACAACATGGAGTACGATACCGAGAGCATCGAACCGGTGCAAGGTGCGTTCTACTCCACGGCTTCCTACAAGGAGGCGTCCTTCAATTGCTTCCGGGAGGAGGAGACCTTCGACCTGGACACGCTGCTGGCTCCAGAGGATGACACCTTGGAGACCGCCGTGCTGAAGGACAACAATCTGCTTGCCATCAAGCATTCGCCGGAGTTCCTTACCAACAAGGCCCCGAACTCGCCGACGAACCGCGTGCTCACTTCCATGTGCTCCAAGGAGCGCTTCGCCACGCTGCTGAAGTATGCCTTCGCATACGTGCGCACCACCAAGGGCGTGGAGAAGCACATCATGCGCTACCCGCAGTTCTTCGCGACCAAGGCCATCGAGCGCAAGCTGGATGCAGGCGTGCGGAAGGGCATTATCTGGCATACGCAGGGCAGCGGTAAAACAGCGCTGGCCTACTACAACGTCCATGCGCTTACGGACTACTTCCAAGCGAAGAAGACCATTCCCAAGTTCTTCTTCATCGTGGACCGCTTGGACCTGCTGGAACAAGCCAAGCGCGAGTTCACGAGCCGGGGCCTGAAGGTGCATGTGGTCAATTCCCGTGATGAGATGGTGCGGGACTTCAGCAGGCCCGGTGCCATCCATAACGACAGGGGTGAACGCGAGATCACAGTGGTGAACATCCAGAAGTTCCGTGACGAAACGGATGTGATAGGTCGTAGCGACTACGACATCCAAACCCAGCGTGTGTTCTTCCTGGACGAAGTACACCGCAGCTACGACCCAGAAGGCAGCTTCCTAGCCAACTTGGTGAACGCGGACCGCAACGCCATCACCATCGGCCTTACGGGTACGCCGTTGATCAGTGACGACCGCCGGAGCAAGGACCTCTTCGGCGACTACATCCACAAGTACTACTACAACGCCTCCATCGCGGACGGCTACACGCTGAAGCTGATCCGCGAAGGCATCGAGACCGAATACAAGGCCAGGCTGAAGGAGGCGTTGAAAGAGATCGAGGTGCTAAAGGGTTCCGGCGATAAGAAGAAGGTCTTCGCGCATGCCCGCTTCGTGGAGCCGATGCTGGACTATATCGTGGAGGATTTCGTGAACAGCCGCATCCGGCTGGACGACCATTCCATCGGCGGGCTGGTGGTGTGCGATAGCAGCGAGCAGGCGGAAATGATGCTCGCCGTCTTCAAGAGCAAGTACAATCCGGAGTTGCGAACGCTCGAAGAAGTGGAGCCTTATGCCATGGCTGCTGAGCCTGCCGCCATGTACGGCGACTATGTGACGCGCCGGAAAAAAGCGCTGATCGCCGCGCTGATCCTGCATGACATCGGCAACAAGGACGAGCGCAAGGACGAAGTGGAAGCCTTCAAGGAAGGCAAGATCGACCTGCTCTTCGTGTACAATATGCTGCTTACCGGCTTCGATGCGCCACGCTTGAAGAAGCTCTACCTCGGCCGCAAGGTGAAAAGCCATAACCTGCTGCAAACGCTTACGCGGGTGAACCGCACCTACAAGCGCCACCGCTACGGCTACGTGGTGGACTTTGCGGACATCTCCAAGGAGTTCGATGCCACCAACAAGGCTTACTTCGATGAACTGCAAGCTGAGCTGGGCGATGAGATGGGCACCTACTCCAGCCTCTTCAAGAGCAAGGAGGAGATAGAGGCCGAACTGGCCGAGATCAAGGAACACCTGTTCCGCTTCGACCTGTTGAACGCGGAGACCTTCAGCCAGCAGATCAGCCAGATCCAGGACCGCACCGAGATGCTGGCCATCAAGAAGTCCTTGGAGAACGTCAAGAGCCTTTACAACCTCATCCGGCTCCTCGGCCACTTCGACCTGCTGGAGAAGTTCGACTTTAAGAAATTGGGGCAGTTGTACAACGAGGCCGCACATCACTTGGACCTCTTGAACCTGAAAGAGAATCTTCAGAACAATGTGGACGGCACCAATTTACTGAACGTGGCCTTGGAGGATGTGCTCTTTATGTTCCGCAAGGTGAGCGAGGACGAGATGGTGATCGCGGACGAGTTGAAGAACACGCTCCGCAAGACCCGCGAAGCGTTGGGCGCCAACTTCGACCCCAAGGACCCGGAGTTCATTACGCTCTACGATGAGCTGAAGCGCCTCTTCGATAAGAAGAACCTGGACGAGGTTTCGCAGGAGGAGATGAAGCGCAACATCGGTGAGCTGCGGAAGATCTACGACAAGGTGACCGAGCTGAACCGGCACAACGCACTCCTGCGCGCCAAGTACGCGCACGATGCCAAGTATGCCCGCGTCCACAAGCGCATTCTGGAGCGCGGCGACATCAGCAAACGCGAAAGCCAGATCAACGAGATGCTGATGGAGATCAAGCGTGAGGCCGATGACAAGGTGGGTTCCAACAGCAAGCTGCTTACCAACGAGGCTTATTTCACCCAACTGCTGATGGGCTATGTGACCGACGCGCTGGACAAGCAGAAGCTCGATTGGGACGCAGCCGGTGCGGACTACATCAACGCCTGCGTGGTGCGCGAATACATGAACGAATTCCACGGACGATCAACATGGTGACGCAAGACTTCAGTGCCAAGACCAAGGCGCTGATCGACGACCTCAAAAGCGTATGCGCCAGCTACGGGCTGGGCAACGATGGCAACGAGTACAAGATCATCACCCAGACCTTCCTCTTCAAATACCTGAACGATAAGTTCGGGTACGAAGTGAAACGGCTGGATCCGAAGCTGGCCAAGGCGGAGAATTGGGAGGCGGAACTGGCCACCTACAGCGACAAGGACTTCGACAAGCTGCTTCTGCGATTGCCAGCGGATTGCGCCCGGCTGCACCGCGAGCACACCCTCACCCACCTGTTCAACCGACAGAACGAGGAGGAATTCCACAAGCTGTTCGACGATACGCTGCGCGCCGTGGCCATCCTGAACACGGAGATCTTCAGCGTGAAGGAGGAAACCGGCGAGAAGATCATCCTCTTCGATGAGCTGAGCCAATACATCAACAGCACCGCCAAGCGCGATGCCTTCTGCAAAGCCATCGTGAACAAGCTGGTGCCCTTCAGTTTCGAGGGCATTATCGGGAAAGGCTTCGACTTCTTCGCCACCATCTTCGAGTACCTGATCAAGGACTACAACAAGGACGGCGGCGGCAAATACGCTGAGTACTATACCCCGCATGCCATCGCCAAGATCATGGCGGCGATACTGGTGGATGGGCCGGTGAAGAACGTGACCTGCTACGACCCCAGCGCGGGAACCGGACAGCTCCTGATGAGCCTTGCCCATGCCATCGGCGAGGACAAATGCACGCTCTACGCCGAGGACATCAGCCAGAAGAGCAGCAATATGCTGCGCCTGAACTTGGTGTTGAACAATCTGGTGCATTCCATCCCCAATATCATCCAAGGCGATACCGTGCGCAACCCCTACAATGGCGGCAGCTGGCCGGAGCGCTTCGACTACATCGTAAGCAACCCGCCCTTCAAGCTCGACTTTAGCGACTACCGGGACGAGCTGGATAGCAAGGCCAACAGCGAGCGCTTCTTTGCTGGTATTCCTAAGATTGCGCCGAAGAAGAAAGAGAGCATGGCCATTTACCTGCTCTTTGTCCAGCATATTATACATACCCTAGGGCCCACGGGCAAAGCAGCGGTTGTAGTTCCGACGGGCTTCGTGACTGCACAAAGCGGTATCGAATTCAAGATCCGAGAAAGGTTGGTAAAGAGCCGCATGTTGCGCGGTGTTGTAGGAATGCCCAGTAACATCTTCGCTAGTACAGGCACCAACGTGAGCGTGCTCTTCTTGGACAAGACGAACGTCAAGGGCGACATCGTATTGATGGATGCGAGCAAGCTGGGGACCACGATCAAGGAAGGCAAGAACCAAAAGACCTTGTTATCTGAGAAAGAGGAGAACCGGATCATTGAGATATTCAATAGCCACGAAGCCGTAGATGACTTCAGCGTTATTCTCTCATATGAAGACATCACAGCCAAGAATTATTCTTTCAGTGCTGGACAGTACTTCGATGTCAAAATCGAGCATGTGGCCATAACGCAAGAAGAGTTTGATCAGAGGCTGGGATCTCTTGACCAAAATCTGAGGCAACTGTTCAATGACGGACAGAAACTTGAAGCCGTGATTGCGAAGAACCTTTCTTCCTTAAGCCTATGAGCAGGCCACTGGTCAGACTAGGGGATCATGTCTTCGTTACCAAGCTAGCCGGTTACGAGCATACCAAGTACCTTCAGCATGGTGCCACGCGAGAGAAGAATGACGTCCCATTGATTATTGGAAGGAACATTAAGAATGGTCGAGTAAATTCTGACTTCGAGTGGTACATACCACAAGAGATTTCAGACGCACTGCCAAGAAGTGTGCTCAACAAGCAGTGCATCCTTATCCCCTACGTAGGAAGTCTTGGTGATCTTGGAATCTTCCAGCATCCTTTTATCTGCCACCTTGGTAGCAATGTTGCCAAAGTCGAGCTCCTTGATGAACAGTTCGACATCAAGTACTTATACTACTACCTGAAATGCCCCTACGGTCAGAGACAGCTTTTAAAGGGAACGCAAGGTTCTGTACAGGATAACATCACAATGGGGTCTATTCGAGACACACTTGTCGTGTGTCCAAGTCTCCTGGAGCAGAAACTCATTGCCTCCGTCCTCTCCGCCCTCGACGACAAGGTCGCCCTCAATACGCGCATCAACGCGGAGCTGGAAGCGATGGCCAAGTTGCTGTACGACTACTGGTTCGTGCAGTTCGATTTCCCCAACGCCAAGGGCAAGCCCTACAAGAGCAGCGGCGGTGCCATGGTGTATAATGCGGAGTTGAAGCGGGAGGTGCCGGCGGGGTGGGAAGTCGAGGCCCTAGGCGATCACCTCACGATTGAACGAGGCATTTCATACAGCTCTCCCGAAATAGGAGGCCAGGGGACGCCAATGATCAACTTGAATTCATTCTCATTGGATGGGCGATATAAGGTTGAGGGTGTGAAGTACTTCAATGGAACCGTGCAGCCCGTCAAGCACCTTGAGCCGGGTGATCTGATGATCGCCGCGACGGACGTCACACGGAATGCCTTTATCATCGGCAAGTCGTTCTTGCTACCTGACATTTTTGAAGGCCCTGTTGTAGCATCAACTGACATCGCCAAGGTGGTCGTCGGTCCGAAGCTGAACAAGTTTGTGCTTCACATGCTCTTTAACTCAGACTACTATCACCAGTACATCAAGGGCTTTGCAAGCGGGACCTTGGTGTTGCACCTTGATGTCAACGGCATCAAATGGTTTAAAATGCCGATACCGCCGCTAGACCTGCAATTGGACTATCAGGCTATCAAAGAGCCCATCGAAAAGAAGCTGTCGCAGATTATGATCGAGAACCAGGAACTCACCACGCTTCGGGATTGGCTGCTTCCGATGCTGATGAACGGGCAGGTTACATTGGGGGAAGCAGAGGAGAAGGTGGAGTTGGCTATGGCGGCGGAGGGGGCTGGGAAGTATGGTACACGGAGTGCTTAATTTGCAGCCATGCGGATAGAGCGATTACACGTCAAAAATTTCAGGGGGTTCGCTGAACGCGAATTCGAGTTCCCGCGTGCGTTGGATTCCGGAGAGAACACAGGTAGCTTCCACGTGGCCATCGGCGACAATGCGCAAGGGAAGACCGCCATGCTGGAGGCCTTGTCCGTGGCCATGGGGAGTTTGACAAATGCATTGCCGGAAGCGGGGAAACGTAATTTGACCAATGCCGATGTTCGCATCGTACTTCATCAAACGGAAGAAACAGAACGCATCGAGGAGCAGTTGCCAGTGGAGGTAGAGGCACAAGGGTTGGTCTTTGGAAAGACGGTGACCTGGACTCGACAGTTGCGGAACAAACGCACAACCACCGCGCTGGATAAGAATGTCCGCACGATCGTCGAGAAGGCCCTACCATTGGCGCGGAACGACCTGAACTATCTGATGCCTCTATTGTGCTACTTCGGCACGCAGCGATTATTCAGCCAACCGAAGGACACCTTCTCGAACGACAAAGCGACCGACGAAACCTTGAAACCCACTCCTATCATGGAGTCGGATATTGGGTCTGCGGTCGAGAAAGAGAAAGCCTTTCGCTCACGCCTAGCCGGCTACTGGTATGCGAACGACGCTCGCACCAGTCCCAAATTGTTGCAGCGCTGGCTAATGCTGGAACAGCAACGAGCCTTTTCGAAGGGCAAGGAGACTTACATATTCGTGGCTGTCAAAGAGGGCTTACGCCAGTGTATAGCGGATTGCACAAGTGTTATTGTCGATCCGCTCCTAGGTCTGGTCATTGATACACAGCAAGGTGGGCGGTTGCCATTTGACCGACTAAGCGATGGACAACGCACCGTGGCTGCTATGGTTGGCGAGCTCGCTTGGCGGGCAGCCCAACTAAATCCGAACCTGCGGGAGGATGTATTCAAGAAAACGCCGGGCATTGTTCTCATCGACGAATTGGACATGCACCTTCACCCAACCTGGCAAAGGCGTATCGTGGAAGATCTACGCGGACTCTTCCCGCAAGTCCAGTTCATAGCGACGACGCATTCGCCGGTCATTGTGCAAAGCATGCGTGAGGGAGAGGTCATTCAGTTGGACCCGCGTTTGGGTAGCATTAACATGACTGAGAATCAGAACCTGGATACAATCACGCAGGGCTTGATGATACCGCCGGATGCGAGCATTGATGAGGTGACCAAGATGATGGGGGTTAGTGAACCGGAAACAAGCGAGCGCTATGGCCAGATGAAAGGTATAGCCACACAGCTGCTCTCTATGCTTGAACGCCTCAAGACGGCTACGTCTGATGAAAGAGAAGGAATAGCGAATGAGGTTGCAGGGGTGATGAATGAGGTGAAGACCTACTCGGACAATCCGGCTTTCCAGGCGTTCTTGGAGATGCGCCGAGTAGCAGCTTTTGGTGAATGATGCGCCCGGTTGACAAGATGCAGGCACCAGTGCCAAGTGCCTTCGGCCATCACAACCAAGCACGGGGTGAATTAATAAAGCGCTTGGGCAGGTATTGTAGTTATTGCGAGCGGGCGGTCAAATCCTCGTTAGCCGTAGAGCACATCCAGCCCAAGTCGCTGAATCCAGCCGCGGTCGCGGATACTTGGGTCAACTACTTGTTGTCGTGTGCGAACTGCAACTCCTGCAAGCTGGCAACGAACATCAGCCCTGCGGATGTCTTCTTGCCGGATCGGGACAATACGTTCAAGGCATTCGACCTGAACCCCAATGGAACGCTCCGGGTGCATTCCGCTTTGGCCGGTTCCGGTGCTGCATTGGCACAAGCTACTTTGGATCTTTTCAAGCTAGGTGCCCGAGTGGGTAAGGTAACCGACCTGAACGGCGACCTCGTAGAGAATGACCGCATCGACGACCGAATGGACGCGTTGAAGCAGGCTACACTCGCGAGGGCCACATGGGATGAGAACCCCTCTGTAGCGCAACAGGACAGCATCGTTTTCAGTGCAAAGAATTGTGGCTTCTTCAGTATGTGGATGCGTGCCTTCGAAGATGTACCGGCCATTAGACAGGAATTCATCAAAGCCTTTGCTGGTACTGAAGCTACTTGCTTCGACCCGGTGACGTCACTACCGATAAGCACGGACAGACCGGCAGTATCAGGCCTTGTTGGTTCAGGTAAGATCTAGCTGGGGCTTAATGTTCAATGGGCCCTTCGCAACACTTTGTACCTGATAGCTGCCCATGCCGATGAACGGATAGGTTGCAGTAGGTGAGGAAGAGATACCGCAGAGTTCGCTCTTGTGGCAGAGCCGTGGTCAATGGAAGTAGGCCAACTATCCTATGGCCACTTCGCGCCGCTCTTCCAAAAAGGCCTCACGCTCGGCTTCGTTGTTCCAGTCCACCACCTCGCCTTCATTCTCGAGCATCTTGCGGCTGTTGGCAACGTTCTCGGTTTCTTCGGCTTCCGGGTCTGTCTTGAGTACGGAGATGGCTTTCACCTTATCGCGTCCTTTCAACTTCCCAAGGTCGTTGTACATGTACGCCGTTAAGCCGGCATGGTCGTGCAATCGCTTCGCTTGCGAGCTGGTAAAGTCGAAGGTCTCGATCAGGTACAAGGCTCCGTTCTCTTGGGAGAATGCAGGTTTGTACGTTACATCGTTCCTCCCTTTGATCACGTGCTTGCGCCTAACCGGATACTTCACACCTTCTTTCGCCTGATCATCCTCCACCAGGATGTTCATGTCCATTAGTTCGATCTCGATGGCATTGGCAAGCTTGCGGCTGGTCACTGTGATATCCTCGCTGGGGCTGATGGCCTCCTTGAAGCCACCACCGACAAAGCGGGCATAGAGGAAGTCCACCACTTCTTCCAGTGGGTCATTCCCGGTATCGAAGACCTTTCCCCCCCGGATGAGGCCATAGTTCCCTTGGTTGGATTCGATGAGCTTGTCCAAAGTGCCACCAAGCCTTGCTGCATCGCGCCAGAAAAAAACCCATTGGCGATAGACATCGGGAAAGTTCATCCACCGTATTTCCCTGCCGTCGATGGTACCGCCCTCTTTCTCGCCCATGAACCGGGCAGCCGTACGCTCGCCCATGCGCGCAATAATCCCCACGTTACGCGGCTCCTTGCGTAAGGGGTCGGCCTCGTATTGGGCAATGAGGTACTGGACGCGCTCAGTCATGGTGTGGTCCAAGAAAGGGTATCTAAGTTAAGGTTCGGGAATACATGGGTGTTGGCCGCTACAATATTCGGCAGTCTTGTACGCCGGTCCATCAGGTAGTTGCGGAAGTATTCAACGTTACTAGGTTCAAGGCCAAGTTGGACCGCGTCCTGCAAGGCATCGGTGATCTGGTGCTCGGCCACGGCCATGATGCGCTTATGCCAATTGGCGAACGTGCTCACATCCTTCAGGACAGCGGCCAAGCAGTGCGCACCGATCGCTGGCTTGTCCACCATGTCCTCGGCATACTGCCGTTGAGGCAGGTCAGTTGGCATCAACGCGCGGGAGTGGTCGAAGATCACAACGGCATCCGTGACCGTATCGTGTGCGAGGTTCTTGGCGTGGCGGTCGGGGTTCAGTACCCAGGCATCGAAGAGCACGATCCCTGCACAGAGCTCTGGCTTGCGTGCCACAACCAGGTTGGGCAGGATGGGCGGCAACATCTCCCCCGAGAGATTGAAGTCCATGGAGACGAACCAATGGTCATAGTCCTTCTTCACCAGAAAGCCGGGCGGCACCGGCAGCCCAACGGCCGCCGCCAACCTAGCGCAGATGTATTCGTTGGCTACGATGTGGGGTTCCCCCGGCACATTGGTCTTGGCCACACCGGTCACGTTGATGTAGCGCGAACCGGAAACGCCCTCCCCGAGGGGATCTCCCCAATCGGCTATTTTGTAGTGGGTGGCTGGCATGGTGGGATGCGAAGATGTCGTTTTTGTTCCAGATTGAACACTCCTGATTTTGAAGCTCAGTGTCACCTTAAGCAATGAACCCCGGTTTCCCGGGGTTCATGTTCATTGGCCTTACGGCCTACTGGGTAGAAGTCTCACCATGCTACTTGCGGCGTTCCTTCTCGGTAGTACGCGGATGCTTCTCCGCATATTTCCGGGTCACGAATTCCCCGGACTCCGAACTTCGATAGCTGTGGCCCTTACCGGACGACGAACTACCACCTTGCCTGCTGCCTTTGTTGGCCATTGGCTTATAGTGAACGCGGGAGTGATTAGCCCGCTATCCGGGATGTGAATTTAAGCATTGGCTCAGCGATTCGGAGGGATAAAGTATCCACAAGGACGGTGCTTCTTGTGGAAAAATGCACGTTCGACCATTCTGGTATTTGAGTAAATTCGCGAACAGAAGATCGACGAAGAATTTGTCGATCTTATTGTTGTCGGATGTGTACGATAATGCGCGTTCCATTGACATGGGCCTGTGCGTTAATTGCTGCAAACCCATTGAGGTGTGCGCGTAACGTTTCTAACTTTGAGCATACCCCCACATGTCAGCCAAGCGTAAGTCACCCACCACCTCTGCCAAGGCGGTGCAGTTCCTGCATCCACCGGTGCAGGAGGTCGTGTATCAGATCCGTGCGGTTGTTCCGGCCCCGCCCGACTTGAACCGTATCAAGGCCGATCTGGCCAAAGACCTGAAGAAAGACTATCCCATTGCGGAGGACTTCAATCTGTTCCAGCATACCGTTCAACCGGGAGCCTTGGGCATCGCATCTGTGCAGGTACAAGGCGGCTTGTTCGGCCTGCGGTTCCGCAACAGAAAGGGTACGCAGGTAGTACACTTTACCCCTACTGGCCTTGTCATTAACTGGATAAAGCCCTATCCGGGCTATGAAAAGTGCATTACAAAAGCGAAACGGTTGTGGAGGCTGTATGCGAAGTATTATAACCCCATATCCGTGGAAACGGTCTCCATGCGCTACATCGACCGGATACCGGTGCCATTGACGCATGGATCCGTAAACATGGGCGAATACATCACGATCGGGTCCAACGCGCCAGACATTGCCGGGCTGAGCATTTCGGGATTCAATCAAGTGACGGAATACCAAAAAATTCCGGAGCACATCCGTATGCGGGTAAATCTCGCTACCTTGAAACCTGAAGACCATGTTTTGCCCGTGCTGTTGGACCATGAAGCATTCATCGACCTAAAGGGTCACACGGACCGGACCGACCATGCCATTTGGCCTTCATTTGATAAAGTACACACATGGAGCTTGCAGTTCTTCCACGGAAGCCTCACACCGCAGGGTCTCGCCCTGTTCAAGTGAGCGAGCGCTCGTCGCCGCTTGTGGTATCGTTCGACCCGGACCGCTACTATTTGCAGTCCGAGACGAAGCCGATCACTTCCCCCTTCTCGAAGGCGGATACGGAGCAATTCATGTCCGTCACTCTCTCCAAGGTCATGCGACCGAAAGTGAAGGAAGCATTGGCCGCTGTGATCACCGAGCGCCAAGAGGCTTGGGAGGAAGGCGCTAACTATCCACCGGTGTCGGATCTCTCCGTGGCATGGGCCTGCCACTTCATCGGTTCGCTCCCAAACGATATACCCGATCCGGAAGTGGGGGCCGGACCAAGCGGTGAAGTCTCCTTCGATTGGTACGACGGCCCGGACCACATCCTGAGCATCGGCATTCAGCCAGATGGCACGATGAATTATGCGTATGCCAGTGGTAACGATCGTGTACATGCGTCGCGCAACCTGGAAAAGGGTTTGCCCTCTTCCTTGCTGGGTATGCTTTATACCTTCAAAATAGAAGTTCTGGAGCATGCCGCCGGGTAAACCTGTTGCACGGAAGGAGACCCTTGCTCGCTTCTCGGTCTTCAGCCACGAGGTGTTGAAGGATGGTACACCCAAAGTAGACCTGTTCATGCCGGACCCATCCCACACAGTTTCGGTGTTCCGGATCGATGGGCTATCCAATGCGCTGATCAAGAAGGTCAACAACACGGTGGATATGGCTCGTCGCAAGAAACTCGTGAACTATGGTTACTGCCCGGTGAACGCGGGCAGCGTCATGGATAACGGCTTTCCCTTGGACCCAAACGACGAACCCAAGCACCACGTGAACATCGAAGGATTTGGTCCCGATGCGAGCACCTACCGGGCAAAGGCTTTGCTGCTTTCACAGATCGCCGGAAAGTTGACGGATGCGCATTTCAAATAGTGGTGCCTTCTTGACCTTGTGGTAGGATCAGTTGCAGTCTGCTTCAGATTGATCGGTTGCCATTAGCAAGCCCTGTGAAGCGATCAGCCTTTTCTCCTAACACAACTGGCCTGGCTCTAGTTACCCCAGCAGCTGGGCGCTCTGGATCTGTACCCTCGAACTATACAATTCGAAGCAGCTTTACGGTGATCCCCGCCTGCCTGGCCGCGAGCCGTAAGTTCTCATCATAGCTTGGCGTAAGAATGACCCCACTGACCTTTCGTCCTTCCTTCTCTGCCCAATTCTCAGATATATACCCCATGTAGCGTAGGATCTGCCCTACAACTTCATCGGATGTGCGAACAGCCTTCAGCTCAAGGACTACGTAATTGTCGTCCTTGTCCAAGCAGATGAGATCAGTTCGACCTGCACCGACATCCAAGACACATTGCTGTCCAATTGAGGGGTCTGCCAAACGCAAACCGATATTACCAAGGTTCGCCTTCACCGCTTCTTCCACCCCATTCTCCATTAGGAATAAGGAACCGTCCGTTGCACCGTATTGCAATCTTTCCAGGATCTTCCGAGCGATTTCGAGAACATTGAAATCAGCCTCGTTGGCTTTCGCTATCCTAAGCCTATGGTTCTGGTTGAAAAGGTCTGCTTTGACGAGTTCATAAGGCACTTCCGTCTTCCACTTCTTGATATTCTTGATCGGGAACCAGCCGGTTCGCTCCTGATGCTTGGTCATGCCCTTCATATCCTCGACCCATTCGCCAGCGATCTCGCAACTCCCCCAATAGTTGCCACTGTACTCACGAAAGATGATCAGATCATCGGGGTTGACTTGTCCTCTGTTTGGTTCCTTTTGCTTGAAGTAGTACCTCTTTGTACTGAGTATAGTGGAGGTGTCCCAATCAGATTCCTCGTAAAACCCCGTCTGCTTATTTGCGAAGATCCAATAGCTCATGATAGTCTCGAGTTATGCGTCAATGGGTTCGTTGGCAGCCCAAATCTAGCGTGAGCATACACGCGGGTGCTTGCTGTGGTAGCGTACGACGCCCCCTCAATGCACCGCCCCCGCATCCACCCCAACCTCCAGTGAATCCTGCAACCCCACAGGCAACGCATTGAAAAAGTCCAAGCCCGTAGCCGCTTCGATCTCGTCCACGCTGGTGCGGTAATCATACCACGGCTGGGCATTGGCCTGCTGGGTGTTGGGCATGTCCACGGCGATGATGCGGGTATCGCTGGTGATGCGTTGGAGGTCGTCCTCGCCCACGGGGAGTATCAGTATCACCTTCCAGTAGCGCTCCGGCACGGTGATGTTGCCGTTGGCGATGGTGTACGTGGTGGGGGCGGTTGTCCTTGTCGGTTGTCGGTTGTCGGTTGTCAGTTGTCAGTTGTCAGGCTTTGCCGCGATGCCGCCGATGACCGCCGAGCAAAAAACCTGAAAGCGCCGAGGAGCCAAGAGGCCTGAACAAACCCAAAGGCCTGAAGCCACCTGAGCCGGAATACGCCGAATGCGCTTGTAGCACTTGGATCCGTAAAGCCAAAGGCCCGGAAACACGAACGCCCATCGGCTAGGCCGACAGGCGTTGTGAAACCAACAAAACAAGATGGAGGCTTTATTACTGAGTTGGGTGCTGGAAGGTTTCAACCCGACCGCGCCAAAGCCGCCTGAGCCGAAAGCCGCCCGACCGCCTGAAGCGCCTGAGCCAGCCAGTTGTCGGTTGTCAATTGTTGATTGTCCGGCTTGGATGTGATACAGTCGATGACCGCTGAGCCAAAAGCCTGAATGCGCTGAACCCCAATGGGCCTGAACAGCGGCAGCACTGCCGCCCTGCTCTTCCGGATGAATGACATGTTCCACATCGCGTACACAAGGTGATCATTGAACGGAACGCAAGGGTGGAAGATCGCTTCACGCTTGCAAGCCCACGCCGTTACAGGCGTGCTACACACCTTGTAGGGCGGGTGTGTGGAAAGCCCATGTTGCGGGGCTATGCCACATCATTCCAAGAATGCAAGGCATTAAAGGACCACACAGACTGATCCGCGATATTTGCACCGGATGCATCCTCCCCGATCCTCTTTACTTGCCGCCCTGTGCATCAGCTTGGTCGGCCTGTATTCCTGCCAGCGGGAAGAGGACTTGGCAGCGCCCTCCAGCCCCGCTTGGAATGGTCCAACGCCTTACCAGTTGGTGTTCCCGGCCTGGGCTACGAGCCCCATGCATGACTTGATCATTCCCGCCGATAACCCCTTGACTGTGGAGGGGATCGCGTTGGGACGGAAGCTGTTCTATGAAAAGGCGCTGTCGAACGATTACTCCATGTCGTGCGCCAGCTGCCACCAGCAGGAATTCGCGTTCACGGATCCGCGCACCGTTTCGGTCGGTACGGATGGCTCCCTCGGTAGGCGCAACTCCATGGCCGTGGTGAATCCCGCGTGGGACCATCAATTCTTCTGGGACGGCCGGGCACCGACCTTGGAGATGCAGGCGTTCGGGCCGGTAGCGAACATGGTGGAGATGCGCAACACCTGGCCGGAAGTGGAAAGCCGGTTGGCCGCACATCCGGAATATCCGCTGCTGTTCGAGCATGCCTTCGGTTCGCCCGGTGTGGACAGCATGCGCGTGGTGAAGGCCATTGCCCAGTTCGAGCGCACGTTCATCTCGTTCAATTCGCGCTTTGACCGCTACGAGTACGGCGGTGAAACCACGGCGCTTACCGCGCAGGAGATCACGGGCAGGGACCTGTATTTTGGCGCGGCACACTGCAACGATTGCCACGCTGCGCCGTTCTTTTCGGACATCGTATTGTCCAGCATCGGCACCGATGGCGGCAGCGCGCTGGACCATGGGCAGGAGGAAGTGACCGGCCTGCATACCGATGCGTTCAAATTCAAGACAAACACCCTGCGCAACATCGGCGTTACCGCACCTTACATGCACGATGGACGCTTCGCGACCTTGGCAGCGGTGGTGGACTTCTATATGGATTCCATCGATGCCAATTCACCGAACATCTCGCAGCACATGATGCCCTACTTCAACGGTGGTGTAGAGCTCGATGTGGCCCAGCGCGCTGCGCTGGTGGCGTTCCTGAACGCACTTACCGACGAGGAATTCCTGAACAACCCGGCCTTGTCGGATCCCAACTGATGGGTTGCTGAGCAGGGCGGCGCACGCGTGGAGCGCCAAGTCCCCGGCCCACTCACCCGTTGTCCGCGCCGTAGGTTTACGCCATGTCCGAGCGTCCGTCCCGCAAGCCCGATCCCGAATTCGATATGATGGCGCAGACGATGTACGGTCTGGAGCCGGTGCTCGTGGAGGAGCTATTGCGCTTGGGCGCGAAGGATGTGTCGAAGCACAACCGCGCGGTGAGCTTCCGCGGCGACCTGGGCTTTTTATACAAGGCCAATCTCTGCCTGCGCACGGCGTTGCGGGTGCTGGTACCCGTGGATGATTTCCCCGTGCAGAACGAGCAGGATATCTATGCTGGCATTAAGAAGATCCCGTGGGAGGTGTTCATGGGCGTGGACGATACGTTCGCCTTCACCGCCAAGCTGAACACGGAGCACTTCGGCCATTCGCAGTACGTGGCGCTGCTGGCCAAGGACGCCGTAGCGGACCGTTTCCGCGAAAAGACAGGCAAGCGCCCTTCGGTGGATGCGGAGGATCCGATGCTGCGCATCCGGCTCTTCATCTCCGGCGACCGCTGTTCGGTCGCACTGGACAGCAGCGGCGACTCTTTGCACAAGCGCGGTTACCGCGAGCAGACCAATCTGGCCCCGTTGAACGAGGTGCTGGCCGCGGGCATGATCATGCTCTCCGGTTGGGACCGCATGAGCAACTTCGTCGACCCCATGTGTGGCTCTGGCACGTTGTTGATCGAGGCGGCACTGCTTGCGGCGAACATTCCACCGGGGGCCTACCGCAAGGGATTCGCCTTCCAGCGCTGGAACGATTTCGATGCGGCGCTCTGGGAGAAGATCCATGCCGGCGCCATGGAGCGTATTTCCGGGAACAAACCCGTGATCCTGGGCGGGGAACTCTCCAAGAACGTGGCACGCAAGGCGGAAACGAACATCGCCATCGCGGACCTGAAGGACGAGATCGAGGTGAAGAACGTGGCCTTCGAGGACCTCCCCGCCCCGGAGGGACGCGGGGTGCTCATCATCAACCCGCCCTACGGCGAGCGCATGGACGAGGATGAGGACATCAACGGGCTGTACAAGATGATCGGCGACACGCTGAAGAAGAACTGGTCCGGTTACGACGCGTGGGTCCTCACGCCGAACATGGAGGCGGCCAAGTACATCAAGCTGACGCCGCGACCGAAGATCCGTTTGTACAATGGTGCTTTGGATTGCCGCTTCCTGCGGTACGAGCTTTACGCGGGGTCGCGAAGAAGAGAGCAAGCGGAATAACCGACGTCATTGCGAGGCCCTGCGAAGCGATCTTCTTTGCGGGCGGCATTGTGCGCGACAGCTATCAGAACGGGATCGCTTCCCGGCTCGAAGGCCGGGACCTCAAACCTCCTCGCGACGACGAGCCATGGACCCGCGGAAGCCCTAAGCAGAATGCACTCGGCAAGAGCCTAACGACTTCTTTGGGTCGCGTTCCATTTGAGAACGCCTGACAACTGAAAACCGACAACCGACAACTCAATTTGCGCTCACCACCGGCGTAGCCACCCCGTACTTCTTGTACAAGCGTGCCTTACGTTTCACCAAGCGGGCCATGGCCTTGTCGGTGCGGGGTTCGCGGGCCGTCGCGATCAGTTCGCCATTCTCGATGCGGCGGACGATGGATTCAACGAGGCGGTCATCCCCTTCGGGATCATATTCACCCTTGAGGTCGTTGCCGAAAACCTTGGCGATGCCCTGCCACATCCAAGCTTGGAAGGAACCGCGCAACTGTTTGACGAGTTCGTAGCCCGTGTGGCCGGTTTGCCGGTCGATCAGCTTCACTAAAATGCGCCCTTGGATCACGGTCATGTCCTTCACTTCCTCCTCGAATTCGGAGCGGAGCTCGGCTTCGGCCAACTTCAGGTAGAGGTCCTTGTCGCTTTTGGTCTGGATGTTGGCCAGGTCGTGGTCGTACTCATCCAGCAACTTGGCGGTGATCAGGGCGTAGGGATAGACCTTCTGCACATAGCGCGTCAGCCGGTCGATGCGCTCGGCGTTGCGCCGCACCTTGGGGGTCATCCGGGCTTCCACCAGCAGGGTGGGCAACGTGTACATGGGGATGGTATCCTCTCCCTGCACGATCACCGGCACCATTTCCTGGCCCTGTTGCGCCCGACCGGAGAGGGGCACCATGCAGGCGAGCAGTAGGTATAAAGCGGGGATCTTCATGCGCAACGCAGTACGAAGTTACCCTTGCAACGGGCAGCGGCGCAAATAGGTCGGCAGTGTCGACGAAGCATCTTTTCCGCCCTACCGGCGGCCCAACCACCACGGCGAAGGTGCATGGGCATTGCTGGCATCCAACGTCGGCACTTTCATGCGTTCCTCATGCAACAGTGCGGCCACCAGCGCGGCGGCCTCAGCGGCCTCGGGGTCGTTCCCGTTCAGGACTTCAGGCTTGAAATGGTCCCGAACGAAGTGGGTGTCGTAGTGGCCACTGCGGAAGCTTTCATGCCCCATCACGAAGCGGCAGAAGGGCAAGGTGGTCTCCACCCCCGAGATGGCGTAATCGTCGATGGCGCGCTCCATGCGGGCGATGGCCTCCTCCCGCGTGCTTCCATGCACAATGAGCTTCGCGATCATCGGGTCGTAGTAGATGGGGATGGTCATGCCCTCCTCGAAACCGTCGTCCACGCGCACCCCGGCCCCTTGCGGCAGGCGGTAGGTGGTGAGCGTGCCGATGTCCGGCAGGAAGTTGTTCGCGGGATCCTCCGCATACACGCGCACCTCAATGGCGTGTCCGTCGATCTTCAGGTCCTCCTGCTTGAAGGAGAGCTCCTCCCCTTGCGCCACCTTGATCTGTTCCTTCACCAGGTCCAGCCCGCTGATCATCTCCGTGACGGGATGTTCCACCTGCAGGCGGGTGTTCATCTCCATGAAGTAGAACGCGCCGTTGGAATCCAGCAGGAATTCCACTGTTCCCGCACCCACGTATGCCACGCTTTTGGCAACGCTCACCGCGGCCTCACCCATCGTTTTCCGCATGGCGGGTGTGAGCACGGCGCTGGGCGCTTCCTCGATCACCTTTTGGTGGCGGCGTTGGATGCTGCATTCCCGCTCGAATACATACACGGTGTTGCCATACATATCGGCCAGCACCTGCATTTCGATGTGGCGCGGCCCGGCAACGTACTTCTCAATGAACACGCTACCATCGCCGAAGGCGTTCTGCGCTTCGCTGATGGCGCGCTCCAACCCTTCCTTCAATTCGCTTTCCTGCTCCACGATGCGCATGCCTTTGCCGCCACCGCCCGCAGCGGCCTTGATCAGGATGGGGAAGCTGATGGTCTTCGCCACGGCCATGGCCTCCTTCAGGTCCGCCACGGCACCTTCCGTGCCCGGCACCAAGGGCACGCCGTGCTTCTTCACCGCTTCCTTGGCCGCGAGCTTATCGCCCATGATGTGCATGGCCTCCGGCGAGGGGCCGATGAAGATGACACCCGCCTTCTCGAGCGCTTTGGCGAAGTCGCCGTTCTCGCTGAGGAAGCCGTAACCGGGGTGCACGGCATCCACGTGAAGATCCTTGCACACCTGGATGATCTTGTCGAACACCAAGTAGCTCTCCTTGCTCGGCGGCGGACCGATGCACACGGCCTCGTCGGCAGCGCGCACGAAGGGCGCATTGCGGTCGGCCTCGGAATACACCGCCACGGTGGCGATGCCCATTTCCTTGGCGGAACGCATCACGCGCAGGGCGATCTCGCCGCGGTTGGCAATGAGGATCTTTTTGATGGTACGCTTCTTCATCAGCATGGAATAGGGCACGAAGATGCGAAGCACGGACGGACCATAGAAGATCCGTGACGCGAAGCAATGCTGAACGCAGCCGGTCACCCCTTATCCATGTAAGAAGGGTCGACTGCTTTAAGGCTTTAGAACGTTCAGCAAACAGCATTGAAGCAGAAAGCCCTACCGAACGATCACAGCCGGTCACCCCTTCTCCCCGGGAGAAGGGCCGGGGGTTGAGGGAGCGGATTATCTTGGCGGCGTCCCTGACCGCCCCATGAACGAACTACCCGCCTTGATCGCCGACCTCGGGCTTATCCTATCGGTGGCGGCCATCACGACGATCATCTTCAAGAAGATCAAGCAGCCGTTGGTGCTTGGTTACATCATCGCAGGGGTCGTAGTGGGGCCGCACATACAGTTGACGCCCACGGTGATCGATGAGGCGAGCATCGGCGTATGGAGCGAACTGGGCGTGATCTTTTTGCTGTTCAGCCTGGGCTTGGAATTCAGCTTCAAGAAGGTGATCAAGGTGGGCGGTACCGCGGGTATCACGGCGTTGGTCACCGTGGCCTTCATGCTGGCCGTGGGCTGGTTCGTGGGGCAGGCCCTCGGCTGGGGCCGCATGGACAGCCTGTTCCTCGGCGGCATCATCTCCATCTCATCCACCACCATCATCGCTCGCGCCTTGGATGAGCTGGGACTGAAGACACAGGTATTCGCCGGCATCGTGGTGGGCGTGCTGGTGATCGAGGACATCGTGGCCGTCCTGCTCTTAGTGCTGTTGAGCACGCTGGCCATCAGCCAGCATTTCTCGGGTGGCGACATGCTGTGGGAGCTCGGGAAATTGGGCTTCTTCCTCATTCTGTGGTTCGCCATGGGGATCTTCCTCATCCCAACATTGCTGCAGCGCACCCGCAAGTTGATGAACGACGAAACGCTGCTCATCGTCGCCGTGGCGCTCTGCCTTTCCATGGTGGTCTTCGCCGTGAACGCGGGCTTCAGCGCGGCCTTGGGCGCTTTCATCATGGGCGCTTTGTTGGCCGAGACGGTGCAAGCCGAGCGCATCGAGCATTTGGTGAAACCGGTAAAGGACCTCTTCGGCGCCATCTTCTTCGTGTCCGTGGGCATGATGCTGGACCCCGGCATGCTGTTCCTGCATTGGAAGATCGTGCTGCTCATCTCCTTGGTCGTGGTCATTGGCCAACCGCTCAGCGTTACCATCGGATCATTGCTGGCCGGCGAACCCTTACCCCGGGCGGTCCGCGTGGGCCTCAGCCTTTCGCAGATCGGTGAATTCTCCTACATCATCGCCACATTGGGCCTCACGCTGAACGTCACCAGCAAATTCCTCTATCCTATCGCGGTGGGCGTTTCCGCCGTCACCACCTTCACCACGCCTTACATGATCAAGGCCAGTGGACCCTTCGCGGGCTGGCTGGAGCGCGTGCTGCCGAAACGATGGACCAGCGCATTGGACCGCTACGGTCAACAAGCGGACCAGGTCAAAGAGACCAGCTCTTGGCGGTTGCTGCTACGCTCCTACGTCATCAATCTGGCGGTATTTGCCGTGCTCTGCCTCGCCACCATCTTCGTGATGGGCCCGGCGTTCATCGTGTTGTTCGGCAAAGGCTTCCTGGGCGTGAACGGGCATTTCTGGGCGGGCATCGCCACGTTCTTGGTGATGTTGCCGCTGATATGGGCCATGAGCCTGCGGCGGATCGCGCGCAATGCGTACCGCGCCTTGTGGCTGAATAAGAGGCACCTACGCGGACCATTGGTGGTATTGGAGCTGGTGCGATTGGCCGCGGCGGTGGTGGTGCTGGCCTTGCTGGTGAACGTGTTCTTCAGCACGGGCTGGGCATTGTTAGCGCTGCTGGTGCTTGTGGTGATCGCCACCTTCATGTTCCGCCAGCGGTTGCACCGGTTCTACCTACGGATGGAGGCCCGCTTCATGCGCAACCTGAACGAACGGGAGCTGAGCCAACGGCGCACCGACCTTGCCCCATGGGATATGCACGTGGCCCAAGTGCGCATGGCGATGGATTCAGCCTTGGCGGGCCAAAGCTTGGCGGAGCTGGCGCTGCGCGAGAAATACGGTGTGAACATCGCGCTGATCGAGCGCTCCAACGGCACCACGGTACCGGCACCCGGCCACACCGATCGGCTGCTCCCAGGCGACAACCTGATGGTGATCGGCACCGATGCGCAATTAGCCGAACTACACCGTGCATTGGATGCGCCGCGCCCTTCCTTGGCTAAGCCGAAGATGGGCAAAGAGGACATCCGGCTGCGGCGCTACCGGATCACCCCGCAATCGCCACTGGTGGGCAAGAGCATCCGTGATAGCGGACTGCGCGAGGAAGCCAGCGCCTTGGTAGCGGGCATCGAACGGGCGGGCCAACGCATCATGAACCCGGAAGGCAACATGGTGTTCAGGAGCCGCGACGTGCTGTGGTTGGTCGGCAATGGTGTGGCCATCGACAACTACATGCAAGAGCGGAAGGCGGCGCGGGAGTAGGACATATGGCAGCGTAGCCTTGGGTGATCACCCTTGATCAGGGTAGGAGCCTATGCCTTGAGGTAAGAAACGAGAACTTGATGCACGGTAACCTCTTATTCTTTAAAGAGATGAACCACATTGACCAATATTGTGAAAAATAAATTAATGCATCCTAAAAATGGAACCTTATTTTGTGGCTCACATCATAGATCAGGCGATCATGAAAAAGTACGACATCCTGAAAGTCTTCGTTTTAGCGGCCTTTATCGTCACCCCCCCCCCCGGCCGCTGAACACCCGAACGCCTGCATGACATTGCCCATGGAATTCCAAAACGATGTCATCATTGTACTGGACGCTCAGGGTCGGATCCTCATGGATCACCGGGCCGTTGAAAATGGTTTGAGCGAATTGGATCTGCACGAACTGCCTGCTTGACTATACACAGCGGTTTTGCGCAAAGCTGGGCTCTCAACAACATTCTCCATCGTTCGATGAACAACCAATACTTCCAGAGGCTGGCCACTGTGGCCAGCCTCTTTTTGGCTGTGCTCTTTGTGCATGGCCAAACGTTTAATGTAGTTCATTACAATCAATCCGGCGGCTTCGCCGTTGGAAGATCCGTGCGTGAAACACCTATGGGGTTTATTGTTTTCGGGAATCAAACGCAACTCGATACCGCATTTCAAGATTGTGCAGTTTCCAGGTTTGATACCCAAGGCAATTTTCTTACGGAACAGTTTATTTCATGGCCTCGCTACGATTTTCAGGGAATTAGCGACCCGATCGCAACACTTCCGAACATGTCCGGATTTATTGGCGGCATTTGTAGTTTCGACGGAAGTATTATCCCTGACACCTTAAGTATGGTAAAATATAATGCAATGGGGGATACAATTTGGACAAAACCGTTGCTTATCGATACATTTTTAACCGCTCGAAAAACATGTTATCTTAATTCAAAATACTATTTTACAGGACTCGAAGCTTCAGGTGTTTTATTGTCCAATACCAGCTATGTCATCAGAACAGACAGTACTGGCAATATTGAACTCTATAGCTTAACGTCCATTATGGAATCACTCTCCATGGACATTGACGAAGACGGGAATATATACATCGCTGGCACTGGCTCCAATAAAGGATTTCTTCATAAAATAAACAGCATTGGTGGCGCCAGTTGGATAGCTGTACAAAACAAACCCCGCGGTCTTTGGTACGGGGTAAAACGCATGTTCGGAGACAAGCTGCTATGTATGGGCTCCTGGAATGAATCGAGCCCATTGCCCGGCACTCCGGATATCAACACGATGCACTTGGCGATGTATTCCCTAAACGGCAGTTTGGATTGGGATTTTGAAGGGTTACGCAGCAAACCGTTCGGTTCCAATTTCGGGTCATTTACGGATGGCTTCCAAGACACTGACAGCACCTTTATTGCATGCGGAGCCATTCAGCAACTTTATTATAACCGGGCTGTTATTTACCGCATGACCCAGGACGGGGATTCCTTGTGGAGGAGGGAGTACGCTCATTTTGGCAACCTGAGCAATTTATACCCGGAAATTCCTTGGGACATTGAACCAACCAGCGATGGCGGCATGGTGTTGACCGGTGAAACGTGGGATCAAGATACCGTCCCGCCATACAGCGATTTAAATATGTGGTTACTGAAATTGGACAGCTTGGGTTGCTTAGTGCCGGGTTGTCAATTCGTAGGCATAGAAACCATTTCCTACGGATTGGACAATACACTGAAGGCATGGCCCAACCCTTCCATCGGTCTATTCACATTGGACTTGGACCTACCCGCTGATCTGCGCATTGAAGGTAACCTGCGGTTACAAGTGTTCGATGCCCTTGGCAGGTCAGTCATGGACCGTGACCTTGGGTTACTGCTCAAACGATCTATCGCACTTGATCTTACGGATCAACCAGCAGGTTTGTACACAGCGCATTTAAGTGACAACCTGCGCATTTTAACCGGCACCCGAATTGTTGTTCAATGAGGCCCATCCTCCTTTTCCTACTTGGACTTGCACTTTCAAATTGTATTGCACAGTCCATCTATTCTGACAATTTTGACAGCTACGGAACGGGCACCCGCATGGCCGTGAACGTACCGGGGCAATGGCAACCGTGGAGCGCGCTGCCGGGTAGCACACAAGATGTACCCGTAACAACGGCTTACAGCAAAAGCAGCCCGAACAGTTTGGCATTCGTACAAGCAGTGCCCGGCTATCAAGGTGGTCCTGTTGATGCCGTGCTGGACTTGGGCTACCACACTACGGGGGCTTTCGTTCTACAATTTTCCATGTATGTGGTCGGCGAACTTGGCGCATTTTTAGAGCTCTTGCATGGCGAAGGACCTTCTGCGGACCCGGCAGCCGTTATCTATTTCACGCCCGAAACACTTGGAGAAGTGGATTGCCAAGTGGACGGCGGATCACTCACGGGGTTTTACCCGCACAACACATGGTTCGATGTTGTATTCAGCTTCGACCTGGATGTCCAATTGGCTTCCCTTTCCGTTAACAACCACTTCTTAGGCAGTTGGAACTTTGCTACAATGCCCAGTGGAACCTCAACACCGAATGTCCTTGGATCTCTTCGATTCATTGCCTCTTCAGGCTCTGATTTTTTTGCTGGCGAATACTACATGGACGACCTCAGTTATACCAGAGGTTATGTGGGCATTTCAGGGTCGTACCAATTGACACCCAAGCCGCTCAGCATTGCCCCCAACCCTATTGCGGGTAGCGCGCTGTTTTCCGTGGAGAAACCCCTTCAAAACGCGCAGCTCACCCTGCATGATGCCAGCGGGCGCATGGTATGGAACGCACCTTGGCCACCGGGATCGGTCAAATTCACCTTACCGGAGAATGCATTGGCACCTGGCACCTATCTGGTGCGGGTTTCCGAAGCGGGCCAAGGTGGGTACAGCGGGCGGTTGGTGGTGATGCCGTGAACCAATTAGCCGTTAATCAATGAGCGCAGCAAGTAAACGGCAATTGATCACACTGGCCACCACTCTGGTGGCCAGTGTGGCGTTGCCACAACAACCTCTCGCTATAGACCAGACCTTTAGAACACACATCATTAATGTCAATGTCAATGATGTGCTGCCACGTAATGACGGTAACCTCATTATATCCGGATATTTTCGCTTTCAAGGCGACAATATTCTTACTACTCATAACGGCGCCCTCCTGAATCATTCTGGAGGGCGTTTACCTGATTTCCCAGAAGCCAACTTCCTTAGCGGAAAATTGGTACCTTGGAATGACATGTTCTATGGAACCAATGGTAGGATCTCCCGCCATTTCATGGATGGAACATTGGATCCAATTTATGTGGCACCTAACTCGACACTAACCGATTACGCTATACTTCAAGGTGGAGACTACCATGTCTTTCAAGACGGAAGAGCTTTGATTTCTGGCGTGTACACATATCCATTAGGGAATGACAATGATATCTATTCATTCCTTTGGCTTGATGATCACGGATTTGTGGACACGACGAAAATACAACGACGCGCAGACGGATCCATCTATTGGTTCAAAGAGTTACCGGACGGCAAGTTCATTTGCTATGGGGGTATTACGGAATATGAAGGCACGCCGGTTTCCCTGATATTCCGGATCGAGGCGGATGGATCGTTGGACACCACGTTTAATGTACCGCCCTTGGATCTGGGTGAAGCATACACCTATTACCCCACCGCCGATGGCAAGGTGGTGGTCGGAGGCTTTTTCCATTTCGTAAATGCACCGGACACGGTAAATCTGATCCGCCTGCTGCCCAATGGCCAGTTGGACCCAACCTTCAACAGCAACACGGATTACAATGCCAACTTCATCAACTCCCCAGCTCTTTACTATTACGCTTCGGTTTCGTGCATTCTCCCCATTGGAAATGATCGGCTGATAATTACCGGTGGCTTTGATGAAGTTGAGGGGCAGGCTCGCGGCGGCATGGCCATGCTGGACTCGGCAGGAAACTTATTGGATGACTACTTTACTGGTGCGGGTTGCGGCGAATACACCTACTATCCCGGCGTTGACACATCCAATAATTACAAATACAGAAGCATTGATGGAATTAAGCCGACCGCCGACGGCGAATATTACATTTTTGGTGCATATCAAGGCTATGACGATGGCACCACCAACGACACGCTGCAGCGCTTTGTAAGCCGATTGTATGGTTTAAACGTGGGCATTAACGAGTTGGATAAGTTCAACCCTAAACCGCTTGCCATAGCCCCCAACCCAACTGCGGGCAGTGCGTTGCTTTCCGTAGAAGCACCCTTGCAAAATGCGCAGCTTACCCTGCACGATGCAAGCGGGCGGGTGGCGTTGCAGATGGCTTGGCCTGCGGGTAGCGCGCAATGCCAGTTGCCCACAGGGACATTGGCACCGGGCGCCTACGTGGCCAATGTGCGCACAGGGGCGAACACGCGCTACAGCGGACGCTTAGTGGTCTTGCCGTAATCAGGCGTTTAGAGTTGTCTCCCCTTGGGGTCAGCAAGACTTAAGGACGCGCCGAAAAACCGTATTTCACACTCCCCGGAACGGCACTGGTCCACAACTTCCTTAGGAAGGGAACGAACAGGTCCAGATCAACGAAGTCGAACGGATGCTTCGTTTGCGGGAGGATCAAGGCGCCCGCCTTCGGGAACCGTGCAGCAGCCTCGAGGGTATCCTTGGCCAGTGTCATGTCATCGCGGTCCCCGGAGCACACCAGCACAGGACACGTCACCTGTGCAAAGACCTCCGGCTGGAGCAACGGTGCATGGAAATCCCGTGTGACCAGTTCTCCCGTCGCCTTCACGAGTTCCCTCCATCGGTCCGCCCCATGTTCCTTGGCCAAGCGTTCCGCGTAGGCGGGGACGTGTTTGGCGAGGGCATCCGTATCCAGTCGTTTCAGGAGCGCCTGCAATCCGGCCTCATCCCAGATCAATTTGCTGCCCAAGGTGCACACACTGGCAACGCGTTCCGGGTAGCGCGCCGCGAACAGCATGGCCGCGTAACCGCCCATGCTGTACCCGAAGAGATGCACCCGTTCATGGCCCTCCATCGCCTCTGCGATGTCCTCCAAAAAACGGGCGTAGGATAAGCCTTCCGGCGGGATCGGCTTCCGGCCATGACCGCTCAACTCTACAAGGATGGGATCAAAAGGACCGATACGCTCCGCCAAGGGCCGGAGCTGTTCACCGCTGCCAAGCGCACCATGGATCAGCATTACCGGCATCGGTCGGCAAGGTCTTGAACTACCCTCGGTGGTCGTAGATCAATTCACCACCTGCTTCACCGCGTCCGCTGCCTCTTGCAGCGAGATCGCGCTCATCACCTTCAGGCCGCTCTTGTCGATGAGCTCCTTGGCCTCTTTGGCATTAGTGCCTTGCAAGCGCACGATGATCGGCACCTTGATGTCGCCAATGTTCTTATAAGCGTCCACCACGCCTTGCGCCACGCGGTCGCAACGCACGATGCCGCCGAAGATGTTCACAAGGATGGCCTTCACTCCGGGGTCCTTCAGGATGATACGGAAGCCTTTTTCCACACGGGCCGCGTCAGCGGTGCCGCCTACGTCCAGGAAGTTCGCAGGGCTGCCGCCGCTAAGTTTGATGATGTCCATGGTGGCCATGGCCAGTCCGGCGCCGTTCACCATGCAGCCCACATTACCGTCGAGCTTCACGTAGTTCAGGCCCGCTTCGCCGGCCTCCACTTCAATGGGGTCCTCCTCGCTCTTGTCGCGCATCTCCACGTAATCGGGATGGCGGTAAAGTGCATTACCGTCGAGGCGCACCTTGGCGTCCACGGCGATGATCTTGTCGTCGCTGGTCTTCAGCACGGGGTTGATCTCGAACATGGCGCTGTCGCTGGCTTCGTAGGCCTTGTACAAGGAAGCGACGAACTTCACCATCTCCTTTTTCGCGCCACCGGAAAGCCCGAGGCTGGTAGCGATCTTGTTGCACTGGAACGGACGCAGGCCCACGCGCGGGTCGATCTCTTCCTTGAAGATCTTCTCCGGTGTGTGTTCGGCCACCTCTTCGATGTCCATGCCGCCCTCGGTGCTGTACATGATGATGTTGCGGGAGCTGGAACGATCGAGCAGTACGCTCATGTAGAACTCCTTCGTTTCGCTGGCGCCGGGGTAATAGACGTCCTCCGCGATGAGCACTTTGCTCACCTTTTTGCCTTGGAGCGGCGTCTGTGGCGTCTTCAACATCATGCCGATGATGGCTTCGGAGCGCTCGCGCACCTCATCGAGGTTTTTAGCCAGCTTCACCCCACCACCTTTTCCACGGCCACCGGCATGGATCTGCGCCTTAATGACCCACCACTTGGTGCCGGTCTCCTGGCTGAGGCGCTTGGCCTGGTCCACCGCCTCATCAGCGTTGTAGGCCACCAGCCCGCGTTGTACGCGGACGCCATATTGGGCGAGAATGCTCTTTCCTTGGTATTCGTGAAGGTTCATGATCGGTCCGTGGTAAAGTGCCTGCTTAATGGCGGGCGGGCTGCGAATGTAAAGTTTGGCGCGGAAGGGAATTTTCCACCAGCTCCTCGGCTGATGGTCCCGTAGCCGTTTTCTGGCGGATGGATCCGGTTGGATAAGACCACTTCACGACACCTCAGCGATCCCTGCGCGACGACCTTCATTCACCTATCTTTGCTCCCCTCCCCCACACCCCATCCTATGAAGATCTCCACGACACTGCTCGCAGCGCTGTGCTCAGGTGCACAGCTTTTTGCCCAGTCCGGTTTCGCACCGGCCTATCAACTGGTAACGCCCTCGTCGGAATTCCAGAATGCCGTAGCGGCCGACCTGGACGGCGACGGGGACATCGATGTGATCTCCGCGAACAGTTCGTTGTCCAGCATAAAAGGCATGTACAGCTACCGGAACGATGGTGCCGGGAACTTCACCACGGCGGTGATCGGCACCGGCCAAAGCGGTTGGGCCAATTGCATCGCCGACCTGGATGGTGATGGGAAGCCGGACCTCCTGAGCATCGATGCCACACACCTGTGGTGGCACCGCAACCTGGGCAACATGCAGTTCAGTGCTTCCATTTTATTGAGCAACAACATTACCGATGGCCGGGCAGTGACAGCCGCGGACAGCGACGGTGACGGCGACTTGGACATTTTCTTCGGCGAAGGCAGCGCGGACCGGTTCGGCATGCTGCTGAACTTGGGTGGAGCATCATTCGGCCCAAAGACGATCATCAACACAACGTCCACCGATGTGGATGACATCGTAGCGAGCGATCTGGACGGCGACGGTGACCTGGACCTCGTGGTCTCCTGTTTGAATGTGCAGGATGTGGCGTGGTTCGAGAACCTCGGCAACAACACCTTCGGTCCACAGCATGTGCTGACCACCTCAACGATCGGGAACACGGCGGTGAACGCGGCGGACCTGGACGGTGACGGTGACAACGACATCGTGACCAGCGCCTTCGGTAGCGATGATGTCACTTGGTTCAAGAACTTGGGGAACGGCAACTTCAGCGCGCCGATCACCATCTCCTCCTCCGTGGATGGAGCGTACGACATCAACGCCGGCGATGTGGACGGAGATGGTGATCTGGACCTCGTGTGCCCGGCTCCCGAAGGCGGCTACGTGTCCTACTTCATCAACGATGGTAGCGGCGTCTTCACGCAAGGCACCGTGCCGGAATCGTTCGTTTATCCATGGGTGGCCTTGCTCGCGGACATCAACGGCGACGGCTTGCAGGACATTGTTTCCGCATCCTTGCACGACGGCAAATTGCTCTGGTGCGATGCCGCCACGCCCAACTTCAGTGGTATCCATTCCATCGCGAAAACAGCATCGCTGTCGTTAAAGGCGATACCGGTGGATGTGGACGGTGACGGGGATATGGACGTAGTCGGCATTTCCACCGGCGATGGGAAAGTGGCGTTGTACAAGAACTTGGGCGGTGCGGGCTTCGCGGAGCAACAGGTCATTGACGGCAATGCCGTTGGCGTATTGGATCTGGAGGTCGGCGACATCAATGGCGACGGAAAGCCGGACCTGATGGCCGCACTATCGGGTCTGCAGAAACTGGTCTGGTACCGCAACCTCGGCAACGGCAATTTCGCAGCACCCTCCACGGTGGCCGCAGGCTTCAATTTTGTAACGGGTTGCGGACTGGCGGATATCGATGGTGATGGCGACCTGGACGCGTTGGCCGCGGACAGGAACGGTTACGAGGCGTCCTATTACCTGAACAACGGCACGGGCACTTTCGGACCCAAGCAGATCTTGGACGACGTGACCAACGGCCCCAGGGACGTGCTGGGAGCGGACCTTGACAACGATGGCGACCAGGACATCATCATTCTTTCCGCCTATGATCAGCGCGTGATGTGGCTGCGGAACAACGGCGGCCTTTCGTTCAGCAGCCCCATGGTAGCGATCGAAAATGTGAACGGTGCTGATGAGGTGGCACTCATGGATCTGGACGGCAACGGTTATGTGGACATGTTCGCCGCTGGACAATACACGACCAAGATCTACTACGCGCTGAATTCGGCAACGGGCTTCGGACCCCGGTTGGATACCGGCTTTGGCATCATCAATCCAACCGCGGTGAAGACCGGGGACATGGATGGGGACGGCGACCTCGACCTGGTGGTCAGTTCCAATGGCAGCAACAAACTATCCTGGTTGGAAGTGGAGAATGGCGCCTTCGTTGCCAAGAACAACATTGCGAATGTCTACGAATACCCACAGGATGTAGCCCCGGCCGACTTTGATGGGGACGGCAGCTTGGACGTGGTGGCGTGCTACCTGCACACGGTGGCTATTTTCATCAACCAGGCCGAAGTGGCCTGCAACCTTTACCAGAACGCCCCCGTGGGCTTGGCGAAGGTGAACCAGCAGAACCGGGTGATCTTGGGTTGGTACAAAGCACTGCCGAACGTGAAGTACAGCGCGGCGGATAACATAGCGGTGGACATTGAGTTCTGGGCCACGAAGAACCTCGCCACGAACACGCCCATCCTGAACGCACCACACAGCCTGCTTTCCAAAAAGACGAAGCCGGGTCAGGACTTCTTCTGGTGGCCGCTCAACTATTCCCGCCCGGACATCGATCCGCTGACGCGCTATACATGGCGGGTACGTGTCTACTGTGACGCGGGCAATGGGCCGGTATCGCCTTGGAGCGCCACCAGCACTTTCGACACGCCGGGCTTCCAATTGCGTTCCACGCTGGCGGAAGGGGAACATGACGGCTTCGGCCCCTCACTCCTACAGAACCTGGTGAACACCGAATTGACCGTGTTACTCGGTGATGCTGAGGGTCAAGTAGCAACGAGCTATCGGATCTATTCCACTACGGGCGCACTGGTCGGTAGCGGAAACCTTCAGGGAACACAGCAGGTGATCAGCGTTGCCGGGTTGAATGCCGGGCTGTACCAGCTTCGGATCGAAGGTCCTTTCGGCCCGGAGGCGCTACCGTTCGTGAAGGAATAGTGGGTGGGAAAGCTGCTGAAAAGAGCGCTGGAATAGAATTTTCATTTTGTGCAGCGCCGACAGCTTACTTTTGCGCCCTAACAAAACAGTCAGTACAATGGCAAGTGGTAAAGTAAAGTTCTTCAACACGGAGAAAGGTTTCGGTTTCATCACCCCCGATGAAGGCGGCAAAGACGTTTTTGTTCACAAGACCGGCACGCGCGATGCGCTTTGGGAAGGTGACGCAGTGACCTACGAAGTGGAGGAGACCCCAAAAGGGCTCAGCGCGATCGACGTGCGCAAGGCGTAAGCCCAACATCGTTCCGAACAAATCGAAGCCCCGACCTTGGTCGGGGCTTCGTCATTTAACGCTCTTGGTCAGACTTCTCCTAGCTATGCTTCATCCCTTCCTACGAATAGGGAAAGAGGGTCAAGATGGTGAAGGACGTAAGGGATGTAAGAGAGGCGAAGTCGCTATTGGAACTCCACTTCACGCAGGCTGTGCCGCATAACGCGAACGGCCATACTGTTTGCTGTACAGGTCGTAAACGATACCGTCCGCCAAGCCCACCTTGGGCACGAACACTTCGTTAACGCCGGCCTCCCCCATCGTGCGCAGGAAAATATCCGCAGCGGGGATGATCACGTCGGCCCTGTCAGCGCGCAGGCGAAGGACCTTCACGCGGTCCTCGAAGGAATAGGAAGCAATACGGTCGCGCTGTTTGCGGATATCCGCAGCGGTCAGTGGTTCACCATAGCCGTTCTTGTTCTCCTTGAAAATACGGTTGATGTTACCGCCTGTGCCGATGGCTGTAAGCTTGGCCCCACTGGCACGGATACCTGATAGGAAGTCGGCCACGCCCTCCCATTCACGTTCGTCCACTTTGTGCTGGAGCGAACGCACGGTACCGATCTTGAAGGATGAGGAATCCCGGCGCTTCCCGTTCTCGATCCAGGTGAGTTCGGTACTGCCACCGCCCACATCGATGTAGAGATAACTGCGGTCCTTGAGCAGGTCCTGTGTCCAGAAGGTGCTCATGATGAGATCCGCCTCCGTTTTGCCTTTGATCACTTCCACGTGCACGCCGCTTTCCATTTCCACCCGGGCCAGTACTTCCGCACTGTTGGTGGCTTCGCGCATGGCGCTGGTGGCGCAGCAGCGCAGGTAATGCACGCCGTACACTTCGGTGAGCAGCCGGAAGGCTTTCAAGGATTTGATGAGCTGGTCGCGCTTGGCCGGGCTGATGGCACCGCTGTCAAAAACGTCCGCACCCAATCGTATCGGCACGCGGATCAGTGACGTCTTCTTGATCACCGGATGGTCATCGCGCTCCACCACATCGCCGATCAGCAGGCGCACCGCGTTGGAACCGATATCGATGGCGGCATATGTGAGATCGCGACTGATGGCACGAAGGTAGCCAAGCCGTAGTAAGAAGAAAGGGTACTGACGGCACGCTCCGAAAAATGGTTGTACAGGCATCCGCGTTCCGGAAGAGCAACGTCATAGTACCAAACAGAACCCCATGCGACACCTCCTACTCCTCGGCACCTTGCTCAGCCTAAGTGCGAGCGCGCAGCTCAGCAATGGGCTCGTCGGCTATTGGAAGTTGAACGGCGATCTGCTCGATGTGTCGGGCAATGGCCTTCATGCCACCACGAACCTGCCCCTCTCCCCTACCGTGAACCGCGACGGCGGCGAAGGTTGTGCCTTGTACGGTTATGACTTCGATGTGATCACGCCGAACAGCGCGCTTTTCGTGCATGATCCCAATGGCGCTTTCAGCTTCAGCATCTGGATGAAGCGGCTGGACGGTCAGGCATCCTTCGGCATGCGTGGTGGGATCTGGCCCTGGGTGGCCCAAGGGTGGGAATTCGTCATCAACACCACCGATGGGCTGTCCTTCGGGAATTACACCCAACCCCAATTGTTGCACGCGGACAGTACTCTCATCGCCTTTGACACCGCTTGGCACCATTACGTGGGCATTTACGATGATCATGATTGGTCCATCTACTACGATGGCCAGCTGTTGTTACAGGACAATACCACCACTGCTGATGTCGGCACCGGAACAGGGAATGTTCAGGCGAATGTGGCCGGTGGCGATATCGACGACTATCGCTACTACGGGCGGGCCTTACTGCCGATCGAGATCGACAGCCTGTTCAATGAGCAGCCCGATTGCGCGAGCAGCAACAGCATCCGTGAGTTTGGTTCCTCTGGGATCACGCTCGGGCCTAACCCGACCGATGGTGTAATTGAACTGTTCTCCGACGAAGCGTTCCACGCGGGCACGAGGCTGCGACTGGCCGATGCCGTGGGACGTCTTGTCCTGGAACGTCAGATCGAGGGCACACGCACCACCATCGACCTGTCCGACCAGCCCTCAGGCATCTATCAATTGTCCGTGATCAACGTGGAAGGAACGCGGACAATGCGCATCGTGCGCGAGTGAAGCGTTGTTCATGCGAGCGAGGCCGGGTGATGATCGCCCGGCCTCGCTCGT
Source organism: Flavobacteriales bacterium (assembly GCA_016719225.1). Classification (GTDB taxonomy): domain Bacteria; phylum Bacteroidota; class Bacteroidia; order Flavobacteriales_F; family PHOS-HE28; genus PHOS-HE28. The sequence goes on along the minus strand of JADKAN010000001.1, from coordinate 78,779 downwards.
TCCGTTGGTGGCCGGGCTAGCCCAACACCGCCAACCGCTCCTCGATCGCTTTGATCTTCGCTTCGGCGTCGGCTTTTTTCTTGCGCTCATTCTCCAGCACTTGTGGCGGAGCGCCACTCACGAAGCGTTCGTTGCTGAGCTTTTTGTCCACGCTGGAGAGGAAGCCACGGGCATATTTGAGTTCTTCTTCAGCCTTCTTTCGTTCCGCCCCACTGTCCACACTTTCGCCAAGGTCCACAGCGTATTCAGTGGTGCCGACGAGGAAATTGATGGAGCCTGAACCTGCGTTGGTCCCGGCATCGATGGAAGAAACGTTCGCAAGTTTCCCGACCAGTGCTTGCGTGGCTTCGCCCAACGGGGACGTGGCCTTCACCTGCACGGCCAATGCTTCCTTCGGGCTCAAACCGCGTTCGTTGCGGATGTTCCTAACTGCCGTCACGAGGTCGAAGGCGTGCAGCATTTCTGCTTCAAGCTTCACATCACCTTCACCGCTCTTCGGCCATGGCGCGATGATGAGCGCTTCTTGAGGGCCTTTCCGCTCGCGCAGGTGGCTCCACAATTCCTCGGTGAGGAAGGGCATGAACGGATGAAGCAGCTTCATCACGTCCTCGAACAGGCCAATGGTGGCTTCGTAGGTCGTACGGTCGATGGGCGCGGCCACTCCGTTGATAAAAGCGGGCTTGATGCTCTCCAAGTACCAGCTGCAGAGGTCGTCCCAAACGAGCTTGTAGGTGGCCATCAGCGCTTCGCTGATCCGGAATTGTGCGTACAGCGCATCGATCTCGGACGTTGCGCGGGCCACGCGGGAATGCATCCACGCACAGGCCGCAGCATTGGCAGCCGACTGCTTATCATCGTTGATCGTGAAGCCTTGCACCAGCCGGAAGGCGTTCCAGATCTTGTTGCTGAAGTTGCGGCCCTGCTCACAAAGGCTCTCGTCGAAAGGTAGGTCGTTACCGGCCGGTGAAGTGAGCAGCATGCCTACGCGTACACCGTCCGCCCCGAACTTCTCGATGAGTTCCAACGGATCCGGGCTGTTGCCCAAGCTCTTGCTCATCTTCCGGCCCTGCTTATCGCGGACGATACCGGTGAGATAGACGTTCTTGAACGGCACTTCCTTGCGGTATTCCAGCCCCGCCATGATCATCCGCGCCACCCAGAAAAAGAGGATCTCCGGTGCGGTCACGAGGTCGTTCGTGGGGTAGTAGTACTTGATGTCCGCGTTGTCCGGGTCCTTGATACCATCGAACACACTGATGGGCCATAGCCAGCTGCTGAACCACGTGTCCATTACGTCCTCATCCTGCCGGATACCCTTGGTGCTGTTCCCGGCGGAAATGAATTGCGCGATCGCCTCGGCCTCGGTCCTGCACACAGCGACATCGCCCGCCTCGTTGTACCAAGCGGGAATTTGCTGTCCCCACCAGAGTTGGCGGCTGATACACCAATCGCGCACGTTCTCCATCCAGTGGCGGTAGGTGTTCGCGAACTTCTGTGGATACAGCTTCACTTCACCGCTCATCACCACGTCCAGTGCGGGCTTCGCCATCTCGCCCATCTTCACGAACCACTGGAGCGAAAGGCGCGGTTCGATCACGGCATCGGTGCGTTCACTTACGCCGACCTTGTTCACGATGTCCTCGATCTTCACCACATGGCCAGCTTCCTCCAACAGCTTTACGAACTTCTTCCGCGCGACGAAGCGGTCCTCGCCCACGCAGAATTGCGCGGCCGCGCTCATGGTACCATTGGCTTCCAAGGTGTCGATCACCGCAAGGTTGTGACGCTTGCCGATCTCATGGTCGTTGGTATCGTGCGCCGGCGTCACTTTCAGGGCACCGGTACCGAACTCACGATCCACGTATTCATCGAAGATCACGGGCACAGGGCGTTCCACCAAGGGCACATATACGTTGCGGCCCACGAGGTGTGCATATCGCGGATCATCCGGATGCACCGCAATGGCCGTATCACCGGGGATGGTCTCCGGGCGCGTAGTGGCGATGGTGATCCACTCATCATCGTCCGCACCAAAACTGGGTGTTATCGCCTCGACTTTGTATCGCACGTAGATCAGTCGCGAGTTGACCTCCTTGTGCATCACCTCCTCGTCGCTTACTGCAGTGAGGGCCACGGGATCCCAGTTCACCATGCGGTAGTCGCGGTAAACCAAGCCTTTTTTGTGAAGGTCGATGAAGACATCGATCACGGACGCGCTCAGCGCGGGCTCCATGGTGAAGCGCGTGCGGTCCCAATCACAGCTGGCACCGAGCTTCTTCAATTGTTCGAGGATCGTGCCGCCGTACTTCTCCTTCCACGCGAAAGCATGTTCCAGGAATTTCTCACGTCCGATCGCGCTTTTTTTGATGCCTTGTTCCGCGAGCAGCTTCACCACCTTGGCTTCCGTGGCGATGCTGGCATGATCGGTACCCGGCACCCAGCAGGCGTTCTTGCCCTGCATCCGCGCGCGGCGCACCAGCACATCCTGGATGGTGTTGTTGAGCATGTGCCCCATGTGCAATACGCCCGTCACGTTGGGCGGCGGGATCACCACGGTATAGGGTTCGCGCTCGTCGGGCACGGATCGGAAATAGCGGTTATCGAGCCAATATTGGTACCACTTGCCTTCGATGTCCTTGGCCTCGTAACGCTTGGGAAGTTCCATCTTTTCCATCAGGGCTGCGAAGGTAATCCCGAGGTACAGGAATAGTTGTGGGTCAAAGATCCTTGACTCGTAAGTTCATTTGCGACGGCCCAAGACCCAGGACCTAAGACCATACACTCGGACTAAAGATCCCAAGCTACCCCATCACCCGCGCCAAAAGCTCCCGCAGAAGCTCTCCGTCGTCCGCGCTCACATTGCCGAACCCTTTGCCACGCAGATCGGCTTCGCGCAGCAATTGCTGTATGATGCGCAAGCGTGCCGGGGGATAAAGTCTCGAAGCACTGGCGTACTCGCGCACGAAGAACGGCGGAACGCCCAAGGCGGAAGCAAGTTCACCTTGTTGCTTGCCCGGGTTCTCGTGGACAACGCCCAACTTGGTGAAGTAGTTGCTTAGCATGGCGGCTGTCAAGAACACCTTGTGCTCCTTATCCGTGGCGAGGTACTTGGCAATGGTCTGCGCGCGGAGCCGGTCGCCGGAGCCGATGGCTTTTTGCAGTTCGAAGATGTTGTACTCCTTGCTGATGCCCACGTTGCGCTCGATAAGATCCCCGGTGATGGTGCCGCCCGCCTCGATCACGATGCAGAGCTTCTCCACCTCGTTGGTGAGCTTTCCAAGGTCACTGCCGAGGTGATCGGCCAGCAGTTTCGCCTCCACCGGACCGATGCGGCGCTTGTGGAAGATGACGTACTTCTGGATCCAATCCGGCAGCATCTCATCCTTCAACTTATCGCTCACGAACACCACCTGCTTCTTGGCCAGGTCTTTTAGCCAGGTTTGGCGACCATCCGCCTTTTTGTGTTTGTAGCACATCACCAGTACGGTGGTGGGCGTAGGGCTCTTGAAGTATGCCTCCAGCTTCTTGAAGACATCGATCTTCCATGTCTGTGCTTCACGCAGCACCACCACTTGGCGCTCGGCCATCATCGGGTAGCGCAAGCAGGCATCCCTCAAGGCTTCCGGATCGGTATCGCGGCCGTAAAGAATGGTGAGGTTAAAGTCCTTCTCATGCTCTTGCAAGGCATGCAGCTCGATCTCCTGCTCGATGCGATCGATGAAGTAGGCTTCTTCTCCATGCAAAAAATAGATGGGCTTGAAGGTCCCTCCGCGGATCTCCTTCACGATCTTCTTGAAATCGTCCGTCGTGCTCATGGCAGATACTGGAACGCACTTGCCCTATTACTGCAAGCGGACAATTCGTCGTTCATCCTGAAGATGAGCATCATCAGCATGCCGACTACTCGAAACGCAAGTGTTTCACGGTGCGTCCTTCGTTGATGATGTCCCTGAGTGAGGCAATACCGATGCGCACATGGATATCGGCAAAGCCACCGGTCACCTTCTTGTCGCTTTCGCTGGTCTTTACGCCTTCGGGCACCATGGGCTGGTCGCTCACCAAGAGCAAAGCGCCGGTAGGGATCTCGTTGTGGAAACCGGTAATGAAGATGGTGGCCGTCTCCATGTCCACTGCCATACAACGGTCCCGGCGCAGGCGCTCCTTGAACTCGGCATCGTGCTCCCACACACGGCGGTTGGTGGTGTACACCGTGCCGCTCCAGTAGTCCAATTCCATGTCGCGGATCACGCCGCTCACGGAGCGGTGGATCATGAAACTCGGCAATGCAGGCACTTCAGGCGGGAAATAGTCATTGCTGGTACCCTCTCCGCGTATGGCTGCGATGGGGAGGATGAGGTCGCCGATGGCGTTCTTCTTCTTCAGTCCGCCGCATTTGCCGAGGAACAGCACAGCCTTCGGGGAGATGGCGCTCAGCAGGTCCATCACGGTAGCCGCTGTTGGGCTGCCCATGCCGAAGTTGATCATCACCATATCCTCCGCGATGGCTACTTGCATAGGCTTACCCTCGCCATGGAGCGTGGCACCGGTCTGCGCTGCGAAGAGGTGCAGGTAATTGTCGAAGTTGGTGAGCAACACGTACTTTTTGAAGTCCTTCAGCTCAACGCCGGTATAGCGTGGCAGCCAGTTCTTCACAATGTCTTCCTTGGTATGCACTTTTGTTGTCCGTTAAGTGGATGATGAAAGGCTTGAACCTTCCGGACCATGGGGTCGAAATTAGGCATGCGGCGCAAGGAGACCTCGTCTTCGATCCCGTTCGGCGCCGTTGGGTGGTTCTTACGCCCGAGGAATGGGTGCGCCAGCATGTGCTGAACCACTTGGTGCACGACCTGGCCTGTCCCCTTTCATTGATCGCGGTGGAACATTCGCTGGTACTGAACAGGATGGTGCGCCGGGCGGATATCGTGGTCCACGGTCCCGGCGCCAGACCACTGTTGCTGGTGGAATGCAAGGCACCGCACGTGAAGCTGGGCATGGCCGTGTTCGAGCAGGCCGCACGTTACAACACCGTGTTCCGCGTACCCTTTTTACTGGTGACCAACGGAGTGGACCACAGCTGCTGCCGGATCGGCACCGACGGATCCATCACATTCCTTCCTTCCGTGCCGGATTGGGCTTCCATGGCGAAGGCGTTGCCTGCTTAACTTTCCGCCATGACCAAGATCCGCACCGCGGCATTCCTATGTGCAGGGCTTGCATTCGCGCAACTCTTTGGCCAAGGCCCTACTAAGTTGGGCATCCAGCTCCAAGCATGGTTGGCCACCGCTGAGCCGGGTTCCACGGTTGATCTGTTCTTGGAAGGCGATGCGGAACAAGTGACACGCAGCGTGCTGGGCTTGCACGGGCTGCCCAAGATGGCCACTGCGAACTGGGTAAGTGCCACGCTGCCCGTTGAAGCCGTTCGCTCTTTGGACCATGACCCAGCGATCCGCTCCATTTCATTTTCACTTTCCAAGGGTCGTGCGCTGAACGACAGCATGCGTGTAAAAGCATACGTGAACGAAGCGCATCAGGGCCTCGCGCCCCTTCCCCAGGCCTACCAAGGTGAAGGCGTGCTGATGGGCATCATCGACACCGGTCTGGACTTCAGGCATCCGGATTTCATGGACAGCTTGGGCAACACCCGTGTGCTTCACTACTGGGATCAGAACATGCCGTTCAACGCGGCGTTGACACCGTCCGCTTACGGATATGGCCAAGAGTGGGACAGCACCGCTATCAACGCCGGGAACTGTCCGGTGAACGATCTTACGGGATACGGGCACGGCACCACGGTGGGTGGCACGGCAGCCGGTAACGGTTTGGGCAACGGACATTGTGCAGGTGTCGCACCCAAAGCGGATCTCATTGTTGTTGCCAACGATATGGACCATGTGAATTGGTCGGCTTCGGTGGTGGACGCTGTGAAATACATCATCGACATCGCCACCGATCTGGGCAGGCCCGTTGCGATCAACCTCAGCTTGGGCGATTATTACGGAAGCCACGATGGGCTGGACCCCGCAGCTTTGATGATCGACCAAATGCTGACGGAAGAGCCTGGCAGGGTGTTGGTCTGTGCGGCGGGCAACAGCGGTACGCTGCCCCCATACCATTTGCGGCATGAAGTGGATGCTGACACCGCATTCACGTGGTTCACGTACAACCCCAATAGCGTCCTGGGCATAGGCGCTATGTATTTCGACCTGTGGGCGGACACGGCGGACTTCAGCCAAGTGCATTACAGCGTTGGCGCGGACCGGATCAGCCCTTTCATTCAATTCCGAGGGTCCATCCCCTACCGCCAGGTCGCAGGCACGATCGGGCAACTTGTGGTGGACACCTTGTGGAGCCTGAACGGCAATAAGCTCGGTGTGGTGCACACGTACGCTGAATACCGTGGCGGACAAGTCCACATGGAGGTATATATCCCGCAAGCGGATTCCACCATCCAGAACCGCTATCGCTTCAGCACCACGGGTAGCGGCCGGTTCGACGCATGGAGCTTGGATCTTTTCGGCACCTCGAAGATCGTGGCGGAAATTCCGGACAGTGCGGCATTCCCGGACATCGTGCACTACGTTCTGCCGGACAGCGCACAAAGCATCGTGGATGCTTGGGCATGCTCGCCCAACGTGATCACCGTGGGGAATTACTTCAACCAGCAGCATTACATCGATGTATCCGGCACTCCCCGCGATTTCACTGGCGTTTCCGGCGCCCTGAGCCCCACCAGCAGCCGTGGACCAACACGCACGGGCGAAGTGAAGCCGGACCTTGCGTCACCGGGAGATGCCACGTTCAGTGCCGGCCCGTTGGTGATCCTTCAAGCCTATTTGGTGAACGGCGCGGACAAGCTGATCGACAGCCTCCACATGCGCAATGGTGGGACATCGATCGCTTCGCCTTCGGTGGCCGGTGCTGCCGCCCTGTTGCTGGAAAAATGTCCGAATGCAAGCAACATCACAGTGCTCAACGCGATCAACGGATCAGCTTATGGTGATGACTTCGCCACCGATCTGCCGAACAACCGCTGGGGCCATGGTAAACTGAACACGTTCCAAGCGCTTGTGGCCACTAACTTCAATGTTCCGGTGACAGGACCCTATAGCGTGTGTGCGAATGACAGCACCATTTTATCCGGCCCTGGCTTCATGTATAGTTATGACTGGAGCAACAGCGGTACCGACATGTCCACTTCGGCCTTGCCGGGTGATACCCTTCAACTTGTAGTACACAACACGGACGGTTGCATCGGCCGCAGCGACACCATCATCATCTCCGCAACCCCGTTACCAGTGGCCACGCTTACGGCGAACGGCCCGGAACTCTCCAGCACGGAAGCCACTACCTACCAGTGGTACTTTGAGAATGCACCGGTCACGGGTGCTGAAGGGCAATTCCACACCGCGGAACAGAACGGAAATTATTATGTGCAGGTAACGGACAGCTTGGGTTGCTCCGCGAATTCCGACACGGTACTTGTCTTCAGCGTTGGGCTGGATGAACCGGTGGTGCTACAGCCATCGGCGTGGCCTTTACCCGTAACGGATGTGTTGAATGTCCGTGGGCTTGGCGATCTGAATGGAACCTTTGCCTACGAGGTGATGGATGCGCGTGGACGTATGGTCCTACGCGGCATGCTGAACAGCGGGGATGGCGTGATACGAGTGGGCGTTCTGCAACCCGGGGTATATCTGCTCCGCTGGCCCGGAGCCAATGATGTGCGAAGTATGCGCTTTGTAAAAAACTGAGGTCCATGATAGTGGCGGGTTAATTTCGCCTGCATGGAGTTACGGCCTTTCGTGCTTTCCGGCGGTGGCATACGAGGCGTTGCGCATTTGGGCGTTTTACGGGCTTTCGAAGAAGCGGGCATCACACCTTCCGCGATCAGCGGGACGAGTGCAGGCGCCTTGGTGGGAGCGCTTTTGGCCGACGGACGCACGCCCGCGGAGGCATTCGCTTTGGTGAAGGAGGAATTGAAGCGTCCACGGTTCGGACGGCGGCCTACCGCAGCGTCCAAACGGATCGAGACCTTCCTCCGGAAACACCTGCAACACCAGCGTTTCGAGGAACTGCCCATACCACTCTACGTTTCCGCGACCGACCTGGAAAAAGGCGGCCAGCACATTTTCAGTTCCGGCGAACTCCTGCCCGCGCTCATGGCCTCTTGCGCCATTCCCATTGTGTTCCCGCCGGTACGCGTGGAAGGGATCTACTACGTGGACGGCGGTGTGAGCAACAACCTGCCGGTGGAACCCTTTTTGGCGATCAACGAAAACGTGGTGGCGGTGCACGTCAATCCATTGCCGGTGTTCGACCCTGCGAAGCGGAGCATGATACGCACGATGGACCGGATCTGGCATTTGAATTTCCGGGAAATGGTGATGCGCTCGGCCCAAGGCTGCAGCATGTTCGTGGAACCACCAAAGCTCTCCGCTTTCAACATGTTCGAAATGAGCAAGGCCGAAGTGATAGAGCAGATCGGATACGAATGGGCCCTAAGCGTTCTGCATGGCAACATTTGAGGGGATGGAGCAGGTAAAGAGCGCCATCTCGCGCTATGTCGATCTAACGGAAGCCCAATGGGAACAGGTGCTTCCCTTATGGAAGGAACGATCGTTCGACAAGAAGGAGGTGATCACCGCTTCGGGTGATGTGGAGCGTTGGTTCAGTATCGTGAAGGAAGGCGTGCAGCGGATCTACTTCGAGTTTGATGGACAAGAAGCGTGCATTGGATTCGCATACGGCGGAAGCTGGAGCGGCATCTTTGATTCCTTCGTGACCCAAGCGCCGAGCCGGTTCGTGCTGCAAGCCGTGACACCCAGCGTGCTACTATCCATTGAACATACCGACCTTCAACGGCTCTACGGATCGGTCCCGCAGCTGGAACGCTTTGGCCGCTTGATGTTGGAGGAGGTTTTCGTCGGGCGCGCTGTGCGGGAGATCGAGCAACTCACCATGCCCGCCCAAGAACGCTACGACCGATTGATGGATAGAAGCCCGCATCTGTTGCAGTTGGTCCCCCAAAAGGATATTGCCAGCTATTTAGGGATGAGCGCTGAGACCTTCAGCAGGTTGCGTGCACAGAAGTGAGCGTTCTTGATGCAGGTCAAGTGCGTTTAACCGGCAATCGCGGTTGTTTTGCAGCATGAACAACGCCATGGAAGCTCGCGCATTGATCGAGGACCTGCAAGCATCAGTCCGGGGACAACAACGGAGGATGCAGGAATTGGAAGCGTTACCCCTTGGTGAACTGGAGCAACGGCCCGGAGCCAAGGCTTGGAGCGCATTGGAGATCATAGAGCATTTGAACATCCTCAGCGGACATTACGTGAGCCGCTTACGTAGGGCGTATTCCGGAGAAAAGGTCACGCACGGCGGAACATTCGTACCGGGGCATTGGGGGGAAAAGCTCACCATCGGTATGCGTCCGTTGAAGGATGGCACCATCCCCGGCCCCATGCGCACGCTTTGGTTCTTCGAGCCAAAGACGGCCAAGGCCAAGGGGAAACAAAGCCTCTTGGACTTCCAAGCGCTACTGGCGGAACAGGCCGTTCTTCTTGACAAGGCCACGGCGCAGGGCATGGAAGGGCCCCGGATCACAAGCACGCTGGGGCCGGTCCTCCGTTTCAAGATCGGCGATGCCTTCCGCTTCATGATCGCACACCAAGAGAGGCACTTTGTACAATTGGAACGCGCTATGAAAGTCGTTGCACCTCAACACAGCGCTTAAGACCGGTGCCTTACTGATCACCCACCTGTTCACCGTTCACGAACGTGGCGGTCACCTTCGCCTTCAGTAGGTCGCCTTCGCTCACCGTAAGCAAGTCGCGGTCCACCACGGTAAAGTCGGCGGATTTGCCGGTCTCCAAGCTGCCCAGGTCCTTTTCGGTGAACGTAGCCAATGCGTTCCAGATGGTCATGCCATGAAGAGCCTCCTCCCGGCTTAGCGCATCCTTCATTTGGAAACCGCCTTCGGGCACGCCGTCGGCGTTCTTCCGGACCACAGCCGCATAGAAGGTCTTCAACGGATCGATGGCCTCCACAGGGAAGTCGGTACCGAGAGCGATCATACCGTTCTGCTGCATCAGGCGTTTGTTGGCGTACGCATTTGCGAGCCGGGCCTCGCCCAGACGGTCGATGGCCCAAAGCATGTCGCTCGTGGCATGTGTGGGCTGCACACTAGGGATCACGTTGAACTTCTTGAACAGCCCGAAGTCGCTTCCGTCCACGCACTGCGCATGTTCAATGCGCCAGCGCAGGTCGTTGGTACCGCCCAGCACTTCGCCATACACGCCCAATAGCAGGCGGTCCGCACTGTCACCGATGCAATGGGTGGCCATTTGGAATCCGTGCGCCTTGCACCAATTGGCAACGTCCACGAAGTGCGCACGGGTGGAAAGTTGCAGCCCGTGCCCTGCGGCAGCGTCATCGCTGTAAGGCTGCAGCAACAAGGCGCCCCGTGAGCCAAGAGCACCGTCCGCGTAGCACTTCACGGCGCGCACGATCAAGCGGTCGCTGATGGAAGGACCGCTTGCGTAGCGCTGGAAATTCAAACTGTCGTCGGAAAGCATCGCGTAAATGCGGATCTTCAGCACGCCTTCCTCCTGCATCTTGCGCATCAGGTCGATGGTGCCAGCGTCGAGCCCGGCATCGCACACCATGGTCAGGCCGGCGGCAAAGCAGTCGCGCTGCGCATCCAACAGTGCTTTGCGTTTGGTCACATCGTCCGCATCATCGAAGATCTTCTGGAACACGCTTACCGCATTGTCCAACAGCAGCCCGGTGGGTTTGCCATTCTTCACCTCCAGCAATCCACCAGCGATGGAACTTTTTGCGTCCAGTCCCGCGGTGGTGAGCGCGAACTGGTTCACTATCGCGGCGTGCCCGTCGATGCGTTGCAGCAGCACTGGGCGATCCGGGAACAGCGCATTCAGGCTATCGTTGAGCGGGGTCAATTTGACATCCCAAAGGTTCTGGTCCCAACCGCGGCCCAGGATCCAGCCGTTACCCGGGTGCTTGCCGGCGTATGCACGGACGCGGGCGAGCACTTCACTCCAACTCTTCGCGCCAACTAGGTTCACCTTTTGCTTGTCGAGCCCATAGCCCAGGAAATGGCAGTGGCCATCAATGAAGCCGGGATAGATCACTTGCGTCCCGGCATCGTACGTTTCCTTGGCGCGGTAACGGTTCAGGATCTGCTGTTCCGCACCCATTTCCAAGATCCGGCCGTCCTTGATGGCCATGGCTTGGTATTCGTGCCCATCCGCATCCATGGAGATAATGCGCGCATTGCGTACCACCAGGTCGGCCTCTTTGTTCTTGTAGGCACAAGAGCTCAAGAGCATGGCAGCCGGAAAGAGCAGGATGAAATTCTTCATGGCACAGGTTTGAATATCCACCGTGGAAGTTTAGCGGGATCGATCACCGCCAAGGCGGCCAGCGACCAGAAGGGAAGCAAGGGTACGCGGTAGCGCAACAAGGCGCCCACCACGGGCGTGGTCCAGCCCACCAGAAGGCCGAGTGCCAAGCAGAAGCCGATACAGGACAACACCAGCGGAAGATCGATCCGATGGAAAGGCTTGGCCCAAAAGATCGCCAAAGGCACTAAGGCCAGCAGGACCAAGTTCTCCAAGGCGCCGATGGCTCCCATGGCACCGATGTGCCATGTTTGGAAAGGAGAAAGAAACGTGAGGTAAAGTGCGTGCGGAATATCCAGGAAAAAACCGAGCCGCCCGTCCGCGAGCGGTGCGAAGGGAATGTAACTGCCCGGATCGGTAAGGGAGACCACGCCCAGCATGTCCCGCCGCTTTTGCACGATCAAGCCGAGGATGTCCAGGCCGGGCACCACATAAGGCAACGCAAATACCATCAGCACCGCCACGCCATACACGGCCGCGAATTTCAGCGCAGTGCTTCTCGGGGGTCCACCCCGGCTCCAACCATAGGCCACCAAGGCTGGCAAGAGGCAGACCAGCACGTAGGATTTGAGGAAGAGCTGTACGAACACACCCGCAGCAAGGAGGAAAAGGTCCTTTGCGCGCCAAGACCCCATGCCGGAAGCACCGAGCAAGAACAAGCCCAGACCCAGGAGCAGCAATGCTTCCTTGATCGGAGCGCTACCCCAGAATAGGATGCTGGGCCAGAGAAAGACACCCGCTGCAAGCAGTGAAGCCGGAACAGTCGGGACGCGGGCGAAGGCACGGTACATGGCCACGAGGCCAAGCAAGGAAAAGAAGCAGGCAAAAACGGTGTGCACATGGTAATGGCCGAAGGAAAAAAGCCGTACCAGTGCGCTGTAGCGGATCATGGTGTGCGCATCGTTGTAGTACCCTGTCTCCCATTGGCGGTACCAATGGTTCATGTGGACATAGTAATGCGAATCGAAGTAGGGCGTGTCGTTGGCGATGCCGAAAACCATGCGCAGGTAATCGCCGGGATGGGCCGGCAAGGCGCCGAATAGCACGTTGCCGTCATCGAAATACTTGAAGATGTCCGCGGTGGAGCGGTCGGGATAGTGGTAGGTGTACACCCACCAGTACGCCGTGCCGACCAGCACCTTCAGCAGGAAGATGCCGTAGAGCCATCGCCTATCGAGCCCGGGAACGGAAAAGAACCGCCAACGCCAAATGATGAAGAGAAAGGATGCGCACCACGCGGTGGCGATAAGGATGCCGGCCATTCCAGCCAAAAGTAGGGTCGACCATGCGGGTTACGCCCCCAGCCTAGCGGCGGGAAGGATCTTAAGCCGCCACCGTGGCGCCCGTCACCTTCCGGTGAGCGCATTCGCCGAAGATGTGGCGCTTAGCGAAGCGCGTGTTGCCATCCGTGGCCACGAACTTGTTGTACAGCTTGGGCTGCACGCCATAGAACTCGTATTTGCTACCGTTCCCGAAGGTGACGTGCAGCGTAAGCGACTTGTAGTGCCAATCGCGGATGTTGCTGGCCACCGTTGCCTCAAAGTCCTCCGCATTCACGGCGTGGGTCTCCGGATGGATGCTTTCCAGGAATTTGTAGGCATCGATGAGGTGCTTGCTGAATTCCTCGGCCTCATGGCGCTTCTCCTCATCGGCGGGGAAACGGTCCGGGTGGTGGGTCTTCATCAGCCCCTTGTACAACGTGCTCAGCTCCTTCAATCCAGTGGTGCTGGTGGCGCCGATCAATTTGCGGCTATCCGTGATCTTCTTCATGTTCCTGCGAAAAAAGCGCGCAAAGGTCGCGTTTTCCTCCGGAATAGAGCCGGTCTATCTGACGGCGGCCAACAAGTTGATGTTCCAGGCCACAAGAATGACGTAGATAACAGCGAAGGAGATGAAGAGCGTATTCATACCTACTTCGCCGATCTTCAGGATGGGCCTGTTGGGAATGCTGTACATGGGATAATAGGTGAACTGCGTCAACACCTTCCCCACCCAATAGGCGGCTATGAGTCCCGTTAGCGCTACCGCCAATGGGCTGCCGTTCTTCAGGTCGCCCGGTATCAGCACGGCGATCAGCCCGAAAGCAAAGTTCAACCCTACGATGTAGCGACCATAGGTCTTTACGATCTCCTGGTTCAACGGCTTCAACTTCTTCACGTCATTGTACCAATCGAACACAACGTGCCGGATGTACGGATAGACCAGAGCAGTAAAGATCTGACCCAGACCACCGGCCACGATCAATCCATTGGGGATCTCCCAGATCATTCCGGATCACCTGCCCAAAGAAGGCATCTCCATCACTTGGTATCCCGCCAAGGAGAAGACGGCCTCGTCCACTGCGCCCACATGGATGTCCTTCGCCTGCATGCGCATCGTGGTGTTCCCCTTTTCGTCCTTCATCTCCATTTCCAGCGGGAAACCCTTCACATCGTTCCAAGCAGAAGCGTTCTTGCCACCACTTCCCATACCACCCATCATCTGGCCAAGATCGATCTGCAGGTCCTTGGCCACCCAAGCGGTCCACGTTCCCTCCTTCCCTGACCCAACGACCTTGGTACATACGTGGCCGTCGATGGTCTTGGTCTCTCCGGTCGTGGTTACCTTCCAGTCGTCCTGTTCTTTTGAGTCATCGCCGGTGTAGGTCACTTTCTTTTTGTGGGTCTTCATGGCCATTTTACCGCCTTTGGCATCCTCCATCAGCATGTAGGTCCACTTGCCCTTGAGGTCGTTGAGCATTTTCATGCTCTTCCCTTCCCCGGCGGAAAATTCAGTAAGGGTTTTGCTCTCGCTGTTCCACACATGCACCTCCATGGGTTTTTCCGTAGCGGCTTTGCCATTTTCCCATGCCTGCATTTCCATGGTGAGGCTGCCCACGAACGTATTGGCCACGAAGGGGTCGTTGTCGTCCTCCACCTTCACGTTGGCGGCCGCACCGTACTGCTTCATCATCTGCTCCATGCCGGTCTGGGCGAAGAGCGCAGTGGTGGTCAATAAGAGCGTGGTGAGGGTGCAACGAGCAAGCATGATCTTCCTGTTTTGGTGCCGAAAGATAAGTTGACCCGTCCCGACCGGTCATGGCGTGAACTGTGCGGTTGATGGGCCCGTTCACTTGGTTCAGCTTCTGGGTCAAGGTGTTGAATGCTCCCGCTTTGCGGTGGGGTCGGAAAAGAGCAGAACGCCGAACAGCAAAGCGAACAGCGCGTAACCAACGGCCGCTGTCCAAATGAAGGCTCCTTGGGAAGATCCGGACGCCGCCTTCAGCAAGGTCAATGCACCCATCGTGAACTGTAGGAAGTTGCCCATTACGATGGCCCTTCCGTAGATCCCGCCCAGCACTGAACCCTTGGCCATCCAGTTCATGAAAGCGAAGCCGAGGTAGAGCGCTCCGGTCAATTGCAACAGCACCGGCACGCCACCTGGCGCCGGTTTGCCGAAGTACGCCAAGGTTTCTACCGGGGCAAATGAAAGTGCGATACCGACCGCTGCCAAAACGGCGGCGCTGGCGATCATCAGGAAGCGGCTGTTCATCGGTGCAAAGATGTGCTTTGATAGGAGGTCACGGAGGTGATGGAGGAGAGGGAGGCCAAGAAGGTCATGGAGGCGATGGAGGTGCATCCCTTACCTACTCTTACATCCTATACCTCCCTTAACCCCTTACCCACTTTACCCACCCGACTGTCCTGATCTATTCAGGAACCGCTCACCCACGCCAGCTCTCCTTAGTGACCTCGAACACCTTCGGATCCACCGGGCCGGGCTTCAGCTCCAGCACACGCATGGTCATCTTCTCGCCGCCCTGGTATTCGTACTGCACTTCCATGGGCATCCCTTCGCTGGTGCTGGTGATCATGGGGCCGCGCAAAAGGATCTCCACACCGCCCCAGCTTTTGCGCGCGCCCAGCACATCGTGGAAGAGCGAAGGGGTCTTCGTATCCACCCAGGTCTCGCGCCGCGTGGTGGGGATCTCATACAGGCGATGCTCGGATGCACGCCCGAGGAGCTTCCTGCTCCCGGTGAGCAACGAATCCGGATAAGCAACCGGAAAGACCGATGCGTACCGACCTGCAAGCGGGCCGCTCCGCTGGACCACCGAGCTGTCCGCCAACAAAGTGTAGATCGTTTCTGTACCCGCCTTCCGATCGATGGCATACGCGCGTTGGTGTTCCGAGGGCAGCGGCTTGTCTTCCTGGCCGATGATCACCATCCGGATGCTGTCACTGGCATAGCGCACGGTCCACTTACTGGTGCGGTTGCCGTTCGTGCTGGTGTACTGCAACTTGGCCGTGCCGATGAAGCGGTTGGTGGTGGCCTGCATCAAGGCCTTCAGTTCGGGAGGCAGTGCAGCCCTACCTCGGCCCGGGCCCGATCCGCCATCGCCGCTACCCCTGCTCGCCTCTGTTGATACCGGTGGCTCGGGTACCGCCACGGGCGCGTCCTCCACTATCATGTCCGGCACCATGTCCGATCCGCGCATTTCGCCACCATCCCGCACATCCCTGACCTGGATATCGGGCTCATCGTTCTCCCGCTCTTGGCGCCGCTTTTGGCGCAGCCGCTCATCGCGTACGCTGTAGTTGCGCAGGTCCGCCACCGGCGGTTTCGCCTTGCCGGGCTTATAGCTCGTCAAATGCGTGCCCATCACCGCCATGGGCATCGGCTTATCCGCCAAGCCGAAGAACATCAGGTCCTTGAATTTCTGGCTTATGCGCTGCACCATCCAGTTCTTCATGTCGAAGACCGGGTTCACCACGCTGTCCGTTGGGATCATGAAGTATTGCACGAAGCGCTCGGAGGTGGTGTACAGTTCGCAGCTGCGCCCCAGGATCTTGCGGTACTGCCCGCGGGGTGTAAAGTCCAGTTCCAGCCCTCGCCCGAATTCCTTCAGGCCCACTTCTTCCAAGGAAGCGATCTCCAGTTTGGGGATGACGTAGCTGTGCCCCTCGTTGTGGGAAGCCATCACCACATCCGCATCCAAGTCCACCGCATAGAAGAGGTATCCCTTATCATCCGGGTCCTCGAGTTGCAACACGGCGCGGCGTGCATCGGCCCAGTAACTGTACTTGGCAATGCGGAGCGTGGTGTCCTTGTGTTCATCGATGTAGCTGGTGGGTGTTTCCGCTGTGAGGGTGCCAATGAAGGCGTTGTCCGGAATGCCGCGGTCCACGGGTGCGGGCGTGTAGGCGAGCGGAAGGCTGTCCGGCGGAAGGCCGCCGAGGTAGCTGCGCATCCATGCAGGTAGCCTGCCGGTGCCGCTGTTGTTGATCCACGCGGATCGCTGCTCGGCCGTGCGGTTCGGCGTTAGGTCCCAAGCGGGCATGGCTCGCTTTCCGGGCGTGATCGAGGTGAACCGGATGCTGCCTGCCTCCGGACCGTATGTCCGTTTGGTCCAATCCGCGCGCAAGGCTGGCCCGGCCTTCGTACTGCTGAGGGCGCTGAGGTATTTCAGCTCACCTTCCCGGCACAACCACGATGCCCACACGCCCATATCGGCGAAGAGCGCGGGTTCCACATCGGTTTGCCAATACGTGCTGCTGTCCTTGTTCCCGTCAATGCCTTGCACTTCCTTGCACAGGTATCCCATCACCGTATCGGTGCGGCCGGTAGCGATCACCGTGTCGTTCCAGATCTCCTTGAAATAGCCGGCCTGCGGGATGTACAGGTCCTCCACCACGATGGCGGCACCCGGCCCATACCAGCTCACGTTCAGGCGCACGTTGGCGGCCAGGTCCACATAAGTGGCTCGCTTCGGCGTAGGCCCGTCGGCGAATTCCTGAAAGAGCATCCGGTGCGCATCTCCCCAGTATTCCAAGCGGCGCTTGCTGGGCAACTGCACCGTCCACGTGCCGATGAAAGCGTTGGTGTGCAAGAGCTTCGCGGAAGACTTGGTGTACTTACCCGCCTTCTTTCCGGTGACCAAGGTCTGCATCCACGGCGGGAGGCTCCTGAGGTCCACGGATGCATCGCCTTGTGCAAATAGCGAAGGGGTAGTGCATAGGATGATCAAGAGGAGTAGTGATCGCATGAGTGGCTCTTTCGAAAAGGGCGGGCTTGGCAATTTGCGGGCCGTAAGGCTCAGGCTGCCCTATATCGGCAGCAGGCATTCCATTTTCTGCTCATCTGGTCAAGGGCGTTCAGCTTTTCGCATCAGGAAGTAACGCCAATAGTCCTTTGATCTCCTTGTCCGTGAGTGTGTCCTTTTCGCTCTTGTCATGGATCGAAAGCAAGTAGACCCGCTCACTGGTTACGCGAACATGGGTGATCACTCGGCTACCTCCGGACTTGCCACCTCCTTTTGAAGCAATGGACAACCGGATCTTGTAGCATCCGTTCCCAATGCTTGTTCCCATCCTTGGGATCGATCCCAATTCCTCCGCCAGCGAGGTTATCTCCCGTTTCAACGAAGGGAATTTCCGGATCAGCCTTTTGAGTTGTTTCTCAAATGGCCGAAGGGGGACGATCTCAAAGCTCACGAAGAAGGGCTTTCATGGACCGCGGCTTCTGCTTCCCCGCTTCAATTTCTTTTATCTCCACCACGGCGTCGATCAGATCGCGCATCCGCTCGGCTTTTTCGGCTGAGAGCTTCCTCGTTTTGATGAAGGGGAACGCACGCAGCAGTTCTTCGATGAACGCCTGTTTCTCCTTCGGTACTTCCAAGAGATAGTCCATGATTCAAAGCTAATCAACCTTTCTACTGCGGTGTCGGATCTACTTAGATCACCCCGTCCCGGATCACCAGCCTCCGGTCCGCCATCTCCGCCAGGTCCTCGTTGTGCGTTACGATCACGAACGTCTGGCCGAGCTCCTTCCGTAGGTCGAAGAAGAGCTGGTGCAGTTCCTTGGCGTGCGCCGAATCGAGATTGCCGGAGGGCTCATCCGCCAGCACCACGCTGGGGTTGTTGAAGAGCGCACGGGCCACGGCCACGCGCTGTTGTTCGCCACCGCTGAGCTGGCCCGGCTTGTGCTCTTTGCGGGCGATCACATTCAAACGAGTAAGCAATTCCTCCGCCCGGGGCACGCATTCCGCCCGTGTCTTTCCAGCGATCAAGCCCGGCATCATAACGTTCTCCAGCGCACTGAATTCCGGCAAGAGATGGTGGAATTGAAAAACGAAGCCAATATGATCATTGCGGAATGAACTGAGGGCCTTGGCACTGAGCTTGGTCACTTCCTCGCCGTTGATCAGTAGACTTCCGCTGTCCGGCTTTTCCAATGTCCCGAGGATCTGGAGCAATGTGGTCTTACCCGCGCCGCTCGCGCCCACGATGCTGACCACTTCTCCCTTTGCCACATGCAGGTCCACACCTTTCAGGACATCAAGGTCACCAAAACGCTTCTGGATGGTGGTGGCGTGGATCATAGGTTGGTGATCGATGGATAGGGATCAGCGATGGACGATCGTACAGCTCCGGACTCCATGTTAAAAAATCGGGACTAGATACTCAACGCTTAAGATCACCGGACAATTCATTTTTACTTCCCGCCTTGGAAATACTCCCCCCCAAGAACCGCACATCATCAGAAGCCGGGTTCTCGAAGACTTCCAGATCGAACGTGGAGGTGGATGCCAGCAGGTGGTCGAAGATATCCGACATCAGGTTCTCATATGCTTCCCAGCGCACGTCGGCGGAGAAGCAATATAGCTCCAGCGGAAGGCCTTGCTCGTCCGGTGCCAGTTGGCGTACCATCCTGGTCATGTCCTGCCGCACCCCGGGGAAGTTCAGTGCGTAGCGCTCCATGTACCGGCGGAAAAGGCCCACGTTCGTCATGTTGCGCCCGTTCACCATCATGCTCTTGTCCACTGCGTGCTCGGCATTGAATTTCCGGATCTCGTCGCGGCGTTCGTCAATGTAATCCGTGAGGAGTTCCACCTTGCGCAACTCTTCGACCTCCTGCTCATCCATGTACCGGATCGAGCTCACCTTGATGCGGATGCTGCGCTTGATGCGCCGGCCGCCGGCTTGCTGCATGCCACGCCAGTTCTGGAAGGAATCGGAGATCAGCGCATAGGTGGGGATGGTGGTGATGGTCAGGTCGAAGTTCTCTACCATCACTGTTGTCAGGTTGATCTCGGTAACGTCGCCATCGGCGCCGTACTTCGGCATGGTGATCCAATCCCCTAGCCGCACCAGGTCGTTCGCACTGATCTGGATGCTGGCCACGAAACCGAGTATGGTGTCCTTGAAGATCAGCAGCAGCACCGCCGAGGCAGCGCCCATGGCCGTAAGGAAGGCCAACGCAGAACGGCCGGTCAGCTGGGTGAAGACCAGCACGCCCGCGATGATCCATAGGATGAGCGAGATCACCTGCGCATAACTGTCCAGCGGTTTGCCACGGTAAGCGTCGCTTTCCCGCAGGGTGTCCTTGCCCGCTTGAATCAACGACCGCAGGATGCGAACGGCCAGTAGAATGAAGAAAATATTGAAGATCCGCTCGGCTAAAGGTGCCCAATGAGGGAAATCCACGAACACCACGGGGATGAGGTTGTAGGCCAGGACCAAAGGCACGATGCGAGCGACATATCGCGGGGTTCTCCGCTTGATCAAATTATCATCCAGCTCGCTCACGGTGGTTACCGAAAGCCGTTGCAAAAGCATCGTGAAAAGCCAGTTCAACAACTTGGAGAAGACCACCATGGAAACCAGCACCAGCGCACAACCCACCAAGAGCCCGGCCCATGCCATGTGCTCTTGGGAAACGCCCATAGCCTCCAGCCAACCGTGCAACCGGTCTCCTAGCAAGGTGTAGAGGTATGGCAATTCCTGCTTCTTCATGCAACTTCGGAACGGTCCCGAACCTCGGCAAAGAAACGAACCATTATGCGGGAAGGCACGAGCCACAAAGCCAAACATCGAACCTGGCAGCTGATCAGAACGATCCACCCCGCCCATGCAGGCTACCCTTCCTTCTTCAGCCACGCTTGCACCATGCGCAACTGCCCATAGCTGTAGGCTTGCGCGAAGTGATCCATCGCCGCCTTGCTGTCCGCCTCCGGGTTGGCCTTCAACCAGGTTGATACCGCCTCGAGCTTCGGCTTTTCCAGATAGTCGGTGATCTCCAGCACGCCCTCGCCGATACCACGCGCCACATGTCCTTCAAGAGTGCCCACGGTAAGCTCCCTGGCCGCGGCGGTCTCTGCGATGGTCCTGCCTTCCTTCAGCATGGCGTAGGTCAATTCATATGTGGCGCCCTTCGTCGCTTTTCCCGTGCTGGTGCGCCGGGGCTTTTTCACGAACACGCCGTCCTCAGCTTTGCTTGCGCGCGTTTTACCTGTCTTGCTGCTTCCGGCAGGTTTGTTCTCCACCGCCCATGCGGTCACCTCCGCCACCAATGCCGTGCGTTGTTCGGCGAGCGTTTTTTCCAGCTCCGGCTTGCGCTTCACGTCCTCCCCGTTCAAAATGCACGACGCGAGGTGGTCGGCTTTGGCGATCATGGTGATCTTCTGCACCAACATGGCGTCCACTTCGCGCAGCTCCTGTGCATATTCCTTGCTGCGGCTGAAATGCTCCACCTGCGCCAAATGCTTCAACAGCTCTTTCATCGCGTTGCGCAACAAGCCGCCGTAATACGCGCCACCTTTTTCAATGCGCTCCAGCAAGGTCGGACGGTCATTTTCCAACAACAGCCGCAACAGTTGGTTGTTGAATTTCTGCGTGTTCACTTCTTCGGCCTGCAGCTTTTCCGTGAGCACTGAAAGCGCGGAACGCATGCTTTCATCTTCGAACCCGCCGGTCCCGGTGTGGTCCTTTTGCACATGGGCCAGCTTCCGCAGCAAAGGACCCAGATCGAAAGTGGCCGCAAGCAGTTCTTGTAAGTATCTCCGCTGTTGTTCCTCCAACTGGATCGGCAACGGCTGCTGCGTGTACTGTCGCTCGCTGAAGGCCAGCACGTCCCGGTCCGTGCTTACCACACCGGGGTCGATGCGGGTTCGCAGGATCAGACCATCCAAGCTGCGCAAGCGCGAGAGGGCAACGTAGACCTGGCCGGGTGCAAAGGCGCTACCCACATCGATGATGGCCTTGTTGAACGTGAGGCCTTGGCTTTTGTGTACGGTGATCGCCCACGCCAACTTGATGGGGTACTGCTCGAACGTGCCGATCATTTCCTCCTTCTGTTCCTTGGTGACGGCGTCCACAGCATAACGCTTGTTCTCCCACAGCTCCCGCTTCAGCGTGTAGGCATTGCCGCCGTCAGCCATTTCCACGATGATCTCCTCCTTTTCAAAGGCGATCACCTTGGCGAGCTTGCCGTTGAAGTAGGCTTTCTCCGGGTCGTTCCGGACGAACATGACCTGCGCACCGATCTTCAGGTCGATCTCCTGCAGCACAGGGAACATGCTGGAAGGAAAATCATCCTCGATCGTGGCAACGGAACGGTGGACCTTGCCGGTCAATTTGGCCAAGGTACGTTGGTTGATCTCGTCCGCACTCCGGTTGTGCGTGGTGAGCGTGATCACGCCTTCTTGATCGGCCGGCGGTATGTAAGCCCGGAAGTGCTTGTTCAACTCGGTCACATCCGCTGCGGTAACCGTGTTGTTGCGCAGGTTGTTGAGGATGGCGATGAAGTTGCCGTCCTGCTGGCGGAAGATCTTGTCCAGCTCAATGTGCGCGTAGCCGGCTTCGCGGATGGCCTTCGCCTCGAAAAAGTGCGGACTGGCATACCACTGGCTCAATACGCGCATCTCATCGTCCTTCACCACGGGTGGCAATTGGAACAGATCGCCGATCAGCAACAGTTGAACGCCGCCGAAGGAACGGTCGTAGACGCCGCGTGCGCTCCGCAACCGGTGGTCGATCGCATCCAGAAGGTCCGCGCGCAACATGCTCACCTCGTCGATGATCAGCAGTTCCAGGCCGCGCAGCACATCGCGGCGCTTGGCGTTCAGCGGATGTCTTCTGTTCAACGTGTCGCGATCGTGGAAGGCGCCATACTCCGGTATGCCTGCGGGCAACTGCCGCTCCGGTATGAAGGATCCAAAAGGGAGTAGGAACTGCGAATGGATGGTGACGCCTTTTGCGTTCAGCGCAGCGATACCGGTGGGTGCCAGGATAGCGAAGCGCTTGTGCGTGCTGTTCGCCAATTGGTGCAGGAAGGTGGTCTTGCCTGTGCCTGCCTTTCCGGTAAGGAAAACGTGCCGTGACGTGCTGTTCACGAATTGCGCGGCCAAAGCGGCCATCTCCGTGATCTCGTGGGAGCTTTCGCCTTCCATGTTGGCGAAGTTCGGGTTCCGCACGGGAACCGGGGGCGAAAGCGGCCCGCTGTGGATGTTATCAAGAGTGGTGAGCGGGAGGTTTACGCGGTACGCTGCTTCACGGTGCATGCATTTTAAATTGAACGGACGGCTCCGGTGGTATGACGACGATATCGTCACCGGCGAAAACACAAGATAGCGATGCCGACCTTTGTACTGCTATGAACTGGACACCCTTGACCGAATCGACGCAATTGGAGGAAGTGGACGCTCGCTCCGCTGAAAAGCCCGTGCTCATCTTCAAGCACAGCACACGGTGCAACATCAGCAGCGCTGCATTGGGGCGGCTGGAGCGGGCGTGGACAGAAGCGGACGATGCAGCGCACACCACATATTTCCTGGATCTTCTTAAGCACCGCGACATCTCGGATGCCATAGCCGCTCGCTATGGCGTGGAGCATGGATCGCCGCAGGCCTTGGTGATCCGCAATGGCGAATGCGTAGAGCACAGCGCTCATTTCGGCATCACCTACAAGGAACTGCTCTCCTCGCTGTCCAAAGCATGAACACGCAATTTTTGCGCGTGGTGTTGCTTTCCATAGCTACCGCTTGCTGCTGGTCGTTAAATGCGCAATCGTTGCAGGCTCCTGCACCTAAGCCGGCCAACTTCTCGTTGTTGGATCCGCCGCACCTAGCGGTGCCATCACTCCAGGCTGAATTTGCATCGCCTTGGGCATACAATAAGCTTGGCACATTCTGCAAGCTGGATGTGCAACTGGAACGAAGGTTGAAGATCCCCGTCCTCTTTAGGCTTGGGGATGCCATGCAAGTGGATGCGCTGGAGGGTAAAGGCCCTCTTTGGTCCGCGGAAAACAGACCTTGAATCCCCATTTCCGGGTAGAAATACGGCACATAATACCCACTTGTGGGTATTGTGGACGGTAGGTGCTGTCCGGACTTTTGTCTCCACGGACCTAAACCCCGGCCAGATGAAAACCAAAGCCCCTGCCATCTGCTCCTATAAGTTCCGTTGCCAACGTTTCGTTCTACTTGTTGCTTCCGTTTCCGTTACCGCGCTATGCCACGCACAAAGCCCGCTGAAAACCGTGGATATAAAAGGGCGCATCCTGGTCGACGATGCCGGGCCCTGGGATAATTCGTTCACCGTGGTGGAATTGGATAATACCTCGTGTATTCCCTTGGAAATGGCCGCGGATGGCAAATTCCGCTTGGGTATGAATGTGGGTAACAAAGCATACCTGCGCTTCGAGCGTGCGGGCTACCTCACCAAGGAGATCCTCGTGGACACGGACCACGCTGATGAATGCACAGCCAACGGCCACAAGAACGAAAAACTCCGCTTCGACGTGCAGATGACACCCGAACTTTCCGATAAGGATCTGCACTATGCAGGACCGGTGGGCACGATCACATTCGTGAAGGGGAGCGGCTTGATGAAAGTCCGTTTCGATAGGTCCTTGGTGCGCACCTCGGATGGGGACATCGTCCTCGGCGACCAACGGAAATAATGGAAAGTCCATGCTTATGACGCAATAGGGCCCCCTTCACCCTTGGACCAAAGAAGCGGGAAGCGTTATATATTTCGGCTGTGCAACAGGCAGCAACGGTTCGGATATTAGTGATCGATGCTCAGGAACTCGTCGCGGACGGGCTCAAACGCCATTTAAACCCTTTTCCGCAGCTTGAGGTGGTAGGGCATGCGTACAGCGGCGAAGGCCTTTTGCCCAAATTGGCGAAACTGCAGGTGGACCTTTTGCTGATGGACGTTTCACTTCCGAAGATGGATGGTATCGACACCATGCGCATGCTACACTCGGCCAGCCCTGGCTTGCGGGTGTTGGCTTATTCCGCGCTCAGCGAGATCGAATACGTCAACAGCATGTTGATCGAAGGGGCCTGCGGGTATTTGGTGAAGGGAGGCCCAGCGGAGGAGGTCGTGCTGGCCGTGGATACCGTGATGCAGGGCGGGTGTTACGTCAGCCAAGTGGCACGGGCCAACATTGAGCGCGGCTACAAGCACACGGGAAAGCGGGTCGACGGGGAATACATCGGGCTTACCTCAAGGGAGCGTGAGATCATCCGGCTCATCGCCTTGGAGCGCACCAACACCGAGATCGCGGCCGCCTTGTTCATCGGCGAGGAAACGGTGAAGACGCACCGCAAGAACCTGATGCTGAAGCTCAATGTGCGCAGCGCTGCAGGCTTGGTAAAATACGCGGTGGACCGGTGCTGGGTCTGATACCGGCAATTTGGTCTCCATCCACGTCTGGAACCACCATGACCGATGTGGCTTTACGCTCCTCAGTAGTGAACCATGAACCACTCCCCCACACCTACTGGAGGAGAAATAAACCACATATGTTTACAACCGAGTAGTTGGTAGCCATTAAAATGAGACAATCTCTTTTCATAATCATAATGCTCTTGACTGCAGGAAACATTTGCGGACAAAGGCGCGCTTACGAACCTGGAGAAATACGATTAAAGTTTGGCTTACCCTCTTTGAATAGTTTTGCTCTAAACCCACAGAATGAGACAAGGAAGACTCAAACAGGCTGGGATGGTTTTGAATTGGGTCTAGAGTATCAGTATCACGAAAAAGGCTTTGTTTCTCTCGAATATTCGATAAACGGTGCCGCCGAAGCTTTTGGACTTAAGGACATTGAAGGAGAGTTCGACCAGTTTGGCCATCAATCGCTCAATCTAAGCCAGAACAATATAATTGGACGAGTGACGATCGGATATGGTCTCACTTTTGCTCATAATATTTGGAACTACACACGGACATTAGTGCCAGATTCAATTCCACCGACACGGGAACTGGTGAAACGGCGAACGCAAAGCTTGGGATTCATTTTGAATTCATATTATCGACTCGGGGAAACGGCACATGTCGGACTTTGCTATCGACCTTATTTTCTAAAAGTAGTTCCAGAAAATAAATTTGACTACGAGCATATAATCTCATTGGACATAATGTGGCGATTTAGAATAAAGAAATAATGGCTTCCAACATTCTGTAAAGTGCATACCCTTCGGGTACGCACCTTACAGTGAACGTTATCTTTCGGCATGTGCTATGGAGTGAAGGCGCGCACGGAGATGTCCTTGCGCATTGCGAAAAGCCGCGGCAACAAGGAGGCCGTGGAGCGCTTGACACAATTGCTCGCACCCTTTCCGGAGCTGGACCTGTTCTACGCCAACGCGTTCACGCACCCCAAGCTAGTGATCTATACCGGCGACGCTCCGCACGAACCGCAATTGATGACCTGGGGCCTAACGCCGAGCTGGGTGAAGGACAGCGCACAACGGGACAAGCTCTGGAACCAGACATTGAACGCGCGCGGTGAAACGATATTCGAAAAGCCTGCGTTCCGCACTGCTGCAAAAAACGGGCGTTGCCTGATCTTTGTTGAGGGCTTTTACGAGCACCATCATTTCGGCAAGCGCACCTATCCCTACTTCATCCGGTTGAAAGACCGCGACCATTTCGCGCTGGCGGGGCTCTGGGAAAAATGGCACGGCGCGGAAGGCGGTGTCCCCGAGCTCACCTTCAGCATTGTGACAACCGAAGGGAACGACCTGCTGGCGCGCATCCACAACAACCCCAAGCTGGAAGGTCCGCGCATGCCGGTGATCCTCACGGAAGAGGAAGAAGAACGTTGGTTGGCCCCATTCACGGATGCCGCCGATGAGAAAGCCCTGCAGGAATTGATCCGGCCCTACCCCGCCGATGCCATGGACGCCTACAGCGTAAGGCCGTTGCTGGGCAAGGAAGGCTTGGGCAATGACGTGAAAGCCAGTGAACGTTTCGCTTATCCGGAATTGCAGTTGGCCGATCCACTCTCCTGAAGTCCGGTAACCGAGGCTCAGCTTACCGGAACAGCAGGGGGTTGCAACGTAACGGTAACGGGTATGGAGCTTTGCCCGCCGTAGAGCTTGATCTCCTGGATCTCGCCGGGCAGGTTGAAGCCGTTGGTCTCCAATGCTTGCTTCACCTCCGTGATCACGCGGCCGCGGATCTCCAGCGACTTTTTCCGGTAGTCCTTGGTCTCCACCCAGAAGCGGACCTTCAGGTTCACGGTGCTAACGGCCAGTTCATCCACGGCCACGAACACGTCGTGGCCTTCGTTCTCCACCACGCCTGCGCAACTGCGGACCGTTTTGACAATGAGCTCGCGGGCATCATCGATCTTGTCCTCGTAAGCAATGCCCGCCATGAATTCCACCCGGTAGTAACCATCCTCCGTGTAGTTGAACACGGGCTTCTTCACCACGTCGCTATTGGGAATGTAGACATCGCGGCCGTCGAAGGTCTTTAGTTTGGTATACCGGAATTCCATGGCGACCACCTTCCCGAAGATCCCACCGACCTCCACGGTATCATCCATGTTGAACGGTCGGTTGAAGGAGAGGATGATGCCGGAGATGAAATTCTCACCGATATCCTTGAAAGCGAAACCGATGATCACAGCCGACGCCCCGGCAGCGGTGAGCAGGCCGGTGGCAATGCCGTCCAGGCCTGCCACACGCATCGCGAACATCACCACGGTAAGCACCAGGACCAACTTGACGGTCTTGGTCAAGAAATTGGTCATCAACGGATCAGCGGATCTGCGCGCGATCACTTTGCGGCCCAGGTTGGCCAACTTGTTGCTGATCAATATCCCAACGGCGATAACGAGGATCGCCAACAAAATGGATGGGACCTGCTGAAGAAAGGCATACCAGCTGCTCTTGAAGGCCAATACCAAGCTGGAGGCGGCTCCTTGAAAGTCGTTATTCATTCCTGGGGTCCGGTCATTGCCAAGCGGTCAAGGATGCGCAGTTGTTGTCACGCCCTCACACATATGGGATCTTACACGCCTAAGCGTAGCAACGCCCCAACAGAACGAAAGTTCAAAAAACACTTCCTGAACAGCGTAGAAAACTTCGGGAAAGGATGCCGGAAAGAGCCTGCCGCGGGATCACGCCTTCTTGGCTGCCTTCTTCTTGGGCGCGGCTTTCGCCGGGGCAGCCTCAGCAGCCTCCTTCCATTTCGCGAGTTTAATTGCGGCCTTGCGCCGGCGGATGGCTTGCGCCTGTGGGTCCTGTGCCATGATATTTTTCGTTAAGCGGCGAAAGGTAGGGCGAACTCGTGGATGCGCGAGCAACAAGGATCCCGCGCAATGGGACTTCGGCAGCGCTCAGTCGTTCAAAAGCGGGTCCGGCACAACCTTGGCGTTCCGGTTCTCAACAACAAGTCAAGCTGAAGCTGGAGGTCAAGGGAAAAAGCCCGGAACGCCGGTTGGTCAGGAAGTACCAATAAGGATAGCGCATCGATCCACGCAAAAGGGGGCGTTCAACACCGGCCGCAAATACGTTGAAGACCTGAACATTCTGGAAGTCCGATCGTTCCCCTCTTGCAGCGGTGCTTAATTCCATGGGTTACCGTATGCGGGGCTTGGGGTCGAGGCCCAAGAACGATGGGCACTAAGGGAACCCCGGAGCAAGGAACCGGAAAGACGATCGGTCTCTTGGAAGCCGTTTCCATCGGCATCGGTGGCATGGTGGGCGGAGGGATCTTCGCCGTATTGGGTTTGGCGGTCTCCTTGGCAAAAGGAGGTACGCCTATCGCGTTCCTTTTCGCCGGCGTTCTCGCGTTGATCACTTCCTACAGCTATGTGAAGCTCTCGCTCAGCTACCCGGACCGCGGTGGCACCGTGAAGTTCATCAACGAGGGTTTCGGGAAGTCGGTCTTCAGCGGTGGCATCAACAACCTGCTTTGGATGAGCTACATCATCATGCTCGGCCTCTATGCTTCCGCTTTTGGCTCGTATGCACCCAACCTGTACATGATCGCGGGGAACAAGGTCCTTAGTTCCCATCTCTACGCCAGCGGGATCGTCATTTTCGCTACGGCGATCAATTACTACAGCATTAAGGTCGTTGGGAAGATCGAGGACTATGCGGTGGTGATCAAACTCATCATCCTGGTCGCCTTCGCGGGCATGGGTGTCTATGGCCTCTTCGGCAACGCCAACATGCACCAACTGGACTTCACAATTGGGAAAGTCCGTTGAAATTGATGGTCGGGGGCATGGTGATCTTCGTGGCGTACGAGGGCTTCGAGCTCATCGCCAATGCGGTACCGGACATGGAGGATCCAAAGAAGAACGTGCCGCGTGCTTACTATGGCGCGGTGATCTTCGTGATCTTGCTCTACGTTGTCATCGCTGCAGTAACGGTGGGCTCCCTACCCTTTGCCCGGATCGCGAAAGCACAGGACTATGTGCTGGCGGAGGCGGCCAAGCCGATAATCGGGAAGGTGGGCTTCACCATCATCACCATCGCCGCCCTGATCTCCGTTTTCTCGGCCATCAATGCCACGCTGTACGGAGGCAGCCGGGTGAGTTACCAGATCGCCAAGGACGATGAACTACCCCATGCGTTGAGCGATCAACTGTGGAACCATCCCGTGGGCTTGATGATCACGGCCGTCGCCACGCTGGTATTGGTGAACACGGTGAACCTCGAAAGCATCTCCACGGCAGGCAGCGCGGGTTTCATCCTGATCTTCGCCTTGGTGAATTTTGTCGCTTTCAAGCGCGCCGACCACATCCACGGGAACAAGGTGGTGCCGATGGCAGGCTTCGTCCTGGGCCTGTTCGCTTTCGCGGCGATGATCGTTCAGCAGTATTCATCGAACCGCCTCGGCGTGCTCCTGGCGATCTCCGTCATCGGGGTATGTTTCCTAGCGGAATAGTGCTACAAGGAGACACGTCACAGAGGCGAGCCGCATTAGCTCCCGGATCTCTTAGCCACCAACCGAGGGTCACCCCCGCACCAGCTTGCGGTACTTCAAGCGCTTGGGCACTACATCCCCCACGCGCTTCTTGTAGTTCTCCTCGTGAACGGGAAAGTCGCTTTCCAATGAACGAGGAACGGAAAGCACGTGTATTGAAGCGCATCACCTCCGCTGGTCCACGTGCTTGGCCGAGCGAATGGTACAGGGCCCCGGGATCGTCCGGTGCGGTTGCGTGTGGGTGATATGGAGCCGCTATCAACCCCAAGGTTTGCGCACCCTTTCCACAGCACCGCGATATGGCATCCCTGCCACTGCGGCCGTAGGCGGAAAATGCAAAAGCCCCGGCTGGTAGGCCGGGGCTTTTGCGTGTGGAAGAAGAAGTACGGGTCCGCACGTTCGTTGCGGTGCGCTTGGGGTTAGGCTGCACGGCCGACCATGGGGTCACTCTTGGCGCCTGCACCATCCGCGCCCAAGGCCTGTACGCAGAACCAGTAGGCTTTGTACGGAACCAAGCCGTTCACCTTGGCCCGCGTCTTGGTAGTGGCCAGGATCGGGGTCCACACCACACCGGGCAGCGTGGGATCCGTTTCCGACTGGAAGCCTTGGTAGCTGTACGCGCCAGGCTCGCTCGTCCACAGCAGTTCCAGCTGGCCCTCCAAACCGGTCATACGTGCGGCCTTCATCAGCGGGGTACCCACCTGCCCCACCGGAACCGGCTGTTTCATTAGTTCGAAGCCACTCTTGGTAAGCACTGCAGCATTTCCCAAAGCCAACATCCGCACATATTCCGCCGTGGCCAACAGGGCCTTCTTCACTTCCACTGCTTGTTCATCCCGTTCGGCCCGCGCCGCCTCACTCCCCTTGATCGCATTACTAATTGCTGTACTGAACTTGGTGGCCATGGTCTGCAATGCGACCAAGGACACCGGAAGGGCCGGGAACAGGAGCGCATTGGCCGTTAGTTTGTCGATCACGTTGTTCAACAAGGTTAACAAGGCCTTGAACGTGAAACTCGAAAATCCACTCTTAATGTTAGGCATTCTGTAGTCGGTATTGGTTCGCCGAAGGATCATTCCTGCGGTGGTCCCGTTTCTAAGGCGTAGACAGGGATTCAAACGGGAGTACTATCCAGATGGTTACAACACAGGTTGCAAAAGACCGGAATAATTTGTTTATTGATTATAATGCATTGATTATTAATGACTTATGTAAAATAATAATGAATTATTAACCGCAACCGGTTAATAAGCGCTGCCTATACCTTACTAGTAGGGTTTCTTGCAAGGCCTGCTATTGGACCGCATCCAGCGCTAGGACACCATAGCGATGGATAAGTTCCGGCCTGCCCCGAGCATACCGAAGGGGCTATCGGCACCGAATGCAGTGGTGGAGGCGGGACCACTTATGGGAACAACATAAGCGGGACATACTTCCTTTTGAGTCCCACGGGCAACTACCACGCGGAACTTACGGCTGCGCAGCCCGGTAGCATTATCAATGGGCCGGTACTTCATGCTGTGGAAAGACCGGATGGCAGCGGCCGATACTTAGTTCCCGGAGGTCTGCATGGATCCCGCTGCCGGTCGCGCGCGTCCTGCTTGCATCCATCCGCACCCCGGTCCGTTGGGTGCACCCAAGGTCCTGTTGGTCCCACACCGTTGATCGACTGTGCCTTCCATTTGCCTTGATCCGACCACAACCTTGATCAAGGGTGTCCTCCATTTGGCTTAATTCCTCCACAACCTTGATCAACTGTGCCCTCACTTTGCCTTGATTCCTCCACAACCTTGATCAACTGTGCCCTCACTTTGCCTTGATTCCTCCACAACCTTGATCAACTGTGCCTTCACTTTGCCTTGGATCGTCCACAACCTTGATCCAGGGTGTCCTCACTTTGCCTCAATTCCTCCACAACCTTGATCAACTGTGCCCTCACTTTGCCTTGGATCGTCCACAACCTTGATCAAGGGTGTCCTCACGTTGCCTCAATTCCTCCACAACCTTGATCAAGGGTGCCCTCACTTTGCCTTGATCCCTCCACAACCTTGATCAAGGGTGTCCTCACTTAGACTTGAATGGTCCGCACTTAGGATGGTCCGCTGAACCGTGTGCCACTGAGCGCTGGTTCAGCTTGTAGGGCTACCAAGCGGAAGGCCGGAGGCTAGCGGCTTCCCCAGCAAGACCGACGCCAACAAGGCCGGTCCCTTCCCTTTGCGTACTACCAAGATAGCATAAGCTTCCCGCGCCATCAGGTATTCCCGGCCCCGTTCCGTTGGGCCATCTTCCAAGAGCCTCAATCGGTGCAAGCGTCTTCGCTCGTGCCTATGAATAGTGCGATCGAATAAACGCACGAGCGAAGACGCTCGCGCTAGAGACGGGATCTAATCCGCACCCCACTCCGCGCAGAGTTCCCGAAAAACGATGTAGGCCGCCATCTCGCGGGTGGAGAACACGTAGTGCGGGTTTTTGAAATAGTCTCCTTCAGTTAGCTCCAGAATGCCGGTACTTATTGGATCCATGACCAAGGTGCCACGTTTGGTGATGCGCTTGTAGAAGTCTTCGTTGCCGAACGCCCCCAAGCTCACGTACTGCACCAAGTACTTGTGTTCCATATCGTGGTAGAGAACGTTCTCATCGATGAACGCATCACTTCCGCACCCCTCGCAGTGGAAGATGTTGAGCTTCATGTCGCGCACCAATTGGCTGGCTTCCTTGTCCATGCTGTTCACTGTGGACCACACCATCACCTCCTGCTTGTGGCTGCATTTGGGGCAAGCCAGCTCCTTCCTTGTTTTCATGGTCATGGGCGCGGATCTTCTAATAGGATCGTTCGGGCAAGATAGATGGAGCGCCAAGACATAGCAATGGCGGCCTTCGTTTCGTGGAGCAGACCCCCTTTCGGGTTTTTCAGCCCTCCGGAGGTTTCACACCGACGCCTGGCCGCCATTGGATGCGAAAGTAGAAACCTTGCTAATGCGGAAAGGCGGATCCGACACGGCCTCGCGACTACAACCGATTGTCGGGATGGAGATGCCGGATCTATCACTGCTTGTCATTAGTGAGTTCATCCAACTCCTTCTTGGCTTTCAGCCCTGCCACCTTTTGAATGATGTCCTCATAACGTTGCACCTTTCTATACCAAGCTCTTCCCCCTACAGCAAACATCACAAAACCAACGAGGACCATA
Organism: Flavobacteriales bacterium; assembly: GCA_016719225.1. Lineage (GTDB taxonomy): Bacteria > Bacteroidota > Bacteroidia > Flavobacteriales_F > PHOS-HE28 > PHOS-HE28. The sequence continues at coordinate 46,173 of JADKAN010000001.1, read as the reverse complement.
AGTTGAAGCCATCGGGTGAAGAATGCGACTTCATCAGCCGAGCGAGCGAGGGCTTTCCTGGCTATCTGTGCCAGCAAGTACCTCTTGGAGAGATCATTTGTGCTCTCGTTGTACCGATCTATGTACGTCATTATAGCTCTGTGCATTCTGACCTGCTCAGTATCATTTGGCAGTGGCAACGGTACAGAGAGAAGAGAGTCACCTCCTTCGGTCAGATCGCAGTCACACAAGCTCGACAGCAATTGTATTTCCTTTTTGATTTGTCGGATATCAAGCGCGTTAGACATGCTATCAATGGTGAATTCTGCGGATTCGTTGAATACTGCATTTGCCCTTCTGTAATACGACTGCTCCTGTTGATTCACCTCATGTAATGCCAAGAGCACAGTCACGATGCCTGCGATGAACAGGAACTTATAGAGATTGTCGGTTGGTGGATTCGAAAGAATCATCTTGTTGCTCTGCGATGTGGAAGATGTACTGCCGAACGTTTAGTGACCCTCGTTCAACAACGTAAAAGTGCCCAAAGGCCAATCAGGTATTTTGTTGCAGTAGTATTGAACAGAACGGCAGCACGTACCGAGGGTGTACAGCAATAACGTAGCAACCCCAAGAAGGGAAATGATTGCAATCCACAGGACCTTATAGACGTAAACCTTGTTGTCAATGTAGCGCACATTACTAGTGTGCTCGGCATCGTCGTTCAAAATGCGCTTTACGTCCTCTTTGTCCAAAATGTCAGCCTGGCGTGCTTTCATCTGCTGATAACTTGAGATGAAGCGATTCCGCTGCTGTTTGACCTCCCACCTACAGACGAAAAAGTACAGCACAGAAGCTGTTAGAAATGTCAGTGACAGCACCGTAATCTCTGTATTGAATAGGTCCTGAAGGTCACCTTTTGAAATGACCTTGATTACTAATGTAGTAGCATAGAAACTCAATATTGCAATTGACCCACGCTGAAAGCCGGCAGCAAAGTCTTCGACGATTTTGGTCGCCCTGTGGTTAAAATCAATGAGTTGTTCGGTGACCTTAGCTCGGAGGTCGATGTAGGTTTTTATATTCTGCTTCTCATAGATCTTATAGCCAGAGAGTATGGCATCATAGGGATGCCCCCTAAGGTCAAGGGTTTCATCTGAGAGCAAATGCAGTGAGATGATGTTCCGTGCGAGGCCAATTTTATCAATAGTGACTCCACCGGCGTATACCCAATGACTAATTCGAGTGAACTGTCCCATGTCTTTTGGTGGGCATCTTTTCAAATCCACCATGCCATGGACGGTCCTGAAGCCATTGAGCTTGAAAGTGAAGTCATCCTGATTAAGGGAACTATTATCCATCAAGTGACCCAGGGATATTGTTAGCTCAAGGGTTCGGAAGGCGGTGATGAGATTAATGTACGGGCACCGACCTTCAGTAAACGCGAAATCCTCTGATAGCAAACGACACTCCCCTTCCTTTTGGAATTGGCACACCGATTTTGCGCTATCGATGCGCTTCTTCCTGTGGCCCTTCCATCCAAGATACACGGCACGCCAAGTGGCAGGAAACTCAGTGCAGAAGTGGCGAACTTGGTTGAAAGGCCGAGAACCTGAAAGCATCTATGGTCTCTGTCGGCCAATACTCGGTCGAAGACGGATAAGCCTTGAGCTACAGAGAGCTTTTCAATAGTGCTTGCGAATAGGTCAATGTCATATATGGAAATTGCGGCCGAACCCTGTGCCTTGTCAATAACTACCTCAATCATAATGGGTTCATTGTCATGGAACCCTGCCTCCTTTACGAGAGCGGTGGTGAAATCATACCAATTTTCACCACCTGAATAGTAGCTGATGGGATCTGAATCGCCTATCACGACCGTAATCTTGATCTTATCCGTATCATGAATTAGTATCGGTTCGATTGTGCAGCCAATCGCCTCTGAAGTTTTCAGATTGGAGGCAGTAGCCCTTGCCAACAAATCTTGGTCCTTTTCAGTTGACTCCTGGACAACAAGTCCTTCAACAAATGTTTGAAGCAGCTCACTTACATAGCCCATGTCTCATTTCTGCTTGCGGTCATTGAAGTACTGGTAACCGACTTCCGATCGAATTCGAACGTACTTGGTCCCATCGCTATCCTGATATGCAGTGATTACATGATCAATATCAGGCACGTCTTCCTTTAGCTTCAAATCAATTTGTTCTGTCAGCTTGATGGTTGTAAGAAACCGTGCCTTCACCCTATCCTTCACAATCGTGAACTGCTCATCAAAGGGCTTTCGAGCATTTCGTGTTGGCAGTTCTCGAACCTGCTTTTTGACATCCTCAATTTTGAGTTTGGGATCATACGGTTCATAATCACCGATTGCCTCATCCAAGAAATTCTGCATTTCAAAAGTTGCCTTGGACCGAAAGTAGCGAACGCAACTATTTCTCAAGTGAGTGTAGTCCTGTGGATGGGCACGCTTTAATTGGCTCATCACCGTTTTGTCTATTGCCTCGAAGGCATTCTCAGTGTTATCTTCATCAGAATGAACTTTTTCTAACTCCAGGAATTGTTCCCACCAGTACTTGGATAGAGTAGGATTTGTATCAAAAACCTTGACGTCAATGATTTCTTCAGCATCGGTGAAGCAACATGAGAAAGCCTTAAATATGTAAGCTTCTTTATCGGAAGGCCTCTAGCCTTCCGGAAATGCAATTCATCCAAGAACTCATTGTGGTCAGCTTTGCACAGAACAAAACGTTTTACACCGTTATCGGTGACTACCGCTTGAATTATAATACCCTTCTGAATTTCCACGTTTAACCGGGCCATCCTTTCCTGAGTGGCCTGTTCAGTCAGCAGAAGTCGACTTGCTATTGTTTCGGATGCAGCTTCAAACGCTAACGGGTTTAGCAGAAGTGGGATCTGACTACGAACCTCCGTCGTATCACTTTGAAATATGAATGAGCGTCCGCTACTTCGCATGGTGATGATGGAAATAAGACCCTTGAGATAGTCATTGAAGTCGGTGCCAAAATGTTCAGGGGCAATCGCTTCAATGCCGGAGCTCGCCAAATCGATAGTATATACCTGAAATGATCCTATTTCAATGATGTTGTCTTTGAGGGCCATGTGTTTCGGGGTAGTCAGTTATTGGTTTGGTAAGATGTCCGTCTCTTCGACGGGCTTTATGGCAATGTAGTGGTCTTGTTGTTTTGTTTTGTGTTGCTTAACCTAAAACCACCCCAACCTCCGCATCCGTAAGCCCATACACCCCATACACCACCGCATCGATCGCTGCCTCCACGGTGGCGACTTCTGGGCTGTCATCCACCAACTCGAGCCGCTGCTCCACCAGTGCTTCCAAATGAACCTTCGCCTCGTTAGTCGGTATTCGAATAGGCAATCGTTTGCAGTTTGCTATAAGGAACTTTTGGAACGTGACTTTCTCCTTGTCCAAGAACCGTTCTTGATGATAGTAGTTCATGAGCGTGGAGTTTAGCACACCTAAAAGGTACTTGAGTCCGAGGTCAACTCCAGGCTTTGGTATTATCGCAAAACCGATCTGGGTATGATAGACTTCCGCTTCGGTGTAACCAACATAGATCCGGGCCGGGGCACCTGAGACTATTTGCCGCGCGATCAACCGCGGAGAAGTAAAGAACCTCCGTTCGCGGGGGGCACCGAGCCATGGGCCATATTTCAACCATTCTTTTGGAGTCGTCTCTATCCGATAGCGTGTGATGCTTCCTCCGTCTATGAGAGGCACATACTCTTCCGTAAGCTGAGTGCTGGAATGAAACCCTCGATTTCGAATTAGCTCTTTGCTCTGGTCTCGTGCCTTATCGTATGGCGTTATTCCTAACGTAAAATCACAGAGCGTTCCGAGAGGAATCGACTCTGCCTCAATTTTCATGCATACGGCGCTGGACGCAGCAGTTGCATAAATCGCAAAGCGGTGTTCGGGATCTTTTTCCCAAACTCTCCGGTCGAAGGAACGGAAGGCAATATCAGTGAACACCGGCTCTTCGTCGTTTGCGAAAACTTTGGCTTGGATTGAACCGGCTGCTCCTTTTTGAACGAAGAGCAACATCGTCTCAACCGCTGCCTCCTCGAAAATGCCATCGGGTAGCTTAACAAGGCGATGAAGGTCCTTGACGAGTTTCTTGCGCAAATTGGAGTAGGATTCATTGACGAGAAGTGAATTGGGGACGATGAACGCCAAGCGACCTGTTGGCTCAAGCAGCTCCAAGCCACGCTCAATGAACAAAGCGTATAGATTGATCCGCTTTTGGGCCGTGGTGTAGTGCTTAAACAACATCCTGGCATCAGTCGCCGCCATCTCCTTAATGTCGATATAGGGCGGGTTGCCAATTACTACATCGAAGCCGCGGAAATTGCCGTTGTCGTCCAGCACTTCCGGGAAGGCGTAGCGCCATTCAAAGGCGCCGCCGTAGGCTCGGCCGCCCATTTCGCGCGTCAGTTCTTCGCTTACGGCATTGATGTGCTTCTCCAGCAGGCCAATGCGCTTCTTGGCCTTTGCTTTCGCTGCTGCCGTGCTGTAGCCCTGCCCGCCGCCGAAGAGGCCCCCGGTCAGTTTTTCCAGTTCATTCACCAGGGTGCTGCGCCGTACCACACGCGGATCCCGGCTTTGGGAGTAGGCCAGGAATTGCGCCTCGATGCCTTGCAGGATGGTCTTGATGCCGGCCCGCTCTTCGCGGTTGCTGGCCCCCTTGTAGTCCTGCACGAAGCCCCGGTACTGCTCTGCCGTGTAGCTGGTGCGCTGCATGATGCGCTCGATGTTCTCGCTCAGTGCGAAGCGGGAGTAGAGCGAGTTGCCACGCTTGATGTTGATGTCGATGTTCGGCAGGGTGCGCAAGTCGCCCTCACCCCCCGCCCCTCTCCCGGGGAGAGGGGGGCTGGTGTAGTAGGCGTTCTTCAGCAGTTCGATCCACAGACGGAGCCGGCAGATCTTCACGCTGTTGGGGTTGATGTCCACGCCGAAGAGGCAGCCTTCGATCAGCTTGCGCTTCTGCTCGAAGAGGGCGCGTTGCACCCGTTGCATCTCCGCCGGTATGGGCTTGCCGTCCGGCGGTACCAAGTATTTGAAGGGCGCGTCCGTGGTGCGGTCCGTTACGGTGATCTCGTCGTTCGCCAAGCTCACCGTCCAGCCGTGCAGGGGGTTGCCTTCCACATCGGTAAGCAGGCCCAGGTCGCTCTTGATGCAGAGCAGTTCGTTGAGCGCGCTTACCAGGAAGTGGCCGCTGCCTACGGCCGGGTCGCATACCCTTATGCTATCGACCACCGCCTCGGCGGCGGCGATCTCTTCGTGCTCGTTCAGCTTGGCGCAATGGTTGCGCAGTGCCTCGAAGCCGGAGAGCGCAAGCCCGAAGCGCTCGTTGTAGCGCTGTACCACGGTGGGGCGCAGCGTTTCGCCGCACATGTACATGGTGATGAAACCGGGCGTGTAGAAGCTGCCGTCCTTGTATCCGTTCAACTTCTCGAAGATGAGGCCGAGCACGCTGGCGGTGATCAGGGGGCGGTCGTCATCGGTAAAGACCTCACCGGGTTTGCTGCCGAAATCGTAGGTGTCCAGAAAGCGCAAGAGGTAGTCCAGTGCTTGCAGGTCCTGCGTGTACAGCTTCCGCTGGATCAGGATGCTTTTGGGGTGGAGCGGTATGCGCAAGCCGTCCCGCAGGCCGTTGATGCGCATGGTGCGGCCCTCCAGTTCGCTGGGTTCAAAGAGCGTGCTGTTGAGGTAGGGCACATGGCCGAACTGCTTGCGCACTTCGGGTTCGCGCTCGCTGTTCTCGCGGGCCATCACATCGAAGAAGAGCGTGTTCAGGTAGTCGTATTGCTGCCCTTCATCCGTGGGCGCGAGAAAGGCTTGCAGGCGGTCGCCATCGTGATAGCGCAGCAGTTGGGCTTCCAGCAACTTGAGGAAGAGGATGCGGTCCAGCCAGGTGATGCACAGTTCCATGGCCACGGCAAAGAGCTGCTCGTCCTCCGTATCCCCATACTGCTCCTTATGCTCCAGCCGGTCGAGGCATCCGTCGTTCTTCAGGCGCACGATGGTGTTCTCGATAAGCATGCCTTGGTGGCGCTTATCCTCCGGCAGTCGCTTGATCCGCTTTACGCCTTTCTCCTTGCTCTCGTGCAGGCCAAGGATGTGCAGCAGTTCGTTGTAGAAACCTTTGTTGAGCGTGTTGTTGTCCTTGCCGGTGCCCTCCTTCAGCAGAAAGCCGGGACTAAGGAAGCGGTAGAGCTTCAGCAGCTCGGTGAGCGCCTGTTCATCGTCGCGGTCCAGGTACTTCTTGAACGACCAGAGGTCCACATGCACGCCGTGGAGCACGTCGTCGCCTTCGCTGAGCAGCTCGGCAATGCGCTTGTGCAGCGCGGCGGTGGAACTGTTGTCCCAATTGCCCTTGTTCCAACTTTTGAAGGCGTCGCGGATCTTCGCCTTGCCATGGGTGGCGGCACGGAAGTCCGCCGCATCGAACACGTACCATTCGCGGACGTTGGTGACCACCACGTGCTTCATGTGGTCGTTGTGCAGCACATCCTTCTCGAAGCAGTAGTAGGCCACCGCTTCCAGAAAGGCCTTGCCCAAAAGCTTCTCGGGCGTGGGCATCTCCTCCGGGTTGTTCCCGGCCTTGCACTCGAACAGCACCAAGGTGTTGTTCTTCGCGCTGCGGATGGTAAGATCGGCCCCGGTGTTCCCCCGGTAATTGAGGTTGCCCACGCTCAGGTGCTTGTAGAAGGTGTCGCGCAGAAAATCCTTCAGTAAACCCTTCTCGGTCTCTTCCAGCGCACCGCTGGAACTGGTCTTACGCACCTCTTCCGTCTTGCTGATAAGCTGCCCGAGGTTCCTGCGGAACAGGTTGAACTCATCCTTTGTGGGCCGCAATTGCTGCAAGTGGCGGACAGCCTTGGAGATGGTGGAATACTCAGCGTGCATGAAGTGGTTGATACTGCGAACGGCTTGGTTGATAGAATTTGTGGCAGACCTTGCGGCTCAAAGTAGGAACTTGCGATACATGATCACTCGGCCTTCAACTATGAGTTTCCAACGGAGCTATGTGGTTAACATTGCCAGCTTGGATGCATTGGGCGTGTGCCAAAGAGCCATTCCTCTACCACGGCGCTGGCCAGTGTTGGAACGAGAGTGCCTCTTCAATCCATTGAAAGCGCCAACGGAGGCCTGGCGCTATTCCTTCGCAACCAATGGCGGTCAGTCGTCGGTTTTAGGAAGCCTCCGAAAGGTGGCGTGGTCCGCCGAAACGAGGGCCGTCATTGCTTTTTCTTATCCAACGTCCGCAACAGGGCTAGGCCTTGGCCGGGCAGCAACAGCATCGCCTCGTACTGCTCGTGGTAAACGAAGTATTTCTTCCCTTCCGCTGTGGGGCGAAACATGCAATTCGTCATAGTATCGATGACACCCACTTCGATCAGGCCTGCCTTCAGCAACTGGAACTCCTCGATGCCCAACGCCCTGATCAAGCCGGTCAGCTCTACCCCGCCGTAACGTGCATGTAAGCTCAGGAATTCAGTGCGGCCCTCTATGCGTCGGAAACCGTGGCTCATATTGTTAAAGGTCCGATACAGCGCGCATCGCAGTTAGTCTTGGGTAGAAACGAAGCGTGCTACTCCGCGATAAGTCTTGGATATGACTTCCACTACATACATGCCCGGTACCGGAGTGCCAGTATGCATCAGGGCACGACCGGCGCTCGAAACAACCACCTCCGAATTGATCAAGCGTCCGGTGGCATCAAATACCCGCAGTTGCACGCTTCCATCGGGCAAACCAAACAAGCTGCGCCGTTCGCTAACCAATGGACCTATGCCGATCGGTAATACACTTTCTTCCAGAAGCTCTTCAATGCCCACTTGCTCACAAACCTGCTCAAAAACACCACCTATCCAACGGCCTATATAATTGACCGCCTGCCCGTCCAAGGAATCCGTACAGGCAATGAAAAGTGTATCATGATAGAATGCCATGCTCTCCACCGTACCTCCGATGCTGTCGCCGGTTGCACACCACGTGGATCCATCCCAAATAGCGAACTGGTTGGCATGCAACGTACCAGCATAACCGAAAGCGCCGCCTACCAGTAACTTACCATCATGCACCAACAGGCTACTCGCACTGGCGTTGTAAGTAGTGGTGCCATAGATGTCCCGCATACTGCCGCCCACATCGCTCCATGAGCTGCCGTTCCAACGAACCAAGCCATGTCCAGGACTGCCTGCACCCACATATAGTCCACCACCAACGTATAATTCATTCTGGTAAACAGCAAGGCAGGTAACAGCGCCTACCCCGCCTAAAAGACCGCCACCTACGTCCAACCAATTCGTCCCATCGAATTGCATCAGGTCATTCCCCAGACCGATCGGGTTCATTTCTCCACCTACCACTATATTCCCTTGATACTCACAAACCTCAAGTACGATGGGTTCGTCACCAATGGGGTAGTCAATGGATCCCAAGCCCTCCCAGTGCCCTCCTACGCGTTTTGCGACCCCGTGACAAACGGAACCGTCAACGGTGTGGAATGAACCCACTGCGTATAGGTCTCCATTAACAACCCTGAGCTTACGGACTACACCTTCACTTGGAAATTGACCGAAATTGTGCCAAGTTGAATCGTACCATGCCGCTAAAAGATTTATCGGCTCATCAGCAAGGGTATGGAAGTATCCACCTACCACGAGCGTGTCACCGAAACGGACCGAAGTATAGAGCCCACCTCCACCAAAGCCCTGGACATATGACCATTCGCCCGATTTGAAGTTTGCGATCACTGGAGTATTGAAATCATTTACGATCGCTATGGGACCTGTAGCCAATAGTTGGTCCACGATAGTGTCCGCATACAACTGACGAACACCGAAACTCAAATATGGCATATCCGCACCCTCCCAATTGCTTTGGGCGGATGCGGTGCTCGTAATCAATATCGCCAATGCCAACCGGTAGCGCATTTCGGTTAGTTCGGTGTAGAAACGAAGCGCCCTGCTGCTTGGTAATCCTTGGATATGGCCTGCACTATATACATGCCAGCCACTTCAATGCCGATGTGCATTTGTGCACGGCCGCCGAAGGAAACAACCAGTTCAGTAGCGATCAACCGGCCGGTTGCGTCAAAGAGTTGTAGTTGCACTTGGCCATCAGGCAATCCGAAAACGCTGCGACCATCTCCCTTTAAGGGACCAATACCGAATGCGGGATTTGCATTTCCAGGCAATTCCAGAATATCCACCAAGCCGGTGCAAATAGATGCTACGAATGCATCGCTTATGTTCTGGTTCAAATTGGTACCCCAAGGCACGAACTGATACGTGCCATCAAAATAAGCTGGGGCACCAGCATCGACGAGCGGGAAAAATGTTGTGACATCCTGTCCTTTCGAGGTTAGGCCGGCTATATACAGGTGGTTGAGACCCCAAGCCGTTGTAGCTATTTGGTCCCTTGTACCTGACTCGCCTTGCTCACCACCGAAGTAAGTACCGTAGAATTGTTGATGGTCCCCGCCCAAGCCCACTTGGTAACCCAAGATCACTCCATCCCCTGGACCATAATACGTTGATTGGTTGTAGTACGGAGAATAGTCGATCAACGGAACAGAACCGGGCGAATTTCCTATGGTGGTCCCAACCGCAAAAAAATGACTCTGGTCGTCCACGCAAGATGCATAGGGTAAGGCATTCACAAAGGTTGACCACGCCAATGCGAGGTCGCCATGATGGATCATGGAAATGAAGCCGTCATAACCGCCATTGAAATTATCGAAAGTGCCACCATCGTCCACTAACGGGAAGCCGCTAACGCTACCCGTGCTACCCACGAAATAGAGATCACCGTACTTATTGACCGTAAGGCTATTGATGCCTGGCTTGTCATCACCACTGCCCCCGAATTTAGAGGCCCAATTGCATTGAGCGGAAGTACTGAATTTCATAAGCAGACAATCACGTCCACCGCCATTTGCGGACTGAAAGTATGCTCCCCCTCCGGGATTTATTGTTGGACTGGTGGATGAAGCTATGCTGGAAACATAGAACCCGCCCACATAGCACTTAATATCACCCACTCCACCATCGACCATTGCATTAACGCTGCTGTTGTAAGGCGTACACCATTCCAAGGCATCGGCTGAGGTGAAGCGCGCAATAATTGTATTCGTGGTCGTACCCGTGAACGGCCAGCTTGTCGCACCCGCTAAGGTGGTAACGGGTATGCCTTGGTTATTGGAATAGCCCACTATGTGTAACCGGCCATTTTGATCCACATCCATACCGCTGATCTCCGATTGGCCATTGCCGAAGTAGGTACTCCAAAACAGTGCGCCAGTCACATCGAATTTTGCAATAAATGCACGAGAATAGTCACCTGGCGACACGGTTTGGAGATTATATGCGCCGGTTTCAACCGCCCCAATAAGGTTTGATCCATATGTGTATCCACCAACGTAGATGCGCTCCGCCCCAACTTCTCGTGCCACAATCGCATTGCCGGACTGCCCACTGTTTGCTGCGCCATAATAGGTAAGCCAATCAAGATGGTAGTCGTCATGGAACCGTGCAACGAGCACTACTTGCCCTCCATTGATCGTGGTGTTCCCCGGGTTGTTAGGGATAGTATTAAAATCACTCGCTGTGCTACCTGTAACGAAATAATTCCCCGTTGCGTCCAACGCACTGGCATTTATTTGGTCGTAATTGGTCCCCCCTAGGTAAGTGGACCAGCATAAGTTATCCAGGGTGGCCGGACCCAAGGATGGCAGTGCACCAACTTGGAAAACAAGTGGAAGTGTGGAATCGTAACTGCTAAAATTCAATCTCACCACACCACCGCCCTCAATGATCACATAACTGGTGGACCAATTTACCGGGATAATGCTATTCCCCGATCCAACCTGATATGCCACAGCTTGCGGTAGCACGTAAAATTGTCCATTGTAATAGGCCCTCAAATTTCCCCAGAGATCCACCAGAAGGCTGTCTTGCCCTGTGAACAAGAGTTTTAGGTCATTCGGATCAGAACCAGGGCGCATGACAAAGGCCATTTTCTGGCCACCACTTCCGCTGTAGAAGTGCATGTCGATCCCCGAGTAAATATCTTCATATATCGCACGGCTATAGCCCAGTACATGGCTCGCGCCGGAGGGTGCGGTCTGCGGTAGATAGAAGTTCTGGTACCAGTCCTTTACCGCCACCCCCTGTGGGTTCACCTTGCGTGCATTTGTTCCAACCGGCTGCATCTTGATCTGTGTCACCGTGACCGAATCTGTAGGAGTAGCGCCGTGGGCATAGGATAAAAAGGATATCTGCGAAAATTTACCAAGGCTGGCTTTGGGAACACAACCCAAGCTCGTCAGCAATATGTCGTTCCTGTGGTTGCCGTTCTCATCAATGATCTGGCCTTGATTGGCGAACCAACCGATCGCATTTTTGTATGGTTCATTGTAGCGGTCCGGTGGCACATAGGGTTGTGCAGTGGTGCAAAGGGTCAAAAAGCAAATGGTTATGAGCAATGTAGCAAATCGCCTCATGTGGTGAATGGGTCTGATATGTGAAGGAGTTGTTGGGGTGAATGTAGTGCATGATTCGATTATAGGTGGCAGTCGCAGAGTTCAGTAACTTGAGTCCAATTTGGAATTGAGGCGCTTGAACCTCACCCCCCTCACATTCCCGGCAAAAAGGTCACCGTCCCCTTTCGTTCCAGGGTCTTCCCGGCGCCGTTGAGGAAGGAGCAGTAGTAGGAATAGACGCCTTGCGGCACGAGGTTGCCATAAATCTCGCGCGAGCGTAAACGCTCGTGCGCTTACCCTGCCGCTGAGCCCAAAGCCGCATGCGCCAAAGAGCGGCCTAAACAAACCAAAAGGGCTGAAACCACCTGCTCCCAAGTGCCACACACGCAAAAAAGCCCGGCTCATCGCCGGGCTTTTTACTTGGCGGTCGTTCGGGTTCACCCCCGCACCAGCTTCCGGTACTTCAAGCGCTTGGGCACTACATCGCCTACCCGCTTCTTGTAGTTCTCCTCGTAGTCGCTGAAGCTGATCATTAAAGGGGTGGTAACCATTGCGGTGACACCAGTTTAAGGGCCTCTTTGCAGTTGGTGCCCTCCTCCTGAAAGAGAGCCTGCCCTCTCGAAACAGGTGCGACCCGGTGAGCACCCCGCGCCCCCCGTGACACCAGCGTAGGTGCGTTTATCAGCCCCCGCGCAGCTGGTTGGCCACCCCCACCAGTCCGCTTCACTTGGGCACTCCCCCCCGCTTCTTGTAGTTCTCCTCGTAGTCGCTGAAGCTGCCTTCAAACCAGTACACGTTGCTGTCGCCTTCAAAGGCGAGGATGTGCGTGCAGACACGGTCCAGGAACCAGCGATCGTGGCTGATGATCACCGCGCAGCCGCTGTAATCCTGGATGCCTTCCTCCAAGGCCCGGAGCGTGTTCACGTCCAGGTCGTTGGTCGGTTCGTCAAGCAGCAGCACGTTGCTGCCGTTCTTCAGCGTCATCGCGAGGTGCAGGCGGTTGCGTTCCCCGCCGGAGAGCACGCCCACCTTCTTTGTTCTGGTCGGTCCCGGTGAAGTTGAAGCGCGCGAGGTAGGCGCGGCTGTTCACCAGCGTGCCACCAATGGTCATCATCTCCTGGCTGTTGCTCAGCACTTCCCACACGGACTTATCCGGCGAAAGGTCCTTGTGCGCTTGGTCCACGTAAGCGATCTGGACGGTATCGCCCAAGGTGATGGTACCCGCATCGGGCTTCTCCTCTCCCATCACCATGCGGAACATGGTGGTCTTACCTGCACCGTTGGGCCCGATGATGCCGACGATGCCGGCGGGTGGTAGGGTGAAGCTCACGTCCTCAAAAAGTACGCGGTCGCCGAAGGCCTTGGACACGCCTTTGAACTCGATCACCTTATCGCCCAAGCGCTGGCCATTGGGGATGAAGATCTCCAGCTTGGATTCCTTCTCCTTCACGGTCTCGCCCTGCATCTTCTCATAGTTCTCCAAGCGGGCCTTGCTCTTGGTGCGGCGCGCCTTGGCATTGCTGCGCACCCATTCCAATTCCTGCTTCAGGATGCGGTTGCGCTTGCTCTCGGTCTTCTCCTCCAAGGTGAGGCGGGCGGTCTTCTGCTCCAGCCAGTTGGTGTAATTGCCCTTGTAGGGAATGCCCTCTCCACGGTCCAGCTCGAGGATCCAGCCCGCCACGTTATCGAGGAAGTAGCGGTCGTGGGTAATGGCGATCACGGTTCCCTTGTAGCTATGCAGGTGCTGCTCCAGCCAAGCCACGCTTTCGGCGTCCAAGTGGTTGGTGGGTTCGTCCAACAGCAGGATGTCCGGGGCTTGTAGCAACAGGCGGCACAACGCTACGCGGCGCCGCTCACCGCCGGAGAGGATGCTGATCTTGGCGTCCGGCTCAGGACAACGCAACGCATCCATGGCGATGTCCAGCTTCTGGTCGATCTCCCACGCACCTTGCGCTTCGATCTGGTCCTGGAGCACGCCCTGCCGGTTGATGAGCTTCTCCATCTTGTCCGGGTCCTCCAGCACTTCGGGGTCGGCGAACTTGTTGTTCACGTCCTCATATTCCTTCAGCAGGTCCATGATGGGCTGCACGCCTTCGCGCACGATCTCGATCACGGTCTTGCTTTCGTCCAGCACCGGTTCCTGTTCCAAATGGCCCACGCTGAAGCCGGGGGTGATATGCACGTCGCCCTGGAAGTCGGTCTCCTTGCCGGCGATGATGCGCATCAGGGTGGACTTTCCCGATCCGTTGAGACCGAGGATGCCGATCTTGGCCCCGTAGTAGAAGCCGAGGTAGATGTCCTTGAGAATGGTCTTTCCGGTAGGCAATGTCTTGCCCACCTTCACCATATTGTAAATGACCTGACGTCCTTCTTCTGCCATGTTCAGCGTTGTTTCCCAGTAACCTTTTGCCCGACGGGCCTTGGTTCCGGGGCCGCGAAGTTCCGGGATCTTTTCCGATCGTCGTTAACGGCTGCAGCGGAACAGTTCCAAGCGCTGCCATTGGAGCATGGGCTCGAAGCCTGTCGCCGTGCGTTGAAGCTCCGCATCTTCGAGCACCGAGGTAGGCGTTTGGCCGTTACTGGCGCTTACCAGCACGAAGCAGTTCCCATCCGCTTCAGGCTTTCCGGGACCAAGTACCACCGGCGGAACTTTCAGGCAGGCCAGTTGGAAGGCCACCGGCGTTTGCCACGGATCGGCCACTGCGACGCGGTCACCCGGGCGTGCGTTTACCGCGATCCATTCGGCCGCGTTCCGTGCTTCCGGGTATCGGCCCATGGCTTCAGGACGGCCCAATGCGCAGGTGGTGCCGAAAACAGCCAGCACCGCGGTCCCTGTGATGAGCGTGCGCTTTGGTTCGGACAGGGTGGGCCACAGCTTATCCCGGACCAACTTGAGCAGGAGGAAGATGCCGATGGCATTACCGATATGTAGCACGGGAAGCACGAATGCCCAGTCCTGCGGTGGTGCCACCGTACGCTGGATGAGAACGAACGGTACAGTGCACAGGATCAGCGAGAACAGCAGGAACCGGTATTTGGTACTGGTGTAGGCGGCATATCCTACCGAAATGGCGGAGATCGCGGCCAGCATTGTGGGAGCCGTCGCCGTGAAATAGATCCATAGATCGAAAGCGCGGTCCTGCTGCACGTTCACGAAACCCGCCCAGGAGCGGTCTTCCGAAGAAGGAGGATGCAAAAGGGGATCCAGTCCGTGGCGCATGATCACCGGCAAATAGAACAGCACGAGCAAAAACAGGGTGGTCGCGGCTGAAATAGCCCACCCCACCGTCCTTCTCCGCAGTGTTGTCTTGTAAGCCGCGGCCAACAACATCAAGGTCCAGAGGTAGGTCATGCCCGCCGCGTAGACCATGGACGGTGAGGACCAAACGGCCAACGCGCTGAAGGCCGCCATCCAAAAAGCCGCCTGCGGACTTTCGTGCTTTACAAAGTGGCGGGCGGCAAGCAAGGCGGCAAGCATGCAGCACCACCCGAGCGTGTAGCCATAGGCCAAGGCGGAAAGCTCCACCATGGGACCGCTTACCGCCGCAAGGCACAGTGCGATCACTGCGATATGCCGGTTGAAGACCAAGCGCGTGAAGAGGTACAGCAACGGAAGTAAGAAAATACCCGCGATCAATGCCGGCAGGCGCAGGCTCCATTCATGCACCCCGAAGATCAGGCAGGAGATGCGCGCGAAAAACGCATATAGCAGGTGGTGTCCGGCCGTGGGCGGCGACGTGAAGATCTCGGCAAACCCCTGTGAAACGTAATTGACATAGCCCGTCGCTTCGTCCTCCGTCACGGCGCCCTTCATGGCGTAGATGCGGAAGAGTGCTCCGATCACCAGCACCAGCAGCACGAAGCGTCCATGCGATGCTCCGGTGCGTGATCGCAATTTTCGCAGCTCGCTCCACCAATTGGAAGGACCGTTCGATCCATGCCTTTTTCGGCGGGTGGGGCTCAACTCGTTGGCCATTCAAAGATCCGGCGCGTGCCGCCGCCAAAACTAAAGCAAGGGCAACTTCCGGAGCCGTATTTCTCTGCACCTTCGTCCCGTTCACCAGCACCATGGCCCGCATCACCGAATCCCCTTCCCGCTACGACCACTTGGAACACATGTCCACGGATGAGTTACTGCGGAACATCAACGCGGAGGACCGCAGTGTCGCGGAGGCCGTCGAAATGTGCATTCCAGCCATGGGACCGTTGATCGACGCGATCGCTGCGCGCATGCAGCGGGGCGGCCGCCTTTTCTACATCGGGGCGGGCACCAGCGGCAGGCTCGGCATTGTGGATGCGAGCGAATGCCCACCCACCTTCGGCGTTCCCCACGGTATGGTGATCGGCCTTATCGCCGGTGGCGACGCCGCGATCCGCAAGGCGGTCGAATTCGCCGAGGATGACACGGCCCAAGGCTGGACGGACCTGCAGGAACATGCCATCGGCACGGAGGACACGGTGATCGGCATCGCTGCGAGCGGTGGGACGCCGTATGTCCTTGGTGCGTTGAATAGTGCGCGTAAAGCCGGTGTGCTTACGGCCTGCATCACCTGCAATCCGGACAGCCCGGTAACGCAGGCCTGCGAATTTCCGATCGTTGCCATCGTAGGCCCGGAATTCGTTACGGGGAGCACACGGATGAAGAGCGGCACCGCGCAAAAGCTGCTCCTGAACATGATCAGCACCAGTGTGATGATCAAGCTGGGCCGCGTAAAGGGCAACCGGATGGTGGACATGCAGCTGAGCAACAATAAGCTCGTTGACCGTGGAACCCGCATGGTGATGGACGGGCTGGGCGTGGATTACGACACCGCGAACGGGCTATTGAAAAAATACGGCAGCGTCCGGAAGGCAGTTGATAACGGTAGGTAACTGTTGGCAGCAGCAGTTGGCAGTGGCGGTCAGCGGTCGGCGTAGGTCCGATCCATGGGCACCTCCGACCACTGATGAACGCATTCTCAGTGTCTCTGTGCGGCCGTGGTAAATAACCTTACAAGCCTTAGAACGGATACCCGATCGCAATGTTGAAGATCACGTTGTCGAAGAACTTCGGCTTCAGGTCATCGAAAACCCAACGGTCACCCTTGGGCAGCGAAGGGTCGCGCAAAGGGGTGGCGAGGTCCAATCGCACCACGATCACCTGTGGATCGAAACGAAGGCCGAACCCAGCGCCAAGAGCCATTTCATCCAATGCGTCCGGCCATTTGAACACGCCCCCGGGCCTTTTCGGATCGGGATTCACCAACCAGATATTGCCCGCGTCCGCGAAGAGCGCACCCTTGAAATAGCCTGCGATGGTGAAGCGGTATTCCGAGTTGATCTCGAATTTGATGTCGCCGGTCTGGTCGGTCAGGATCGCGCTACTGCTGTCGCTGGCCAAGAAACTACCGGGTCCCACGGCCCGAGCGCGGAAGGCGCGCAGGCTGTTCGTACCGCCACTGAAGAACTGCTTCACGTAAGGCAGCACTTCGGAGTTACCGTAGGGCAGACCGAAATTCACTTGCACCCGGCTTGCCATTTGGGCACCACGTGGGCCCAGCGGCTGGTAATACCGCACTTCTGGGCGGAACCGCACGTATTGTGAGAAAGTGGTGCCGAACAATTTATATCCATCATCCGGGCGCGGACCGCTGGAGCGCAACAAGGCTGAAGGGAGATTGCCCGACTCGTCAACCCCGAAGCTGGCCAGCACCCAACCCTGTAAGTATTTGGTGTGCTTGCTGGAAATAGTGAACGTGTACCCTGCCCCGACAATGAACTGCTGTTCGAAACTGCGCTGCACGGCCGGATTGTCATTGAGGAAGGCGGTGAAATCATCGGAGGAATAATAGAGCTTGTTATAGCTCACGTCGATCAGGTTCACCTCATGCCACACGCGCGGGTTCTGCTTCCAATTGTAGTTCAAGGATGTATTGAAGGATTCTAGACCATACAGGTTGATACGCCGAAAAATGCCGTAGCCCAGCTCGATGCGCGTGGTAGGCACGGATGCTCGTGCGGTGCGGAAAAAATGGAACGGTACGATACGCGGGAATTGGAGCGCCGTCTTTGCTCCGAGTTCATAGGCGTTGGTCCCCTTCTGTGCTCCAGCAACCTGTGTCTCGAAACGGCCGTTGAGGTCGGCAGTGAATATTTCCGCGCCGCGGAATACATCCCGGTCCTTGAAACCCGTCCGCAGGCCCGGCCCCACGAAATTGTTGCTCTTGGCGATGGCGTTCAATTCGGTGAACAGCGTCCATCGCTTCATGGGCGTTAGCAGCACATCTGTTTTCAGCACGCCGGGCTTCAAGCTGTCCTCCGTGTATTCCACGTTGACGCTCTTGAACACACCGTAGCTTGAGAGGTAGCGTACAGTTGTGTTCTCGTTACGTTCCGAATAATGTTTACCCTTTCCAAGGAAGACGCCCCTGGTGATGGTGGACGGCCTAAAACTGTTCAGGGTGTTGATGTAGTAAAGGCTATCGACCCGCACGGTATCATTGGGCGTCAACAGCGCATCATGGTCACCGTGGACATAAATATCACCGATGAAATACCTGCGCAGCACCTTCTCCTCCGTGGTTGACTTTACACGAAGTCCCAGGTCCAACAAATGACCTCCTACGGAAGTATCGGCCGTGAACTCAAGGTCATCGTCCTTCAGCAACCACCAACCCTTATTGCGCAACCTACCGGTAACGCGCAACCGCTCGACCTTCAATGCACCAAGGTCGTACAGGTCGCCTGGCTTAACGTCCGAACCCTTGCGTGACAAGGCGATCTGCTTGTTCAAGGCATCGCTGCTGTCAGCGTAAGCAATGCTGCGGATCCGGTCAGGGGTGCCCGCTGATGCTGTGAAGGTGATCGTGGCCTTACGCTTGTTGCGTTCGATGGTGAAATCGCTTACCGCTCCGAAATAGCCATGATTGTTCAACCGGTTCACGATCGCACCCTTGATATCGGCCACGGGCACATCGGCGAGGTAGACCGGTGCTGAGCCGATCTTGTTGCGCAGGAGATTGGCGAAGCTTTTGGTCTTTTTCGGCTCCTTCACACTGTTGTGCAAAGCCACGGTGGGCCGCAGTCCGAAAATACTGTTGTTCGGTGCCGGCTTGACCAAATTTTCCAGTTCATGGGTGATGGCCTTCTTGTCCTTAACGGGAGGTTCCGTCCATTCCACGGTGAAGCCGGTGAACAAAGGCTTCTCTTCGGTGGCATATTTCATACCGGTACAGGCAGAAAGCAGGAGCATACAGCCCGCTATGGCCAATGGGAAAACCTTCATCGTCCTCATTCACCTGGCTCTTTGGGCACGGTTGTCGGCGCAGGGGCCCCGAGTGCATCGCGCTCCTTGCGCTTCCTTTCAGCTTCGTCCGCTCTTCTCTTCTGTTCAGCTTCACGGGCAATGTTGCGTGCCCGCTCGTTCTCCTCGAAATCCTTGGTGTACTGTATCGCCACACCGCTGTCGGTGATGTCCCCATCGTAAAGGTCGAAAGCATTCTCGTAGAATCCGCGCAACCGGAACGGACCGTTCTTGCTGAGGTCGTAGTACACCACGTACTGGGCTGCCCGAGTATTGGAAATGCTGCCCACTTGTTGGTTCTGCTCGTCCACCCCCACTGAGCCGCCTACCTCAAAACTCAACCTGTCGTTGAAAAAGCTCTTGCTCACTTTGTAATCCACGGAGGTGCGTTGGTAGGTGGTGTTGCCTTCGGCTTGGTCCACGGTGTTCACCCCCAAGGAAACATCCACTCCCTTGATGAACTTGCCGGTGAGCTTGTTGAGCTGATCCGTAAGAATACCATTCACTGAATTCCGTGCAGCAGAGGATACGAGGCTGCTGGAGGGTGCCGAACCCGCTGCCTCGTCGGGTATGAATGCATTGGTCACCAGCAAGCCGAAGACCTGCCGGTTGCGGTCGTCGATGTTCCCCTTTTGCGACAGCTGGTCCAAGCGGGACGCCACTTGCGGGTAACTGTTGCGGTACTGGCGGTCCAAGTTGATACCAAAGTCGATCTCCGGCCTGTTGATGCTTCCGTCAACACTGATCACCACCTCAAAGGGCAAGCGTTCCTGCAGGCGGTTCTGCTGATCCTGGGAAAGCGCTTCGGAACCGGCCACCAATCCATAGGCAGCTGTCTGGGCCAAGTACTGTGCCTTGACGTCCAACTTGGCGTCCAACGGATCACCGCTCCACGTAACGGTGCTTCCCTTCACCAGGTCGAATCGTTTTTTCACCAAGCCGTAGAACTCCAACGTATAGCCGCCGTTCGCTACCGTGAAAGGTCCGCGCAACGTCATGTCGCCCTTTGCATTGTAGGTGAAATAAAGATCCCCGGTCCCCTGGAAGGTCGCTGCGTCACCGGTGGTGGGATCCAGCACGACGCTGAACTTGGCTTGATCGTCCACGAGCAGATGCAGGTCCAGATCAAAGCCCTTCAATTGGGCCTTGAGTGAATCCTGGAGCATCTTTCCATCGTTGGCTGTTGCGGTGCTGTCCGGCGGTGCATCGCCATCCGTGAACACCACGATACCCTCATGGCTCACGAGCTTCACCTCGCTTCCGGGCAATACGATGGAAAGGTCCGTGCCGTCGAGAACATGGATGTCGCCCTTGAGCTTGGGCAGGTTCGCGGTGCCGGTAACAGTGAGATCCAGCCCTGCCAGCACATGGCCGTAGAAAAGTTTATTGTCGCCCCGCACACTTTTGACCAATTGGAACGCATCCGTGCGCAAGGTGAGGTCCAGGCCGGGATCCGAAAGGTTGGCAGTGCTGATGTCCCCGTTCAGCGTAAAGGCATTGCCCAAGCTGTCCTTCATCGTGAAGCGGTCCAAGTGGATCCCCGCATCATCGAAAGTGATACGCTCCTTCTGTAAACGGAACAGGCTGCGGGTGGCAAGCACGCCGATGCGCGTATCCGTGAAGGTGAGATCCCCATTGAGCGCGGCCTTTCC
This sequence comes from Flavobacteriales bacterium, assembly GCA_016719225.1. Lineage (GTDB taxonomy): Bacteria > Bacteroidota > Bacteroidia > Flavobacteriales_F > PHOS-HE28 > PHOS-HE28. Next base: position 25,732 of record JADKAN010000001.1, on the reverse strand, counting down.
CTGCTGTTGGTCGAAGCGCAGTTTGCCGTTCAATCCTCCGGAAAGTTCATACAGGAATGACTTGGTGAAGGGCCTGAAAACCCCGAGTTCCGTGAATGCCACATCCGCATTCCCATGGATCACCGCCGAAGTGCCCGAGGCATCCAGCGATGCTTTGCCTTGCAGCGAATTGGCCCCGCTCTTCAATTGCACACTGGCGTCGTAAACCGACTTCGCCTTTTCATTGGCCTTTACGGAGAGATCGCCCAAGGCATTACCCACCAGCGTTAGGTCCTTCACAAGCAGGTCGGCCGCCAGCCCGACAGTGCCGTTCACGGGCAGTTCAACGGATCCGTTCAGATCGCCTGATGCGAAAGGCGTGGAGTCCTGGGAAGTAACGAAGTTCAGCAGCGTGCCGATGTGGAAATTCTCCAGTTTGATACGCGTGGCCTGTTGCACCGTTTCCACTTGCAACCGCTGTTCCTCACTTCGCAGATCAAAATTCTCCGCCTTCAATCCCCCAGCGGCGAACCGCAGCAGGTTCGCCTGGTCGGCTGTCCAAGGCTTACTGTCCAAGACCAGCCCATCCGGTTCGATGTGCAATGTGCTTTCGCCGTCTTGCTTTTTCAACGCAACAGTGAGCACGTAGCTCGCCGGGAATTCCCCGTTCTGCACACGTAAGGTGCTCAGCAGCGCCCCGACTTCCGCTGAATTGGTGAGGGTAAGACCGAAGATCCCGAGAGAATCGCGGGTGATCTGCGCCACCGACAATTTCGATTCCAGGTCATTGCCTTTCGCGTTCACGTTCAACACGAGTTTTTCCACTTGGATGCTATCATAGGCCAACTCCGGGATATCCACGGCCAATTGCAATTCGTCCGCATCACTATCATAGTGTCCGGTGAAGCTGTTCAGCGTGATGGATTGCAACTTGGGCAGCACCAAGCCTGTGAGCCAGTCGCTCTTGGGCATGGTGATCGCCAGGTCCATGTACTTGCCGGGCGTGGGGGTGAACGTGCTGTCCACCTTGAAATAACTGGCCAACTTCTCTTTCGTGCGCGGCATGATGCTGTCCAAGGGCACATTGGTCCGATAATTCAACGTGAGCGCATCGCTGTTCAGCGCGATGGTGGTGCTATCGTTCCCTGCACTGGCATTCAACGCGAAGCGCTCGAAGCGGAAGGCTTGCTTCTCATTGGAGAGCCGCAGGCCATCGGCGTTCAAGGAAATGTTTCCATGGCCAGTGCTATCGAACGCGGCACGACCGTCCCAAACACCCGCCACATCCAGTGTTTGGGGCATCAGGCCCAGCTTGGCCAATTGCACCCGGGTCAAGTCTATATTGAAGTCCACGGCCAAACTGTCCATCTTTTCCGGCCATTTCCCGCGAGCGTTCAAATTCAACTTCAACGCCTCAGCGTCGGCTCCCATGTCCACGAATAATGAGTCGCCTTGTACCCGCCCGTTCACCCGCAGGCTGGAAAGGTCCTGACCGCTGTAGCGGAGTTCCGTGGGGCGCAGCTCCAACGTACCGCTGCGGGCGGATGAGTTCAAGGCCTGTCCTTTTACTTTCAGCGTAAGGCTTACCCGGCCGATGGTGGTATCACCTGTGAGACGTTGGATATTCAGTCCGTCCACCTTCAGGTCCGCGGCAATGTTGTCCGGGATCTTGGCCGACAAGCCGGATGCGGTGGCCGTGCCCTTCACGTTGCCCACATCGCTGTTCACGGCCAGTTCGACCTGCGCAGTACCGCTGTGCAAATGCACATGGGCCGTGGCAGCGAGCCGTTCGGGAAGCACGGTACTGGGTGCCACGACAGACCGTAACACTTGCCTTAGACCATTCCCGAGCGTGAACCGTTCGAGGTCCGCTTCCAGATCCGCCGTACGCCATTCCTGGATATTGGCCCCGTGGGCGCGTAGGTGCACCGTGGAACCTTGGTCGCCATCCACTAGCAGCACGGCGCTGTCCAGTTGAGCGATGGATCCGGACAAAGCGATCCGCGTATCCAGTTGTTCAGTGAATGCCGGGGGCATGAAACGCTCCAGACCGAACTGTTGAAGAAGTGGACGAAGCTGCTCCGGCTTGATACTCGTATGCGCCTTTACACGCAGCGGGATCCGCTCCGGGGTGCGGTAGGCGGTGGTCAGGTCACCGGGCTGGGCAAGCACGGAAAAGGTCAGCTCGTTCTCGGCGATCCGCAGTGTACCATCCTTCAGCTGCACATTCGCCGGTGTTGCTGAAAGGTCCGTTCGCAGCGCGAATTGTTGATCGCCCGGGCCGGTGGTGAATTCCAGTTCTTTCACTTGGGCGCCGATGCTGTCATTGCCTATCGACACGCCTTCCATCCGGAGGTTTGCTGCTTTCAAGGCCAAGCTCGAAGGATCGAAAAGCTTCCGGGGCGGAGCAATAAGACCCCGGTACATGCCGAACGAGCCGTCGTTGATGGAGAGGTCTTCGACACCGATCCGCATGTCGCGGACGAAATAGCGGAAACCATCGTGCCGGTCGAGCCAAGGCGGATCGGTGCGCAGCGTGTCCGGTACCGTAACGGGAGCCGCACCGAGCATACCGAAGACGGGAGCTTTCAGTTCCACTTTCTTCAAAGCGAGAAGCTGTTTGGAAAGATCCATCTGATCGGCCACCAGCTGGGCTTCGGGCAGGTCCAACCAAAGGCTATCCCCTTTCACCACATCCTTCATGGTGAAATGCACATCCTCCAGATCCAGCTTCCCGAAGCGGATGTCCAAACCGGCAAAGGGGTTTTTAAGGTCCGGATACGTATCCGGCACAGGAGGGCCGGATGCCATGCGGAGATCGGCACGTGTATGGGCAAGCGCTAATTCCTCCAGATGGAAGGTCTTGGTTGAAGCATTGAAGTCATCAAAAGACAAGTCCAACGAACCCAGGTCCAGGGCGAGCTGCATGCGTGAAGGCTTCAGGTCCAGATCCACCCGGATGCGCTCCAGTGCCACGGATCCGATGGCGAAGCCCCAACCCCCGGTGGTGTCCGCCGGTTGTTGCACTATGCTGGTGTCGCCTTTCAGCGCGGTGAGGATGTAATCGAAATTGAACAAGCTGTCCTCGCCTTGCTCAATGTTGGCGCGCACATCGGAAAGGTCAACTGAACCCAATGAGATCTGTTTGCTCAGCAGCGCTGTAAGGCTGGCCCGTGTCTTTATGGAGCCTGCGTAGAGGAGCGTATCCCCGTTCTGTTGGTGGATCAACACGCCCTGCAGACCCACCCCGATGGGGAACCGCAACGCGAGATGATCCAACTGCACCGGCGTCCCGATCTTCTTCTCCAAGAAAGCCACGGCCTTGCCCCGCAGCATATTCTGGACCGGTGGGATGTAGATCAAGACCGCTACGAGCAGCAGCAAAATGAACGGCGACAGAATGATCCAAAGCACCACTTTTGCGGCATGACGCAACAAGCGCTGCCGGTTGGCAGCACTTTGCTTGGGGGCTGTATTTTCCTTTTCCGTGTCCAGCGCGTGGGAAATGTAGGCTTCGGCCGTGCCCTGCACGAACAAACATCGGGCCTTATCGTTCATTCACCACGCGTCGATCATTCCGGATCCGCGCGTACATCGGAACTTTGCACCTCCATGCACGCGATCGAACCTTACTTTAATTGGCGACACTTGTACACGGCGGAGGAAGACCCCCGTTCACCTTTCCACGGATCGGAACACAGTGAGTTCGAGTTCGAGAATGCGGTGTACGACCATGCGATCCACCCCCAGTGGGATCCCTTCGGTAGCAGCACCTTGTATTTGAAGGTGCTCTTTGCGGATTATGAAGAGGGCTTTGCCGTGATCGAGTTCATCGGGGAATGGAACGACCTTTTGCACAACGACATCATGTACCTGAAACGGGACGTGGTGGAACCCATGTTGGCCGAAAGCATCCATAAATTCATCCTCATCGGTGCAAGCGTGCTGAATTTCCACGCCGGCGAGGAAGATTATTACGCGGAGTGGTTCGATGAGGTCACGGATGCCGGCGGCTGGATCGCACTCGTGAACTTCCTGCCCCATGTGCGTGAGGACCTAAAGGCGGCCGATCTGGACCAATACCTCATTTTCGGCGGAAAGCTTGACGACTTGGCGTGGCGGAGCATGGAACCGGATGAACTCCTGGCGCGGGTCGAAGCCCAAGTGATGCGGCGCCTGGGTTGATCGTACATACACGATCAAGCTCCGGATTCCCGCATGAACTGACGGGTGAAGTTGGCCCAGGTCATGCTCGCGGTGGCGTTGTGGGCCGCGATGGCCTTGGCCTGCCAGGCGGCATCATCCCGCAATATTCCGGCAATACGTTCGGCAATATGCTGTGGTAGCGTGGACTGCAAGGCGATGCCCACGTTATCAACATCCCCGAAGGTGCGCTCGAACTCAGGGTACTGAAAGAGCACCACGGGCGTATACAGGAACATGGCTTCGCACGATGCGGAGAACGCGGCCCATTTCGGATCCGGTTCACAAAAAGCCGCGCTCGGCTCAGTATATCGGTATAGCGGCGCAGTTCGGTGGGCTTGCCTTTGTCCAGGTAACCGTGGAACACCATGTTGGCCGGTGCCGTGGGCATATCCTTGCGCTTCATGCCGATCACGTTGACCACCAGGCCCGCGAACAGTCCCTCATTGAGGAAGTCAACGGCTTCCACCAAACGCTCGAGACCCGCCTTGTACTTGCGGCTTCCAATGAAAACGATCTCGTTCGTCGCCCGCTTCACGTTCAAGGCTGCTTCTGTTCCACCTGCGGGGAGCTCGATGTTCACCACGTTCCCGAAGTACTTCACCTTTTCGCCATACGCATAACGGAGATCCTCCGCCACTTCGGGGAACAAGGCCACGATGATGCCGGCCTCTTCCATATTCCTGCGCTCTTCCAGCACGGTCGGATACTCAAGATGGTCGGGCGAGCGTTCGTCGAAATAAGCGATATGCTGTGCGAAGGACTGGTCGCAGAAGAGGGTATACGGACGAGCTTTTTCCCGCGTGGAAAAGGAAAAGGTCATGAAGATGCAATGCCCTTCAGGATGCTGGCGCAGCGCGCGGGAGATGCGTGCCTGCGTAGCCCTGCGGTTCACCATACTGCGCTGGAACGTGTATTTGGTACGTACACCCGTCAAGCGACACCAAGCCTTCCAAGGCACATCGAAAAGAAGCTGCACGGACCGCGGTGGGCCGATGTCGATACGTGCCACTTGGCAACCTTGGTGTTCCAGCTCGCGGGTGAAGAAGTATGGCACGTTGCTCCACGTGCTCGGCCTGCGCGAATCACCGATGGAGAACACGATGATGGCCCCATTGAGGCCATATCCCTTTAGTTACCAAGGAAATTGAAAATGTTTTAACGAACGGTGCTAAATAGTAGGCCGGACCAACAATTCCATGACCACCCGGTCTATTGGAAGGCTGATCTGCCCAGAGGCTTGCGCCGTCAATGGGAGCCAGCGGAACCGGAGTGTGGCCTCGGGATCTTTTCCGAGTGGCACATCCGCCATTTCCGGGGCGATCATTCCGTCGACTTCGAAGGTGTAATAAATGCTGATCATCTGATCACTATCGCGATATGCGCTCCGTTGAAAAAATGAAGTGGTGTAAAAATGCTGGATCGCAATGGCTTGAACGTCCATCTCCTCTTTTACCTCCCGCACTAAACATTCGATGGGTCCTTCGCCGAACTCCAATCCCCCGCCGGGGAACTTGGTGATCCGTTGCCCGGCAATGACCTCATCGGTCACCAGCACGTGGCCGGCATGCAGCAGCAGCCCGTACACACGGATGTTGAACCGGTCCACCACTTTCATGGGCGGAAGGCCTTCAGCATTTTGTATTTGCCCGGCGGCCCCTGCACAAGCTCCGGCATTAGCCCCGCATCGCGCATGGCGCGGCGCACATCTCCCTTGGCGCAGTAGGTCACCAGCAATGCCCCGGGCCGCATCGCTGCGTACAACATGCGGAAAACATCAGCCGTCCACATTTCCGGTTGGACCTTCGGGGCGAAAGCGTCGAAATAAACCAGATCGAAAGCAGCCTTCATCTCCAAGTCCTGCACGCGGGCCAGCGATCTCCTGAATGTGGATCCGGGAAAAGGAGAAAGCGTTTCATCCGGTGCTGCGGACATCAGCCTGTGGAATGTTCCTGCCAGATCGGGCCTGCCGATGGAACCCGGGTGATCCAATGCACCGATCACGTCCGGGGGTAAAGGGAACGGCTCCAAAGCCAGGTAATTGACCTGTCTACCTGAGCGCTGGGCCTCCACCAGGGTCAGCAACGCATTCAATCCCGTTCCCAGCCCAACTTCCAAAAGGTCCAGATGCTGCTTCACGCAGGAGCCGAATCCTTGGCGGATGTATACGTGCTCGCTCTCGGCCACCGCTCCGAACATGGAATGATAATGTTCCCCAAGCGCTTCGCTGTGCAGGGTCAAGGATCCGTCCGCCGTGGGGCGCGGTAAGAAATCGCTTGGTGGAAGAAACGCAGGTCCGGGCAATACGATCGCGGGCATGTGGCACACTATTGCCGGATGGCCGGCACAGCTTACAAAGGAATCCGGAAATCCGTTCCGGCCCGCGCTCACCCAGTGAAGACCTAAAGCACTTTGATCTCCGTCCGGCGGTTCAGGCGCATGTGGTCCGGGGTATCGTTGGGTGCCACCGGTTCCGAAGAGCCATAGCCTTTGACGGAAAGGCGGTCCTCCGCAACGCCTCTCATCGTGAGGTATTCCATCACGGCTTGCGCACGTGCCTCGCTGAGTCGCTGGTTATGTTCAGCTGTGGACTGGCTATCCGTATGTCCGCCGATCTCCAAACGTAACGTAGGGGCCCCGTTGAGGAATGTGGCCAATCGGTCCAACTCCCCGGTGGAAGCGGGTTCCAGCGTGCTCCCGTTCGGTTCAAAAAGAATGCTGCCCAATACCTCGCGGCTTCCATTCATCACCGGATTCAGGTTCAGCTCCAATTCCAACTTGTCAGCCTTTCTATCGGGGACCACGGTTTCGTTATGCGGCAAGTAGCCTTCCACGGATACATGGACCACGTAGTTCTTACCGGGTTTCACATTGGAGGACCAAGTACCGGATGCTGGATCCAACACCATGGTTCGGGAAAAGAGCGGATCGTCAAGGTCCAACAATTCAACACGGGCTTCGAGCGCGGTCATCGGTTTGATGCCTTTGATAAATGCTACGAGCTTCACTTGCTCCTCGGTAAGATCACGGCCCGTGCCGCCGCCGGCACTGGCCAGTAACGCGGTTTCCGGCGCAGCGTCCTCCGGCATAAGGTCCACTTGATAAATATCGTCCTGTCCGTATCCGTTGATCCTTAGGCTGCTGAACCAACCGCGTTTCCCGGCGGGATCCATCACCAGGAACTGGTCGTCACCCGGTGAATTGATGGGCCACCCCAAATTCTGAGGCGTGGACCAAACACCGTTCACCAGGCTGGTCTTGAACAGGTCATACCCTCCCATGGAGCCGTTCCCTTGGCTGCCGAACCAGAGGGTAAGTCCGTCGGCAGAAAGGCAAATGCCGTCCTCGTCATACGCAGTGTTCACCACAGGGCCGAGATTTTCCGCCGTTCCCCAGGTCTTGGCTTCTGCATTCCATGGGCTGCGGTAGATGTCCGAGCCACCCACACCACCCTCGCGGTTGCTGGCAAAATAGAGCCATGCACCATCGGCGGTGAGCCATGCGCTACTTTCCTGTGCCAGGCTATTCACCGTGGCCGAAAAGGGCAACGGTTCCGACCATTCCTCGCCGGTGCGCACACTGGAATAGAGGTCTCCCCCGTTGGCCTTGTCCCGGTAGAGAATGAGTTGGTTACCATCGGCTGAAAGAGCTACGGTAGCATCATTCAACGTACTGTTCACCGGTTGTGGCATGGGTATCGGCGGAGTGGCGCCCCCATTGAACGGCTGGCAGGTATAGATGTCCTCGAACCAGGTGTTGGTGGCCTTGTTCACCTTGCCACCGGTGGCATTGGCGCGCCTGCTGGTGAAATAGAGCGTGCCATCCGGGCTTGAAAGTGGTCCATAGTCATTGCTGGAACTGTTCACGCCGGGCCCCATGTTCGTGACCACGGCATTCACGGGCTTGGCCATAAGGCTATTCCCCGTGTTGCATTCGGCAATGCGCTTGTCGGTCTTGTTGTACGTTGCATCGGGATCCGGATCAAGTCGCTGTGCCTCGGCATTCAGCTTGTATTCGGCTACGGCTTGGTCCCATTCAGCGTTCATCTGCAACGCGTAGCCCAGCAGGTAGTGCACCCGTGGCGCGGTGGGATCCAGTTCCACCGAGCGCCTCAACCATGGTAGGGCTGCTGCCGGATCCGGGCCGTTCAACATGCAGAGACCCATCTTCCTGTTCAGTTCGGCACTGTTGGGGTTCAGGTCCGCGGCTTCCTGGTAGGCAGCCATGGCGCCAGGTTGGTCCATGCCTCCGTGATCCGCCAATACATCCCCCTTTTTGATCGCGGCAAGAGCCCGCTTCAAAACTGTAGCGTCGGTAATATGTTCCTTGTCGAAGGGCGTATCAGCGACCGTGGGCGCTTGCGCGACAACGAATTGAGCGATCAAGGCTATAAAACAAAAGAGTAAGTGTCGCACCATGTGCTATTCCCGGTTTTATCGTCCGGGTCCTGTTCATACGTAGTGAAAGCCTTGGGGTTTCTCTTTTGCGACGCGGGATACCTTTGGCAACTTCCCGGACAAATGCCGGGGAGCAACCGACCAACATGGCAAAAAAGCCCGCCAACGCTAAGTCAGCCGCCCGCAAGAATGCCCCCGTCAAGGCTTCCGCGAATGCCGGAAAAGCATTCTTCGGCACCGCCTCCATGGATTTCCTGGAGCGGTACCTGAACAACGCGAGCCCTACCGGCTTCGAAAGCGGCGGGCAACGGCTGTGGTTGGACTACATCAAGCCCTGGGTGGATAGCAGCTTTACCGATAACTACGGCACGGCCGTGGGCGTGATCAACCCGGAAGCGAAGTATAAAGTGGTGATCGAGGCACACGCGGACGAGATCAGCTGGTTCGTGCATTACATCACCAAGGACGGCTTCATCTACGTGCGCCGCAATGGCGGCAGCGACCACATGATCGCACCAAGCAAGCGGGTGAACATCCACACCGACAACGGTATCGTGAAGGCGGTGTTCGGCTGGCCCGCCATCCATGTTCGCACCCCGAAGAACGACCCCACACCTGCGCTGGATAACATTTTCCTGGATTGCGGCTGTGCCACCAAGGAAGAGGTGGAAGCGTTGGGCGTGCATGTGGGCTGCGTGATCACCTACGAGGATGAGTTCATGGTGCTGAACAAGAATACGTTTACCGGCCGTGCGCTGGACAACCGTATGGGTGGCTTCATGATCGCCGAGGTGGCGCGGATGCTGAAGGCGGAAAAAGTAAAACTTCCTTTCGGGCTGTACATCGTGAACAGTGTGCAGGAGGAAGTGGGGCTGCGTGGCGCGGAAATGATCGTGGAGCGCATCCGGCCAAACTTGGCCCTCGTTACCGATGTGACGCACGACACGCAGACCCCGTTGATGAACAAGATCCAGAGCGGCGATGTGGCTTGTGGACAAGGGCCGGTGCTCGCCTACGGTCCGGCGGTGCACAACAACGTGCTGAAAACGGTGATCGCCGCTGCCACCAAGGCCAAATTGCCCTTCCAGCGCGCGGCCGTGAGCCGTGCCACGGGTACCGATACCGACGCTTTTGCCTACGGGGCGGCTGGTGTACCCAGTGCATTGATCAGCCTACCGTTGCGCTACATGCATACCACGGTGGAAAGTGTGAACAAACAGGACGTGGAGAACGTGGTGCGCCTGATCGCCGCCTGTTTGCGCAGCTTGAAAGGGAACGAGGATTGGCGCTACATCAAGTGAATTTCTTCCGGCGGTCCACTGGGACTTCCTTCCATCAGCTGATCCTCACTCCGCCATGCGCCTGAACTTGAACGACAACGAACGCAGCGCCTTCCACTATTTGGCGTTGGGCGTGGCGGTCACGGTCGCCGTTCGTGTCCTGGCATGGGTCTTCTCCTTTATCGGGCCGGCGTTGACCGCCGATCAACGGCTCTTGGCCGACTTTCAGCAGGGCTATCCTTTGCTACGGGGTGAAATGGCCGTGGCAGGCAGTGGCGCGGGATTGACCGAACGCATGATGCAAGCCGTGGTCCTGGCCGTGGGTGTAGCGCTTGTTTCCGCTTTGGCGCAGGCGATCCCGGCGTGGCGGCAGCGCAGGCCGCCCACCTGGATCGGCACGCTGATAACGCGCGTATTGCTGGTCGCGGTGCTGGTCTGGGGCGTCTTTGCCGCACTGTTCCTGCCTTTACGGCAAGCGGAAGTGCAGCGCGGCGAACTGGTTTGGATCACCCGGTCCAAGGCTTTCGGGGAGATCCCATGGCCGGTGCCCGGGACCAGGACGGTCCTGGCTGCAAATGAGGTCCAGCGGATAGAAGCCGTCCGGACCATGACCACCGGGCCCTGCAACGGCGAAGAACATCTTGTGGCAGCCACCGCAAAGGACACCCTGCAGCTATCCACGCGGATAGGCATCTGTCCGGAGGAGGAAATGCGTGGGCTTCGCGATGCCAGTGCAACGGCAGCCTTGCTGGAGCGGGAGTTACACAGTGGCCGGTAGCCTTAGTAACTTGCGGGCTTGGCCGTTCCGCGATGCGTATCCGTTACATAAAAGCCGGCGAAACCTATCCCTTACGCCAACTGGTGCTACGACCCAAGCAGCAGTTGGAGGAAATGGACTGGTCCGGTGATAATGTCGGGACCACCTTCCATGTAGGCGTGGAGATCCACAGGGAATTGGTATCCGTGGCCAGCTTCATGTTGGAGCGTAACGAACAAATGCGCGGTTGGCGCCAGTACCGTTTGCGCGGCATGGCCACCCGGCCGGACCAGCAAGGAAAAGGGACCGGTAAGGCCCTCGTCCTTTTCGCATTGGAACATCTTCGGGACCTCAAAGCGGATCTCGTCTGGTGCAATGCCCGCGAAAAAGTCACGGGCTTTTATAACGGCATGGGCTTTTTGCCACAAGGCGAACTGTTCATGTTGGAAGGCATCGGCATGCACCAACTAATGTTCCTCCGGCTTTGAAGGACCAAGGGCCTTGGCGCTGGGCCTTGCCGGGACTCTTGGTATTGAACCTCGTCCTGAAGTTCAGCGCATTGGGCTTGAACGAACTGGGCGGTGATGAGCCTTTTACCGTGTACTGGGCGCAGCGCCCATTAATGGAGCTGTTCGGCATGCTGCGCACGGAGAACAACCCGCCGCTGTATTTCCTGTTGATGCACGGATGGAGCACGCTGGTGCCGTTGGAAACTGCGTGGTTACGGGTGCCGTCCGCGTTCTTCAGCATCCTTACTGTTTGGCCACTTTTCCTGATCGGAAAACGGTTATCCGGTCCGTTGGCAGGTCTTGTAGTAGGCTTATTATTCACGTTCAGCAACCACTCGTATGCATTTGCACATGAAGTAAGGGCCTACTCCTTGCTGGCGTTGGCCTGCACATGGGCCGTGTGGCAGCTTCTCAACCTGAGCGATGGTGGCGGGACCATCCTGTCGCGGATCTCAAGGTTGCGCGGCGGCACTATCCTATGGCTGGCTGCGGCCAACATCCTTGCTGTTTGGACGCACTACTTCGGCTGGTTGATGGTGGGTACGGAACTGGTGCTGGTCTTTGGCGTGCCGCAGCTGCGGAGGGTCCGGGTGAAGATGCTCGCCGCCGCCGCCATTACGGTACTGCTCAGCCTGCCTTGGGCCGGGGTGGTGCTGGCTCGCGCCGGTGAAAGCCTGGGGCATGGCACTTGGGTGGATGCGCCTACCTGGGAAGAACCCTACAACATGGTGATGCGGTGGAGCAACGCACCGGTCGTGGCTGTGCTCTTTCTAGTGCTCATCGCCTGGGCACTGGTACGTGGCAAGGAGCGTAAATGGGCGACCCCCCTTCTATGGTGCGGCCTACCGCTGATCGGCCTCTTCGCCATCTCCTTTGTCTTCCCCGTTTACGTGGACCGTTACCTCTACTTCGCCTCGCCGGCCTTTTACCTGCTGGTGGGTATGGCGGCCGTTGAACGCTTCCACCCACGGCAACCGGCTTGGCTGCTGCCTGCAGGCGTTGTGATCGCGATGGCCGCGACCTTCACGCCGTGGAAAGGGAACGGCCTCCATCCTTCGGCGGTGGTTTCCCGGGTGGAGGCTTGGCGGGAAGGGAACACCGCAGTGGTGATCCAGCCCGCTTGGTACGACCTCAACTATGCCTGGCAGCTCGATAACACCTTGTTCAAGGGCGCGGTGCCGGTGGAGATCGCCCTGCGTGAACGCAAGGTCTTTCCGGTGGCGGCAGCGGAAATGCCGGAACTGGACAGCACGGTGGTGACGGTGGTACACATCGACGCATGGGCATCGCTCACGGACCCGGGGCATGCGGTGCTGAACGGACTAAGAGCGCGGTTCATACAGACGGATTCCGTAGAGGCGGATAAGAAAGTGATGCTCCGCAGGTTCCAGCTGCGTTGAACGGGAACATAAGCCTCCTTGGCTCTTGTTGACAGGTTCGCCGGCCTAATGGATACATACTTGGCCTTCCGCGCGGGTGCGAAAGGCTTGGCGGTCTACATTCGCGCCCATGAAAGCCACCCACCTAACCCTTTCCGCATTGGTATGCATCGCCGCGGCCACGGCATGCACTTCCCCGGAAAAGCAGCCCGAAAAACCGGCCATGCAACCACCTCCCACCATCACGGTGAAGGACTTCTTCCGGAATCCTGAAAAAGCAGGCTTCCGCATCAGCCCGGACGGTAACTACTTCAGCTACCGCGCGCCCTGGCATGAACGCATGAACATCTTCGTGCAACCCGTGGCAGGTGGCGACGCCGTGCAAGTGACCCACGACACCGTGCGTGACGTAGGCGGCTACTTCTGGAAAGGCGACCGCTTGCTCTATGCCCGCGACATCAATGGCGACGAGAACATGATCGTCTTCAGCGCCAGCATGGACGGCAAGGACGTGAAGGCACTCTCGCCCGAAAAAGGCGTACGTGCCGGCGTGATGGACGACCTGCACAACATCCCCGGGATGGAAAAGAGCGTGATCCTGCAGATGAACAAGCGCAATCCGCAGGTGTTCGACCCTTACTTGGTGAACATTGAGACCGGTGAAAGCAAAGCCTTGTATGACAACAAGGAGAACTTCGAGAACTGGGTAACGGACCACACGGGCACCATTCGCATCGCCACCAAAACGGAGGGTGTGGACAACGTGCTGTACTACCGCGCCACGGAAAAGGAGCCCTTCAAAGAGCTGATGCGCATCGGTTTCAAGGACAGCTTCTCCCCGCTCTTCTTCACCTTCGACAACAAGAACATCTACGCCAGCAGCAACCTGAACGGCCGCGACAAGAACGCCATCGTGGAATGGGACATCGACGGGAAAAAAGAAGTGAAGGAGATCTATTCCAACCCCGACTTCGACGTGGACGGCCTGGACTATAGCCGCAAGCGGAACGTGCTCACCATGGTGACCTGGACCGGTGACAAGAGCGAGCGCAAGATCCTGGACCCGGTGACGCAAGCGCTTTATGACACCTTGGGTGCCAAGATGAAAGGGTACGAATACTGGGTATACGGCGAGAACGACAACGAGGACAAGTTCATGGTATGGAAAGGCAACGACCGCATGCCCGGCATGTACTACTACTACGACGCCACCGCGGGACAGACGAAGGAAATGTCCACGCTTTACCCTTGGTTGAAGGAAGAGGACCTGGCGGAAATGAAACCCATCACCTACCAAAGCCGCGACGGGCTCACCATCCACGGCTACCTCACCTTGCCCAAGGGGCGCGAGGCGAAGGACCTGCCCGTGGTGATCAACCCGCACGGGGGCCCTTGGGCCCGCGACGGTTGGGGCTACAATTCGGAGGCGCAGATGCTGGCCAATCGCGGCTATGCCGTGCTGCAGATGAACTTCCGCGGTAGCACCGGTTACGGCCGCAAGTTCTGGGAAGCCAGCTTCAAGCAATGGGGCAAGACCATGCAGGATGACGTGAGCGATGGCGTGAAATGGCTCGTGGACCAAGGCATCGCAGACCCCAAGCGGGTGGCCATCTACGGCGGCAGCTACGGTGGCTACGCGACGTTGGCGGGCATCACCTACACCCCCGAACTCTATGCGTGCGCGGTGGATTATGTGGGTGTGAGCAACCTGTTCACGTTCATGAACACCGTGCCGCCGTATTGGGAGCCGTTCAAGAAGATGATGTATGAAATGGTGGGCGACCCCAGGACGGACAGCCTGATGATGCGCGCAGCCTCACCGGTGTTCCACGTGGACAAGATCGTTTGTCCGCTCTTCATTGCCCAAGGCGCGAACGACCCACGCGTGAACAAGGACGAAAGCGACCAGATGGTAGCAGCCCTGAAGGCACGCGGCGTGGAAGTGGAATACATGGTGAAGGACAACGAAGGCCACGGTTTCCATAACGAGGAGAACCGCTTGGACTTCTACAACGCGATGGACAAATTCCTGGATGCGCATATCGGCAGCGGATACAAAGCGACCACAGCGGATGTGAAGCAGTAGACCTTCTATTCTGAAACAGTAAAAGCGCCCGGATGATCCGGGCGCTTTTCTTTTGCAGGTCAGTCTGAATTGCAGGCTGTGTAGCTCGGCCAGTTGTACAGGGTCTCAATACAGCGGCACAATTCGTAGCGCATGCTCATTATCCACCCTCACAACGTAGATGGCGAAGTCTTGCCCATCCACGCGTACGTTCTCACTTCTACTTGCTGAACTCAGTATCTGTCTATCAAGCACCAAGCGTCCTTGCGCATCGTAAACACGCAACTGGTGCGGGCCATCCGTAAGACCCAGGACGGACAACTCTCCGTTTACAGCCCAAGTAGCTTGTAGCGCTTCTTTTCCAACAGGAATTTCGTCCACTCCAACGGTGGTACTGCATAGCTCGCCGAGATAGCGCACTGCGCCGCGCAGATCGGGGTCCATAACGTCCGCGCCCGTACCCCCGTAAAGTGTGTCGTGGTAAAAGGTGAACGGAGCGTAATAGTCCGAGAAATGCTCACCTTCCAAAAGACAAAAATCGTCGCCATCCCAAGCACAAATGCCTGTCGGCGTGGGGCTATGGTCCACAAAACTGTAACCACCCCCAATGTAGAGCAGACCATCGCGCACCTTCAGGTCAAAAACGTCTGGGGAGTATTGGTCGGAATAGTTGTAGTTCTGCAAACCATCGCCCACGGGCTGCAGCGGGTACCATTGTTCACCATCCCAGCGCATAATGCCTTGGCCGGCATTACCACTGTTGTAGAAAAAA
Organism: Flavobacteriales bacterium; assembly: GCA_016719225.1. Taxonomy (GTDB): domain Bacteria; phylum Bacteroidota; class Bacteroidia; order Flavobacteriales_F; family PHOS-HE28; genus PHOS-HE28. Next base: position 10,391 of record JADKAN010000001.1, on the reverse strand, counting down.
ATGCCGCCTGCATAAAGTTCTCCTTGGTACTCGGCCATAACAGCTACGCCATCTTGTCCACCTTGCAAGCAGTTGGCGCATACCGGCACCCAAGCAACTCCATCGAACTGCAGCATGTCTGTCAAAGAAAAGTCTGCATTGTGGAAATTTCCGGCCACCACCAGCTTGTTTTGGAAGCGAATGATGTCTAAAACGTACGGATCGCCGAAAAAGTCAATTTCAGGCCATCCGGGTAAGGCTTCCCAGTGCCCACCTACCCGCTTGGCCAAACCGTTGCACAACTGGCCGTCCGCATTCTCAAATACACCAACGGCATAAAGTACTTCGTTTATTATGCGCAAACCTTCTACTCTCCCTTGACCCCACTGGTCACCAAACTCCCCGTATGGATGCCAACTGCCGTCCACATAGCACGCTATGTGACCGATAGAATCCTCAAGCACGGTTTTAAAAGCCCCACCAACTATCAACGTGTCGTGGTATACCACTGCGGAGAGTACCCTATTCCCGAACAGGCCTATAGTGTCCCATTGTGCACCATTGTACCGAAAGATTGGTATATATGCATGGTCATTATCCACATACAACGGTATTTGTCCAGCCACAATCAGCCAATCATGCACGGTATCGGTGTACACCACGCTAGGGGCAGAGGTGTTATACGGAATTCCTGCCCTCCCAATACTGTGCGGAGGCGGTGAACGCCATGGCGAACACCAACAAGCAGGAACCAAGTGCCCGTGTGATCTGCGCTTTCATGGCTCAACGGTTCGGCATTTCATCTGGTCTTGGACGCACAATATACTGCATCCGGACAGCAATGAGTTTCTATTTCCGGCCCGGCCGGCGCGCATTGGTGCGGTGTTTCGCGAACCGGATCCCCGTCAGGCACCGGATCCCTCCTAATAGCCGTCATTCCCGCACATACATCCGCGAAGTATGCGGAACCCGTACATTTCCGGACCGATACCCCACATGCTGAAATTCTCCGCCCTGCTTGCTGTTCTCGCCGTATTGCCCGCCTCTGCCCAAGTGGTCGTCAATGAGGTAAGCGCTTCGAACATGACCGGTATCGTGGACAGCTTTGGCGATAACGAGGATTGGGCGGAATTCTACAACACCACGGCCGCGCCGGTGGACCTCAGCGGTTGGTGGGTGAGCAACAAGGTGAGCACGCCGATGAAATGGGCGTTCCCCGGCGGCACCACCCTTCCGGCCAATGGCAGGATCCTGGTGTACTGCAGCAAGCGCGACGTGGTGGTAGGCACTGAATACCACACCAACTTCAAGCTGGACCAGTCGGATAATGACCACGTGGTGCTTTCCGACCCTTCCGGCACCATTGTGGACGATGTGGTGCTGGCCCCGCCCACCAAGACGGACAACAGCCGGGGCCGCACCACGGACGGTGCCAGCACATGGAGCCTGTTCCTTACACCCACGCCCAATGCGGCCAATGCAGGCGCCTCGCCCGATTATGCCGGCCGGCCCCAGATCAGCCCCGCAGCAGGGTACTATTCCGGGAGTGCGAGTGTAACGATCAGCGGGAACGATGCCAGCAGCACCATCCACTACACCTTGGACGGTAGCGAGCCCACCGCAACCTCCGCCACCTACTCCGCCCCGCTATCGGTCACTGCCACCACGGTGGTCCGCGCGGCCTGCTTCAGTTCAACGCCGGGCGTGCCTTCCAGCTTCATGGAGACCAACACGTACTTCATCAATGAAACGCACACCGTGGCAGTGATCAGCATCGCCGGGACGCAAGTGGACGAGCTCTTGAACGGCGATGCAGGGATCGAACCGTATGGCTCCTTTGAGTACTTCGGTGCGGATGGCGTGCTGCGGGACGAGGCCACCGGGCAGTTCAACAAGCATGGAAACGATTCCTGGGCGTACCCACAACGCGGCTTCGACTATGTGACGCGCGACCAGAGCGGCTACAACGACGCCATCCACTATCCTATTTTCAACGCCAGCGACCGGGGGAAATTCCAGCGGCTCATCATCAAGAGCGCGGCCAATGACAACTATCCCTTCGAGGGTGGCGGGGCCTACATCCGCGATGCCTATGTACACAGCTTGGCGCAGGCCGGCGGACTGAAGCTGGATGTGCGCACCTACGAGCCCTGCGCACTTTACATGAACGGCCAATACTGGGGACTGTATGAGATCCGTGAAAAGTGCGATGACCACGATTACACCAAGAAGTACTACGACCAGGACGAATACGATCTGCAATACCTGAAGACCTGGGGCGGCACCTGGAGCGAATATGGCGGACCGCAGGCACAGACGGACTGGGATGCCCTGCGCGCCTACATCATGAGCAACAACATGGGCGATGCTACGGCATTCGCTTACGTGGATGGTCAGTTCAACTGGAAAAGCCTGATCGATTACGTGGTGCTCAACAGCTACACCGTGTGCACAGACTGGCTGAACTGGAACACGGCCTGGTGGCGCGGGTCGAACCCGGACGGCGAGCACAAGAAGTGGGGCTATACGCTCTGGGACAACGATGCCACCTTCGGCCACTACATCAACTACACCGGCGTGCCGGATCAGACGCCCAATGCGGATCCCTGCAACGCGGAGGCCTTGCCGGATCCCGGAGGACAGGGGCACGTGCCGATCCTGCAGAAGTTGATGGACGAGAACCCCATGGTACACGACTATTACGTGAACCGCTACATCGACCTTGGCAACACCACGTTCAGTTGCCAGTACATGCTGCCTTACTTGGACAGCCTGATCGCCTTGATCGCGCCGGAAATGCCCGGGCAGGTGGCCAAATGGGGTGGCACGGTCGCGGAATGGGAAGGTAACGTGCAGAACATGCGCGACTTCATCGAGGCCCGTTGCACCGACATCCAAGGCGGCTTGGTGGATTGCTATGGCTTGGGCGGACCCTACGATGTGGTGTTCAAGGTGGAGCCCGAGCTCAGTGGTTCCATCAAGATAAATTCCATCACGCCGGACCTGTATCCGTTCACCGGACTGTACTACGACAGCATCACCACCACGCTGCAGGCGTTGGCGGCGGATGGTTGGACCTTCGACCATTGGGAGACGCTGCACAACAGCCCGTCCTCGCTGTTGGATACCATTGTGGGCATCCAATTCTCGAGCACGGATACCGTGATCGCGCACTTCGCACCTCCCATAAAATACCCCGTGGTGCTGCTCACCGATCCGCCCAACTCAGCGTCCATCACCTACAACGCGGACACCTACAGTTCGTTCCCGACCACCGTGGAACGCATCCCCGAAAGTGTGGACACACTTACCGTGAACCCGGCGATGTACTTCACCTTCCTGTATTGGGAATTCAAGTACAACACGCCCAACCAGAACGACACCACGCAGAAGACCATCCCGGTCACCATCTTCCAACCGGACACCATCGTGGCACACCTGATCCCACAGGACTACGTGTATTTCGGCGCGAACGCCTTCACCCCGAACGGCGACGGCATCAACGACACGTGGCGGCCGTGGAACAACGTGGTGGACCTGGACACCTACGACCTGGAAGTCTATGATCGCTGGGGCCGCGTGGTCTTCTCCAGCACCGACCCCTACAAAGAATGGGATGGTATGGCCGGTGGCAAACAGGTGCCCTTCGGCGTGTATGCTTTCCGTGCACGGATGCGCGATGCGCTCACGCACGACGAGCACAAGGTAGCGGGCCACGTCACCGTGATCCGCTGATCGCATTTACCGGCGGGAACTACCTTCCCGCCATGAAGAACCGCACCGCGCTTTTCCTGCTGTTGGCCTTCGGCATCAGTTGGTCCGTGTTCGCGGTGTCACGGTGGGCGATCGGTGTGACGAGCCCTTTGGGATGGACCCTGTCCTCCGCGATCTTCATGCTCGGGCCTGCAGCCGCAGCGCTTTTGCTGCGCAAGCCCTTCGGCCTCTCTTGGAAGGATCTCGGCGTGGTGCGGAAGGGCATCCGGTGGAAATGGATGGGCATCGCGGTGCTGATCGGCTTGGCCATGCCCGTGCTGGCCATCGGCTTCAATTGGCTGTTGGGCGACGTGATGCACTTGGCGGGCTTCGGCCACACGGAGGTTTCCAAGGACATGCTGGTGAACGTGCTGCGCGACAAACTGCAAGGCACGGGGATCACTCCCGAGGCCGTGGACAGCCGCGCAGCGATGCTGCGGGACCTACCGATCGGTGGAGTGCTCTTGTTGCTGTTGATGCTGGTGGCGAGCGCACTTTTCGGGTGCACGGTGAATTTCGTCTTCGCCATGGGGGAAGAACTCGGTTGGCGGGGCATGCTCTTCCATACCACCCAACGTAGCGGACTGGTGGCCCAAGTGCTTTTCACAGGCCTGGTGTGGGGCCTGTGGCACGCGCCGTTGATCCACCACGGACATAATTATCCCGAGCATCCTTGGTCCGGCATCGCCTTCATGTGCCTGTTCACCACGGCCTTGGCCTTGCCCATGGCCTGGGTGCGCTACCGCAGCCGCTGCGTATGGAGCGCCGGACTGTTGCACGGCACGGTGAACGCTGCAGCGGGCATCACGGTGCTGTTCACACAAGGAGGAACGGAGCTGTTGGGTGGCGGCGTTGGGCTATCCGCCGTGCTCGGCATGTGCGCCGTGGGCGGGTTGCTGTTGATCTTTGACCCGAAGATGCCTTCCGTTCTCAAACTCGGATGAAACTCCTCTTGCTGATCCCTTTTTTAGCCATGGCCTGCGCGCCACCGAGCGACCCGCAGACCGTGAAGGATGCCAGTGGCCGCGTACGCGCACGCTTGGAACGCGTCGCGGGGAAGAAGGAGGGCAAAGTGCAGTTCCTGAACGCTGATGGCTCCTTGCGCACAGAAGGCCATTACCGTGCGGACAGCCGCAACGGCGATTGGACCACGGTGGATGGAAGTGGCGACACGTTGTCCATCCTGCATTTCAACATGGGCAAAAAGCACGGTTGGCAAGCCTATTGGGCGCCCAACGGCCAACTGCTGCGCATGGAGCAATTCCAGAACGGCGAGCCGGACGGGCCGCTGTACCGTTTCTTCAGCGATGGCACACCGCGGCAATACACGGAATACAAAGCAGGCGTTGCGGATGGCGCGTACATGGAGTGGTACAAGAGCGATCCGAACGCCACAGGGCGCACCACGGGCAGCTTCACCAATGGAAAGCGTTCCGGCTACTGGCATTGGACCTACGGCAACGGCAAGCCGGCCAATTGCGGCCTTTACATCAATGGGGACCGCATCGGCCCGTGGGTGAAGTGGGCACCGGACGGCAGCCGGGCCGGTATTACGGTGTATGAGCCGAAGGAGAAGTGAACGTCTTCCGCGGGCGGGCGAACGCGTAACGCGTAACAAGTAACGAGTAACACTATCAAGTCAAGTTGTATGCGCAGCTTGGTGGGCGGCCAACTGATCGGCTGTGTGTGCGGCCATGTGCGACCCCGGCGTAAGAGCCGGGGTGACAACCGCCGGTGGGTATGCCCGCGACGCGTAACACGCAACACATAACGCGTAACAGGACAACACGTAACACGTAACCGTATCGCTCAAGGCAGGACCTTCCCCGGGTTCATGATCCCCAAGGGATCGAACAACGCCTTGATACCGCGCATCAGGTCCAGTTGCACCGGATCGAAGGCGATGTCCATATAGGGCCGTTGCACCAGGCCGATGCCGTGCTCTCCGCTCAGCGTTCCGCCCACGGAAACGGTGTATTGGAAGATCTCGCGGATGGCGGTCGGCAGGTCCTTTCTCCAGGCTTCATCGGGCATATCGCCCTTGATGATGTTGACGTGCAGGTTGCCATCGCCGGCATGGCCGTAGCACACGCTCTTGAAGCCGTACTTCGCTCCTACCTCCTTCACCTTCGCCAACAGGTTCGGCAGTTCGTAACGCGGCACCACGGTATCCTCCTCCTTGTACACGCTGTTGCTCTTCACGGCCTCGCCCACGCGGCGGCGCATCATCCACAGGGCATCCTTCTCCGCGCTTGTTTCCGCGAAGAGCACGTCCTGGCAGCCGAACTGTTCCATCACGCCGAGGATGGTCTCGCATTCGCGCATCAGTACATCACCATGGTTACCGTCCACCTCGATCAGCAGGTGCGCTGCGGTGTCCTCGGCGATGGCGATGTTCACACCTTCCACGAAACGGAGCGTCCAGTCGATGGCATCGCGCTCCATGAATTCCAGCGCACTGGGCGTGATGCCCGCGCGGAACACGGCGCTCACCGCTTCGCAAGCCTTGTGCGCATCGGGGAAGGGCACCAGCATCAGGCGGGTCTCCTTCGGCAGGGGCACCAGCCGCAGCACGGCCTTGGTGATGATGCCCAGCGTGCCTTCACTGCCCACGATGAGCCGCGTAAGGTCGTAGCCGGTGCTGTTCTTCAGGGTGTTCGCGCCGGTCCAGATCACCTCGCCGCTGGGCAATACCACTTGCAGGTTCAGGACGAAATCCCGCGTTACGCCATACTTCACCGCCCTTGGGCCGCCGGCGTTCTCCGCCAGGTTGCCGCCGATGGTGCAGCTGCCGCGGCTGCTGGGGTCGGGGGCGTAGTACAGTCCTTTGGCCGCAACGGCTTCCTGCAATACTTGCGTGATGACGCCCGGCTCCACGGTGACCTGCTGGTTGCGCTCATCGATGTTGACGATGGCGTTCATCTTCGCCATGGAGAGGCCCACGCCACCGTGCACGGCCAATGCACCGCCGCTCAGGCCGGTGTGGGCACCCATGGGGGTGATGGGCACCGCGTGCGCCGCGCAGAGTGCCACGATGGCCGCCACTTGCTCGGTGGTGCGCGGTTGCACCACAACTTGCGGGGGAAAGCGCAGGTCCTCGGTCTCGTCGTGGCCGAAGCGGTCCAGCTCCTCCGGGGAGGTGAATACAGGCAACGCGCCGGGCAATGCGCGCAGGGCATCCACAAAGCCGTGTGGAAGCGTAGATAGGGCAGCGGTTCCGGGCATGTTGCAAAGATGACGCACGGAATGCATTGATCTTTTTAACCTGCCCCGGACATCCCTTCTTGCTACGGAGCGCGTCTTGTGAATTAAGGACCCGATAAAAATTCCGGAGCGTCATTTCTTATCAGCCTTTGAGCACAAAAACAATGGCGCTAAAACCCGCGCTTTGTCCTTCGGCGTTAATTCCACTACCTTTCGCAGTTCCAGCCCCCACCAACCCCGATACCCAATGCGTTTTTCCACCCCTGCAGTCCTTCTTTTTCTGTGTGCTACCACAGCACAAGCGCAGAATATCGGCATTAACCTTACCGGGCTCGCTCCGGCAGCAAGTGCCATGTTGGACGTGGAAAACGCCAATAAGGGAATGTTGGTGCCGCGGGTTGCGTTAACGGCCACCGATGCGGTAGGACCCATAACCGGTGCCATGGCCAACTCGTTGTTGGTGTACAACACGGCCACTGCCGGTGCTGCGCCCACAAATGTGACCCCGGGTTTCTACTACTATGAAACCGCGACAACTTCTTGGCAGCCCATCCTCAACGGGGTGAAGGGTTGGAGCACTGCTGGAAATAACGGGGTGACCACGAGTAACTTCTTGGGTTCAATTAATGCGGCGGACCTGATCTTCAAAACAACGAACCTTGAACGTATGCGCATTATCGCAGGCGGAAAGGTGGGCATCGGGGTAAGCCCGACATTAGCTCAGTTGGAGGTGAACAGTGGGGCGGGCGATGCGATCTATGGGTATAGCGCGAACGTTGGTGGTTATTTGGGACGTGAGACGAATTTCACTATTGGCGTGGGTTCACCTCAGGTTCTTTTCGGTGCTGGCGTATACGCGTCGAACCCCGCAGCGAGCTATACGTCCGTATTTGCGCAAAGTACTGGAACTGCAACTGTTGCGGCACAGGTCAATTACAGTACCGTGTGGATGGCCAGCTACAACTTGGTGGAGAATTCCACGGCAGGTTTTAATCCTCCAGGGCTCTATTCTCAATTGAACATCAATAACATCGGTTTGGGAGGAAATCAAATGGCCATGCGAGGCTTCCTGAACAGAGGAACGATCAACGGGAACCCGGGGTTTGCCATTGGCGTGGACGGTACTTCCGTGTCACAAAAGGAAGATGCAATTGGTGTGCAAGGCTATGCCGCCTCGAATGCACCGTTGAATGTCGGAGGTTATTTCGATGCCTCGAATTACACCGGTTCCACCTTCTATGGTTATGCCTATGTGGGCGGAACGACGAACGGGGGCCTTACCACGAACAAAATAACCGGCACTGGTACCGTATCCGAGATAATCCCCACGGCGGACCATGGACGAATAACCTTGACCTGCCCGGAATCACCAGAATATTGGTATCAGGATTACGGCAGTGTTCTAATGATCAATGGCCATGCCCATGTTGCGTTGGACCCGATCCTTTCGGACATCATCTTCGTGAACGAGGAAAATCCACTTCGGGTTTTTTGCACCCCTGTGGACCTATTGGAATTTAATGGCGTTGCCGTGGTGAACCGATCCAGCACCGGCTTTGACCTAGTGGAATTGAACTCCGGTTCACATAGCGGTACCTTGGATTATCAGCTCGTGGCAAAACCAAGAACGAACTATGGCCAAGGCCGTTTTTCCCAAGCGCCAGGCCCCGCTTGGTTAAAAAGTGATCAGGAACCCATTTCCGCAAAGGCGGCCAACCAGTTAAAGGACCGCAAGATCTTTCGCTGGCCAGCGGATTGGGAGGTCTATGGCTATGATCTGGATAAAGTGACACCCATAGGTGGAACGGTGCGGGGTGGGCCTCATGCCGGGATGTTCAAGGTTGCCGAGGGTGTATTCATGGATCATATGCCCTTGGAAAGACCCAAGTAAATGAATGGACTAGCGCGATACCTCAACGGCGACTGCGCTCAAAGACAACGGCCTTAATTTGGCGCGAGCTTCCAAGCCCGTGTCATTAACCCTGAACCACTGGCCGGGCTCTTTTAGTGCATCTCCGTGAAACAGAGGACCCTGCGGCAGAACTATTTCCAAGCGAGCTTCCATGCTCAGGCTACAGAATTGGTATAGGTCGCGGTGCTGTACCATTTGCTGCACGAAAGGCGAAGAAGCGGAACCGAGGTATCCGGTGGACCGCGCGCAACATACTCCTATTAAAACGCAAAAAGCCCCGGTCGAACGACCGGGGCTTTTCCGCTTCAGGACGACCGGTTCCTTAGGCAGCGACGGCTTGGCTGGCGTTGCTCATCAGGCTGGTGCCGCTTACGCCGATGGCCACCACGCGGAACCAGTACGGCTTATAGGACTCCAAGCCGCTGATCACGTTGCGTGCACGGGTGGTGTTGCCCACCAGCACCCATGTAGCATTACCGAGGCTCGGGTCCTGTTCGCTCTTGTACATGCCGTAGTTGTGCGCGCCGATGCTGTGCTTGAACTGGAGGCTGATCTCGCCCTGTTCGCTGCCCGTGCGTGCTATCACCCCTTGGGGGATATCGGGAACGGCGATGGGTGAAGGGATCTTGGCCAGTTCAAAGCCACTGCTGATCAGCTTTTCAGCATCCCCGGCGGACTCCAGGGTGACGTAGGTGGCTTGGGTGGAGAGCATCACTTTGGCTTGCTGCATCATGTTGTCGCGGTGGGCACGGCTCAACTTGCTGCCTTCGTTAGCGTCGGAGATGGCGGTCTGCAGTTTTTCCGCCATGTTGGTCATGTCCGCCAGCGGCACTTTCGGTGTGCTGAAGTTGAGGTTGCCGGTGAGGTTCTGGATAACCCGATAGAGCAGTACGAGGACCGCAACGGCGTTGAGGCTGCTAAGGGCCAGTTTGAGTTTAGTTTCATTTTGTTGGTGTTTGTTTGTTTGTTGGTTGTTGTTGTTCGTGTGGTCGTCCGTGTTTGTTGGAAGTGTTTGTTGCTTGTGTCATTGGTTTTTGTTGACAGGGCTTGCAACGGCGCTGTTTTTCAAGAAGTTCCGCACTTACCAAGCTGGCAACTGCGGTGTAAGCGGAATTCCGCGTCCGGCGCTGCTGTGCAGCATGGGCTTGCCATTTTGGTATTTTTCTTGCCGACCACCGGGGGCCGGATAATCGGGGGCTGGGTCCGGGCTTCCACCGTCCTGGCCCGGCTCCCGAAGGGGTCGTTCCACACCCTCCCGCTATCGGCGCTGTACCTGTATCACGTGCTTCCTTCATGTGCATTTCTTGGATCCAAGTCGTCCATCACTTGGATCCAAGTCGTGTACAAAGCGGATCCAAGTCGCCCATCACTTGGATCCAAGTCGTGCACAAAGCGGATCCAAGTCGCCCATCACTTGGATCCAAGTCGTGTGCAAAGCGGATCCAAGTCGCCCATCACTTGGATCCAAGTCGTGTGCAAAGCGGATCCAAGTCGCCCATCACTTGGATCCAAGTCGTGTGCAAAGCATCCAAGTCGCCCATCA